>NZ_CP088298.1:0-2400000 GCF_021117425.1 Brevibacterium zhoupengii | reverse complement strand
GTAACAGTTAAATCCATATACCGGAGGTGCAAATGTCCACTCCCACTCAGCGCGCTGTCATCCTCGGCGGCAACCGCATTCCGTTCGCTCGTTCGAACAAGCAGTACTCCAAAGCAAGCAACCTCGATATGCTCACGAGCGCCCTCGACGGGCTCGTGGCCCGCTTCGGCCTCGCCGGAGAGAGCATCGGTGAAGTCGCAGGCGGTGCTGTCCTGAAGCATTCGAAGGACTTCAATCTGACCCGTGAGGCGGTGCTCGGCTCCGCCCTGTCGCCGACGACTCCGGCGTTCGACGTCGGACAGGCCTGCGCCACGGGCCTCGAGACCGTGGTCAGCCTCAACAACAAGATCAATGCCGGTCAGCTCGAGTCGGGCATCGCATCGGGCGTGGACTCCGCGTCGGACGCGCCGATCGTCGTCAACGATTCGATGCGTGAGATCCTGCTCGAACTCACACGGGCCAAGACCCTGGCCCAGCGGGCGAAGATCGCCGCCCAGATCCGCCCCGCCTACCTGGCTCCGCAGGCTCCGTCGACAGCCGAGCCGCGCACCGGAATGAGCATGGGCGAGCATCAGGCGATCACCACCGCCGAGTGGAAGATCACCCGCGAGGCTCAAGACGCTCTGGCTCTGGCCTCGCACCACAACCTCGCCCGCGCTTGGGACGAAGGCTTCTTCGATGACCTTTCTACTCCGTACCTCGGCGTCAGCCGGGACACGAACATGCGGGCGGATTCCTCCGCCGAATCCTTGGCCAAGCTCTCGCCTGTCTTCGGCAAGAAGCTGAACACTCCAGCCACGATGACGGCCGGCAACTCGACGCCGCTGACAGACGGAGCCTCCTCCGTCCTGCTCGGCAGCGAAGACTGGGCACGCGCGCACGGCTTCACACCACTGGCTCGCCTCGTCGACGCCGAAGCCGCGGCAGTCGACTTCGTCGATGGAGCCGAGGGCCTGCTCATGGCTCCGGCCTACGCGGTCCCGCGCCTGCTGGCCCGCAACGGTCTGACCTTCGAGGACTTCGATGTCTTCGAGATCCACGAGGCATTCGCCTCGACCGTGCTCAGCCACCTGGCGGCATGGGAATCGGAGAAGTTCTGCCGCGAGAAGGCCGGCCTCGACGGGGCACTGGGATCCATCGACCGGAACAAGCTCAACCCCTTGGGCTCGAGCCTCGCCGCGGGACACCCGTTCGCAGCGACCGGTGGACGCATCATCGCCTCCACCGCGAAGTACCTCAAGCTCACAGGCAAGAAGAGGTCGCTGGTCTCGATCTGCGCAGCAGGCGGCCAGGGACTCACCGCGATTGTGGAGGCAGCATGAAAGACACCTACCTCGGCCTGGTAAACGGCCCACTGAAGC
This sequence comes from Brevibacterium zhoupengii, assembly GCF_021117425.1. Taxonomy (NCBI): domain Bacteria; kingdom Bacillati; phylum Actinomycetota; class Actinomycetes; order Micrococcales; family Brevibacteriaceae; genus Brevibacterium; species Brevibacterium zhoupengii. The sequence continues at coordinate 2,398,639 of NZ_CP088298.1, read as the reverse complement.
AGGTCGCGAAGACCCTCGGCCTGCCCCAGCCGGTCGAACTGCATCGCTTCGACTCGACCCCTGCGGACTACCACCGGAAACCGGTCCTCGTCCTCGGCTCCGGACCAGAGGCACAGAAGCTGGCGGATCTGCTGCTCAGCAACGGCCTGGAAGTTCGGCGCCATGCCAGTTCGGGGGAGTCCCTGCGAGCCATCATCGCCGTCTTCGATGAGGCATCAGCCCCTGGAGACCTGTCAGAAACCGTGCTCGAGGTCGGAACGGCACTGCGATCACTGGCCCGCTGCGGTCGCGTCATCACAGTGTCAGCAGCCCCCAACCCTGAGCAACAGAGCCCGGAGCTGGCGGCAGCGACTCAGGGGATCACCGGCCTGACACGGTCGATGGCTCACGAGATGCGCAGCGGAGCGACCGCCAACGGCATCCTCCTCGACGGCGTGGATGTCCAGGCGCCCTCCGTGGCCACCGCGCTGTGGTTCCTACTCTCCGGCAAATCAGCGTATGTCTCGGGACAGTTCATCACCGTCTCGACTCAGGCCGGTACACCGGTCGGGATGAAGGAATTCCTGTCCACCGGAGATGCTGGGCCGCTGGCCGGGCGCACCGCCGTGGTCACCGGTGCCGCCCGAGGGATCGGCGCTGCGATCGCACGCAACCTGGCCCGCGACGGGGCCCATGTCATCGGCGTCGACATGCCCCAGGCCGGGCAGGCCCTGGCCGAGGTGATGAACGAAGTCGGCGGCAGGTCCCTCCAGCTGGACATCACCACTGACACCGCGGCGGAGAAGATCGCCGACGCTGTCGGCGGACCGGTCGACATCCTCGTGCACAACGCCGGAATCACTCGCGACAAGATGCTGGCGAACATGGATGCCTCCCGATGGAACTCCGTCATCGCCGTCAACATCGCCTCCCAGGCCCGGATCAACGCCCACCTGCAGACCAAGGGGCTCTTCGCTGAGGGTGCTCAGGTCGTGTCATTGGCCTCGACCTCGGGGATCGCGGGCAACCGCGGGCAGACGAACTATGCGACGTCGAAGGCCGGGGTCATCGGACTCACAGCCGCCTCGGCGTCGGATTTCGCGAAGCTCGGCGGCACGATCAACGCTGTGGCGCCTGGCTTCATCGAAACCGATATGACCGCCAAGATGCCGGCGTTGACCCGGCAGGTCGCCCGCAGACTCTCCAGCCTCCAGCAGGGAGGACACCCTGTCGACGTGGCCGAGACCATCGGCTTCCTCGCCTCGGCGGGGGCCAGGGGCATCAACGGTTCGACACTGCGCGTGTGCGGACAGAACATGGTGGGTGCGTGATGGCGAAGGAATCCATGCTGCCGCTCTATGCGAAGGCCGTGCTCAAGGCACTGCCGTTGGGCACACGCACGAGTCCTGATCTGCCCACCCGCGCCCTGGATCGCAGTATGCCGATCGAGGCCGACGCCTACGCCGGGTTCACCACCGTCGTCGGCGCCGGACTGGGCAACACCGTCCATCCCGGCTACCTCCACGTGCTTGCGTTCCCGCTGAGCATGCAGCTGCTCGGTGATCCCGAGGTGCCGCTTCCGATGATGGGCATGGTCCATGTCCACAACCGCATCGACAGCCTCGGCGCCGTGCATGTCGGTGACAGCGTCGACTTCCATGTGGAGTTGGCCGGTCCGTTCCAGCATTCGGCTGGAACCACGATCGAGGTCATCGTCGAGGCGAAGGTCGAGGGCGAATTGCGCATGCGCGAGACCACGACCTATCTGGCCAAGGGCAAGAAGCTGCCCAATGCCGAATCGAAGCCGCAGCCACCGCGGGAGGAGTTCACGGCTCCCACCCCGAGCGCACTGTGGCGACTCGATCCGATCATCGGACAGCGCTACGCCCACGCTTCGGGCGATTACAACCCGATCCACCTCAACGGACTCGCGGCGAAGGGCTTCGGCTTCCCGCGACTCATCGCCCATGGAATGTACGGCGCCTCGCGTGCCCTGTCTGCGGTCGATACGAGGCTGAACTCCTACCGGTGGGACGTGTCCTTTGCCAAGCCCGTGCTGCTGCCGTCAACCGTTGGCTTCGCCATCACGGAAGGGCGTCGGCATGAGGCCGTGAAATTCGCTGTCTTCGACCTCAAGTCCGGCAAACCGCACATCCTCTCCGAGGTCTCAGAACTTCGCGAATGAGCCTGTGCAAGCGCCGGTGAGGAGCTCAGCGAAATCAGTTGAGTGCCGTGCGTCACAATCGGCCGATCTGATTTTGCACGGCCGAAAGTCGCGTGTAAAGTAATCTCTGTTGCCAGCGCGAGTGGCGGAATTGGTAGACGCGCTAGCTTGAGGTGCTAGTGCCCAACTTATCGGGCGTGGGGGTTCAAGTCCCCCTTCGCGCACAACTGTCATGTGTCGCGACATCGTTCCTACGATGTCGCGGCACATTTCTCATTTCTGGCCCGGTCATGTCTCACGTCATCGTTCCTTTCGGGGCTGATAGTTCTTCTTCGTATCGATCGTGTGTTCGGCGATGATGGCTCCCGCACTCCGATCAATGACCATCGTGTCTCTGCCATGGACCAGCAGCAGGACTCGCTGTCGTTTATAAGCTCGACCGATGCCCAGATGTCGCAGTCTGCCCGCGAAGCGCAGACTGATCTTTCCCTCGGCATCGACGCGGTCGTAACGGATGCGCCAGATTCGACTGCCGACCTCGATGACAGGCTGTGCTTTCGTCGTGGCCTCATAGGCAGTCTCTGGTGTGCGTCTGCCGATGGCCCTGTGGGGTCGCTGCGTGTTGTAGACATGGGCGAATCTGGTCAGTTGCTCGTTGAGTTCCTCGACCGTATCGACGAACCCGTCGGCTCTTAACCAGTGCTTGAGTGTCTGGTGATACCGCTCGATCTTGCCTTGCGTGGTCGGTTTGTTCGGGCCACCGTTTTTCTGCTTGATAGACAGGTCGGACAGGAGCTGTTCGAACCCGTTGGGCTGGTCTGGTCTACCGTCGTTGCCGCGGGAGAACCGGGCTGTGTAGACCATGCCGTTATCGGTCAGGGTCGATGCTGGTGGTCCGTAGGCGTCCATCGTCTGGACGAAGGTGTCGATGACGATTCGACCGGTCACAGGGGTGTGCGCGGTGGCGTGGAGGAGTTTGCGGGAGTGATCGTCGAGCCAGGAGAGGATCTCGGTATCGGTGCCATCGGCTAGGGGCCAGTGCGTGAAGTCGGACTGCCAAGTCTCGTTCGGTGCGACGGCTTCGAAGCGGTGCCAGGACGAGCGTGGTCGTTTCTGGGGTTGGTCGGTGATCGTGTTGTTGCGACGCAGGATCCGCCAGATCGTGGCGGTGCTGGGTCGAGTGGTCTTGGGGAGTCGGTCCCAGAGGGATTCGGGGCCGGCATCGAGTCCCTGAGCGGCCAGGGAGTCGCGCAAGGCTAGGACCTGGGTGGTCGTGGTCTTGTCGGTGGCGTTGGGGTTGGTGTGGGGGCGTTTCGATTGCGGGTCCACGGCATCGAGTCCGCCGGTTTTGTAGCGGGTCAGGAGGGTGCGGATCCAGCGGGTGGTGACGTCGAAGCGGTGGGCTGCTTGGGTTTGGGTGAGTCCGCCTTCTGTGATGGCGAGGATGATCGAGCGGTTCTTGTTGGAATCGTTCATACCGGAACGATGTCGCGAGACACCAGCGGAAGGATGTCGTGACACACCCCAGGAACGATGTCGTGAGACATGAACCGGAAGCATGTCGGGAGACATACCGGAACGATGTCGTGCAACCAGACACCCCTTCGCGCACAACAGAGGAAATGGCCTCCGGATCTGATCCGGAGGCCATTTCTCATTCACTCACGCGGGCCGGTGAACACTCACCTGACATCACGATCGGCGGATAGTGCGGTGGCGTGGGCGCAGTTGCTATAACGTGGATCGCATCAGCGCATTTCCACCGATCCGACGGGAGACACCGTGTACGATTTCAGCGCCGCCGAGGCCGAGGTCACTTCTCTGTGCCAGCAGCTCATCCGCATCGACACCCAGAACTGGGGCGGCAACAAGGTCAACCCCGAACGCCCTGCCGCGGATCTCATCGCCTCCTGGTTCGACGAGGTGGGCCTGGAGTCCACCATCATCGAATCGGCGCCAGGAAGGGCTTCGCTGGTGGCACGGATCGCGGGCACCGACCCAGATGCCGACGCCCTCGTCGTCCACGGCCACACCGATGTGGTCCCGGCAGCAGCCGAGGACTGGAGTGTTGACCCCTTTGCCGGCGTCATCAAGGACGAGCTGCTCTGGGGCCGCGGGGCCGTCGATATGAAGGACATGGACGCGATGATCATCGCCGCCGTGCGTGACATGCTGCGCCAGGGCCTGCGTCCCCGTCGCGATCTCATCATCGCCTTCTTCGCCGATGAGGAAGCCGGTGGCACCTATGGCGCTCGGTACATGGTCCGCAATCACCCGGAGCTCTTCTCCGGCGCCACCGAGGCGATCTCCGAGGTCGGCGGCTACTCCGTCGATGTCCGCGGTCAGCGCGTCTACCTCGTTCAGACAGCTGAGAAAGGTCTCGCCTGGCTCAACCTCATCGCACACGGGACTGCCGGCCACGGCTCCCAGCGCAACGACGACAACCCGGTGACTCGGCTGGCCGCGGCTATCTCTCGCATCGGCGAATACCCATGGCCGCAGGAGATCCCTGTTGCCACCAGACAGCTCCTCGAAGGCGTCGCCGAGATCACCGGAATCGAGTTCCGTGCCGATACGATCGGCGAACTTCTGGCCGAACTCGGTTCGGTCGAGAAATTCGTCGCACCGACCCTGCAGAACACCTCGAACCCGTCATTCCTCAACGCAGGCTACAAGCACAACGTCATCCCGGGCACAGCCACAGCCTATGTCGACTGCCGCACCCTGCCGGGTCAGCACGAAGACGTGATGCTCAAGATCAAGGAGCTTGCGGGGGAGGGCATCGACATCGAAGCCAATGATGAGGGGGACGCATTGGAAGCGCCCTTCGACACCCCGCTGGTCGCGCAGATGCAGAAGAGCCTGCTCGATGACGATCCCACCGCGAAGGTTCTGCCCTACACACTCTCGGGCGGCACCGACAACAAGTCCATGGCGGAGCTGGGCATCACCGGCTACGGGTTCGCTCCACTGCAGCTGACCGGCGACCTTGATTTTCCAGCCATGTTCCACGGCGTCGACGAGCGGGTGCCGATTTCGGCGCTCAAGTTCGGGGCGAGGGTTCTGGGCGATTTCCTGATGAAGGCATAATCGTAATCGCAATTCCGACGAGCACCAGGGCGGCGCTGATGACCGTCGTGGTGCTCACCAGGGATCCGGGGATCGGCAAGAGGAGATCAAGCAGCAGCGCGCCGAGGAGGTTTCCGAACAGCGAGAACAGGCTGAGCAGGAGGACTCCGAGCTTGGCCACGGTCAGTGCGGTCAGCCCGATGAAGATGACGCCGAAGGCCCCGCCGAGCAGCATCCACCACTGAGTCGGCTCCGTCGGGAATCCGGCCCAGGACACTCCGCTGAGCATGATGACCCCCGCGGCCACGAGAAGTGCGAGGAAACCCACCGCGAAGTTCACAGTGGTGGCGACGATGACTGACCCGGTGGCTGACTTGATCCGTCCGTTGAACGCCTGTTGGACTGAGGTCAGGGCGCCGGAGACGAAGGGCAGGAGCAGAGCCCACAGGGGGACTCCGAGGGTCAGCCTCTCCGACGCGCCGTAGACCAGAGCTGCGATGACGACGATGACTCCGAAGACCCGGAGGACCGTCAGCCGCTGCTTCCCGCCCGGTGGCAGGCGTGTGGAATCGACGGCGAGGCCGCCGGTGACCTGACCGGAGACGAAGGCCATCGTGAACATTGCAACGCCCATGATCGGGACAGTCGATGCCTGAGCGATGACGACGAGGCCGCCGCTGAGTCCGCCGAGGAGCATCCACCAGGGCATCGTGTGGTTGCGAACCAGTCGTATCAGGATTCGCGCCCCGGTTCGAGAGCGCGAGGAGCACAGCATCGTCGTGCCCACGAGGATGAGCCCGATGATGAAGGACACGAGCGCGGCGAAGACCGAATGGCCCAGGATCGGGCCGAGTAGGCCGTTGGCTCGACCTTGGAGAGACATGGCACCGCCGGCCACGATGGTGACGAGGCCGGCGAAGAGGACAGGGAGAAGCCCAGCTGGGGATTTCACAGGTGTGGCGTCAGCTGTTCAACGTCAGAGGCATGATCTTGCGGCGAAGCCAGACGGTCTTGGTGCCTCCCACAGAGATCCGAGTCCGGGCGAGCTCCCACTTGCCGTATTCAGCCTCATCGTTGAGTTCTTGAAGACTGACTGAGCGGGGTGTTTCTCTGGAGAAGGAGACCTTGCGAAACTCATAGGTCATGGCCGGACGCTGACGTTTCATAGGCCCACTGTAGATGATCTGGGCTAGGGTTGATGGCATGCCCGTCATCGTTCTCCTCAGGCACGGCGTATCCAGTGCGAACACAGCAGGGATCCTCGCCGGGCGTGCGCCCGGCGTGTCGCTGACCGATCAGGGCGTCAGCGCCCTTCGTGAGACCCTGCGGATGCTCCCGCACCAACACTTCTCCCAGCTGCTGCATTCGCCTCTTCTGCGGTGCGAGCAGACCGCAGAGATTGCGCGGGAGACGATCAGCGCCGACACCGTGGCAGCCGTCGACGAGCTCATCGAGCTCGACTACGGCGAGTGGACTGGGCGCAGTCTCAAGGAGCTCGGCGACGAAGAGCTGTGGAAGACCGTCATCGATCACGCATCCCAAGCACGATTCCCCGGCGGGGAGTCCATCGCCGAGGCGGCCGAGCGTGCCGTCGCCCGCCAAGCGGCCGTGCTCGAGGAGCTTCGCGGTGAGGAGCGCGACGATGAGAATCAGCGGGACCAGGGTTCTGCTGAGAAGAAGGGCAGAGCCAGCCGGTGGGCGATGCTCGTCTCACATGGAGACATCATCAAGGCGCTCATCGCCGATGCCCTGGCCATGCCGCTCGACGATTTTCAGCGCATCAGCGTCGCCCCGGGATCATTCACCGTCATCGACTACTCAGGACCCAGACCCGTGCTGACAGCAATGTCGGTCACTGCCGCTGGCCTGGCCGAGGGGAGCACTCCGGGCGGGGGAGGGCTGCGTTGAGGTTCGTTCCCTGAATCACTGAAGCTTCCGTGGAGCGCTGAAGGGCGGTCACAGCAACAACTGTGACCGCCCTTCAGTCGGCTTGACCCAGGGGCCGTGTTCCGATTGCTCAGGTGGCGGCGAGGACGCCGGTGCCGAGCAGGATGTAGAGCACGATGCCCAAGGCCACGCGGTACCAGACGAAGATCGCGAAGGACTTCGTCTTCACGTAGCCGAGGAACCAATGGATGACGAGGAGTCCGAGTCCGAAGGAGATGATGGTGGCAAGGATCGTCGGGCCCCAGCCGATGACCATGTCCGTGCTGCCGATGGTCTGGAAGACGGAGTAGAAGCCTGAGCCCAGGACGGCTGGAATGGCGAGCAGGAACGAATAGCGGGCCGCGGCCGGGCGGTCGAAGCCCATGAAGCGTCCGGCCATGATCGTGCCGCCGGACCGCGAGACTCCGGGGATGAGGGCAAGCGCCTGGGCGAAGCCGTAGGCGATGCCCTGGCCCCAGGTCATATCCTCGAGGGTGCGTTCCCTCTTACCCACCCAGTCGGCGAGACCGATGATGAGACCGAAGACGATGAGCATAGTCGCCGTGATCCACAGACTGCGCAGGGCACCTTCGATGGCGTCCTGGAAGAGCAGACCCAGGATGACGATGGGGATGGAGCCGACGATGATCAGCCAGCCGAGTCGAACCTCTGGGTCCTTGCGGTCATGCTTTCCGACCAGCGCCTTGCACCATTTGGAGATGATGGAGACGATGTCGCGCCAGAAGTAGACGACGACGGCCGCCTCAGTGCCGATCTGGATGATGGCGGTGAAGAAGGCACCCGGGTCCTGGCCCGGCAGCATGAACTCTCCGACGATGCGCACATGTGCAGAGGATGAGATCGGGAGAAATTCCGTCAGTGCCTGAACAATGCCAAGCACAGCGGCGACCAGCCAGTCGTACATGTGTCTCCTAGAGAAAGTGGGATGGGAACGAAACCACGGTAGTCGCCGAATCGGGTAACCTCAACAATCATGAAGCAACAACGCCTCGGCAGCACCGGTCTTGAAGTCAGCGAAGTGGGTCTCGGCACATTCGAATGGGGGCACCGGGTCGACGCAGCAGTCGCACAGCGACTCGTCGACGAGTACGTCGGCGCTGGTGGGAACCTCATTGAGCTTCCCAGCTCCGGTGTCCACGCGGCCCAAGTGCTGTCTCAGCTGAAACTTCCTGAGCACATCGTGTTGGTTGCCCGAGTGGGCGTGTCAATGAGTGAGTCATCCCACATCGAGGTGGGCTTGGGTCGGGCTCGGATCCTCAGCCAGGTGGATGCGCTGCTGCGCACAACCGGACGCTCGCACATCGACGTGCTCATCCTCGATGTCTTCGATGCTGACGTCGACAGGGCAGAGACCGCCTCGGCGATCGACACCCTGCTGACATTGGGCAAGATCCGCTACGTCGGCGTGTCTCACCATGCCGGATGGGAACTGGCGGAGATGCGCGGAGCGGGCGTGCCGATCGCCTGCGCCATGGCCGAATACTCCCTGCTCAACAGGGATGCAGAGAACGATCTGCTGCCCGCAGCCAACTATGCAGGGGTGGGACTCATCGCCGGTGCCGGCTTGGGCAGAGGAGTGCTGAGCGACAAATATCGGCGCGGAACCCCGCAGGACTCACGTTTCGCTGTGGGGGAACTCACCGACTATGTAGGTGCCTACCTCGACGAACGCTCGACTCGGGTGCTGGCAGGGGTCCGCAAGGCTGCGGCAGCGCTGGGCGTGTCCACGGCGGACATCGCACTGGCATTCAACAGGTATCAGGGCATCACGTCGTCACTCGTCTCCGCCCGAACCCCTGAGCAGCTGTCCCAGGTGGTCAGCAGTGAGGTCGAACTCGAGCCCGAGATCGCCGAGGTGCTGGATCAGATCTCCTGAGCCTGCAGTCTGACTGACCAGGTTTCAGGCAGGATCGAAGATGCTCAGTCGTCCTCGTCATCGTCGTCGACGGCGAAGTCGCCATCGAGGTCGTTGTCATCGTCATCTTCCTTGGCATCTTCGACATCGTCGAAGAGCTCGAACGGAGTGACCTCGTCGTACGCGGTGTAAATCGCGTCCTCATAGATTTCGAAGGCATCGGCTAAGGCCATGTAGGCGGCTTCGACACGGGGGTCTTGGTCTCCATTGCGGTGTGCGGATGCAGCGAAGTGCTCACCCACTGCTTCGAGGAATGCGTCCAGGGCCTCACGAGGATCAGTGCTCATGACTCAAATGTATCCCAGGGAAGTCGGACATGTAAGTCTTTGAACTAGGCTGAAGGCATGGCAGCTTTGTACGACCACCCCACCCCAGAACGTTTCGTCGTCGGCACGATCGGTCTGCCCGGCGAGCGAACGTTCCTCTTGCAGGCGAAATCAGGAAGCTCACTGACTACGGTGGTGGTGGAGAAGGAGCAGGTCGAGATCCTCGCCGATCGGATCACCGAACTCCTCGACATGGTCATGGTCAAAGACCCGGCGGCGCGAGTGCCCCAGTCGGCCATCGACGAACGCATCGACAATGCCGGGCTCAACGTGCCGATCGAACCCGAGTTCCGGGTCGGGACCATGAGCCTGGGCTGGGACACCGTCGCCCATGAACTCGTCGTCGAATGTTTCGAACTCACCGAGGAGGATGCTCAGTCGGGCACCTCGGCAGAACCAGACGATGATGAAGTGGACCGGGAGGTGCTGCGCATCGTTCTCGACGCCGCCGGTTCCCGCGAGTTCGCGCGCCGAGCCGATCAGGTCGTCTCCGCCGGTCGTGGCGACTGCCCCTTCTGCTCGCTGCCGTTGGAGCCAGAAGGCCACCTGTGCCCCCGTGCCAACGGGATTGCGCGCACCTGAATCTCATGCACGAAGATTTCGCCAGGCAGGCTCTGGAAGAAGGCGCCTGCACCGTGATGGGAGCGATCCCACGGGCCAGCAACGACACCCGCCTGGTGGTCGTCGACCATGCCGGGACACACCTCAAAGCCGTCTACAAACCGGCATCGGGAGAACGCCCCCTCGCCGACTTTCCGCTGCACACCCTGTCATTGCGTGAAGCAGCGTCCTACCGGCTGAGCTCGCACCTCGACCTCAATGTGGTTCCGCCGACCGTCCTGCGCGATGATCTGGGGGCAGGGCTAGGTTCCCTGCAGGCCTACGTCGAGGACGGCGGTGACGATGACGCCGTGTCTCTCACCGCGGTCAATGCCATCCCGGCAGATCACACCCCGATGTTCGCCCTGCGCACCGAGGACGGCACCGACCTCGTACTGTCCCACGACACCGGGGACCGACTCCGTGCGATCGCCTTCTTCGACCTCCTTGCCAACAACGCCGACCGAAAAGCCGGCCATATCATCACCGGCAGCTACCTGCCGGGCAGCGGCCCGGCCAGCATCGGCAGCTACGGGATCGACAACGGTCTGACATTCCATGCCGAGGAGAAGCTGCGGACTGTTCTGTGGGGTTTCTCTCGATCGTCATTCCGGGTCGAAGAATTCGATGCCCTCGACGAGGTGGCACGCATGCCCACTGAGCTGGTCGCCGCGCTGGATGAGTGTCTGGACGAGGACGAAATCGAGAGCCTGCAGCACCGCGCCGAGACGCTGGGAGAGTTCGGAACCTTTCCCGAACCACCCGAGGATCGGACCGTCATTCCCTGGCCGCCGATCTAACGCGAGAAACGTCGGCGAGAAACGTCTGCGGCAGGAAGTGCCGTTCTGCTATGACTCGGTTAGGCTGGTCTCCGTGAAGTCATGGTCCGAACCTCAGCTACCCCGCCTCACCAGCTCCGGAAAGGTGCCGACGGTCTTCGACACCGGCACTCGGAGCCCACGCAGACTCAAAGGGCGTGACCAGGCGGCCGGTCTCTATGTATGTGGAATCACCCCGTACGACGCCACCCACCTCGGTCACGCCGCAACCTATGTCGCGTTCGACCTGCTCAACCGGGTTTGGCGCGATGCGGGACTCGACGTGGTCTATGTGCAGAACACCACCGACGTCGATGACCCCCTGCTTGAGAGGGCCGACGCGACGGGTGTCGATTGGCGTGAACTCGCCGAGTCTCAGATCGAGCTCTTCCGCGAGGACATGAGCGCACTGCGCGTCCTTCCTCCTCAGAGCTACATCGGCGTCGTCGAGTCCGTCGAGCAGATCGTGAAGGCAGTCGAGGATCTCGTCGAATCACGAGCCGCCTACACCCTCGACAACGGCGACGTGTACTACCGGGTGTCCACCCCGATCAATCCGCCCTTCGGCAGCGTCAGTCACGACGACCGGGCGACGATGGCCAAACTCTCCGCCGAACGCGGCGGAGATCCGGAGACGCCGGGCAAGGACAGCGAAATCGACCCGCTGCTATGGAAAGCCGCACGTGAGGGCGAACCGTCCTGGGACGGCGGCAAGCTCGGGCCGGGGCGCCCGGGGTGGCACATCGAATGCACCGTCATCGCCAACAACTATGCCGGGCTTCCCGTCGACGTCCAAGGCGGCGGTAGCGACCTCGTGTTCCCACACCATGAAATGAGCGCAGCCCACGCGGCCGCATGGAAGCAGACGCCCCTGGCCCGGACCTACATGCATACCGGCATGGTCGGATACCAGGGCGAGAAGATGAGCAAATCCAAGGGCAATCTGGTGCTCGTGTCGAAGCTGCGCGAACAGGGCGTCGATCCGATGGTCATTCGCACAGTGCTGCTGTCGAACCACTACCGCAGCGACTGGATCTTCACCGATGACCTCCTGGAAACCGCCTCGGCGCGACTGAATGCCTGGAGACATGCGGCGATGTGCGAAGCGGAGTGTCGTGAGGGGCTGCGCGGGCACATCATCGGCCTGCTGCGCGAATCCCTGGCAGATGACCTCGACAGCCCCCGTGCATTGGGCATTCTCGACGAATGGGCCGAGCACTATGCTGACTCACCCGCGGCAGAGACCGCGCCGGTGTGTGGAGACAGGGTCGCCGACGCCGTCGACGCCCTGCTCGGCATCGATCTGCACGCCTGACCGACTCTGAGGGTCTGTTCGGCTCTGAGGGCCTGACTACCTTTCGCGGCCGCGTTTGCGCAGGTAGCGCTCGAACTCAGCGGCGATCGCATCGCCGCTGGCTTCGGGCAGCTCAGTGGAATCATTGAGCTGCTCGAGTCCCTTGAGCAGCTCCACAAGATGCGGGTTGAGCGCGACCAGTTCATCAGCGCCGAGTTCCCAGGCCCTGCTCTCTTCCTCGAGTACGGGAATGTCGATCTCGATCCCCGTGTGCTTCTCCACCGCCGAGGCGAGCGCCAGCTCTGCCTTGGGCGAGGGGGAATCGGTGAGATAGTCGGGCACGCCGACCCACAGGTTGATCGCTTGCAGCCCGCGTCTGGCGCATTCGACGCCGAGGAGACCGAGAATGCCGATCGGACCCGAATACCCGTTGACATCGATGCCCAGATAGGTGGCGAGCCGAATGTCTTCGGTGTTCGCGACGACAGGCAGCGGTCGCGTGTGTGGAACCTCAGCGTGCAGACCTCCGAGCAGGACCACGCAATCCTCGGCGGTGACCTCGGCGAGGATGAGGGAGAGGAACTCGCGCCACTTCAGCCCCGGCTCATGCCCCTGAATGATGGTGATCGGGGTACCCAGGTGCTGGCCCCGATGGACTTCGATTCCCGGCCAGGCGATCGTGGCACGGTTCGATTCATCCCGCACGATCTCAGGTTCTGAGAATCTGAACTCATAGAAGCCGTCGGTGTCCAAGATCTCACTGTCGTTGAGTTCCCACGCATCGATGAGATCCTTGACCAGCGAACTTGCGGCTTCGGAAGCATCCGCATCCTGCCCTTCGAAGGCGATGAACACGAGTGCCCCGGACCCTGATGGAAGAAAAGTCATGCTTCCAGATTACGCTGGAATCATGACGAATCCTGCCGCAGTCCTGTGGGACATGGATGGAACACTGGTCGATACGGAACCGTATTGGATCAGGGCCGAGACCGAACTGCTGAATGCTCACGGCATTGCCTGGTCCGAAGAGCAGGGACTGGAATTCGTGGGCAATGATCTGCTCACCTCTGCAGCGATGATGCAGGATGCGGGACTCGAACTGCCTGCCCGAGAGATCGTCGACATCCTCCTCGACGAGGTTGTAGCGAAGATCGAGAAATCGGTGCCGTTCCGTCCGGGAGCCCTCGAGTTCCTTGCCGCGATCGTGACGGCCGGCATTCCGTGTGTGATGGTCACGATGTCCTATCGCCGGCTCGCCGAAGCCGTCATCTCCGCATGTCCGGAGGGCAGCTTTGTCGGGCTCATCGCCGGTGACGAGGTCAGCGCGGGCAAGCCGGATCCCGAGCCCTACATCAAGGGAGCTGCGCTGCTGGGCCTGGAACCGGGAGCCTGCGTGGCGCTTGAGGACTCAAAGCCCGGTCTGGCCAGTGCAGAGGCGGCCGGGACCATCGCCATCGGTATCCCTCACCTAGTTGAGCTCGAACAGCGCCCCGGCCGGAACCTGTGGTCGACCCTTGAAGGGCGCAGCGTTGCTGACCTGCAGGAACTCACGTCCCGACTATCCGTGTGATCTCTGGTGTCGGTGGGGGAGTGTTCCCCCACGCCGGGCACAGCGGTTTGAAGTTGCACCAATTGCACAGCGGTGACTTCTTCGGACGCCAGCGATCCGCCTCGGCGGAGGCGATGATGTCTTTCCAGATCGACTCGATCTCAAACTGCGTGCGCTCGATGTCACTCATCGTGGGATGAGACTTGAGGATGGACTGCGAGCCCAGGTACATGAGTTGCAGGGTGTGGACGAGTTCACCCGTGAGCCGATATTCGACGAGGGCGTAGAAGCCCATCTGGAAGTGAGCTTCCCTGCCGTATTGGGGTTTGGGCTGTTTGCCGGTCTTGTAGTCGACCAGACGCTTCTCGCCGCCCGGGGCGACATCGACGCGGTCGATGAAGCCGCGCAGCTCGAGACCGTTGTCGAGCTGGGTGCGAACGTACTTCTCCGTCTGCTCCGGTTCGAGGTGCTCGGGGAACTCGAGAGTGAAATAGGCGCGCAGCAGATTTGCGGCGGTTGTGAAGAAGCTCTCCTTCTCGCTCTCGTCTCCGAAGATCTCCAGGACTTCCGGGTCCTTGTCGACGAGCTCGTCCCAGCTGGGACGAAGCAGTGACTCGGCGACGTCCTGGGTCCGCCGCGCGGCAGGCAGCTCGAAGAGCTTTTCGAGCACAGAATGGACGACTGTGCCTCTGAAAGCGGCCTGCGAAGGCGGCTCCGGCAGCTTGTCGATGCTGCGGAATCTAAACTTCAAGGGACATTGTACGAAGTCATTGGCCCGTGAGGGCGAAAGACTGATCAGCTCGGCCATGTGACTACTCTAACGACTTGCCCTGACACGACGCGTCAGAACACGTCGAGGACCCTGTCGCTGTTAGGCTGAGTAGACCCGACCCCAAGCAAGAGGAACTCCTTCCATGGCCGCGAAAAATCACCAGACTGGTGCCTCTTCGGGCTTGCGCCTGGGGACTGTTCTCGGCGCCCCGGTGATCCTGGCTTGGTCCTGGTTCCTCGCCGCCATCGTGATCACGATCCTGTTCGCCCCGTGGGTGAACACTGTCCGACCCGACCTCGGCATATGGGCCTGGTTCGTTGCCTTCGCCTATGCGGTCCTCCTGTTCGGTTCGGTCTTCCTCCACGAACTGGCACACGGCGTCGCCGGTCAGTTCTACGGGCTGAAGGTCGCCGCGATCGAACTCAACATCTGGGGTGGATTCACCCGGTTCGAGCCGCAGGCCGACAATCCTCGTGACAAGGCAGCGCTGACCAGCTTCGTCATCTCCATCGTCGGTCCGATCGTCAATATCGTGCTGGCGCTGCTGGGCTGGTGGTGTCTGAGTGCGGTCTCACCGACCTCGGTGCCGTGGCTCCTGCTCATCGCGGTCACCTTCGCCAACGTCGCCCTCGGTGCGATCAACCTGCTGCCGGGCATTCCGCTCGACGGAGGCTGGGCGCTGCAGGCTCTGATGTGGAGGCTGACCGGCTCGCAGTATCTGGGCACGATCGTCGCCAGCTGGGTCGGGCGGGTCATCGCCGTCGGCTTCATCGGCTGGTCGGTCATCACCCCGCTGCTGGCAGGTGAGCGTCCCGATCCTCTGACGGTGGCGTGGATGTCCCTCATCGCCATCATGCTGTGGTTCTCCGCTGGAGACGCTGCGACTCATGCGAAGCGGGCTCGGAAGATGGAGACCTACGATCTTTCGCAGGTGATCCAGCCCGCTATCGCCGCGACCTGGGACGCAGATCTTGCCGACACGCTCGACTACGCGAACACGTTGGGCAATGCGAAGGAACGCACGCTCATCGTCGTCCTCGACCAGAAGGGCCTGCCCTACGGTCTCGTCGACAGGCACGCCGCTGCCGGCCGCCTCGCCGAGTCCTTGGACCAGGTTCCAGCCGGTGAGGTCGCTCGCCCGCTGGCTGGTTGGATCGGTGTCCCGAAGGACATCACCGCACCCCATCTGCTGGAGTCGCTGACCCATCGCCCCAAGGCACAGTTCAGCCTGGTCATGGACGAGAACACTCTCGTGGGCGTGATCGACCTGCAGGAATTCTTCGACGAGCTTCTCGCAGCCTGAACCAGGTGTGCTGAGACACTTCCCATCAGCGTAGAGTGGACGCATCATGACTGAGGCAAGCCATACCGAACCCCGTCGGGCCCTGAAGGTCGGCGAGAAGATTCAGCTCACCGACCCCAAGGGGCGTATGCATACAATCGTGCTCGCTCCCGGAGAGCTGTTCCACACCCACAAGGGACTCATCGAGCACGACGCCATCATCGGTCGCTCCGAAGGCATCATCGTCTCGAACACCGGGGGCATCGACTTCCAGGTCTTCCGTCCCCGCTATGAGGACTTCGTCCTGTCCATGCCCCGCGGAGCCGCGGTCGTCTATCCCAAAGACTCCGGTCTCATCGTCACCCTCGGCGATATCTACCCCGGTGCAGTCGTCGTCGAAGCAGGAGTCGGGTCCGGGGCGCTGTCCATGGCCCTGCTGCGGGCAGTCGGTCCCACTGGAACGCTTCACTCCTTCGAACTGCGCGAGGAGTTCGCGACCATCGCAGCCGGGAACATCGCCGATTTCTTCGACGGCCGTCCTGAGAACTGGTCGGTCACCGTGGGAGACCTGAGCGAGGAGCTGCCGCAGGCCTATGAGCCCGGCACCGTCGACCGAGTCGTCCTCGACATGCTCACACCGTGGAACACACTCGAGGCGGTAAGCGGGGCATTGGCGCCCGGGGGAGTCGTCATCGCCTATGTGGCCACCGTGCCCCAGCTCTCCCGCTTCGTTGAGGCGCTGCGGGACACCGAGTGCTTCAGCGAACCTCAGTCGATGGAGGCCATGGTCAGAGGCTGGCACGTGGATGGACTCGCTGTCCGTCCCGATCATCGGATGATCGCCCACACCGGTTTCCTCGTCATCGCCCGACGCATGGCGCCGGGAGTCGCCCCGTTGGAGAAGAAGAAGCGACCTCAGGGTGCCCCCGCATCGAGCGAAGACTTAGATGCCTGGACGAAGCCGGAAGTCACCAACGAAGCCGTCGGCGCCAGAGTCGCACAGGGAAAGAAGCTGCGTCGCGTCATGCGCGAGGCAGGTAAACGGTTGGACCACGACGTGTCGACTCCCGAGTCGGACACTCAAGGGTCGAAGGAGGACCAATGACCGAGACCACGCCCGAAGCCAAACGTCAGCGCGAGGACACTGCGGCATTGCGCCAACAGCTCTTCAGTGCCGGTAAACGCAACGAGGCCCTGTCGAAGACCCTGCGCACAGCACGCGATGAGCTCAACAGGATCAAGGAAGAGGCCCGTCGGCTGACGGAGCCCCCGAACAACTGGGGCACGCTCATCGCGCTCGGTGACAAGGGAGTGAGCGCAGACGTCATCGTCGGCGGACGCAGAATGCGCGTCGCCGTCGGCCCCGAGGTGGACCCTGTACAGCTGCGTGCCGGCACCGACGTGCTGCTCTCCGAAGGTCTCGTCATCATCGGAACCGGCTCCTTCGCCCCGGTGGGCTCGGTCGTCAACGTGCGTGAGTTCGTCGACGACACTCGCATCCTCGTCGGCGCACCCGGCGATGATGAGCAGGTCTTCATCCTCGGCGAGGATCTCATCGACTCGGGACTGCGCGTCGGAGACGCCGTCGTCGTCGACACCCGCACTCACTACGCCCTCCAGGTCGTTGAGAAGCCGGAAGTCTCCTCGCTGCTGCTCGAAGAGGTCCCGGACATCACCTACTCCGATATTGGGGGACTGGCCGATCAGATCGGTCAGATCAAGGACGCGGTGGAGCTGCCTTTCGAACACCCTCAGCTCTACACCGAGCACGGTCTCAAACCACCAAAGGGCATCCTGCTCTACGGCCCTCCCGGCTGCGGGAAGACGCTGATCGCGAAGGCCGTGGCCAACTCGCTGGCAGATCGGACCGGCGCCGGCCAGTCCCGTAAGACCTACTTCCTCAACATCAAGGGCCCCGAGCTGCTCGACAAGTACGTCGGTGAGACTGAACGTCAGCTGCGACTCATCTTCGCCCGGGCCAGGGAGAAGGCCTCGGCCGGGTTCCCCGTCGTCGTCTTCTTCGATGAGATGGAGTCCCTGTTCCGCACGCGCGGCACCGGCAAGTCCTCGGATGTGGAGACGACGATCGTGCCGCAGCTGCTGACCGAGATCGATGGTGTCGAACAGCTCGACAACGTCATCGTCATCGGCGCTTCGAACCGTGAGGATCTCATCGACCCGGCCATTCTGCGTCCGGGACGCCTGGATGTGAAGATCCGCATCGAACGTCCTGATGCTGATGCTGCCCGAGACATCTTCGAAAAGTACCTCACCGTCGATCTGCCGCTGCACCCGAGCGTGCTGTCAGGACACGAGACCCCCGCCGAGGCGGTGTCGTCCCTGATCTCGTTCTGTGTCGATCGCATGTTCGCCCTGTCGCCGGAGAACGAATTCGTCGAAGTCACCTATGCCGACGGAGCGAAGGAAGTCCTGCACTTCGCGGACTTCGCCTCCGGTGCCATGATCCACAACATCGTGGACCGGGCGAAGAAGAGCGCGATCAAATCGCTGTTGGAGACGGGTGAACGTGGTCTGCAGCCGAGCCACTTCGAAGAGGCCATCGCCGAGGAATTCAGCGAGCACGAAGATCTGCCCAATACGACGAACCCCGATGAATGGGCCCGGATCTCAGGACGCAAGGGCGAGCGAGTGACTCATCTGCGGATGATGCACTTGGATACGACTCGAGGAGCACCTGCGGTTCCGCTGGAGACGGATATCGCCGAGGTGTACCCGAACTCAGATCTGGTCTGATCCAACTCAGATCTGGTCTGAGCCTGGCCTACGTCTCAGCGGCGGGCCGCCGGCCCAGCGCCGGGCGTCAGGCTCAGCGGCGGGCGTCAGGCTCAGCGGCGGCGCCGGCGAGTCTTGGAGCCGCCCGATACGGCCGTGGCGATCATGCGCCACCCGACCAGGGTGATGAGATTGAGGCTCGTGGCCACAATCATGAAGCTCACGGGCACTTGTCCGGGATCTCCTCCGGCACCCGTGACGCCGCGGATGACGAGTCCGACCAGGATGGTGATCGCCCAGACCGCGGTTCCCGTGGCCAAAGGAGCGATCGGACGGTCCCAGACTGCTGAGAGCAGCCAGGCGAGGACGAGTCCAACCAGGAACGGCCACGCTGTGGTCAGCAGCCCCTGGGGATCGAAATTATGAGAATGTGTGTAGTGACCGATGATGGTGAAGAGGACGACTAGGACGAGGTCGACGATCAACGCGATCGGGAGATGAGATTTCTTCGCTGCCACGTCCCCGAGTCTAAACGTTAGAGGGAGTTCAGATGCTCAGTGTCCACCGCGTGATGGGTTCCGAAACCGAGTTCGGACTGAGCCAGCCGGGCAATCCGGGTGCGAACCCGATGCGTGACTCGGCGCGTGTCGTCGATGCCTACGCGGGACCGCGCGGGCTGAAGTCGTCCCAGAACTTCTGGGACTTCGCCACCGAATCTCCTCTGGCCGACGCCCGTGGGTTCTTTATGAACGTCGCCGATGCCGACATCTCCCAGCTCACCCACATGCCGCAGGAGTCCGTGGAAGCACAGTATCTGGCCAATGTGGTGACTGAGAACGGCGCCCGCTACTACGTGGACCATGCCCACCCCGAATACTCCTCGCCGGAGGTGCTGACTCCGCGTGATCTCGTCACCTATGATCGGGCCGGAGACCTGGTGGCTCTGGCCTCGGTGCGCACCCTCGAGTCCACAGACGAACCCGTGAACCTCTATAAGAACAACACCGACTCGAAGGGTTCGTCCTACGGCACCCATGAGAACTACCTCGTCGACCGGGCAGTGGATTTCGACGACATCGTTGCCGGCCTGATTCCGTTCTTCGTCAGCAGACAGATCCTGTGCGGATCCGGACGAGTGGGAATCGGGCGCGAAGGCGAGCGTGCCGGCTTCCAGATCTCATCACGTGCCGACTTCTTCGAAGCCGAAGTGGGGCTGGAGACCACCCTGCGTCGGCCCATTGTGAACACGCGCGACGAACCCCACGCCGATCCGTCCAAATACCGCCGACTGCACGTCATCATCGGCGACGCCACGATGGCCGAACCAGCCACCCTGGTCAGGTTCGGGTCCACCTCGCTTGTCCTCGGACTCATCGAAGCCGGACTCGCCCTCACGCTCGAACTCGCCGACCCGATGCAGGCCCTGTGGGACGTCAGCCACGACCTGGACCTGAGCACCAAGCTGCCGATGTCCGACGGGACTACGATGACAGCTCTCGAAATCCAGAACGTGTACCTCTCTGCCTGCCTTGAGCACGCCGGCGAGGACGCCGACACCAGCGAGGTCCTCGCGGAATGGAAGCGACTCCTAGACGGCCTGAGCACAGACCCGCGCAGCCTCGCGGACTCCATCGACTGGGTTGCGAAATGGGTGCTGCTCGAAGGCTACCGGCAGAAAGAGAACCTCGAGTGGGACCACCCGAAGCTGGCTCTCATCGACGTTCAGTACCACGATGTCCGGCCGGAGAAGGGCCTGTTCTACAAGCTGGAGAAAGCCGGGCGGATTCGACGCCTGACGACCGATGAAGACGTTGAGAAGGCCGTGACTTCGGCTCCGGATGGGACTCGCGCCTACCTCAGATCCTTGGCCGTGACACGATTCTCGCAATCACTGGTCGCCGCGAGTTGGGACTCACTCGTCCTCGACGCCGGAGACTATGGGATCGTGCGTCTGCCGATGAGTGAGCCGCTGAAAGGTACCCGTGAACTTCTGGCCGAACGACTAACCGATGTGCCCGACGCACAGGCGCTGCTGCAGGCGCTGGGAGTGGCTAGACTGAAAACGACGAACGATGAAAGAGGTGCGAAATGAGCTCGCAGGAACAGGTGCAGAAGGATCATTCGGCCGGCGGGGGAGAACCACCTGTCGATCCGCCGGAGGCCGTGCAGGGCCAGATCAACACGCAGAACGTGGATTCGATCCTCGACGAAATCGACGGAGTCCTCGAAACGAATGCAGAGGAGTTCGTGCGCAACTTCGTCCAGAAGGGCGGCCAATGAGATGTCAGGGTTCTCTCCTGCATTTCTGAGTTCGACGAGCAACTCGTTCGTCGAACTCGCCCGCGCCGTGACTCCCGAGGCGCTGCCGACCACAGCAGGCCACGACCTGGGGCACCAGGTCCCCGAGGGCACGACCATCATCTGCTTCCGCACTGCGGCGGGAATCCTCATGGCCGGTGACCGCCGCGCGACGATCGGGAGTATGATCGCCTCTCACTCCATGGAGAAGGTCCGCCCGGCCGATGACTTCTCGGTCATAGGCATCGCCGGAACTGCCGGACTCGCCCTCGACCTCATCCGCCTCTATCAACTCGAACTCGAGCACTACGAGAAGATCGAAGGTGCCCGCCTGTCCTTGGCCGGCAAGGCCAACCGATTGGCGTCGATGCTGCGCGGCAACCTCAGCTTGGCCATGCAGGGACTGTCCGTGGTTCCGCTCTTCGCCGGAGTCGACGAGGCCACTCCGGCCGGACAGATCTTCAGCTTCGACGTCACCGGCGGCAAATACGAAGAGCACCGATTCCATTCGATCGGTTCCGGGTCCGGCTACGCCCGTGGGGCGCTGAAGAAACTGTGGCAGCCCGGGCTCGAATCCGACGCGGCGATCTCGGTCGCCGTTGAAGCCCTCTTCGATGCCTCTGACGACGATTCGGCCACCGGCGGTCCCGACTTCGTCCGGCAGATCGCCCCGACCATCTTCACCGTCGACCTCGACAACGGCGTCGTCGAGATCCCCTCGTCCGACGTGATGTCGGTTGCCGCCGAGGTGGTCGACCGTCGGACCAGGAAGGCACAGTCATGAATGAGGCACTCTCATGAGCCAGGCACCGTTCTACGTCTCACCGGAACAGCTGATGAAGGACCGGGCCGACTTCGCCCGCAAGGGCATCGCCCGAGGACGGTCGGTGGTGGTTCTGCGCTATGACGAGGGGATCCTCCTGCTCGCGGAGAACCCCTCACCGACGTTGCATAAGATCGCAGAGATCTATGATCGCATCGGTTTTGCCGCCGTCGGGAAGTACAACGAATTCGAGACGATGCGACAGGCCGGTGTGCGCTACGCCGACCTGCGCGGATACTCCTACCACCGCAGCGATGTCACCGCGCGGGGCCTGACGAACGCCTACGCACAGACGCTGGCCGGGGTCTTCACCACAGAGTCGAAGCCCTTCGAAGTCGAACTCGTCGTCGCCGAACTCGGCCTCACCGCAGACACAGACCAGCTCTATCGCCTCAGCTACGACGGCTCGGTGATAGACGAGACCGAACACGTGGCCATCGGCGGGCAAGCCGATGCGATCACCGCAACCCTGAAGGACCTGAGAACCTCGGTGATGCCGCTGCGTGAGGTCTTCGACCACGGTGTGCGGGCACTCGCCAGTGCCACGTCCGGGGCCCTGGCGACCAAGGATCTGGAAGCCGCAGTGCTCGATCGCACCGCCAGCGGACACCGCACATTCAAACGACTCAGTGGCGCCATGATGGCCTCATTGCGGGAGAACGAGGACTGATGGCCAGAATCTACGGCCTGGAAACCGAATACGGTCTCGCCCATTCAGCCGGAGAGGGCGACCGCCGAATCGGCCCGGAGGAGATCGCACGCTACCTGTTCCGACCCGTCGTCGAATGGGGACGCTCCTCGAACGTGTTCCTGCCCAACGGTTCGCGGCTCTACCTCGACGTGGGCTCCCATCCCGAATACGCCACCGCCGAATGTGACAACCTCAGCGACCTGCTCACCCAGGACCGGGCGGGGGAGTCCCTGATGATCGATCTGCTCAATCAGGCCCAGACGAGCATCGAAGCCGAGGGTCTCGGCGGCAGAATCCACATGGTCAAGAACAACACGGACGCGGCCGGGAACTCGTACGGCTCACACGAGAACTTCCTCATCCGCCGCAACCTCGACTTCAACCGTCTCACCACGGTGCTGCTGCCGTTCCTCGTATCCAGGCAGCTTCTGGTGGGTGCCGGGGCCATCATTCCCGCACAGTCCTCGTTCCAACCCGATGCCGAGGCCAACCGGTCGGAGATGATGTTCGGACTCTCGGCACGTTCGGATGTGATGTGGGAGGGACTGTCCTCGGCCACGACACGATCACGCCCGATCATCAACGCGCGAGACGAACCCCATGCCGACGCGGAGAAGTACCGTCGGCTGCACGTCATCGTCGGTGATTCCTCGATGTCGACAGCCACCTCGGCGCTCAAGATCGGGTCCGCCGTGCTCATGCTCGATCTCATCGAACAGGGCGCACGGATCCCCGAACACGGTCTGCGCCACCCCGTCCGTGACATTCGTCTCGTGGCCAGGGACCTCACCGGTTCGGTCAGACTCGAGCGCACCGACGGAACGTCGATCACCCCACTGAATCTGCTCGCGGACTACCGGGACCGAGCTCGGGTGATCGTCGACAACGGCGACCACAGCCTCGGCGACGATGGCATGGCCGAATACGTCATCGACCTGTGGACCAGGATGCTCGAGGCGGTCGAGGCTCAGGACTTCTCCGCCGTCGATCACGAGATCGATTGGGTGATGAAGAAGACCCTCATCGATCGAGCTCTGGCCCGGGGCATCGATGATGTCACGGATGCGCGGATCTCTCGTCTCGACATCGCCTATCACGACATCACTCCCGAGACCGGACTGTTCCCCAAACTGGAGCGAACCGGGATGGCGAAGAACCTGGTCACCGCGGAGGCACGAGAAAAGGCGAAGGACATCCCGCCCAGGAGCACCCGAGCGGCGATCCGCGGCGAATTCGTCCGTGCTGCTCATGCTGCACGCCGCGACTACACGGTCGACTGGGTGCATCTGCGACTCAACGACGAATCCGGTCGTGCTGTGGCGTTGAAGAACCCTTTCGAACCCACACACCCGCAGGCCGAAGCTCTCATCGCGGGCCTGTAAGATTTCAGTGATCTGGTCTTGAACGAAAGGAACCACGTGCGCACAAAAGTGCTCGCCGTCATCGCGGCCGCCACACTGCTGCTGTCCGCCTGCGGGCAGGGCGAGGAGGCGGAGGACACGACAAGTGCACCGCCTTCCGTCTCGGCCGAAGACGCGAAGTCGACCAGCCTCGACGACGTCACCGTCAAGGGCAAGGTCGGGGAGAAGCCGAAGGTCAGCTTCGAGGCACCCCTGGTCGTTGACAAGACCGGGAACTCGGTCATCAGCGAGGGCAAGGGTGACAAGGTCGCCGAAGGCGAACAGGTCACCGCACAGATGACCCTGATCTCGGGCACGACCGGGAAGCAGATCGAGTCAAGCTACGATTCGAAATCACCGGCCGGGTTCCCCATGGACAAGAGCCAGATCTCCGAGGAGCTCTACAACGCGCTCCTGGATACCAAGGTCGGATCACGTGTGCTCATGTCACTCAACGGCAGCGCACAGCAGGGTCAGCCCGCTCAGACCCTCGTCTACGTCATCGATATCGAGAAGACCACGAAGCCGCTGACTCGCGCCGAAGGCAAGAAAGTCGACCAGTCGAAGAACCCGGTGACCGTCAAGTGGGCAGACAACGGTGAGCCATCGATCTCGAAGCCCAAGGGCAAGGCCCCGAAGGAACTTGAGTCCTACACGACCATTGAGGGTGACGGACCGAAGGTCAAAGCAGGCCAGAACGTGGCCGTGCACTACTCCGGTTGGCTCTGGGACGACAATTCGAAGTACTTCGACTCGAGCTGGCAGGATGGTCGTGGACCCTTCGCCGTCGACCCGGTCGGACAGGCTCAGGTCATCGACGGATGGAACGAAGGTCTCGTCGGTGCGAAGGTCGGCAGCCAGATCGTCCTCGTCATTCCGCCCGACAAAGGATACGGAGAGCAAGGCAGCCCACCGAGCATTCCCGGCAATTCCACCCTCGTGTTCGTCATCGACGTCCTCTCCGCCCAGGGCTGAGACTCAGCTCGCTGATAACTTCGATTATGAACACCACAGAACCACGACTTAAGGAGACACCATGAGCAAGCAGAAACCAGTCGTCGATTTCCCCGGAACAGAGGCTCCCACCGAGCTCGTCATCGTTGATGACATCATCGGTAACGGCGCCGAGGCGGCTCCCGGCCACACCGTGAGCGTGAACTACGTCGGCATCGCCCATTCAACCGGTGAAGAGTTCGACGCCTCCTACAACCGCGGGACCCCGCTGGAGTTCCGTCTCGGATCCGGCATGGTCATCTCGGGCTGGGACCAGGGAATCCAGGGCATGAAGGTCGGTGGCCGGCGTACGCTGCAGATCCCACCGCACCTGGCCTACGGCGATCAGGGTGCAGGCGGCGTCATCAAGCCCGGCGAATCACTGATCTTCGTCTGCGACCTCGAAGGCGTCCGCTGAGACACCGAACAGCGATGAGCTCTCCTCAGTCCTGGGGCTGAGGAGAGCCTGCCCGCCGCGGCTTCAGAGCTCGGCGGCCAACCTGCCCGCCGCGGCGGCAGCGAGAAACGCTGCCGCATCGGCGGGCAGCTTTCGTCCCATCGTCGACAGGCCCACCGGTGAGGACTTGAGCCCGGCCCACAGTCCTTCCAGGCTCACCTCGACCTGTTTGTGCATGTGCAGCATCGGCAGCTGTGCCGCCGCGACCTCGGCCACAACGGCGGGGTCGGTGTCCATCTCTCGACGCTCCGCCTCGGCGAGGGTGGAGAAGTCCGGGACCGGAATCGTCATTCCGGGGCGGGCGATCTCTGCCAGAGATGTCAGCGAATGGTGGGAGATGCCGAAGTGTCTGCCCCGAGCATCGGCATTGGACATCCGTAGGACACCTACCGGCGTTCCGCCCAACAGGGCAGCGGCATTGAGGTGTTCGCCGGTGACCAGACCTGAATAGCCGTATTTGGTGCCGGTGCCCAGGTTTCCCGGGCCCTGTGCGACGATGGCGATATCGGCGCCCAGAACATGTTTGGCGGCCAGCAGTCCGGTGTGAATGGTCACCGCTTCGAGATCGGCACCCCAGGACTGGCCGGTGCTGATGGTTCCGTGCAGCCAGCCGGCGTCCTTGAGCCCGGCGGCGGCCTGGGAGAAGCTGGCGGGCAGTGCCGCACCGTCGCTGAGGACATAGGCGATCCGTGCCTTCGGCCGCACCGTCCGGATGCCGGTGATGATGGCAGGCAGTGCCGAATGCAGGTCCGCAGCAAGCACCGGCATGTCGTGCAGCGATTCTTCCCGGGCGAGGGTCTCATGGTGCTCTGACTCCTGATCGTCGACGCCGAGGACCATCGTCTGCAGAGGTGAGTAACGGTCCTTGACCAGGTGCCCCGGCCCCTCCGGCGGGTCGGCCGGAAGCGCATCGGGCAGGGCGATGACGAGACCGAATCCACCGGTGCCCAGACGTTTGGCCAGAGCCGAAACGTTGAGCAGGACCGTGTCTCCGAGCTGCGGATGCCCGATCGCCTCGGTGTATGCCACGGCCTTGATGTGTGTGATCGTCGTGCCTGGCAGCGCCTGGTCAATATCGGCCTCGACCTCTGTGTATCCTGGCCGGGTGGAGCGAATCGTGGTCACGGTTCCTCTGCGCCAATGAATCATGGTCCTAAGACTATCGCCCGCGTTAGGTTACGGTGGAATTGTGAATGCACCCCGCGCCAGCAGACAGAGGCAGCAGACCGAGCGTCTGATGAACCTGCTGATCGCTCTGAGAGCCGCCCGCGGATGGGTCTCCCGGAAGACGCTGATGAGTGCCATCGACGGTTACGCGGGCCTGGATGACATCGCCTTCGACCGTAAGTTCTCCCGCGACAAGGAACTGCTGCGGCATATGGGGATCACGATCGCCACCCGAGCCGAACATGACGCCTATTCGGATACGGGGGAGACCGGGTACCGGATCTCCGCCGACGACTACGCAATGGACGACGTTGAGCTGACTCCTGCCGAAGCGGCGGCCGTTGCGGTGGCCGCACAGTTCTGGTCCGATACCGAACTCGGCGAATCCAGTTCTCAGGCCCTGACGAAGCTGCGTGCCCTGGGCATCGACCTCACCGAGGCGGGACCGGGCCGTGTCGAGGCCAACCAGGGTCCTGCCGCGCGGAAGCTCGGCAGCGCGAACTTCGCCACTGCCCTCCACCACATCAACGCGCGTGAGGCGATCAGCTTCAAGTACCACAAACCAGGTCAGAGCCCCCGCAAGGTCAAGCTCGAACCCTATGCGCTGCTCAGCCGCGGTGACCGTGTCTACCTGCTCGGCCACGACATCGACCGTGGCGCTCAGCGCACGTTCCGGCTCTCCCGGGTCGAGGGCAAGCTGACGAAGCTCGGCGGCCGTGACCCCGGCGACTACGAGATTCCCGCGGACTTCGCACCCCATGTGGCGTTGAACTCGAGTACGGAGATGGCTGTCGTCGCCGAGGCGAAGCTGCGCGTCCGTGCCCACCGTGCCGACCCGCTGGTCAGGCGGCAGGTGCGCACCGAGGATGATGCCATCATCGTCGAATTCACCGATGCTGCTTCACTGGCCGCGGAGATCGTGAGCTTCGGAACTGCCGTCGAGGTGCTTGAGCCTGCGGAACTGGTCCAGGCTGTCGAGGACCGTCGCCACACGGTCCGGGAGTCCCTCAAACGACTCGGAGGTCGTAATGTCCTCAGCGCGTGAACGACTCACTCGGCTGCTCAGCCTGGTGCCCTATCTCGATGCCCATCCGGGAGCAGATCTTGAGGAGACTGCCGGCTATTTCAACATCGACTCGGACACTCTCATCGATGATCTGCAGCTCCTCTTCGTGACCGGTCGCCCCGGTCACATGCCCGATGATCTCATCGACGCCAGCTGGGAAGGCGGGAAGATCTACATCTCCAACGCCGAAGAGGTCTCCGTCCCTGTCCGCCTCAGTGCGGAGGAGGCCGGTGTTCTCGTCCTGGCCCTCGAACTCATCGATACCCTGCCGGGTCTCGACACTCAGGCAGTGCGGACAGCGGCACAGAAGCTTCGGCTTGCTGCGGGGGAGAACCTGCACACGCCCGTCGAGGTCAGTCCGATCCCTGCCGACGAGGAGCTCATGACCTTCCTCAAGCAGGCCATCGACGCCGAGGCCGCGGTCGAGATCGACTACTACGTCGCATCCCGAGATGAGCTCACACGACGCATCGTCGCGCCCAGCAGGCTCGTCCCCGGCGCAGACTGGTATCTGGATGCCTGGTGCTACAGCGCCCAGGCTCCGCGGCGCTTCGCCCTGAGCAGCATCCGCTCCTGGGACTCCGCTGTACATCCTCCGCTGGGCGTGGGTGATCAGCAGTCGAATGCGCATGAGGTCACCATGACGCTGGCCCCGGATGGCGCATGGCTCGCGGATGAACTCGAGTTGAGGGAGCGTGAATACTTCGCCAACGGTGAGCCAAGTGTACGGATTCGATTCCTTGTGCACTCCGTCGACTGGCTGAGTCGTTTCCTGCTGTGCCATGCCGACGTCATCACCGACATCGATGACAGCGAAGCGGTGGAAGCCGCGCTGCAGCGCCTAGGCTGAGCCCGGTCTTCACGTTCGGGTCCTGCCGTGCGGCGAGGATGAAAGGCACAGCCACAGAGCGTAGAATCTTTCACAGCAGACAACAGTCAAGGAGTCCCCATGAAACCGAGTTTCGTGCAGATCGCGATCGTGATCCTCATCATCGTGATCATTTTCGGCGCACCCAAGCTGCCGGCGCTGGCCAGAAGCCTTGGTCAGTCGATGAAGATCTTCAAATCCGAGGTCAAGGATCTCCGTGATGACGACGAGCCCAAGAAGACGGAACCGGGCGAACTCAACCGCGAAGCCACCGACAACGACACCTCGACGACCGCCGAGGCTGCTCGAAAGCCTGAGCAGCCTGCGCAGGAAAAGCAGGATCCGCAGTCTCACGAGAAGTGAAAGAGCACAATAACCGGCGTTCGGCTTCGGCACGTAAGAAGAATCCCGAACGGAAGATGCCCGTCGTCGGGCATCTCATCGAACTCCGCAATCGCAGCCTTGTCGCAGCGATCGCGATCGCCCTCGGAGCCGTCGCCGGATGGTTCCTCTACGATCCGGTCCTCGACATTCTGCAGGAGCCGATCCGCAGCATCCGAGCGTCGGGGGACCGAACAGCGGAGATCAACTTCGCCGGAGTCGCCTCACCGTTCGATCTGAAGATCAAACTGTCGTTCTTCATCGGCATCTTCCTGTCCTGTCCGATCTGGCTCTACGAGGTTTGGGCATTCATCGTTCCGGGGCTGACGAAGAAGGAGAAGCTCTACTCCGTCGGCTTCCTCGGCGCAGCCATTCCGCTGTTCCTCGCGGGATCGACCATGGCCTTCTTCGCCCTTCCCAATGCCGTCAAAGCGCTCACGTCCTTCACCCCGGCAGGCGGCACCAACATCATTCCTGCCCAGGATTACCTGAGCTTTGTGATGGTCATCATCGTGGTCTTCGGACTGGCATTCGTCCTCCCGGTGCTCATGGTCGGACTCAACATGTTGGGAATCCTCTCGGCTGTCAGGATCCAGAAGTCCTGGCGTGTGATCGTGATGATCGTATTCCTGTTCGCCGCCATCGCCACCCCCACTCCCGACGCCATGTCGATGTTCTTCCTGGTCATCCCCATGCTCACGCTGTTTGCGGTGGCATGGGTGATCTGCGTGTTCAGTGACCGGAGACGCAAGAGACGACTCATCGCCCAGGGCCTGTGGGTCGACCCCGACGAACCGATTGACTGAGAGAACCATGACTGAATCCGAGAGCCCGATCGAACCTTCGGCCGACACCGAAACGCTGAGCCCCTCGGCCGCCTACGCCGACTACAAGGACAGGACGAAGAAGGCGCAGACCCCGCTGGGCAAGTTCTCGGCCAGAATGGACTTCGAACTCGACGACTTCCAGCTTGAAGCCTGCGCCCAACTGCAGGACGGCAAAGACGTCCTCGTCACCGCTCCCACCGGGGCAGGAAAGACCCTGATCGCCGAATTCGCGGTGGAGCTGGCCAGAGACGAAGGCAAAAGGGTCTTCTACACGACCCCGATCAAAGCCCTGAGCAACCAGAAGTTCAATGACCTGATGGACGTCCACGGCGTGGAGAACGTCGGGCTGCTCACCGGCGACACCTCGATCCGGCGCGACGCTCCGATCATCGTCATGACCACCGAGGTCCTGCGCAACATGCTCTACAACGATGTTGCTGGTCTTTCCGATCTCGGTTTCGTCGTCCTCGACGAGGTGCATTATCTGGCCGACCGGTTCCGCGGGCCCGTATGGGAAGAAGTGATCATCCACCTGCCGGACCGGGTGCAGATGGTGTCGCTGTCGGCGACGGTGTCCAACGTCGATGAATTCGGCGCCTGGCTCAGCGAGGTCCGCGGACCCACCACCGTGGTCTCCACCTCCCACCGGCCAGTGCCGCTGGTCAACCATGTCCTCGTCGGCCACCGCATGTACGATCTGTTCACCCACCACGACTCCGATCGAATCGATCCTGCGCTCAATCATGCGACTCGGACCCACGGCGGGCCTCGTTCCAAACGTGAACGAGCCACCCGGGCCCGTTTCCGCAGGCCCAGCCGCACCCAAGTCGTGTCCTCTCTGGCAGAGGCTGGAATGCTGCCGGCGATCATGTTCATCTTCTCTCGCAATGCCTGCGATGAAGCGGTCGAACAGTATCTGAGCTCGGGCTTCGACCTGAACTCACGTGAAGAGAAGGTCATCGTCAACGCCGCACTTGAAAAGCTGCGCGATGAACTGGCCAGCGAGGATCTGGGCATCCTCGGGTTCCATTCGTTCCGGGAAGGCCTTCTTCTGGGTGTCGCCGCCCACCATGCGGGAATGATCCCGCAGTTCAAACAGCTCGTTGAGGAGCTGTTCTCCCAAGGCATCATCAAGGTCGTCTTCGCCACGGAGACCCTGGCGCTGGGCATCAACATGCCTGCCCGCACTGTGGTTCTTGAGAAGCTGGTGAAGTTCAA
The DNA here is from genome assembly GCF_021117425.1 of Brevibacterium zhoupengii. Lineage (NCBI taxonomy): Bacteria > Bacillati > Actinomycetota > Actinomycetes > Micrococcales > Brevibacteriaceae > Brevibacterium > Brevibacterium zhoupengii. Next base: position 2,368,002 of record NZ_CP088298.1, on the reverse strand, counting down.
CGGAGAGGCCCACGTTTCGATCACGCCGGGGGAGTACACCCAGCTGACCGGGCGCGCAGGGCGCCGCGGCATCGACCAGATCGGCCATGCCGTAGTCATCTGGCATCCCAGCTTCGAAGTCAACGAGATCGCTGGGCTGGCATCCAATCGCTCCTATGCACTCAATTCTGCGTTCGGACCCACCTACAACATGACAGCCAATCTGCTGTCTCGGATGAGCTCCGCCGAGGCTGCGAAGGTCCTGGAGACCTCGTTCGCACAGTTCCAGGCGGATAAGGCCGTGGTGGGGTTGGCGAAGAAGGTGCGTAAGAACGAGGCCACGATCGCGGCCTATGAGAAGTCGATGAAGTGCGATCTGGGCGATTTCGCTGAGTACGCGCGATTGCGGCAGGCCATCAGCGATACCGAGAAGCAGGAGACTCGCACGAAGTCGAAGAATCGGCAGCGTGAGATCGTCGAGTCCCTCAGCGCTCTCAAGATCGGTGATGTCGTCACGCTACCGACGAAGCGAGTCGAAGGCGCTGCAGTCATCATCGCACCTATGAGCTCCCGCGATGGGGGTTCCAGACTCCCGACGGTGTTGACCGAACAAGGCAAAGTCTGGCATCTGCGACCCCACGAGGTGACGGCGCCGCTGCCAGCCCAAGGCAGGGTGCGAGTGCCGAAGAAGTTCAATCACCGCCAGGCAGGGGATCGCCGGCAGCTGCTGGGCATCCTCAACGAGGCCAAACATGAGGGCAAGGTGGATCCGGAGGCGCACTGGGAGTCCAAGCCAGGTACCCCGGGAGTGAGCTCGAGCGTGACGGAGATGACCGCGCAGCTGCGTGCCCATCCCTGCCATGACTGCCCCGACCGTGAGATGCACGCTAGGTGGGCCAACCGAGCGGCCAAACTGGTCAAAGAGAACGATTCGCTCATCGCCCGCATCGAAGGCAGGACGACCTCGATCGCCCTCGTCTTCGAACGTGTTCAGGACGTGCTGCGCACCCTCGGCTTCGACCCCGAGCAGTCCGATATGCTGCGCCGGATCTACGGGGAACGAGACTTGCTCGTGGCACTGACCATCCGAGCAGGGCTGTGGGACAACCTCGTCGAACCCGAACTCGCAGCATTCGCATCCTGCTTCGTCTTCCAGTCCCGGCGCGCCGACACCCTCCATACGGAGCGCGCTCCGAGCCGTGATCTCAAGGTCAACGGTGATGAAGCGGTGACGATCTGGCGCAAACTCTTCCAACTGGAGGAGCAGCACGCACTGTCGACGACGCAGGAACCGGACCGGGGCCTGTTCAAACCGATGTACCGCTGGACCGAAGGCAAGAATCTCGCCGATTCCCTGCGAGGTACCGACATCGCTGCTGGAGACTTCGTCCGGTGGGCCAAACAGAGCCTTGACCTCCTCGGTCAGGTCGCCGAGGTAGCCGAACCGGAGACTGCTGTGCGCATCCGGCGCACAATCGAAGCCATCCGCCGCGGAGTCGTCGCAGACTCCTGACAGGCGGTCTGCCTGCGGCGGTGACCGCCGGGCCCGCCCCAGAGCGGGGAGGCCCGGCGATTGCTCAGCGTTTGACCTTCTTGACGATGTTCTCGATGTCGGAGCCGAATGCGCTCTCCGTGGTCAGATAGGTCCACGTCGACGACGGACGTTTGAGCCCGTGGGAGGCCAGATCGATACCCGTATCTGTGAACTCTGCCTCTTCGACAGTCGACGCGGAATCGTCGATGACATCGGACCAGAAGGTGGAGAAGACGCGGATCGATTCAGTATTGAATGCTTCGTGGGGCTTCTCGCGGGCGAAGGTGCGCAGATGGATGCCCTCACGCAGGTCGTTGAGGAAGGCAAGGTGATCGACCCAACGTGAATCGAGATGGAAGAGCATGACCTCGCGCAGCGTCTCATCGACGAGTTCCTGAGGGTGCTCTTCAGTCAGAGTCTCGGCCACATCCCCGAGACGGGTCTTGAGTTCGCCGATCGCGTCATCATCGACACGCAGCTCCCGGCGCCGGGCGAGGACGAGATCACGCTGCTTGGCCATGAGCTCGTTGAACTTCCACGTGTCGCGATGCAGGGCCGTGTTCTGGCCTTCAGCGATCCGCTGCGCGTGTTCGACAAGGCTCAGGGCACGCTTTGACTCGATCCACCCGGTCTCATCTCCCTCTGAGACGAAGAGTTGGATCTCGGGCACACGAGTCAGCAGCTCGTCCTCGAGACTGGTGAAGAACACCGAGGTTCCCGGGTCTCCCTGACGGCCGGCACGGCCGCGCAGCTGATCATCAAGCCGTGAGGACAGGTAACGACCGGCACCGATGACCAACAGGCCGCCAGCCTCGGCGACGCTGTCATCGGCCAGCCGGATGTCCGTGCCGCGCCCAGCCATCTGAGTCGATACGGTCACGGCACCGGGGGCACCAGCGGAGGCGATGACCTCTGCCTCGAGCGAGTCATCCTTGGCGTTGAGGACCGTGACCTCGATGCCGCGTTCGACCAGTCGCTCGGCCAGGGATTCGCTCTCTGCCACCGATGAGGTGCCGATGAGCACGGGACGGTCCTTGGCACGGTTCTCGGCGACCTCCTCGACGATCGCGCGTTCCTTCGACTCCTGATAGGTGTAGAGGCGGTCGGGTTCGTCATTGCGGATGACAGGCAGGTGAGTGTCGACGGGAACGATCTCAAGATTGTAGAACTCACGCAGGTCATCGCCGACTGCCAGCGCGGTGCCCGTCATTCCGCAGACCGTCTCGTAGCCGTGGATGAGTTCTTCGACGGTCATCTGGTCGAGGATCTCTCCGCTTTCGGTGGTGCCGACGCCTTCCTTGGCCTCAACTGCGGCCTGGAGTCCGTCGGGCCAGCGCTGCAGCTCGGCGACGCGCCCGCGGGAGGCCGAGATGAGTTTCACCTTCCCGTCGACGACGAGGTAATCGACATCGCGTTTGACCAGGGACTTGGCATACAGAGCGAGGTTGACTGCGGCGAGGTCGGACGCGTCTTCGTCGAAGAGCTCGACATCGAGTTCAGTCTCGACTCGGGTGATGCCTGCATCTGTGAGAGACACCGCTTGGTGATCCGGACTGATCTCGTAGTCGACATCTGGTTCGAGTTTCTCTGCAAGTGCGGCGATCGCAGCGTTGGCGTCTTCGACGCTGGCCGAGCCGGCGAGGACGAGCGGAACACGCGCTTCGTCGATGAGCACCGAGTCGGCCTCATCGACGATGACGACATCGCGGTCTGGGACGCGGATCTGGTCATCGTCGGTGACGAAACGGTCGCGGAGGACATCGAATCCGACTTCGGTCACGGAGGCGTAGAGAACCTCAGCTCCGTAGGCCTCACGGCGTTCGGTTTCACTTTGAGTCCCGGAGATCGACGCTGACTTCACACCCAAGAGGTCGAAGAGCGGCTTCATCCAGGTACGGTCGCGGACAGCGAGGTAGTCGTTGACGCTGACCACGTGGACGCGGCGACCCTGCAGAGCGTATCCAGCGGCGGCGAGAGCGCCGACGAGTGTCTTACCCTCACCGGTGGCCATCTGTACGATATTCGCCTGCAGGAGCCCGACGAGACCCTTGATCTGCGTGTCATAGGCGCGTTCGTCCAGGGACCGCTCGGCGGCCTCGCGGGCCAGCGCACAGTAGCGGACGAGGTTGTCCTGGGCGGAGCCCGAGGTGAAGATGTCGGCAGCTGCTTCGGTCAGACCGCTGTCGTCGAGCTCCGCGTACTCACGACTCGCGGCCGCCATATCGTCGGCGGCCTTGTCGAACCATCCCGTTGCTTTGTCGGCTTGCGCGCCGGGTCGGTTGAGCAGTCGTGAGAAGAAACCCATTATCGTCCTTTGTCGAGTGATGGTCGCAGTTGATTCTATCGTTCAGGCCATGGGCCAGGAGCCATCGACGACGGCTTCGGCGTTGCCCTTTCTGCGCAGCCAGGATTGCAGGTCAGCGGCCTGATCGCGCTTCCATTCGCCTTGTGCGGCCATGATTTCGTCCCGGCTGAGCTGGGCAATTTCCTCTGAGCTCTGTGCCAATGCTCGGGAAATGTCCAGGGCAGCCAGCGCGTCTGCGGCGGCATCATGGGCATCGAGCAGAGAAACCTTCCACCGCTTGGCCGTCTCGGTCAGGGTCCTCTTGCCGCGCCGGAACTGTTCGATTCGTTTGTCCAGAACGAAGGTGTCGACGATCGTCGGCAGCAGCGCCGCAAGATCGACGTGCGGCTGATGGCGTTTGACCTCAGCGGACATGACGCTGAGGTCGTAGACGATGTTGTGGCCCACGACTACAGCATCTGCTGACTTGAGATCGGCGAGGACCGTGCAGAGTTCGGCAACCACCTCGGCAACCGGTGCTCCATTGGCTTGGGCGAACTCGGTGGTGATGCCGTGAACGGCTCTGGCCGGTTCTGGAATCTCGACTCCGGGATCGGCCAGCCAGGTACGGGAGCTGTCGGCCGATTCGACGAAGGCCGCAGTCACGATCCGTGCTGTCGCGGGGTCGACGCCGGTCGTCTCGAGGTCGAAGCCGACCAGCCGTGACTGAGACCAAGCATCGGCAGAGACCGGTTGCGAGCTCTGCGAGACTCGAGACTTCGCGGCAGAGACTGAGGTGGCCGCGAACCCTGATGCGGGCCCGGACCCGGGCCTTGACGCGGCCGCGGAGGCCGTCACGCTGGTATTCACCGGCGCCGGCTGGGGGAAGCCGCTTTGGCCGATGCCCCTGCCGGCATCGCCGAGTGCAGCGATGAGGTTGTCGACAGAGCGTCGAATGTTCTGGCCTTGGGCAGCAGCCTCCACCGCAGTGCGATCGAGTTCGCTGGGCACAGATTCGAGATCGAGCCCATGGGGGACATCGGTCAGACACCGCATGACCTCGATGGTCTTATGCAGAGTCTCCTCTTCCTCGATCAGGGTCGCGGCTCGCTTAGGGCTGAGACCTCCGGTCTTCACCCCTGCCTTCGCTGCCTTGATGATCGATTCGAGGGAACCGAAGTTCGCCAGCAACGTCGCCGCGGTCTTCTCCCCGATGCCAGGCGCTCCCGGCAGCCCGTCCGAAGGGTCTCCGCGCATCGCGGCGAGCTCCCGATACCTGGTGCCATCGGGCACCCCGTATGCCTCGGGCAGGTCTGGCTGCGAGATCGCCTCCCACTCTCCACCCTTCCGGGGACGCAGAACACTGACGTCGGAGGCGGAATCGATGAGGGCGAGCAGATCACGGTCGGGAGAGACGATGACCACGGGGGTCCGCGACTGGGCGGCCATGGTCGCGATCACGTCGTCGGCTTCGGTGCCGTCAACCTCGGCGATGGGGATGCCTGCGGCACGCAGGACATCGGTCATGATCGGCAACTGTGCGTCCAGTTCGGGTGGGATCTCCGTGCCTGCTTCGGCATCCTTGACCCGGGCAGCCTTGTACTCAGGCATGATCGCGGTGCGGAATGCCGGGCGCCAGTCGGCATCCATGGTCGCCACGACCCGTGGGGAGTTGAAGCGGCGGATCATCTGCGCGACCGCATCGAGAACGCCGCGCACGGCATTGACCGGCTGACCTTCGTCGTTGACGATCGAGTCGGGAACCGAATAGAAGGCACGGTAGTACAGGGCAGGCGTGTCAATCAGAACCAAGGGCTTCACACTCGATGACGATACCCGACACCCCTGACGCGAGTGCAACGTCGCCCACAGCAGAGGTGTAACCTGTCGGCTGTGACTATGTACTTTGGTGGAGATGTTTACAGCAGTGTCGACCCGTTTGCGACTGCCCTTGGCTCAAAGGACGGGAAGGTCTCGTTCATCGGCTCCGACGAGGCTGCGCTGGCCGCGGATCCCGACGCGATCAACCTCGACGGGGACTTTCTGACCCCAGGGTTCGTCCATGCGGGACTGGTTCTGCGCGGCGGTGGTCCCGATGGGAACCGACTCGTCGAATCCGGATACACGCATGTGCACATCCTCGGCGGTGCCGAGGATGTGCAGGAATTCCAAGCACGCGCACCGCAGAGCCTGCGGATCGTCGCCTACCCTGAGGCTGGGTCCGGCGACGCTGCGACAGCGGGCGCGGGCGAGGGCCGGGCGAGCATCACCGCGGACGACTTCCTCGACCTCAAGGAGATGCCTGAGACCTCCTTGTACATCCAGGTCGAGTCGAATCAGCGCCTCGGTGAGGTCCTTGACCGAGTGCGCGGGCAGGCAGCACTGGCTCAACGCAACGGCTATCGCCTGCTGTTGAACTTCAGCGTCGACGAGGAGTTCGTCACTCCTTTGGGCTATTCCGGCATCGCGATCACTCTCGATCCGGCACAGCCGCAACCTCTGGCGCAGCTGCTCTCGGCAGGTGCTCAGGTGTCGTGGACCGACTCTCAGGATTCACCGTGGGCGACGGTGCGCTCAGCCGTCGTCGGGGAACACGGAATCGGTGCACGCGCGGCGTTCAACGCGGCCACCCGATTCGCTCACCGCGCCGCCGGCAATCCCGATGGGGGAGTCCTCGCCCCGGGCGCCGACGCGGATTTCGTGCGGTGGCAGGTGGAACGACTTGTTGTTCAGGTCGCGGACGCGCGTGTGGCTGCGTGGAGCACAGACCCTCGTTCGGGTACTCCAGGACTGCCGGAACTCTCCTCCGACGTGGCGCTGCCGACCCGCATACCGCTCGGCGAGGGCGTCTAGAAACAACCTCGGATGTGAGGCGAGTCACGCCCCGTCAGAGGCAAGGCGACACGCCGAGAAGGATCTATTTTGATCATTCTGTCTTGCGTCTGACCTGGAGATTTGAACATAACCGCAGGTCAGAGGGATTTTGCAAAGACGCTGAGAGCTACTAGATTCGTTGTTGACATTCCACAGCAGCTGGGATGGAGCCGGCACTCCCGTCATTAGATAACTCGTTACTCAACGTGGTCCGAAGGCGAGGGTGTCGGCTCATATTTTGACTGGTGCGACGCGTATCGTAGTGGCCGTGGTTTCTAAGACTCTGGTCGTCATTCCGACCTACAACGAACGACTCGCTCTGCCCGTGACGCTGTCCGGGCTGTTTGAGAACCAGCCCGAAGTCGATGTACTCGTCGTCGACGATGGTTCACCTGATGGCACCGGCGACTGGGTCGATGAACAGGCTCGAACTGACCCGCGTCTGCACGTCCTGCACCGCAGCGAGAAATCCGGGTTGGGAATGGCCTATATCGCAGGCTTCGAATGGGCACTGGAACGCGACTACGAGATCATCTGCGAATTCGACGCCGACGGATCTCACCGCCCCCTTGACCTCGGACAGCTCCTGGCCGTCGCGCAGGCCGGGCACGCCGACCTGGTCATCGGCTCACGCTGGGTTCGCGGCGGGGCGATCGTGGACTGGCCACGCTCACGCTTCTTCCTCTCCCGCGGCGCCAATATCTATGTCAACACGGTCATGGGCCTCGGCGTCAAGGACGCGACAGCAGGGTTCCGTGCGTATTCGCGAGAGGTTCTGCAGAGCCTCGATCTCTCTGGAGTGCAGTCTCAGGGCTACTGCTTCCAAATCGACATGACCTACCGCACTGTCGAAGCCGGATTCCGTGTGGCCGAGGTCCCCATCGTCTTCGTCGAACGCGAGCTGGGGGAGTCGAAGATGAGCGGGTCGATCATCTCCGAGGCGTTCACCAAGGTCGCCGGGTGGGGTCTGACCCGGCGCAGTCGTCAGGCCCGAAGCTTCTTTGAACGGCTGAAGGCACGCAGACGAACTGCTTGATGCGATCCCCAGCGACTTCGGCGCGACCCAGGGCGGGGTTTTCGGGACAATGAAGGACGGGGTGCAGGTCCGATGACCTGCACCCCGTCCTGACCCTTGGATGCGCTTGTGCGACTCAGTTCAAAGGCGCTCAGGCCTGTGCTGGTACCTCGCCACGACGAACTGCGAGTCGCTCATCGAGCAGAACCTGAAGTTCGTCGAAGGAGCGGCGCTCAAGCAGCATGTCCCAGTGGGACCGCACGTGCTTGCCCGGCTCCCCATTGGGTTCATTCACGCCGACACGGGTGCCGATGCCGTGGATGCCAGAATCCCAGGTGGAGGGCACTTCGGCTTCGATCGAGAAGGGAACCTTGAATTTGGTTCCGTCCTCGCACTCGAATTCGACCATCTGGCGAGGTGCCGGTTCGACGCCCTCTTCTGTTTCCAGGCTGCGTGAGCCCAGCTGTGTTCCGCGGAGACTGCGTTCGCTCATATCTCTCTCACCTTCCGACTCGACTGCAGACGTCTCATACGAGGGAACAGTCTACCGTGTGCGCCTATTCCCAGCACTCAGGTCCACGCCGCGATCTCACGCAGCCCCAGCGGTACATCATCCGTGACGATTCCATCGACACCTAAGTCGAGGAGGGCACGCATGGCGGAGAGATCATTGATGGTCCACACATGGACCTGGAGCCCCGAGTGGTGAGCACGTGAGACGAAGTCCTCGGTGACGACGGGGATGCCCTTGAACGACATCGGCACCTGCAGAGCATCGAGACCGGTCGGGAGCGGACACAGACCTGAATCCGCCACGCCTGGCAGGCCGCCTAAGGCAAACAGGGCGGACTCGAGCACTCCGCCCGAGGTCCGTACCCCGGGCAGGGCCTCGCGCAGTCTGCGCAGAGTCGACGAGGAGAACGACGCCAGCCGGATACACTCCCCTGCGTCGCGGCTGCGGACGGTGCGGATCATCGGCGCAATGGAATGGTCGGCTTTGACGTCGATGTTCCATGCGACGTCCGGAAGATGCTCTAACAGCGTGGTCAAACGGGGCAGGCGCCCGCCCGCGATGAGGTCGATGGAATCGAGTTCGGCGGCTTTGAGATCGCGGATGCGGTGGGGGCGACCTGCAATGCGATCGAGATCGGCATCATGGGCGGCGAAGACAACTCCGTCGGCAGACGCATGGACGTCGGTCTCCATCCAACGCGCACCAGCCTGATGGGCTGCGGCGAACGCCTCGAGGGTGTTCTCGCTCATGCCTGGCCACTGCCCGCCTCTGTGAGCGATGATCTCCGCCTGAGAATTCATGGTCCAATCCTATGTTGCTGTTGACCTGGCGCGCAGGGTCGACAACTATGGAGACATGAGCCGAACACAAGATCCGATCGAACCTGACTACGTCATCGACTCCACCAAGCGGACCCCGACCGAAAGGGTGCGTTCGGCAGCCACCCGAGCCTACGGTGCGGCCAGCAGCAGTGTGAGGAACGCTCGCGAAGCCACCTCGAGCAACCGTCTCATCGAGACAACCGAGACGAATGTGAAGAAGGCGCTGGGCAACGTCTCCCACGCGATCGACGACGCCGTGCGCAGCGGCAAGGTCGAGCGAGCCTTCGACAAGGCCCAAGAGACCGTGACCACCGGCGCAGATACCGTACGGAAGCTGGTCAACCGCAAGTCCGAGTGACCCGAGAAACCATGGTGCGGCACGCTTTTTAGCGTGCCGCATTGCTTTTGTAACAGTTTCTTAATTAGACTGTGTTCAGGTAACGATCCGATAACTTGGAGTCAGTGTTGAGCCGCGCTCGATCACTGAGACCCATGTTTGCGAAGGACACCAGCTCATCTATACAAGGACTGACTGTGGGTAAACACTCTTCTCCCCGTTCGAAATCGACGGGATCGCTCTTCTCCGCGCTCAAGGCACCGAAGAAGTCCGGACGGCACTCGCCGCAGGGGACCCAGAGCTCTGCGAACACCGCAGGGGGAGTGTTGGCCTCCGTTCGTGCACGCCCGGTGCTCTCCGCATTCATCGTTCCCACCGCCGCAACAGCAGCGGTCGTCGCATCCAGCCTGGCGATGGTGCCCGGCAGCGCGGGCGGTGACCAGCAGGTCGTCGCCGAGTCTCCTGTCGTGGCCGCAGCCGAGGCGACCCAGTCCCCAGATGAGTTCCTGGCCAAAGCGAAGAAGCAGGCCAAAGAGAAGCCAGCCGAGATCTCCCTCGAATCCAAGGTCGAGACACCGACCCCGACACCATCGGAGACCGCGTCCGATGAAGCGGCGAGCACTGACGCCACCACCGGCGGCACAGACACGAAGAAGTCCGCTCCGGATACCAATGACGAGCCCTCGAAGTCCGGTGAGTCCGCCGGCGAGTCCGGTACCTGCCCGATGTCGTACTACGGCGGAGGAGACGGGTTCGACGGTCAGCAGACAGCCAACGGGGAGATCTTCGACACCAACAAGCTGACCGCGGCGCACAAGACGCTGCCCTTCGGCTCGCAGGTCAAGATCACCAATACCGCCAATGGAAAATCAGTGACTGTGCGCATCAATGACCGTGGACCCTACCACGGCAGCCGCTGCATCGACCTGTCCAAGGCCGCCATGGAAGCAGTCGGCGGAGTCGGCGCCGGGCAGATCAACGGCAAATACGAAGTGCAGTGATCCTCGCTGGAATCGTTCTCAGACGTCAGGGACCATTGCCCGCGGCCACTTGATATGCCCGCCGATGCAGCGCCAGCCGGAGCTCATCCGGTGACATGACCTCGATTCCGGCCACCGTGATCAGCTGCGAGACGGCTATGTCCATGGGCTCCATCGGAAGGTCGATGATGTAGTCGTCGCCGCTGATGGATCCAGCCTCGATCGCGTCATCGGTGACTCGACCGGGAACTGCCCGGCGCAGGTCGTCGAGGTTGTGGCTCGGAACCCGCAGTCTCACCGTCGTCGAACGGATGCTGCGGTCGAATTCGACCTGAGACCTCGACCAATAGTCGCCGAGGTGAAATTCCACCGGCCGTGAAACCGCGACGAAGCGCAGTCCGATCGCAGTCATCCGGGAGACCCGGTATGTTCGGGGTCGGCCTCCGGGAGGCTGCGCGACGAGGTACCAGCGTCCCGCCTTGACGACGAGTCCCAGCGGAATGGCAGTGCGAGGTCGCGATCCGGTATGGGACGCGTAGCGAAACTGCAGTCCGCGGTGGGCACGCAGAGCCGTGACGATCACCGAGAGCGCCTCGGGGCGCTCGTGAGTCATGAACCAGTCAGGCCCGTCTACGAGCACGCTCGATGAGAAGACGGAATCCGTCTCGGACAGGATCTTCTCCCGCGCCGTCGCCAACTCCCGAGCGAACCCGAGATCGCCCGCCGCAGCATCTCCGATGAGCACAGAATCAACCTCATCACGAGTCATTCCCGACAGCGGAGAGGTCCACGTTCCCAGCAGACTGATTCCTCCGCCAGGGCCGGCCTCTGCCACCACGGGCACACCCATACGCGAGAGATCGCCGAGATCGCGATAGACAGTCCGTTCGGTGACCTCGAGTCGTGCCGCCAGATTCGCTGCCGTGATCGGCACGCTCCTGGCACTGAGGATGACGATCTCCGACACCAGCCGTGCTGCCTTCATGCTCATCAAGAATAGTCATCATCACTGACAGCAGGTGTCAGTGATCGCGCGACATGCTGGCATCATGACCTCATCCCACGCACCAGCAGAACCAGAATCTCCTCCTTTCGTCCAGCGCCCGCTCAAGGACCGTGTGGCTCTCGTCGCCGGCGCGACCCGCGGTGCCGGACGCGCCATCGCCCGCGATCTCGCCCGGGCAGGAGCGTACGTGTACTGCACAGGACGATCCACCTTCGCGCACCCATCTGACTACGGTCGAGGTGAGACGATCGAAGCTACCGCCCAGCTCATCCAAGCAGACGGCGGCCGTGCTCAGGCGCTCGTCTGCGATCATCTGAGGCCGGAGATGATCCACGAAGTGGTGCGACGCATCGATGAGGAGCACGGACGACTCGACGTTCTAGTCAACGACATCGGGGGAGAGGCCTACGTCTCCTGGGGCGAGAAATTCTGGGACACAGACTTCGAAGCGGGAATGAAGCTGATGAACGCAGGTCTGCTCACGCATCTCAACACGGCACACGCCGCACTTCCTCTGCTGACACGGGCCTCCGGGGGACTGCACATTGAGATCACCGACGGAACCTCCGAATTCAATGCAGCCCACTATCGGGAAGCTGTCTATCTCGACCTGACGAAGACCGCAGTGAGCAGGCTGGCGTTCGGACTCGGTCACGAGCTCATCGACTCCGGGTGCACCGCCTTGGCGATCACCCCAGGCTGGCTGAGATCGGAGATGATGCTCGAACTCTTCGACACGAGTGAGCAGACGTGGCTGTCTGACTCTCTGGATGCCGACCGGGAAGTGCCTCCAGCGGACTTCGCGATTTCCGAGAGCCCGCACCTGCTGGGGCGCACCCTGGTCGCCGTGGCCTCTGACCCAAATCGGCACCGGTTCAACACGCGCACATTGAGCACTTGGGAACTCGCAGATATCTACGCGATCGACGATATCGATGGTTCGCGACCAGATTCCTGGGGCTTTATGGCAGCCAAAGAGGCCGACTCGGGCGCGGACGCACGGGACTACCGCTGAAACCGATTCCGCACCGGACCAGCCGAACCCGAACTCACCTTGGCACGCCCTGGTTCCCTGGCTACTCTGATCACATAAGTGGAACCTTTGAAGGAGTGCAGGATGTCGGATCGAACATGCGATGTGGTCATCGTCGGAGCCGGCCCGACCGGCCTGAGCGCGGCCCGGACGCTGCAGGCAGCAGGCAAGGACGTCGTGGTCTTCGAGGCACGAGATCGTGTGGGCGGTCGGACGTGGACAGATCATATCGATGGTCAGATGTACGAAATCGGTGGTCAGTGGATCTCACCGGACCAGACGGCACTCCTCGAACTCGTCGAGGAGCTGGGCAAGGAGACGTACCAGCGCTACCGAGAAGGCGACAGCGTCTACATCGCACCGGACGGCACACGTGCCGTCTACAGCGGCGACATGTTCCCGGTGGGAGAGTCGACCCAAGCGGAGATGGAACGGCTGATCGCGCAATTGGACGAGCTTGCCGCACGCATCGGCCCCACAGCTCCGTGGGAAGCCGAGGATGCTGCCGAACTCGATTCGGTGTCGTTCCACCATTGGCTGCGACAACAATCAGACGATGAGACCGCGTGCGCGAACATCGGCATGTTCATCGCGGGCGGAATGCTGACTAAGCCGGCCACTGCCTTCTCCGCGCTGCAGGCGATCCTCATGGCCGCCTCGGCGGGATCATTCACCCATCTCGTCGATGATCATTTCATCCTCGACCGCCGCGTCGTGGGAGGAATGCAGTCGGTCTCCGAACAGATGGCCGACGAACTCGGAGGAGACGTCGTCCACCTCAACAGCCCTGTTCGCACCCTCGAGTGGACCGAAGATTCGGTGACAGTCGGTACCGATGCGATGACCGTATCGGCCGATCGCGCCATTGTGGCGGTCCCACCGAACCTGTACTCGCGTATCAGCTACACCCCGCACCTGCCTCGACTCCAGCAGGTCTTCCACCAGCACCAATCGATGGGACTGGTGATCAAGGTCCATGCCACCTATCCGACACCGTTCTGGCGCGAAGAGGGCCTGTGCGGAACCGGATTCGGTGCCGGCCAGCTGGTTCAGGAGGTCTATGACAACACCAACCACGGTGAAGAGCAGGGAACTCTCGTCGGATTCATCTCAGACATCAACGCCGATGCGATGTTCGCCCTCGACGAGGCCACCCGCAAGCAGCGCATCGTCGAATCACTGGCAGACTTCCTCGGCCCACGCGCACTCGAACCTGAGGTGTTCTACCTTTCCGACTTCGGCTCCGAGGAATGGACTCGCGGCGCGTATGCGACCAGCTACGACCTCGTCGGGCTGCACCGGTGGGGTCAATTCCAGAACGACCCGGTCGGTCCCATCCATTTCGCAAGTTCGGACATCGCCGCACACGGGTACCAGCACGTCGATGGTGCCATCAGGATCGGGCAGGACACCGCCCGCAAGATCTTGGGTACCTGAGCGCATGCCTGAAAGGCTGAACTGATGACCTCGGCAACTCCACCACCGGGCCCGACCGAAAGCGCGTCCGCGACGTCCGCTTCGGGCCTGAGCTCCAAGGGACTGTCGGCGGGCAAGATCGGGGCCATCGGCGGTGCCGTCATCGGCATCTCCTGCATCGCGCCCGCCTACACCCTGACCTCGGGGCTGGGGCCGACGATCTCGCAGGTCGGTGTGCACACTCCTGCGATTCTGCTCATCGGATTCGTTCCGATGCTGCTCGTGGTCTTCGGCTACCGCGAACTCAACACCGCCATGCCCGATTCCGGTACGACCTTCACCTGGGCGACCCGAGCCTTCGGGCCTTGGCTCGGTTGGATGGGAGGCTGGGGGCTGATCGCGGCCACGATCCTCGTGCTCTCGAACCTGGCTGCCGTGGCAGTGGACTTCCTGTTCCTGCTGCTGGCACAGATCTTCGGTGACCCCGGCATCGCCGATCTGACCCGGGTACTGTGGATCAACATTCCTGTGACTGTGCTCCTGACCGCGGCGGCCGCGTGGGTCTCCTACCGCGGAGTCGAAGCCACCGAGAAGATCCAGGTTTGGCTCGTCGCCTTCCAAGTGCTTGCTCTCGGCTGGTTCGTCATCGCAGCATTCGTCCATGTGTCCAACGGCACTGCATTCGACCCCACACCGGTCGAACTCGGCTGGTTCAACCCTGCCGAGGCCGGTGACTTCTCGATGGTCGCGGCCGGAGTGTCCCTGTCGATCTTCCTCTTCTGGGGCTGGGACACCGTCATCACCATGAATGAGGAGGCGAAGGACCCGGAGAAGACTCCCGGCCGCGCTGCGATGCTCACGATCATCGCCATCGTCATCATCTACCTGGCCTGCACCGTCGCAGTCATCTCCTTCGCCGGTGTCGGCACCGAGGGGCTGGGGGCCGGGAATCCGGAGAATCAGGAATCCATCTTCGCAGTCCTCGCCGGACCGGTTATGGGACCCTTCGCCGTCCTCGTCTCCATTGCCGTCCTCTCCAGCTCGCTGGCATCGCTGCAGTCGACGATGGTCTCTCCCTCGCGCACGATCCTGGCCATGGGCCACTACGGAGCACTGCCGAAGAAGTACGGCAAAATCTCGCCCCGGTACAAGTCTCCATCCGTGGCCACCATCACCTCGGCGGCGGCCGCAATCATCTTCTACGTGGTTATGCGTTTACTCTCAGAGAACGCACTGTGGGACACGATCACCGCATTGGGTCTCATGGTCTGCTTCTACTACGGTGTGACCGGCCTGGCCTGCATCTGGTACTTCCGACGGTCGCTGTTCTCCGGGGCGAAGAACTTCTTCTTCAGGTGCCTCTTCCCGCTGGTCGGGGGAGTGACCCTGCTGGTGATCTTCGTGACCACTGCGATCGACTCGCTCGATCCCGACTACGGTTCCGGCTCCTCGGTCTTCGGCATCGGACTGGTCTTCGTGTTGGGCATCGGCGTCCTGCTCCTGGGCGTGGTCATCATGATCATCCAATCTCGCAGGCACCCCGACTACTTCCGCGGAAAGACGCTGACGCAGGGAGTCCACACAGAGTGAACTCGAGAGGCAGCGACACTCCGTCCGTGCAGCAGCTGGTCCTTCTGAGGCGAGTGCGCGATCGCATCGACAGAGAATTCGACCAGCCTCTCAACGTCGAGGAACTCGCTGCCGGGGTGCACATGTCAGCCGGGCACCTCAGCCGCGGATTCAGAACTGCCTATGGGGAGTCGCCCTATTCGTATCTCATGACCCGGCGCATCGAACGCTCCATGGCACTGATTCGTCGCGGTGACCTGTCGATCACGGATATCTGCTTCGCCGTGGGATTCTCATCCCTGGGAACGTTCTCCACTCGATTCAGCGAACTCGTCGGGGTCTCACCTTCGCGCTACCGTTCCGGAGTCGTAGAGGGCGACCACGACCTGCCGACGATCATCGTCAAGAATGTGCTCAGACCGGTCAGGAATCGAGAAGTTCCACCCCGGTGATGCGCACTAGGATGGCGATCATGAATATTTCAATCAACGCCAGCTTCCTGCCTCACACCGATGCCGAAGCATCTCTGACCTTCTACCGTGACGTCCTCGGCTTCGAGGTTCGCCTCGATGTCGGATCCGGGCAGATGCGGTGGCTGACTGTGGGCCCTGTGGATCAGCCCGACACCTCGATCGTGCTCACCCCCGCAATCACAGACCCGACCATCAGCGACGAGGAGAAGGCAGTCATCCAATCGCTCATGGCCAAGGGCAGCTACGCCGCGATCGTCCTGGCGAGCACGAACGTCGATGAGGCCTTCGCCGAGGTGGAGGGCAGAGGAGCCGACATCGTCCAGGAGCCGATGGACCAGCCCTATGGTCTCCGTGATTTCGCACTGCGCGATCCGGCCGGAAACATGATCCGCGTCCAGCAGCGCGGCTGATCGGTATGACGCATCCAGCCGATGACCATGAGCTCATTCGCGTGCAGGGAGCTCGCGAGAACAATCTCGCAGACATCTCTGTCGACATCCCCAAACGACGACTCTCCGTGTTCACCGGAGTCTCCGGTTCCGGCAAATCGTCCCTGGTCTTCTCCACGATCGCAGCCGAGTCCCAACGCCTGATCAACGAGACGTACAGCGCTTTCGTCCAGGGTTTCATGCCGACCATGGCCAGGCCTGAAGTTGACGTGTTGGAGGGCCTGACCACCGCCATCATCGTCGATCAGGAACGTATCGGGGCCAACCCGCGATCGACGGTGGGCACCGTCAGCGACATCAATGCGAAGCTGCGTACCCTGTTCTCCCGGCTGGCTCAACCGAACCTGGGTTCGACCAAGGCCTATTCCTTCAATGTGGCCACGATCAGCGGCAAGGGAGCCGTGACGATCGACAAGGGTGCCGACAAACAGGTCGAGCGGCGAACCTTCACCGTCAACGGAGGGATGTGCCCTCAGTGTGAGGGAATGGGCACGGCCACAGACATCGACATCGCCGAGGTGGTCGACTCCTCGAAGTCTCTCAACGAGGGTGCGATTACGATCCCCGGCTACAAGCCCGGCGGGTGGAGCGTGCGATTCTACTCGGAATCGGGATACTTCGACCCAGACAAAACGATCGCCGACTATACAGAAGAGGAGAGGCACAATCTCCTCCACGCCGAGGACGAGAAGATCGTCATCAACGGCACGAACATGACCTTCGACGGACTCATTCCCCGGATCCGACGCTCGTTCCTGTCCAAGGACCGCGACGCGATGCAGAAGCATGTGCGCGAGTTCGTCGATCGTGCGGTCGTCTATACGCAGTGTCCCGAGTGCTCCGGCACACGGCTGAACTCGGCGGCACGAGGATCGAAGTTGGTTGGCCTGTCGATCGCCGAGGTCTGCGCCATGCAGGTCTCTGACCTCCTGGACTGGCTGGCCCAAGCCCCCGATGAAGGCGTCAGCAACCTCGTGGAGTCGCTGACCGCAGATGTGCAGGCCTTCGTCGACATCGGCCTCGGCTATCTCTCCCTTGACCGTTCGGCCGGGTCGCTGTCCGGGGGAGAAGCACAGCGAATCAAGCTGGTCCGACACCTCGGGTCATCACTGACCGATGTCACCTATATCTTCGACGAACCCACGATCGGGCTCCACCCGCACGACATCGCCGCAATGAATGGCCTGCTCATCGCGCTGCGTGACAAGGGAAACACAGTCCTCGTCGTCGAACACAAACCCGAGACCATCAGAATCGCCGATCACGTCATCGACCTCGGACCCGGGGCGGGAACGGCCGGGGGAGAGGTCTGCTTCACCGGCACCGTCGACGACCTCATCACCAGCGACACTCTCACCGGGCGACATCTCAACGACCGTGCGCAGCTGAAGGCGACAACCCGTGAACCGACCGGATGTCTTGAGATCAGGGGAGCGCAGGCCCATAATCTGCGCGGTGTCGATGTTGATGTTCCTTTGGCGGTCATCACAGCGATCACCGGTGTGGCCGGCTCGGGCAAGAGCACCCTCATCGAAGGATCGCTGCGCCATCGTGATGGTGTGATCATGATCGATCAGGCGGGGATCAAGGGCTCACGTCGGAGCAACCCGGCGACCTACACCGGCATGCTCGAACCTATTCGGAAGGCATTCGCGAAGGCCAACGGGGTCAAACCCGCACTCTTCAGCGCGAACTCCGAAGGGGCATGCCCTGTCTGCAACGGTGCCGGGATCATCTACTCCGATCTCGGAATGATGGCGGGAATGTCAGCGCCCTGCGATGTCTGCGACGGCAAGGGCTTCCAGGCCGAAGTCCTCGAATACACGCTGGGTGGCAAGAACATACGTGAGGTCCTTGACCTGCCGGTGACAGCAGCCATCGAATACTTCGCGGCAGGGGAGTCTCGGATCCCGGCAGTGAATAGGATCATCGCCAACCTTGCCGAGGTGGGGCTGGGATATGTCAGTTTGGGGCAACCGCTGACGACCCTGTCCGGCGGTGAGCGGCAGCGTCTCAAACTCGCCACACATCTGTCGGCCAAAGCCGCGGATGCCGCACAGGTGATCATCCTCGACGAACCGACGACGGGACTGCACCTCGCCGACGTGGACAACCTGCTCGGAATGCTCGACCGCCTCGCGGACGCAGGCAGAACAGTCATCGTCATCGAGCATCATCAGGCAGTCATGGCCCACTCCGATTGGATCATCGACCTAGGACCCGGGGCCGGACACGACGGTGGTCGTATTGTCTTCGAAGGCACTCCGAAGCAACTCGTGGACTCTGCCTCGGAGCCGGACGCGTCCTTGACTGCACGGCACCTGGCGGTCTATGTATCAGGTGCCTGAGCCCTCTAACGGGGGAGGTTGAGCCGCTTATCGGGGGAGTCGAGCACCTCCGGGAGACTCACCCGATGACGCCAGCTACTCAGTTAGTGTTGCGACTTCTGTGAGTCGATTCGGAGCGCGGAGGCCTTGATCTCGGTTCACACCGGTACTCAGATCCGTTACGGTGTATAACGACTCGGTAACGACCGAGTTACAGAACCGAAATGCAGTCGTATTACGGAGATGAGACAGTGAACCTCTACAGCACAAGCCTCCGCAAGGTCGCCCTCGTTGCAGGAGCCGGCGCGGTCGCCGCAGCCGGACTGACGGGAATGAGCGGCCCAGCTCAGGCGTCCACGGGGGCTCAGTCCTCGGAAGGCGTCTGGGACAAGGTTGCCGAGTGCGAGTCCGGCGGTGACTGGCACATCAACACCGGCAATGGCTACTACGGCGGACTTCAGTTCTCGGAGCAGACTTGGAAGGCCTTCGGCGGTGACGGTATGCCGCACAAGGCCAGCAAGGCAGAGCAGATCGATGTCGCTCAGAAGACTCTCAAGGAGCAGGGTCCGGGGGCATGGCCGGTCTGCGGTGAAGAAGCTGGTCTGACCAAGGCCAACGGCGCTGCAGACGATGGCGACGGATCCAAGGATGACGGCAAGGTCGGACTCGGCGGCAGCTGAGACACCTGCCGACACACGCAGTTGGCTGACACTGAGTCAGCACGATGACGGCCGCGAATAGCTGAGAAGCTATCCGCGGCCGTCATCTTTTTGTACGCTGGTGACTGGCCGGTAACTAGGACCGTTGCGGGGATGGCACCAGAACTGATGACAGGACCGACAGCTCAATATCGTCGGTGTCGCTTGGCTCATCTGGTCTATGTGTGTAACGCCGATAATATACATTATGTTAAGTAAATTCATTCGTCGCCACTACTTCCGCAACCGGCACCATGGCCAAAGGAGAATTCATGACCGCAGGAACAGCAGACACCACAGGCACTACAGAGACGCAGCGCACTTCCGCACACGGCGATCCGCGCAGTCTGGACACCGCAGCCTCGGGCGCGATCTTCACGATCTGGCAGAAACTGCAGAAGGTCCCGTTCGGCAACTGGCTCTTCACCCGTGCCGTGTGCTTCAAGGCACCCTACTTTCGCACCGTTCATCCGCAGATCCATGAACTGCGTCCGGGATACTGCCGTGCCAGCGCCCCGAACCGCCGCGGCGTGCGCAACCACCTCGGTACCTATCACGCCATCGCCTCATGCAATATGGCTGAGATCGCTGGCGGCATGATGACCGAGGCGACGGTTCCGGCAACGCATCGCTGGATTCCTGTCGGAATGACGGTTGAGTACAAGGCCAAGGCCACCACCGGTGTCACCTCGATTGCCCGACTTGATGCGCTTCCAGAGTTCGGTGACGATCCGATGGAACTGATTGTGCCTGTCGATGTCCTTGATGCTGACGGTCATGTGTTCGTCTCCGCGGAGATCACCATGAGGGTCTCTCAGAAGAAGGCTGCCTAGGTCGACTTGCTGAGACTCTGGTCATTGCTGAGACTCTGATCGACCGATCCGGAATGTGGTGCGCACTCCCCTGTTTTATCGAGGCCGACTTTGAGTCTGCTGGTGGCCGTTCCGCTTCCCGGATGTAGGAATCGCACGGGACGCGATCAAACGCGCGTGAGCGGAAGGTGCGGCGTCGGCGGCAACTCGACGTGGATCGAGTCTCCGGCAGCCACGCTTCCGCCGCGGGAGACGATACCCATGACCCCGGTGAGTCGGACAACGTCGCCCTCGCTGTCGGTCTTGACCACGTGTTTCAGCAGGCCAGGTTGAAAGTCGTTGATCTGCTGGCACGGGTTGCGGAGACCCGTGATCGTGACGACAGCGAGGCCGAAATGAAGCCGAGTGCCGACAGGGAGCGCCAGCAGGTCGATATCCCGAGTGGTGATGTTCTCGCCGAGATCACCAGGGGCGACTGAGTGATCGCTTTTGCGGAGAGCGTCGAAGAGCTCAACGTGGATCAGATGCACCTGGCGCATGTTCGGCTGCGATGGGTCGGCGGCGACCCGCGATCGGTGCTGCACTGTCACGCCACAGTGCGCATCCCCTTCGACGCCGAGCCCCTCGAGGAGCGTGATCGAATCACACGTCGTCTTGCTGAAGTTGTGCCAAGCGCTGGAATGAACAGCGACGACCTGCGGATCCATGACCCCATCGTGCCACGAGCTACGGAAGTTGCCCCTCAGCGTCCCGAGATCGCCAGCACCCGCTCTGCGTGGGATCCGGTCTGTCGTGCCCTCGGCTGCGCATATCCCCCGGTCTCCCCCAGCTCGACGATGAGTTCGTCGAGTTCTGTCGACATGAACTCTGCCAGCTGATCATCAATCGGCCAGGAATCTCCGGTTCCGACAGAGAGGTCAGCCGCGTGGAGTACCAATTCGAGAATGCGCATTCGGATCAGCTGGTGGCCGGAGATCGGGCCGATGCGATGGGGCACCTGTCGGTCGAGATCGCACTCCCCCGCAATCCTGCGGAAGGCCTGTTCATGGCTCCAGAACGACGCAATTCGATCCTCGCCGAGGTGGTTCTGGCCTCGGGTGGCCTCGACCTCTGCAGGTGGGGATTGGGACAGCAGTTTTTCGTAGCGCAGTCCCCCGCCGATGAGATGGTTGATCAGCTCCTGATTGGTCCACTCACTGCACCCGCTCCTGAGTTTAAGGTGCTGATCTGAGACGCGGGTCAGGGCGGTCACCCAACAGGTCTCTGCCTGGTCGAGATAGCTGTCGATGTTCTGCTTGGCCATGGTTTGAGGCTTCCTGATCGCGGATGGTTGTGTTCCCGACGATACTCATCGAATTCGTTGATGGTCGGCATTGAGAAGTCAGTTCTCGCCAGTCGGGAAGTCTCGTCAAAGATGACCATTTGAGCCCTGTCTCGGTATAAGTTACTCACACACGTGATGTGGACCACAAGGATGTGGTTCGGTCCCCGTGAGCAACTCCGACAAGGAAGTGAGGAGCCCCGCTATGGTGCTGGCAAGTCAGTCGGCCGATTACATCGGTCTCGCAAATGCCCCGGTTCTCTGGATTCTGGCAATGGCAGTCATGGGCGTCGTCGTCGTCCAGTCACTCATCTACATGACCGCGGTGAAGAAGAACGCCGAATCGGCGGGTATGAGCCAACAGGAGGTCAAATCAGCGTTCAGAGCCGGCGGTGTTGCTGCGATCGGACCGTCATTGTCTGTCGTCCTCGTTGCGATCGCGCTTCTCCCCCTCTTCGGCACTCCCCCAGTCGTCGTGCGCGTCGGTCTCATCGGTTCCGCCGCCACCGAGGTTGCCTCGGCTTCGATCGCAGCCGGCACCATGGGCTCGAGCCTCGGTGATGAGACCTTTACCCGCGGCGTCTTCATCGTCGCTCTCATGGCGATGAGCCTCTCGGGTGCAGGGTGGATGATCTCCACCCTGATCCTGACTCCGGTCTTCAAGCGCAGCTCCCACAAGCTGGAGAAGGTCAATCCGGCGCTGATGTCCATCATTCCCGGAGCAGCACTGCTCGCGGCCTTCGCCGCATTGACGTTTCGGGAGCTTCCGAAATCCCCGACACACGTTATCGCAATCCTCGTCTCAGCTGTGGTGATGACGATCTGTCTCTTCCTCGCAAAGACGTTGAAACAGCCATGGCTCAAGGAATGGGGACTTGGAATCTCCCTGCTGGTGGGCCTTATCGCGTCCTATTTCGCCCATTACGCCGGTCTTGGCGCACCCGAAGCCTGAGGAGAACATCATGTCCAACATCGTCACGTCACCCTCACACGCGGCCTTCGAGCGCACCACGACCAAGTGGGGTTCACTCACTCTCTTCGTCGGGTTCCTCATCGCGACCTCGGTGCCCTTCTACCTTCTCTTCGTTGCGGATGCCAACGTCAATTTCGGTGAAATCCTCAAGGGATTCCTTGCCGTCTTCGCCGTCTACGGCGTCTTCTACATCGTCGAACCACTGACCTATTTCCCGATCCTCGGACCCGCCGGCATGTACCAGGCATTCCTGATCGGCAACATCTCCAACAAGCTCCTGCCCTCGGCGATTGTCGCGCAGGACACGCTCGGAGTGAAGCCGGGTACGCGCAAGGGCGAATACGCGGCCACCATGGCCATCTGCGGAGCGGCACTGATCCACGTGGCCTCCATGGTGCTCTTCGTGGGCATCCTCGGCACCTGGCTGGTCTCGATCATTCCCGAACCGGTGACTCTCGTAGCCAAGCTCTACATCCTGCCGGCCATCCTCGGCGGTGTCACAGTCCAGCTCATCGCCTCTCTGCGGCAGGTCAAGTCCACGCTCATTGCCTTGGGAGCGGCGGCCCTGGTCATCCTCGTCCTCATCCCGCTCGTCCCAGTCCTGGCATCCGGCGATGTTGCCATCGTCGTCATTCTGACGATCGCCATCACCTGGTTCACCCGGAACAAGGCCCTGACCGACAAGAAGGGGCCGGTAGACGGAGACAACGTCGGAATCAACTGACGGTCACCTGCCACCTCATCATTCAATACCTGAGACCATCGAAGACACCCATACTGTGAAAGGACATCATGTCGCTCAACACCACTCTTCGGAGTGCGATCTCGCACAATCTTGCACAGACCGTCGCCGACTACAAGGACTTCCATCGCACGCCCGAGCTGTCGATGCAGGAGACTCAGACGGCCGCGACGATTCGCTCTAAGCTCGAAGCGCTCGGACTTGAGACCCGCACCTACGGCGGCACCGGCATCGTCAGCGTGATCGAAAACGGCGAAGGCCCCGTCGTGGCCTACCGGGCCGACACCGACGGTCTGCCGATCGCCGAGGACACAGGATACGACTACGCATCGACGGCCGAGGGAACTCTGCCCGATGGATCGACCACTAAGGTCATGCACGGCTGCGGTCACGATACGCACATCACCGTCGGACTGTATCTGGCCCGCTACCTCGTCGAACAGAAAGACCTGTGGTCAGGCAGCGTGGTCATGATCTTCCAGCCCGGCGAAGAGACCGGAGAGGGCGCTCGGGCGATGCTCGACGACAGTCTCTGGGACTCGACCGTCAAACCAGAGGTCATCTACGGACAGCACGTATGGCCAGGCAAGGCCGGGCATGTCTACGTGGCCAAGGAGACCGCAATGGCGATGTCTGACTGCCTCAAGGTCACGGTCAGAGGCAAGCAGGCTCATGGTTCACAGCCGGAGAATTCAGTCGACCCGATCGTGCTCGGCGCGTACATGATCACCCGCCTCCAGAGCATCGTCTCTCGAGAGATCTCTGGTCGAGATATGGCTGTCGTCACCGTCGGCACCTTCCACGGCGGGCTGAAAGAGAACATCATTCCCGATTCCGCGGAATTCAAACTCAACATCCGCACCTTCAACGAGGAGGTGCGTGATGTCGTTCTCAACCGCGTCGAACGCATCATCCTCGCAGAGGCGCAGGCATCCGGAGCGCCGGAGCCGATCATCGAAGAGATGTATCGCTTCCCTCGCTGCTACAACGATCCTGCAACTACCGACCAGTTCCTCGAGGCCGCCGGATCCGAGCTCGGTGTGGAGCAGGTCCACTTGGACCAGGCCGTCACCGGCAGCGAGGACTTCGGGGCATTCGGCGACGACATCGGTGTGCCCTACGTCTACTGGTTCTTCGGCGGGTACTCCCCCGCAAAATTCGACGGTGATGAACCGCCAGCAGGCAACCACTCCCCCTTCTTCGCTCCAGACGATGTCGAAACCACGCTGGAGACCGGTATTCGTGCGGCACTGAGTGCCGTTCTCAGCACGGTCGGGAAGTGAGACGATGAGCGAGGAACTGCATTGGCTGTCCACCCGTGAGCTGGCGGCGAAGATTGCGACGAAGGAGATCTCTGCCCGAGAGGCACTCAGCGACCACTTGGCCCGCATCGATGCCCTCAACCCGGCACTGAATGCGGTTGTCACCCGCGATGACGAGGGCGCGCTGGCACGTGCCGAGGCCGCTGATCAGGCGGTGGCAAATGGTGAGCAGATCGGACCGCTGCACGGAGTGCCGATGACCCACAAGGACACGCACGACACTGCCGGGATGCGCACCACCTGGGGTTCGCCGATCATGGCCGATCGTGTTCCAGACACTGACTCCCTCATCATCGCCCGTCTCAAAGAGGCAGGAGTCAATACGACGGGCAAGACGAATGTGCCTGAGTTCGCGGCAGGCTCGCACACCTTCAACCCGGTCTTCGGCACCACCGTCAACCCCTATGACACGAGCAAGTCCGCTTCGGGCTCCTCCGGTGGAGTCGGAGCTGTCCTGGCTGCTGGCATCCAAGCTTCCGGAGATGGATCGGACATGGGAGGGTCGCTGCGCTCCCCCGCGTCGTTCAACAATGTCGTGGGGTTTCGCCCGTCGAATGGGCGACTTCCTCATACGCTTCCCGGCAACCCGTTTGCGTGGTTGGCGCAGAGCGGGTTCATGGCCCGGACGGTCTCGGACGTGGCGTTGACGATGAGTGCGACGGCCGGGCCGGAGCTAGGCGGGCCTCGTTCGATCGGCGAGCCCGGCAGCGTCTTCGATCTGCCCGAGTTCGAGCTGGGAAATCAGAGCGAACCTGACCTACATGGTGTCAAGATCGGATTCAGTCCAGACCTCAACGGGCTGCTCCCCGTCGAAAGGGAGGTCCGCGACATCGTGGCGGGTACGGCAACCGTCTTCTCCGACCTGGGGGCACGTGTCGTCGACACGATCCCCAACCTCGGCGATGCCGATGAGGTCTTCAATGTTCGGCGTGCCCTCGATTTCGTCTATTCCTGGGGCCCGCTGCTGGAACAGCATCCGGACCAGATCAAGGATTCTGTGATCTGGAACATCGAGATGGGACTGAAGCTGACCGGCAACGACGTGGTCTCTGCCGATCGTGACCGTGCACGTCTGCATGGCGAAGTTGAGCACTTCTTCGGCGACCACGATCTGTTGGTGCTCACCACCTGCCAAGTGCTCCCTTTCGACGCCACCATCGAATACCCCACAGAGATCAACGGTGTCGGACTCGAGAACTATCTCGACTGGATGCGCGCCCTGTGTCTGATTTCGGCCACAGGGTGCCCGGCGATCTCCGTGCCTGCCGGTTTCTCGGAGTCGGGACTGCCGGTGGGAGTCCAGCTCGTAGCCAAACCAGGTGCCGACGTGGACCTGCTGCGGATGGCGCATGCCTTTGAGGCGGCGACCCAGGTCCATCGTCGCCATCCTCAGTTGGCTGCGTCGATGCCCTGATCCTTCGCGATCTGGGAGATCTCAGTGGCCAAGTCGATGTCTTTGTCGGTGATCGACCCGGCGTCATGGGTGGTCAGTGAGATATCCACGTGTGGGAACCGCAGGTCCACGTCCGGGTGGTGGCCTGCGGCTTCTGCTGCCTCGGCGATGGCGTTGATGAACGTGACTCCACTGACGAAGGATCCCGTGAGGAATCGTGCGTGGAGTGCGTCGTCGGTCGATTGCCATTGTGTGAGTTCGTCGATTCGATCCTGCATGGACCCAGCTTGGCACCGGGTCCGGCGCGGTGTCCATGGCCACGACATCGGCAGATGCAGCGAATCCGCTGGGTCAGGTATGCCATGCCTCAGCATTGTTTGCCGAGCCTTCCCACACTGGAACCGTTCTAGAAAAGGTGTCAGGATATGGAACATGAGGACGGAACGAATCCGTCTCGTATCGCGAAGGAGAAACATATGCAGTTGAGCCCCGCAATGCAGAAGGTCCTCGGCGAGCAGGTCACTCTCGAGCTCGAAGCGTCGATGGTCTACCTGCAGCTGTCCATTCAGCTTGATGATCTCGACCTTCCCGGAATGACTCGCTGGATGCGTGCGCAGTCCGAGGAGGAGCAGGTTCATGCCGCGAAATTCATTCAGCACTGCCAGGATCGTGGCTTCGCTCCGCAGATCGGTGACATCGCTGCCCCGAAGGTCTCGGGCTCACAGCCCATCGACTACTTCAAGGCCGCCTTGGCCCACGAGGAGAAGGTCTCCGAATCGATTCGCAACCTCTACCGCACTGCTCAGTCGGAGACCGATCTCGACGTCCTGCCGCTGCTGCACTGGTTCATCGACGAGCAGGTCGAAGAGGAATCGACCATCTCTGAGATCATCGGTCGCCTTGAGCACGTCGCCGACAGCGGTTCCGGTCTGCTCCGGATCGATTCCGAGCTCGGATCACGTCACCCTGACATCAAGGCTGACAACGAGTGATCGACAGATCATGATCTGCCACGCGTGACCTGCAGTCACCGTCGGCTCAGCAGCGAATGGCCGGACCCGCACAGGGTTCGGCCATTCGCTGTTTCAGTGTCCGAGTCTCCAGTACGCGCAGTCGACGGCAGTGCCGGATGCCAGGGCAGACGAATCGCTCAGGTGCCGAGCACTGCCTGTGAAATGAGCAGGACGACGGGCAGAGTGATGAGCATGAGCACGGTCTGGGCCGCGATGAGGGCGGCCATGAGTTCCGAATTGCCGCCGAGCTGCCTCGCCATGACATAGCCGGAGCTGGCCGTGGCGATCGATTGGAAGATCATGGCCACCAACGCCGGCGTGGTGGGGACGTCGAGCAGGAGGAGAGTGAGCAGAGTCACCGCAGGCAGGACGATGAGCTTTGCCACGGTGGAATTGACCAGTCCCACGACTTGGGCGCGAAACGGGAATCTTCGCAGACCGGCGCCGACACATAGAAGTCCGATCGGCAGGGCCGCGGACGCCAATGGTGACAGCACGGAGTCGAGCACATCGGGCACGCGAGCTCCGGTGAGGTTGAACGCTCCCCCTGCAGCACACCCGATCACCAGTGGGTTCGTCACGATGACGCGGACGATTCCGAGCACGGAGCTGGGTCCGGTGCGCAGAAACTCGAACCCCAGGCTGGAGATGATGTTGACCGTGGGCACGAGGACGGCCGCCACGATGGCGGCCAGGGCACTCCCTTCGGGTCCGAACATGCTGGCCGAAATCGAGAGTCCGATATAGGTGTTGAAGCGGATTCCACCCTGCAGCACCGAGGTGAATGAGGGAAGATCGCGAGCCACGTACCGACGCAGCACGATGATGAGGATCGATACGAGCAGAGTCGGGGCGATGAGGCCCACGGTCAGTCGTCCGAGGGGAACGTGTGTGACGCTGACGTCGGCGACCGAGGTAAACAGCAGCACCGGCAGCAGGCAGTAGTAGGCGAGTTTCTCGGCCCCTGACCAGAAATCGGGATTGGTGAAACCTGGGAGTCTTTTGAGCACACTGCCGAAGAAGATCAGAACAGCGACGGGAACGAGGGCGAGGAGGACCGGAGTGAGACTCACGAGACTGAGAATTTCATGAGATGGGAATCATTTCAAAGTTGAGTGTGTTTGACTCAATGTAACGACCTAACGAAAGGAAGCTCATGGCTACACGTTTTGACCCCATCCGTGACCTCGATCGATTCTTCTCGGAAGTGACTCGCACCCCGAACTCCACTTCGCTTCCCATGGATCTCTACCGTGATGGAGAGGTCTTCGTCGCACGTATCGATATGCCGGGTGTTGACCCCTCGAGCATCGACGTCGACGTTGAGGATCGTACGCTGACCGTTCGCGCTCAGCGGCAGTCCGAGGTGGCGGACAAGGATGTGAAATGGCTGACCCGGGAACGGACGACTGGCACCTACGCACGCCAGCTCACCCTGGGCAATCGAGTCGCACTCGACCGGATCCAGGCTGACTACCAGGACGGTGTGCTGACATTGACCATCCCGGTGGCGGAGGAAGCTCGGCCCCGCAAGATCAATGTCTCGCACTCCAACCCGACCAGAGCCACCGAGGTTGTCGAAACCTCTCCGGTCCGTGATGAGGATCCGGCAGGAGCCTGATCGACTGACTGCTCCGTTGTGAGGGACTCAACTCACACGACGCATTCAACCGTGAGAAGCGGGCTGCACCCACTGGTTGAACTGCTCCCCAGAAGTTGGACTGAGAAATCAGACACCAACTACTGGGGAGCAGTTCTATGCATTCACGCAGTACCCTGACCGAACAACAACGAGAAGAACTGGACAGGCAACCAATCAGGCAACCGACTTGAGCACATACGCCAGGCACATATAGGGCAGTTCCAGCGTTCCGTCGACGGGGTGCTCAAGGGTGAAGTACTCGCGCAGGTTGGCCTCGACTCTGGCTCTGGTCCCCTGGTTCGAGCGCAGCCAATAGGAACGGGTGCGAGCCAGGTCGACGATTCCGTCCACAGTGAGTGGAGTGGAGAATTCGACCAGCTCATGAGCGACGAGTTCGAACCCGGCCGGGCTCGGTCGGAACGCGGGGCGATATACGTCCCCGGCATGCATGATCCGGCTCAGGCGCAGCACCCAGTCGACGCGGACGTCGAGTTGGTTGATGAGGATGAGCAACCGTCCGCCCGGTCGCAGGATGCGTGAGATCTCAAGCGCCGCAGTCGTTTCGTCGAACCAGTGCCAGGCCTGTGCCACGGTCACGACATCGACGCAGTCGTCTGGCAGCAGGGTGTCCTCGGCGCTGCCGCTGATGCTCTGCGCAGGATTGCTCTCCAACGCCTCTTCGTCGGGATCGACGGCGATGAGGTTGGCTCCCCGATCGAGCAGAGCACGACTGAGGATGCCCGTTCCCGCACCCAGATCGCAGACGTCGAGTCCGTTCCACTCAGTGGTCGCAATGTCGATGGCGGCATCGGGATAGCGTGGGCGCACTTCGTCATAGACGCCGGCCAGTCGACCGAAGCTGCGCCCGTGGGCCGATTGCGCGCGTGGTCTCACAGTTCGCCCACCCCGATTCGTGAAGTTCAATGATCGAGGACAACTCTATCCCGTCTCCGAAATTCGACTCACCTGCGGTATTTCTGTCCCTTCTGCCCTGCACCCGAGGCTGTGCAGCTCTCGGCGGCCTGTTCTCGTGGAAGGGCGGCTCCCGCGCCCGGGTCGGGAAGTGACTAGGATAGACGTACCGGTCAAACAACAGTGACAAGGAGCATCGATGTCCCCCACGCCCGAGCTGCAGGCAGAGCTGGAGAGCGCTTCTGGCGCCTATGAGGAATTCGCTTCCCGCGGGTTGAAGCTCGATATCACCCGAGGCAAGCCGGCAAGTGCGCAACTCGACCTGGCGGCAGATCTTCTGACAGCGGTGACACCCGATGACGTGATGACTCCCGGCGGGGTCGATACCCGCAACTATGGCGGGCTGGACGGAATCGTCGAGCTGCGTGAGCTCTTCTCCCCGCTGCTCAAGGTTCCTGCGAACCAACTTCTTGCTGGTGGAAACGCCTCACTGACCCTCATGGCCCAGGCTCTGACCTTTGCGATCATGCACGGCACCGTCGGTGACTCACGACCCTGGGGCCAGGGACCTCACAAGCTCATCTGCCCGGTCCCCGGCTACGACCGCCACTTCACGTTGGCCGAGTCGCTGGGCTTCGAGCTCCTCAGCATTCCCATGGACTCACAGGGTCCGGTCGTCGCCGAGGCTCAGCGTCTGGCAGAGGATGAGTCGGTCAAGGGAATGTGGTTGGTGCCGATGTACTCGAACCCGACAGGCATCACCATCACCGAAGAACGAGCCAAAGAGCTCGCGGCGATGCCGGCAGCGGCACCCGACTTCACTCTGCTGTGGGACAACGCGTACGGACTCCATCACCTCCGGGACGAGCATCCCGAGGTTCTCGACATCCTCGACATCTGTGCCAAGGCCGGACATCCGGAACGCCCGTGGATCTTCGCTTCGACCTCGAAGATCACCCATGCCGGTGCCGGTGTCTCCTTCTTCGGTGGGGGCCCGGAGACCACTGATTGGATCCGCTCGAATCTCTCGAAGATCTCCATCGGACCTGACAAGGTCAACCAACTGCGTCATCTGCGCTTCTTCGCCACCCCGGAGGGAGTCGAGGAGCACATGCGCCAGCACGCGCAGATCATCGCACCGAAGTTCGACGCGGTGCTCGACACCTTGGAACGGGAATTGGGCGGTACCGACCTGGCTCAGTGGACCCACCCGGACGGCGGGTACTTCATCACGTTGACCACATTGGAGGGCACTGCGGACCGGATCGTGAAGCTGGCCGCCGAGGCGGGGGTGAAGCTGACACCGGCTGGTGCCACCCATCCCTATGGTTTGGATCCGCACAACAACGTCATCCGCATCGCTCCGACCATGCCGACGGTCGAAGACGTGGAACTGGCTGCGCAGGGACTCGTGGCCTGTGTGAAGCTCGCCAGCTATGAGAAGCTCCTCGCCGGCTGAAGTCGGCGCTTCGCGCTGCGCGGCCTGAATACAAGAACTCCTGGTCGGTGCAATCACCGACCAGGAGTTCTTTGTCTGCGCTGGTGCCTCTGGCCTCAGTATTCGTAGAAGCCGCGGCCGGACTTGACTCCGAGCAGACCCGCATCGACCATGCGCGAGAGCAGCACTGGAGGCTTCGACGCAGGATCGCCGGTCTCCGTGTAGATGCTCTCAGCCGCGTACAGGCAGGTGTCGAGCCCGACCATGTCGGCAAGCTTGATCGGCCCCATCGGGTGCGCGCAGCCGCCCACCATTCCGGCGTCGATGTCTTCCTTGGTGGCGTAACCCGCTTCGAGCATGCGGATGGCGCTGCACAGATACGGGATGAGCAGTGCATTGACGATGAACCCGGGACGGTCCTGCGCTTGGATCGGGTTCTTGCCCAGCACCTCGGCGACGAACTCCGTGACCGAATCACGCACCGAATCGGCGGTGAGCACGGAGGAGACGATCTCAACCAGGGGCTGGACCGGTGCCGGGTTGAAGAAGTGAACCCCGAGCACCCGCTCCGGACGTGACGTCGATTGTGCGAATCTGATGATCGGCATCGACGAGGTGTTGGAGGCGAGGATCGCATCGGGATCGGTCACGACCTTGTCGAGCTCGGCGAAGATCGACTTCTTGATGTCCTCGTTCTCGCTTGCGGCCTCGATGACCAGCTGACGATCGGCGAGTTCGCCGATGTCGGTGGTGAAGCGCAGCCTGCCCATCGCCTCGTCACGGGCCTGAGCATCGAGCTTTCCCTTCTCGACCGCACGGGCCAGGGACTTCTCAATGCGAGCACGACCAGCTGCTGACGCTTCGTCGTTGATCTCTCGGACGATGACGTCGAGACCTGACTTTGCCAGCACCTCGGCGATGCCTGCTCCCATGAGTCCGCTTCCGATGACTGCAGTGCGTTGAATGCTCATCTGGTGCTCCTTTTTGTTGCAGTGGTGATTCGTCGTTGTTGGTTACGGCTGCCTGGCGAGGAACCAGTCAGAGCCGCGGATGGCCTTCATCGCCTCTCGGCGACGCTCCTTGGGAAGTGTCTGAACGTAGACCTGACCATCGAGATGAGCGACCTCGTGCTGGAGCATCTGGGCGAAGACCTCGGTGCCGGAGATCTCCACGGGTGAGTTCTCCGCATCCACACCGCGCACACGAGCGAACTCGTAGCGCGGTGTGGGGAAGAACAGCCCGGGGACAGACAGGCAGCCCTCTTCGATATCGCGCAGCTCCCCGCCGACCTCGACGACCTCGGGGTTGATGACATACCCCGTTCGGCCGTCGAGATCGTATCCGAATGCCCGCACACCGACGCCGATCTGCGGCGCCGCCACGGCTGCCCGGCCCTCCGGCAGGGACGTGTCCACGAGGTCGTGGGCTAATGCTCTCAGCCCCTCATCGAAGACAGTGACCGGCGCGCACGGACTGCGCAGCACCGGATCACCCCACAGGCGGATGTCGCGTTCAGCCATCGATGACCACGACGAGGTCGCCGCCTTCGAGCTGCTGGACGTTGCCGATGGCGATACGCGAAACGGTGCCGGCCTTCTGAGTGGTGATGGAGGCTTCCATCTTCATTGCCTCGATCGTGGCAACCGTGGCGCCGGCCTCGACCGTGTCGCCTTCGGCAACCTGCAGGGTGACCACACCGGCGAACGGGCTGGCCACGTGACCAGAATTCGTCGGATCGGCCTTCTCCGCGGCCTTGACGTCGCTTTCGACGGCGCGATCGCGAACCTGCAGCGGACGCAGCTGGCCGTTGAGGGTGAACATCACCGAGCGCATGCCGCGTTCGTCGGTGCCGCTGATGGCTTGGACTCCGATGAGGAGGTCCTTGCCCTTCGACAGTTCGACGGCGTGTTCCTCTCCTGCAGTGAGACCGTAGAGGTATTCAGAGGTCTCGACAACGGACAGATCACCGTAGTTGGCCCGCATCTGCTCGAATTCCTTGGTCGGGCCAGGGAACAGAAGCGAATTGAGCTTGGCCTGCCGTGCGGTGCCCGGTGTCTCCAACGCTGCCGCATCTTCAGGTGCGAGGTCTTCGGAGACAGCATTGTGCCTGCGGCCTGCCAGAGCCTTCGTGCGGAACGGCTCGGGCCATCCGCCTGGAGGATCGCCGAGGTCGCCGCTGAGGAATCCGATGACCGAATCCGGGATGTCGAATTTGTCCGGGTTCTCGGCGAATTCCTTGGGATCGACACCGGCACCAACGAGGTGGAGCGCAAGGTCACCGACGACCTTCGATGATGGAGTGACCTTGACGAGGTGGCCGAGAATGGCATCGGCTGCCGCATACATGCGCTCGATCTCCTCGAACCGCTCCCCCAGTCCCAGTGCCACAGCCTGCTGGCGCAGGTTGGACAGCTGCCCGCCCGGGATCTCGTGCCGGTAGACACGGCCCGTCGGTCCGGGCAGACCGGACTCGAAGGGGGCATAGACCTTGCGGACCGATTCCCAGTAGGGTTCGAGATCGCTGACAGCGTTGAGGCTGATCTGAGTGTCGCGTTCGGTGTTCTCGAACGCTGCCACCAGTGCGGACAGGCTCGGCTGACTGGTAGTCCCGGCCATGGCCGCCGAAGCGGCGTCCACAGCGTCCGCCCCGGCCGCGGCTGCAGCGAAGAGAGTGGCCAGCTGTCCACCCGCGGTGTCGTGGGTGTGGACGTGGACCGGGAGATCGAAGTTCTCCCGCAATGCGGTGACAAGCTGCGTCGCGGCGGCTGGGCGGAGGAGTCCGGCCATGTCCTTGATCGCGAGCACATGTGCTCCGGCAGCGACGATCTGCTCGGCCAACTTGAGGTAGTAATCAAGCGTGTAGAGCTCTTCACGCGGATCGAGGATGTCTGATGTGTAGCACAGAGCAACCTCGGCGACTGTGGTGTTCGTGGCGCGAACCGCTTCGATGGCCGGGCGCATCTGCTCAACGTCGTTGAGGGCGTCGAAGATGCGGAAGATGTCGATGCCGGTGCGAGCCGCCTCATCGACGAAGGCATCGGTGACCTGCGTCGGGTACGGGGTGTAGCCGACGGTGTTGCGACCGCGCAGCAGCATCTGCAGGTTGATGTTGGGCACTGCTGAGCGCAGAGCGGTCAGCCTTTCCCAGGGATCTTCGCCGAGGAAACGCAGAGCCACATCGTAGGTAGCACCGCCCCAGGCTTCGATGCTCAGCAGCTCCGGTGTCATTCGGGAGACGTGCCCGGCGACTGCCAGCAGGTCACGGGAGCGCACCCGGGTGGCGAGCAGCGACTGGTGAGCATCGCGGAACGTGGTGTCGGTGACGGCCAGCGGTGTCTGGTTGCGCAGCGACTGGGCGAAGCCGGTGGGACCGAGTTCGAGGAGTCGATCACGACTGCCCGGCGTCGGATCGGCGCCGAGGTCGATGTCGGGCAGCTTCTCACCCGGGCGAATGCGCACGCTGGGCTCGCCGTTGGGTCGGTTGACGGTGACGTCGGCCAGGTAGTCGAGGATCTTCGAACCGCGATCCGCGCTGACTCGGGCGTCGAGCAGATGGGGGCGCTCTTCGATGAATGATGTCGCCAGGTCGCCAGCGATGAACGATTCGTCTTCGAGCACGGCCCGCAGGAAGCCGATGTTCGATGAAACGCCGCGGATCCGGAATTCCGCCAGGGCTCGGCGTGCACGTGAGATCGCCTGTTCGAAGTCGCGCCCACGGCAGGTGAGCTTGACCAGCATCGAGTCGAAGTGGGCGCTGACCGCGGCACCTGCGTGGACGGTGCCGCCGTCGAGTCGGACGCCCGCGCCGCCGGCAGAACGGTAGGCGGTGATGGTTCCGGTGTCAGGGCGGAAGGCATTTGCCGGATCCTCGGTGGTGATGCGGCACTGGAGGGCGGAGCCTTTGATCCGCATGTCTTCCTGATTCAGGCCGATCTCGGCCAGGGTCTCCCCTGAAGCGACGCGCATCTGAGAGGCGACCAGATCGACGTCTGTGATCTCCTCGGTGACCGTGTGCTCTACCTGGATACGCGGGTTCATCTCGATGAAGACGTGCTGACCCTTGCGGGGCCCATCGGTCTCGAGGAGGAACTCAACGGTTCCTGCGTTCTGGTATCCCAGCGCTTTGGCGAACTTGAGGGCATCGGCGTGAAGTGCGTCAGCGATGGCCGGGTCCAGGTTCGGAGCCGGAGCAAGCTCGACGACCTTCTGGTGACGACGCTGGACCGAGCAGTCTCGTTCGAAGAGATGAATCGCATTCGAGTCATTGTCGGCAAGGACCTGGACCTCGATGTGACGCGGACGCTGCACGGCCTGCTCGATGAAGACCGTCGGATCACCGAAAGCACCTTCTGCTTCGCGCATTGCGGCTTTGAGTGCGTCTTCCAGCTGTCCGGATTCGCCGACACGGCGCATTCCGCGTCCGCCGCCTCCGGCCACAGCCTTGACGAAGAGTGGGTACTCCATGGACTCCGCGTCGGCCAGCAGCTGGGCGATGTCGGCAGAGGGGCGGGTCGAATCGAGTACGGGAATCCCGGCATTGCGTGCGGCCGTCAGGGCCTGCACCTTGTTGCCAGCGAGTTCGAGTACGTCGGCCTTGGGGCCGATGAAGGTGATTCCTGCCTCATGGCAGGCTCGTGCCAGGTCGGGATTCTCCGACAGGAAGCCGTAGCCGGGGTAGATGGCGTCGGCTCCGGATTCCTTTGCGACGCGCAGCATCTCTTCAACACTGAGGTAGGCACGGACAGGGTGGCCTTCTTGGCCGATCATGTAGGCCTCGTCGGCCTTCATGCGGTGTTCGGAGTTCCGATCCTCATAGGGGAAAACAGCGACAGTGGAGGCGCCGAGTTCGTACGCTGCTCGGAACGCGCGAACGGCAATCTCTCCACGATTTGCCACAAGAACTTTAGAGAACATCTGTGTCTCTCACTTCTGTATCGATCGCCTTCAGGCGATAGTCGACGGGCTGTCGAGGAACCACTCTACTCAGTGACCTATGCCACTCGAATACAGGGGGTCCCATTTTCACCCGACTGCCACGCCCGGCGTGGTCGTGACAGCTCAGCCGGGCCGGATACGTTAACGTAGGAGAGTGCTTGTCCTAAGTATCAGCAGCCTCAAAGGCGGAGTCGGTAAGACGTCCGTGACACTCGGTCTTGCCTCGGCCGCATACAACCGGGGAATTCCGACCTTGGTCGTCGACATGGATCCGCAAGCGGACTCCTCGACCGGCCTTGATGTTCCGACGTCGACACGCGTCGACATCGCCGATGTGCTCGCTGCTCCTAAGTCCCAGAAAATCCTGTCCGAGGCGATCATCCCCTCCGGGTGGGTGGGCGATAAGCTCGGACACCTCGATGTGATCTCCGGCTCCCCCAGGGCCGCGGAGTTCGATCGGCCCTCGCTGTCTGAGCGGTACCTCCGGCGGCTTGAAGACGCGTTGAGTCGGGTGGCCAAGGGCTATCGACTCGTGCTCATCGACTGTCCGCCGAGCCTCAACGGACTCACACGCACCGCGTGGACGGCCAGCAATCGTGTGGCTGTGGTGACTGAGCCCAGTCTGTTTTCGGTCGCTGCAGCCGATCGCGCCCTGCGAGCCGCGGATGAACTGCGCCAGCGTGGCACCTCGGATATCCAGCCACTGGGTCTTGTGGTCAACAGGGTGCGTGCCGGGTCCAACGAGCATGACTATCGGATCTCAGAGATGCGGGAGATGTTCGGGCCATTGGTCCTCAATCCCCCGCTGGCCGAGCGCGCAGTGATGCAGCAGGCGCAGGGATCGGCTCGCCCGATTCATTCCTGGCCCGGAAAACCGGCAGAAGAGGTGGCGACCTCGTTCGACGCACTGCTGGAGCGCGCCCTGCGCTCGGAGAACATTCGCCCGCGCAAAGCTCCGAAGCAGTAGGTTCACTAGGACCGAGATCTTTCCATCGGGTGCAGCTGACTGAGTTCAGTTGCACCCGATGACATTTCCGCGGAAGAATTGCGTGCCGACGAGTCCTCAACGCAGCGCCTGAACGATGCCGAGGCGAACCGCTGTTGTTGACCCTGGCATTGAATATGAGTGTGGCCCGTCCTTTAGGACGGGCCACACTCATCGATCCCCCATGGTGTCCCTATCTGGGACTGCCCGGTATCCGGGCGATCAGCCTGTTCAGCCGAGTTTCTGAGCTCGTCGTTGGGCGAGTTCGTCCATCTCGACGATGGCTGTGTCATCTTCGGGAAGCCGTTCGCTCGGTAGTTCGGAGAGACTGCCTTCGACTTCGTTCCAGACACGACCGACGGCGATGCCGAAGACGCCCTGTCCGCCCTGCAGGAGGTCAACGACCTCATCGGGTGAAGTGCATTCGAAGACGCTGGCTCCATCTGACATCAGAGTGATCTGTGAGAGATCTCGAACTCCACGTGACCGCAGGTGGTCGACGGCTGTGCGGATCGACTGCAACCCGACGCCGGTGTCGAGGAGTCGCTTGACGATCTTGAGGACAAGGATGTCACGGAAGCTGTAGAGCCGCTGGCTGCCCGATCCGGTTGCATTGCGAATCGAGGGAGTCACCAGGTCGGTGCGTGCCCAGTAGTCGAGTCGGCGGTAGCTGATGCCGACGACCTTGCACACGGTCGGACCACGGTAGCCGGCCTCTTCATCGAGGACAGGCAGATCGTCGTCGAACAACAGACCCTGAGCGGCTGGCGGTATTGGCGTCGGCTCGACGCTTTCATGACTTGAGCGGTTCACACCGACTCCTCCTTATAGTCCCTGGGGGAAGCGAGGTCGCTTTGAAGGGCAGAGAACATTTCCATTCTAGCTCTCTTCTCAGCGAACCTACAGTGGGATTCAACATCTCCAAGCTATTCTTCCCGGCCTTCCAGGACAAACACCTCAAGGTAACAATTTCTGCGTGTCGCCGTTATCGCAGTATTCGAACACCCGAATCAGTGCCGATTGAGCAGCCCGAGGCCCACTAAGAGGAGCCAGTCACTCTGCTTCGGGAGGGATCTTGTGATCCTCGGAGCCAACTGGTCCCGGGGACTGCTCGTCCTCGGGTTTGGGTTCCTCAGTCTTCTTCGGTTTGGAGCTGGTGAGGAGTTTGGTCTTGACGGTCGAGGCGTACTTGTCGACGTATTCCTGCCCGGACAGCCGCATGATCTCGTACATGATCTCGTCGGTGACGGAGCGCAGGAGGAAGCGGTCGGCCGGAAGTCCCTCGTACTTGGAGAAGTCCATCGAGGACCCGAAGACGATTCCGACGCGCCGGAACTTCGGGATCAGGCGGCCTGCAGGCTGAATCTTGTCGGTGCCGATGATGGCGACGGGAATCACCGGTGCACCGGATTCGAGGACCAGTCTGGCAACGCCGGTGCGGCCACGGTAGAGCTTGCCGTCCGGTGACCGAGTTCCCTCCGGGTAGATGCCCAGAGAGTTGCCCTCGCCGAGCACTTTGAGTCCAGACTCAAGCGACGCCTGCGAGCCGGATCCCCCGGCCCTGTCCATCGGCAGCTGATTGTTGAGTTTGAAGAACCAACGTGTGACGGCGCCTTTGAGGCCGCGACCGGTGAAATAGTCCTTCTTCGCCAGGTAGACGACGGGCCTGGGTACGAGCAGGGGAACGAAGATCGAATCCATGAAGTGGTTGTGATTCCCCGCGATGATCGCAGGCCCATCGGACGGGAGGTTGTCCAGCCCGCGAACCCAGGGGCGGAAGAGGATCCGCAGAATGGGTCCGGCCACGACTCGCTTGAGAAACCAGTAGAACACGAGCACCCTTCCCTGTCACGACTCTTTGTCGTTCTCGGACATCATATATCGACACCATCACCGCACATTCATGCCATGCTGATGCTATGGAGATCGACTACTCACCACAATCGGTGCCGACTGCACCTTACCGGCAGATCGCTCCGGACTCGGAGTCTGCTGTGCTGTTTCTCCATGGGATCACCGGTTCACCGGCCGCGTGGTTTCCCATTGCCCGGTCCCTCAGCGATCACGGGATCAGCGTCAGCGTGCCGCTGCTCCCCGGACACGGCACACGCTGGCAGGATCTCAACGCCACGAAGTGGTCTGATTGGCTCGACGCGGCGAGGGCAGAAATGTCGGCGCTGTCGCAGACTCACTCACGGGTAGTGGTGGCAGGACTGTCGATGGGCGGGGCCTTGGCCTTGGCCCTGGGAGCCGACGATTCGCCTCCCGATGAACTCGTCCTCATCAACCCGGCCCTGTACATCGATTCCCCGCTGACTCCACTTCTTCCGGTCCTCAAACACGTCGTCGCCTCGGTGCCGGCGATCGGCGGAGACATCGCCCACCCGGACCGCTGCGAGTACGCCTACGACCGGACTCCTGTCGCTGCTATCGCGTCATTCGCCTCGGCACAGTCGAAGCTTCGCGAACACCTGTGGCGGATCGACTGCCCGGTGACCCTCTTAATCTCCGGCAGCGACGGTGTCGTCGGTCCGCGCACTCTCAGGACCCTGCGATCGCGTCTGCCCACAGCTCCTGCCATTCGGTCCCTGCGTCGATCGCGTCACGTAGCCACCTTGGACAATGACGCGGACACCATCGCCGAGGTGATCCTTGAGAAGGCGACATCCGCCGGTGGCGCAACCGCAGGAACCCCGGGCGACAGGGAATAGAGACGTCAAGGAGATTGCTGATAGAGAACATGGACGACGAGAAGAACGAGGACTGGCGCAACGAGGTTCCCGAATCGGAGCGGCTCGGCGATTCCTCACGCATCAGTGACAGTCACTGGGAAGATCTCGTCAACCAGATTGCCGAACCTAGCGCAATGATGGGCGATATGCCTGTCGACGAGGTCAGGGAGCGCCTCGAAGAGGAAGAAGGGTGGGAACCCGGCCCAGCCGCACCGATCGGTTGGCGCACGGCTTCGCCGACACTGATGCTCTCTGTCGTCGCCACATTCGGTGCCGTGCTCCTGTTGCTCCTCGGCGTGATCTTCTTCCGACCTCTGCCTGGCTGGTTCCTGCTGGTCGGTATCGCCGTCGGCCTCGGAGGGGCAGTCGGACTCTTCTTCCATCTCCCGACAAGCCGCACGTCCGACGGAGACAATGGTGCTTCTGTTTGAACACAGGCTCTGATCTCGAGTCTCCTCCTATGTCAGGGGCGAGTGAAATACTGGGGTGCATGTCTGCCCCATTCGACCGCACTCCGACAGCAACCGAATCCTCACAGCTGTCCTTCGACTCTCTTGGCACACCGCTGCACGAGGTCACATTCGTCATCGTGGACTTAGAGACGACCGGCACAACCGCTGGAAAGTCGGAGATCACGGAGATCGGCGCCGTCAAGACGCGTGGCGGCGAGGTCCTCGGCGAATTTCAGTCTCTGGTCAAGCCCGAGGAATCGGTCATCAGTCCTTTTGTGGCACGGCTGACCGGCATCACACACGCCATGGTCGACGATGCACCATCCATCCGGTCGGTCCTTCCCAGCTTTCTGGAATTCTGCGTCGGCGCAGTCCTGGTCGCGCACAATGCTCCCTTCGATATCGGGTTCCTCCGCTCAGCCTGTGAAAAACTCGACTACCACTGGCCGCAGCCGACAGTCCTCGACACAGTCACCCTGTCTCGGCGAGTGGTCAGTCGAGACGAGGTGCGCAATCACAAACTGTCGACGCTCGCCGCTCATTTCGGCACCGAGGTCTCCCCCGACCACCGGGCGCTGTCCGATGCCAAGGCCACAGGAGAAGTGCTGCACCGGGTCCTCGAACGATTCGGAGGCTACGGCATCACAACGCTGGAAGAGCTGGCCACGGTGCGCCAGGCAGGCTGGGCCAAGCGCCAGGCCAAGTCGCACCTGGCTAAGGGAGTACCGGCAGAGCCGGGTGTCTACATGTTCCTCGATGGAACTCGCCGCGTCCTCTATATCGGGAAGTCAGGCAACATGGCTCGGCGGGTCCGAGGCTATTTCAATGCCTCGGAGAATCGGGGCCGGATGGCGGAGATGATCACAGCTGCCCAGGAAGTCAGCAGCCTGCCATGCGCGCATGCCCTTGAGGCCGAAGTCAGAGAGATCCGCCTGATCGGCGAGCTCGCCCCGCCGTACAACCGACGTTCGAAGAATCCCGAACGCAATTCCTGGATCGTTCTCAGCAATGAGGAGTATCCACGTCTCTCAGTGGTCCGGTCGAACACGGCATTGGAGAAGTCACCTGCAACTCCCCTAGGTCCGTTCCGATCACGCAAGACAGCACAGGCGGTGAAAGAGCTGCTCGATACCCTCTATCCGGTCAAACGGTGCACAGCGAAGATCACTGCCTCCAACCTCGCCTCCCACCGCCCATGTGTGAGTTCCCAAGTCGGTCAGTGCGGAGGTCCCTGCGCCGGGGTGCTGGACAGGCAGGCCTACCTGGATGACATCGCTGAACTGTTCGAGGTCATGGCCGGAGACTTCACTTCGCTGCGCAGTCTGTGCACACAGCGAATGTCGAGGCTGGCTGACGAAGCGAGGTACGAAACCGCCGCGGAGGTGCGCGACGCTATGAGGTCGGCGTTATCGTGTGCGGCACGGGCCGAACTGGTTCAGGCGCTGCGGGTTGTCCCCGAGATCCTTGCTCACGCCCCGGGGCCTGAAGGCGGGATCGATCTCGCAGTGATTCGTCACGGGAAGTTGGCTGCAGCCTCACACGTCCGTGGTTCGCAGGTGGTTGGCGAGTCTTTCGCCGCGATTGCCGCGACCGCCGAATGGGTGCCGGCGCCGGGAAGGCTTCCAGCCGTCACCGATTCTCTGCCCGAGGAGACGCGGTTGCTGTCCCAATGGTTGCGCTCTGCGGTGCTGACATCAGCGCGGGGGACGTGGTCGTTCCCCCGCGCTGGTGCCAACTACCATGCGCAGGAGTCAGGGGCGGTTCGTCTCAGCGACCCTGTGTGAGACCTCGATCAACTGATCGAGTTTCTGTGCGCCGAGGCCGGCGTCAACGGTCTTTTCAGCAATGACGAGCTTTGCCGCCATTCGCTCCGTTAAACTCCCCACCGATGATTCATCGGCCGCGACCAGTGCCGCTGCAGTGTTGATCAGCACAATGTCGCGTACCGCTGACTTCTCTCCGTTGAGCACCGAACGGGTGATCTCGGCATTCTCATCGGGGCCACCGCCGCGCAGATCGTCCTTCGTCACGCGTTCGAAGCCCAGATCCAGAGCATCGAAAGTCATGTGCTCGACCTCGCCGTGGCGGACTTCCCACACGTCGTTGACATCGGTGTTGCTCAGTTCGTCCA
The DNA here is from genome assembly GCF_021117425.1 of Brevibacterium zhoupengii. Classification (NCBI taxonomy): domain Bacteria; kingdom Bacillati; phylum Actinomycetota; class Actinomycetes; order Micrococcales; family Brevibacteriaceae; genus Brevibacterium; species Brevibacterium zhoupengii. The sequence goes on along the minus strand of NZ_CP088298.1, from coordinate 2,325,890 downwards.
GTCCGTCTCGGGACCGGAACACGATGGCCTGGTGCCCCCGCTTGGCCAAGGTGCCCACAACCAGAGGCGCCATCTGCGCGTCAGCCACACCGATGGCGGTGTGGCGGGCACGAGCCGGGTTCGTCAGCGGGCCGAGAATATTGAACGCGGTCGGCACGCTGATCTGGCGACGAACGGCGGACACGAACTGCATAGAGGGATGGAAGACATTAGCGAAGCAGAAGGCCAGGCCGACTTCCTTTGCAATGATCCCCGTCTGCTCCGGCGTGATGTCGAAGCGAACGCCGAGGGCTTCGAGGACGTCCGCAGAGCCGGAGGCTGAGGAAGTCGCACGGTTACCGTGCTTGACGACGCGCTGGCCCGAGGCAGAGATGATCATTGCCGCCGTCGAGGAGATGTTGGCAGTCTTCGCGCGATCCCCGCCGGTGCCGACGATGTCAACGGAATCTTCGAGGCCGGGCAGCGGCACCGCGTGGTCCATCATGGCCGAGACCAGGCCTGCGATCTCCGATACGGTCTCACCCTTAGTGTGGTGGGCCACCAGAAATGCGGCCATTGTCACATCCGGAGTCTGCCCCGACATGATCTGGTCCATTGCCCACGCTGCAGCGGACTCATCAAGGTCCTGCTGGTGCATGAGGTTCATGAGCATATCGGGCCAGTTGTAGGTGGCGCCCTCAGGTGTGGTTCGGGTCCCGGAATCCTGTGTTTCCGGGGCTGTCGTACGCGGTGTCTCCGTCATCCGAATGAACTCTCCTTAAGGTGCTGCCACCACCTCTGACTACGAGATGGAACTTACCTGCGGCATCCTATCCTGTCTTCGACACGCGGGGGCCAGCTGATCCGAATACGAGATTCCGGCATCAAATCAAGGTTTTCGCTACACCGTGTAGAAAAATATTCACCGAAAGCTGGGTAAAAGATGAAAACTCACCCCGAGACGAGTAATAATGGGGTTGTGTCAACTGCCACTGCATCTCAAACAGCGCCAGCACATCCGGTTGTCAATCGTCCGAATGTGACCACGGTGGGCTTCATCGTGTTCCTCGCGAGCGACCTGATGTTCTTTGCCGCGCTCTTCGCCATGTACTTCACCATTCGATCCGTTGTGCCGGAATTATGGGAGACCCAGACTGAGGTTCTCGACATCCCATACGCGCTCGGCAACACGCTGATCCTGGTGTCGTCTTCATTCACCTGCCAGCTGGGCGTCTTCGCAGCGGAGAAGTTCCGGCCTCGCCGGACGGGCTCCCTGTTCAACGTCGCCAAATGGGGAATGGTTGAGTGGTTCTACCTCACCTTCCTGCTGGGCGCGGTCTTCGTCTCCGGCCAGGTAATGGAATACGCCACCCTGGTCAGCGAAGGCATCGCCATCAACAGTGATGGCTATGGCTCTGTCTTCTACCTGACCACTGGGTTCCACGGTATTCACGTGACCATCGGACTCATCTGCTTCCTGCTTGTGATCGGACGAGCATACGGAGCCAAGAAGTTCGGTCACCATGACGCCACATTCGCGATTTGCGTGTCCTACTACTGGCACTTCGTCGACGTTGTCTGGGTTGGTCTCTTCGGAGTCATCTACCTCCTTCAATAGTCGGCTCGAGATGCTCGGCCATTCGGACTCACAACATTTAAAGCAAAGGACGATCACGTGAAGCTTTTAGCAGATCGCCGCAGGCACCCAATGGCACTGGTTGTGCTGCTCTTGGTGGCACTGCTGCTGACTGGCGGAGCCTACGCACTCTTCACGCAGACCTCGAGCGCCCAAGCGGATACCGCCAGCGCCTCAGATGTCGAGGAAGGCAAAAAGCTCTTCGCAGCGAACTGTGCAACATGCCACGGTCTCAACGGCGAGGGTTCGAAGGCCGGACCGGGTCTCATCGGCGTCGGCGCAGCTGCCGTCGATTTCCAGGTCGGAACCGGTCGTATGCCGCTGCAGGCCAATGGGCCGCAGGCACGTACCAAGGAACCTCAGTTCGATGAGGAGCAGACCGCGCAGCTCGCTGCCTACGTTGCTTCGCTGGGTCCCGGCCCTGCCGTTCCTGAGGAAGAGAACCTCGACGCATCCAAGGGTGACCCCGCCGCCGGCGGTGGCCTCTTCCGCACCAACTGCGCCATGTGCCACAACGTGGTCGGCGCCGGCGGTGCGCTCACCCGCGGCAAGTACGCTCCGAACCTGTCGGACGTCTCCGAGAAGCACCTCTATGAGGCAATGCAGACCGGTCCGCAGAACATGCCAATCTTCAACGACGCGAACCTGACTCCTGATGACAAGCGCGACGTGATCGCCTATGTCAAAGAGGTCTCGGAGACCCCTTCACCCGGTGGCTTCAAGCTGGGATCGCTGGGACCCGTGGCAGAAGGACTCTTCATCTGGTTCTTCGGGCTCAGCGCGGTTATCGGACTGACAGTATGGCTGTCATCCAGGTCAAAGTGAGTCAGTCAATGTCGTTCAGTAACCACCACGAGAAAAGACGGGGAATTCAATGACCTCGAAAGACCACTTCGGCGGCGGCAGCCAGCTCGAGGAGTTGAATGGGTTTACGAACCCGGGGCTGCCGGAACATAAGCCGCGAGTCGCTGACCGCGATCCGAAGGCCGCGAAGGTAGCCGAGCGCCAGGTGGCGGCTTGGTTCGTCCTGTCGATGGTCGGAACCATCTGGTTCATTGTCGCTTACTTCCTGTTCACACCGGGTGAGACGATGCAGAGCATCCGTCTCCACAACACCTCCATCGGCCTTGGTGCCGCGGTGGCGATGTTCTCCATCGGCGCCGGTGCTGTGCTGTGGGCCAAGAACCTCATGAGCGACCACGAGGGCATCGACGAACGTCACGACATCGGTGGCAGTGAAGAGGATCAGGCCGTTGCGCTCGAGATCCTGCATCAGGCGAAGGAAGAGTCGGGCATCGCCCGCCGCCCCCTTCTGCGCAACACACTGATCGCGGCCTTGGCCATCGCTCCCCTGCCAGCTGTCCTCGTCTTCCGTGACCTGGGACCGCTGCCCGGGGACACGATGTTCAACACCCTCTGGGGCAAGGGCGTTCGCCTGATCCAGGATCCGGGCGGTATTCCGTCTGTGGAATCCGAACGTCCCATCAAGGCTGATGACGTCACCATCGGTTCGGCCTACCATGTTCTTCCGTCGGGCATCGGCGATGAAGAGAACGCCGAGCACCCTCTCAACGAGAAGGCCAAAGCGGCCGTTCTTCTCATGCGCATCGATCCCAAGGAACTGAAAGAGGATCCGGACCGCAAGGATTGGTCGCACGACGGAATCGTCGCGTACTCGAAGATCTGCACCCATGTCGGTTGTCCTGTCGCGCTGTACGAGCACCAGACGCACCACCTGCTCTGCCCGTGCCACCAGTCGACCTTCGACGTCACCGAACACTGCAAGGTCATCTTCGGCCCGGCTAAACGCCCATTGCCTCAGCTGCCCATCTCGGTCGACAGCGACGGCTACCTGGTCGCACAGTCGGACTTCCCTGAGCCCGTCGGACCTACGTTCTGGGAGATCAACCACCCATGAGTACTACACAACCCACAACCGCCATCGGGAAGGCCGCGAACTTCACCGAAACCCGCGTCGGGGCTTCGGTCCTCGTCCGCGAGTTCGGACGGAAGATCTTTCCTTCCCACTGGTCGTTCATGCTCGGTGAAGTCGCTCTCTACAGCTTCGTCATCGTTATCCTCTCCGGAACGTTCCTGACCTTCTTCTTCACCCCTGCGATGGGCGAGATGCACTACGAGGGTCCTTGGGCTCCGCTGCGCGGCGTCGAGATCTCAGAGGCGTACAACTCGACCCTGGCGATCTCATTCGAAATCCGTGGCGGACTGTTCATTCGTCAGATGCACCACTGGGGTGCCCTGCTGTTCGTTGCCGCACTGAGCATTCACATGCTGCGCGTGTTCTTCACCGGCGCGTTCCGTCGCCCTCGCGAGCTCAACTGGATCGTCGGTGTGCTCCTGGTGATCATGGGTATGGCGGCCGGCTTCACCGGCTACTCGCTGCCCGATGATCTTCTCTCGGGCAACGGTCTGCGAATCATTGACGGCATTGTGAAATCGTTGCCCCTGGTGGGAACGTATCTCTCTTACTTCATCTTCGGCGGTGAGTTCCCCGGCACCGACATCGTCGCCAGGCTCTACTCGCTCCACATCATGATCGTTCCGGCACTGCTGATCGCTCTGATCGGTATCCACCTGGTGTTTGTCGTCGTGCACAAGCACACACAGTACCCAGGCGCTGGCAACACTGAGAAGAACGTCGTCGGCGAGCCTGTCTTGCCGACATTCGCAGCCAAGGGTGGAGGCTTCTTCTTCCTCATCTTCGGTCTTGTTTCATTGATCTCTGCGTTGTTCACGATCAACCCGATCTGGAACTACGGCCCGTACGACCCGTCTCCGGTGTCGGCCGGTACGCAGCCTGACTGGTATATCGGCTGGGCAGACGGATTCTTGCGCATCGTTCCAGGCTGGCTTGAGTTCTACATTGCCGGTTGGCCGATCTCGTTGAATATCAACAGCGCCGTGATTGTCATGGGCGGCGTCTTCGGCGCGATGTTCATCTATCCGTTCTTCGAGTCCTGGCTGCTCAAGGACAAGCGTGAACACCACATCCTCGATCGTCCACGCAACAATCCCACTCGTACTGCAATCGGTGTTGCCGGCATCATCTTCTACTGCAACATGTGGGCCGCAGCCTCGGGCGATATCGTTGCTGTGTTCTTCCAGATGTCGCTCAATGACATGATCTACATTTTCCGTTTCTTGTTCTTCTTTGGGCCGATCATCGGCTACATCATCACGAAGCGGATGTGCATCGGTCTGCAGCGCAAGGATCGTGAGATCGCACTGCATGGTCGGGAGACGGCCAACATCATCCGGCTCCCCCATGGTGAGTTCCTTGAGCGTCACGAAGCACTGCCGCCACATAAACTGTGGAAGCTGACAGCATTCGAGTCGCCATCGTATACACCGGCAGAGCCGAATGCCGAAGGCAAGATCACTGGACTCGAGAAGTTCCGTGCGAAGCTGTCCAAGTTTTTCTTCGAAGACCGCGTCGCACCGGTGACGAAGCAGGAGCTTGAAGCATCGCATCACGATCATGATTCTGTAGAGTCGAACTCTCACAAGAAGATTGGTTACTGAGCTAACGCGAGTTCGGATCGTAGAATCCTGATGAACCAGTGATCAGACGGAGGGGCCCAACAGCCAATGTTGGGCCCCTCCGCCATGTTGCTTTGGAGTACGGCAAACTGTTCGAGCTGGACAGCTCGACGGCCTCAGTCGCACGTGTGGCCATCGCTCGTTGGGACCCCTGTTTCTCAGCTCGGCTGCAGTGTCGAGGTGATCGTGGTTTCGACCTCCCTCGCCTCACAGGCTCAGAATCAAGCTGGGCTGTAGTCCTTCTGCTGCGACTGGGTAGCAACACTCGACTGGGTAGCACCACGAACATGCCACCGACCAGTTGTCTGGCGTCGTTCCAGGGGACGTATTCTTCACCCAGGTGCAGATTTCGATGACTGACAGTCGACACTCCCCCGTGGCGAGTAGGTCAGTGGAACTATCAGTGGCGAACGACGTCAGAGCAGACGATTTGGATGATCACGGGCCGTCTTTTCGGCCAGCATAGTGTCGACCTGCGACAAGCCCGGTGCCCACACCGACTATCCGCTGAGCAGACGGTCCAGGGGTCTTACAACAGTCATGACCACGAGACGCAGAGTCTGCTTCATTGACCGATGGCGGGAACACGGAGACGGCGACGGTGGGAGGCTCGCGCTGGTGTCGAAGGCAATACGAGCGCTATCGAACTGAATATGAACCTCAACTCAGAGTTTGCACCCGTTCGAGCCAAAGCATCGGCACCCATCACGGCCTCAAAGATAATGTCTCCATTCGCGCCGCGAGACTCATGTTGACGGTCGAGTGCAACGTTGCGAAGTGCCCAAGCGCCGGGCTCTGATCGGCCCTGATCACTGGCCACTGCCCCTGCGCCAATTTGATCACTCTGGGTGGCCATACAGGGCTCGTGCGATGGCTCGAGGCGACAAAAGTCGGGGATACCGTCAAGGCTATGAGAGTCTCGGAGAACATAGCCTTCCACCGCTGCGCGTGGGAGGAATACTCATCTATGTCGGGACTACCATGTCGCGTTCACGCGCTGACACACTTCGATAGCCGACAGGACCATTCTTCCGATATCTTGTCTGGTCAATCGGACGTCACATGCAGTCTATGTGCCAGCTAGGTTGATCGGCATGATTTGGGCAGGGACTCCGGAGTGATCATCCAACAGACGAAAACGGCCTGAGCAGCCCACAACCAGCGCGAAGACTGGTCCTTGCGATACCAAGTTGCATCTCTTTGTCGTGACACAGGCACCTCGGGGCTTTTCAAGCGCTCCTGATGGCGATAGCTGTGATGATGACGTCGCAGTATGTTCGGGCATCCCTAGAAGAACCAATTGATGCGGTGTTCGATCCACTGACAGGGTCTGATGACATCGGCCCTGAGCTCGGGCCGCTACCTCCCACAGGCGAGCACCCGGACACGGCGAGCGAGAACAGCTGGCGACCAGTTATCGGATGAGGTCGCATGTTCGGCTGAGCAGGGAACTGACGATTCTTTGGGTGAATACGTTGATGGCCCGAACTCATAAGAGTCCGGGCCATCAACGTTATCTTCAAACAGTGTTCGCTCTACACCGAATCAGTGGGCGTGATCCCCACGATCGTGTTCGTAGGAGAGTCCGACGAGAGCGACGAGGCCGAGCACCGCACCGAAGGGGAAGATCCACCAACCCATAGCGATTCCGTAGAACGACACAGCGGCCGCGCCGGCACACACGATCGGCCACCAGCTCCATGGGCTGAAGAAACCGTACTCCGCGTCGGCATCGGAGATCTCTGCATGCTCGTTATCCTGGGGCTGGCGCCCGACCCGACGGTCGGTCAGCCACAGGTAGACGCCTATCATCAAGGACATCGCACCGACAAGGAGCAATGCCGGGAAACCGACCATCTCGGAGAAGTCCGTGTAGAACCCATAGAAGACTCCAACGGCTGCGAAGAAGAGGCCACAGATCACGAAGACATAGATCGAGGATTTCACTTGACTTTACCTCCTGTGAGTTGCGGCTCTGCGGTCCCGTGCCCAGCGTACTCGAGTAGCTCCGGGTGGTTCACATCGAATGCCGGGCGCTCGGAACGGATGCGCGGCAGCGAGGTGAAGTTGTGGCGAGGAGGTGGGCAGGAAGTCGCCCACTCCAGTGATCCGCCGTAACCCCAAGGGTCATCCACTGTCACCTTAGGTGCATTGCGAGCGGTGATCCAAACGTTCCAGAAGAAGGGAACCATGGACAATCCGAGGACCATTGCTCCGACTGTTGACACCTGGTTCATCCAGGTGAAGCCGTCCTGCGGAAGGTAGTCGGCATAGCGGCGGGGCATGCCGTCGACTCCCAGCCAATGCTGGACGAGGAAAGTGCCGTGGAAGCCGACGAACAGCATCCAGAAGTGAATGTGCCCCAGCTTCTCGTTGAGCATCCTGCCGGTCCACTTCGGCCACCAGAAGTAGAATCCCGCGAACATCGCGAACACGACCGTACCGAAGACCACGTAGTGGAAGTGAGCCACGACGAAGTAGGAGTCAGAGACCTGCATATCAAGGGCAGGGCTGGCCAGGATGACACCGGTGAGACCGCCGAAGAGGAATGTGACGAGGAACCCGATGGACCAGATCATCGGTGTCTCAAAGGTGATCGACCCTCGCCACATCGTGCCGACCCAGTTGAAGAACTTCACCCCTGTCGGAATCGCGATGAGCATTGTCATGAAGGCGAAGAACGGCAGGGCTACAACGCCGGTGACATACATGTGGTGGGCCCAGACGGTCACAGACAGCGCTGCGATCGAGATTGTTGCGAAGACCAGTTCTTTGTAACCGAAGACGGGCTTGCGGCTGAAGACAGGGAATATCTCCGTCACGATACCGAAGAATGGCAGAGCGATGACATAGACCTCGGGGTGCCCGAAGAACCAGAATAGGTGCTGCCACAAGATCGGTCCCCCGTTGCCGGGGCTGAAGACGTGGGATCCCAATATTCGGTCGGATCCCAACACGAGCAGAGCCGCCGCGAGAGGCTGGAAAGCCATCAGGACGAGGATACCGGTGATGAGAACGTTCCAGGTGAAGATGGGCATACGGAACATTGTCATACCGGGAGCACGCATCGTGATCACGGTGGTGATGAAGTTGACCGAACCGAGGATCGTTCCGATTCCCTGCAGGGCCAAGCCGAGAACCCACAGGTTTCCGCCGGCGCCCGGAGTGAACGTCGTATTGCTCAGAGGCGCGTAGGCAGTCCATCCGAACGAGGCCGCTCCCTGAGGAGTGAGGAAACCGGAGAGGGCGATCAGCGATCCGAACAGGAACATCCAGAAGGCGAAGGCGTTCAGACGGGGGAAAGCCACGTCTGGGGCACCGATCTGCAACGGCATGATCACGTTGGCAAAGCCAGCGAACAACGGAGTCGCGAACATCAGCAGCATGAGCGTGCCGTGCATCGTGAACAGCTGGTTGTACTGCTCCTTGGTCTCAATGATCTGCATGCCCGGGTCGAAGAGTTCGAGCCGGATGATGAGCGCCATGACGCCACCGACGCAGAAGAAGATGAACGACGCGATCAGGTACATGTAGCCGATCGTCTTATGGTCGGTCGACGTGATCCAGTCGACGATGATCTTTCCCTTGCTCCGAGGAACAACGGGGGCGTCAAGGGCCGCCTGATTCATCGTTGCGGTCATTTTTCAGCACCTTCTTTCGGGTACCAGTTGCGATCGTACTCAGGGCCGAGCTGGCCCTTGTTGCCTTCGTCGGCGAGGGACTTGGTGTAGTCCTCGAACTCGGCCTTGGAGACGACCTTCACATTAAAGAGCATTTCAGAGTGGTATTCACCGCACAGCTCAGCGCACTTGCCCACGTACTCGCCTTCTTTCTCGGCGCGCAGATGCAGACTCTGGTCGTGACCAGGAATCATGTCGCGCTTCTCGAGGAAAGCGGGGACCCAGAACGAGTGAATGACATCGCGTGAACGCAACTTGATCTCGAGGTCGGTATCGACCGGGAGGTAGAGGGTCGGAGCCTCCTCCCCCGGCTTCTCAGTGCCGTCGAGCGGAACCTGCGTACCAGCGAAATACACGTCTTGATTGACGTAGTTGAAGTCCCATGCCCATTGTTTGGCAGCGACTTCGATGACCTGCTCACCTGGAGTGGTGTCGTCAGTGGTCTTCTCCATGACCTGGACGCTCTGGAAGAAGAATCCCAGGACCAGGATGACTGGAGTGACCGTGAACAGGATTTCGATCGGCATACTGTAGCGCAGCTGCACAGGCAGTCCGCGATCGTTCTTGCGGCGGCGGTAGGCGACCATCGACCACAGAATGAGTCCCCACACGATCAGCCCCACGATCAGCAGGGCGATCCATGCACCGTTCCACAGGGAGGTATAGGCCTCAGTGTGGTTGGTGGCGCCCTTCGATTCGGCGGGGAAGAATCCTGTGGAGACCTGCTCTTTCGTGCAGCCGGACAGCAACGCCAGTACAGCGACGGCGCCCAGAGTGCCGAGCCGCTTCGCCCAGGACCTTCCCGGTCCTGCCTGATTCGGAGAATCCACGTGCAGCCTTTCACAACCTTATTCGCCCCGGGGTGCCCCAAAGACGAATTCTTACTATGTCAGTTACCAGAGTACCGCTACAAGCGGTAGAAATTCACATGCAAATGATCATTTGTTGAGAATAACCTGACAACGATCCCCGCGGAGAGCGGAATCTAGCCGAGTGGAGTACTCGAGACCGCTGATCTCCGACACGCCGAGGCTTGCCAGATGTGAGGTCTGCCACTGTGTATCGATGAGCCATTTCTGACTGTTCTCGTCATCATCGACCGAGGTGGGAGCCGTTGAGGCTGTGCTTTCCGTCCCAGCCTCAGACCTGGTATCAGACAGGGTTCCGTCGAAGAGGGAGACAAGGTGTGCGAGTGCGGCCTTGGAGGCATCGCGCTGCGTGTGGAACATCGACTCACCGGCGAAGAGTGAGCCCATAGCGACGCCGTAGAGACCGCCGACGAGTACCCCTTCGGATCTGACTTCCACCGAATGCGCCCAGCCGTCCCTGTGGAGGCTCAGGTAGAGGCTGATGATGTCTTCTGTGATCCAACTGCCGGGCCTGCTGGGGTCAGCACATGACCGGATGACGTGTTCGAAGTCTGTATTTACGCTGCAGTCGAAATGGCGCATCGACTTGCGCAAGCTCTTGCTGACCTTGAGATCTCCGGGGAGGAGGACTCCGCGACGTCGCGGACCCCACCAACCCATGCGGCCGGTGCCGCCGCTGCCGATTCCCATGGGGAACAGTCCGGCCCGATACGAAGAGAGGACCTGGGTCTGCGTTGCCGTGTATGACACGGCGCGCAGATCCTCCAGGTCCATCTCAGTGACTTTCAGGTCTGATTCAGCAGGTCGGCATCAGTGGAACGAGTCACCGCATGCGCAGGAGCCCCCGGCATTCGGGTTGTCGATCGTGAATCCCTGCTTCTCGATGGTGTCGGCGAAATCGATGGTCGAACCACCGAGGTAGGGCACGCTCATCCGATCGACGATGACCTCGACGCCGTCGAAGTCACGTACAGCGTCACCGTCGAGCTGGCGCTCGTCGAAGTAGAGCTGGTAGATCAGGCCGGAGCAGCCGCCGGGCTGAACGGCCACACGCAGACGCAGGTCATCGCGACCTTCTTGCTGCAGCAGGCTGCGCACCTTCTCGGCTGCCGTGCTCGACAGTTCGACCTCGTGCGTGGCCATCGTTTCGTTCGTCACAGTCATGGTTACTCCTTATTTCGATCCTGCCTGTCTCCAGGCTACACCGCGGACAACGTATTAGTCAGCGAACCTATTCCCCAGTACCCCTCATCCGTGTGCCAATTTCTGCAGAAGCAGTGCTTCGGCGACGATGGCCGCCTTGAAGTCAGGCAGATACAGCGACTCATTGGCGCTGTGTGCCCTGGCATCCGGGTCCTCAACTCCGGTGACCAAGATGGACGCCTGAGGGAAGACTTCGAGAAGATCGGCGATGAACGGGATCGAGCCGCCGATCCCCATGGTCACCGAATCCTGACCCCAGGCCTCGGTGAGAGCCTGCTGCGCAGTCTGCACCACAGGGTCACTCATATCGGCTTGCCACGGGCTTCCGCCCTCGGTGTCTCCGATGGTCAGGGTGGCACCGAAGGGAAGATTGTCACGAAGGTGCTTCTCGACGACCTTCACTGCATTCTCTGGGCTATCACCGGGGGCGAGTCGAATCGACAGTTTCGCCCTCAGGCTCGACTGGAGAGTGTTCGAAGACACGTCGACGTCGGGGATGTCGAGACCGATGACGGTGATCGACGGCTGCGTCCAGAGACGCGAAGCCAATGACCCTGAGCCGATGAGCGCGGTCGACTCGAGGACACCGGAGTCTTCGCGGATCGTCGACTCCGCATAGTCGATGTCGCTGTCGACCTGAGATTTGAGCCCGTTGACGGCGACGGATCCATTCTCATCATGAAGGCTGCTCAACACGCGCGTCATCGCCAGCATCGCATCGGGGACGATGCCGCCGTACATGCCCGAGTGCACGGCGTGATCAAGCGTGGAGATGCTGAATTCGACTGCGCACATTCCGCGCAGGCTCGTCGTCAGTGCAGGGGTGCCGGCCGCCCAGTTGCCGGAATCTGCCACGACGATGACGTCCGCGGCGAGTTTGTCCTGGTAGGTCTCGAGGAAGTTGCGGAAACTGGGGCTGCCGGCCTCTTCCTCACCTTCGATGAAGAGAGTCACACCCACGCCGAGGCGGTCTGACAGGAGACGAAGTGCGGTGAGGTGGACCATGATGCCGGCTTTGTCATCCGCGGCTCCACGGCCGTAGAGCCGGTCCCCCGTTCTGGTGGCGGTGAAGGGCTCGGTCGTCCAGGCCTCAGCCTTGCCCGGGGGCTGAACATCGTGGTGGGCGTAGAGCAGCACAGTCGGGGCTCCAGCGGGCGCCGGAACCGACGCGACGACAGCCGGATAGCCTTCGGACCCGTCTTCCTGAGCTGCGGTCAGGATATTGACTTCGAGCCCGAGGTCGCGGGCGAGGCCCGCGACTGCTTCGGCGCTGGCTCTCACGTGTGCGGGATCGAAGCTTGGCCACGCGACCGAGGGGATCGCGACAAGATCAGTCAGTTTGTCGATCACCTCGTCGAAAATGGTGTCGAGTTCGGCATGCAATTGTGCACTGTCAAGTGCAGAAGTCGATTCGCTCATTCTCCAAAGGTAGTATTCATTAGGTGTTCGGAAGCAAAAAAACTCATGAGGATGCGCAATCCTCCGACAATCGACCGGTGAACAATGACGGTTCACACCCTGATGCTGCCCCGCAGCGTGAGGCTGAGCAGAAGAAAGGACGGCCGACGCCCAAGCGCAGTCAACAGGAATCGGTGCGTAAGCAGCCACTGGTGTCGAAGGATCGCAAGGTGGCGAACCAGAGGGCCAAGGAACAGACGCGCAAGGATCGTGATCGTGCCCGCATCGGCATGATGAACGGCGAAGAACAGTACCTGACTCGCCGTGACAAAGGACCTCAGCGTCGTTACGTCCGCGACTATATTGATGCCAGGTTCTCCATCGGAGAGCTGTTCATCCCGGCTGCGATTCTGATTCTGGTTGTGGCTTTCACCCAGCCCGTGGCCATTCAGCAGTACTTCACCTACGCGGTCTGGGGCCTGTTGGCTCTCGTCATCCTTGACGGTGTCATCGTCAACTACATCCTCAAGGGACGACTGCGAGCCAAATTCGGATCCGTCGAACGCGGCCTGGCGTTCTACGCGATCATGCGCAGCGTCCAGATTCGGCCGCTGCGCATGCCCAAGCCACAGGTCAAACGTCGCCAATACCCCGAGTAAGCAGAGTTCTCGAGCGGGCTCCACGGATGATCCGTCCTGGCCAGAACGGACCGGAATAGATCATCTCCGAATAGGACTGAACCAGATCAGCGCCCGCCGCAAGCCGGGCGCTGATGTCGTTGGCGTCGGCTATTCCCCCCACCGAGATGATGCTCAAGCTGTCGCCGACGGCGGCTTTGACCAAGCGCAGAACCTCCATCGATCGAGGGGCCAAGGGACGGCCCGAGATGCCTCCGGCCTGGCCGCGGGCGAAGTCCGCTTCCCGACCATTGAGCACATCCCGATCAATCGTCGTGTTCGTGGTGATGAGGCCGTCGACTCCTGCACGCAGGGCCAACTCACAGATGTCGATGACGTCCTCGTCACTGAGATCAGGGGCGATCTTCACCAACAGGGGCACATGACCGAGCGTGGAGCGCGGAGCTGGGACAACCTCGGCGGCGGCAGAGCGCACGGCGTCGATGATGGGCTCAAGGCTCGACACGGACTGCAGGTCACGCAGCCCCGGAGTGTTGGGCGAACTGACATTGATGACGAGGTAGTCAGCCAGAGGCGCACAGAACCGCGCTGAACTCGCATAGTCCTCGACCGCATCGGCAGCGTCGACGACCTTGGTCTTGCCGATGTTGATCCCGATGATCGGTCGCTGTGCCGAGGGCAGGGAGGCAATGGACTTCCGCTGCTTCTCGATGTTGAAAGCGGCCTGTCGGGCACCCTGATTGTTGAAGCCCATCCGATTGAGCAGCGCAATATTGTCGCGCAGGCGAAACAGTCGAGGCTTGTCGTTGCCGGGCTGGGCATGAGCGGTGATCGTGCCGACCTCGATGTGGCCGAAGCCCAGTGCCGACAGGGCACGAATCCCCTCACCGTTCTTGTCGAAACCTGCGGCAAGCCCGAGGCGGTTGGGGAACCGCAATCCCAGCACGTCCACCTCGTCTCGAGTGCCGCGAGCCAGAACCAGGCGCAGCAGGCGACCTAGACCAGGGATGGAGTCGAGGATTCTCAGCGCCGTGAACGACACATGATGTGCACGTTCGGCATCCATTGGGGCGAAGAAGAGTCTGAAGATAAGTGAGTACACACCCACCAGAATATGTCAGACGGCCATCCGATCATCAGACGGCACGGTTGAGAAACATGAGGAATTCACGCAGTTCCCAGCTCAGAACGGTCGCCGTTTATCCATCCCTCGCGAAATGGCATTAGGATCGATTCAACGTTCAAAGACGATGAAAGGGAATATATGCCCAGTGCATCCACGCCCACCGGCTACTCTTCGACCACCCTCGTGAAAGCCACCGCTTCCGTTCTGGTGTTGGGAGTCGCCGACGACAAGGTCCTCGGCCTCGAGACCGCGAAGTCCGCCCGAACAGCCTTGGAAGACGTGGCTCGTGCCATCGAGTTCACCGGCAAGGCCGGATCCACAGCCCGCGTCGCCGCTCCCAAAGGCTTCTCCGCCACAAGTATTCTCCTGGTCGGACTCGGCGACTTCGACGCCACGGCACGCGGCACCGATGCCGCAGCCAAGTCGCACGAGGTGCTTCGTCGGGCCGCAGGCAATGCGCTGCGGTCCCTCGACGGTGTGGACTCGATCGCCGTGGGCCTTCCGGCGCTCAGCGCAGAAGCCATCGAAGCAGTCACCGTCGGTGCTGCGCTGGGTGCTTACCGTTTCATCGACTATCGCAGCCAGGACTCGGACAAGGTACCCGGCAGTGTGACCATTCTCGGTCCTAAGAGCAAGGAGCACTCGGCCGCCCACGCCACCGGCGCCATCATCGCCGCAGCGACGAACCGCGCCCGCGACCTGGTCAACACGCCTCCCCTCGACCTCTATCCTGAGTCCTTCGCGCAGCGCGTCAAAGACCAGGGCAAGGACCGAAAGCTCAAGGTGAGCGTGCTCGGCGAGAAGGAACTCAAGGCAGGCGGATACGGCGGAATCATCGGCGTCGGTCAGGGGTCTACCCGGGGGCCACGCCTGGTCAAGGTCGAGTACTCCCCCAAGGGAGCCGAACGCCATGTCAGCTTCGTCGGCAAGGGCATCACATTCGACTCCGGCGGAATCTCCCTCAAGCCGGCAGCGAGCATGGAGGACATGAAGTCCGATATGGCAGGTGCCGCCGCTGTGGTTCAGGCCCTGTTCGCGATCGCGGACCTGGAACTGCCAGTTCGAGCAACCGCGTGGCTGCCACTGGCCGAGAACATGCCAGGTTCTTCGGCTACTCGGCCCAGCGACGTGCTGCACATGCGCAGCGGTAAGACCGTTGAGGTCACCAACACCGATGCCGAAGGTCGTCTCGTCCTTGCTGACGCATTGGCAGACGCTGATGCGGAGAATCCTGACCTGCTCATCGACGTTGCCACCCTGACCGGTGCGCAGGTCGTCGCGCTGGGCAACCGTACCGCCGGAGTCATGGGAGCGGAAAAGGCACGCAGCCTCGTCACCGCCTCGGCGACGAAGTCCGGCGAGGAGATGTGGGCGATGCCCATCCCCGAGGAGATGCTCTCGGGCTTCGACTCGAACGCAGCAGACCTGAAGAACTCCGGACCCCGCCCGGGCGGAATGCTCGCAGCCGGCGCCTTCCTCCAGGAATTCGTCAGCGAGAATGCCAACTGGGCACACATCGACATCGCGGGACCGAGCTTCAACACAGGCTCCGCATTCGGCTACACGCCGATCGCTGCCACAGGGGCAGCAGTCCGGACTCTCGTCCAGGCAGCGAAGCAGGTGAACTGACAAACCAATTTCTACGCGCTGTCGATGTGGACGTGATCATCCACACCTGTGTCCAAACAGACAGTGTGTGCTTTCGCCCTTGGCGAGAAAAGTGGAAAGATAGAAGGAAAGCTGCGTACGGCAGGCTTATTCACAGCTACGAGGAGTAATCCGTGAGTGACTCATTGACCTACGACCTTGTCGTTCTGGGCGGCGGAACCGGCGGCTATGCTGCCGCACTGCGCGCTGCAGAGCTCGACATGAAGGTTGCTTTGATCGAACGCGACAAGGTTGGCGGCACATGCTTGCACCGCGGTTGTGTTCCGACCAAGGCGCTTCTGCACGCTGCAGAAGTCGCCGACACGGCGAAGGAATCGTCGAACTTCGGCATTGACGTCGAATTCAAGGGCATCGACATTGAGAAGGTTCTTGACTACAAGGACAATGTCATCTCCCGCAACTACAAAGGCCTGCAGGGTCTGGTCAAGGCACGTGGAATCGACACGTACTTCGGCACCGGCAAACTCACCGGCAAAGACACGGTCGAGGTCGACGGTGAAGACGGCAAGCACACCGTGACCGGCACCAACGTTCTCCTGTCGACCGGATCGACGTCGAAGACCATCGGCCTCGACATCACCGAGCGTGTGATTACGAGCACCGAAGCTCTGCAGCTGAACAAGGTCCCCGAATCGGCGATCGTCCTCGGCGGCGGCGTCATCGGCGTCGAGTTCGCCAGCGTGTGGTCGTCGTTCGGTGCGAAGGTCACGATCGTCGAGGGGCTCAAGCACCTCGTGGCCAACGAAGACGAGACGATTTCGAAGAACCTCGAGCGTGCGTTCAAGAAGCGCAAGATCGGCTTCAAGCTCGGCACCATGTTCAAGGGTGTTGAGGAGACCGCTGACGGAGTCAAGGTGACCCTCGAAGATGGTTCGGTGCTCGAAGCCGAGTACCTCCTCGTGGCTGTCGGCCGTGGCCCAGTCACCGAGGGATTCGGCTTCGAAGAGCAGGGCATCCCGATGGATCGCGGATTCGTTCTGGCCAACGAGCGTCTCCACACCGGAGTCGGCAACATCTACGCCTGTGGCGACATCGTTCCCGGTCTGCAGCTGGCACATCGTGCCTTCGGCCAGGGAATCTTCATCGCCGAGGAGATCGCGGGACTCAACCCGGTTCCCGTCTTGGAATCCGGCATCCCCCGCGTGACCTACTGCGAACCCGAGATCTTCTCGGTCGGACTCTCGTCCAAGCAGGCCGAAGAGCAGTATGGTGCCGACAGCGTCGAGTCCCTCGAATACAACCTGGGTGGAAACGGCAAGTCCGTAATCCTGAACACCACTGGTCTGATCAAGGTCATCCGCGAGAAGGACGGACCTGTTGTCGGCATCCACGGCATCGGCGCTCGACTGAGCGAACAGGCCGGTGAAGCCCAACTGATCATCAACTGGGAAGCATTCCCAGAGGAAGTTGCGCAACTCATTCACGCTCACCCGACGCAGAATGAAGCACTCGGCGAGGCCCACCTGGCCCTGGCCGGCAAACCCCTGCACTTCCACTCTTAAGATCCGAGGAGACGAAAGACATGTCGAATTCCGTGCAGATGCCGGCTCTCGGTGAGTCGGTGACCGAAGGAACAGTCACCCGCTGGCTCAAAGAGGTCGGCGAAGAAATCGAAGTAGACGAGCCCTTGCTCGAAGTGTCGACCGACAAGGTCGACACAGAGATTCCCAGCCCGTATGCAGGTGTCCTGGAAAAGATCCTGGCCGACGAAGACGACGTCGTCGAAGTCGGCGGAGACCTGGCCTACATCGGCGACGGCAGCGGATCCGAATCCGCAGACTCGGCCGAGGCCTCGTCCGACGAGGATTCCGCTGAATCAGCCGAGGAGACTGAGCCTGCAGCGGCAGAAGAGACCGAGGAATCAGAGGATTCAGCCTCGGGCTCAGCTGACGAACCTGCAGCGGCAGAAGAGACCGAGGAATCAGAGGATTCAGCCTCGGGCTCAGCTGACGAACCTGCAGCTGAAGCACCCGCCTCATCAGGCTCAGAAGGCCAAGGCACTGAGATCACCATGCCGGCGCTGGGTGAGTCGGTGACAGAAGGCACTGTGACTCGCTGGCTGAAGGATGTCGGCGAAGAGGTTGAGGTCGACGAGCCTCTCCTCGAGGTGTCCACCGATAAGGTCGACACCGAGGTGCCCTCCCCCGTGGCAGGCATCGTGCAGGCACACCTGGCAGAAGAGGATGAGACCGTCGAGGTCGGAGAGCCATTGGCTCGCGTCGGCTCCGGTGCTCCTTCATCCTCCGACTCGGGATCGGCTGATTCCGGATCGTCCGAGGCAGAAGCCTCCGACGCTGCTGAGGAGGCCCCAGCTGAGGAGGCCCCCGCCGAAAAGCCGGCTGAAGAAAAGTCCGCTGAGGAAGAGGCTCCGGCCAAGGACGAGAAGTCCGCGCCCGCCGAAGAGGCTCCGAAGCAGCAGACCCCTGATTCCGCCGCTGCGAAGCAGGCTGAGCAGAAGACCGAAGCCTCGGCGCCCGCCGCTGCCGACACGGTCGGCGAGAATGCCGCATATGTGACGCCGCTCGTGCGCCGCCTGGCACGCGATGAGGGCGTCGATCTGAGCTCGGTCACCGGTACCGGTGTGGGCGGACGCATTCGCAAGCAGGACGTTGTGGATGCAGCGGCCAACCGTTCGTCTGCTCCAGCAGGATCTGCTGCTGCGGCAGCGGGCGGTGCGAAGGCACCGTTCAAGCTCGAGATCCCCGAGGAAGCCGCCAAGCTTCGCGGCACCACGGAGAAGGCCTCGCGCATCCGCCAGACCATCGCCAAGCGGATGAGCGAATCCCTCGAGGTATCGGCTCAGCTCACCCAGGTGGTCGAGGTCGATATGACTCGCGTCGTGAAGCTGCGCAAGGCCAACAAAGAGGCTTTCCAGTCCAAGCACGGCTCGAAGCTGACCTATCTGCCGTTCTTCGGCAAGGCGGTCGTCGAGGCCCTCAAACAGCATCCCAAGGTCAACGCACAGTACGATCTGGAATCTCAGCAGATCACGTACTTCGACCACGAGCACCTGGCGATCGCCGTGGACACCCCACGCGGACTTCTGGTTCCTGTGATCAAGGATGCGGGTGACTTGAGCATCGCGGGACTGTCTAAGTCCATTGACGATGTTGCGGACCGCACCCGCAACAACAAGATCATGCCTGATGAACTGTCTGGCGGCACCTTCACCATCACCAACATCGGTTCGGTGGGAGCTCTGTTCGACACTCCGATCATCAACCAGCCGCAGATGGGTATTCTCGGCACCGGTACGATCGTGCGTCGCCCGATCGTCGTCAAGACCGAAGACGGCGAAGAGTCGATCGCCATCCGCGACATGGTCTACCTGCCGCTGACCTACAACCACCAGTTGGTCGACGGCGCGGATGCAGGACGTTTCCTGCAGACGATCAAGGCGCGTTTGGAAGAAGGCAACTTCGAAGCAGACCTCGAACTCTGAGTCGCTTCATGAGCTGTCCCCTCGGTGAGTCACCTGATCCACCATAGGGATGAGAAGGGCCGGTCACAGCAGTGACCGGCCCTTCTCTATGCTCCCAGCGGCTGCAGCAGTTCACTCATCGTTCTCCGTGACTGAGCGGATCTTCCATTCTCCTGTGTGGGCAGCCAGCTCGAACTCGACGAGAGCGGGCTCGAACGCGGAGGTCTTTCCGTCGACGGTCACTTTCGTCGACATCTGCGCGTTGATGAAAATGTGTGTCTCTGTCTGCTTAGTGATGAGGACGTCATCGACTTCGATCGTGTAGGCATTGCCGACGAAGGCCTGCAGGTCGAGCAGCTCGTCCGCGGCAGCCGCCGCCGAGTTGGGAACGGTCAGGGCTGCCAAAGCCCGATCATCACCCGCGCTCAACGCGTCTGAGCGACGCTGGCAGAGATCCTCCAGGAGGTCGACGATCTGGCTCTCAGACAGTCCACTCGCATCACCGTGGTCAAGATCCTCGTCTCGGACCGGGCTGCCCGTGGGAGAGCTCGTCGGCTGGTCTGAGGGACTTACCCCCTGAGAAGAACTCACCGAGGCAGGGCTCTCCCCCGAACTCCATGAGCTGACCATGACGAAACCTCCGATGATCGTCGTGCACACGGCAAGCATGGCCCAGGTTCGCGCGCCGATCTTCCAGCCCCGCACACGCCGGCCTCTCTTAGGCAGTCGTTTGACCAAGCTGGATCTGTGCGTTGCCAGCCATGATGAGATGCGTGTGGAACCGGATGAGCTGCGTCGGTTCCGTCGCGGTCCCTGCCCCTTGTTTCGAGAATGATGTCGACTGGCCGCTCTCAGCCGGCCTGCCGTACCGACAGATTCAGTCGAATGTGTGGAATTCGTGGTCGGCGTGGGAGGCGCAGTCGGCGTTCTGGCTGTGGACTGAGGAACGTCGCCGGGCGTCTTGGCCGCACGTAGCCGCGCCGTCAGCGCCAGCCCAGGGTCGAGATCGCGTTCGGCAGGGAGGAGCGGAAGGGCACTCGGCGTTCCAGTTCGACGAAGGGTTGCGCTCACCTCGGCGAGGGTGGAGGACAAGCCGGTATCCGCAACGGAATCATCCAGTAGGAACGCCGCCAAGTTCTGAACAGGCTGGGAGAAGTCGGAGAGTGCGACGGCGACCGGCAGCGGACTCTGCGCCCACGGACGACCGTACGCCGCGTGATAGATCATCTCTCCGATGGCCAAACGCATCGACGACGGCGGGGTACGACTGATTCCGGGAATGATCCGCGGACGTCCGTCGGCATCGAGTCCGATGCATTCAAGGGAGAGTCGAGACTGGGCATCGCTGCTGGACAGCAGTTCGTCGACGACTCCGAGGAAGAGCGTACGCAGCTCCCCCTCGACCAAGCCCTGGTAGGAGCGGACGGCGTCGAGGACGAACCCGCCGGCAAATGGTTCGACGAGGAGCAGAGATGTAGGGCCTGTGGGCATCTCGACTTCGACGACGCCGAGAGCATCTGGATGATCGACATCGAAGCCTCGATGAGTGACTCCCCACAGTGTCCGGCCCTTGTCGTTCACAAGTCGATGAATGTCGTCAGAGACCGGTGATTGGAGTTCCCACGTCATTGTTCGTCATCTCCATCGATGGATTCCGTGGATCCGTCAGCAATGTTCAATAGTGTTTGTGTGCGTTTAATACTGTTTGATGATTCATCGTATGTCAATAGCTGTGGAGTGGGAAATGGTGTCGAGGCTCATCTGTTCTGAAATTGAACCCCTGGGGCAAGAGACATAGTCTGGGTGCATGCCTCTGGTCACAGAAACGCTGGGTTTCGCGCCCGACTATTCGGATTATCAGCGAACCTGGGACTTGCAGAAGAAATATCACGAAGAAGTGCTCGCCGGAGAGCGCGAATCAACGGTTCTCCTGCTCGAACATCCACCGGTCTACACCGCAGGGAAACGCACGGAAGACCATGAACGACCCACCGACGGCACCGAGGTCGTCGATGTCGACCGCGGAGGGAAGATCACCTGGCATGGTCCGGGCCAATTGGTGGCCTACCTCGTGTACAAGCTCAATGACCCCAAAGAGGTCAAGCTCTTCGTATCGCAGCTCGAGGACTCGATGATCGAGCTGCTCGGCGAATACGACATCGATGCCACCACCGTCGAAGGGCGCGCAGGAGTCTGGATCCTCGGAGACGGAACCCGGCGCGACCGGAAGATCGGGGCTATCGGGATCCGTATCCACGAAGGTGTCACCATGCACGGCTTGGCACTCAACTGCAGCAACGACCTGTCAGCCTACGAATCCATCATCGCCTGCGGAATCGCGGACGCCGACACCACGACCATGAGTGCAGAACTCGGTCGCCACGTGACACCTGATGATGTCGCGAACCGCCTTGACGAGATCTTGCACAACCACATCACCGCCTAGGAGAATTGACGTGACCATAGCGCCAGAAGGCCGCCGCATGCTCCGTGTCGAGGCACGGAACTCAGAGACACCTATCGAAGATAAGCCCGCCTGGATCAAGGCGAAGGCCCACATCGGACCCGAATACACCTCTCTGAAGTCACTGGTCCGCAAGCAGGAGCTGCACACGGTCTGCGAGGAGGCCGGTTGCCCCAACATCTTCGAATGCTGGGAAGATCGCGAGGCGACGTTCCTCATCGGCGGCGAGCAGTGCACCAGGCGCTGTGACTTCTGTCAGATCGACACCGGCAAGCCTGCCGATTTCGATGCCGATGAGCCCCGTCGCGTGGCCGCCTCGGTGAGCGAGATGGGACTGCGCTACTCAACGATCACGGGTGTTGCCCGCGATGATCTTGAGGACGGCGGCGCATGGCTGTACGCGGAGACTGTACGCCAGATCCACAATCTCGACTACTCCGACGGCAGCGGCACCGGCGTCGAGCTCCTCATCCCCGACTTCAACGCGGAGCCTGATCAGCTCGCCGAGGTCTTCTCCTCTCGTCCGGAGGTGCTTGCTCACAACGTTGAGACGGTCCCCCGGATCTTCAAGCGCATCCGTCCGGCCTTCCGCTATGAACGGTCCCTGTCGGTGATCACTCAGGCCCGCGACGCAGGTCTGATCACGAAGTCCAATCTGATGCTGGGCATGGGTGAGACGAACGACGAGATCATCGCAACCCTGCGCGACCTCCACGAGGCCGGTTGCGATCTCATCACAATCAACCAGTACCTGCGCCCATCGCCTCGCCACCATCCCGTCACACGATGGGTCAAACCAGCTGACTTCGTCATGCTGCGTGACGCCGCGCAGGAGATCGGATTCTCCGGCGTCATGTCTGGTCCACTGGTGCGTTCCTCCTACCGTGCCGGCCGCCTGTGGGCGACTGCGATGCGCCACCGGGGACAGCAGATTCCGGCCCATCTCTCCCACCTCGACAAGCACACTCCCGCGAAGCAGGAGGCTCAGGCCGTTGTGGATACATTCGGTCCGGGCGAAGAGGTAGACTTGACTGCTGAGCAATGAGAACGCTCGAGGCCCGGCCTCGACGTCGACACGCCATTCAAGAGCAAGTGAGAGCATGAGCGAAGAACCGCGCAAGGGACTTTTCCGTCGGAAGCCCAAGGACCCGAACAAGAAGCCGGGCCGCCTGGCGCAGATGAAGCAGGTCTATGAGCTATCGGCCAAGCACAATAAGGCCACTCCGTGGCTGTTGGCCGCCGCTATCCTGGGCTGCACCCTGCTCGGCCTACTGGCTGGGCTCCTGTTCGGCGGTGCGGTCTTCACCACGATCCTCGGCTTCATGGTGGGTCTGCTCCTGGGTATGTTCATGCTCGGTCGGTTCGCTGAAACTGCGGCATTCGCACAGATGGACGGTCAGCCCGGCGCCTTCGGTGCCGTCCTCAACACTGCCCGCCGCGGCTACCTGATGGACGACAAGCCAATCGCCATCGATCCCAAGAGCCGTGACCTTGTGTTCCGCTCAACGGGTCGTGCCGGCGTGGTTCTGCTCAGCGAAGGACCGAAGGGACGCAGTGCGAAACTGCTGGCCAAGGAGAGGAAGCGTCACGAGCGCATTCTGCCCAATGTGCCGGTCCACACTTTCCAGGGTGGTAACGAAGAGGGACAGCTGAAGATGAAGCAGGTCGTTCCTGCGGTGCAGAAGCTGCCTCGTAAGCTCAATAAGACCGAGGTGCTGGCTGTGCGCAATCGCCTCGCCGCTCTCGGCACTCAGGGCACCCGTCCCCCGATCCCGAAGGGCATCGACCCGAACAAGGCCCGCCCGAACCACAAGGCGATGCGCGGACGCTGACCGGGCCTGACCTGTCTGGAGACAGCCGACACCACCAGGGGATGACAATCCTCAGTGGTTCAGAGACTTCAAGCAGTCAACTTCATGCAGAGGGCCACCGACTCATTCGAGTCGGTGGCCCTCTGCTGTGTTGTGACAGCGCTGACGGCTGTCGAGTCCTCGTCGATCCAGGCCTCGTTCGTGCCGCTTGTCAGCGGCTGGTCAGGCAGATGATCAACGTCTGAGGATCAGTGTGCCGGCAGCCAGATCGTGGAGACCGCGATTGTCACGGTTGAAGATCAGCGCGGGAATGACGAGAACGACCAGGACTGTGCGGATGAGAGTCTTGACCAGCCCAGGCATGTGGCCGTCGAGGCGACGGACTTCGATGCCGAAGATCCGGTGGCCCACCGTGTAGCCGAGTGTCGACACGAGCAGGAAATGCTCCAGGGCGAAGAGTCCAGGTGCCAGGAACGGATTGGACGAACCGATGAGGTTGGCAATGGCCAGGCACATGAACCAATCGACCAACAGTCCCACCAGCCTGCGCCAGGCAGGGGCCACCGAATGCGAGCCGGTCTCGGGCAAGCCCAAACGCCGGCCCGGCCAATCTCCGTCTTCTCGCTCGATCTTGGGTCCCTCAAGCCAGGAGCCGAGGTCATCACGATTAATCACGGACCCAGCTTACCGAAGTTCAAGCTGGACGAATCCTCAGGAAACATGCCCGAAACACGGACGACATCACCACTTCACCTGCTTGCAACTAAGATTGGGGGTGGTCAAGACAAACGACCACCATAACCTAACTAGGAGACTAAGTGTTCTCGTCTGCTGAAGAACTCGTCAACTACATCTCGGAGAACGACGTCAAATTCGTTGACGTTCGCTTCTGCGACCTCCCCGGTGTCGTCCAGCATTTCAACCTTCCCGCGGCCTCGTACGGCACGGAAGAGATCACCGAAGGGCTGCTCTTCGACGGTTCCTCAATCACGGGCTTCCAGGGTATTCACGAATCGGATATGAAGCTGCTCGCCGATGTCTCATCGGCCTACATCGACCCGTTCCGTGAGGCCAAGACACTGGTCATCACTCACTCAATCGTCGATCCCTTCACCGATGAGCCCTACTCCCGTGATCCGCGCCAGGTTGCGGCCAAGGCCGAGGCCTACCTCGAAAGCACTGGAATCGCCGACACTGTGTTCTTCGGCGCCGAGGCGGAGTTCTACCTCTTCGACTCGATCCGCTACGAAAACACTCCAGGCAGCAGCTTCTACAAGATCGACTCCGAGGAAGCCGCCTGGAACACCGCCGCAGATGAGCCGGGCGGCAACCTGGGATACAAGACCCCGTTCAAGGGCGGCTACTTCCCTGTCTCACCTCAGGACAAATTCGCCGACATCCGCGACCACATGTCCCTGACTCTGGAGCAGATCGGCTTCGAGATGGAACGCGCCCACCATGAGGTCGGCACCGCGGGTCAGCAGGAGATCAACTACAAGTTCAAGACTCTGCAGCACGCAGGCGATCAGCTTCTCGACTTCAAGTACGTCATCAAGAACACAGCGTACGAACTGGGCAAGTCGGCCACCTTCATGCCCAAACCGCTCTTCGACGACAACGGTTCGGGCATGCACTGCCACCAGTCGCTGTGGAAGAACGGTGAACCCCTGTTCTACGACGAGAACGGCTACGGCGGTCTCTCCGATCTGGCTCGTTGGTACATCGGCGGCCTCATCGAACACGCCGGTGCTGTCCTGGCCTTCACCAACCCGACGATCAACTCCTACCGTCGCCTCGTGCCCGGATACGAAGCTCCGGTGAACCTGGTCTACTCGGCCCGCAACCGGTCTGCCGCGATCCGCATTCCGGTCACCGGCAGCTCGCCGAAGGCTAAGCGTCTCGAGTTCCGCGTCCCGGATCCCTCGACGAACCCTTACCTGGCGTTCTCGGCGCAGCTGATGGCCGGACTCGACGGAATCCGCAACCGCATCGAGCCTCCGGAGCCCATCGACAAGGACCTCTATGAGTTGCCCCCTGAGGAAGCCAAGGACATCAAACTGGTCCCCGGCTCCCTCGACGAGGCTCTCATCGAGCTCGAGAAGGACCACGACTTCCTCACCGCAGGTGACGTCTTCACCTCCGACCTGATCGAGACGTGGATTCGGATCAAGCGTGAGAACGAGATCGACGTGGCTCGTCTGCGTCCGACTCCGACGGAGTTCGAACTCTACTACGCACTCTGATCCACATCCTTAGGCTTAGTCGGTTCCTGTCACAGACCGGGTGTGCCACGGCCTGAGGGAATACAGTGGGGGCGTCACGGGTTTCACCCGTGGCGCCCTTCAGTGCATCTGACCAGGGCCGCCTTCGATGGTGACCACGACTGATACAGGGATGGACAATGACGCATTTCGATCTCCTTCTGATCGGCACAGGGTCGGGGAACATGTTCCTCGACGACCGTTTCTCCGGACTCAACGTCGCGATTGCCGAAGAATGGCACTTCGGCGGCACCTGCCTCAACGTGGGATGCATTCCGACGAAGATGTTCGTCTATCCCGCCACCATCGCCGAACAGGCAGCCGAGGCGAAACGCTACAACCTCTCGACTGACTTTCACGGTGTGGACTGGTCCGCGCTGCAGAAACGCATCTTCGACCGGGTTGATGCCATCGAATCCGGAGGGCGGGACTACCGCAGCGGCGACCGGCAACCCAATGTGAGCGTCGTCGCCGAACACGTTGAGTTCGTCGGAGAGAAGACGGTGCGAACCGCTTCAGGTGAGACGATCACAGCCGATCGAATCGTCATCGCGGCCGGGGCCTCCCCCGTCATCCCCGAAGCCGCAGGACTCGACCCGAAGCTTGTGGACACCGAGGGCTATCCCGTCTTCACATCCAATTCGATCATGCGCATTCCCCAGAGGCCCGAACGCCTGGTGATCATCGGGTCCGGCATCATCGCCATGGAGTTCGCTCACGTCTTCGCCGGGCTCGGCACCGAGGTGACCGTGGTCGCCCGTGGTCCACGTCTGCTCGGCACCATCGACGAGGAAATCTCTACGGAGTTCACCGAACTCTTCGAACGCACCCATACGGTCCACCGCGGAGCAGAGGTGGCCTCGTACAGCTTCGACGAAAACCGAGTGAGCGTGACCCTGCGACCCAGCGGCCGCCTCGGCGATGTGGATCTGCCTGCGCAGCTGGACGCGGATGCGGTTCTCATCGCGACTGGGCGCACACCGAACACCACGGGCCTGCGCGTGGGCGACGCCGGTTTCGACGTCCTCGATGATGCTCGTCTCAGCGTCGACTCACGTCAGCGCGTGCTTTCCCAAGGCCGTCCGGTCCCCGGTGTGTTCGCGCTCGGCGACATCAGCTCACCGCACCAGCTCAAGCACGTCGCCAATCACGAGGCTGCCGTCGTCGGTGACAATCTGGCTGCCGACGTGGCAGCCGGAGCGCCGGGAAGCGGAGCCGAGGCACAGCTGCGGGAAGTCAATCATCATGCCGTCCCCGGTGCGGTGTTCACCTCACCCCAGGTCGCCTATGTCGGCATCACCGAAGATGAGGCCCGGCAGGCCGGTCACGACGTGAGCGTGAAGGTGCAGAAGTACTCCGACGTGGCCTACGGGTGGGCGATGGCCGATGACCCCGGGATCGTGAAGATCATCGCCGACCGGACAACACGGAGGATCCTGGGCGCGCACATCGTCGGTCATGAAGCGTCCATGATCATCCAGCCGCTGATCCAGGCGATGGCATTCGACCAGCGGGCCGATGAGGTGGCCAAGGGACAGTACTGGATCCATCCGGCTCTGCCCGAGGTCGTTGAGAACGCACTGCTGGGTCTGGACTTCAACGAAGCCTGAGGACTGTCCTCAGAAACCGTAGAAGTGTTCCTCCATGATGTTCCTGGCATGGCGGGTGGTGCGCAGATAGTCGTCCTCGAGTTCGTGACCGCCACCCGCCGGATATCCGAGCAGCCGCGCGGTGGCCTCCAGCTCGAAGTGCTCCTCTGGCAGCGATTGGGCGGTGCGGCCTCGATACAGCATCACCGCTGACCGGACGTTGGTGGCCAGCTGCCATGCGGCGGCCAGCTCCTCGGCATCATCCGTGGGGATGAGCTCTTCTTCGGCTGCGACGCTGAGGGCTGAGAGCGTGGATGTCGTGCGCAGGCCGGGAATCCGGTGAGCGTGCTGCAGCTGCAGGAGCTGGACCGTCCACTCGACATCGGAGAGGCTGCCGCGACCGAGTTTGAGGTGGCGACGTTTGTCTGCGTTGCGGGGCAGACGCTCGTCCTCCATCCGTGCTTTGAGGGTGCGGACCTGAGTCAGTGACTTCGTCGGCATCTCCACGGGGTACCGCAGCGGATTGATCAGCTCCGTGAAGTCGTCGATGAGGGCGGAGTCACCGGCGACCGGGCGCGCCCTCAGCAGCGCCTGCGCTTCCCATGGTTGGGACCACTTCGCGTAGTAGGCCCGATAAGACGAGAGGGCACGAACCAGAGGCCCGTTCTTGCCTTCCGGCCGAAGGTCTGCGTCGAGATCCACTCCCTGAGCGGCATCGCTGGCCTTGAGACGGCTCCCCAATCCGAGGGCAACCTTGTTGACGTGTTTGCTCAACTTGGCCTTATCGTCGGCACCCAGCTCCTCACCGACGGAGCGGTAGACGAACGTCACGTCGGCATCGGAGAAGTACCCGATCTCATTTCCGCCCCAGCGGCCCATGGCGATGATCGCGAACTCGTAGGGCGGTGTCTCGGGCGCATCGAGGTCGAGCCGCACAGCCTGCAAGGCACCACGGACTGCCAGATCCATCAGGGCAGAGAGATCGCCCGGTATCTCGGCTCGGTCACCGACATCGAGGACATCCCGCAGAGCAATGCGCAGAAGCTCACGGCTGTAGGTTTCGCGTATCGGCGTGATCGCTGCTGCCCCATGCCGCTTGAGCAGTCCTCCGACTTCAGCGGCAAGTGCCTTCGAATCGCGGGACTTGAGGTTGTCGAAGTTGTCCAACCAGGCAACAGCGGCAGGCTGGCGCAGCAGCAGCTCACTGGCATAGCCGGACAGCGAGAGGACTTCCGCCACGGATTTCGCCGCCAGTCCGGAATCACGGAGCATCTTGAGGAACCAACCGGAAGACGACAGCGAGTCGGTGAGCCGACGAAACGCCAACAGCGCGGCATCGGGACTGACTCCGTCTGAGAACCAGTCCAGCAGCGCCGGCAGGACCTGTTTGATGACGAGCGCGGTGCGTGACATACCGGAGGTCAGCGCCTTGATATGGGCCAAAGCTCCCTGCGGGTCGCGGTAACCGAACGCCTGGAGCCGATCAGCGGCGGCCTGCATGCTGCTGCCGCGATTGTGCGCATCGACCACGGCACCGTGGACTCCGACCGCAGCATCGAGGATGGGGCGGTAGAAGATCTGCTCGTGGAGACGGGTGACCTGCTTCGCGTAGTCCTTGCGCGTCTCCTCCAACCGAGCGCCGGTGCGCGAACCCGAGATGAAGACAGAGCGCGCGAGGATGCGCAGCTTCTCCTCATCATCGGGGATGAGGGCGTTGCGCAGCATCCGCGGAATCTGGACACGGTGCTCGACTACGCGCATGAAACGGTAGGCGGAGGAGAAGACGTAGGCGTCCTCTTTCCCGATGTACCCGTGCTCTCCCAGCTCCTCCAACGCCACCAGGGTGTTCGGTGTCCGGATCTCCTCGTCCGTGCGACCGTGGACGAGCTGGAGCAGCTGCGCGGAGAACTCCACGTCACGCAGTCCCCCACGTCCCAATTTGATCTGTCTGGGGGCCTCAGCGGCGGGGATGAGATCCACGACTCGACGCCGCATCGAACGGATGCCGTCGATGAAGCCCTGCCTGCTGGCAGCCTCCCACACGAGCGGCAGGAGCGTCTCGACGAATTCCTCGCCCACTCCCACATCACCGGCCACAGGGCGGGCCTTGAGGAGAGCCTGGAACTCCCAGTTCTTCGCGATGTCTGCGTAGTAGCGCGTGAATTCGGACATGGTGCGCACCAATGCCCCGGCCTTGCCTTCGGGCCGCAGCGCTGTATCGACTTCCCACAGGGCAGGCTCCGCTCCAGCATCGGAGAGGATGCTGCGCATCCGTTGAGCCAGTTCAGTGGCCAGTTCGCGCTGCTCATCGTTCGTCGAGGAATCGAGGACGAAGACCACATCGACGTCTGAGACGTAGTTGAGCTCACGTGCCCCAGTCTTGCCCAAGGCGATGACTGCGATGCGGACCGTGCCCTCGGGATCAAGCTCTGCCCGGGCGATGGCCAGAGCGGCATCCATCGCGGCCGCCGCCAGATCAGAGAGCACCGCCATCACATGGTCGACGATCTCCTCGGGTGCCTCGGCAACGAGATCATCGGCGACCAGCCGCAGCTGAGCATCGCGATAAGTGCGCCGAAGATCCTTGATCGCCTCATCGCCGAGGTGGTCCGCCGTGGGCGCCGGTGCATCAGGATCGGCGCCCACAGCCTTCAGCAGATCGCTGCGCAGTGCTGACGCCGAAGCCGCCGGGGTGGAGATCATGAGGAACGGCGACTGCTCCACCAGCTGCGGCAGAGACTCAGGATGCCGCACGAGGTGGTCGACCATCGCCTCCGAGGTGCCCATGACCGCCAGGACACGACGCAGCAGAGCACGGTCGAGTTCGTCCTCAGCCAGATCCCCACCAGCCCCAGAACGGATGGCGGACAGGAACTGAGGTGCCGACTCCCCCGCGGATTCCAAGACCCGCAGCAGCCCCAGAGCTGCCGCATGGGGGTCCGGGGCAGCCTCGAGGAGGTCGATGAAACGAGAATCGGTGGCCAAAGGCTCGCCGAGGAGTTCATCGATCTCATCGAGGAAGCGAGCTGCTGACGATGAGACGACGGAAGTGCGCGAAGTGATTCGAGCCATCGGTCTACATCGAGGTGAAGTGTTTGCTGAGCTCGAACGGGGTCACCTGCGCGCGGTAGTCGTTCCATTCCTGGCGTTTGTTGCGCAGGAAGAAGTCGAAGACTTCCTCGCCCAGAGTCTCCGCGACGAGATCGGACTGTTCCATGATCTCCAGTGCGTGCGAGAGGCTCGTCGGCAGCGCCTGAATGCCCATGGCTCGGCGCTCCGTGTCCGAGAGCTGCCAGACGTTGTCCTCTGCCTCTTCGGGCAGTTCGTAGTCCTCTTCGATGCCCTTGAGCCCCGCGGCGAGAAGGAGAGCATAGGACAGGTACGGATTGGCCGAGGAGTCAAGCGCCCGGTATTCGATCCGAGCCGAAGATGACTTGCCCGAGTTGTACTGGGGCACCCGGACCAGCGCCGACCGGTTCCGATGTCCCCACGAGATATAGGACGGGGCCTCATGGCCGGTCCACAGTCGCTTGTAGGAGTTCACATGCTGGTTCGTCACCGCGGTGATCTCTGCAGCATGGGTGAGGACTCCGGCGATGAACTGTCTGCCGGTCTTCGACAGCTGATACATAGCACCGGGCTCGAAGAACGCGTTGTTCTCACCCTCGAAGAGCGAGACGTGCGTGTGCATCCCGCTGCCTGGATGATCATTGAGTGGTTTGGGCATGAATGAGGCATACACACCCTGGGAGATCGCCACTTCCTTGATCACCGATCGGAAGGTCATGATGTTGTCGGCCATGGTCAGGGCGTCTGCGTAGCGCAGGTCGATCTCGTTCTGGCCGGGTCCGGCCTCATGGTGAGAGAACTCCACGGACAGGCCCATGGCCTCGAGCATGGTGACTGCCGAGCGTCGGAAGTCGTTGGCTGTCCCGCCGTTGACATGGTCGAAGTACCCCGCCGTGTCGACGGGAATGGGAGTCGTACCCTCGAGGATGCCGCTGACGGGGTCGAGGTTGTCCGTCTGGAAGAGGTAGAACTCGATCTCCGGGTGAACATAGAACGAGAAGCCCTTTTCCGCGGCCTTCGCCAACGTGCGTTTGAGGACGTTGCGCGGATCGGCCTGCGCAGGCTCTCCCCCGGGCACGTGGATGTCGCAGAACATCCGCCCCGTGGGTTCCTTCTCTCCACGCCAGGGCAGCAGCGAGAAGGTCGAGGGGTCCGGCTTGAGCACCATATCGGCCTCATAGACACGTGAGAGTCCTTCGACGGCGGAACCGTCGAACCCGATCCCCTCGGAGAAGGCCCCCTCAAGCTCCGCCGGAACGACTGCCACGGACTTCAGGCCCCCGAGCACGTCGGTGAACCAGAGCCGGATGAAGCGGACTTCACGATCCTCGACGGTGCGAAGAACGAATTCTTCCTGACGCGACATTCCTCAGCCGTTCCACTTCTTGTCGTCTTCTTCCCACTCCTCATTGCGAGCCTGGGCCCGCTCGAGGGCAGCTTGAGCCACTTCCTCTGTCTCATAGGGACCCATGCGATGGTCCGCATCACTGACCAGGCCGCGTTCGACCTTGTTGGTCTTGAGATTGAAGTAGTACTTCGAATCGGCATCGTCGATATCTTTGAACAGTCCCATGTCGAGCCCTCCATCGCGGGTGTGGTGAATCCCTGACAGATTTCAGCTTACCGGTTCTGTCCGTTGCCGCCATGACTTGGCCTTCCCCGACGCCCGCTCGATCGTCAAAGGTGCCTAGAAATTCAACGTAAGTGCGTCGGTCAACGACAAAATATCCACATTTCGTATGTGAGTAGCCTGTTTTCCACCGATTCCGCAATGTTTGTCACGAATACTGGAGATAAAGGTTTGCCCTCCAGACCTTCTAAGGAATACAGTGAGATGTATCCTCAGCCACAGTTCGAACTGGCTGGAACTGCCCATGGGGCAACATGAGAGAAGGAAAGCTATGCGCATTTCAGTGCCCACAGAGGTCAAGAACAACGAGTTCCGCGTCGCCATCACCGCTGCCGGTGTCCACGAGCTCGTTGCCCACGGACATGAAGTCACAGTTCAGGCCGGTGCCGGCGTCGGATCATTCATCACCGATGATGAGTACACCGAGGCCGGCGCCACCATCGCTCCGGACGCGAAGACGACTTGGGCTGCCGGTGACATGGTCCTCAAGGTCAAAGAGCCCGTCGCCGAAGAGTACGGATTCCTGCGCCAGGACCTGATCCTCTTCACCTATCTGCACCTGGCCGCTGATGAAGCGCTGACTCAGGCGCTCATGAACGCCGGCACCACCGCCATCGCCTATGAGACTGTTCAGCCTGACGGCGGAGGCCTGCCGCTGCTGGCTCCGATGAGTGAGATCGCCGGTCGGCTCTCAACCCAGGTCGGAGCACACAGTCTTCTCAAGGCCTCGGGCGGTCGCGGGATCCTGCTCTCGGGCGTCCCCGGTGTCGAACGGGCCAACGTCGTCGTCATCGGCGCAGGTGTCGCCGGCACCAATGCCGCTCGCATGGCATTGGGTCTCGGAGCCTCTGTGGAGGTCATCGACATCAACATTCCTCGCCTGCGCCAGATCGATGAGACCTTTGCCGGTGCCATCGCTACGAAGGTGTCGAATAAGTACGAGATCACGAAATCCCTGGCCTCCGCCGACCTGGTCATCGGCTCGGTCCTCATTCCCGGCAAGAAGGCACCGAAGCTCGTCACCGACGAGATGGTCGCCGGAATGAAGCCAGGTTCCGTGCTGGTCGATATCGCCATCGACCAGGGTGGCTGCTTCGAGAACTCACGTCCGACGACGCATGACGATCCCACGTTCGAAGTCCACAACTCGATCTACTACTGCGTGGCGAACATGCCTGGTGCGGTGCCGAACACGGCCACCGCGGCACTGACGAACGCCACCCTGCCGTTCGCAGTCAAGATCGCCAACCAGGGATGGCACGCAGCCTTGTCGAAGGATTCGGCGCTGGCTCGCGGACTCAACATTCACAACGGACACGTGACGAATGACAACGTCGCCGAGGCCTTCGGGTTCGAGGCTGTCTCCGTCGAACACGCCCTGGCGAACTGAGCGCACAGGTTGGGGTGAATCGCACCTGTAGCTGCCCATGCCGAAGGCCGACACCATTGTCCTGGTGTCGGCCTTCGGCGTTGTTGAGGGGCGCTCCGCGAAGTGGGGCTGCCTCAAGGGCAACGGGGGACGCGGGCACCGTCAGCCGCGGGTGGGCAACGTCAGTCGCGTCGGGGCAGAGATGAACTCAGCGCTGTGGTGGCATCGTCGTCGACCGGAAGTGCTCCTCACACAGACGGCCAGCCGCATCCGCGTCCTGGGTGGCGATCGCCTCGACGATGGCAGCGTGATCGGCAACAGCATGATCGAAGAGCTCATGGGAGAAGGGATCGTGACGGAATCCGGCGTTGATCCTGGTGTCGATGTCG
Source organism: Brevibacterium zhoupengii (assembly GCF_021117425.1). Lineage (NCBI taxonomy): Bacteria > Bacillati > Actinomycetota > Actinomycetes > Micrococcales > Brevibacteriaceae > Brevibacterium > Brevibacterium zhoupengii. The sequence goes on along the minus strand of NZ_CP088298.1, from coordinate 2,292,132 downwards.
ATGGCCATGCGAACGAGCTCGGGGTTGTGCCCTGCCCGGGCGATGGCGAAATGGAACTGCGCGTCAGCTGTTCTGGCCACCCCTGCCTCGGCGCGTTCGGAGTATCTCAGCGCCAACTGCCGAAGCTCGGTGAGCTCCTCATCGGTTCGCCGAAGGGCAGCGGTCGCGGCCAGACTGTTCTGGAAGACCGCACGGGCGTCGAGGAGATTTCTGCGTTCGGCATGGAACTCGCCGATGCGATCGGCCATGGGGGCCAGCGCAGTCGGTTCTGCGTTGGAGACGAAGGTACCGCCGCCACGTCCGCGCCTTCGCTCGACGACACCGAGGCGCTCCAATCGCAGCAGCGCAGCACGCACACTTGAGCGTGAGACTTGCAGGTCGGCGGCCAGAGCTCGCTCCCCGGGCAGCAGCGTGCCTTCTGGCAATGCGCCCACGGCGATGCCGGAGAGGATGTGGTCTGCGATCTGCTGTGGTGCGCTCGTCAGGCTCACCACATCGCTGAGTCCGGAGAATTCGGGCCCGGTCAAATCAGCCCGTTCACTCATCACTCCCCCTATTGCGCATCATGGTGGTCTTCGTTGGTCGTTCCACTCTATTATCCTCTCCCACGAGGGCCCGCACCGACAGGCGCCGCAATTGTGGAATATCTGGGTTCAACCGCTCTAGAATCGAAGACACCATGACTGATACGCCTCGCCTGCTCACGCCCGGTACCATCTCCGCCGAACTGCCAGTCCCCCGCCGCATCACACGACCCGAATATGTCGGACGCGCCGATGCCGACGAAGGTCGGGGAAACAACTTCTACTCCGCAGAGGAGATCGAAAAGGTCCGCGTTGCGGGCAGGATAGCGGCAAATGCTGTGGCTGCTGTCGGCGAGATCATCGAACCTGGGATCACCACCGACGCGATCGACCGAGTCGCGCATGAGTACATGTGCGACCACGGTGCCTATCCATCGACCCTGGGCTATCGGGGATTCCCGAAATCAGTATGCACTTCGCTCAATGAGGTCATCTGCCACGGGATTCCCGACTCGACTGTGATCGCCGATGGCGACATCGTCAACGTCGACATCACGGCCTACATCGACGGCATGCACGGAGACACGAACTATACCTTCTACGCCGGAGACGTGGACGAGGAGTCCCGGCTTCTCGTGGAACGAACCTGGGAAGCCACCATGCGCGGCATCAAGGCCGTCAAACCTGGCCGCGAGATCAACGTGATCGGACGTGTCATCGAGAAGTACGCGAAGCGGTTCGACTACGGCGTCGTCCGCGACTACAGCGGACACGGAGTGGGCCGCGAGTTCCACTCCGGCCTCATCGTCCCTCACTACGATGCCGCACCTGCCCACGCCGAGGTGATGGAACCGGGAATGATCTTCACCATCGAACCGATGCTCAACCTCGGAACCGTCGATTGGGACGTCTGGGACGACGCTTGGACTGTGGTCACAAAGGACAGGAAGCGCTCCGCGCAGTTCGAGCACACTCTCGTCGTCACCGAGACCGGTGCCGAGATCCTCACCCTCCCCGATGCGGACACCGCCATCGCCGAGGGCCCGATTGCCCGAGAAGGCTGACAGGCCAGACATGACTGACGATACGCAAGGACGCTTCGCCATCGGAGTCGACGTCGGCGGCACGGGCATCAAGGCCGCACTCGTCGACACTGCCACGGGCAATCTCGCCTTCAAACGGGTGCGGGTGCTCACCCCGAAGCCGAGCACCCCTGCCGCTGTGGCCGAAGCCATCGGGCAGCTCCTCGACCTCCTCGCCGACAAGGCCCTCGAGCTTGAGATCGTCGACGATCGTGCAGCGCTCGACGCTCTCCCGATCGGGTGCGGGTTCCCTGGCGTCGTCCTCGACGATCAGGTGCACTTCGCGGCGAACCTCGACCAGTCGTGGATCGGTTCGAACATCGTCAGAATACTCTCCGAACACACCGGTCGTCGTTTCTTCATCATGAATGATGCCGATGCCGCGGGCCTCGCCGAGATGGTGTTCGGCGCAGGGCGCAATCATCGGAAGAAGACTGTGCTGCTGACGACGTTGGGTACCGGTATCGGCACCGCCTTGTTCACCCAAGGGCGCCTGGTCCCCTACACGGAGCTGGGCCATATCGAAATGAATGGCCGTGATGCGGAGACGCAAGCAGCCGAGTCCATCAAGGTCCGCGAGAACCTCAGCTATGCGGAATGGGCCGCGCGACTCCAGCAGTACTATTCGCAGATCGAACTCCTCGTATCCCCGGACGTCATTCTCATCGGCGGTGGAATCTCGAAATCACACGCACAGTTCCTGCCCCTGATCAGCACGCGCGCTGAGATGAAGCCGGCAAAGCTGCTCAACAACGCAGGCATTGTGGGAGCGGCCATTCTGGCAGCCAACAACGGCAAGGCGAAGGTCAAGAAGAGCCGTTCGTAGCATGGCCTCGCACAATTTTCGCGGTCAGCTCAGCCTGTTCATCGTCATGGCCGGGACGGCGGTTCTGCTGGCACTGGGCACAGTGGTCATCGTCATCTGGCCGAACCTGCTGCTGGCCGGCATCATCATCGGGTGCTGCGCAGTCCTCGTCGCATTGGTCGGCATCCGCCGGATCCTCGACCGGCGGTGGGTGCTCTGGCTCGCGGTGCCGGCATTCGGGCTGACAGGACTCGGCGCGATCATGCTGGCTGAGGACCTCGGCATCAGCCGCGTCGGCGAAGTCACTGAAGTGGTCGTCGTTGACCATACGTCCGAGGTCAAAACGGTTCACGACTCGACTGAGCCGGGAGGTCGGAAGGTCTACAGACACGAATACTCTCTGCAGCACATCGACGGTTCGCCGATCGACGAGCCGCTGATCTATCGCGGCCAGGACGGATTCGAGGAGTTCGACACCGGGGATACGATCAACGTGCTCATCGACCCTGACGGCAATGCCCCCATCGAGCCGGCAGAGAGCATCGATTTCGCCGCAGATGTCGCACTTCTCATCGTGGGAGTGCTCCTAAGCGCCGGTGTCTATCTCATGTGCGCACTTCTGCTGCTCTTCGGAAACCGGAGACATTGAGAGAATCAATGGGGCCCGGCCCCGTGGATGATGCGCTGACGGAGCTGGGGCGCTGACGGTGCTTGTGTGAGGACAGGCCACCGATACGCCGGGTTCTGTCATCGAGTCGGTTGCCCTTCTCGACTGACGGTCATCTATCTGGGACCGGTGTTGCCACCGGCCTCGAGCAATCCACCCGACGACTCGGCGAGCAGCCTCGAACGTCGTCTGTCTGATCTTGCTCCGGATGGGGTTTACCCAGCGGCACCGGTCACCCGGCACCCTGGTGGTCTCTTACACCACCGTTTCACCCTTACCCAGTCGAAACTGGGCGGTCTGCTTTCTGTTGCACTGGCCCGCGGGTTGCCCCGGGTGGGTGTTACCCACCATCCCTGCTCTGCGGAGCCCGGACGTTCCTCAGCTCTCGTGAGAGAGCCGCGACCGTCTGGTGACCTGTCCTCAAGTTCACGAGTCTACCCTCATCACCGAGACCATTCGCGGCGTCCTCGAAACGAAAGTGATCAAACTAACGCGGACTCCAAATCGGGGCCGACGCGTTGGCGGCCTACCATGGTGAGGTGAAGATCCTACTGCCGCCATCTGAGGGAAAGACTCCCGCAACTTCGGGCTCCCCGCTTCATCTGCCAGACCTCTCGGCACCCGATCTCAACCCCCAGCGGAAGAAGGTCCTCGCAGCCCTGCAACGGGTCTCCAAACGTAAGGACGCTCTCGAACAGCTGGGTGTGGGCGCCTCGCTGTCGGCCGATGTCGAACGCAACGTCAGCCTCGACTCGCTGCCCTGCGCTCCCGCTCTGCTCACGTACTCAGGTGTTCTCTATGAAGCGATGGGCGCACCCGACCTCGTCGCCGATGCTCTGATCGACGAAACCCTGGCACAGCGACTGCGCAGCGTGCACGTGTTCTCGGCACTCTTCGGGCAGGTCAATGGTCTCGACCCGATCCCTGCCTATCGGCTGGCGATGAAGACGGACCTGGGCAGCCTGGGCAAACTGTCGTCCTGGTGGAAACCGGTACTGGCCAAGTCTTTCACAGTCGACTCCGCCGAGGTGATCCTCGACTGCCGTTCCAGTGACTACCGGGCCGCGTGGCCGGGACCACACGAGCAGGTCATCACTCTCGGAGCCATCAAGGTCGCCGGCGATAAGCGCAGCGTCATCTCCCATTGGGCGAAGTTCTATCGCGGTGAACTCGTCGGTCGACTGCTCTCAGATGATCGTGCGATGCCCACGACCAGTACGGGACTTCTCGAGCGTGCGCAGGAGTCCTACGAGGTGGAGTTCACCCCGCCGGCCAAGAGCAGGCCTGCGGCGCTGACCATCATCCTGCGTGACTGAGCGTGCGGCTCGAGCGAGACGGCGCAGCGTCGCCAGTCGAGGGTTGTCTCAGCCTTTGCGCAGCAGAACTGCTTCACACTCTTCGCACTCGTAGGTCTGGTTCGGGTCTTCCAACAGCATGCCCTTCCACACCATGCCGCTGATCTCCTGGCCACAGGCCTGACAATTCGGACCGTTCAACACAGCGGCTCCAGGTCCGCCTTGAGCGACGTTCTGGTCGAACTGACGAACCAGGGCCTCGGGCAGATCGGATTTGAACTTCGCAGCTGAGGCATTGTTGGCTTCCAACTGTGCGGCTAACTCGGCCTTGCGGTCTTTGATGGCCGTCTGAGTGGCACGGCCGGATGCGATCACCTCGGCGAGGGCAGACTCAACCTCCGACAGCGCGGTTTCAGCGGACTCGAGTTCCTCCATCGAACCGAGCTCTGCTTCTTCCAGCTCAGACACCCGTTCCTCGTGACCGGAGATCTCGTTCTGCAGATTCACAAGGTCCCGGCTGGTCAGACCGGTTCCGTCGTTGAGTTCGACGGTCTTCTTCGCGATCTGAGCGTTCTGGGTCTCGATGGCTGCCGCATGCTCGGCGACTTCGCTGCGGAACTTCTCGACCACCTCGGCGGCTTCTGTCTTCTTGGTTTCGAGTTCCTTGTGCTGGGCGACAAGGTCCTTCAGCTCTGCGGATTTGGTGGGGTTGTCGTGTTCGTGTCGCAGTGCACGTCCGTGGGAGGCAAGTTCGATGAGCGATTCGAGTTCGGTGCGTTGTTCGGCAGTGATCAGCATTGTCGGTTCCTTGTCAGCGAAGCGTGCGCGGGCGTGGGCAGGGAGTCAATAGCGTTCGACCCAAGGGTCGGTGTTGACCGCCGAATGCTGCAAGGCCACGCTGAGCCCTCGTTCGGCGAATTCCGTCTCCAACTGTTCTGCCGCCGCAGTCAGCCAGACGGTCTCGGAAGCCCAGTGGGAGACATCGATGAGCTGTGGTCGACCGTGCTGCCTGTTCGCAGTGTCGCGTGCCTCGGTCGCGGGATGGTGGCGGAGGTCGGCGGTGATGTAGACTTCCGCTCCGCTGGCCCGAACCTCGTCGAACAGGGAATCACCAGCTCCACCGCAGACGGCGACTCGTGTGACGGTCGCTGCCGGGTCACCGGCGATGCGCACACCGGTCGTTGTCCGTGGAAGCCGGTTCGAAAGGGTGCGGGCGATATCGCGCACAGGCGTCGGCGTCGGGAGGTCGCCGACTCGCCCGATTCCGGTGATCGATCCCTCGGCGTGTGGCACGAGTGGCTGCGCGTCGTCGATGCCGAGCAGGGAGATGAGGACGTCGGAGACTCCCCCATGTGCGGAGTCCGCATTGGTGTGAGCGTTGAAGAGCGCGATGTCATTACTGATCAGGGTGTGCACGGCGCCGCCCTTGAGAGTGGACGCGTTCACTGACTTCACGGGTTTGAGCATGAGCGGATGATGATTGAACACCAGGTCAGATCCCAGCACCACCGCCTCGGCGATGACCGCGTCCATGGGGTCGAGCGCGAGCAGGATCGACCGCACTTCCGCGTCGGGATCGCCCACGGCCAGACCCACCGAATCCCAACTCTCCGCCAGGGCCGTCGGCCACAGTGCTTCGAACACATCCACACATTCGCTGACCTTCGGGTATCTCATGCCACCACAGTATTACATCCGAAGATTTCGGTCAGGCGCTACTGACCTGCGGACGCCGGCGAGCTCCGGTGTCCGCTGGCGGGCGTCGTCATCTCAGGCGGGGTTCGTGGCAGAGAATTGCCTGAGACGCGCCCGGAATATGTGACCCGGGGTACATCTGGCGGGCGCTCGGCGATAGATTTGGCACATGACTACGAATGAGACGAATTCACCAGCGCCCGATCTGCACTTCTCCTCGACCGTCGCCGACATCGTGCGTCGCAGCGCCGGACGGTTCGGAGCCGACACTGCTGTCGAGTTCGGAGATCGCACATGGACCTATTCCACTCTGGACACGGCAGTCACGGCCGTTGCGCGTGAGCTTGTGGGTCTTGGCGCGCAGAAGGGTGATCGCATCGCTGCCTACGGGAAGAACTCCGATCTCTACCTTCTCCTCTACCTCGGATGCGCTCGCGCGGGTCTCATCCACGTGCCGGTGAACTATCAGCTCAAGAACGACGAACTCGACTACATTCTGGACAATTCGGGCGCAAAGTTCGTCTTCGCCGATGCCGATCTTCTCGACGCCGTCGGTGCAACCGCGACCGGAGCGGGAATCCAGACCAGGGATTTCGCCACACTCCTGGAGTCGGCCACCGCCACGGACACAGCGCCGGCCGGCACCGGGGAATTCGACGTCGTGGACACCGACGTCGCACAGCTGCTCTACACCTCGGGCACCACCTCGGCGCCCAAGGGAGCGATCATGACCCATCGGGCACTCGTCCACGAATACCTGTCGGCGCTGATGAGCCTCGACTTCGCGCCCACCGACCGGGTCGTGCACGCCCTCCCGCTCTATCATTCGGCGCAGATGCACGTCTTCCTGATTCCGCTCCTGGCCATCGGCGCGCACAATATCGTTGTGCCCGCGCCGGTCCCCGACCAGTTGCTGGCGCTCTTCGAAGACCGTGAGATCAACTCCTTCTTCGCTGCACCCACAGTCTGGGTTGCCCTGGCCAACAGTCCGGATCTCGACACCCGCAACCTGGAGAGTCTGCGCAAGGCCTACTACGGGGCCTCGATCATGCCCGGACCGGTGCTAGCGAAGCTGCGGCAGCGTCTGCCCAAACTCGGCTTCTACAACTGCTTCGGCCAGTCCGAGATGGGTCCGCTGTGCACGGTGCTCAGGCCGGAAGAACACGATGACCACGCATCATCGGCCGGTCGGTCCGTCTTCTTCGTCGAAACCCGGGTCGTCGACAGCGACGGCAATGATGTCGGCGTAGGAGAGCAGGGTGAGATCCTCTACCGGTCACCGCAGCTGTGCGAGGGCTACTGGAACAAGCCAGAGGCCACCGCCGAGGCCTTCGACAACGGGTGGTTCCATTCAGGTGACCTCGTAACAGTCGACGAATCCGGCTTCATCGAAGTCATCGACCGAGTGAAGGACGTCATCAACACCGGCGGCGTCCTCGTCGCCAGTCGACAGGTCGAGGATGCGATCTTCGAACTCCCTCAGGTCGCCGAGGTTGCAGTCGTCGGAGTCGCCGACGAGAAATGGATCGAGGCAGTCACCGCCTTCGTCGTGACCAAGCCGGATCAATCCGGGATCACCGAGGCGGATGTGCTGGCCCATGTCAAGGATCGTCTCGCTGGCTTCAAGGTCCCCAAACGAGTCGACTTCGTGACCGAGCTGCCTAAGAACTCGGCAGGCAAGATCCTCAAACGTCAGCTGCGTGAGGTCTGAGACCTGTCTCCCTCTGTCAGGCGAATAGACTGCTCTCGGCAGTGATCGCATGACGCACAGACACCGTCGCCTTCGGGTCGGCGGGAAGAGGAGACGAGTGGTGGCATCCCCTAACCAGAGAATACCGGCATCCAGTCCTTTCGAAGGCAAGGTGGGCTGGAGGCAGCACGGGGATGGAAAGACGATCCGTCCAGGTGAGACCGTTCTGCCCGAGGAACGGCTGAGCTGGCCGCGGACCGTGGGAATCGGAGCCCAACACGTCGTCGCCATGTTCGGCGCAACGTTCCTCGTGCCGCTCCTGACCGGTTTCCCTCCCTCGACGACGCTGTTCTTCACCGCCATCGGAACCCTGCTGTTCCTGCTCATCACCAAGGGCATGATGCCCTCGTACCTGGGATCGTCTTTCGGTCTTCTTGCGCCTATCGGCGCCGTGACCGGATTCGCGGCCACATCGGGAGAGGACCTCGACTCCCATGCCATGGCACTGGCGCAGGGCGGAATCATCTCCGTGGGCGTGACTCTGGCACTGGTGGGCGTCGTCGTCCACTTCGCCGGAGTGCGGTGGATCGAGGTCACCATGCCACCGGTCGTCACCGGTGCCATCGTCGCCCTCATCGGACTCAACCTGGCACCGGCGGCCTGGGACTGGGTGAAGGAGGCTCCCCTGACCGCGATGATCACGATCGTCACCATCCTGGTCACCAGTGTGCTCTTTCGCGGAATGCTCGGCCGCCTGTCCATCCTCATCGGTGTCCTCGTCGGCTACGCTGCCGCATGGGTCCAAGGACAGATCGACTTCTCCACTGTCGGTGCCGCTGGCTGGGTCGGGCTACCCGCCTTCCATGCCCCCGCATTCGACCTGGGCTATCTGGGACTCTTCCTCCCCGTCGTCTTCGTCCTCATCGCCGAGAACATCGGACACGTGAAGTCCGTGTCGGCCATGACAGGCCGCGACCTCGATTCGATCACGGGCCGTACGCTCTTCGCCGATGGACTCTCCACGGTTCTCGCCGGCTCCGGCGGAGGCTCGGGAACGACGACCTACGCGGAGAACATCGGAGTCATGGCAGCGACACGCATCTTCTCCACGGCCGCCTACCTCTGCGCAGGAGTCATCGCCCTGATCTTGAGCGTGCTGCCGAAGTTCGGAGAGATCATCGCGACCATCCCTCCCGGCGTCCTCGGCGGAGCGGCGACCGTCCTCTACGGAATGATCGGAATGCTGGGAGTGCGCATCTGGGTGGAGAACAAGGTCGATTTCTCCAATCCCATCAACCTCAACACTGCAGCGGTGGCACTGATCGTCGCGATCGCCAACTTCACTTGGACGCCCGGTGACCTTCAGTTCGAAGGAATCGCACTCGGTTCAGCCTCGGCGGTCATCATCTATCAGGTCATGCGGGCAATAGCGAAGTGGCGCGGCACCGACCAGGACCTGAGCGCGAGCCCGGACACCGGCTCCGAACCCCACACGGGGTCCCATCCGCCTGTCGATGCCGGCCCGAATATCACCACCGCATCCGATCCCCACAGCGAAGACCGTATCCCGCCCACGTCACAGTGAGCTTCCACTCTGTCCCTGGTAGTCAAGTAGGTCCTTCCCCCACTGATGAGAATCCGATCCTGAGGAGATAATCATGAAACCTGCACATTCACAATCACGAGCCGCACTTCCACGTTCTCGCGCAACCCGCCGTGGCCTGCTGACAGGCCTGGGAACAGCCCTAGTCGCGGGCGCGCTGCTGGCCGGGACCCCAGCCCAGGCTGCTGCGGGGCTGGGAGCTGGGCTCGTCGACGGCAATGCTGGGCAGAAACCGGATCACCTCGGCGAGAAATGTTCTGTCGCTTCGGGTGCGACAGCGGAGAAGGTCATCGTTGTGACGGGAGCCGGGGGTTCCACCGCTGCCGTCGAGGCATGCGAGAAGTGGGAGGACAACTACTATTCCGCGATGAGCGCAGACGGGTACGTCGGCTACAACGGCATCGCTGATCCCGGCGCCAAACGTGAGGGTGACGGCAAGACTCCCTCCGGTCTGTTCAGCATGGGCTATGGGTTCGGCGTGAAAGCGGAACCGAAGCAATTCCATGGGGCCCAATACGTCACAGTCACCGAGGACGACGTCTGGGTCGATGGCGACGCGGTGGAGAGGTACAACACGATGCAGAAGAAGTCGGATGGATACTCCGGGGAATCCATGTATCAGACCCCTGCGTACAACCACGGACAGGTCATCGACTACAACAGTGCCGGAACGCCGGGCAAGGGTTCAGCGATCTTCCTTCACGTCAATACCGGCAGCCAGCAGACTGCAGGGTGCGTGTCGGTTTCGGAGGACGATCTGCTGAGAATCTTCGACTGGGAGGGCGGCGACTCGGTCGAGATGGCAATCAGCAGCTAGTGGCTTGGCAACAGCAGAAGAGGCGGTCAGACGACACACTGCAGTGTCCTCTGACCGCCTCTTCTGCGATTCGTGCTGCTGATTACTCCTTGATCAGGGAGAGCTCGAATTCGAGGGTGATCTTGTCGCTGACGAGCAGGCCGCCGGAGTCCAAGGTCGTATTCCATGTCACGCCCCAGTCCTTGCGATCGATGCGGCGTTTGCCCTCAAAGCCGACCCTTAACGCACCATTCTGATCGCGGTCGGTTCCCAACATCTCAAGGGGAACAGACACCGGACGGGTGATATCGCGTATCGTCAGGTCACCATTGACGATGTAGCTTCCTTCTTCGACCTCATCGACGCCGGTGGATTTGAACGTGATCGTCGGATAGTTTTCGACGTCGAAGAAGTCCGCGCTTCGCAGATGAGCATCGCGATCGGGTGTCCTGGTATCAATGCTGTCGACATCGATCGTGATGGTCACTTCGGTCTTCGAGAGGTCCTCAGCGTTGATGACGGCTTTGCCCTCGACGGTGTTGAAGGCACCACGGATGCGCGAGACCATTGCGTGACGGCTCGAGAATCCGAGACGCGTATGTTGGGGGTCGATGACCCATGTTCCGGTCAGCTGTTCATCTGATGACATAGTCGTGCTCCTTTGGCCGAGCTGAAATCATGGGATCCTGGTGTCGAGAACCCAAGTCAGTACTGAGAGAGTACCGGCGTGCATTTAGGATCAGCGTATATGTTCAGAGGCCGGGCTGTCATGTTGATGCGACAACGAACCTTGGCAGAATGTGGGCCCAGAGGGACTTGAACCCCCGACCCTCTCGGTGTAAGCGAGATGCTCTAGCCAACTGAGCTATAGGCCCCACAGCAACTCGGGAGCGAAGGCTCCCGAACGCGCTTGACCAGTATGCCACACAGCAGCCAGGCAGACGAATTCCCTGTTCCGCCGTAAACATCTTCCACTTTCAGCCGTCTTCCACTGTCAGACGTCCTCTACTGCCAGACGCCCTCAGCACGAAGGAGGTGGGCCGTGATCGTGGCGAAGCTCTCACCGGCATCGTCATTTGCTACGCCGAAGAGACCGCGGTTCTGTTCGATCGCCACGGCGCCCAGTGCATGTGCCATCACGCCGTGGGAAACTGCCTGTCCCAACGCCTCGACGCTCAGCGCGCCAGGGGTGACCTTGCCGGGAGAAATCGAGTAGCCGAGCAGCATGATCTCGGCACCGTCACGGTAGGTGAGGAGGACATCGCGCAGTGCCATCGCAGTCGTAAGCGGGTCAGAAGTCGACGGGCACCGCGCATCCACCTCAGCATTCATCCGTGTGGCGATGAGGACGAAGAGTTCCTGTTTGTCCTTGACATGCCAATACAGGGCGGAAGGTTGAACCTCGAGCTCACGCGCAAGCCTGCGCATCGACAGATCGCCCAAACCATAGCGCGAGAGAATGTCCAAGGCGGTTGTCGTGATGCTCTCGGCAGTCAGTGCCAATGAGACTTTCCTTCCATTCGCGGATGGTGGACCGCTCCGATTTTTCAGAACGCGTCGCCATCGCTATAGTAGTTCCTGGTCACGGGATATAGCGCAGCTTGGTAGCGCGCCTCGTTCGGGACGAGGAGGTCGTGGGTTCGAATCCCGCTATCCCGACCAACGTGATGTGTCGCGACATCGTTCATTCGATGTCGCGGCACATTTCTATTTCCTGCCGCGTCTCCGGCGCATTCCTCCTGGTCAGAACCAGTGAGGTCCTCGCTGGAACCGAGCTTGGTGATCAGCTGACATCGGTTCGAATCGTCAGCAGGAATGCCGAGTCCTCATGCGCGTGCACGGAATGCCGTTCCGGCGGGATCGTCATGAGGTCGCCGGCGGACAGGTCCCACGTCTCTTCGGCTGAGGACAGAGCCAAGCTCCCTCGCAGGACCTGGAGCGTCGCCTCCGGCGGTGAGTCGTGTTCGGCCATGGTGGTCCCTGCCGTCAACGTCAGCAGCGCCTGTTTGAGGTATCGGCCACTGTAGACGCCGTGAGCGGCTCTCCCACTGTTGGCGCCGCGGGCTTTTGTCAGAAGCTCTTCGGTCAGCTCGCCGAGGTTCTGTGTGAGTGAATTGTCGGTCATCGTCTATCCCATCCTGTCCTGCTCGTTCTACTGCTGCTGCTTCGACATCTCAGTCCCGATGCTAGCTTGTAACTGATTGACATGAGACAGACTGTGGAGGTTCCCAATGACAGATGACACTGCTCCCGAGATCATCGACGTTCGCACGCTTCCGAAGCCCGAACGGCACCCTCGTGTCATGGGCGCCTATCAGAATCTCGAGGTCGGCTCCGGTCTCATCCTCATCAACGACCATGAACCCGAAAACCTGAGAATCGAGATGGAGGCTGAGTTCGCCGAAGCCCTTGGCTGGGAACCCCAGTCCTCAGACGGCGACGACTTCCGGGTTCACATCAGCAAGCGAGCAGCGACGCCTCTCCCCCGCGTCCTCGCCAACGTGGATGAGTTCGCCGGTGTTGCGGAGAACTCCGGCTCGGTTTGGCAGCTTCAGCCTCAGCAGCGCGATCTCGATGCGAACATCATCGCCTTGTCGCCAGGCGGCGAGATCAAAGAACACGTGGGGCCGGGCCTCGACGTCCTCATCCACATCCTCGACGGGGGCGGGACGCTGGAGACCGAGCTGACCACTATTGCGCTCACTCCAGGCCAAATCGTCTGGCTGCCACGCCGCTCCCGGCGACGTTTTCTCGCCGATGAAACTCTGGGCCTGCGCTATTTCTCAGTCCACCAGCGCAAACAGGGGCTGACGATCACCAGCCGCAACTGAGACTGCTGAGAGACGCGTGGTGGTGCGCAGACGCATGGTGGTGAAGGCTATTGGGCCTGAACCGTGATTGAGGTTGCAGTCAGGACGCAGGCTCGCAGTCATCGGGACGGTCGAACGCAATGGAGATGAGCCTGCGCAGCACTGCTTCGTCGATGTCCTCCAGCTTGCGCACATAGACGCACCCTGCACCTTCGGTGTACGCACCGAGGCTGGGAAGCAGGGCTGCTCCAGCCGGTGAGTCCTTGAGCCCGTACAGCGACAGCTGAGCCTTGCGCGGTGAGAAGCCCGTCTTGGGCCATACGCCACGATTGCGCGGGTTCGACGGTGAGACGTACTGGTACTGTCCGTAGCCGACGATCGAGGGTCCCCACATCACAGGAAAGGTGTCGGTGACTTCCGTGAATATCGTGTCGAGCCTCAACCCATCCTCGCGCCGTTTCTTCGGAACGGCTGACTGAAGGAACTGGCCGACGTCGGCATCGGTGGGCTGAGTCTTCTGTGTCGTCATGGCTCAATTATGGACTCTCGACGGCAAACAGGCACGGCAGCGATGGTCAGGTCCCAGCCGGAATCCATGCCGTGCCGTCCTGCACTTTGTAGATGAGATTCGTCTGGGTGTGGGCGACAGCAGGATATCGGGTGAGATAGTCGAGGACGAAGGACTGCACCGCCTCGGTGTCGGTGGCGACGATATGGAGCAGATAGTCATCGGCTCCGGCCATATGGTACATCCGCACGACACCGGGGAACTGCGGTGCTGCGGCAGTGAAGGCATCGATCTCCGCTCGGTCATGTTTGGCCAGGCGGATGGAGATCAGGGCCTGCAGCGGGATGCCCACAGCCGCGGCATCGATGTCGACGCGAAAACCTCTGATCACGCCCAAGGTCTTCAACCGTTTGAGTCGAAGCGACACCGTCGACTCTGAGATACCGACTGCCGCGGCCAAGGCGGTACCGGATGCTCTGGCATCATCTCCGAGAGCTTTGAGCAGCTGTCGATCAACATCATCGAGTTCCACTTTCTGCGACATGCCTCACAGTCTGGCACACCGTATTCAAGAAGCTTCGATCAGAGCACAGAAAATCACGGATTCTTGATTGATGATTGCAGTTCTTAGCAGGAATAGTTTGAATGCTGACATGACCTCACTGCACCCAGAAACGCTCATGGTCCACGGCGGCATGGAAGGCCTCACCGAGGCAGGAGTCCACGTTCCGGCCATCGACCTCTCGACCACCAACCCAGTCAACGATGTCGCCACCGGCGGTGACTCCTACGAATGGCTGGCCAGCGGACATGCGCTCAAGGACGGCGACTCGGCCGTCTACCAGCGCCTGTGGCAGCCCGGTGTCGCACGATTCGAGACGGCCCTGGCCGAACTCGAACACGCCGACGAAGCGGTCGCCTTCGCCACCGGAATGGCCGCAATGACTGCGGCCCTCCTCGCAGCCGTCAGCGCTGGCACACCTCACATCGTCGCAGTGCGTCCGCTCTACGGAGGCAGCGACCATCTCCTCGAATCGGGACTGCTGGGCACCACCGTCACCTGGGCGAAAGAGTCCGAAATCGCCTCGGCGATCCAAGACGACACCGGGCTCGTCATCGTCGAGACCCCCGCCAACCCCAGCCTCGACCTTGTTGATCTTGATGGAGTCGTCGCGGCCGCCGGCGACATCCCGGTGCTGGTGGACAACACCTTCTGCACCCCGGTGCTCCAGCAGCCCATCTCCCACGGTGCGGTCCTGGTCCTGCACAGTGCCACCAAATACCTCGGTGGTCATGGCGATGCCATGGGCGGCATCATCGCCACCAACTCCGACTGGGCGATGAGACTGCGGCAGGTCCGAGCGATCACAGGAGCCCTCCTCCACCCCATGGGCGCCTACCTCCTCCACCGGGGACTGCGCACCCTGGCCGTGCGCATGCGAGCGGCACAGACGACCGCTGGTGAACTCGCGCAGCGCCTGGCCGCCCATCCTGCCATCGCTGCAGTCCACTACCCGGGCCTGGAAGGCCAGGATCCACGTGGGCTGCTCGGGCGCCAGATGTCCGGCGGTGGAGCCATGATCGCGCTGGAGCTTGCCGGCGGATTCGATGCCGCACGCAGCTTCGTCGAACATTGCAGCCTCGTCGTCCACGCGGTGTCACTGGGCGGTGCCGACACACTCATCCAACATCCCGCGTCGCTGACCCACCGGCCGGTCGCGGCCACGGCCAAGCCCGGCGACGGTCTCATCCGGCTCTCGGTCGGACTCGAACACGTCGATGATTTGGCAGATGATCTCATCGCCGCTCTCGACGCGAGCCGAGCCGCAGCCTGATAATCGGCTCCCCATTGACATTGACGCGACGTCAACTTCTAAGCTGATCGTCATGGACTGGTCCATACAGGAAACAGCGCGGATGACGGGGACGACAAGCCGAACGCTGCGTCACTATGACGCAATCGGCCTACTGCCACCGACCTACATTGCCGACAACGGATATCGCTACTACGACGAGACGGGGCTGGTGCGCCTGCAGCGCATCCTCCTGCTCAAGGAGCTGGGAATGCCGTTGAATCGGATCGCGGAGACGCTCGAGGGCACCTCCGACTCGATAGCGGCATTGGGCGAGCATGTGCACAGCCTCGGACGCGAGCGTGCACGAATCGAGAGGCAGATCGCCGCCGTCACCGCGACCATCGCACGATTGGAAGCAGGTGAACCTCTCATGGCAGAGGAAATGTTCGACGGTTTCGACCATCGCAGACACAAAGAAGAAGTCACGCAGCGCTGGGGTCGAGAGGCGTATGAGAAATCAGCGCAATGGTGGGAATCCCTTCCGACCACGGACAAGCAAACGTGGAAAACCACGGTCGAGGAACTCAATCAGGATTGGACCAAGGCCGCCGAGGCGGGGGCTGTCCCAGAATCGGAGAGATGTCAGGTTCTGGCTCAGCGTCACGTCGAGTGGCTGAGGGCCGTTCCCGGGACTCCCGCCAATGACCGGTCGGGAGACCTCGATGGATATGTCCGGGGCCTGGCTGACATGTATGTCAGTGATCCTCGGTTCGCCGCCAACTACGGCGGCGTCGAGGGTGCACAGTTGGTCCGAGCCTCACTCGACCACTACCTCGACGTGAACGCAGGGCAACCGCAGTGATCAGCTGCGGATCTCGAAACGACTGATCAGGAGGACTGCTGCTCCAGGGCTCGCCGAATCTTCTCGGCGGGCCCTGCCAGCTGCTCAGGGGTCTGCATGGGCGCACGATCGGAGATGTCGAAATCGTCCATCGAGTTCGTCGGCAGGACGTGGATGTGCAGATGTGGGACCTCATAGCCGACGACGAGCACGCCGATGCGCTCACAGTCGAGGGCCTCCTTCTGGGCGCGTCCGATCTGCCTCGCCACTGCCATCAGATGATCGAGCAGGTCCTGGTCTGCGTCGATCCAGTGTGAGATCTCTTCCCGGGGTACGACCATGGTGTGGCCCTCTGTCATCGGCGACACATCGAGGAAGGCAACACACAGGTCATCCTGGTAGACGAAAGTGCCCGGAATCTCTCCGTTGATGATCTTGGTGAAGATGGTGGCCATGTCTCATTCCTCCTTGCTGATCCGATGATCACATCGACTCAACCGCCGAGCGCTCGAGCTTGAGCGACATCAACGGAGAAGTCACGTGTCTCGGTTCGTGCGACCTGTCGACTGCTCACGATCGTACCTGTTCGCGAGATGACGAATACTGCGCGTTCGGCCACACCGTGATCAGCATCGAAGACTCCGTAGGACTTCGCCACCTCGCCATGGGGCCAGAAGTCAGAACCCAGATCGAGTCGAAGCCCACGCTCGCTCGACCATGCGGCGAGCGTGTACTTGGAATCTACGGACATGCCGATGATCTCGACGGGTGCGGACTCTGCGGCCAAAGTCTGGCCCAGGTCGTCTAATGTTCTGACCTCATCACCGCATACGGGTGAGAAGGCGAACGGAAAGAAGACGAGGATGACAGCTGACCGGCGAGACGCCTCGGCGAGGTGGATCGTGGACCCGAACTGATCGGGCACACGGAAATCAGGGGCCCGATCACCGGGCCGAAGGATCATGAATAGTTCTTCTTGCCCACCAAGCGGAAGCCAGCCCAGTATTCGGCGGCGCTGACCGTTGAGGTCACGTGCATGCCTGCTGTGGGAGCCGCTTCAGAGATGTCGGCCGGGCTGATGTGGCCGGGGCGGCTTGCCTTGGGAGAGAGAAGCCAGACGACTCCGCCTTCCTTCAATGTGGCCTGCGCGTCGACGAGACCATCAATCAGGTCATCGTCGTCAGAGCGCCACCACATCAGAATGACATCGAATACATCATCGACATCACCGTCCGCGATTTTCTCACCGATGATGTTTTCGATCGCCTGGCACAGGTCCAAGTCGACATCATCGTCGTAGCCGATTTCTTGCACATAGTCTCCCGCAGCCAAACCAAGGTTGTGGCCCAGCTCGTTGGGGAGGGTCGACGTGGAAGATGTCCTTTCGGAAGAGGAGTTACTCATGCCCTTATTGTTCCGTCAAGTGTGCCGGAGGCGCAAATGGCGGCGCGTCTAGACGATGCAATCCACCTCAAAGGGCATCGAAGACCATGAACTCGTCATTGAGATCACAAGATTTCGCCCCAGCGAAGTTCGCGCGGGAGGACTAGGCTGATGGGAGTATCTGGTGGACCCTGGGCTCAATCATGATTTGACCGTCCATTCCACCTGAGCCACAGGATCTCAACACCAACGAAGATCGTGGAGCGGAAGAGAGGACCACACCGTGGACAATCGGAAACAGGGCGGACCGATTCTCAATGGGCTGCCCAGCCAGGTGCCCGACATCGATCCCGAAGAGACTGAGGAGTGGCTGGCCTCGCTGGACGGCCTCATCGACGAGGGCGGACGATCGCGCGCACGCTATGTCATGCTGCGGATGCTTCAGCGTTCGCGAGAGAAGCAGATCGGCGTGCCCAGCCTGACAGCCACCGACTATGTGAATACGATCGGGCCCGAGAACGAGCCCTGGTTCCCCGGGGACGAAGAAGTTGAGCGACGCTACCGGCGGTGGAACCGCTGGAACGCCGCGATGCTCGTCCACCGCGCCCAGCGGCCCGGAGTCGAGGTCGGCGGTCACATCTCGACCTATGCCTCATCGGCCACGCTCTACGAAATCGGACTCAACCACTTCTTCCGGGGCAAGGATCACCCCGGCGGCGGTGATCACATCTTCTATCAGGGCCACGCCTCACCGGGTATGTACGCTCGCGCCTATCTCGAAGGCCGGATGAGCGAACAGGACCTCGACGGATTCCGTCAGCAGCAGTCCCATCTGATCGACGGCAAGCCCAGCGGGCTGCCCTCCTACCCGCACCCGCACCAGCTGCCTGACTTCTGGGAGCACCCGACAGTGTCGATGGGCCTGGGCCCGATGAACGCAATCGCGCAGGCACAGTTCGACAAGTATCTGCACAACCGCGGAACCAAGGACACCTCGCAGCAGCAGACCTGGGCGTTCCTCGGCGATGGTGAGCTCGACGAACCGGAGAGCCGCGGCATGCTCCACGTTGCCGCCTTCGAGGAACTCGACAACCTCAACTTCGTCATCAACTGCAACCTGCAGCGCCTCGACGGACCGGTCCGCGGCAACGGCAAGATCATCCAGGAGCTCGAAGCCTACTTCCGCGGTGCCGGATGGAACGTCATCAAGGTCGTCTGGGGTCGCGAATGGGACGAGCTCCTGGCCAAGGACCGTGACGGCGCCCTGGTCAACCTTATGAATGCCACCCCAGATGGTGACTACCAGACGTACAAGGGTGAGTCCGGCGGATTCGTCCGAGACAACTTCTTCGGTCGCGATCCTCGCACGAAGGCCATGGTCGAGGACTACAGCGACGAGAGGATCTGGAACCTCAAGCGTGGTGGACACGATTACCGCAAGGTCTTCGCCGCATACAAGGCCGCTGCCGAGCACACCGGTCAGCCGACCGTCATCCTCGTCAAGACCGTCAAGGGCTACTCGCTGGGACCGCATTTCGAGGCCCGCAATGCCACACACCAGATGAAGAAACTGACGATCGACGATCTCAAGCTGGCCCGTGATCACTTCCAGATCCCGATCTCGGACAAGGATCTCGAGGAGAACCCGAAGCTGCCTCCGTACTACCACCCCGGGCAGGACGCTCCGGAGATCAAGTACATGCAGGAACGGCGCGCGGCGCTCGGCGGATACTCCCCCGAACGGCGCAGCACCCATATCGATCTCAAGCTGCCCTCCGACAAGGCCTTCGATGCAGGCAAGCGCGGTTCGGGCAAGCAGACGATCGCCACCACCATGGGATTCGTCCGCGTGCTCAAGGACCTGATGCGCGAAAAGGAGTTCGGCAAGCGCATCGTGCCGATCATCCCCGACGAGGCCCGCACCTTCGGTATGGACTCGTTCTTCCCGACGGCGAAGATCTACAATCCGCACGGCCAGAACTACATCTCGGTCGACCGCGACCTCTTCCTCGCCTATAAGGAAGCCACCGACGGCCAGCTTCTCCACGTGGGCATCAACGAGGCCGGCGCCACCGCTGCTCTCACTGCAGTCGGCACCTCGTATGCCACACACGGTGAGCCGATGATCCCGTTCTACATCTTCTACTCGATGTTCGGGTTCCAGCGCAGCGGTGACTTCTTCTGGGCCGCAGGCGACCAGATGGCCCGCGGGTTCATCCTCGGCGCTACTGCCGGCCGAACCACGCTCGTGGCAGAAGGTCTGCAGCACGGTGACGGCCATTCGCACCTGTTGGCGTCGACCTACCCGTCGATCGTGTCCTACGACCCGGCCTACACCTACGAGATCGCTCGTATCGTCCGTGACGGCATCCACCGCATGTACGACCCGGCCGATGAACGCGACCCCAACGTCATGTACTACCTGACGATGTACAACGAACCGATGGTCCAGCCTCCTGAACCCGAGAACCTCGACGTCGACGGTGTGCTCAAGGGCATGTACCTGCTGTCGAAGGGTCCGGACAACGGTGGCCCGAAGGTTCAGCTCATGGCCTCCGGAGTCGGTGTCCCCTGGGTCCTCGAGGCCCAGGAGCTGCTGGCCGAGGACTGGGGCGTATCTGCCGATGTGTGGTCGGTGACGTCATGGACCGAGCTGCGTCGCGATGGGCTCAAATCCGAGGACGACCGGCTGCTCAATCCGGATGCCGAGGCCCGTGTGCCCTACGTGACTCAGAAGATGGCCGAGGTCGAGGGGCCCGTGGTGGCAACCTCGGACTTCATGCGCGCGGTACCGGATCAGATCCGGCAGTACGTGCCCAGCCACTTCACGTCACTGGGCACCGACGGCTATGCGATCTCGGACACACGTCCGGCTGCTCGCCGCTACTACCACGTCGACGGACCCTCGGTCGTGACTCAGGCCCTGATCTCTTTGGCCGATACCGGGGCGATCTCGATCGACAAGGCCGCCGAGGCGGCTCGGAAGTACCAGCTCGACGACGTCACCGCTGGCACCTCGGGATCAACCGAAGGCGCGGGCGCCTGATCGCATCGCGCTAGACGGCGGATTCGACGCTGAGCTCGACATCGCTGTGAGTATGGCCGGAGTTACTAAGACTCCGGCCATACTTGTCTCAAACGACAAAAACTTGTGTGTCGCGCACAAGCGAATTGTGCTGAAGCGTTTAAAGTGGAGTCCATGACAACTGACGCCGAGACGCTCCGGCGCCGCGCTGAGACGGCACGTCGTCTCCGGGCCGGAGTGGGAGTTCTTTCCACTGTGACCCTGCAGAGACTCGAAGCTCGGCTTCCCTGGTACCGCAGCATGTCACCCTCCGATCGTTCCTGGGTCGGACTGTTGGCACAGTCTGGCATCTCCTCCTTCATCGACTGGTATCGCAAACCCGATACGGATCTGCGGGTCGTCAGCGAGATCTTCAAGTCCGCGCCCCGCGACCTCATCCGTGCCATCAGCCTGCAGCAGACGCTTCAGCTGCTCAAGGTTGTCGTCGAAGTCGTCGAGGAACGGGTACCCGACATAGCGCGAGCGGTCGAACAGCCAGCCCTACGGGAGGCCGTTCTCGTCTACTCCCGTGAGATCGCTTTCGCCGCGGCAGACGTCTATGCCCGAGCCGCCGAGGCCAGGGGCAGCTGGGACGCCCGCCTGGAGGCCATGGTCGTCGATGCTCTGGTCCGCGGTGACTCCGTGGAGGAGTTGGCCAGCCGTACGGCAGCCTTCGGTTGGCAGTCTGAAGGACCTGTCAGTGTGCTCGTCGGACGGGCCCCGCAGCGGTCGGCCAAACGCGGCCTCGACGTCATCCGCCGCAAGGCTCGCAAATGGGCCGATGATGCCCTCGTCGGCATTCACGACAACCGACTGCTCATCGTCCTCGGCGGTGCCACCGAACTCGACACCGCCGTTGAGGACCTCTCCGATTGCTTCGGACCCTCCGAGGTCATCGTCGGTCCCAGCGTTCCATCCCTGGCCGAGGCCGCCACCTCGGCGAAGGCAGCGATCATGGCACTGAAGGCAGCCACCGCCCGTCCCGACTCCCCGCGCCCGGTCAGGGCCGAGGAACTTCTCCCCGAACGCGCGCTGGCCGGGGACGCCGTCGCCCTGGGAGAGCTCATCAGCCGCTACTACGAACCCTTGACCTCGGGGACGGGACAGCTGCTCAAAACAGTCAGTGCCTACGTCGAATTCGGTTCGTCCTTGGAGGCCACGGCCAAGGCACTATCCGTCCACCCGAATACGGTGAGATACCGACTGCGGAAGATCACCTCGGCGATCTCACTCGACCCCACCGTCTCCCGCGACGCCTTCGTCATCCACATCGCATTGGTCTACGGGCGACTGTCAGATGCCGGGCTATTGTCGAACACCGACAAAACACACTGATCTGTACGATCCATCCACTAGATTGAACACCGAAGTCGAGCGAAAAGAGAACTGAGTGCTAGCAATCACCTGCCCGGGCCAAGGTGCCCAGAAGTCGGGCTTTCTGAGTTCCTTCCTGGAACTTGATGCGTTCGCCGCACAGATCGACGAACTCTCCTCCGCATCCGGGATCGACCTGCGCCTGCACGGAACCGAATCCGATGACGAGACCATCAAGGACACAGCCCTGGCGCAGCCGCTGCTCGTCGCGTCAGCAATCGCGTGCGCAGCCGAACTCGGAGTCAAGGCCGACTATGTCGCCGGACACTCAGTCGGTGAGATCGCGGCAGCACAGATCGCTGGGATCTTCACAGCGACTGATGCCATGCGATTCGTCTCCGTCCGTGGTGCTGGCATGGCATCCGCCGCCGCCCATACACCAACGGGAATGTCAGCCGTCGTCGGCGGCGACCCCGAGGACGTTCTGGCCGCGATTGAAGCTGCCGGGGCAAGCCCGGCCAATGTCAACGGCGGCGGGCAGACCGTGGCAGCAGGATCGAAGGAGAGCCTCGACAAGCTGGCCGAGAACCCTCCGGAGAAGGCGCGTGTCATCGCCTTGCCTGTGGCCGGTGCCTTCCACACCGATTTCATGGCTCCAGCGACCGCTGAACTGGCCGCCACCGCCTCGGCGCTGGAGATTTCCGACCCGGGCCCGAAGATCCTCAGCAACTCCGACGGCACCGTCGTCGAGAATGGACAGGACTACGTCGGCCGTCTCGTCAAGCAGGTCACCAACCCGGTCCGCTGGGACCTGTGCCAGGAGACCCTGCTGAACGCGGGCATCACCGGAATGATCGAACTCGTCCCCGGTGGAACTCTCACCGGCATTGCACGACGCGCCATGAAGGGCGTGGAGACATTCGCCATCAAGTCCGCCGCGGACCTCGACGGAGCGCGCGAGTTCGCCGCGGCCCACGCCTGATCATCAAAGGAAGACCATCATGCCAACACTGAAGACCGCAGAAACCGGAAGCTTCTCCAAGATCATGGGCATCGGCGCCTACCGCGCCGAGAACCTCGTCACCAACGACGACATCGCCGGACCCATCAACTCCTCCGATGAATGGATCCGCCAGCGCACCGGCATCATCACCCGCAGACGTGCCAGCAAAGATGTCGGCGTCCTCGATATGTGCGAGGAAGCCGCACTTGAGGCCATCGCATCTTCTGGCCTGAAACCCGAGGACATCGGCGGCATCATCATCGCCACCGTGACCTTCGAGTACTTCACGCCTTCGGCAGCCGCGGCACTGACCGATCGCCTCGGAACCGGCCATATTCCGGCCTGGGACATCAGCGCCGCCTGCGCCGGCTACTGCTACGGCATCGGACAGGCCGACGCTCTGGTCCGCTCCGGGGCCATGGACAACATCCTGGTCATCGGCGCCGAGAAGCTCTCCGAGGTCATCGACCCGGAGGACCGTTCGATCTCCTTCATCCTCGGTGACGGAGCCGGCGCAGTCGTCGTCTCGTCCTCCGACGAGCCGGGCATTTCGAAGACCGTCTGGGGTTCGAAGGGCGAGAACTGGTCGACGATCCGCATGACCGAGTCCCTCTATGACGTCCGCGATGACCGCGAGACCCCATTCCCGACTCTTCGACAGGACGGACCGACCGTCTTCCGCTGGGCAGTCTGGGACGGCGCCGAGGTGGCCAAGGAAGCGCTTGCCGAATCCGGCATCGAAGCCTCCGACCTGGCTGCGTTCATCCCCCACCAGGCGAACATGCGCATCATCGACGAACTGGCCAAGCAGCTCAAACTGCCCGAGTCAGTCGTCATCGCTCGAGATATCGCTGACAACGGCAACACCTCTTCGGCCTCGATTCCCTTGGCCACCGAGCGTCTGCTGCGCGAACAGCCAGAACTCAGCGGAGGATTGGCACTCCAGATCGGCTTCGGAGCCGGTCTGGTCTTCGGCGCGCAAGTGATCCGTCTCCCTTAAACGGGTTCATTCACGGAAAACTCTCCGTGAATGTCCTAAGATATTCGGCGGGACACTCGTCGAAAAGTTCCTCAACCGGTCGAACAACCCTCGGCTGACACTAGAAAGTAGGAAAGAAATGGCATTCACCGAAGCTGAAGTCCTCGCTGGACTGGCAGAGATCGTCAACGAAGAAACCGGTTTGGCTGTGGAAGCAGTCGAGGCCAACAAGTCCTTCACCGATGACCTCGACATCGACTCCATCTCGATGATGACCATCGTCGTCAACGCTGAGAAGAAGTTCGGCGTGAAGATTCCGGATGACGACGTCAAAGACCTCGTCACCGTCCAGGACGCTGTTGACTACATCAACAAGGCTCAAGAGGCCTGAGAAACTAGCCGTACACGGCCCGTCCACCGACGGGCCGTGTCCACACTATCGACGAGGTTTGTACCATGACACCTAAAGTTGTCGTCACCGGGATTGGTGCGGTAACCCCATTGGGCGCGACGGCCGATGCCACGTGGCAAGCCATACTGGCCGGCAAGTCCGGCGTCCACACAATGGACAATGATTGGTCCGAGAAGTACGGCCTCGCCGTCGACTTCGCAGCACAGGTCGACCCACAGGTCGTGCCCGAGAATCTCAAGCGCGTCCAGGCCAAACGCCTCGACCCCTCCTCCCAATTCGCACTGATCTCCGCCCGAGAGGCCATGGCCGACGCCGGCCTCGAGGAAACCGACCCGGACCGCACCGCAGTCTCCTGGGCGACCGGAATCGGCGGAGTCTGGACACTCCTCGACGCCTGGGACACGCTCCAGGAAGAGGGACCGCGCCGGGTCATGCCTCTGACCGTGCCGATGCTCATGCCCAACGGGCCAGCAGCAGCCATCGGCATGGAGTTCAAGGCCCGTGCCGGTGTGCAGACTATGGTCTCCGCATGCGCCTCTTCGACCGAGAGCCTGGGCCACGCCTATGACGTTGTGGCCTCCGGTCACGCCGATATCGTCATCGCTGGTGGCTCCGAAGCCGCGATTCACCCGATCACGATCGCTTCATTCAACTCGATGCAGGCACTCTCACGTCGCACAGATTCCCCCGAGACGGCATCACGCCCATATGACATCGGTCGCGATGGGTTCGTCATGGGTGAGGGTGCAGGCACTCTCATCCTGGAGACCGAAGAGCATGCCAAGGCTCGCGGCGCGAAGATCTACGCCGAGGTCTCCAGCTGGGGCATCTCAAACGACGCTTACCACATCACCGGTGGCGAACCCGGCGGTCAGTACGCACTGCGTGCGATGCAGAGTGCACTGGACAATGCGGAGCTCAGCCCCGCAGACGTCAAGCACGTCAATGCCCACGCCACGTCGACGCCGGTGGGCGACATCCCGGAATCCCTGGCAATCAGTCAGCTGTTGGGCTCTCACGTCGGAGATGCTCTCGTCAGTGCGACCAAGTCGATGACCGGTCACCTGCTCGGCGGAACGGGTGCAGTGGAATCGATCCTCACGGTCAAGGCTTTGGAGACTCGCACTGCTCCCCCGACGATCAATATCGAGGAAGTCGACCCGGACGTCGTGGGCATCAACATTGTTCGCGACACTCCAGCAGAACTTCCCGCCGGAGACATTGCGGCGATCTCGAACTCGTTCGGCTTCGGCGGCCACAATGCCGTCGTCGCCTTCAAGTCGGTGTGATTCAGCGATAGCGCTTCTCGAAGCGGCGTTGTTGCTGTGCTGGCCCATCTCAACCAGTACAGCCTCTCAATGACGATCAGATCAGGCCCCAGCAAACGTGCTGGGGCCTGATCTGTGTCTGGAGCGGAGTTGAACGAGGCTCTGGCAGCGTTGAACTCGAAGCGTTGCCTGTTCTCGCATTCGAATACGACTATGGGCACACCCGAGGTAGGAAGGTGTGCCCATAGTCGTTTCCCGCAGCTTCTGGGACGTCATCGGATGAACGCCGTAGGAAGCTCAGTGAGAGTCTCAGCCGACCTTTGTCAGCCAGCGCACTGGTGCGCCCTCGCCAGCGTGGCGGAAGGCATCAAGCTCCTCGTCCCAGGCTTCGCCCAGGGCCAGCGCCATCTCAGTGGAAAGTTTGATCGGATCGCCGGAGGCGCGTTCCATGACGGAGCGGATGCGATCTTCGGGAACCAGAATATTGCCGGCAGAGTCGGTGACCGCGTGGTAGATGCCGAGCTCCGGAGTATGACTCCAACGGCCTCCGTCGACTCCGACAGATGGCTCCTCGGTCACCTCATAGCGCAGTGAGTCCCATCCGCGAAGTGCGGATGCGATGCGAGCACCAGAACCTGCTGGCGCACGCCAGCAGACTTCGGCGCGCACAAGACCTGGCGCTGCCGGCTGGGGTGTCCAGTCGAAGCGTGCCTGTGCACCGATTGCCCCGCCCGCTGCCCATTCAATATGCGGGCAAAGCGCGCGAGGTGCTGAGTGGACGAATAGTACGCCCTGTGTCATATCCATTTGTGCCTCCTACCTCGGATACGTCTTCCCCTACGATCCGAAAGGAGGTGCTAGAGCCAATGATAGACGAGTTTTTCCTGTGCGCCAAGCACCGAAAGACCTGGTGGCGTCGCGTGTAGTCGAGGTCTGCACGAGGACGCGATGGGAGCGGGACGGCCGACGGCTCGCTTCTCGGACGCCGAGGGCCGTTGGGGCCCAGCTACCTTGTGCTCTACGATTGCGCCATGGCGGAAGAGAACTATACAACGACCACCGTGCGCATGTTCCCGGACTACGCTGACACTGTCCTGTGGCTCGTCTTCCCAATTGACTATGAGGACACCGGCCTGTCCCCGGACCTGATTTCTCAGCTCGACGCCTGGGAGCAGTCGTACTACGATGCGTTGGATGCCGACTTCGACTGGAAGTCAGCGAGGGAGGCTCGAGCTTTCACGCAGTCAGGCATCGATCTGGCCGGACAGGTCGCGAACGAACTCGGCGAGGAATTCGTTGTCGAATTCGCCTCGTACGAACATCACGCACCGACGTACACGGTTCAGAGCCGCAGGCCAGCAGACAACGACGAGGCTTTTGCCGCATTTTCCACCATCGTAGCCAGGCTGGAAGCTGAGAACGAACGTGCGGCACAGCTGGTGGCTGAAGGCGGTCCCGATGGCGAGTTCACGGCATTCGCGCCACTTTCCGGCAATGTGTTTATTCCGGAGAGGCAAGCCCCTCAAGCAGATGATCGTGACTGACGCGGTGTTACGCAGATCCTATTGGGATTGTCGGAATGCGCGGATCTCGGTCACGCCTTCATCCGTGTCAGTACTGGTGGAACCGTCCCTGATGTAACCCGTTTTGGGATAGAAGGCGTGCGCACGTGGGTTTGGGTCCGCGACCCACAGAGACGCTGCATCTTTGGGAACGACTACTGCGTCCCGGAGTTGGGAACCTGCTCCTCGCCGTGGATCGATTCGTAGGTATAGAGGACGAAGAGCTCCAACTCGCCTCGACGGTCCTCGTCGTCTTATGACACGGCCATCGAGATACCTTCGATCTGAGGATCTAGTTCAGCTACTGCGACTCTGCATCTGTCCCGATACTCGTGACGACTTCCGGGTATGCGGGAAGTGTGGTGTTGGCTTCGAGCAGCATAAAATCGACAAGCTAATAGAGGATCAGGCTTTGCGTCCCTGCGCTACCTTGCGCAGAGATGGCAACGTGGGTATTTCCATCCACCACTTGAGGCCGTCCTCGGTGCAGGGGACTTCTATGGCGCCGAGGCTAGCCACCACCCCGTGGTAGGCCTTGGCATTACCGGCCGACATGTAGCCGAGTCGCTTGCCTTGGCGACTGGCA
This sequence comes from Brevibacterium zhoupengii, assembly GCF_021117425.1. NCBI lineage: Bacteria > Bacillati > Actinomycetota > Actinomycetes > Micrococcales > Brevibacteriaceae > Brevibacterium > Brevibacterium zhoupengii. The sequence goes on along the minus strand of NZ_CP088298.1, from coordinate 2,264,449 downwards.
ACGGTCACAGCGTTCGAGTCAACTGGGTTAGTCGGTTCGGCTTGGATCACCACGCTTCCGGGGTGTCTTGTCCGCCTGTACTCATCGGTGCAGTAATTGCCCATGCCGACGATCTTTATCTATCGTTTTGGCAGGTCGGGGAAGCTGGTGGTCTTGCCGAGGTCCACTGTGGGGCCGACCTGTGGCGTGAGGTTTGTGTGCTCTCGGGGCCGGGGGTTCGGTGGTCCGGTACGCCGCGGTGCTGGCGCTTGGGTCGTAACCGTGTAGGCGTTGGTTACTTTAGGTTCAGGGGGTGGCTTGGATTCGATCCTGGATCCTTGGGCGAAGATGCTTTTGAGCCTGTCAATGAGTCCCATGATTGCAGTGTAGACGGCTGTAGACGACGGCATGGTCGACGCCGCAAGAGAAGGGCCGAAGAACTGGGCAAATGGCGGGCCCGAACTGACAGCGACCGTAATCTGGTCTGAGCATATGGCTTCTTCAAAGCAGCGGGTATGTCCGAAACTCAGGCGAGATACGATGTCGCTGGCTTGAAGGGGACACTGGCACAAACGGAACACCGCACCTCGACCGTTGCGATATTCAACCGGAACGAGTTTTCGCAGTCGGTACGAGTCGAAGCTCTCCCCGCACCGCTGTCATGCACCGATGCTATAGCAGTGGTGCCCCCGGTCGGACTTGAACCGACGACCAAGGAATTATGAGTTCCCTGCTCTGACCAGCTGAGCTACGGGGGCGAGCAGAAATAAGATTAGCACCAACTGATGGCCCGGACCCATTCGGCTCACACGCAGCGCAGCCTTTGGAGCCCCAACGTTTGCCCGACGAGGCTTGAGACCTTCAGCTGGTTGAGGACACCGGCGAAATGCGTGTCAGCGCACTGCGCGCAGCGTCGACGCAGGTGTAGCGTTCCGTGGTGATGTAGACGTCGAAGACGGTCTGGCCGTCGCTTCCGGGATCGTTGCGTTTGGATGCGGCTACCAGACCCGACCAGTCGGGTCCGACCACGACGACACCGTGCTCATTGCGCATGGGATCTGACGCGTCGACGACGCCTGTGCGTACACCAGAGATCGGCGGTTCGGCGAACCCGCCGGAGAACATCGCGGTGAGTCCCACCGTGTCGCGGATGCGTTCATAGCGATCGCGGGTGGCTTGGGAGAAGGTCTCGTCTTCACCGAAGACTCCGAGTGTGATTGTGGCGGCACCTGAAGCTAGGGCGCGTTCTTCGAGGGCCGCGATCTGGGCGATCAGCAGCTCACGATTCATCACCAGAGGTTCACGCCGCAGACCCTGGGCGATCGAATAGGGAGTGCCCAGAGCCGGAAGGTTTCGCGAATGGTGATCGACCAGGCCGTCCTCGATCGGTTCAGCGAATGGCTCGGGCTCCTTGGTCGCGGGACCGAAGTACGGCCCTGACATGAAGCGTGCGCCCAAGGCCCGAACCCGGTCGAGATCATCCTCGGTGGTGACTCCTTCAGCGAGGATCACAGCACCAGTGCGTTCGAGGTGGGCATGGAGGAGTCGATTGAGTTCAGCCAGATGCGATTCGCAGTCGATGCGCAGCACGTCTGGGTGAAGACCGACGACAGACGGATTGACCAGCGGCACGAATGAGGTGCTGCGCAGGTCAGCACCGACCGAGGACATTCCCACACCCCAGCCCATCGAACGGGCCTGACGGACCGCGCGGAGGACGGACGCTGGTGAGGACGACACGCGGGAGGCATCGAGCTGCAAGATGACTGAGCGGTCGGGTTCTTCGGTGCGGTCTTCGAGGGTGGCGAAGGATTCGCCTTCTGCGTGGAGGAAGAGCCGGTTCGATTTGGGCAGCCCCGCCGCCTCGGCAGTCCTCAGAGCTGTTGCCCGAAGTGAGGCATCGATATCGCCGATCATGGCCGAGGCATGCATCTCGCGGCGCAGATTTTCGGATTCAGCGTGCCCGAGTGCCGGGTCATCGATGGGGGCCTGGAGGATCTGATATCCCACTTTGTCGAAGGTGTACGCGTCGACGACGGGGGCGAAATAGGTTTCGATCCCACCTGAGCGCACCAACTCTTCGAGAGCCAGGTCCAGATCGTGTACCGCCTCAACCACCATATGTCCTTCCATGGGCAAACGTGCGTTCACAGTCTTCCACATGAGGACAGACACGATTGTCTAAATTCCGTAACATTATTGCGCTCAGAGCTGACGGCGCCGGCCTCGTCTGACCTCGGCCAGACCGACGATTCCGGCCAGGATCACGATGATCGCAATCGCCGCGAACGAGGCGATCATGCCGGTGTTCCAATCGCTGATTGCGGTGACGGCGAAGGCCAGTGCGGTCATGATGGCCAAGCCCATCGACGTGCCGATGCGTTGTCCCGTCTGCAGGACTCCCCCAGCTGAACCCGCATACTTCAGCGGAACCTCCTGCAGCGTCAGGGTCTGGTTCGGGCTGATGACCATACCCTGCGCGGCACCGATGAAGCTCAGAGTCAGCAGCATCCACCATTCGCTGCCGATGCCCTGTGTGAGCAGGAAGACGACGCCGATCGTCGAGATCAGACCCACCAGGCAGGTCACGATTCCCCAAACGACGAGTCGACGTCCGACCTGGAATACGAATCGTCCGGACACATCTGCCGATACAGCCGACAACAGGGCAGCCGGGAGACCGATCATGCCTGCTGCCAGCGCAGTGTGGCCCAATCCTTGTTGCATGTACATGGCGATGAGCACCCAGACGCTGGTCACGCCCATGAAGTAGAGGGTGATGATGATCGAACCGTTGCTGAAGCTCCGGATGCTGAACAGGTTCAGATCGACCATGGGGGCGTGTCCGCGGGCGGAGTACCGACGCTCCCACCGGGTCCAGAACCAGATCGTGAGAAGTCCCAGAGGCAGGCCGAACCAGATGAACCAGCCGACCGAGGACTCGACGAAGGGCAGCAGCACAAGGAGGACACCGATACCGAGGAGGGTGACTCCGACAGGATCGAGATCACGCTCCCTTTTCGGGACGGGACCTCGGTTCGCCGAGGCGGCCGTCTGGTTCGCATCGGACCCGTCGTCGGCGCCGATAGGATGCCAGGCTGATTTCGGCAACCAGCTTTTGGCGAGGATGAGGGAGATGACTGCGAAGGGGACATTGACGAGAAAGGCCGCGCGCCAACCCAGCTCAGGGCCGAAGAGTGCGATGAAGACACCGCCGAGGATCGGCCCTGTCGCGACGGAGAGGCCGACGGTGGTGCCCATGAGTCCGAAGGCGCGTCCGCGTTGCGGCCCTTGAAAGTACTGCTGCAGCAGTCCGACGACCTGCGGATTGAGCAGTCCTGACCCCAGTCCCATGAAGACGCGAGCAACATTGAGAGTCAGTGCCCCGGGCGCGATGCCGGCCACAAGTGAGGCTAGGCCGAACAGGCCCACTCCGATCATGAACAGTTGGCCGCGCCCGAAGACATCCCCTGCGCGTCCTGCTGCCACGAGCACGACGCCGAAAGACAGAGCGTAGCCGGTGAGGACCCATTGCAGGGCCGAGGACGAGGCCTGGAGATCTGTCTCAATGGCCGGCAGGACGACGTTGATGATCGACACTGAGAGCAGAGACATGAAGAGCGGGACCAGACCGATGAGGACGATTCGTCTCTGAACCTGATTCATGCGCTGGCCGTCGCTCACCTGATCACCTCTGTTCGGACCGTTTTCCGCACGGAGGTTGCCGTACGGAACCAAGTCGATTCGACAGTCCCCTTTGTGGGAACTGTTTCATCATACGTGTCCGTGGTCGCGTCCCGAGGGAATCACTCTGCCGAGCCGGTCACCGGACCAGTCGTATTAGGTTCCCAACCCAGAGTCGGAGCGACGTAGCTGGCGAAGGATTCCAGGATGTGGAGGTTGTAGTCCACACCCAGCTGGCTCGGGATCGTCAGCAGCACTGTGTCTGCGGCTTCGACGGCGGGGTCGGCCTTCAGCGCTTCGATGAGTTCGTCGGGTTCGCCGGCGTATGTTTTACCGAAGGTCGAGCGGGTGCCGTCGATGATGCCGATCTGGTCACCTTGCCCATCGGAACGTCGACCGAAGTAGAGGTCATCGAGGTTCGTCGTGATCGGAAAGATGCTGCGGCTCACGGACACGCGCGGAGTCCAGTCATGGCCGGCGGACTTCCACGCTGCACGGTAGCGATCGATCTGATCGCGCTGCAGCTCGCCGAAGGATGCACCGGTGGCTTCGGTCAGCAGGGTTGAGCTCATCATGTTCACGCCTTGAGCAGCTGCCCATTCCGCGGTCGCCGCCGTTCCGGCGCCCCACCAGACACGTTGGTCAAGACCGGGTGAATGAGGTTCCACGCGCAGCCTCTTACCGGGACCGAACTGCATCGGATCCGCAGGCGCGAGTTCATCGCCCCTGATTGCGGAAAGAAATCGAGCGAACTTGTCGCGGGCCATGTTCGCAGCCTTCTCATCATCGCTGTCACTGTAGCCGAAGGCTTCCCAGCCACGGTCGGCTGGTTCCGGTGATCCGCGGCTGATGCCCAGTGCCACACGCTGATCTGAAAGCAGGTCAAGGGCTGCGGCTTCCTCTGCCAGATAGAGAGGGTTCTCGTAGAGCATGTCAGGGTTGTGGCCTCGGTTCCTGTCGTGCCCGAGCAGCTATGCCTACCCGACAGACCCTGACCAGGCGCTACGGCAGCCAGACCTTCCCGTTGATCGAGGGTCGGACAGCTCGGAAGTAGTCGAGGATGGACATCAACCCAGGGTGGCTATTGTCGCGACGATGTACGAGCGAGTACGGATAGATGGGAACTGGTTCCCGGATCGGTATCCGTCGAATGTCGAAGTGAGACGGCCATAGATACCGGTCGCGATCTCCTACAAAGGTCGCAAGTGAGCGCGAGTCGGCGATCTCTTCAAGGAGAGCTTCATCGCCGAAGTGCGGCCCGATGCCGTCGATGCTGAGGTCGAAGTCTTCCATGAGCCTGTCGTAGTAGTGCGCCCATTCGGTCTCGGGCGCGATCCCGGGGATCCATATCCGGTGTCCGCTCAATTCTCGAGGTGTGAGCGATTCGGCGTTGGCTAGTGGATGACCCGGCCCGACGAGCACCTCCATCTGGGACTCGAAAACACGAGACGCAGTGATGTCGGACCCGTAGCCCAGCGATTTATCGAGGATCGCACGGAACGAAGCATCGATACTGCCAGCGCGGATCGCCTCGACAGCGCGTGTTGCACTAGCGGACTCCAGCGTCACGATGTCGAGAAGTGCGTCGGGGTGAGCTCGATGATACTCATGAAGCAGAACCGAGGGCGCTATGCGGCGGTGGAGGACGTCGACTCGCAGTGCTCGGTGTCCAGGATGGACTGAGCTCACGGCCCGATTGGCGACCTGCACAAGCTCGCGGGCATGGGGCAGGAACGCCTGTCCGTCGATGCTGAGTTGCGCCCCTCGCGGCGTGCGGGCGAAGACACGGACACCGAGCTCCGACTCCAGCCGGGAAACGCGCTTTGAGACCGCCTGCTGAGTGACCCCCAGCTCGGCCGCCGCTTCCTGGAACTGCCCGAGCTCCGCGACGGCGAGGAACGTCTTCACTGTCTCCACATCCATGCCTCAACCCTACGCGCTACAACGTGTGGTTGTGGCGCACCGGATCTCCCGTTGTTGGATACGACTCCGTCTGTACTGGTGAACTGGTCTGGCCAACCATGCGTTGTTCGGAAGAGGTCGAATGCCTGCAGACGAGTTTGTCCATCTCCACGTCCACAGCGAGTACTCCATGCTCGACGGGGCCGCTCACATCGGCCCGCTGGTGGACGAAGCTGCCCGCCAGGGCATGCCTGCGGTCGCCGTGACGGACCACGGGAACGTCTTCGGTGCTTACGACTTCTGGAGGACCGCGAAGGACGCTGGGGTCAAGCCGATCATCGGGACCGAGGCGTACCTCACCCCGGGCACCCATCGCTCCGAGCGCTCTCGCGTGCGCTGGGGCGACGGATCACGAGATGACGTCTCTGGCTCAGGTGCGTACACGCACTTGACGATGCTCGCGGAGACCACCGAGGGCATGCACAATCTCTTCCGGCTCTCATCAAAGGCCTCGATGGAAGGGCAGTACTTCAAGCCGAGGATGGATCGCGAGCTCCTGAGTACATACGGAAAGGGCCTCATCGCAACGACCGGCTGCCCGAGCAGCGAGGTACAGACGCGCCTCCGTCTCGGCCAGTACGACGAGGCCCGGCAGGCGGCGGCGGACTTCCGCGACATCTTCGGGGCAGAGAACTACTTCTGCGAGCTCATGGACCACGGTCTGGGAATCGAGAAGCGTGTGATGGGCGACCTCGTCAAAATCGCCAAGGACCTCAACCTGCCTCTCGTGGCCACGAACGACCTGCACTACGTCGCCGCGGACGACGCGAAGAGTCACGCCGCTCTGCTGTGCGTGCAGTCCGGGGCGACCATGGACGACCCGAACCGCTTCAAGTTCGACGCAGACGAGTTTTACCTGAAGTCAGCCACCCAGATGCGGCACCTGTTCCGCGACTTCCCGGAAGCCTGCGACAACACACTTCTGATCGCCGAACGGTGCAACGTCGAGTTCGATACCTCGGCGAACTACATGCCCCGGTTCCCCGGGCCCGACGGTGAGACCGAGGAGACCTGGCTGATCAAGGAGATTGAGCGTGGGCTGCATATGCGCTACCCGGGCGGCATCAGTCAAGAGGCACGTGATCGCGCCGAATACGAGACCGGGATCATCCTGCAGATGGGATTCGCCGGCTACTTCCTCGTCGTCGCGGACTTCATCCAATGGGCGAAAAGTCAGGGCATCCGCGTCGGACCGGGACGCGGATCTGGAGCCGGTTCGATGGTCGCCTACGCGCTGACGATCACAGGGCTCGACCCGCTGGTCCACGATCTAATCTTCGAACGATTCCTGAACCCCGATCGCGTCTCTATGCCCGACTTCGACGTGGATTTCGACGACCGACGGCGTGGTGAGGTCATCCAGTACGTCACTGACAAGTACGGCGACGACCGGGTCGCACAGATCGTCACCTACGGCACGATCAAGGCCAAGCAAGCGTTGAAAGACTCTGCTCGCGTCCTCGGGCACCCCTTCAGCATGGGGGAGAAGATCACCAAGGCTATGCCTCCGACCGTCTCAGGCAAGGATATCCCCCTCGGCGGCATCTTCGACTCCGAGCATCCGCGCTACGCCGAAGCTCAGGACGTCCGGACTCTCATAGAATCCGATCCCGAGGTCCGGACTGTCTACGACACTGCGACAGGGCTGGAGAACCTGAAGCGGCAGTGGGGTGTGCACGCGGCGGGGGTGATCATGTCCAGCGAGCCCCTCATGGACGTGATCCCGCTGATGAAGCGGGATCAGGACGGGCAGATCATCACCCAGTTCGACTATCCGACGTGTGAAGGCCTCGGCCTGATCAAGATGGACTTCCTCGGCCTGCGGAACCTCACCATCATCAGCGACGCGCTCGACAACATCCGCACCAACCGCGGCGAGGAGATCGACCTCGAGGAGCTGGCGCTCGACGATCCCGGCGTGTTCGAGCTGATGCGCCGCGGCGACACCTTGGGGGTCATCCAGTTCGATGGCGACGCGATGCGGTCCTTGCTGCGGCTTGCGCGGCCTGATCACTTCGAGGACATCACGGCCGTGGGTGCCCTATACCGCCCCGGCCCGATGGGGGCGAACTCGCACATCAATTACGCGCTGCGCAAGACCGGGCAGCAGGAGATCGTCCCCATCCACCCCGAGCTCGCAGAGCCGCTGGATGAGGTCCTCGGCAAGACGTACGGCCTCATTGTCTACCAGGAGCAGGTCATGACCATTGCTCAGGTTCTGGCCGGCTTCACGCTCGGTCAAGCAGACCTCCTGCGCCGCGCAATGGGTAAGAAGAAGAAGGCCGAGCTGGACAAGCAGTTCGAGGGGTTCTCATCCGGGATGCGCGCGAACGGCTACAGCGAGGACGCGATCACGACCCTGTGGGATATCCTCCTGCCGTTCTCCGACTATGCCTTCAACAAGGCTCACTCCGCCGCCTATGGGCTCCTCAGCTATTGGACGGCCTACCTCAAGGCTCACTACCCAGCCGAGTACATGGCTGCTCTGCTGACCAGCGTCGGCGAGAACCGCGACAAGATGGCGCTCTATCTCGGGGAGACCCGCAGGATGGGCCTCCGCGTCCTCCCTCCCGACGTCAACGAGTCGATCCGGTACTTCGCCGCCGTCGGCGAAGACATCCGCTTCGGCCTGGAGGCAATCCGCAACGTGGGTAGCAACGTGGTCGAACAGATAGTGCGCACACGGAAGGATCGTCCATTCGAAGGGTTCCACGACTTCCTCCGGAGAGTGCCGCAGGAGGCGTCCAACAAGCGGACGGTCGAATCGCTGATCAAGGCAGGCACGTTCGACGAGTACGGCCATTCTCGACGCGCTCTCGTCAGCATCCACAAGGAGTCCGTCGACGCTGCGACATCCGTAAAACGGGAAGAAGCGCGCGGGCAGTACGACCTGTTCGCGGGGACTGAAGATAGTGGGTTCGATGATGTTGTGGCCGAAGTTCCTGCTCTCCCCGAGTGGGGGAGGCTCGAGAAGCTCAGCCACGAGCGCGACATGCTCGGCCTGTATGTCTCCGACCATCCGCTCACCGGGCTCAAACAGCAGCTTGAGAAACGATCGACCCATGCAATCGAGCAGCTCCTGGGCGAGAGACCGCCCAAGGACGGTCAGCGGATCACCGTTGCCGGTCTGGTCACTCAGGTCCAGCAGCGTCTCGCCAAGTCTTCCGGGAACCCGTACGCGATTGCGCGTGTCGAAGACCTCGGCGCTGACGTCACCGTCATGGTGATGGGCAAGACGCACCAGCTGTATTCATCCGCCCTCCAGCAGGACGCAGTCATCGCCGTGACCGGGCGAGTGAGCATCCGCGACGAGGGGCTCAGCCTCCATGCCGATGGCATCGAAGTCCTCGATGCCATGATCGACCGGCACGATCGACCGTTCACCATCCTCATCGCCGAAGACGCGGCGACGGAACCGCGAGTCACCGAGCTCGGCGAGATTCTGTCAAGGCATCCGGGAGAGACGACGACCCATCTGAAGATGCGCAAGCCGCAGAGCATTGTCCATTTCGCGCTTCCGAACCACCCAGTGTCGGTAACCAATGATCTGTATGCGGAGGTCAAAGCATTACTAGGTGCGAACTCGATCGAGTAGGCCCCTCACTACTCGGTGCCCTCAGATCGCAGGCTCACCTTGCCGAACGTGGTCAGGTCCGGGCTACCGTCGCTTCGTCCAGGTACCTACGATCTGTGCGACTCGGCGGATAGACACAAAGAAGCCATATCCAAGCCCGGCGAGGCCCACGGCGACCACGAGCCAGCGCCCGATGCCGAGCCACGTACTCCCGTCCACGTCGAGCGCCCACTGAGCGCCCGTGATGAGCCCGGCGACGGCCATCCAGAGCCCGGCGACGATCACAGCGACTGGCAGGAGAACGAGGCACATCGCTGCGGCGGACGACCACAGCTGACGGGCCTCCAGCCGCGCAGTCGTCGCGATGATCTGCTCGGCCCGCTCGTTCGAAGCGTCGAGGTTTGCCGTGACGACCTGCCCGGCCTCCCCGGTGACCTGCTCGACAGCCTTCTGCACGCGCTCCTCGGTCCGCTTCTCGATGCGCTGCACGGCTCCGCCGACCTTGCTCACCAAAGCCTTGCTCTCGTCGGCCTGTGCCTGGAGCTTCTCAATCGCCGAGGCTGTAGCCGCGTGATTCTTCTGCGCCTCGACGATCAAGCTCTGCGAGGCGGCACTCAGTCGCTTCCCGTCGAGACTCTGCACGAACTCGCCGAGCGTGTTCTCGATCTCGCTCAGCCTGCTCTCGACACTCTCGATCTGCGGCGACGTGCTGACGGACGTCTGCGAGATCGACGCCCGGTCGATCTGCTTGCTCATCTCCTCGTCCATGACCTTCACGAAGCCCGCGAGCTTCTTCTGCCCCTCGGTCAGCCGGTCGATCCTCGCGTTCTGCGCCTCGGCGGCGGCGAGGATCGAGCTCAAGGTCTCCGTCGTCTCGGCACTGCCGAGCTGCTGCGGCGATCCGCTCTGCTCGTTCTGCTGCTTCAGCCTCTCGAGCGCTGCGCTCATGTTCCTGCTCCTCCTGCTGCTGGTGGTAGTCTAAGAACGCCTGTGCGCCCTCCGGCGTGAAGTCCGCCGAGAGCGCGCTCGTGCGCTTGCGGCGCTCGGCGCGCCCGGACTCGCCCCTGCGGTCCTCGATGTAGAGCGTCCAGGTCTCCCTGCCGACGTTCTTGCCCCGCTTGCTGACTGCCGTGCGCAGTCGCATCCGCGGCACCCGGTCGCCGTCGTCGCCGAGCTGCTGGTTCTGATCTTCGATCACGGCTTCGAGGCCGGCCTTGTCCGTCGCACGGGGATCGGCCAAAGCGGCGCTCATCCGGTCGCCCATCTCGCGGTCGAGGCCGCCCTCGGCGAAATCCTCGCGACGCAGCTCCCAGTCCTTCGGCGCGTACTCCAGCGTCTTCACAACTGAGAGCCCGTGCTCGCGCATCAGCTCGTCGTTCACCGACTGCACGCCCCGCTGGCTCCCGGCCTTGCGGTCGTGGAACGTGCGGTAGTCCGAGAGCGCCTTCCCGGTCCTGTTGTTGTGATTGACGACCAAGACGTGATTGTGGGCCTTGCCGCCCCGTCCATCGGTGTGCGTCACCACAAGGCAGTCCGAATCGGGGTGCATCCTCTTCGCGAGCTGGTAGCCCAGATCGTTCACCCGCTGCACATCCTCCGGGTTCTTCGGGTCGAACTCCTCGTCGCTGAACGACTGGCGGTAGTGCAGCGCCTCGACATTCCGCTTGGTGTTCTGCGTCAGAGCCTGAGCGCGGCGAGCGAACGCGCCGGGGCCTCCCGGCACGTCGCACGTGATCGCGACCCCACGCTCGTCCTCCTTGCCCCGGATGTAGCGCTCCGTGTCGGCGGCGCTGGTGCTCGGGCTGTAGCGCGTGGTGCTCATGAGGCCGTCCGATCCCCGAGCAGCTCGCGGACCTCGCGCACCAGCTCGATCAGCTCTGGCACCTCCGCGGAGAGCGCCACCGCTTCACCGGCCCGCGCGCGGCGGTCCAAATCGTTGACGTTGATCGCCAGCGGGCGCACCTGGGCGGCCAGCTCGCGAGCATCCACCGACGCCTGCACGCGCGCCTCGATCCCGAGCAGATGCGCCGCGACGGCGGCGTCCAGCTCCTCACTCCGCGCGCCATGCAGCGCGTCACGCACGACGGTCCGCACCCACGTGCTCGGAGCCAGCCCGAGCCGCTCCGCACGAGTGCGAAGCGCCCCGAGCGTGGCGTCGTCGAAGCGGGTATCGAGTCGCCCACCGCTGCCACGACGACGCTTCGCGCCGCCGTGACTCTGGCGCACAGCCTCCGCATCAGCCCGACCGGTCTTCATCTGGGAGTCGGTCTGCTGCTCCACCTGTACGCCAGGGTGGCAAGCAGTAGGCCTGTCGGACACTTCGCTGACGCTCGTGTCCTCCAGCCCTGCTTGCGAGGGGACTGCGTCCCCCTCGACCCCCTGGAGGCGCGCATCGAGTTCGGCGCTCATGCCGCACCTCCTTTGGCGAGTGCCGGCGTCTCGCCGGTGATGACGCCACGGGCCACGAGCTCACTGAGCAGCGAACGTGCCTGCTGGTCCTCGGCGTGAGCCGAGAATCGACGCGCCTCCTCGACCACCAGACCCGCGTCGGGCGACCTCTTCGCCACCTCGCCCAGCACAACATCCACGGCAGAGGCATGATCGAGGTCCTTGATCGTGACGGACTCCCCGTAGCCAATCGTCACCCGCTCGGAACGAGAGCTATCGACGCCACCGGGAATCGAAATCACTCGCTCCCGGGGCAGATTCTCCCCAACCGTGCTCACGGTGTAGTGCGGCTCACCGTCGACCTTGCGCGCCTCGACCATCAGCGTGAGGCGACGCACGAGCTGATCCAAGGAGTCACCAGACGAGCGCTTGCCCGGAACGAAGAATCCGAACTCGACGGGATCGACCGCGACGGCGATGAGGATCAGCCGCGGGGCCGCATCGCGCTTGTTGGCGTAGCGAGCCGAGATCGGGCCGGCCTGGCGTGGATCGAGCAGCTGGAGGAAGTCGGCCCACTCCATGACTCGCGAACTCGGCTCGTTCATCATGAAGATCGACTCGCCGTTGTAGTCGTCCGGTCCATTCTTCGCCGTGGCGCGGAAAACCGACCAATCCAGCGAAGCCGACAGCTCCGCGGCGATCGACTCGACCAAGTAGCTCTTGCCCTGATCGCTCGCGCCCATCGCCCAAATGACCGTCTTCTGGAAAACCCCAGCCCGGAGCTTCTCGACTTCGAAGAGCATCTCGCGCTTGGCACGGTTCTTCAGCGCCAGGTTCACCTTCATCTCATTGCGCGTGTAGATATCCATCAGCGTCTTATCGCGGAGGATGTTCAGCTCATCGACCTCGCCGTCGAGCACTTTCTGCACGAGTGTGTCGCCCAGTTCCGCCCACTCCTTCATCGGGATCGCGGCCTTACGGCCGATCACGGCGCGGCGAGCCCAGGCGTCGCGGTGTTCAGCTTCGATCTCGGCGTAGTCCTTCCCTCGAAGCGAGATGACTTCCTCGACGCCGTACTGGTGCTTGTCCGGGTCCTTGGCGTGGATCAGATAGCCGTGAGCGTTCTCGATGCGACCGCCACGGGGCGGGCCCTTCACGATGCTCTTGCCGCCGAAGCCGAACGCCTGATCCATCGCGGTGCACTGGAGCTTCCCCTCGACCTTCCGGCCGGGGCTCTGCTGGAGCACCACGTGCACGTGATCGTCCTTCGGGCATCCGTCCGCAAGCACGTCCTTGTCGTGCTTGATGATCCAGAACCCCTGGCAGTCACCACCCACGGCCTCGTACCGGCGCACGACCTCCTCGCCGATCGCGCGCACGTCGCCCGACAAGATCAGCGCCACATCCCAGTCCGGCCAGAACTCCGGCTTGAGCTGCTGCGTGAACGTCACGTACGCCGACGGCTTCCGGCCGCTGGGACCGCTGTGCTTCGTAGCGGTGTCGTTCATCACGACCACCGCCCGAAGCACGCGCCATTACCTGCATGCCCAATCAAATGGCGCGCGTAATGGCGCGCGTCGAAAGTGCTGCTGAGACGGCTGAGACTGGCGTCGAGATAGCACTGAGAGCAATGCCGAAACACGATCTGACCAGGCATGTTGTAGCACGGGGGGCTATCGGCAAGCTTGAGCCCCCCGTGCGTAGGAACACACGCTACGCGCCATTTGGTGGCAGGAGTACGGAAACTCTTCACGGGAGAAGTACGTCGGAGGCTCCCGCCCTCGCGCGCTGCGCACGCTCGGTTGGGGGTCAGGGTGGTGGAGCCGGGCATGCGGACGCGCATCAGAGACCACCACCCTTGCCGTAGCGCTTGATGACAGCCTGGTGCGTGACGCCGAGGGCGTCGCCAATCCTGGCCCAGGTCACGCCGTCGGCGCGAGCGTCGGTGACCGTCAGTTCGACGACCTCCTCCAGAACCGAACGGAGCAATCCGAGGTCGCAGAGGCGGGCCTCGGCGTCGGCGAGAGTGGGGTCGCCCTGACGCCAGCGGAACCCGGCGACGTGATCAAATGCGGCGGAATTAGCACTCATCGGGCACCACCTCCCAGCACGGAGGCGACCACGGCGCGCTGGCGCGGGGTCAGGGGCGTGTGAGCGAGGCGCTTGCCAGCCAGGCGACCAGCGGCACGCGCGGCGGCGATGACGGGATCGAGGTCCCTGTCGAGAATGACCGGGTTCTCGTCCTGGTCGAGGTCAGGGTGAGAGGCCTTGACCGTGAGAGTGTCCATCGTGGACATAAAAATCTCCCGAAGATAGATCTTCGGGAGTTCCGAGAGCCCTCACTCTCGGCGACCTCTCGGTCAGACGTTCGACGGTGGCCTGCCCGTCGGGGGTTGCTTTCAGTTCACCGGGGGTGTCGCACCCTCACTCACGCGAGGTTCACTCCGTTTACCTGCCCGGGGACGTGCCACTTCGCTGCCCCCGCGGACCACGAAGCGCCGTCCATTCGCTTCTGCAACCATTCTCCCATTACTCGACTCACCATTGCAATGGTGAGTCGAGTAATGAGTCAGTCGCGACGAGGCTCTATCCGAATAAGGTCGGGGTCGAACCGCACATGACCAGGACTGATTGGCTCGACGGTCACTGTCATCAGCTCGTCCACGAGCATCCGGCGGCGATCCATGTCGAGAGCCTCCCATCTCAGCTCGACAGCAGCCCGGCGCTCCGCGGTACCAACCGGATCGTCCACGTCGGCCAGCAGCTTCGCCACCACCGACACCGAACGGTCGAGCAACTCCCCGTCGATCTCATCGATGCGGGCCTTCACGTCATTGATGGCCCCGGTAATCTCGAGGACGGGCTGGCTCACGTCGCCCAGCAGCGGGCTCAGCTCCTTCACCCGCTCCACCAGCGCGTTCCGCTCAGACAGTAGCTCCTCGCGGTTCGGGCCGTCGTCATCGACTGGCACCACCAGGTCGTGTACGTCCACCGACGACAACCGCGTGAGCACGGCCTCCGTGACCATCGCATCCACGGGTTCGCGCTGGCGAGAGAGGTGGAAGTGCGCACCGCACCTGTAGGTCGGCAGGCCGCGGCTGTTCGTCCCCGACACAAGCGTCCCCTCACACTTCCCGCACAGCCCGATGGTAGACAGGAGGTGCTTCGGCTGGTTGCCCTGCCTCGCCGACCTCCGCACGTTGTCCTCCAGCTTCGCCACGGCCGCCCGCCACGTCTGCTCCCTGACGATGGGCGGGAACGCATCACCCTTGACCGGGTACAGTTCACCGGTCGTGTGCTTCTCAATGAAGCCAGCGTAGAGCGGATTCGCCAGCAGGTACCTCACCGCATCGGCGGAGAACTCCGACCCGCGGGCCGTGCGGTGCCCTGCGATGTTTAGATCCTCGCGGATGCGACGGATCGACACCGACGGCTCGCCGAGAAAGTCATCGAACGCCTTCCGCACCGCCGCCGCCTGCTCGGGGATGACCTTCCCGTCCTTCGTCCAGCCGAACGGCGTCCAGGCTGATACAGGGATGCCCTCGGCCCTTCGTCGCTCGTTGGACCTGAGCTGCCGCTCGGACTTCCGGCGCGTTTCGAATCGGGCGAGCATCGCGAGGAACGATGCCCGCATCTCGCCGTCCGCCGTCGAAGCGTCGATCTCGCCGTCCACAGTCGCGAAGTTCACGCCTGTGTCGATGAGATCGTTCATGTCGCGTGTCGAGCGCAGGAGCCGATCCACATCCACGGCGACCACCAGCTCGAAACGGCCTGCCTCGGCGTCTCGGAGCATCCGCACCCAGTCCGACTGCGGACCGCGCGGTTTCGACGCCGACACATCGTTGTCCTCATACCACGCCGCGATCTGCCAGTCGCGGGCGTTGGACAGTTCATTGATCTTTCGGCGCTGCGTCTCGACGCCCCACCTCTCACCCGAGACGTCCATCGAGATCCGCACGTAGGCAGCAACTGTCTTCATGAAACTGATGCTACAGCCTCGACATGCGCTAGCGCATATCGATGACGCCGGTACCGACTTCGATTCGAGAGGTCTTGGCAGCGATCGCTGCCAACAACGGCATCGGCGAAGCCGCCTGTTCAGCGAAGTGATGAACTCGGAAATAGGCGCCGTTGACGCCGAGATCGTCGGCTCCGACACCGATCTCGACTGCTTGCTGCAGCGCTTCCTTCGCCCCGTACTCCCCTGGAGCGCTTCCCGACCCGTAGTGACCGAAACTCAAGAACCCGAATGCCTTCATACCCGAGACAACCTACTTGATCGATCAACTATTCCCAGTCCTCGAGCGCCTATCGCTCGAAGACGCTGTCTGCCGCGGCTCGCGAGCACGACAAAGGCCCCGTCCAAATGGACGGGGCCTGAGCTGCTCCCCCGGCTGGGCTCGAACCAGCGACCCTTCGATTAACAGTCGAATGCTCTGCCAACTGAGCTACGGAGGAAAGTCGCAGTTGCCTGCGCACGTTGTGTCAGCTTAGCAAAGACCCGAGGCCTGCGACAAAGCGGACAACAGTGCTTTAGCTCACAGTTCCGGTTAACCCCACCACCGGATACCGTGGAATCCGTACAGTCAGGACAAACTCAGTCAACAACCACCTCGGCGAGGTGCCGGCACTGTAAAATCAAAGGGATTCCTCTCCTCCATCCACGCAGCGGAAGTAGTGCACGTGACCATAGTGGCAATCGCCCTCGCTGTCCTTGCGGCGGTGGCACTGGCCTATGGGGCGCTGTACCAACATGAAGCCGTCGCAGGTCAGAACAACTCCCACAACGGGCTGAGCTGGGCTCATTTCAAAGAGCTGCTGAGCAACAGGAAATGGCTGATCGGACTGGTCATCACCGGCCTGGGCACTGTCGGCAATATCGTCGCTCTGGCGCTGGCTCCTGTCATGGTCGTCCAACCAGTCGGTGCCTTCTCCCTCATCGTGTCTGTACTTCTGGGAGTGCGCCATCGTGGCCTCAAGGTCAATCGACGTCTCGTGCAGGCAGTCGTCTGGTGCACCGTGGGGGTGACCATCTTCGTCGCGCTTTCAGCCACCACGGCTCGGACAGAGGTGCATCTGGGATCTGACGCGCTGCCGCTGTTCTGGATCACCACTGTCGTCGTCGCCGCTGGTCTGTCCATCATGCTCTTCTTCCGGAGCGCGCCACAGCTTGTCCTCATCATGGCTGCAGGCCTGCTGTTCGCGTGTGTGGCCACCAATACCCACCTCGTCAGCGTCCAGCTGCTGCGTGCAGGGCTTGACCAGGTCACGTGGCTCAACGTCGTCGGACTCGTCGCGGCGACGGCGCTCGGATCCTGGTTCGTGCAGAATGCCTATGCAGCCGGTCCCCCGGAGATGGTCATCGCCGGACTGACTGTCGTCGACCCGATCGGTGCTGTGATCCTTGGTTCGGTCGTCCTCGGTGAAGCCTCGGCGGCTCCGGTCTGGCTCATCGTCGTGATCGCAGCCACCGGATTGGTCGCCTGTCTGGGCGTCGTTGTATTGTCGCGGTATCACCCCGATGTCAAAGATCGAGAACACCAGCGTCGAGTTGCTCGTCGCACAGACCAGTTGACCGACACCGAGGAGAGTTGAATCCTGTCCGCCCACAGCCACACCCCAGCCCGCCGTATTCTCATCCCGACAGAGACCTACGCTCCCGAGGTCAATGGTGCCGCGAAGTTCGCGGAACGTCTGGCTGCGGGGCTTGCTGCCCGCGGCAATGATGTTCACGTCGCCTGCCCCTCGGCAACCGGCAAGGCCTCGGTAAGCACCGAGGCCGGTGTCACCGTCCACCGCATGACCTCACATCGGTGGCCCCTGCACCCCACCTGGACCATCTGCATGCCGTGGGAGACGAAACCGGAGCTCTCCCGTCTCCTCGACACTCTGCGGCCCGATGTGGTTCACACGCAGGCACACTTCGTCATCGGACGCTACGCATTCTCTGAGGCGAGCAGGCGCGGCATTCCCGTCGTGGCCACGAACCACTTCATGCCCGACAATGTTCGTCCGTACCTGCGGGCACCGAAATCGCTGCTCGACGGGGGCACTGCTCTCGCTTGGTGGGATCTGCGCAGAAAGTTCCAGTCCGCGAACTTCATCACTGTCCCGACGCAGCTGGCGGCCGACCTCCTGACTCAGAACGGATTCTCCTCCCCGATTCGGGCAGTCTCCTGCGGGATCGACCTGGAGCGGTTCGCACATCTGCGCGACGATGAAGCCATCAAACCTGTGACAGTGTCCGAACCGGCTTCGGGAGCAACACCGCCCCGTGTCCTCTTCGTGGGCCGACTCTCCTCAGAGAAGCACGCCGCTGACATCGTCGAAGCGCTCGCGAAGACTGATCCGGCGCTCGGACTCGAAGCCGACATCGTCGGTGGTGGGGAGCAGGAAGAGCCGCTCAAGGAATTGGCTGCAGAACTCGGCGTCGCCGACCGCGTCCATGTTCTGGGCAAGATCAGCGACAAGGAGCTCATGGACGCCTACCAACGCTGCACATTCTTCTGTATGCCCTCGACCGCAGAGCTTCAGTCGATCGCGACGCTGGAGGCGCTGGCCTCCCGAAAGCCGGTCGTCCTCGCTGATGCCGTCGCCCTTCCGCACCTCGTCAGAGACGGGATCAACGGTTTCCTGTTCCCGCCAAGGGATATCGAGGAGTTGGCTTCGCGCTTCACACAGATCTGTGAGCTGTCCGAGGACGACCTCGACACGATGGCCAGGGCCTCACTCGATGTGGTGGCCAAACACGACATCGAGTACACGCTCGACACCTTCGAATCCATCTACAGCAGGGTCATCGACGAAGACACCGTCTCCGCAGCCTGAGCCTGTCAGTCGAGGGCGCCGGCGGGCGGAACGAACACCGTCTCTTCGGTACGAATCTGATCGAAGTCGAGTCCTGCCACCATATCGTCAATGGTTGACCATGTTCCCTCCGCGCCGCCGAATCCCAGGGACGTGCCGATCCAGGAATAAACATCGTCGCGTGTCCATCCCAGTGCTCGCAGCTGCTGATAGGTGACCGCTCCATCGCGTTTGGCCAAACGTCTGCCTTCGATGTTCACCACCAGTGGAACGTGCAGCCACGACGGCTGCGGCAGTCCCAGCAGTTTAGCCAGATGAGCCTGACGTGGCGCCGAGGTGGCCAGATCGTCTCCCCTGACCACTTCGTCGACACCACTGGCAGCGTCGTCGACGACGACGATGAGGTTGTAGGCGAAGACTCCGTCCCCGCGTTTGAGGACCAGGTCATCGACCGGGGCCGTGATCTCACCTAACAGTCGGTCTTCAACTGTGACCTCAACATTGTCGGTCCGTAGGCGCAGGGCGGGGCTGCGTCCCTGCTCTTTCAGGCGCTGCCTGCGAAGTTCACGTTCGGGCTCCAACAGATCACTGCAGGTCCCCGGGTACGCTCCAGGCGGAGAGTGAGGTGCAGACGGTGCCTGCTGGATGTCCTTGCGGGAGCAATAGCACTCATAGACGAGTCCCTGCCCTTCGAGACGACTCAGTGCTTCGGTGTAGATGCCGAGGCGCTCGGATTGGATGAGCGGTGGCTCATCCGGTGTGATGCCCAGCTCGGCGAAGACCTCAAGCTGTGATTGTGCAGCACCGGGCTGGACTCGGTCGAGGTCTTCGATGCGCCAGAGAAAGCGTCTCCCGGTCTGCCGTGCGCGGACATAGGCCAGCAGTCCCGAGCGGATATTGCCGATGTGCAGATCCCCGCTGGGGCTGGGAGCGAATCGACCTGCCCCTGTCTGCACAGTATTGAGCCCTGCGACCTGTGGATACAACTCGGTGTGTGCTGTGCTCAAGCTTTCGCCACGAGGTCGGCATACTGCGGGAATCGTTCAAGGTAATCCTGAACGTAGCTGCACGTCGGGACGATGCGACCGCCTTCCTCCCGGATCTGGTCGAGGGCCCTGGTGACCAGTGTGCGTGCGAAGCCGCGGCGTGAGAATCCCTCGGAGATGATGGTGTGTTGGAGTTCAACCGTCTGTTCGTCGATGACGCGATAGGCGAGGAATCCTGCGAACTGAACAGGATCCTCGGCGGTGAAGATCTCGAAGCGTTCGCGACCGGGATTCTTGACCACAGTGACAGGGGTGGAACTGGGTTCAGGCTGCATGTGGAGCTCCTTGTCAACGGCAGCGTCCTTGTCACGAACATTACAGGGTGGCGCCGGTATCTTCACTCACCGACGCCACCCTGTCTCAGCTCGTCTATCCGGCGGCCTTCGCTGACAGCCCTTCCGCACCGACGGGAGCAGTGGCCTTGCGCTGCAGCCGCTTCTCCAGCCATCGGGCGATGCCGGCGACGATCATGTTGATGATGATGAAGAGCACGGCACCGACGAGGAACGTCGGGAGCAGGTTGTTGTACTCACGGCCGATGAGATTCACCTGGTACAGCAGATCCTGATAGGTGACAATGAAGCCCAGTGCCGAGTCCTTGAGCAGCACGACGATCTGCGCGATGATCGTGGGCATCATGGCACGAAGTGCCTGCGGCATGAGCACCAGACTCATCACCTGCCCGGGGCGCAGGCCGATGGCCATGGCGGCTTCGCGCTGACCCTTCGGAACGGCGAGGATACCGGCACGGATGATTTCGGCCAGCACCATACCGTTGTAGAGCGTGAGGCCGATGACGACTGACCAGAATGCTCCGATGGTGTTTCCGAAGATGAGGAACATCGCAAAGATCAGCAGCAGGACAGGGACTCCGCGGAAGAACTCGAGGACGATGGTTCCCGGTACCGAGATGACCTTCTTGCTTGAGAGCCGCAGCAGTGCGAACACGACACCGACGACCAGAGCCAGCAGAGAGGCGACGACCGCGACTTTGAGGGTCGCGGCCATGCCTTGGAGCAGGACCAACTGAATCTGGGAGAAGGTGAAGGGATACCATTTCGCCGCGTCCAGCTGCCCGGCGTCGGCGAACTTCCAGATGATGAAGGCGATGAGGCCGGCCAGCACAAGGGCCGAGACGATCGAGAGGATGATGTTGTTGCGACGGGCTTTGGGGCCGGGTTCGTCGAACAGGACCTGTGTCGGTGCGCTCATCGCAGGATCACCAGCTTCCTCTCGAGGTAGTCGAAGACGCGACCCAGGATCAGCGCCAAGATCAGGTAGGCAAGTGCGGTCCCGAACAGCAGCGGGATGACCAGGTCTCCCCGGACCTCAATGGCATTGCGCATGGCCGAGATGAGTTCACGGTTGTTGAACGCCGAGGCGATCGAGGTGTTCTTCAGCAGCGCGATGATGACGCTACCCAAAGGTGGGATGACGGTGCGAAACGCCTGGGGCAGCACAACCTGGCTCAGGGTCTGCCCGAAAGTGAGCCCGACGGCCCGGGCTGCTTCGGCTTGTCCGACGGGAATCGTCGAGATGCCCGATTTGAGGGTCTCGGCGACGAAGCATGCTGTGTAGGCAGTGAGCGCCAGCGTTGCATAGATGAAGGAGTTGAACGAGCTGGTCGAGCCGAAGCGGATGTCGAGAAACGGCAGACCGAAGGCACAGAAGAACATCACCAGCGTCAGCGGTGTGTTCCTGACGACGTTGATGTAGGTCGAGGCCGCGATCCGCAGGACCGGTGTCGGTGAGACGCGCATTCCGGCCAGGATCGTGCCCAGAATGAGGGCACCGATCAGGGCGACTGTGAAGAGTTTGACGGTGCCCCAGATGCCGGAGAGGAACATCTCGAGAAGTTGCGGAAAATCCATTCCAGATTCCTTAATCGATGCGAGGGCACCGTTGGGTGCCCTCGCATCATGTCAATCTGAAGGTCGGTCAGTAACGGTCGATTTCAGGCATTTCGACATCATCGGCGGAGCCGAGGGTGTATTCGAAAGCCTTCTTCCAGTCCCCGTCGTCCATACCCTTCTGCAGAGCATCGTTGACTGCATCGCGCATGGCGTCATCACCCTTGGGCAGACCAACACCGTAGGGCTCTTCGGTGAAGGGCTGGCCGACGACCTTGAACTCCCCTTCGTACTGCTTTGCGTAGCCACGCAGGATCGCGTCGTCAGTGGTCACTGCGTCAACGGAACCCGACTGCAGGTCAGTGACACACTTCGAGTAGGTGTCATAGGCCACGAGTTCTGCCTTCGTGTACTTCTCTTCGATGTTCTGTGCCGGTGTCGACCCGTCCACGGAGCAGACCTTCTTGCCGTCCAGATCATCGGGGCCGGCGATATCGGAATCCTCGGCTACGAGCAGATCCTGACCGGCAACGTAGTACGGTCCGGCGAAGTCAACGACCTTCTTGCGTTCGTCGTTGATCGTGTAGGTGGCCACGACCATGTCGATGTTGCCCTGCTGCAGGAAGGGCTCACGGTTGGCAGAGACGGTCTCCGTGTATTTGATCTGATCTGGACTGAAGCCCAGCTGCGCGGCCACCATCTTCGCGATCTCGATGTCGAAGCCCTCGGGCTGTTCGGATCCGGCCTTGACGTTGCCGAGTCCCGGCTGATCGTACTTGACGCCGACCTTCAGCTCGCCGGCATCCTTGGCGGCCTTCCAGGTCTTGGAGTCTTTGAAATCAGCGCTGTCGTTGACCGTGTACTCGGGTGCTTCCGCCTGGGCGCCGTCGCCCTCGGCCGGAGCATCAGGGGTTCCACCTTGACCGCAGCCGCTGAGTGTGAGCAGTCCGATCGCGACAGATGCGATTGAGAGTCTGAGCTTCTTCATCGTTTCTCCTTGTGAGTATGGTGCGGGGTGAGGTAGTGCAGGACTGTGCGGTGACGGACAGCTTCGTTGGCTGCAGTCAGCGGGTGAGGATCTTGGACAGGAAGTCCTTGGCACGTGGGGTCTGGGGGTTGGTGAAGAACTCTTCGGGCTCTGCAACTTCGACGATTTCCCCATCGGCCATGAATACCACCCTGTGCGCGGCCTTTCTGGCGAAGCCCATCTCGTGGGTCACGACCACCATGGTCATTCCTTCTTCGGCGAGTCCGACCATGACGTCGAGGACTTCGTTGATCATTTCGGGATCCAGCGCCGAGGTGGGCTCATCGAAGAGCATCACCTTCGGTTTCATTGCCAGCGCACGGGCGATAGCGACTCGCTGCTGCTGCCCGCCCGAGAGTTGTGCGGGGTATTTATCGGCCTGGTGAGCGACTCCGACACGTTCGAGCAGCGCCATAGCCTGCTGCTCGGCTTCGGCTTTGGACAGTTTGCGGACCTTGATCGGTCCGAGGGTGACGTTCTCCAAGATCGTCTTGTGGGCGAAGAGGTTGAAGGCCTGGAAGACCATTCCCACATCCGAGCGCAGCTGCGCCAGGGCTGCGCCTTCAGCAGGAAGCTCCTTGCCGTCGATCGTGATCGAACCGGAGGTGATGGTCTCCAGACGGTTGATCGTACGGCACAGGGTCGATTTGCCGGATCCGGAGGGACCGATGACGACGACGACTTCGCGTTCTTTGATGTTGAGGTTGATGTGCTTCAGGGCGTGAAATTCACCGTAGTGTTTCTCGACATCTGTGACGGACACCAACGGTTGTGATTCAGCTCTCATGAGAGTCGATCTTAGTGAATAAAGGTCTCACATGAAAAACGTGGACGCTTGCCAGAAAAACTGCAACCGACTTGTGACCTGGGTCAGCCGTCGGTTGCAGTCATTCACGGTCGCGTCGGTGCGGTCGTCAACGTCGACGACCGCACCGAATTCTCAAACGAGGCTCGTGCTCTGGATGATCTTCTCGCCTTCTTCACGCAGCTCGATTTTGCGGATCTTGCCCGACACAGTCATCGGAAAGGACTCCCGGACCTCCACATAACGCGGGATCTTGAAATGGGCGAGTTTACCTTTGCAGAAGTCCCTGACCTCCTCGGCGGTGAGAGCGGAGAAGCCGTCTTTGAGGATGACCCAGGCCATGAGCTCCTCACCATACTTCTCGTCGGCAACCCCGACGACCTGGACGTCCCTGATCGATGGATGGTGGTAGAGAAACTCTTCGACCTCACGAGGATAGACGTTCTCTCCGCCGCGGATGACCATATCCTTGATTCTTCCGGAGATGTCGACGTAGCCGTCATCGTCCATGATGCCCAGATCGCCAGTGTGGATCCAGCGGGATGCATCGATCGCCTCGGCGGTCTTCTCCTGATTTTCCCAGTACCCGAGCATCACCGCATATCCGCGGGTGCACAGTTCGCCCTTCTGCCCGCGTGGGACGGCTTGGCCGGTGACCGGGTCGGCGATCTTGATCTCGAGATGGGGCATGACACGGCCGACGGTCTGAGTACGGGCTTCGAGGGTGTCGTCGACGCGGGTCATCATGGACACCGGCGAGGTCTCCGTCATTCCGTAGCAGATGGCGACCTCGTCCATATTCATATCGGTGATGACGCGTTTCATGATCTCGACCGGGCACGGAGAGCCGGCCATGACGCCTGTACGCAGCGAACTGAGGTCATAGGTCGAGAAGTCCGGATGCTCGAGTTCGCCGATGAACATCGTGGGCACCCCGTAGAGCGAGGTCGCCTTCTCGTCTGAGACTGCGCTCAATGCCGCACCAGGGTCGAATCCCGGCGAGGGCAGGATGATGGCCGCGCCATGGCTGAGAGCCGCGAGGTTTCCGATGACCATGCCGAAGCAGTGGTAGTACGGAACCGGCAGGACAACGGAGTCCTTCGCAGAGTAGGACAGCAGCTCTCCGATGAAGAAGCCGTTGTTGAGGATGTTGTGATGACTCAGTGTCACCCCCTTGGGGAAACCTGTGGTGCCCGAGGTGTACTGAATGTTGATCGGATCGTCCATCGCCAGTTCACCCGCGAGCTTGTCCAGCCGCACTGAGTACTTCGCCGCGTCGTCGTCGAGCAGGTCTCGACCAGATCCGATCAGATGGGCAAAGGATTCGCGTTCGCCTATTGCCGCATCGCCGAGGAGGTCGGCGGGAACCGTGTCGATGAAGACCAGTTCGAGGCCCGCCACCTTGCCGGCGACTTCGGTCGCGATCGCGTGGAAGTCAGAGTGCGGGGGCGCCGAGATCTGGGAGATGAGCATCGACATTCCCGACTGCTCAACGACGTATTCGAGTTCGTGACTGCGGTAGGAGGGATTGACGTTGACGAGGATCGCACCGATCTTCGCAGTGGCGTACTGGACCAGAGCCCATTCGGCGACGTTCTGCGCCCAGATCCCGACCCGGTCGCCCTTCTTCACTCCGCGCTCGAGCAGGCCGATCGCCAGGGCGTCGGTGTCGCGGTCGAATTCGGAGTAGGTCCACCGTCGGTCAGAATGGCGATCGACGAGCGCCAGCTCTTGGGCATATGCGGCAGCTGTGGCCTTGAGATTCGCAGGAATCGTCTGCCCCAGCAGAGGTGTCTCGGAGGGTCCTGAGGAATAGGAAAGTTCTGCCACGACGCTGTGCTCCTTAGTGCAGTTTCAAAGTAACTACTGTGTCGTAATGCACAGTATTCCTTCTGTGTCCGTGGCGCAAAAGCTGGTCAGGAACTCGTGGCCTGGCATGTCCGCCCCTGCGTCCGCGATTCGCTGCCGGATCTGCCCCACCGGTGCCACGGTCGCCACAGACCCGGAGTCGATGAGCGCCAGGGTGGTCGCCAGAGTGGTGACATCTGCGGCGTCATGAGTGATGATCACAGCGCTGCGGCCGGCAAGAGCGTGGGCCAGGACTCGCCTGGTTTCGACCTTGACGTCAACATCAAGGGCTGCGAGCGGTTCGTCGAGCAGCAGCAGTTTGGGATCGACGACAAGCGCTCTGGCCAATGCGATTCGGGCCGCCTGCCCACCGGAGACAGCCTCCGGTGCCCGAGCTGCACAGTGGTCGACTCCGAGTCTGATGAGCATGTCCCGTGCACGGGTGCGTGCTTCCGTGGTCCTGAGTCCTTGGGCCTTGAGGCCGAAGGCAACGTTGTCGATCACGCTCAGGTGCGGGAACAGAAGGGGTGTCTGTGCGAGGTGGACGATGCCGCGGGAGTGGACAGCAGGCCACCTGCCGTCTGCGATGTCGAAGATGGTGTCCTCCCCGATGTGCAGAGATCCTGAGGCTGCGGGGATGGCCCCGGTCATCAGCTCAAACAGGCTCGACTTGCCTGCGCCGTTACGTCCGATCATTGCCGTTGTCGATGAGCCGGGAAGTGAGAGGTCGATGTCGAGGCCACGTTCGGGCACGGTTGCCTTGAGGCGGATGGTAGCGGCGCTCGCCGTCGTCGCCTCGGGACCGAACACGAGCAGGGGTTCCTCGGCTGACTGCGTCTGGCTGGGCGAATGCGTCGTCGACTGCGATGTGTGGGCAGTGGGTGCCTTGAGCCTGGGGGCATGAGGGGAACGATAAGCGAGGACGATGATGACCAAGGCCACGACGATGAGAAGCAGGGACAGGGCGATGGCCGACTGTGGATCGGTTTCTCGGACCAGATAGATCTGCAGCGGCATCGTTCGGGTGACTCCGGAGAGGGAACCGGCGAAGGTCAGGGTGGCGCCGAACTCCCCCAGCGCTCGTGCGAAGCAGAGGATCGCGCCGGTCGTGATTCCCTGCCGCAGCAGTGGAAGGGTGATGTGGAAGAACACACGGTTGGGTGTGGCACCAAGTTCAGCGGCGGCAATTTCGAAGTCATGTCCGCGGGCGGCGACGGCCGTTTCGACGGACATGACCATGAACGGCAGAGCAACGAAGATCTGAGCGAAGACCACTGCCGCGGATGTGTAGGCCAGCCCGAGGCTCATGTCCGTGAGCAGGGACCCCAGGGTCGCAGTCCTCCCCCAGGTGTAGAGCAGCGCCAGACCGCTGACGACCGGAGGTAGCACGAGCGGGAGCAGGATGAGGGTGCGCACGACTCGCTGCCCGCGGAAGGTGCGTGTCGCGAGCAGGTATCCCAACGGGAATCCGATGATCACACAGCACAGCGCCGCAATCAGTGCAGTCAGCAGCGACAGCCCCATCGCCACCCGTGATTCAGGTGCCAGGATCACCTCGCCGAGGTGGCCCGGATCGATTCGTGCAATCAGTCCGATGATCGGGACCAGGAGGAAGGCGATGCCCAGAACGGCAGGGATCCATAGCCATGCCGGTATCGCCGGATGGGCCTTGCGCCTGCGGGTGATCGTCATCGCCATGCCTTCACGGGGCCGAGAATCCTGCATCTGTGAGCGTCTTCGCCGCTTCTTCTGATTGCAGGAATGTCACGAATGCATCGGCCGCGTCCTTGTTTTCGCTGGCATCGACGGTGGCCGCCGGGTACTTGTTGACGACCTCATCGGCTCCGTCGAGTTCGATCTCTTCGACACCACCATCGGCACGTGCCACGTCCGTGACATAGACGATGCCGGCGTCGGCCTGCCCGGCGCTGACCTTACCGAGCACGTCCGTGACCGAATTCTCCTCGCTGGCGGGGTTGAGTGTGACAGCGTTCTGCTTCGCCCAATTCTGGGTTGCGGCACCGCAGGGCACCTGCGGTGCGCAGACGACGAGATCCTTGCCGGAGAAGTCCTGCGATGAACTGATGTTTCCTGGATTGCCTTCGGGGACGGCCAGAGTCAGCGTGTTCGAGGCGAAGTCAGACGGTGCTCCGGACAGCAGGTCGTCGCCTGCGAGAGTGTCCATGGTCGTCTCATCGGCGGTTGCGATGACGTCTGCGGGCGCTCCTTCTGAGATCTGGGCGACCAGGTCGGAGGAGCCGGCGAAGGAGAACTTCACGTCGATGTTCGCCTCTGTCTTGATGAAGTCGTCCGCAATATCTTCGAACACCTCGGTCAGAGAGGCGGCGGCGAAGACGGTCAACGTCGTCTTCTCCCCCGAGTCCGATTTGGTGTTGGGAGAACAGGCGCTCAGTGACAGCAGTGCGACGATGCAGGCTGCAGACAGATACTTCATTCGACCATTAAACCCGCATCTGCGCGCTAATGGCTAATTTATCTCATTGTTTGCGGAACATTATCTGGTTTGTTTGGGCGTATCGCGCTCGCAAACCACTGGTGAATACCCGTCGTTGAGTACCTGCCGTGAAGTAGCTTTCAGCGAGTGCCCGGGGTGTCGATGGAGACCATTGTGGCCTTCACCGAGGCGGTGGCGAGGCTGCCGGGTTCGAGTTCGAGCTGCCGGCAGGCCTCAGCCGACATCAGGGAGACGACCCGGAAAGGGCCGCATTGGAGGCTGACCTGAGCCATCACACCGTCGATGACGACGTCGGTGACGAGACCGGCGAACCGGTTGCGAGCGGAGCTGACGACACCTGTCGGATCCTCGAGTGCGCCTGAGCCCGTCTGTGCCAGGGCAGCCAGTTCCCGCCCCTCGACGACTGCGCGGTTGGAGGCGTCTTTGTGCTGGGTGAGCTTCCCGTCGCTGATCCAGCGGCGAATGGTGTCATCGCTGACTCCGAGGAACCGGGCCGCGTCGTTGATGCGCAGTTCGGTCATTCGAGGGCACCGACCCATTCGTCCGCACCGTCGGCGAAGAACTGGTGCTTCCAGATCGCAACACGTGCCTTAACCTCGTCGACCAGCTCAGAGCAGGCGGCGAAGGAGTCATGGCGATGTGGTGAGGCGACGACCGCAGCCAAAGCCACGTTTCCGATCTCGAGTGCGCCGACGCGATGGACGACAGACAGACGCACGGCCGGGTGTTTGGCTGCGATCTCAGCGGCCACCTCGGCGATCTGCGCACGTGCCACCGGATGGGATTCGTAGATCAGGCGCTGGACCCCGCGCCCCTCGTCGTGGTCGCGGATAACACCGGAGAAGCTGACCACAGCGCCGCAGGTGTCATTGAGGACATCGGTTTCAAGGGCGGCGGTGCTGATCGGGGTCTCGACGATGCCTGTGTGGATGACGCTCATGCCTCCCGGCTCCAATCGCCGCTGCGGCCACCGGACTTCTCGATGACCTTGATGTCGCCGATGATCGCCTGGTTGTCGACGGCCTTGATCATGTCGAAGATGGTCAGGGCTGCGATGGACACAGCGGTCAGTGCCTCCATCTCAACCCCCGTCTTCGACACTGTCTTGACCGCACCCGTGATGCGAACGGCGTCGTCGAGGAGTTCGAAGTCGACATCGATGCCTGTCAGCGGCAACGGGTGGCACAGCGGAATGAGGTCGCTGGTGCGTTTGGCGCCCATGACTGCCGCGATACGCGCCACGGGCAGCGCATCGCCCTTCGGCAGGCCCGCCTCGGCGATCATGTCGATCACCTCGTTTCGGGTGGTGATGAGTGCGGTGGCGACGGCGCGACGTTTGGTCACGTCCTTGTCCCCGACGTCGACCATATGGGCGGCGCCGTTGTCGTCGATGTGCGTGAGTGTCATGTGATCTTCCACGTCTTCAGCCTATCGCCTGTGCCGGGATCGGGCTCAGTCGTCTGCGCGCCTGAATCCGCTGGTGGGATGAAGACGAGATGTGAGCTCTGGGCATAGTTGTGGAGCAGATGCGAGCGTGTCCCGCCGACGAGCTCCAGTCCGTTTGCGCCCATCACGGCCCGCCGCACCTGCAGCTTGCCGCTGGGAGGAGCCTCGTCCAGGCCACCGACGAGCCGGTGGTATTCGGTCTCCCTCGGTTCCTCATCGACGCCCAGGCCCAGCAGTGCAGGGCGAATGAACATCTCAAAGCTGATCAGGGCGCTGACGGGGTTGCCGGGCAGTGCCACCCACGCGGTGTCGGCCAGGCGCCCGCATCCCTGGGGGCCGCCGGGCTGCATGGCGATGGGTTCGAAGACCATGCTCGAGCCTTCGTCGAGCTCGGCGGCGAGTTTGACGACCTCGTGGGCGCCCTTCGAGATCCCGCCGGTCGAGACGACGAGGTCGCAGTCGGCGGCGCGGACCGCGTCGAGCAGAGCTTGGGGATCATCGGGGACGGTGAGGGTGGTCGTTTCGGCGCCGAGGCGACGCAGGCTGGCCCCCAGGGTGATCGAGTTCGCGTCGTGGATTCCGGCTGCGGCAGCGGCGGTGATCTCATCCCCTGTGCTCACGATGAGCACGCGCGGCAGGGTTTGGACCTCGAGTGAGGTGATTCCGCAGGCGGCCGCGACGCCGAGGTGGGCCGGTGTGAGCATCAATCCGGCGCTGAGCACTGTGGTTCCGGCAGCAACGTCGCTGCCGCGCGAGCGGACGAAGGCACCCGGCTCAGCGCCAGTTTCCGTGGCCGGCAGGGTGATGGTGATCTCCGGGGATTCAAAGCGCCCGGGGTGTGTGTCCTCGATCTTGATCACCGTGTCGGTGCCGACAGGCAGCGGTGCCCCTGTCATGATCTCGACTGCGGTTCCCGCCTCCACCTGGTTGCCGCGGGCTCCGGCCGCCACCCGACCGTGCACCGAAATGGGGCCGTAGACTGTCAGTGGTCTACCATTGTCGTCCGTGTCGTGACTCTGCTTCGCATTGCGAAGAGTGGCAGCTGCGAGGGCATATCCGTCCATGCTGGAGTTGTCGAAGCCTGGAACATCGATCGGTGAGCACATTGTGGTGCTCAGGCGCCGAGGTGTATCGAGGAGCTCGCCGATCGGGGTCGACTGCGTTCTGAGCAGCGGGCCGATCGTGTCGAGGACACGACGACGGTGCATGATGGCGGTAGTCATGGGACGATGATAACGAAGAAGTTGATCAAGGAGGATGGCAGAATGCGCAAGATCAGCCTGCCCACGCCCGTTGTGAGAACCCCGACAGTGGATCCGGGCGAGACGTTCACAGCTCATCAGGAGGATTCGCTCCTGGATACCTTCGGCCGACGTGCCCGCGATATGCGCGTCTCGCTGACCGACTTCTGCAATCTGCGCTGCAGCTACTGCATGCCCGAGGAGGGTGTGGAGTTCATGTCCCGCGATGCTGCGATGACGGCCGAGGAGATCATCCGCTTCGTGCGCATCGGCGTCGAGAAGTTCGGCGTCGACCAGGTCCGGTTCACCGGTGGCGAACCACTGACCCGCAAAGACGTCACCGACATCATCGCCGGTGTCGCCGCCCTTGAGCCCCGCCCCAATATCGCACTGACCACGAATGCGATAGGCCTCGACAAGCGAGCGCCGAAGCTGCGGGACGCGGGCCTCGACCGCATCAATGTCTCTCTCGACACCGTCGATCCCGAGACCTTCGCAACGATCACTCGCCGCCCCTTCCTCAATCGGGTGCTCGACGGGATCAAGGGCGCCCAGACAGCCGGCATGGATCCGGTGAAGATCAACGCCGTTCTGCTGCCAGGCGTCAACGACCATCAGGCTCCCGAACTGCTGGCCTGGTGCCTCGAGCGCGGGCTCAAGCTGCGCTTCATCGAACAGATGCCGCTCGACGCCGGTCATTCTTGGGAACGCGGCACCATGATCACGGCCGCCGACATCTTCGCCCTGCTCGAACCCGATTTCGTCCTCACCCCCGACTCCGCACCGCGCAACGGTGCGCCCGCGGAGAAGTTCCTGGTTGCCAGCAGGAACGATCCGGAAACCATCATCGGCGACGTCGGCATCATCGCCTCGGTGACTAGGCCCTTCTGTGCCGATTGCACCCGCACCCGGCTGACAGCAGAGGGACGGGTGCGCACCTGCCTGTTCTCCCACACAGAGGTGGATCTGCTCACCGCCATGCGTGCCGGTGCCGACGATGAAGCGATCGCGAACCTGTGGAAGGGTGCGCACTGGAAGAAACTGGCCGGACACGGCATGGATTCCGAGAGCTTTGAACAGCCCCAACGTCCCATGAGCGCCATCGGAGGATAAGTGCCCCAGATCAGAGTCCGCTTCTTCGCCGCCGCACGAGAAGCCTTCGGAACCAAAGAAACCACCGCAGCTGCGGCCACCATCAACGAGCTGATTACGACCCTGACGAAGGACGCCAGCACCGAGGCGACAACAGTCATCGCCCGTTCGAGCTTCTTAGTCAATGCGGTCGCGGCCACGGACCCGCAAGCACCCCTGAGCGAGGGTGACACCGTCGATATCCTGCCGCCCTTCGCAGGCGGCTGAGACCGGCTGGTGTCATCAGCGCGGCTGAGATAGTCAGTGCAGCAGTGATGGTCAATGCGGCAGCGACAGATATGCGAGGTATCCCCCGGAGACCGAGCTGACCTCGGTGCCCTGGGCCCGCAGCTGAGCGCACGCCCGTGACGATCGCACACCCGAGCGGCAGTAGAGTGCGACCTGTTCGTGCCCGGCGATCTGTCCCGGGTCCTCCAGGAGAACGTCCATCGGTATGTGCTGAGCTCCCGGGACCATGCCTGCCGAGACTTCCTCATCGTCTCTGATGTCGACGAGGAGTGTGCCGGGTGCCAGCGACGCCCACGTCACACTGGGATCCATCCCCGCAGATGTCCCAACAGCCATCTCATCGCCATGGACGCCGAGTCCTTCACCGTAGTCGCCGAGGTGGCTGTCCAGGTCCGTGATTGGTTCGCGGTTCGGTATTCGTGCAACTGGAACGGTCGCCCAGCTGGCGTCGAGGCTGCTGTGGATGGACACTGCATTGCAGAGCGGGGTGCCGATGCCGGTGAGGACCTTGATCGTCTCCATCGCCATGGCCGCACCGATGCTTCCGCACATTGCTCCGAGGACACCGGCAGTGGCACAGTCCGGGACCGAACCGGGAGCTGGGACGACCGGATAGAGGTCGCGCAGAGTCGCCCCCTGCTTCGTGTCGAAGACGGCGACCTGACCGTCGAATCCGAGGATCGTGCCCCAGACAAGAGGTTTCTCCAGGATCTCGCAGGCGTCGTTGGCGAGGTATCTGGTCGCGAAATTGTCGCTTCCGTCGATGACGATGTCGGCAGCACCGATGAGGTCGAGTGCGTTGTCCGGTGTCAGCAGCACCGGGTGGGTGGTGACGGTGACGGTGGAGTTCAGCTCGCCCAGTCGATGTTTGGCGGATTCGACCTTCCGCTGCCCCACGCCTGCCTCGGAGTGGATGAATTGGCGGTGCAGGTTGCTCAGTTCCACCGTGTCGGGGTCGATGATGCTGATGTGTCCGACTCCAGCAGCTGCCAGGTAGGTGAGGACCGGTGCCCCGAGCCCTCCAGCGCCGATGACGAGCACATGGGAATCCAGGAGCGCGGATTGGGCCTGCGGGCCGAATCCGCTGAGACGGATCTGACGGGCATAGCGTGCTGTGTCTGCGGAGCTGAGAGTATTGCCTGACATGTGTCTCAGTCTAGTCGGCGTCAGCAGTCAAGGACCGTGATGACATCTCCGGGGTGAATGACCCCCGGGGCTCGGGGAACACGGATGATGACCTCGGCGCCAGCGAAGTCTCGCAGTCGCGACCGGTCGAATGCTGCGACTTCTCCCCCATCGGTGAAACGACCCGGCACCAGACTGACGGCCTTGCTGTGCCCCGTGATTTCGGCACCGGCGTACACGGCCTTCTTCCACCTCGATGACAACGGTCGCGCAGCGATGACAGATCGTGCGAAGAGGTGGAAGGACAGAAAGGCCCCTGTCGGTGTGCCCGGGAAATGCAGCAGCGGTACATCAGCAACGTGCCCATGCCCCTGCGGCCCACCCGGTCGCATCGACAGGCGCAGGAACGTCGAGTGGTCATCGCTCAGTACCTGTCTGACGACTTCAAAGGCACCGGCACTGATTCCGCCGGTGGTGATGATCAGGTCAACGCTGTCGCGGAGTTCGTCGATGATCTGTCGAAACGCTGCCGGGTCGTCCCCGCAGCTGCGTTCGACGGGGATCGCCCCGGCAGCGGCGATCGCGGAGCTGAGCATGGGCAGGTTCGAGTTGTGGATGAATGGCTGCGTCGAGGTGGCGGAATCGGTGACCAGCTCATCTCCGGTGACGATGAGACCGATGGTCAGCGGCCGACGCACGCGGATGGCCTCACGTCCCATCATCGCCAGCGTGCCCACACTCGCAGAGTTGATCACCTCACCGGCGGTGATGACGGTGTCTCCACGCCGGGTGTCCTCCCCCACTGCTCTGATGTTCCAGCCTGGTCTCAATCCCTGGGGCCAGGAAGTGATGCGAATCCGGTCCGGGGCCCGCCCCGTGCGGTTCGCATCGGTGAACTCGACGGGAACGACCACCTCGGCGGTGGTGGGCACCTGTGCTCCGGTCATCACCCGCACCGCGGCCCCCGGTGTGATGTCCACGGGGATGGCACCGGCAGGGACATCACCGTGCACATCCACCTCGGCGCCGGTTCGGGCACTGGTCAACGCCGACTCATCGAGTGCGAAACCGTCCATCGCCGAGGTGGCGAAGCTGGGAATGGGGGAATCGGCGATCACGTCTTCTGCGGCGATTCTGC
Source organism: Brevibacterium zhoupengii (assembly GCF_021117425.1). Taxonomy (NCBI): domain Bacteria; kingdom Bacillati; phylum Actinomycetota; class Actinomycetes; order Micrococcales; family Brevibacteriaceae; genus Brevibacterium; species Brevibacterium zhoupengii. The sequence continues at coordinate 2,230,673 of NZ_CP088298.1, read as the reverse complement.
CATGGGCCGACACGGTGGGAATCGTCTCTTCGGTGCTTTTGGGAGCGAATGAGAGGATGAGTCGGCAGTATTCCTCTGGTTCCACGGATGTCCTTTCGTCTGTTTGAAATCCTACGAGGAGTTGCTGCTTCGGGCACTCGCGTTCGGACAGTAGTGACTTAGAGTGGCAGGCGTGGACACTCAAACACGATTCGACACTGATTCTCGCCGACTCGACCTCGTTTCCTGGCCAGGCTTGGCCGCGACGCTGTTGGCACTGTCCGCCTTTGTCCTCTTCGGGCTGGGAACCACGTTTCCTGAGGTGAGAGCCCTCGGGTATGTACCGATGGTAGCTTCCCTCATCGTCGCGTGGAGCGCCGACCGGGAATTCGCACGTGACCTCAGCGTCATCGCCGGCTGCCTGGGACTGATCTCTTCGATCTCGGTCGCCGCCGATATCTCGTGGACCAACATCGCCCGCATGGGGGTCGTGCTCTCTGCTGTGGTGATCGGGCCCTGGTTGATCACTCGCTATGGATTCAAGGACCGGACCATCGTCTTCCCTCTGCGTCGGGGGCAGAAATGGTCGCGGCTGGAATGGGCGTGGCTGGCCTTCGTCATCGTCGTCGCCTGGCTCGTCCTCCCCCAGTACTTCATGCGCACCGGTGTCTATCTCAATTGGCCGCCGGTGACGCAGTGGGATGAGATCGTGCGTCTCTTCTTCGGCGTCAATGCCGTCGGGATCTGGGATGAGCTGTTCTTCATCTGCACGGTCTTCGCTCTGCTGCGCAAGCACTTCGCCTTCTGGACCGCGAACGTGTTCACCACCGTCATCTTCGTATCATTCCTCTGGGAACTGGGGTATCGGTCGATCGGACCGGTGCTGACGATTCCGTTCGCGCTCGTCCAGGCCTATATCTTCACCCGGACGAAGTCGCTGCCCTATACGGTGACCGTCCATCTCCTCTTCGACGCGCTCGTCTTCCTCACGATCGTCCATGCCCACCATCCCGAGGCGCTGCCCATCTTCATCGGGGTGTGAGTGGCGCCCCTCGGCCCGTCGTGAGCCCCCGTCGTGATCCACCGGCTCGAACCTCTACCCGGACATATGACGAAACGCCCTGACTCACGAGATCTGAGCCAGGGCGTTTCATCGAACCTGAGCATTCGCACTCGGGAGACTTCTCCTGCGCGAGCACTCAGTGTCAGCGGATTCCGCGCAGCGCCTTGAGCATCGGCTTGGTCAGTGTCAGCGCGAGCAGGCCGAGGACAATCGACGCTGCACCGACGGAGGTCCAGTAGGGCGTCTGATTGTCGGCCGAGTAGTACCCGCCCAGCACGCCGGACAACGCGGTTCCCACACCAGAGGCGAGGAAGAACACGGCGATCATCTGTGATTGGAACACCTTGGGTGCAACCTTCGAGGAGAAGGACAGACCGATCGGCGAGATGAGCAGTTCTGCGAAGACGAAGAGCAGCAGGATGAACGCGATCCACAGCAGCGGAGTCTCGTGCTCGCCAGCATTGGCATATGGGAGGAACAGCAGGAAGGCGATGCCGATGAGGATAAGTGAGAGGCCTGCCTTGACCGGGGTCGAGATCTGTCGAGGGCCCAGTTTGAACCAGAGGGCAGAGAAGACCGGGGCGAAGGCAATGACGAAGATCGGCGGAATGAGCTGAAGCCAGTTGATCGGCATCTCCCAGCCGAAGATCACACGGTTCATCTGTGTATCTGAGTAGGCGGTGAGGGTGCCGAAGATCTGCTGGTACAGCGACCAGAAGACCACGCAGGTGACGAAGAAGGGAATGAACGCGAGGACACGTGAGCGTTCGTCCGAGTTCGTCTTCGGGCTTGTGCACATGACGATGAAGTAGCACGCCGCGGCGCCGGCAGAGATGCCAGCGATCCACCAGTCCAGGTTCTCTGGATTGACGATTCCGGAGAACCACAGAATGACGATGAGGACGACTGCGACGATGATGGCCGTTATGAAGAGGTAGAGCCTCGAGGTCGGCAGAGGGTTGACCGCACCGCGAGATTCATCGGGCAGGTTCTTCCGACCCGTGGCATAGATGATCAGGCCCAGAGCCATACCGACTGCTGCGGCACCGAAGCCGAAGTGGAAGCCGATCTCCTTCTGCAGGAGGCCGGTGATGAGCGGTCCCAGGAAGGCACCGATGTTGACGCCCATGTAGAAGAGGGTGAACCCGGCATCCCTGCGCGGGTCCTTCTCTGAGTAGAGTTCCCCCACGAGGGCCGAGGCGTTGGCCTTGAGGCCACCGGAGCCGAGAGCGACGAGGATGAGACCGGAGGCGACTCCGCCGAAACCGGGGATGAGCGCCAGGCAGATGTGGCCGACCATGATGATGATCGCCGAGTAGAAGAGAATTCGCTCCGCACCGAGGATCCGGTCTGCGACCCATGCGCCGAGGATCGTCGCCAGGAACACGGCGCCGCCGTAGGCGCCGACGATTCCGATGGCGGTCGGCTGCGGCATTCCCAGACCGCCCTCGGAGACCTGGAAGTACAGGTAGAGGGCGAGGATGCCGTTCATGCCGTAGTAGGAGAACCGCTCCCACAGTTCGAGGCTGAAGAGCTGCATGAGCGGAAGCGGATGCCCGAAGAAACGGGTATCGTTCCGCGCGGCCTCAGTGGTTGAGGTGCTTGATGACATATCGTGCTTTCCGTTGTGGCGTGCAAACGCGCACTGTGGTGCGCGATTCACTGTGAACAACCGGCAATGCTACTCCCGGATATTGCTCAGGTCACACGCCCCCGATGCTGGGACACGCTGTCCCAGAACGCGGAAACTAGGAGTGAACCAGGTCTCTTTTTCGGGTAATTCTGCCGCAGAAGAGGTTGAGCAGGCCGGCAACCAGGACGAGTGCGGAAGCCGCCATCGGGACAGCCATTGCGGCCGAGGTTCCGGCCTCCTCGGCGAGGACTCCGTTGACTGCCGATGCCACCGACTGACCGACGATGATCGCGGACCCGGCCATTGACATCACCGTGGCAGAACGACCGCGCGGACTGCGTTCGGCGGCGAGGCTGAACAGGGTCACCAGGGTCGGTCCGACCGCGCAGCCCATGAGCAGAAGGGCGATGACCACGGTGACCATCGACGTCGAGGACGCCATGATCACGGAGCCGATGAGCATCAGCGGGGCAAAGGACAGCAGCCTGGCCCAGAGGGCATAACGTGGTGAGAACAGGGCGACGGTGATGGCCAGAATCGCTGAGCCGATGCCCATGATGCCGTAGATGAGACCCGCTTCCTCAGGACGTCCAAGGTCGTTCGTCAGCGAGGTCAGCGCCGTCAGCGTTGACCCGAAGACGAGTCCGATGCCGAAGACGCCGAGGACGACGACGAAGACGCCGAAGGTGAAGAGTTCCTTGGCCGGGGCCTGGGCGCGAGGTTGTGTCGAAGTCGATACCTGCGCCCTGCCGGTGGGGTGGAGAGCGAATGAGGTCACGAAGACCAGGGTCATGATCACGGCGCCGATGATCGGTGCAACGGGGTGGAGGGTCGTGGCGAGGAGACCGACGATGAAGGGGCCGAAGACGAAGACGAACTCATCGGCAGCCGACTCGTAGGCCATCGTCGAGTTCAGTGTCTTCTGCTGCCGGGGGCCGGCGAGCCGGGACATGATGATTTCGACGAGACGCGAGCGTGACATCGGGGCGACCTGCGGGGCGGTGGCGCCGATGGCGAAGGCGGCGATGAGCACCACGGAATCGGGCAGGGGGCTGAAGACCACCCAGGCCATGAAGATCAGGGCGATGCTGTTGAGCAGACCGATGGTCAGCAGCACACGCCGCTGACCCCAACGATCGGCGGCGGCGCCGATGAAGGAACCGAAGATCGCCGTTCCCAGTCCGACCATGGCGGAGTTGATTCCGCCGAGGCTGAGCGAATCTCTGCCGGCGACGACGAGGGTGAGGACGCCGATGACGACCATGGCATAGGGCAGGCGGGCCACGAAGGCGATCGGAAAGTAGCTGGGGCCCACGATATTCAGCAGCTTCGGTGCTGCCATCTCGTCGGGTCGGGTGCGGGTTTCATTGCTGGGCATATCAATCCAGTTTCTCCCCCATCATGGTGATGGGGATCGGTGCCGCCGTGGTGACCTGGATCAAATCACTCGGTAGATGCACTCTGCTGTCACTGTCAGCGCCGACTGGGCGCTCCTCCCAGACTACCGGGATCTGAGCGCGTGTACGAGGGTCCGTGGGCACTCGGTGGCTTGAGTTTGCTCACCATCGGCACCTCAGAATGTGCGCTCCGATCTCCCGCACCGATCAGCGAAGGCCAAGAAGCAGGACGCTGGCACGGACCTCATTCTCACCCGTGACTCAGAAAGAATGCAGACGAGAATGCGACGATATCTGTATGAATTTCCTCTTGAGAGTTGTCGTCAACGCATGTGCGATCTGGGTTGCGGCTTGGATTCTGCCGGGCGTCGCCATCGAAGGAAATCAGGTGGTCGAAGACCAGACCGGCACGATCGCCGCCATGATCATCTCCTACCTCGTCATCGGGTTGATCTTCGGATTGGCGAATGCGTTCATCAAACCCATCCTCAGCTTCGTGTCGGCACCGATCACCTGTCTGACCCTGGGTCTCTTCTCGATCGTCATCAATGCGGTCATCTTGGCTCTGACCAGTTGGCTCAGCGGATTCACCCCGTTCGAGTTCACCATCGACTCCTTCTTCCCCTCGGCCATCATCGCCGCAGTCATCGTCTCGATCGTCTCCGCTCTGCTGGGCTGGCTGGTGCCGGAGCAGAGCACCGAACGCGACTGACCGATAATCGCCGCGATTTCAGCGACGGCCAGCACTGGAATCTTCTCTACGACATGTAGACTTATGTGCAGTGTGTGTGAGCCTGCACCCAATGACCGTCGGAGGAGAATATGTCCAACATCGCCACAACGAAGAGAACTCGGAACTCAGCATCGTTCGCTGACGTCATCGTCTTCATCGTTTCGTTCGCCCTCTTCATCTTCGGGCTGTATCTCTTCGGTGCAGGATTCTTCGGCGCACCCGGCACCGAGTTCTGGCTCTTCTGGGCTGGACTGCTCGCCTCCTGCTTCGCGTTCCTCGTGCCCATCGTCTACCACTGGGTCAGCGACCGCCCCCAGATCTGACGGCATGAGCAAGAGGGCCGATGCGTTGATTCGCATCGGCCCTCTTCTCTGCCATTTTTTGGATCAACATCCCTGTACCGCGCTCGCCGGCGAGGCTCTGCGACAGGTTCAGTCCCGGCCGCGACAGAATTCCATGATCGCCGAGGCGGCTGCATCGGGCCGTTCATAGTGCACTAGGTGCCCGACCCCGGAGAGTTCGACGAATTGCGCATCGGTCAGGTCTGAGACGAAGCGGCGAGTCGCTGCGATCGGCGCGATGGCATCCTTGTCTCCGGCGATGACGAGCATGGGCATCGCCAGCCGCCCAGCCACCTCGGTGACGGTGTGAGCGACCGAGACATCGAACGCCTCGGCCAGCGAGCTACGATCGCTGAAGGTGGAGAAGTGACGAGCATGCTGATCATGGATGTAGCGTCGCAGCCCGCGGTCTCTGGTCGTGGCCATGACCTCGCTCATCACGCGCACGATGACTGGGTTGGCCAACAGCTGGTGCCCGATCGTCTCCGGCAGCCGAGCACCGAGACCATAGTAGAGACGGGTCAGGGCGGTGAGGGCCTTCGCCGAACCCTCGAGTGCAGGTGTGGTGATCGGGTTGATGAGGATGAGCTCAGGCGCCGTGGACGGTCGGCGAGCGGCCATGTGCGCGACAAGGATGGAGCCGAAGGAGTGCCCGAGGACGATCGGGGCCGCCTGCCAGCGCCGAGTCACTTCGGCGATGAGGCCAGCCAGGTGATCGCAGTAGGCGTCGAGGCTCAGACCGGCCAGCAGCGGAGAGGTGAGCCCGAAGCCGGGCAGATCACCGACGATGACATCGCGGCCTCGGATGGCGCCTGCGATGAGGTCCATTCCGTGATGGTCGCCGCGGAAGCCGTGGACCATGAGCACAGGGCGGGCGCTCGTTCCTGAGGAGTGCAGCCATACCGCCGTCGGGTGACCGTCGACGGTGAAGTCCGTGCGGGTGGGAGCTGAGGGACTCACTGCGAATTGATGGTACTGACGGCCCGACGTGGCACGACGACCACGGGGACTGGCAGAACACGCAGCAATCGGCGGGCTCGTGCGCCGATGAAGACGCGCCCGCCTCGACCGAGCCGACTCGATCCGATGAATGCGATCTCGCCCGGTTGGAAGTCGACGTGAGCTGCGGCGTCTTCGATATCGGCTCCGGCCTGTGATTTGACCACGGCTCGCCCCGACTCGAACATCTTCGCGGCGCGCGCAGCCAGCACCGCTCCCCCGTATTCCTCGGCGAACTCTTGAATCTCCACGGTGTCGTCCTCGCCGAGACCATCGTTTTCGATCAGAGACAGGAGACGGAGATCCACGTCGAGGGCATCGGCGGACTGCACGGCCGCACCGATGAGCGCCGCGGCCCCTGGTCGGGCGCCGAAGAGCGTAGTGATGCGTGAGATCGGACCGATGTCCGAGTTCCCGGCCGGTGCCAAGACGACGGGGACCTCGGACGAGTGAAGCAGTGAGGTCGCGACAGTCCCGATGCGGAACGAGCGCATCAATGTGGTGGCTCGCGCACCGATGACGATGGCCAGCGCGCCCTCAGCCTCAGCAACCTCCATCAGCCCCTTGGACTCGTTCGATGAGGTGTGGATGACGCCTCGAGCCGTGACATCATCTGGCACCAGTGCCAGAGCTTCGTCGAGCCAGTCCTCGAGCTGCTGTGAGACGATGCCGGACCCGTCCTGCGGAATGGAGTTGCCGGCGGTGAAGGTCGAGGCTTCTGGACGGACGATCGTGATGATGAGTTCGGTGCCGGCCGAGCGTGCAAGCGAGATCGCCAGAGCGATGGCGTCACGTCCACGGTCGGTGGCGATGTATCCGACGACCAGTCGTCGAGTAGTGGCAGCTGCCTGTGACATTGTCTTCTCCCAGTAAGTCGCGAGTCTGAGAAGATTCTACGTCGCTGCCTAGGGATTCCTCGACCGCGCACACCGAGTCTGGAAACACTGGGCTGGAGATGAGATCTCACCTCGCCATAATTCGCGGTTAGGCCACCATGCTCGTTAGCCGCAGAAGTTTCACAAAAAGAATGCCCAGAAGCCACACAGAGTTCTTCATTTGTGATAAATTCGAGATTGCAATTACGGATTCGCACAAACCCCACAATTGCAACCAATCATTCTGAGCGCTGACGCCGCTCAAACGAGATCCAAGACCAAGAAAGGAGCGCAGGAGAATGTTGAAACTTATCGCATTTCCCAATCCCCAGCACCGCTGGATCGGAATCACTGCCTGCTTGACTGGCGGACAAGGACTCGTCGGCTGAATCTAGCCGCATCTCTCGTCTTTCTCCACCGGTCACGTGAACACCGGTACGTTTCTCCCGCAGGGTCATCCTGCCTCCATGCCGCACTGACGCCACCGTTGGCGCTCATCCGCAGCATCGAGGCATGAGCCGAGCTCGCGTAGGACGCTGGAGTTCTACAGGTACGTGCTTTCACGAACCTCACCGACCCTTTGGGTTCTGGACCCATTTCGCTGATCACATCTGCCGACGGCAGTCGCTGTCACATTGCCTCAAACTCACTCGCGCCACAGTCGTGCCTCGGGCGAGTTTTCATCGACTGTGTACGGGACCAGCAGCGGATCCAGATTCCGGACGTCGCTTTCATTCGGTTCATTGAGTTGTTCTGCAGCTCTTTGATATCGGACATTTTCCCTAACTCTCATTTGGGCATTTCTCCTGCCCGAAAACATTAAGGAATCGTTTTGTCTACGGCATTTCCATTCACATATCCACGGCGTATAGCGCTGAGTGCTGGGCTCAAGCTGATCCAATGGGCCCGCCGTCCACCAGACGCCACAAAGGATCACGATCGGATCGCGTTGGAGCGTCGCAACGCGCGGTTCCGCAGGCTCGCTCGAGATGAGCGGCTGCAGGAGCAGCGTGAACGCGAGGTCACGAGATACCTCTATTCGGTGCGCCCGATGATCTGATGTTCAATGACAGATGACCGGAGTCGGAAACACACCCGGCCCCGGTCATCGTCAGTGATCATGGGCTTCTCGGTGACCACCAGAGTCAATGTGGTCAGCGTCACTGTCGCCCGATTTGTCGTCGTGGGTGCACCTGAGTAATATTGATCGAGCAAGCGGGGGTATGGCGCAGTTGGTAGCGCGTCTCCATGGCATGGAGAAGGTCAGGGGTTCGAATCCCCTTACCTCCACCGCACGAAGGACCCGGCCTCATGATTATGGGGCCGGGTCCTTCTTCGTGTGCCGAGTTCTGGGTCTGGACCTTCAGCGGCGGGTCAGCGGCCAGCCTCAAGATCGAGCAGCGTCCGTTTCTTCTCCTCACCCCAGGCGTAACCAGTCAGTGCGCCGTTCGCTCCGATCACCCGGTGGCAGGGGACGATGATGCTGATCGGGTTCCGGCCATTGGCCGCTCCGACTGCCCGTGCCGCTGTCGGCCTGTCGATCCATGCCGCGAGTTCTCCGTATCCGGCGGTTGTGCCGTAGGGAATCGTTGTCAGTGCGTGCCAGACTGTGCGTTGGAACTCGGTGCCCGTCGGCGCCAGGGGAAGGTCGAAGTCGGTGCGGGTGCCGGCGAAGTACTCACCCAGCTGTCTATTTGCCGTGGCGAACAGTGTGAGTTCGTCGTCGAGGACCGGAGCGTCTCCGCTGGACGCGGCCAGTCGTTCCAGGACTGTGTCGAAGTCATCGAGATAGAGTCCGGTGAGGTGTGCACCGTCCGAGGTGAGCAGGATCGGACCCAACGTCGAGTCCATGACCGTATAGCGAATTGTGTCCGTGATGGGGCGTGCCATCTGTGTCGTCATTGCCTTCTCCGATTCTGATCGTGTGTCTGTGTTCGTGACTGTGTGTGCGAATGATGGGCCCACAGCAGATGCGTGACGTAGGACCGCCATGGTCGACATCGGTCAACCCTCTGGGGCCAGGAGGTCGACGTCGGATCTGAGCTGGTGAGCGACTCCAGCGCCCTCTTGACCCCAAGGTCTGAGCCGAGCAGGACATCGGGGTCTCCCAGTGCTCGCATGCGTATGTAGCCGAGGCTCCAGGGTCCGATGCCGGGCAGCGCCAGGAGACTGTCGTTGACTGCTTCCCGATCGCAGCCAGGACCCAGGTCGATCGAACCGTCCGCCAGCCCAGCGCTCAGTCCGCGAAGAGTCTCGATCCTGCGGCCCGGCAGTGACCAGTGCTCGTCCGGAACCTCCGCGATGACCGCTGCCGTCGGGAAGACTCGGTCGACGGTGCCGACTCTCAGTTCTTCCGGCAATGTCTGACCGTAGTCGGTGACCAGGCGGTTGAGGTGTGTTTGTGCGGCGGCGACCGAGATCTGCTGTCCCAGGACCGTGCGAATTGCGAGTTCGACCGGGTCGCCGGTTCCCGGGGACCGAATCCCGGGGTATCGGTCGACGATTTCTGAGAGGCCGGCAGCTGCCATCGTCGCTGCCACCGCGGCCGGGTCCGCATCGAGATCGAGGATTCGTCGTGCCCGGGCCACTGCGCTGCCGAGATCACGGGTATCGGCCAAACGCAGGCGGCATTCGATGAAGTCTCCGGATCCCGGGACCAGCGTCAGCACGGCTACCCCGTGGGCGAGGCTCAGGGAGCGGGTGTAGTGATCATCGCTGACGTCTTCTACGCCGGCGATCGCACGCACTGCCAGATATCTGAACAGGTGAACGTGGTCCAGCGGTGGACGGTAGGCGAGACGGACGATGATGTCCTGCCCCCTGCGGGGTTCGCTGCGGCCGTTGCGCAGATCTCTGGGACTCGACGAATAGACGGCACGGAACGTGTCGTTGAATTGACGGATGCTTGAGAATCCGGCGGCGAAGGCGATCTCGCTCATGGACAGCGGCGTGGATTCGATCAGGGTGCGGGCAGTCCGGACTCGTTCGGTCCGGGCGATGGCGAGGGGGCCGACCCCCAGTTCGGACTGCAGCACTCGACCCAGCTGGCGAGAACTGTATCCCAGCGCCGAGGCGAGGCCGGAGATTCCTGCCCGATCGACGAGGCCGTCTTGGATGAGTCGCATGGCCCGAGCCGTAATGTCGGCTCGGGTATCCCACTCAGGAGAATTCGGGCTGGCGTCCGGGCGGCACCGTTTGCAGGCCCGGAATCCAGCGTCCGAGGCTGCCGCTGCCGTCTGGTAGAAGTCGACGTTCTTACGCAGCGGCGTTCTCGCCGGGCACGACGGGCGGCAGAAGATGCCGGTTGAGCGCACGGCAGTGAAGAACATTCCGTCGAAGCGTCTGTCGCGCCCGGCCACTGCCTGATAACACTGATCTGTCGTGAGCATATGACCATTCTGCTCGTGATCTCGGAACATTACTAGCGGTTTTCGGACACCGCGGTTCCGGGGAGGACGCGTGGGACTACACGGACGAGGATGAGCATGAAGACAAGCTCGACGATCGTCTGTGCGACCACGGCTGCTGGCCCCAGTCCGTCAGAGGTGATGGCTCGCACGATCGGGAGCATGACAAGCGAGTTGCGTGTCACGGCTGTGAAGACGAGGGCTCGACCGGTTCCCACTGGCAGCGACAGCGTGCGAGCCATGAGCCATCCGAGAACGGTCATGACGAGGGCGAACACGAGGAATGCTGCGATGGCACCGCTCAGGTCGAGAAGGTGCGGTGTGATCAGCGGGACCTGTGCTGCAGCGATCGCGGCCAGAGTGATCATCATCAGCATGACCATGGACTGCGAGGCTGCGTGGATGCTCCGATCCGCGAGTGTTGATCGGCGGGCGAGTCCACGCGTCACGAGGGAGGCTGCCAACGGAATGATGATGAACACGAGCAGCGCGGTGATGACTGGTCTTGGAGCGATCGCACCTATGCCGGTGCCGTCGAGGATGATCCACAGGTAGACGGGCAGCAGGATGATCTGGACGATCATGAGCACAGGGGTCAGGGCGAGCAGACGGGTGTGGTCTCCCCCTGCCAGTCGGGTGAAGACGAGGACGTAGTCGATGCAGGGGGTGAGCAGGACGATGAGGACGGGTATGACGAGCTCGTCTTCCAGAGGCATGACGGCATGGAGACCGGCGACGACGAGCGGGACGATGAGGAAGTTCGCGAGGGCTACGGCTCCGAGGAATCGCAGGTCGCTGAAGGAGTCTCGTATCGCATCGAAGGGGATATCGAGGAAGGTCACGAACAGCAGTGCGATGAGGCAGGGTGTGATTGCAGCGCCAGCCGCTGGTGATGCTCCCGGCAGGCCATGACCGATGAGGGCTCCTGCCCCGATGGCGATGAGGTACCAGAGGATTTGGTGTCTGTTCAGTGACGCGATCACGATGCAGGGTTCAGTTGTCTTCCGGCCAGTAGTAGCTGTCGGGCAATGCCCGCTTGCCGAAGATGGCCTGGCCCACGCGGACGCAGTTCGCTCCTTCTTCGATAGCCACCTCGTAGTCTCCGGACATGCCCATTGAGAGTTTTCCGCGACCGATCAGCTCGGGGTCGGTGTCTCGGGCCTGGTCCCGCAGGGTCCGCAGGCGCTGGAAGCAGGTGCGCACACGAGCGATGTCGGAGGAGAAGATCGCGAGAGTCATCAGGCCCTGGACCTTCAGGGACGAGAACTGCGGCAGTTCGCGCAGGAAGTCGGGCAGCTCTTCCGGCGGCATTCCGAACTTCGAGTCCTCGGCGGAGGTGTTGATCTGGACGTAGACGTCGAGGCTGCGTCCTGCAGCCTGGAGCCGTCGGTCAAGGGCGGCAGCTACTTTGAGTCGGTCGAGGGCTTGGAACTCGGATGCGAACTTCGCCACGTCACGGGCCTTGTTCGACTGCAGATGGCCGATCACGGCCCACTCGATGTCAAGGTCTGCCATCTCGTCTGACTTCCGGAAGGCCTCCTGCACCTTATTCTCCCCGAGTTTGTGACAGCCGGCGGCAACGGCCTGCCGGACCCTCTCCTGCGGGACTGTCTTACTGACCGGCAGCAGCTCGACCTCAGCGGCGTCCCGGCCCACTCGCACGGCAGCAGTCTCGATGCGCCGATTCACCTCGGCGAGGTTGATCTTGAAATCCTCCACGGTTGTGGCCGTCGAATACTGTTCGTCGTGGTTGAGCGCCTCGGCGTCGCCTCTGTCCTGGTCCATATCCTCATGGTACCCAGCGCCCGTCCCCCGCTCCCTTCAGACTGCTCAGGCGACGGTCCGGGTCCGCTCTGCGGGGACACGGTCGGTGAACGTCAGCGCATCGTCCCAGGCAGCGGCCAGCCGAGGACCAACCTGGTGCAGATCCGTCTCGGACACGGTGTAGGGCAGTCGGATCCATCGGTCCAGTCCCCCAGCTGGGGCGAAATTCGGTCCGGAGACCAAACCGAGCCCGTGCTTGCGGGCCGCGATGGCCAGGGCACCCGAACGCTCCTCTGGCAGTCGACACCACAGTGCCATGCCTCCACCGGGCACGATGACCTCCCAGGACGGAAGATGAGCCCGAACCTGACCCGCGAGGCTGTCCCTGGCCGCGCGCAGCTTGGCCCGGTATTCGCCGACGATCGCATCATGGTCACGCATGAGTTCGACGGCGACGAGCTGCTCGAGGACTGGAGCCCCGAGGTCGAGACTCAATCGTGTCGACGCCATGGTGTCGATTCGGTGGGTGGGAATTCGCAGCCAACCGACGCGCAGCCCGCCCCAGAAGATCTTGCTGGTGCTGCCAGCCGTGATCGAGTCGGGTACGAAGGCTGCCATCGGCGTCGGTGTCGGAGCACCGTCGAGGCCCAGCTCGACCAGGGACTCATCGAAGATGGGCACCATTGAGTTGCGCCTGAGCATCGCACCGAGCCTGGGACGCTGTTCTTCGGGCAGGAGCGCACCGGTGGGATTGTGAAAGTCGGGAATGAGATATGCCGAACGGACCCGGGTCTGGCGCGCAATGTGGTCCATAGCGTCGATGTCCCAGTGATGTCCGTTAGGGCCCTGCTCGAGTGGGTAGGGCACCAGGGAGGCGCCGGCCCCTTCAAGGGTCGCAATCGCATTCGGGTAGGTGGGACTCTCGATGAGCACCCTGCCCCGCCCCTCGTTGAGGGCACGCACTGCGATGGCCACGGCACCGAAGGCGCCAGAGGTGATGAGGATCTGATCGGGATCGGTGCGGACCCCGCGAGCGGTGAAACGTTCGGCGATGATCTCCCTGAGCACGGGCAGCCCAGAGGGGTAGTACCCGGTGCCGGGAAGGTAGGCGTGGACGTTGGCGACTGCACGTTCGTAGGCTTCCAGCAACCAGGGCGGTGCCACCGATGCGGTGCACGTGAGGTCGATCTCCGCCTCGTTCGAGCCTGTCGGGGTCAGAAGATGATCGATACGTCCGCCCGGCACTTCCGGCAGCCGAACCACGCTGCCCGACCCCCGACGGGTGAGCACGAATCCCTGTTCACGCAGCTTCGCAAAGGCACGGGTCGCTGTCGTCCGAGACAGTCCGGTCGCAGCGGCGACCTCTCGCTCACTGGGCAGGCGGGCTCCGACCGGAATACGTCCATCGCCGATGGCACGCGAGATCCGAGTCGTCAGCGAATCATAGGCAGGCCCGGGCCAGGGGCCAGTGCCGATGATGCCGGCCAATCTGGTCCCGCTCATCACTGGTGTGCTCATGCCAACCTCGCTGTGTCGATGACTCGTCCACCGAAGCGATGGAGATATGACCACTTTGTTCCAATTGGACCTTTAATACAAGACCAGTTCACGACATGATGGGAATATCAGCCAGAACTAGCCGGAAGACCAACGATGTCATCAGCACCCGTACCGAAGCGCGAACTTGCGAATATCGGTCCCATCCAACAGCTCAAGAGCGGTCGGCTCCCCCGTCGTCTGCCGCAGCTGATCCTTGGTCTCTACCTCTACGGTGCCTCGATGGCGATGATCGTCACCTCGGGCCTGGGCATGATGCCCTGGGACGTCCTCCACTCGGGAATCATCAAGCACCTGCCCCTGACCTTCGGCACCATCGTGACGATCACCTCGTTCCTCGTCCTCCTGATCTGGATCCCGCTCAAACAGCAGCCTGGGCTCGGGACGGTGCTCAACGCGCTCCTCATCGGACCATCGCTGGACCTCACCCGGCTGTTCCTGCCCCAGCCCGATGAACTGTGGTGGAACATCGCCCTCCTCATCGGCGGCATCATCCTCAACGGCGTCGCCTCGGCGATGTACATCGGTTCGCAGTTCGGACCGGGCCCACGCGATGGCCTGATGACCGGCCTGTCCCGCGTCACCGGAAAGTCGATCCGCTTGGTGCGCACACTCATCGAGGTCAGCGTGGTCATCGTCGGCTGGCTGCTCGGCGGCATCTTCGGGATCGGCACCGCCCTCTATGCGGTGTCCATCGGACCGATCACACAGTTCCTCCTGCCCACCTTCACCGTCGAGCTCAGACCCCGGCAGCACACCAAGGACTGAATCGCGGCATAAGACGGCAAGACGGCGTCGGTCGGGTCCACGCTTTGGGCCTCACAACGACTCAGAACAGTCTCACTGCGTACGAATCGACTTCACTCCATCGTGTCGAGAATATCGACGAGATCCTCGAAAGTCGTCAGCGGGTTGACGATGGCAAACCTTGCGTTGGGCCGACCCTGGTGTGAGCTGGGCACGACGAAGGCCCGCTGATCCTCGAGCAGCCGGTCTGACCATCGCTGATAGTCCTCACGCGTCCAGTCATCACGTTCGAAGACGACGACCGAGAGCTCGGGTTCACGAACGAGTCTGAGATTCGGTCGCTTCTTGATCTCAGTGCCGATCTGCATCGCCAGTTCGATCGAATGGCTGATGGCTTCACGATAGGTCTCGGCTCCATAACTGGCCAGTGAGTACCACAGGGGCAGTCCACGCGGACGACGGGTGAGCTGGATGGCGTAGTCAGAGGGGCTCCACTCCTGAGACTCGGTGAGCGTGTCGAGGTATTCGGCCCTTTGAGTGTGCGCTCGCCGCCCCAGGTCGGGATCGCGATAGATGAGTGCACACGCGTCGAATGGTGCGAACAGCCATTTATGAGGATCGACGATGACGGAGTCGGCCGACTCGACCCCGGCGAACTTGTGTCGTGCCAATGGGGAGAGCATCGCGGCCAGACCATAGGCGCCATCAATATGGAGCCAGAAGTCGTAGTCGTCTTTGAGTGCCGCGATTCCTGCAATGTCATCGATGGTGCCGAAGTTCGTCGTTCCCGAGGTCGCCACCACGGCGATAACCGCGTCACCGTGCTGCTCGAGGGCCGCCCGTACACCTTCTGGGCGCAGAATGCCGTCGTCACCGGTTGACACAGGTGCAACATCGACGTCTATGACAGCTGCCGCTGAAGCAACCGAGGAGTGTGCTTCGGCACTGCACACGATGACCCAGCGTCCCGGCTTCTCCTCGCCGAGCTGGGCCTTGCGCGCGTCACGAGCCGCGACAAGGGCGGACAGGTTGCCGATCGTGCCCCCTTGGACAAAGACGCCGCCAGCGCTCTCCGGCAGCCCGAACTCGCCTGCCAGCCATGACAGGACTTCGTTTTCGGCATGGACGACGCCCGCGCCCTCGAGCCACGAGCCGCCGTAGAGCGCACTGGCTGAGACCACCAAGTCAAATGCCACTGCGGCCTTCGTCGGCGCGCTGGGGATGAAGGACAGATACTTCGGGTGGTCTGTGGTGATGCAGGCGGGAGCGAAGATGTGCTCGAAGATCGCCAGAGCGCGTGAAGACCCGACACCGTCTTCGGTGATGGTCGGTCCGGCCAGACGCTTGAGCTCCGTTTCGGTCGTCGGATGGTCGAGCGGAGTGTCGACAGCCAAAGTCCGTCGACGCGAATAGTCGAGGACGAGGTTGACGAGGTTACGGGTCTCGTCGGATACGACGTGCATTCGAGAATGGAGATTGTCGGTCATGGGGTCCTCCTGGTGAGGGCGGTGGCAAAAGCTGGTTCGTTCGTCCCTTCGACAATATCCGCTCGACTACCGCTCGTCGCGCTTCTTCAGGTCCGAATCTGGTGCAACGTCTCGAGCTTCATCGTACGCAAGTTCTGATTATCGATCAGTATTGCTTGCGATTTACGCACACGGGCGATAGATTGACGGCTATGACGGATCGCATTGAGCCCAACAGCAGGGACGGCGGGGACACTGCACAGCGGGCCAAAGAAGCACTGCGCGCCAGTGAACTGTCTCAGCGACATGTGGCCGCAAGCATCGGAATCGACGAGACCAAACTGTCGAAGTCCCTGTCTGGTCGACGCAGATTCGGCACCTCGGAGCTCCTCAGCTTCGCCACCGCAACCGGGGTGACAGTCAAGTGGCTGCTCGGTGACGAATCACAGGTGTCCGCGACTCCCCTGCGCTTTCAAGCGGAATCAGACCAGACCCTGACACCGTCATTGGATTCCTCGCCACGCAGACTCATCGTCGAGACCGCCTGGGACCTGTTCGCCCGCCACGGCTACGAAACCGTGCGAATCGCGGACATTGCCGAAGCCGCGGGTGTTTCGAATGCGAGCATCCACTACTACTTCAATGGCAAGTCCGACCTCTTTGACGCAGCACTCGGATACTCAGTCAAACTCGCCTTCGATCGGCAGATCGCGTGGCTCGGCGAGATCCCCAGCCCGCATCGCCGGCTCGAACGCCTGCTCGAACTGCAGTCGCCCATCGGCCGCACCGCACGAAGCGAGTGGTCCATCTGGCTCCAGACCTGGGCCAGGCTCGGCCTTGAAGACCCCTACAGCTCCGATTATCCGGCGCACTACGAACGCTGGTCGCAGACCGTTCGCTCCACCATCGAAGCAGGTCAGTCGGAGGGGCTCTTCCGTCCCGGCGACAGTGCCGCTATGACCGATGAGCTCACCGCACTGCTCGACGGACTCGGAGTCAAAGTACTCACCGGAATCATGGATGTCGCCACATTCCGACGCCGTGTCTCCAGTTATCTCAAACGCGCAATCGTCAAACCCAACCCTGATGAGGAGTCATTATGAATCGCAAGGTCATTCTCACCTGCGCCGTCACCGGCGCCGGCGATACAGCGAACAAGAGCGAACACGTCCCGGTCACACCGCAGGAGATCGCCGACGATGCGATCGCCGCAGCACGAGCTGGTGCCTCTGTGGTGCACATCCATGTCCGCGACCTCGACACCAAGCAGGGTTCCCGCGAGGTCGCCCACTATCGGGAAGTCGTCCGCCTCATCCGCGCCTCCGATGTCGATCCCGTCATCAACCTCACCGCAGGCATGGGCGGAGACCTGGTCGTCGACCCTCAGGATCCGACGACGCATATGCCGGGCACCGACCTCGTCAATGCTCTGGAGAGACTCCCTCATGTCGAGGAGCTTCTGCCGGAGATCTGCACTCTCGACTGCGGCTCGCTGAATTTCGGTGACGGATCCAATATCTACGTATCCACACCCGACATGCTGCGCGAAGGGTCAAAGAAGATCCAGACCTTGGGGGTCCGACCCGAGCTTGAGATCTTCGACACCGGCAACCTGTGGTTCGCCAACGTGCTCGTCGAAGAGGGACTCATCGACCCGCCGCCGCTCTACCAGCTGTGCATGGGAGTCCCATACGGTGCACCGGTCGATGCCGGACTGCTGACGGCGATGGTGAACATGCTCCCGACAGGTGCCCAGTTCACGTCCTTCGCCATCGGTCGCAACCAGCTGCCGTGGGTGGCCCAATCCGTGCTCGCCGGAGGCCATGCTCGGGTCGGGCTCGAGGACAACCTGTACCTGGCCAAAGGGGTCAAGGCCACCAATGCGTCACTGACCGAACGCGCCGTCGACATCATCGAGGGCCTGGGCGCCGACGTCGCCACACCTGACGAGGCTCGCCAGATCCTTGATCTGCGCGTACAGACGCCGATGGTGACAGGACTCGACCTGTGAGCGCCGTGCTCACTGCTCCGTCCTATCCAGACGTCGAGTCGATCACGACTGTCACCTGCATCGGAGCCGGCACCATCGGCGGGGGCTGGGCAGCGTACTTTCTCGCTCAGGGGTTCACCGTCAAGGTCTGGGACCCGGCACCGGATGCGGCCGAGAAGCTGACCCGCCTCATCGACGCGGCATGGCCTGCGCTGGCCGAACTCGACATGGTCGCGGGTGCTGACAAGGACGCCTGGACGGTGCACACCGACCTCGCCGAGGCGGTCGCCGGGACCGGATTCGTCCAGGAGTCCGCCCCGGAGAACCTCGAACTCAAACGCAGTCTCCTCGCCAGTATCGATGCTGTGTGTGACGAACATGTGGTCATCGGCTCCTCCACGTCGGGCTACAGTATGACCGAGATGGCACTCGATGCCGAGCATCCCGAGCGCCTGGTTGTCGGGCATCCGTTCAATCCTCCCTACCTCATCCCGCTCGTCGAAGTCGTCGGCGGAGAGTCCACGGCTGTCGAAGCCGTCGATTGGGCGGCCGACTTCTACACTCGCGTCGGGAAGTCCGTCATCAGAATGGACCACGAGGTCCCCGGCTTCATCGCCAACCGCCTCCAAGAGGCGCAATGGCGAGAGGCTCTGCATATGATCGACCACGGTGAGGCGACGGTCGAACAGATCGACCGTTCCATCACCGACGGTCCCGGTCTCCGCTGGCCTTTCCAGGGCCCGATGCTGACCTTCCACCTTGCCGGCGGTGAGGGCGGGATGGCGCACATGCTCGACCACTTCGGTCCTTCGCTGAAGTCCCCGTGGACGCGGCTAGAGGCCCCGGAGCTCACCCAGAAGCTGCGTGACGATGTTGTGGCCGGTTGTGATGTGGCTGCAGGAGACAGCACCATTCCCGACCTCATCGCCACGCGGGATGCAGGCATCATCGCATTGCGCAGGCTCACCGGCGACCTCGAGTCCACGCGGGAAACCCAGACCCGAACCACCTCGGCGAGCAACATCGCGGCAGAAGCAGTGCACCAGGATACGGCTTCTCCTGGGAACAGCGAGCCGGGCGAGCTTGATGACTATCGGACCCAGGTCATCGCCGAGTGGATTGACTACAACGGCCACATGTCCGAGGCCTTCTACGTCCTGGTCTTCGGTTTTGCCACCGACCAGGTCATGGACCAGATCGGTCTCGACCAGGCATACCGGGCGGCACACTCCACCTCGCTCTACACCGTCGAATCCCACATCCGCTATCTCGACGAGGTCAGTCTCGGCCAGCAGCTGCAGGTCACGCCCACTCTCGTCGCGGCGGGGGCGAAGAAGCTTTACCTGGCCTATGAAATGCGAGTCGAGGGGCGGCTCGTGGCCACTGAGGAGATCGTTGCCCTACATGTGGACCAGAACTCGGGCACGACCGTCCCCTTCCCTGCAGAGGTGAGCGAACGCATCGGACAGATTCGATACGCGTCGCCCGACTGGGTTGGCGCACAGCTGAGATGATCCTGGGCCAGGAGGCGCCCCAACCGGTCAGGATTCAAGAAGTCACCGACCGGGTGGGGCGCTATTCTGGTGACCATGAGCACGAAGAAGAGCACGCCCACGGCCATCGAGTTCTCCGCACAGCTGGAGGTCATCAATGACAGACCGATCCTGCGCCTGCCCGCCGAGGCCAGCGCGGAGCTGCCCTCCCGCGGGCAGGTAGCAGCTCGGGGCACGGCTGGAGGTGTGGACTTCACTACCGTGGTCGAGCCCGACGGCATGCGCGGGCATTGGATCAATGTCACCGACGAGCTGTCTGCAGCGCTGAATGCCGAGGTGGACGGTTCGGTGGAAGTGTCGCTGACTCCCACGAAGGAATGGCCGGAGACCTCGATTCCCGATGACTTCGGCGCAGCCCTCGATGACGCACCCGAACTCACCGAGGTCTGGGCAAGCCTGACGCCGATGGCACGGTGGGAATGGGTGAGGTGGATTCAGGCGACGAAGAACGCTGATACCCGTGCCCGCCGCGTCGAAGTTGCGATCTCGAAGCTGGAGTCAGGGAAACGACGTCCCTGCTGCTTCGATCTGGCATCCTGCACCGATCCTGAACTCGCGAAGAGCGGGAAGCTCCTCGGCATCTCCTGACGTCCGCCCGGCGGGCAGCCTCAGCGCACCGGGAGGGTCTTCGGGCGTACCGTCAGCGTCATCACCGCACCGAGGATTGAGACACACGCTGCCGCGGCGAAGAGCAGCCAGAACCCTCCGACGAGGGCCACGAGTCCCGCTCCCAGCAGCGGTCCGACCAGCTGTCCCAGCGCTGCGGAATTGTTGACCATGCTCAGATCGCGTGCGTGATCATCGGGATCGAGCAGCAGGTCGGTGGCGAATGCCAGGCTGACCGCCATGTACGCTCCATAGCCGGTTCCCATCACGGCAGCCGCAATGGCAGTGGTGAGGAACTCCGGGCTAACGAGAATGATGACACCCGAACAGGCTTGCACCAACGCCGAGGTGATCGTCCAGAAGCGACGATTCCCCGAACGATCCGAGATGGTCCCCAGCACGATCGAGGAGATGACGACGAAAATCGTGTAGATGACGATGAGGACGAGCAGTTTGTCCTCGGCGCTGTCTGCAGGAACTCCGATTCCGTAGATGAGGAAGAAGAGCAGCAGCGAGGTCCCAAATGCGTTGCCCACATTGACGACGAACCGCGAGACGAGCAGCCACTTGAAATTGTGATCGAGCAGAGAGGAGATCCGCGCCCGGGAGATCGGCTCCCGTCCCTCATGCAGAGCGAGGATCCTCGGGTGGTCGGGAGCGGGATCGGGCAGAAGGAATGCGGTGCCGACCCCGACAACCGTGATGATCGCAGCCAGGAGCGCATAGGAGGCCCCGAGTCCAAGGCCCAGGAGCACGACAGCCCCGACGCCGACGACGATTCCGACTGCCTGCGCCGAGCTCGCTGCTGCCGATGCTGATCCCCGCTGTGAGTCCAGTTGGTCGGCGATGAGGGCCGTCAGCGCCGCCGAGGCGATGGCTACCGAAACGGAGACGACGACCCAGGCGGCTCCGACGAACAGCGGTCCCTGCGCCCAGCCGGTGAGCAGGAGACCGGCGGCGGCCCCCAGCGATCCGCCGATGGCCCAGGGGCGGCGGCGTCCGAGACGCGAGCGTGTGCGGTCGGAGAGAGTCCCTGCGATCGGGGCCGCGACGATGCCGGCGAGTCCGCCTGCGGAGAGCACGACTCCGGACCAGACGACTCCATGGAGCCAGTGCCCGCTTTGCGTGTCGAGCTGCAGGGGAAGCAGCAGCTGGATAGGAGTCAGCTGGACCGTCCAGATGGCCAGCCAGGCCAGAGTGAACCACACCATCCACAGCGGCCCGACCTTCTTCCCCGACCGGATGTCCTCCCCTGGCGGCTTCGCGCTCATGCCCGAACCGAAGAGATGAGATCCCGGTACCACCCGTAGGAGGCCTTCGGCGTCCGCTGCCCGGTTTCCATATTCACGTGGACCAACCCGAAGCGCTGGGTGTATCCGTGCGCCCATTCGAAGTTGTCCAACAGCGACCACACGGTATAGCCGTCGATGGGAACACCGGCCACGATCGCCTCGACGACAGCCTCGAGATGGTCATGGAGGTAAGCGATGCGCTCGTCGTCGCGGATCGGTTCGGTGCACACTTCGGGTTCGGGAAAGGACGCACCGTTTTCAGAGATCACGATGGGTGGGAGCTTGGCCCCATAGCGTGCGCGCATATCGATGAGGAAATCTCTGAGCGTGTCCGGTCGGATCGGCCACAGCGGCCCGAATCCGGTGGTCGCAGCACCCGAGGTGGGAACCATCTCGAAGGGCAGTGGCCCGTCGTCGACTCCGCGCACCGTGGTCGGGTTGTAGTAGTTGAACCCGTACACATCGCAGGGTTTCGAGATGAGCTCCATGTCCCCGTCGCGGATCGGCATCTGGGCACCGAGTGCATCAAGATCCGGATACTCACCCAGCAGCAGCGGATCGGCGAAGAGACGGTTGTAGATGAGATCGAGGGTCGCCGCCGCTTCGTGGTCTGCCCCGGAATCCGTTTCGGGAAGGATGAGGCTGTGGTTGATTGCCGGTGCCACCTGCTGGGCGCCGTACTCACGCAGAATCGTCGTGGCCGTCCCGTGAGCCAGGAGTTGGTGATGGACCGTCGGCAGCGCGTCGAAGAGCATCGAGCGTCCCGGCGCCAGCTCTCCGAGTGCATACCCCTGAAGCGAGGTCGAGGCTGGTTCGTTGATCGTGTACCAACGGCGGACACGATCGCCGAGGCGGTCCGCCACGGCATCGACGTAGTCGCCGAACCGATGAACAGTGTCCCTGTTCAACCAGCCGCCCTCCGCTTCAAGGGCGGTGGGAAGGTCCCAATGGTAGAGAGTGGGTTCCGGTGTGACCCCGGCAGCCAGAAGTTCGTCGACGACGCGATCGTAATAGTCCAGGCCGGCTGCATTGGGCTTCGCCCCGGCCATACCGTCGGCGATGATTCGGACCCAGGAGATCGAGAACCGGTATCGGTCAACGCCAAGGCCTGTCAGCAGCGCTGCGTCCTCGGAACTGCGGTGATAGCTGTCGGGTCCCGGGTCAGCAGTGCTGGAGTCGATGACATTGCCGGGCTCGTCAACGAACTCATCCCAGATGGACCGCCCTCGGCCATCCAGTGTTCGTGCGCCCTCGATTTGAAATGCGGATGTGGCTGTTGAGAAGCGCAGACCGCTCAATGTCTGCAATACCAGTGGAGCGAATTCCGGAGTCCCTGCCATTATCAGAATATGCCATGGATGGGGGCTTGCCGCAAGGCCCTGGTCAGGGGGAACAATGGAGTCTTCACTCGTCTGACAAAGGATTCTGTGTGCCCTCCACCGTCTTCAATTTGCCCTCCCGACTCTCTGCCAAGAACACGTCGAAACACATCGCCGCCGATGACGCCCATTTCGCTCGCATCTCCGCGGAAATCGACAGCGAACTGGCCACTGTCGAATCTCGACTCGCCGACCTCCGTCGCTCCCCCGGAGGTTCTGGCGAATCCGCACTGGACCGCGATGTTGCCATCCATCGTCTGTCGTCCGAACTGAATCTGCTGCAGCGTTTCGCCGTCGACATATGCCTGGGACGGATGGTGTTCGCCGACTCCGGTGAGGTCGTCTACATCGGTCGAATGGGATTGCGCGATGAAAGCGGGCACAACCTGCTCATCGATTGGCGGGCGCCGATGGCCGAGCCGTTCTTCGCGGCCACGCTCGCCGAGCCGATGGGGCTGTCAACACGGCGTCGCTATCGCTGGTCGAACGGCCTGATCACAGACTATTGGGACGAAGGATTCACCTCGGCGAGCGTCGATGAGAGCACTGCCCTCGACGATCAGTCAGCGTTCATCGCTTCTCTGGGGTCCAGCCGATCGGACAAGATGCACGATGTCCTCTCCACCATCCAGGCCGATCAGGACTCGATCATCCGTGCCCCGGCCGACTCGCCGCTGGTCGTCGACGGAGGGCCGGGAACCGGAAAGACGGTAGTCGCCCTACACCGTGCCGCCTACCTCCTCTACTCCGTTCCTGGCATCGCCAGCAGTGGCGGCCTGCTCTTCGTCGGTCCCAATCCCGCGTATCTGTCATATGTCGACGATGTGCTGCCACGCCTCGGCGAGGACGGTGTGCGCCTGTGCACTCTGGACGACCTTGTGCCTGAGACCGCTGTGACCGATGACGACGAGCGCAGCGCTCGGCTCAAAGGGAAACTGAATCCCGGTGCGGTCATCGACCGTGCCGTGAGCATCTACGAGGAAGCCCCCACCACCGCACTGACGATCGACACGACGTGGGGCGAGCTGTCGGTCACTCCAGGCGATTGGGCAACGGCATTCACAACGCACGGCGGCGACGTCGACCACAACACGGCGCGTGATCTGGTCTGGAACGAACTGCTGGATATTCTCACCGACATCGTCGTCGAAGCCGATGAGGAGGCCGAACCTGAACAGGTCCGTGGATTCATCGCACAGGATCCCGATCTGCGAGAGGTCCTGACCAACGCTTGGCCCATCCTCGATCCCCTGGACATCGCGGGTGATCTATGGAGCGTGCCTGCCTACCTGGGTCTGGTCGCACCCGACCTCAGAGACGAAGATGTGACGTGGCTGCAGCGATCCGGAGCCAGGGACTGGACGAAGGCGGACATTCCATTCCTCGACGCAGCCAGGCGTCGAATCGGTGACCCTGTTGACCTGAGACGGCGACGACGTGCCGAGGCGGAGGCGGCAGCTGAGCAAGATCGCATGGCCGATGTCGTTGCGGATCTCGTTGCCGCTGACGACAGTGAGTTGATGCAGATGCAGATGCTCAAGGGCGAGGACCTGCGAGGCGCGCTGGACAATCCTTCGGCTCGGGAGACTCTCGCCCCTGACCTTCTCGCGGGTCCCTACGGGCACATCATCGTCGACGAAGCGCAGGAACTCACCGATGCACAGTGGCACATGCTCCTTGACCGGTGTCCGTCCAAGAGCTTCACCATCGTCGGTGACCCGGCACAGGCACGTCATGGCTTCCTCCAGACCTGGGACGAGCGGTTGAGTCACCTCGGTCTGAACGTCGAGGAGGTTCACCTCAGCATCAACTACCGCACCCCCGCCGAGGTGATGAGTCGAGCAGAACCAGTGATCCGTGAGGTCATCCCTCACGCCAATGTGCCACATTCGGTTCGCCAGTCAGGTGTCCCAGTCCGTCACATCCGCGCAGACGAGGTACTGTCTCTGGTCGGTGCCTGGTTGGACTCGCACAGCCAGGGGGTCGTCTGTGTCATCACGATGGAACCGGACGCGTGGAACGTCATCCAAGCTGAACGAGTCTCTGTGATGCGGCCGGCTGAGGTCAAGGGACTGGAATTCGATCTGGTCATCGTCGTAGACCCTCCTTGCTTCGGCACCGGTGTGCAGGGTGGGGTGGACCGCTATGTGTCGATGACACGGGCAACCGCAGAATTGGTCACCGCTGCCCACCAGATCTCAGTCTGAGGCTTCGGCCGGACCGAGGGCAATGGTCCAGGACATCCACACGAGCGGTACCTGCAGCGGCAGACGAGCCAGAGCGATCGCACGTCCTCGAGGACTGTGCCAGTGCTTCTTCACGGTGTAGATGTTGGCCGGAAAGACACCGACCATGAGCGCGGCAGAGGCCGAGCCGCCCAGCCGACGTGTGGCAGGCACAGCGAGCATCGTGGCGCAGCCGAGTTCGGCAGCACCACTGGCATAGGTCCAGAAACGGGGATTGCCCAGACGGGGCGGAACGATCGAGTCGAAGGTCTCGGGCTTGAGGAAGTGTGCGATGCCTGCGAGACCCAGAATCCCGGTCATGGTCAATGTCTGCAGCTTCAACCCGCGACCACCTCTGCACCGCTGTGAGACCAACCTGTGGAGCTTAGGGGAATATCCCTCATGAGCCTGTCACCAGCAACAACAGTAACCACCAATCTTCGAGGACTACGTGGGGACTAGGTGACCACCACTCACAGAGAAGGATCGCCATGACTGACACACTCACCCAATCAGCCCATATTGTCACACTCGCCCGACGTGAAGAAGCGTTGAGCAGCCAAATGCAGTACCTCGCCGGGGCCATTGCCTCAGCCGTAGCCGACGAATGCTACGGGTTCACGTTCGACTCTATGGTTGAGCAGTACCGTGAAGCTAGGGACGAGCACGCAGAAGTGAAGTCCGCATACAACCGAGTACTCAAAGGAGAGAACTGAAATGAAGACCAGCGAAGAAACCAGGGCCTGGGTAGCCGAATTCATGGGCAACGTTCGCGAATGCATGAAAGACCATAATGTCAGCATTGCCGAACTCGCCACACTCACCGGGATGACACAACACAAGCTCCGACTGCAACTGATAAACGGGAACCTGGACGTTGGTGTCTGCGGCGTGTTGTACCGCCGCACCGGCGACCATCGCGCTCACGGTGCTCCGAAGGATTGGGTGTCTACACGCCCCCTAGACCCTGAAACGATACGGCTCGCGCAAACCTACCTTGCAGAGTCCCACTAGCCGCCGTCACCTATGGGCCACCCTGGCAATCATGCCGGGGTGGTCTTTTCTTCTCCCTAAGGTGCACAATAGAACACATGTACGAACAGTTCACCGGGAACCCATCCAACCAGCAAGACATCCTCAACGGCCTACCAGCACGCGACAGACCGGCACGAAAACGCATCCCAGTCCAAGCACGCATCATGTGGGAACGCGACGGCGAAGAATGGAAACCAGGGCACGCACTCCGGTTAGACGAAGAAGGAAACGCGATCTTCGTCGAGTTCATCGACAGGCGAAAGAAGTTCACCGGGGTATGGCTGCACCCCGACGATGTGCAATGGGACGGGAAACAATGAGGCCATGAATGCACGAAATCGCCCCTGCAGGGCCACGAGATGACCACCACAGGGGCGAGGTCCGTTTACAGCACGATACAGCGTCTACGGGGCACATACACCCTCATCTAGGATCATTTGGCGCATCGACTCCGGCCAGGACCAGTCTCCTTCATGGCCACCCTCCCACTGCGAGAACTCGGGACCAGACACGAGGTTCGGGGAATGGATAATGACCCCGGCAATCTCCGAATCCATGCGATCCTCAACAGCAGCGTCATACAAAACCTGCTGAGTCTCCGTGGGTAGCTGCTTCCACCACTTCTCCCGGTCAGCGTCCACAATGTTCATGTCAAACCCCTTCGTTTGCAAATCGGTAAACCGAACACTACACCTGAACCCCCACACTGGTAACATAATTCTTTCACCGTGTGTAAATAATCCGTCAATGCCTCGGGCGACGGCGTAAGTGGTTTCTGCTATACCCCCTAGGGGTATCATCTAGAACTAGGGGCACCCTGTGGAAAACAACCACTCCACACGCAGGCCCTAGTCGAGGGGATGGCTAGCGTGACGGTGGGGAAGGGATTGCGCCCCAGGGGTGGGCGATCTCAAAAAAATGCGGGGAGAGCGCGCAATGGCGGGAGGAGCGACGCTGACACCACCACGGCACCGGGGTGTGGCCAGGTGTTGAGTGAGGAAATGCCCCGCACTCAAGTCGTGTTGACTCGAATGCGGGGCAAGTGTGACTCAACTACTCCGTTCGGAGTGGTTCAGTGGGTTAGGCGACACCATCGTCAATGGTGAACGAACCAATACGATCAGGCTTCACAATGTTGTGACCAATGCGCCATGTTGCACGCACACCAATCGAGTCAGAGTTGAAGTAGATCTGATCTGATGTTGCAACGTTCACTGTTCCGAGAGCTGAAACGATTGCAGACTTATCGATGACGAGTCCTGTGTTCGCGCTCATTGCAGCCGACACTGTGACAGGCAGGTCGAGTAGCATGCGCTGCGCGTCGTTGGTGCCTGCACCGAGCAGTCCTGTGTTCGCCCCGGTAGCGGTCTTCAGCTTCATGAGGTTAGCCCAGCCCACAGGGTCAATGATGATGCCGGTGGGTACACCACCGTTGGCTTCCAGGGCGGCTACCAGGTCAATGAGGGCATCCAGGGAGCCTGTGACCTCACCCCCGGCCTCAATGCCGGTGACGTTGAGAACACCAGCGGGAGGGGTGACTGCTGGGCTGGTGGGGGCTACCTGTGCGAGGAACGCTTCATCTGCCTTGCGTGTGATGGCACGGGAGACACTGGCCGACATTTCGGTGGCAGTGTTGCCGGTGACGTACTGTTCGCGTGAGAGGCGGATGAGCTGCGCGATCTTCCCTGTGTGCACCAGGACCTCAGCAAGGCCGGGATCGGATTCGCTGATGGTTGCACCTTCGGCGAAGAACGTTGCACTGGCATCGTCAACATAGGCGACGCGCACTGCTGGTTCGTCACCCTCAATGCTTCCGAGGTTCGTGGTGTGCTCAAGGATGAGAGCATTCTTCACGGCTTCGACGGGTGCGAAGCTCGTAATATCTGGGGACCAGGCTTTGTCTGAATTGGTTGTGAAACCTGCCATGTTTGGCTCCTAACGGTTTGCGGCATGAGAAAAGGTCAGTGCCGCCGATGTGAAACGACGGTCACTGACCTTTTCGAGTTGGCCGCTGGCCGATGAGGGTTGGAAGGCCCCACGGGGGTTTGCTTCCTATATCTAATTATACACTACGGGTGCAAGGCTTTAGCTTTCCCCGATTTGGAACGCTTCGGTGAATGTGGGTTTCTCGTCGGTGAATAGCCATGGTTTTAGTGTTCGTGCTGTTTTGAGTTGTTCGCGTAGTTTCCCGTGGTCGAGTGTTCCTGCGTGGAATAGTTCACTGATATTGATTCCGGCATCGTCTACGGCGCGTGGGTCGAGTGATGATGTTGTGGTTATGGCGTGTTGCACGATTTGCCGGTGGGCTATGGTTAGGTGTGCTTCGAGTTCCCGGCAGCGTGTGCGCCATTTCGCGCATTCTTTGGAGAGGTCTGCTTTGCTCATTTGAGTTCCATTACTGTGAGATTTGGAATGTCTTCTGGTGTTAGACCGGCTGCACGCACTTCGGCAGCGGTGACGGTTATGCCATCGAGTTTCTGTGTGTGCGTTTCTGACACGTCAATACCGAGTGGCATACCGTTAACGTCTTCTAGAAACTCGGGTTCCTCGGTGAAAGTCACCATGCCACCATGTGCAATGTTGTTGAGTTCTAGCAATTGCTTCTTATTCATTCTGTGCATCCTGGGATTTCGTCGGCAATACGATTACAAAGATTCAATGCTTCGTCACGGCGTAGAACAATGGGCATTCCTGCGATCTTTACGACCACACCAAGCCCACCATTGGAGAAGTAGGCGCGGCCTACCATTGCGTCTCGGGCGATCTGCCGGTTGCGCTTTTCCCAGCCTTCGTGTTCTCTGAATCCGACACTCATTTGTTCAGTCCTTCCGCCATGGCTTCACGCACAATCCTGTCGATAGCAATTTTTTCGGTGAGGATACGTGAACAGAAGTTCGCTAGATCATAGAGTTCGTCAATGCATTCATCTTTTGTTAGCGTCTCAGGGTCGGCTTTGATTCCTACACCGTATGCGAGTCGGAACGATCGGTCAGGGTTAATTGGTTTCATTTTGTCACTCCGTTTTCTGTGAGGTCCGCGAGGTCGTTGATTAGTTTCGTGACCTCATCGGGTTTGATTTTCATCCATGCGTAGCTGCCACGGGATATGGCAACGAATCTGGTTCCGTCTTTGTGGGTGTTGAGTTTGACGTGTAGTTGTGGTTGCCCGCTCACCTTGTTTCCCATTCTTGTAATCGTGTTCCGTCGCCTTTGGTGTTGGCGCGGTCAATGTTGTATGCGGCAAGTTCGCCAGTGTTATCGGCGTACATTCGGTATTTGGGCTTTTTTGGGTTCTCTGGGCGCATCCATGGGGGTTTCATCTTGCAACCCCTCCCCACACGGCTCCGCGTTCACCGGCTGTTTCGGCGTACTCATGGCAGGCGGCTTTGGCTGGGCAGTCGCCACAGAGTCGAATGGCTGTGGCTTTGTCGGCTTTGCTGCGGCTAGTCCATTCACTGCGGTCCCGGCATGGTGTTTGCTGGCCGACAAAGTGACCTTGAAGGACTAACCACGCCTGCATCGATTCCTTAGGCACCCCGAACCCTGCTAACGAAATACCGGGATCGTCGGGTGGTTCGTGTGGGCGTGACGTGCCCTTGATGTACTCGCTCATGTTCTCCTTTGAATGAGGACCGGCCCCAGCGGTAAAGCCAGGGCCGGTCAGGTGTGCCATTTGACACTGGTGGGTTATAGAGTTGCTTTCCACTCTTCTCTCACCCGGTCAATAGCCTTGGCGTGATCTACGGTGAAGTCCCTAAACAGAAGATCGCGCCCCAGGATCGGCCACAGCTCAGCGGAACTAACGGCAGGAGGTCGAAGGCCGCTTTCAACGACAACTAGATATTCCCTAGCAATTACGCCCACCCAGTCATCACGTTTACGCTGGTCTGCCAGATAAGAATGAAACGTGCTCATTTGGTGTCCTCCATTGCGTTGAGAATTGCGTTTGCGAATCGTTCGGCTTGGCGCATGGTCATTACGTGGATTCGACTATCTACGCGGATCATTACCCCGTTGTCCCCGTCTGCCAGCAATGCGGGTTGCGCCCTGTTCTGGTTCATGACGTGATCGTTTTTTGCTCTGAGTTCTGGTTTCTCAACGAAGTGGTTACGCACTGAAAAGTTCCTCTCCGGTGCAGGTGCAGTTCTGTTTGCCCCATGCCGGGGTGGTTGAGTATCCGCATTCGCTGCATGTGCCGTCAGTTGGCTCAGCTGTTGGCTCAGTTGGCCCTACCTTGGTCTGACTGAGCTGACTGGTCTGACTCAGTAAATACGCGGGTTCAGGTGAGCTGACTGAAGATCTGACTGACTGTGCTTTGGGTTCAGTTGGTTCACCAGTTGGCTCACCTGATCCCCTAGAATTCGCAGTTAGGTCAGTTAGGTCAGTTGGCTCATGTACGGGGGTGGTGGTCTGACTGGATTTCGTGCTTGGGTGGTGCCACACAGTCTTTGGTCTGGCTTCGTTCGTGCGGGAATGCCAAATTCCAGCGAATCCCCTTGCCCGTTTAATCGTAGAGTCGCTGTACCCCTCGCTTTTAGCGGCTGCGAAGATATCTTCCCGTTTCGCGTCCATCGACTCCACACGACTAAGGTATTCGAGAAGAAATTCTGCGCATTCCGCTTTCTCTGACTTCTCACCATCATCAATATCCTGGCTAATCAGCTCGCTAACGTTAAGGTCAGTTCGCTGAATGTTGGCTACCGCGCCGCGCTCCTGCACGGTCCCGTCCCCCAAGGTGACCCCTCGACTGACAATCTCGAATTCGTAGCTGAGAGCATCGTCTTTCGAGTAGTTGCCCTTGTCGGACGAGAAGACACGCTTCTCGGTCTCGGGGTCTTTAGCGAATCCCCAATATGAGCGTGTGAGGTCTCGCCATGCGTGTGAGCCTGAGAGCTTCGCGCCTACACTGCTTCCACCCTTGTTGAAGTGGGCAATGAGTAGGACAGA
The DNA here is from genome assembly GCF_021117425.1 of Brevibacterium zhoupengii. Lineage (NCBI taxonomy): Bacteria > Bacillati > Actinomycetota > Actinomycetes > Micrococcales > Brevibacteriaceae > Brevibacterium > Brevibacterium zhoupengii. The sequence continues at coordinate 2,199,686 of NZ_CP088298.1, read as the reverse complement.
GATGCCCAGATTCTGCGCCATGGTCGCCACAGGATCGAATGCGCGTCGAACGTCCTTTGCGCTGTTCGGGTCACCTTCCAAGAAACTCAGTGCAGGGTCGAACACAACCAGCTTCGCGCCGGTCTCTCGCACTGCGGTTTCGATTTCACTGAGGTCGAGTGGGAGCACTGCGACGGTCTCAGCCGTGGTATTGCTATCGGCGGAGTAGGACTCAACGATGTACTTGTACACCAGGTCTTCGTTTGCCCCGGCTGCGGCGAGTCTTGGCCCCATCTGTTCGGCCCATGAGTCTTCTACTGAGAGAATGAGTGTCGCGGCGGGGTTACGAATGTCTCCGTCGAGTTCCCCGCGGGAAAGCCTCGCTGCAACGTCAACCATCATTGTTGACTTGCCGGTGCTGCCATCTCCACCAAACACTGTCAGTGTGCTCAGCGGGATCATATCGGGAATGAGCCATCTTTGGCGTTTCTTCGGGATTGCGCTTGATGGGATTGCTTTCCCGTAGCGTCCCGACTTTCGTGCGGTCGGGTCCCATTCCGCACGTTCGGCGGGGGTGTAGTTGAAAACGTCGTCCACGTGGACTCCTAATCTTGGTAAGCGTGGCCCGTGGGCCTAAAAAATGTGAGCGAGCTTGCTCTGAAAAGTGGTGTTACCGAATGCCGCGTTTGGCGCGTTCCTCGCCGGTCTTCACCATTTGAATGACCATCTTTGAGAAGTCAGCGTTAGCTGTGCGCTGCTCTGCCCGGTCTGTGATCTTCCAGGACACAAGTTCGGCGAACTGGTCATTGCTCAACTGGGCCGCTGCGAACCCCTCCGCATAGCCCTTGTCGTAACCGGACTGGACTGCGGAATGGTAAACGCCCAACCACTGTTCGGCGTGGTCGCATTTGTCATTCACCATCACCGGCCCCGTTCTTCATGATGTTGTAGCAAGCGCGCTTCCCAGTTGGGTCCGTAACCACTCGGTCGCCGTTCGGCTTCGCGCCCTTGCCTGCCGGGTGCTCAGACATGGCCTGTTGCCGGTTCCGTTCGAGTCGTGACGCGTACATGTCCGCCTGCTTGCGGAGCTTCTGTAGCTTCATCTGCCGCTCAGTCATTGCGCACCCCGTACATCGGCGTGACGGGCGTATACAGTGCCATGAGGTCACTGTCCGCGATGCGAATGGCTCTGCCGATGCGGTAGGCGCGTAATTCGCCGTTGGCGATGTGTCGGCGGATCGTGGCCTCAGACAAACCCGTTGCGTTCGCGCTGCTGGCGATAGTTTGATTTGGGATCGTGGAGGGTGTAGCGTTGCGAGTGTTCTTCAAGGTAGTGGCCTATCTTGTTGATCCGAAAAAGCTGAATATGAAAAGCCCCGCTTCTGTGACCAAACGTCAGCGGGGCTATCGGCGCGTGCTTGCGCGCTGTACACTATTTTACTTCATGCGTCAATTCCTAACTTTGGGTGGCTCGTCTTAGTGGGCACAGGAATGCCCGGACAAGGATGTGTGGGAATGAGCAACAGTAGTCGTGCTCATAGGGTCAATTGTTTCACGTAATCCGGTGCTGAGCCGTTGTTGTTTCGATCATCCACAGGCAGCTTCATTGGATTTACGCGGAATATTGAGTAAAACAAATACTTCATCCACAGTTGTTCGGCGTGTCGCGTCAATCTGCCATTTTCGGCAAGACGAATGCACGGGCCGCATGTGTGGGATTGAACGCTAGATGTTGCGTTCGAGGTCGACTCTACCCCTATATCCAGTGTTACACCAGTGTTGTTTCGATCGTCCACAACCTGTGTTCAAACCGTCCACAGTTATGCACAGATTACGAATGACATGGGTGTAGTTCGCCTACCTGCGGGAATAGTGGTCAGGGTGGCCAAATGGCCAATGTGCTTCTGGTGCTCGTAACACCGTTTTCCACACCTGTCCACACCCAAACTTTTCACCTGTGGACATTTCTTCGGCGTGTCGATAACGGACACAGTACAGTGCGGGTTCATTGCATTTCGGACCGCGAATCTACAACGCACTACTTCGGCTTGATTTGGTCGGAGAGCTGCCCCGCCAACATTGCGAGCCGGTCTCTAGTCGCGTGCTGATACTTCGCCACAACCTCGGCAGACGAATGCCCCGCGTACCGCTTCAGTTCCTCTAACGTCGCACCAGCCTGTCCAATGCGGGTCAGTGCCGTATGACGTAAAGAATGGAAAGTGAAGTACTCCAAGGCATCGTTCGGGTGCTCGGCATTCCACAGGTCACGTGCATTGTTGAAACGCTTCCGCAACGTATTTGGATGATTCCACTTCTCCCCCGCCCTGGGGAACACCAGCGCAGACTTTGCGTCACCAATCGTCCGCAGATGACGAATCACATCATTGTTCAGTGCAGCGGGGACAGGCACAGTACGCACACCAGCTTCAGACTTTGGTTCAGTCTCGTATAAGCCTTTACCGCGCGCCTGTATCTGCTTCGTGATCGACACCCAGAAATGGCCCTCACCCTCTTGGAAGTCCTGCCTTTGCAGTGCCAGAATCTCACCCATACGTAACGCGCACCACGCGGCCAAAAGAATCGCTAGGCGGGTGTCTGTGGGCACTGATTCTGCCACAAAATTAACGGCCTCCAATGAGGCTACTGGTTCGCTGTCACGGCGTTCTGGGTGGTGCTTAGCGGCACCGGACACTTTGCATGGTGAGTGGTCTATGAGGGGTTCGAACGCTGAGGATTGGCCGCGTGCGTTTCCTGCCGCGTAGTTGAAGAATGCTGACGTGGTGAGATAAACGGACCGGGACACGCTGCGCCCTCTGGTCTTTGTCAGTTCCTCGAACCAGTCTTCAATTTCTTTCACTGTGATATCGGCAATGGGCCTGTGTCCGAGCTTTGGTTGCAGGTGGGTTCGCATCCGAGACTCATACGTGTAAATGGTGCCCCGAGCTTTCCCCGACGTTCTGAGGAACTTTAGGTAGTCCTCCACTACTTGATCGACGGTGATCGCGGAGCGTTCCTGTGCCTGTTGTTCCTGTTTCGCTTGGGCTTTGCGTGTGGACATGGGGACGAATACGCCACGCACTATTTCAGACTTGGCAATGGACAGGCCTGCCTTAGCGTCTGTGAGGGTGTCGAACTGCCCTATGGACTGCTGCCGTCCTTGGAAGTAGACGCGGGCACGGTACTTGCCTTTGGGGGTTCGGTTGATGCCTGTGGGTAGTTTCTCGGTCTTCGCCATGCGCTCAGTATAGGACTACCAGGGGACTAGTCCTGTACCGATTAACGATGATTCGTGACTACTCATGACCACTGGGACTAGAGCCAGCATCCCCGAGTTCTAGGCGAAAACCCCGAAAACACGCGGAACGTGCTATCCTGAAGTGGAGCTTAGGGGAATCGAACCCCTGACCTTTTCATTGCGAACGAAACGCTCTACCAACTGAGCTAAAGCCCCTTCGTTCTTCACTTTACGCCGAAGGTCCCGTGGTGCACAAAACGGGTTCCTACCTGTGCAGGTCCGGCGTCAGTTGACTCGCCGAGACAGTCGGTACAAGGTGGAGGAAACCCCCTCGTGGAAGGACAGACAATGGCTCAGGAATTCGGAACTGTCATCATCGGCGCAGGAATCGGCGGCGGAACCGCAGTCGAGGCTCTGCGCGACGGTGGCTACACCGGGTCGATCGCTCTCATCGGCGCCGACCCGGCAGCACCCTACTACCGTCCGGACTTGTCGAAGAAGGTCATGCTCGAAGGCTCAGATCCTGCAGAGTCGGCGCTGCGCGGAGAGGACTGGTACCCCGCCCACGAAGTCACGACGTTCTTCGGCACCACGGTCACAGGCTTGGATCCCCAACAGCAGAGCCTCACACTCGACAACGGCGACAGCCTGGTCTACGGACAGGTGATATTGGCGACCGGTTCGACTCCGCGGTCCTTGGACGTGCCCGGCGCCGATCTGGGCAATATCCACACCCTGCGCGATGCCGGTGATGCCGTAGCAATCCGTTCTCAGCTCAGTCAGGGCAGCAAAGTCGTCATCATCGGCGGCGGCTGGGTCGGTCTCGAAGTCGCTGCGGCTGCCCAGAACGCCGGCAGCGATGTCACCGTCGTCCTGCGTTCGACTCCCCCACTCAAGTCGGCCCTCGGGAAGGAGATCGGTGAGTACTTCGAAGAGCTCCACAAGGCCAACGGCATCAAGTTCGTCACCGAGGCTGACACCACAGGATTCTCAGGAACGAAGGCCGTCGAAACCGTCAAAACCAGTGCCGGTGACCTTCCTGCCGACCTGGTCGTTGTGGGAATCGGCGCAGACCCCACCATTGAACTTGCCGCGTCTGCTGGGCTGGAGACCGATAACGGCGTCATCGTCGATGAGCGTATGCGCTCCAGCGATGCCAATATCCTCGCCATCGGCGATATCGCAGCCGCGCAGAACACGTTGCTCAACCAGCGTCTGCGCGTCGAACACTGGGACAACGCCGTTCGCCAGGCCGAAGTCGCCGCAGCGACCATCACCGGTGGAGACCAGGAATACGACTGGGAACCGTACTTCTACACCGATCAGTACGATCTCGGCATGGAATACGTCGGCCACGGCTCAAGTGACGATGACGTCGTCATCCGCGGCGACAGATCAAGCGGGGAATTCATCGTCTTCTGGACTCGCAGCGGAGACGTCACCGCCGCGATGAACGTCAACATCTGGGATGTCGGTGACGAACTCCGGGCACTCATCGGCAAGAGCGTGTCCGCCGCACGATTGCAGGACCAGTCGATCGAACTCACTGACCTCTGAGCTCGAATCGTCCTGCCATGGAGTCACTCTTCGCCGACGAGGCCTTCGACCGCCGCCCCCATGTCATCGCACCGGGGGCGGTGTGGTTGCCCGGGTTCCTCGATGCCGCAGCTCAGGATTGGATCATCCGGCAGTACGCGAAATGGCAGTCGGGGCCGGTGCCGGCACATGCGACGTCGATCGCCGGGCATCCGATGAGTGTGAGAACCATCGGGCTGGGCTGGCATTGGCAGCCCGGCCGCTACGATCGGCACGCGCGTGATGTCAATGGCCAGCGCGTCATGTCGTTCCCAGACTGGATGACTCGCCTGGGCAGCCAGGTCGTCTCCCACGCTGCCGAGGTGGTCGCCGATGATCCCGACTCCCCCGCTGATGCACCGAACTTGTGGGGCCTCGTTCCGGAGAGTTACCAACCCGATGTGGCGCTCGTCAACTACTACGACGGTCAGGCGAAGATGGGGATGCACCAGGACAAGGACGAGTTCGACCCCGCTCCTGTCGTGTCTCTATCCCTCGGAGACACATGCATCTTCCGGTTCGGCAACACCGACAACCGCAACAAACCCTATGAGGACATTCGTCTGGCCTCCGGCGATGCCTTCGTCTTCGGAGGGCCCGCCCGCTTCGCCTTTCACGGGGTGACGAAGATCCTCGACTCAACCGCACCTGCGCACGGCCGGCTGGACCACCTCGGCGGCGGCAGGATCAACATCACGATGCGCACCACGGGCAAGGACTAGCCTGCCCGGGCCCCGAACTCAGCTGCCAGGACCCAACAGCTCAAGCCCCAGTCCTCGGATGATCAGGAGAGTCGGGGTCGTCGTCAACGACGCCTGCAGGTGGGCGGGCCAACCGATTCGGTGCTGTTTTTCGGTACACAGGCTGCCCAGAGAGCACACTGGCCCGCGAGAGCGTGTTGCTGGCCACGGACGAAACGATGATCAAGCACAGCACAGCCACGACGGCCATCAGCAGAGAGCCCCAGCTGAAGCCTTCGGCGTGGAGGTCGTAGACATAGACTGCCGCCACGATCAGGGGCATGCCCATCCCGGTTGCCGGCGAGAACACGTTGATTCGGGACAACGCGTCGCGGACCCGGAACATCGCGATGGCAGAGAAAAGCATGAGCAGCGAGCCGGTGATCCCGAAGATTCCGACCAGGGTAGTTGCCACAGCATCATTCATCAGCGCAGCCCCCTGGTGAGGATTCGTGACAGAGCGACAGTGGCCAGGATGCCGACCATGGATGACAGGAAGATCGCATCGAGGACGATCGACGAGGAGACGAGGATGCCGAACATGGTGAGCATACCGATGGCGGAGAAGTACATGAGATCGCTGACGATCGCGCGCGAACCCAGGTCCTTGGCGGTCAGTACACGGACCAGGCCCACGATGACGGCCGCGGCGAGGATGATGATGCAGATGCTGACGACAACGGTCATGAGCGCTCTTCCTCCTGTACAACCTCGTCGGAGGCGGTCGGTGGTGAGGACGGTGCCCGCCCCCGTGTCATTGCCAGCAGTCGTGACTCCATGTCGTAGAGACCTTCCATCGCCGCCTCTTCGGATTCCTCAAACAGGGCGTGGACGAAGAGCACCGGCGGCTGTGTGGAGGTGCCTGCGGCGATGGCCGTGACCAGGGTTCCGGGGGTGATCGTGATCGACGAGGCGAACAGGGTCACCTCAAGATCGGTCACGCACCGCAATGGGATCTCCACAATCATCGGCTGCGCATACTGACCGGGCCGGAAGAGTCGGGTGACGATGGTCAGCGAGCCGGTCACGATGGCCCAGCCGATGTAGGCGAGATAGGACAGTGCATGGATGAATCGCATCATTGTGCCGTCACCGCCTCGATGTAGGCACTGTGGTCAAGCAATGCTGCAGCGGCGCGAGAAGTGACCTCAAGCAGCGGTGCGGGGTAGGCGAAGATCGCCACCGACAAAGCGATCATGATCGTGCCGGGCACCAGCAGTCGCGCGGGTATCCGGACGCTTCTGGTGATCGGTACTGCAGGGGCGCGTCCGGTCTCGGCGGAATCGGGTCGGTAGGTCTGCATCGGCGGCCCCCAGAAGGTGTTTCGCCACAGGCGTTGGAGAGCCAGCAGACTGATCAGGGCTCCGAGCACGATTGCGCCGGCCAACCACCAGCCCAGTGTGCCTTCGCTGCCGGTAGCAGCGGTGATGAGTCCGACCTTGCCCCACAGGCCCGAGGTGGGCGGGAGGCCGATGAGGGAGAACAGGCCCAGGATCATCAGGATCGTCGCCCACCTTTCTCGGCTGGCCAGCCCGGTGAGCTTCTTGAATGAGCCGCTGCCGTAGGTCTGTTCGACGGCTCCCATGATGAGCAGCAGCCCAGACATCGTGATCATGTGGTGGACCATGTAGAAGGCACCGGCGCCCAGCGCAGTCGAGGTCAGGAGGACCACACCGAGCAGTATGTGTCCGACCCCGCCGGTCATCTGGAAGGCGAGGACGTTGCGCACCCTGTTCTGTCCGAATCCGGACACTGAGCCGATGAGGATGCTGGCGATGGCGATGACGACGATGACGTTGACCCAGGCGGCAGGTTCACCGTACATGGTGGTGTAGATCCGATAGATCGCGTAGAGAGCGACCTTCGAGTGCAGTCCCGAGAACAGCGACATCATGCCCGCCGAGGTGTTCGGGTAGCTGCGTACCAGCCAACCGTGGAAGGGCGCGCCCCCTGCCTTGATGATCAGTGCGAAGAGGACGACGCCGATGGCCAGAGCTCCCTGCCCGGTCGGTGCCCCCATCTGGGCGAGGACCGCAATGTTCACGGTGCCGGTGGCTCCGTAGACGAAGCCCACCCCGATGAGCAGGATCGTCGAGGTCAGGAGGTTGACCATGACGTACATGCGACCCACGCCGAGGCGGCGCCAGGTTCCGGTGACCGCGATGAGGGCGTAGGCCGGCAGGACCATGACTTCGATGAACACGAAGAAGTTGAAGAGGTCTCCGGTCAGCAGCGCACCGTAGACGCCGGTGAGCATCATCAGGATCAGTGCCGGGACGAACCGGTATTGGTCCTCACCTGTGGTGATCAGGAAGATGCAGCTGACGACGGCGACGACGGAGGTGAGCACCAGCATCAGAGCGGTGAACGTGTCGGAGACGAAGGGGATGGCCAGGCCGGGGACGTATCCGCCCACGGAGTGGGCAAGCACGGGCTGCCGTTGGTGGACGATGAGCAGGACGATGCCGGAGACGCCGACGAAGCTCGGGGCCGCCAGCAGCAGGATGCGGTCGAAGGTGCGGGAGGTGATGAGCACGCTCAGCGCCGAGAACAGAAGCGGCAGGCCGATGAGCAGGAGCAGGAAGGCGGGGTTCATGATTCGCGGCCCTCCCCTGTCTCGGGGGCTCGTTTCTGATCATCGTCGTGACCCAGGACGGCCAGGGCGAGCATGAAGATCGTCACCGCCAAAGTGATGACGATGGCGGTGAGGACGAAGGCCTGCGGCAACGGGTCTGCCGCCAGGCTCTGATCTCCACGATTGCTCAGCGGTTCGACGCGCCAGGCGCCGACCCCGGCGGAGAGGAGGATGAAGTTCGCAGCGTGGGAGATGAGAGTGAGTCCGAAGACTCCTCTGACCATCGACCGCTGCATCATGAGGTACACACCACCGGCGGTGAGCACTCCGATTGTGAGGGCTAGGACCATCTCGCACCCTCCTGCTCATCTGTTGGTGACTGTTCCGATGCCTCGTCGCCGGGCCCTTCGACGGGTGCATCACCGCGGAGGATATGGGTGGAGGAGGCTTTGACCTTCGCATCCGGGTCGGCGACCTTCGACCGCCGGTCACGGGGAGGCCTCTCCCCTCTGATCGCGTCCAAGGGGCCGCTGAGTTCACCGTAGAGGAGCTCATCGGCGCGCTCACGGGTCCGTTCGACGTCGCGGCGGATGATGCCGTTGGTCAGTACGTCATCACCGGCTGGAGTCGCCGCAGAGTCCGAAACGCCCAGGAGGTTGAAGGACAGCAGAATCAGGCCGAGCACCGCAAGGTAGACGCCCACGTCGAAGAGCATCGACGTCGTCAGGTGCTGTCCGAGGAACTCCGTGTGCAGGGGCTCGAGGAACGAACCTGCGGCGATGAGTCCGATGAGTCCGGTCACGACCGCGGTGGCTACGCCGGAACCGATGAGGTACAGCGGTGCTCGTGGTGGTCCGATGGCTCGGTCTTTGGCTGTGGACATGTAGAGGAGGCCGATGACTGCTGATCCGACCAGCGCTGCGATGAAGCCGCCGCCGGGCTCGTTGTGGCCGCGCCAGAAGATCACCAGCGAGGTCAGGCCCAGAAGCGGGCCGAGCACTCTGATCGTCAGCTGTTGGGGGATCACGTTGGGCCAGGCTTCGTGGACACCACGGTAGGCGGTGGTGCCGCGGGGCCGGATCGAGACCCAGGCCTGCCGCGGGGGTTCGGGAATGTTCTCCGCGGGCGGATCGATGAACTTGTCCTTGACCGTTGACATCACTGCGACGATCGCGATCCCGGCCATGCCGAGGACAGTGAGCTCCCCGAGTGTATCCAGAGCACGGAACTCAACGAGGATGGTATTGACGATGTTGTGCCCGCCGCTGATGTCGGGAGCGTTGTCGATGTAGTAAAGACCGAGGTCGGACCGTTCGCGTCGACCGTTCAATGCCAGTGTCAGCACGGTGGCCGCCAGTCCGACGACGAGGGCGAAGATCACGCGGGTGGCCTGCAGACGCTTGGGATATCTCCAGAACGAGCGGGGAAGCTTCTGCAGAACCAGCATGATGACGATGATCGTCATCGCCTCGACCAGCAGCTGAGTGAGCGTGACGTCCGGGGCACCGAGCGCCAGAATCTGCACGGTCGCCAGAATGCCGACTCCCGAGAGTGCCACGACCGTTGTCAGACGCGAATGGGAGGTGCAGACGACGAGCACGGCCGCGGTGATGAGGACGAGAAGAACAATGTCGATGGGCCGCCACAGACCTTCCTGCAGCGGAGGCAGGTCCGAATAGATGATTGGGACTGCGGTGAATGCGAGAACGGCCAGTCCGCCTAGCGACATCGCCAGGTAGGGACCGGAATTCATCGGCTTGACGAAGACGCCGAGGCCTCGGCCGACCCTGCGCAGTGCCCAGGTGAGACCGTTGATGAGGTCGGCTCCGTCGAAGCCGAGGGTGGCGCGGTGGAAGAAGACGAAGACGCGGGACCGGTTGAGGATGATGACCACACCGATCGCGATGATCAGCAATGAGGCGATGAGTTCGACGTTCACCCCGTGCCACAATGCCAGGTGCACCGGACCTGTCGATTCGTACAGGGCGGCCCTGACCGCTTGGCTGATGGGGTTGTCGAAGACGAACAGAGCGAAACTCAGCGGAACCGAAGCGAGGATCGGCACCGCGGCGGCAATGAGCATGACCGGAGAACCGTGACCCAGACGTGCTCGCTCCACGGGCTTGCCGTCGAGGAATGCGCCCCACACGGTCTTCGCGCAGTAGGCGAAGGTGAGCACCGAAGCACCGACGGCCACCAGCAGAGCAGCCCACCCGGTCCAGGCGGAACCGGGTGTATCGCCGAAAGCGGTGAACAGTGCCTCCTTCGACACGAACCCAAGCAGCGGCGGGATGCCCGACATGGAGGCACAGCCGACGATCATGACGATGAACGATGCCGGTGCAGCGCGCATCAGGCGTGGGATGCGGGTCAGTTCGCGAGTTCCGGTGAGGTGATCGACGACGCCGACCATCATGAACAGACCCGATTTGAACAGGGCGTGGGCAATGACGTGCAGGGTGGCAGCGGCGATTGCGACCTCGGAGCCGATGCCGATCACCGCGGTGATGAGTCCCAGCTGGGAGACCGTGGAATAGGCCATCAGCTTCTTGACGTCGTATTGGTTGAGGGCGAACCACCCGCCGATGCAGGCGGTGATGAGGCCGGCGACGATGAGCAGGGTGTTCCACGCCGGCGTGGCATGAAATGCCGGGGTGAAACGCAGCAGCAGGAAGATGCCGGCCTTGACCACGGCGGCCGCGTGCAGATACGCGGAGACCGGAGTGGCCGCGGCCATCGCGTCGGGCAGCCACGAGTGAAAAGGGAACTGAGCCGACTTGGTCATCGCTGCAACGGCGATGAGGAGCGCGACCAGAGTCGTCACCGGCGCCTGGGCTGACCAGACCGGTGAGCTCAGTGCCTCATGGACGTTCGTGGTGCCGGTCACTGCGATGATCACACCGGTGGCCACCAGCAGGGACAATCCGCCGAAGAACGTGATGAACATGGTGCGCAGCGCAGGCGCTTGGCCGGGCGACCCAGACCTGGCGATGAGGAAGAACGAAGCCAGGGAGGTCAGCTCCCAGCAGACGAAGAGCAGCAGAAGGTCGTTGCTGAGGACGAGCATGACCATCGAGAAGGTGAAGATCACCATCAGCCAGTAGAAGCTCGTGTTCCGTCCGCGGTCCAGGTATCCGGTCGAATAGACGAAGACGACCGCCCCGATGATCAGGGCGATGTAGGTGAAGATGACGCCGAGGCCGTCGGCGCGCAGCGCCAGGTCGACACCGAAGGTGGGAATCCACTGGTAGCTCACTTCCGGGGTGGACCCGGCCATCACCTCGGCGGCGGTAGGGGTGAACAGGGCCGCGATGCCCAGGTAGGCCACGGCCAGGGGCCAACCGCTGGCCCGGCCCAGCATACGCGTGATGAAGGGTGTGACAATGATGAGTCCGGCGAGAGCGACAACCGTTAGGATCATGATCGAGACCTCAGGGCCCCGGACGCAGGTGATGCTTCCTTCACTCACTGACCCTTCGACACAATGAACGCAGTCTCTCGCAGACGCAGACTTACAGATGATCAGACTATCGACTCGGAGTTCCATGAGCAAAAGCACAGGCACCCCTCAGACGAGCGACACGATCCGCGTGTTCTTCGACGCTCGCTTCACCCGCACGACCCATCACGACGGCATCTCCCGTTATGGTTCGTGCCTGCTCGAGGCCCTGCTCAGCGCCGTCGCCGGGACCGACATCGAGGTCACCGCGATCATCAGTGACGAAGATCAGCTCGCTCTGCTTCCAAAGTGCCGATGGGTCAAGCTCAACTCCCCCACCTCCGCAAAGGAGGTCGTCATCGCCAAGCAGCTCAATGCCCTCGGCGCCGACGTCGTCTTCTCCACCATGCAGGTCATGGGGTCCACAGGACGCCGATACGGGCTCATTCTCACCGTCCATGACCTCATCTACTATTCGCATCCGCTGCCCCCTGCCGATCTCCCGGCAGCTGTGCGACTGCTGTGGCGGGCCTACCACCTCAGCTTTGCACCACAGCGTCTGCTGCTGGGGCGCGCCGATGCGATCGCGGCGGTGAGTCAGACGACGAAGGGGCTCATCGCCGATCACCGCCTGTCGTCGAAGCCGGTGACCGTGGTCTCCAACGCCGCCGAGGTTGCTGTGGCCGGATCTAGGTCAGTGAACAGGCACGATGCCCGGTCCTTGGTCTACATGGGTTCGTTCCTGCCGTATAAGAACGTCGAAACCCTCATCCGTTCGCTGCAGCACCTCCCGGGGTGGACCCTGCACATCGCCAGTCGCATCGACGGCAGGCATGAGGCTGCGCTGCGTGCGCTGATCCCTGACCGGGCGAAGGTGATCTTCCACCGAGGTGTCAGCGATGAGGAATACGCGGCGCTGCTCGAGGGAGCGACTGCCCTGGTCACGGCGTCTCAGGAGGAGGGATTCGGACTCCCTGTCATCGAGGCGATGGCCCAAGGTGTGCCGGTGGCGATTTCGGACATTGCGATCTTCCACGAGATCGCCGGGAACGCCGCCGTGTACTTCGACCCCGATGATGCCGGTGACGTGGCGGCTGGAATCACTCGCCTCACCGATGCGAAGCTCTGGTCCGAGCTCTCCGCTGCGGGCCAGAAACAGGCAACAGCCTTTGACTGGGATTCATCGGCTCGCGCGCTGGTGGGCATGATCCGCGAGGTCCACGCACTGCGCCAGTGAGCCTGGCGGGCGGGCGTGTCAGGAAGGAACAGTGCCCCAGCTGCGGAGGATCCAGTTGATCCCGGTGAAGGCGAACTCGCCGTGTCCGCAGTTGCCCAGGACAGCCAGGCGCCCTGGCCCGTCCATGCCCAGCAGCAGCTCTGCAGCTGCGCGCAGGACCGCGCCGTGAGCGACGATGACGATCGTCTGCGCTTGCGTTCCATTGACGATCTCGGTGATCGCCGAGGCGACGCGTTGGCCCGACTCGGATCGTGATTCCCCACCGGGAGGGTTCATATCAGCTCCGCTGAGCCATTGTTCGAGCGCATCGGGCCAGGTGGCGCTGAGTTCGTCGCGGGTGTGGCCTTCCCATTGACCGAATGCGGTCTCACGCAGACGGTGATCCCGTGTCACCTGGATGTTCAGACGGGAAGCCAGTTCATCGGCCGTGTCGGCGGCCCGTGACAGGTCAGAGGAGACGATGAGCTCCGGTGCCAGCTCGCTGAGGTAGCTCGCTGCCTGCGCTGCCTGTGTCCGACCCAGTTCGTTGAGGGGGATATCTGACTGTCCCTGGAAACGACGTTCGACGTTGTAGTCCGTCTGGCCATGGCGCCAGACGATGACAGTCTTGGTCATTGAGCGTCGTCGGCGCCGGAATGTTCCGGAAGCTCCAGATCAATGACCGGGCAGTCCTTCCACAGACGTTCGAGCGCGTAGTATTCGCGCTGTTCGGGTGAGAAGACGTGGACGACGATGTCGCCGAAGTCGAGCAGGACCCAATCGCCGCTGCCCCGACCTTCACGACGTAGCGGTGTGCGGCCGTAGGCCGTCTGCACAGCTTCTTCGACAGCGTCGACGATCGATCCGATCTGTCGATCGTTCTCCGCAGAGATGATGAGGAAGGCATCAGTGATGTAGAGGGTGGCACTGACATCAAGAGCCACCTGATCGGTGCCGAGCTTGTCGTCCGCTGCACGTGCGGCGGTCCTCAGCATTTGGGTTGATTCAACGATCTCGCTCACAAGAGCCTTTCAGATGATTACAGCAACATGACCAGTGCAATGACGATGAGCGCGACTGCGAAGAGCGCAGCGACACCCAGCACTACATAGGGTACTTTGGATGGTTCTTCGCCAACAAGAATCCGACCGTCGTGGCCGGTGACCTCGCTGGCGCGGATACGAGTGCCCGGAGGATTCTCTGTCTCTTCGTCCTCATAGTCGGGGTTGGGCAGCGCCCAGGCCTCTGGCACCGTCTCCATCGGACGTGTCTCCGGATTGGCGGCCAACGCGCGGGCAGCATCATCCGATGAGGCCGAGGATTCCTCGCCGGACTGTGCCTGCTGAGCTGGGCCGAAACCGTCTGCAGTACTTCCGGATCCCCTCGTGCCAGCTGCCGAGGAGTCGGCGTTCGGGGCCCTTGACTCGTCGGAGTCCGCACGGGACCCCGCACGGTTCGTGTTCGGTCCGCCGGCCTCGGGACGAGCATCGGTGCTGGTCTCGCCGTCGTCGACTGCAGGAATCTGAGCCGAGGCAGCCGTGACGACGCGTACGCCTGAGCTGCTTGGCGGCTTCACGATGGGCATCCGTCGTGAGCGACTCGTCTCGCCGGGCTCGTCGTTCGTCTCGCCGTTGAGCGCGTCGGCATCGACGGTCTCGCCGCGGTCCCTGGGGGCGGCCTGCTCTGCTGCCGGTGTCGCCGAGTTGACTGGGTCAACTGGAGCGACTGACTCGGCTGGTGCAGATTCAGCCGACAGAGCGTCGTGCTGCTTGGGCGCCGAGGCAGGTCTTGCGACAGGTGCTGCCGGTGGCTCCTCGACGTCCAGTTTCTCAATCGGCTGCGACAGAGCGTCCTGGGGATCATCGTCAAGTGCGGTGGGGCGTGGGGCCGAATCGGCTGTGACAGGAGCTTCGAAGTCTCGTGCGGCGACCTCATCAGCCGATCCGCCGAAGCCTGCCGCATCAACGGGATCGCTGTCGGTGACAGCTGCGCTGCCCGACCCTACTGGAGAGGTCTCGTCTTCTGCTGTCTCCTCAGGTCCGGCGATGACTGGAGTCGCGCCGGTGGAGACGTCGCCTTCCGAGGACAGCCCGTTGTCACGCAGGTAGCTCTTGCGCGCGGTGCGGGATTCGAAATGGGGCAGTGGAGCTCGCTGCGGGTCGTGACGGTCCTCGGCGTCGAAACGTGACGTGGCCTCAGCGGCCTCTGCACTCGAATCACTCGGCTTGGGCTCGGGTGCCTTCGTACGCGATTCCGGTGCCTCAGCGGGTGCGGGCGGTGGGTTCAGCAGTTCGGCCCGATTGTTCGGTGACGATTCGCTTGGCTGCTCAGGTGTCTCTCGTGCTTCGAACGCCTGTTCTGCGGCCAGCCGCTCGGCTTCTCGCCTGGCGCGACGTGACGTGAACTGCTCCTCAGCCATTTTCACTCCTGTACAACTCGTATTTCGCGATGTACTGAACGACCCCATCCGGTACGAGATACCAGACAGGCGCCCCATCCATCACCCGTAGTCTGCAATCCGTGGACGAGATCGAGAGTGCAGGAATCTGCACCAAGCTCAATCGATCCACCGGAAGACCTTCACTGCGAAGTTCGTGTCCCGGTCGGCTCACTCCGACGAAGTGCGCCAAGGAAAACAGCTCATCTACATTCTTCCACGTCAGAATCTGAGCCAAAGCGTCCGCGCCGGTGATGAAGAACATCTCCGTGTCGGATCCGTAGCTTCTGGTCAGGTCGCGAAGCGTATCGATCGTGTAGGTCGGCCCCGGCCGATCGACGTCGGCCCGAGAAACGGTGAACCGTGGGTTCGATGCAGTTGCGATGACGGTCATCAGATACCGATGTTCGGCGCTGGTGACCTCTTCGACGTCCTTCTGATACGGACGGCCGGTGGGTACGAAGACGACCTCGTCGAGATCGAAGGTCGACTGCACTTCGCTGGCGGCGACCAGGTGACCGTGGTGAATGGGGTCGAAGGTGCCGCCCATGACACCGACCCTGCGTGTTTGCTTAGCCATATCAGTGGCGGTTGGAGATGCCCTTCCACGACCGCGTCACTGCTGCCATCGAGAGGAAGATCGCGAGGGTGATGAGTCCGAAGAAGATCGGATCCATCGGCAATTCGGTGTGGTGGGCTGCCTTCTCCGCGCCTTCGGCAACGGTGGTCAACAGGGCTGCATTCACGTGTTCTCTCCTTATCAGTGATGATGACGCGGCGTGCCTGCGTCACAGTGCTTATGGCTCCAGTTTCTCATGAACGACGAGACAAGTGGACATCGACATGAGGATGAGCTCGATCGGAGTAGGCTGTCGGCGTTCTCTGACCTGTGCGTTGTCAGTCGCGGATCTGACCATTGCCCATCATGACCCACTTCGTCGTCGTCAGCTGTTCGACGCCCATGGGTCCACGGGCGTGGAGCTTCTGGGTGGAGATACCCACCTCGGCACCGAAGCCGAGCTCTCCCCCATCGGTGAAACGGGTGGAGACGTTGACACCGACAGCTGCAGCATCGATTGCTGTGACGAAAGTCTCGGCGTTGTCGAGATCCTTGGTCACGATCACCTCGGTGTGACCCGAGGAATAGGCGCGAATATGTTCGATGGCTTCGTCGATTCCTGACACGACCTTCACCGCGAGTTCGAGGTCAAGATATTCCTTCGCCCAGTCGCGTCGAGACACACGCTTGACCTTCATCGTCTCCGGTGCCAGCGCCGCGACGGTGGTGTCGGCGTGCAGTACGACCCCGGCCTTGTCGAGCCGGTCGAGGATCTTGGGCAGGACGCGTTTGGCTGCCTTCTCATGGACCAGCAGGGTTTCCAAGGAATTGCAGACGCTGGGCCGATGCGTCTTCGAATTGACGACGAGGTCCACCGAATTCTTCACGGTCGCGGATGAATCGATGAACATATGGACGTTCCCGATTCCGGTTTCGATGACCGGAACCAGCGATTCCTGCACCACAGTGTTGATGAGTTCGGCACCACCGCGTGGAATCAGAAGGTCGACGTAGTCACGCGCGTTCATGAGCACAGTGGCGCCGTCGCGTCCGTATTGGTCGATTCCGTTGATCGAATCCGCGGGCAGACCTGCCGACTCCACGGCTTTGCGCAGCACGGAGATGATCTCAGTGTTGGAGTTATGAGCCGCGGAGCCACCGCGCAGCACCGTGGCATTGCCTGCTTTGAGAGCCAGGATCGCGATGTCGACGGTGACGTTGGGGCGAGCTTCGTAGATCGCGCCGATCACGCCCATCGGCACACGGTTCTGGGTCAGACGGATTCCGTTGGGCAGGACCCGGCCCACCACGACGTTGCCCACTGGGTCGTCAAGATCGATGATCGTTCCGACCGAAGCGGCGATGGCTTCGATGCGATCATGATCGAGGCGAAGCCGGTCAAGAAGACCGTCGTTCATGCCGTTGTCGATGCCGGCGGCGATATCGGCTTCATTGGCTTTGACGATGCGGTCTGAATTCTCACGCAGAGCATCTGCGATCGCACGCAGCCCGGCGTCTTTCTCAGCAGTCGACGAGGTAGCCAAATGAGCTGCGGCGCTCTTGGCGTTGCGGACGACTCTCGTCACACCCCGGACGGTCTTCGGATGTATCTCGGATACAGTGGTCATGGACTATCTCCCCCCGCTCACGTGAGTGAGTACGAGATCATTGCGATGGATGACCTCTTTACGGTAATCATTTCCCAGACGGGTGCCAAGTTCGTCCGTGGAGAAGCCGAACATCGAAGGCAGCTCATGTGCTGAGAAGTTGGTCATTCCACGGGCGATGGTCGCACCGTCGAGGTTCCTGATCTCGATGGGATCGCCCGCTTCGAAATCGCCGGTCACACCTGTGACTCCGGCCGCCAGCAGGGATGTCCCTCTGGAGAGCACTGCCGATTCAGCACCTTTGTCGATCGTCACCGAACCGAAGGTCCGCGCCAGGTGCCGCAACCACAGCAGCCGGGTCCCGCGTCGTTTATGCGTCACGGAGAACCAGGTGCCCACGTGGTCGCCTCTGAGCACTCCTGAGACCTTGTCTGCAGAGGTGAGCACCGCAGGGATCCCCGAGTCGGCCACCATCAGCGCAGCTTCGACCTTCGTCGCCATGCCTCCGGTTCCTGTGCCGGCCGATCCTGTTCCGCCGATGGCGATGTCGCCGAGATCGGCGATGCTTGAGACGTGTTCGATGCGCACGGACTCGGGCAGATTCGGTGGCCCCGAATACAGGGCGTCGACGTCCGACAGAAGCACGAGGGCGTCGGCGTGTGAGAGGTGTGCGACGAGAGCGGCCAGACGATCGTTGTCGCCGAATCGGATCTCCTCGGTCGCCACGGCGTCGTTCTCATTGACGATCGGCAAGGTCCCGAGCGCGAGCAGCTTGTCGATCGCGCGTTGGGCATTTCTGTACCTGGTGCGACGAATCAGGTCATCTGCCGAGAGCAGGACCTGTCCGGGCACCAGGTCGTATCGACCAAGCGCCCGGGTGTAGGCGGCCATCAGCAGGCCTTGGCCGACTCCGGCTGCTGCCTGCTGTGTGGCGAGGTCACGTGGGCGCTTGTACAGCCCCATGGGCTCGAGCCCGGCGGCGATCGCGCCGGAGGACACGAGGATGACCTCATGTCCTGCGGCACGGTGGGCACCGATGACATCGGTCAGCGCAATCAGTTTCGCCTCGTCCAAGCCTCCGTCGAGGGTCGTCAGCGAGGAGGATCCGACCTTGATCACAATGCGCCGGGCCGTGGCGATATCGGTGCGCGCCGGGAGGCTCTCAGCAGCGGGGGACGAACTCTCGTTCATTCCTGACCGGACTCGGCATCGGAGGCGGACGCTTCCGAACTTTCGCGACTGCGGACAGCGCGCTCTGCAAGACGCTCCTGTTCCTGCTCGGCGCGGACTGCGGCCTTGGCATCCATGCGGTCGTGGAATGCCGCCTTGCGCTCCTTGCGCGTGGACCGAGTGTCGTCCTCCAAACGCAGATCTGTCCCGCGGCTGCCCAAGAGCTCAGCGCCGCCCACACTTGTCGGATCCCAGTCGAAGACGACGCCGTCGTCTCCGCCGATCACGATCGTGTCGCCGGGCTTGGCACCGGCCTTGAACAGAGACTCCTCGACACCGAGACGATCAAGCCGGTCGGCGAGATAGCCGACGGCCTCATCATTGGCGAAGTCAGTCTGTCGCACCCAACGTTCGGGTTTGACTCCACGGATCCGGAAGACCGGACCGTCATCGTCGCTTTCGGCCTGCACCTGGAATCCGCGGTCGTCCACTGCTCGGGGACGAATGACGACACGCTGCGGTGTTGCCTCGAATTCTGCACGACGCTCACGTTCGGCTGTGACGAGTTCTGCCATGGCGAATGAGAGTTCCCGCAAACCGATGTGACTGACAGCGGAGATCTCAAACACTCGATAGCCAGCGGCTTCGAGGTCGGGGCGAACAATATCGGCCAGGTCATGGCCATCAGGAATGTCGACCTTGTTGAGTGCCACCAGTTTCGGACGGTCCGACAGAGGCAGCAGCCCGCTTCCGTCGTCAAGGTCGACCGCGTAGGCGGCAAGCTCCGATTCGATGATCGTCAGGTCCGAGACGGGATCGCGGCCCGGTTCCCACGTCGCCATGTCGACGACGTGGACCAGGGCGGCGCAGCGCTCGACGTGGCGAAGGAATTCGAGGCCAAGCCCCTTGCCTTCGGACGCGCCCGGGATCAGTCCCGGGACATCGGCGATCGTGTATCGCACATCGCCGGCCTGAACCACGCCGAGGTTGGGCACGAGTGTCGTGAACGGGTAGTCCGCGATCTTCGGCTTGGCCTCAGACATAGCGGCGATGAGGCTGGACTTGCCTGCTGAGGGGTATCCGACGAGTGCGATGTCCGCGATCGTCTTCAACTCCAGCACCAAGCTCAGCGCTTCGCCGGGCTCACCCAGCAGGGCGAAGCCCGGAGCCTTGCGCTTCGACGATGCCAATGCCGCGTTGCCGAGGCCGCCGCGACCACCTGCGGCGGCAACGTATTCGGTTCCGGCTTCGACGAGGTCGGCGATGATCTCGCCGTCCTTGCTCTTCACAACCGTGCCCTCTGGGACAGCGATGACGAGGTCTCCCCCGTCAGCACCATGTCGCAGATCGCCCTTCCCGATTCCGCCATCGTCCGCAGTCAGATGCGGACGGTGGTGCAGGGGGAGCAACGTGGTGGTCTGGGTGTCGACGACGAATTTGACGTCGCCGCCCTGGCCGCCGTTGGCGCCGTCAGGTCCGCCAAGTGGTTTGAACTTCTCGCGCCTGATCGAGGCGCAGCCGTTGCCGCCGTCTCCGGCGGAAAGATGGACTGTGACACGGTCTATGAACTCGGTGGCCATAATGTCCTTATATCAGATGAAGGGTGAGTCTCGAGACTCACCCTTCATGGACCCCTAACAGGGGAAAAACAGAACTAGTCGATCAAGCGCCGACGATGTTGACGATCTTGCGACCATTGCGTTTGCCGAATTCCACGGCTCCTGCGGACAGTGCGAAGAGTGTGTCGTCTCCGCCGCGTCCGACGTTGGCACCTGGGTGGAACTTGGTTCCGCGCTGGCGAACGATGATCTCTCCGGCTTTGACAACCTGTCCACCGAAGCGCTTCACACCGAGGTACTGCGGGTTCGAGTCGCGACCGTTGCGGGACGAGCTGACTCCCTTTTTGCTTGACATGTGAAGTCTCCTCTTACTTGATGTTCGTGATCTTCAGACGGGTGAGGTCCTGGCGGTGGCCCTGACGCTTCTTGTAACCGGTCTTGTTCTTGTACTTCTGAATGATGATCTTGGGACCGCGAAGTTCATTGACGACCTCAGCGCTGACAGCGACCTTCGACAAGGCGTCGACGTCGGTCGTGACAGTCTCACCGTCGACGAGGAGGACGGCGTCGAGTTCGACGCTCTCTCCGGCCTTCGCCTTCATTCGGTTAACTGTGATGATGTCGCCGACGCTGACCTTTTCCTGATGGCCACCGGCACGGACAATGGCATAGACCATGTCGAACCCTTTCTGTTCATACACAAACGAACGGCGGTTGATCCCTTGGCTCCCGAAGAAGGTTTTCCCCGGGTGTCCCATTGAGAGGAATCACCAGCCGTGGTGCGTCGTGCGCACCGACGATCAAGTCTAATGGATTCGACCATCGTTGGGCAAACCGTGAGTCTTGACCGTCTCAGGCCTCGCGGGTCTCAGCGATCCGTTCGTGATGACGGATCACCTCGGCGACGATGAAGGTCAGGAACTTCTCTGCGAACTCCGGGTCCAGGTGCGCATCTTCGGCCAACCTGCGGAGGTGGGCGACCTGCCTGCGCTCCCTCTCGGGATCCGCGGGAGGCAGACCGTGATCGGCCTTGAGTTCGCCGACTCTCTCTGTGAGCTTGAACCTCTCAGCGAGCAGATGGATGAGCGCTGCGTCGATGTTGTCAATGCTTCCGCGCAGTTCCAACAGTCGCTCCTGGGCATGTGTCTTGTCGTTGATCTGATCCACATGCTCCAGTCTAACGAGACTCGAAGCAATCCGCCGACGACGCACTGAGGCCGATCTCGCGCCTTCGCGGGATCGGCCTCAGGAAAGAACTGGACTCAGACTGTCTCCTCCACAGGAACGGCGTCCTTGGTGTCGGGATCCATGAGCGTACCGGCCTTGCGGTCGGCCAGGTACTTCTTCATCTCCTTCTTCACCACCGGCATCAGCATGTAGAGGCCAAGGATGTTGATGAAGGCACAGAGGAACAGTGCGGCATCCGCGAACTCCACGATCTTGCTGAAGCTGGCGATGCAGCCGATGACCACGAACACGCACACGAGGACACGGAAGATCGTGACTGCACCCTTCGATTTGCCGAAGAGGTAGGCCCAGGCTCGTTCACCGTAGTAGGCCCAGGTGATGAGGGTCGAGAAGGCGAATAGCGCAACGGCGATGGCCAGCAGCACCGGGTACCATCCGGCGACGGTTGAGAAGGCGTCCGAGGCCAGCGCGACGCCGCCGATCTCTCCCTCGCCGAGGTCATTGGTGTAGGAGGGCTGGTTGGCGACGATGATGGTCAGTGCGGTCATGGTGCAGATGATGACCGTGTCCACGAAGGGTTCGAGCAGAGCGACGAAGCCTTCCGAGACGGGGCGACGAGTCTTGACTGCCGAGTGCGCGATGGCTGCCGAACCGATGCCGGCCTCGTTGGAGAACGCCGAACGCTGGAAACCGATGACCATGACGCCGACGATGCCGCCGGCAACTCCCTGCGGCGCGAATGCACCCTCGAAGATCTGCCCGAAGGCCGTCGGAATCTGGGCATAATTGATGCCCAGCACGAGAAGGCAGGAAACCACGTAGAAGATGCCCATGGCGGGGACGAGCTTGTCGGTGACGTGTGCGATCGACCGGATTCCACCGAGGATCACGAGGCCAACGAGGCCAGCGAAGATGATGCCGAAGATCAATGACGCCACAGGGCCGGCGAGGAAGCCGTCTGCACCGCCGGTAGCGGTACGAACCTGAGCGAAGGTCTGGTTGGCCTGGAACATTCCTCCGCCGACGACGCCGAAGATGAGGATGGAGACTGCGAAGATCCCGGTCAACAGACCGGCGATGGGCTTGGAGAACTTGCGGAATGCGATGGGCAGGTATTTGAAGGGGCCGCCGTAGACGACTCCGTTCTCGTCAATCTCTCGGTATTTGACGCCGAGCGTGCACTCGACGAATTTCGTGCACATACCGAGAAGGCCAGCGATGATCATCCAGAATGTGGCACCGGGGCCACCCAGGGCGATGGCAACACCGACACCAGCAATGTTGCCCAGGCCAACCGTGCCTGACAAAGCGGAGGCCAGTGCTTGGAAGTGGGTGATCTCGCCCGGATCATTCTTGGTTGAGTATTTGCCGCGGATCACTTCGAGTGAAACCTTGAATCCGCGAGCTTGGATGAAGCCGAAGTAGATGGTGAAGATCAGCGCCGCACCGATGAGCCAGAGGACAACGAAGGGAAATGAGAGTTCGCCGATAGTCAATGGGGCGAAGACGATCCCGCCGAAGAAGGTGGCGATCGGATCGAACCAGGAGTTGATTGCATCATCAACTGGAGATTTGGGGGCATCTGCTGCCAGTAACAATGTGTTCATGGTGCAATAACCTGCCGTACCCCCAGGGAGGTAGCAAGCACTATTCCATCAGTATTCGATACAGTTATCCAACTGTTATCTGCATCACACAGAGAGGACCTTTGTGAGATGCACGTCTCATTCTGTGTCCTAAACTGAGGTTATGACTCAGAACCCCAATCAGCATAGGTATCCCCCGCCCCAGCCACCGGGTCCTCAGCAGAACCAGCAAGGTCCGGATCGCGGACGTCGGCAGCATCCCGGCAGCGGGCCTCAACAGTCTTCTCCGGGCGGACCTCAGGTGCCTCCGGGAGGTCCTCCAGGCCAGCGCAGAGGAGGTCCTGCACGAATTGCGTCGGCGGAGGGTGAACGCGTCAGGGAGAGCGCAGCCGGAGGCGTGTCTGGCTACTTCGCCATCGTCGGCGGCATCATCCTGCTGATTCTCGCGCTCCTATTGGCTGTGTTCGGACTCATCATGACCGTGGCGCAGGCCGCGATCGGCGTCATCCTCATCGTGCTCGGCGTCGTCATGTTCATTGCCGCGATGTTCCTGTTCAAGGGATGCACCTCCGTGGCTCCGGGCAACGCCGTCGTCCTTCAGCTCTATGGGAAGTACGTCGGCACAGTGCGCCAATCGGGTCTGCGCTTCGTCAACCCCTTCTATTCGAAGATCCAGGTCTCGACGCGCATCCGCAACCACGAGACATCGACACTGAAAGTCAACGACCTCGACGGCAATCCCATCGAAATCGGGGCCGTGGTCGTCTGGCAGGTCCAAGATACGGCTCAGGCTCTGTTCGAGGTTGACGACTTCGAGGAGTTCGTCGCCATCCAGGCCGAGACCGCTGTGCGCCACATCGCGAACTCCTATGCCTACGACTCCTCTGACCCGAACCGAATGTCGCTGCGCGACAACGCTGACGAGATCACGTCGAAACTCTCCAATGAGGTTGCCGCAAGAGTTGCCGCAGCCGGCGTGACCATCATCGAATCACGCATCACCCAGTTGGCTTACGCGGCCGAGATCGCGCGCGCCATGCTCCAACGCCAGCAGGCAACGGCCGTCGTCGCAGCTCGCCAACTCATCGTCGAGGGTGCTGTCGGCATGGTCGAGACCGCCATCGAGCAGATCGAAGGCCGTGGCATCGTCACGCTCGGTCATCTCGAGCGCAGCGATCTCGTGTCGAACCTCATGATCGTCCTCTGCGGCGACCAGGCCGCGCAGCCGACGATCAGCACCACGAGAAATCAGGAGTCGGGCAAATAGAACGTCCCTCCACCGATCTCGAGGATCGGTGGAGGGACGATTCTGTCGGGCGTGGTCGTCACAGTCGGAGTGCGACAATCGCGGCGATCAGCTCGCCGGAGATGATGCTCAGTCCTCGCCGATGATGACGAACGAGGTCGGCAGTGACGGCTGCGTCGTCTCCTTCTTCGCCTCGGTCTTGGCAGCAGGCTTCCGTCGAGGAGCAGCCTTGACCGGTTCAGCCTTGGCTACCTTGGTCGCCGTATCGGCTCCGATCATCAGCGGCAGCTCAGCTGCGGGCACCTCAGGCTTCTTCGCCTGCGCAGGCTTGACCTGTGCCGGCTGTTCCGGGGAAGGCTGCTCGGGCGTGGGCGTCTCGTCGGCGGTTTTGTCCTGAGCCGACTGGTCCTGCGCAGAGTCGGCTGCATCTGTGGCCTTCGCCTGTGAGCGTCTCCTGTTGCTGCGGGTCCGGGAACGGCCCGACTTACCGCCGCCATTGGAATCACTGGGCTCGCTGCCCTGTGAGTCCTTAGAGTTGTCGGTGTTCACCGAGGACGAAGCGTCCTGGGACGGCGCCGCGTCCTGGGAGTTTCCGCCTTCCTTCGACTCGACTTCGTCCTTCTTCAGTGTGGCCTTGGCAATCGCAGCGACGGCTGAACGGGAGGCATCGTTGGCAACGGCATCGGACTGACCGTCGGAGTCGTTGGGCTTCGATGACGATTTGTTGTCGCCGCGACGCTTACGATCGCGCCTGTTGTTCGCGCCGTCATTGTGTGAGGACCGATTGCCATGGTGGGCCTTCGATCCATCCTCTTCCGAGCCGGGCAGCAGCAGGCCGCGGCCTGAGAGGTCAGCACCGGCACTGACCAGGGACTCGGCGAGCCCCGTGCCGATGCGTTTACGGGTCATCTGCACGAGACCCAGGGAGGTCACTTCGGCGACCTGATGCTTGGTTCTGTCCCGGCCCAGGCATTCGACGAGGCGTCGCACGACGAGGTCCCGATTCGACTCGAGAACCATGTCGATGAAGTCGACGACGATGATGCCGCCGATGTCACGCAGGCGAACCTGCCGGATGACTTCCTCGGCCGCTTCGAGGTTGTTGCGGGTCACGGTCTCTTCGAGGTTTCCGCCCGAACCGGTGAATTTGCCGGTGTTGACGTCGATGACCGTCATTGCCTCTGTGCGGTCGATGACCAGGGAACCGCCCGAGGGCAGGTTGACCGTGCGCTGCAGCGCCTTCTGAACCTGTTCCTCGACCCGGTAATGGTCGAAGATGTCTTCGTCCTCGCTGTAGCGGTGGACGCGATCAAGCAGGTCCGGCGCGACTGCCTCGACGTATTCGTGGATGGTGTTCCAGGCTCCGTCACCGTCGATGACGAGCGAGGAGAAGTCCTCGTTGAAGACATCGCGGATGATGCGCACGATCATATCCGGCTCGCTGTAGAGGAGCTGGGGCGCGAGCACCTTCGTCGACTTCGACTTCTTCTCGATGGTCTCCCACCGCTTGGCCAGTCGCTCGACGTCTGTGCTGAGCTCCTTGTCGCTGGCTCCTTCGGCTGCAGTGCGCACGATGACTCCGTTCGAGTCACCGACGAGTTCCTTGAGCAGCTTCTTGAGGCGATTGCGCTCGACATCGGGCAGCTTCCGCGAGATGCCGGTCATCGAGTTCCCGGGAACGTAGACGAGGAAACGACCGGGCAAGGAGATCTGACTGGTCAGGCGGGCACCTTTGTGGCCGATTGGGTCTTTGGTGACCTGAACGAGGACCGCGTCACCGGGGCTGAGAGCAACCTCGATGCGACGGGCTTTGCCGTCCATGCCCAGAGCGTCCCAGTTGACCTCGCCTGCGTAGAGGACCGCGTTGCGGCCCTTGCCGATGTCGATGAATGCGGCTTCCATGCTCGGCAGAACGTTTTGGACCTTGCCCAGGTAGACGTTGCCGATCAGCGAGGACTGCTGGCGGTTCTCCTTGAGATAGTGCTCGACGGTGATCCCGTCCTCGACGACGACCAACTGGGTCTGCTCGCCGCTTTCGCGCACCAGCATCGTCCGGTCGACCGATTCCCGACGGGCAAGGAACTCAGCCTCGGTGATGACGGGGCGACGGCGGCCGGCCTCGCGGCCTTCCTTGCGGCGCTGACGTTTGGCTTCCAGGCGGGTGGAGCCCTTCAGCGAGGTGACCTCATCGTTGTCGGTGCTGCGTGTGCGCGAGCGACGACGACGGCGGCGGCGCGAACCGTTGTCGTCATCATCCTGATCGTCATCGGAGGTGTCATTGGACTTCTCCGCGGGCTGTCCGTCGGACTGGTCCCCGGAGGGTTTCGACTCCGCAGCCTTGTTCGAGTCTGCCTGCTGGCCCTTGTTGTCCGAACGGCTGCCTGACCGCGACTCATTGTTCTTCGCACCGGAGGCGGAGTCGTCGTCGGAAGAGTCGTCGTCTGAGCCTCTTGCAGAGCCCTCGGTGTCGGAGCCGCTGCTATTGTCATCGCGTCCCCGGGAGCGGCGGCCACGGCCACCGCGACGCCGGCGACGGCCGCCGGCATCATTTGAATCGTTGTCGTCGGAGTCGTCATTCTTCGCACGACTGGCGTTGTCCGAAGAGTCGGAGTAGTCCGAGTCGTCATAGTCATCGTCGGCGTCATCGGAGTCGTCGCCGGTGTCCTCCACCTGAACGGGCTGAGCCAGTTCGGCCTTGGGCACCTGGAAGATCAGGCCGCCATCGTGAGGCACGGCAGGAGCGCTGCGTGGTGTCGGCGCGGGAGTGGGCTCGGCTGTCGGCGCGGCGAAGGGATTGCGAGGATCGAATGTCGGCGTCGGTGCCGGCGACTCGGGATCCGCAGCGGTGTCGTTCGAATCGTTGTCGGCGTCAGAATGGTTGTCCGGCTCACTCCCCTGTCCGGAGTTCGCAGAGGCGTGTGAGCCTGCAGAGTCCTCGGTGGAATCGCGAACGAACTGCTCGAACACCAGACCTCTGTTCGCCACGGCGTCACGTGCCTTCTTCGGTGCGCCGCGTTTCGGTTCAGGAACGACATCCTTACTGTCGTCCTCGTCCTCATCAGCCTCGGGAAGACGCAGGGATTCTGCGGCTTCTGCAATGTGGTCGAGTTTCTCCCTGATGCTCTCGTCGACATCGCCGTGCGCGGAGTCTGCTGTGTTCACCGACTGCTGCAGGTTGGCGAGATCCGCGAGGATGCCCTCTGTTGCTTCGTTGCCGTCGTTTGACGCGTCATTCATTGTTACTCCCAGACCGAAGGCTCCGTCCACACCCCACGGATCTTCGGATCCTTGCATGGTCCAAATCGGACCGAAACTTGTGGATGGCACATCCAGCTCGCGCTCAGCGCGTAGGCCTTCCGTGCTGCCTCTTCTTGGTGTCGACCTGCGAGGTCGTACCCTCGACTCGGTGGAGGCACTTCTCCTGCTCGGTGTGAGAGCAGGTATCCGTCAGACCATTATGTCACAGTTCGGCCGAAGTACTCCTGCTGATGTGGATCTCAGGTGGCCTTCGTCACTGAGCTCTTGCGAGCATCTGCATGTCTCCGCGTTTGCCGCTCGATGCCTGGGGAGGCATTCTTGGAGTGTGAATACCGCAGACACGCTTCCTGATGACGATATCGACTTTGTTCCGCAGACCCGATCCTGGGTGCTGCGGCCGATGACCATGGGCATCTTCCTCATCGTCGCCTCAGTCGTCGGGTTCCTGGCGTCCTTCGCCCTGGCTGTCGAGAAGTACGAGAAGTTGGAGGACCCGAATGCGGTGCTCTCCTGTGATCTCAATCCGTTCTTCTCCTGCGGTTCGGTCATGGAAGCGGCTGAAAGTCAGCTGTTCGGGTTCCCCAATCAGCTCCTGGGAATCGGTGCTTTCATATTCCCGCTGCTGCTCGGCGTGTTGCTCATCGCCGGAGTCAAGATTCCACGATGGGTCATGGTCGGACTCAACATCGGGCTGGCACTTGGCACCGTTCTCGTCATGTTTCTGTTCTATATCTCGATCTATGTCATCGGCGTCGGCTGCCCGTGGTGCATGGTGGTGTGGACGATGACGATTCCCATGTTCGTCGCCGTGACCGCCCACAACGCCCTCGCGGGCAATTTCGGCGCCGGAATCGCGCAGAATCCGATCGCCAGGGTCCTGGCCAAGGAGAACGTTGCAATCTTCGTGCTGTGGATGCTCGTCATCGCCGCCTGCATCGTCGTCCAGTTCTGGAATTACTTCTCGACCCTGTTCTGACCGGCCCTGGTCTGAGTGGGCAGTTCAGCAGACAATGCTGCAGACTGCTCGGGCGCCCTGTCACAGTTCCTTCTGGAGAGGATCTGGACAGGGCGCCCGAGTTTATGTGCGCACAGCTGCTGCGTGGAGCGGAATCAGGCGGGGAACCAGATTCCGATCTCGCGTTCGGCCGACTCGACGGAGTCGGAACCGTGCACCAGGTTCTTCTGAACCTTTTCTCCCCAGTCGCGACCGAGATCGCCGCGAATCGTGCCCGGGGCTGCTGCTGTGGGATCCGTGGCCCCTGCCAGTGAGCGGAAGCCGGGGATGACTCCCTGGCCGGAGGCGATGATCGAGACGATCGGGCCTTCTGACATGAAGTCGACGAGAGGCTGGTAGAAGGGCTTGCCCTCGTGCTCGGCGTAATGGGCTGAGAGTTCATCGGCTGTCGCGGTCCGCATCGACAGGGCATCGATGCGGTAGCCCTTGGCTTCGATCCGCGCGAGGATCTGGCCCACGAGTCCTCGGGCGACACCATCGGGTTTGATGAGGATGAGAGTGCGTTCCATTCCGGTCCTTTTCGTTTGTGCGGTGATCGGCGGTCACAGTTTAACCGCCGTGAGGTTCATTCCTGTCAATCGCCGAGGCGGTTCAGGCTCGTTCGGCCACTTCCCTGTCAATCCTCGCCGACCAGTACACCGACACCGCCCACATGGCGATGAAGATGGCTGCGACGAAGAACATCGAGGTGATGAGGAACCCTGAGGCCAACAGGAGGGCCTGGACGACCCATCCCAGTGCTACACCCGGTCGTTTCTGGCCGATCTTGCGTGGAAGCAGCACGACCGACACGATCGCCAGTACCGCAATCACGGAAGCGCCGAGGAGGAGCTGACCCAACGTCAGGGATCCCGCGGCCTTCACCTCCAGCCCATAGGCGGTGAGCACCGCGAAGTAGACGACGAAGAGTTCACAGATGAGGATCGATCCGCAGAGAACGGGAAACTTCGACTTCACGGTCTCAGTCCTCCTTTCCGAGCAGCTGGCGGGCCTCGGCGACGGTGTGCAGTGAACCGGTGACGACAATTCCCGGGCTCGTCGCACCGGAACTGTTTGCCAGGTCGATGGCCTTCATCAGGGCGGCATTGAGGTCCGGCGTCTCGAGCACAGAGTCCTCATCCACCCATTCACGCGCAGCCTCGGCGAGTTCGTGGGCCCCCAGTGCTCGGGAGTCCAGCGCTTCACTGACGACGAACACATCGGCGCTGCGGTGGAGTTCTTCGAGGACGCCGAGGACGTCCTTGTCAGCGAACATCGCCAGAACCATCACGGTGTAGTCGAAGTCGAAGGCCTCGGTGATGGTCTCGGCCAGCACATGAGCGGCGTCGGGGTTGTGCGCCCCGTCGACGACCACGGCCGGTCCTGTCCGGACAAGTTCGGCGCGGCCGGGCGACGTCACGTGTGACAGGCCCTCTGCGACAGTGTCGAGAACCAGCGGTTTGTCCTCGTCGCTCAGGAAGGCCTCCGCCGCGACCAGCGCGACGGCGGCATTGTGCGCCTGATGAATCCCATGCAGCGGCAGGAAGATGTCCGTGTAGACATCACGGATTCCCTGCACGGTGATGAGCTGCCCGTCGACCGCACGGGTGCGGTCGAGGAGACGGAAGCTGCGTTCCTCTGTCAGCGCAAGGATCTGCCGGCGCTCCACCTCGGCGTCCAGAGCGTCCTGGGCTTCTTCGGTCTGCGTGCCGATGACAGCCACCGGGGTGGGCGCCGGAGACGGATCGATACTGCGGTTGAGGATTCCGGCTTTGGTGGTGGCGATCTCGGTGAGGGTGTCGCCGAGGAAAGCCTGATGGTCAAGGCCGATCTTCGTGAAGACACATACTTCGGCATCGGCAACGTTCGTCGAATCCCACTCACCGCCCATGCCCACCTCGGTCACGACGACATCGACAGGGGCGTCTGCGAACACCGCGAAGGCCAGGATCGTCAGCGCCTCGAAGAATGTCAGCCGACCGCGTCCCTCAGCGAGGAGTTCAGCATCGACGAGGTCGAGCACCGGTGAGACCTCGTCGTGGATGCGCACAAAGGTCTCAGCCGACACGGGGCCTCCGTCGACAGAGATCCGCTCAGTCACCGAATGCAGATGCGGACTGGTGAAACGGCCCACTCTCAGATCGTGAGCGGTGACGATCGCGTCGATCATCCGCGCGGTCGAGGTCTTGCCGTTGGTCCCGGTCACGGTGATGACCGGAGCCGCCTGATGAATGTCGCCGAGGAGCTCACAGGCCCGACGGGTCGCGTCGAGACGAACCTCGATCTGGGTCTCGCCTGCACGCGCCAGCAGCGACGCGTACACCCGGACGAGCTGGGAGTCAGACTGCTCGGCGTTGTCGCCCCCGTTCATGCCCGGCTCACGGACAGGCGTGTTCCCGACGGCAGCTCTTCGGGAGCGAAGACCTGCTCGTGACCGTCGACTGCGGCGAAGTCGAGCGAGGTGGCCAGGGTTTCGCCGGCGATGAGGTCCCGGTGGGTGGTCAGTGCTGCGGTCAGTTCGGCCTCTGCCTCGATGACGACTCTGATTCGATCCGAGATGTGCAGATCCAACTGCTTCCGGATGCCCTGGATGGCGCGCACCGCGTCACGGGCGACGCCTTCGGCTTCGAGCTCGGGGGTGACACGAGTGTCGAGCGCGAGGAAGCCGGAGTCGAGCGCTGCCAGCTCCATCCCCTCCGTGCCCGATTGCGCCACGGAGTCCAGAGTGTACTCGCCCTCGACCAGGTCGATTCCGCCGCTGGTGACCGTACCGTCGTCGGCAACAGACCAATCTCCGGTCTTCGAGGCCTTGATCACCTGCTGCACCTGCTTACCCAGACGAGGTCCGGCGGCGCGGGCGTTGACCACCAGGTTCTGCGACAGGGAGAAACCTGCTGCTTCAGCCTCGGCGACATCGAGGACCTCGACTTCGCGGACGTTGAGCTCATCGGAGATGATGTCGGTGAACTCGCTGCCCAGGTCGGTGTCGTCGGCAACGGTGAGCTTGGCCAGCGGCAGGCGCACCCGCAGTCTGTTGGCCTTGCGGACGGACGAGGCAGTGGAGCAGATATCGCGGGTCAGGTCCATTGCGGAGACGAGTTCGTCATCGGCGGGGAACAGGCTGGCGTCCGGATAGTCGGCCAGGTGCACCGACCGTTCTCCGGTGAGCCCGCGGTAGATCTCTTCAACGGTGAACGGCAGCAGCGGGGCTGCGACCCGGCAGAAGGCCTCAAGGCAGGTGTAGAAGACATCGAAGGACTCGTGAGTGTCCTCGGTCCCGTCCCAGAATCGACGACGGGAACGGCGGACATACCAGTTGGTGAGCATATCGAGGTAGCTGCGCACCAGTTCGCAGGCGGCCCAGATGTCGAGGCCCTCCATGGCTTCGGCGAACTCAGCGATCAGGTCATGGGTCTTCGCCAGCAGGTACCGATCAAGCACCTGGCTTGAGTCGTAGCGGGATTCTGACCGGTAGCCGGACTTGGCACCGTCGGCTCCGTCTGCCGTGTTGGAATAGGTGGCGAAGAACTGCCAGGTGTTCCACAGCGGGAGAACGACCTGGCGCACTCCGTCGCGGATGCCCTGCTCTGTCACGACGAGGTTGCCGCCGCGCAGGATGGACGAGGCCATGAGGAACCAGCGCATCGCATCGGAGCCGTCTCGGTCGAAGACCTCGTTGACGTCGGGGTAGTTGCGCAGGGACTTCGACATCTTCTGCCCGTCGGAGCCCAAGACGATGCCGTGGGAGATGCAGTTCGTGAACGCAGGGCGGTCGAAGATGGCTGTGGAGAGCACGTGCAGAAGATAGAACCATCCGCGCGTCTGACCGACGTACTCAACGATGAAGTCAGCAGGGAAATGGTTGTCGAACCATTCCGAGTTCTCGAACGGATAGTGAACCTGGGCGTAGCTCATGGAGCCCGAGTCGAACCAGACGTCGAAGATCTCAGGGATACGGCGCATCATCGACTGGCCGGTCGGATCATCTGGGTTGGGTCGGACCAGGTCGTCAACCCAGGGGCGGTGGAGGTCGACCTCTCCTTGGTCATTGACCGGCAGACGACCGAAGTCGGCCTCGATCTCGGCCAGGGAGCCGTACACATCAGTGCGTGGATACGAGGGATCATCAGAAGTCCACACCGGGATCGGTGAACCCCAGAAGCGGTTGCGTGAGATCGACCAGTCCCGAGCGTTCTCGAGCCATTTGCCGAACTGCCCGTGCTTGACGTTGTCGGGCACCCAGTTGATCTGCTCATTGAGCTCGACCATACGGTCCTTGAACTCGGTCACCCGAACGAACCAGGAGGACACCGCACGGTAGATCAGCGGATTGCGGCAGCGCCAGCAGTGCGGGTAGGAGTGTTCGTAGGATTCGTGACGGATGAGCAGAGCCGAACGGCCCGTGAGCGGACCGGTGGAGTTGCGCAGATCCTTGATGATCGCCTTGTTGGCCTCGAAGACCTGCTGGCCTGCGTAGTCGGCCACGGTGGAGTCGAAGCAGCCAGCGTCATCGACAGGGCGGGCTGCGGTGATGCCGTAGGAGTCCGTGAGATCCTTGTCCTCTTCACCGAAGGCAGGCGACTGGTGGACGATTCCCGTGCCTTCCTCAGTCGTGACGAATTCGGCTTCGAGGATGGTGTGCATTCGCTCGCCGAACTCGTCCTGACGGTTCTCGAAGTAGGGGAAGGGAGGCTCGTACGCACGACCGAGAAGCTCACTGCCGGAGAAGGTGCGCAGCATCTCGGGGTTCTCCCCCAGCTCGCGCGCATAGGCGCCGAGGCGGGCCTCGGCGAGGATCAGGGTCTTGCCCTGCAGCTCCTGTGCACCGTCCTCGCCTGCGACAACGGCGACCAACGGGATCTCCGGATTGACCGCGACTGCCTGGTTGGAGGGAACGGTCCACGGCGTCGTCGTCCAGATGAGGACCCACTCGTCGGAATCCTTGAGCTTGTAGCCGACCGTCACGGCCGGATCCTGGCGCGACTTGTAGACATCGTCGTCCATCCGCAGCTCGTGATTCGACAGCGGGGTCTGGTCCTTCCAGCAGTAGGGCAGAACACGGTAGCCCTCGTAGACGAGGCCCTTGTCCCACAGCTGCTTGAACGCCCAGATCACACTTTCCATGTATTCGACATTGAGCGTCTTGTAGTCGTTCTCGAAGTCAACCCACCGGCCCTGGCGGGTGACGTACTCTTCCCATTCCTTCGTGTACTTCAGGACGGAGGAGCGGCAGGCATCGTTGAAGGCGGCCAAGCCCATTCCGCTGATCTCTGATTTGTCCGTGATGCCCAGCTGACGCTCGGCTTCGAGCTCTGCGGGGAGTCCGTGGGTATCCCACCCGAAACGGCGATCGACCTTCTTCCCGCGCATCGTCTGGAAACGGGGAACGACGTCCTTGACGTATCCCGTCAGCAGGTGCCCGTAGTGGGGCAGACCGTTGGCAAAGGGAGGTCCGTCGTAGAAGACGAACTCGTTCGAGCCGTTCGCACCAGAATCACGCTGATCGATCGAGGCTTGGAATGTGTCGTCCTGTTTCCAGTAGGAGAGCACGGCGTCTTCGATAGCGGGAAAGTCCGGCGAGGCACTGAGGCCGAAGGCCGAAGTCGATACCTTGGGATACAACGGTTGCGTCATGAGCGTCCTTTTGAGTCACTGCGGTCACTGTCACGAGGACGACATGTCTGCCGCGGTACCACCTCGCTTATCCGCCGTGAACGACTGTCGGATGAGACAGTCGATCGGAGGATCGCTCATAGCCGGAGTGATGACGGGTCCAACCGCCCGGTTCTACTGGGCGCTCCCCTCCCCTGCCGATGTTGTCGATCAGGAACGAGTACGCTGTTCTTCCGGATGCTCCCCGGTGATGGCCGGATCACTGCACCCTCAATCGTATACCTTGGCCGTGGGTGTCGACCACTCCACGCCCGAAGGGGTGCAGCGGTCGACGCACTTGAGCTGCCAGGCGCCGGGTTCAGAGTCCTTTGTGGCGTGCGACTTTGTGCTGCGCGGCCTGCGCGATCGGTCTGATCACCATCAGATCGACGTTGAAGTGGTGTGGCCGCGTCAGCGAGTAGACGACGGCATCCGCGACATCTTCTGCCGTGAGTGGATTCTCCACCCCTTCGTAGACCTTGTCGGCCTTGTCCTGGCTGCCTCCGACCCGCTTGAGAGTGAACTCTTCGGTCGCGACCATTCCGGGAGCGATTTCGATCACCCGCACGGGGTCGCCGGCGAGCTCGAGCCGCAGCGTCGCCGCGATCGAATGTGTCCCGTGCTTCGCCGCGACATAACCGCCGCCGCCTTCATAGGCCTGATGCCCGGCAGTCGAGGACATGACGACGATGTCTCCTCGCCCGGAATCTGTCAGTGCCGGCAGGAACGCTTTGACGACGCGGAGGACTCCGAGGACGTTGACGTCGAACATGTCCCGCCACCCGTCGACCGAGGCCTCAGCGACCGTGTCGGTGCCATAAGCTGCACCGGCGTTGGCAACGAGCGAATGCACTGGTCCCCCTGCCAGCACCTCGGCGGCGAGTGAGGCAACGGCATCGTCATCGGTGAGGTCGGCCACGATATAGCTGGCACCGGTCTCGTCGGCCAGTGCGCGCAGCTTCTCCTCCCGCCGGGCCACCGCGACGACGTCCCAGCCCTGCTCCCGCAGCTGGCGAACCGTTGCGGCGCCGATTCCCGAACTCGCCCCCGTGACGACTGCTCTGAGTGTGTCCATCGCTGTGCTTCTCCGTCCTTCTCATTGATACCCGGTGAACCTCTGGATCCAGCCGCTTCTGTGCGTGCCGGAGTCGGGCGACGCCCCGTTCACCGGGGTTGTGTCTTCAGTCTACGGAGTTCTGCGCCGGCCCAGGTGCGCTATGTCGTCCTCTAGGCAGACGTGGGGTCGGTGTCCGGCTTCGGAGCCTGCGTGTGTTTCGTTGCCCGCGGCGTGCGCGGGTTCGGCTTCGAATGCGGATTGCGTGGACCCCCTTCGCCGAACACGGCGCGGACACCGGGGATCTTGACCGCCAACCAGGTGATGGCAGCACAGATGATCGTGTAGACGATCGGCATCACGATCGCGTGAACAATGACACCGGGGACGGTCGTGGGCAGTCCCATCTCATTGCGCACGGGGTAGAGCAGCAGCGGGTGGAGCAGGAATACCCCGAAGGAGTACGGGTAGAACCAGTGCAGGAGCCGGAAACCGTTATTCATATGGTGGTGGAGCAGGAGGTAGGCCGCCAATGACGCGATGACGACGCCAGGTGAGAGGTATTCGTAGGGAAAGATCCATGGTTTCTCCCCCGGGCCGAGCCCGGCCCATACGATCGTCATCGCAATCGCTCCTGCCAAGGCCAGCCAGGCCAGGAGAACCCCACGAGAGGACAGCACCACATCCCGCAGGACCCAGCCGAGGATGTAGAAGCCGGCCATGGGCAGGAACCGAGTGGCGATATTGGCCTCGCCCACGTCGAAGACGATGCTTGCCCACTGGTCGAGCATTCCGATGCCTAGGAAGATCAGCCCAGTCCCCCATTGCAGCCGCCTGGACCCGTGGACGCTGAGCAGGCGGAAGAACGGCGTCAGCAGCGTCAGGCCCGCAAGAACGTAGAGGAAGTAGAGCTGGACGAACGGGGACCCGGTGAGGATGGCAATTCCCGGGTTCCAACCGTCGTCGCTCGGGAGCAGATAGAAGCGACGAAAGACAACGTAGACAGCTGTCCAGAACACGAGCGGGATCCCGATTCTCCAGACCCGTTTGCTGAGGAACTTTCGCGGTTTGTTCCCGCGCACCGGGTCAAGGGCGAGTGCGCCGGAAAT
This sequence comes from Brevibacterium zhoupengii, assembly GCF_021117425.1. NCBI lineage: Bacteria > Bacillati > Actinomycetota > Actinomycetes > Micrococcales > Brevibacteriaceae > Brevibacterium > Brevibacterium zhoupengii. The sequence continues at coordinate 2,163,508 of NZ_CP088298.1, read as the reverse complement.
CATGATGAAGACGGGAACCGACCAGCGGGCGGCGGAATCGAACCCGTTGGCTACCCACCAGTCTGGGCCCATGCCCGCATAGTTCTCTTCGACGACGGTCCCCAGCGAATGGATGGTCACGACTGCCACGATCGCGATCGCACGGGCAGGGTTCATCCACGCGGTCGAGGTGGGCGGCAGGTTCTCTGATCCGATTCTGTCCAAGGGCGCCATGGTCCAATAATCTCATTTTCGCCGACTGCTGCATCTCACGCCGCGTTCAGTGTGTGTCACAGCCACGAACTGCTGAAGCGCGCTCATGCCCAGCCATCGGTTTGGCCCCAGGGCGCCCGGGTGAGAAAATCAACAACTATGAACACACCTGCCTTTTCGGACTCGACGCACGAGTCAGTGAACCTGCCGGATAAGCCGGCTCTCGAGGGACTTCGCGACAAATGGGATGCCGCGTGGAGCGACAACGGGGTCTATGCCTTCGACGTCGATACGGATCGTGAGCAGGTCTATTCGATCGACACTCCCCCGCCCACAGCTTCGGGCTCCCTGCACGTCGGGCACGTCTTCTCCTATACGCAGACCGACATCATCGCCCGCTATCAGCGCATGCAGGGAAAGAATGTGTTCTATCCCTTGGGCTGGGACGACAACGGCCTGCCGACGGAACGTCGCGTCCAGAACTATTACGGGGTCACCTGCGAGCCCACCCAGAGTTACGATCCTGACTTCGTGCCACCGGAGAAGCCTGCGAAGAACTCGCGTGACTTCGTCAAGGTCTCGCGCCAGAACTTCATCGAGCTCTGCGAAAAGCTGTCCGCTGAGGACGAGCACGTCTTCGAGGAGCTCTTCCGGTCCACCGGCCTGTCCGTGGATTGGAAGTACACCTACCGGACCATTGACGACACCTCCCGCTCTGTCAGCCAGAAGGCCTTCCTCACCGATCTCGCCAACGGTCATGCCTACTCGCAGGACGCCCCCACCATGTGGGACGTCACGTTCGGCACCGCTGTCGCGCAGGCCGAGCTCGAAGATCGTGAGAAGGACGGCGCCTACCATAAGGTGAATTTCTACCCCGAAAGGGCCGATGGTCTCGCGGACACCTCGACGGATCCGATCATCATCCTCACCTCCCGCCCGGAGCTCATTCCCGCAGTCGTGGCACTCGTGGCTCATCCGGAAGACGAGCGCTACACCGCCTCGTTCGGCACCAGAGTCGTCTCGCCGCTGTTCGGCGTCAGCGTCGAGGTCCGGGCCCATGAGCTCGCGAAGTCGGACAAGGGCACGGGCATTGCCATGGTCTGCACCTTCGGCGACCTCACCGACGTCACCTGGTGGCGCGAACTCGATCTGCCCACGCGTGCGGTCATCAACCGCGGTGGTCGACTCAACCTCGAGGTCCCCGAGTGGATCGCGGCGTCGCCGAAACCGGACGCTGTGGCCAATTACGAGAAGCTGGCCGGGAAGACGACCTTCTCGGCTCGCAAGGACATCGCTGAGATGCTCGCCGAGTCTGGTGACCTCATCGGTGAGGTCGAAGCCATCACTCACCCGGTGCCGTTCTACGAAAAGGGCGACAAGCCCCTCGAGGTCGTGGCCTCTCGGCAGTGGTACATCCGCAACGGCGGTCGCTCGGCAGAACTTCGCGACGCCCTCATTGCACGCGGACGCGAGATCCAGTGGCATCCGACGTTCATGCGCTCCCGGTATGAGAACTGGGTGGAGAATCTCAACGGTGACTGGCTCGTTTCGCGTCAGCGCTACTTCGGTGTGCCGATCCCACTGTGGTATCGCTTGGATTCAGATGGAGAACCTGACTACACGGATCCGATCGTCCCCCAGTCCCTTCCCGTCGATCCCATCGCCGAGGTGCCCGCCGGATTCACGGCCGACCAACGAGATGTGCCCAACGGGTTCACCGCCGACCCGGACGTGCTCGACACCTGGGCGACGTCGTCATTGACCCCGCAGCTGCTGGGCGGCTGGAGCCGAGATGACGACTTCTTCTCCAAGGTCTTCCCCTTCGATCTGCGGCCCCAGGGCCACGACATCATCCGCACCTGGCTGTTCTCCACAGTGGTCCGCGCGAACTCGCTCAACGACGCCGCGCCGTGGAAGCATGCTGGCTTGTCCGGATGGATCCTCGATCCCGACCGCAAGAAGATGTCGAAGTCGAAGGGCAACGTCGTTGTCCCCACCGACATCCTCGCCGAGACGAAGCCGGGATTTGGCCCGGACGCCGTCCGCTACTGGGCTGCCAGTGCCAAACTCGGTGCCGACACCGCCTATGACGTGACACAGATGCAGATCGGGCGCCGACTGGCCATGAAGCTGCTCAATGCTTCGAAGTTCGCACTCGCGCAGGGCGTGCACTCCGGTCTCGTCGGTCAGCTCGATTCGGTGACCCACGATCTCGATCGGGCGCTGCTGAAGAAACTCGCCGAGGTGGTCGATACCGCTTCGACGCACATGGCCGCCTACGACTATGCGCACGCGCTACGTGCCGCGGAGAGCTTCTTCTGGGAGTTCACCGATGACTACGTCGAGCTTGTCAAAGACCGGTCATACGGTGCCACCGGCGACGACGATCAGCGCTCTGCCCACGTCACCCTCGCGACTGCGCTCGATGTCCTGCTTCGTCTGTTCGCCCCGTTCATGCCCTTCGTGACCGAAGAGGTGTGGTCCTGGTGGCGGACCGGCTCCGTGCACAGGTCACCGTGGCCCGGAGACGAGCGCCTGACACAGCCTGATTCGTCCGTGGATCCAGATCTGCTCGTGTCTGTCGCCTCGGTGCTCACCGAGATTCGGCGAACGAAGACTGAGGCAAAGGTCTCTCAGAAGACGCAGGTGCGCAGCCTGACCATCCAAGCCCCGGCAGCAATAGTCTCCGCAATCGGCAGCGCCGAGGGCGATCTGAAGGCTGCCGGACGTATCCAGGAGCTCGTCACGGAGGAGAAGGGTGAGGAGATCACGGTGGCCGCGATCGACTTCATCGAACAGGACTGATCCTGCGCGCTTGTTCCAAGATCAGAACAGGAACTTCCAGGCATCTGCGGGTTCGGACGCATACGATGGACTCGACAGCTGAAGTACTCAAGATCTTCTTCATGGACGAAAGGCCCTTGCACAATGAGAAGCGAACTCTTTTCGAAGCGGAATGCGGAGATTCAGAACCAGGAGCGCTGGACTCTGCAGTCGAACAAGATGCTGCGCACCGTGATCAACCCCAACGCCCCCATGATCGCGACGAAGGGGGCCATGGTCGCCTATCAGGGCGATGTCCGCTTCACTCACCAGGGTTCGAAGTCAGTGGGTCAGTTCATGAAGAAGGCCGCCACCGGCGAGGGTGGGAATGTGATGAAGGTCGAAGGCCATGGCGAAGTCTTCTTCGCTCGTGAGGCCTCGAACATCTTCATGATGGCCCTCGAAGGTCAGCAGGATGCGTTGACCGTCAACACCTCGAATCTGCTGGCCTTCGACGATGCTCTCAACTGGGAGATCAAGAGAATCAAGGGCGGAATCGGTGCCATGGCCAGCGGTTCGGGACTGTTCAACCTCGAGCTCAACGGTGTGGGTACGGCCGCCATCTGCTGTAAGGGCGAGCCGATGGTCCTCGACTGCTCACAGCAGCCGACCTTCGTCGATCCGCAGGCTGCGGTGTGCTGGTCCTCGTCTTTGGCCCCGCAGATCAAGACCGATGTCAGCGTCGGGACGTTCTTCGGCCGTGGTTCGGGTGAATCGGTTCAGCTTGCCTTCCACGGTCCCGGCTTCGTCGTCGTCCAGCCTGCTGAGAACGCCGTGTACACGGCACAGGCCTAGTCAGACCAAGCCCGAGGCGCCCTGGAACGGCGGGGAACTGCGGACAGCAACTATTACGACCCCGAGGTCTCCCGGTGATGCACCGGGAAACCTCGGGGTCGCTGTATCGGCGGGCTCGTCAGGACAGGGACGTCCGTGAGTGATGCGCTCCTCCGCGCTTGACGCGGTAGCGTCGAAAGGTCGGGAATATCAGTGCACAGACAATGACGAGCACGATCACGATGAGCCCGCCTCCGGAGGTCGCGATGGTTGTGTTCGTCACCTCGGCGACACTGCCGTGGAGGACATCGGCAATGCGGGGCCCACCAGCGACGACGACGATGAAAACACCCTGCATACGTCCGCGCATGTCATCACTGGCGGCCTCCTGCAGCATCGTGGAGCGGAAAGCGGAGGAGATGATGTCGGCACCGCCGCCGATGGCCAGACCGAGCAGTGCGACGATAAGGGCCGCCGTCCAGAAGTTCGAGGCGAATTCGAGGGACAGTCCGAACACAGACATGGCGAGGCCCCAGACGAGGATCGCTGTGATCACTGCCAGGCCCTGACGTTCGACACGGGAGACCCAACCGGAGAAGATACCGGCAAGAGCGCTGCCTGCCGCCAGGGAGGCGAAGAGCAGCGAGAAGACGATACCGCCGGCGGGTGGACCGCCGAAGGTCTCTGTCGCAATCTGCGGGAACAGTGCTCTGGGCATTCCGAAGACCATGGCGATGACGTCGACCAGCAGGGAGACCATGACGACGGTGTTCGTTCCCAGGTAACGGAAACCGTCAATGACTCCTTTGAAGCCGGAGCGAGTGTCGGGCTGCTTCTTCGGCACCAGAGCCGGCAGACGCATCACCGCGTAGAGGGTGGTGGCCAGGAACAGGGCATCGAGGAGGTAGAGCATCTGGTAGCCCACGACCGGGATCAGCGCCCCGCCGATGATCGGGCCTGCCACAGCTCCCAGCGTCATGACGGTCATATTGAGCGAATTGGCCGACGGCAGGAGCTCCAAAGGAACGATGGTGGGCAGAAGCGCACCCTTTGCAGGCTGGTTGAGTCCGAAGAAGGCCTGCTGCACAGAGAATACGCTCAGCAGCAGCCAGACGTTCTCGACCTGCATCAGCGCGAGCAATGCCAGCAGAGAGCTGGCGATGATCAGTCCTGCGGTGGAGACGATGAGCAGTTTGCGTCGATCGATGACATCGGCAAGTGAACCGCCCCACAGTCCGAAAACGATGAGTGGAACCAGTCCGAATACGCCGCTGAGGCCGACGTACCCGGATGATCCGGTGATGTGATAGATCTGTGCAGGAATGGCGACGACTGTCATCTGAGCGCCGATGACAGTGACGATATTGGCCACCCAGAGGCGGCGGTAGTTGTCGTACTTTAAGGGCCTGGTATCAGCGAACAGCCGCATCTAGCGAGAGATGTCAGGCTGATTTCTTGGATGTCCGAGGCTGCTCGCGAGGAACCAGTGTGGGGGCGACATTCTTGTCCACGACCTCTCTGGTCACGACCACCTCGGCGATGTCCTCGCGGGACGGAACATCGAACATCACCGGCTGCAGGACCTCTTCGAGGATGGACCGCAGGCCGCGTGCTCCGGTTCCTCGCAGAAGGGCGAGGTCGGAGATGGCTTCGAGTGCGTCGGTTTCGAAGCGGAGTTCGACATTGTCGAACTCGAACATGCGCTGGTACTGCTTGACCAGAGCATTCTTGGGCTCTGTGAGGATCGAGATCAGGGCTGCACGGTCAAGTGTGGAAACAGTGGCCAGTACAGGCAGACGTCCGATGAATTCGGGAATGAGGCCGAATTTGAGCAGATCTTCGGGCAGGATGTCGGCGTAGAGGTCCTCTTCGTCGTTCTTCGACTGCAGGAGTGCCCCGAACCCGATGCCGTGCTTGCCCTTGCGCCCGGCGACGATCTCTTCCATGCCTGCGAAGGCACCGGCAACGATGAACAGCACATTCGTGGTGTCGATCTGGAGGAAGTCCTGGTGGGGATGTTTGCGCCCGCCCTGTGGCGGAACGGAGGCCTGGGTGCCCTCGAGGATCTTCAACAGCGCCTGCTGAACGCCTTCACCGGAGACATCGCGGGTGATCGAGGGGTTCTCCGACTTACGGGCGATCTTGTCGATCTCGTCGATGTAGATGATGCCGTGTTCGGCTTTCTGGATATCGAAATCCGCGGCCTGGATGAGTTTGAGCAGAATGTTCTCGACGTCTTCGCCGACATAGCCGGCTTCGGTCAGTGCGGTCGCGTCTGCCACGGCGAACGGCACGTCGAGCCGCTTGGCCAGCGACTGCGCCAGGTAGGTCTTGCCGGAGCCGGTAGGGCCGACAAGAAGTATGTTGGACTTCGCGATTTCGACTTCGGTGTCGTCTGAGCCCAGGGTCTTCGTGTCTTCGGCACCCTGCAGTGACCGGATGCGCTTGTAATGGTTGTAGACGGCAACGGACAGAGCCTTCTTCGCGGGCTCCTGGCCAACCACGTATTCCTGCAGAAAGTCGAAGATCTCGCGAGGCTTGGGCAGTTCGATCTCAGTGTGCTCTGCGGTGCCTTCGCTGAGTTCTTCTTCGATGATCTCGTTGCACAGCCCGATGCATTCATCGCAAATGTAGACGCCAGGTCCGGCGATGAGCTTCCGAACCTGTTTCTGCGATTTCCCACAGAAATTACATTTGAGCAGGTCTGCTCCGTCCGCACTGCGAGCCACTGTCACAACCTTCCGCCGGGGCACCTAGCCCCAACTCTACCGCCCGTGTTTCCTGTACCTCAATAGCTTCCCATACGGGACTGACATGAACGGCCAGAACCGTCATTCGGTGTGTCGGAGAAGCCGGACCCACCCAAACTGTCGAGAAGGCCCAAACTACTCGGCGCCGCACCCTGTGGCAACTTGGCACCACAGACCGCTTTGGGCCCGGACAGCCGCTGCCTGTCCGGGCCCAAAGATGCTCGTATGTCTCAGACTGCCTTGCGCGAGGTCAGCACCTGATCGACGAGTCCGTAGTCCTTAGCCTGTTCGGCGGTGAGGAAGAGGTCACGTTCGATATCGTTCGAGACCTGCTCCGGGGACTTGTTCGAGTGGTCGGACAGGGTCGTCTCGAGCCACTGACGCATCCGGAATACCTCTGCAGCCTGGATTTCGATATCCGAGGCCTGTCCCTGTCCCTGGCCCTCCATGGCGGGCTGGTGGATGAGGACGCGAGCGTTGGGCAGAGCCAGACGCTTGCCGGGGGTGCCGGCGGCGAGGAGCACCGCGGCAGCTGAGGCTGCCTGACCGAGGCACACGGTCTGGATCTCCGGCTTGATGTACTGCATCGTGTCGTAGATGGCCGTCATCGCAGTGAACGAGCCGCCCGGCGAGTTGATGTAGAGGGTGATGTCACGGTCCGGATCCTGCGATTCGAGGACCAGCAGCTGAGCCATCACATCGTCGGCGCTGGTGTCGTCGACCTGGACACCCAGGAAGATGACACGATCATCGAAGAGTTTCGTGTAGGGATCCTGGCGTTTGAAGCCGTATGGAGTCCGCTCTTCGAACTGGGGCATGACATAACGGGACTGCGGCATATTGCCAGCGGTGGACCCAGGCATAAAGTTCATTGAATTCATTCTTCCTTGACTCCCACTCAGTTGTCGGTGACGTCGGACGAACGGGTCACCATCTTGTCGATGAAGCCGTATTCGAGTGCTTCTTCGGCGGTGAACCAGTGGTCGCGGTCGTTGTCCTTGAGGATCTGCTCCAGGGTCTTGCCGGTCTGCTCGGCAGTCAGCTCTGCCATCTGCTTCTTCATGTGCAGGATGAGCTCGGCCTGGATCTTGATGTCGGTGGCGGTGCCGCCGATGCCGCCCAGCGGCTGGTGCATGAGAATGCGGGCGTGGGGCGTGGCGTAGCGTTTGCCGGGTGCACCCGAGGACAGCAGGAACTGTCCCATGGACGCAGCCATTCCCATGGCCACGGTGGACACATCGGGTTTGATGTACTGCATGGTGTCATAGATCGCCATTCCCGCGGTGACCGAACCACCTGGGGAGTTGATGTAGAGCGAGATGTCCGCATCGGGATCTTCTGCCGCCAGCAGCATCATCTGTGCACAGATCGCGTTGGCGTTGGAGTCACGCACCTCCGAGCCGAGCCAGATGATGCGCTCTTTGAGCAGACGGTTGAAGATGTGGTCATCGAGACCCATTGCCCCACCGGCGTCGAGGCCGACGGGCGCTGTCATTTCGTGTGCGCTCACGTTTCACTCCTGTTGGTCTTTGGTTGCTTTGATATGGACTCTAACTGCTCAATGGTCCGTTTTAGTCCGTCGAAGCGCCTGTGTTCGCCATCAGCGTGATCGTGTATCGGATTCGGCCGCCTGGGCCGCGAACCAAAGCGCCGTTCAAGGGCCACAATCGGCCCGCTGCCTTGGTGGAACTATGCAAAAACGGTGGGCACGGAATAATTCCCGTGCCCACCGTTGAAAGCTCAGTCACCGCCGAGGCGGTGCGAAGTCACTTCGCGTCGTCGCCTTCGGCCACGACGGCCTCGTCAGAATCCTCGGCACCCTCAGGCGCTTCTTCCTCAGGAGGAGTGGTGAATTCTTCCATGTCGACGACGTTTCCTTCGGTGTCCTTGACAACGGCACCGGCGAGGGCAGCGGCCAGGGCCTTGCGACGCGAGACCTCTCCGACAAGTGCGTTGACCTGCCCGGAGCTGTCGAGCATCTGCGCGAACTCGTTCGGGTTCATGCCGTACTGCTGCGACGCTGAGATGAGGTACTCGATGAGCTCAGGCTGTGTCACCTCGACCTCTTCGGCCTCGGCGATCGCGTCGAGGATGAACTGAGTGCGAAGGTTGCGCTCGGTCTCCTCGGTGACCTCCTTGCGGTGCTCATCGTCGTCCACACGGCTCTCGGACTCAAGGTGGCGCTCGACCTCGTCGGTGACGACCTTCTCGGGAACCGGCACGTTGAGGGTCTCAATGAGTGATTCGAGAACCTTGTCGCGTGCCTGAGCACCCTGGTCGGTCTCCTTCTGCTTGGCAGCCTGCTCACGCAGGTCCGTGCGCAGCTCGTCGATCGTGTCGAACTCGCTGGCCAGCTGAGCGAAGTCATCGTCGGCTTCCGGCAGTTCGCGCACCTTGACGGCGCTGAGCGTGATGGAGACCGTGCCGGTTTCACCGGCGTGCTCTCCGCCTGCAAAAGTAGTCTCGAAGGTCGTGGTCTCTTCTGCTGAGAGGCCGTCGAGAGCTTCGTCCATGCCGTCGAGCATGGTTCCAGCACCAACCTGGTAGGAGATGTCGGAAGCGGTATCGATCTCTTCGCCGTCGATGGTGGCGACCAGATCGAGGGTCACGAAGTCGTCCTTGGCTGCTGGACGGTCCACGGAGCTCAGGGTTCCGAAGCGGGTACGCAGCTGCTCGAGCTCGGCATCGACGTCTTCATCGGTGACCTCGATCGGGTCGACCTCGACGCTGATGGTGTCGTAGGCGGGCAGCTCGATCGCCGGGCGAACGTCGACCTCGACCGTGAAGGTCAGGTCGCCGTCTTCGGTGCCGTCGAGGCCAGGGACCTCTGAGATCTCAACCTCGGGCTGACCCAGCGGCTTGAGATCGTTCTCTTCGACGGCTTCACGGTAGAAACCGTCAAGACCGTTGTTGACGGCCTCCTGGATCACTGCAGGTCGACCAACGCGCTGATCGATGATTCGAGCAGGCACCTTGCCCTGGCGGAAGCCGGGGATGGTCACCTGGCCACCGATGGTCTTGTATGCCTCGTCGATGCTCGGCTTGAGTTCGGCGTATGGGACATCCACGCTGATCTTGACCCGCGTGGGGTCGAGTTGCTCGACGGAGCTCTTCACAGTGCGACCTTTCAATTTCGACAGTCATGCATATTCGGTCTTCTGGTGACCGGGAGGGAGCGAAAGTCCACGATGAGATCGCGCACGTCCGCAAGACGCAGTCACCCATATTACGCGAAACCTGGGAGAAAACACGAAACAGGCGGGCCGCTGCCAGGCGTGAGTTCGCGAGGAGCGCAATCCGTGCCGCCGCAGCTGGACGGCTGCGCCTGCGCCCGCGGCCCTCGGGTCGGGCACACGCTCCGACCCGAGTTCAGGATCACCGGCGGTGAAGCTCGTCAAGGCTGATGATCACATTGGATGCCGTCCACGACAGAGGAGCCACCGACAGTGCCGCACCTTCTGCGCTGACCTTCTCCGGAAAGGAGCCGGCCCGAGTCCGGTTCTCCCCCAGCCAGTCGAGTATCCCATCGGCCTGCACGCTGGCTCCCATACGAGCGAATCCCAGACCCATGAGAGACGTTGACGGTGTCCAGCTCGTCTGGTCGAAGAGCCACCCATGGCCGGGCTTGATCCCACCACCGGGTTGACTCAGCCTCTCCCACACATGATCGAGCGTCGATGCGTCCAGCCCCAGTCCCGCACCGGCTGCAGGCAGATACGCCACCGCCGAATCGAGTCCGCCCGAGGTCGGGTAGCGTTGCAGCCCGTTGGCGATGAATGTGCGAGCGAACGTCGCCTCGTACGCCGCACAGCTGTCGCCGAGGGCCTCAACTCCCCCATCGATGTGTGCCCACAGCCCATCGGTGTGCTCGGCGAGACCGACCAATGCCTGCAGGCCCAGCAGAGTGGGACCGGCAATGCCCAGAGTGACTTGAGATTCGCTGACTTCCCAGTAGTCAGAGGACACGGGAGGCAGCGCGGTGCCCTGTTCGGTCACGTGGAGAAGACGCGCCGAGCATCGTCGCAGCATCGGGGCCATGCTCTCGAGGGCCACCGAGCCTGCGGCGGAGTCCTCAGCCCGGCTCGCCGAGGCATGGACCTCGCTCACAGCCCAGAGCAGGAGACCGATCGCATCGAACTGAGAGGGACGTTCGTCCGGGGCTTCTCCCGAGTCTGGGGTGAAGCGGGCGGCAAACGACCCGTCGGAGGACTGCAGCGACTGCAGATGAAGAAGATGATCCCAGGCCAGGTCGATGAGACCGACTCGGGCCAGCGCGACGGCAGCGAACGCCGCGTCCCGCGGCCAGATATAGCGCCAAGGCTGGGACCAGCTGGCCACAGTCGCCGGCAGTGAGTCGGTGAGAACCCAGAGATCGAGCAGCGCCGAGGTAGCCAGAGCGCGACGCGGTTCGGGCAGTCGCGACATCCAACTCGAACACCGATCGAGGAATTCCTGTTGCCGCTGCCCTGGACCGGGATCGGCGATTCCTGCCATGACACGGGAGTCTGGCTGCAGATCCACCCCCGCTTCTGCCCCAATGCCCTCCCGTGTGGTCCTCGATGTGAAGGCAACCGTGACTGAGCGAAGATGATCGTTCCGACCCACCTCGGCGAGGATGTCGGTTCCTGACGATGTCACGAAGCCGGCGCCGAGCACGCCTGCACCACTCAGGGCACCGGTGAGGAGCTGGCGGCGACTCGGCCGAGACGGTGAACGTCGACGCCGCTGAGGGTCGGATGTCATGTAAACGGGCTTTCTGACGTGGGCCGCCTTCGGGGCGTGAAGGGTGCCGCCACGGTCATGCGGTGCTGTGTCATGCAGTCTTGTTCGGCCAGAGTGAGCCAGTGCGCGAGCCCGGGTGCACAGATCCGGACGCAACCGAATTCTACCTCCGCCCGATGGCACACCGCTACGGAGCGAATCCCCCAAGCCAGCCACGCCAAAGGAGTATGCGCAAAACCAAAAAACCGGTCGGACCACATGGTCCGACCGGTAAGCGGAGGGGATGACGGGAATCGAACCCGCACCATCAGTTTGGAAGACTGAGGCTCTACCATTGAGCTACATCCCCGTGTTGCGTTAACGACTATAGTCGACTTCCGCGCTGGCCGCCAAATCGATCGAAGATGAGCTGGGTCACACTGCCCGACGCGGCTGCGACCGGCGTCTGTGAGCTGCATCCCATTCGTGCCGGCAAGCCGAATCGATGTGCATCCGGGCCCCTGTCTGTGGTTAGATTGTCTTCGTCGCGGGATGTGGCGCAGCTTGGTAGCGCATCTGTTTTGGGAACAGAGGGTCGCAGGTTCAAATCCTGTCATCCCGACGATAGTGAAGCCGCTCGGACTCAATGTCCGGGCGGCTTTCTTCGTTTTCACGTCCCGGACCCGACTGGGAGACACCGTGGGTTCTCGTGGGAGACAATGGGAGAGCAGAGTCGCAGACTGCCGAGGCCGAAAGGTACGCCGACCATGTCGATCCGAGACCACGACAGCCGTTTCCTGAGCTCGTTCCCACTGCTCCCGGGCGTCCAGCGCGCGGACCCAGATGCGAGTACATCTGCGTCGAGGACCCGTCAGCGCAGCCGCGCTGCTGTTCTCATTTTGGGTCTGGCTCTGGCTGGCTGCAGTCCCGATCCACCATCTGCACCCTCGGTCAGCTCATCGCCGCCCACGTCACCGGCTGTGGGCGGGGCCGACGCGAAACGGAAGTCTGCGTCCGGCCCGGAGGTGGTGGCGACGAATCTTCAGGCTCCGTGGTCGCTCGCCTTCTACAAGGGCTCAGCATTGGTCAGCGAAAGAGACTCGGCTCGGATCCTCGAAATCGACGACGAACGCCCGGCTCAGCCCAAAGAGGTCGCAACGGTAGCTGACGTGGCGGCCTCCGGTGAGGGCGGACTTTTGGGCCTAGCCGTCCGCGGTGACAGCCTCTATGCCTACTTCACGTCCGCTTCGGACAACCGGATCCAACGGTTCCCCCTGAAGTCCGGCTCGAATGGGGTCGAGATCGGCTCACCGAAGACGATCGTCGAGGGCATCGCGAAGGCCGGTTTCCACAACGGCGGCCGTCTGGCCTTCGGCCCGGACGGAATGCTCTATGCCACGGTCGGTGACGCGGGGAATCGGAACTCGGCACAGGATCGCGGCTCGCTCTCAGGGTCGATCCTGCGGATGAATCCCGATGGCACGGTGCCGGAGGACAACCCTTTCTCGGGCTCACTCGTCTACTCCTATGGGCACCGCAATCCGCAGGGCTTGGCTTGGGATGACGACGGCACCATGTATTCCAGCGAGTTCGGTCAGGACACCTGGGATGAGCTCAACATCATCGAACCCGGTGGCAACTACGGCTGGCCGGAGGTCGAAGGAATCTCAGAGGATGGCGTCGGTGACGATGACTTCATCGACCCGGTTCAGCAGTGGCGGCCCGATGAAGCCAGTCCGAGTGGAATCGCCATCAGCGACGACCGTCTGCTCATCGCCAATCTTCGCGGCCAGGTGCTGCGGACCGTGCCCCTTTCAGATGTCGCCGAGGCTGAGGTGGCCTATGCGGGCGAGTTCGGTCGACTGCGTGACGTGGTGTCCGGACCCGAAGGCGAGATCTGGTTACTGACGAACAACACCGATGGACGTGGGGATCCGGCCGCCGACGACGACCGGATCCTGCACATTCCCGCTGATCTCAGCACCGACGACTGAAGGCAGCTGTGATGAGCGGCTTCAGCGTTGGAAGTCGATGACCTGCCGCACAACAGTTCCCTCGGCCAGGGCGTCGAAAGCCGCGTTGAGGTCCTCAAGTCCGATCGTGTCCGAAACCAACTCTTCGACCGGCAGTTTGCCCTGACGCCACAGCTCCGCATAGACGGGAATGTCACGACTGGGCACTGCAGAGCCCAGATACGAGCCGATGACGGTGCGTGCCTCGGCAGTCAGCGTGACCGGGGTGATGTGGGACTGCGCGTCGGGAGCGGGCAGCCCCACAGTGACGGTCTTCCCTCCCACCGCTGTTGCCGAGAATGCGGTCTCGAAAGCCCGGGCATGACCGACGCATTCGATGACGACTGGCGCCCTCCGCTCCCCCAGCTGCTCAGGCGTGTACACCTCGACCGCGCCCAGCTCCTTGGTCCGGACCAGTTTGTCCGGGTTCGCATCGACACCGATCACACCCGCGGTCTCAATCGACAGCGCCGTGATCAGAGCGGCCATGCCGACCCCGCCCAAACCGACGATCATGATCTCGTCCTCAGGTCCAGGGGATCCCGCGTTGAGGACCGCTCCGCCGCCGGTGAGCACCGCGCAGCCGAGCACTGCCGCGACCGAGGCAGGAACATCGGAGTCGACCGGAACGACGGAGGCGCGGTTGAGCACGGCGTGGGAGGCGAAGACCGATGCACCGAGATGATGGAGCACCTCGGCGCCCGAATCATCGTGGAGTCGGACCTTGTGTCCGTCGAAGGGGAGTGTGCCGGCACCATTCGTCGCACTGCCCGGTGTGCACGGGAGCTTGCCGTCGGTGCGACAGTTCGCACACTCACCGCAGCGGGGCAGAAAGACGGTCACGACCTGATCACCGATCTCGAGGTCGGTGACGCCTTCACCGAGCTCTTCGACGATGCCTGCCCCTTCGTGGCCAAGAAGCATCGGCAGGGGTCGCGGGCGGTTGCCGTCGACGACGGACAGGTCAGAATGGCAGACGCCGGCAGCGCTCAGTCGGATGAGCACCTCACCGGGCCCAGGCCCATCAAGCTCGAGTTCCTCGATCGAGATCGGCTCAGTCGTCGCATAGGGACGGGCAGCCCTCATCTCCCGCAGCACCGCTCCCCGGATCTTCACAGCGCCGAGTTGCCTTCAGCCTCGTAGGCGTCCATGATCCGAATCCGCCGCTCGTGGCGTTCTTCACCGGAGAACGGTTCCGCCAAGAACGCGTCGACGATGGCAATGGATTCAGCCTCTGTGTGCTGCCTGGCTCCGACCGAGACGATCTGGGCATTGTTGTGCTCACGAGCGAGCTTGGCGATATCGGTATTCCACGCAAGAGCCGTCCTGGCTCCTTTGACCTTGTTAGCAGCGATCTGCTCGCCATTGCCCGATCCGCCGATGACGACGCCGAGTGCCTCGAGGCCCGCCGCCTGATCGTCGACGACGGCCTGGGCCGCAGCGATGCAGAAGGCGGGATAGTCATCGAGTGCGTCGTATTCGTGAGCGCCGTGGTCGACGACCTCGAAACCCGAGTCGCCGAGGTGGGCCTTGAGAATCTCTTTGAATTCGAATCCTGCGTGGTCCGTGCCGAGATGAACCTTCATATGGTCACTCCTTCGAGATGTCCCGGGCTTGGCGCCGGGGAAAGACTGTGCGTGTGGTGGTGGGGTGGGGTTGCGGTCCGCTGCGAGAGCCGCGGACCGGGCGTTCATGATGCCGGTCAGTCGAAGACCGGTCCCTGGTTGCGTGTGCGCTTGAGCTCGAAGAATCCTGGAGTCGAGGCCACCGCGAGAACGCCGTCGAAGAGACGACCTGCGTCCTCCCCCTTGGGTGCTGGTGTGACGACCGGGCCGAAGAAGGCAGTGCCGGCGACTCGGCAGATGGGCGTGCCCACATCGTCGCCGACGAGTGCCAGCGCTTCATCGTGCGACTCCTGCAGCGCGGCATCATAGTCATCACGTTCGCCGTATTTCATCAGGTCGGCCGGCAGACCGACCTCATCCAGCGCCTCGGCGACGGCCTTGCCGAAGTCTGTCTCTCCACCTGGATGGATGCGGGTGCCGATCGCCGTGTAGAGAGGCTCCGTGATCTCCTCGCCGTGTTCGGCTACCGCAGCAGTGACGATGCGCATGGGTGCCAGAGCACGATCCATGAGCGCACGATAGTCGGCAGGGATGTCATTGTCCCGGTTGAGGATGTTCAGGCTCATGACATGGAACTTCACATCGATATCACGAACCTTGGCGACTTCCAGACCCCAGCGCGACGTCATCCAGGCCCAAGGGCAGGCCGTGTCGAACCACAAGTCAAGTGTCTCTCTGCTCATTTTCACTCCTCATTAGGCTGGGTGCGGGCAGCAGCGGACCGCCCGCGATCTCCGAGGCCAATTTATCAAGCCTTGCCACCGAAGAAGAATGCGTCCATGAAAGAATGGCCAGGTACACCCGGACCCGAAGCGGAGGTCACCACAAAGTGCCCCAATACAACCTCACCCGCGAGGAAGCTCGCAGACGTTCATCACTCGTCGACGTCTCGAGCTACGAGAACACCCTGATTCTCACAGGAGTGGGTGAAAGCTTCCGCGTTCGCTCCCGTATCCGCTTCACCGCAGCGCCGGAGACCACGACCTTCATCGATGCCATCACGGCCAGCGTCGAACGCATCCGGCTCAACGGACTGGATCTCGAGACCTCCGAGGTCGTCTCCCCCTCACGTATCACTCTGCCTGGCCTCGCCGCAGAGAACGAACTCATCATCGATGCGCATTTCTCCTACATGAACACCGGCGAGGGCCTGCACCGGTTCATCGATCCCATCGACGACGAGGTCTACCTCTACTCACAGTTCGAAGTCCCCGACGCCAGGCGCGTCTTCCCGGTGTTCGAACAACCGGACCTCAAAGCCCCGTTCTCCTTCACCGTCGTCGCCCCATCCCGCTGGACGGTCGTGTCGAACTCCCCCACTCCGTCTCCAGGCGATCCCAGCGAGGTCTTCACCGAACTCGATGAAACCCCGGTCGCTGACACTGCCGTGTGGCAGTTCGCGCCGACGACTCCGATCTCGTCCTACATCACCGCGATCGTAGCCGGCCCATACCGCAGTGTGCATTCGGAACTGACCTCTTCTGACGGTTCACCCGTGCCTCTGGGGCTGTACTGCCGCGATTCCCTCTTCGAGCATCTCGACGCAGAGAACCTCTTCGGCATCACCCGCGCCGGCTTCGAATTCTACGAACGCGAGTTCGGAGTGTCCTACCCGTTCGAGAAGTACGATCAGCTCTTCGTTCCCGAGTTCAATGCCGGTGCAATGGAGAACGCCGGTGCCGTGACGATCTTGGAGAACTACGTTTTCCGGTCCAGGCCCACCGAGGCCCTCGTCGAACGCCGCACCGTGACGGTGCTCCACGAACTGGCACATATGTGGTTCGGGGATCTGGTCACCATGAAGTGGTGGAACGATCTATGGCTCAATGAGTCCTTCGCCGAATTCATGTCCACTCTGGCCACCGCCGAGGCCACCGAATACACGGATGCGTGGACGACCTTCGCCACGATCGAGAAGTCGTGGGCCTACCGCCAGGACCAGCTGCCGAGCACGCACCCGATCGTCGCGAGCATCGAAGACCTTGCCGATGTCGAGGTCAACTTCGACGGCATCACCTATGCCAAGGGCGCCTCGGTGCTCAAACAACTCGTCGCATGGGTCGGTCGGGAAGAATTCTTCGCCGGTCTCAGACGCTATTTCGACCAGCACGCATGGTCGAACACAGAACTGCCCGATCTCCTCGACGAACTCGAGGCGACGAGCGGTCGGGACCTGGCCTCCTGGTCGAAGCTGTGGCTCGAAGAGTCCGGCGTCAACCTCATCGAAGCCGAACTCGACACCGAGACCGACAACGGCGCCGAGGTAGTCTCCGAGCTTCGTGTGACCCAGAAACCGTGGATCATCGAGGGACAGCCGGTACCATCGCTGCGGCCTCACCGCCTGGCCATCGGGTTCTATTCCGACAACGACCAGGGCCGTCTTGTCCGCACGCGCAGCTTCCCACTCGACATCGATGCCAAGGCGACGACACTCGACGAGGCCCGTGGACTGCCCAAGCCCGACGTGATCATCGTCAACGACGAGGACCTGACGTATGCGAAGGTGCGCTTCGATCGTGAGAGCATGGACGTCGCAGCAGCCCGGCTGGGCGACTTCGACGATTCTCTGACTCAGCTGCTCATCCTCGGCACACTCTGGGACACCGTCCGCGACGGGCAGCGCCCGGCACAGGACTACATCGCCACAGTCCTCGACAACTGCGCTGCGATCACGCACTCCTCAGGGCTGCTCACTCAGATGCGTCAGCTCGAGACCGCAGTCGGGTCCTACCTGCCTCCACAGGCACGAACGGAGGCACATACCGCTGTCGCCAAACGATTCGCAGAACTGCTCGAGTCGGTGCCTGGGGGCACCGATCAGGCGTTTCAGTTCCTTCGCGGCTTCATCAAACACGCGACGACCCAGGAACAGATCGCACAGCTCCAGTCCTGGTTGGACGCGACCGGGGACTTGGTCCACGGGATCACGATCGACACCGATCTCACCTGGGAGATCATCATCGCTCTTGCGGCACACGATGCGATCGACGACTCCGTGATCACTGCCATGACCAAGACCGATCCTTCGGCCACCGGAGCACGCCAGGCGGCGACTGCTCGCAGCGCCCGGCCCACCTCAGCGGCGAAGTCGGAGGCGTTCACTCGCATCCTCGATGAGGCCGAGCTTCCGAATTCGGAACTGGCTGCTCTGGCTCTGGGATTCGCCTCTGGCCTGCAGACCGAATCGGGTGAGATCTTGGCCTCACAGGCGCCCTTGCGTGATTTCTCCACAGAGTACTTCCAACGTGTATCGGGATGGTGGGAGACACGCACCCTGGAGATGGCACAGACCATGACGCTGCGGCTGTATCCCCCGGTCAACGAGCACACGGTCAAGGCCACCAAGGGCTGGCTGGCCGATCATCCCGCCGCGCCCAAGGGACTCGTGCGCCTGATGCGTGAGAATCTCGCCGATGCTCAGCGGGGCCTGAGCGCTCAGGAAGTGTCCAGCGGTTCCAAGGCCGCATTGACCTTCGGTCGTTAGGCTCGTGGCATCATGACTTTCGATGCATTGAAGACCGACCTGCTGTCCGCACCAAAGATCGACTGGGACTTTCTCCTCGACGCACCGTTGAGGATCCTCATCATCATCATCATCGCCATCGTGCTCAACATGGTGATGAGGTACTTCATCCGACGCTTCTCCACTGCTGTGGCCAAAGGCACCGTCGGCAGTCAGAAGGCGGCGGAGAGCGGCAAGTTCTCGGCGACGGTCATGGAATCGCAGCGGACGGGCATCGACCCGGCGACAATCCGCGAACGCCGTGCTCAGCGCGCGAAGACTGTCGGTCGGATGCTCTCATCGGTGGCGACGATCCTCATCAGCGCCGTCGCGATCCTCATGGTCCTCGACCAGTTGAACTTCAACATCGCACCCATTCTGGCCTCGGCAGGTGTTGTCGGTGTGGCATTGGCCTTCGGCGCGCAGGAGCTCGTCAGGGACTATCTCTCGGGATTCTTCATGGTCATCGAGGATCAGTACGGCATCGGCGACACAGTCGACCTCGGGGAAGCAGTCGGCGAAGTTGAGGACTTCGGCCTGCGCAAGACGGCGGTGCGCGACCTCACCGGCACCCTGTGGCATGTGCGCAACGGTGAGATCATGCGAGTCGGGAACCTGTCACAGGGCTGGGCACGTGCCGTGCTCGAGATCCCCGTCAACTACTCCACCTCGATGGACACCTACCGTGAGATCACGCAGACAGTCACTGCTGAAATGGCCAAGGACACCGAGGTCGCCTCCGCGATGCTCGAAGTCCCAGAAATCGCCGGAGTCCAGTCGCTCTCGGCTGAGTACAGGGTCATCAGAACGATGATCAAGACCAAGCCCAATCTGCAGTGGATGGTCGAGCGTGCATTCCGGGCGGAACTCACCAATGAGTTCGACAGGCGCGGAATCACCATCCCGATCATTCAGGAAACCGTCCTCAGGACGCTTCCGCGAGAGGCCGACTCACCGGACTCGACGACCACGACCAGCTCCGACGAGGAGCCTCAACCCACCCACATGACACGGCGGAACACCGACACCGGCCCCTCGCCACTGCCCAGCGATGACGAGATCCGGGCGACCGCTGATGAATCCGGCACCAACGCAGCAGACGGAGAGAACTGACCATGACTCAGACATCAAACGAGACCATTTTCGAAGCGGTCGGAGGTCATCCCACCTTCACCCGTCTCGTCGATGTCTTCTACGACCATGTCGACCAAGACGAGGTGCTCATCGCCATGTACCCGGAGGGGCACGACCTCACCGGAGCAAAGCACCGCCTCCAAATGTTCTTGGAACAGTACTTCGGGGGGCCGACGACTTACCAGGAGGAACGGGGCCACCCGCGCCTGCGGATGCGCCACTTCCCCTTCCCTGTCGACTTCGATGCGCGTGACCGGTGGTTGGCCGCGATGCGCGCAGCCCTTGACGATGTGGCACTTGCCCCGCTCTACGACGAGATCTTCTGGGACTATTTCCAGCGTGCGGCCACAGCCATGGTCAACACCAACAGCAACCCGGTCTGAGCAGAGCCCTTCCGTACATGGGTCTCTGAGCACGAGGCTCGCTGCGATGGCTCCTAAAGCAGTGCAGAGCTTCCTGTGATGGGCCTACTTCGCCCGGGTCAGCAGATGACCGCCCGGTGTCGTGATCCGCAGCCAACCGGAGGTCTCGAATACGTCATATTCTTCCGACTCTCCCGCCGGGGCGGTCTCGGCATCGGGTACGAATCGCAGCGCATTCGCGGCGAATGCGAGTCCCCCGGGCAGCTCGGTGCCTCCACTGGCTGACATCGGCTTCGACCACACACGCGAACGCAGCGCCTTCACAGCATGTGATCCCGCGCCTTCGGGAGCTCCGTCGCTGATCTCTTTCACTCCAGCCTCGGCGGTGGATCGAATCTCAGCGCCGGAGATTCTGTCGCGAACCGCCCACTGTCCTTTCGGCGGGGCAATGCCGGTCCACGACACCAGCACCGAGTTCGGAGGCACAGGCAGGCGTGTGTCGTTTTCGGCCCGTGCGAAACGGTCCTTGAGGTTGGCCAGGGGAACAACCTCGTCGAGGCCATCCATCTCCGGTCCGCTCAGGCGCAGCATACGCATTGCGAGCACCAGCGGTGTGGAGTCTCCGATCCCGTGCGGATACAGGGGTGCAACGGTGACGACGAGCACGGTCGATGACACATGCAGTCGCATTGCCCCATCTGGGTCGAGCCGGTGAGCCAAGGAGGTGAACGCGGCCAGGTCCTTCATCGCCAGAGGATCGGCGATTTCGAGTTCGGTCATCGCTTGCGCCCCCGCATCGGTACTGCAGGTCGAATGACGTCTTCCATTGCTGCTGTCTCCTCCTGGTTCAACCGACGCGGTCGGGAACTCGTCCTGTCCACGAAGACGATGACCGTCTCGGCCAGCGTATAGCCGACCGACCCATCAGGTTCGGCGATGCTGTAACCGATCGTCACAGACGCTGGTTTGACCTCGCTGATGACAAGATCGATGGCGATCGGACCTGCACGGTAGGGAATGGGACGGCGATATTCGATCGCGTGTGAGGCGACGAGCAGCTCGGTAGTCTCCGACGCCTCGGCGAAGATCGAGGGAATTATGATCCCCGAGACTGTCTCGGCAATGCCCGATTGACCGGGGGTCGTGGGCGCATCGGTGCTGTGTGTCGGAGAGCCTAAAGCGCGGACGCGAGCCTCTTCGAGCAGGCGCAGCTGGGTGACATTGTTGACGTGGCCATAGGCATCCATGTCCCCCCATCTCAGTTCCAGCAGGACTCGTGTGAATTCGTTCAGATGGGGATTCGTGGTGCCGTTGTGCATACGTCCCATCATGCCACCTTCACCGCTGAGGTGGCGGCCACGATAGGATCGTGAACGAACGGACGAGAATCATTGTCGCAGGCTGGAGGCCCTTATGAGCGATGCAGAACCCACGACGGCCGAGGCGAACGTCGACACGTTACGCAAAGTGCTCGAACTCGAAAGTCTGAGCTTCACCTCGGCGTCGCGGGAGAGCGACTACTTCGTGGGGCAGAACCAATACAAACCGGATGGGCGTGTCTACGGCGGTCAGGTCGTCGCGCAATCCGTGGTGGCCGCTGCCGCGACCCTGCCGGAGGATCGTCTCATCCACTCGCTTCACGGCTACTTTCTGCGCGCCGGGGATGTCAGCGAACCGATCGAATTCGGTGTCGAACGACTGCGTGACGGGCGATCTTTCTCTGCTCGGCGCGTGCACGCGTACCAGAAGGACGCCCCGATCCTGTCGCTGATCGCCTCCTTCCAGGTCGAACAGGAGGGGCTGGAACATGCAGAGACCATGCCCACCGGGCTGCCTGGCCCGCAGGATTGCCCCGAGCTGCGCGACATTCTGGCGGGTCAGGACACACCCCAAGTGACCGAATGGCTGAATAAGCGTCCATTCGAGATCCGTCCGGTCGAGGCATCCCTGTACCTCACATCTACCGATGATCGGCAACGAGATCAGCAGCACGTGTGGTTCCGCGCCAGCTCGCTGTTCGGCGACGATCCGGTCCTCAATGCCGCCGCATTGGCCTATGCCAGCGACTTCAACCTGCTCGAACCGGTGCTGCGTCGACAGGGTCTGAGTTGGACGAGTCCCGGTCTCCGGGTGGCCAGCCTGGACCACGCGATGTGGTGGCATCGTCGCGTTCGTGTCGATGAGTGGATGCTCTACGTCCAAGAGTCTCCTGCGGCGCAGGGCGGTCGGGGCCTCGGCTATGGTCGCATCTTCGCCCAGACCGGTGAACTGTTGGCAACGGTGGCTCAAGAGGGCATGGTCCGTGTGAAGGCACAGCAGTGAGCAAAGATATCGCGATGATAGAGATTCTCGGAAAGATTCTCTCTCGCTTGGTCAATGTCGCACTCTTCATCATCATCACGATTCTCGCCCTGGTGTTCCTCCGCGAGAACGTGGAGATGAATCTTGCCCTGATTGCTCTCATAGCGATGATCATCGGAATTGTCGGCACCCTTGCCGTGCGGTATCTGTTCAAGCTCCTGCAATGGATCGGCGGTGTGTTCTCTCGCCGTCGGCAGCCACCGCCAGCAAGCTGAGACCAAGATGAATATGTTGATGCCCCGGTCATCGACCGGGGCATCAACATATGTATGAGAATTCTGTGAGCTGCGCTCAGTCGGCGCAGCTCACAGAATTCGATCAGTCGCGAGTGAGGCGGCGGTGTGTCACGCGGTGCGGACGAGCAGCGTCTTCACCGAGTCGTTCGACCTTGTTCTCCTCATAGGACTCGAAGTTACCTTCGAACCAGTACCACTTGGCGGGATCCTCTTCCGTGCCTTCCCAGGCGAGGATGTGAGTAGCCACCCGGTCAAGGAACCAACGGTCGTGCGAGACGACGACGGCACAGCCGGGGAACTCGAGGAGTGCGTTTTCCAAGGAGCCGAGTGTCTCGACGTCCAGGTCGTTCGTCGGTTCGTCAAGCAGCAGCAGGTTTCCGCCCTGTTTGAGCGTCAGCGCCAGGTTGAGGCGGTTGCGCTCACCACCGGAGAGCACACCAGCCTTCTTCTGCTGGTCCGGGCCTTTGAAGCCGAATGCGGAGACATAGGCCCTCGACGGCATCTCGACGTTGCCCACCTGAATGAAGTCGAGTCCGTCGGAGACGACTTCCCAAAGGTTCTTATTGGAGTCGATGCCGCCGCGGGACTGATCGACATACGACGTTTTGACGCTGTCGCCGATCTTGAGTTCGCCCCCGTCCAGTTCCTCGTATCCGACGATGGTCTTGAACAGGGTCGACTTGCCCACGCCGTTGGGCCCGATGACTCCGACGATGCCGTTTCGCGGCAGCGAGAAGCTGAGACCGTCGATGAGCAGACGGTCTCCGTAGCCCTTCTGCAGGTTGGAGGCTTCGATGACGATATCGCCGAGGCGGGGGCCAGCGGGGATCTGAATCTCTTCGAAGTCCAGCTTCTTGGTCTTCTCGGCTTCTGCCGCCATCTCCTCGTACCGGGCCAGACGTGCCTTCGACTTCGTCTGCTTGGCCTTCGGATTCGACCGGACCCATTCAAGTTCGTCTTTCAGGCGCTTGGACAGCTTCGCGTCCTTCTTGCCCTGGACCTGGAGGCGTTCCTGCTTCTTCTCGAGGTAGGTCGAGTAGTTGCCTTCATAAGGGTAGAGGTGTCCGCGGTCGATCTCAGCAATCCATTCGGCCACGTGATCAAGGAAGTACCTATCGTGAGTGATCGCGATGACAGCACCGGGGTAGGAACGCAGATGCTGCTCCAACCACAGCACGGACTCAGCATCCAGGTGGTTTGTCGGCTCGTCGAGCAGCAGCAGATCAGGCTTCTCCAGCAGCAGCTTGCACAGCGCCACGCGGCGGCGCTCACCACCGGAGAGGACGCTGACTTCGGCGTCCGGCGGTGGGCAGCGAAGAGCGTCCATCGCCTGTTCGAGCTGGGAGTCGAGATCCCACGCGTCCGCAGCATCGATCGCTTCCTGGAGCTTGCCCATCTCTTCCATCAGGGCATCGAAGTCGGCGTCCGGGCTGGCCATCTCTTCGGAGATTGCGTTGAAGCGATCCAGCTTGGCCTTGATCTCACCGACGCCTTCTTGGACGTTGCCGAGGACGGTCTTGTCCTCGTTCAGGGGCGGCTCCTGCAGGAGAATGCCCACGGTGTATCCGGGGCTGAGTCGGGCCTCACCATTGGACGGCTGTTCGAGCCCGGCCATGATCTTGAGGATCGTGGACTTACCGGCACCGTTGGGACCGACCATGCCGATCTTCGCACCGGGGTAGAAGGACATCGACACGTCATCGAGGATGACTTTGTCGCCGTGCGCTTTACGCGCCTTGTGAAGGGTGTAAATGAATTCGGCCATAGTAACCTCAGGCTATCGGTTGTCGACCTTCAAGTGCCAATTGGTCCGGTGGCTGATAACCCGTGATCAGCCGCCGCCAAGTGAGGGAGCTTCACCCGACGAGGACCCTTCGGCAGACCCGCCGGTCGATGAGGAGCCTTCCTCCGAAGATCCTTCTTCTGATGGGGATCCTTCGGAGGAGTTTCCTGAGGTGTTGCCTTCGGATGATGAACCAGCTGATGACGTATCCTGCGACGATGTATCATCTGATCCCTCATCCGGTGACGGGCTCTCGGTGGGCCCGTCCTTGCCGTTGATGTCCTCACCAGGCATGTGCCCGGCACCGTTGGAATCGCCGTCCTTCTCACGCTTGTCACCCGTGGGCGCCTTCACACCCTTCGGACGTTCGACCTCCCCGAGCAGACATGCCCCTGTCGAGTCGGTGGGCGGCATCAGCTCTGCGGTGGCCTTTCCCTTTCGAATCTCCCCGATCACACACCCTTTGTCCGTCTTGACGCCGAACATCTTCGAGGGCACGTCATTACCCAGAGGGGAGTCATCGATTGTCGCCTCAAGCTGTTCCGGATCGTAGCCGGCATCGATCATCGTGGTGAAGAACTTCTTCGTCGATGGAACTTTGTCTTCATTGCCGGTCAGAGGCTTGAGGGCGGCAACGACCTTGTCGACTTCTGCAACTGGCTTCGCTGGGGTGCGAGCCGGAGTGGGCGAGGAATCATCGCCGCCCAATCCCAGCAGCGAACAACCCGAGAGAGCCAAGGTCAGGGCTCCAAGACCTAGGAGGGGAACGAGACGCATCAACAACCTCAGCAGGTGGGAACGATTAACAGTCTCACCTTAGCCGATCACGGGCACAAACGGCGTGCCATACCAGGCGCTAGGTGTCCCGTCTGCCGACGAGATTTCTCCGCTGAAGCCGGTCAGCCCCCGTCAGCGGTGTGCTCAGAACGGCGCTGCTGCCTTCACCGTCTCTCGTGCTATAGCGTCGTCGCCGCTTCCGGGTTCTCCCCCAGTGTCATCTCTCGGTCCGTCCTCTTCGACTCCGTCCGTGTCCTCCAGCGCATCGAGGTTCGATGGTTCGGAGGCGCCGGGACTGCTGGTCGGGAGCTCACCGGCAAGGCTGTCCCAGCCCGAGTCGCCGCCCGAAGCTGCCTGCTGTTGACTCTCGGTTTGCCGATTCGGGTTGTTGGATTTCTGATAGTTGGCAGTGCCGTAGCGAAGATCGGGGCCGATGTGTTCGGCAACGACAGTCGGAGCGATTCCACGCTTCTCCTCAGTCGACCATTCCCGAATCTTCAGAGTCCCTTGAACGACGACGGACATGCCCTGATGCAGACTCATCGAGCAGTTGCTGGCCAGCGGCCCATAGCAGTCGACGCTGAACCACGAGGTAGTGTCGGCGAGATACTCTCCGGTCCCCTTGTCCAGACGCCAATGATTGACGGCCAACCGAAAGGAGGCGCAAGCTCTGCCCGACGGCAAGGTTCGGCTCTGCGGATCGGCGGCGACTGTGCCGCTGAGATTGATCGGGATGAT
The DNA here is from genome assembly GCF_021117425.1 of Brevibacterium zhoupengii. Taxonomy (NCBI): domain Bacteria; kingdom Bacillati; phylum Actinomycetota; class Actinomycetes; order Micrococcales; family Brevibacteriaceae; genus Brevibacterium; species Brevibacterium zhoupengii. Next base: position 2,137,738 of record NZ_CP088298.1, on the reverse strand, counting down.
GGACATCGTGTTACCTCACTTCTTGGGGCGTTCCGGGATGGCCCTACCAGATCACCCATCGGGGGCGATGCAGTGTGAATCGGTCCATCACGTCAACTACCAGTGGGCGCGGCAGATGATGCTCTCGTCCAGACATGAAAAATGCCCTGTGGACAGTCGTTGAACGTCCACAGGGCATTGGCACATGAGTCTGAGCTCCTGTGCACCCAAGTATCAGTGCAGCTTCTCGTAAGCTCGGCGGTGCTCGTCGATCACGGAGTTGACCGGCTCCAGGTACGAACTCTGCGCAACACTGCCGACGGCGTCGCGAAGCTTTCGGTCAACCTCACCGGCAGCTTCGTCAGCTCCCTTGCTGCGCGCGGACTTGGCGATCATCGATGTCACAACGGAGCCGATGATGCCCACCACCAGCAGCCCGATCGTGACGAACCAGGTCCATCCTGGGATCGCCCCCGGAGCGAAGATCGCCAGAAGCGCGGCGGCGATGACCCCCAGGAGTCCCAGGATCGTGGCGATGAAGAAGATGATCTGCAGGACCCTGGCCACTGACCACCAGCCTGGTGCCCGCGGTTTGATATCCACAGCTGTCACGGCCGAGTCGAGGGTTTCAGACAGTTCCGTGGTACTTGCCTTCTCCGCTTCCGCAACTGCGGTCTGCCAAGGTCTGGGCAGCGAGGACACGGATTCCGTGATGAGCTCATGGGCCATCAGACGGACTTGGGAACTCTGTGCTCTGCTGGTGGCTGGCACCGATGCGCGGATAAGCTCCTCCCTGCTCTGACCGTGTTTGGCTCCCAACGGATCGGGTGCGTTTCTCTGCATCCACGCCAGGACTGGGTAGCCTGTCTTGCGGTAGGCACGGCGAATATAGTCGTCATGGACGGTCTGGGCCACAGCCTCGACACCTGCGGCATCGGACATGGTCTCCACCAGACGCGACGCTCCCGAACGTTCGTCCGGAGGAACCACAGGCTCGCCGAGTTCGTTCTGCAACCGCTTGGCCATGGCCTGCATGTCGGCGAGGAGCCTCTCCGATGCCGCCTGTTTGGAGTCGACGGTGTCGGCCAAGATCGACCGGATCTGAGGGATTCCGTCTCTTGTGACAGCCGAAGTCATGTGAACTTTGGTGTCGGTGAGTCCGTCTTCCACCAGCAGCTGCTGCAGATGATCGGAGGCCGCCTTCCGCTCTTCGTCACTGAGTTTGTCGACCTGGTTGAGAACGACCACCATGTTCGAGCTGTTCTCAGCCAGCTTCGCCAAATATTCGGAGTGGAGCGAGAAGTCAGCGTATTTCTGTGGGTCAACGACCCAGAACACCACATCGACGAGTCCGACCAGACGATCAGACTCAACGCGGTGCTTGACCGCGGTCGAATCATGGTCAGGCAGGTCAAGGAGAATCAGGCCGTGCAGCTTGCGCTGATCATCACCGTCGAGCGCTGATTCGCGCCAGGTCCGGCTGCGCTCGGGAACGTGGAGCCAATTGAGGATGTCGTTGCCGCCTTCGCCCCAGACGCACGCGGTGGGACGGGAAGTCGTCGGTCGACGAACGCCGACGCGGGCGATGTCCAGTCCGGCAACGGCATTGAACAGAGACGACTTCCCCGAACCGGTGGAACCGGCGAAGGCCACGACAGTGAACTCCTCACCCAGGCCGAGTCGATCCTCGGCACGGTCGAGCAGGTTCTGCGCGTCCGTACGAACTTCGGCGCTCAGCTTGTCAGGTCCCAGGGACAGGGTCTGCCGAATTCCTTCGGCTCGACGTCTGATCTCGGACTGTGCAGGATCGTTCACAATGCCACCTCAAGTCGATCACCGGAGGCGCGCAGGGCGCCTGCTTGCCGCGCCGGTACCGCGGATAGTCGTAGTACGTTGTCAAAGGGAGCCCGGCATCCGCCGATGATTCCTGCAGCAGTGGTCAGGAAGCGATCCCGAATCGATCCGATGAGATTCACAGCTTCCTGCTCACCGAAGATCGTGCCGGCCAGGCTGAGGGCGACGTTGGCGTCGTTGCGCGACGCTTGGTCACCGGCGTTCGTGAACTTCGGATCCCAGAATGCCGCGTATTCCACGACGGCACAGACTCCGCCGACGCCAAAGGACAGAATTCTCGCCTTGGACTTCTTGCCCTGGCCGATCTCTCGCACCAGCGCATTCACCTCATTCGACCATCCGCTGACGGCAGACTTCACGGAATCTTCAAGATCCGTCGAACTGTGGCGCAACTCAGGGTAGGCATCGAGCAGCGCCGAGCCTGCCGAGTCGCGCAGCCATTGCGTGCTGACCTCTTCGACGACGCCGATCGCCTGTTCCCGCAAGGAGATCGCTGCGCTGCGCAGAATCGCAATGTGCAGGGGCGAGGCGGCATCGTGTTTGCCGGTGACAGCCGCAGAGATCCGGTCGCGCATGCGAGCCATCGTGGGCTCCAGCCCGCGGAACAACTGACCCGTTCCCACAAAGTCCTGCCACCTCGCGTTGACCTCTCCGTGCAGCACACGGCCGTCGGAGAATATCTGAGCAAGTCCGTCTTCCGCAGATTTGAACGTCTCATCGAGGCTGGCCTGCAGTCGGTCGAACGTGGTCTCCTGACTTTCTGCGAAGGCGGCCAACGACTTCACCTGGGCCGGCATCGCACCGATCGAACCAGTGAGGGTGCGCTGACGAATCCGGTCCTGCGAGCGGCACTCCGAGCTCACCTGGCTGATCCAGGAACGAATCGGATAGATCGCGGAGTGTGGAAGCAACCCGTCCTCCAGTTCGAGCTCGGCCACAGCGAAGATCGGAGAATTCGCCAGCCCAGACTCGGACAGGAGGCTGGATAGATGGTGCCGGACCTCGCGGTTCGCCTGCGGCGGTACCCGGTCGAGCACGATCGCCACCGAGGTGTTGCGGACAGCGGCGTCTTTGAGCAGCGCCCAGGGTGCGGCGTCGGCATAGCGGTTGGCTGTGGTCACGAACATCCACAGGTCAGCACTCATCAGAATGCGGCGGGCCAACTCACGGTTCGACTCGGCGATGGAGTCAATATCCGGGCAGTCGAGCACCGCCGTACCCGGCTCCACACCGTCATCGGGAATGAGTACGACTGAGGGCGTCTGAGTCGCCGGGTCCGTACTGCGCGGCAGGTCCGACAGAAAGGACTGCGATTCGAAGAATTTGGAGTCGGCGGGGTTGTGCACCACGATCGGGTTGCCCGTCGTCGGGCGGCGCACTCCAGCGGGAGTCACCGTTCGACCGACCAGGGAATTTACCAAGGTGGACTTGCCAGCTCCGGTCGAACCACCGACTGCGATCATGAAGGGCGTCTGTGTCCGATTGATGCGCGGCAGCAGATAGTCCGTCAGCTCTGAGGAAAGCTGACGGTGCAGTTCGCGACCGTCGGCGAAGTCGTCAGTCTGCAGGGTGAAGCGGGTTTCTGAGACTCGCTTCGCGATATCGCTCAGCGCCCCTCCCACTGGTGGCGTCACGGCACTCTTACTGTCTGTCATCACGCATCCACTCTCTATGTTTTCCCAGCCGTGCACCAATTGCCACGCCGTAGCGCGTGGTAATTGGTCTTTGCAGAGAAATACAGGTGGGGCAAACGGTCCGTCAGAGCACAAAAAGTACCCCCGGCGGGGCTCGAACCCGCGGCCTACCGCTTAGAAGGCGGTTGCTCTATCCAACTGAGCTACGGAGGCTCAAATATCCTAACTGATTCCTGATCCAGAACAGAAAGCGGCCCGCGCCGATGCCCCGGAGTCGAACTCCGAAACATCGGCACGGACCGGTGTCAATAATCCTCGTCGATCCCGCGAATCACACAGTGATCTGTCATTGCCTCAATACAGGCGAGCGGCACGCTCCAACGACTTCCGCACAGTCACAAATGCGACCATCACAAGCCCGGTCAAGGCCAGAATGACGGCCACGGCTTCGATGGCGAAGGCGAAGTCGACGATGACAGGAAAGAAGCCGGCAGCCATGAAACCGAGCAGGGCAACCATCGTCAGTGCGGTGGCTGTAGTGAAGTAGGTGGATCCATTCATTGTTCATCTCCTTCTTTCTTAAGAAAAGAGTAGACCTGAATGAGACGTACGTCACTAGGAATTTCCCGAAAGTTTCGTCTGCATCGAACTTACCGTTGAGTACCCACTACCCCGTATCCGCTGCCCTCGGCATCGCACTCCAGGTACTGCGGGCTCAATGCAGCCACCCAAGACGAACGACTGCAGAGCTGAGGGCTGATCAGTCGCCGCCGCGCGCGTCGATGGCCTTTTCCAGTCGTTCGAGCTTGCCATCGATCTCCCCCGTGTATCCCGGTCGAATATCGGCCTTCAGGACCAACGCCACGCGTGGACCGAACTCGCCGACGATGTCCGTGGCCTCCTTGACCACGGCGAACACCTCGTCCCAGTTACCTTCGATCGTGGTGAACATCGAATCGGTTCGGTGCGGCAGTCCGGAACGTCGGACCACCTCGACTGCTGCGGCTACCGCGTCATGGACTGAGGCGTCTGTGCTGTCACCGCCGCTGGGAGCGACGGAGAATGCGACGAGCATGATGATCTCCTCGTAGGTCGTGATCTGTTGTGTGTGGGATGAGTGGCAGCCGAGATCAGTTCTGTGCGGGCACAGTGATGATGAGTGAGTCTCCCTGGCCCCCGCCTCCGCAGAGCGCGGCGACACCGGTTCCGCCACCTCGGCGCTGGAGCTCAAGGGCCAGAGTCAGTACGATGCGCGCGCCGGAAGCGCCGATCGGGTGGCCGAGTGCCACTGCACCACCATTGACGTTGACCTTCTCCGGATCAACACCCAGGTCCTTTGAACTGGCCAGGCCCACCGCGGCGAAGGCTTCGTTGATTTCGTAGAGGTCGAAGGAATCAGCGGCAACACCTTCCTTCTCTGCGGCTGCCTGGATCGCCTGCGACGGCTGATGCTGGAGGGAGGAGTCCGGGCCTGCCGTCCATCCATGGGAGCGGATCTCAGCGAGGATCGGAGCACCGAGCTCCTCGGCCTTCTCTCGGGACATGACGACGACGGCGCATGCACCGTCGGAGATCTGTGACGCGTTTCCCGCGGTGATGGTTCCGTCCTTGCGGAAGGCTGGTCGCAGCTTGGCCATGGACTCTGGTGTGGTCTCGGCGCGCACACCTTCATCGGTGGACACAGTCACATCGCCCTTGCGGCCGGCGATGGTGACAGGTTCGACTTCATCGCCGAAGAGGCCCGACTCCCAGGCTGTGGCCGCGCGCTGATGCGAACGGGCTGCGAAGGAGTCCTGGTCCTCACGGGAGAATTCGAAGTCACCGGCGTTGGCGTCTTCGGTCAGGCCACCCATGGCCTGGTCCGTGAAGGCGTCCCACAGTCCGTCGTAGTCCATGTGGTCCTTGACCACCACGTCGCCGTACTTGTAACCCGAGCGCGATTTCTCCAGAAGGTGGGGTGCCAGGCTCATCGACTCCTGGCCGCCGGCAACGACGACATCGTATTCGCCAGCCCGCACCAGCTGGGCGGCCTGGGTGATCGCGTTGATGCCAGAGAGGCACAGTTTGTTCACGGTCACACCGGGCACGTTCATGGGGATGCCTGCTTCAACAGCGGCCTGACGTGCCGGCCCCTGCCCGAGTCCTGCCTGCAGGACCTGGCCCATGATGACGTATTCGACGTCGTCGCCGGTGATGCCAGCTCGGCCGAGCGCGCCCGCGATGGCCTTGCCCCCGAGCTGCACAGCTGTCAGCGATGACAGACCTCCCTGCAGACGTCCGAACGGCGTGCGCGCACCCGCGACGATCACTGCTTCAGCCATATTTCCTCCTCAGGTTTTCGAACCCCACTCAAGCGCAGGGAAATCGATGAAGTTCTTTCTAATCCAAGGGTAGTCCAGCTGTCTGTGGCCTCGGTCACGGGGGCTGTGTCACATAGTGACAAGTCGCGTCCGCGCTTGAGTATTCGCACCCAACACTCATGGTGCGTCCGTTAGAGTAGGGGGTGGACGATTTGACCACATCCCTTGACACGACAGGAGTCCACTTCAGTGACGCCCACCGAAGAATTCCGCACAGCGATGCGCGGCTACGAAAAAAGTGAAGTTGATTCTCGCCTGCAGCAGCTGCGGACTGAGGTCGAGTCCGTTCGTAAGGCCCTCTCCGATGCACGTAGTCAGGTCATCAACGCTGATCGCGCGAAGCTTCAGATTGCTGGCGAGCTCTCCGAAGCCAAGGCTCAGCTGAAGAAGGCCGCCAATGACAGCGCCGAGGCCGCAGGCCCTCCCGGAAGCCGCATCGACCACCTTCTCAAGATCGCTGAGTCCCAAGCCCGTGAGACACTCTCGCAGGCCAACTCCGATGCCGAGACCATCCGCAATAAGGCCCGGGCCGAAGCCGCATCGGCACGCGCGCGCATGCACACTGAAAGCAACGACACTCTCTCGAATGCTCGCTCCGAGGCCGACGCGATCATCAGCTCCGCCGAAATGCGCGCTGATGAGACCGTAAAGGCCGCCGAGAAGCGAGCCGCTGAGCTCAAGGCGACTGCCGAACGTGAGTACAACCAGGCCAAGGAAGCCAATGAGGCGGCCACGAAGGAAGCACGCGAGAGCCTCGAGCACGAACTCGCCGAACTCAAGGCCACCGCGGAGAAGGAAGCGGCGGATCTGCGCGCTGCAGCCAAGACGCAATCGGATGAGTCACTCAGCACCGCTCGAGCCCAGGCCGATGAGCTGCTCGCCTCGGCCAAGGCCCGTGATGAGGCCTCAACCAAGGCTGCAGACGAACTCGATGTCGAGCTGGCCGGTAAACGCCAGGAGGCCGAGTCCGATCGCAAGAAGCGCTACGACGCAGCTCAGGTTGAGAACAAGAAGCTCATCGATGAGGCCCAGGCACGTGCTGCGAAGGCCGATACTGAAGCAAAGCAAGCTGCGGAACGAGCCGAGACGACCCGTGCGGATGCTGTGAAGAAGGCCGACGACATCATCGCCGACGGCAAGACCCGCGCGCAGACCCTCATCGGCGAAGCTCGCGCGACAGCCGAGGCCACGATCGAAGAGTCCGCGGCCGAAGCCAAGCGCAACGTCGCATCGGCTCAGTCTCAGGTCGACCTGCTGACCAAGCAGCGCAAGACGATCACCGCTCAGCTCGATCAGCTCCGTTCGCTGTTCGCCATGCCAGGAGTGATGGGAGGCGAATCAGTCGATCCTGCCAAGGCCGAGTCCGCATCCCACGCCACCGAACAGATCGCCGATGAGCAGGAGCTCGCTGACCTCCTCGCAGATGATCCCGAAGCAGCCTCCGGAGCCGATGCCAAGGCACCCAAGGATGCTCAGGCCGGGTCCAAGGGTGGAGACAGTACCGGTGGGGCAGCGGCTGCGGCTACAGCACCTCAGGCATCGGATGAGGACGCTTCTTCGGAGGCCACCGATTCCAAGGCAGCTGCGTCCGAAGCAACTGGTTCCGAGTCCGACAAGACGACCTCAGCAGACAAGGCCACAGCTGACAAGGACGAGGTATCACAGGACTCCGACTTGCCGAACGGAGCCACGGATGCCGACACGATCGCCATCGACGCTCAGGTTTCAGGTGGAAAGAACCGTAACAGCAAAGCGTCGCGGTCGGGGAACTCTCTGCGCTGAGGCTCGCCCTCGCGTGTAACCCGATCTGCTGATAAGGGGCCAGTTCATGGTGAACTGGCCCCTTATCTTTGTCTGGATGATGCCTGCGCCGGTACGAGGCGCTGGGTCAACGGAACTTCTGAAAACACCTCGTGTGCCAGTGTCGACGAGACTCCACTCCCACCTCAGTGCCGTACCGAGCCGACTGCCGCCAGGCAACGATATGCGGCGTTGCTGAAGCCAGATCCTGTCCGCACCCGGGACAGATATAGATCTTGCCCTGAGAATTGCCGGCCACGTTCTGCACAGACCAGGTCCCGTCAGGCAGGTCACGGCTCGTCCGCAGCCCGCTGACGGAGTCGGAGAGCTCACGTGAGGTCTGCTGCCATTTGTTTTTGCGACGCGAGGAGGTAGATCGTGGCATCTGACCATTCTCTCACGTAGGGTGAAGCGCGTGCGTCTCGTCATTGCTAAGTGCTCCGTTGATTATGCCGGTCGTCTGACCGCCCACCTGCCCATGGCCACCCGTCTCATCATGCTCAAGGCCGACGGTTCGATCCTCATCCATTCGGATGGCGGCTCGTACAAGCCCCTGAACTGGATGACTCCCCCATGTTCGATCACAGTCGCTGATCCGAGCCAGGAGCAGACGGAGGCGGGCCTGACAGAGATATGGACGGTGTCACAGGCCAAGACCGGTGACAAGCTCGTCATCTCCATCGCCGAGGTGATCTCCGATGACCAGCATGAGTTCGGGATCGACCCCGGCTTGGTCAAAGACGGCGTCGAAGCCCATCTCCAGGAACTGCTGGCCGAGCACATCGAGACCCTCGGTGACGGCTACAGCTTGGTCAGGCGCGAATATATGACGGCCATCGGACCTGTTGACATCCTGGCTCGGGACCAGGGCCACGGATCTGTCGCAGTTGAGATCAAACGTCGTGGCGACATCGATGGTGTCGAGCAGCTGACCAGGTATTTGGATCTGATGAACCGTGACCCGCTGCTGACACCCGTGCAGGGTGTCTTCGCCGCTCAGGAGATCAAACCGCAGGCCCGTACCCTGGCCGAAGATCGTGGTATCCGCTGTGTCGTTCTGGACTATGACGCACTGCGCGGCATGGACGATCCCGACTCGCGCCTGTTCTGAACCCTCTTCGAAGCTGGTCTAAGGCCTACTCGAAACTGAGTATGTCGGCTTTCTCCACGCGTTCGATGTTGGCGCCGAGGCTGCGCAGATTGCTAACGAAGTTCTCGTAACCGCGTTCGATATGGTCGATGCCGGAGACTTCAGTGATGCCGGAGGCCCGCAGCCCCGCCATCACCAGTCCGGCACCTGCGCGAATGTCTGAGGCTTCCACCTCGGCGCCGGAGAGACTCTCAACGCCGGAGATCAGTGCATGGTTGCCGTCGATGCGGACCTTGGCGCCGAGGCGGGCGATCTCCTGAACGAACCTCCAGCGGGCCTCGAACAGGTTCTCCGACAGCAGTCCGACGCCGTCTGACACGGAGTTCAAGGCGATGACGAATGGCTGCAGGTCCGTGGGGAAACCGGGAAACGGCATTGTGGCGACGCGGATGGCGTGGGGCCGTTCTGCGCCGCGGACTCGGAACCCTCCCCCGCGCGTGCCATCTTGCAGGGCGATCTCGCCGAGGTCGTCGACAGTGGCGCCGGAGTCGCGAAGCTTGATCGCGATGTTGGGCATGAGGGAGAGTCCGACGCCTTTGACGGTCACGTCACCACCGGAGAGAGCGGCCCCGAAGGCATAGGTCCCGGCCACGATCCGATCCCCGACCGTGCGATGGTCGACAGGTCGAAGTTCGTCGACGCCGGTGATCGTGATGTCGGCCGTGCCGATGCCCCTGATCTGAGCTCCCATGTCGACGAGCATTGTGCAGATATCGACGATCTCCGGCTCCTTGGCCGCGTTGGATATCGTTGTCACGCCGTGGGCCAGGGTTGCTGCCATCACAAGGTTCTCTGTGGCGCCGACGGAAGGGAATTCGAGGACGATGTCAGTTCCGCGAAGACCTTCTGGGGCCTCCGCGACGAAATAGCCGTGGTCCAGGTGAACCGTCGCACCCAGCGCTTCGAGCCCGGCCTGATGCATGTCGAGACCTCGTGAGCCGATCGCGTCTCCGCCGGGCAGTGCCACGTGTGCCGAACGCATCCGAGCGGTCAGGGGTCCGAGCACAGAGATGGAAGCTCGCATCGCACGCACAAGCTCATAGTCAGCCTGGATTCCGACCTCGGCTGGAACGTCGATGCTCACGACGCCACGATCGGCATCGTAGTCGACGGTGCAGCCGAGCCGGATCAGGAGCTGGACCATGATGCGCACGTCGAGGATGGCAGGCACGTTGGAGATCGTTGTCCGTCCGACGGCGAGCAGACTCGCGGCCATCAGCTTGAGAACGCTGTTCTTCGCTCCCCTGATGTCGACTTCGCCGAGCAGTCGACTCGGACCGGTCAAGCGAAAGACATCCATCAGGTGAACCTTCCCATCGTGGGGTTGAAGCCAGGTGGCGATGATTCCAGCCACGACGCCATCGTCGACAGCGATTCGGTGTCCATGGCCAAGGAAACGGAACGGGGCCGGCCATCGGCCTTGCCGTAGGAACAGTCCACCACGACCGCATCAGGCAGTACCGAGTACTGTTCACCTGAGGTGGGTTTGCGGCGGACGAGAATATCGAGATCGGCGCGTGGCAGCCGGACTGCGGCGCGACGGGTCAGTGCGAAGACGGGGTACCAGTCCAGTGATGCCACTGAGAACACTGCTACGCCCAAACGCCAACGTGGGCGAGAAGAAGATTCCTCGCCCACGTTGATGGAACAGTCAAAAGCACCGGAGAGCTTCGAAATCGACCTGCGGCGAATCGTCACGACGACGATCAGCGCGAGGGCGAGTCCTACTAACGAGAGCAGAACGATCAGCAGGACAGAAGGGTTCACGGTTGCCAGTTTAATTGACGGATCAGAGAAGTTCGGCCTGATCAGCGGCAATGATGACGCGATTATTCTCAACAGATAGGAAACCACCATCGGCCTTAACCCGAATGGTCTCCTCAGCAGTCGTGAGAATACGCGCTTCACCATCGGCTACGACACCCAGAACAGGCTCGTGGCCTGGGAGGATGCCGATATCGCCGTCCGAGGTACGGGCGATGACGCGCTTGGCCTCACCCACCCATACCTCTTGGTCGGCTGCTACGACGTTCACATCGAGGACAGCCATGGCTTACTTCTGCATCTCTTCGTAGTTGCGCATGACATCGTCAAGCCCACCCACGTTGAAGAATGCCTGTTCCGGAATGTGGTCGACCTCGCCCGAGCAGAGTTTCGAGAACCCTTCGATCGTGTCAGCCAGGGGAACGGTCGAGCCGGGAACCTGAGTGAACTTCTCAGCGGTGTAGGTGTTCTGCGACAGGAACTGCTCGATGCGACGAGCGCGGTGGACGACGAGCTTGTCCTCTTCGCCGAGTTCATCGACGCCGAGGATGGCGATGATGTCCTGCAGTTCCTTGTTCTTCTGCAGAATGGCCTTGACCTCGTTGGCGACACGGTAGTGCTCTTCGCCGACGATCAGCGGATCGAGGATGCGCGATGTCGAGGTCAGAGGATCAATAGCCGGGTACAGGCCGCGTGAGGCGATGTCACGGCTGAGCTCGGTCGTTGCGTCCAAGTGGGCGAACGTCGTTGCCGGTGCCGGGTCGGTGTAGTCATCGGCAGGAACGTAGATCGCCTGCATCGAGGTGATCGAGTGACCACGCGTCGAGGTGATTCGTTCCTGCAGGAGTCCCATCTCATCAGCCAGGTTCGGCTGGTAGCCCACGGCCGAAGGCATGCGGCCCAGCAGGGTCGACACCTCGGAACCGGCCTGGGTGAAACGGAAGATGTTGTCGATGAACAGCAGCACGTCCTGGTTCTGCACATCGCGGAAGTACTCCGCCATGGTCAGCGCCGACAGCGCCACGCGCAGACGGGTGCCTGGTGGCTCATCCATCTGGCCGAAGACGAGGGCGGTGTCCTTGAACACTCCTGCCTCGTCCATCTCCATGATGAGGTCGTTGCCCTCACGGGTGCGCTCTCCCACACCGGCGAACACAGATGTGCCGCTGTGGTTGTGCGCGATGCGGTAGATCATTTCCTGGATCAGAACCGTCTTGCCCACACCGGCGCCGCCGAAGAGGCCGATCTTTCCACCCTGCACGTACGGGGTGAGGAGGTCGATGCTCTTGATGCCGACTTCGAGCATCTCGGTCTTCGACTCGAGTTCGTCGAAGGCAGGAGCCGAACGGTGGATCGGCCAGCGTTCGCTGATCTCGAGCTGCTCACCGTCTTCGAGGTTGAGGCAGTCACCGGTGGTGTTCCACACGTGGTTCTTGGTGATGTCGCCGACGGGCACCGTGATAGGCGCACCGGAGTCGGTGACTTCCTGTCCGCGGACAAGACCGTCGGTGGGCTGCAGCGACACGGCACGGACGATGCCGTTGCCCAGGTGCAGTGCGGTCTCGAAGGTCAGCTTGCGCGTGCCCTCGGAGAGTTCCACCGAGGTGGACAGGGAGTTGTAGATCGCTGGCACGGAGTCGAGCGGAAACTCGATGTCGACAACCGGGCCAATGACTCGGGAAATCCGGCCGAGGGCTGTGCCCTGCGCCGGGGAGGTATCCGTAGCTGTGGCAGTCATGGTCTCTTTCTTCTCTGCTCTCGCCGGTCAGTCGCCGGCTGATGATGCCGCGAGGGCATCGGCCCCACCGACGATCTCGGTGAGTTCCTGGGTGATTTCCGCCTGGCGAGCCGTATTGGCCAACCGGGTGTAGGTCTTGATGAGATCGTCCGCATTGTCGGTCGCCGTCTTCATCGCTGCCTGACGCGAAGCCTGCTCCGATGCTGATGCGCTCAACAACGCAGACAGGATCCGAGAGTCGATGTATCGCGGCAGCAACGAGTCCAAGACGGCCTCGGCGCTGGGTTCGAACTCATAGAGTGGGAACGCAGCCGCATCCTTCGCGGGTGCGGACGTGCCGCCCGTGGCGACCTCGTCCGCGTCAACGACCTCAAGCGGAAGCAGACGCCGGTATTCCGGGTCGTGCTTGACGCTGGAGACGAACTTCGTGAAGACGATGTAGATCTCATCCACACCGTTCTCAGCGGATTCGGCATTGAAGCTCTGCAACAGGGCCTCACCGATCTCCCGTGCTTTATCAGCCGTCGGAGTCTCGGAGAATCCGGACCAGGCCTGAACAATCGCTCGGTCGCGGAAGGTGTAATAGTTCTCAGCCTTCCCACCGACGGTGAAGAGCGACACGTCCTTGCCTTCACTGTGCAGAAGCCGAATGAGTTCCTCGGCTTCGCGCAGCAAGTTCGCGGAGTAGGCTCCCGCGAATCCACGGTCCGGACCGACAACCAGAACAGCCGCACGGCTGACGTTCTCGGGTTCGGATGTCAACACGTGGTCGACGTTGGATTCGCTTGCCACGGCAGAGACCGCGCGGGTCAGTGCATTGGCGTAGGGGCTGGCGGCCTGCGAACGGGCAATGGCCTTCTGAATCCGTGAAGCAGCGATGAGCTCCATGGCCTTGAAGATCTTCCTCAAGGACGAAGTAGAGCGGATCTTCTGTTTGAAGACCCTCTGCTGGGCTCCCATCAGTTCTTCCTTTCGCTGTTACGGATCAGGTTCAACGCTTCTGCCGAACGATCTTTTCCTGCTCGACCTCGTCTGACGAGGCAGTGGCGGTGTCCTCGCTGCCTGCCTGGGATCCGCTGGAGTCGGAGGTCACGAAGTTCTTGGTGAACTCACCCAACACGTTCTCCAGCTCCGCCGAAGTATCATCGTCGAGCTTCAGCGTCTCACGAATGGTCGTGAAGATGCCGGTCTTGCGCTCAGTATGATCGTGAAGCTCTGTTTCGAACTTCAGGACATCGGAGACAGGGATCTCGTCGAGGTAGCCGTGAGTACCGGCGAAGATCGACACAGTCTGCTTCTCGAAGGCCATCGGGGAGAACTGCGACTGCTTGAGCAGCTCGGTCAGACGAGCACCGCGAGCAAGGTCGCGCTTGGTCGTCTCATCGAGGTCCGAGGCGAACATAGCGAACGCTTCGAGAGAACGATACTGAGCCAAGGAGATCTTGAGGGTACCGGAGACGCTCTTGAGCGCCTTCGTCTGTGCAGCACCGCCGACGCGGGATACGGACACGCCGACGTCGACAGCTGGACGCTGTCCGGCGTTGAAGAGGTCCGACTGCAGGAAGATCTGACCATCGGTGATCGAAATCACGTTGGTCGGAATGAACGCGCCGACGTCGTTGGCCTTGGTCTCGATGATCGGAAGACCGGTCATCGAACCGCCACCGAACTCATCGGAGAGCTTCGCGCAACGTTCGAGCAGACGCGAGTGCAAGTAGAAGACGTCGCCGGGGAATGCCTCGCGGCCCGGCGGACGACGCAGCAGCAGGGATACCGCACGGTAGGCCTCTGCCTGCTTCGACAGATCATCGAACACGATGAGGACGTGCTTGCCCTCGTACATCCAGTGCTGGCCGATGGCCGAGCCGGAGTAGGGAGCGAGGTACTTGAAGCCTGCGGAGTCGGAAGCCGGCGAAGACACGATCGTGGTGTATTCCAGTGCGCCCGCTTCTTCAAGCGAACGACGGACGCCGGCGATGGTCGAGCCCTTCTGGCCGATGGCAACGTAGATGCAGCGGACCTGCTTCTTCGGGTCGCCGGTCTCCCAGTTGTCCTTCTGGTTGATGATCGTGTCGATGGCCAGAGCGGTCTTACCCGTCTTGCGGTCACCGATGACGAGCTGACGCTGGCCACGACCGACGGGGATCATAGCGTCGATGCTCTTGTAGCCGGTCTGCAGAGGTTCGCGAACCTCTTGGCGATCCATCACGCCTGCGGCCTGGAGCTCGAGCTCGCGACGACCAACGGTCTCGACTTCGCCGAGCCCGTCGACCGGGTGGCCCAGAGGGTCCACCACGCGACCGAGGTATCCGTCACCGACTGGAATGGAGAGGACCTCACCGGTGCGGTAGACGTTCTGCTCCGCAGCGATTCCGGAGAACTCGCCGAGGATGACGACGCCGATCTCGCGCTCGTCGAGGTTCTGTGCCAAGCCCAATGTGCCGTCTTCGAACCGGAGAAGTTCGTTGGCCATGGTGCCGGGCAGACCCGAGACGTGGGCAATTCCGTCACCTGCGGTGACAACCTTGCCGACCTCGGACTTTACCGAGCTCTCGGGGTTGTACGAGTCAACGAACTTCCCGAGAGCGTCCCGGATCTCTTCCGGGCGAATTGTCAGTTCCGCCATCTGGTTTCCCTGCTTCCTTTACTCAAAACTTGCGTCCGACGACCGGTGGGCCGCCTGTGCTGCCGGACTGGCCGGCACCTCGATTTAACTTGCGAGTTTGCGCTGAACTTCGGCCAGACGATCAGCCACTGTGGAGCTCATCATCTCATCGCCGACCTGAACCCGGACTCCCCCGACGACGGCGGGGTCGACCTGAACGTTGAGTACAAGGTCTCGTCCGTAGCTGGCGGACAGTGCTGCCGTCAGCTTCTGGGTCTGAGCTTCGCTCAACGGTTTGGCGACGGTGACATCGGCGACGGAGCGCTGCTGTCGTGCCGCGAGAATATCGCTGTACTGATCCAGAGCCGTTGCCACGCGCAGTCCGCGCGGAAACAGAACGGCCTGCTCGATCAGGGTGATGGTGTCGGCCTGTGCCTTACCTGCCAGCAGATCTGCGATGAGCGCACGCTTGGCCGACGCTGACGCATCGGATTCCAAGGCGCGCGCCAGTTCATGTTCGCTTTCGCACAGACGGGCGAAGCGGAAGACTTCCTCTTCCACCTGACCGAGTTGACCGGAAGCCTGAGCGGCAGCAGCGATAGCTGTTACTCCGGCAACTTCAAGGCTGGTCACCAAGTCCTGAGTTCTGGCCCAGCGGTGGCTGACTGCCAGCTCGCTCAGGCGCAGGACAGTCTCAGTGGTCCGAGTCGAGAACAGAGTCCGCAGCAGATGCTGCTTCTTCTCAGCTGACTCGGACGAGTCTGCCAAGGCCTTGCGCAGCGTCACGTTCTCAGCGAGAACAGCGACGATGGCCAGTTCGCCCGTACCGATTTCACGCGCGTCGCCGCGGGAGATCTCAGCATTGGCGGTTTCAAGTACGGCCTGCAGGGACAATCTGCTCGACTGGAGCATCACGCCCCCTTGACCGGCTGTGCCGAAGACTGCGACTCGAGATCGGTGATGAAACGATCGACCACATTGGCAGAGCGCTGATCATCGGTGAGTGATTCGCCGACGATGCGTGATGCCAGATCAGTGGCGAGCGTCCCGACTTCCGAACGCAGCTGCACCATGGCGGACTGACGCTCGGCTTCGATCTGCGTCTGAGCCTGAGCGACGATGCGCTCGGACTCTGCATGAGCCTGGGTCTTCATATTGGCGATGATCTGGGCGCCTTCTTCTTGAGCCTCGGCACGCAGTCGTGCAGCTTCTGCACGGCCGTCGGCGAGCTGCTTCTGATACTCGGCCAGAGCCTCATCGGCTTCGGCCTGCACCTTCTCAGCCTTCTCAATTCCGCCCTGGATGCGCTGTGCGCGCTCATCAAGGGTTTTGTTGAAGGCCGGGAGGACGTACTTCCAGACAACCAGGAAGACGATCAGCAGACAGATGGCACTCCAGACGATGTCGTACCACGCGGGGAGAAGCGGGTTCTCAGACGCAGCAAGAATGTGTACCGGAGTCATCGTTTAGTCCTCTTCGTGATCAGGGCAGGAAGAACGGGGTGGCGATGCCGATCAGGGCCAGGGCCTCGATCAGCGCAATGCCGAGGAACATGTTTCCGCGCAGTGCACCGGCCATTTCTGGCTGACGTGCGGTTCCCTCGATGGTCTTACCGATGACAATACCGACACCGACGCCGGGGCCGATTGCGGCGAGGCCGTATCCGACGGTGTTGAGGCTGCCGGTGACTTCAGCGAGCATATCCATTGAATGCTTTCCTTTCATATGTCGGCCGGGTGGTTGGCCCGGCCCTTGTAACGTCTGAGGTTACAGAATGTGGGGTGCTACTCAGTGGTCGTCTGAGATCGCGGCGTTGATGTAGACGCAGGACAGAAGAGCGAAGATGTAGGCCTGCAGGACGACGATCAGCATCTCAAGGATGAAGACGAAGAATCCGCCGGCGAATGTGATGATCGAGAAGAACTGGAACCCGTTGGCGGCGTCGAACAGGAAGAAGCTCGTCGCGGAGAAGCACAGCACCAGGAGTAGGTGGCCGACCATCATGTTGGCAAAGAGTCGGATCGCCAAGGTGAACGGCTGAGTCACGAACTTGGTCAGGAACTCAATGGGGATGAGCAGAATGTGCATCGGCCAAGGAACGCCGGGAAGGATCAGAGAGTCCTTGATGTAACGGCCGAAGCCCTTCTCGGCGATACCGGCCCAGTGGTACGTGACGTAGACCGTCAGCGTAAGGACGATCGGCAGACCGATGACGCCGGTTCCCGGCATGTTGAGGAACGGAATGAGCTTCGTGACGTTCCAAAACAGGATGCCGAAGAAGATGGCGACGATCAGCGGCATGAACTTCTTGGCTTTGTCCTTGCCCATGGTGTCTTCGGCAATGCCGACCGTGACGAACTCCATGGCCAGCTCCATAGCTGACTGGAAACGGCTCGGGACCAGCTTCATGCGCTTGGCCCACACTGCAAGCAGAACTACGACTGCGACGGTGGCGAGGACGCGGATGAGCATCACGCGGTTCATCTCAAAGGGAGTGCCTTCGAAGAGGAACGCGGCGGGGAAGAACTCCGCCATGGATGGGGCGTGAAAACCACTTTCAGCGGCTTGGATCGTTGTGTTCGCAGCGTTGAGTGTTCCCACGTTTCCTTTACTCTCCCATGGTCAAAAGCCTTGATGGCCTGGCCTTAGCCACGCAGGACCTGCGTGGCAGTAGGTTCAGGAGCGACATGGAGCGACAAATGGCTCCAGCACCGCAACAACTCTACCAATTGTAGAGAGCTGCCGACAAATTCATCACCTTTGACTGTACATCTTCTGTCAGGACCTTTCGCAATCGCGAAATTCGCCCGGTTTGCCTAGTGCGCCTCAGGATCCACGTAGGGCACACGCGCCTTAGCCACCGTCACAGCCTCGACGACCGAGGACCCGAGCACGGCAACGACGATTGTGAAGAATGCCACATTTCCATCCAGCCATGCTGCGTCCTTGAGCCGCCAGATGACGATCATGAAGATGAACGCCTTGAAGAGGAACCCGATGCCGAGGAATCCGGAGATCGCGGTCAGCCCCATATTGCGCCCTGCGTACATGATGACCAGGGTGATGATGATGAAGACTGCAGCCAGTCCCCCACCCACGGCACCGCCGTTGAGTCCTTCGGGACCGGAGACCAGATAGCCGATGCCCATGCCGAGCACGCCGACCGCAACGACAAGGATGATTCCGCGGACCAGCATCGTCCTCCAGACTTTTGTCCATGCTGCCTGCACGGCGGATTCCTGGCGGGGAGACTCATCGGTCATGAGATTTCCTCTCTGGCTTTCTGTCGGACCCGTAGGGGGTAGAAGGTGAAGATCAAGGTGACGGCGAACAGCCCGCCGACGATGCAGACCACATAGATCCACGGCATCAGCAGCAGCATGACTGAACCGAACGCGATGAGTGCCGTCCAGGTGTAGAGGATCAGCACTGCCCGGGCGTGCGAATGCCCGAGACTGAGCATTCTGTGATGAAGATGCTTCGCATCGGCAGAGAACGGCGATTGGCCGGCCATCAGGCGACGGACGACGGCCAGACCAAGGTCGAGCAGAGGCAGGAACATCACTGCCACCGGCAGAATGATCGGCAGGAAGGTTGCGAAGACTCGCTCTTCACCGAGCAGCGCCGGATCGACCTGCCCAGTGACTCGGATAGTGGATGCTGCCAGCAGGAGACCGATCAGCATCGACCCGGAGTCGCCCATGAAGATGCGTGCCGGATTGAAATTGTGCGGGAGGAAACCGACGCAGGCGCCGACGAGGATGGCGGTGATCAGCGATGCGAGGTTCGCATAGGACTCAGGTGAAGCATCCCGGGCCAGCCCGTAGGAGTAGATGAAGAATGCGCTGCCGCCGATGGCGACGACTCCCGCGGCCAGCCCGTCGAGGCCGTCGACGAAGTTCACTGCATTGATCGTCACCAGCACCACCAGGATGGTGATGATGATCGACATCCGCGGTGAGCCGATGATCACTCCCCCGAAGGGAATCGACAGCAGGGCCACGCCGTTGATGGCCATGAAACCGGCGGCCAGTGCCTGCCCGGCGAGTTTGGTGATCCAGTGCAGATCCCAGATGTCATCGATGATCCCCAGCACGCACAGCACGGTGGCAGCCCCGGCAATGCCGATGATCGGTGCCATGTCGACGAAGATCCGCTGCAGGAACGGCGTCTGGGAGGCGAAGACGAGCCCGACGATCACTGCCCCGAACATCGCGACTCCACCCAACCTCGGCGTCGGAACGGAATGCACATCGCGTTCGCGCAGGGGCGAGAAGATCTGCCCTCGCTCGGCCACCCGCTTGACCATCGGGGTCAGCAGGTAGGCCACGAGGGCCGAAATGATGAGGATGAAGAGGTAGGCGCGCACTCAGCCGTCCAGGTCGAGGAGGTCGGGGACGATTTCGCGCAGCTCGTCGCCGGTCACCGGACCCTCGCGCACGATCCGCGGGACGTCACCGGTGAGGTCGACGATCGTGGACGAGATTCCTGATTCGCGCACTCCCCCATCGACGTAGATGTCGACGTCGTCACCGAGCATCTCAATCGCCTCATCCGCCGAGGTGGCGGCGGGCGATCCGGAGACGTTGGCACTCGATACGGCCAGTGGACCGGTTCGGCCCAGCAGAGCGAGAGCGTATTCGTCGTCGGGCATCCGCACTGCCACGGTCCCGTGGGTGTCTCCGAGGTCCCAGTCCAATGATGGTTGGGCGTTGGCGATGATCGTCAGAGGTCCGGGCCAGAAACGGGCGGTCAGTGCCAGCAGCTTTTCATCGACGCCGTCGACCAGGCCGAAGACAGTCTCCGCGCGCGGGACGAGGACGGGCGGCGGCATGTCCCGGCCGCGGCCTTTCGCTGCGAGCAGCGCGGAGACCGCTGAGGCGCTGAATGCGTCGGCGGCGATCCCGTACACAGTGTCCGTGGGAATGACGAGCAGGTTGCCCGTTTCACTGACCCTGGCGCATTCGTCAAGGACCAGGTCACGGATGTCGCTCTGGGTGACGTCGAATCGTCTCGACACGAATTCTCCGTTTCGGATCGTGGTGGTCAGTGGGCAGAACCGGCTGGTTCGTGGTCACAGGTCGTCCTCGGTGACACGATGAGCCACCGTGTAGCGGTCGCGTCCAGTGTAGTCCGGGTAGGTGGCGGGCTGCCTCAGACTGGCCGTGGACATGATGAGTTCGCGGGCGGCCGGGCCCTGCTCCTCCGAATGTTCCATGATGAAGAATCCACCTGGTCGCAGCAGCTTCTCAGCCTGTCTGATGATGAGTGCCGGGATCTCCAGGCCCGTGTGTCCGCCGTAGAGAGCGGCAGCAGGGTCGTGCTCTCGAACCTCGGCATCGCGGGGCACAGCCTCGTCGGGGACGTAGGGAGGATTGGTCACGACGACATCGGCACTGCCCCGCACGCCTGGACTGTCATCGGCGAATGTGGTCGCATCACCGGAGATCAGTTCGGCGGTGGAATCGCCGAGGTTGACCGACGCCAAATTCTTCAGCGACCAGTTCAGGGCCTCGGCCTCACGCTCGACGCCGATGATGGATAACCGCGGATGTTCTGTGGCCAGGGAGAGTGTGATCGCTCCCGAGCCCGAACACAGATCGATGACAAGGGGTTCGTGGGCGTTATTCTGCCGCTCCAATTCTTCGAGAACCTCGGTGACGAGAAGCTCCGTCTCGGGGCGAGGAACGAAGACACCAGGTCCAACCTGAAGTTCGAGATGACGAAAGGCGGCGACACCGACGATGTGCTGAAGGGGGACGCGTTGACGTCGTCGGTCGATGAGCTGTGCAAAGACTTCTGTCACTCCGGCAGGAACGGTATCGCCGAGGAGTCGTCTGCGCGCAAGTTCGGCGGCATCGAGTCCCCAGGCATGAGCGAGGAGGGCTGCGGCATCGGGGTCGGGGTTCGGGACATCGGCGCGGGCCAGCAGCTGCGCGGCCCCGCGCAGCACCGTCGACACGTCCCCTTCGGCAACGGGCGGGCGCGGATCCAGGTCAGTCCCCCAGCGCGTCGAGTCGTGCGGCCTTGTCAGCCTCACGGCAGGAACCGATCACGGGATCAAGCTCACCGGCAAGAACCTGGTCAAGGTTATACGCCTTGTACCCGGTCCGATGGTCAGTGATCCGGTTCTCCGGGAAGTTGTATGTGCGGATGCGTTCCGAGCGGTCAACGGTGCGGACCTGGGATCGTCGAATGTCAGCTGCCTCGGCTGCGGCCTCTTCGGCCTGTTTGGCCAGAATGCGTGCACGGAGCATGCGCAGTGCCGCTTCCTTGTTCTGCAGCTGTGACTTCTCGTTCTGGCAGCTCGCGGTGATGCCCGTAGGCACATGAGTGATGCGCACTGCCGAGTCTGTAGTGTTCACGGACTGACCGCCGGGACCCGACGACCGGTAGACGTCGATGCGCAGATCGTTGTCATCGAGTGCAACTTCCTCCGGCTCATCCACCTCGGGAAATACGAGCACTCCGGCGGCTGAGGTGTGGATGCGTCCCTGGGATTCGGTCACGGGAACGCGTTGGACCCGGTGGACTCCGCCCTCGAACTTCACCCACCCGTAGGCACCGTCATCCTTGGCCTTCAATGCCAAAGTCACGTCTTTGTAGCCTCCGAGATCGGAATGCGTGGCATCCAAGATCTGTGAGGACCAGCCGCGGGAGTCGATCCAGCGCTGGTACATCCGCAGGAGATCTCCAGCGAACAGCGCGGACTCGTCGCCACCCTCACCAGCTTTGATCTCGATGATCGCATCGCGTGCGTCATCGGGGTCGCTGGGTACCAAGAGGTCCCTGAGCTCTGTCTCCACATCAGAGGCCTCAGCGTGCAGCCGCTCTGCCTCAGCACCGAACTCGGCATCGTCGTCCGCGAGTTCTTCCGCAGCTGCGGCATCGTCTTCGAGCTGGGCGAAGCGACGTGCGGTAACAGCAACCTTGTCGAGTTCTGCGTAGCGCCTTGTCAACTTCTTGGCACGGCCAGCGTCAGCGTGCACTGCAGGATCGGAGAGTTCCGACTGCAGACGCGCATGCTCGTCGAGCAGAGCGCTGACGCTGGCCTTGAGGGTGTCATCGTCAGCCATCTCAGTTGTTGTCGGTGGATGACTTTTGCAGAGGAGTCGTCTTCTGCACCTGCATGAGGAACTCGACGTTGGAGCCGGTTTCCTTCAGCTTCGACATCAGCAGCTCAACGGCCTGCTGCTGCTCAAGTCCGGACAGCACACGACGCAGCTGCCACATGACCTTCATCTCTTCGTTGGTCATCAGCATCTCTTCGCGGCGGGTGCTCGACGCGTTGACGTCGACAGCCGGGAAGATGCGCTTGTCGGCGAGCTGACGCGACAGGCGCAGCTCCATGTTGCCGGTGCCCTTGAACTCTTCGAAGATGACCTCGTCCATCTTGGATCCGGTCTCGACGAGAGCTGTGGCCAGAATGGTCAGCGAGCCGCCGTTCTCGATATTACGGGCAGCACCGAAGAACCGCTTCGGTGGGTAGAGCGCGTTCGCGTCGACACCACCGGAGAGAATACGGCCCGAAGCCGGCTGCGCAATATTGTAGGCACGGCCGAGGCGAGTGATGTTGTCGAGGAGCACGACGACGTCGGAGCCCATTTCGACGAGTCGCTTGGCGCGCTCAATGGCCAGCTCGGCAATCGTCGTGTGATCATCGGCCGGGCGATCGAAGGTCGAAGCGATGACTTCGCCCTTCACCGCACGCTGCATGTCCGTGACTTCCTCGGGACGTTCGTCGACCAGGACGACCATCAGGTGGACTTCCGGGTTGTTCTCGGTGATCGCATTCGCGACCTGCTGCATGATCATCGTCTTGCCCGCTTTGGGAGGCGCCACAATGAGACCACGCTGGCCCTTGCCGATGGGTGTCACCAGATCGATGAGTCGGGTCGAATGCTGCTTCGAGGTGGTCTCGAGGCGCATCCTCTCCTGTGGGTAGAGCGGAGTCAGCTTCGAGAACTCGACACGGCTGCGGGCATCATCGACGGTCAGGCCGTTGACGGAGTCCAGTCGCACCAGAGCATCGAACTTCTCTCGCTTGCTGTTGCGATCGTTCTCACGGGGCTGGCGGATGGCACCGGCGACGGCGTCGCCCTTGCGCAGCTGGTTCTTCCGCACCATTGAGGCCGAGACATAGACATCATTGGGGCCGGGCAGGTAGCCCGAGGTGCGCAGGAATGCGTAGTTATCGTGCACGTCGAGGATGCCACCGACTGGGATGAGCACGTCATCGTTGCGGATCTCGGGCTCGTCGTTGCCGCGTCCTCCGCGACGTTTGCGGTCACGGTCACGTCCGCGACCGCGTCGGTTGCCGCGATCGTCGTCATCGTTGTTGTTGCGATTCCGACGGTCGTTGCTGCGATCGTTGCGGTCGTTTCCGCGATCGTTGCGGTCGTTGTCATCGCCCTGACGGTTGCGGCCGTTGCCACGATCGTTGTTGCGGTCACCACGGTCGTTGTCGTCGTTCTGACGGTTGCGGCCGTTGCCACGATCGCTGCGGTCATTGCCGCGATCGTTGTCGTCACTCTGACGGTTGCGACCGTTTCCGCGATCGTTGCGGTCTGTACGCTCGCCCGAGTCATCGGAGCTGTGCCCGTTGTCGTCGTTCGACGCATCGGCCCCACGTGAGCGGGAACGACTGCGACGTGAGCGCTGCCTGTCCTGATCCCCGGTGGAGTCAGATGAGCTGTCGGCTGCAGTCGAAGGCTCGACGACAGCGGCGGATTCCGTGGAAGTCGCAGAGGCAACGGCATCCTGAGACCCGGCGGTGTCCTGAGACCCGGCGGTGTCCTTGTCGGACGGCGCAGCAGCACTGCGACGCGACGGACGACGCTTGGGTTCGTCGCTCGCTTCGCTGGACGCGGGCTTCTCCTCCTGAGCTTCTTTGGCGGAGCTTGCTGAAGCGGCAGGAGCGGTCTTCGGAGCTGGCTGAGCCTGCCCCGAACCGCCCTGAGCGCCGTTGTGATTGTTGATGGCGTCGATCAGTTCGCCTTTGCGAAGTCGACGGTACCCTTTGATCCCGAGTCCCGCTGCCATTTCCTGGAGCTGGGGCAGACGCAAAGCGGTCAGACTGCCGGTGCGTGGTGCGGAATCTTGAGTAGTGGTTTCAGACACGAAGGTCCTTCTCCCTCTTTCGGCCGTGCGGCAAGAGCCGTTTACTCACGGCGACGGAAACACCATTGACGGTGCATTGTGAAAGATATCCTGCCTAAGAATGAGCAGAAGACGTTCCAGAATTTGTGATGCTGACAGTGGATTCGCGATGTATATCGTCGAGCCCGATCACTGACGGAACACCACCAGTTTACGTGCTCAACGACGATCATGCTAATCCTGTGCCTAATTCTTTTGTTCCACCCGATATCCGCCGAGGTCAATGAAGGTGTGAATGACTGTGACGGCGTCGGGAACCAAGGCCTGCGGCACCGCGCCCGCGAGCACGAGAACGGTGGGGCCCGCACCTGAGATCACCGCGGGCAGGCCATCGGCGCGCAGCTCGTCGACGAGGGCCATCGACTCCGGGTATGCCTCGCGCCGGAATTCCTGGTGCAGACGGTCGTCGGTGGCCTCGAGCAGAACCGAAGAATCGGAGGTGAAGCCGTGGATGAGCAGCGCAGCCCGTGCAGAGTTCTCCGCGGCGACCTCGTGCTCGATCGATACGGGGATCACACTGCGAGCGATCTCCGTATCCAGGCGCACGTCCGGCACCAGCACAGTCACCTCGTTGACGGTGTTGGCGGGAACCTGCCATGACCGTGCAGGACCTGGCAGTGCGATGGTCAGTCCCCCGTAGACCGCAGGCGCGGCATTGTCGGGGTGGCCCTCGAGATCGGAGGCGAGTTCGAGCACTCGCTGCCTGCTCAGCCGCTGTCCACAGACATGTCCGCCGAGCTCACCGGCCAGCGCGATGGCGCCGACGTTCGCAGCTGCGGAGGAACCGAGGCCGCGGGAGTGCGGTATCCGGTTGATGCATTCCAGGCTGAGCCGATCGCCGAATTCCTCAAGTGCCTCCGGGTACTCAGCCGCGAGAACTTCGCGCAGCACACGCATGATGAGATGGGACCGATCGGTCGGCAGCGTCTCAGCGTTCTCTCCCGTCACCGTTACACAGGTGCGAGGGTCGACCGATTCATCGTGGATCGTGAGGGTCAGCGTGTCGAAGATCCCCAGCGCAAGGCCCAAGGCATCGTAACCGGGGCCCAGGTTCGCCGAGGTGGCCGGAACCTCGATCTGGATCCTCACACTCACCTGTCTTCGAGCCCGAGAGCCCGTGCCGCGCTGACTGCGTCGACGGAGACCCGCTTCGGTTCGATGTCGGAACCGTCGGCGGTGTGCAGAGCCCAGGTGGGATCCTTGAGTCCATGACCGGTCACTGTGACCGCGATCGTCGCACCGGCAGGGACTCTGCCGGCCTCGGACATCTTCAGCAGTCCGGCCACCGAGGCGGCAGAACCGGGTTCGACGAAGACTCCCTCTTCTCGGGACAGGATCTTGTGGGCGCGCAGGATCTCATCATCGGTGACCGAATCGATGATTCCCCCGGAGGAGTCTCGGGCTTCGATGGCCTGCTGCCAACTGGCCGGATTGCCGATCCGAATGGCCGTGGCGATCGTATCGGGTTCATCGACTGGGTGGCCGAGGACGATCGGGGCCGAGCCGGCAGCTTGGAAGCCCCACATCTGCGGCAGACGCGTCGAGGCTCCGATCTCCTGATACTGGCGGTAGCCCTTCCAGTAGGCGGTGATGTTGCCGGCGTTGCCGACGGGAAGCACGTGGATGTCCGGGGCATCGCCCAGCACGTCGACGACCTCGAAGGACGCGGTCTTCTGTCCCTCGATGCGATCGGGATTGACGGAGTTGACGAGGTGGACTGGGTAGGACTCGGAGAGTTTTCTGCACAGCGTCAGGCAGTCGTCGAAGTTGCCGTCGACCTCCAGCAGCGTGGCCCCATGGGCGATGGCCTGGCTCATCTTTCCCGGGGCGATCTTGCCTGAAGGCACGAGCACGGCACAGGTCAGGCCGGCCTTGGTCGCGTAGGCTGCCGCCGAGGCTGAGGTATTGCCTGTCGAGGCGCAGATGACGGCCTTCGCGCCCTGAGCCAGGGCCTTGGTGATGGCCATCGTCATGCCGCGGTCTTTGAAGGACGCGGTCGGGTTGAGTCCTTCGTACTTCACCCACACGTCCGCGCCGGTGAGTTCGCTGAGCTTCTCCGCTTTGATGAGTGGCGTCCCGCCCTCACCCAGGGTCACCGACGGCGTGGACTCCGAGATGTCGAGGAGGCTGCGGTACTCGTCGACGACGCCCTGCCACTGCTTTTTGGGGAATTCGGTCATTGTCACTGTCCTTCTACACGGATCACGGATTTGACGGCGCGCACCACGGAGAGGCCGCCGAGGCGGTCGACCGTTCTCCGCAGAATCGCGTCGGTGTTCGAGTGGGTGGCGAGCACGAGTTTCGCATGCTGAGTGCCCTGCTCATCGACCTCCCCCACGGTCTGGCGCATGAGCTCGATCGAGGCGCCTTCGTCGGAGAAGACTTCGGAGACTGCGGCGAGGACACCCGGACGATCAACCACGTCGAGCGTGATGTGATAACGGGTGGTGATCGCCGAGATCGGCAGAATCCGGGAGTCTTCGTGGAACGGACGCTCGTACTGGCCTCGTCCGCCGAGGACCTTGCGACGAGCTACCGAGACCACGTCGCCGAGGACCGCGGACGCCGTTGGTTCGCCGCCAGCGCCCTGCCCGTAGAACATGAGCGAACCGGCTGCCTCGGCTTCGATGAAGACGGCGTTGAATGCACCGCGGACTGTCGCCAGCGGGTGGCTGCGTCCCAGCAGCGCCGGGTAGACACGAGCGGACAGTCCGGATCCTGCAGGTGAGTCGCTGACGCGTTCGCAGACAGCGAGGAGTTTGATGACGAACCCTTGGTCGCGGGCCGTGGCCACCATGTCCGGGGTGATGTCGGCAATGCCTTCGACATGGACATCGTCGATCGAGACTGGAGCATGGAAGGCCAGGGACGACAGTATTGCTGCCTTGGCCGCAGCATCATGTCCACCGACATCGGCGGTCGGGTCCGCCTCGGCGAAGCCCAGTTCCTGCGCGGTCTTGAGCGCTTCGTCAAAGCCCCAGCCTTCGGAATCCATCTGGTCGAGGATGTAGTTGGTCGTGCCGTTGACGATGCCCATGATCCGGTCGATCCGGTCACCGGCCAGGGAGTCACCGACGGGACGGATGATCGGGATCGCGCCGGCGACCGCTGCCTCATGCTCAAGACGGACCCCGGCGGTGTCTGCTGCAGACATGAGTTCGCTGTAGTTGGCGGCCAGCAGTGCCTTGTTGGCCGTGACGACAGAGGATCCGTGGTTCAGGGCCGAGCGGATGAGAGTTTTGGCAGGCTCGATGCCGCCCATCAGCTCGATGACGATATCGGCGCCGGCGATGGCGGTCTCCGCATCGGTCGTCAGCAGACTCGGGTCGATTCCGGGGCGTTCCTTCGCGGTGTCGCGGACGACGATTGCGCTCAGTTCCAGTGGCGCACCGATTCGTTCGGCCAGGGCGTCGCTCCGGTTCTGGATGCGAGCGGCGACTTCGGTGCCGACGACTCCACATCCGAGCATGGCAACTTTCAAAGCCTGCATTTGTTCACCTTTTCGCTGTCTTCTATGGCACTCACACGCGCTCTCCGGTGTTCATTCCCGGATCGCTGCGCAACATCTGAGAGTAGTCCTCGGGCGTCACGATCCACTCAACCTTATCCGTTGTCACGGCCAGGACTCCTGGTTTGGGCAGGTGGTTGTAGTTATTGGCCAGGGACCGGCAGTAGGCACCGGTGCTCGGCACCGCGACGAGATCGCCGGAGGACACATCGGATCCCATGTATTCGTCGCGGACGATGATGTCACCGGACTCACAGTGTTTGCCCACGACACGGACGATGACCGGTTCGGAACCGGAGTTCCGATTTGCCAAGGTACACGAATAGTCGGCGTCGTAGAGTGCTGTCCGAATGTTGTCGCTCATCCCTCCATCTACGGCGACGTAGGTGCGCACACCGTTATCGGTGTCGACCTCTTTGACGGTGCCGACCTGGTAGAGGGTGAACATCGAGGGAGAGACGATCGCGCGCCCGGGTTCGATGGAGATCCGTGGCACGTTCGTGCCTAGTCCACGGCACTCCTTTGCCACCACCTCGGCGAGTTCCTGGGCCATCTCGGCCACCGGGATCGGTGTGTCCTGTGAGGTGTAGCGAATGCCGAAGCCGCCGCCGAGGTCGACATCGGGCAGATCGACACCGTGCTCGGCCATGATCTCGGCCCGCAGTGACAGGACGCGGGCGGCGGCGACCTGGAATCCGGAGATGTCGAAGATCTGCGAGCCGATGTGCGAATGCAGTCCGTCGAAACGCAGGTGCGCTGAATTCGCCACAGCCTCGGCGGCCTTCGCCGCGGTGCCGGCAGAGACGGAGAGACCGAACTTCTGGTCCTCATGAGCCGTGGCGATGAAGTCGTGCGTGTGAGCCTCGACCCCGACCGTGACGCGCAGCATGACGGGAGCAAGGACTCCACGTGCGGCGGCGATCGATTCGAGGAGGGAGATCTCGTCGAGACTGTCGACGAAGATCCGTCCCACACCGTAGTCAAGGGCGTATTCGAGCTCGGCAGCAGACTTGTTGTTGCCGTGCAGGCCGACCCTCTCCCCCGGCACGCCGGCGGCGCGGGCCACCATCATCTCTCCCAAAGAGCATGTGTCCACGCCCAAGCCGGCCTCGTGGACCCATCGTGCTACGGCTGTGCACAGGAAGGCCTTGCCTGCATAGAAGACGTCGACCCCGGCCAGACCCTTGTCGTCGGAGAAGGCAGCCGAATATGCGCTGACGTAGTTCTTCGCGCGGGCTTTGAAGTCGGCGACGTCCATGACGAGAGTCGGGGTGCCATAGCGTTCGGCGAGATCGGTGACTGGGTGCCCGGCGATGGTGAGGACACCGGCGTCGGACTTCGTCACGTTGTCCGACCACAGGCTGGGCAGGAGCGCGTTGACGTCATCGGGGTAGGGCAGCCACACGGGTGCAGGGGTGGCGTGCATGGTGCCGGCGATGTGAGCAGGCATTACATCCTCTCCGGGGCGGAAACGCCCAGTAGTGAAAGTCCTGTGGCCAGGACGATGATGGCGGCTCGGTCAAGGACCAGCCGCGAAGCGTGGAGTCGCGTGATGTCCTCATCGAGACTCGGTGTCACAGGGCAAGCCTGGGTCCAGTCACGGAACAGCTGGGAGATGGCTTCAAGAAGCAAGGCGATGCGCTGCGGTTCACCGGTCGAGGCAGCGCGGACTGCTGTGGCGACGAAGTCCATCAGTGCCGCAGCCAGTGCCGTCTCGGTGTCATCACTCAGTGCGGTGGGGTCGAACGCGGTGGCGTCGATGCCCGCTGCAACTGCACGACGACGGACTCGGCACGCGGTGGCGTGCGTGACCTGGACGTAGTGCACAGGGTTGTCTGGGTGGGCTCTGCGCCACAGTCCGGCCTCGTGGAAGTGTGCAGACGGTGAGTTCTCGCGTGCGGCCACGTACCGAAGTATGTCGGTGCCCATGGTCTGCTGCCCAGGCTGCGGCACGCGGCGGGAGGAGATTCGTTGGTTGATGACGGCATCGATGCTTGCTGCAACGCTGTGGTCGGGGCCGAAGCGTCCGTCAGCAGCGACGATCTCGGCGACGCCGGTTGCGAGGGCGCCGGGGCTGACTGTGATGTTGAGGAACCCGGGACCGGCGACTTCGACCTCGGCGATCGAAAGGTCATCGTGCAGCCTGGCCGCGATCTCCCCGGCCAGGGTCCTCGAGTCGGTGTTCAGTACGGCGGCACTGCGCAGTGCGATCGGCGAGACCCAGTGTCCGTGTCGCAGTGGCTGCGACAGACGAAGGGTCGGATCCGGAATGCGGTCGCTGGCGACTCCTCGTGCTGAGGCAATGCTCGCCAGTGCACGCGCCAGAGCGGTCTGCAGAAGTTCCGGGATCACTCGTTCAGATTACTCGTCTCGCGTTGCCGACGACGAATCAGGTGTCACACGCGTCATCCAATTCTCGCTGTCCGCAGCGGCGAGGTCAGATCGAACCGGGACGACAAGCGGAGAAGCTGACCGCGAGCTTCACCGCGGTGGAGGCAAGAACCACAGCGTAAGCAGGCCACATCGTGTCAAAACTCTGGATCAGGAAGGCGAAGACCAGGGGCCCGGCGGCGGCCATCAAATACCCGCCGCCTTGGACGAAGCCGGACAACGCCGCAGAAGCTTCGGCGCTGCGTGAGCGCAGGGTGATCAGGGTCAGGGCCAAGGGGAATGTCGAGATTCCAATGCCCAGCAGAACCGTCCACACCACCGGCGCGGCCGTGGGGAAGAGCCATAGGCCGAGGTACCCGGCGGCCAGACACCCGCAGAAGGCCGCAACGATCGGTGAAGCGGTGCGCAGCTTCTGGGCCAGAAACGGCAGGACGAACCCGAGCACAAGTGGAATCGCGGTCACCAGAGCCAGCATGGCTCCGGCGAAGACCGGGTCGAAGCCCGAGCGTGTCAGCAGCGTCGGCAGCCACGTGAAGAGAATGAAGTTGTTGAACGAGGTCAGCCCCGTCATCGTCATCAGCGCCCAGGCACGGCGGGTCTTGACCAGGCGCAGCAGCTCGTTTCCTCCGACGACTGCTGCCGAGACCTGTGCACGGGGCGCAGGTCTGAGCACCGCTATCACGACCCACGCGGCCACTCCCAGCGCCGCGGCTGCGGCCCATACGAGCAGGGATCCTCGCCATTCCAATTTCGACGCCAACGGCACAGCCACCAGTGGCGGGATGAACGTTCCCAGCTGCAGCAGTCCCACATGCACGGTCGACATCAGGGCTACTCGATCAGGGAAATAGGACTTCACAATCGGCGGGATGACGACGTTGCCGATGCCCATGCCCAGCAACGCGAGGACGCTGAGTCCTAGGAAGACGGCAGGAGAGTCGACGATGGCACGCAGGCCCAAGCCCACTGTGATCATGATCATCACTGCCGCCGTGATCGTGAGTCCGGAGAATCGGTTGTACAGTCTCGGCGTGATGAACCCGCTGATGCCGTAGAGCAGTGGTGGCAGCATGCCGATGACGGCCAGGAACAGCGCGCTGAGGTGTATGTCTGAGCCCATCGCCCCCAGCAGCGGAGACAGCCCGGTCACCCCGGGACGGAGATTGAATGCGGCGACGACGATTCCGATGACGATCAGAACGGAGGCCAGCGCAGATTTCATGCTTGCATTTCTACCATCTGGCACATCGCCCCACCTCGGCGGGGTCAGTTCTCCTGCTTGAGACCTTCGACCGGAGACAGCCGTGCCGCGCGTCTGGCGGGGGCCAGAGCGGACAGGAGGCCGGCGAGGATCGCTACGAACAGAATGCCCACAGTGGCAGGAAGAGACCAGTCGACGATGAGCTGATCGGAGAAGTCATTCGTGAGCAGACGGGTGCCGACGATCCCGAGCGCACCGCCGAGGCACAGCCCGATGAGGGCGGACACTGAGGAGATGAGAGTTGCTTCGAGCGCGAGAAGCGATCTCAGCTGTGAGATGCTCAGCCCCAATGCCCGAAGCAGAGAGTTCTCCCTCCGACGTTCGATCACCGACAGGCTCACGGTATTCGACACTCCGAGCAGAGCGATGAGGACAGCGACGAACAGCAACGCTACGGCGACGATGAGGAGGGTGTCGATGAACTCGGAGTATTCGCCTCGTGCCACAGCCGAACCGCCGACCTCGTCGCTGGTGACGTCGAGTACCTCGGCGATGTCCTGCTGGATCCGAAAGATCTCGCCGACCGAGGCATCCGGATCGACTTTGACCAGGACTGCGGTGGAAGTGGCTGACACACCCAAGTCGTTGCCGACGTCGGGGGTCGTGAAGAACACCTGACTCGACTCTCCGGCTTTGGCAACCGCAACTGTCGCCTCTGTCAGACCCTTGACGGAGATGCTCTCAGCGGCATAGTCGCTGGGGACGAGAACCTTCCCTGGGACTGGTGCTGCGGCACCGTCGCTGAGCACGGTCTGGGCGGAATCGGGATCGATGACGTAGAGCTCAGGTGTCGCGTCTCCCGGATCGCTGAGGACCTCAGCCCGGTGAGCGACGACGGCGGCTTCGACACCTGCGACGTCACGCACTCCATCGAGATGGTCACGGTCAACGGTGGTGTCGAGCGGAACGGCGATGTCGACCGGATAGCGCTGGTCGAGGCCGAAGCTCAAGGTCGCCTTCGTCGACATTCCACCGATCAGAATCGTGGCAACTAAGGTGACGCCGATGACGAGTGCGGTCGCCGTTGCCGCCGTTCGCCGCCGATTGCGCAAGGTGTTCAGTGTGGCCAAACGCCCGGGAATTCCGAACGGGCCGAAAGCCAGTTCTCCGATCGCGGCGACGATCGGGGGAATGATCATTTCGGAGCAGAGGACGAACCCGAAGACGAAGAGCACTCCTCCGAGTGCTCCGCCCAGAATCCATATCGGGGAGTAATCGATCAGAAGGAGCGAAGCTATGAGGATCACGGCGCCGAGTCCGATGCTCGTCCAGCCGATGATGTGTCGCAGGCTGTTGTGTCGTGAGGGAGCCAGCGACTCATCGAAAGGTTGAAGGGCTTCAAGTGGTGTGACCGCGATGGCGCTGCGGGCAGGTCGGATGGTCGCGAGCACCGTCAGCAGCACCCCGATACCGATGCCGATGAGCAGGGACGACAGCGGAACGTGCAGGCTCAGGTAGGCGAACTCGTTGGGCCAGATACGCTGCGCGCCCGCGGCCAGGCAGAAGCTGAGCCCAGCTCCGACGGCCACTCCGAAGATCGACGCGATGAGCCCCACAACGGTTCCCTCTGCGACCACGGAACCGTAGAGCTGAAGACGTGAGGCTCCCAGACAGCGCAACAGCGCCAGCTCACGCCTGCGTCCGGCGACGATCACAGAGAACGTGTTGGACACGACCAGTATCGCCACAATGACGGAGATTCCAGCAAAGACCAGCAGCAGTGAGGTAATGACGTCGTTACCGCCGGAGAGACGGTCAGCCTTGACGTCGATGGCGTCGCCGACGGTCATCGCCTCCAGGCTCCCGCGCAAGTCTGAATCGTCGATCGTCGCCTGCAGCCGGGAGAGCACTGCCGCAGGATCGGCACCATCGTCAAGAGAGATCAGGACTGCGACGACATCTCCCTCCTGAGCGAAGTACTCCTGATAACTCGCCGAGCTGGTCAGTGCACGATGAGTGCCTGCGGTTGCCGGACCGCTGCCCATCGAAGCCAGTCCGACGACGGTGAACATCGTGTTGCTCTGGCTCGGTCCTCGATAGATCGGCATCGAATCTTCCTCAGATCCCGCAGACACTGAATCAACGGAGAAGCGGATCTCGTCGCCGATGGCCACGCCCAGTTCGTGGGCGGCTTCCTCGTCCAGAACCAGATCGGTGATCGACTCGGGTCGCGTGCCCTCCGTGATGGTGAAGGTATCGAGGTTCGCATCTGCAGGTGCTGGAGCCAGCGAAAAGGTGCTCTCGGAGAACGATTGGCCTCGGCCGGTCGTGGTCGTGCGTGCGTTCACGGCCACGGTGTCCACGGCCTCGACCTGTTCCAAAGGCCTCATCACGGGCGCGACCTCGTGACCGTTGACGAAGACATCCTGGCTCGGAATGATGACAAGGTCCGACGCGGAGAAAGTATGGCCGACCGAGTCTTTGAGGCTAGTCTGCAGAGACGAGCTGATGATCAGTGTCGAGGCGACGAAACCGGCAGCCAGCGCGATGCCGATTCCTACAGCGATGAATCGCGCCCAGTGGATACGGATCTCCGCCAGAGCGACTGAGATCACAGGTCGCTCAGTTCGCCCAGTGCTGAGACCACGGATTCCTTCGTGGGCTGGTGAACTTCTCCGCCCGCACAACCGTCTTTGAGGAGCACGACCCGGTCTGCGTGTGATGCGGCGACAGGGTCGTGCGTGACCAGAATGATGGTCTGTCCATAGCGGGTGGTCGCTCCGTGCAGGAGGGCAAGCACTTCCGCTCCCGCCTGCGAATCGAGGTTGCCTGTGGGTTCGTCGGCGAAGATCACGTCAGGACGAGTCAACAGCGCACGCGCGACAGCTACACGCTGCTGCTGGCCCCCGGAGAGCTCATGCGGGCGGTGTTTGAGCCGGTCCCCCAGCTCGAGGCGGTCGACGACCTCGGCCTTCCACTCGGGATCAATCCGCTGTCGTGCCAGTGACACAGGCAGTTCGATGTTCTGTTCGGCACTCAGCGTGGGAACCAGATTGAACGCTTGGAAGATGAATCCGACGCGATCGCGACGAAGCTGCGTGAGTTCCTTGTCGTTGAGGCCGGTGATGTCCTGACCGCCCATGGTGATAGAACCGGAATCCACTCTGTCAAGGCCAGCCAGGACGTGCATGAAGGTCGACTTCCCCGAACCTGAGGGACCCATGATCGCACTGAACCTACCGGCTTCGAAGTCCACTGAGATATCGTCGAGTGCTGTTACAGCGGTTTCGCCTCGGCCGAAGGTTTTGCGCACGGATTGTGCTCTGAGCACGACATCGGTGCCCTTCACGTCCCCAGGAATCGTCATCACGGCCTTCATCAGCTGGTTGAGGTTCGTTGGGATCCAGCTTAGTCGTTGGTAGCAGAAACCGCCCACCTCATGACTTGAGGAGGGCGGCAGTTGGTGCCCGCGACAGGATTCGAACCTACGACCTTCTGCTCCGGAGGCTTCATTCCAAGTGATCGCCCACTTTTCAGGTAACTATCGAGGTGAGAGCCTATCTCCGATAGACTTATGCTTGACAGCAGTGGATAGCGATTGCCAGCGATAGACGGGACTCAATGCGTACCTTAGTGCGTACCTTGAGACCGTCGCTGCTCGGCGGCGATCAGCATCGGCCCCACCTGCCCCAGGTCGGTGTAGTGCTCCCGACTCACCGGTGCCGTATGACCGAAGAAGGCAGTGCGTGCAACTTCGGGGACATCTAGGTACATCGTGTTCAAGGTCGCCCTCCACACATGGGACCGGGCCTCCTGCAGC
The DNA here is from genome assembly GCF_021117425.1 of Brevibacterium zhoupengii. Classification (NCBI taxonomy): domain Bacteria; kingdom Bacillati; phylum Actinomycetota; class Actinomycetes; order Micrococcales; family Brevibacteriaceae; genus Brevibacterium; species Brevibacterium zhoupengii. The sequence continues at coordinate 2,102,775 of NZ_CP088298.1, read as the reverse complement.
TCGGGGATCTCGTACTTCCCAGCCCACTCCTGATATGCCTCCTTGATCGCCTTCTGCGCATTGTCCTTGTTCCAGATCTTCGATCGGTCCGAAGGGGTGCCGATGACGTAACCCACTCCCCCGCATTTTGCGCGATGAACCTCGACGGCCTCACGCACGCGAACGTCTAGGAATGGGACCACACGGCTCGTCTTGTTCTTCGCAACTTCGGAAGGCACAGCGATAGACGGCGTCCCCCGAACATCGGCCACCCGATCCCATGTGAGCGTGCGCACCTCGCCGATTCGCAGCCCCATAGTCATCTGAATGAGCGTCGCGATGCGCACGTTCTGCCTCCGGGCGACCCTCACATCCAGCGTTGCCGGTCCGCGCTTCGGGGCCTCGACACCGTCGGCAGGGTCCATTGCGAGCAATCCATCGAGCAGCCGCGCGTGATCCACCTCGGAGATCGCCACGCCGCCGCGAGATGCCTTGGTATCAGTTAAGGAGCGGTCCAACTCGATCCGCTCCCCCGCGAGCGGGTTTCCTGCAAGCACATCCTCACGGACGAGCGGCCGAATGACATATTTGGACAGCACGGCCCGAGCATGCGTGGCCGTGCCTGCCCCGTGTGTCCGAGCAATCTCTTGGAGAGAGTCTTCCAGGGCGCGGAATCGCCCCGCCGTTGCAATGGGCACGTTGCTGAGCGCTTGCTGGTGCTTGTGCTCGTCGCAGTGCCCGAGGATGAGGTCGAGCGTCTGCAAGTAGCGCTCCTTAGAGGTTTCGCGGAGTGTGGTGCTGTTGGTGATCATGGGCCGTGTCACGGATTCGATGAACTGACCGACCGGGGTCGAAGTCTTCCACGCCGCGTTCTGGCCGGTTGTAAGGAGTTCATCCGCCGTTGCCCTGGCCCGAGCGCGCGCCTCACCCTTGGTCTTCCCTCTGGAGCGCTTGCGCACTGTCCGGCCATCCGGGAGCTTGATCGTCCAGTCGATGGCCCAGCCGTCCCCGAATGGTCGTGGTGGAACGCGGTCAATGGAGTGCTGCCCCGGCTGCAAGGATGCTCTCGATGTAGACATACCCAAAGCGTACTAGTTACATCGGTAATAATGGCGGATTTTCGTTGACACTGACTGACACAGACCAGTAACCTGGTGAGCAAGGCAAGTATCCACGCAGATAAGGGGCGCCACCGGCGCAAGAGTCCTACAGATGATGGTGAGCCGAGGGCATAAGGCCAAGGGTCTGTAGACACCTGGGTGCTGAAGATGGCGCCAGCTCCGCCCATAGCCACGGAGTGATTCCTCGTTCAGAAGGATCACTCTGTCATGCCTGCAACAATTCGTTCAATCCCGCAGCGCGCCTACACCACCGGCGATGCTGCGACGTACCTCGGCATTAGCCGCCATACCCTCGAAGCCTGGCGCGTCAAGGGCACCGGCCCCGCATACCGCCGCGTCGGCAACGGCCCCCGCGCTCGCGCCCTCTACCTGATCGAAGATCTCGATCGCTGGCTCGACTCGCTCAATTGCGTCGGCGGTGATCGGGCATGAGCACAGAAGAAAGCCGCCCCGGCGGCGACACCGAGACGGCCATCAGGAATCGGGCAGATTCACACCATCATTCTACCAACAGTGCAGTGTCTGCGCCCCCTGCTGCGGAAGACGAGATCGCTCGCCTTGAGAGTGAGCTGGCTGAAGCCAAGAGGGAAAGCTCGGCGCCGATCTCGCAGGCTGCGTCGGATGCCCGGACCGCCGAAACGTCGGTGCGGCCCTCCCCCGAGACCCTGATTGAGGAGGCGTACGACGAACTCCGCGAAGCCATGTCCGGCCAGCAGGTGGGCCTGCGCACGTATCGTGACATGCTCCTGGCCCTGATCGAGCAGAAGATCGCGGCCGAGAACACGTGGCGCAAGGCGGAGAAGCTGCGCCCCCACCAGAGCCCGACCCGTCTTAATGAGACGACGATCGTCAAGGTCCTGCTGGATCGTTTCGACATCGTGACGGTCAATCAGACGAACAGCAGGGATGGCGACGAGCTCTCGCTGCTCGCGATGTACCAGTCGTCTGGCGACGCTGAGGGCACGTATGCGACTAGCGAGAGCGTGTTCGTCCGACTCATTAGCGAACTGGCACCGAGCATGTGCAAGCGCGACATCGAATCGGTCATCAGGCGCCTGCCCTCCCACGCGAAGGTGGTGCGCCGGTGTGACGACCCGGCCTTGTCCCCGGTGAACAACGGCATCTTCAACCACACTAAGCAGGAGCTGGAGTCGTTCTCTCCGGAGCGTGTGTTCCTGTCGAAGTTCCCGATCGACTACATCGCCGACGCACCGAACCCGGTCATCACGATGCCCGACGGACAGTCATGGGATGTCGAGTCGTGGATCACTGACCTTTCCGACGACGAGGGCGTGCCCGAGTTGCTGTGGCAGATCGCTGCCGCGGCACTGCGTCCGAAAAACCGGTGGAATCGGTCCCCGTGGCTCTATGGCCCGAGCGGCCGCAACGGCAAGGGGACGTACATGGAGCTGCTTCGTCGGCTCAGCGGCGACTCCGCTGCCACCCTCTCGATCAAGGCCTTCGGTGAGCAGTTCACGAAGGAGTCTCTCCTGACTTCGACGGTCGTGCTCTCCGATGAGAACGATGTGGGCGACTTCGTGAAGTCGTCCGCCGACTTCAAGTCTGTCGTCACCGGGGACCCGATCCAGATCGACCGGAAGAACCGCCGGCCGGTCAACATCATCGTCCAGGGCATCGTCGTCGCCTGCTTCAACGGTTTCCCTCGCGTGAGGGACAAGTCGGAGAGCTTCAACCGTCGACCGCTGATGGTGCCGTTCGACAAGAACTTCACCAGCGGCGAGCGGACGTACATCAAGAGCGACTACCTCGCTCGTCCCGATGTGCTCCGCTACGTGCTGCGCAGGGCGCTCCAGATGCAGCACACCGCGCTGAGTGAGCCTGAGGCATGCACGGCTGTGATGGACGAGTTCCGCATCAGCAACAACCCTGTTGCCGAGTTCTGGAAGGAGCTCGGGGGCCAGTTCGCCTGGGATCTGTTGCCCATCGGATTCCTCTATGACCTGTTCAAGTCGTGGTTCACAAGGACGCACCCGTCCGGTATTCCGCTGAACCGCATCGAGTTCACCCGGCAGATGAAGGAGACGCTGGCGGTTTCAGACATCTGGGAGTTCAGCGACTGCACGCGTCCCGGGTCCGCGATGGTGAAGCCTGAGCCGTTGATCGATGAGTACGACCTGTACGTCTGGATGAACTCTAGCTATCGGGGCCCTGACATCAATGGGCGCTGCATCCCGCATCCCCTCAAGGCAAACTATCGCTGCTTCGTGCGCAAGTAACCAAGACACCCGCGCCTTCAAATGGGAGGCGAGACCAGTATCGACAATTAGGAAGGAAGAGATCATGCACGGACCGAATGAGGAGATGAGTGCGCGGCACGACGGGAGCGCCGTAGCGACGGTCGAAGCGCCTCCGAAGCCGAAGACGACTAAGCGCCGGAAGCCGAAGACCGCCCGGGAGCGTCTGGCAGAGGTCATGCGCCAGCAGGAGTCGCTGAAGCAGCAGGTAGAAGCACAGAGGGAGCGTGAGTGCGTCGAGATCGTCGAGGCGCTCTACGAACTGCACGGCATCGAGGCGATCAGTGGCGACGTGGGCGAGGGCCAGCGGCTTGCTCGCCTGCGTGACGCGCTGGGTCTCGCATCTACGGAGTAGTGCCGAGCAGGGACCTGTTCGCCGGAGCCCCGATCACCGATTCTGGTGGTCGGGGCTTCGCTGTGTCGGCGGGGATCGAAGGGGCAGAGTGGACGTGCGAAGCACGGACACGGAGCCCCTCGCAAGCAAAGGTAGTCGTCGCGCCAGCGACGACTACCGTGCCGACCGGAACATTCGAGCGAAGCGAGAATGTAAACGGTCGGACTGCTTGCCAGTAGCCAGGGCCCTGGGGCAAAATGGAGTCAAGAGGTGTTCGGCAGAACGCTTCGATGACGAATGGAGCTCCAGGGCCCTGGCTGCGGGGAGGGTGCAGTGAACGAGGAACGAGTGAACAAAGAGCACCCGACTATGCGCGAGGACGACTTGTCGGACGAGCACCTCTCCCGCGTCGGCGACGGCTCCGTCGCTGAGGCGGTGAGTGACGATCGCCGGGCGTCGCGTCGAACGAAGGAGACCGTCGTGTCGAGCAGGCTCGACGAGGCCGGGTCCGAAGACTTCGCGGTCATCAAGTCCGCGCTGGGCATTTCCTCGTCATCCGAAGCGATCCGCGAGATCGTGAAGATCGCGGCTGCGACACTGCGCGACGAGAAGTACACCGATGCCTCACGAGCACAGGAGCTGCACACTGTCGGCCTCGACGAGAACCAGATCGCTTCGATGAAGGAGTCGCTCGACCGGAACGCGACCGGTTACTCGGACGCGACCTTCCAGTTCCAGAAGATCGGAAACAACGTCAACCAGCTCGCGCGCTCAGCGAACTCGGGCGACCGCGTTCCTGCTGCGGCGCTGAAGCAGGTTTCGCGTCGTCTGGCGCGTATCGAGGAGTTGCTGGAGTTCCTGGCCGACCGTGATGGCGCTCGGTCCCGGATGCTCCGAAGGTGGTTGTGATGCCCTCGATCACGATCGGCAAGACACCCATCGCGTGGCGGCTGCTGCGGTACACGGTGAAGCCGAAGCCTGGCTCGACGAAGACGGAGCGCGTGCTGCATGCAGCGGGCCTGCACTGCCGTCCCGAGTCCTCGACGGAAGAGTTCGCGGCAGTGCGGCGTCGTCATGGGAAGCAGGGTGCGATGCGCAAGTCGCCGGCCCGTTACGAGCTTCCCGAACACGGCGAGGAGGCCACTCACGTGCGCGATGCCCGCCCTGGTGGTCGGAAGTACTGGCGAGAGGCTCGGGACGATGAAACTGCGACCCACGTCAAGCACGAGGGCGGCTACGTGCGCCAGAACGAGGCGGTGCACTTCATCATCGGATTCGGCCCTGATGAGGTGAACCCGCAGGATCCCGAACAGGTCGCTCACGCATTCGAGTACACGGTCGCGCACTTCCGGGAGACCATGCCCGGGCTCCAGGTCCACCTGGTTGGACAGGCCGATGGCAAGGGCATGACTCCCGATCCGACGACCGGTGAGGTCAGCGGGAAGTTCCACGTACACGCTGTAGCCAACGCCGTCGTGTGTGAGGACATGGAACTCGCTGGTCGTGTCTGGCATGCGGGCTCGAAGATGTCTGGTGCGCTCACTGAAATCGATAGCGTCCGCGAACGGCACGACGCCTACATGCGTGACAACCCGGCCTGGGGGTTCACGCAGAAGGCGAAGTCGGTCACTGAGCAGAAGAAGGAGAAGCGCTCGGTGATGGACCGTCGCATGCGTTCGCGCGGTGAACGGTCCAACCACGACGCCATCCGTGACGCGATGTGGTCCGCGCTGCACGACCCTCGATCCGTCGACGACGCCTTCCGGGGCACGATGGGCGACCCCCGCACGGTCGACCGCAGCGCGTTCGAGGCCGTCATGGCCGAGTACGGGGCCAAGCACGGTCTGTCGGTCGAGGACCCGGGCTGGCGTCGTGGCAAGCCGCCGAAGCAGCGCAAGATCAGCTACAAGCTCGACGGCATGGCGACGAACGTCCGTGGCGAGACGCTTGGCGAGCAGTACGAAGCCGACTTCATCTACCGGCAGCTGTGCGCGGTCGCCGCGGGCCGGGACATCGAGCCGCGTGTCGAGAGCGCCGTCGTGGGGCCGGCACGCCCGGTCACCAAGCCGACCGACGACGAGCTGACCGAGGCCAGGGCCACGATCGAAGAGCTCGTCCGCGAGGAAGAACTCGACGCCTGGGTCGAGGACTGGGCTCGTGCGGAGGATGTCTCTGTCGAAGAGCTTCTCGATGAGAGGGGTCTGCTGATCGACGATGCAAGCCACCGCGAACGGCTCCGTCGGTCCATGAACGAGTGGAATGAAGCCCGGAAGGAACAACGAGAGACACAGCCCAAGGCAATCTCAAAGCTCGACGGCAAGGTTCCGAGCGAAGCGGAACCGCGGCAGCCTTCCCGGCGGGCAACGGAGGTTCCGGACATCAGCGCCGACATCGACCGTCGGATGCAGGAGTCGGGATCGGCAGCCGAGGATCTCCTCCGCGAGTTCGAGCGTCGCAAGACGGTGCCTACGGCTCCAGAGGAGCGTCAGGACGCCGCGCAGCCTCCTGTAGGGACGCAGGAGACGATGCCCTCCGCTCCCGCTCGGGCCAGTGAAGACAACGAAGAGACGACCGAGAACACACCCACCGCTCCGGTCGTCACGGCCACCTCCGTCGCTCCCGCTCCGTCCGATTCTGGTGAGGACGAGGAGTACCGGTCACCGATGCGAGAGATGACCTCGAAGAGTGAGAGCCGTCGGGTGCTGTACGTCCGCATAGCTCAGTTCGACGAGGAGGCCCGTGGGGTGCTTGCCCGCGGTGAGCGGATCGACGAGGCAACCGTGCCCAAGGGCATCGGTGCACAGTTCCTTGATGCGTTCGCTCAGCAGCTCGACCCGACTGTGGCAGAGCAGCTCCGGCTCCGGCAGGCGAAGAAGGGGAAGGCCAGCGCCGCCTTCGAGCAGGGGAAGAAGGCGCAGGTGGAGATCAACGAGATCGAGGCCAAGGCTGAGCAGCGTGGTGACCTCACGGGGATGTGGCAGCACTCGGAGAGGACGCGCGAGTTGATCCGCGAGCGGGACGTCGCGAACCGGCGGCGGGACAAGCTGCGTGAGGAGATCGCGCAGGGCGTGTACGCGGACGTCCGTGGCAGGGCTCCCGCTGCTGCTCTCGGGCACGACGAGCAGTACGAGCCCCAGAGCGAGCAGGACGGGCCGAGCCTCGGCTGAGCTGGTCGTGTCCGGCAACCGCGGCCGACCATGGGTGCCGCATGGCAGCGTGCGCTCGGGGTGGAGAGCCGGCAGGCTGTGCCAGCACCCGCAGCGGCCTCTGTAGCGGCCGGTGTTGCCGCGCTACAGAAGCGCTACACCGGGAAACCATCTCTGACCAGGGGAAACAGTAGATTTGTAGCGTTGTAGCACTGTAGCGCTAAAAATAGGTTACCTACATGCGCTCGGTTGAACACGTGTGTGCCTAACGAGAAGTTGCACGAAGGTGCTACACCGCTACATGGGCTACAAACGGGGCTGAAAACACCGGTTGACCTGGACAAACATGGTGTAGCGCAGGCCCGCTACACACCACGCGAGCCCCGCTACAAATCGGCTCCCTTGCCGCTCCGTCGCCGGCTGACATCGCCGGCTGGCGCTTTCTGTTGCGGACCAGCGCTACCTTGCCCCTGAGCCCCACGACCATCTCGGCTCCCAAACCGGTAAGTATCGGGAGCTGCCCGGTCTCGGTTCCCAATCTCCGAGGACCGGGAGACGCGGAAAGAAAGAAGCCCCGCCGGGGAGCAAATGCTCTCCCAGCGGGGCTTCTTTCGTCAGCTCAGCTTGCGATCCAATCGCCGTTGTCATCGCGCATGAACCCGTCAACCTCGCCAGCAACGCCGATGGTGCCGTCCGTCATGACCGACACCTGGACCGTCGCTGTAGTGTCGCTCTTCCCGTCGGCATCAACGGAAGGAAGCTCGATCTCGATTGCGTTGTCCGGGTCGGTCGCGGAAGCAGCGCAGTCGCCTACTACGGTGAGCGTCGAGAAGTCATCGGCGATGTAGGTGCCTGCCTCGGGCGCAGACTCGTCAAAGTCGGAGAGCTCGCTGGGTTCTTTTGTGGAAGTTAGTCCCAGAGCCTTCGTGATGATCCCGGCGTTCGTGGTCTCGCCCTCGCTGCCACCGCTAAGGTAACCGTCCACCACCTCTTGGCCGGTCGCACCGTCAGTGTAGAAGGTGCCCTGGACCCCGGCGAACATTTGGATTTTCTCTCCGATCTGCTGGGCTGTCAGGCCGCGCTCCTTGCCGTCGGCGATGATCTCATCGACCTCGGTAACAATCTCGTCGATCGAGGATGCCTCCGAGCGCTCCAGAAGCGCTTCCTCCGCCTTCGACCGCTGGCCCGCGTCTGAACCTGCCGACACGAGCCCATCGGGCTGGCCGTCCATGTACGTGATCGCCAAGTCAGCAGCACAGGCCTGCGCGTTGCCGAGGTCGCGGCCGGTCACAGCGACCTGGTCGACGACCATGTCGTCGGCGTCTGCTCCCATCGCCTCGCGGAGGTCGCCTGGAACGCGGATGGTGATCTCTTCGGAAGGCTCGATTCCGTTGGTCTGGAACTCGTACACACCGGCAGCAGTCTCGCCGCCGGTCTCGTCGGTACCAGCGGAGGCGTCGGAACCTCCTGAGCATCCTGCCAGCAGCAGGGCGGCGCCTCCAAGGGCGGCGAACGTGGTCGTCATCGTCGTGGTGCGGCGCATGATGGAGAGCCTCTCTGGTCTTAGGTCGTGTCGCGTGGTTCTATTCTACCGCAACCGGAACATATAGATCCTGGTTTATGTGGCTGACCAGGCGGATTCTGGAAGGTGTGCCTCGTCAAGAAAACCGTACGTTCGAGCCCCGTCTGCAACGGGACTTCGGCTCGAACCTGCGTGCATGGCGCACGTCTCGGGGTCTGACTCAGGAGCAGATGGCAGAGCAGCTAGAGCTGAGCGCTCGTTACCTGCGCACCCTTGAGACCGGGGCCGGCAACATCACCCTGCGGACGATGGAGCAGGTCGCGTTCTCCCTCGGTGAGGACCCGATCGAGCTGTTGGCCGGCACCCGTTGGGACGAGGCCACGGGCTCCGATAGATAGAGGCGTCGGCCTCTGCGGACATGCTCAGTCGTCCTCGTAGGTGTCGGTCGCCTAGTCGGCGACTTCTGCCACCGACACGGGTCCATGGATGGGGCATGTGTGGACACACCAGAGACCTCGGCCAGGTATGGCCACGTAAGCGCGGTCGCTGAACTCAGGCGGCGAGCACTCGAAGCAGAAGCAGAGCTTCAGATCGTTGTCCGTCATCACAGGTTCCGGAACACGAAGACGCTGGATCCAGGCGCATCCTCGACGGTGAAGTCGAAAGCCAGATCCCGAGTCCACGATCTCCAGTTGAAATAGCGCGCAACTTCCTCGGGCACGTCTGCTAGCAGGCCGATGTCCTCGGCGAGCTGGTGGGCGTACTCGGCGAAGCCATCCCAGCGTCCCGCGTATCGCTCCACGAAGTCGGAGACGGACGGCAGATCGCCGGTCCCCTCAGCCACATAGTTGCCGCTGCGGACCCAGGCGAGTAGGGCCTGACGCAGGTGCTCGTCGACATCCTCGACGACGCGACCCCACTCAGCGGCCTCGCTCGGGCTCATCTCGCGGTGGACCGGCATGTCATCGACGTCGAGGCACCACAACTCCTCACAGCCATCGCGGCTGCCGCTAGCGCTCCGGTGCACGTCGGTCAGGGTGACCTCGTCGGCCACGATGGCATCAAACCACTCGCCGACGAGCCGACCCGAGTTGTAGCAGTACAAGCAGCCTATCCAGACCTTCATCGCTGGCACGGTCATAGTGGTCATGACGTCTCTCCTTTGTATTGGGGTGGAGAGGACGGCGGGCACCGCAGGCAGTCATGCTCTAGTGAATTGACGCGGTTACGTGACGCCCGCCCCTCTCAGAAGAGATCCCGAGCCGCCTCCGGCGGCATAAGCCTTTTCAATCACCACCGCGTGCCTCAGTTCCCAACCACGTTCTCCTGGAATACCAGGAGAACTGGTATCTGCGGCGCAGCAAGGCAGCCCAAAGCCCCCGAGAACCCGCGGAATCACGCGGAACTGCGGTAGAATTGACGCAGGTCTGGATGTGAGAACCCGCTGTCGTCCTGGCCCGTGGAAACGTCACTCGGGGACGTGCGGACCGCTATCCCGTGGCCCGCAAGGTCGAGTGCCAAGGATGACCATCATGGACGACTTTTCATGGACAGCTGCCCCGCAGCCTCCCGGGCTGCTGGACGAGGGCCTTATCCCCGAAGCTGACCTCGCAGAGAGCCTGGGCTGGAGCCGCGATTGGATCGGCAAGCGCCGTCGCCGCGGCGAGATGCCCACCCACATCAAGCGGGGCCGCACAGTCCTCTACCTGCGCCCCGCAGTCGAGGCGTGGCTCCGTGCGGGTCTGCACTCCGGCAACGAGGGGGTGACCCGATGAACATCACCATCCATTCCCGGCTGCCGGGCCCCCGCGCTCGAAGCAAGTGGACCCTCCGGCGCATACTCGCGCTGGCTCTCATGCTGATCATCCCGATAACCCTGGTGCTCGGCTCCGCCTCCGGTGCCTTCGCTCAGGGAGAGGACGAGGAAGACGCCGTCGCGGCGATGAACTTCTACCGGCTCAGCTCCTCGGTGACGGCTCTGTTCTCTGAGGCGACCAAGCCCAAGTCGGACCTTGACCTCACCGATACGGGTTGGCCGACGGTGTTCGCCAACGCATCCAGTGGCGGATCGATGGTCGGCTATGTCGACGATGATTACAACCCCATTGCCGGCTGGCTGAACTCGAAGACAGCACAGTCTTCGGATGCCATCGGCTACGGCACGCTCATGACCTTCGACGAGGGCACAGGTATCAGTGGCCTCAGCGGCGCGCAGCATTACTCGTACTTCGGCGCCACGCTCAACGGCATGGGCCTGGATACGACCAGCACCGGTCTGTCGCTGGGCTTCTTCAACACGATGCTCGGCGGCGTGGTCATGTTGCTCTACATCCTCACGGCGGCTGTCGATGGGCTCTTCTCCATCGTGCTGACGATCATGGACTGGCTGAACCCGTTCAAGCTCTTCTACGTGGGTGTCAGCGCGGTGAGTCCCGAGTTCGCCAACGGCATGACCGGCGGCCAGGGACCTCCTGGTGTGCTCGGATCGCTGTCGGAGTGGATCGGCGGCTGGTATCAGGTGCTGAACTCGCTGTCCTGGACGGTACTCGTGCCGATCTTCATGGCGACCTTCGTCATGGGCATCCTGCTCTTCAAGAAGATGGACAAGGGCTCGGGGCTGAAGAAGCTCTTCATCCGCCTGCTGTTCATCGGACTGGGCCTGCCCCTGCTGGGTTCGATGTACACCGGCGCCCTGGGGGCCATGAACAACGCCACCGATGATGGCAACGCCGGCTCGACCAAGGTCGTGCTCTCTACCTACGTGGACTTCGAGGGCTGGGCCCTGGATCAGCGCCTGATGGTTCCGGAAGGCGCGACCATCGAGTGGAACAACCTCAGCAACCAGCCTTCCGGTGCGTCGCAGGCCAATGTCCGCGACACGGCGCTGCTGATCAACGCTCAGGTCTTCGACCTGCCGAACATCGAAGTCGTCGGTGACACCGACGAGGACGTGGCATGGGGCGAAGCCATCCGTGGCGGCGAGTCCGACTGGTCTGAGGTCAAGTACGGCCAGATCATGTCGATGCTGTGGCGCTACATGGGCAATGAACAGGTGTCGGCTTCTTCGTTCGAGACCGAGTCGAAGTCCACGCTCTCACCTGAGGCGCGTGAGCTGGCACCTTCCTGGTTCGAGGGCTACATGAAGGACCCCGAGGACTCGGCGAAGCCGGACAAGACTGTTGCTCCGAACGTGAATCCGCTGCTGGTCACGGCTGACGGTACGGGCCTGACGCTCAACCAGGAGTCGGGTCGCACCAACAACAACTTCGCCTTCTACACGGCAGGTGATGTCGGCGAGTGCGGACGTCAGCTCTCCACTCCTGGTGGTGCGCCGATGTCGTGCAACCTGGCGCCGCTGGCGATGTACAACTACCTCAACACCGACTTCGGTTCGACGTCGCTGCACACCTACTCCTCGGGCCGTTCGAGCTCCGAGGCAACGCGCTCGGTTCACAACTCGGTGAGCATGGTCGGAACCGGAACGATGAGCTTCATCTACTGGTTCAACGCCGTGGTGCTGCTGGGTTCGTTCGTGCTCATCGGCTTCGGCTACGCGTTCTCGATGATCATGGGCAACCTTCGTCGCAGCTTCCAGCTCATCACGGCGATTCCTTTCGCCACGCTGGGAGCCATCGCGGGTATCGCCAAGGTCATCGTGTACTCGATCGCACTCATCATGGAAGTGATGATCACGATCTTCCTGTACAAGTTCGTCCAGGAGTTCCTCATCGCTCTGCCGTCCATCTTCGAGAAGCCTTTCGCGGGTGCGCTCAACAACGGCGACACGGGCAATGCCCTGATGATGTACCTGGGCTCCAGCGGCCTGATCGCCATCATCATCACGCTGGCCGCGATCGTACTGACGATCATGTTCACGGTCATGGCTCTGCGTGCCCGCAAGTCGATCGTGAAGGCCATCGAGGAGGCGACGACCAAGATCGTTGAGAAGTTCGTGGACTCTTCGGTTGGTGCACCCGGAGGCGGTGGCGGGATGATGCCTGCCCTCGCTGGCGGTGCGGCGGCAGGGGCAGGTGCTGCTATCGGCAACCGCATGATGAGCGGCGGCGGTGGCAGCGGGAAGAAGTCCCCGTCGTCGAACGCCGGAGGGGCCAATGGCCCCGGTGCCATCGCCCCCGACGGTTCCGGCCCCGAGGGCGGCGGGTTCCTCGGAGGCGACGTCGACACGGACGGCGCACTCGACTCCGATGGCACCATGGCTCTGGCAGGCAGTGACACCGAAGGTGGAGCTGCCGAGGGTGCTGACGCGCAGGCGGCAGAGGGCTCGCAGGGCTCCGGATCGCCCATGGGCGGCGCAGACGGTTCTGCGGGCGCAGACGGCTCGGACCCGGCCAGTGAGACTGAGCTCGGCAAGCAGGTCGAGAGCAGCGGTCTGTCGAATCCGACGGGTGACGCAGCCGATGGTGCCGAGTCCGGTGCTGACGGCAGCAGCATCGGACAGCCTGCTGCTGATGGCGGAACTGAGGGTGGCAACATCGACCAGCCCGCCGTGGGTGACGGCGAGGCGATGGACGCGGCGTCCGGCTCGATGCAGGACTCGCAGGAGAGGTATAAGGAGGCTGACCAGGCGAAGCTCTCGGCTGGCACTGAGGGTGCTCAGGCCGCTGGTCATGGTGCTCTGGCAGCCGGTCGTGCTGTGGCTGGTGATGAGGCGGGAGCTGCGAAGTCTGCGGGCGATGCTCTCGACCATGGCGGCCAGTCTGCTTCGGCCGATGCTCGTGCCCGTCAGGCGTCTGCGGATGCCGGCAAGTCCAGCCTCGACTCGCAGAACACCCACGCGGACAAGCAGCGTCAGCAGCAGATCAAGCAGGGCCAGCAGGTCTCCAGTGCCGGCAAGACCGTCTCTGGTGTTGCTGGTGCGGCCGGCGGCGCAGGAGGAGGCACGGCACCGACTGGTGGCAAGGCTCCGACCGGGGGAGGTAAGACTCCGTCGACTGGAGGAGGCAAGGCTCCTTCGACTACCGGTGGCAAGGCACCGTCTGCTGGCAAGGCTCCCCCGGGAACGCCTTCCTCGTCGAAGCCTTCTTCGGGTGGCGGGAAGACGCCGTCGACGGCACCGTCGAAGCCGTCCTCCGGGCCGAAGGCTCCGTCCTCGTCGGGCAGCACGGGCAGCGGCGGCGGTCGGCGTCCCTCCGGGGGGAAGACCTCCGGGAGCAACCGCGGAGGCAGCCAGCCTCGGATGAGCGCTCCGGCTCCGAAGCAGCAGGTACCCAAGCCGGCTGCTCCGCCGAAGCGGGCTACGGCCAAGCCCGCTGCACCGGCCGCGAAGCCGGCGCCTACCCAGCAGCCGAAGCCCGCTCCGACCCGCCGCAGTAGCGGCACCGGCTCGGCCCGTGATGGCGTCCGCAAGGCCCAGGGCGCTCAGCGCCGCGCGACGCAGTCCAAGCACAAGGGTCGCGGGAAGGGAGGGCCCAAGCCCCGGTAGACGCCAGCCGTAGACAGCGGACGAGGAAAAAGAAGATCCCCGAGGGCGGATGCCCCCGGGGATCTTCTGTGTTCGTCAGGACTCCTTATCGCCGTAGAGCAGCTCGGCGTCTTCCGCGCTGATGCACAGAATGTCGCCGATCTGCTGCCAGTCGAAGCCATCGGTCTTGGCCTCCTTGACGATGGCCTTCCGAGTCGGTTCGATCTGGATCTCGGCCAGCCTCAGCAGCCCGAGGTCGTCCAGCGGGTCGTCGCCGCCAGCAACCAGCTGGTTCGCGATCGTGCGCAGCTTCTGTGCCTGTTCCCTTCGTGCGGCCGCGACGCGACGGTAGCTGTCTGAGCGCTTCATGACGCCTCCTTGAGGTAGTTGATCCCGGCCGAGATGGTCAGTGCGAGCACGACGGCGACGACCATGTACCCGGCGATGAGGCCGAACACGGCGATCAACCGGCTGTCGGTGCGAGCGATGTTGTCCTTCCGGGACGTGGACCGGTGAAGGGCGACGTGGCCTAGGGGCACGGCTGCGATTGCGAGCCCGACGATGCCGAGTGCGAAGGACAGCACTGCGACGGGATCGATCTGCCGGAGCCGTGCGAGCCCGACGGGCTGGGCTTCGGTGATGGTGGACATGTGAACCTCCTAGGTAGATTCGATCGAAGGGACGTCTCCTTCACCCATGCCCCCGGGCCCGCCCCCGGCGGGCCATCAGCCACTCTGGCGGCAGGGCAGTCACCGCCTTGTCCTCACCACTGCAGCGATGGGCACGACCCCGTGGGGAGAGCAGTAGACGACGATGCTGACCCCAAGGTCGGGAAAGAACAGCAGCTCGTTCTTGATCCTCCCGAGTTATCAGTGCTGATCGAGGTAGGCGAGCCTCTTGGCAGCTGCGGCAAGCTGTTCTTCGAACACAGGATCGCGACCGGTAGTGGAGACACCGGGAAGGTCGTCGACGCACTTGGTCTCGTCGAGGATCTGCAATCGGTGGGCAGTCGCTCCATGAGGCCCCACTCGTAGGCTCTCGATATGGTTTGCCACACGGGCAGCGACGAGCGCAGCAGCCAGGCCAGAGTGCTCGGTCCAGTCCTTGACGAAGACTTCACCAGGTTCGGCGACGTAGCCGGAGCTGAGGAGATTCATAGTGAGTACCTCTTCCTCCGCGGTCGTGGGGTCGATGAGCACCAGTGCGTGCTGTCGACTGTCGTATCGGATCTCTCCTGCCCGGTCGAGACTGGTCAAGCTGAGTAGTGCGTTTCTTCGGATTGTGATCCAGGTCATGACGTGTTCTCCTGTTCGACTGTGAACAGACAGGCTCTGCTCACCGAGAGAACTCCCGAGCCGCGCTACGCGCGGCTACCAGGGACGCTGGAGGCTTCGCGATTCAGATTTGGGCGGTCGCCGCATCCCCTGGAACAGCCGCCCACTGCGCGAGCTTTGCCGGCAGGGAGGGCGGCCCCTCGTCGGGTCCGTCCGGTGTCGTCTTGGCGCTCTCCAGCGCCATCGAATCGGGCGTAGGGCGGTTCCCTCCCACAGCGAGTGCCCGGGCCGCGAGCAATAGCGCTGCTCCAGCATGCCGCGCCCAGTGGTGGCGATTCTTCGTGCGCGTACGCTCCCGAGATAGGATGGCAAGGAAGGTCCGCGACGCACTGTGACGTGCGGAGACGGGCCCGAGCCGTGCGAGTGTGAGGATCTAAATGTCGAGGTTAACGGACCTTCTGCGCGCTGCTAAGCAGCTTGACCCGCAGCTCGGTGAGGACCTGGAAGCCGAGATTCAGCCGTTGCAGAAGCGTCTGCCTTTCGGCCTCAACTTCGAGAGGCACGCACCCGAGGCAGTCGAGCTGGCGGGCCACAAGGTCCGCAGGGGCAGCAAGGTACGGATTCTCCCGCCAAGAGGTTCCACAGCCCAAGGAGACCAGCGCCTCTGGCGAGTCGAGTCCATCGCTGGTAAGTCAGCAGTGGTAGCTCTCCTCGACGGCTCGGAAGACGAGTCTGTAAACGTAGCGGTTGACGACCTCATCCTCGTGGCCGAGTTTCGCGACAGGATCTATCCCGGGTTGCGTCCCGACGGTTCAGTCGAGCGGGGAGGCGATAAGCCGTTCCACACTGTGATCAATGGCGAAAACTTCCACGTCCTTGAACAGCTCACATTCACACATGAACAGTCTGTGGATGCGATTTATATTGATCCGCCTTACAACTCGGGCGCGCGAGACTGGAAATATAATAACGACTATGTCGAAGGCGACGACCTTTACCGGCACTCAAAATGGCTCGCATTCATGGAGCGTCGCCTGAAGCTCGCAAAGCGTCTCCTAAACCCCGAAGACGCGGTTCTGATAGTAACCATTGACGAGAAAGAGTATCTCCGGCTCGGGCTGCTACTGGAGCAAACTTTCCCCGAGGCACGTGTGCAGATGGTTTCGGTGGGAATCAACCCCGCCCCACCGTCGCGGAACGGATTATTTGGGCGGGCGGACGAATTCTATTACTTCGTACTTCTCGGCGAGGCCGGAGTGCAGACTGCGGCTCTCGGGCCAGACTGGATTACCGCTAAAGGGCGCACTCATAAGGGGCAGATCAGGTGGGATCTATTGAGGAAGTCCGGTGCGAGCCCGACTCGCGCAGGGCATCCTGATACATTCTATCCATTCTTCATTAACGCCGACGGTAGCGGCTTTCATAGCGTGGGCGATGCTATAGGTGTTGGGGCTCAGCGCCACGACACAATCGTTCCCAACGGGACCATTGCTGTCTGGCCCATCCGGCAGGATGGCACTGAGGGACGCTGGCGTCTTCAGCCGTCCACGGCGCGCCGAGTACTTGAACAAGGTGGCCTAAGAATTGGATCCGTAAAGGGTGAGCGCACTCCGATCTACTACCTGTCGGAGGGCGAGCGTGAGAAGATCAAAAATGGCCAGTACGAGGTCACTGGTCATTTGGCAGACGGCTCCGTTGTAACTTCGACGATGGAGACTTCTGAGAGGTGGCTGATTCCGGGTACGCAGTGGCGCATTGGCTCTCATGACTCGACCCAGTACGGGTCCCGTCTCTTGGCGAAGTTTATGCCAGATCGGAAATTCCCGTTCCCAAAGTCGCTATACGCGGTGGAGGATGCGCTTCGCTTTTTCATGGGAGATAAGCCCGACGCGACTATTCTTGATTTCTTTGCCGGTTCGGGAACGACGGCACACGCGGTGATGCGTTTGAACCGCCAAGACGGGGGGCGTAGGCAGTGCATCTCTGTGACGAACAATGAGGTTTCGGCTGAGGAACAGATTGACCTCAGAAAGAAGGGACTGCGCCCCGGGGATGCTGATTGGGAGCGATGGGGGATCTGTGATTACATCACAAAGACGCGCATTCAAGCAGCGATCACTGGCATGACTCCTGGCGGCGAGCCAATTAAGGGTGATTATAAGTTCACCGATGAATTCTCTATGGCTGAAGGTTTCGAAGAGAATGTGGCGTTCTATACGTTGACGTACGAGTCGCCGTGGCGGGTGAGCACTGATAGAGCATTCGCCGCCATTGCGCCGATGTTGTGGCTCCGAGCTGGAGCAGTCGGACGTCGGATCGACGCGATCTCTGACGGATGGGAAATTGCTGACAGCTACGGCATCATCAACGACCTCGACAGATCGTCGGATTTCATCGCTGCTCTCGAAGCGGCAGATGACGTCCGAGTCGCCTACATCGTCACCGACGATGAGGGCCGCTACCAGCAGGTCGCGAACGAAATTCCGGGCGTCGAGACGGTGCGCCTCTACGAGGACTACCTCCGCAATTGCGAAAGCGTTGGTGACTTCTGATGCGCTTCACTCTCAAGGACTATCAGGCAGACGCTGTCGGTGACACGCTCCGCGAACTCGCCTCAGCACGCGACTTCTACCGCAGCGCGAGCAAAAGGGTCAGCTCCGTGGCACTGGCCTCTGTGACCGGGTCCGGCAAGACGATCATGGCCGCGGCCGTGATCGAGGCATTGTTCTGGGGCAGTGATGACTTCGACGTGGTCCCGGACCCAAACGCAGTCGTGCTGTGGTTCAGCGACGACCCGTCCCTGAATCAACAGACACGGCACCGCCTCCAGCAGGCGTCAGACCGGCTGAGGAATCGCCTTGTCACGGTCGAGCACCCGTTCCGTCATTCGAAGCTTCAGCCTGGCAACGTCTACTTCATCAACACCTCGAAGCTCTCCCGGAACAGCTTGCTCGTGCGTGGACACGACAACTCTGACGTGCTGCCGGGGATGGACTCGCATCCGGACACGGTCCCATTCACATTCTGGGACACACTGCGAAACACGATCGAAGACCCGAACCTCACGCTGTACATGGTCCTCGATGAGGCACACCGCGGCATGGGGCGTAGGTCGTCGTCGGACACTCCGACCATCGTTAAGCGGCTGATCAACGGCCACAGTGGCGTCCCTCCGATCCCGATCGTGTGGGGAATCTCCGCGACCGTTCAACGGTTTGAGGAGGCCATGGCAGCGGCCCAGGTGAAGGAGAACCGAGTCCACCTGAGCACGATCGAGGTCGACACGGTCCGCATTCAGGAGTCTGGCCTACTCAAGGACGACATCGTCCTTGACTTCCCCGCGGAGTCTGGTGATTTCAACACCGTTCTGCTGCGTCGTGGCGTTCGCAAGGTCAAAGCGATGTCAGCTGCATGGGCGGAGTACGCCGCTGCACAGAACGAACCAGAGCCGGTCAATCCGTTGCTCGTGCTCCAGGTGCCCAACAAGCCCTCGCCCACCGAGATGGCCGCAGCCATCGACGCGATCTACGACGAGTGGCCCGAACTGGGCCACGACGCACTTGCCCACGTTTTCGGCGAGCACAAGGCGCAAGCGTTCGGTCAGTACAGCGTTCCCTACATCTCGCCTGAGCGAGTACAGGACGCCACCTATATCCGCGTGCTCCTTGCAAAGGACGCTATCAGCACCGGCTGGGACTGCCCTCGTGCCGAGGTCATGGTCTCGTTCCGTCCGGCGAAGGACGAAACCCACATCACGCAGCTGCTGGGACGGATGATCCGCACCCCGTTGGCTCGGCGTGTGGAGGGCGACGACCTCTTGAATAGCGTCGAGTGCATCCTGCCGAAGTTCAACAGAGCTACTGCCAGCCTCGTGCTTGAGAAGATCATGGGCAGCGACGTGATCGACCCTGATGGCGACAGTGGCAAGCGTGTCCTGATCGACCCTCTGCTCATGACGCCGAATCCTGCGGTGCCGGACGAGGTGTGGGATCTGTTCTCGGAGCTTCCCACTGAGACACTGCCGAGGAAGCACGCAAACCCGATCAAGCGCCTGACGGCATTGGCACATGCCTTGGCAGCAGACGGTCTGGTGGCAGATGCCGGCCAGTTCGCGCATGAGCGTCTGCACGGTGTGCTGAACGGACTTGCTGCCCAGTATCCGAAGGAGCTTTCCAAGGCTCAGGAGGATGTGCTCACGGTGGCCGGAGGGACAGTCCGTGGTCATCATGGTCTGCGCACTGATGACACCTGGACCGAAGATGCAGACGATCGTGCAATCCAGGAGGCATACCGCCACGGGGCTCGCAACATCACCCCAGACATCGCGCGAACGTACATCGACCACCTGGTCGAGGATGCCGACGACGAGGACGTCCTGCGAGACGCCCATGTGCGTGTGGCCGCACTGGCGATGCTCCCGCAGACGCGACCGAAGCTGGACGAGGCAGCAGACGCGCTGGCAGCAGAGTGGTTGGGTAAGCACCGGGTCTCGATCAAGAGCCTGTCGGAGTCGCGCCAGAGCCTCTACGCTGAGATCACCGCAATGAGCACCGATCCGCAGCTGGTGTCGATGGCGCTGCCGAAGAACCGGCAGGAAGAGACCAAGCGCTTCGTCGGCGAGACGGCTCAGCTCCTCGAACGCCGTCCGCTGCACCTGCTCTCCGACGAAGAGGGGATGTTCCCGGTCGGGAAGCTCAACCCAGATGAGATCGAGGTGCTTGACACCGAGGTGGCACGTGGAGACTTGCTTGCCTGGTACCGGAACCCGACCGGTGGCCGGGACTCCATGAGCCTGGCTTACCAGGACCGGCACGGCGACTGGCGGACACTCCGACCCGACTTCCTGTTCTTCATCGACAGCAGCGAGGGCGTGCGGGCAAACATCGTCGATCCTCATGGGGCTTGGCTGCCAGACGCTCTGGCGAAGCTGCGTGGCATGGCACGGTTCGCGGAGATCCACGGCGATGACTTCCACCGTATCGAGTCGATATCAAGGATCGATGGCAAGTTGCGGGTCCTGGACTTTAAGCTAGCGGAGGTGAGGACCGCTGTGCTCGATGCACGTGATGCGGACGATGCGTATCGCGAGTCCTCGGTCGAATTCTGAAATAGATCATTGGTGAAAGCCGAGCAATGACGAAAAGTGCCGATCAATCTCAGTTCGAAAATCCGATGAAACGTCTGGCGAGGGCACTAGGCGAGACTGAGCATCCTGTACCGCCTAGCGATCAGTGGATTAAGGTTGTGCTCACTGTAGCGCCGTGTACAGTGTTGATTCTCATCTCGATGCTGTGGGAATGGGGTGCCCAATTTTTGCTTGTCTTCGCCGGCGCGTTTGCGAGTATCCAGCTTGTGCAACCTTATGAGCGTGCCGCGAATTTGGTCAAAGATCATCTAACGGAGGCCAGGCAGAACCGACGGTCTGGGCTCAAAGAGGCGAGAATCAAATTAGAAGTTCAGACATCGTCGATGGTGAACCAGGGACTTGCACCGGTAGGTTATTCTCCGGCGGGCCTAGCCCTTGCTAGGAGGCGCTTTCGACGGTTATCACGTCGCTGGCAGCGGAGCTTTATCGATATGAATGGTCGTGGCTCACGACCGGATACGTTTGGCTTGTCTCCAGCAGCTGTTCAACACTGGTTATACCCTTCCCGTAGACCGAGATTTCGCTATAAAGAATATCTAAAGTTTGTGGCGCACGGACGAAACATTCTAACGCGATTTAGCCGGGTCCTGATTGGGTGGATACCCTTGTTAGGCTCATATTTAATGTTTAAGTGGTTGGATACGGAAACGAGCAAGAACCGTCAACAGCACCGGGCGGAAAATCTGTTGCAGAAAGTTGGTCTTGAATTGATCAGGGCAACCAATCGTGCTGACGGTGATGAAACAGTGCGGACGCTCGCTGGTCAGCTCGATCTTTGTTACGAACGCCCCAAGTTCAAGAACCACTGGGTTCTTCGAGAGAATGAGTTGCCTACTTGGCGGGACAATCTGCGCAAAGAAGCTGCTGAGGACTCCGATGAAGAGAGCAGCGAGTAGTTCATGAGAGAGTTCGACGGCGACTGGCCTCGCCTTGTTGGAATTGAAACGCGAACCGCAAGCTTGGGAGTCGCCCCTGCGGCAAGTTGTTTTTCGTTCGCCTCGCCGATGGCTAATTCGCCCCGAAAGAGTAGAGTCAGAAGGTCGCTATTCGAGCGTCCGATAAGACCCTGTTTTAATAGGTTCATCCCGACTCGGAGATGCACCAGTCAAGGGAGTTTCCATTTTCCGGCGAGTGTCGAGCCGTAATCAAAGCAGAGTTTCTCCAGAAATGACAGCGAACGTTCTTCATTAACTGTAGGTGACACTGAGGCCAGAGGCTCTACCCAGTCTGGCCACCCGTGCTTTTCTGATGCCGCCTCGTTTATCATGTCATGGGCGCGCATATCCAGCTCATCGAGCAATGAGGATCCTGTGTGGGTAACAATGTCGTCCTGCTCGTTGCCTCTGACGCCGACACCGTCTAAAAATGATCGCATTAGAACTCGTGCCGTTCCCGTGTAAGGTTGTTGCTCAAGAGAAACCTGCGAATCTTGAAATGCTCTCTCGTGGATGCGAGTCAGGCGGCCTACCATATTCAGAGTAGACTCCCATAGTTCGCGCTTCTTGCGTGGCCACGTAAATTCGACGCCGTCTGCAAAGTAGAAACGGCTTTTCTCAACCCATTCATACATCCGCTGGAAGAGCGCGCTGGAGTCCACTTCCTGTCCGCTGCTGACTGGAACTTTGAAGCTGTCAGGTTTCGTAGTCTGAGCGTACAGGTCGATGACTAGTGGATCGAAAAATCGAAACGTGGTCGAGCCGGTGTCAGGATCGACCATTACGGCGACAACGAGCGTAGGTGTGCCGGCCAAGGCTCCCACTCGCCAAGCGTGTGCGGTTTCAGTAGAAATAGCCGGGAGAGTGTTTGTTCTGGTGCTTTTCACTTGGATGTGGGCGGTTTTTCCTGACATCGACCATGATGTCTTGTCGCGCTCCGGAGGCGTAGATCCTTTAGGAAGTTGGACGAGAAGGTCCAGTCCGACATCCATGAAACTCAGAAAATTGACGACGCAGCCGCTCTGCAGGAATGCCTCTGCGACGCGAAGTTCCCCGAGCTTTCCCTGCTGATTGTTTCGATCATTCTTCGCCATCGTGCGCGATCTCCCTTTCGAGCTCCCTGACCGGTGTACAGGTCTTGATTACGAAACTCTCACAGTCGACCATCCAAGGTCTTGAGGGAGAGAATGGCTTTAGTTAAAGGTGTTTAACCATCCAGGCAGTGGGTCCAGATTTGGTGTGGGCTAGGTGAGGTCTGCGTTCACAATGTTAGCCGTCATGCCGAGGATCGTGGATACCTATGTCGATCATTGGGATTAGTAGTGCCGACGACCTGGACCCGGGGTCCACGCTATGTTCCTCCGCTCTGCCTCCGCCACGACTGATGATGGGAGTCCCTTCTTCTTATACTCCAAACGAAGTCGAGCGATCCAACGGCCTGCACCGGGCCATGTGCTGGTGCCACGAAGCTGTGTAACGTTGATGTGCCCGTTTTGTTGAAAGTAGTCCTCCAGCCATTCGAGCCTTCGAAGAAATTCGCCTTCCCTGCGTTCAACACGAGTTGGAGGCTTGGGCTGGGGATCGCGATAGGGAGGGACAAATCGCACACCTATGGACTCGGCTGCTGCAACCCGTTCATCAGTCAGCTTGCCCTTGCGATACTTCGTTCGCAGGCTGGAAACCCACAGTCCAATCCGCCAGGTGAGCCACACTATAAGAGGCATCTTGATGCGTTGCACGTCGTGCATGGAGACGGAGTCAGTCGCTGCGCGCCAAGTCACGGTCAGCATCACGTACCCGACACGTAAGAAATAGTCAGCTCCCGTGAGTTCCGCTTCATTCTCTGGACGCCCGAGATAGTGCGCGGAGGTCGGAGCCCAACGGTCACGGAGCGCTCCGACTATCATGTAACCCATGGACAAGCGGTATCAGGTATTCATAAGTTCGACGTTCGTCGATCTCATCGACGAACGTCGAGAGGTGATGCAAGCGCTGCTTGAGATGGACTGTATGCCTGCGGGGATGGAGCTCTTCCCCGCAGGAAACGATGATCAGTGGACGTTGATCAAGGGTGTTATCGAGCAGAGCGACTATTACCTCGTGATTCTCGGTGGTCGCTACGGCTCCGTCACGGAAGAGGGTGTCAGCTACACCGAGAAAGAGTACGACTATGCAGTCGAGCTCGGGATACCCGTGATGGGCTTCGTGCCGGCCGACATGGACGAGATTCCCGTCGGCAAGACCGACAAGAACGACGCTGCCGCGCAAAAGCTCGACGAGTTCCGCGTCAAGGTGCAGAAGCGGATGACCAAGGAGTGGAAGAACGCTGAGGACCTCGGGTCGAAAGTGACTCGCGGTCTGATGCACCTGATCAAGAACCATCCGCGGCCCGGCTGGGTGCGAGGCGATCAGGCAATGACATCGGAGACCAGGGTCCAGATCGCAGAGCTCGAAGCGAAGATCGCCAAGCTAGAGAAGCAGGAAATCGAGACTGGCAAAAGCGCAGCGTCGGAGATTGACAGCAGCTTTGCCCACGGTCAAGAGGAGGTCGAGGTCACCCTGGTACGCAAGGGCTACGACAGTAACTACGAAAGGATCGAAGAGGCCGGTGTCCTCAATTACATGTGGGACGAGATCATGGAGGTTCTTGGGCCGTTCATGATCGACGAGGCCACCGAGCCCTCCCTGCGGCACACCTTCAACAGTCACATGCTTAGTGAGATCCAGGCTGACACCGAAGGATGGCCGGACGACCTGTCTAACGAGTCTGCGACGATCTCGGACAGGTCGTGGGGTTCGATCATCGTCCAGCTGAGGGCACTGCGCCTCATCACGACCGGCACCAAGAAGCGGACGGTGAGCGACAAGGCGGTTTACTGGAAGCTGACGCAGGCAGGTGACGATTATCTGGTCGCGTTGCGGGCCGTGCCGAGCAGTGCTCGCGCTCATGACTGAAGCACTTTCTCTCATTGCGGGTTCGTTCAGTAAACGGTCGTATGTCGAACACTGAACGGTCGGGGGGGGGGCAGCTGTCCCAAAGCTGTTCGTTAATCCGTTCATTGGCTCGTAGGCATGAAGCTATGTGACGAACACCTATGTTGAACGCAAGCATCAATAGGAGCGGCGACCTGGACCCGGGTTCCACACAATGTTCATGCGCTCGGCTTTAGCCACAACCGACTGCGGCAGCTTTTGTTCACGATATTGCGAACGTAGACGGGCGATCCAACGACCTGCGCCGGGCCAGGTGCTGATGCCACGAATTTGTGGAACGTTGATGTGGCCGTGTTCTCGAAAGAAGTCCTCCAGCCATTCGAGTCTTCGGAGCAGTTCACCTCCCCTGCGTTCAGCACGGGTCGGTGGCTTGGGCTTGCGATCGCGATAGGGAGGGACGAATCGCACCCCTATGGCCTCGGCTTTTGCGACTTGTTCATCTGTCAGCTTGCCCTTGCGATATTTTGCTCGAAGGCTGGAGACCCACAGCCCGATTCGCCAAGTGAGCCACTCTTCATGCGCTTTGGGGTTCGCGTTGCCATGCTCCCTTGCATAGGCAGACAGGCGTGTCAGTCCTCGGTCGAAGTCAACTCTGCCTCTGCCCATGCTTGAAGGTTAGCGCCCTTACAGTCCTTCGCGATAGAAGAAGGACTGCCACTTGGAGTTAGCGCACAACCGCTTCGATGACCGGAGCAGCGGAGCGGAAGGGCGAATCCGAGCAGGCGTTGACTTGTCCAAAGTGAAGAGCTGCCGTCCGGCCACGACGTCGTCGTCGAATGCCGAAACTCCACCAATGGCTCAACCCAGATCCAAGCGCTTCTCTAATTCCTCGAACTGTTCATGATAGTTCCGTCCGACGGCGTCAGCGTAGTGACTTACGTAGTGGACTCGTTCAGTGCCATAGAAACCAGACAACAAATCCAGGAGCGAGTTCTCATCGCCGGTGGAACGCCCGAAACTCACCAGAGGCGAGTTCTCAGCGCCGATGAGCGATAGTTCACGGTCAAGAACCGTGTGCATCGCTTCCTCGATCCGAGACCTCCATGCCTCACCCCGGGAACGCATCAGGAACTTGAATTCGTTGATGTTATTGGTCGGCAGACCTTTGAAGAAGTCGGTGATATACGCGCCGCGGAATGCGTTGCTTTCAGTGCCTCTCGCGATGTTGTAGTCGCTTGCTCCGCTGTGAAAGTTCGCCCACAGTCTGTCCTTGTTATGGCGCAGCTGTCCGACTTCGGCACCTTGAGCTGGATTTTTGGGACGGCCCAGGTTAAAGGCCACTAGGACAACATTGTTGTGAGCAACTCCCTCGACAGCGGCAAAGGTGTTCACTGTAGACGGGTCTTGTGCGGCTGATACCGGTTTTGTATCCACCTTTGGATAGATAGCCCAGCTGCCGTACTGGGCGTAGACTCCAAGGTCGTCGCTGCCGAGAAGTTCTGAAAGCTCAGCAACGGCTGTGGAAACCTCAGTCTCTTCCAGGGCGCCGTATTGCTGCTTCGTAATGGTTGACATCAGTCGGTTGCTTCCTGTTTCAGCGAAAAGCGGTCCGTTTATACTCATTAGCACGCGTCACGGTACTCTCCTATGGGTTTAGCACGGTTTCCCGCAAGTTGCCATCGCGGTCTGTCAAGAGTGGTCTGAGCAGATGCACTTGATAGTGCTGTTGAGTCGCAGGGAAGTTGGCCTCAAACGTTGAGCGTAGCGCTGTGTATGCCGTGGAGTGTCGATCAATGGTGATCTGGTCGACGAGTTCCCTCTAGCATTGGCATATGGATAGCATTACACCTGCACAGTTGTCGCTCGAACTTCAAGTTACTTCGAAACGCGTGCGTGATGTACTACGTGACGAGTTTGGACTATTGCCACCTGGCAAAGGACGCTGGCTGCTCTCGCCCGCAGAAGCAGATTCAGTCCGGGCAAGGGTCGGGCTAGACGCGTCTTCACAGGTGTGGAGTCTTCGCCCCGGCGACGAAGTCCGACGCCGAGCTGTTCACCGCGTTTACGGCGGGCAGCAGCAGGGCGGAATATCGACGCCGAAGTCGATCGACGATGTCCTCATCTTCACAGATCCTGACAGCGGCAAAGAGTTCGGGTACGACAGGCACGAAGGTCTTCGCGAAGACGGGAACTATTCTTATACGGGAGAAGGGCAAGTTGGCGATCAGTCCATTGATAAGCGTGGAAACGCTGCCCTAATTCGCGCAGCAGCGAGCGGCAATGCCATTCGGCTATTCCGGACCCAGGAGGTCTACGCAACCTACGTCGGTGCGTTCACCCTCGGTAACCCTGCCTACTGGGAGAAGGAGATCCCAGACCGCAACGGTGCTATGCGAAGTGGGTTCGTGTTTAACTTAGAACCGATCGACGCAGACACAGAGTTCTTGCCGCCTTACGGTGGCAAGGGGCTCGCCGAGCCGGTTGTGAAGGATTGGACTGCGCCTGACTTCGACGACGTACTTGTCGAGCCGGGTCCTAGCTCGAGCGATCTTGAGGCGCGCACGGTCTCACGGCTGGAGTTTGAGCTTCAAAACGATTTTGGCAAATGGCTGGCGGCCAACGGAGACGAGCCAAAGTCGTTGACTCTGCCAGTTGATGGGTCGAACATTATGCCGGACCTATACGTGCCTTCTCGTGGTTGGATAGTCGAGGCGAAACGTTCAGTTGCTCGGGACCATGTGCGGACAGCCATCGGGCAAGTCTTGGACTATACGCATGCCGCGCGCGAGTTTGGTGTCTCAGCAGCGCCGCTGATTCTGATTCCTGGAGCCCCTAGCGACAGCTTGGGGAGCCTCCTCCGCGCATTGGGAATCTCATTGGCGCATCGGTCGGACGACGGCGAAGGCTTCACGATCGTTTCATCGGACTGACCGCCGTCGTGGCGCCCACAAGTTATGGACACGCTGGCTCACGACGCCAGGTTCGGTCGTTCGCGCATGCCGCTCTTTAGAGGGGCTCGCCATTATCAATCATCGACTTCAGGGTTTCTGAGAGTTCGTCGGCTGATTGAATTTCGTGGGACTCGATAGCGATATCGCGCTCAAGACTTTCATCCGAGCTCGGTCCGTCGTGTTTCTCATTGCTGCTCATTGGCTTCTCCCTGATTCCTTAGACGTCTTACATTCAGTAGAGCACAGACGAGCCACACCCTCCAGCAGTGCGATCAATATCTATCCTTCATGGGGAGGACTTCACCCCGTCGAGCGTTGAGCAACGCAAGTGACCGACATGATGACTCCGCTTTGCCTCAAAACGGAGAGCTGTGCGCGGTGGTTCGTCAGCTGGAGGACGAGTCAGGGCCCAACGGCGTTTCCGAGAGCTGCGATTGTTTCGCGAGCGTAGTCAGCGCTTTCCGCCGTCACCGCTTGGTTGACGCCCGTCGTGATTGAAGCGAGCAAACCTTTGACCAAGGTAACTCCACGCCGTACGACGCCGTTGTCGGGCTCAGCCTTCACGACTTCGGTCAGTAGCGCCTCGGCGTTCTCGCGCGTGTATTGGTTGTCTTCTTCAGTGAGCGGTAAGTTGTCCAGCTTCGCGAGAATGTCGGCAAGAATGCCTGCTAAGTCTCTGTAGCCCTCCGCGACCTCGCTGACGTCCCGTTGCTCTTGACTGATCGTGCCGTCACCCCAGGCGACCTGAGCTTGGTCGCCGTTCACTGTCACAGTGGGCCCGTGATAATGATTCACCGTCGATGGCTGCGACGCGCCAGAGAGTCTTGCCGTATCAGCGTTGATCGGCACCTCGATAGGTCGCTTGTCGAACTCGCGTTGAATATCCTTCTGGAATTTGGATACCGCTCGTTTGTTGATGCTAACGCCTTTGTCCACCTTATTCTCCTCGTTCGCTGTTGCCTGCATCATCTCATGGGGTGCAGACACACGTGGCTGTGCCACAAGCTCGGCGATGCCTATCGGGGTGTACCCAAATAGACACATCGGAATGTCGCTATATCTAGTGTCTAACGAGGTTACAAGTGGTATCATTGGACATATCAGACGGCAACTCAAGATGCCGTTGGACATTAGAAGGAGACAGAACAATGAACAACGTTTCGCCGCATATCCTCTCAGTGCAGTGGGAGCAGCGTGCCAAGCGCTCTCCGGAGCAGGTCGCCTTCGACGACGTCGTCGAGAGCGTAGAGCTCCCGGCGGCACTGGAACCGCCGGACGACCCCAGGCCCTGGGTCAGGAAGGGCTACACGAGTGCGGCGGGTCTCTACGACCAGATCGTCCGTAGCGGCTCAGAGGGCGTCGAGCTGCGTAACCTCGGCACCTTCCACGGCAAGGATCGGCGCAAGGACGCCATCGAGATTCTTCGCGGATGCAGCGAGGTGAGGGAGACCAAGGAGCAGCGGGAAGGGACCAACCGGCGCCTCATCGTCTTCCGGGCAACCCCTGAGGTCGTGGCGAAGGTCGACGAAGTCAGGGCCGCGTTGAAGAATGCCTCCCCGGAAGCCGCGGAGAAGGACGACATGTTCAGCGCGGAGTTCAAGAAGGCTGTCGAGGAGCTCACGAAGGCCGCAGAGAAGTCGTGACTGGACATCGCGGACAGACGGTCGGCTACGTTCGCGTGAGCGCCGTCGACCAGAACCAAGCGCGACAGGTCGAGGCGATCGGAGTCGTCGACCGACTTTTCTCAGAGAAGGTCTCAGGAAAGAACGTCGACGACCGTGCCCAGCTGGCCGAGATGATCTCCTATGTTCGCGAAGGCGACATTGTACGGGTGAAGTCCCCGGATCGGTTGGCACGGTCGACCCGAGACCTCCTCGATCTCGTCGAACAGCTCCAGGCGAAGGGTGTCGCCGTCGAGTTCATCGACAACCCAGCTCTCAACACGGACACGCCTCAAGGCGAGTTCATGCTGACCATCCTGGCCGCTGTGGCTCAGTTGGAGAGGGCCACCATCCGTGAACGCCAGGCCGAGGGGATCGCTCTCGCGAAGAAGAAGGGTGTGTACGAGCGCAAGCCGAAGCTCACCCCCGAGCAGATCGCAGATGCCCGTCGGCGGGTCTCAGAGGGCGTGCCAAAGGCGAAGGTGGCCCGTGACCTGAACGTCTCACGTCAGACGCTCTACACCGCGCTGAACGGCTCGGGGAAGTACGCCGATCTGACAGCGCACTAGTAGACATGCTCGGGCAGGAGACTGAGCGCAGGAAGAACATCTCCTTCCTGCCCGCCGGCCGCTGGAGAACCAGAATCGGCAGAGCTGTGCGGTGAGTCAGGACCCAACGGCGTTCCCGAGAGCTTCGATTGCTTCGCGAGCGAATTCAGCGCTCTCTGCGGTCACTGCCTGGTTAGCGCCTGTCGTGATTGAAGCGAGTAAACCCTTGAGCAATGTCACACCACGCCGTACGACGCCCTTGTCAGGATCGGCCTTCACGACTTCGCCCATGAGCGCCTCGGCGTTCTCTCGCGCGTACTGGTTGTCCTCGTCAGTGAGCGGCAAGTTGTCCAGCTTCGCGAGAATGTCGGCCACAATACGAGCCAGGTCCTGATAGCCATCCGCGACTTGGCGAACATTCTCTTGATGTTGATTGATCGTGCCGTCGCCCCATGCGACCTGAGCTTGGTCGCCGTTCACTGTCACGACGGGCGCGTGATAATGATTGACCGTCGGTTGCTGTGACGCACCGGAACCCGTTGTCGCATCAGCCTTGATTGGCACCTCGACAGGTCGCTTGTCGAACTCCCGTTGAATGTCCTTCTGCATCTTCGCTATCGCTCGCTTGTTAATGCTCACGCCTTTGGCCACCTTTGACTCCTTATTCGCCGTTGCCTCGATCTTCTCATGCGGCGCTGACTTACAACCGCGATCCTAAGGCTCGACGCCAAACAGGTCTCAGTAGCCCCGCAGCGGGGCTCAGAAGGCTAGTCGAAGGCCAAGGAGGTTCCATTACCAAGAGATCACCCGACAGGCCCTGTACAAGTCGCTGAGCGGATCCAGAGAATATGCCGCGTCAACCTGAGTTCAGGCGAAGGCGTTCGAACCCCCACTCCCCCGGGCTGCCAGCCGAGAGCTCTAATGCGTACTTCAGTGCGTACTCTCCAGGATCGCCACTATAAAAGAAAGGCCCCTGATCAACGTATCCGCTGATCAGAGGCCTTACATGGTGCCCGCGACAGGATTCGAACCTACGACCTTCTGCTCCGGAGGCAGACGCTCTATCCACTGAGCTACGCGGGCAACGGATGCAATGCTATCACCGACCTGTGGTGCTTCCCAAAACGAAACCGCGTGCAATCGAGACTCGATTGCACGCGGTTGTCAGTATCAGGCGCCCTTGAGATCCTTGCGGCCCGGAACGTATTCCCAATGCCAGAGTTCGTAGGCGTTGCGCTTTGCCCAGTCGGGGTTCTCCCAGCCATATTTATCGGCGTTGGCCACGAGCCAGTCGTACTGCACACCGGTGCCGTTCTGAGTTCCCGCACCGAGGTCCAGCGCTATTCCCCAACCATGGTTGGAGGTGCCCGGACGAGCGGCGAATCCCGGCTTGCGCTCAGCGACAGAGATCTGGGCGTCGAGAGAACGGTAGGAGTCAGTGACTGCCAGCTCCTTGCCTGTGTCCTTTTTGAACGCTGCGTTCATCTTCGCAAAGGACACAGCTGCGTCGGAGCGCAGCTTATGGTTGCCGACGCCGATCTCGCACAGCCATTCCTCGGGGACCTCACCGTTCGAGGCATTACCCTTCGGTGCTTCGCCCTCACATCCGGGCAGCACGGTCTTTGTGATGGCACGCGATGCGGCCTCCACTTTGGTCTGCTTGGCGCTCGGTGCGCCGATAGCCATGCTCGTCTTCTCATCATCTGCCTTGATGTCAGCGGAGACGGACTCAGAGTTGATGGCGCGGGGCTGTGAATCGGCAGCGGTCTCGTCGACCTTGACTTCCTGGTTGCCGGTCATGTTGCCGGCGACCATCACTGCTGCGATAGCGGTCCCCGTCACGGAGACGGTTGCCAAAGCGGAGAAGGTCGTCACACGACGGCGACGCACGGAGCGCAGCAGTGATCCATCGGATCCGCGGCTGCCCATGCGAGCGGCGACGAAAGCGGAACCACCGTGGTCGGGACGTGCTTCGGCTTCCCTGGCCATCGCGGCCCGACGCGGCGAACCGGCGGTCGCTCTGGCCTCAGCTGCCATCGCGGCGCGGCGCGGCGACAGTGGTGCTGAGGGAGTCGAATCCGAGTGCTGCGACACCGATGTCGCACCCTGCTTGGATAAGACGGATGGGACGCGTGAAGAGGTGTGCTGCTTGCGCAGATCGCGCCGGCGGACCGGTAGCGCCTCTGCGGTCGAGGACTCACTCGACATATTACTCCGTACTGTTGTCCGTATTTCGGCCGCCATGTACCCCGGCGAACGAAAACCTTATGTCACAACACTATAACGACCTCGTTACAGATTGTCACTTTCCGTTCACACTTGGCGTGTGACCTGGGATTTCACCGTTTTTTCACCATGTCGGGGCGTCATGGCGCGTGAATTTCCAGGCCTTGGGAGGCGAGCTTCGTAACATATTGTTACAAAGCAACAGCCCATTCAATGACCTGTGTCACGGTTGCATTTCCGAATGTGCCTGACTTCATGCTCAGTATTCGTAGCGACCCCGCTGCATGGCGTCCTGAACTTCGCCGACAAGCTCTTCGAGGACGTCTTCGAGGAACAGCAGACCCAGCACGCCGCCCTCTGGAGCGAGGACCCTGGCTACGTGGATGCCGGCTTTCTGCATCTGAGACAGAGCCTCTTCCACCTCGTCACTCGCGGTGACAGTGAAAAGAGGGCGGAATCGCTTCGCTGGAATCGGCGCACCGTACTCGAGCCGACTGTCGGCGTAGAGAACATCCTTGATGTGGAGATAGTCCTGCGGGTATCCGTCCTCGTCGACGACGAAATATCGGGAGAAACCGGTCTTTCCAACCAGGGTGACCAATTCATCGGGCGTCACGGTGGAGGAGATGGTGATCAGCTCCGACATGGGGACCATGATGTCTGCCGCGGTTTTGTCGCTGAATTCCAGCGCGCCCTTGAGCAGCCCGGTGTCGTCAGTGAGCAGGCCTTCGCGCTTGGATTCGGCGACGATCGATTCCACCTGCTCGATCGTGAACGCCTCGTTGACCTCATCACGCGCCTCAACTTTGAAGAGGTGCAGAATCGAGTTGGCCAGACCGTTCAACGGTTTGATGACGAAGCCGAAGACTCGGGACAGGAACACCAGAGGTGGCGCCAACAGCATCACTGCGCGCGCTGAAGTCGCCAGAGCCAGATTCTTCGGCACCATCTCCCCGATCACCACGTGCAGGTAGGTGACGACGCCGAGCGCCAGAATGAACGAGATCGTCGACGACAGCCCCGCCGGGATGCCCAGACCCTCAAGAGGCCCGGACAGGAGGTGATGAATAGCCGGCTCCGCGACATTGCCCAGCAACAGGGAGCAGACGGTGATTCCGAGCTGACAGATCGCCAACATCACCGAAACGTGCTCCATCGCGTAGAGAGCGGTCCGAGCTGCGGACGACCCCTCCTGCGCTCTGGGTTCGAGCTGTGAGCGTTTGGCCGCGACCACCGCGAATTCGGCAGCCACGAAGAAAGAGTTGCCTAGGAGCAGGACAACGAGCCAGACGAGCCCCATCCAATCAGCGCTCATCAGAAGTCACCACCCTGTTCATAGCCGACGGCGTCGGTCGCGCGGAGGAGTATCCGCAGTCTTTCGATCCGGCGCCCGTGCATTCGCTCGACACGGATGAGTGCGTCGTCGGTGCGGACCTGATCTCCAGGTTCTGGGATTCGCCCCAATTCCTTCAGCACGAAGCCCGCCAGAGTCTC
This sequence comes from Brevibacterium zhoupengii, assembly GCF_021117425.1. Lineage (NCBI taxonomy): Bacteria > Bacillati > Actinomycetota > Actinomycetes > Micrococcales > Brevibacteriaceae > Brevibacterium > Brevibacterium zhoupengii. Next base: position 2,069,827 of record NZ_CP088298.1, on the reverse strand, counting down.
ATAGTCAGAATCTTCGGGGATCTCGAGCCCGATCGTCGACGAGACTTCGTCAGGTCGAAGTTGTCCCGGCACGATCCATGTGCCATCGCGGGCCGGTCGCGCTGCCACACGCATACGGTCGTGTTCGTCAGCAACTTCGCCGACGAGCTCCTCCACCACGTCTTCAAGCGTCACGACGCCCGCGGTGCCGCCGAATTCGTCAACGACGACAGCCATCTGCAGTCCTTGGGCCCGAAGTTCCATGAGGAGCGGGTCCAGCAGCAGGGTTTCGGGAATTTCGGTCACCTCGGTCATCAGCCCACCGGCATATGCATCGTCTCGGTTCGCCAATGGAACGGCGAATGCCTGTTTGACGTGGACGACCCCGACGATATGGTCTTTGTCTTCTCCGGCGACGGGAAATCGGGAGAACCCAGTCTCTCGAGCCTGTTCGATGATCGCTCGCGCCGTGGTGTCCTTGACCACCGACGACATGCGGGTCCGTGGGGTCATCACATCTTCGGCGGTGCGCTCGGAGAAGCTCAGCGTCCGCTCGAGAAGGTCGGCAGTCTGCTCGTCGAGCATTCCCTCTTCAGCCGAGTGACGCACCAGAGAGGTCAGTTCCTCCGGCGAACGCCCGACCGATCCCTCTTCCTGAGGTTCGATCCCGAAGGACAGCAGGATCTTGTTCGCTGTTCCATTGAGCACACTGATCACGGGTTTGAAAGCGATCGAGAAGACGTACTGCATCGGTGCAGCGATGCGCCCAGTGGCCAAAGGCACTGCTATTGCCAGATTCTTGGGCACCAGTTCGCCGAATATCATCGACAGGAACGTGGACACGATCAGTGCGATCGTCAGAGCGATCGGGGCTGCGAGCCCCGAGCTGAGTCCCAGAGATTCGAAGACCGGGGCCAAAAGCTTGCCCAGGGACGGCTCCATCAGGTAACCGGTCAGCAGGGTGGTGATTGTGATCCCCACCTGAGCCGCTGACAGCTGGGTGGACAGGTGCGTCATCGAACGTCGCAGCGTCTTAGCTCCGACGACACCGTCCTCCACCGCTTTGTCGGCGGTGTGACGGTCGAGCGTGAGAAGAGAGAACTCGGCAGCGACGAACACGCCGGTGCCGCAGATGAGGAGCAGCGCTAACGCGAGGTAGAACCATTCCATCAGTGACGATCCCTGCCGTTCGCGGTCAGGAGATCACGGTGAGTGTTGCGATCGAGCCTCAGGGGGTGAGGGTCGTCGTCTGGGGCGCCGGCTTCCCGCCGGCAGGGACTGTCACTGTGCATGATTTGATCTTACCAACTCCGAGACAAGGGCCGGCCCTCGTCATATCCGGCGGCACTCTGGACGCCGACCGTGGCGAGTTCGGCGAATTCTGCGAGACTACGGGCTCCTGCATAGGTGAACGAGCTGCGCACGCCCGAAGTGATCCCGTCGAGAAGGTCCTCAACTCCAGGAGATTCTGGGTCAATGTACATCGTCGACGAAGAAATGCCCTCTTCGAACAGACCCTTACGCGCGCGGGAGAATGCAGACTCAGTGCGTGTCCTGTTCGCCACCGCTCGCGCCGAGGCCATACCGAAGCTTTCCTTGTATCGGCGACCCTCACCATCGACCAGAAGGTCTCCCGGCGATTCATGAGTACCGGCGAACCACGAGCCGACCATGACCTGCGATGCTCCTGCTGCCAAGGCCAGTGCCACGTCGCGAGGATAGCGCACTCCCCCATCTGCCCACACATGTGCGCCCAGCTCTCGAGCCGCCTCGGCGCATTCGCGCACCGCAGAGAACTGCGGACGGCCGACAGCTGTCATCATGCGCGTGGTGCACATGGCGCCGGGGCCGACTCCGACCTTGATGATCTGAGCGCCGGCCGACACGAGGTCGCGAACACCGTCAGCGGTGACGACATTGCCGGCGACGATGGGCACTCCCAGGTCTGCGGCCGCAATCGAGCTCAGGGTATCGAGCATCTTCACCTGGTGCCCGTGCGCAGTGTCGACGACGAGGACATCGGCACCAGCCGCGACCAGGGCCGAAGCGCGTTCGACGGCGTTGCCGTTGACTCCGACCGCGACTGCGATCTTCAATCTGTTCTGATCATCGAGGTTGGGGGCGTAGATCGACGAGCGCAGCAGCGATTTGGGAGTCAGCGACCCCAGTACCCTGTCATCATCATCGACCACGGCTGCGAACGGTGTCCTGGACTCGTTCATGGTCTCGAACAGCGACTCCAGCTGCGCATCGTCTGACCAGTCGACGTCTGAGGATCTGATCACATACGGTGTCGCTTCGAGCAGTTCGGATACCGAGGTGAACCGGTCGACGCCCTTGAGGTTGGCCGAATCGATCACTCCTTCGAGCGTGCCTGCCTCGTTGACGACGACTCCGAAGCCGTGAGCGCGCTTGGCCAGAACGTGCAGCGCGCTCAGAACAGTGTCGTCAGGGGAGAAACGCAGCGCCGAATCGAAGACGCGATCCCGACCCTTCACCCACTTGATGGTGTCCTGAGCCGCAGTCAGGGGAATGTCCTGCGGCAAGACTGCAAGACCACCTCGGCGGGCCATGGTCTCTGCCATTCGACGCCCGGAGACGGCGGTCATATTTGCGGCCACGATCGGCGTTGTCGACCCGGTCGGATCGGTCGTCGACAGGTCGACATCGAAGCGTGAGGTCAGTGAGGACGAATTCGGAACCAGGAACACATCCGAGTAGGTCAGATCATTATTCGGGTCATTTGAGATGAAACGCATAACACTATTGTCCCCTATGCGGACATACGTGGGCACATCGCGTTAGGCTGGTCATGTCGTTAAGCAGCAATTCTTGAATCAGGAAGTAGGCGATCAACGCCGTGTCCGTCAATACTCCGAACCGCACCGTCGACGACTTCGGGTCGAATGAGTGGTTGGTCGAGGAATTGTATGAGCAGTACAAGTCCGATAAGAACTCCGTCGACCAGTCATGGTGGCCGTTCTTCGACAAGTACGAAAAGAACGGGGATGGAGCAGCAGCGAAGACTGCCAAGGCCCAACCCGCCGCAGAGACCAGCGCCAAGTCGGCTGCGAAGTCAAACTCCAAAGCAGCACCAAAGGCTGCTGCGAAATCCGCAGACAAGTCTGCCAACGCGAAGGCAGACACTGTGACAGATGACAGTCCCCGCGGAGTCTCCCCTTCCTCGGCTCAGACTGAGACCCTGAAGGCAGAGACGAAGTCCGTGCCGAAGGTCGTGGTGAAGGACACTGAGCCCAAGCCGGCTCCCGAAGAGACCGTCACTCCGCTGCGCGGTCCGGCGAAGCTCATCGCCAAGAACATGGACGATTCGATCGAGGTTCCCACGGCCACGTCCGTGCGCGCGCTGCCGGCGAAGGCTCTCATCGACAACCGCATCGTCATCAACTCCCATCTCAAGCGGACCCGCGGTGGAAAGGTCTCCTTCACCCACCTCATCGGCTTCGCCGTCATCCGGGCGCTGCAGAACTTCCCCTCGCAGAACGTGTCCTATGACATCCGCGACGGCAAGCCGGTCATGGTCTCCCCCGCGCATATCAACTTCGGCCTCGCGATCGACGTCCCGAAGAAGGACGGGTCGCGCACACTCCTGGTGCCGAACGTCAAGAAGGCCGAGACCCTGACCTTCCGCCAGTTCGTCGACGCCTACGACGGTCTCGTCGACAAGGCACGGCAGGGAAAGCTCACCGCAGATGACTTCGCGGGCACCACTGTCTCGCTGACCAACCCCGGTGGAATCGGAACCGTGCACTCTGTGCCGCGTCTGACCAAGGGCCAGGGCTGCATCATCGGCGTCGGAGCGCTTGACTACCCGGCAGAGTTCCAGGGTGCCAGCCAGAACACCATCAACAAGCTGGCTGTGTCCAAGGTGCTCACGCTGACCTCCACCTATGATCACCGCGTGATCCAGGGCGCAGGCTCCGGTGAATTCCTCAAGCTCATCCACGGCTACCTCCTCGGTGAGGACGGCTTCTACGACGATGTCTTCGAATCACTGCGTCTGCCCTACGAGCCCGTGCGCTGGGTCCCCGATGTCTCTGCCGAGGACCAGGACGATGTCAATAAGACCGCGCGCGTCATCGAGCTCATCGATGCCTACCGCACCCGCGGGCACCTCATGGCCAACATCGACCCGCTCGTCTACCGGCAGCGCTCGCACCCTGACCTCGACATCAACCAGCACGGCCTGACCCTGTGGGATCTCGAACGCGAGTTCCCCACCGGTGGTTTCGGTGCCAAGCCGATGATGCCCTTCCGCAACATCCTCGGTCTCCTGCGTGAGAGCTACTGCCGCACTGTCGGCTTCGAGTACATGCACATCGCCGATCCGCTGCAGCGTCGCTGGTTCCAGGCCAAGATCGAGGTACCCCACCAGGAGCTCACACGCTCCGAACAGGGCCACATCCTGGGCCGCCTGAACGCAGCCGAAGCGTTTGAGACCTTCCTGCAGACGAAGTACATCGGACAGAAGCGCTTCAGCCTCGAGGGCGGCGAATCGGCCATCGTCCTCCTCGACGAAGTGCTCAACCAGTCGGCAGACTCCGGCATGGAACAGGTCGCCATCGGCATGGCCCACCGTGGACGTCTCAACGTGCTCACCAACATCGCAGGCAAGTCCTATGCGCAGATGTTCCGTGAGTTCGACGGAACCATGTCCCCCGACAGCGTTCAGGGCTCCGGCGACGTCAAGTACCACTTGGGCACTGAGGGATCCTTCACCTCTCCTGCCGGCAACTCGACCGATGTCTACGTCGCCGCCAATCCCAGCCACCTCGAGACCGTGGATCCGGTCCTCGAAGGCATCGTTCGCGCCAAGCAGGACTTCATCGACCAGGGCGAGGCCGGTTTCACCGTCCTGCCCGTGCTCGTCCACGGTGACGCAGCATTCGCTGGTCAGGGCGTCGTCACCGAGACGCTCAACCTTTCGGAGCTGCGTGGCTACCGCACCGGTGGAACGATCCACATCATCATCAACAACCAGGTCGGCTTCACCACTCCTCCGGCCTCGGCTCGCTCCTCCTTCTACTGCACCGACGTTGCGAAGTCGATCAACGCACCGATCTTCCACGTCAACGGGGATGACCCCGAAGCCGTTGTGAGAGCAGCACGACTCGCGTTCGAATACCGTCAGGAATTCAACCGCGACGTCATCATCGACCTCGTCTGCTACCGCCGCCGCGGACACAACGAGGGCGACGATCCATCGATGACGCAGCCGCTGATGTACTCCCTCATCGAGAAGAAGGGGTCGGTGCGCAAGCTCTACACCGAATCGCTCGTCGGCAGGAAGTGCATCACCGACGAGGAGGCCAGCGAGGCGCTCAAGGACTACCAGTCGAAGCTGGAGTCGGCGTTCGCTGAAACCAAGGAAGCCGAGACCGGTTCCTACGAGGGCGATGCCTTCAACGCGCCGCATGTGCCCAGCGACATCGAGGCCTACAACAACGCCGAGACGGCAATCAGCTCAGAGACTCTGCAGCATATCGGTCAGACTTTTGCCGATGTTCCCGAGAACTTCACGATCCACAAGAAGCTGCGTGCCCTCCTGGAGAAGCGCAAGGAGATGTCGCTGTCAGGCGGCATCGACTGGGGCTTCGCCGAGCTTCTGGCCTTCGGGTCACTGCTCATGGACGGAATTCCCGTTCGCCTCGCTGGTCAGGACTCGCGTCGCGGCACCTTCGTGCAGCGTCATTCGGTGCTCATCGATGCCGTCAACGGCAACGAGTGGACACCGCTGCAGAACCTCAGCGACGAGCAGGCGCGGTTCTGGGTCTACGACTCACTGCTGAGCGAGTACGCAGCGGTCGGCTTCGAGTACGGATACTCGGTCGAACGCAAGGATGCCCTGGTCGCGTGGGAAGCCCAGTTCGGTGACTTCGCTCAGGGCGCTCAGTCCGTGATCGACGAGTTCATCTCGTCCTCAGAGCAGAAGTGGCAGCAGAACTCCGGTGTTGTCATGCTCCTGCCTCACGGATACGAAGGACAGGGTCCCGACCACTCCTCGGCTCGCATCGAGCGCTACCTGCAGCTGTGCGCAGAGTCGAACATGACGGTGGCTCTGCCGTCGAATGGCGCATCCTACTTCCACTTGCTGCGCCGCCACGCGATGACGACGAACAAGCGTCCGCTCATCGTCTTCACCCCGAAGTCGATGCTGCGGCTCAAGGCTGCTGCGAACTCTCCCGAGGATTTCACCTCGGGAACTTTCCAGCCCGTCATCGACGATTCCGTCGTCGATCCCGATCAGGTCGACCGCGTTGTGATGGTCTCCGGCAAGCTCTACTGGGATCTGTTGGCGCAGCGCGAAAAGCGCGAAGACACGACGACGGCACTGATCCGCGTCGAGCAGCTCTACCCGCTCGATGAGGACTCCATCAAGTCTCTGCTCGAGCGCTACCCTGCCAGCGCACAGTTGGTCTGGGCCCAGGAAGAGCCGGAGAACCAGGGTGCATGGCCGTTCATGGCGCTGAACATGCCGCAGCTCCTGGGTGATCGTGAACTCACCGTGATCTCGCGTCCAGCCTCGGCTGCTACTGCTACCGGACTCAAGCATGTCCATGAAGTCCAGCAGCAGGAAGTCATCGACAGGATCTTCCGCCGGTGAGCTCCGTGACTCCAACGACTGTTGCTGTGGTCGGCGGCCCTTTGGTCGCCGGTCACGGTGATGGCCGTGGCCTCGGGTGGGTGGGACGTGTCACCGCCAGGACACTGCCCAGCCTGCCCGATCTCAGAGTCTTTCCTCTGGCAGTTCCGCACGAGGACTCCTCAGGTCTGCATGCTCGCACCATCGCCGAGGCGTCCCTGAGGTTCTCCTCCGACGGCGACAATCGCTTGGTGCTGGCTTTGGGATCCGGCGATCTCGATTCTGGTCGGTCCGTTACCCGTGCTCGACTCGATGTCGCCAACGTGCTCGACGAAGCGCTGGCTCGGAAGGTCTCCGCCTTCGTCATCGGCCCTCCCCCGGAGTACAACTCCGACCGGAACCGTGGGATCGCAGAACTCAACACGAGCTTCTCAGATGTCGCAAAGCGACGAGGCATCGCCTATGTCGATACGTTCACCCCATTGCTCGGTCATCCCGTGTGGCAACGTGAGATCGCTTCCTCGCGAGACCATCTTCCTGCTCAGGAAGGCTATGGCCTCCTCGCGTGGCTGGTCCTGCACCGTGGTTGGTTCCCGTGGCTGGGAGTACAAGACGCCATGGGCGATTCCTGATCATCGTCGAGTAGGGACACTTTGCCCAGGCACAGTGGTCATGAAAGAATGAAACATCTAGTGAAGGAGTGTAGTCATGAGCAAGCGCAGCCGTAAGCGTCACGACCGTCGTCGTTCCAACGCGAACCATGGTAAGCGTCCGAACGGCTGATTCTTTCGAATCAACCAGGACATGTGAAGAGGGCGGGGAGAATGATCATTCTCCCCGCCCTCTTCTGCTGCCTCTGACAGTTCCGATGCCGCTATCAGGCGATCAGACTCCGGTGCCCGGCCACACCGTCTGTTCGGTGGCGATCCGCTGGCGAATCTTCTCACGCAGACCCATCGGTGCCTGCTCCCGGCTGCAGGATCTGCGCACCAGTTCCTTGAGCAGCGCCTCGATCTCGTATTCGTCGTGACACGACGGGCAATGCTCGAGATGGACAGAGATCTCGCGGATCTCTGTCGTCGTCAGTTCGCCATCAAGATAGTGGTAGATGCGCATCAGAGATTCAGCGCGCACGTTCTCACAGCATTCATCGCTCATTTCGCACCTCCCGCAGATTTGGAGAAGCCACGATCCGCTGCATAGTCTGCCAGCATCTCTCGCAGCTGACGCCGACCACGGTGCAGACGCGACATCACGGTGCCGATAGGCGTATCCATGATCTCAGCGATTTCCTTGTACGGCAGACCTTCGACATCGGCATAGTAGACAACCATGCGGAAGTCTTCAGGCAGTTCCGACAGAGCATCCTTGACATCAGAGTCCGGAAGATGGTCGAGAGCCTCGAGCTCCGCTGAGCGACCTCCCGAAGAGGAATGGCTCGCCGCTTGGGCGATCTGCCAGTCCTCGATATCCTCACCGCCGTGCTCCTGCGGCTGCCGCTGCTTCTTCCGGTAGTTGTTGATGAAGGTGTTCGTGAGAATCCGGTACAGCCATGCTTTGAGATTGGTTCCCGGCTTGTACTGATGGAACGCCGCATAAGCCTTCGCGTACGCCTCCTGAACGAGGTCTTCGGCATCGGCGGGGTTGCGGGTCATTCGCAGCGCAGCTGCGTAGAGCTGATTGAGATACTCCAGAGCGTCACGCTCGAAACGGGCCGAACGCTCGGCCTTGGTCTCGGGGACTTCTTTGACTGATTCGGTCATCGTAGTCAATGGTACGCCCGTTCTCTCCAGGACGGCAGTGGCGTTCACAGACTTCTCCTTCTGCCTATCGACTCGACACCGGCCAGGCTCGCCCTCACCGGTGCGTATTCTCTGATTCAACACCGGGGCGAGGCCCCACTATTCCCGGACAACCGTTATGCTTGCCAGTGAGATGCCCGACACGTAGGAAGGACCATAGTGTCTCCAATCAGATTCCTCGCACGGCCCATGCTGGCCGCCGGTTACATCAGCAACGGTGTTGACCGTCTGCGTCGCCCGGAAGCAGCGGCCGCATCGATCGGCCCGTTGCTCAACCTGGCGCGCAAACAGATCGACGTGCCCATCGATGCTCCTACCCTGGCACGTGCAACCGGAGCGGCCCAGGTCGCTGCGGGCTCGCTGCTGGCCATCGGCCGGTTCCCACGCGTGAGTGCCACGATCCTCGTCGGCACCTACCTCCTCGACACCGTCGGTGAACGCATCGCAGCGGAGAAGGCCACGTCGAAAGACGATAAGCGGGCACGCACTGAGCGCACGCTGATTCGCACCTCGATGCTCGGCGGCGCATTGCTGGCCAGCGTCGACACGGCTGGTAAGCCAGGACTCTGGTGGCGCACACAGCATGCTGCGGAAGATCTCTGGTCCTCAGTCGAAGACACCTCCAAACAAGCGATGAGTGCGCTTGGCGTTGACTGACACACCCGATCTCACTGCACCCGCCACCGGCGACTGGCTTGCGCCGGTCGCCGGTGGCGGCGTCACTGCAACTGTCAGCGTTCCCGGCTCGAAGTCTCTGACGAACCGCTATCTCGTCCTTGCTGCGCTGGCTGAATCGAATTCGGTCATACGAGGATGGCTGCGCAGCCGTGACACGTTGCTCATGATTGAGGCATTGAGAGCTCTCGGTGCCGACATCGACGAAGTCGACGGCAGCCTTCAGATCACACCCATCGATTTCTCCGCACAGCGCGAGGGTCCTCCGATCACCATCGACTGCGGCCTAGCCGGAACAGTGATGCGCTTCGTTCCCCCACTCGCAGCCGCCACCGGACGAGAGGTCGTCCTCGACGGTGATGCGCAGGCCAGGGTCAGACCGATGTCTGTCATCATCGATGCCCTGACCCACCTCGGCGTCTCCATCACCGCAGAGGACAATCTGCTGCCGATGACGATCCATGCTCAGTCCGACCTGCGCGGTGGACACCTCGAGATCGATGCCAGCGCCTCAAGCCAGTTCGTCTCGGGGATGCTTCTGACTGCTCCGGCCATGCCCCTGGGAATCGAACTCGTCAACCGCGGCGAGAGCGTGCCCAGCCGAGCCCACGTCGATATGACACTGGAAGTCCTCGCCGATGCCGGGGTCGACGTCACCGAGCCCCAGCCTGAACACTGGGTCGTCGAGCCGGGACTGCCGCGCGGACTCGATGTCCAGGTCGAACCAGACCTGTCCAATGCGGCAGCCTTCGTCGCTGCCGCTCTGGCCACCCAGGGAGACGTCACCGTCCTCGACTGGCCGGCGCATACAACCCAGGCCGGCGATGGGTTCCGAAGCATCATCGAAGCCTTCGGCGGCACCACAACCCTGGACAGACACGGTCTCCGGGTCCAGGGACCGACGGTTCTGCAAGCCGTCGACCTCGACCTCTCCGCCATCGGCGAACTCACACCAGTGGTTGCCGCCCTGGCAGCCATGGCCGAGGGGACCTCGAGGCTGACTGGCATCGGCCACCTACGCGGACACGAGACTGATCGGCTATCTGCGCTGCACCGCGAGCTCAGTGCCATCGGCATTCACGTCGTTGAGCAGTCGACGTCGCTGACGATTACCGGCGCAAGACCACGCTCCGGGATGTGGCACACATACAACGATCACCGGATGGTCATGGCCGGCGCCCTTCTGGGACTCCGCGTTGACGGTCTGGTCATCGAAAACGCCGACACTGTGGCGAAGACATTGCCGGAATTCACCCAGCTGTGGGAAGCCATGCTGAGTCGGCTGGCCTGAGATGTCACGGATCTACCGCGACGAGGACTATCGTCCTCGGCCGAACAGGCGCGGCTCCAGACCGCGGACGAAGAACAGACCGAACCACGATGCAGCCGTCGAAGGTCTCGTCACTGCCGTTGACCGTGGGCGCTATCGTGTCGTCGTCGCCGATGGCACGGGTACGGGTACGCGCCCGGATGATTCCAGGTCGGATGAAGCTACGTCCAAGGTCACGGCCGTAAGGGCTTCTCACCTGCGCAAAGACGCTGTCGTTCCCGGCGACATCGTCAAGCTGGTCGGCGACACGTCAGGCAGCAAGGGCTCCCTTGCGCGCCTGGTCGAGATCACAAAGCGACGCACTCTGCTGCGCCGCAGCGCCGACGACACAGATCCGACGGAACGTGTGATCGTAGCCAATGTCGATGTCATGGGGATCGTCACTGCAACGGAGGACCCTGAGCCCTCGTTCGGACTTATCGATCGGGCACTGACGGCGGCTTTCGACGCTGGAATCACTCCCCTGCTCATCGTCACCAAAACCGATCTGAAACCAGCTGATGAGATCATACGAAGGTTCTCGGCGACTGGAGTCGAGATCGTCTCCTCAGGTCTCAGTCCTGACGGAAGACTCACCGATGCAGCTGTCTTCGATCGACTGCACGGTCAGATCAGCGTGTTGATCGGACACTCGGGGGTCGGCAAATCAACCCTGATGAATGCTCTGGTCCCTCGCGCAGAGAGAGCCACCGGCCATGTCAATGATGTGACCGGACGTGGCCGCCACACCTCGTCCTCTGCGGTCTGCCTCCCACTAGATGGAGGAGGCTGGCTCGTCGACACCCCTGGAGTCCGCAGCTTCGGACTTGCACACGTGGATCGGGACACGCTGATCTCGGCTTTCCCAGAGCTTGTCGAGGCCACAGCCGAGTGTCCGCGCGGATGCACTCATAAGGCAGACGCACCAGGCTGTCGGCTCGATGCCTGGGTCAGCGAGGGCAACGCAGGACCTGGTGGAGTCTCACGGTTGGAGTCACTGCGCAGGCTGCTGCCCACGACTGGATAGGGTGGAGGCATGAACGATCTCGACCTGGCAACCGAACTCGCCGACCTCGCGGACTCCATCAGCTACCACCACTTTGTGGCCCAGGACTTCACCGTCGAAACCAAACCCGACCTGACACCGGTCACCGAATGCGACCGGGCTGTCGAAGCGGCAATCGTGGACGGAATCAAGCGTGAACGCCCGGATGACAGCGTTCTGGGCGAAGAGTTCGGATCCCAGGGCACCTCGCCGAGACGGTGGATCATCGATCCGATCGACGGCACGAAGAACTATGTCCGAGGTGTGCCAATCTGGGCGACACTGATCTCGCTCTACGACGGACAGACACCAGTCCTCGGCATGGTCTCAGCGCCCGCTTTGGGTCGACGCTGGTGGGCCGAGGCTGGTCAGGGTGCCTTCACCTCGGCGCTGGGAGAACCTGCCCGTCAGATACACGTATCTGCCGTCGATTCCCTCGAGGACGCTTCGATGTCGTACGCCTCGCTGTCAGGGTGGAAGCAACTGGGAATCCTCGATGAGTTCCTCGGTCTCTGTGATTCTCTGTGGCGAACTCGAGGCTACGGCGACTTCTACTCATATATGCTCCTCGCCGAGGGCGCAGTGGACCTCGCATGCGAACCGGAGTTGGAGCTCTACGACATGGGCGCGCTGACCCCGATCGTGCTCGAAGCGGGCGGGACCTTCACCAATACCGCTGGCATCGCCGGGCCATTCGGCGGCAACGCTCTCGCAAGCAACTCAAAGCTTCACGAATCTGCCCTCGATCGGCTTGGCCGCGTCGCGCCAGCGTCGGTGCGCACCGACGCACAGGCGTGAGAACGATCGGCCACCCAGGAATCGCTGAAGAAGAAAAGGAAGACAGATGCCCGATGTGATGCGTGCCGATCTGTGGCACTCGATGGCAGATGCAGCCGGCCTGATCAATGCTGACGGAACGATCGGCGAAACGATCTACGGTCAGATGACAGCATTCGCTGCCCAGACCGGCGCAGTGAATCTGGGCCAGGGAGCACCAGGTACCGATGCTCCCGCTGAGCTCATCGACACTGCTGCCCAGGCCATGCGTGAGGGCTACAACCAATACGCGCCCGGTCAGGGGTTTCCCGCGCTCCTCGAGGCCGTGGCCGAACAACGCCATCATGATTTCGGCCAAGAAGTGTCTCCACAGCAGGTGCTCTATACGTGTGGGGCGACAGAAGGCCTCACCGCAGCGATTCTGGCTCTGCTCCCCCGGGGCGGGACGGTCCTCACCTTCGAGCCGTACTACGACTCGTACCCAGCTGCGATAGCCGCCGCCGGCGGAACACTCGTCACCGTGCCGATCCTGCCGACAGATGACGGTGGATTCGCACCCAATTGGGTGCGCTTCGAGGAAGCTGTGGCCGCGGCCGAGTCCTCTCCCTCGATCATCCTCATCAACACACCTCACAATCCGACCGGTTTCATGTTCAGCGGTGAGGATCTGGCTCGAATCGGCGATGCCGCGGTCAGGGTCGATGCTTGGGTCCTCACTGACGAGGTCTACGAGCAGCTGGTCCTCGACGGCACGCCCCATGTACCTCCGGCCGTAGCAATCGAGGACAGTGCACGAGTCGTCACAGTTTCCTCGGCGGGCAAATCCTGGAACGCGACTGGTTGGAAGATCGGCTGGGTGATTGCCGAACCCGAAGTCAGAAAGGCCATTCAAGCGGTCAAACAGTTCCTCACATTCACAGCGAGCGGCCCCATGCAGGTCGGACTGGCGCGCACTCTGACCGGGGACTCAACCTTCATTGCCGATAATCGTAAGTCGTTGCAGCACAGAGCCGAGGTCTTGGTGCCGGCCTGCCGTGCCGTCCCCGGAGTCATCGCGTCGACTCCGGCCGCAGGATACTTCACCGTCGTCGATTTCTCGGCTCTGACAGATCTGGACGCGTTCGAACTCAATGAACTGCTGGCACGGCGTTTTTCCCTCGTCGGAATACCAGTACCCGCACTGTGCAGGCAGGGGTCGCCTGCGCACACCGCCTACAGATCATCCATCCGCTATTCGTTCTGCAAATCACCTGGCGATGTTGAGCGAGGGGCGCAGCTGTTCAATCAGCTCGCCACCGAATTGCGCCTCAACCCGAATACGCTGCGCGCCCACACCTGATCACCACACCCCTGTCAGCGGTACAGGTCGGAAGTCCGTGCCGGAAAACCATAGAGCAGGGGGCGGACCGCATTAGTGCGATCCGCCCCCTGCTCTTTTCGTCAGCCCTGCCCGAGAATCAATTTCTCAGCACCGAGGTGCCTTGGCAGTTTCAGGAGATTCAGGCCTTGACGAGTTCGAGTTCCAGTTCGATCTTGATCTTGTTGGACACCAGCAGCTCGCCGCCGCCGAGAACTGCGTTGAACTCCATGCCGAAGTCCTTACGGTCGACCTTGGACGATGCCGAAAGGCCTGCAACCTGGTTTCCGTTGGGATCGGTGGCAACTCCGCTGAATTCGGTGGAGAAGGTGACTTCCTTGGTCACTCCGCGCATTGTGAGCTCTCCGACCAGGTCGAACTCATCGTTGCTCGAGGCTTTGATCCCGGTGGAGTTGAAGGTCAGCTTGGGGTTGTTCTCAGCCTCGAAGAAGTCACCGCTCTTGAGGTGTCCGTCGCGCTGAGGATTGCGAGTGGAGATCGATTCGACGTCTGCCTCGGCACTGACCGAGCTGTCCTCGAGGGTCTCACCGACGGTGACGCTGCCGGCGATATCCTCGAAATGTCCGCGGACCTTCGAGACACCAGCGTGGCGAGCGGTGAATGTGAACTCGGAGTGCACCGGGTCGATGTTCCAGATTCCTGCGGTGAGTCCCTGTGGAAGAGCAGTCATGATTTCTCCTTTTGGTTGAAATTTGAAGTACAAGAATGACTATAGTTTATCTTTCAACCACTTGCAAGCCTGCACGCGAATCTTTTTTACTGTGCGCATCCGGGGTGAACGGCAAGCGTCCATGTGGCAGACGTCACGCGACTTCGGTTTGTCCTGCAGGAAACTGCTCGTGTAGAGTTGAGAACACGACGCGGGGTGGAGCAGTTCGGTAGCTCGCCGGGCTCATAACCCGGAGGTCGCAAGTTCAAATCTTGCCCCCGCCACGTTGTGAATGTGCCGCAGCATCGTATACACGATGTTGCGGCACATTTTTTGTCTCCGCCTGGGTCAGGCCAACCCACGGGGCTCGGCGACTCAACCATGCGATCTCAACAATCGCATCCCCTGCTTTCCCCACCTGCACTCCCCCTCTTCTTCGATTGCCTAGGCACCATGGCCATCCCGTCTCGTGCGCCACTCGCCTGGGCCATACCGTGGCTCTGAGGTCGCAGATACCCACGGCCCAGCGCGCGGAAAGCGCCCCGATTATGCTTCTGACTAGCAAGGACGTAGTATTTACCAAGTAAACAAACGCCGCGGGGTGGAGCAGTTCGGTAGCTCGCCGGGCTCATAACCCGGAGGTCGCAAGTTCAAATCTTGCCCCCGCCACGAAAGTGGCAGAACCCCCATCCATTGGATGGGGGTTCTGCATATTCACACGCGCAGTGTCCCCTGATGCACACCAACAACCACCTATCACCCTCAACAGGACTTCACCTGCGGGTCTATGGTGGAAGAGACGCTTACGTTCACACTCAACCAAGGTGAGAAAGGCAGATCATGGGCGCTGAGACAATTGAGCTGGAGCGGCTGAGCACAGGGGAATTCCTGGTCCATGTCGGCTCAGGACAGGGCGGCTGCGAGTTCGTCCTGGCCCTTTCTGATGCCGAGGAAACCAGTGATGGCGTACTCGCCGACGATGAGGCCACCGCCCATGCGACGACCAGATTCCTGCTGGCACACCAAAGTGCTGGGGATCTGCCCGAGCGTTTAGACATCACCGACATCACCGCTGCCTACGACGGCGCCATCGATGCCATCAGCCGGTTTGGCAATGAGCAACCCGACTGAGACTTCGGTCGCGAAGCAACAAGGTATCCTCGACGCCGCGGCCGAGGCCGTGAGATCGGTGCCTGCTGGATCCGTGGCAACATACGGAGACATCGCGGCCATCATCAACGCCGGTCCCCGCCAGGCTGGACGCCTCGTAGGTCAGATCGCTGACACGGCGCCGTGGTGGCGCATCGTCTATGCCGACGGCACACCGAGCACCTGCCACGCCGGCACCGCGGGAGATCTGCTGCGGCAGGAGGGAATCGAATTCCTCGGACAACGGGTGAATATGTCCGTCCAACGCATCACACGTGACTGAGCGGAGCCGTAGGCAAGGTTATGCTTACCTTATGAACTCTTCTTCTCGCAGCACATTAGCCATTGCTGCTACCGCGCTGTCCTTCCTCCTACTCACCAGCGCCTGCACATCCGGCACAGACAATGATAGGGATGAGAGCACTGGCAAGAAGGACGTCGCCACCGGCGGCAAAGCCTTCGCCACAGCCGATAAAGAGACCGCTGAACTCGGCAGCGATGCCGAACCCGGGGTCTTTCCTCGCACGGTCAAACATGCCAATGGGACCACTGAGATTGCAGAGCGGCCCAAGCGCGTCGTCGTCCTCGACACCGGCGAACTCGACGATGTCCTCGCTTTGGGCATCACGCCCGTCGGCATGGTCACAACTGAGGGAGCAAACGCAGTGCCTTCCTACCTTGCCGATCAGGTCGAAGGAGTCGACACAGTGGGAACGATCAACGAACTCGATCTCGAAGCAATCGCGACGCTCGAACCGGACCTGATTCTTGGCAGCCAGCTGCGTGCTGACACTCTCCATGACGAGCTCGAATCCATCGCCCCCACCGTGTTTTCGATTCGCCCGGGCTTCCCGTGGAAGGAGAACTTCATACTTGTCGGCGAAGCACTGGGTATGGAAGATGAAGCAACAGACGTACTCAACGACTATGCGAAGGCCACTGATGAGCTCGACGACTCGGTCGATGGCAACCCGACGATCTCACTCGTGCGCTTCATGCCCGAGAGACTGCGGCTCTACGGCAACAAATCTCTGATCGGTGTCATCCTCGACGACGCCGGACTCGCTCGCCCTGAATCACAGGACATCGATGAGCTCGCGGTCGAGATTTCTCCGGAGAACCTTGACCAAGCTGGAGGGGACTATGTCTTCTACACCAGCTATGGCGATCCTGAGGCCACCGGTGAGACCACAGCACTGTCCGGCAGCCAGTGGGCGGGACTGCCAGCAGTCAAGGACGACAGAGCCATCCGTGTCGAAGACGACGTGTGGTTCCTCGGGTTGGGACCCATCGGAGCCGAGCAGATCGTCGACGATCTTGATGAGTATCTGACAAACTGACCGACGACACATGAGTCAGGCCCCTGGGATCCGATCGGATCGCAGGGGCCTGACTCATTCAGTGTCGACCGTGCCCGGCGTCAGTTGCCTCCGCCTTCATCAGCCGGAGCACTGGCTGGAGCAGACGCCCCATCCTTCGAACCATCCTCGGCGAGTGAAGGATCGGCTGCTACCGCATCTTCAATCGCATTCTTCAGTCGGTCCTGGGCCTTACCGTACTTCTCGAAGTCACCCTCCTTGAGGGCTGCGTCGGAATCCTCCATTGCCTTCTTGGCTTCTTGCAGCGCCTCGTTGAGGTTCTGGTCATTCTTCGGCGCCGCGGCGGAGTCGCCTCCGCTGCTGGACCCACCGGATTCGCCTGCAGCACCGCTGTCCTCGGTCCCTGCGTCACCGGCCTTGGCGCCGGAATCGCCGCCGAAGACCTGGTCGAGAGCTTCGTCAAGGGTCGGAGCGAATCCAATGTCCTCGCCGAAGGCCACCAGCACGTGCTGAAGCAGCGGGTAGGACGTATCGCCGGCGGACCGGACGTAGACGGGCTGAACGTAGAGCAGACCGCCGCCGACGGGCAGAGTCAGCAGGTTGCCGTTCTGCACCTCAGACTCACCCTGACGCAGCAGGTTGAGGCTGCGCTGCACATCTGGAGCAGTATTGAAGTTGTTCTGTGCCTGGCCGGGGCCGGGCACCGTCGTGTTACGCGGCAGCTGCAGAAGCCTCAACTTGCCGTAGCCCTCTGCCACCTCGCCCTTGGTCTTGCCGGCATCAGCATCTGCTGACAGGAAGCCGGTCAGGTTGTTCCGGGCCTGTCCTTCGGAAGATCGTGCCGGAATATAGGAGCTTGTGAGGGAGAACGACGGATTCTTCTGCCCCGGCATCTGCAGGGTCATGTAGAACGGTGGTTGAGTCAGGCCGCTGTTAGCCTGCTTCGTCGGATCCGTCGGCAAAGTCCAGAAGTCCTGGCCGGTGTAGAACTCGCTGGCCGAGGTCACATGGTACTTCGTGAGCAGGTCGCGCTGAACCTTGAATAGATCCTCCGGATAACGCACGTGGCTCATCAGGTCGCCCGACATTTCGGACGACGGTTTGATGAGGTCAGGGAAGATCTTCATCCACGTCTTGAGCACGGGATCTTCCTTGTCCCACTGGAACATGTCAACCGAGCCGTCGTAGGCATCGACCGTGATCTTGACCGAGTTCCGGATGTAGTTGACCTCTTCATCCGGAAGTGTGGCCACAGCATTGGGTGCGGTCGCCGTCACCGAGTCCTCTGTCGCCTCCTGCAGAGGCTGAGGAGTCGAATACGGGTAGTCCTTTGCAGTCGTATAGCCATCAAGGATCCACTTGATCTTGCCATCGACGACAGCCGGATAGGGGTCGCCGTCGATCTTGAGGAACGGTGCCAACTTCTGCACGCGCTCACGTGGGTGGCGCTCGTAGAGGATCTGAGAATTCTCGTTGACAGCGTCAGAGAGCAGGATCTGCTCATCCTGATACTTGAGTGCATAGGCGAGTCGGTTGAAGAGTCCTCCCACAGATGGGCCACCGTCGCCGGTGAACGTGTTGTTCACCTGGCCCGAGCCGCTGTCCTCATCGGAGGGGTAGTCGAGCTCGCGAGGAGTCGCGTCTTTCGCACCGCCGACGATCGAGTAGTCCGGTGAGCTCTCACCGAAGTACACACGAGGCTCGTAGTCGGGGAACTCCCCCTTAGGCGGGATATCGGATTCCATGAACAACGGCTCACCATCAGGACTGCGCTGGTTGCCGTTGGCAGCAACGACTCCGAAGCCATGGGTGTAGACGATCGCGCGGTTGTACCAGCTCTGGTTGTTCACCGAGTCCGGAGCAAGCTCGCGCACCGCGATGACTGTATCGCGCATATCGCCGTCGATCTCGTAGCGGTCGACGTCGAGCTGCTCAGGGAAGGAGTAGTAGGGCCTGACCTGCTGCAGCTGGCGGAACGTGTCCGAAACCAGGTTGGGGTCCAGCAGGCGAATCGAGGCAGCAGTCTCAGCGTCTGCTCGCAATGCGCCCTTCTCACCAGTCGTGCTCGGTTCATAGGGAGTCACGTCGATGTCTTCGAAATCGAAGCCGTCACGGGTCGCATCGATGTTGTGCTGAATGTATTCCGATTCCAGGCTCTGCTGGGACGGACTGACCTGGAACTGCTGAACCATGGCGGGGTAGGCGATGATCGAGATACCGCCGAGGACGATGAGCGTGGCAGTCGCAATGAGCGAGATGCGCCAGTTGCCCCTCCACGCGGTGTAGACGAACAGGAACGCCACGAGCACCGCTGCGATAGCGACGATGGCCATGGCCGGAAGAGCCGCCCTGTCGTCGGTGTAGGTCACACCGGGAACAATGCCACTGGTGCCTGTCAGCCGTTCGTAGCGGGCAAGCCACAGTCGACCTGCCTGCACGAGGACCAGGGCGGCGACTGTGATTCCCAACTGCCACTGGGCGGTCTTCGTGAGGATGACCCCCTTCTGCTCGCCCGGCCGAATGCCGCCGAAGAGATAATGTCCCACGAGAGCAGCGATGAGAGAGAGCAGGATTGCCATCCCCACCTGGTCGCCGATGAGGCGGAGGCCCGGCAGAACGAAGACGAAGAAGGACTTGTCCATCCCGAACTGGGCGTCCTGCGACCCGAAGGACGTCGAATTCATCCACTGCAGGACGGTGTTCCAATGCGCCGAGGCGGTGATTCCGCTGAGCACACCGACGACCGCTGGGATCGCGAACGTCGCAACCTTGCGCAGCGGTTCGATCGCTTCACGGTACCGGTCGAGGTTCTCCTGTCGCGGAGTCGTCGGAGCATATACCGGACGATTGCGGAAGGCCAGATGCAGGCTCAGCCATACGGGGACGGCCATGACGACGAACCCAGCCAGGAAGGTCAGTCCGCGGGTGAACCACATAGTGCGGAACACCTGAGAGGCGTCAATCTGCTTGAACCACAGGATTTCGGTGTACACCTGTGTGAACGAGATGAAGGCGACGAGCAGAATCGCCACTGACACGAGTGTGAGTAGCAATGGCGAACGTCTGGGCCGGTTCGTCGGCATTCGTGCGGAGGTGGGTGAGGACGGAGAGCTCACTACTGCCCTTTCTCATTGTTGTTGTCGGCGCCGCCGGCTGAACACTTCCTGAGGTCAGAGGTGTCTCCGGCTGCGTACTGCTCCACGGCGTTCTGCGCGTCATCGAGGGTGTCGATGCGTGCCACCGTGATTTTGGACTGATCGGCAGCTTGGATGACCTCCGCACAGTTGTCTGCGGGCGAAAGGAAGAGCTTCGCCCCCTGTGCAGTCGAGGCTGCTACCTTCTGTCGGGCACCGCCGATGGGCCCCACTTTTCCTGCAGGATCGATTTCCCCGGTTCCTGCCACGTGCTTTCCACCGGTCATGGCACCGGGGGTGAGTTCGTCGACGATCGCCAAGGCGAACATGGTGCCGGCGGAGGGACCGCCGATACCTTCGACGTTGAATGCCACGTCGACGGGGAACTCGAAGTCCTGCTTCATGCTGATGCCGATGGCTTTGCGCCCGTCGATCGTGTCCGGCTTCAACTCGACGTCGACTTCTTTGTCTCCGCGTTCGACGACAACGTCCACGGATTCGGAAGCCTGCACCGTCTCACTCATGATCTGCGCTGCTGCCGGGTCGGAGTCCAGTTTCTTCCCATTGACGGATATGAGGCGATCACCCTTGCGCAGCTCCGCCTCGGCGGGTGAGTCTGGAACCACGTCGCCGACGAGGAGATGAACCTTGTACGGTTTGTCGAGTTGTCCCATCGCTGCGGCCACGGCCACATCCTGGCTGGAGGACATCTCAACAGCGTTCGAAGCGGTCACGTCCTCCCGAGTCGTATCAAGAGGATAGTAGGCCTCAGTGGGAATGACGGTCTCTTTGCCGTGGAGCAGTGCTCCCAGCGCCTGCGAAGCATAGGTGTCACGTCCCGGGCCACCGCTCACGGCCACGGTGAGCATGTCTATACGACCGTCGGTCGGGTAGGTCTTCGCGCCGGAGACATCGATCATGGGTTTGCCCTGATAGTCACCGAGAGTGTTGAACACGGGTCCGGGCAGCTGCAACATGTATGGAACAGGCAGTAAAACTGCAAGTGCGATGAGGATATATGTCATGACCCCTGAAGTCGTGGTCAGACGTGGAGCGCGTCGTCGAGTTTCGCCACGCATCGGTGCTGCGGGCACCGGCACGGCCCGAGGGGCATTAGCTGTCATGTGTTCCTTTCGCTGCACCGCCCCACCAGTCTAGTTGAAACCTGACTGTGAGTTTCACAGACTCCTTTCGCCCGGTGCGAACATCCTCCGAAACCTCCCGGAATTGGGAAGCTTCCCACATCCGGAACCGTTAACGTAGAAGACAAACCGATTCTTGGGGGCATTGAGAAAATGAGCGACGACAACAACAACGAGCAGAATCCGTTCGAACAGATCTTCGGAATGCTCTTCGGAGCGAACGGTCCCGGCTCCGGTCAGGGCGATGACAAGAACGGAAATACGGGGCCGCAGGGCTTTCAGATCGATCCGGCGATGATGTCCACCATCATGAACCAGATGCAGGGTCTCTTCGGGCAGGGTGCTGATCCCCAGGCCCAGGCGACGTCGATCGCTCAGAAGTCGGTTCCAACCCCGGATCCTGCCGTAGGAGACGAATCGGTGAAGGCGACGACCGACGCCTTCCGACTTGCTGAGCTGTGGCTGGCCGAAGCGACAGAGTTCTCCGTGGCCAATCGCACGGCTCGAACTGTCACCCGCGCGGAGTGGGTGAGCGAGACGATGCCCGGATGGCAGAAGTTCGTGCTCCCGATCAAAGCGAACATGTCCTCTGCCCTGACAGAGACCCTTGAGACTCAGGTACCGGCGGAGATGAAGGGCATCCTCGCGGGTGCCTCGTCGATGTTCGGTTCGATGAGTGACTCGATGTTCGCGATGCAGATCGGTCAGGCTGTGGGCGCACTGTCGGAGAGCGTTCTCACCGGCACCGAGGTGGGTCTGCCGCTCCTGCCGCATGACGCTGCGGTCCTCGTCGAGACCAATGTGGAGAAGTTCGCCTCGGAGATCGATGTGGATGCCTCGGAAGTCCGGATCTACCTCGCTGCCCAAGAGCTTGCGCATCTTGCGCTGTTCGAGCGTGCCCCTTGGCTGAGCGCCCAGGTCGAGACCGCATTGACCCGCTATGCGCAGGGCCTCAAGGTCGACACTTCGCAGATCGAAGACATGGCGACCCAGATCGATCCGTCTAACATCTCCGATCTCAGCGACAACATTCGCCAGGGCCTGTTCAACCCTCCGACCACTGAGGATCAGAAGAAGGCTCTGACGAACCTGGAGAACCTCCTTGCCGTCATCGCAGGATGGGTCGATGTGGTCGTCTATTCGGCATGTGCGCATCTGCCCGGACGCGATCAGATCCGAGAGGCGCTTCGCCGCCGCCGGGCTACTGCAGGTCCGGCCGAGAAGACTTTCTCGACCCTGGTGGGCCTGGAGTTCAACCCACGGCGCCTGCGCGATGCTGCGGCGCTGTTCGGATACCTCGAGACTCAGGGCGGCACCGAGGCCAGAGACAAGGTGTTCTCACACCCCGACCTTCTGCCGACGACGCAGGACCTCGATGACCCCCTGGGATACTCGGAGCGTCGTCACGCCGAATGGACCAGCGAATCGACACTCGACGAGGCACTGAGCCGCATTCTCGCCGAGGGAATCGAAGGAACTGAGACCACCGATTCCAACACCGATTCCACATCCGACTCGAGCTCCGATTCCGACTCGGAATCCGACAACGATGAAGACACAGATGACAGCGACGGCACCGGCGGCCGCAGCGAGAACTGAATGATTCGTCTCGATACCGCCCGCGCCGAGGTCGGGGCGACGTCGGCGTCGGCGTCGACCGGCTTCAGGCCCGACTTCGAGTATTTGTTCTCTACCGTCGGCGATGCCGCGCTGCGACGAGAGGCAGGCGGCGAACATATCACCGCCAGTTGTGTCGTCGTCGATCCCGACACCGAGTCCGTGCTCCTCAACCACCACCGCAAGGCAGACCTTTGGGGCCAATTCGGCGGGCATCTCGAGGCCGAGGATGACAGCCTGTGTTCGGCCGCACACAGGGAAGCCATGGAAGAGAGCGGACTGAGCCAACTGTCCTGGTTCTCCCCTGCCCCGATCGACCTTCACGTCCATGACCTCTCGGCCTCGTTCGGTGCGTGTGAACGACACTTCGATGTGGTGTTCGCCGCATTCGCCTCCGTGGACCAGGCCCCAACAGTCTCGGAGGAGTCTCTGGCTGTGAAGTGGTTCCCGCTGACTGCCCTGCCGCCCTCACTCATGCCTGATCTCGTCGTACGCCTGCCGAAGCTCTATCGGGCGGCTGTGGAGTCGCAGCGAGTCAGCGACCTCCATCGCGGCTGAACCGCTCCCCCGCACTGAAACCTTCAAGGTAGTGCTTCGCATCCGCCTGTCTCGGGTGCCTGTCGGCCAGTTCGTGGAAGGCTTTGGAGTGAGGTCCGATCTGCAGATGAGCGAGCTCATGGACGATGACCGTCTCCAAGACCCAACGCGGCACCGCCTGCAGTCGGTGAGAGACCCTGATGTCACCTGATGAGGTCGTTGTGGATGCCCAGCGGCTGATGTTCTGGTTAGTCACCCACCTGATCGACTGAGGACGCAGTCGGCCACCGAAGTACCGTCGGCTCATCTCATCTGCCAAGCCGACGAGATCCTCCGCCGATGAATGGTCCCTGGCCGCCAGTCGATTGAACAGATCGGTCAACGACCGGATGTTGTGTTCCACGCTGTATCTCACCGGCGTGCTGAGCACATACGTCCCCAATTCCTTTGAGACCGAGATGGTCTTCTTCCGCCGTGCCGAACGGCGCACTTCGATCTCGCCGCGGGCGATCGCCCGCAGTACGTCCTCTTCGGTCCATCGCTGTTGAGTCGCCACCCACCCATCATAGGAAATTCGACGAACGCGGAATCGACTGTCTCTCCTTGTGAGTTTGCTGAGTATCGACTTTCGCACCCACCCGACGGGCTGTCCACAGGACGAATTGCCGGTTATGAGCTCGAGTAGCGGAAGTGACCTACTCTTTCACTCCCCTCTGAGGTCATCTCGCAATCATTCAAGGTACCTTTTCTCCACAACTCACGCCGACATATCCACAGGTTATCCACACGCTGTTGACTTGCCTGTGTATGAACCGACATTGACGGGGAGGCAAATGAAGAATAGGTTCTATGATTGACCCCGGAAAACCCGGAGATGCGTGCGGAAGGGGAAGCTGCACGAGTCTCCGCGAGCGCCTGGGGCTCAAAGCGGTTGAGGGCACGTCGGAATGCATTTTCCGGCCTGCCCTCAACTGTTTTCCACAGCCTTTTCCACAGACTGGCCTCGGCTCTGGCGCACACTCTCCATCTTCACTACTGTGGAAGTCCGAGACATCCGATGCGAGGTGGAGACATGTTCCGGATTTTTCCCAGTGTGCCGATCACGTGGCGGTCGTCATCGTGTGTGCAGTTCGGTGTCGATGATCCCGTTCTCATCGATGGTCTTCTGCCGGCAGATGTCGCTCTCATTGAGGAATTGCGCATGGGCGTCGGTTCGGCACAGTACTACTCTCGCGCACAGGATCTCGGTGCCGACCTAGGGCGCGCGAGTTCCCTGATCACATTGCTCGACGAAGCGGGCGTCATGGTTCCCGACGATTCCGATGCCGCTATGGTGACGAAGAGCTCATCTCTGCTGGCGACCGCGCAGATATTCACTCTCTCACCCGATCGTGTGTCGAAGCTCCTCAGTGAGTCGCCCGTCGTGGTTATGGGCCCGCTGAGAACCATCACCGAACAGTATCTGTCAGCCTCCGGCTTCGCTATCGCGCCA
Organism: Brevibacterium zhoupengii; assembly: GCF_021117425.1. NCBI lineage: Bacteria > Bacillati > Actinomycetota > Actinomycetes > Micrococcales > Brevibacteriaceae > Brevibacterium > Brevibacterium zhoupengii. Next base: position 2,045,222 of record NZ_CP088298.1, on the reverse strand, counting down.
CAACATCACATCGAAGACCTTGATCTGCTCACCTCACCACTGGTGATCACGACCTCCTACCTCGTCCCGGATCTGCACACGGCCACCTGGCTCACGGATCGCGAGGTCCCCCACTGCCAGGTTGTGATCGGGGAATATTCTCTTGAGGTCACCGGTCTCATCCGGCCCGGAGCAACACCGTGCGCCATGTGTGATTGCCTGCGACAGAAGGACGCCGATGACTCCTGGCTGGACCAGTACCCCCGCATCCGTGCTCTGCCCGATCGAGAGAACCTCAGCGACCCTCTGTCACGAGCCCTCGGCGGACTTAACGCTGTGCAGGTTCTCCGGCGTTCTCTGCTGCGCCCTGGCGCCGACCCGGTACGCAGAAGGGTTTCACTGGCCACAGGCATCGGGACCGAAGAGACACTGGCCTTCCACCCGCGATGCCAGTGCCGCGTTCCAGTTCCGCACTTTGATCTAATCGACGAGCAGGCTCAGTAGCCCTGCCCCATAGAGCTCGAGCTTGGTCGCGCCCACTCCTGGAATGCGTGCCAACGAAGCCATGTCCTGAGGCTTGATCTCTGCGATCGCCGAAATGGAAGTGTCGGTGAGAACAAGATATGGAGGTAGTCCCTGTTCCAAACCGACACGTGCCCGCCACCGTCGCAGACGGTCAAGGACCTCGAGGTCGAGGTCGGCCGGGCAGTTCGCACACCGTGACAGCGCGCGATCGACCTGGGACACGAGCACCTTGCCGCACGATCTGCAGCGGTTCACCGCCACAGAGGTCGCCGTCCGCCGGCCTTGCCCCATGGTCTGGTCGACGCGGCCGAGTTCGCTGAGGAATCGAGACGGCTTGCGTGGACGCTGTTTGGAGTCATGGCGTGACAGTGACCAGCTCATGCTCAGGTCTGAACCTGCACGAGTCAGCGCTACATAGAACAGACGCCGCTCCTCAGCGATAGCGCGCGGCGTCTGCGCGTAGCTGATGGGCAGCAGACCCTCACTGAGTCCGACTAGGTGCACACTGTGCCATTCAAGGCCCTTAGCCGAGTGGAACGAGGCCAGGGTGACGCCTTCGATATCGGGAGCGAACTGGTGTTCGGCTCGATCGCTGAGATCAGCAAGGAACGTCTCCAGCGGCACAGGCAGTTCAGATCCCTCCTGGTGCGTCTCCGCCAAGTCAACCAAGGCTTTCAGGGACTCCCATTTCTGTCGGCTGGCCCCGGCGGCCGGCGGCTTGGTCGAATATCCCAGGGAGATCAGAACTTCGGCGACGACTTCCGGCAGGGGCCGCCCGCTCGACGTGGCCCGGGCAGCCTTGAGCATGAGAATCGCTTCTTTGACCTCCTTGCGGGCGAAGTACCTCTCTCCCCCTCGCAGAACATAGGGAATCCCGGCCGTGGCCAGAGCCTGCTCGTAGGCGGGACTTTGACCATTCGTGCGAAACAGCACAGCGATGCTTCGAGGCCGCCGTCCGGCATTGATCTCGGCGGAGATAGCCCTGACGACACCCGCGGCTTCGGCATCGTCGGTCGGGTACTCAGTCATTGCTGGCTGCCGGCCGTCTGGATTGTCGGTACGCAGCGTCAGCGCAGTCCGGGAGGTGTGCCGAAGCAGGTTGTTCGCCGTGGACACAATCGCCTTCGACGAACGATAGTTGCGGACCAGCTGGATCGTCGTCGACGTCGGAAGTGAGGAATCGAGCGTGCCCAACAGCGAGGAGTCAGCACCGGCAAACGAATAGATCGTCTGGGCCGGATCCCCGACGACACAAAGATTGTCGCGTGGCCCCAGCCAGCGTGAGAGCACATCGTATTGGAGTGGAGAGACGTCCTGGAATTCGTCGACGACGAAGTGTCGGTACTGATCGCGGATGTCTGCTGCGATGGCGGGATATTCCGCCAGCACCCCGTTGAGAACGAGCAGCACGTCTTCGAAATCCATGAGTCGGCCACGCGTCTTCGCTTCGCTGTAGGCCTCGAAGATACGCACCATGTCTTCAACACCCAGTTTGCCGGGCAGGTCGCGGCCGGCTGCTTGAGTCGCATAGTCATCGACGCCGAGTAGAGAGGCAGCAGCGAATTCGAGCTCGGAGGCTACATCTCGATTCAGTTCCCGACTGGTCTCGATTCCCATGCTCTGCAGAACGGAGCCGAGGATTCCGGCCTTGTTGTCGATGATCCTGGGGAAATCACCTGTTGCGAATCGATCCCAGAAGAAGCGCAGCTGACGCAGTGCTGCGGAGTGAAAGGTCCGGGCCTGGACAGCGGGAACACCGAGATCGCGCAGGCGCGACCTCATCTCCCCTGCCGCCTTGGCCGTAAAAGTCAGGGCAAGGACGTGGTTGGGAGGAAACACCTCGGTGGCGATTCCGTAGGCGATGCGGTGGGTCATCGCACGGGTCTTACCCGTCCCAGCCCCTGCGAGGACGATCACGGGGGTGGAGAAATGTGTAGCGACTTCTCTCTGCTCCTCGTCGAGAGCATTCAGCAGTGCTGCAGCCTGAGCGTTCAAATGTTGTCCAGCCAGCTGTAGAGGAGCTGTCCGGCGATCGATACGAGTCCGGGGGCACGGACCTTGCCATGGTCGATGGCCGCACGCAGCTCGTCGCGAGTGAACCAGGTCAGAGTGGCGATCTCCGCCTCGTCGGCAGCGAAGTCGAGGCTTGGGGCCTCCGCAGAGAAGCCGAGCATGAGCGAGCACGGGAAGGGCCACGGCTGGGATCCGAGATACCTCGGGTTCTCAACTTCGACGCGCGCCTCTTCGTAGACCTCCCGAATAACTGCGCGTTCCAGCGTCTCACCAGGTTCGACGAACCCCGCCAGCAGAGAGTATCGGTCTGCCTCCCATGCGGCGTTGTTGCCCAGCAGCACTCTTTCGACGCCCTGATCGTCAGTATTGATGATGAGGACGATAACGGCAGGATCTGTACGCGGGAAGTGTTCGCTACCATTATCTGGATCAGTTCTGACCCACCCGCCGAGCGTGGGTTGTGTCGGTCGGCCGGTGCGGGGCGAGAATTGGTGAGTTCGATGCCAATTGCCCAGACCCACGATCTCGCACGCCAGCGAGACTTGAATGTCATCGAGGGACTCAGCCAGCTGACGCAGCGGCAGCCATACGGGTTCAGAGCTGTCAATGCCTTCCCCAGGAGCGGTCAGCAGATCGGTGGCATCGCGGGCGCGTGAGAGGGACAGAGTGGTGTCCAGATCGCTGCGGCCCGCGTCACTGAGAGAGACCCCGATGTACCGGTTCCCGTCGGCATCGCGACCCAGATAGATCTCGGTCTGATTCCCCGGAACAATCCCTGAATCACTGAAGAACAGTCCGCCCGCCGCTACGAGGAGCGACCCCCGATGCTCAAAGACAGGTCTGGCTCCACTGGCCCAGAGTTCACGCAGGTCACCGTCCTGTCCCCGCGAGAGATGGTCACGATCGATTCCATGGCGAGCCAGACTCATCGGCTTCACGGGTGGCAGCGGCTTCATGCCCTCCACGATAACGCAGGGCACTGACGTACAAAGTGCGGGTGCTGACACGCTCAACACCCGAATCCTCGGTCTCCAGCCGTGCCAGACGGTAGATTGGGGAGGGTGAATACCAAGGCGCTCAAGTTGGCAGCTGTCGCGGCAACGATGCTCGAAGACTTTTCTCCGACGGAATGGATTCCTCTGCCGTCGTTGGGACTGGGAATCAGAGTTCTCGTCGACGACGGTCAGCAGCAGTTGGTGGCGACGGCACAGACGGGTCTCGACCGTTCCGCGGACACCGGATCTGCTGCTGAAGCTGGTCGAATCTACGATTCGATGTACCCGCATGCCGGGTTCACCTGGCCCCACCTGCGTGCCATCACCGAGGTTGATGCCGACTACTTCGACACGTCAGCGCCGACCACGGTCACCCTCATCGATCCACTGCCTGGTGCCCCCGTCGGTGATCAGGCAATCGCCGACACTGCGCGCGCGAGTTCCTTGGCGCAGGCTCTCGCCACGCTGCATTCGGCAGCGCCCGAATCGATCTCCGAGGCGGGCTTCCCTGTCGAAGACCCATCCCGTTTCCAGTTTCAGATCCTGGAACGGCTCGATCAGGCAGCAGCCACCGGCCGGGTGCCTGCTGGACTGCTCCAACACTGGGAAGAGGAATTCGAGAAGGTCTCGCTTTGGCGTTTCCTCGCCACGCCCATTCATGGTGCAATCGATGAGACGAGCGTATACACCGATCAGGAGCGGGTGCTCGCGCTGTCAGGAATCGAACGTCTGCGAGTCTCCGATCCGGCCATTGATCTGGCCGCAGCCTCGGCGCTCATTGACCCGGCCGCTGTGCCGACCTTCTTCAGCGAGTACACCAACTCACGGCCCCGTGCAGACGAACACGTGATCACTCGCGCCGAGCTGTTGGCCGAATTCGCTGTTCTCGACTGGCTGCTCGAAGCGGTGGACTCCGGTGACGAGGAGGCGATCCAAGACGCAGGCGAGCTTCTGTCCTCGTTCAACGACGTTCTTTTCTCCCACGACGTTGCGGAGCCGGAAGAGCCGGAAGAGAACTCCCAGTCGGACCCGGGCACAGAGCTGACTTCGGAAGCAGAGGACGTCATCAACGAGGGAACAGCACCGGACGAATCCAGTTCGGCAGATGGCACTCATCGCCCCTGACCTTGTCAGATGACCTGGTCAGACCCTCCGGCTGAGAAGCTGGTCGCCACCCGGTCATCCCTTCCCAGCATTTCAAGCGCGATCGTTGGCCTCCAACCAGGCAATGATCTCGGTTTCCTCCGGCAGGTGGGTGAACCTCACGATGTCGTCGCTGCCGACGAAGTAGAAGGTCCCTGTCACCTCGGTGATTTCGGGATGCACCCGCTGAATGGCAAAACGGTAGAGAGCCAGCTGCCATTTCATCACCTCCAGAGTCTTCTCCTCGGGCAGTTTCGAAGTCTTCCAATCAACGACTTCCGCATGATCGCCGGTAATGAAGACCGCGTCGATCTTGCCCGGGACTCTGAACCTCCCAAGGACGAGTTCGAACGACATTTCGATGTGGTCGGCGTGCCTGCTCGAGAACTCAGAGCCGATGAATGTCTGCTGCAGGCGTTCAATGGTCGCTGTGTCGATGGGCCGGACCTGCTGCTCGTCATCGATGTCGATGCTCGCCTGGCCGAAGTGCTGCTCGACCCACGAGTGAAAGGTGGTGCCGATCTCTGCGGCTCTGCTCGGCGGACCGGGCACGGGTCGCAGCGTCTGCTTCATGAAGTCGTTCGGATCGCGACGCCATGACACGAGCGCGGTGGCTGAGAGCCGATCCGGGACTGCTCCGGTGCCCTCACGTTCCGGACGGCTGCTGATTCGCAGGGCCTGACGCGCATACTGCCCCACAAGGGTGGGCTTCTGGGCGAGTTCGCTGAGTCCTGTCGGTGCGGCACGGCTGACCCATTCGGCGGCACGCCGGGCGGTCGTGACGAGGGCAGTGCGGGGAACGGGCCAGACACTCGTCTCCACACGGTCCTCAGCTGATTCGTCAGCCGGTTCCGGCATGTCGACAGGCAAATTCAGTTCCTCGATCGCTTCCATCAGGAACGGGGATGGCTCGTCGGGGTTGGCTCGCGCGCCCATCAGCTCTGCCCCCAGCCACAGATGGTGTTTGGCGCGGGTGAACGCCACGTAGGCGAGGCGTCGCTCCTCTTCTTCATGTGCATCGGCGATAGCGGGCTTGATGAACTCGTTGACCCATTCGTCAAGAGCCTTCTTCGTGTCGAAGTCGGCGGTGCGCAGATCGTAGTCCACGAGATGGGCGCGGTCACCACGCAACGGATAGGGCAGAGCCGTCCTCTCCATCCACCCTTCAGGGTCGCGCGGTGAGGTCGGGAAGTCCTTGACAACCAACGATGGAACCGCCACCGCATCGAATTCGAGGCCCTTCGACGCGTGGACAGTCATGATGTCGATGGCCTCGGCCGCAGAGTTCGGCTCGGCCACGCTGAGTGCGTCCTTCTCTTCCATCAGACTCAGCCACTCGAGGAAGCCAGGCACCGATGGCTGGTCATCAGCCGCCGCATACTGGCTCGCAGCAGAGAGGAACGAATCGATGGCCGAACGATGGAGGTTGCGCAGCGAATCGCTCAGGCCCCAGATATCGGTGTCGACTCCTGTCTCGGTCATCGCGGTGCGAATGATCGAGGCGATGGTACCCGAACCTGACCGCACGTGACGCAGAGCCTGAGCCAACCTGACGAGACGCTTCAGAGCAAGCTCGCTCAGCCCCGAGCTGCGGAAGTTGCTCACCATCGCCCGTGCACCGGGGAACTTCGCTGAACCCGAAAGTGCTTCGAAGAGATCGACGAGCTCATCGAGGCCCTCGACGATCGTCGGCTGGTCGATGTTCTCCGGAACGACTCCGGAACTCTCGGGGTCCTCGCCCAGGAATTCGGTGACTCGCGAATCGTTCTGTCGTCTGGTGAACGATTGCAGCGCTGCGATGTCCGTGGCGCCAAGGCCCAATAGTCGACCGCTGATCAAGCGCATGAGACTGTCCCCGGCCATCGGATCGACCGCTGCAGTGAGCACGGCCCGCAGGTCGGCGACGAAGGGATCGCTGAGGAGGCCGGAGGAACCATGCACGTGCACGGCGTAGCCGGCAGTCTCCAGAGCTGCGGCCACCGGCGCGAAATGTGCCCGTTTGCGGCACAGCACCGCTGTCGACGATCCTTCGGGAAGGCTGGCTACCCATTCGGTCAATGATCGCAGTCCCACAGTGAGGAAATCGGGATCATGTGCACCAGAGCTGATGTCGATGGTCACGTCTCCCTCGCCGGCTCCGGGGCGAGCGGACAGCGGTGTCTCCCGACTGCCCGCCAACCCGTTCGCGGTGCGGTTGGCGACGGTGAGGATTCTGTGGTCGTTGCGCCAGCTTGTGCTCAGAGTCAGTGACTCAACGTCGTGGAAGTCTGAGGAGAAGCGGATCATGTTGTCCGCGCTGGCCCCGCGCCAGCCGTAGATGGCTTGTCGCGGGTCGCCCACGGCAGTCACCGCTGTTGAGTGGAACAGGTCGCGCAGGAGCTTCAGCTGTGCAACGGAGGTGTCCTGGAACTCGTCGAGGAGAACGATCTTCCACCGGTGCTGTTCAGCTCGGCGCGCGGCAGGCACCTCGTCGAGGATGCGTTGGGCGAACCTGACTTGGTCTGAAAAATCCATAGCCAGGTTGCGTCGCTTGGCGGCCATGTACTCGTCGGCGAGCTTCGCCGTCTTGATCTTCGCCTCGAGTTTCGCCCGTCGGCCGCTGGGGTCGACGGGTTTGCCTTTGCTCGACACCAGCGCCTGCAGGCACTGGTCGAGGTAGTCGGTGACCTCGTCGACATTGCGTCCGTGATCGTTCATCGCGGCCGCCAGCGCGATGATATCGGCGATCATCGTCTCCCGTGCTTTGTCACCGGGAATGTCCTCTGTGCTCGCTGCGTCGATGATTCCACCGGCGATCGTGTGGGCCGCGGCCTCATCGAGCAGCACGGTTTCGGGTTCGATGCCGATGCTCACACCGTGTTCGCTGACGATCGATGCCGCGTAGGAGTTATAGGTCGACACTGTCGGATTGTCGAGCCCAGGCAACGTCATCTCACTCCCGAGCCCCAGATTGTGTCGGAGCCTGGCCAGCAGCACCCTGATTCTCCCGCCCAGTTCTCCCACGGCCTTGCGGGTGAAGGTGAGGCCAAGGATCTCTTCGGGATCGACGAAGCCGTTGGCCACCAGCCATACGACCCGCTGGGAGATGACGGTCGTCTTACCGGAACCGGCTCCGGCTGTGACCTTCATCGACTGCTGCGGGTCAGCCTCGATGATGATCCTCTGTTCCTCACTCGGCGGAAAGGCCTGGGCAGGATCGGCAGCAGTGAGACGGGCGAGTTGCTCAGCGGAGAAGCGCATCAGGAATCTTCCAACATCTTGGGCCCGATCGCCGGGCAGGAGGTTCGGACAGGGCAGCTCATACATTTCTGGGGTTCGACTCGTGCCGGGAACTCCGCGGCGCGCATCCGACCGGAGACATCGTTGATGAGGTCTCTGGCCCAGCCTGGATCCTCATCGATCTCGAGAGCGGACTGTTCCCTCTTCTTCTGCTTGGTATATCTGAGGAAGACGAGTTCAGCACCGTAGGCCTTGGCATCGAACACCTGATCGTGTCCGATTGTGATCGTGCCGGAGTTGATCGCCTCCTGATAGACCCCGAGCTGGGCGTGGCGTGGCATCTCCTGGCCTGTAGGCGTGTTCTTTCCGGTCTTGAAGTCAACGATCCGGATGCCCTCGGGCGTCCTCTCGACGCGATCGAGGCGCCCCGTGACCTTCCATTCCTGCCCGTTCTCGTCGACGCCGGTGGCGTACACCTGGGCCTCGACACCGATGGGTTCGCCCGGTGAGTCCTTGATGTACTCGCCGAGGCGGTCGGCCATCTTCATGGCCAGAGCGTGCTCGCGGTCTCGTTCCCATTCGGCGTCGAAGTCCAACGTCTTGAACTCTCCGTCGACGAATTCTCGGATCGCTGAGGCGGGCCCGTGTGGGTAGTTCTCTGCAGCAGCGTGGACGATCGTTCCCAGGCTCTGGGCCAGGGAACCGGGCCGGTCACCGCCGTTGCGGGTGAGGAACCACCGCAATGAGCAATCGGTGAAGGATTCGACCTGCGACGGCGAGACCTTCACCAGGTCCTCAGCACCGTAGAGGGGCTGAGAGGAGGTGATGTCTTCGGTCTCACGCCAACGTTCGGGCGGATCGACAGTGGAGCTGGTGGCGGACAGCGCGGCCATCAGCTGCGCCCATTCCTCCACTTCCTCCACGTCCTCGGCAGATGCCTCCTGCTCGGAATCTGCGGCGGCTCTCAGCAGGCGTGCCCGCGTGTGTGCGGCCATCTCAGCCAGCGACAGAGGCAGGAGCTCGTCTTCGTGCGTAATGGCGTATCCGTCGGCCTCCTGCGTGCCCTTCGCAGTTCCGGCGGCGAGGACATCGAAGAACGGAGAAGGATTGCTCTCCGCATCGGAGATCGCGGTGACGATGACGTGTTCTTCGGCACGGGTCAGAGCGGTGTAGAAGAGCTCTCCCTCTTCCCGCAGGTTCGTGCGTTTGGCGTGGGAGTGGTAGCCAGGGTCGGCCGTCACGGTCTCCCCGGTCAGCAGAACGGCGCCGAGGTCGTCGAGGCCCAGGATGCCGCCGCGGATCTTCGGATTCGGCCAAACGCCTTCATTCACCTCGGCGATGATGACGAGCGGGACCCTCAGGTGGGCCAGGGACGACGCCGTTCCGACCTGCACATGGTCGTCCGCGCCTGCCCGGGCGGCCAAGGAATCCTGCGCGATGTCCTGCTCGGCCACAATGCCTGCGAAGGACCGTGCGGTGAACCCACCTCGATCGGAGATCTTCTCTGCCAGAGTGAACAGTCGCAGCACGGAGTCCAGGTGCGCATTCGCCACCGACTCGGGATCTTTCAATGCCTCGGTCTGCCACTTGTCTGCGACACCCGCGGCCTCCCAGATACCCCACAGAGCCTCGTGCGGATCAACCGAGCCCACCTCCGCCGCGACATGGAGCATACGCGAGATCGTGGCGAGTCCCGGAGGAGAAGACTCGTCGATGTCGCTGCGCAGCGCCTGAGCCAGCGAATTCGAGCTCTTCGGAGCGGGGAACTGCTTCCGCACCACCCGTTTGAACCGTCTGATCTGCACAGGATCGAGGCGCACGTAGATGCTGCCGGCCAGGGACAGTGCCTGGGCGGCGATGGATTCGTCATCGTCGAAATCCGGGGTGCGGGCGAGCAGCTCGAGAAGCGGAGCCGTGGCGGGGTCGATGCTCAACGGCTGCATGATATTGGCCGTTGCCACACCAGAGGCGCTCAGCTCATTGGCGACGACGCGGGCAGTGGACGTGTTCCGGCACAGCACTGCCACGTCCGACCATGTGTGGCCGTCTTCGACGTAGTTCGTCACCCGACGGGCCAGGTACCGGTAGCTTGATGCCGCGCCTTCGAACACGTGCGTCTCTACACTGTCCGGGCTGCTCGCAACCGGATCCGGCTCGCCTTTTACCTGCTGTGGCCCGGCGTCCACCTGCTCGATCCCATCGGCCGGCTCGCCGGTGCGTACGGCACCATCGGGGCGCGGCATGTGCCGCAGCCCCCACCTCGTGGTGATCCGGCGGCCGAAGTCATCGCTGACGGCAATGAGTTCGTCGGCAGTATTCTTCACCTCCGGCAGAACCACGGTCGTGAACCGGTCGTCGGAGGCGCTGCGATCGATGATCGAGGCATCGGCTCCGTGGAAGCGCCCGGTGACGGTCTCCGGGCTGCCGAACAATGCCAGTGCGCTCCCGCGTTCACGCAGCTGCTCCAGCAGCCCCCAGCTTGCGGCGGGGAAATCCTGGACCCCGTCGGCCAGCACTACGGTGGGCACCACATCGGGTGCGAAGGTCCACGCCCGGCCCGCGGTCACCTCGGCGGGTTCACGCAGAATTTCGAACGCGGCCCTCGCAAGAACCGTCGCTGAGTCGGTGCCGCCGTAGCCGGGCATGCTCATAATGTCGAGGTATTCGTCGAGGACCTGTGCCACGGCCTCCCACCGGGGATCACGATGATGTTCAAGCACCCGATTAAGAGCGCTGCGACCGAAGTCGAACACGAGCTCGGGTGTCTGTTCCGGTCCAGAGCCGGCAGCCGGAGCCGGAATCCGCACTCCGAAGTCGAACTCCATCACCCTGTTGAGGAAGTCACGAACCTCCGTCCGAAACGCGGAGGTCGATCGCACCTCCGAGGTGATCTCGGCCGGCCAGACGGGCCCACGCCCGTGACCGAGCTCGTGACCGGCAAGGAGATCGGCGAGGAATACGTCCTGATCGGCACCCGAGATGAACTCAAGGTCATCACCGGTATTCGTCGTGTGCGCTGCTCGCGCAATTCCATAGGCGAACGATGAGATGCTGCGCGCAGGTGCCGAGGCCAGCACCGCGTCCTTGGGTACGGCGAGACGGTTGCGCAGCACGTCGGCGTGATCGCGGTTGGGGGTGAGGACCAGCACCGATGTCGGGCTGACTGAAGACATCAGCTGGGCATAGACGGATTCGAGCATCGTCGTCTTGCCGGTGCCGGGTCGGCCCACGACGGTCACCGACTCCCCCGCGAGCAGCTTTGCGCCGATCCCCTCAGTCACTTCATCCATACTCGTATTCCATCACGAGCCACGGACATAGGGGCGAAGTGGTCAAGGTCGCGCGCGTTGGCGGGTCCTCCACGTGGTTTTCGCGTAGCATGATGGAATGTCGAGTCCGCAACAAAGATTGCCCCGTGAACAGCGCCGTGACCAGTTGGTGGGGGTGGCACGCTCTGTCTTCGCGACCCGTGGATACCGGACCACCTCGATGGACACAATCGCCGAGGCGGCCGGAGTGTCAAAGCCAGTCCTCTACCAGCACTTCGCGTCGAAGCAGGATCTCTACCTCGCGCTCATCGACGATTCCGCCGCTCACCTCGATACGACACTCGATGCCGCAATCGGGTCAACGAACGACCCGCATGAGAAGGTCCGTGCCACCTACCGTTCGTACTTCGAGTTCGTCGTCTCCCATCGCGAAGAGTTCGTCATCCTCTTCAACTCCGATGTCTACGAACCCGAGGCCCAGAACCGCATCCGCGGCCTGCGCGAACGCACCGCCTCCCGCGTCCTGACTGCATTGAAGAGCTACACCGATCTCGACGACATTCAGGCTCGTCTCCTGTGCCGGACCCTCATCGGCACCGCCGAGGTCGTCGTCAAACAGCTCGAGACGACTCCAGAGGTCGATGTCGACACAGCCGTCAGCCTGCTGACCCAGATGAGCTGGGGCGGACTGCAGTCCTTCACCACGAAGTGACTGCGAACTCTCACCAGACGAGGGAAGAAAACACGGCCTCGCTGACGTTATGCTGAGGACGAGTCAAACACGATCCGCACAAGGAGCACAATGGAAATCAAGATCGGCGTCAAGCAGTCACCGCGAGAGATCGTCCTGGAATCCGACGAGACGCCCAAGGATCTCGCCGCGCGCATCGAAGAATCCGTCAAGGCCGATTCGCTGCTGTCCTTCACGGACTCGAAGGGGCGCCAGGTGTTCGTTCCTGCGGCCGCACTCGCCTATGTTGAAATCGGCACCGAGGCTGCCCGCCGCGTCGGTTTCGGTGCCTGAAGCACCGACAGTAAGCAGCATCACCTACGGATGAACACCGGACCTCGGTGAATTCCCCGTGAATAGGTTCTGGGCCCGGTACATCACCGGGCCCAGAACCTATTCACGCAACGTTGTCAGGCACCCTCAGGCGACGAGCCCCAGGGCCGACATCCGCTTCGAATGATTGGCCGTGACTGCCGGAATCGAAGCCACCACTCTTTCCTCATCGATGCCGAGGAAGGGGTCGGTGAGAAGGTTACGTCCGCGACCCAGAGTTTCGGCAACGAGCTTGCGTCCCCACAGCGCCAGACGAGAGGCCAGCTGAGTGTCAGCGGCGACGTCGGCGGTCAGACGATTGCGCACATAATCCGTCGCACGTGTATCATCAAGAATTGTAATTGCCAGGCTGTACCCGGGCTCGCTGAGCTCATCCACGGCAGTGCGGTAGAAGTCATTCATGATTCCGTCGAAGACGAATCCCTTCATGAGGCTTTCGTGCCAGTCACGAGGACGAGTCCGTTCAGCCAGCACGGTGAAGGTCGGCTCGAAATGCTGACAGAGCTCGACCGCATCCTGGCCCAATCGACTGATGTGCTGCGAGAGCTCTTCGAAGTTTGCAAAGGACAGAGAGGCCAACCGCGCCAAAGTGACTTTATCGTCCATGTGCACAGCAGTGGTCGCGTTGGTGGCCATTCGTTCGAAAGCGGTCAGCTCGCCGAACGCCAGAAGCGCGAGCGTAGCAGCATTATTACCGGCCAATGGGGCAGAATCGGGCATAACTCAAGAGTACCGGTTCACGACCATGACGAGCGCGAAGGCGCTAAAAGGAGTTTGAAACATGGCGGAGACAGAACCTGATTTCGCAGACCTGGGAGTCGCTGGACCGATCGTGGCCTCACTGGCTGCCAAGGGCATCACCCACCCCTTCCCGATCCAGGCGATGACATTGCCGGTGGCACTGTCCGGAGCAGACATCATCGGCCAGGCGAAGACCGGAACGGGAAAGACTCTGGGCTTCGGCATTCCCCTCCTGCAGCGTGTCGTCGGCAAGAACGAAGAAGGTGCTGCGCCAGCTGACCCTGAGAACACCCCGGAGATCGTCTCCGACGGCGCCGAGACGCGTCTTCCCCAGGCTCTGGTCGTTGTGCCCACACGTGAGTTGGCCAAGCAGGTCGCCGCTGATCTCGTCACGGCATCCACACAGCGTGACATCGACATCATGACCATCTACGGCGGCATGGATTTCGACCCGCAGATCAAGAAGCTCAAGTCGGGCGTCGATGTCGTAGTCGGCACTCCGGGTCGTCTCCTCGACCTGTACGGGCGCAAGGTCCTGCGACTGCACAAGGTGCGCACGGTCGTCCTCGATGAGGCCGATGAGATGCTCGACCTCGGGTTCCTCCCCGACGTCGAGAAGATCATCAACGCGGTGCCCGCACACCGTCAGACGATGCTCTTCTCCGCCACCATGCCCGGCGCGGTCATCACCCTGGCTCGCCGTTACATGAGCCGCCCCACCCATATTCGCGCCCACGACAACGAAGACCTGTCTCTGTTGGGCAAGAACACAGAACAGTTCGTCTACCGTGCCCATTCGATGGACAAGAGCGAACTCGTCGCCCGCATGCTGCAGGCTGAGGGACGAGGGCGCACCATCATCTTCACCCGCACCAAACGTACTGCGGACAAGCTCGCCGCCGAACTCGGCGACCGCGGCTTCCAGGTCAAACCGCTGCACGGAGACCTCGGTCAGGCACAGCGGGAGAAGGCTCTGAAGTCCTTCCGCGAAGGCCAGGTCGACGTCCTCGTCGCCACCGACGTTGCGGCACGCGGCATCGACATCGACGATGTCACCCACGTCGTGAACTACCAGTGCCCAGACGATGAGAAGACCTACGTCCACCGCATCGGCCGCACCGGCCGTGCCGGGAACACGGGCATCGCCGTGACACTCGTGGACTGGGATGACATGCCGCGGTGGCGCCTCATCAACAAGGCACTGGGTCTCGACCATGATGAGCCGGCGGAGACCTACTCCACCTCACCTCATTTCTTTGCAGACCTCTCCATTCCGAAGGGGACGAAGGGACGTCTGAGCAGGCAGCACACCGAGGAATCGGACGACCATGCAGGTCCGAAGAAGTCCGAACAGCGCAAGGGCGGATCGTCGGGTCGAGGTGGGTCCTCGGGCCGCAGCGCATCGTCGTCAGGTGATGATTCGCCGCGGAAGCCGCGACGCAGCCGGGAACGTCGTCGCACCCGCGGCGGCAAACCGGTGGGCCGCACTTCCACTGCCTCCAACGACAACCAGAATTCCGCAGAGTAAAGCAGCAGCTCACAGCCAGACTCAGCCGAACGGCCTCGACCACCTATGGTCGGGGCCGTTCGTTCATCTTGCGTTCAAGTCGCGCCCAGACAATGGCCTGGCCCCTGTCCTCAAGCATGAACGAGAGTGAGAATTGTTCGGTTCACACCGATCGGATGCGGAATCCGTCGAAGCGGCACCACCGGATAACCTGCGACCCCAGATACGGTCACAGGAGTTCCCTCTCGCCTCCCGCGGCCACCGTCATGACGTCGACGTCATGCGCGTGCTGGCCGGGCTCACCGTCATGGTCGGACATTCCGGCGGAGTCCTCATCGGACGCGGTGAACGAGCGGATGCCGATAGCGCCTGGCTCCTGGGCCACCTCGCCGAGGCGGTCAACCCATGGGCGGTGCCGATGTTCTTCATGATCGCCGGCTGGGCAACCCTCGTTGGCGCGCCTCCCCGCTCAGAGGCCAAGGTATGGGACCGGATAGTCCGTCACTTCGTGCCGCTCTTCGCCTGGTCGATTATCTTCATCCTCGGCTTCAACCTCTTCGATACTGACGGGGTCGATGTTCGCCACGACCTGGTCCGAACCTTCCTCGAAGCTGGCCGGCCTGCGTTCCACCTCTGGTACCTCTACGCCTATATCCCACTGATTCTCGTCTTCGGGACGCTTGTGCTGTTCTGGCGCGGACAGCGGCCGTGGAGGCTCGCCGCTCTTGCCGTGGTCCTGGCGTGTTCGAGCGTCTGGGCCCCATTCGTGCTCGAACAGCTCGGTTCCAGCCAGACCGCTTGGAAGTGGGGTTTCGCGACCTACCAGGTGGTGTACTTCTGCATGGGTGCCTTCTTCATCCACTACGCGAAGGATCTGCGCCCGCCGATGTGGACACTCGTCCTCGCTTTCGCAGTCTGCGCCGCCGGAGTCTTCGTCTGGGAGTCGGACTACTCGTACCCGATCGCCAATGCGAACCCGCTCATCGTCGGATTGGCAGTCAGCGTCATCCTCATCATCTCCCGCATCGAACTGGGCGAACGCACGAAACGCTTCTTCACGAAGCTCGCTGGGGCCTCATTCGGCGCCTTCCTCGTGCACGTGTTCTTCCTCGAGCTCTTCTTCGAACGCCTCTTCGTCATCGACGCCTCACCTCTGCTGCTGGTCGTGCAGTACGTGGGCTTCCTCGGACTGACCGCAGTCCTGTCCTACGCACTCAGTCTGGCGTGGGGAAAGCTGCGCCTGCGCCGAATCCTCGGCTGAGCCCGCGCTTCACCCCTGAATGAAGTCGACTCCCCCGGGACGGGAGTTCGCGCGGTCAAGGAGCTTCGCGAACATGTGGTCGGTCGTCACGTGCTCGCCGAGCCGGTTGGGCTTTCCAGTGCCGTGGTAGTCACTCGAACCGGTGATGATCAGGTCATGGTCGTGTGCAAGCCTGCGCATGATCTCACGTTCGCTCTGCGGGTTGTCACGATGATCGACTTCGAGTCCGTCGAGTCCGGCCGCGATGAAATCGGCCATGGCCGTGTCCGGCACGACGAGTCCACGCATCGCGGCGCGCGGGTGGGCGAAGACTGAGACTCCGCCGGCTTCGCGGATCAGCGCGATGGCTGTGATCGGATCGATCGTCGGCAGGCTCACATGGTATTTGCCGTGGCTGGAGAGGATCGAGGCGAAGGCTTCGGTGCGCGACTCGACGATGCCAGCCGCAACCAGAGCGTCAGCGATATGGGGTCGACCGATAGTCGCGTCTTCGCCGGAGACGGCGAGGACCGCATCCATATCCACGGGATAGTCCTCCGCGAGGCGGTCGATGATGAGGTGGGTGCGATCGAGTCGGGCGCGGCGTGTCTCTTCGACGACCGCAGCCAAACCGGTGTCATAAGGGTCATGCAGGTAGGACAGCAGGTGCACGCTGATTCCCTCGTGCCGACACGAGATCTCCATCCCCCGGACCAGACCCAGGCCGTAGACTCGTGCGGCTGCTTCCGCTGGAGCCCAACCCGCAGTGGTGTCATGGTCGGTGACGCCGAGCACATCGATGCCTTCCATCGACGCTTCGGATAAGAGTTCGGACGGGGTTTGAGTCCCGTCCGAGAACGCAGTGTGCACATGGAGATCAATGACCATGCACCCAGTCTATCCGCAGTCACACAGGATGCTCGTTCTCGTCCCGACAATCACCGTGAGCAGTGCCTAGAATGGAAACATGACAGCCCAGAATGAAGACAGCACCGAGCAGACCCAGGCCCTAGACGATCGAGTCAACAACCGATCCCATCGCCCCAATTCGCAGGCATTCCGTGATTTCGTCGCCGAGGGATGGGACCGTACTCCACTCGATGCCCAAGCTCTGGCCGCAGCCGGGTTCACCCCCGCTCGGCGGGCGCAGGTCTCCGCAGCCTTTCCCGGAGAACGACTCGTCATCCCGGCCGGGGGCCACAAGGTCCGCTCCAACGATACCGACTACCGTTTCCGTGCCCATTCGGCGTTCATCCACCTGACCGGCCTCGAAGCCGATTCCGAGCCGGACGCAGTTCTCGTCTTCGAACCAGAAGACGATGCCCACACTGTGACCCTGTACTTCCGGCCCCGCGCGGGCTCGGACACCGTCGAGTTCTTCTCCGATTCCAGGTACGGCGAATACTGGGTCGGTCCCCGCGCCGATCTCGAAGCGATGTCGACGATGACCGGCATCACCACCGAAAGCTCCGCAACGGTCGACGACGCGATCACCAAGGACCTCGGCGCGATCTCGGTTCGGCTGGTCCGCCAGGCCGATGTCCGCATCGACTCCCTCATCGATGTCGCCCGCACACAGGTGCAGGCCGACCTTGAGATCTCGGAAGCTGGGGATGCCGAACTTGCCCAGCTGCTGTCCGAGCTGCGACTGATCAAGGACGAGCACGAGGTTGCCGCCCTGCGCGAAGCCGTCGCCATCACCCGCACCGGCTTCGACAACGTCGTCGCCGCCCTGCCCACCGCCGTTACTCATCGCCGTGGCGAACGCATCATCGAGACCGCCTTCGAAACCGCAGCCCGCTCCGAGGGTAACGGCATCGGCTACGACACGATTGCCGCCGCGGGCAACCATGCCTGCACCCTGCACTGGATCCGCAATGACGGCGCAGTCCGCGAAGGCGACCTCGTCCTCGTCGATGCCGGAGCAGAGGCCGATTCGCTCTATACCGCCGACATCACCCGCACGCTGCCGGTCTCAGGCACCTTCACCGAAGTCCAGGCGAAGATCTACGATGCCGTCCTCGACGCATCGGACGCGGCCTTCGCCGTCGCCGCAGACCATGCCAACCGTGAGGTGAAGTTCCGCGAGGTCCACGAGGCCGCGATGGAGGTCATCGCCGCCCGTCTCGAGGAATTCGGCATCCTGCCGGTCTCTGCTGCCCAGTCGCTGTCACCGGAGGGTCAGCATCACCGGCGCTGGATGGTGCACGGAACCAGTCACCACTTGGGCCTGGACGTCCACGACTGTGCTCAGGCACGGGCCGAAATGTACTTGGATGCGGCGATCGAACCCGGCATGGTCTTCACGATCGAACCTGGCCTGTATTTCAAGACCGACGACCTGCTCCTGCCCGAGGAATTCCGAGGCAACGGTGTGCGCATCGAAGACGACGTCCTCGTCACCGCCGACGGAGTCGAGAATCTCTCAGCAGGCTTCCCGCGGACCCGGGCTGAGGTCGAGGCCTGGGTCCAGGGGCGATGAGCTCGGGCCCATTCCGGGGCCGGGGCATTCTCGAGATCTCGGGCATCACGCTGGGCCACGCCGGTCAGTTCCACCCGGACCGCTTGACCGGTGTCACAGCGGTCCTGCCGCCACCGGGTGCGCGGGTCGGCGTCGACGTCCGTGGTGGCGGTCCGGCCACTCATGAGACCGATGTCATCGCCCCCGGCACCCATTCCTATGGTGCCGATGCGATCGTCGTCACCGGTGGGTCCGCATTGGGCCTGCAGTCGGTCAGTGGGGTGGTGCGCACCCTCGCCGAGGCGGGACGTGGTTTCCCTGCTCCCGGGCTTGCCGACACTGTCATTCCGCTCGTCCCCGCAGCCGCGATATTCGACCTCGGGCGAGGCGATGGGACGGCACGTCCGCCGACGGATGTCGACGGTGAGGCTGCGGCACGGGCAGCCCTTCGCTCGGCACACGAAGGAGCGGAGGAACCCGAAGTCAGGGGCAGCCTCGGCGCGGGTCTGGGTGCTCGTTCGGGACAGCAGACCATGCGCAGCTCCATGGGTTCGGTCGCGATTCGGCTGCCCGGTGGCTACACCGTTGCCGCTCTTGTAGTGGCCAACCCGATGGGCACGATCGGAACACCCGACGGCAGACTGTGGGCAGGCCCGCTCCTGGACTCGTATGGATTCGATCTGCCGCGGATCGGTCACCTGCCGGTCACTCCCGAGTCCACGGCCGAGTCCACCTCGGCGAAGAACACGACCATCGCCATCGTTGCCACGAACGCGGCCCTGGATCCGGCGCAGGTCACTCGTCTGGCTTCTGGTGCCCATGCCGGAATCGCGCGGGCGATTCACCCCTCGCATACGCTCTTCGACGGTGACACGATCTTCGGCATCGCCACCGGTGAGGTGAGCCTGCCGGATGATTTCGCGGCCTCGACACTCGACCAGGTCACGATCACCGCAGCTGCTGCTGATGCCCTGAGCCTGGCTGTCATCGATGCTCATGTCGCTGCCGCACCAGTGGCCGAGTCATGGGGTCAACCACCGACGCTCAGCGATGTCGCGCCCGATTTCGCGGAGGCCTTCGCCGCACTGGACTGAGCCGCACCGAACTCAGCCGAGCACAGACAGCAGCTCGGCCGAGTGCAGACAGAGACTGGGGCGGGTGCCGACATCATCGATGCCGGCACCCGCCCCTTTCTGTGCGAACCTGTCTCAACAGCCTCGCTCAGAATCAGTGGCCTCGATCAGGGGAAACGATCAGTTCGCGTTCGCCTGGCGAGCTTCGTCCGAGTCGAGTCCCTGACGGTCGTCAGCGTCGACCTTCTTCTCCTGCTGAGTGCTGAAGCCGTCCTTCTCCAGCTGCTTCTTCGAGGTCTGAGCCGCAGCGGCTTCGTCCTCGACAACGGTGAAGCGGATGGTCTCCGTGAACTCACGGCCGTAGCGGTCCGTGCCGGTGACTTCGGCGCTGTGCGTACCGAGGTCGAGATCGGTCGGCATCTCGGCTCGCCACAGATGGGAGCTTGACTGTCCGACGCTGCCCGAGGTCCGCAGGTTCTGCGAGGCCGTGTACGGATCGGTGAATTCCCAGCCCTTCGCCAGCGACTCTCCCTTGCCTGGCTGAGTGTGTTCGGCGAGCTGGCTCGACTTCCCGTCGAAGCTGACCTCGACCCGAGCATCTGATGTGCCGGCGAGGAAACTCGAGGTCAGCCAGGTGTCACCCTGCTTGAGGTCGTTGCGAGTCACGACGCGCTCAGAGATCGCCTCCGGCTCTTCGCCTTCCTTGTCAGCATCCTGCCAGTCCTGTGCCTCCTGTGCCCAATCGCGCCATTCTGGCGAGTTCACGCCCAGCAGCAGCTGATGGTCGTCGTCTTCGTTGCGGACCGTGTAGCGTTCGCTGCGGTCGGATCCGTCGAATTCGAGAGTGAGGACGCCTGGTTCGGATGCATCACCGGTGAAGGAGTAGGGCAGCCCGTCGGCGTTGAGACCGCCTGAGTACCAGTCACCGGAGACGGCACCGGCGACGATCTGGGTATTGGGGAGGGTGTCGATGCCCTCGTCGGCCCATTCCTTGCGCTGTTCACCGGCCACGAGGTTCTCCTGCGTGTGCGTGTGACCACCGACAGTCACCGCATTCGGGTAGTCGGAGATCACGTCATAGAATTCTTTGGCGTCCTCGGCCACGACCTGTTTGTGAGTGACGATCGGTACGTGGGTTGCGATGACGACGTGAGCGTTCTTCGCCACGTTCTTGAGATCGTTTTCGAGCCATTCGAGCTGCTCTTCTCCGATCTTCTCCTTGTACTTCTTCGTCGACTCGTTGCCCGAGTATTCGATGCTGTCGAGTACGACGAAGTGCGTCTTGCCGACGTCGTAGGAGAAGTGTCCGGGCCCGAACTGGTCACGGAAGGTGTCAAGTGCGTGGGCGTCGTCCGGGGAGTCGTAGTCCTGGTCGTGGTTGCCGGGAGCGGCACGAACCGGACCGTTCGTCTCAGAGTAGATATCGCGGAGCTCGTCGTTGAGGCTGAGGTCATCGCCCACATTGTCTCCGAGCAGGAGCACACCGCAGCCCTTGTAGTCAGTGCGGTCGGCGAGGTCACCGACAACCCCGTCACGGGCGTAGCCCATTTCGGTCTTGTCATAAGCCTGGGTGTCGGAGGCGATCGCGCAGTCCTGCTTCGCCGACGCGGTTGACGACGACTCGATCATCGGGAAGTTCACGGCCTTCGGGGTGTCCCCTGTCGGCTTGATTCCACCGAACTTGAGCTGTGGTGACCCCTTCGGCAGGTGGTTGTAGCTGAACTGCGCGAAGTTGTCCGAGTCGACCGGGACCTGCCAGCCAGAGGGCTGGGTGATGGAGACCGTCATGTTGTCACGAACGGGCAGCTCGTAGGAACCCTTGCCATCGGTCTGCACGACGTCGACGCCGTTGGTCACGGCGACGTCGGCGATGCCCGTCTCGTCTCCGTCGAGCTTCGAGTTCTCGTTGACGTCATCGAAGACCTGCCCCTTCAGCGTCTCCGGGTCATCGGCCTGTCCACGGTCCACCTGCACGTGGCCCTCATAGAGTTCGGCGGGAGCGTCTGCTGCAGCTGCAGAGCTTGCGCCCACCAGTGGTGCCATCAGGGCGAGGGCGGCACATGCGCTGAGTCCTGTCACCACGTTCGGACGAAATCGTCGTTCCGACATTGAAGTCTCCTTGTGTTCGGTAGTGGGAAGTTCTGCCGAGAAAAGACCCTAGGGAGCCTGAGAGAATCCTGAATGGATGCGGCAAGACGGCTTGGTGAACGGAGAGTGATGGCCGAATGGCGACCGCCGACAGCCGGTCGCACAGCCGCGCTTCGCGCGTCCGATGGTGGTGACCCCGTAGGCTTGAGAGCATGAGTGGTCCACCGAAAAGAGTCTTCGTCGCGCGCCTCATCGCCGTCCCTGTCTTCGACCCTCTCGGGGATCAAGTCGGACGTGTACGAGACGCCGTCATCGTCTACCGCGCAACCATGCGGCAGTTCCCCCGCGTCATCGGACTCGTCGTCGAGGTTCCGGGCAGACGGCGAGTCTTCGTGCCGATGGGACGTGTGACCTCCATCGACTCCGGTCAGGTCATCACTACAGGGTTGGTGAACATGCGCCGCTTCGAACAGCGCCACTCGGAGACACTGGTCGTCAACGACCTTCTTGACCGCCGTCTGCGGCTGCGCGAAGACGACTCCCCTATCCAGATCGAAGACGTCGGCATCGAACAGCAGGTGAACAAGGATTGGGAGGTCACACGGCTGTTCGTGCGCAGAGTCCAGGAACGCAGCGCCTTCTCCGCTTTCCGCCGGCGCGGTGAGACGATGCAGATCTCATGGACCGACACCGAGCATCCGACCGACTCCAATGTCGATCAGGAGGCCACGCAGCTCATTGCCGCCTACCAGGATACGAAGCCCGCAGACCTCGCCGACGTCCTGTTCGAGATGAAGCCCGAACGTCGTCTCCAGGTCGCCCGCGCCCTCGACGACGAGCGGCTGGCCGACGTCATCGAAGAGCTGCCCGATGAGACCCAAGTCGAGCTCCTCTCCGCCCTCGACACCGAACGTGCGGTGACGGTGCTGGAAGAGATGGAGCCCGATGACGCGGCCGACCTCCTCGGTGAGCTCAGTGATGAGCAGGCAGAACGGTTCCTCGCACTCATGGAACCCGACGACGCCGAGGATGTGCGCACCCTGCTGTCCTACGACGACGACACCGCCGGCGGGCTGATGACCACAGAACCGGTCATTCTGACCCCGGAGACCACCGTCGCCGAGGCGCTCGCTCACGTGCGCAGAGAAGATCTTCCCGCAGCGTTGGCGGCCGCCGTCTTCGTCTGCCGGCAGCCGGTCGAGACGCCGACGGGTAAGTATCTGGGGATCGTCCACATTCAGGAGATGCTGCGCCATCCCCCGCACGAGGCCGTCGGCATCATGCTCGACACGGAGGTCGAGGCGCTGCCACCGGACTCACCGCTGGGCGAGGTCACGAAACTGCTTGCCGCGTACAATCTGGTGTCGGTGCCGATCACCGACGAGAACGACCGCCTCATCGGCGTGGTCACCGTCGATGACGTCCTCGATGAGCTGCTGCCCGATGACTGGCGAGTCACCGGCCGCGATGACCATAGGAGGGGATAGCTGTGGCTGCTGACGATTTCGACGTTCCCCGTTCAAGCAGACGCCGGCTGCCGAACATTGCGATGTCCCCGGAGACCTTCGGCCGCGGGGCCGAAGGCTTCGCCCGGTTCATGGGCACTCCCGCGTTCCTTGTGGGGATGACCGTGTTCTGCGCCGTCTGGCTGCTGTGGAACACTCTTCTCCCCGAGGCTTGGCAGTTCGATCCGCGGTCGTTGAACTTCACTCTGCTGACGCTGATCCTGTCGCTGCAGGCTTCCTATGCCGCGCCGCTGATCCTGTTGGCCGAGAACCGCAGCACCGACCGCGACCGTGTCGAGTTCGAACACGACAGGCAGCGGGCCGAGCGCAACCTCGCCGACACCGAATACTTGGCGCGCGAGGTCGCCGCACTGCGCATCGCGATGCGTGAGGTGGCGACTCGAGACTTCATCCGCTCCGAGCTCCGAGACCTGCTCAAGGAGCTTGAGGAGGACGCGAAGGAACCTGTCAGCGACCCGGTCCGAAGTGACCGGCCCGACGACGAACAGGTAGGCTGAAGGTCCCGCGAAGACCGAGTGGGAAGCGAAAGGACGTGAACACATGAGTGGGCCATCCGAAGACGCAGTCAGGGAAGCTCTGACAGGCGTCATCGATCCGGAGATCCGCCGCAGCATCGTCGAACTCGACATGGTCGAGTCCGTCAGCATCGAGGGTGGAAAAGTCACCGTCACCGTCCTACTCACCATCGCCGGCTGTCCTCTCAAAGACACGATCACCAAAGACACCACGGCTGCGGTCTCGCAGGTTGACGGAGTCACCGATGTGTCGGTGATCCTCGGGACGATGACGCCCGAACAGCGCACCGCGATGCGTGAAAAGCTCCAAGGACCGGGCACGAGCCGCGAGATTCCGTTCAACAAGCCCGACTCTCTGACGAAGGTCTACGCCATCGCCTCAGGCAAGGGCGGAGTCGGTAAGTCATCGATCACCGCCAACCTCGCCGTCTCCCTGGCCCAGAGCGGACTGCGCGTGGGCGTCGTCGACGCGGACATCTACGGCTTTTCGATTCCCGCGATGCTCGGCCTCTCCGGCAAACCGACCCGAGTCGACGACATGATCATCCCGCAGGTCGCTCACAACGTGAAGGTCATGAGCATCGGCATGTTCGTGCCACCGAACCAGGCCGTCGTATGGCGAGGACCGATGCTCCACCGCGCCCTCCAGCAGTTCCTCACCGATGTCTTCTGGGGCGACCTCGACGTTCTCCTCCTCGACCTGCCTCCGGGCACCGGTGACATTGCGATCTCCGTAGCGCAGCTGCTCCCGGGGTCCGAGCTCCTCGTCATCACAACACCCCAGCAGGCTGCCGCACAGGTCGCCGAACGCGCGGGATCGATCGCCACCCAGACCGACCAGCGTCTGGCCGGGGTGATCGAGAACATGTCATGGATGGAGATGCCTGACGGCACCCGGATGGAGGTCTTCGGCTCCGGGGGCGGTGCCCAGGTGGCCGCGAACCTGTCGGAGACGATCGGTTCCCAGGTCAAGCTGCTGGGCCAGGTGCCACTCGACACGCAGGTCCGCGAAGGCTCGGATGCCGGGCTGCCGGTGGTGTTGGCCTCCCCCGACTCCCCCGCAGCACGCGAGTTCGCTTCTTTGGCATCAGCGCTGTCCCATCGCTCACGCGGCCTGTCGGGACGATCCTTGGGTCTCAGCCCGGTCTGATCGCCCAGTTAGTTGATCAGCCTGTTCGTAGAGCAGGTTGCTCGTTGATCAGGTTGCTTCGGTGTCGAAGGGCACGGTGGCTGAACGGTCGCGCAGGGCAGACTGAGCTTGGAACCGCTCGATCGGCGACAGGACCTTGGGACGGGACTCACTTCGCGCGGAATCCGCGTCACCAGCACTGTCTGCTGACCCGGAGTCGATGGCCTGAGCGGACGCGTCACTCGAGGCGGCCGATGATTCCCGAAGCTTCGACTCGCGGATCGCTGAATCCTCCTCCACGAGAGCTTCACGGACGATCCGTCGTGGGTCGTACTGACGTGGATCCAGCTTCTGCCAATCGACGTCATTGAATTCATCGCCGAAGTCGCGGCGCACGCTGTCCTTCGCTCCCTCAGCCATCCGACGCATCTGTCGCACGAGGTCACGCAGCTTCTGTGCGTATTCGGGCAGGCGTTTGGGCCCGATGACGACTAGAGCCACTACCACCAGGATCAACATCTCGGTGCCGTTGATACCCAACATGGAAACAAGTCTACCGTGCACAGAAGTATGCTCGACTCACGGTCAGCACAGGATGGAGTGGAGCAGATGGATGAAGTGGTCGTGGAGCGAGTGCTGCGCATCGTCGAACTCGTGCCCGAAGGCCACGTGGTCACCTACGGCACCGTCGGACTGGTCGCTTCCTGCTCGGCACGCTACGTCGGACGTGTGATGAAGGAGTTCGGTTCGAACGTCACCTGGTGGAGGGTCGTCAACGCCTCCGGGGTGCTGCCGGAGGCACTGCTGCCCACCGCACGTGAGCGCTGGGACGACGAGGGCACCGCGCACACGCACGAGAAGGTCTCAAAGTCAGCCTTCGTCGACGTCGATGATCTCGCGGAGCTGTGGCGCACCCACGGAATCGACCCCGCATGCAGTTAGACTGAAGTTCCCATATCAGCCGAAAGGGAGGGTCGATTGTCACGCGAGAATGCAGGTGATCTCACCTTCGCCGAACAGTACAACGGGCCTGACCCCTTGTTGGATGCTGCGCGAGCCCTCTCCCACGAGAACGGTCTGGCCCCGGTGTCGCAGACGACGGCGTCGACGCTGACCCTTCTCGCCCGGCTGCTGACTCCGGTTGCCGCGGTCGAAGTCGGCACCGGTGCGGGCACCTCGACGTTGGCGCTGCTGCGGGGAATGCCCAACGCCGGGATCCTGACCTCGATCGACACGAACTCCACGGCGCAGGCCGCGGCCCGTGACCTCATCGACATGGCGGGCATCAGGCACAGCCGCCTGCGCCTGATGAGCGGGCGTGCCGAAGATGTCCTGCTGCGCCTGGCGCCGGGGGCCTATGACATGGTCTTCCTCGATTCCGAACCCACAAACCTCGAACGCCTGATCGAGCCCGCACTCCGGCTCCTCGATGCCAATGGGCTTCTCGTCATCCACCAGACCCTGCTCAAGGGCGGTGTGGCCGATCCTGTCGACCGTTCGCCGCGAACCCAGGCGGCGCGGGGACTGCTCAACCGTCTGGCCGAACAGGATCGCCTCGAACGCGTCCTGCTGCCCATCGGACAAGGTCTGCTCATGATCCAAAAGACCCGCCGCTGAGCAGCCCACAGACACGACAATTTCGCTCTCGCCACTGCGTCGACAACGGCGTTGAATGCAAAAACAGCAGAGACTCTGCGAAGTCTCTGCTGTTCGTTCAGCTGCGCTGACTGCTCAGCTGAAGGAGTGTGCCGTGTCGATCACTGACCCAAGGTCTCAGCCAGAGTGTCATGCAGATCTGTGGCTTCGTCTCTGCTGAGCTCGATCACCAGACGGCCTCCGCCCTCGACTGGAAGCCGCATCACCATGCCTCGACCTTCCTTGGTCACTTCCAGAGGTCCGTCGCCGGTGCGGGGTTTCTGGGCTGCCATGTGGGCTCTTCCTTCCGTTGATTATGCAAAGACGGTTCACGCTCGATGGACCGAATGTAATACGACCGATTATTCCACGATCCGGTCACCCACGGGTAACCCGACCGAATTCTGACATCTGGACCTGATCATCAGGGCGGCAGATCAGCAGGTGGGGTGAAGTGCCACAGGTAGGCGACCCAGACGATCTGGAGCAGGATGAACGCGCACAGGACAGCCGCCCTGTACCCACGAGAGCGCACGAGAGCCAACGTCAGCGCCATCGGGAACAGCGGCAGCAGCAGCCGCAGAGTCGACGTCTGCGGAGTGAAGAAGATGAGCAGGTACACGCCGTAGGCCAGACTGAAGTACTGCAGAGTTCTTCCCATCTTGGCTCCCGCCGGGGAGAAGATGAGGGCCAGCATTCCTGCGATGACGACGAACAGCAGCACTGGGCCCAATGGACCAATGAGGCTGTTGGCTTGAGCCAACCACTGCACCACGTATGTTGACTCTCCAGTGTGCCAAGCCGCCTCGGTGTCCGTGTACGCGGTCACCGATCCCGTCGCCAACCACGCGTGGATGGGGTGAACCAATGCTGCGACGCACGAGAGAACACCCAAGGTCCAGGACCGGACCACCTCGGCGGCGGGAAAGGGGTCCTGCCTGCGGCGCATGAAGCGGTCGATGAGGTGGAGCAGCATGAAGAAGGAGAAGGCCACGCCGATGGGACGCGACAGGTCCATGAGGAACACGACGGGGATCGCGCTGAGATAGCGGCGTTCGACGACGAGGAGGAGTGCCGTGGCCTGCAGCAGCAGCGTCAGCGACTCTGCGTACCCGGTGGAGAAGATGGCCGCCGGAGGGAAGAACATCACGAAGGCCAGACCGGTCAGCGCCTGGCCAGGGTCGGTGTATCTGCGAAACAGCACCAGGATGACGATGGCGGCGAGTCCTGCAGCGAGCGTCGACACGATCGGTGAGATCACTTCGTAGCTCAGACCGGTCACGCTCGAGAGGTTGCCGACGACTGCCGGATGAAGCGGGTAGAAAGCCCATTGGTTCTCGGCCACCGCTCCAGTCTCATCAGACGGGAGGATTCTGGGATAGCCTTCCTTCGCCACCCGGCCGTACCAACCGCCGTCCCAGAAGTTGAGGAAGTCGTTGAGGGTGGTGGTGACCGGGCTGGAGGACCAGTTCGCCGGATCCTGACGTTTGAGGACGGCCGCGAAGATCGAGATGCTCACGACTCGGGATACGAAATAGACGGCAATGGCCTGCACCCACACCGGCAGGGCGAGGAACAGGGTGCTGAGTCGCGACAGCCGAGAGGAGCTGAAGACTTCGGGAGCGAGCGTGATTCCGGGCAGGTCTTGGGCTTTGCTCATTGCTGCTCGCGTGCGGCTTCCAGCTCGGTGATTCGGGTACGCAGGGCTGCGACCGCACTGTCGACGTCTTCCATGCGGTAGCCGCGCAGGGCGGGCCGGAACGAGAGTCCCTCGAGGTCCTCTGATGTGAAGTCCTCGGGCAGGGGCTGCCAGTCGGCCTCGGCCTCCTCAGCGGATTCGGCGGAGAAGACGTTGAACGTCGCCGCCAGCACGATCACGAGCACGAAGATCGCTGCGGCCACTCCGATCACAATCCACAATGGCATAACGTCATTTTCTCATAGTGAGAGCATCAGCTCAGCGCAGGCCGCGCACGGTGTGTTTGGGACTTGCGTCACCGGTGATCGCCAGCGTCACGGCGATGGCGTCAGCGGTGGCGCGGACGTCGTGGGTGCGGATCATCGCAGCCCCCTTCTCCACCGCCAGAGCGGTGGCCGCGATCGTTCCGTTGAGTCGTTCCCCCGGTGCCACGCCGCCGATGGCCTCACCGATGAAGTCCTTCCGAGAGATCGCCAGCAGCACCCGGAACCCGGTGTCGGTGAAGGTCTTCAACTCCCGCAGCAGGCGCAGCGACTGGTACGTGTTCTTGCCGAAGTCCGGTGTCGGATCGATGATGATCTTCTCAGCAGCGACGCCAGCGTCCAGAGCGGCCTCGGCCAGTCCGATCACGCCGTCCAGTGTCTGTTCGACGACCTCGCCGGCGGACAGCCCGTACCGGTTGCGGTGAGCATCGGTGCGCGGAGCCAGTCCGCCCGTGTGCGAGCAGACGATGCCCACGTCGTTCTGCGCCGCCACGGAGGCCAGTTCTGGATCGACTCCGGCCCAGGTGTCGTTGAGCAGACCCGCGCCCGCGGTGCAGGCCGCCTGAGCGACCTCGTGTCGCCAGGTGTCGACGCTGATGAGCACATCGGGGTGACTGTGCGCGACCGCTTCGATCACGGGGCAGACACGATCGATCTCCTCGGCGCTGGAGATCTCGCGCCCACGGCCGGCCCGCACCCCTCCGATGTCGACGATGTGCGCCCCGTCCTGCACGGCGCTTTCGACGGCTGCGATGGCCTCCTCGGCGGTGGCGGCCGATTCGTAGAAGGAATCAGTGGTCCGGTTGATCACGGCCATGATAGCGGGGCTGCCGGGCCGGGCCTGTGCCAATTGGAAGCCGCCGAGGTGGGGGCTGGGTGCGGCTGCGTCCTTCACTGGCGCTCCCCTTCGATCGCAGTCCCGATGATGTCGACGACTTCACCGATGTCATCGGTGAGGGTGAACAGCTTCAAGTCGCTGTCGCTGATGGCGCCTTCGGCAAGGAGAGTCGTTGTCATCCAGTCGACGAGGCCCTGCCAGTAGGCGGTGCCGAAGAGCACGATCGGGAAAGAGGTGACCTTGCCGGTCTGGACCATGGTGAAGGCCTCGAAGAGTTCGTCGAGGGTGCCGAAGCCACCGGGCATGACAACGAAGCCGCGGGAGTATTTGAGGAACATCGTCTTACGCACGAAGAAGTAGCGGAAGTTCACACCGAGCTCGACGTGGTCGTTGAGCCCGGATTCGAAGGGCAGCTCGATGCCGAGGCCGATCGACACTCCCCCGGCTTCCCTGGCGCCCAGGTTCCCGGCCTCCATGATGCCCGGCCCACCGCCGGTGATGATGGCGTTGCCGCTGGCAGCGATGCGCCGCGAGATCTCCCGCGCATCCTGATATTCCTGAGTATCCTGCTTCAGTCGGGCGGAGCCGAAGATCGACACAGCCGGGCCGATCTTCGCCAAAGAGTCGAAGCCCTCGACGAACTCGCCCTGAATTCGCAGCACCCGCCACGGGTCCTCGTGCGCCCAACCCGAGGAGCCACGAGAATCGAGCAGGCTCTGGTCAGCGGTCGTCTCCGGCACCTGTGACCCGCGCAGGCGCAGCGAACCCTGGTTGTAGACGTCCCCCGCAGCCGAGGTTGGGACCTCGGCGGTTGAGTCGGTGTCGGTTGAGTCATGGTCTGTCATGGGTCTCAGCGGCCTTCGAGATAGGCGTGCAGTGTCCGGGTGGCCTCTTCGACCTCGGTGACGGACACGTGCTCATCCGACTTGTGGGCGTAGAGAGGGTTGCCGGGTCCGAAGTTCACGGCCGGAACACCGAGTGCGCTGAATCTGGAGACATCGGTCCAGCCCAGTTTGGGCGCCGGTGAGAGCCCCAGAGTGTCGATGAAATCCTGTGCGATGGCGCGATCAAGACCGGGCCTTGCCCCTTCGGCCGCATCGGTGACGACGACGTCGAAGCCGGTGAAGAACTCACGGAGGAAGCCTTCGGCCTCGGCGGCGGACTTGCTCGGTGCGAACCGGTAATTCACCGCGACGGTGCAGGCGTCGGGCACGACGTTGCCGGCGACTCCCCCGGTGATCGACACAGCGGACAGCGACTCACGGTAGTCGAGTCCGTCGACGTTCACGGTTCCGGTCTCGTGCTCGGCCAGGCGCCGCAGCACCTCTGCTGCGGCGTGGATGGCGTTGACTCCCATGAACGCGCGTGCCGAGTGGGCGCGAACTCCGGTCGTTGAGACGTTGACCCGGATGGTGCCGTTGCAGCCGCCTTCGACTGATGCGTTCGAGGGTTCACCGAGGATCGCGAAGTCCCCGCCCAGCCAATCGGGGTGGTTACGGGAGACGCGGCCAAGCCCGTTCAGGGAAGCGTCGACCTCTTCGTGGTCGTAGAAGACCCAGCTGACATCCCGCGTGGGTTCGCGCAGGGCCGCGGCGGTGACCAGTGCCATCGCGACTCCGGCCTTCATATCGCAGGCGCCTCTGCCCCAGATGACCTCATCATCGGTGTAGTCGGCACCATCCATGTGGGTGCGCCGAGGCGGCAGGTTGTCCTCCACCGGGACGGTGTCCAAGTGGCCGGCTACGACGATGCGCTCGGACAGTCCCAGGTGCGTGCGGGCTACGAGGGTGTCTCCGTCACGCAGGATCTCCAGATCCGGGCCGGGGCCAGCCCCGATGCGTTTAAGAACCTGAGCAACGGCATCGGTGATGGTTGTCTCATTGCCGGACACGGATTCGACGGCGCAGAGGCGACCGGTGAGTTCGGCCGGGTCGCCCAGGGCCGTAAACAGGTATTCGGACAGGTCACCGGTGGGGGCGAAACCGGATTCGGTCTCAGTAGATGGATCGACAGTCATACCGCTTAGCCTAGTACCGCCGCCACCGACTAGTCTTGGGGGCATGACAGAACGCATAGTTTCCGCACGTGGCCTGGCCACCCTGCACAACGACTCCGTCCTCACCGCCTGGTACCCCACCCTGAGCACGGCCGATTCCTTTGAAGCCGCCGAGGCGGCCGCCGCCTCCCGCGCGGACACTGACGGGCTCGATGCCCTCGTGTCCACCGATGAGGCTCGCGGCACCCGGACCGAGGTCGTCACCACGACCATCGACCTCGACGCCGGTCCCGCTTCTGCAGCCGATGCCTACCTGCGCCTGCACGCACTCTCCCACCGTGTGGTCGTTCCCAACGACGTCAACCTCGACGGTATCTTCGGTCACCTCGCGAACATCGTGTGGACCTCTGCCGGCGCCTGCTCACCGGAGGATTTCGAAGCCACCCGCGCGAAGCTGCTCGCCAACGGTCCCGTCGCCGTCTACGGCCTCGACAAGTTCCCGCGCATGACCGACTTCGTCATCCCCTCCGGTGTGCGCATCGCTGATGCGGACCGTGTCCGCCTGGGCGCGCACCTGGCAGCGGGAACGACCGTCATGCATGAGGGCTTCGTCAACTTCAACGCCGGCACATTGGGTTCGGCCATG
Source organism: Brevibacterium zhoupengii (assembly GCF_021117425.1). Classification (NCBI taxonomy): domain Bacteria; kingdom Bacillati; phylum Actinomycetota; class Actinomycetes; order Micrococcales; family Brevibacteriaceae; genus Brevibacterium; species Brevibacterium zhoupengii. The sequence continues at coordinate 2,013,659 of NZ_CP088298.1, read as the reverse complement.
GTGGAAGGACGTATCTCACAGGGCGTCGTCGTCGGCGACGGTTCCGATATCGGCGGCGGTGCCTCGATCATGGGCACGCTCTCCGGCGGTGGAACTCACCGCATCTCAATCGGCAACGGCAGCCTGTTGGGCGCGAACTCCGGTGTGGGCATCTCCATCGGCGATGACTGCATCGTCGAAGCCGGGCTCTACATCACCGCCGGAACTCGCGTCACCGTCCCTGGTGAAGACGAGTCGGTCGTCAAGGCCTCCGAGCTCAGCGGCCAGAACAACATCCTGTTCCGCCGCAACTCCGTCACTGGCGCCGTCGAAGCGATCTCCCGCGACTCCAAGGGAATCGAACTCAACCCCGACCTGCACTGAGCAGACTCTGAAGTGACACTACGAGGGCGCGTCCACGAAAGTGGGCGCGCCCTCGTGCTGTCACAGCACCGCATTGTTTCGTGCCTCGGCCCCGTCGTGAGCATCCGCCTCGAGTAGACATGACAATACGCCCTACACTCGGCTGCAAACCACCTTCTCCCAAAGGGGCGAAATGGTGCTGAGTGTAGGACGTATGTGCCCAGCGGTGCCTTTTGCGAGGCGCGGTGCCAGTTAAGAGTCGCGGTGTCAAATACGAGTCGCGGTGCCGGTCGAGGCCAGCGGTGCGACCGCGGATGTGATCAGCGCTCGTTCATTTCCTTGTAGTCGCGGGAGTAGGCGCCCGTGTAGATCTGGCGCGGGCGGCCGATCTTGGTCTCGGGGTCGTTGATCATCTCGCGCCACTGGGCGATCCAGCCCGGCAGACGACCGACGGCGAAGAGCACCGTGAACATGTTCGTGGGGAATCCGAGAGCCTTGTAGATCAACCCAGTGTAGAAGTCCACGTTCGGGTAGAGCTTGCGCTCGACGAAGTAGTCATCGGCCAGAGCGATCTCTTCGAGCTTCTGAGCCACCTCGAGCAGCGGGTCGCCGCCGGAGCGTGCCAGGACCTCGTCGGCGGTCTTCTTGATGATCTTCGCGCGAGGGTCGTAGTTCTTGTACACGCGGTGCCCGAAGCCCATGAGACGAACGCCGTCTTCCTTGTTCTTCACGCGCTCCATGAACTTCTCAGGTCCGTCATCAGAGGCTGAGATCTCCTCGAGCATCGTCAGCACAGCTGAGTTTGCGCCACCGTGCAGCGGGCCAGCCAGAGCGTTGACGCCGGCCGAGATCGACTGGAACAGGTTCGCCTGTGACGAGCCGACGAGTCGAACCGTCGAGGTCGAGCAGTTCTGCTCGTGGTCGGCGTGGAGGATGAAGAGCTGGTCCATGGCTTTGACGGCCAGTGGATCAGGTTCGTAGTCCTCTGCCGGCACTCCGAAGTTCACGCGCAGGAAGTTCTCCACGAGGCTCAGGGAGTTGTCCGGGTGGATGACCGGCAGACCCATGTTCTTGCGGTGGGCCAGTGCGGCGATCGTCGGCATCTTCGCGAGCAGACGGAATGTCGAGGTGTCGACCTGACCTTCGTCAAAGACATCGAGGTCATCTTGGTAGAAAGTCGACAAAGCGGCGACCGCGGCTGCCACCATGGGCATCGGATGCGCATCGTAGGGGAAGGCGCGGAAGAAGCGACGCAGGTCTTCGTGGACGATGGTGTGTCCGCGCAGTCGACCGTCGAACGCGTCGTACTGCTCCTGTGTCGGAAGTTCACCGTGGATGAGGAGGTAGCTGACTTCGACGAAGTTGGAATGCTCGGCGAGCTGTTCGATGGGATAGCCGCGATACTGCAGAACACCTGCGTCACCGTCGATGTAGGTGATAGACGAGGAGCTTGATGCAGTATTGGCGAAACCTGGATCATAGGTGACCGCGCCGGTGTCTTTCAGCAGCGAACCGATGCGATATCCGTTGTTGCCCGCTGAGGATGCCACCTCGGGCAGCGTCAGCTCCGTGTCCCCGACCTGCAGACTCGCATCCGATGGCATATGTTCTCCTCAGCTTTGACCCACCTCAAGAACTTCCTGAGGTGTCTTGCACAATTCCCTCAAAGACTACCGATAACTGCCAGAATCAGAAAATCCCAGCACTCCGCTCAAACTGCTCGGTAACCCGTCTGATCTGGCTCTACTGGGCTTCTTCGAACCAAATTTCGGTAGGCTCAGCGTCCAACCTTCTGGACCTCAGAACCGCTCATTCTGCCGCCGCATGCAGCCGTCGTGCGGCTGCTTCGATGCGCTCATCACTTGCCGTCAGGGCAATGCGCACATGGTCCGTAGCCGCCTCACCATAGAATTCGCCGGGACCGGCGATGATGCCGATGTCGGCCAGCCCGGACAGCGAGTCCCAGCAGTTGATGTCGGCACTCGACCACAGATAGAGGCCCGCGCTCGAGTGATCGATGCGGAATCCGTAATCTTCGAGTCCACTGCGCAACAGATCCCGACGAGCGCGGTAACGCTCCTTCTGCTCATTGACGTGAGCAGTGTCTCGCAGTCCGGCGATCATAGCCGCCTGGACTGGGAACGGCACGATCATTCCGGCGTGCTTGCGTGACTTGGTGAGATCGCCGATGAGCTGACTGTCACCGGTCACGAAGGCCGCACGGTACCCAGCGAGGTTGGACTGCTTCGACATCGAGTACACGCTGAGAACACCGTGGTGATCTCCGCCCGTGACGTTGAGGATGCTCGGAGCCGGTGATTCGGATTCCCAGTTGAGCAGTCCGTAGCACTCATCAGAGGCAAGGACGACTCCAGCTTCACGGGTACGGCGAACAACCTCGGTGAGGGTGTCGGTGTCCAGCACCTCACCCGTGGGATTGCCAGGGGTGTTGATCCACAGCAGTCCGATTCCGTCCAGGGAGGCACCGGCGGCAACGTCTGCCGCGTCGAGACGACGACAGCCGACACCGGCGATCGTGGCCCCCATCTCATAGGTCGGGTAGGCCGCCGATGGGCAGGCCACTTCCAGACCAGCCTGGCGCAGCCCCAGCAGTGTGGGCAGCCACGCGACAAGTTCCTTCGACCCGACCGTGGGCAGCACCTCGGCGGCGGGATCGAGTGTGACCCCATGCCAGTTCTGATACCACCAGGCGATGGCTTCGCGCAGTTCGGTCGTGCCCGCCGTCGTCGGGTAGCCATGGGCGTCGCCGGCCGCGGCCAGAGCTGACTGGATCACCTGCGGGGTGGGATCGACCGGTGTGCCGATCGAGAGGTCGCAGACCCCCTCAGGGTGCTGCGCGGCCCGATCGCGAAACTCGGTGAGTCGATCCCACGGGTAGTCGGGCAGATTGAGGCCGAAGCGTGACGACATGGCTCAGTCGTGCTGCTGCCGCGGCAGGGCGGCGATGATCGGGTGATCCAGGCCGGTGTTGCCCAGCTTCGCGGCACCGCCAGGCGAACCGAGCTCGTCGAAGAATTCGACGTTGGCCTTGTAGTACTCCGACCATTCCTCCGGGGTGTCGTCTTCGTAGAAGATCGCTTCGACCGGGCAGACCGGCTCACAGGCACCGCAGTCGACGCATTCGTCCGGGTGGATGTAGAGGCTGCGCTCACCTTCATAGATGCAGTCGACCGGACATTCGTCGACGCAGGCCTTGTCCTTCAGATCGACACAAGGCTGGGCAATGATGTACGTCACGAGTACGACTCCTATAAAGACTCAACGAGATTGCACGTATACAGCCTAAGACTACGCCTTCCGGCCCGGTCAGGTCCCATCGGGTCGACGTGATCCTTCTTTCACATTCGTGTCCTCGGTCACGTCGGCGGCGGTGGGGATGGGCCCTGGATTAGGCTGGGGAGGCAAGAACTTCAAGGACGTTTCGGCGGAAGGCGATAAGTGGACGATCTGCAGCCCGGCAAAAGAGTGGTCGTGCGGTATTCGCTCGAACCTGGTGATTCGCATTCGACCTCAGATGCCCTCGGCGTCGTCAACAGTGCCGACGAGTCGTTTGTGGAGATCGGGACCAAACGCGGGCCGATCCGCATTGCTCGTGAGCAGATCTTGCTCGTCCATGAGGTGCCCCCGGCACCGACCAAATCGGGTCGTACCCACGAGATCGTGTCCGCCGTCGATCTGCGCCGGATCTCGGCAGCGGCGTGGCTGCCCGCTGACATCTCCTGGCTGCACATGGAGAACCTGCGCAACGAGAGTTCCGAATCCGAGTCCGACATCGGCCTGCTGCAGAAGGGCTGGCTGCTGCGCAGTTCCGACTCGGTGACCAGACGTGCCAACAGCTGCCTTCCCGTCACCGATACCGGAATGGATTGGGAGCAGAGCCTCGACGCCGTCGAAGCCTGGTACTCGGCCCGGGAGAAGCCCAGCTGCGTCCAGATCTACTCTGCCGACGATTCCAGTACGCTGGCGCCGGCCTGCGAGGGGCTGGCGCCGCTGCTCTCCGCCCGCGGCTACTCCCCCTCTGAGCCTGTCTTCCTGCTGGCCGGTTCCACCGCCGAGGCGGCCGCTGGTGCCGCTCATCCCGGTGACGCAGCCGCTCCAGGCCTGTCGATCGACGTCAGCGAGGAGCCGAGCCCCATGCACTACGCGGCGTGGACGAGTGAGCGCGACCCGGGCTCGGCGGACGCTTTCCGCGGCCTCATCGAGGCTTCCGATCCGTGTCAGTTCGTCACGGCCTATGCCGATCACCCCGATGGCAGCAGGACCATGGTGGCCAGCGCCCGGATCGTCGAACGCAGCAAATGGGGTGTGCTGACGAATCTCGTCACCCACCCCGACCTGCGTCGGCGAGGGGCAGGTCGGTCGGTGGCCCGCGCCGCGGCGGCACTGCTGTCCCAGCGGGGGGTGCGTTCGTACCTCGTTGATGTGGAGGCGAGCAACGAAGCGTCCCTGAACCTCTTCACATCCCTGGGCGCCACGGTTCGCCACCGGTCCTGGTACGCCGGTCGCGGCTGAGTCGCGTCAACGACTCCGGCTGAAGCGATTCAGTCCTTGCACTCGACTTTGTTCACTGGCCGGTAGACGGTGACGAATGAGTCTTTGGTCGTCTTGCCCGAGGCGATGTCCTCCATTGTCCGCGTGATCTTGATCGACCACCCCTGCTTGGGAGACTGCGGCGTGCATTCTGGTCCCGACTCGGTCACGGAGCCGGGTGAACTGTAGTTGTAGCGGTCAGAGGAATCAGACTTGACCTTGAGCTTCTTGTCGCCGAAGACCTTCGCGTGGACTTTGCCATCGGAGAGGTACATGTCCAGGACCACCGGCTGCTTCGAGGTGTTCGTGAACTTCATGTCGATCGTCGACCAGTCCAGTGTGGCTTCCCGGCCTTCTGGGTAGCGGGAGATGTAGCGCGAATGAGCCTGGTGTTCGTCCAGTTCGAAGCCGGCGAAGAAGGCGGCGTTGAACAGTGTCGTCGACACCTGCGAGACTCCCCCACCGAAGTCCTCCTTCATCTGGCCATCGGAGATGACGCCGGCGGCCTTGTACCCGTTGGCTGCTGTGCGCTGTCCGATGGCTTCGTTGAGGGAGAACTGCTCGCCGGGCTGAACGACGGTCCCGGAGACCTTTTTTGCCGCGACTTTGAGGTTGGTGTCGCGGTTGGGTTCGGATGAGTAGCCGGTTGAGTATTCGGACATCACCTCAGACACATCAGCCTTCTCCGCATCCTTCGTGGTGAAGTCCGGCTTCACCGAGGCGAGGGTGACGCTGGGTTTGTCGGTTTTGCCCGAGATGGCATCGGTGACGGCTGTGGTCAGCTCGTCCTTCTTGATCCCGATTCCGGTTTCGGACTTCACGACCTGAGGCTTGCCGTCTTTGATTGTGAAGCTTGCATCCTTCGCAGGCTTCCCGACGTCTTTGTTGGCCGCCAGGACCCGTTTCTGCAGATCCTCCTCGTCGAAGACAGGAGTGAGCTTCGAGTCCTTGGGCTCGAAGGTCAGCGTCTTCGCGATCGTGGCCGGGCTGATCGTCAGATCTCCCGCATCGACATCCGAAGAAGCATCTTTCGCGGGTTCGGCTCGTACACTCAGATCCCCGCTCACTGCGTCCTTGGCGAAGCCGTCAGCGACGTCCTTCGCCTCGGCAGTGGTGATGTCGGGTTCGACGTCGGCAGCTGTGACCGGCAGCGGCCCTTCGGTACGCAGCCACGAGTCCTCGATGGCGCTGCGCACCTGTTCGGCGTCGACGCTCTGACCGTCGGCGCCGTCCTTGACCTCGGGCTTGGCTTTGACGTAGCTGACTTCGGCGTCGACGGGGTCGACCTTCAGGGATTCCGTGACCTTGCCGGTGGCTTCCTCGAACTTCTCATCGTCGATGCTGATGACCGGTTCGATTTCGTCATCGCCGAAGAGACGGTCCCAGATGATGACGGGGTTGAGTGTGAAGCCGGTGGCTCGGCTGATAGTCTCCGTGATGTCGAAGCTGACCCCGGCTTTATCGGGGTCGAGGGCAGCAGTGGGCTTGCCTGCCTTGAGCTCGATCTCCTCCCCCGCTGTCTCACCCAGCTCTTCACGCAGAGACGCTTCTGCGGAGGTGGTGGACTTACCGCCGATGTCCACGCCGGCGACAGTCGTCCCCGGTGAGAGCACTCGTCCGGTGAGGAATCCGATGACCAGGTAGAGGACGGCCAGGACGAGGAGGATGAACCCGACGATGATCCACGGTCTCCGCTTCGGAGTCTCCGCGGAGCCCTGCGGGCGGCCGCCGGGGTTCGGTGAGGAGTGGGACAGGGTCTGCGTCGGCATAGTTCTCCCGATTCTAACGGGCTGCTGCGGGCGGCCGCACCTTGACGAACGCGAGGATTGCGGCGATGAACATCGGACCGATCAGCCAGGCCGCTGAGCGCAGCGTTCCGGTCACGATGATGTCCGCGCCAGGCAGCCACGTCGGCTGGCCGAGGACATAGGAGAGGACGACGATGATGAGCGCGGCCACAAGCATCGGCGACGAGCTTAAGTACATGGTCTTGAGGTGCCAGAGTCCGCAGGCTGCCAGCAGCAGGGACAGGGCGACCCCCCACGGCAGTATGACCGTGGCGCCAGCCAAGTCGAACACGCTCACATTGAGGTGCTGCATGGCGCCGAGGAAGCCGATGAGGACTGCTAAGACGACGGCGTGAGCATAGGCGAAGAAGCCGGGTTTCTTGGGCTCCCGACGTCGGCGGCGCAAGGGAGCTGCACCAACAGCAGCCGGGTCCTGTGCTTCGCAGGCAGCGATGTCAAGATCCGTCAGCACATGGGGTGCGGGGCCTGATGTGCGCTGTTGGGCCGAGATGGGAGTTCCAGCACCGATGGAGTAGTACTCGTGGTCGACGATCTTCATGCCGATGCCGTTCGACAGTGCGAAGAACCCACCGGAAACCTTCACCTGGGTGCGGTGCGCGGCCAAGGCGGCGCGTTTGGCGCCGAGGACAGCGGAGATGTCCTGGGCGATGACGATCTCGCTCACTGGCGGCTTTGTGGGGATCGTCTGAGCTGGTGAGAAGCCGGTTTCGGCGAATCCCGGCTGGTTCGCATCGAAGGTCTGGTGAGCCACCTCGGCGGGGACATCGACGAAAAGCAGTCGTCCAGTTCGCCAGGTTGCGACGTCGATCGCGGCCACAGTGGCCTCGTGAACGCGGACATGGTCGGGGTGACCGTAACCGCCGTTGGCGGCATAGGTGATGACCGCATGGGGACGGACCTCATCGATGACGGCGGCAATGTAACGGGACACGGTCGAAAGTTCGGCAGCGCACAGAGCGTTGGCCGGCATGGTCGAGGCGGCGACGGCGTGACCATCGGGACCCCACTCCATCCCGGAGTCTTCGAAGGTATGGGCGCTGCCGCCCAGGAACAGGTGCTCGCGTACACCCAGGGCAGCCATCGCCTCGGCGATCTCGGCTTCCCGGACGCGGGCGAGGCCGGCCCGATTGCCTTCCAGATCCTTGAGATCGGCGGGGATGACCTCGCCGTCCTCACCACGAGTGGCACTCAGGACCGTGACCTGCGCTCCCTCGCCGACCAGTGCGGCGATTGTGCCTCCGGTCGTGATCGTCTCATCATCGGGATGAGCGTGCACGAAGAGGATGCGGGGAACGACGGTCATGGGGTCCTGAGTGCTTGTGGTCATGCTGGGTTGGTGGAACTCACGCGTTCTGTTTACGCAGCTTGGCGTAGGTCTTCGCGCGTTCCTTCGGGTCGAGTTCCAACTTGCGGATGCGCACTGTGCCCGGGGTGACCTCGACGCATTCGTCCTCACGGGCGAATTCGAGGCTTTCCTCAAGCGTCAGCTTGCGCGGCGGAACGAGGTTCTCGAAGGAGTCCGCCGAGGCCGAACGCATGTTCGTCAGCTTCTTCTCCTTGGTGATGTTGACGTCCATATCGTCGGCGCGGGAGTTCTCGCCGACGATCTGGCCGGTGTAGACCTCCGAGGTGGGCTGAACGAAGAAGGAGCCGCGTTCCTGCAGGTTGATCATCGCGTAAGGAGTCACAGCGCCGGGACGGTCGGCGACGAGAGATCCGTTGGTGCGGAACTCGATGTTGCCGGCCCAAGGTCCGTAGCCTGCGGAGAAGGAGTTGGCAATGCCGGTTCCGCGTGTCTCGGTGAGGAACCGAGTACGGAAGCCGATGAGTCCACGTGCGGGAACGGTGAATTCCATCCGGACCCAGCCGGTGCCGTGGTTGGTCATGGTCGACATGACGCCCTTGCGGCTGGCCAGGAGCTGAGTGACGGCACCGAGGTAGTCCTCAGGCACGTCGATCTGGAGCTCTTCGAACGGCTCGTGCACCTTGCCGTCGATCTTCTTGGTGACAACCTGGGGCTTGCCGACCGTGAGTTCGAAGCCTTCACGACGCATCTGCTCGACGAGGATAGCCAACGCGAGCTCGCCGCGTCCCTGAACTTCCCAGGCGTCGGGACGTTCGGTGGGCAGAACCTTGAGCGAGACGTTGCCGACCAGCTCCTGGTCAAGGCGATCCTTGACCATGCGGGCGGTGACCTTGGTGCCCTTCTCGCGACCTGCCAGAGGCGAGGTGTTGATGCCGACGGTCATCGAGATCGCAGGATCATCGATTGTGATCGCAGGCAGGGGCTTCGGATTGTTCAGGTCGGTGAGCGTGTCACCGATCATGATGTCGGGGATACCTGCCACAGCCACGATATCGCCGGCAGATGCCTCTGTGGCTGGGACGCGATCGAGGCCCTGGGTCTCCAGGAGCTCGGTGATCTTGACCGAGCTGATGTCATCGCCACGAGCCCAGGCGACCTGCTGGCCCTTGCGCAGGGTGCCGCCGAAGATGCGCAGCAGAGCAAGACGGCCGAGGAACGGCGAGGCGTCCAGGTTGGTCACGTGGGCCTGGAGGATGTCGTCATCGTTGATCTCAGGAGCCGGAATGGTCTCGAGGATCGTCTTGAACAGCGGCTCGAGGTCCGGATTCGACGGAGCCTCTCCATCAGCAGGCTGTTCGAGCGAGGCTGCCCCGACCTTGGCCGCAGCAAAGACAGTGGGAACATCGAGGACCGAGTCGACATCAAGATCGGGGACTTCGTCCGCGAGGTCGGAGGCCAGACCGAGGAGCAGATCCTGAGCCTCTTCGACGACTCCGTCGATGCGAGCATCGGCACGGTCGGTCTTGTTGATCAGGAGGATGACCGGCAGCTTCGCAGCCAGCGCCTTGCGCAGCACGAAGCGGGTCTGGGGCAGAGGGCCCTCGGAGGCGTCGACGAGAAGAACGACACCGTCGACCATGGACAGGCCGCGCTCGACCTCTCCGCCGAAGTCAGCGTGACCCGGCGTGTCGATGACGTTGATGACGATGGGGTCGTCGCCAGCTGAGGGTCCGTTGTAGAGAACCGAGGTGTTCTTCGCGAGAATGGTGATGCCCTTCTCGCGTTCGAGGTCGCCGGAGTCCATGACGCGTTCAGCAAAATCACCGTGTTCGCTGAACACACCGGTCTGGCGGAGCATGGCGTCGACCAGAGTGGTCTTGCCGTGGTCGACGTGGGCGACGATTGCGACGTTGCGGCGGTTTTCCCGACGCGTGATGGCTTCAGTCATCAAGAACCTTATGAGCTAGAGAGATTGGTCCGGTGCGGACCCAACAGACCATTATACGGCCACACGCTTACCGGAAATGACAGGTGGTGTTCAAAGACACTCACTGTTAATGCGAGCGTGAATGCATTCGGTGGTCGCAGCGGCGAGAGAGAATCCGCCCGAAAGCGTATCTGACTCGTTTGCTGCGACCACCGAATTGCCGCGTCGGCCGCTGGGCCGCCTGACGATCAGGCGTTGGCTGTGGCCTCCAGGACAGCGTCCCTGGCCTCGCGTCGCTTACGCTGTTCGCGCGGGTCAGGAACCGGAACGGCGGACAGCAGCCGCTGGGTGTAGGGATGGACCGGGTTGGCCACGACCTGCGAACTCTTACCGATCTCGACCAGGTACCCGTGACGCATCACGGCGATGCGGGAGGCGATGCGTTCAATGACTGCCAGGTCGTGGCTGATGAACAGACACGCGAATCCGTATTCCTGCTGCAGACCCTCGAAGAGGTCGAGGACCTTGGCCTGCACCGAAACGTCGAGGGCCGATGTCGGCTCATCGGCGATGAGCAGCTTCGGCCGCAGAGTCAGCGCCCGGGCGATGCCGATACGCTGCCGCTGACCGCCCGAGAGCTCGTGCGGATAGCGGTTGCGCATCGACGTGGGCAACTCGACCGCGGTGAGCAGCTCCTCGACACGCTTGCTCAGCGCTGGCCCCTTCATCCCCTCATGGAGATAGAGAGGCTCGCCGATGGACTCACCGACCGGCAGCCGCGGGTTGAGCGAGGAACCGGGGTCCTGGAACACGATCCCGACTTCCTTGCGCAGCGGTCGCATCGCCTTGTTGCTCAAACCCTTGATGCTCTTGCCGTTGACGACCATATCGCCCTCGACAGTGGGCAGGAGTCCCAAAGCGGCGCGACCGATCGTCGTCTTTCCCGAACCGGACTCACCGACCAACCCCACGACCTCTCCGGGAGCGATCATCAGATTGATGTGGTGTGCGGCGCGGAACGCCTTCTTCCGCCCGATCGCCGGATATTCGATAGCAGCATCACGCAGCTGCAGAGCAGAAGGCTTCGAGAAGTCAGCCTGAGAACCGGGATGGTAGTAGGTCTCCGTGGAGTCCATCTCGATGTCGTTGGCATGCTTGGACTCCCCAGCTGCCTCCGCGGCTTCGGCCAGGCCCGAGACCCGGTCTGCTCCCCCTTCGTTCACCATCGGACTGAGAGCCGACTTCGGCGGGTGTGCTCCACCGTCGTTGCCGCCCGTCGTGACGTCATCGGCGGTGCCGTGGGAGGCTTCCGATTCGTGGACGACAGCCGAGTCCTCGACACCGGCGAGGTCGGCACCGAAGGCCTCTCCCTCAATGCCTGTGCCCAGGTGCGGCACGGCTTCGAGGAGCTGCTTCGTGTACGGGTGCTGCGGGTTGTAGAAGATCTCTTCCGCATTGCCCGATTCGACGACGCGCCCGGCCTTCATCACAATCATGCGATCAGCCATATCGGCGACCACACCCATGTCGTGGGTGATGAGGATGATGCCGGCATCGAGCTTCGACTTCAGCTCACGCATGAGCTTGAGGATCTCGGCCTGGACGGTGACGTCCAGTGCCGTCGTCGGCTCATCGGCGATGAGCAGCTTGGGTTGGCAGGCCAGGGCCTGAGCGATCATGATGCGCTGACGCTGCCCACCCGAAAGCTGGTGGGGGAACGAATGGAACCGTTCCTCCGGGTCCGGGATCTCGACAAGACGCATGAGCTCGAGAGCGCGTTCTTTGGCTTCGGTGGGACCGACGTCGAGGTGGACGCGCAGCGTCTCCACGATCTGGAAGCCAGCAGTATAGACCGGGTTGAGTGCGGTCATCGGCTCCTGGAAGATGACCGAGATCTCGTTTCCACGGATCTGCTGCATCTTCTCCGGCGGCATGCCGATGAGTTCGGTTCCGCCCATCTTCGCCGAGCCAGTGGCCCGGCCGTTGCTGGGCAGCAGACCGAGCAGTGACATGCTCGACTGTGATTTGCCGGAGCCTGATTCTCCTACGATCGCCAGCACTTCACCGGCGTTGACTGTGTAGTTGAGATCTTCGGCGGCCATCCACCATTCGTCGTTGACCCAAAAGTTCACCCCCAGGTCTTTGACGTCGAGGACCGGTGATTTGGCTGTGCTTGTCTGTTCAGTCATCACTTCGCCTCCTCTTTCTGCGTCGTGTTCGCCGCATTCTTCTGGGTCATGCGCTCGGCCTTCTTCATCTTCCTCCAGCTCGGAATGGTCTTCATCCGGGGATCAAACGCATCGCGCAGACCGTCGCCGATGAAGTTCACACACAGAGCAATGACGATGATGAACAGGCCTGGCCACCAAAACAGCCACGGACGGGTCGCGAATGAGGTCTGGTATTCGCTGATGAGCTGGCCCAGGGAGATGCCGGGCGACTGGATGCCGAAGCCGAGGTAGCTGAGTGCGGCTTCGAGCACGATCGCCTGGCTCATCACCAGAGTCGTATTGACGATGATGACGCCCATGGCGTTGGGCAGCATGTGCTTGAACATGATGCGGAAGTCGCTGGCTCCGGCCACGCGAGCTGAGTCGACGAATTCGCGTTCACGCAGGGACATGAAGTCACCGCGGACGAGTCGTGCCAGGCCGGTCCACAGAATCGCTCCCAAGGCCAGGCCGAGCAGCGGCCCGTTCGCGCCTCCGACCATTTTGCCGAGGATGGAACCGATGACGATGACGGGCAGGATGATGAAGCCGTCCGTGATGCGCATCAGCAGGGAATCGATCCAGCCGCGGTAGTATCCGGCGACTGCACCCACAATTGTGCCGATGACAAGGCAGACCAGGCCGATGATGATCATGACGATAATGGAGATCTGCGTCCCCTTCATCACACGGGCGAAGTTGTCACGGCCGATCTCATCCTGCCCGAAGGGGTGCTCCCCCAGCGAGAAGAAGTTCGAGAACGACCAAGTCGGCGCGCCTCCGGCGTTGACGATTGGGCCCGAGGCGGTGTGGTTGAAGATCCACCACCCCGGGATCGGGCCGAAGCCCACCGATGAGAAGGCGAAGAGGGCGACGAAGGCAAAGACGCCGATGCTGATCATCGCACCCTTGTGGCGGAGGAACTTTCGGAAGACGATCTTGCCCTGGGACAGACCTTCAGTTTCCTTGGCTTCGATCGCATTGTCCCCGACCTCGTCGGGGGCGAGAGCATTCTGATTATCGTTGTTGGTACTCATGCGTTCACTCGGATTCTGGGGTCGAGAACTGCGTAGAGGAAGTCCGCGACGAGGTTGGCGATGATGGCGAGCAGGCCGGTGATGAGGATGTAGGCCATGATCGGATCGAGTTCGGACTGTCTCATCGAATCGATGAAGAGCTTGCCCATACCGTTCCAGCCGAAGATCGTCTCCGTGATGACGGCACCGCCGATCATGGTGATGATGTCGACGGGAATGATCGATGCCAACGGCAGCAGAGCGTTGCGCAGTGCGTGGCGCATGACGACAGTACGCTCGTTGAGGCCCTTCGCCCGTGCCGTGCGGATGTAGTCCTGCCCCATGACCTCGAGCATCGACCCGCGGGTGTAGCGGGTGTATGAAGCGAACGAGATGAGGATCAGGGCGATCGACGGCAGGAGGAGGTGAGTGAACGTGTCAAGGTTGGCTATCCAGAAGTCGCCTTCGAGGTTCGGCGTCGATGCGCCGATCGTCGCGATCGGACGGTTGTTGATCGCAGGCTGGTCGGAGTAGTCTCCCCATCCCTGCAACACACGGTCGGCAAAGATGAGCACGGCGATGATGATGCCCGTGAAGAAGGTGGTGCGCACCGTGTCCCAGGGATCGGGACCTCGGAAGGCCAAACCGACACCGACGGCCACACCGATAGTCACGATGAGAAGTCCGAACATCCACAGCCAGTTCATCTCCTGGTAGTAGAAGAGATACTGCAGCGGCATATAGAGCAGCGCTCCGATGACGGCCATCGCGACCGAGGCGTACAGGACTCGCTTGTTCTTCAGGCCCGTCGACAGGAAGGTCATGACAACGGCAGCGCCGAGGCCGATGACGACGATTCCCACGATGCCGATGCTCGGGTGCTGCAGCCAACCGCTGGCCAGAATGTAGTAGATCGTGGCGAAGGTGATCACCGTGGCAGCGAGGAAGGTGATGAGTCTGCGTTTACGGCTGCCGCCCAGAGCACCCATCCAGAACAGTCCCATCGCAATGCAGACGAGGATGATCGGCACCCAGCTGCTCAGCGTCGGGTCGTTGATGAAGTTGTTGATCTCGATCGCGCCGTACTGTTTGAGCAGAACCGCGACCCAGAACACAGGCAGCGAGTAGAGGAGGAACGAGACGAAGGTGATGAAGTAGTCGAAGCCCGAGTACTGGCGAATCGCTGAGACCATTCCCACTGCGATGCCGAGCACGATGGCCACGATCGTCGAAGCGGTGATGAGCTTGACCGTGTTGACGATCGCTCCCTGGAGCTGCGAGGTGACCTCTTGGCCCGACTTCCAGGCGATGCCGAAGTCGCATTGTCCGACCACGCAGCCGCCCACACCGGCCAGCCACTTGAAGTAGCGCACGATTGCAGGGGTGTCGAGGTCGAGGAGTCTGCGACGGGACTCGTAGAGTGCCTCGATGTTGGGTGAGGTGCTCGAACGCAGATCCCAGAAGAAGTCGAGGGCGACATTGAGCAAGAGGTAGAGGATAAACGTCACGACCAGGAGCACGAGTGCCGTCGAGAGTAGTCGTCTGAGGATGAATCTTGTCATTGGGTGGTGTCCGTTTCAATCTTCCGAAAACGCCGCTGTGGGGATCACAGAGTGATCCCCACAGCAGCTGGGGGTGAAGGAGAACCGACCGCGTCAGTCGCGGATCAGTTGGTCTCCCACTCCCAGTAGTTCCAGAACATGGTTGGTGACACGGCCGTGGACTTCACGTTCTTGACCTTGTCGCGGTAGATCGTCAGCTCAGGGAACTGGAAGATCGGTGCACCGAATGCGTCCTCGCTCAGCTGCTTCTCCATGTCGACGAGCAGCTTCTCCTGATCCTCTTCCTTGGACACGAGGAGCTTGTCGAGGATCTTGTCCATCTTCTTGCTCGAGTAGCCGCCGTAGTTGTTCTGAGCGCCGGTGCGGAAGTTCGCATCGTTCTCAGTCACACCGGTGCCCTCGGACTGCCAACCGAACAGCGAGACATCGTAGGTGCCATCGCCGAGGCGGGTGCCCCAGTTGACGTCTCCGACGTCTTCGATCTTGAAGCCGGCCTTCTCAGCCGATTCCTTGATCAGCTGGAACTCCTGCTGACGGCGCGAGTTCGTGTTGTCGTACATCACGCGAACCTTGGGCGCGTCTGCGCCAGCTTCCTTGAGGAGCTTCTTCGCTGCGTCGATATCGACATCGGTGGCGTCGGCAACGCCGTTTTCCTTGGTGATCGCGTCGTACATCGGCGAACCGGGAACCTGCGAGTAGGAGTCGCGGGTGACGGCCTTGTCGTTGAGCGGCTTGATGATCTTCTCGACGATGTCCTTACGAGGAACGGTCTTGAGGAAGGCCTGTCGAACCTTCTTCGCCTTCTCCTTGTCGCCGCCGTTGGCCTCGGGGTCGAAGGGACCCTTGTTGTCGAAGGTGAAGTCCACGTGCTCGTAGGTTGCGCCGTCTGCCGCGTCGACGGTGACGCCGTCGAGGTCTTCAGCTGCAGAGAGGACGTCGGCCGTGGCCTGTGGCTGGGTCATGTCGACCTCGCCGTTTTCGATTGCCTGGATCATGGCCATCGGATCGCCGTTGTAGCGAACCGTGACGGTGTCGACCTTCGGCTTGACCGGACCTGTGTACTTGTCGTCGAGCTCGAGAGTGACGTACTGACCCTCTTCGAATTTGGTCATCTTGTACGGACCGTTGTGGACGAGGAGGTCTTTGTCCTTGGGCATCGAGGTGAAGTCGAAGCCTGTGTTCCACATGTTTGAGATCTTGGACAGCTTCTTGGTGTCCTTGTCCTTGATCGCGTCGAGGATGGCCTGCTTGCCCTTCGCCGCGTCGTCGACGCCGAGCGCCTTCTTCGCCACGATATGCGCGGGAACACCGACACCATCGGCACCGACGCCGAACTCGGTCTGCCAGTCAGCATAGGGCTTGGAGTAGGTGAGGGTGATCTCCTTGCCGTCTTCGGAGATCTCCGGGAAGTCCTTGACGAGTGCGGAACCTGCGGTGGATGAGTCGAAGTAGACGGTCTTCGCGTCGTTCTCCTTGACCGATCCGTCATCAGCGTTGTTCTGCTCGACGGTGTTGAAGTTCGCCGAGGTGCCGGCCCAGGTCAGAGCCAAGTCGGCTGCGTCGACCGGGGTTCCATCGGACCATTTGGCGTCGTCATTGAAGGTGTACTTGACCTTCAGAGGGTCTTCGGAGACCTGCTCGACCTTGCCCAGAGATCCGTCCTGGACCTCGAGCTCGCCGTCGTAGTACCCGAAGTTGTCATTCATCATGTAGGTGAGAATGGCGTTCGATGTGGCGTTGCCGTTAGCCGTCAATGTGTTCATCGAACGGAAGGATTCGTTCCATCCGATATTGACGCTTGATTTCTCTGACGACTTCTCATCGTCTCCGCCACCGGGGGGTGTGCACGCAGTGAGCACCATTGCTGCTGCGGCAACTGAGGCTCCGGCCGCGAGGAAGCGCTTGTTCACGTTCTCTCCTTGTTGTCATGAGGCTGTTTCGCCCTTGTAGCCACGCCCACAGATCAGGGCGTGTTGCGCCCGAGCATTCCCTGGTCGGGAGTGTGAGCGCGTTCATGTTTTTCACATGGAATGCCTCAAAGTTAATTCACGCGACACTGTGACACAGTCCACATACTGAGCAAATTTCATAATCGTTACCGTTTCGAGACCAAGGAAACATGCACACAACAAGGAGTCTCAGTGGATAGGATGTTCAGGTGGTTAACAGTGAGATAGATCGCAATTCAGGGAACGAACAGCCGACGATCGTGAGGACGACAAGCTCCACGGTGCTCTTCTTCGTCATCGCTGGGCTCTGCGTGGTCGGCCTGGGCTCGATCATCGTCGGAGACTTCACGGCACGGGGCCTGGCCGTGGCTGGCATACCGGTCGCCATCATCGCCGTCGTCTACGCCCTCTACCGGTTTCCGCGCGTCGAGCTGCGGCACAAGGAGATCGCACTGATCAATCCCATGCAGTCTGTGCACATCCCCTGGAACCTCGTCGACGGATTCGACATCCACTTCGGACTCGGAGTGCGCACCCATGAGAAGGTCTTCTCCTCCTGGCCCCTCGCCGGCAGAGGGAAGAAGATGGAGAAGGACGAACACGGCATCCGCAGGCTGATGGACAATCCGAATCCTGCCGTCGACACCGTGCTCGACCGTCATTCCAAGCTCAGCGATGAGGAACTGTCGAACCCTCACGGGGAACGCACGATCTCCACCTCGTGGAACCTCGGCATCATCGCCGCGCTCGTGGTCGCCATCATCTGGGCAGGCTTCGGCTTCGCGGCCCTGCCCAGCTGATCAGACGCTCGGCTGACCAGACGGCCAGCCGATCGGCCGTCGCACGAACAACTTCACCAGCCGCGTTCACGCCATTCGCTCAGCTTCGGGCGCTCCTCGCCCAATGTGGTGGCATCACCGTGTCCGGGCAGCACTCGGGTCTCGTCGGGCAGCTGGTCGAAGACGCGCTCTTCCAGGTCGCCCATGAGTGAGGTGAAGTCCTGCGGGCTCCAAGTCTTTCCCGGTCCCCCGGGGAACAGAGAATCACCGGAGAACAGGATGGTCTCTCCCCCATCGCGCAGCAGCAGAGCGATCGAGCCGGGCGTGTGCCCGCGCAGGCCGATCGCCTGCAGGACGAACCCTCCGAAGTCGCCGACGTCGAGGTGGTCGACGGAGCGAGCGATCTCGACCCCTTCGGCCGAGGTGATCGCCTCAGCATCGGCGCTGCCGGCGATCGTCATCGCATCAGGGAACGCCGCCGAGGTGGCCGGCAGTGCCCGAATATGATCCCAATGCTGGTGTGTCGTGATGATCGCCTCCAGGATCGGTTCCGCGGAGGTGTCTTCGCCACCGGAGGCGATCAGTGCTGTGATCGCGTCAGCATCGTCGGCGGCATCGATGAGCACCTGTGCCCCCGACTCCTTGGCCGTGATGAGGTAGACGTTGTTGGCCATGTCGGACACCGCGATGCTGCGGATGACGACGTGTTCGGTCTCAATGGTCTTCGTCATTGTCAGTTCACCATGCTCCTCGTGTGTACTGCGGTGGGTACGGTCCCGGTTCGACTCCGAGATCGTGGGCTGCTCTCTGCGGCCACGCTGGTTCACGCAGCGCCGCCCTGGCCAGGAAGATCGCGTCCGCCTGTGCAGAGGCCAGGATCGTCTCCGCCTGTTCTGGGTCGGTGATGAGGCCGACAGTTCCGGTGCTCACGCCTTCTGCCCGGATCGCTGCAGACAGCGGCACCTGGTAGCCGGGGCCGACGGGAATCTTGACGGGGAAGTTGCCTCCGGAGGAGACGTCGATGAGGTCGACACCGTGGCCCTTGAGGTTATGTGAGACCTCAACCGCCTCGGCGATGTCGAAACCGCCTTCGCGCCACTCACTGGCAGAGAGGCGGACGAATACGGGCACGTCCTCCCCCACTGCGGCGCGCACGGCCTGGTAGGTCTCGATCAGAATTCGCGAACGTCCGGCAAGGTCTCCGCCGTACTCATCGGTGCGTTCATTCGACAGCGGAGACAGGAACGAGTGGAGCAGGTAACCGTGGGCGGCATGGAGTTCGACGAGGTCGAACCCGACATCGATGGCTCGGACGGCGGCCGCAGCGAAGGCCTCGACCACCTCGGCGATATCGTCCTTCGTCATCTCTTCCGGGGCCTCATATCCGGGGTAGGCGATCGCACTGGCGCCGAGGGTGGGCCAACCGCCCTCGGATTCGGGGACGCTGCCCCGAGGGTTGCCCTCGAAGGGACGGTAGGTGCTCGCCTTGCGGCCTGCGTGTGCCAGCTGCACACCGATCCGGCTGCCCTGTGAATGGACGAAGTCGGTAATGGAGGACCAGGCCTCTGCCTGATCGTCATTCCAGATGCCAGCGTCCTGGGGCGAGATCCGACCCTCGGGCAGGACAGCGGAGGCTTCGGTGAGGATGAGTCCGAACCCGCCCTGGGCACGCGCCCCCAGATGAACGAGATGCCAGGTGCTGGGCATCCCGTCTTCGGACTCGCAGGAGTACTGGCACATCGGGGCGAGCCAGATGCGATTGGCGATCTCGGTGCCGCGCAATGTCATGGGTGAGAAGAGATGAGTCATATCACCAGTCTGCCAAGGTTCATCGTCGATCAGAGCATGATGTTGAATACTGGTACGGCCAGCAGATACACGGTGGCCGTGATAAGGACGATTCCGATGACGTTGAGCCACAGTCCGCCCTTGACCATCTGCGCCACCGTCACGTATCCCGAACCGTAGGCAACGGCGTTGGGTGGTGTTGCCACCGGAAGCATGAAGGCGCAGGTCGCAGCCAGAGCCACCGGGATGGTCAGAAGAAGCGGGTCGAGGTCGAGCCCCATCGCCACGCCACCGACAACGGGGACGAAGGTGGCTGCGGTCGCGGTGTTCGAGGTCAGCTCCGTGAGGAACAGGATGATCGTGGCGAAGACCGCGACGATGAAGACCGTCGGCAGTATTCCCAGGCCGCTCGTGGATTTGCCGATCCATTCGGTCAGTCCTGAGGAGGAGAACTGTGCGGACAAGGCCAGGCCTCCGCCGAAGAGAAGTAACACACCCCAGGGCAGCTTCTCCGCGGTGTCCCAGTCGAGGAGGCGAACTCCGCGGTTGGCTCCGCCGGGAATGAGGAAGAGAAGGAGGCCGATGACCATGGCGATGCCCTCATCGCTGATCGGCGGTTCTTCGAAGATCAAGGGCAGTGAGATCCAGCTGGCGGCGGCGAGGATGAACATGCTGAGAACCAGCTTCTCGCCGGTCGACATCGGGCCGAGCTTCTCCAATTCGTCGCGGATGAGCTCGCGACCCCCTGGGATCTCATCGATTTCAGGCTTGTACAGCACTTTGACGAGGAGGAACCAGGCGATGACCATCATCACGATCGCCAGCGGCACACCGACGAGCATCCACTGGCCGAAGCCGATGGAGATGTCGTGATTCTCTTTGAGGTAGCCGACGAGGAAGAGATTCGGCGGTGTGCCGATGATGGTGCCCAGAGACCCGATGGAGGCGGAATAGGCGATGCCGAGCATGAGTGCGGTGCCGAAGTTGGACTTCACCACCGCCCCGAGGCCGGAATCTTCCTCCCCGGTCTCTGGCACCTTCGCGGCCGGGCCCGCGGTATCTGAGTCCGCGGTATCTGCCGCATCGGTGATGGCGCCGCCGACGACCTTGCTCACGATCATGAGCACCGAGATGCCGATGGGCAGCATCATCACCGCTGTGGCGGTGTTCGAGACCCACATGGAGACGAATCCGGTGGCGATCATAAAGCCTGCAATCATCGGTCCCGGCTTGTTGCCCATGATGGACAGGGTGATGAGGGCGATTCGCCGGTGCAGGTTCCAGCGCTGCATGGCCAAAGCGATGAGGAAACCGCCGAGGAACAGGAAGATGATCGGGTTGCCGTAGGACGCACCGACAGTATCCATCTCGACTTCGGTGCCGAATACGGGGAAAGCTACAAGCGGCAGCAGGGAGGTGGCAGCGATCGGCAGCGCCTCGGTCATCCACCACACCGCCATAAGTACGGCAACGGCGGCCGTCAGCTTGGCGCCGTGTTCGACCCCGTCCGGCATGATCGCGTAGACGAGGGTGGACAGGATGAGCCCGAGGAGGAAGCCGGTCCAGCGGATGCGCACCGTCTGTCTGGACAGCCCAGGGGCTCTCTCACCCGGTGACAGTTCGCGGAGGTCGGTCGAGGTGTCGCTTCGTGAGTGCTGTTCCTGAGTCATCTGCGCTCCTCATTGAGCAAGGTCGGATGCTGTGGACTACATCTACACCCTACTCAAGAACGCCTCGATGTGGTCGAAGACGATGTCCGGGTGTTCGGCCATGGGCAGGTGGGCGGCGTCGGGGATGACGACGATCGTGGAGTCGGGCACCTGCGCAGAGAGGTCGGTCATCGCTTCCGGGGTGGAGCCGGGATCCTGTGCTCCGGCGATGAACAGGGTCGGTGTGGTGATCGCCTCGAGCCGGCCGGTCAGGTCGTACTGGGTCAGCGCCCGCGCGCAGGCGAGGTAGGCGGCATCGTCGACCATGGCGAGGTCGGTGAGGATCGCAGGTCCCGATGAGATGTCCTCGGTGAGGAAGCCCGCAGCGAACCACCGGTCGGCGGTGTCGTCGAGCTGACCGCGTGTGCCGTCCTCCTCGACGTCCTTGATGCGTTCGGCCCAGGTTTCGGCGGTGCCGAACTTCGCTGCGGTCGAGCAGGCGACGAGGCCGTTCAGTGAGTCGGGGTGGTCAAGCGCCAGGGTCAGGCCGATCCCGCCGGAAATCGATACTCCGCAGTAGGTGAATTTCTCCACACCCAGTTCAGCCAGGCTGGTGACGAGTCCGGCTGCGAGATCGGAGACCGTGAAGTCCGCACCGTCATCGGTCCGAGGATGCGTGTGGCCGGGCAGGTCGGAGAGGTAGATCTGATAGTCGTCGGCCAGTCGAGCCGCGACCGCCGCCCACAGGGAGACTCGCGTACCGAGGGCGTTTCCGAAGACGATGGCCGGTGAACCCGGATTGTCGTTGAGAGGGTGGACTGCAATGCGCAAGAGTGCTCCTAGCGAGGTTCGAGATCAGACGAGATGTTCGAGGTCAGGAGTGCCGTCGGAAGGTCAGGAGACCACCGCACTCAGCCTACCGCCCGAGTACTGGAGATAACAGCGTGGGCACAGTGATTCATAGGTCACGGCATTGCCGTCGATGGCCACCTGATCACCGTCGAAGATGAACTGGCCGTCGACAAGCCTGCCGTTGAACATCGCTTTGCGGCCGCACCTGCAGATGGTCTTAAGCTCTTCCAGAGTGTGAGCAATCTCAAGCAATCGGGCAGAACCGGGGAATGCTTTGGTGCGGAAGTCGGTGCGGATGCCGTAGCACATCACCGGCACCGAGGCGTTGGTGGCGATGCGCATGAGCGAATCGACCTGGAGCGGTTCAAGGAACTGGGCTTCGTCGATGAGCAGGCAGGCCACGCTCGCTTTTGGGGTGTCGATGGATTCAAGCAGAGCATCATGATCGACGTAGTCCGCGTGCTCACGGTAGATGGTCTCAACGTCGGAGCCGGCAGGGATGAGGAAGTCGACTTCGCGGGTGACGCCGAGGCGGGAGACGATCTCTCCGGCGCCTTTGGTGTCGATATGGGGTTTGGCCAGCAGCACTCGCTGGCCGCGTTCCTCGTAGTTGAAGGCGGCCTGCAGCAGGGCGGTCGACTTTCCGGAATTCATCGCCCCGTAACGGAAGTAGAGCTTTGCCACCTTCGTCCTCTCTGAGTCGTTCGTGATGATTTCGCTGTTGTTCGTGATGGGTGTCCTGTTGTGTGTGACGAAACAGAACCCTACCGGGAAGCTGAGCGCATCCGGGTCAACGGTAGGATGGTGAGGTCAAACCCCGAGACGATGTGGAGTAGTCCATCACCATGGCCAAAATCATTTATACGCGCACCGATGAAGCGCCTCTTCTGGCGACGTACTCGCTCAAGCCGATCATCGAAGCCTTCGCCACCTCGGCGGGCGTCGAGGTCGAGACCCGCGACATCTCTCTGGCCGCGCGTGTGCTGACGCAGTTCACCGACCGCCTTCCTGCAGACCAGCAGGTCGCTGACTCTCTGGCGGAACTGGGCGAGCTGGCCAAGAAGCCAGAAGCCAATATCATCAAGCTGCCCAACATCTCGGCATCCGTCCCCCAGCTCAAGGCCACCATCGCCGAGCTGCAGTCACAGGGCTACGAACTGCCCGACTACCCGGACGAGCCATCGACCGATGAGGAACGCGACGCCAAGGCTCGCTATGACAAGGTCAAGGGCTCAGCCGTCAACCCCGTCCTGCGTGAGGGCAACTCCGATCGTCGTGCCCCGCAGGCCGTGAAGAACTTCGCGAAGGCCCACCCGCACTCGATGGGTGACTGGTCCGCTGATTCGAAGACCAATGTGGCCACCATGGCTGCCGGTGACTTCCGCGACAACGAGAAGTCAGTCGTCATCCCAGCCGATGACACCCTGCAGATCCGTCTGCGTCCCGCCTCGGGCGAGACCGTTGTCCTCAAGGAATCGCTGCCCGTCCTCGCCGATGAGGTCATCGACGCCACCAAGATGGATGTCGCCGAACTCCACAAGTTCCTCAAGGCGCAGATCGTACGCGCCAAGGAGGAGGGAATCCTCTTCTCCGTCCACCTCAAGGCGACCATGATGAAGGTCTCCGACCCGATTCTCTTCGGCCACGTCATCGAAGCATTCTTCCCCGAGGTCTACGCCGAATACGGTGCTGCCCTCGCCGAGGCGGGCCTGACCTCCGACAACGGACTGGCCGCCATCCTCGGCGGACTCGACACCCTCCCGGCCGATGTGGCCAAGGGCGTCAAGGACGGAATCGAGAAGGGCATCGCCGAGGGCCCCTCCTTGGCCATGGTCAACTCCGACAAGGGAATCACGAACCTGCACGTGCCCTCCGACGTGATCGTCGATGCCTCGATGCCCGCGATGATCCGCGTCGGCGGCAAGATGTGGAACAAGGACGACGCAACCCAGGACGCCCTGGCAGTCATCCCCGACTCCTCCTACGCCGGTGTCTACCAGACCGTGATCGAGGACTGCCGCGCCAACGGTGCCTTCGACCCGACCACGATGGGCACCGTCCCCAACGTCGGACTCATGGCACAGAAGGCCGAGGAATACGGCAGCCACGACAAGACCTTCGAGATCGCCCAGGACGGCGTCGTCGAGGTCGTCAACTCCGCCGGTGAGGTCATCCTGTCCCACAAGGTCGCCGCCGGTGACATCTGGCGCGCCTGCCAGACCAAGGACATCCCGGTCCGTGACTGGGTCAAGCTGGCCGTCACCCGCGCCCGTCTCTCAGAGACCCCGGCCGTGTTCTGGCTCGATGAGACCCGCGCCCACGACCGCAACCTGCGGGCCAAGGTCGAGGCATACCTCGGCGATCACGACACCGAGGGTCTCGATATCCGCATCATGAACCCGGTTGAGGCGACTCAGTTCTCAATCGATCGCATTCGTCAGGGCAAGGACACCATCTCGGTGACCGGCAACGTGCTGCGCGACTACAACACCGACCTGTTCCCGATCCTGGAACTGGGCACCTCAGCGAAGATGCTCTCCGTGGTTCCGCTCATCGCCGGTGGCGGTCTGTTCGAAACCGGTGCCGGTGGTTCGGCACCGAAGCACGTTCAGCAGCTGGTGGAAGAGAACCACCTGCGCTGGGACTCACTCGGTGAGTTCCTCGCCTTGGCTGAATCGTTCCGTCATGAGTTCAACGTCCACGGCAACGCCCGTGCCGGTGTGCTCGCCGATACGCTCGATGCAGCGACCGGCAAGTTCCTCGAAGAGAACAAGTC
The DNA here is from genome assembly GCF_021117425.1 of Brevibacterium zhoupengii. Lineage (NCBI taxonomy): Bacteria > Bacillati > Actinomycetota > Actinomycetes > Micrococcales > Brevibacteriaceae > Brevibacterium > Brevibacterium zhoupengii. Next base: position 1,989,144 of record NZ_CP088298.1, on the reverse strand, counting down.
GCCTTCGCGCAAGGTCGGCGAGATCGACAACCGCGGCAGCCACTTCTTCCTGACCCTCTACTGGGCGCAGAACCTCGCCGAGCAGACGACAGACGAACCGCTGTCCGAGGCCATCAAGCCGGTTGCCGAAGCTCTGGAGACCAACGCTGAGAAGATCTCAGCTGAACTCCTCGAGGTCCAGGGCAGCCCGGTCGACCTGGGCGGCTACTACTACCCGGAGGAGGCCAAGCTCGACTCGGCCATGCGCCCTTCGGCCACGCTCAACGAGATCATCTCCACCCTGAGCGCAAAGGTCTGATCTCAGAACTGATCTGACCAACGCTCGTCTCTGATCTCACTTCTTCAGGTCAGAGGCCGCAACACCACACTCATGCGCCCATCAGCGACTATGATGGGCGCATGAGTACTCAAGACCCACGTGGCGAATCACAGACGCCCGACGAGCTGCTGGCCGAGACGCAGTCCGTGCTCGGTGACGAAGATCCGGCGACCGGCAACAGTCGCGAGGTCGCACCGACTCAGCAGGTGGATCCGACACAGCGCATCGAACCCGCGCAACAGACCGAGGCTGAGCAGCGCCAGGAGCCGACTCCTGCAGGCAAAGATGCGGACCTGTCACAGCTCAAGGGAGGCTCCGGCATGTCGGCCGGAATGTGGGCATCCCTCATCCTCGGCGCCGCCATCGTCGTACTCCTCCTCATCTTCATCCTGCAGAACAACGTCCCCGCCGACTTCCAGTACTTCGGTTGGCAGTTCCAGCTGCCGCTGGGCGTTGCCATGCTCTTCGCCGCGATCGGCGGAATCTTCATCGCCGGCATCATCGGATCCGTGCGCATCTTCGTCCTCAACCGCAAGCTGAAGAAGATTTCGAAGGCTCTGGGCCGCTGATACATGGAGTCCCACCCCGGTTTCACGCTTCTGCCCACCCAACTCGATTCGACCATCGTCCTCGCCGACACTGACGCCGAGGCCGAATGGGCACGCATCGACCTCTCCTCGCTGACGAAGCAGGAGATGAACTATGCGACGGAGTTCGAACCCGATGCCGCGGCCACCTGGGCAGCCGGTCGGGTCATCCTCCGCCATGTCCTCGGCACGCACCTGGACCGCGATCCCGCCGACATCGAGATCCGTCTCGACTCTGCCGGCAAGCCGCGGGTCGAGGAATGCGAATTCTCTGTCACCAGAGCCAGGCGGCTGGTCCTGGTTGCCGTTGCCGACGATCCCATCGGGGTCGACCTTGAGGCTGTGCCCGAACACGCAGTGGCGGCCGAGGCGATGGCGTTGCTGCACCCGAAGGAGCAAGCCGAACTCGAACAGGTGGCACACGCCGATCTGGCCACCGACTTCGTCCGCGTGTGGGCCCGCAAAGAGGCTTTCCTCAAGGCCTTGAGCACAGGGTTGGCCCGCGACCCTGGCATGGATTACATCGGTGCTGCAGCCACTCCGAACTCTCCGCACCCCGATGTCGAGATCTTCGACCTGGAATCGGGTCTGCCCGACGGCTACCACGCCGCCATCGCGTTCAACCGCTGAAAGTCAGTCGCTCGGAGTTGCGGCCCCGTCGGAGGACTCGTCCTCAGCGAATTCGGGGCCGTTTGCTCCTGTGGTGAACACGATGGCAATGGCCAATGAGCCGAGTCCCGTGTAGCCGAGCCAGACGAAGCCCGCCGCCGGGTTGCCGACGAGGGCGAGGATCACGGCGATGATCGTCGCCACCACCCACAGCGAATCGAATATCGCCAGATACTTCACATAGCTCGTCTCACCCTTGCGGGCACCATAGGAGATCTCCGTGGCAGCGCTGAGGAAGAGCAGCACGATCGCCGTGATCGCCAACCATCTGGGAGCGAGAAAGAATGACTCGACAGCAGGAAGAAACGCGCAGAGTGCGACCGCGACGAGCAGTTTGAAGACGCCATCGGCGACGAACCCGAATTTCATCATGCCTCGATCCTACTCAACCGACCCTGCGCAATCGTCACCGGTGGTCGGCCTCGCCGAGCAGTGACTGAACCGTCTCCAACGCCTGTCGCAGCATGGTCGCTTCGACGTTGGAGTGGGCGATGACGATTCCGTGCCGGACATCGCTGTCGGCACTCCACCCGGCCGCCAACGAGGCCACGAGAATCCCGCGTTCGGCCAGGTCGGTGCGCAGCCGTGCTGCCGTGTGCGCACTCGTCTCGATGACGAGGGTGCGACCTTCGTGGACGAGCCCGGGAATCTCCCCGACGTGGGCCAGGACCGCCTCGGCGGCTCTGATTCTGCGCCGACCCCGGGAGATTCTGCGACGCAGTCCTCCCGAGGTGAGATAGGACGCGATTGCGGACTGCATGACCGGGGAGAACGCCGGACCCAAGGCGGTGCGCATCGCGGCCAGACGTGTGCCCAGCTCCCCGTGGGCGATGATGTACCCGGTGGACACGGCCGAGGTCAACAGGGTCGAAAACGTGCCGATGTGGACCACCTGGGCCGGGGCATCGGTCGATACCGCGAGGTCGTAGAGAGTCGGGACCACGGTGCGGGCGTAGCGGGCCTCACTGTCGTAGTCGTCTTCGATGACGATGACGCTGGCGGCCTGCGCCCATTCCAGGAGTCTGACCCGCTGGTCGATGGGCATGGTGGTCCCGTGCGGGAACTGATGGTTGGGAGTCACGACGACCGCGCCGAGGTGGTCGGAGGTGGCCCCGGACAGGTGTGCAGTGTCGATGGGGATGAGTTCTCGATCGGTCATTGCCTGTCGCAGGCCCGGAAACCCCGGGTTCTCGACACCGATGGCGCCGTCGATGCCCGTCGTGAGCAGCAGACGCAGCCCGTCTCTGGATCCGCTGGTGAGGATGATGTCATCGGGGTCGACACTCATCCCCCGGGTCAGCCGCAGGTGATCAGCGATGGCCCACCTGGTCTGCGGTTGTCCCAGCGGGTCGATCGGGCCGGGGTCGAGGTCGAGGGAATCTCGCCACGCTCTCCTGAAGGCCGGCTCCTGCAACGGGTTGTCACCGCCGAAACCGGGACGCAGGTCGACGAAGCTGCGTACCCGGCGTCGAGGCGCCTGGGGCGGTCGGGTCTGCGGGCCGGGTGTGCGCGGAGTGCTCGGCAGCTCCGGATTCACGCGTGTGGCCGAGCGCTCTGCCGTGATGAGGAATCCTTCGACGACGAGTTGGGCGTAGGCGGTCTCCACCGTCCCCCGGGAGACATGCAGATAGGCGGCCAGGCGTCTGCTCGCGGGCACCGGCTCCCCCGGACGTACCGCCCCTGCAGCGATGAGTCGTCTGATCTCGGCCACCAGCTGATCCGGCAGCGGAGTCGACGACTCACGATCGATCGCGATCGGCAGTGCGATCCCGTCAGCCCGAGGCAGGACCATGTCCGCTGGGGCGGCTCCGCGGTGCGTCGACTGAGTTTGAGACATGACCCGATCATACTGGCCTAAAACTTTTCATACTTTCTGGCACTCCTATTAGGCCACCCCTCGTTCTAGTCTTGTGGGGAACGGCCGTTCTCACCGATCAATTCGCCTCCAGCAGGCCCACCCCGAACGGAAAGCACCGCAATGACTCAGACACAGACCCTGCTCAACACCGGCTTGGCACAGATGCTCAAGGGCGGCGTCATCATGGACGTCGTCAACGAGGAGCAGGCCCGCATCGCGGAGGCCGCCGGCGCTTCGGCGGTCATGGCGCTCGAACGCGTCCCCGCCGACATCCGCGCTCAAGGCGGGGTGGCCCGGATGAGCGATCCCGACCTCATCGACGGCATCACCGCCGCCGTGTCGATTCCCGTCATGGCCAAGGCCCGGATCGGACATTTCGTCGAGGCTCAGATCCTCGAAACCCTCGGCGTGGACTACATCGACGAATCGGAGGTCCTCTCCCCTGCCGACTACGTCAACCACATCGACAAGTCCGTCTTCAAGGTTCCCTTCGTCTGTGGTGCGACCAACCTCGGCGAGGCGCTGCGTCGTATCACAGAAGGCGCGTCGATGATCCGTTCGAAGGGTGAGGCCGGCACCGGCGACGTCTCCGAGGCGATGCGTCATCTGCGGACCATCAACTCCGAGATCAGGGCGCTGGGAGCCAAGAACGAAGACGAGCTCTATGTTGCTGCGAAGGAGATTGCAGCCCCGTACCAGCTGGTCAAGCAGGTCGCTGGCCTCGGACGTCTGCCCGTCGTGACCTTCGTTGCCGGCGGCATCGCTACTCCCGCCGACGCGGCCATGATGATGCAGCTCGGCGCTGACGGCGTCTTCGTCGGATCCGGCATCTTCAAGTCCGGCAACCCTGAGGCTCGCGCCAAGGCCATCGTCGAGGCGACCACTCACTTCGACGATCCCATCGCCGTTGCGAAGGCCTCACGTGGGCTCGGCGATGCGATGGTCGGCATCAATGTCACCGACGTCGCCGCACCCCACCGCCTGGCAGAACGCGGCTGGTGAGAGTCGGCGTCCTCAGCCTCCAGGGAGCCTTTCGCGAGCACCTCGGTGTGCTCGACTCCCTGGGGGTCAGCTCCTGCAAGGTCACGAGGCCCGAGCACCTCGAATCCATCGATTTGCTCATCGTGCCCGGCGGCGAGTCATCGGCCATGGTCCGGATTGCCGCCGGAACCGGAATCTTCCCCATACTCAGTGACAAGATCCAGGCCGGCCTGCCGGTCTTCGGCACGTGTGCGGGACTCATTCTCCTCGCCGACCGGCTCACGGATGATTCGCTGGACGGCTTCGACCGCCTCGGCGGGCTTGATGTCACCGTGGCCCGCAACGCCTACGGCAGGCAACGTGAGTCCTTCAGCGCCCCCGTGCATGTGAACGGATTCGCCGACGACTTCGAAGCCACCTTCATCCGAGCTCCGCAGATCATTGAACACGGGGACAGTGTCGAGGTGCTCGCGGAGCACGACGGTTCACCAGTGCTGGTGCGGCAGGGCAATATCTGGGGCGGCAGCTTCCACCCGGAGCTCGGTGCCGATACCAGGATCCACAAAGAATTCCTGCACAGCCTCGGCGTGACCGTGTAAAGATTGAACCATGACAAACGAGACGTTGCAGAAACTCAAGTCCGGATACACCTTCGATGCTCCGACACTGCAATTGGGGGTGGCGCTGAACGAGGATGAACCCGACAAGGACACACCGATCTCGATCCCGCTGTCGATGCTCAATCGGCACGGTCTGGTTGCCGGGGCGACGGGCACCGGTAAGACGGTGACCCTGCAGGTTCTGGCCGAACAGCTCTCCCGCGCCGGTGTCCCGGTCTTCGCCTCCGACATCAAGGGCGACCTCTCGGGCATCGGTGCTGCGGGCAAGCCTTCCGACAAGCTGAGCAAGCGGCTCGAGGCCTCCGGTCAGGAGTGGAACGCCTCGGCCAACCCCACCGAGTTCTACACCTTGGGAGATTCGGGACTGGGGACTCCGCTGCGGGCCACAGTCACCTCCTTCGGACCGATCCTGCTGTCAAAGGTCCTCGAACTCAACGACACGCAGGAATCCGTGCTCTCGCTGGTCTTCCACTACGCCGACACTGCCGGTCTCGCGCTTCTCGATCTCTCCGACCTGCGGGCCGTGCTCAACTTCCTCACCTCGGATGAAGGCAAGGACGATCTCGACGACATCGGTGGGGCGTCCAAGGCCACCGTCGGCGTCATCCTGCGCAAGATCTCCGAACTCTCCGCACAGGGCGGCGATATCTTCTTCGGCGAACCCGAGTTCGACACCGCGGACCTGCTGCGCCTCGACGACAACGGGGCCGGCATCATCTCGGTCCTCGAGCTGCAGAAGCTCAATCAGTCACCGGCCCTGTTCTCCACGTTCCTGATGTGGCTGCTGGCCGACCTGTTCCAGGATCTGCCGGAGGTCGGCGATGCCGATAAGCCCTCACTCGTGTTCTTCTTCGACGAGGCGCATCTCCTCTTCGCCGATGCCTCGAAGGCGTTCCTGCAGTCGGTGACACAGACCGTGCGCCTCATCCGGTCCAAGGGCGTCGGCGTCTTCTTCGTCACGCAGACACCGAAGGACGTCCCCGAAGATGTGCTCGCCCAACTCGGTTCGCGCATTCAGCACCAGTTGCGGGCACATACTCCCAACGATGCCAAAGCGCTGAAATCGACAGTGCAGACATTCCCGAAGTCCGACTACGACCTCGAATCGCTGCTGACCACGCTGGGCATCGGCGAGGCAGTCGTGACAGTGATGGACCCCGAAGGTGCACCCACACCCGTGGCTCCCACGAGAATGCGCGCACCCGAGTCACAGATGGGCCCGATGTCCGAGGACGAGATCAAATCCGCCGTCGCGGCGTCCCCGCAGCATGAGAAGTACGGGACCGCCATCGACAATGAGTCGGCGCGAGAGATTCTCACGAAGCGCCTGGAGTCCGGTTCCGAGGCCCACGACGAAGAGCAGGCGGCCGGAAACAAGGTGGCCTTCCCTGAGGACTCGGCGCAGGGATCCCGGTCCGGATCGGGGTCTCGATCGGGTTCGGGGGCGAGTCAGAAGGAGGAGGACAGCATGTTCTCCAAGGTCGTGAAGTCCTCTGCGTTCAAGCAGTTCACCCGCACCGCAGTCCGGGAGATCACACGCGGAATCTTCGGAACCTCACGTCGTCGACGCTAGTTCGGTGTGAGGACCTTCAGTGAACTTGTTCCGGCTCGCAGGTCCAATCGACGGCAGTCCCCGATGGGGTCGCCGTCGATTTGGACCGGAGCCGGGTCATCAAGGGTGATGCTGGCTTCGGTCCCCTGCCAGTAGTGCATCGCTGAGTGAGCTGCCGGACGCCGGTTCACGCAGTCCCAGCCGATCCGTGCCCATTCGCCGAGACGGTCGCCCGGTGTCGTCGAGCTCAGCTCGACTGCGAGAAACTCGAATTGCACTGCGGTGGGCCTCGCGTGCTCGAAGACCGTGATCGGACCTGCCGGTCGCGCCGTCTTCGAGGCCATAACCGACCACACTGGACTCTCGATTACCCTCTCGAGCGGCAGAGCTTCCGGCTGTGAGTCCGACTCCGATCCGCTGGCTGGCAGCCCACCGGAGATCTGCCTCGTCGTCAGTCGTGCACTGATCAGTGGGGCGAAGAGTGCCCGCCCGGCACCATAGGCATATCCGAGGATCCCCCACCCGAGACCTGCTGGGAGACGTGTACGCCCGGAGACTGCCCGCGCGTCTCCCCCGATCCCGGCCAGCGACACAAAATGCTCACGTCGTAGGCCAGCCTCGGTGAAACAGTCTGCGACGTTGACCGGCACCTCGCAGCGCGACGCGACCGGTGAGTCCACATACTTCTCGACCAGCAGCAACGCCTGCCGTGTCGACCTGATCCCAATGTGCCTGGACAGGACGTTTGCGGTTCCGGTCGGAAAGATGAGGACAGGAACATTCGCCGCTGCCAGCACAGGAGCACTCATGCGCAGCGTGCCATCGCCGCCGAGGACGACGATGAGATCCGCTCCCCAGTCAAGCAGCTGTGAGGTCTGCTCAGCTCCCGGCCACTGCTTCGTCGTTGTGGCACTCCGGTACCTATTGTCGCTTCGTCTGATGATCTCGACGAGCTCGCCGTAAACACGCGTGGTGTGCCCGTGCTTGGGATTGACGATGATTCCGATCTTCATCACTGCCTCAGACGAAGGCAGGATGGGAGGCGGCAACCACCTCGGCGCGGGCGATGTCGACGGCCTCGTCATCGAAGGGCTCGATGATCAGGCGAGGCCCGGTCTTGCGCGGTGAACGCTTCCATGTTGCCCGCGCTCGGGTGTCGTGAATGAGAGTGTTCTTGAACATGCCGTTGCCACCGGGCACTACGAGCTTCTCGTGTGCCGGGTCGAGAGTGGCGCTGCGGTCCTTATAGCCGAGGATGATCTCATCGAAGCCGGGCAGCAGCAGGAGCTCGTTCGCCTGCTCGCGGCTCTCGTGCACATGATCGGCCAGATCGGGTGACTGGTAATGGTCTTGGTCATCGATGCTTACCTTGACGATTTCTGCCTCGGAGACGGCAGCGGCAAGGGCTTGTCGCACCGGGGTCTTGGGCAGTCCCGTCCAGCGTGCGGCGTCGTCGACTGTGACCGGCCCATGGCTCAGTACGTAGCGTCGCATCCATTCGTGTAGGGCAGCCTCGGCGTCGAGATCGACGGGGTTCGGGATCCAGTCCGCGGTGAGAACGTACTTCATGTCGTCCTTGTCCTCAACCATCGGCCCTTGGGCGATGATGTTGCGCAGAGCCAGGGTGGTGATGAGGTAGCGCTCGTGCCCGTATTCGCGGCCCGCCTGCAGAGGTTCGAAGGCCTCGAGCAGTTCCTGACGGGTCAAGGGCCCGCGAGCACGGATCGCCTCTTCGGCAAGTCGCGCGGCGGAGTCGACCATCGCGTCAGTGACGCCGAAGACCTCGCGCCGCTTTGCCACAGCCTTGAGTGTGCGTTGTCCCGTCAGTTTAAGCACCCATCCGAGGTCCTCGGCTGCGACCAGATGGATTGTGCCCCGCTGCGTCCACGTCCTGACGATGTCTCCGGCGTTCATGGCCTCACGGACGGCTGTGACCGAGGTGCCTGTGCGCAGAGCGATCGATACCAGTGCACCGCCCAGAGCCTGTGCCTGGACGCAGCCGAGATGACTGACGACCGACAGTGTCGTGGTTGTTGTCGGGCGCGATGAACCGGCGAGTCCTTGGGCGATCAGTCGGGCCGCTGAGACTTGGTGTGAGTCCATGAGTTCACGATAGTCCACGGCACTGACCTGGGATGGCTGCAAGCGTCAGGTCTCGGTCTCTTCGCCGACCCCGTTTCGGTCTGGATTCAGCCCAGAATGTCGATGAGCCCGGGCACGGGAACCCGTGGCAAGGCACCGGAGGTTGCGAAGCGCCCCCAGATGCTGCGCAGCTCTGGGCCGGCGATCTGCGCCGACTCACCGTAGTCGAGGAAGCTGTCGTGCCATACCTCGCCGGGGAAAAGCAGCGGAAGGTCTCCCGAATGCGCGGCATCGAAGAAGCTGCCGTCTCCGCGGGAGACGATGAGGAGGCGCGTGCCTTGGCCTCCCGACATGCGGTGGCGGTCGTAGAATTCCTTGGCCGCACGCGTGTACACCGCCGAGGTGATGCCCGAGATCAGCGATTCGAGCATCGGAGAGGTCAGATGCCGGTTGTGGAGGCGTCGGAAGGCGGGGACGAAACCGGCGAAGAAGGCGATCTCGCGTTCCGTGCGAGTCATGAGCACGTCGTACTTGCGTGCAGCCTCTGACCATGCTGCTCCTGTCTCGGACTTCGCTGGCAGCGGGTAGTCGCCGTAGTGGACGCCGAAGCACATGCCGGCGTGCAGCCCGCCGACCATGGCAGCCCTATGCACTTCGTCCTGCGCCGCCAAGATGTCGTCGACGCTGGCGTCGGGGTCGATCTTCTCGGCGACCTTCGCCATGGCCCAGTTCATCGGTTCGGTACCACCGGCGAGCCCCAGTGGTGCTGATGCCAAGATCACACGGTGGAAGAGACCCTCGGTCGCCTCGGCGATCATGAGGTGTGCGCAGGAGTCGGCACCGGCGCTCTGTCCGGCGATCGTGACATTGCTGGGGTCTCCCCCGAAGGCGGAAACGTTGCGCTGGACCCAGCGCAGGGCCGAGATCTGGTCGAGCAGACCGAGATTGGAATGTTCGGGCTTGCCCGTGCCCAAGAACCCCAGGACGCCGAGGCGGTAGGTGACTGAGACGACGATGATGTTCTGTTCTTCGACGAGGGTGTGCGGATCGTAGATCTTCGCATCTCCGGCGCCGGCGACATAGGCACCGCCGTGGATCCACACGAGCACGGGCAACCCGGAGTCAGTTCCATCCGTGTCTGCGGGCATGGTCACACTCACTCGCAGGCAGTCTTCGCTGGTGGGAAGCCCGCCGAGTTGATCGAAGGTCATTCCCGCATTCGGATCACGTCGGTACTGCGGACTTCCGGGGCCGGGATCTCTGCCGTCGATAGCGTCGACGGGCGGCTCATCGACGGGATGGGCGAACCGTTGCGCGCGGGCATAGCGAATGCCCCGAGCGCGGATCACATCGCCGTCGACGTTGGCCCTGACCCGTCCGCACGGGGCGTCGATATCTCGCCACGCATGCAACACCGTCTGCTTCCTATTTGGAAGCGACGACCGGTGGCTCGGCCGACCATGGGAAGACGATCCACTGATCGGTGCGCTTCCACACGAAGTCCGGGTCGATGATGGATGCCGACTTCGCATAGATGACTGCGGACTGAGCTTCGGCGCCATGCTTTTTGAGCAGTTCGAGGACGAGAGCGAGCGTGCGGCCTGAATCGGCGACGTCGTCGACGACGAGCAGCTTCTTGCCCTTGATGGCATCGATGTCGAGCATCGGGGCCAAGAGAATCGGGTCGGGCAACGTCTCATGAACATCGGTGTAGAACTCGACGTTGATGGCATCGGAGAGTTTGAGGCCGAGCGCGTAGGCCAGTGCCCCGGCTGGCAGCAGGCCGCCACGGGCGATCGCGATGACGACCTCGGGGTCGTAGTCGGAGTCGGCGATGGTCTGTGCCATCTCCCTGGCCGACGTGCCGAATGTGTCCCACGTGAGGATCTCTTTGTCGTTGAGATCGGTCGAATCGGCGTGGTATGCCTGGCCCATGGATGCTCCTTGTGTTTGCCCGGTGTTGACCCGAACTTCAAGGATACTCGGTTGCCGATTCAGCGCAGAAACGTCTCGGAGACGGCTGTCTCCTGGAGTTGGTTGCCGCGGTGCTCGGGCAGTACTGAGTTCACCCAGTACTGGCCGGTGTGAGCATTGCGCTCCAAGTACCGGTAGTCGATGAGTTCTCGCCGCAGGCGTGCAAAGTCCGGGTGGAAGGTCCTGAGGATCGAGTTGACGTCCTTCTCGCTGTAAATTCTGCCGACCTCGAAGGCTGCCAGGAGCTGGATGAGGATCACGACGAGCGCCTTGCGCTTCGTGGGAATCGAGTTCAGTCGGCCCTCACGCATGAATGTTCTCAGCGTTTTAGCCCTGAACGCCTCTGCTTCATTTTCGGTCGCTACTGCACTGTTGGGGCTCTGGGCTTCCAACAGCGCTGCACGGGCGGAGGTGAAGTTCTCCCCGGTCACGGCCATACGGTGGCGGACGAGCAGTTTGAAGTCGTTGTGCTTGGTCATGGCGTTCGTTCCTCAACGACCAAGTCTCCCCCAGCACGAAACCTGGTCAGGAGATCACCGTGACAGGTTGGTCCGAGGATTCTCTCCCCTTCGCCAATTGATCGGTGAGCTGGGATCACGACCGTGGCTGGGCGTTGGATGCGCCGCTGCCAACAGTATAGACACAGTTCAGTGCGTGCGAAGCCCGCTCAGTCGAGGGCGTCTAGATATACCCACCTACCCGTCCTGCGGACGAATGATGAGTTCTCTTCCAGTGTGTGCTCGCCGAGGCGGTCCCGGTAGGTTGCCCGAAAATGCACCGTTCCTGTTTCATCAGTTTCCGATCCGCCTGTTGTGTCCACGATCTCCAGGCCCAGCCACACGGTGTCAGCATCCACGCCGATGTCGTTGGGCCGCGTCCTGGCGTGCCAGGTGCGAAAGAGGTGGTCTTCATGTCCGCGGGCGAATGCGGTGTAACGAGAGCGCATGAGCGCCTCGGCGGTTGTCGGCCATGTCTGTCCGTCCAGGGCGGGGCGGCAGCAGTTGTCGTAATCGGTGCCGGGCGGCATTCCGGAGCAGGGACAGATCATATTTCGATGGTATCTCTGAGGTGCTTGCTGACGGGTTACGTGCCACTATGGACGCATGAGTTCAGTATTCCTTTCCGGCAATGCCGATGCCGACGCCCTTCTCGCTGATGACCCGTTTGCACTGTTGATGGGCATGCTGCTTGACCAGCAGGTGCCGATGGAAGTAGCTTTCGCTGGTCCGGCGAAGCTCGCTGAGCGTCTGGGCAGGCTGGATGTCGTGGACGTTGCTGAGATGGATCCCGACGAGTTCCTGGAAAAGTTCTCGATCAAACCAGCAGTCCACCGATTCCCGAAGTCGATGGCCACACGAGTGCAGAAGCTCGCAACAGAGATCGTTGACGAATATGACGGCGACACAGCTGCGATTTGGACCTCGGGCGATCCGACAGGACCGGAAGTCCTCAAACGCCTGAAGAAACTGCCGGGATTCGGAGAGCAGAAGGCGAAGATCTTCCTCGCCCTCCTCGGCAAACAGTTCGATTTCAACGCCGATGGATGGCGCGAGGCTGCTGGCGACTACGGGACGGAAGACAGCCGTCGCTCCATCGCCGACGTGGTCGATGAGGACACCTTGTTGGAAGTCCGGGCATTCAAGAAACAGCAGAAGGCAGCCGCGAAAGCAGCCAAGAAGTAGACCCTTCCACTGACGGGCAGGTTATCCACAGATTCAACTTCGCCTGTTCTCAAAGTCACAGTTCTCGCATAATGTAGAGATTCCGGGCGCGATTGATACATCGGCGCCGGAGTTATCGACCACAGAGGCGTGGAATGAAGACCGGACTTGGCAGACGCGTCCGCGTTCGAGCTGCAACAGCTCTGACTTTGACCGCTGCACTCTCAGTGCCCCTATTGCTGTCAGGATGCGAAGACCATTCCCCCGTAGCCGCGCCGACCTCAACGCTGCCTGCCAAAGACTCCTCAACGGCGTCACCGGCCGCTGACCCGCAACCCACAATCCCCGCCTACGAAACCGACCTGAATCTGAGTTCAGAGGAGACGGAAGCCGTAGAGGGGGCATTAGTCGCGTTTGATGGTTACATCGCCACCATCAATCGTGTGTTCTCGTCTGGTGGTACAGACGTTTCTAACCCCGGCAGGTTCGCTCGCGAAGAGTCTCTGAAATCGCTCAAATCCGAAGCTGATTCGATGCGTTCGGAAAAGCAATACATGGCAGGCAAATACAAGGCCTATGACGTAACAATTGAATCTGTAGATTTGCAGAACAACGCATCTAACGACAATTCTGTAAGTATTCTCTTCTGCACCCGGGACTCGGAGTGGAAAGTTGTTGATCAAGGTGATTCTCTACCTTCAGGAAAACCCAAGGGGATCACGATGCAACACGTAGTCACGAATGAAGACGGTAGCTGGAAGGTCTCTAATCAATACCTGCGGAGCAAAGAGTGCGAAGACGACTAATCACTGCGCACTTCTTCATCTTATGCACCGTAGTGGTCATGTCGATGGTCGTGCAGCTTCCAGCTATCGCTTCAGGTCCTGGCTGCGGGTCAATGGCCGGACGAGATTGTAGTGTCATCGAGCCGCCTGCCCCGCCGCCTCCCCCAGGACCCGGAGGAGGCGGAGGAGGCGGAGGCTCCGGCGGCGGTTCCGGCGGCGGTTCCGGCGGAGGCGGCGGGGCCGAAATGCCCGACTGTATTCTCGAAGAAGTCGGACATATCTGTGCGGACCTCCCGGGCCCAGGTCCCGGTCCCGGAGGGGGCGGTGGGAGTGCACCCGTCAGGCCAGAACCACCCACCCGCATTCCTGAGTCTCAGTTCCAGACCTTCGACATACCAGCTCCGACGATTCATGCCTGGCCCAAAGATTGGGCCGTCATCGGCAAACCGGCTGCGTTCTGGACGGATGCGGACACCAGCTATATCGATATGACATTGCTGACTTACGCAGTCACGGTCAAGGTCACTCCTGAGAAGTTCTACTGGGACTTCGGCGACGACACCGGCGGGACGACGACGAAGACCGGATCGAAACCACGACCCGGCGACGAACCGCAGATCGGCCACGACTATCAGAAGACAGGAGCGAAGACTGTCGGCATGACCGCGACGTTCAGCGGCGAATTCTCCGTAGACGGTGGGCCTTGGCTGCCCATCGACGGTTTCGCACACGTAGCAAGCAACGAGATTTCCATTGATGTCTACCGCTACCACCGCTATCTCGTCGATGAGGACTGCTACATGAACCCACAAGGTCCAGACTGCAACTGATCTTCACCCTCAGCTCGGGCCTTCAATCCACACCGGAGGCGGACGGCTTCACCGCCATTCACGAGGATCGGACACAGCTCCGCCATCCTCCAAGGCAAAGACGGCAGGAACCTGAAACAATGGCCTCATGGTGTGCCGCATTTCGGAGTTGCTCGTCGAGTCCCATTGGCCGATTGTCATTATCGGCGCAGGTCAGGCCGGTCTCTCAGCGGCCCATTACCTGTGGCGTGACGGGCTGGTACCGGGCAAGGACTTCATCGTCCTCGACGCCGGTGCTGGGCCTGGCGGTGCGTGGCGCGAGAGATGGGATTCCCTCACGCTTGGTTCAACGAACCATGTGGCGGATCTGCCAGGGTTTCCACTCGGCTCGCCAGATCCCTCAGTCCCCGCCTCAACGGTGGTCTCGGACTACTATTCCCGCTTCGAACGCGAACTCGAACTCTGCGTCGTCCGCCCTGCCGAGGTGGTCACGGTTAAATCCCCCACCCCTGATTCGGGACCTCTGGAGATCACGGCAGACATCGACGGTGAACGTGTTCATCTCTCCACCCGGTACCTGATCAATTCGACCGGAACTTGGACTCACCCGTATGTACCTTTCGTCCCAGGCATCGCTGAGTTCGAGGGCCGCCAACTCCACACCGCGAACTTTCGAGACGTGGAAGACTTCCGAGGACTGAGAACGTTGGTGATCGGTGGTGGCATCTCTGCCACACAGTTCCTGCTCGAACTGGCGAAGGTCACCGAGACATTGTGGGCCACCCGTAGGCCCCCGAACTTCACATCACGGGAGTTTGACGGCAATTGGGGCCTCGAGGTTGAACGAGCCGTACGGTCTCGCACATTGGCTGGCCTTGCCCCAGCCAGCGTCGTCCGCACCACGGGACTTCCTGTTCGCCAGGACTTTCTCGACGGAGTCGAATCCGGTGTGCTCGTCTCACGTGGAATGATCGACGCGATTCTTCCTCACGGCGTCCATTTTCCGGGCCAGGCTGCCGAAGAACAGTCCACTTCGGAGGGACTTGGCCCCTCAGCAAGCGACCACCTGGCTCTGCCCGAATCCTGGCAGCCCTTCGAACAGGAACGTGTCGAAGAGGTCGACGTCATTTTCTGGAACACTGGTTTTCGCGCCGCACTCAACCATCTGGCACCGCTGCGTCTGCGCACACCCGACGGTGGAATCTCCATGGAGACAGAGGTCGCGGTCAAAGACGACCAACGGATCTTCCTCGTCGGCTATGGTTCTGCCAGCTCAACCGTCGGTGCTACCCGCGCCGGTCGGATCGCTGCCCGAGAGCTGCTGAAACGGCGCGCTCGAGCACAGCGCGCACCTGCTCAGGAGAAAGCCGGCGTCTCGAGAAGCTGATCGGCGAAGCTCACAGTCGGCAACATCTGCGCAAAGAGGTCGGCAGTGGTTTCGTCACTGGCAATCGTGACCATTTCGACGCTGACCTTATAGAGTCGACCGTTGTCAGCGATCCCGGCAACAGCCCCGAAGAGTACAGAGTCGGTTTTGTCGATGGCTCGGACCTCCTCCCCTGCGAGCAGCCCGTGGACGGTCCAGTATTCACCGCCGGATACCGTCCCTGTCTTCTCTTCCAAAATGCTCGAACCGGACTCACCGAAGGTCTGTTTCTGCGTCGAGGCGACGACGGACTGTGCCGTGTCGTCGCCGGCCTCATAGCAGTTGACGGTGATGATGGCACCGTTGTCGCGGCTGTAGAGCTGATAACTGTCGTAGGCAAGATCATCGTTCCACCGCCTATCCATCGCCAACTGCACCTTGATCGGGCACTCCGGGCCCAGATCAGGCGTCACCTGGGACATGCCAGACGGGATCGCAGGAGTCTCGGATTCCTGTGACGTCTCTGCTTCGGAGCCGTCATCGATGCCAACAGCGACCGGTTTCGAATCGCCCTCGGCGGTGCTGATGCGCAGTACAGAGCATCCGGAGAGGAACAGCCCCAGCACTACCACGCATGCCAGGAGGAGACTCCGATACATGGGCCCGCTTTCATTTCAGGGAGCAACATTGCGTCGACAATGCCATACACATAGTACCCACACGTCCCGCCGACTGCCCTGGCACAAGCGCCGCCTGAGCCTTAGCCTGGGAGCATGACTGAACTCCCGATCTTCAACGACGATGATGTGACCCGGCTCCTGTGCATCGTCGCCCACCCCGATGACATGGAATACGGTGCCTCCGCGGCCGTCGCGAAATGGACAGACCAAGGCAAGGCCGTGTCCTACCTGCTGCTGACCCGTGGCGAAGCAGGAATCAGGGACATGAACCCTGAGGAGGTCGCCCCGCTGCGCGCAGATGAGCAGCGTCAGGCGTGCTCGATCGTTGGGGTTGAAGACCTTGAGATCCTCGACTTCCCTGATGGCCTCCTCGAACCGAACCTCGAGCTCAGGCATGCGATCGCGAAGAAGATTCGCCAGTTCAAACCCGATGCTGTCATGGTCACCAACTGGGAACTGAACATGCCGTGGGGTCTCAACCATGTCGACCATCGGGCCGCTGGCATTGCCACCGTCGACGCGATCAGGGATGCCGACAACCCCTGGGTATTCACCGATCTCAAGGAAGCTGGCCTCGACGCGTGGAAGGCCGACAAACTGCTGGTCAATGGCGCTGAGTCCACCCATGCTGTGGTCCTCGACGATAAGCACGTCGACCGGGCAGTTCACTCACTTGAGGCTCATACCGTCTATCTGGAGGCGCTCCCCGACCACCCGGTTCCGTCGGAGATGATACCCGGAATCACCTCGGAAGCCGGAACACGGGCAGGCGTGAAGTACGCGCTGCCCGTGCAGGTGTTTGACATGTAGCTCCCGACACACCGACTCGGCGGTCGGGTTCGACGTTCTTAGGCGCCGAGTACCGCGACCGCCGAGTCGTAATCCGGTTCGGTGCCGATTTCGTCGACGAGCTGCTTGTGAATGACGGTACCCTTTTCGTCGAGGACGACGACAGAGCGGGCCAGCAGTCCGGCCAGCGGTCCATCAACCATGGTCACGCCGAATTCCTTGCCGAAGGCGCTGCGGAAGCCTGAGGCGGCGACGACGTTCTCAATGCCTTCGGTGCCGCAGAAGCGGGCCTGGGCAAAGGGCAGATCGTTGGATACGCACAGGACGGTGGTGTTCTCCAGGCTCGCGGCAAGTTCGTTGAACTTGCGCACCGAGGCGGCACAGACTCCCGTGTCCACGCTGGGGAAGATGTTGAGGACAACACGCTTGCCTGCAGTGTCCGCAGAGCTCACCTCGCCAAGATCGTTGCCCACGAGGCTGAACGCTGGTGCCTGTGCACCCTTCTCTGGGAGATCGCCGACAGTCTTCACCGGTGTGCCCTGGAATGCTGTAGTAGCCATGCTTGGTTCTCACTTTCATTCGTGATCATTGCTGTCAGCCCCCACCCTACGTGAAGTGACCGACATGAGAATCGGCTGTTCAGATGCGACGGCGGCGTGCGAACCAGATGAGTCCAGCACCCACTGCGATGATGGCCGCCGCGATCCCGATCGTGCTTCCAAGTTCCACACCGGTGCGTGGCAGATCTCCACCGGCATTGGCATCCCCACTGCCGTCGGCAGAGTCAGATCCGCCAGCGGAATCGGATCCGTTCGCCGAGGTGGTCCCGCCGTCGGTATCGGATGTGGCATTCTCGTCGGCTGTGGAATCAGCACTGTCGTTGGCACCTGCTTCGACGTCGGCATTCGCGCCGCTGTCGTCACCGTCAGCACTGTCGGTGCCATCGGCAGCGTCAGCGCTTCCACCCTCTGCAGTCGCGTCTGCGTCGGTTTCGGCCGTGGCGTTCGCTTCGGCGGTGTCATCGGCGGATGCCTCGTCATCATCGCCTGGGTCCTGTGTGGACGTGACGACCTGCCAGTTCTCGTCGTAGAAGTCGGTGGGGTCAACCACCTCGTTTTCCTTCACCCAGTCGATGAGCGCCTGACGAACCTCGACCTGTTCGTTGTAGACCTCTTTCAGGTCCCCTACTGGGTAGTCGCCGCCTCCGGACTGACGGTAGTTGTTGATCGCGAGGATGAACGTGTCGTCATCACCGATGGTCTTGCCACCCTTATCGGTGAGATTCTCGATGCGTTCACCGACTGGTTTGGACACGTTGATGTCATAGTCGATGCCCGACAGTGCGTCGTAGTTGTAGTCAGGAATCGGCCGATCGAGACTCTCGTCGATGGCGTTGGTTCCGGTGTCTGGGTCGAAGTCGGCCCCTTCTTCTGTCTGTTTGAAGTAGCGGGCGGAGAACTCCAGGTAGTCACGCAGCTGTGAACCGTTGATCTCTACCCCGCCGAGAGTGTTGTCGAAGACGTAGAGTCCGGCGACGTCGCGGATGGTGATGTCACCTGCAGGGAATTCGGCAGTTCGGCTGAATGGTGATGCCTGGGAGATGACCGGCACGTCCTCGTATTCGGTGCCGGCCAGTGCCGACTCCACCGTCTGAGATTGCACTTTGGAGATGAAGTCCAGGATTGCGGTGTCCTCGTAGTACGAGGTCGAGGCGCTCATGGTCTCGGTCACGGAGCCGATCTTCGTGTTGACGTAGTCGATCGTCTTCTTGTGCTGGGAGTCGATGAGGTCCTTGATCTCGGGGTCCTCGGCGACGTCGCCCTGTGTTGCCAGCGGTGTGGCTTCGGGCTCGGCACTGCCCCAGTCGATGCCCATGTCCTCGAGATCGATGGGCAGGTCCACCTCGGAGACCGACCGTGCCCAGTAGTTGGGCTGAGTGATGAGGGCCTTCGTGCCGTCTTCGCGTGAGACCACCTGGGTGGGTTCATTCTGATGCGTGTGCCCGGCGACGAGAACGTCGACTCCCGGCACCTTCGCGACTGAGGTGCTGACGTTCTCCTGCAGTTCCGTAGGATCCCAGGCCTGGCCTTCCGGATCCTTACCCGAGTGGGAGAGGACGACGACGATGTCTGCACCGGCCTCTTTCATCTGTGGGACGTACTTCTTCGCGGTCTCGACCGGGTCGTCGAAATGAACTTTGCCGGAGAGATTGTTCTTGTCCCAGATCCGACTGCCGGGGGTCGTGACTCCCAGCACACCGATGGTGATCTCCTGACCGGAGACCCGCTTCTTCACCATGGTGTAGGGGTCAAGGTGGGACTGCCCATCGTCGTCATTGATGACGTTTGCGCCCAGGACTGGGAAGTCGACCTGCTCCTTGTATTTGGCGAGCAGGTCGAGGCCGTAGTTGAACTCATGGTTGCCCACGACCTGCGCGTCGTAGCCGACGTTGTTGAAGGTCTTAGCCATCGGATGTGTCTCACCGGTTTCGGTGATGCGTTCCTGTTGCGCGTAGTAGTAGGTCAGTGGAGTGCCTTGAATCGTGTCACCGTTGTCGACGAGAAGTACCGAGTCCTCACCCTTGGCCTCCTTCACGCCCTTGATCAGGGTGGAGGCACGCGACATGCCCAGCTCCTCCCCGGCTGGGTAGGGTGCGTTGGCGAAGTAGTCCCAGTTGAGGACGTGACCGTGGACATCGGTCGTCGCCAAAAGTGTGAGCTCCCCCGTGCCTGCTGCCTGTTCCTCGTCCGGAGGACCGCTGCCCAGTCCCGACGCCGAGGCGGCTGCCGGTCCCGCAACGATGAGTGTCAGTGCCAATGTGGACGAGGCCAGGGTTCGCAAGCGCATGAGTCTCCAGATGTCGTTGTGATTCAGATCTCCCACTCTATTCCGAAACACCGCGATTCTGAGCAAATCCTGAGCGAAATCTGCACAAACTGTGTTGACGCTATTTCCCGCCGAGGTTGCCCTTCCCGGTCTTTGCCCCAACGGTGGACTCGATGATGATGAGGACAACCACCACTGCCGCACCGATGGCGGCGAGGGCTATCGGCATCCACACCGGATCGGCCGGCGCGAGAAGGCCACCGGTATCGGTGGTGGACTGCCAGGGCCACAGCGCACGCAGGGAGCCGAGCATCAGCCCTGCCATCGCCACCAACGTCCACCACCGGTGGTTGTGCAGGAAATAGCGCAGAATATTGACGAAGAGTGCCAGACCGACAATTGCGCCGAGTCCGAATACAGCGATGTAGACGAGGTCGCGGTCGTTCACCGCTCGCAGAGTTGTGGCGTAGAGGCCGACGGCGAGGAGGAAGAACGATCCGGAGACTCCAGGAACGACCAGGGCGCAGATGGCGATGGAGGCGACGAAGAAGACTGCGATGAGCGGTGGGTTCTCAACGTCCGAGCCACCGGCAAGCCCAGTCATCCAGAAGGCAAGAGCAGCAGCAGCGAGGAAGACGAGTATTCCCAGCAGCAGCGGCTGACCTGTTCGGGTCGGGAGCATGCGCAACGGTACTGCAATACTGGCCGCGACGAGCCCGAAGAACAGACCGCGGGACAGTTCCGGGTTGGCAGTAACGAAGCCCTCCATCAACCCGGCGATGCTGAAGACCGCTGTGACCATACCCAGCAGAACGGGGATGACGAGGAACCAATCGGTTCGACGCAGTTCGGCAATCGCGCCATGCCATCGGTCTGGTCCGGTGACAACAGTTTTGGCGGCCTTGACCACGTGAGCTGCGGAATCGATGAGCTGGTCGTAGACCCCGGTGACGAGGGCGATCGTCCCACCTGAGACTCCAGGTACGAGCTCGGCTGACCCGATCAGGAAACCGCGGAGCAGATCGAGGGGAATCAGAGCTTTGGAGCGGGTGGATTCCACGTGTGCGGCCACCTCGGTGCTGGGGTTAGTCATAGTGTCTTCACCCTACGAGACTCCGACTCTCTCATACGAAAAATAGGGCCGAAGTCACCGCTTCGACCTCCTAGTCGCCGGTGGATCCGTCGATGCTCTCGCGGATCAGGTCGGCATGGCCGACGTGTCGAGCGTATTCCTCGAACATGTGGATCAGGACCCAGCGCACGTTGAATCGATCGCCGGAGGACGGCTCCCGCGCCACCAGGGTGTTGAGATCATCGATTCCCGCGAGGATCTGCCTCGACTGCTCACAGGCCTCGGCATGGAGTGTCAGAAGGTAATCCGGCGCATCAGCGGATGCGCTCTCGAAGTCCCAGTCACGATCTGCTTGCCAGTCAACGCTCGCCCATGGCTCAGAGAGTTCCTGGCCCAGAATGTCTTCGACGAACCACTGTTCCTCGACTAGGCTCAGGTGTTTGATGATCCCGCCCAGTGTCAGGCTCGAGGCGCCCACGGTCTTGTTGAGTGCAGCTGAGTCCAGTCCGATGACCTTTCTGCGCATCACTTCTCGGTAGTAGTCGAGGAACTCTTCCAGTCCCTGTCGTTCGTTCGGGGCTTCTGTGGGCTCGACCGGTGGCTGGCTCATTCGGGGTCCTCATTCTCATCTGTGGGTACTTTCCTACCGATGTCGAAGACGTTGCCTTCGGGGTCGGTCAACGTGGTCCATTCGATTCCGTACTCGGCAAATCCCGCCACCTTCTCTGCACCTAGTGCCACGGCACGTTCGACGTCGGCAGGATAGTGCGGATCGTCGAGGTCGATGTGAAGGGGGTTCTTGCCCTCATCGCGGTCGTCGACCTTGAGGAAGAGCATGCCTGGCGTCGTGGATTCCCCGTTGTGGACGCCGCCGATGCTGGCGACGAATTCGTTCGCGCCCTCGTCGAGGTCGACCTGGAGAAGTTCAGCCCAGAACAGCGATTGGGTTTCGACGTCTTTGCAGTCGAAGGTGATGCTCAGCGAGGACAGAGACGCCATGGCTGATGGTCCTTTCGTGAAGATGTCTGCGTGGACCACACTCTAGACGTTGGATCTGACACGAGGCAGGCGTTGCGACATACTGTGTTCCTCAGTCTCGTGGCTGTCTGGCCAACTGTCGGGACTGTGCGACCAACCGGCCGGCGGAGTCCCAGAGTTCGCAGTCTTCTTCGAACATGCCGCCGGCGATGTTGCGGGTGTACAGCTTTGCTCGAATCCAGCCCGGTGCCGGCTCAGCACGCAGGTGGGCGGTCAGTTCCATGGTCGGTGCCCAGTTGAAACGGCCGAGGTCGAACATCACCGGCGGGAAGGCATCGAGGAATGCCAACAGGGACAGCGCGTCTGGTGCGGTTCCGTCCGCCAGGCGAATCCAACCCTGCAACAGCCCGCGGCCGCTGGGTTGACCGGTTGCGAAGCCGGCAGTCTCGGGGTCAAGTCTCATGTCATAGCGTTTCATCAAGGGCGCGGACTCGATGAAGTCTCCGGGTGCCTCGGCGACGTTGATGCATTGATCCGGATCGGGCAGCTCAGGTGGAATCGCTGTGGTCGCGACATCGTCGGGCAGGGCAGCGAGGTTGCCCATCGTCGCCAAGGCTGTGATCTTCGGTTCCGTGTTCTGGGATAGGTCGATGGCGAAGGTGGCACTCGACCGGCCCTCACGGATCAGGCGCGTGGTGATCTCGGCTCTCCCGCCCTGGCTGGGGCCCAGGTAGTAGGTCGAGAGCACCAATGGGTCGGGTGCCTTCGCGCTGTTGTTCCGCAGTGCCAGTCCGGCAACGCTGAGGAGGTATCCCCCGTTGACCGCTCCGGCGACACTCCAGTCCCCGTCGATGTCGGCAGTGAAGCTCGTCTCGGTCTGGCGTTCTACGGCGATGGCGGAGGCGAATTCGCTCTCATGCGTTTCGTTCATACTCGTTGGGCCCATGTGACTCACATTACCAAGTGCTGAACAATCGTCCGGTCAGTGCGGGCGGTTGACGTGCCGTTCATTGCCGCGGCGGTAGTTGCCGGTTGCCCGGGCGAGCAGCTGTTGGTCAGAATCTTCGCTGACTCCAAGTTTGGGAATCAGTGCGGCGGCTTTCTTGCCGCCGATCTCCACCACGGTTCGTCCGTTCCTGGCGATGATGAGCATTCCTGATTTCGTGATCCGGTAGTCGAATGGATCGTCTTCGAGGCTCAACGTCATCACTCCCCTGTTCTGACGCAGCCGGTTAGCCTGGTGACCATGAGCATATCCCTGTCACGTCTCGATCCCAATGGCGCCGATCGTTCCGGACTCATCGAATTCTTTACCGGCAATGGCTTCCCGTTTCATGTTCAATCTGCGCCCTGGACTGTCGACAAAGTCGCTGACATGATTGCCTCGGGCGCCTTCCGCAACGATGACAACGACTCCTTCTGGATTCACGATGACGATTTAGGTGTCATCGGCTGCGTCCGGCTGGAGGATCTCACCGATGACACACCCATGCTCGACCTGCGTCTGGCCACCGAGTTTCGCGGTCGAGGGCTCGGCGTCGCGTGCTTGAATGCTGTCACTGACCACCTGTTCGAGACCCAAGACGTCGAACGATTCGAAGGTCATACTCGTGCTGACAATATCGCGATGCGATCTGTCTTCCTTCGTGCCGGCTGGTCGAAAGAGGCTCACTATCGCCGAGCGTGGCCGGCAGAAGGCCATCGCACTCAGGACTCGGTCGCCTATGCCATTCTGCGCGAAGAATGGGCATCGGGAGTCTCGGTTGACGTCCATTGGCACGACTTTCCCTAAGACCGAATAAATACGCAGAGTGCCCCCGGTCCGAAGACCAGGGGCACTCTGCTGAGCAGTCAGGCGATCATTTGCTGATCGTGTGAGCCATTCTCAGTTGTTCTTCTTGCGACGCATGGTCAGAACGACCGCTGCTCCACCGACAACGAGGAGTCCCGCACCGGCAGCGAGGCCGGTCAGTTCAGCACCGGTACGAGGCAGATCAGATCCGCCGTCTCCCCCGTCACCATTGTCCCCGTCGTCGTTTCCGCCGCCGCCGTTGCCATCTTCGTCAGCAACGACCTCGAATGATCCGGTCAGGGCCGACTCATCTTCGGTGTCATTGGCGCCGGTGACCTCAACGTTGTACTTGCCGAGGTAGACCGACGGATCGGATGCGCTGGTGCCGTAGATCGAGAATGCGGCAACACCGTCGGCATTGGCAGTCTCATCAAGGGTGATGCCCTCAACGTTTTCAGGACCAGCAACGACCTCGAGTGAGACTTTTTCGCCCTCTTCGAAGCCTGCAGCCAGGATCTGCACGCCCTTGTCCTGCTTCACGAAGTCAGAAGCAGAAACTTCCTTAGGCTCGATTGAGAGCTTGCGCTCTTCGGGAGCTTCGCCGTCCTTCGATCCATCGGAGTCAGCGTTGGACTCTGCGTTCTTAGCATCGGCACCTGCACCGGCGTCCGAGTCGTTGCCATCGGCATCGGCTTCGGCGCCGTCTGCACCAGCGTCCGCTCCGTCGGCACCAGCGTCAGCTTCGGCACCATCGGCGGCGGAGTCGGCGTTAGCGTCGTCGCCTCCGGCAGCTGCGTCAGCCTCTACACCAGCATCAGCGTCGGCTTCTGCAGTAGCTTCGGCTTCAGCTTCGTCAGCTGCTTCAACAGTTACTTCGAACTCAGTGGCCGCTGATTCCTGACCGTCGACGACTGCAGTAGCAGAGTACGAGTACTTGCCTTCAGCTTCGGGGCCTTCAATGGTGAAGTTACCCTCGGCATCGGCGGTGACCGTCTCTTCACCTTCCGGTGCACCCTGCGGCTCGGCCTGCGCCATCTGGTTGGCGACCTGTCCCTCGGCTGCAGCCCACGAGATCTTCACGTCGGCATTGGGAACGGCTTTGCCGACAACAGAGCCATTGGACTCAATGGTCTGGCTCTCAGCAACAGGAGCTTCAGGAGCTTCTGGCGTCTCATTCGGGTCTTCGAAAGTGAAGGTCTCGCCCGATTTTGCGATTGAGTTGTCGAGGTCAGCAACCCACGACCAACCGCCGGCTTCTGGCCCACCCGAGATGACGCCGACAGCGGTGTCACCCTGATAGACGGCGCCGCCCGAATCGCCATGGTCAGAGAATCGCGTTGCACCGTCGGTGACTTCGAAACCGTGAACTGCGCGGCCCCCGATATTCGCATACTCGAACGCATCCGGGTCGTCCAGGACCGTGCCTTCGGTGACACCAGTCGTACGGCCCGATTTGTGGATCGTCGCACCCGGCGTTTCGGTGCCAACCTGCGCCATCTCCGTCGTGCTCAGCGACAGGTCGTCATCCTTAGCAGTAGTCCAGTCGGTTACCTCTGCCTTTGTGGTGAAACCGTCTGCAACCTTAATGACGGCGAAGTCGATGGCTTTGTCTTCGTCAACGACTTCATTGTCGACGATGTCAGAGCCGTACTGGTGGAATCCCCATGTACCCGGGGAACCCGTACCTGCCGGCAAGAAGCCCTCTCCCCCGGCTGCTTCGGCGGCGGATGGCTTCTCGAGGTCGAGGATCTTGTCCTCAGCACCAGTTGTGGAATCTACTGCGCAGTGACCAGCGGTCAGCACTACCTGGTTGCCGGAAGAATCCCAACCAGCGAATCCGGTCGAGCAAGCGCTGACCAGATTCTCGTCGGAGGGGACACTGAGCATATAGCCAGCGCCGCCAACGAGGTCTTTGGCGTCCTGTGGCTCAGCTTCAACGAATTTCGGATCTACGATGACCTCGACGTTGTCGTATTTCGACGCGAGCTCCTTGACTTTGTCCGTCTTTTCCGACACTCCCAGCACCAGGGTGTCACCCTGGACGCCGAAGCGACCGACTTCGGAGGCCAACTCGCCGTTCTTATCCGCGAGGTTCTTGTGCACCGCGGTCTGCAGTGCGGTATCGGTCTCAACATTCAAGTCTGGCTTGTCGGCAGCCGCTGGGCTGGCGACAAATGCACCGCTCAATCCCAGCGCCGCGGCGGCGGCCAGTGCCAGCGAACTCTGCACGAGTTTCTTCTGCATATGTTTCCGTTTCTCTTATCAGGAGGTTGCAACATCACAACTTGATGACCTTGGTCACGATAAGGTTACGGGGGACGTACTGCGACTACCAAAAAAGTAACCCCATTCTTGTGAACTAAATGAACGAAACAACAGGGGTCGCTGAATACCGAAGAGTAGCTTCTTGGCTCATCCCAAATCGCCCAAGCATAGACGAGCGCCCCTGGTCCGTAGACCAGGGGCGCTCGCGTGAACTCTCAGACGATCATCAGATGATCGAGTGAGTCATTTTCAGTTCTTCTTGTTCCGACGCATGGTCAGAACGACTGCAGCTCCACCGACAACGAGGAGTCCGGCTCCGGCTGCGAGGCCGGTCAGTTCAGCACCGGTGCGAGGCAGATCGGATCCGCCGTCTCCACCGTCACCATTGCCATCATCGTCATTGTTGCCATCGTCGTTTCCGCCGCCGCCGTTGCCCTCTTCGTCTTCGACAACGTTGAAGGAGCCGGCCAGAGCCTCTTCCTCTTCGGTGTCGTTGGCGCCGGTAACGGTCACGTCGTACTTGCCGAGGTAGACCGACGGGTCAGCCTCGCTGGTTCCGTAGATCGAGAATGCGGCAGCGCCGTTCTCGTTCGCGGTCTCGTCAAGAGTGATGCCTTCAACGTTCTCCGGGCCGGATGCGACCTTGAGAGACACTTTCTCGCCCTCGTCGAAGCCCTTGACCGTCACGGTCACGCCCTTGTCTTCCTTCACGAAGTCAGAAGCGGCAATCTCTTTGGGGTCAACGTTGATCTCGCGCTCGGCAGGAGCAGGAGTCTCGGTCTTTTCCTCTTCAACTGTGACCTGGAATTCGGCAGGCTTGGATTCCTGTCCGTCGACTGTGGCAACAGCGGTGTAGTCGTAGTCGCCTGCAGCCTCAGGACCCTCAACGGTGAAGTTGCCGTCTTCGTCGGCCTTCACTGTTTCTGAACCTTCAGTGGCGGCCTGGGTCTCTGCACCCTGGGTGCCCTTGGCAGGTGCCCAGTCAAGCTTGACCTCGGCGCCAGCAGTCGCCTTGCCCGTGACGTCGCCGTTGGGCTTGATCGTCTGATCCTTGACCTCTGGAGCCGCTGGGGCTTCAGGGGTCTCGTCGCCTGGCTTCTCGAGGTTGAAGTCGACACCGGACTGCTCAAGGGAGTGGTCGAGGTCGGCAACCCAGCCGAACTGGGTGCTTTCGTCCAGCGGTCCGCCACCGGAGATGACACCAACAGCGGTGTCGCCCTGGAACACGGCGCCACCGGAGTCGCCCGGCTGTGAGAAGGGCTTGTCAGTCGATGAGGTCACGCCGAAGCCGTGCACCCAGTATCCGCCGACGTTCGCAAAGTCGAATTTGTCGTTGTACTCGGTGTAGACGTCGCCCTCGGTCAGGCCAGTGGTGCGGCCGGACTTCTGAACGGTGCCGTTTTCGTGTGCACCGACCTTGGTGATGTCGGTCTCCAGGCTCGTGGACAGGTCGTTCGAGTCTGCGCTGGTCCAGTCGGTGACACCGTTCTTGGCCGCGTACTTCGACTCGTCGACGTTGATCACGGCGAAGTCGATGTCGCTGTCTTTGGCAGTCGACGGATCTTCCGAACCGTCCAGGAGGTCACCACTGCCGTAGCTGTGGAAGCCCCATTCGCCGAGAACTCCGTTGCCGGAAGCCTTGAATCCTTCTCCGCCGTTCGCGGGAGCAGACTTGGGCTCTTCGGTCTCGTTGACCGTGGTGTCTCCGGTGATGTCACCGTTCTCTTCGATGATCTTCGAGCAGTGGCCAGCAGTCAGGATGACAGGCTTTCCGTCTCCGTCCCAACCTGAGAAACCGGTCGAGCAGGCGCCCGCGCCAGCACCAGCGTCGGCGAGGTAGCCTGCGCCGCCGACGACGTCAGTCTCGGCATAACGCTTGAGTTCCTTAACACCGACAGTGACGTCGATGTTGGTGAACTTCTTTTCAAGATCTTTGACCTCGGCGGTCTTCTTCTCGACACCGATGTTGAGCTTTCCGCCCTTAGCACCGTAGGCGTTGACGCCATCGACATCGGACAGTGCCTTCTGCACCTGTGCATCGCTCTGCACGTCGAGCTTCTGCGGACCGGCGTCAGCGGCCATGGCTGGGGATGCGACGAACGCACTGCCGAGACCGAGCGCCGCTGCGGCGGTCAGTGCCAGCGAACTCTGAACGAGTTTCTTCTGCATACTCTTGGGTTCCCTTGATCGTAATCACTGTTGCAATTGTCTGTGTACTCTTCGTCCCGCACCTGAACAACTGTGCGGATGCTTCTGAGAACAGTCTTTCAACCACATGAAAGGTTACGGTTTGGCAACGATGGGAAGCAACCACAATGCGTGTTGCTCGTGAACACAACTTACAAAAGCTGAATTGGCAGGCAATCTTCCGAGTTCTCCATGGAGCTGTCAATGCTGGCCGTTATGATCGGTGCATGCTCAACCTCACTGCAAACAGACCTTCCGCAACGTTCAAACGTGCCCTGGGAGTCGCCGTCCTTGGTCTCGTCCTGCCCCTTGCCGCGTGCGGGCCAGGTTCCGAACCCAGCGGGCCGACCAGCTCCGCCCCCACAGAAACCAACACTCCGTCAGACTCGGCAGACTCCTCTGCTCTTGATCCGACCGGCAAATGGACTTCCCCTGAAGCCGGAGAGCCCTACCTTGAGTTCTCTGAGGACGGTCATGTCGAGGGAACCGACGGCTGCAATGCGATCAAGACAACGTGGGAGGTCGACGGTGACAAGGTCATCATCACACCGTTCACTTCGACTCAGAAGGCCTGCGCCGGCGTCGACACGTGGTTGTCAGGTGCCGTCTCTGCGACGATCGAAGGCAACGTCATGAAGGTCATGGACGGCAAAGGCAAGGTCATCGGCGGTCTGGAAAAGGAGGAGAAATGAGCAATTCAGTCAACGGCAAGTGGGTCAGCTCCAAGGACGGGTCCTCAGCGTTCCTCAAGTTTGACGAGGACGGAACGCTGACCGGCAGCGATGGCGGAAACCGAATCTCGACCACCTGGGGACCGGAGGGTTCGGGAGCGGTCATCAAACCCTTCGCCACCACCCAGCGCGCCGTCATGGGCATGGAGCCTTGGGTGGGCCGAGTTCACCGTGTTGAGGCCGACGGTGACGTACTCACCGTCCTCGACCATGGCGGCAACCACCTCGGCGAGTTGGCCAAAGACACCGGTTCGAACGAACCCGACGAAGGACGATAGATGGCCGGCGGACTGTTTGCGCTCCTCGATGACGTCGCTGCGCTCGTGAAACTCTCTGCGGCGAGCCTCGACGACGTTGCCGCCGGAGCCTCACGAGCGAGCATCAAGGCCGCGGGAGTCGTCGTCGATGATGCTGCGGTCACGCCGAAGTTCGTCGAAGGCGTCGATCCGAAGCGAGAGCTGCCGATCATCAAGCGCATCGCTCTCGGCTCTCTGGTCAACAAGATCCTCATCATCTTGCCCATCATCCTCCTGCTCAGTCAGTTCCTCCCCTGGTTGCTGACTCCGCTCCTCATGGTGGGCGGCACCTACCTGTGTTTCGAAGGCGCAGAGAAGATCTTCGAGAAGCTCGGGTGGATCAAACATCACGAAGAGCCGAAGATGAAATCCAAGCACGGCAAGAAGGACGATGGCGACGCGGAGAAGAAGATCGTCCGCTCCGCCATCACCACGGATTTCGTCCTCAGCTGCGAGATCATGGTCATCGCACTCAATGAGGTAGCCGATGAGTCGCTGCTCTCACGTGCCATCATCCTCGTCGTCGTCGCCTTGGGCATTACAGTCGGCGTCTACGGCACAGTCGGCCTCATCGTGAAGATGGACGACATCGGCCTGCACATGGCAAAGAAAGACGAGCCGGGCACCCAGAAGTTCGGCCGCTTCCTCGTCAAAGCGATGCCCAAACTTCTTGCTGGTCTCTCGGTCATCGGCACGTTTGCCATGCTCTGGGTCGGTGGACACATCATCCTCGTGGGTACCGACGAACTCGGATTCCACGCCCTTTATGACTTCGTCCACCATCTCGAGGAGCCCGTGGCTGCGATCGCCGGAGTCGGCGGCTTCCTCGGCTGGCTGGTCAACACCTTCTTCTCGCTCATCCTCGGCGCCATCTGGGGCGGAATCGTGGCTGGTATCGCCATCGGCTTCACTGCTCTGCTGAAGTCGGGGAACAAGGACGACAAGGACACCACCGGTCAGACGAACGAGGAGTCGCCCGCGGAGAAGCCGCACGCCGAGAGAGATGCTGCCGGAGCCGCTGCGGATGCGTCCTCAATCGCGGACGCCCCTTCTTCTGCAGATCACGGCGCAGGAACTGCAGAACACGGCGCGGGACCTAAGCCGAACTACGCCCCGAATCAGGGCAAGGACTCGTCGGGAAGCTGAGTATTACTTCTTCAACACGTCTTCGATGCCGCTGTCGTTGATGAGCCAGTCAAGGCTGGCAGGACTCGCTCCGTTGATCGCGGTCGTGAAGTCGGCGTCGACGAATTTCGCGGTCCCGTTCTTCACCGCGGGCAGGGAGTCGTAGCTGGGATTGTCCTCAACCGTGGACTTTGCGTCCTCATCCATTGCCCAGATGAAGAGGTAGTCGGCGTCGAGTTGGTTGAACTCTTCCGCTGAGAGTGTGAACCTATTGACCTTTTCCGGAGTCTGGTGCTGGCCCGGCTTCAGACCGAGGAGTTCAAGAGGTGCCGCGTTTCCGAAGTAGATGCCATCGGACCTCGGTGAGATGACCTGATAGGTCTTCCCCTCCACCTCGAGTTCCTCCCCCAGCGACTTCATGGATTCCTTGGTCGCGGCGATGGCCTCTTCGACCTCGTCCTTCTTACCCAACGCCTCACCGACGACCTGAGCACTGACATCCCAGTCGGGATTGGTCGACTCCGACTTCGGCACCACGACTGGGGCTATGTCCGAAAGTTGTTCGTAGACGGCCTCATCCGTGACATTCCAGGGGGCCGCAAAGATGACGTCAGGCTCATAGGAGGCAACCTTCTCAACGTCGACCTCATAGCTGTCACTGACCAATGAGTCGTCTGCGACATCGTCGAGAACTCCCTGTTGCCATGCGTTGAGCTCATCTGGGCTGGTGGCGACGGCCACTGGTGTGGTGCCCAATTGCGCGGAAACATCCGCCGCCGGCGTATTGAGAGCGACCACGTTCTCCGGGTTCGCCGGAACTTCGACCGTCCCTTTGAGCGTATCGACGCTCACCGACTCACCCGTTCCGGCCTCGTCGTCTCCGGAGGAACTGATGGGTGAGGCACTCGAACAGCCGCTGAGGGTCATTGCCCCTGCGGTGAGAGCGACAACGACGATGTTGATTCTCTTCATGATGCGCCTTCGGTCAGTCAGACGGTGTTGAGGGTCAGCGTTCGGCGAAGGTCTTCTTCGGCTTGCCGGGAACGATCATTGGTGCACCGGTGACGGGGTCGTCGATGATGGTGCAGTCGATGCCGAAGACTTGGCGCACCAACTCTGATGTGATGATCTTTGCTGGTGGGCCCTGGGCGACTATTGCGCCGTTCTTCATCGCGATGATTTCATCGGCGTAGCGGCAGGCCTGGTTGAGATCGTGGAGGACGGCGACGAAGGTGTGGCCGTGTTCGTGATTGAGCTGTGCGAATAGATCGAGCAGGTCGATCTGGAAGGCAAGGTCTAAGAACGTAGTGGGTTCGTCGAGCAGCATCAGCGGCGTTTCCTGTGCGAGGACCATCGCCACCCAGACCCGTTGCCGCTGACCGCCGGAGAGTTCGTCGACCTGGCGACCCGAGAGCTCTTCGGTGTTCGTTGCCCGCAGTGCTGAGAGCACGGCAACTTCGTCCTGGTCTGTCCATTGTTTGAGGAACGACTGGTGTGGGTGGCGCCCGCGAGCCACGAGCTCGGCCACGGTGATGCCGTCTGGGGCGATCGACGTCTGTGGGAGCAATCCCAGTCGCTTGGCGATCTGCTTCGTCTTCAGCTTAGCGATATTGCCGCCGTCGAGGAGAACCGTGCCCTTCGCCGGAGTCATCAGCCTGGCCAGTGCCCGCAACAGCGTCGACTTGCCGCAGGCGTTGGGGCCGACGATGACGGTGAACTTGCCAGGAGCGATCTCGACGTCCAGGTCGGTGATGACCTGGCGATGGTCATAGGCCAGGTCGAGATGCTGGGCCGCCAACGGCGTTGCCGTCGACGTCGTCCCAGCAGACGTGCCTGCTTTGCCGGACGTGCCAGCCGTGTCAGTGTGGTCAGTCGTATCGGATGAGATGCTCATTGTGCCTTCCGAGCTTCTTGGATGAGGAGCCAGATCAGGTAGATGCCGCCGATGCACACGGTGACGACTCCGACGGGAAGTTGGGTCTCGCCCAGAGCATGCTGAGCGATGAGGTCCGCGCCGACGAGCAGGAGCGCTCCGACGGCTGCAGCCGACAGCAGGCTGGTGCCCTGGGACTTTGCGATCCTGCGTCCGATCTGTGGGGCGGCAAGGGCGACGAAGGCGATCGGTCCGGCGGCGGCCGTGACCACGGCGACAAGCGCCACGGCCACGAGAATGAGGCCCGCCCGCACGGGTTCGTTGCGTACCCCTAGCGCCTTAGCGGTGTCGTCGCCGAGTTCAAGAGTGCCCAGCCCCCGGGAGAAGAGACCGCATCCCAGCCCCAGGAGCACCGTGCCGATGGCGGCTGGCAGCAGAGTCGACCAGCCCATGCCGTTGAGTGTTCCGGCTCCCCAGGTAGCTGCCGCCATCGCGAGGTCGAGGTCGGCGCGCATGATCAGCCACGTGTTGAAGGCGTTGAGCATTGCGGTCAGGGCGATGCCGACGATGATGAGGCGGAAACCTTGGACGCCGCCCTTCCACGTCAGAAGGTAGACCACGATGGCGGTGAGGAGGCCGCCGATGATCGCACCGAAGGCTGTGGAGACGAAGCTGGAGCCGAAGACGATGATGGTGACGATTCCACCGGTGTAGGCCCCGGTGGAGAAGCCGATGATGTCGGGGCTGCCCAGGGGGTTGCGGGTCAGTGATTGGAAGACTGCACCCGAGATGCCCAGGCCGGCTCCGAGCACGATTCCGGCGATGATGCGTGGTGCCCGCCATTCGCCGACGACGGTGTTGACGATGCGTTTGTCGGCCTGGCCGAACAGCCCTTGGAAGACCTCGCCGGGGGTGAGTGAGAACTCTCCGAGGAGCAGTCCCACGAACCCGCAGCCCAGCGCCAGCAGCGTGATGATGGCGCTGGTGACGACGACGCGCAGATCGATGCGGAAGCCGAAGGCCCGCAGCATCGGCCGGCCGAAATTAACCTGCTCCCCCGGCAGGACCCGTTGGCCGGGAACGAACTCGGTGGCGTCTCCGATAGGTGAGTTCGACGATTTCACAGTCCGCTCGCCTTCTTTCTGCGAACGAGGGCGATGAGCACCGGCGCACCGACGAAGGCGGTCACGACTCCGACCTGGAGTTCACCCGGCTTCATCACAACCCGTCCGAGCACATCGGAGACGAGAAGCAGAATGGGCGAGAGGATGACGGAGTAGCTTAAGATCCATCTCTGATCGGGTCCGACGATCCAGCGGGCGATATGGGGAATCATCAGTCCGATGAATCCGATCGGCCCGGCCGCAGCGGTGGCACCGCCGGCAAGGAGGGTGACCGCGAGGATAGTGATGATACGGGTCCGGTTGACCGAAGTGCCCAGGCTGGCGGCCAGATCGTCGCCGAGCGCCACCGCGTTGAGGGAGTGAGCCAAGAAGAGGGCGAGGACGATGCCGCCGATGATGAATGGTGCCACAGCGTAGACCGTGTCGAAACCGCGACCGGCGATGGCTCCGACGTCCCAAGCGCGGAAGGCGTCGAAGGCTCTTTCATTCGTCAGCAGCACGCCTTTGGTCAGTCCGGTCAGCACTGCGGCCACGGCGACTCCGGCCAAGGTCAGTCGAATCGGGTCGACACTGTGGTTTCGGCCGGAGGACCCGATGATATACACGCCTGTCGTGGCGACGAGGGCACCGAGGAAGGCGAACCAGATATAGCCGTTGATCGAGGTGATTCCGAAGAACCCGATGCCGATGGCCACAGCGAACGAGGCTCCCGCGTTGACGCCGAGGATGCCTGGGTCGGCCAGCGGGTTGCGGGTTAGCGCCTGGATGAGTCCGCCTGCCAGCCCCAGACCCATGCCGACGAGTATGCCCAGCACAGTCCGCGGGAAGCGCAGTTCGAGCACGACCAACTGGTCATCACTTCCACTGGGATCGAAGAATGCGCCGAGGACTTCAGATACCGGCATGTCTCGGGTGCCGATGGCCAGTGAGGCCAACACCACGAGAACCAAGACGATGATTGCGATGACGAGCCCGAGGGTGCGTCTGACCTTCAGCGCCCGTGTCGCCTTCTGTCCGATGACTTCAGAGGGCTTCGCCGAGGCTGTGATGGCGAGACCGGTCATCGGAGGGTTCCTTAGTATCGACTAATTAAGGGCAGGCTAACCACAATCTAGTCGATAATATCGGCTCATCCAAACGATTTCCCGATCACTGACCTGTGATCTTGCCGATCCTTTCGGACGTCTGCCGCTGAATCCGGGAGAGCATTCCGCTCATCCCCCGCAGCCGCAGCGGGCTCACGAGATCCGTCATCGACAGACGCAGCGGCAGGTCAGACGGGATGGACAGGACCACCTCGGCGGTCTGTCCGTTGAGTCCTTCGTGCAGGATCCCGGCGAAACCACGGGTCGTCGGCGCCTCTGGGGGCGCGGAGAAATGCAGCTTCACGATCGCGGCATCTCCCTGCTCGGGATTCTCCACCTCGGTGACGAGGAAGATCGGAGACTGGCATTCGGGCACCGGCTCGAGCAGTTCGGGATGCTCACTGTAGCGCGGCGGCAGCTCGGGCAGCTCAGAGGCGAGCTCAAGCAGAAGCTGCAGTCGGTCGCTGGAAGCGGTCTCGGCGAAGTCGGTGACGATCTCGGCCAGGCTCTCCGGCAGGTCCGAGGTCTCTGGGATGTCTGTAGCTGCGCTCATCAGCGGTTGGGAACCTCCCCGGCCTCTGAACCGGTCACGATGGGAACGCCGACGACGTTGCCCCACTCGGTCCAGGACCCGTCGTAGTTGCGGACGTTCGTGTAGCCGAGCAGGTGCTGGAGAACGAACCAGGTGTGGCTGGAGCGTTCGCCGATGCGGCAGTAGGCGATGACCTCGTCGGCGGTGCCGAGTCCGGCTTCATCTGTATAGATGGCCTTGAGCTCCGCTGCCGATTTGAAGGTGCCGTCCTCGTTTGCGGCCTTGGCCCAGGGCACCGAGGCAGCGGTGGGAATATGTCCACCGCGCAGTGCGCCCTCTTCCGGGTAGGCAGGCATATGGGTGCGTTCGCCGGTGTATTCCTCGGGGCTGCGCACATCGATGAGGGGACGCGTGCCGATGCTGTCCTTGACCACTGGCAGGAATGCCCGCAGGCTCGCGTCGTCACGGTCGATGACCGGGTATTCGGTCGGCTCCGGGCGTGGCTTGTCCGTGGTCAGCTCACGGCTTTCGGCCTGCCATTTGGCACGGCCGCCGTCCATGAGGCGGACGTCTTCGTGGCCGAACAGGGAGAAGACCCACAGCGCGTAGGCGGCCCACCAGTTGGATTTGTCGCCGTAGAAGACGATGGTGTCCTCGCGGGAGATGCCCTTGGCGGACATGAGGGCGGCGAATCCTTCGCCGTCGACGTAGTCGCGGGTCACCCTGTCATTGAGTTCGGTGTGCCAGTCGACCTTCACCGCGCCGGGGATGTGTCCGGTCTCGTAGAGGAGGACGTCCTCGTCGCTTTCGACGATGACCAGTCCGGGTTCACCGGCATGTTCAGCCACCCATTCGGTGCTGACCAGGCGGGATCCGTCTGCGTATTCGGCGAATTTGGCCGTGGTATCGGCCGGGATCGCTGTGCTCACTCGTTCCTCCTCATAAGAGTTGTGATGGTGTGGCTCTTCGGGCCTCTGTGCGGGTCAACGCCACCACCCACCAGCATATTCCTCCACAGGGATGTCCCGAACCAGGGGTGCCGCAGGTGAGATGCCGGTGTCGCAGTCGACCCTTGGAGGCTAATCGCGTGAGAAGAATGTCTGCAGGGCGGAAATGACCGTCTTCGGCTTCTCCGAGTGGACCCAGTGCCCTGAGCCCTTGACGGTGAGCAGTGTGGCTCTGGGAAAGAAGGAGCGCATGAGCGGCAGATCCACACGGGAGACATAGTCAGAATTTTCGCCCGCGATCCAGAGGACGGGACCGTCGAAGCTCGCCTCCCCCATGTCGGGGAAATCTCCGATGGCCGGCAGGCTCTCGTGGAGCAGGGTGAGGTTGGGCTGCCAGGCATACCCCGCCGAGGTGGTGCGCAGGTTCTGGAGTAGAAATCCCCTGATCGTGTCTTCCGGGATCTTCGCCTGCAGCGTCTCGTTCGCGCCGGAGCGTGATTCGATCTGGTCGAGATCGAGTTCGGCCAGGCTGGAGAGCAGGTGCTCGAAGACTCCGAGGGATCCGCCAGCGGTGGGTGCGATGTCGACCACGACGAGTCGGTCGATGAGCTCTGGGTGGCGCAGGGCCAGGACCATGGCGACCTTGCCTCCGAGGGAATGTCCGACCAGGTGCACGGGCAGATCATCGGGTGCGGTTACCTCGGCGATCATGGCGGCCACGGAGTCGGCCATGTCCACATAGCTGAAGTCCTCGGTCCAATCCGAGTCGCCGTGGTTGGGCAGGTCGACGAGCAGACTCGAGTAGTCGGGCTCGAGTGCTTTGGCAATCGACGTGAAATTCTTGCCGCGGCCGAAGAGTCCGTGGAGGAAGACGATGCGCTTACCGGTGCTGCCGATGAGTTTGCTGGCGATATCAGTCACCCCACCAGCCTACCTGGGCCCTCTCACCGGGTCATTTGTCGGTGACCGCCTGTTCAAGGGCCTGCAGTGACCGGTCGAGATATTCGGGGCTGACGACGGGGAATCCGCCGAACGCTTCGCGGATCTCCTGCGTCGTGCGTGACCAGTCATAGGTCAGGGCCACCTCGGTGCCGGACTCGGTCTCGTCGAGGTCGTAGCGCCACCGCCAGCCTCCGGGTTCGACGTGTCCGCTATCATCGGCTTGGCCTGGATCCCAGGCGATTGCGTGATCGGGTTCGAAGGTGGTCACCGTGTTGTCTATTCGGTAGTCACCGTCCTCGTCATCGAAGTGCATGTTCATGGAGAAGATCTGTCCGGTGGCCGTGATCGGCTGCGCATCAATGGCTCCCCGCACCCAGTCCGTGGGTTCGGTGTCACGGTGCCGGGTCGGGTCGGCCAACACCGCGAAGATCGCAGCGGAGGAGGCGTCGATCGTGCGTGTGCGGACGATGTGCTCGTTGGGGTACTTCGCTGCTTCGGCCATGTGACCAGCCTATTCACCCGCCTTCGGCTTGGGAAGTGATACCCACAGGTAGGGTGAGTCCATGCACTTCTCCGAATACGACACACGACTGGCCGGTTATGCGGTGATCGTCAACGACGACCGAGAAATCCTGCTCAGCTGGTTCAACGGCGGCAATGAACCGGCCCACGCGCTGTGGACCCTTCCCGGCGGCGGGATCGAATTCCACGAGAACATTGAGACCGGGACGATTCGTGAGATCAAGGAGGAGACGGGCTTCGATGCCGAGCTGGTGCGTCCATTGACGACGCACACCTTCACGGAGAACCGGAGCAGCTCGTCACGCCGCAGGACGGTCTCACGACCTTTCAAGGGAGTTCGCGTCGTCTATGAGGCTCGGATCATCGGCGGGACTCTGGGGACTCTTGAGGTCGATGGGACCACAGATAGGGCCGAATGGCTGGCTCTGGATTCGCTCGCAGAAGTGCGCCACGCCCGAATCATCGACATCGGAGTGGATGCGTGGCGCACTGCCGTCTGAGCTCCTCGGCTATTTCTGAGCTCCTCGGCTATTTGAGTTTATCGGCCAGAAGCCCCGGCATCTTCTCCGCGGCGAAGGACGCGGAGAGCACCGAGTTGAGTGAGAAAGCCTGGCGGACATCGTTGAGGTCCTCGGTCAGCACGAGACTCCGACCATCTTCGACCGCCGGGATGCGCTTGAAGGCAGCATCCTTGGTCACCTCGGTGTCGGGGATGTAGATCGGAAACGCCACGAGCAGGTCAGCGTCGAGATCGTCGAGCTTCTCCTCGGACACGGTGGCGGTGAAGCCTTCCGGTTTAAGTGCCGCGACCTTTTCCGACTGTTTGAATCCGAGCTTTTCCATAAACTGCACGCGCTCAGACCCTTCGACATAGGCGCCCCAGCCCTCCGAGGTCTTCGCGGCCACGCTCACGGATTTCCCGTCGAACTCCGGATGGGCCTTGCGAGCGGCTTCGTACTTCTCATCGAGCTCTCCGAGAATCTTCTTGCCTTCGTCTTCCTTACCCAGAGCCTGGGAGACGAGGTCGACCTGCTGGTCCATCGTGGTCAGGTAGTTGTCGCCGCC
Source organism: Brevibacterium zhoupengii (assembly GCF_021117425.1). Taxonomy (NCBI): domain Bacteria; kingdom Bacillati; phylum Actinomycetota; class Actinomycetes; order Micrococcales; family Brevibacteriaceae; genus Brevibacterium; species Brevibacterium zhoupengii. The sequence continues at coordinate 1,951,050 of NZ_CP088298.1, read as the reverse complement.
TTCGGGTGCTCCCACGGTCGGTGCGATCTCCGAGAGTCGGTCGTAGCGTTCCTGTTCACCAGAACTCTTGGTGTCGAGGATGAGGTCGGGCTCAAGGGCCGCGATCTTCTCGAAGTCGGGTTCCATCGTGGCGATGATCTCCGGTGCCTGGTCGTAGAGGTCCTCGGCCCAGGGGCCCACCCCCTTGCCGCCGAATTCCACCCAGTCGGAGGCACCGATCGGCTGCACGCCGAGGGCCAGCGCGGTCTCCGCGTCACCCCACCCCAAGGCCACGACCTTCTTCGGGTCCTTCGGAACCTCGACGGAACCGAATTTGGTGTCGATGCTGATGCCCGAGGCCGCTTCCTCTTCACCACCGCCGCCACCACAGGCAGCGAGCAGGAGAACGGAGGCGAGTACGGGAGCGAGAATTCGGCGCATGAGATCCTTCTTGAGTAGTTAGGCGAGCCTAGCTTAACCCATGAGCGGGCTCGCGGCGACTGCCTGCATTCGCCTATCGACCCCTGGCTCCATTTAAGGTTTGATCTCGAGTCCTTCGACGTCCATCTCATTGAGGGGCACGGTGCGGGAGCGGCGGCCGGTGACCAGGCGGTGGATGAGCCAGAGCAGCAGGAACGCCGGCAGTCCGATGTAGGCCGAGGCGACCTCGAGGACACGTCCGTTGACGATGGCTTCGACGTTCTGGCCGATGATGACGATGACCAACATGACGAGCGCGATGATCGGGCCGATTGGGAACAGCGGGGCTCGATACGGCAGGTCTGCGATGTCGTGTCCCTGCTTGACGTAGGCCCGCCGGAAGCGGAAGTGACACCACGCAATGCCGACCCAGACGATGAACCCGGAGAGCCCGGAGACGTTGATCAGCCAGGTGTAGGCCTCGCCGTCGCCCATCACTTCGGAGAGGAAGCCGAAGAGTCCGATGACGGCGGTGGCCAGCAGCGCCATGACGGGGACGCCGCGTTCGTTCAGGCGGGCGAACAGTCGCGGAGCGGTTCCCTCTTTGGCCATCGCGTAGAGCATGCGGGTGGAAGCGTAGAGGCCTGAGTTTCCGGCGGAGAGGATCGCGGTGAGGATGACGGCGTTCATCACCGATGCGGCCACCGCGATTCCGGCGCGTTCGAAGACGAGGGTGAAGGGTGAGGCGGTGACGTCCTCATTGTTCGCCGAGGCCAGCAGCGAGGGGTCGGAGTAGGGCAGGAGGAAGCCGATGATGACGATGGCGCCGATGTAGAAGAGCATGATGCGCCAGAACACGGTGCGGATGGCCCGGGGCATGTCGCGGCGCGGGTTGGCCGACTCGCCGGCGGTGACGCCGACGAGTTCCGTGCCTTGGAAGGAGAAGCCGGCGATCATGAACACGCTGATGATCGAGACCCAGCCGCCCACAAACGGCGCCTCGCCTCTCGTCCAGTTGCTCATGCCCGGCGATTCGCCGCCGATGATGCCGGCGATCATGAGCACGCCGAGGACGAGGAACGCAAGGACAGCGGTGACCTTGATGGCGGCGAACCAGAATTCGCCCTCGCCGAAGGCCTTAGCCGAGAGGAAGTTCAGTCCGGTGAGCAGGGCGAGGAAGATCGCCGCCCACACCCAGGAGGGGACATCGGGCAGCCAGAAGGACATGATGACCCCGGCGGCGACGAGTTCAGCCGCCAGCGTGATCGCCCAGTTGAACCAGTAGTTCCAGCCCATGGCGAAGCCGAACGAGGGGCTGACGTACTTCGATCCGTAGGTGTGGAAGGAGCCGGCGACCGGCAGGTGGGTCGACATCTCCCCCAGCGACTGCATGACGAAGAGGACCATGATGCCGATGACGGCATAGGCCAAGAGCGCACCGCCGGGTCCGGCCTGCGAGATCGTGCCGCCTGAACCGAGGAAGAGACCGGTGCCGATGGCACCTCCGATGGCGATCATCTGCAGGTGGCGTGATTTCAGTCCCCGTTTGAGTTCGCGACTCTCCCCCGCCGAGGTGGCTGTTTCGTTCATCGTGTTCCTTGACTGTCGTACCGGCGGGATCCTGTTCGGGCCCCGGCCATTCTTACCACAGTCAGGTGTCGGCCTTCGCAATTGCCGCAGTGGGCAGCCCCCTGGCCAGCTGCGGTCCGAGGTCGGCGATGGTCCGGGCACCCATCAGCCCCATGGCGGTCAGTATCTCGGCCTTGATGAGGTCGATGGCTCGCTCCACGCCGCGCTGGCCGCCGGCCATGAGTCCGTAGAGGTAGGCCCGGCCGATGAGGACGAAGTCCGCTCCGGCGCACAGGGCTGCGACAACGTCGGTGCCGGACATGATTCCGGAGTCGAGGATGAGTTCCATATCGTCACCGACCGCTGCCCGGACTTCAGCCAGTGCGGTCAGGGAATCGGGTGCGCGGTCGAGCTGGCGGCCTCCGTGATTGGATACGACCAGCCCATCAGCGCCGACGGACAGGGCTCGGCTGGCATCGTCGGCGGTGAGGACTCCCTTGACGAAGAGCTTGCCCTTCCACTGTTCGCGGATCCACTTGAGGTCATCGAGATCCAGCGTCGGATCGAACATGGTCCGGGTCATCTCGGCCAGAGACTGAGAGGTGTTGGACAGAGACGCATACTTCGGTGGTTCGGTGGTGAGGAAGTTGAACCACCAGCCGGGCCGGTAGGAGGCGTCGACGATCGTCTTCAACGTCAGCTTCGGCGGGATGGAGAGCCCGTTGCGGTTATCGCGCAGCCGCTGTCCGGTGATCGGGGTGTCGACGGTGACCAGCAGCGTCTCGTATCCACTCGCCTGGGCTCGTTGGAGCAGGTCGAGGCTGCGTGCGCGGTCCTTCCACAGGTAGAGCTGGAACCAGCGAGTCGAGGCCGGTGAGGCCTGCGCGACCTCTTCGATCGACCGGGTGCCCATCGTCGACAGGGAGAAGGGGATGCCGGCCTTCGTTGCGGCCCTCACTCCTCCGATCTCTCCTTCCGAATGCATCATCCGCGTATAGCCTGTTGGGGCGATGCCGAATGGCAGCGAGACGTCCTGACCGGCGATCGTCGTCGATGTGTTCGGGGCGTCTACTCCGTGCAGGATGCGCGGGAGGAGTTCGACGTCGGCGAAGACCTGCCGATTCTTCCGCAGAGTGTGCTCGTCAAGAGCCCCACCGTCGACGTAGTCGAAGGGGGCTGTGGGTGTCACCCGTTTGGCGATCCTGCGCAGGTCCCAGATATCGGCCGCAGAGTCGAGCCGGGCCGCGACCCTGTCGAGTCTGGGCAGACCGAACTGCAGCAGTGGGGCGAGTTCCTTCACGTCGGGCAGCTGCCGTTTCATCGTTCTCCTCATATTCGACACTGAATCTCATCGGGTTCGAGACGCCTGCGAGTCTAGCGAGGGGCTCTGATTGACTGGAACTGGGATCACCATGAGAGATATTCCCATTTATTCATCTATGTGGGCTTATCGTGTAGACTGTTCCCATGCCCGACTCCGCTGGTCCCCTGTCCGATTCTGCCGTCCCTGTACCCGCAGTGCAGACCGTCCCTGTGCCCGCAGCGCAGACAGAGACCAGACCGTGGCGCCAGGAGTTTCGCGGCGGAACGATCGACGACAGAAAATTCGCCGAGGTGTCCGTCTCCATTCCAGCCTGCATCGGCTCGGTCGACCTGCGACTGCCCTCCGAGCTCGCCGCACGCTCAGAAACCGCGGTCCGTGCGATCTCCAGGCTCGATGCCGAACACGGTCGCACCCTGATTCCATTGTCGTACCTGCTGCTGCGCAGCGAATCGATCGCCTCATCGAAGATCGAAGCCGAAGAGGCACCCATCGACGACTTCGTCCGAGCCCTCCACGGTGCGAAGTCCAATTCCTCGGCCACTGCGATGGCAGCCGCAACGGGTGCGCTGGATCTGCTGACATCGGGAGCGATCAGTGCCGATTCGGTTTCTCGCGCCCATCGGCTGCTGCTCAAGGACGATGCCGGCGAGGCTCATCTGGCCGGCCGACATCGGCCGATGCAGAACTGGATCGGCGGGTCCGATCATTCGCCTCGCGGTGCACTCTACGTTCCTCCTCCCCCGGAGCTCGTCCCCGAGCTCATGGACGATCTGCTGGCCTTTTCACTGCGCGAGGACATTCCCACGATCGCGCAGGCGGCCGTCGCCCATTCACAGTTCGAAGCGATCCATCCCTTCACCGACGGGAACGGGCGGATCGGACGAGCCTTGGCAGCTGGGATCCTCCACTCACGCGGCGTCACGACCGGGATCACCGTTCCCCTGGCCGCTGCCCTGGTCGAGGTTCGCGACCGCTACTTCGCGGCGTTGAATTCCTATCACTCAGGTGATGCCGGACCGGTCATATCGCTGTGGTCTAAGTCTTCGGTGATCGCGGCAGAGGAAGCTCAGCTGACCGCGCATCGGTTGGCCACACTGCCTGATGAGTGGGCTAGTCTCCTCCGCCATCCACGTGAGAACAGCGCCGCAGCCAGGATCCTGACCTACCTCGCATCGGACCCGGTGTTCACGATCGACGATCTTGAGGACTCGTTGAAACTGTCCAGTTCCTCGGCGAACAGGGCGGTCTCCGCGCTCACGGAAGCCGGGGTCCTGCGCGGCCTGACCAGTCGCAAGCGCAATCAGATCTGGGGTGCTGGCGATGTGCTCGCCGAGCTCGAAGACCTCAACCTGCGCATCGGAGCCCGAGCCCGTTCCGAACTCTGAGGGCATACCGCGCCGGTCAGCGCCGCCGCACCTGACTGCGCTCACGATTGGTCGAGGTAGTGCAGGACCGCTGCGACTCGCCGGCTGGTGGTCTGTCCGGCATGGAGTCCGAGCTTGTCGAAGATCGAACTGATGGCCTTCTCCACCGAGCTGATGGACACATAGAGGCGTTCGGCGATGCCGCGATTCGACAGCCCCTCGGCCATGGTCTCGAGGACCTCGTTCTCCCGGGGCGTGAGTGCCGAGAGCGAATTCTGCTTCTCCGACGAGCTCAGCAGCTGTCGCACGACCTCGGGGTCGATGACGGTGCCGCCCTCCGCGATCCGATTGACGGAATCGAGGAAACGGTCGATGTCGGTGACCCGATTCTTCAGCAGGTAGCCCACACCCACGGTCTCGGTGCTCAGCAGCTCGGTCGCGTATTCGCGCAACACATATTGGCTGAGGACCAGCACCCCGATGTCGGGGAAGCGCCGTTTGATCGCCAGTGCCGCCTCGAGCCCTTCGGTGGTGTGAGTCGGCGGCATTCGCACATCGACGATCGCCAGGTCTGGGCGCGTGTCCGCGACTGCCGCCAGCAGCTGCTGCCCATCGTCGACCGAGGCGACGACGGAGATGCCCTCGTCCTCGAGCAGACTCCTCACCCCTTCTCGCAGCAGAACGGAGTCATCGGCCAATACCACCCGCATGGGAGCATCGTCGGTGGCCTCGACACCGGGTTGAGACATGCCGTGTTCAGTCACGCCGGGTTCAGGCATAGGGGATCTCCGCTCTCACAGTGGTTCCGGTTGCTTCCGTGCTCGTCACAGTCAGTGTTCCATCCAACGCTCCGACGCGACGATTCAATCCCTTCAGCCCACCGCCGGTGGGATCAGCACCACCGGAACCGTCATCGGCCACCTCGGCGATCAGTGCCTGCTCATCGTCGACGACGCTGATTCTGATGCTTGTGGCATTCGCGTGTTTGACGACGTTGGTCACCGCCTCGCGGACGACGAAGTACGCGGCCGACTCGGTGGCTTGGGACACTCGCCGGGACGGGACTGCGGTGAGCTCGACCGGTATCGGGCAGTGATCGGCCACCCGGTTGAGGACGGTGCCCAACCCGTGCTCATCCAACGCTGTGGGATAGACCCGCCAGGCGACTTCGCGCATTTCGTCGATGAGGTCCTGAGATTGGACGAGGGCGTCGTCGAGGAGGGCCCTGGCCTTGTCCTGGTCCTTCGCACGTTGGGCGCGGGCGATGAGCACGGACAGGGAGACGACGTTCTGCTGCACACCGTCATGGAGGTCGCGTTCGATGCGGCGCCTCTCCTCGTCGATGGCCATGACCACTCCATGCCGGGTCATGAGGAGCTGGGTGATGCGCGTATGGGGTGCGTTGGGGCGGCTGACCTGGGTGAAGCTGGCGTCGATGATGCCGTGGAGCCAATTGGCCACCTCGGCGATAAAAATGACTCCGATGAGGTTCGCTGCCCCGTAGAGCACGCCGACGAACAGCGTCGGCTGGCTGATGGTCCAGAAGTCGAAGCCGATGGTGATGCTGCCGCCGATGAACAGGCCCTGGATGAGGGAGCCGATGGTCACGAGCAGGAAACCGGTGAGCAGATTGAGCATCGGGACGGCGATGATGCCGGCGAGGCCTCCGGTGAGGACGAAGAAGCCTCTCCTGACCGGGGGCTGGCCCATGACGATGCCGAAGCACTTCGCCTGCCGGGATCGCTCCCAGCCGAGGATTCGACGGCTCAGCCGTGATGTTGAGGAGGGGACGGCGGCGAGCAGCAGCGGAAAGCACAGGGCCACTCCCCATAGGATGCCCAGCACCGAGGCGGCCCAACGGGTGACGAACATGCGGGATTCTCGGGGAATCCGCGTGGTCAGCGACGTCGGCCAGGGCATGAGTTGATCGTAGCAATGCTGCATGCAGTCGCCCAGAGGATCGACCGCAGTCCCACCTTCCGGTTTTCCGCATCATCGTCTCGAAGTACCCGCCCTCAGGTGTGCACTGCGCCGCGTTCCGGGTGCGGTCGCGCTTCGATAGCGTCTGTGGACATGGACCTTGCCCTTGATATCCTCCGCACCACCGTCGAATCCCCGTGGGTGTACCTCCTCGTCTTCGCCATCGCGGGTTTGGATTCCCTGTTCCCCATCGTGCCCTCAGAGACCGTGCTCATCACGGCCGCCGCCTACGCCGCCGCTGGCACTCCGAATCCGCTGGGTCTGCTGTTGGCGGCCCTGGTCGGTGCCCTCATCGGCGACTTCGCCGCCCACCTCGTAGGACGTGGCGGGGGTTCCCTGGTGCAGCGGTGGACCCGCTCCTCGCGCGCCTCACGCTTGCTTGCGCACACCGAGGAGATCTTTGCCCGCCGAGGTGGGGTCGTCCTGATCGCGGGACGCTTCATTCCCGGTGGGCGTACGGCGACAACCCTGAGCTCCGGGATTTTAAAGTATCCGCGCACCCGCTTCCTCATCTTCGACGCTCTCGGCTGTCTGGCCTGGGCGATCTATTCCATCGGGGTCGGTCTGCTCGGCGGTGTGCTGTTTGAGGATCAGCCGCTGCTCGGTGTGGGGTTGGGCATCGGCATCGCCCTGGCCATCACGGGTGTAGCGGAACTCACGCGCAGACTGCTGGCCAGGAGGAAAGCCCGCGCAGACGCTGCGGCACCGGCGCACCGAGACCCTGCAGATTGGACAGCCGCAGCCGTTGACGTGGCATGATGAATGGGATGTCTCAAGCACTCGTGTGGTATGTCAGCTATGGGTCGAACATGCATCGTGACAGGCTCGCCTGTTACCTGCAGGGCGGCTGTCCTCCAGGTGCACTCGTCACCTATCCGGGCGCGAGGAACACCGATCCGCCCCTGGCGGAAATGGGCATCGAGCTTCCCGGATCTATCTACTTCGCCGGCAGATCCACCGTGTGGGGCGGCGGCGGAATGGCCTTCTATGACCATCAGGTCCCAGGCCCCACTCCGGCAAAGGCGTACCTCATCACTGCCGAGCAGTTCGCCGATGTCGCCGATCAGGAGATGAACCGCCCACCGTCATCCGCGAATCCGCTGGAGACTTTGGCCTGCGAACTTCCCGTCGGCTCTACCCGTTCGGTGGGACCGGGCAAGTACGAGACTCTCCTCGTCCTCGACCGCAGGGACTCGATCCCGCTGGTGACGTTTACGGCCCCGCACGGATCCGAGGCAGTCCCCCACACCGTTCCCAACGAACCGTATCTGACGATGCTGCGCCTCGGCGCAGAGGAGGTCAGGTCCGTGACGACGCTCAGTTCAGCCTCGGAGCTCAGCTTTGAGTCGGAGATCAGTTCAGTGTCGGAACTCAGCTCTGCCGCAGCGACTCCCCAGCCCGCAGCTGCACAAGTGTGAGGTCGAGCAGCGGCGTCGCCACTGACAGGTCCGCTGCCGTTCTCGCAAGGTGTCCGAGGATGTGCTCGGTTTCGCTGGGCAGGCCCGAGGTCACGTCACGGTAGAGCGATGAGGTGAACGACGAGCCTTCGGCGGTGAGCATGGACAAGGTCATCTCCCTGGCCTTGGCCGAGACCGGGTGTCCGCCCGCAGCCGCGACGGTCTCGAGCTCGTCGACGATCTGAACAATGTGCGAATGCCCTCCGGCGGCCATGATCGCCCCGACGGGTGCCCGGAACAGGCAGGTGACGACCCCGGCAGCGGCGATGAAGATCCACTTCTCCCACAGGGCGTCCGTGATGTTGTCCAGAATCTGCAGCTTAAAGCCGGGTACATCGAGGGCCTGGGCAATGGAATCCGGGACGCCTGTTCCATCGAGGTCGCCGATGGTCATAACCGCGAGGTCCGTCATCTGGTGGATCGCGCCGTCCTTGATCGTCCCGACGATCTTGACCAGACCGCCCAACACCTGGCCGGGGAACTCCTCGACCAATCGCTCGATCTGAGCCATACCGTTGAGGAACGGAATGATGAGGGTGTCCTCCCCCACTGCAGGTCTGATGTCGTCGATGATCGACTCCAGACCGTTGGCCTTGACCGCGACGATCACCAGGTCGAAAGGCGTCGAACTCGAGCCGTTGGCAGTGGCGGAATCGCCGGGTGCCAAATGCGCAGCTGACGGATCAGTCTGGGCGAGCTCGGCTGCGGTGAGGACGGGGATATGGTTCGTCCGGTCCTCACCGGGGTCAACGAATCGCAGACCGTTGGCACGCATCGTCTGTGCTCGGGCTTCGCGGACGAGGAACGTGACATCGCGTCCTGCTTCGAACAGACGGGTTCCGAACGCTCCGCCGGTTGCGCCGGCTCCTGCGATGAGTATCTTCACTGTGTGCTCTCCCATGTCAGATGGATTCCGTGGCTTCTGCGTTGCGCACTGTCACAATGCCTGTTTGAGTTCCGCGGCCGCAGCCGCAGGGTCATCTGCTGCGGTCACCGCGCGGACGACGACAATGCGCTGTGCACCGGTGGCCTGTACTTCCGCCAGTCGCTCACCAGCGGAGATCCCACCGATCGCAAACCAGGGTTTGGCTGCGCTGGAGGCGAGCGCACGCAGGGGTTCGACTCCGATGGCGGCCCGGCCGGGTTTGGTGGGGGTCTCCCACACGGGACCGAGACAGAAATAGTCGATCTCGGGGTCCGCCTCGGCGGCGTGGGCCTGTTCGATGGAGTGTGTCGAGCGGCCCAGGATCACGTCGGGGCCGAGGACCGTGCGTGCCTGTTCGCTGGTGAGGTCGCCCTGACCGATGTGGAAGACGTCGGCGCCGACGATGAGGGCCACATCAGCACGGTCGTTGACGGAGAACAGCTTTCCGTGCCGGTGGGCTGCCTCCCTGAGGACTTCGAGTGCTTCGATCTCGGCTCGGGCTTCCAGGCCCTTGTCGCGCAGCTGGATGATGTCGACGCCACCGGCATAGGCGGCATCAAGGAATTCGGGGAGATCGCCCTGCGCGCTGCGGGAATCGGTGCAGACATAGAGCCTGGACCCGCGAAGCCGGGCGAGTCGTGTGGCTCTGTCTGTGTCGTGGACTGCGGCGTCCATTGTCATATCTGCGGCCATGCTCCTAGAGTAGAGGAGTTCGCGGGAGCCTCATAAAGGGGCTGAGAGGGCTTTGTGCCGACCGTTCAACCTGATGCGGATCATGCCGCCGGAGGGAGAAGCACGTGCACGTCATTGTTGTGGGAGCCGGGATCATCGGCTTGTCAACTGCCTGGAATCTGCGCCGTCGCGGCGTCAGCGTCACCATCGTCGATCCGGCTCCCGCCATGGGTGCCTCCCATGCTGCGGCGGGGATGCTGGCCCCGGCCGCCGAGGTGGTGTGGGGGCAGTCTCCCCTGTACCCCCTGATGCGTGCCTCGGCAGACTTGTACCCGGACTTCGCCGCCGAGCTGGCTGCCGCCTCCGGTCATGATCTGGGGTACTCGAGCGCCGAAACCTTCGTGTGCGCCGGTGACCGTGCCGATCTCGCTTCGCTGCGTGAGCTCATCGACCTGCAGCGAGCAGCCGGTTTCGACGTCTCCCTCGTTCCCGGGTCAAGGGCCAGGGATCTGGAACCGGCGCTCTCACCCGGGGTAAGCGGAGCTGTCACGATCCCCGGGGACCATTCGATCGATCCCCGCCGAGTCACCGGCGCACTGCTGGCCATCCTCGGCAACGCCGTTGTCCGTGCCCGAGTGACCGGTCTGCTCACTCAGGCGGGCCGGACCATCGGTGTCGAACTTGAAGATGGGACGAGGCTCAAGGCCGATCAGGTCGTCGTGACCGCCGGCGGCTCCTGCAACGACATCTCCGGAGTTCCCGCGCTGCCCCTGCGCCAGGTCTGGGGCGAGGTGATCAGACTGCGGGCGCCCGAGACTCTGGCCCCGCTTCTCACACGTACGATCCGTGGACTGGTCAAGGGTCGTCCCGTCTACGTCGTGCCTCGACCCGACGGTGAACTCGTCCTCGGTGCCACGAGTCGTGAAGACGGTCGCTCCGGGATCAACGCCGGCGGCGTCCACCAGCTGCTGCGCGACGCCGAACGTCTCGTCCCTGCCATCCTCGAGGCCCAGATCACCGACATCACCACCCGCGCCAGGCCGGGCTCACCCGACGACGTGCCGATCATCGGGCGCATCGACCCCGGCTGTGTGGTGTCCACCGGGTTCTTCCGGCACGGCATCCTCCTCGCCCCGCTGGGTGCGAGCCTCACCGTCGACCTTGCGTGCGGGAGCGAAACCTTGGCGGGGCCGCCGGGGACACTCGCCGCGGTGGCACCTGCCCGGTTCACCGAAGCCGCTCAGGCTCAGCACCTCACTCCTGCTCACGACCTCACCCCTGCGCAGCACCTCCAGACCACACCGACCGAAAAGTTTCAGCAACCGACAGGGAGCCAACTGTGACCGACACGATCAGCATCACGCTCAACGGCGAGCGCCATGAACTCGCCCGACCCACCACGGCCAGGGACCTCGTCTCCGGCCTCGTCGACAAGGACATCACCGTCGATGGCACACCCGTCGACGGCAGTCGTCTGGGCATCGCGCTCGCCGTCGACGGTGAGGTGATCAGGCGCGGGAAGTGGTCTGAGTTCACCTTGGCCGAGGGGCACAATGTCGACATCGTCACCGCTGTGCAGGGAGGCTGACATGAGTTGGAACGTCGACGAGGTGACCCTGAACTCCCGACTGGTCATGGGCACCGGTGGTGCCAGTTCACTGAGCATCCTCGAACAGGCTCTGGAAGCCTCGGGCACCGAACTGACTACTGTGGCGCTGCGCCGCTATGACGGGACGGCCCGGGACTCGGTGTTCGCCCTGCTCAACCGTATGGGCATCCGCATCCTGCCCAACACCGCCGGATGCTATACGGCCCGTGATGCTGTGCTGACTGCCCAACTGGCCCGGGAGGCTCTCGAGACGAACTGGGTGAAGCTCGAGGTCATCGCCGATGAGGAGACTCTGCTGCCGGATCCTGTTGAGCTGTTCAGGGCCGCGGAGGAACTCGTCCTCGACGACTTCACGGTCTTCGCCTACACGAACGATGATCCGGCGCTGGCCAAGAGGCTCGAGGACGCCGGTGTCGCTGTGGTCATGCCAGCCGGGGCTCCGATCGGCAGCGGACTGGGCATCCTCAATCCTCACAACATCGAGACGATCGTCAACCGCGCCCAGGTGCCGGTGATCCTTGATGCCGGTATCGGCACTGCCTCCGATGCGGCTCTGGCGATGGAGCTGGGCTGCACCGCGGTCCTGCTGGCATCGGCCGTGACTCGGGCACATGATGCGACAGCCATGGCCCGAGCGATGTCCCTGGCCGTTGAGTCCGGTCATCTGGCCGCCCATGCCGGCCGGATTCCGAAGCGACCGTTGGCTATGGCCTCGTCCACGTTCGAGGGGATGGTGACTCCGGTATGAGTACCGCGCGCAATCCGGGCCCATTGGTCGCACCGACCGATTCTCTGAGCCCACGGGAACTCGAACGCTATGCCAGGCATCTGAGCCTGCCGGGGATCGGCGTCGAGGGGCAAGGGCGGCTGCGGGCCGCCTCGGCGCTGGTCATCGGTGCGGGCGGGCTGGGAGCACCGGTCCTGCACTACCTGGCCGCGGCGGGGCTCGGGTCGATCACGATCATCGACGACGATGTGGTCGAGGCCTCGAATCTGCAGCGCCAGGTCCTCCACCGCGATGCCGATATCGGCCGGGCCAAGGTCGATTCCGCTCGTGATGCCCTGCTTCGTCTCGATCCGGAGCTTGCGGTCACCGCGATCTGCGAACGGTTGAGTCCTGACAATGCACTTGAGTTGTTTCACTCCCATGATGTCGTCCTCGACGGGGCCGACAATTTCGCGACCCGCTACCTGTCCAATGATGCCGCCGAACTCACCGGCACCCCGCTGGTCTGGGGCACGATATTTCGCTTCGCAGGTCAGGTGAGCACGTTCGTCCCCGGGCATGGGCCGATGCTGCGTGACCTGTTTCCCGACATTCCCGAGCCCGATTCGGTGCCCAACTGTGCCGAGGGTGGTGTGCTCGGGGTTCTGTGCGGCACCGTCGGCTCCGCTATGGCCACGGAGGCCGTGAAACTCATCTGCGGCATCGGCACACCGCTGATCGGTCGCCTGCTGCGCTATGACGCGTTGGAGTCCGACTATTCCACGCTTCGGTTCTCACCTGATCCTGATCGCCGGCCAGTCACCGATCTCGCCGAGGTGACGGTGGCCTGCGCCGCTGCCGACCAGAGATCCATTGGCCAGGATGCGAATGGGCCCGGTGCCGAAGGTCTGGGCTCAGGACGGGGCGATGAGGTCAGCGTTGAGGAGTATCGGGCCGAGTCCTCCCCCATCCTCCTCATTGATGTGCGCGACGGGTGGGAACGGCAGATCTCGGCCATTCCCGGTTCCGTCCACCTGCCGCTGAGCGTGCTGCAGGTCGAGGGGTGGAAAGCGGTGGAAGCCGTGGCTGCTCATCCGCCTCATGAAATCGTCGTCCACTGCAAGTCGGGGGCACGGTCGGCTCAGGCCGTGGCGCTGCTCAAGGATGGTGCGCCGGGGGCCGTGCGTCTGCGCTCGCTGTTGGGCGGCATCGACGCCTGGTCGACGTCAGGATGCGAGACGGTTCAGGCGGCTGGCCAGCCCGCGGTGTCCGGCTCTCATCACTCGTGAGTGCATCGACGACGCCACGGGTCGCAGCAGCCGAATTGATCGGCGCCGGGTGTTCACGCACCACACAGAGCTGATCGTGGTGATGGGACCGGTCTGCTGCAGTGACCATGCTCCGCTCCCCCTCAGATCTCCGGCGGCGGAGAACGTCACGAAGTTCGGTGCCTCGGCGTCGTGAAGTTCGATGCTGAAGCTCAATGTCATACCGATCGGGCTGTTGACCTGGATATCGGCTCGGCTTCCGGGTGCGATCGTGTCGTCGATGGGCACGGCCACGGGCAGGCCGGGCCACCATTGCGGCCACGCTTCGATGTCGCAGAGCACTGACCACACATCCCTGACAGAGGCGTTGACCCTCCACCGGTTCTCAAAGTGGAAGGGCGCTGATTCACCCGCCTGCGGTCGCACATGGTCATGGGGCGCGAACTGATGATCCTTCGTCATAGATCCCCTGGTGTTCGTGGATCGACGGGCACTGAGGAACCCGTTCTGACTCGACGGTACTGTGGAGACTGTGATTGAGGAAAGTTTCATCAGCTCCCGCCGACCTTCGCCGCTGGGCGGACGTAAGCCGACGAAGGACGACCTCGCAGAGTTCGCCACTGATAATCCCGATGCCATCGATGATGTTCTGCCCAGGCGTCCGGGAGAGCTGTCGATGCTCATCGTGGGAATCAACCCTGGACTGTGGACCGCCGCGGTCAATGCGCCCTTTGCCAGACCGGGCAACCGCTTCTGGCCCTCACTGCATCAGGCGGGGCTGACCGATCACCTCGTCGATGCCTCACTGGGCCTTGCCGCCGAAGACGAAGCACAGCTGTTGGCCCGGGGCATCGGGATCACCAACCTCGTCGGTCGGGCCACCGCCAGAGCCGATGAACTGGACAATCAGGAACTGCGCGACGGGGCGGCCCGATTGGTTCGCCGACTCGACGATATCCGCCCCAAGGTGGTCGCGATCGCAGGAATCACCTCGTTCCGAATCGGGTACTCACAGCCCAAGACCCAACTCGGCTTACAGGACTCGTCACTCATCGAGGGGTGGCCCGTGGACATTCCGCTTCACGTCGTACCCCAGCCCAGCGGCCTCAACGCCCACTACCAGGTGCCTGATCTGGCGCGAATCTGGCGGCAGGTGTGGGAGAGCATCGAGGCCTGACCAGGCGTACAGATCAGGCGTCACATCGCGGAGTCCGGCCCAAGCGTGCCGACCATGGCACGGGCTTGGGGCGTCGTTTCTAGTGTGGTGGAGCGAAGTGCTCCCGGCAGCGTGCGACATAGGCTTCAAGACCGCCGACGTGGCTGGCAGCGATGTCTGTGGCAGGAGCATCCGGCTCGTCATCCGTGCGCCCGGGAGTACCCACACGCTGGTGGAAGACCGCATCTCTGCCGCAGATTGTGCACACTGCAGTCAGCTTGAGGACGTCTTCGGCCACGGCCATGAACGTCGGCATCGGTTCGAAGGGATCACCGTCGAACGTCACACACAGCCCTTCGACAATGACGGTGGCACCGTGTTCGACCAGTTCGAATACGGTCGCCACGAGATCAGGGCCGAAGAACTGCGCTTCGTCGATGGCGATCAGATCGTAGTCTTCGGCGTGGGCGACCTCCGCGAGGGACTCGACGTCGCCGATGGGCACGGCGGGAATGTTGACCCCGGTATGCGAGGTGATCGCCGATAGTGTGGAACGGGTATCAAGGGAGTGGCTGAGTACGAGGACATTGACCCCGGCGATCTTTGCCCGCCGGACCCTGCGCATGAGCTCCTCGGACTTTCCGGAGAACATGGGGCCGGCAATGACGTCGAGACGACCTGCCTGCCGTGGCGAAGCAACGGGGTTCATAGGCATGAGGCCAGCCTACGCCGCGATGCGGTCATACCGATATAGGGCACTGGGCTTCGATCAGCTCGCCCGTTCTCCATGTCGGCACGTCACCGCGGCCAACCGTCACCGCGGTCAGTCGTCGACAGAGACCTTCTTCGATTCGACGTCGACGGAGACCTCGATCTCCTCGTCCTTGTCATCGAAATCGAACTGGTATTCGATGCGATCGTCGTCCGAGTCCAGCTTCCACCCGTCGAGTCGACCTGAGGCCTTCTCCTGGGCCAGCTTGAGCGCCTCATCGAAGGTCATCGGATCGTTGAGGTCGACCGCCTTCTCCTTGTCGTCCGTGGAGTCCTTCTCCACGTCGACGACGTCGCCGGTCTCAGCATCGATCTCCACGTCGAAGTCAGTGGTGCCGTCAATGATCTTCACCTCGTACTGCCATGCTTCGTCGCGATCATCGAAGTCGAGTTCGATGGCGTGGACGTCACCGTCCTTGGCTTCTTCCTTCGCTGTGGAGATGGCGTCTTCGGGAGTCACAGATGGCGACTCCTTGCTCAGATCAGCATCCCGGGGCAGCCCGGCGGATGCAGAAGCAGACGAATCTTCGGGGGTCGAATTCTCTGTCTCCGACTCCTCAGCGCCGTCGCCGGCCTCTTCCTGGGCCCCTGCTGTCTCTGCAGCCTGGCCCTCACCTCCTGATGCCTGATCGGCGTCCGATTCTCCGCCGGAGCAACCGGCGAGGGCGAAAGCGAGAATCATGGTCCCTGCAGCGGCCCGTGTGGCCAATCTCTGAGTCTTCATACCGCCACCGTAACAACGGGCGAGGCTTTCCGCCCCCTTGCTAAGAGGATTCTCATGCTGGTGAGAGGCCTAGTCAGTCCAGACAGAACTCGTTGCCCTCGGGGTCGGCCATGACGATGAACCCAGTCTCCATCGGCGGGTTGGGGTCAACCCGTTCGAGTCGTTGAGCACCAAGCTCCAGCAGGCGCTGACATTCGTCTTCCAGCGCCTGCATCCGTTCGTGGTTCTGCAGCCCGGGAGCCGCACGGACATCGAGATGGACCCTGTTCTTGACGGTTTTGCCCTCGGGCACGATTTGGAAGAACACACGGGGGCCACGTCCCTGTGGATCTTCGATCGCGGCTCGGAAGTCTTCCGGTTTCATGTCGATGCCCATTCCGGCGATGAAATCCTTCCACGCGGCAAAAGGATCGTCACCGACTTCAAGCTTGACTCCCGGCGGGCCGGGCACAACATATCCGAGCACCTCAGCCCAGAAGGTGGCCTGCCCGATCGGGTCATGACAATCGAAGGTGATCTGAACTGCGCGACTCATGGCGTCTCCTCATTGAGATAGTTCGATCAAGGATACCTGCCCTTGTGGTCTCGTCACTGCCCGGTTCTTCCGTCGATGCACTCACGCAGCAGGTCCGCATGTCCGCAATGCCTGGCGTATTCTTCGATTCGGTGGATCTGGAGCTCCCGTACCGCAATCTGTGATTCGCCGAGGCGGGTGCCCAGGTCGTCGTGCTTCGCGACCTCGGCGTCGGTGGTCGCCTGCTCGGCTGCGAGGTCTGACCAGGTCCTCGCCAGCATGTCCGCATCTGCGCCCGAGGTGCTGAAGGCCGCATCCAGGCCACCGTAGAGTGAAGGTCGTGTCTCGTCCTCAGTGATCCAGTTGCACCAGTCGCGTTCGACTTCGACCATGTGTCTGAGCAGCCCGAGCAGCGACATCGTTGACGGTGGGACAGACCGCATCGCCAGCTGCTCAGCGTCGAGCCCTTCGCACTTCATTCTCAGGGTGGAACGGTAGTCACGGATGAACTCGAGCTGCGTCTCGGCCTCACCATCGGGACTCCTGCCGTCGGTATTGCGCGGATCGTCCTCGGGATCGACCCACATGTCCGGATAGACAGTGGCCTTGGTCCATCGGTTCGGAGATGTCGACATATAGGCATTCTGCGCCTCCGAGGACGCGTTGACCAGACATATGCGGCAACCGGCCTGCAGAATCTGCACCGATTGTCGGCACCCGGATGCGCCCACCAGATGCTCTTTACTGAGACGAGAGTGACCATTCTTCGGTCAGTGGAAACAGGCTCGGCACATCTTCGCGAACCATCTGCCCGAAACGCAGCGCTCCGCCGAAGAGCTTCTCAACGGCGTTCACCGCGTGCAGAACACGATCCCGGGACAGTGGAGGCAGCAGCTCACCGTGTTTGAGATACCCCTTCAACGATCCGGTTGCCGCCATCTTCAGACCGAGTCTTCCAGCGATCAGCCAGGTGATGCATTCTGCTTCGAAGCGGACCTGCCGTCCGTCGATGTCAGTTTCGCTGGCGGATATTCCCAGCTTCGGGAATTCTCCACGGTGGCCGGCATAGATCAGCGCAAGCTCAGAGAGGACATGCCCCAACATCACCGTAGGACTCTGCGTCTTCGGAAGCCCGGGCAGATCCAAACCCTGACGGTGCAGGACATCCATGACGAGACGATGCCCGTCCCAGGTCGGTGCACCGACCGCCTTGAACGGGTTGATCACAGAGTCGGGAACCGGTGGGCCGTGGGTGTCTTCGACATCGTAGACGAAGCGCACGGGGGCGAAGGGGTGGAGCACGATCAGCGCCACTGCTCCATCAGTGAGCAGCCTGCCGTACTTCTGCTGCCAGGCATGCTCCGTTTCGACGAAGATCGCTCCGGCATTCTGCTGTGCGATGAGTGCTGCGTTGAACGCCGCGATCTGCGGAAATCGGCGGACGAAGCCCAGCAGTTCATCCCATGGCTTCACGGATCTGTGGCTGCCGGCTTCAGCATACAGTGCATCAAACGAATTCACGTTCTTATCCATGACCCCACGCTACGATGCGGCACTGACGCGACAGACTCATCGGCATGAGTCCTGGTCAAGCGACACGGACGACGCTTAGCATCAGCTATAGGAGGATCCAGGGCTACTCGCCAGCGAGACGAGCCCACCCGAGTTCTGCCCAGGAGGACGATATGACAGAAGGCAACAACAACCTGACGATCCGCATCGGACCCGAAGAACTGATCATCCGCCAGCGATATCAAGTGCTGAGCATCGTCAACGATGTCCTCATCGGCATCTGGTTCCTCATCGGCAGCTTCATGTTCTTCTCCGACGAATGGGTCTTCACCGGCACCTGCCTGTTCGTCCTCGGCAGCGTAGAGATGCTCATCCGTCCGGTCATCCGCCTGATCAGACACCTCCACCTGCAGAAGATCCGCGGCCCCGAAGTCCCGACTACGGACTCCACATACGACTTCTGAACGCAGCGCCGGACACCGCTTCAACCTCCGAACCGCGTCGGCCTTCGAATCACAGAGGAGTCAGCCGCCTCATCCTCACCCGGGCCCGTCACCTGTCTACCGGTCCTCATAGAGTCGGCCGCTGTCCACTGACAGGATGCGATCGGCGGTTTCCGCAGCCCATCGTCGGTCGTGGGTGGCAGCCAGGACGGACCCGCCTCGGCGAATGAAATCGTGGATGAACTTGTTCAGTCGGCCGATGGCCTGGTGGTCTCTTCCTAACGTCGGCTCGTCGAGGAGGAGTATCCGAGAGCCCACGATGAGGGCCGAGGCCATCACCAGGTCCTTGCGGAGGTCGATGCTCAGATCGTAGGGATGAGTCTCGCTTTCAGTTTCCAGCTTTGCCTGCACCATTGCCGAGGCGACCGCCGCCCGCCGCTGGGCTCTGACGACCGCCCTGTCTCGGCGCCTGTGGGCGGGCAACGGGGCCGAGCGTGTGAGTTCCTCACGCACGGTGGCAGCCGAGAGCTGGCTGCCTGGATCTTGCCCCACCCACCCGAGGTGGACGGCTCGCTGATGTGCTGGGGCGTCGCCGAGGCTGAGCACCCTCCCGTCGTCATCGACCGTGATCGTGCCCGTGATGTGGGCGCCACGCTCGAGGAGACCGGCCAAACTGCGCAGGAGGGTCGACTTTCCTGCACCGTTGGGACCCATGATCGTCACGATCTCACCGATTGCGACATCGAGGTCCACGTGGTCGAGGACGGCGGTGCCGGCTCGGGCGACCGTCAGTCCTCGCGCGCAGAGCGCAGCAGCGATTGGTGCTGATGACTCAGCTTGTTCGACACGATCCTGCTCGCGGTATTCGCTTGGTTCAGGTGGTTCCTGTGCTGGTGGTGCCACCTGGTCTCGTGTGTCCCAGATTCCCTCGTGTTCGCAGTCCTGGACAGTCAATCGTCGTTGTCTCGCATGTAGGCGTCCTGATGCCAGAACGCTGAAATCACGGCACGCGGCAGTGACTTCGTCGAGTTGATGAGCGGTGATGAGTACCGTACCTCCGGAGGCGCAGTAGTCCTGCAGCACACGGCCAAGACGACGTCGAGTGTCCGGATCCAAGGACAGTGAGGGTTGGTCGAGGGCCAGCAGCGCCGGTCGCTGGCTGAGCAGCCCAGACAGAGCCACGAGCTGCCTCTGGCCACCGGACAGGGCCTCGAGTCGTCGTCCCCACAGGTCGCCGATGCCCAGAGAGTCCAAGGTTTCCCGCGCACGCTTCTCGACCTGTGCTCTCTCGCCGCCGTGCAGCCGCCCCGACAGCTGCACCTCATCGCCGACGAGGCTCGTCATTCCGCTCAGCTGAGCCTCCGGATCATCACCGAGCATCATCGCAGTCCCCTCCAGGAGCACCCGCCCGACACTGGTTCCGCGCTCACCCAGCAGTCCTGTGATCAGTCGAACCAATGTCGAGGCGCCGGCGCCCACTGGCCCGAGGATCGCATGCATCTGACCCGGCTCCAGACGGAGGTCGATGTTCGTCAGCGCCGGCCGGGTGCTGCCCCGGTAGGTGAAGCCTGCCCCGATCAGTTCGAGAACCACCGTTTCAGACACCTCCGATCAGCTGGTCGGCGGTGGGAAGGGGCAGGACACCAGCCACGGAGCACGCGACGAGGATGACGGTGATGATGGGGGCGCCTCGGCGCAGGATCCGTTGACCCGGCCCGTCACTGTGGTCCTGCAGTGATGTCGTTGCTGTCGACTCAACAAGGCCTCGTTGTTCGAGTACCTCGTGGCGCTGTTCGACCTCGATGAGCACAGAGGTGAAGAGGCCGGTGACGATGCCCGGGATCAAGCTCGTGCGGACCCTCCAGCTGCTGACATCCCAGCCGTGACTGGCGCGCGCCTCCACGATCTGCTGAGTACGGGCACGGATGAGAGGGATCAGGCCGATCGTCGAGGCACAGATATAGGCCACTGAGGTCGGCAGCCGAAGTGCCCGCAGCCCGTCGAACAGGCGTGCCGAGTCGGCGCCGAGGCCGAAGAGCGCGCACAGGGACACGAGCGCAGCGACCCGCATCCAGATCTGCACGGCAATGGCGAGCCCTTCGACGGTGAGCCTGGCAGGTCCCAACTGCCACAGCACGCTCACCTCGGCGCCGGGGTAGAAGAGGCCCTGGACGACGCCGAGGACGAGCAGCGTGGGCAGACACACCACACCGACGCCGATCACCCAGGTACGCAGCCTCACTGTCGGTGAGATCGTCGCGGTGCTGAGCGTGGCGCCGATGATGGTGATGGGTACGACCGGGGATGGGATGCCGAAGACGAGCAGCAGAGCGCATGCGAGGACGATGATCTCTGTGGCTGGATGCCAACGGCGGGTGGCCTGCTGTTCCCGGTGGAGAACAGTCGCGGTCATTCAGCCGACCCGCACCGCTGCTCGGGAGCTGCGCGCGCGGCTGTGGTCGGTGAACGGATAGCGATCACGGATCCGGCGGGGCAGTGTGCGCACGACGACGTAGGCCAGGGCGAAGATGAGCGCCTTGTCGATGATGTCGGAGAACAGGCTCTGCGCCAAGGTCGCATTGAGCATCTCCAGACCCGCGGCCTGCAGGACGGCGACGACGCCGCCGGTGCCCGAGCCGAGGCCGCCGCCGAAGACGTAGGCGGCCACGGGTGCGCCGAGAGCTCCGGCAGGGATTCCTGCCAACGCACCCGCGATGACGGCGAACCAGGGGGTGCGGAAGGCGCCGAGACGCGCAGCCCAGCCGGCGGCCGCACCGATGAAAGCCGCACCAGAGCTGAAGGCGATGACGCTGGGGCTCAGAGTCACACCCCAGATGAGGTTCGAGATGATGCCGGTGAATGCTCCGGCTGCGGGACCGGCGAGGACGCCGATCATCACGGTCCCGATCGAATCGAGGTAAAGCGGAATGGGGGTGATGGTCCCGACGACCTGGCCGATGACGATATTGGCGGCGATGGCCACGGGAATGAGGGCGAGGATGCTGCGTGGAATGAGCGGGAGTGTGCCGGCCGCAAGGAGGACTCCCCCGGCGAGGTAGCCGAGCATGACCCATAGTGTCGTGTGGCCCAGGTCAGTGCCGAGGTTGGCCGGCTGCGTCAGAATGACGGCGAGGTAAGTGCCGAGGATGACGATCGTACCGAGAAACGTCAGGGTGAGAGGCAGTGTGTGGCTCTTGAAGCTCTTATCGCTCTGGGTTTGTGCGGGACCGACGGTGTGTGTCGGCCCCTGCCCAGACTGCTTGGGCGTCATAGTCATGTTGGGGTCCTTTGCTCAGTGTTTCGCCGAGGTGGTCGAGGAAGGTCTGCGCATCGATCGTGCGGATGATCTCGGCGTTGACGCCCTTCCCCCACCGTCCCAGCCAATCGGCGACGGTTTCGCCACGTGTGAGTTTACCGGTGAGTTCGACGTCGACGGGCGCACAGATCGTGCTCGCCCAGGGCAGTGTGCCTCGGGTTCCGTTCGCAATGGGCTCTTCCTTGCCCGCCGAGGTGGGTCTGCCGGAGTCTCTGCGTGCCCACTCGAGTGCGCAGGCAAGGACGAAGGGGTCATGGATGTGTGCGATGTATCCCAGTCCGTCCCATTCGTGGAATTCGAAGTAGAAACGCAGGGCTTCTGCCATCTGGGCCAGCCAGGCATCCCATGTCTCACCAGCAGTTGATGGCTCTCCTGCCCTCTCGTGGAGTGACGGAGCTCTGTCGAGGATTGTTCTCAACCGTGCGGGCGTCATCTCAAGCGCCTCGGTGGCTTCGATGGGGGCGATGACCGGTAGGGCCCGAAGAGTGCCCTGACTGTGGGCGTGATCGAAGGCGGCGATGACAGTCGCCGTCGCTTCGGGATCGAAGGTGACGTTCCATTCGGTGGTC
Organism: Brevibacterium zhoupengii; assembly: GCF_021117425.1. Classification (NCBI taxonomy): domain Bacteria; kingdom Bacillati; phylum Actinomycetota; class Actinomycetes; order Micrococcales; family Brevibacteriaceae; genus Brevibacterium; species Brevibacterium zhoupengii. Next base: position 1,928,772 of record NZ_CP088298.1, on the reverse strand, counting down.
GGGTGAGTGTTCCCGCGATAGTTGAAGGCGCCGCCCATGATGAAGAGCCGCCCCATCAGGCGGGGAAGTTCCGGCTCGATAGCAAGGGCGAGGGCCAGGTTTGTCGACGGTCCGATGACGACACCGATGAGCTCTCCGGGGTGGGCACGTGCTGCGTCGACCCATGCCTGCGCAGCACTGGTGGGGCTGGCCGCGGTCGTTGGGGTGGGAAGGTGCGCGTAACCGGTCCCGGTGGGGCCGTGAGTGAGGTCGGCGTATTCGGGTTCTGTCGGGGACATTTCGACAGGATCTCGGGCGAGGTCGCCGGCAGACCAAGCTGTGGGGAACTCGCTTCCCGGGTGGATGGGGATGTCCGTACGCCCTGCAAGTTCAAGCCAGCCTTGAGCATTGACGCTGACCTGCGCGGTGGAGACATTGCCGCCTGAGGCTGCGATGCCGATGATATCGACATCGTCTTGGCACAGCAGATATCCGAGGGCGATGGCGTCGTCGATTCCGGGATCACAGTCAAGGAACAGCGGCAGGCGTGGAGGCATGTGCCCTATTCTGCCGGAATCTCATGTCACTGTGTCTCACCACCGACTCATTCGCACCCAGTTCGGGCACGGCTGTGTCGAGCCTCGACGTACGAACTGGCAGCACAGATAGAAGATCTTTGCAGGAGGCTCGTTGATGCCGAACTCCTCACGTAGGTCGACCGGCTCATGGGATTCGAACCCGGTGCCGATGTCTGCACCGAATGATGCCCCGGTGATCCACGGGCGTTCTGAGAAGGTGTAGGCGTTGTTGAATACCTCGCAGTCACAGCAGCAGGCACCCATGCTTCCCAAACGTTCTATCAGGGCAGTGGCTCGAGGAGCCGTTCGGTCCCGAAAGGTCTGGGCGAACCGATGAGTGCCGTCGCAGCCGAATTCTCCCAGCTGGCGGAAGACGTAGCAGACCAAGCATTCCCCCTCCCGCGGTGTGAGGATGCGAGCTGAGGCGGCATCGACGATCGTTCTGACTTCTGATTCCATGGTGTCTTTGTCCATGCGGCAACGATTCCAGACGCCACTGACATGAACTGACAGCACAACTGACCGGTGAACTAAAAATGTACTATTCGTGCTGATGAGACACCCGAACAGTCTCGTGCGCATAGAATCGACCCCATGAGCATTCTTGTCATCGGTGAGGCCCTCATCGACATCGTCAGCTCGGCCGGAACACCGGATCGCTATTCCCCGGGCGGGGCTCCGGCGAATGTCGCTCTCGGCCTGGGTCGCCTCGGCGACGATGTTGAGCTGCTCACCGATGTCGGAGACGACTTTCACGGCGGTTTCCTGCTGGCTCACCTGCGGAAGTCGAACGTTCGGGTGCATGCTCGCCCGACTGGCTCGACCTCGACGGCACGAGCATTGCTGTCACGAGATGGCTCAGCCGAATACGAATTCTCGCTGCGCTGGGACCCCGACGCGTCACTGGTCGACAACGGCGACTGGGCGGCAATCCATGTCGGTTCGATTGCAGCATTCCTCTCCCCCGGCGCCGGCGCCGTCGATTCTCTGCTCCAGGCTGGACGAGATTCCTCAGCACTCCTGAGCTTCGACCCCAATATCCGCCCCTCCATCATCGGAGACCATGAGCACGGACTGGCTCGGTTCGAGTCCCTCGCCTCACGGGTTGATGTCGTCAAACTCAGCGATGTCGACGCGAATTGGCTCTATCCCGGTCAGAGCGCTGATGCTCAGATCGACCAGATCCTTCACCTTGGAGCCAAACTGGTCGCACTCACCTGCGGAGCGGAAGCCTCGATCCTCTCGACCGCCTCGGCGAGGGTGAGTGTTCCGACAGGAACTGTGCTGGTCAGTGACACGATCGGGGCCGGAGACACCTTCATGACCTCCCTGGTCCACGATCTGTACGGCACAAGTCCACAGCTTCGGGACCTGGATGAGGTCGCGCTCACTCGCCTCGGCGAGAATGCCTCACGTCGAGCGGCCATCACCGTCAGTCGCGCTGGAGCCGACCTGCCCTGGACCGGCGAGGAAGGCGCCTAGCTGTTCAAGGGCGATTCGGTGACCCTTCCGGCTGCCATCGATCATGTCGGCACCGACGAAGGACACCACCTGATTCACGATCGTCACTGACGTCCCCACGGGGACGTCGGCGAAGGACCAGGTGATCATGCCCGTGGCGAGGAGTTCGGTCCCGTGCCACACCGTGTCGGTGTGAACGGCGAACTCCTCCTCTGCGACGTGGATGTAGTCGACGGCCGCACTGAACTCGAGCGCTTCGGGGCTTCCGCACCGATATTCCGCACTGCCTCCGGACCGGAAGTCATCACGGTCGTAGATGAGCCTCTCCCCGGCTGGTGCGCTCCACTGCTGCCTGGCCTCGGTGTCGACGAAGGCCGCCCACACGTCCCCACGGGGACGTGTGATCTCTGTACTCAGTCGTATGGTGTCGGTCGTGGGATTCATCAGAGCCCCTGCCTCACTTACCTGAGAAGACGATTCGATTGCCGTCGGGGTCAGCGATCTGCAGAATCCGCTGACCTCCGCCCGGCTGCGGTCCGCCATGGTCGATGCCAGCGGCTGCCAGTCGGGCGGCACGCGCGTCGAGGTCCGACTCACCGATGACAGCGGTCGAGCATCCAGCACGCTGTGGCTCGGCCCAGACCTGGATCCCGAATTCGCTTCCGAAATGCCATTCGAGCAGTCCGCGCATGGGAGTGGCGTCGGGTTCGCGCTCGAAGACCTTCGTATACCAGTCCCGCGCCTGGTCCTGATCCTTGACGGTGATGCTGGCCATCAGTCCGGTGAACATGATCGCTCCTTTGAGATCGGTGAGTACATTTGATTGTAAAAGTAATTGCATTTCGCAACCACTTACTCCATGGAAGCACACACCCCCCAGTCCCGACAAGACCTTCTTCGCACTCACATACCAAATGGTGCCAATGAGAATCGGCCCCAGGCGAGGAATGCGAAGCTCAGCAGATAGATCGTGTCGCCGGTCATCAGGCCCCATTCGCTGCGCCGGAATCTCGTCGTTGCCGCCCCTGCCATCACCAGCATCAACCCACATGCGGCCAGTGGCGACAGAATGGGGAGAATGCCGACAACTGGAGGCACGATAAGACCGATCACGCCGACGATCTTGATCGTTCCGATCGCCTTGACGTGCCCCGAACCGAAGTCATCGACCCAGTGCTGGCTGTGAGCCAGCGAACGGTAGCGTTCCTTGGTGAGAGTGATCTGAGCGGCTCCGCCGATTCCGAATGCGATCGCCAGCACGTCAGCGAGAATCCACAGTACGATATTCATCATCACGTTCCTTCGTGTTCGTATGTGCCCGTTCGGGCCTTCACCCTGATGACGCAGCGCGGCGCAGAAAGGTAACAGCCATCGAGGAATCTCTCCCGACCTCGGACTTCGAAACCCATCGACCGCGGCTCACCGCAGTCGCAGCGAAGGTGCTCGGATCGGGCACCGACGCGGAGGATGCCGTGCAGGAGGCGTGGATCCGACTGGACAGACAAGACCCTGAGGACATCGACAACCTCGGCGCCTGGCTCACCAGGGTCGTCGGACGCATCTGTCTCGATGTTCTGCGCCGTCGCACGTCTCGCGGCGAATCGTCTCTTGATTCTTGGATATCCGACGCCGCAATCACTGACGACGAGGACGACCCGGAAAATATCGCAATCCAGACGGACTTACTTGGCCCCGCGATGATGATTGTGCTCGATTCACTGCAGCCAGAAGAGCGTTTCGCTTTCGTCCTTCACGACCTGTTCGCAGTTCCGTTCGCGGAAATCTCCACGGTCATCGGTCGCTCAAGTGCGGCTGCGAAGATGGCGGCCAGCCGTGCTCGCCGCAAGGTCAAAGATGTTCCTGCCCCCAGTGGGGACCTGACGCAGAGGCGCGCGACCGTCGATGCATTCCTCACAGCTGCCCGAGAGGGTGACTTCGACGCCCTGCTGCATGTTCTCGATCCAAACGTCACCTGGCATCGCTGCACAGCCCATGGCCACGCGGTTCAGCTGGGGGCAAACGACGTGCTGGCCGCAGTCAGGCGTGGGGATCCGGAGAAGATTGAGGCTCGTCGGGTCGGCGTCAACGGTGAACCCGGCATCCTGGTATCGACTGCCAGCGGCCGCACAATTGGACTCATGGCATGCACGGTCGCTGACGGCAAGCTGATCGAGATCGTCTCGATCATCGCTCACAGCCATTTGGATCACCTCGCACTGCCCCCTCGCCGCACACCGCCCGACTCTCACCTCAAGTGACGCTTGCGAGGCGCCGCGCCGAATCAACCCCTTGATCACGGCCTTCGGAGAGCAGCCTCAAACTCGGCCTGCAGACGCTCCGAGGCCCGTGGACGAGGAGACTCAGGCAGCGCAACGCCGAGGTGGGCCTCGCGCAGTTCGTCCATGAGATCATCGACCAGCTCTGGCGACTCAGCGAGAATTCGGGCGCGCACGGTCAGCTCGGGAGAGGTCGGGCGGTGGTTCATCCCCCAGGCACCGAGTGCGACCATGACCGGCACGACTTGGATCCCCGCCTCGGTGAGGGAATAGGCGGCCTTTTGGCCGCGAATCGTGTCGGCCCGGGTCAGCAGGCCTTCGTCGACCAGCTTCTTCAGGCGGCTGGAGAGCATATTCGAGGCGATTGACTCGTCGTTGAGCGTGAGGAGCTCGCGGAAGTGGCGCCGATTGCCGAACATGATGTCGCGGAGCACGATAAGGCTCCAGGAATCACCGAGGACTTCGACGGCCGCATTGATCGCGCAGCCCGAGCGCGGTTCGCTTCGCAAATCTTCCTCCCAAGTGGTTGCAATCAGCAATCACTATACTCTACGCTTGGCTCAATCATCGCTGACAATCACATCGGAGTGATCATGGTTCGAGCACGCGTCCACAGTCAATTCGTCTCACTCGACGGCTATTCCGCCGGTGACTATGTGACGTTTGACGAGCCGATCGGTGGTGCCCAAGCATTGTTCGGCTGGTTCGACGGACGAGGAATCGAGGGGATCGGCGGCGTCGATGGGCCCGTGACATTGGATCGTGCGCTGTTCGCGATGTGGGGTCAAGGCATCGGCGCCGAGATCATGGGTCGGAAGAAGTTCGGGCCGCAGCAGGGGCCATGGCCCGACGATGGGTGGCGCGGCTGGTGGGGCGAGGAACCGCCGTTCAAGACTCCGTGCTTCGTCCTTACTCACCACCCGCGGGAGTCGATGGAGTTTCCCAATGGGACGCGCTTTCATTTCGTCGATGACACCCCCGAGGCGGTCCTGAGTCAGGCGGTCGACGCCGCGGACGGCCTTGACGTGCGCATCGGCGGTGGTCCGTCGACCATTCGCCAGTTCCTTGCCACTGACCTCATCGACTTCATGCATGTGGCGATCGTGCCGATCACGCTGGGCACGGGGGTTTCTCTGTGGGAGGGCATCAGCGGCATCGAGGACCGCTTCACGATCGAGACTGTCGGCTCGTCGAGTGGGCTGACCCACCAGCTCTGGAACAGGAAAGATCGAGGCTGACAACGTCGAGAGCACGACAGTCGCGCGCGTAAAGGTCGTGCGCGTGACAATCTTGTGAATGACAGTGGGGAGATCGAACGCTGAGTTCGATCTCCCCACTGTGTCTCGCGAAGTCTGTGTTGCGAAGTCTTACTTCACAGCCTCGGCGATCGGGGTGTCACCGTCGTAGAAGTTCACGGTCTCTCGCTTCGCGGCATCGTTCGCGATGACATGGGTCATGACATCAGCGACGAGTTCACGTGAGGTCACTCGGGTGTCACTATCCGGGGTCGTGCCGTCGACGTCACCGGAGTCATCGGCCAGCAGCACGCTGCCCTGCGACGGTTCCAGGGTCAGACCCCCCGGCCCGAGGATGGTGTAGTTCAGCGAACTGGCACGCAGGTGCTCATCGGCTCCGTGCTTGGCCTGGACGTAGGGGTAGAACGAGCTGTCCGGATCGACCCGGTCGAGGTCGACTCCCGCGCTGGCATAGGAGACGATGACATAGCGATCGACTCCCGCTTGCACGCTGGCGTCGATGGAGCGCTTAGCTGCCTCGAGGTCGACTGCCCGGGTGCGATCGGGGTTGCCGCCGCCGGCACCTGCCGAGAAGACCACGGCCTTTGCTCCGGTGAAGAGTTCCGCGAGCTTGTCCGTATCCGCCGATTCGATGTCGAGGACGACAGCGTGTGCGCCCGCTGCCTCGACGTCGGCGCTCTGATCCGGGTTGCGGATGACGGAATCCACCGAGTATCCGGCTTCCTTGAACTTGGGTGCTGCCATGAGCGCGATCTTTCCGTGGCCTCCGAGAATGACTACGCGGTCTGCATCAGACATGTGTTCCTCCTTCGTCGATGTGCTGGTGGCACTGTCATTGGGAACAGCCCCGAATGGCCGCGATTTATTCCACAACGGGTATTCTCATAGGCATGTCGAGGCCCCTGAACACCACTGCTGCCCTGCATGCCATGGATCGTGGGCGAAGTGTCGTCGTGGGAACCTCGTCCCGGAAACTCATCGTCATTCTGTTCATAGCGCTCGTGATTGGCGCGGTACTTGTCGGCCTCTCGGTCCTCATCGTCTCAGGCAGTGTGGAACGCAATGTCAGCTGGGTGCTCTTCGCCTTCAATCCGCGGATGTGGGCGTTCGCCATCGGCATCATCGGCTGTCTTGTCGTGGCTCCGATCGCAATCGGCTATCGCCTCCGCCGGGCAGATGCGCTCGTGGTGTCCAATGCCGGCCTCGTGGAGTCCCACCGAGGGACGCTTCTACCGGCGTCGTTCGTGTCGTGGAATGAGATCGAACGGATCACTCTCGACACTGTCACCCCGAGGCCAGGACCCAAATACGTCATCTACTACCTGACTCGAGATTCCGTCCAGCGACGTGGCCGCACCGGCCTCTTCGCTCGACGGATCACCCTCCGCACCGGATTCGAGTTCTCACACCGTCAATTGTTCGAGCTCTTAACTGCAGCGCACGCACGGTATGCGAGGCAGATCCGATGAATCGCCCATAACCAGAGGTCTCCTCAATCGGACTTACACCCCCATCGCCGAGGTTGCACTGCGATTTTGCTGTATCCGCCGTGCCTCACCGGCCGAAGAGACGTCCGAAGAACCCAGGCCGGTTCGCGCGGTGTTCTTCCCCCGTCTCTTCGCCTTCGAGGGCACCGGGGTCTGCCGTTTCCCCCTGCTCCTCAAACGCGTCGTAGGCGGCTCCAACCAGAGCGAAGACGTCAAGGTCTGGGGACAGCCCGGCCGCCTCTGGAAATTTCTGGATCAGGATGTCACCGTCGACTTCGACCTCAGCCTCAACTTTCTCTTCGGCCTCGGCCTCAGCCGGTTCGCCCGTTCGGGTCTCACCGTCGCCGTCGTCAGCCGTGATCAGCCACCGCGATTCTCCGGGGACAGGTTCGCCGTCGTCAATCGTCGTCTCCCCGTCTTCGTAACGCAGGTGACGCACGATTTCGCCGTTGCTCACCACGGAGTACTCGCTGAAGTCGACACTTGAAACAGTGGCGGCGAAGTGGGCTGTGCCCGGTATGCCGAGTCTGCCCTCGTCTGCGGCGGTCGTGAGCGCCTCTCCCCCGTCAAGAATGATCGTCGATTCACCTTCCCTGACGACGCAGGCGCGGGTGTCAGATGGAGTGAGCAGAACAGCCTCGGCGGTGATCTGCTCCCCCACAGGGACGAGATTGAGCGTTTTCAAGGTGTCGACAGTCAATACGGAATCGGCAATGAGAATGGCTGTATTGAATCCCATGATGCCAACGTACCAATTCTTCCCGCCTGCCCAATTAAGATGAGGGCTGGAATATCACTAAGGTGTGAAGAATGAAGTTGCGTCAGTCTGGGCGCGATGGCGGTCTGTCACTGGAGGAGTTGGGAAATGCTACCCGAGGGGTCATCTCCGGTTCGCGGCAACAGCTACCTGGAGGTCGCTTATGACCACGTTCGCGGCCTCATCCTCTCCGGCGAGCTTCCTCCTGGCAGCCGTGTGACCGTTGCGCCCATCACCGATGCCATCGGGCTGTCACCGACACCGATCCGCACGGCACTGGCTGCGCTCGAACGGCAGGGTCTCCTCGTTGCCCAGGAACATCGTGGCTATTTCGTACCCAAGCTCAGCCTGGAAGACATTCTCGAAATCTATGAGATCCGCGAAGTCATCGACAGCGTCGCCTCTCGCCGAGTCGCCCAGTCTGATGAACGAGCTGAGGTCGTCACCACGCTGGAGGATCTGCTGGAGCGCCAACGTCTCGCGGTGGCCGCCGGGGACATCTCCGCCTATCGAGATCTGGATGTCAGCTTCCATCAGACGATCTGGGGTAATTCAGGGAATCATCGATTGCGGTCACTGGCGGAGAACCTCTTAGGTCAAGTCCGCATCGGCAACAATGTCTCCTCGCGTGTTCCCGGACGCGTCCAGTCCTCCCTCATCGAGCATGCTGCGATCATCGAAGCAATCCGCGCCGGATCAGCCAAAGAAGCTGAGAAGACAACCCGGAGACATGTGAGAGAAGCAAGCCGTTCCCTGGCTGAATACCTTTCCCAGAACGACGGCGCCTCTCCCGCATAACCCACCCCGATGGTGCTCAGAGCATTGACTCCACCATTCCTCGCGCGTATCTTTGAATTAAATCAAATCAAAAATCTGATCCATGAGCGTGAGGGCGTACTCGATGTCTGCAGGAGCTTTCCAGGACGACAATTCCCCTGATTCGTCGACCAACGTCCAGGTGAAGATGCGGGGCGGCCCCATCGTCGCGATGGTTCCGGCCCTCGTGTTCGTGGGTGTGCTTGTCTGGCTCTCCCTCGAAGAACGAGCAACCATCTCCGGGTTCTGGGTCGGAGGCTGGGCGGCAATCGTAGTCGGTCTCATCCTGAGCACGACCAGACGAAAGTTCACCGACTCCATCATTCGCGGACTCAGCGATCAGACAGGTGCGGTGATCATCACAGCATTCATCTTCGCTGGAATCTTCGGCTCCCTCCTCAGCGGCGGCGGCCTTGCCAAAGGACTGCTCTGGCTCGGGTTGGAGACCGGGGTTCATGGCGGCCTATTCACTGTCCTCGCATTCGTCTTGGCCTGCATCTTCGCGGCCGGCACCGGGACCAGCGTGGGGACCGTGATCGCTATGGTCCCGGTCCTTTACCCTGCCGGCGTCAACCTGGGCTCTGACCCCACAATGCTGGCCATCGCCATCATCGCCGGGGGTGCTTTCGGGGACAATATCGCCCCTGTCTCGGACTCAACCATCAGTTCGGCATACACCCAGAAGGCTCGGATGGGCGATGTCGTCCGAACGCGCCTGCCATTGGCTCTGTCAGCCGCAGGAATCTCCATTGTGGTCTTCGCAATATTCGGTGGCGGAGGAACCACAGCGCCTGAGAAGTTCACCGCCGACTCAACACCGCTAGGTCTGGTTATGCTCATTCCCTTCGCCCTGGTCATCGTCCTGGCGATCCGCGGTCACCACATCATCGCCTCGCTCACATGGGGAACCCTGACCGGCATCGCTCTGGGGCTGGCGACCGGGCTCCTTCATCCAGCCCAGATATTCGCCATCCCACCGGAGAAGGGCGGTTCCACAGGTCTCATCGAAGACGGAATACAAGGAGTCAGTGCGGCCGTCATCCTCGTGCTCTTCATTCTTGCGCTGGCCCAGCTGCTCACTGACAGCGGACTGATGGGCAAGGTCCTCCATCTGTTGCAGGCCCGCGCAGCCAAGGGAGTCCGCAGCGCCGAGCTGACGATCATCGCGGTGACGATCCTGTTCACAATTCCGCTCGGTTCAAATGCTCCGGCAATTCTTCTGGTCGGTCCGACTCTGGCCCGCCCGCTGGGCCTGAGCCACAGCTTGGCCCCGACCCGAACAGCGAACCTGCTCGACTGCAGCGCGAACACCGTGTTCTACATGCTGCCCTGGCACAACGCCGTCATCGTCTGGTACGTCACCGTCCTCGCCACTGCGACAGAACACGGGATCCCGGCTCCCAGCATCGCCGCCGCCTTCCTCAACCCCTATGCCTGGGGACTGCTCGTCGTTCTTCTGACATCAGTCCTGACCGGGTGGAACAGACAGACTGTCCGCCCCCACACCACCAGCATCACAAAGCACTGACACCGATAAGGAGAAGCAGATGCAGCTTTCACAATTCCCCCGCCGCCGCTATACGGAAGGACCCACTCCCGTTGAGTTCCTTCCACGACTGAGCAGCCACCTCGGCGGGCCCCGCATCTATGTCAAACGAGATGACCTGCTCGGGCTGGCATCGGGCGGGAACAAGACCCGCAAGCTCGAATTCCTCATCGCCGATGCGCTGGCCAAGGGCTCAGACACGATCATCACCACCGGCGCGGTCCAGTCCAATCACTGTCGGCTGACGCTGGCTGCGGCAGTGAAGGAGGGACTCAGGTGCCGACTGGTCCTTGAAGAGAGAGTGGAAGGTTCCTACGATCCGGACGCCAGCGGCAACAATCTCCTGTTCAAACTCCTCGGTGCAGACCAGATCACCGTCGTGCCCGGAGGCACAGACCTCGACGAATCCATGAGCAGCGTCGCCGAAAACGTCCGTAAAGATGGTGGGACTCCCTATGTGGTGCCAGGAGGCGGGTCCAATGCGCTGGGTGCCCTGGGCTACGTCTCCTGTGCGCAGGAGATCATGCAGCAGTCCTTCGACAGCGGTCTGACCTTCGACCACATTCTGTGCTCGAGCGGGTCCGGCGGAACCCACGCAGGACTCGTGGCAGGCTGCGCCGAAAATGGGAGCACGACTCAGATCACAGGCATCAGCGTGCGCGCCGAGAAACACGCTCAGGAAGCTAAGATCCTGGGGCTCGCGAACGCCGTATCGATACTGGGCGGCGGTGGCGGTGATATTCCCGCCACCGAGGTCACTGTCCGTGATGATTATGTCGGTCCTGGGTATTCTCTGCCCACGCCGGAAATGACCGCCGCAATCCAACTCTTCGCCCGTACGGAGGGAATCCTCCTCGATCCGGTCTACACGGGAAAGACCGCGGCCGGTCTCATCGATCTCGTGCAGTCAGGCAAGTTTGAGCCCGAGCAAAATCTTCTCTTCATCCATACCGGGGGCTCCCCCGCACTGTACGCCTACCCGAACGCAGTACTCGCCGATGTACCGGCCTGAGCCCACAGTGGGAGGGCGCACCGTCGGAATACTCGGCGGAATGGGGCCAGCTGCGACCGTCGACTTCTATGACAAACTCGTCCGCGCCACACCAGCAACACGGGATCAAGAACATCTACGAGTCGCCCTGTGGGCAGATCCGAGCGTACCGGATCGGTCCCGTGCCTTCGATCGCACAGGGGCTGACCCTACTCCTTGGCTCTCGCAGGGAATTGACCGACTCATCGGCTGCGGGGCCGAGATCCTCGTGGTCCCCTGCAACACCATTCACATCTACATGCCGGCGGCTGTACGCGGCAAGGACATCGAGTTCATCAGCATCATCGATGCAGCAGTCGAGGCTGCGGTGCAGGCACAGACCGGACACGGAGGCTCCATCGGGCTGCTCGCCACTGATGCGGCAATCGCCTCCGGTCTCTATCAGCGAGCCCTGAAAGCTGCTGGCTTACACCCGAGACTCCCCTCTCCCGACATGCAGCAGCTGCTGATGGACATCATCTACCGAATCAAAGCCGGATGCGCTGAACAACATGTGCGCGACGATGTCGAAACCGTTCTGAGGCACCTCGGCAATGGACAGCCGACCGTGACGATCGCAGCGTGCACCGAGATCTCCGTCGTCCTCACGCATCTCGAATGCGACTTGCAGATCATCGATCCGTCCCTGGCGCTGGCGCGCAAGACGGTTGAACGCGCACAGGCACAGACGCTCACGTCGATTGGAGAAGAGAACAGATGACCGAAGACCTACCCTACGTCCCTCCCCCGTCCTCCACACCAGTCAACCGTCGCAGCGCGCTGCTCGGCATTTCTGCAGTCGGCGGAATCGGTGCGTTGACCATCGGCGGATTCGGATTCGCTCGCGGTGTGCTCACCCCCGAAAAGCTCACTCCGGCCCGATTCGCCGATCGTTTCGAACACGTCTTCGGCCGCCATGCGGGGTTCCGACGCAATCACGCAAAGGGGGTGAGCGCAACGGGCTATTTCACGAGTAACGGAAATGGAGCGGAAATCTCCAGGGCCACGGTCTTCAAGTCCGGAACATATCCTGTGACCGGCCGGTTCTCGCTCTCCGGAGGATTGCCGTGCGCACCCGACAAGGCGTCTGTCGTGCGCGGATTGGGTCTGCAGTTCGATCTGCCGCAGCGCGAACAATGGCGCACGGCGATGGTGAGCATCCCTGTGTTCCTTGACAGCACACCGCAGAATTTCGTCGATCGTCTGGTCGCGTCCAAGTCAGATCTCAAGACGGGAAAGCCTGACCAGAAGTTGGTCAAGGCTTATCTGGACGATCATCCTGAGACGGTCGCTGCCATGAAGATCGTCCATCAGCATCCACCGGCATCCGGATTCGAGAACACCACCTACCGGGGACTCAACGCCTTCGGGTTCACGAATGAGGCCGGTCAGACGGTGCCGGTGAGGTGGATGCTTGTCCCGCAGGAGCCGGACGATTCGAAGAAGCCTCCAGGAGAACAGTCGTCGGAGGACTACCTGTTTGAAAACCTCATCCATGCTGCCAGCACGCCGTTGCAATGGCGTCTTGTCCTGACGCTGGGTCGCCCAGAAGACCCAACGGATGACGCCACCAAACCGTGGCCAGATGATCGACGCACGATCGACGCGGGCACCGTGACGATCAAGTCGATTCATACTGAGTCACCAGGCAATGCGCGCGATATCAATTTCGATCCGCTGATCCTGCCCGACGGGATCAAGCCCTTGGACGACCCGCTTCTTGCGGCCAGGTCATCGGTCTACGCCCAGTCGTTCGCCCGCCGATCCTCCGAAACTCACCACCCGAGCAAGATCGACGCCGAGGCGGTGCGTCGTGCGTAATCGAGCAAACACCCAATACGCTTTGCCCTCGAGTATCCTCCATTGGCTCATGGCGGCAATGGTCGTCCTTCAGCTCTTCATCGCGGCTGTGATGATGGCATCGCTGGCCTACCACCCCTTCTTGCTGGCTCTCCATAGACCCCTGGGAATCGTGATCCTCATCTTCGTCGTGATTCGGATCGTCAACCTGTTCCTGCACCGACCACCACCGGCGATGAGCACGATGGGGCCTTTCGAACGTCTCGTGGCAAAGGGTTCCGAGTTCCTGCTCTATACCTTGCTGCTGGTCCAGCCCTTGACCGGCTGGGCGATGGTGTCCGCGGCAGGCGATCCGGTGTCCCTCGGGCCGCTGCAACTGCCGCCCATCGCACCGGAACACGCGAGCCTCTTCGGTCTGCTGCGCATCGGTCACTCGGTGAGCGCCTATCTGCTCTTCGCGGCGTTCACGGCTCATATGTGCGCGGTCCTCTTCCATACCTTGGTGCTGCGCGATGGGCTCCTGAGCCGGATGGCACCGTGGCCGAACCGACGAAGCGGTGGCCAAGGCACATCATCTGCTGAACAGACGTCCGAAGAGGCGACACTTCGTTGACTCCTCTGGTGGTGTCTTCGGATTCACTTCAGGCGAGCAATGTCCTCTAACGTAGTCACTATGCTTCGACGCCTTGCTGCCCGCGCATTCTGGACATTCAGCCGCTGGAAGCTGGTCACCCAGCCTGCCCCGAATCGACCCACCGTGCTCATCGGCGCCCCTCACACATCCAACTGGGACTTCGTCCTCATGCTCTCGATCGCCTGGACTCAGCGAATCGAGGTGCATTGGCTGGGCAAGCACAGCCTGTTCAAAGGCTGGCGTGGCCCGATCATGCGCGGGCTCGGCGGCATCCCCGTCGACCGTTCCGATCCCAGCCGTATCGTCACCGAGGTGATCGAACGTGTCCATGCCGGCGAGGTCTTCGGCCTGGTCGTCACCCCGGATGGAACCCGCGGTGGACATACCCATTGGAAGTCCGGTTTCTATCGGATTGCTGAGAAGACCGGCATGCCGGTCACACTCGGCTACGTCGATCGGACCACGATGACCACCGGGCTCGGACCCACGATCGACATCACCGGTGACTTCGCTGCCGACATGGATCGCATCCGTGCCTTCTACGCCGATAAGTCAGGCATCCGGCCGGAAAAGCAGGTTGTGCCGCGACTGCGTGAAGAGCTCGAACTCTAAACTGAGATCATGAACACCGGCAATCGCCGCTGATCGGCATGTGAGGATACCAATTCCGTGGATGACCTGAGAGTCCCTGCCGGCCCCGGCATACCCGTCGGACTCGTGGTCCCAGCAGGAGATCTCACGGAGCAGTTCTCGCGTTCGTCCGGACCCGGTGGGCAACACGTCAACACCTCAGACTCCCAAGTTCAACTCAGCCTCGACCTCGGCGCGACCACCGCGCTGACCGAAACGCAGCGTTTCCGAGTGCTCGAGCGCCTCTCGGCCAGGCTCGCGGGCACCGTGCTGACAGTCAGTTCCGAAGGACAGCGCTCACAGCTGAGGAATCGCAATGCCGCCAGACAGCGACTCGCCGAGCTCCTGCGAGAGGTACTCGCCCCACCCGTGGAACGCCGTGCCACCAAACCATCACGGAACTCGCGCCGCCGCAGAGTCCGGGCCGAACGACGTCGTTCCGAGATCAAGCAGAACCGCAGACGGCCACGGCTGGACTGACGTCCCCTCCGAATGACATGAAGGCTGACGAGGAGCACAATGGGCCTTATGAACAGCATTGAGATCCTCACCGATTTGGCCCACCGTCCTGTCGATGCAGCTGACAATCTGCCAGCCCTCACCGCCGATCAGCTCAACGCCCACCCTGGTGGCCATCCCAATTCGATTGCTTGGCTGCTGTGGCACAGCGGGCGTGAGGTTGATGTCCAGCTCTCCGACCTCACCGGTGACGAGCAGGTGTGGACGAAGTTCCGAGATCGCTTCGGGCTGGGAGAACCAGGCGATGCGGTCGGTCTCGGGCACACGCCCGAGCAGGCGGCTGAGATCAAGGTCGATGATCAGCGGCTGCTCGTCGACTATTTGGAAGCCACGCTCAGTGCGCTGGGCCGCTACGTCGGCAAACTTTCGGAGACCGACCTCGGCGAAGTGATCGACGAGAACTGGACTCCTCCGGTCACTCGCGGAGTACGGCTGGCGTCGATCATCGACGACGCTGCCGTTCACGTCGGCCAGGCCGCCTACGCAGCAGGCTCTCTGACCGCGAAGTAGCCCGGTGCGGGCGGGCGTCGGGTCCAGCGTATAGTCGAAGGTGGAGCTGACTCTGGTTCCCCAACGATGGGAGGCCGGATGACCGGCACCGCTCACATGACCACTGCCGACTCAACCGCCTCTGCGAATGATGAAACACCCACCAGCGGTCTCCTCACCCTGGGCCTGCTCGCCGGGTCCTCGATGGAGAACGAACGCCGACTCCCGATTCACCCTCACCACCTCGATCGCATCCACCCCGAAGTGCGAGCTCGCATGATCGTCGAACGCGGCTACGCTGAGGACTTTCAGCTGGAGCCCGGCTACATCGAGTCTCGGGTCGGACGAGTCGCGGGACGCTCCGAAGTGATTGAGTCCGCTGAGGTCGTCCTCTTGCCGAAGCCGCAGGCAGCGGACGTCGAGGCGATTCCCGAAGGCCGTATTCTGTGGGGCTGGCCGCACTGCGTGCAGGACGTGGCCATGGCGCAGACCGCGATCGACCGTCGGCTCACACTTATTGCGTTCGAAGCGATGAACCATTGGACTCGTCAGGGAGACTTCAGCCTGCACGTCTTCCACAAGAACAACGAACTCGCCGGCTACTGTTCTGTCCAGCACGCGTTGAGCCTTCGCGGTTCGACCGGTGACTATGGTCCGCGAATGAGTGCTGTCGTCATCGGGTTCGGCGCCACCGCCCGAGGGGCTGTCACCGCGCTGAAGGCCCAGGGAATCTATGACATTCAGGTCCTCACGCAAAGAGGGGCCTCGGCCGTGGGTTCGCCGATTCACAGCGCGCACATCACCCAGCTCAATACCGGCGACGGTCCGACCCACCTGTCAACTGTGGTCACGGACGCTGGCGACGTGCTCCTCCCGACCTTCCTCGCCTCACACGACATCGTCCTCAACTGCACGCTCCAAAACGTCTCCGCGCCGATGACCTACCTGCGCACTGAAGATCTGAAAGAGTTCGCTCCCGGCAGTCTCATCATCGATGTTTCCTGCGATGAGGGCATGGGCTTCGAATGGGCAAAGCCCACCGGGTTCGAGAATCCGATGTTCACCGTCGGTCAAGGCGTCAACTACTACGCCGTCGATCACACTCCGTCATACCTGTGGAACTCGGCGACGTGGGAGATCAGCGAAGCGCTCCTGCCCTATCTGCGCACAGTAATGGAAGGACCGGATGCGTGGACACAGGTCCCCACAATCTCCCGGGCGATCGAGATCCAGAACGGTGAGGTCAAGAATCCGAGCATATTGAGTTTTCAGAACCGGGATTCTGAGTACCCGTACACCCGCATCGCCGAGGTGGGCTGAACACCCGGTCTCGGGCTGGGCTGATTCACGTGCTCGGTCTCAGGCTCTCCACAATGGCCCTCGCCCCCTGGTCCCCCGCTTTCGTCGGCAGGAGGGCATAGACGTGTAGCTGTCCTTCGCCCTCGTGCCACTCCACCGGCACTCCGGCGTCACGGGCTTTGTCCCTCAGCACATGCGCGTCGGGATTGAGTATGTCCCGCGTGCCGGTGAGGATCGTCAGCGGTCCGAGTCCGTCCATGTCGCCGAACAGGGGGCTGACCACCGGATCGACAAGATCGTCCTCACCGCTCCATTCCTCGGCCAAGGTGCGTCCACCGGGACGGCCCAGCCAGGGGTCGAAGGGCTGGACCACATCGATCTGCGGATTCTTCCACGTCAGGTCCAAAGCCGGAGCCAACAGCGTCGTGGTCGGCAGCTTCACTCCCTCGTCACGAAGCCGCAGTGCCGCAGAAAGCGAAATCTGACCACCGGCGGAATCCCCCGCTAGGCGCACCTGATCATTGAAGTCGAGTTCTGCGCGAATGAGGTCCACGACGCCGTCGCGGACCTCACGGGCGGTGCCGAAAGGCAGCAGCGGATAGATCGGTACGATGACGCGCTGATTCGTCTCTCGAACGATGTGGGCGATGAGCGTCCAATGCTGAGGGGCGATCTCGTTGACCCAACCTCCACCGTGGACGTAGACCACAACAGACTTCGGTGACGCCCTGTGGCCGGCAGCAGCCGATGCTTCAACGTCATAGACCGGCCACCCGTTCGGATCGGGCAGGCGACGCTTGACACGCACACCATCCAAGCGAGAAGGCGGACCGTAGGAGACGGGTCGAAGAAGGCGCTCAGCGATGCGTCGGCGTGCTCCTTCTTCGGTTACGAACGGACGATTCGCGCCTGTGGCCTTGAGATAGACGGGGATGAGCGATTCGGGGAGCAGTATGCGCAAGAGATTCCTTTCGGGTTCAGAGGCGGAGCATGGCGGTCGCGATGTCGGCGGTCGCCAACTCCGGTATCTGCGTCCCCATATCCTCGTGGATCAGCAGCTGCGCTTCCGGAATCTCTGCGGCAAGCGCTTCGCCATTGCCGACGGGGAAGAAGGGGTCGGCTCGACCGTGAACGACCAGACTGGGAATTCGCAGGTCACCAAGGCGCTCTCGCCAGCGTGGTGAGCACTCAATCCGGGAGAAGACCATGCCCAGCTGATTCGCCTGGTGGACCGAGACCTCCGATGTTGGAGTTCGGTCCCAGATCCGAGCGGCGATCTCGTGAGCCTGGGCGGGATCGTTGCCCAGAACAGCGGCGCTGCCAGCTGCATACTCGGCTACGTCTCGACGGTTAGTCCAATCAGGCTGAGGCTGCGAGAACACTTCAGACATCACCGACTGTTCATGGTCTGGCAGGTCATCATCGACAGGTCCGGGCGCGACCGGTCGGGTACTCACCAGTGTCAGTGCCGATATGACGCCCGGGTGGTCGAGTGCCGCAACCTGAGCGACCATACCTCCGACACCATGCCCGCCGAGGTGGGCGGATTCCGCGCCGAGGGCAGTGACGAGGTTCGCGGCATCGGCGGCGAGATCTCGCAGGTCATACGTCGGGTTCTCCGGTTCTTCGGTGGTTGAAGCACCGGAATCACGCAGGTCGTAGCGAACGACTCTGCGCCCGCCATCGGCCACCCTTTCGCAGAGCGAGTCGGGCCACGACAACATCGTGGTTCCGCCCGCGAGCAGCACGAGGGGATCTTCGTCGCGCCCGAAGCTCTCAATTCCGAGTTCGACGCCATTCACTGTGATGGTGGTCATACGGCACGATAGCACCGCGTTGTGTCATCAACGTTCAACAATGAATGTGCCGGCCTCAGCCATCGAGTCGAACGCGGCGGACTCCCCCACTTGCACCTGGTTCTTGTCGGATTGATCGCGGGCAAGTGCAGATCGTGAATAATGGTTCCGTCGAGGTGGCTTTCTGCAGCCGCTGCCTCGCCCCTACCGCAGCGCTATCGAAGTCGTTCGGATAGGTAGGCCTCTCCGATGCTGAGGTGTCCCTGGCTGCCGAGGGAGTTCTTCGCCTTCTGCGAGTAGGCGTGGTTCGCGAGTGGAATCTGCGCCGTCTCGACATCGACTCCACGGTCGCGGGCAGCGTCGACCCACGCGAACTGGTCACTAGGGATGATGACGTCATCACGCATCGCAGTCATCACGAGTGTCGGTGGGGCGCCTGCAGTGAGGTGCGTGGCGGAATTCGCCGTGGCGTAGCGTTTCGGGAATTCCTCTGGTGTGCCACCCGTGTAGCTTGTCGCAAAGATGCGCGAACCTGTGCCCGCGCCCGGGCCTGCAGGAGCGTTCTCGTAGAGACCGGTCACATCGAACGCGGGGTAATCGGCGACAACCGCAGCTGGAGCGGGAACCTTTCCACCGCACGACGACTCAGCGGTTCCGTCCGCTGCTGCGCCGGCGGTGTTGGCGACCAGGTTTCCTCCGGAGCTCTCACCCCAGAACGCGAGACGATCCATATCTGCACCGAGCGTGTCGGCGTGAGACTGAATCCAGCTCGCCGCGCACGCAACCTGCGCGGGGGCCTTATTCCATGTCGCGTTTTCCTCAGTGGCAAGTTCGTACTCGACTGCCACCACCAAGTAGCCGTGGTCGGCGAGGGTACGAAGCTCGGAACTCACTGCGTTTGGTTCACCCGCGATCCAACCACCACCGTGGACGACCATAATGGTCGGTGTCGAGCCTTGGGCATTCTCCGGCTCGTAGATCGACAGGGAGAGGGCGTCCCCCGAGCTTGCCGTGTCATACACCTCCCGGCGATCGGGCGACTCCGAATCCATTGCGGAGAGCCCGAACGTCGCAGTCAACAAATTGACCGATCCGCCCGCCGAGGTGATGGCGCCGACGAGAACGATGACCACAGCAATGTTCGCGACCGCACCGATCCCGCCGAGCACCGTCGTGACGGCTCCGGTACGCCGACGATTTCTGCGCACAGTCACGATACCGACGCCGACTACGATCAGGCCCACTAGAGCCGCTATCGGCGCCACTGTGGGCGCGAACCGAGCGGCAAACGTGCTGAGAGACCCAAGCCCGGGAATGAGCGACGCGAGTCCGAAGATCGCTGCGATTGCGCCCAGGATGAGCCCGAGGACGAGCACCACGACCCAGAGCGTCTTTGCCACTCCCCCGCTTTTCGAGTGCTGCTGCAAACTCGTACTGCTGGCCATATTCGGTCCTCAACTTTCGATCTTCCAGGTTGGCATTCCACCTGCATCAGATCTCACCGTTGCGATCACTTGCTGACGCCAGGGGCTACTCTAGCGCAGGGCCTGGCACGGTTACGTGAGCAATCACCCTTGCGCGTGGGGCGCAAGTCGTCAGAAGCGCCTTGGGCGCAGACAACAATGTCAGAGTCAGCCGATCAGCTCGAGATCGAATCCCGAGATTACGGCCCGAACTTCCTCGAGGTAGCGCCGGGCCTGTTTGGTGAGCGGAATGCCGGAATGGTCGATCCAGCCGATCTCGATTCGTTCGTCGACGTCGAGCGGAATCGCAACGATCTCTGGATCGAGGTCATCGCTGATGATTCCCGTCGAAATCGTATAGCCGTCGAGGCCGATCATGAGGTTGAAGATCGTCGCACGGTCGGAGACCCTGATCTCCTGCTTGCTCGACAGGGTGGAGAGGATCTCCTCGGCGAAGTAGAAGGAATTGTTCGCTCCCTGATCGAAGGTCAGTCGTGGAACGTCTGCCAGGTCCTCAAGGGTGACGCGATTTCGGGCAGCAAGCGGATTCTTCCGGGAGATGAAGATGTGTGGCGTAGCTAGGAAAAGCGGGTGAAAGACAAGCCCGGAATCCCGCAGCAATTTGTCGACGACCTTCTGATTGAAGTCGTTCCGGTAGAGAATGCCGAGCTCACTGCGGAGCGTACGAACATCTTCGATGATGTCCCAGGTGCGAGTCTCTCGCAGCGAGAACTCGTACTCGGCCGCATCGCTGGCCTTGACCATCCGCACGAACGCATCAACCACGAATGAGTAGTGCTGCGCGGATACGCCGAGCAGGCGTCGCGACGGCGGCCGACCGAGATAGTGCTGTTCAAGGAGTTCCGCCTGCTCAACGACTTGCCGTGCATACCCGAGGAACTCCGCGCCATCCAGAGTCAGTGTCACACCGCGGGCGGACCGGAAGAGCAGCGCCCGACCCACCCGCGTCTCAAGATCTTTCATTGCCGCCGACATCGTCGGCTGGGAGACATAGAGCAGATCGGCAGCGGCCGTGATCGACCCTTCCGCTGCGACCTCGATGAAGTAGTGCAGCTGCAGCAGTGTGATGCTTCTCAATCCTCGTGACATAGATAAAGGCTATACGAACCCATAGTTCAACCGAGTTACCCGATAACCACCCGTTGCCTGCAGGATGGATTCGAAGACCTCCGTAAGGCCGATCCCGGCCGATCAGACACCGAATTGGACGTCCATGACAACCGAGTTCACATTCAACATCGCCACGACCCGATTCGACGAGCACTACTCCCCGTCGGATAGTTCACGGGCCACGACGAACTTCGCGAACCTCGCCAGGGGCGAGCACCGTCAGCAGAACCTCCGCAACACCCTGACGACGATCAATCACCGGTTCAACGAGCTCGCCCATTGGGACAACCCCGACGGGGACAGGTACGAGCTCGACCTCGAGATCGTCTCCGGACAGCTGCAGTTCACTGTGGCAGGCAACGATCAGGAGTTCCCCTTGATCGAAGTTCTGGATGTCCAGATCCTCGATCGATCGACTGGCGTCCGCCATCCTGGGATCGTGGGAAACAACTTCTCGTCCTATGTTCGCGATTTCGATTTCAGCGTGCGACTTCCGGCTGCCAACGAATCCGCGAGCGAGTTCACGGTCCCCGACGACTTCGGTGATCTGCACGGCAAGCTGTTCCAGCACTTCCTCGATTCCGCAGCGTATCGGGATCGGTTCAAGGTGACACCCGTCGTCTGCATCAGCGTGTCGACGAGCAAGACCTACCATCGGACCGCGAATCACCATCCGATTCTCGGCGTGGAGTACCAGCAAGACGAATATTCTCTGACCGATGACTACTTCGGAAAGATGGGACTGCAGGTGAGATACTTCATGCCGCCCGGCAGCGTCGCGCCCCTCGCCTTCTATTTCCGGGGAGACCTCCTCAACGACTATTCCAATCTGCAGCTCATCGGAACGATCAGCACGATGGAGACCTTCCAGAGGATCTATCGACCGGAGATCTACAACGCGCACGTGGCCGCCGAAGACACCTACCGACCGACGCTGGAGCGGGACGACTTCTCGGAGACACCGATCACCTACGATCGCGTCGAGCGCAGCCAGCTCGCAATCAAGCAGGGAAAGTACACCGCGGAGACGTTCGTCAACCCACACCGGGACATGCTCGAACAGTGGGCAGCCAACTATCCCGTTCCAGCCGCATGACCACCGGAGAAGAATCAATGCAGTCGACCCTATTGCCCACTTCGATCGTCGGCAGTCTTCCGAAGCCGTCGTGGCTCGCACAGCCTGAGACCCTCTGGTCACCGTGGAACCTCCAAGGTGAGGCCTTGTCCGAAGGCAGACAGGATGCTCTGCGAATCGCAGTCCA
Organism: Brevibacterium zhoupengii; assembly: GCF_021117425.1. Classification (NCBI taxonomy): domain Bacteria; kingdom Bacillati; phylum Actinomycetota; class Actinomycetes; order Micrococcales; family Brevibacteriaceae; genus Brevibacterium; species Brevibacterium zhoupengii. The sequence goes on along the minus strand of NZ_CP088298.1, from coordinate 1,906,563 downwards.
CGAACAGACCAACCGCGGCATCGATATCGTCAGCGACGGTGAGCAGACCCGCCAGCACTTCGTCACCACGTTCATCGAACACCTCAGCGGAGTCGATTTCGAGAAGCGCGAGACTGTTCGAATCCGTGATCGCTATGACGCGAGCGTGCCCACTGTGATCGGCGCCGTCAGCCGCGAGAAACCGGTGTTCGTCGACGACGCCAAGTTCCTCCGTCAGCAGACCGACCAGCCGATCAAGTGGGCGCTCCCGGGTCCGATGACAATGATCGACACACTCTACGACGGCTATTACAAGAGTCGCGAGAAGTTAGCCTGGGAGTTCGCCGCCGTCCTCAACCAGGAGGCGCGGGACCTGGAAGCGGCCGGAGTGGACATCATCCAATTCGACGAGCCTGCCTTCAACGTCTTCTTCGACGAGATGAAGGACTGGGGCATTGCCACGCTGGAGCGAGCTGCGGAAGGACTGCGCGCGGAAACGGCGGTTCACATCTGCTATGGCTACGGGATCACGGCAAACAACGACTGGAAAGCAACCCTCGGGTCCGAATGGCGCCAGTACGAGGAATCATTCCCGCTCCTGCAGCAGTCGACGATCGACATAGTCTCACTGGAGTGCCACAACTCCCACGTCCCGATGGATCTCATCGAGCTCATTCGCGGCAAGAAGGTCATGCTCGGAGCCATCGACGTGGCAAATGAGACCATCGAGACTCCAGAGGAAGTCGCCGACACCCTGCGCCGGGCGCTCAGATTCGTCGACTCGGACAAGCTCATCCCGAGCACGAACTGCGGTATGGCACCCTTTTCGCGCGATGTTGCCCTCGGGAAGCTGAGCTCACTGAGCGCGGGAACAAGCATCGTTCGTGAGGAGCTCGCTGCAGCTAAGCCCTGACTCTCGGTTGCATAGACACCGAGTGGCTGCACGCTTCTCCGGAGCGGGCAGCCACGCGGTCACAGCTGTCAGAGGAGCCTTTCCCCGCGATCCACCGATCCGCGACTCGCACATCAAGCATCTAAAGGTCCGAAGCACCGTTATGGAGCTCGAGTTCCGCGGGCCGCATCTCGCAGTGCACCACGTTCAGCGACCACATCACGCGGACCAGCAAGCCCGTCACTTCTCTCGCCTCTCGCACTGCCACATCTCCAGCAGCCCCGCAATTGGCAGCGACGTGATTGCAGCACCCTGTTCCTCACTCACCTCGCACTGCCACATCTCCAGCAGCCCCGCAATTGGCAGCGACGTGATTGCAGCACCCTGTTCCTCACTCAAAGCGCGACGCTCCAGACGCAGCTCACAGTTCGACTGCAAGTTCATCCAGAACTCTTCCGAAGTCCTGAAGTAGCGCGCGAGCCGGATCTAAGTGTCAGCCGTGATCCCTCGCTTACCGTGAACTATCCCGTAGATTCGGCGCGGCGAAACGCTGAGCGACACCGCCAACGTGTTCTGCGTGACTCCAAAGCCTTCGAAGAAGTCCTCCATGAGAACCTCCCCGGGGCGAATCGGCTCGATCACGTCGCTCTCAGTGGTAGTCGACGAGTTCGACATTGTCCGCACCTCCATCTCTCCTAACGAAACAGCCTCGACATTGTGCATGCACACGAATGCTGTGCTGCTCACGACGGTCCCCACTCAAACGCTCAAGACGGTTGTCTGGAGGGAGCCGGAGACAAAGTCAATAACGCTAGGCGTTGAACTGGACTGCAGTTGCGCTTCGTCGTTTGCGGATCAACATCATCATTCTCAAATATAACGACGCGCTATTCTGCAACTTCAGCTCATGGTCCGCAAGCGGAACCAAAACTCGCATCTCTGCCCTGCGCGGTACATTTCTGTGCAAATCTGAAGGCATGAAATATTTCCGAACGCCTCAGATCGTCCTATTCACGCGTGATATCAACCGTGCAACCACGTTTTACCGCGCCGTCGGCTTCGAAGAAGTGTTCCGGACGCCGATCGAAGGAACACCAATCCATATGGACCTCGTCCTCGACGGCTATCGGCTTGGGTTCGCCACTGAGTCCAGCACACGTGACGATCACGGACTTGAACCTGTTGCAAACGGGCAACGCGCAGCAATAGTCCTCTGGACCGACGATGCCCCCTCGGGATATGCACGACTCGTCGAGCTAGGGGCTACCCCGATCAAACCACCGTCATCGTGGCTCGACCACCTTCTCATCGCGTGGGTTGAGGATCCTGACGGTCATCTAGTCCAGGTAGTACAGTCTGGGACCTGAGCTGACACACTGGACTAGGTCTCGACGACCCATTGGCACGGAACTCCGCCGAGCGGAACGACGTCGCAGTCCCCTGCCATGCCGTCAGGCCGCACAATTCGTGGCGTCATCCCCCTCACCGTTGAGGAGGAATGACGGCGAATGTCTCCTCAGGCTTTCTTGACCACCGAGGACTTGAGGTAGATGCGACCGAGACTGGGCACAGAGGCGTCGATGTCGTGGCCGTTCACCGGCTGCTCGAGCAGCCGAATGCTCTTGACCTTGGTCCCGACCTTGATGGTCCCACCGCCGCTGCCGGCGACTTTCAAACCCTTCACGACTGTCACCGCATCACCGTCGGCGAGCAGATTGCCGACGGCATCACGGATACCTTCACTTTCGGCCGACGCTGATTCGTCATCATTGTCTGGGGCCGGCGTCCATTCGTGGCCGCACATCGGGCACACGAGAAGCGCGCCCTGTTCGTAGGTGTACGACTCCGAGCATTCAGGGCACGAAGGCAGCTGATCAGACATTGAAACGGAACTCAACCACGTCACCATCGGCCATGATGTATTCCTTGCCTTCCATCCGGACCTTACCGGCGGACTTGGCTGCGGACATCGAGCCGTTGGCGTCGAGATCGTCGAAGGAGACGACCTCAGCCTTGATGAAGCCCTTCTGGAAGTCAGTGTGGATGACACCAGCCGCCTCGGGTGCCGTTGCACCCTTCGGAATGGTCCAGGCGCGGGATTCCTTGGGGCCAGCAGTCAGGTAGGTCTGCAGGCCCAATGTATCGAAGCCGACGCGTGCCAGCTTGTCTAGTCCTGCTTCCTCCTGGCCGGTGGATTCCAGCATCTCAAGAGCTTCCGCTTCGTCGAGCTCGGCGAGCTCCGACTCAAACTTCGCGTCAAGGAAGATCGCTTCGACAGGTGCTACCAGTGCACGCATCTCTGCCTTCTTCTCTTCATCGGCGAGCACATCGTCATCGACGTTGAAGACGTAGAGGAACGGCTTGACGGTCATCAGCTGAAGCTCGCGCAGCTCGGTGACGTCGAACTTGTCGGACTGCATCGCCTGATAGAGGGTCTTTCCGCTTTCGAGGATCTCGACAGCGGCATCGATGGCGGTCAGCTGTTCTGCCGGTGCCCGTTTGCCTTTGACTTCCTTCTCGATCCTCGGCCGTGCCTTCTCCAAGGTCTGCAGGTCAGCGAGGATGAGCTCAGTGTTGATGGTGTCAATGTCGTCGGCCGGGCTGATCTTGCCCTCGACGTGGATCACGTCATCATCGACGAACCCGCGGATGACCTGGCAGATTGCCTCAGCCTCGCGAATGTTGGCCAGGAACTGGTTGCCCAGCCCTTCTCCCTCGGAGGCACCCCGGACGATTCCGGCGATATCGACGAAGTCGACGGTTGCGTTGAGAATGCGTTCGGATCCGAAGATTTCCGCCAATCGAGTCAGTCGCGCGTCGGGCAACGGCACCACGCCGACGTTCGGTTCGATCGTCGCGAACGGGTAGTTCGCCGCGAGAACTTGGTTCTTGGTCAATGCATTAAACATGGTCGACTTGCCGACATTGGGCAGTCCCACGATTCCGATAGTTAGAGCCACGGTAGCTAAGTCTATCCCGCCGCCGAGGTGCGGGTCTAAATCTCGCGTCAGTGCCGTCTGTCACGCTTGAGTCATGAATTCTTTCCCCGCCACCGGAGCGATCGTCGTCCTCATCCTGGCGATCATCATCAGCGTCGCCCTCGGCTTCCTCCTCGGGCGCGCGCACACGCGCTCTCGCTATATTGAGCGACTCACGAGAGCGGAGACCACGTCTCGGATTCTCACGAACAGGACGGAGGATTTGGAGGCTGATGCGCAGATGGCTGGTGAGATCACCGCTGCCATCGGCCCCCTGGCTGCAAGCGTCAATCACCTGCAGGAGAACCTTCAGTCCCAGGATCGAACACAGCTGGAACAGATTACGCGACTTAACACGCAGATAGGGCACCTGAGCCAACAGAACCTCAGGCTGCAGGAGTCCACCGGTTCACTAGCCAGCGCGCTGAATTCGACGACTCAGCGTGGAGACTGGGGCGAGGTCCAGCTCAAACGCATCGTCGAATACGCCGGCCTCCTCCCCCATGTGGATTTCGAGACCCAAGTCAGCAGCGTGCGTGATGGCAAACGCCATCGCCCTGACATGACCGTGAATCTGCCCGGCGGCGGAACGATCATCATCGATGCCAAGACACCACTGTCAGCACGCATGGGTGACGCTGATGCCAGCGATGAGGATCATGCTCGCGCACTGCTGCGCCACATCGATGCTCTGGCTTCCAAGGAGTATTGGAAGTCCTTCGACACTGCTCCGGACTTCGTCGTCTGCTTCGTCCCCACGGACGGACTGCTCTCCTCAGCGGCATCCACATATCCGAAGATGATCGATCATGCTCTCGGGAAGAACGTCGTGCTCGCCTCCCCCGCCACGCTGCTGGTTCTGCTCAAGACCGTGGCACTCAATTGGCGGCAGGCTGACATGAGCACCTCCGCAGCCGAGGTACTCAAGCTCGGCACCGAACTCTACGAACGCATCGGCACTCTGGTCACCCACGTGACACGGATGGGCTCAAGTCTCGACCGGTCGGTTGAGGACTACAACCGATTCGTCTCATCGCTGGAATCGCGGTTCCTCGTCACCGCCCGAAAGTTTCCGAGCACGGGAATCGTCGCCACCGAACTCGATGCAGTTGCTGAACTCGACTCACGCAGCCGCGGAGTCAGCGCTGAAGAACTCACACGGCCATGCGTCTCGGGACAGGATCCATTCGCGACACAGGACCCCACTGATCTGAGACGCCGCCATACTGGCACTGACTAGACCAGGCAGCGATCAGATCAGGTCGTGATCCCGGTCGGCGCCATCGCGTTTGTTCGATGTCTTCTTTCCGGCGGCCTTGAGGTCCTTGCGCAGTTCGCGCGGCAGGGAGAACATGATGTCCTCCTCCGCCGTGACGATTTCTTCGACCGAGCCGAAGCCGTACTCGGCCAACAGCTTGAGGAGGTCCTGGACCAGTCCCTCCGGCACACTCGCGCCTGAGGTCACGCCGACAGTCGCGACATCATGGAACCAGGTTTCGTCGACCTCACGAGCGAAATCGATGCGATGCGCGTCCTTGGCCCCGTGCTCCAGCGCAACTTCGACCAGACGCACGGAATTCGACGAGTTGGCTGAGCCGACAACCAGAACCAGATCGGACTGCGGAGCGATCTTCTTAACGGCCACCTGCCGGTTCGACGTGGCATAGCAGATGTCGTCGCTTGGAGGGTCCTGCAGGTGCGGGAACCGTTCCCGCAGGATGTTGACCGTCTCCATCGTCTCATCGACACTCAGCGTCGTCTGTGACAGCCAGACCAGGCTCTCTGCATCGTCGATCTGGACGGTCGTGGCTTCCTCTGGATTCTGGATGAGTGTGATGTCGTCGGGGGCCTCTCCCATCGTGCCTTCGACCTCTTCGTGACCTGCGTGGCCGACAAGCAGAATGCGGTAACCGTCACGGGCAAAACGAACAGCCTCACGGTGGACCTTCGTCACCAATGGACACGTGGCATCGATCGTCGACAGCTCACGAGCGGCCGCCTCGGCGTGGACGGCAGGAGAGACACCGTGAGCAGAGAACACGAGGCGGGCGCCTTCGGGAACTTCGTCGGTTTCATTGACGAAGACGGCGCCGCGTTCGGAGAGGGTGTCGACCACATGGCGGTTATGCACAATCTCTTTGCGCACATAGACGGGAGCACCATAGTGCTCGAGTGCGCGCTCGACGGCGATCACTGCGCGGTCAACACCGGCACAGTACCCGCGAGGGGCGGCCAGAAGAACCTTCTGGTCAGCGCCTTCAGGTGTCCGGATGTCTTCCGGAGCGAGACGTTTGCGCGGAATGGTGGGCATGGGTACAGATACGGCAGTCACAAGCACAGTTTAGGCCGGGCACCTGAACAACGGCTACAAAGGTGAAGCAACCCACAACGAGCCTGCAACCCACGGTGCTACTGCGCGGCGATGATTCGCCATGTCACCACCGTTCGTTAGGGTGGTGGATTGGAAGGGGAGACAACATGGCGCAACGAATTTCCGGCACTCCCGGGACTCTCGGCGAAACGGTCGACGCTCAGGAGCTGCCTGCGACTGCGGGAGAGACGACGGCGGAGAACCCGTGGCCTCTGAGTCTGCTCTCAAGCAAGATGAAGTCCTATATCGACCGCATGTCCAGCGTGTGGATCGAGGGACAGGTCGTCGAGCTCAACCACCGTGGCAAGGCCAGCTATCTGACGCTGCGTGACACCGACGTCGAGATGTCGCTGCCGGTTCAGATTTGGAAGAACGTCCTCGAACGCACCGGCGCACCACTGTCCGAAGGCAGCCACGTCGTCGCCAACCTCAAGGCCGATTTCTGGACGAAGACCGGTCGTTTGACGATGCGGGCAAATGACATCCGGGCCGTTGGCCTCGGTGAGCTCCTGGCCCGGCTTGAGCGGCTGAAGAAGCAGCTTGGTGCAGAAGGTCTCTTCGACCCGAACCGCAAGAAACGTCTGCCGTTCCTGCCCAATCGGATCGGTCTCATCACCGGCCGGGACTCAGATGCTCAGAAAGACGTCGTTCAAAACGTCCATCTGCGCTGGCCTGCCGCCGAGTTCGAAATCCGCAACTGCGCCGTCCAGGGTCCCGACGCTGTCCCCGGCGTGATGAAGAATCTGGCCGAGCTCGATGCTGATCCGCAGATCGACATCATCGTCATCGCGCGCGGCGGTGGAAGCATGGAAGATCTGTTGCCGTTCTCCAACGAGGCTCTGGTTCGAGCCGTGTCAGAGGCGAGGACTCCAGTCGTCTCAGCCATCGGCCATGAAGCTGATCGTCCGATTCTCGATGAAGTCGCCGACCTGCGCGCATCGACTCCCACCGATGCGGCTAAGCGCATCGTGCCCGATGTGGCGGAGGAGGCGATGAACCTGTTGCGTGCTCGCGCGGAACTCGATGCTGCTGTCAACCGCATCATCGATCGCGAGCAGGAGATGCTCACCGCAGTCCGATCGCGTCCGGTGCTGGCCGAGCCGCAGACCATGGTGACCGCGCACGAAGAGCAGCTGCGACTGGTACGTCGACGCAGCCTGCAGGCGACGACGACGCGCATCATGCAGGGGCAGACCGAAATCAACCACCTGCGTTCACAGGCACGCTCCCTCTCTCCGTTACGCACGCTCGAACGCGGTTACGCGGTCGTTCAAGACGACGACGGCCAAGCCATCAGGGACTCGACCGAGGTCAAAGCCGGCGACGGCGTCCACGTCCGTGTCGCTCGCGGACGTTTCGATGCCGAGGTCACGGCTGTACAGGAGAGCTCAGAAGACAGCCAGGCAACCGAACAGTGACGTTGCCAGGCTCCACTACCGTCGATCCCACGTACCAACTCAATCAACCGCACTAAGGACGCAATCATGACAGAACCCGCAAGCCAGCAGAACCAGTCCGACATCGCCTCACTCAGCTATGAACAGGCACGTGAGGAACTGGTCGGAATCGTCAAACGACTGGAGGCCGGAAACCTGCCGTTGGAGGACTCGCTGAGCCTGTGGGAGCGCGGCGAGGCCCTCGCCGACCGCTGCCAGGGATGGCTCGATGGGGCACGCGAACGCCTCGATAAGGCACGTGAAGAGTCCTCAGACGACGAGGACTGAGACTCATTACAGCTGTTCGGCAATCTGCTTCGCGAAGGAATCGATCGTCTCGGGCGTCGCAATCGCGGTGATGACCACATATGTGTCGCCCTTACCTGTGACCCAGTATTCTTTAGCGTCTTCGGTCCGATAGATCTGGAAGTCCGAACCGCCGACGGTTACTGTCTCGGCCGCAGTTGCATCATCGACCTGGTTCTCAGCCCAGTTCTCACTGGCCTTAGCCTGATCGATGCTCACCCATTGCCGCTCGGTGCCGACAAAGGACATGTACCACGAGGTGTAATCGGAATCGCCCACCCGATCCAGGCTCGCTTCATTCGACGTCCAACCGCTGGGGATTTCGGGCACGATCAGGTCGAAGTCGGCATGGTCCTGCGACTGCTCCGCGATCGTCTGGTAGTCGACCACGCGCTGAGAGTCGACCTCGGGTTGCGGGGCAATCAGCAGAACCACTGCGACAACGGCCAAGCAGGCCAGGATCGCGATGATCATGTTGACCCAGTTCGAGTTCTTCCGCAGGAAGCGCATCTCTTCCCTGGACCCCGGAAGCATCACTCCGGACTCGTCAGCCATTGGCACTCCCCCGGGACCGGCATCCGCGCTTGTCACGGGCGCCTGCGATCCCACAGCGTAGGTATTGGATTGGGCATTCACATCGCTATTGTCCTCGTGGTTGCCGTCTAGGGCCAATCCTGGGCCGGCAAACATGATCGAGGACACAGGATGGGCGCGAAATCGTACCGATGTCGGAGCCGAACGTGCGGGGTGGCACAATTGGACTTATGAGTGACTCCAATGAATCTGCTGACGTGAAATCTCATCATGACCGAGGCCGTGTGGATGCCGAGGCTCCTCCCGTAGCTGTGACGGATGCCTGGTCCCAGAAAGCACAGGTCGGAGCCGACGCTCCCGACCGCAACCTCGCACTCGAACTCGTCAGAGTCACCGAGGCCGCCGCCATCGCGGCAGCGCCTTGGGTGGGCCGCGGCGACAAGATCGCTGCCGACGGTGCCGCTGTTGCCGCAATGCGCAATGTCATCTCGACTGTGCGCATGGCCGGGCGAGTCGTCATCGGCGAAGGTGAGAAGGACGAAGCACCGATGCTCTTCAACGGAGAGCAGGTCGGCGACGGCGGAGGCCCGCACTGCGATGTGGCCGTCGACCCGATCGACGGTACTCGTCTGACCGCTCTGGGGATGCCCAACGCGATTTCGGTCATGGCGGTCACCGAAGATGGTGCCATGTACGATCCATCGGCTGTCTTCTACATGGAGAAGCTCGTCACTGGTCCTGCTGCCGCCGACGCCGTCGACCTGCGCCTGCCTGTGGCAGAGAACATCCGCCGCGTCGCCAAGGGCAAAGGCACCAACGATCCGGCCTCTGTGACCGTGATGATTCTCGATCGCCCCCGCCACCAGACGATGATCGACGAGATCCGTGCCGCAGGTGCACGCATCCAGCTCATCACCGACGGTGATGTCGCCGGTGCCATCGCCGCCTGCCGCCCCGGAACCGGTGTCGACATGCTGATGGGAATCGGCGGCACACCTGAGGGCATCATCACTGCCTGCGCGATCAAGGCACTTGGCGGAGTCATCCAGGGCCGTCTGTGGCCACAGGACGATTCCGAGCGTGAGGCTGCAGCAGCAGCCGGGCTCGACATCGACAAGGTGCTCAACACCGATGACCTCGTCACCGGTGATAACAGCTACTTCGTGGCCACCGGCATCACCAACGGCGACCTGCTCGACGGTGTGAAATTCGACGGCGGACACGTCACCACTCACTCCCTGGTCATGCGTTCCAAGTCGGGCACAGTGCGATCCGTCTTCGCTGAGCATCAGGCAGCGAAGACCCACTCGTATGTTGAAGCCGCCGAAGAGGCAGCCCGCCGCGGACTCATCTGAGCCCACCCTCCGATCTCAATCCCGGTCACTGTCGAATACGGACACCGCCGATTCGATCCCTGGCCAGACAACCGGAAGTAGGATCCGACTGATGCCAAACGAGGCATGGAAACGTCTGCTCGAAGGCAATCATCGCTTCGTCGATGACGTCCCGCAGCACCCCAATCAGGACACTGCCCGTCGTGAGGCGCTGTCGAACAACCAGATGCCGTTCGTGACCCTCTTCGGCTGCTCGGATTCCCGAGTCGCAGCCGAGATGATCTTCGATGTCGGCCTCGGCGACATGTTCGTCGTGCGCAATGCAGGTCAGGTCGTCGATCCAGTGACCCTCGGTTCGCTGGAGTATGGCGTCGAGATTCTCGGCACTCCCCTGCTCGTCGTGCTCGGGCACGACAGCTGCGGTGCGGTGACAGCGGCGTACAACTCCTACGACTCCGGAGAGACTCCCCCCGGGTTCATCTCCGACGTCGTAGCCCGGCTCCTGCCCACAGTGGCCAGAGCTCGCAAGAACAACCGCACAACCGTCAATGAGACGGTCGCGCAGAACACCATGGACACGGTGGAGAAGATTATGCAGCTCTCGGCGATCATTGCACGCGCGGTCGATGAAGGTCGCCTGATCATCGTCGGTCTGACCTACCAGCTGCATGATGGCCGTACGACTGTCGTCGCACAACACGGCGGCGACGAGGATGCGGTCTCAACCCACCTCGCTTGACCACGGCTGCATCTGCGGCAGATACATAACGACGAACAGACCAGACATCATGTCAGAAAGGACAGCTATGAGCGAAGAATATCGCCTTGAACACGACACCATGGGAGAAGTGAAGGTTCCCAAAGATGCTCTGTACAGCGCACAGACACAGCGCGCCGTACAGAATTTCCCGATCTCGGGTAAGACTCTGGAGTCGGCACACATCGCCGCTTTGGCGCAGGTGAAGAAGGCAGCCGCGAAGGCCAACCTCGAGCTCGGAGTCCTCGACGCTGACCGAGCCGAAGCCATCAAGAACGCCGCCGATGCCGTCATCTCCGGTGAATATGATGCCCACTTCCCCATCGACGTGTTCCAGACCGGTTCGGGAACCTCTTCAAACATGAACACCAACGAGGTCCTCGCCTCTCTGGCGACCAAGGCCCTTGAATCCCAGGGCATCGACGTGCACCCCAACGACCACGTTAACGCTTCGCAGTCCTCGAACGACGTGTTCCCCACCTCGGTGCACGTCGCAGTGACCAAGGCTCTGGTCAACACGCTGATCCCGGCGATGGAGACACTGGCTTCCTCGCTCGAGAAGAAGGCGAAGGAATTCGCCCAGGTCGTCAAGTCGGGTCGCACCCACCTCATGGATGCCACCCCCGTGACCCTGGGACAGGAATTCGGCGGCTACGCGGCGCAGGTCCGCTACGGCATCGAACGCATTGAGGCATCCCTGCCTCGCGTGGCTGAAGTGCCCCAGGGCGGAACCGCCGTCGGCACCGGCATCAACACTCCCGCCGGGTTCTCTGCGCGCGTCGTCGAGATCCTCGCCGAGGAGACCGGTCTTCCCATCACCGAAGCACGCAACCACTTCGAAGCTCAGGCCAACCGTGACGGACTCATCGAAGCATCAGGCCAGCTGCGCACGATCGCCTACGGCTACATGAAGATCTGCAACGATCTGCGGTGGATGGGATCGGGACCGAATACCGGCCTCGGCGAAATCGCCATCCCCGACCTGCAGCCCGGTTCCTCGATCATGCCCGGCAAAGTCAACCCGGTCATCTGCGAGGCCACGATCCAGGTCGCCGCACAGGTCATCGGCAACGACACCACCGTTGCTCTGTCCTCGACCAACGGTGCCTTCGAGCTCAACGTCGGCATCCCCGTGATGGCCTCGAACCTGCTCGAATCCATCCGTCTGCTTGCGAACTCCTCGACCGTCATGGCCGAGAAGATGATCGACGGACTTCAGGCCAACGAAGAGCGCGCCCGCTTCCTCGCCGAGGCGAGCCCCTCCATCGTGACTCCGCTGAACAAGGTCATCGGCTACGAATCGGCGGCGAAGATCGCCAAGCACGCCGTGGCAAACAAAATGACCGTGAAGGAAGCCACGATTGACCTCGGCTTCGTCTCCGACGGTTCCATCACCGAGGCCGACCTCGACAAGGCACTCGACGTCACCACGATGATCGGCGACTACAAGTAAGTCTCACAGACTGCAAGTAGGTCACACTACGAGTAGGTCGCACAGCACAGGGGCCGGCTGCCAGGACAACATCCTGGCAGCCGGCCCCTTGCAATTACCTCATCGAACGCACACCGCAGCGTCGAGAGCAGACTCCCTGGAGTCACCCGCCAAGGCCACGGTCGCCCATCGACGTTGAAGTCGGCTCTCGACGACGCCGTTTCCACTCGAGTCCCCGGTGTGCACCGGGATCCTAGCTCCGGAAGGGATCGAACTCCTCGAGCACATCGGTGACCAAGGCTGCGATCTCGGAGCGCTCTGACCTGGTCAGCGTGACGTGTGCGAAGAGATCATGGCCCTTGAGCTTCTCGATCACCGCCGCGACGCCGTCGTGTCGGCCCACCCGCAGATTGTCACGCTGAGCCACATCGTGGGTCAGCACGACCTTCGAATTCATGCCGATGCGAGAGAGGACAGTCAGGAGCACATTGCGCTCCAACGACTGGGCCTCATCGACGATGACGAACGCATCATGGAGTGAACGTCCGCGAATATGAGTCAGCGGCAGGACTTCGAGCAGATCGCGGTTCATCACCTCTTCGATGACGTTCTTACTGACCAGAGCGCCGAGCGTGTCGAAGACCGCTTCAGCCCAGGGGTTCATCTTCTCCCCTTCGCTGCCGGGCAGAAAGCCCAGGCTCTGTCCGCCCACGGCATAGATTGGGCGGAAGACCATGATCTTCGAGTGTTTGTTCTCCTCCAGCACCTTCTGCAGCCCGGCCATGAGGGCGAGTGCGGACTTCCCCGTTCCGGCTCGACCTCCCAAGGACACGATGCCCAGGGCATCATCGAGAAGCATGTCGATGGCCACCCGCTGCTCAGCGGACCGGCCATGGACACCGAAGATGTCACGATCACCACGCACCAGCGACACACGCTTGCCCGACCTGACACGGCCGAGTGCAGAACCGCGAGGTGAGGTGATGACGACTCCAGTGTTGACCACCTCGTCGGCGACCGCCTCGGTGGTGGCCCAGCCTTCGTCGTAGAACTGGGACATCTCGTTCTCGTCCAGCGACAGTTCGCTCATTCCGGTGAAGCCGGAGTCGATGGCGAGCTCAGCCAGGTATTCCTCGGCGTGCAGGCCGAGCGCCGATGCTTTCACTCGCATCGGCACGTCTTTGGTCACAACCACCACGTCCTGGCCTTCGGCGGCCAGGTTCCGGGCGACCGCGAGGATTCGGGTGTCGTTCTCCGAGCGATCGAAACCGACCGGCATCGTCGTCGCATCGACGTGGTTGAGTTCGACCCGCAGGGTCCCACCGGCCTCGCCGACGGGAATCGGTTCATCGAGACGGTCGAATTCGGACCGGAAGTCGTCGAGGATGTGCAGTGCTTTTCGAGCGGTGAAGCCAAGTTCCGGATGATTGCGTTTGGCCTCAAGCTCGGAGACGACGACCAACGGAATGACGAGATGATGTTCTGCGAATCTCAGCAGTGCACCCGGGTCGGAGAGCAGCACCGAGGTGTCGAGAACGTATGTGTGGATATGTGCGGTCATGAGGACCCCTGTGGCGTGAGTACCGCCGAGATCCGAGTCCTGACATCCCCCGATCTCGGGTTGGTGTCGACCAACTACTGCCAACCTAACCCCGATCCGGGGCTGTGCGGGCAACGGCACGCGTGTTCGGGAGAGTCGCTGTCGTGAACTTCGGATGAACCGCGGGCGGCCCGGGGCCTATTTGCCGAAGCGGCGCTGGCGCAGGCCGTAGTCGCGGACTGCACGTAGGAAATCGGTGCGCCGGAAGTCTGGCCAGTAGGCCTCGCAGAAATAGAACTCAGAGTAGGCGCTTTGCCACATGAGGAACCCGGACAGTCTCTGCTCACCGGAGGAACGGATGATGAGATCAGGGTCCGGTTGGCCCTTGGTATAGAGATGTTCGCTGATCTGCTGTGGGGAGAGTTCGGAGATGATCGTCTCGAGGTCAGTTCCCTCGTCCGTGCGCAGGCGCAGCAGGGACTTCACCGCGTTGACGATCTCCTGTCGTCCGCCGTAACCGACTGCGACGTTGACGCGCATCTGGCAGTCCCCTTCCGAGGTGGCCGCCTCCAAACGTGCCCGCAGGCCCGGTGGCAGGATATCGAGGTCACCGACCAGCTTCACCCGCACTCCGTTGAGCGCTGCGATCTTCTCGACTAGGTCGGAGATGATCTCGATGAGAACTTCGACCTCTTCGGCGGATCTGGCGAGGTTCTCCTTGGACAGTACATAAAGCGTGACGATGTCGACATCGATCTCATCACACCAGCCGAGGAACTCGACGATCTTCTCGGCTCCGGCCCGGTGGCCGTCGGCGGTGGTGGCACCGAATTCCTTCGCCCAGCGCCTGTTGCCATCGGTGATCACACCCACGTGCCGCGGCACCGGCACGGACTTGTCCAGCTCGCGCAGGAGCCGCCGCTCGTAGAGTCGGTAGAGCAGGCTCACCGGTCGCGCCACGCTGACCTCTTTCACACTCGATTTCCGGTCGGTCCGACCACAATACACAGTACTATCCCGAACGGTCTTTCGTCGGCGGCAGTGTCTTCGAGCCTGCCACTGTTCGATCGTTCAGGTGGGGTCGATATCCTAGAACTATGAACACACCAGTCACTGAACCATCCTCATCCGGCTCCGACGAGCAGAGGACAGTCGACTCCACACCCGCCGCCCAGTCGCGCCCCGGCTACCCCGAGCACATTGCCCGCAGGCGCTCGGCACTGCGCCGTGAATTGGGCAAACTGGCCGGTCAGGTCAAGCCGAAGCTGCGTGGTTGGTTCCACGCAGCCGCTTTTCCTCTGGCGATGCTCGGCGGGCTGGCGCTGGTCATCATCTCCCCCACAATCGAGTCTCGGATCGCTGCCTCGATCTTCGCCATCACCGGCATGCTGCTCTTCGGGACTTCGGCCGTCTACCACCGGGGTCGGTGGCGGTCTCGAGCCCGGCTGATCCTGCGCCGTCTCGACCACGCAAACATCTTCCTCATCACCGCGGGCACCTATACACCCTTGGCGGTGCTGACTCTGCGGCCAGATCAGACGATTCTGCTCTTGTCCGTCCTCTGGGGCGCGGCGCTGTTAGGTGTCGCTTTCAGGACCATCTTCACCACCGCGCCGAGGTGGCTCTTCGTTCCCATCTACGTGGGCTTCGGGGTCGCCGGGGTCGGCTACATTCCCCAGATCTGGGCGAGCAACCCGGCGGTGGGCATCCTCGTCGTTGCCGGCGGCGTGTGCTATGTCGCCGGTGCGGTGATCTACGGAATCAAGAAGCCCAACCCGTCACCGAAATGGCTCGGCTTCCATGAGATCTTCCACATTCTCACGGTCGCGGGCTATGGCTGCCACCTCGCGGCGCTGCTCGTCGCCGCGGTGGCCGCCTACTAGACCTCTGACCAGCCGGCCTTGCCCACAAAGTCAGTCCTGCAAGCCACCTCAGCAGATCAGTCCTGCGCCCGCGCAGAATCACCCTGCGTCGGGTCTTCCACGTCGGGCTTCGGGTCCTCCGCGTCGGCCTGAGCCGGTGTCGATGTCTCTTCATCCGCGGCCGGTGCCGACTCGCCGGACAGCTTCGACTGGTTGGGCACCGCATGCTTGCGCATCGGGATCGGATACGCATCATCGGCCTGAGCCCGCGCACGCACGCGGCGAACCCTGCGAAGAGCGTCGCGGATCAGGAAGATCACGAAGATCACGATCACCAATGTCGACAGGAAGCCGATCGTGCCGGGAGTCACCAGGTCAGGATCGGGGGCTCCGCTGGGCGTCGCGTCCTGTGCTGCGGCCAGAATCATGCACTTTCACCTGTCGCTTCATTGTCTTCGTCTTCGTCCGGTGATGCCGGCAACATGCCCTCGGCGGGCACCTTGCGTCCATCGTCCAAGGTCACCGAGGCGAAAAGGTCGGTCTCCTGGAAGTCTACGCCGGGCGTCAGAGCAGTCCGTCCCGTGTTGTCCACAGCGAGTTCGAACTCCTCCGTGGGCCAGTAGGTCCGCGCGGCCTTTCGCGATGCCGAGAAGAACCCGCCCTCCGGGTCGATCTGGGTGGCGTGGGACAGCAGTGCTCGATCACGCGAGGGGAAGAACTCTGCGCAGTCGATCGTTGTGCTCAGCCAGTTGACCCGCTGGGCATCGCGCTTCTTGAAGTCCTCGATGTGGTCGGCGAAAGGAGACTCGAGGCCTGCCTCCGTCATCTTCTCGTGGATGGTCACCCACTTCTTTGCGGACAGGTCCTGGTTGTAATAGACCTTCTCCACCTGCCAGGGTTCGCCGAGCTCAGGGTTCTGGCCCGCGTCCGC
The DNA here is from genome assembly GCF_021117425.1 of Brevibacterium zhoupengii. Taxonomy (NCBI): domain Bacteria; kingdom Bacillati; phylum Actinomycetota; class Actinomycetes; order Micrococcales; family Brevibacteriaceae; genus Brevibacterium; species Brevibacterium zhoupengii. Next base: position 1,890,211 of record NZ_CP088298.1, on the reverse strand, counting down.
AGCAGCGGCGACTGCCGCCATTGTCACTGCGTGGTTCTTGATGTGGTCGGGGTGAGGGTAGCCGCCCAGTTCGTCGTAGGTCGTGACAACCTGGGGGCGGAAGGTGCGGATGATGTGCACCAGGGGCAGCATGGCCACCTCGTCGGGGACACGGTAGAAGCATCCGGGAGGGGTCTGATTGTCGAAGTCGCCATCGGGCAGACCGGAGTCGACGTGTCCGACCCACACGTGTTCGGCGCCCAGCGCGGCTGCGGCTGTGGCCATCTCCTCACGTCGCAGACCTGCGATGTCACGGCTGGCCTTCGGGCTCTGCAGCAGGGCCGGGTTGAGGATGTCTCCGGCTTCGCCACCGGTCATGCTGGCGATGAGGACTCGGGCTCCCAACGAGGCGTACTTCGCGCTCGTCGCCGCACCTTTCGAGGATTCGTCGTCAGGATGGGCATGGACCGTCAGCAGACGCAGTCCATGGTACGGAAGCGAAGTCATGTTTGGAGTATCCCTTTCGAATCAGCCTGGTGACGTTCCGATTCCTGCACGATGGCTGAAAAGATCACAGGAGACGGATCGACTACTCTAGATTAGTGCGCAATGTTCGTAGATGAGGAATTCAATGACTGAGGTAACAGTGGAAAAACCACTGCAAGATGATCGCTACGGCCGCGTCCGGGAACCCAAGCGGCGTCTCGGAAGAACGGCTAAGATCATCGCCGCAGTCATCGTCACTGCCCTGATCATCGCGATTGCTTTCGTGGCGTTTCGTCCACAGACCACTCCCACGACTCCCAGGACTCTTGACTATTCAGTTGTCGACTCTGCTTTAACACAGGTCACAGTGGCAATATTTCCTGACCAGGATCGGGATGTGCACTGCATCGTGCAGGCGACGAATGAGTACGAAGCCATCGTCGGCTTCACGGAAGTCAGGGTCCCTGCCGATCCCAACGCCGATCCCAACTCGCCCCGGCAGATGGACATCGATCTGGCCACGACACAGTTCGCCTCCTCTGGCCACGTCGATTCCTGCTGGTTCGAATAGCCCTGCTGGTTCGAGCAACTCCACCGATATGGCTCGGATCTGCCCCGACTGCACCCTCTACAACAGCTGTATACACGCGTGACGGAGATCATCGTTTTCGCCTGCAGATGCGTTAGACTGTAGTTTCATTCAACATCCGGGCGTACCCAACGCCCGGTTTTTCGTTGCCTGACGCGCCTGTCAGTGCACCGAACCGAAGAAGGAGAAGTCATGACCGAGGATGTCACCCAGGAAGAAACATGGTTGACTCAGGAAGCCTTCGACCGCCTGTCGCAGGAACTTGAACACCTCTCCGGACCGGGACGTGCAGAGATTGCTGAAAAGATCGAAGCCGCCCGCGACGAGGGTGACTTGAAGGAGAACGGCGGCTACCACGCGGCGCGCGAGGAGCAGGGCAAGCAGGAGGCACGCATTCGCCAGCTCGAGCTGCTCCTGCAGTCTGCAAAGGTCGGATCCAGCGAAAGCGACGGCAAGACCGTGTCCCCCGGTTCCGTCGTCACCGCAAAGGTCGCCGGAAACGACATGCGTTTCCTGCTGGGCAGCCGTGAGATCGCCGGCGATTCTGATATCGATGTGTTCTCAGAGAAGTCCCCGCTGGGCGCTGCGGTGCTCGGTGTGGCCATCGGCGGCAAGAGCAGCTACGAGGCCCCCAACGGCAAGGAGATCACGGTCGAGGTCAAGAACATCGAACCGTTCTCCGGCTGATCGAACTGCCTCGATCGGGGCGCAGCCGAGAGCAGCATAGAGAAGTGGGCGGGTGATGATCACCCGCCCACTTCTCTATTCACTCTGCTTCTGCACTCACCGTGCAATTCTGCTGGCCCTGCACCCTCACTGGCCAGCCAGCCGAGTCCGACCGCACGCAGCCGCGGTCAGCGCTCGCCGATCCGATCATTCGCGCCGGCTGGCCCCATTGGGAGTTTCGTTCGCGGATGTCTCCTCTGCAGCGTCGTGGATGGCGGTATTGAGCTTGTCCTTGGCCCGTTCCAACACGACTGCGGCCTCGTCTCCTTCGCCGTCTGGGTTCTCCGGTTTCTTCGCCCGGACGATGTACGTCACGACCGTATTGAGGACGGCGACCAGAGGAACCGCGAACAGTGCACCGACGATTCCGAACAGGAAGCCACCGGCGGTCACTGCAAGGATGACTGCCAACGGGTGGACGGACACGGCTTTGCCCATGAGGAACGGCTGCAGGATCTGGCTTTCGATCTGCTGTACGGCGAGGACCACGGCCAGCATGATGAGGGCGCTGACCGGTCCGCTTGAGACCAGCGCGACCAGCACGGCCACGACGCCCGAGGCGATCGCACCGACGACGGGGACGAACGAGGCCAGGAACACGAGCACCGTCATCGGAATGACCAGCGGAATCCCCAAGAACGCCGCACCGATGCCGATGCCGATGGCGTCGACTCCGGCCACGAGGACCTGGACACGCACGTACTGGACGAGTGTGGTCCAGCCCCGCTCCGAAGCTCCGGTGGCAACGGGCTGCGCCGGCAGCGGCAGCAGACGCATCACCCAACGGAAGATCTTCTCTCCGTCATAGAGGAAGAAGAACGTCGCGAAAAGGCACACGGCGGCACCGGTGAGGAATGTGCCGACCGATGACGTCGCCTGCCACGCGCCGCCGAGCAGCTGGGAGCTGTTGTTCTGGAAGAAGCTCGTCGCCGCATCAAGCGAGTCGTCAATATAGCTCGAGACCGTCGAAGCATCGAGACCGAAGGGTCTGCTGGCCAACCAATTGCTGATTCCGGAGAACCCGGTGATGACCTGATCGACGAGGTCCGGCATACCTGAGTAGATCTGCTGGCCGACCAGGGTGAAGAGTCCGGAGACGACGACGATGAAACCGATGAAGGCGATGAGTGCGGCTGCAACTCGGGGCAACCCCTTCCTCACCATCCAATTGGTGAACGGTGCCAGGAGCGCGGTGAGCAGGAGGGCGATGAGCACCGGCAAGACGACACTGGAGATCTTCGCCAGCAGCCAGAACGCGACTCCGATAGCGATGAGCACGACAAGTGAACGCCAGGACCATGCTGCAGCGAGCTTGAGCCCCGGAGCCACATATGGAACCGCTTCGGCTTCGATTCGGCTGTGAGCGATCTCCTCTGCGCTGATGTCCTGCACACGCGAAGCCTGCTCGGTTGGCTGAGATCGTCCGTTGTCTCGACCCTTGCGGAACGCGTGCCAGGCCCCACGGATCCGATTCGGGGATTGCTTCTTCTCATTGTCAGACATAACTCAACAATAGTTGTTGGGAGCTTGTGGGAAGTGCAATGATGACGGTTAAAGGAGGGAATTTCGTGGGAAAACGCATGTTATACACTCTGGCCACCATGACAGGCACGGCCGTGGGTGTCGGAGCATCGGCCGTCGGTCTCCTCCGTCGTCAGGCGGGTTCGCTCCGCAGAGCGTTCGACGAAGACGCACAGCGCACCTATTCCACCTTCGCCGAGGCGGTCGCTCCCCCACGCAACTACGATGACGAAGATTCCGCCGCGTTGGCGATCATCGGCGATTCCTGGCTCTGCGGAATCGATGTCGATGACCCGGCGCTGGCTCCCCCGAACCTCATCGCCCGGGGCCTGGGCCGCATCCTCGGGACGACTGTCCGGGTCCAATCGACAGCACGACCATCGGCCCTGTCTGAGGACCTGCCGCGCCAAGTCGATGAGATCCTGCGTTCCGCCTGGCTCTCACGTCAGCTCTCTGAGTCTTGGACCGCGCAGCGTCGATTCGCGATCATCTCCATCGGCACCGGCGACATCATCCACCCGATCCACGGCACCATCGGCATCCCCGTGCTCACTCAGGCGATCAATCGACTGCAGAGAGAGGGCAGGTACACCGTCTTCGTTCTGGTGTGTCCCAACCTCGGCGGTCTTCCCGGTCTGCGCGATCCCCTCAAGACCTCGCTGCGGCGAACCTCGCGTGTGCTTGCCGGCTCACAATGGCTGGCCGCGCTCTCAGCCCGCGCCACCCCGCTGCGAGCCACCGGTTCGCTGAGCGGGACCACACGGAGATCGCTGCTCAACGAGTCCGGACGCTTCCCCAGCACTTTGGGATACGCCCAGCTGTCCTCGACCGTTCTCGCTGCGATCGCTGATCGCATCGAGGCTCCCATCGACGTCGACCGCAGTCTCGACATCCCAGAGAAGGGCGAAGGCGCACGCCGGCCCACGCCGGAGACAGAAACTCAGACTGAGCCGGAGACTGCACCTGAGGCAGAGCTCGCCGCACCCGCAGACGGGCCTGCGGTACCGGCGAGAGTCGTCGCAGATTCTGATCCAGGTTTCGATCGGGCCCTCGCTTCCGAGGATGCTTCGTGATCCCTGTCATTCTGGCCTCGCAGTCACCGTCTCGTCGCCAGATCCTCACCGCATCGGGAATCGACCCGATCGTCATCGTCTCCGAGGTCGACGAGCCCGCCCTCGAAGCCGCATTCGTCGGCACGGTCGCAGATCTCACCACGACGCTGTCCGAGGCCAAGGCACGAGCCGTCGTCGACCGTGTGCTCGCCACTTCGCCTGACCAGCTGGCCACAGCCGATACCGCGGTGATCATCGCCGGGGATTCACTGCTCGAACATGATGGCCAGGCAATCGGCAAACCCGGAACTGCTCAGCGCACGCGTGAGGTGTGGGCCGACATCGCGGGAGCCTGGACTGCTCTGCACACGGGACACACCGTTGCTGTGCTCAGGCGCACCGGCACCTCGGCGGCCGCCTTTGAGCTCGATGACCTCCGCTCGAAACGGTCGACGACTTCGGTGCTCATCGGCGAACCCACTCCGGAGGAACTCGACGCCTACATCGCCACCGAGGAGCCTTTCCATGTGGCCGGCGCACTGACCATCGACGGCTACGGCGGGGCCTTTGTCAAGAGTCTTGCCGGTGACCATCTCACCGTGCTCGGTCTCAGCCTCCCAGCAGTCCGTGATTTGGTCCGCGACGCGGGCCTGTTCTGGCCCGATCTCTGGTCTCCGCGAGAGTAGAATCGCTGAGGGCAGACGGACACGCCCGATGTCATTGAAGTTTTCGGCCGAACTTTTTATCTGTGTCCTACAAACGCTTGGTGTCGATCTCTAAATTGTTCTGTGATCGTACAAAGGAGCGTCATGACCACAGTTCTCCCCGAACAGTCGACCGCACAGCTGCACACCGATGTCCCCACTGCTGCAGTGCGCCGCGTTCTCATCGCCAATCGCGGTGAGATTGCTCTGCGCATCATCCGGGCCGCTCATGACCTCGGTGTCAAGGCCATCGCCGTGTACACCCGTGCAGACTCGGACGCTGACTTCGTGCATCTGGCTGACGATGCCTGGCTGCTCGACGGGGCCGGTCCCGGGGAGACCTATCTCGACATCGAGAAGATCCTTGCCCTGGCCAAACGCTCTGGCGCCGATGCGATCCACCCCGGCTACGGCTATCTGGCCGAGAATGCACTGTTCGCTCAGGCTGTCATCGACGCCGGTCTGACGTGGATCGGCCCTCCCCCGGCGGCGATCGAACTCCTCGGCGACAAGTCCGGTGCTCGCGAGGTCGCAGAGGCCGTCTCTGCTCCCGTCGCACCCGGCTCCGACGGTGCCGTTGTAGATCTGGCAGAGGCCGCCGAGGTAGCGCAGCGGATCGGTTATCCGATCGTCATCAAGGCCGTCCATGGCGGCGGCGGGCGCGGTTTCCGTGCCTGTGCCACTGCTGCGGACCTCGAAACCGCCTACACCGCAGCCACGCGTGAGGCGCTCGGTGCCTTCGGCCGCGGAGAATGCCTCATCGAGAAGCAGATCGTGCGCCCACGCCACATCGAAACCCAGTGCCTGGCCGATGCCCATGGCAATGTGCAGGTCCTCTCGACTCGCGACTGCACTCTGCAGCGCCGCAACCAGAAGATCGTCGAAGAGGCCCCGGCTCCATTCCTCGACGCCGACCAGGAAAGTCTCGTCACCGAGGCTTCCATCCGCGTGCTCGCCCATGTCGGCTATGTGGGGGCAGCTACGTGCGAGTTCCTGCTCGGCACCGACGGCACGATCATCTTCATGGAAGCCAACGCACGGATCCAGGTCGAGCACACTGTGACCGAGGAGGTCACAGGTGTTGACCTCGTCGCTTGGCAGCTGCGCATCGCCTCGGGTGAGCACCTGCCCGAGTCATTCCCCCAGGTCCGTGGGCACTCGATCCAGTTCCGGATCAATGCCGAGGACCCCACGACGTACTTCCCCGCCACCGGCACGGTGAAGAACCACCGAGCTCCGGCCGGGCCGGGCGTGCGCTTGGACTCAGGCATCGGAGAAGGCAGCGTCGTCGGCACGGACTTCGATCCGATGCTGGCAAAGCTCATCATCACTGGAGCCGACAGGAACCAGGCATTGGCGCGGGCACGACGGGCATTGGACGAGTACCGCATCGAGGGAGTGTCCACTCTGCTCCCTCTGCACCGCGTCCTCGTCGCAGACAAGGCCTTCGCCCAAGACTTCGAGGTCTGGACCAATTGGCTCGAGACTGCATTCGTCAATCCACTCGCCGACCCACAACTAGGAGAACAGATGAGTACAGCAACCGACAGTTTCAGCGTTGTGGTCGAAGTCGATGGGCGACGGATGACCGTCTCAGTTCCCAAGGACGTCATCTCCGACCTCGGACATGTCCCCAGCCCGAGTGTCCCGCGCCGCAAACGCAGCCTCAGCCGCAAGGGAGCGCAGCTGGCCGACGATTCGAACTCACTCAATGCGCCCATGCAGGGCACGATCGTTTCCGTGTCCGTCGCAGCCGGTGACACCGTCGAGGCAGGCGATACTCTGGCCGTCATCGAAGCGATGAAGATGGAGCAGCCGCTCAAGGCCGGTCATTCCGGCACCATCTCCGAGGTGCTTGTCGACACCGGAGTCTCGGTGAGGTCGGGCGAGCCGATTATCCGTTTCGCCGCCTGAGAGCGTCTCAGGCGAGCAGACCCCTGATCTGATCCTCGATGTAGTCCGACTCGGCATCGTTTCCCGGGCAGGTCAGTGCCATCCTGAAGGCGTGCTCTGCCTGCTCGGGCTTGCCTGCCTCTCTCAGAGTGAGGGCATGTGCGATGTGGAAAGGCCGGTAGTCGGCCAGTCCCGGATCCGCTGCCAGTTCCTCGAGCGCGTTGAGCCCGTCCTCCGGTCCGTTCGCCTTGCCCACGGCCACCGCTCGATTCAGCGCCACCACGGGGCCGGGTTCCAGTCTGGAGAGGATGCCGTAGAGGACGAGAATCTGGTTCCAGTCGGTCTCCGAATAGGTGACGGCCTCGGCATGGAGCGCCGCAATCGTTGCCTGCACGGTGTAGGGCCCTGCTTCCGGCTCACCTGCAGCAGTCTGAGCTAGGCTCAGGCCCTCAGCGATGAGCCGCGAATCCCACAGCCCACGATCCTGCTCGGCCAGTGGCACAGGTAGTCCGGCCTGGTCAGTCCGCGCCCCGGCTCGTGAACCGGTGAGCAGCAGGAGTGAGAGCAGGCCCCTGGCCTCGGTCTCCTGCGGCAGCAGCCTCACGAGCAGTCTCGCCAGTGTGATTGCCTCTTGCTGCAGATCGGTTCGACTGTGTGCAGTGCCGGTCGTCGGTACATAGCCTTGGGTGAAGATGAGATAGACGACGCGCAGCACTCCGGGCAGGCGCTCATGCAGGTGGTCCGCTGTGGGCCTGCCGAAGGGAATTCCGGTAGTGGTGATGCGCTTCTTGGCCCTCACGATCCGCTGCTGCATCGTCGTCGTGTCCACGAGGAACACCGCGGCCACCTCGGCGGTGCTCAGACCGGCCAGGAAACGCAGGATGAGGGCGATCTTCTCGCGTTCCTTCAACGTCGGATGCGAGCAGGTGAAGAACAGGCCCAGCCTCTCGTCGGGGATGTTCGCCGTGCTCAGCTCCTCGTCGAGGTCGGCCGGGTGGGCACGATGATCGCCTTCGTCGATCTCGGATTCGATTCTGAGTGCGGCAAGTCGGCGCGCCTTCACCGCATCGGATCGGATGATGTCGAGTGCTCGATTCTTCGCAGCCGTCATCAGCCATGCCTGCGGATTCCGCGGCACACCTCGTCGGGTCCATGTCTCCAGAGCCCGCACCATGGCCTCTTGCAGAGCGTCCTCGGCCAAGTCGAGATCGTGAAAACGTGTGGCCAGACCTGCCAGCAGCCGCCCGCGATCCTCGACACCGCTGGTGTGGAGGACCTGGGCGACCGCCGAGGGTTCGGCGCGATCTGCCGAAGCCATCAGTAGTCTGCGAGTGGCCGTATTTCGATGTGGCCGAGGGAGGACCCTGGGCTCTTCTCTGCCCAGGCAATCGCCTCATCGATGTCGGCGACCTCGATGACGTAGCTGCCGCCGACGAATTCCCCGCTTTCGGCGAAAGGACCCGAGGTCACCACCGTCTCTGCGTCCTGGGTGCTCACGCGCACCCCGGTCTCGGGGCCTTCGAGGGCGAATCCGCCGACAACGATTCCCGCCGCGTTGATCTCCTCGTCGAAGGCCATGAACTCGCTGGGGTCGGGCCCCTCATCGGTACCGCATTCGGCATCGGCGGCATTTCCCATGAGCAGAAGTACGTACTTCATTTCTCTCTCCTTACCTCGAATGTGCGTCAACGGGAGCTGAGCACGTCAGGCGAAGGCACCTGACACCATACTGACGGTTGAGGCACTCCGATATCGACAGTTCGGAGAGAGAAATCTTTCTACAGGTGACGGTGCAGCTGGCGTGAGGCCTCGGTCAGGGACCCGCTCACGGACGGGTAGACGACGAACGAGGCTGAAAGCTGATCGACTGTCAGACGGTTCTCCACAGCCATGGTGATCGGAAGAATGAGCTCACTGGCACGAGGACCGACGACGACTCCACCGAGAATCGAACCCGAACCTCGGCGGGCGAAGAGCTTGACGAACCCGTCCTTGATGCCCAGCATCTTCGCACGGGGATTCGTGTCCAGAGGCAGCATCACCGTGTCGATGTCAGTCGAGTTCTCGCGGTAGTCGGACTGGGTGAAGCCGACGGTCGCGATCTCGGGTGCGGTGAACACGTTTGATGCGACGTGGCGAATCTTCAGCGGCTGCACGGCATCGCCGAGGGCATGGAACATCGCAATCCGGCCCTGCATCGCCGCGACAGATGCCAGCGGAAGCACGCCGGTGCAGTCTCCTGCCGCGTAGACCCCGGAGCGGGACGTGCGCGAGACGCCGTCGACCTTGATATGCCCGGACTCGCTGACCTTGACCTTGGCGGTGTTCAGCCCCAGGCCCTCGGTGTTCGGGATCGAACCGACCGCCATCAGGCAGTGTGAGCCTTCCACTCGTCGCCCATCAGACAGTGTCACCTCGACACCGTCGCCTGTGCGCTTGACCGAGTCGGCTCGCGACCGAGACAGAACGTTCATGCCCTTATTGCGGAAGACGTATTCCAGCACGTCGGCAGCGTCCTCGTCCTGACCAGGCAGCACCTTCTCACGAGAGGAGACCAGGGTGACCTTCGTTCCCAACGCACGGTAGGCCGACGCGAATTCGGCACCGGTGACACCGGAACCGACGACAATGAGGTGCTCCGGCAGCTCATCGAGGTCGTAGAGCTGGGTCCAGGTGAGAATTCGTACTCCATCCGGCTTCGCCGAATCGAGTTCACGGGGGTGGGAACCCACCGACAGCAGGATCGTCGAGGCTTCGAGCGTGTATTCGGTACCGCCTTCTTCGACGACAGCGACGTGGTCACGATCGGCCAGGGTCGCGGTGCCCTGAATCACCTTGACGCCGGCCCGGACCAAGGCTTCGTAGATGTCGTTGGCCTGCGCGTCGGCCAGGGACAGGATGCGCTTGTTGACGGCCTTGAGGTCTGCGATGACCGTGTCGCCGTCATCGCCCTCGCTGTCGTAGATGCGGATGCCCAGACTCTCGGACCGGGCGATCTCCTCCATCATCTCCGCTGTGGCGATGAGTGACTTTGAGGGGACGACGTCGGTGAGGACGGCGGCCCCACCGCAGCGGTTGCGCTCGATGAGCATCACGTCCGCGCCCAATTGTGCGGCAACCAGTGCGGCTTCGTATCCGCCCGGGCCACCGCCGATGATGACGACTCGATCTGCAGTGGATTCAAATTCAGTGTTCACAGAGCAATTCTCTCAAATAGCGGACGGCAGGGCGAATGGACGCTTCGGCTCGGATCATACCGAGACCATCGGGACACCGGTGACCGAGCGAGGCACCTCAGAGTTCGTCAAGCACCTCGGCGGTATCCCGGTGGAGCGCGGACAGGCGCAGGTAGGACTGTGCGTTCTGGCGCACCTTCTCCACACCGTCGTCGGTCATCTCCCGGCGCACCTTGGCCGGAACTCCTGCAACCAGGGATCGAGGTGGGATCTCTGTTCCTTCGAGGACGATTGCACCCGCTGCGACCAGCGATTCGGTTCCTACGTGGGCGTCGTTGAGAACGGTGGCGTGCATGCCGATGAGGACGTCGTCGTCGACGATCGCCCCATGGACGAGGGCCTGGTGGCCGATGGAGACTCGTGAGCCGATGACGACGGGTTTGCCCTCGTCGGTGTGCATGACAGTGTTGTCTTGGACATTCGAGTCCTCGCCGATGGTGATCGGAGCGGCCTCGGCACGGAGCACACAGCCGTAGAAGACGCTGGCGCCCTTCAGCACTCTGACGTCCCCGACGAGGGTGGCGCCGGCGGCGATGAAAGCACCGGGATCAACCTGAGGGGTGTGACCGCCGACCGAGATGATGCGTGCGTGGGAAAGGTTGTCCGTTGTCATGAGTCCTCCATTGGTTCACGGTGCGATTCGGTTCTCGGAGACGACTGGTCCCGACCTCGTTCGGATCTCCTCACCGAGGTGACCAGTCGTTTCATCGTCAGTCTAGCCGTGAACATGAGCCTCCTGAGAGCTGGGCCGCGCTAGATTGCGATTGTGTGCTGGCGACCGCCGGAGGGACAGTTCGGACGAATAGTGGACGAATTTGCGTCCAGAGCCCCATAGCAGGACAATGAACAAAATATTTGTCAGAAATTTCACACTGCATTACCCTTGTGTGCCCAAAACGGTTATGTGAACCTTGGGTAAGAGAGTTGCGCGCCTGGAATTTGGGTGTCGTACACCGCGTTCACTTAATTCGTCGAAAGGTCACCATGGATTGGCGACATCGTGCAGCATGCCTCAATGAGGATCCGGAACTGTTCTTCCCGATCGGAAACACCGGACCCGCCCTGCTCCAGATCGAAGAGGCTAAGACTGTATGCCGCCGCTGTGAAGTAGTCGAGACCTGCCTGCAGTGGGCTCTGGAATCCGGTCAGGATGCCGGTGTCTGGGGCGGTCTCAGTGAAGACGAGCGTCGCGCGCTCAAGCGTCGCGCCGCACGTGCCCGCCGCGCTGGCTGAGTCCCTCGGCGACCGAAGTCGGTCGATTGCAATTTGAGTCCCTTGCTCGGAATACGAGATCTTCGCATTCTGAGCAAGGGACTCAATTGTTTCTGCACATGAGCTCGCTCAAACTTGCCAGTACGAATCTATCTGCACACGATTGTGCCTGCACACGAATTTGTCTGCACACCTCGCAGCTGCTCGAGCCACAGTCCGTTCTCCATCTCGTTGCGCGTATTTCATACCTTTGGCACTTATTCACCCCGATGGTGGCAACTCAGACTGTCGCTGACTCATCCCGCACCGTTAGTGCCTAATCCGCTCTTTGCACGGAGTTGAATTGCGAATAGATGTAGGCGATACGCGGATCAGCGACGAACACGCGAGCCAAGCAGCGGGCTCAGTCGTAGGAGTCGGCCCTCAAAGGCACGTCGAGGATGGCCACGGTTCCGCCGCCCTCTCGTTCCTGCCATTGGATCGATCCGGCGAGATCGGCAGACACCAGAGTCTTGACGATCTGGGTGCCCAGTCCGTTGCCTGGGCTGTGGTCATCGCCCAGGCCAACTCCGTCGTCGGCGATGGTGACATGCAGATGATCACCTTCGCGTTCCGGTGTCACCCACACGTGGCCGTTGAGCGTCTCGCCCGGGGCGAGGCTCTCCTGCTTTGCGACCGGGAAGCCGTGTTCGATCGCGTTTGTGATCAGCTCGGTGATCGCCAAGGCCAGCGAGGTGGCATCGGCGGAGGAGATCGTGCCGAAGCTCCCGCAGCGTTTGAGACTGATCTGGACAAGAGGACTTGTCAGCTCAGGGGTCAGCCGCAGCCCCTTGTCAACGACTTCGTCGAAGTCCACTTCTGATTCGACGCCCTGGCTGAGCACATCATGGACGACGGCGATGATCGAGACTCGGCGCATCGCCTCCGTCAGAGCACCCTTGGCCTCGGGGCTGTCGATCCGACGAGTCTGCAGACGCAGCAGTGCCGAAACGGTCTGCAGGTTGTTCTTGACCCGATGGTGCATCTCTTTGATCATCGCATCGCGTGAGAGCAGTTCTCGCTTGCGTCGTCTGATCTCCGAGACATCTCGGGCCAGGACGATCGCGCCGGTCCGCGTGCCGTCATCAGTCAGTGGGATCGCCCGCAGCGACACACTCGTCCGACCGACCTCGAGTTCGGTCCGCCAGGGGGCACGACCGGTGAGCACGAGTGGAAGCGTCTCATCGACCTGACGCAGCTCTGTGCTCAGACTCGAGACCACCTCGGCGAGGTAGTCCCCTTCTATCTCACCGCGGTGGCCCAGACGGTGCACGAGTGAGACCGCGTTCGGGGAGGCGTATTGGACGTGGGAGTCACGATCAAGGATGAAGATGCCGTCTCCGACGCGTGGTTCGCCATGCCGGGCTCCGCTGGGAGCCTCACGGTCGGGAAACGCGCCCTGCGCGATCATAGTCAGCAACGACATCGCGGACTGTGTGTAGAACTTCTCCAGACGTGACGAACCGCGGCGACGAACCTCCTCGGAGTAGCGGACCATGATGGCGATCGTCACTCCCCCGCGGACCAGGGGCACCGCCTCGGCGGAGACTTCTGTGTCATCGGTGCCGGCATTGACGCCCAGGGATTTCGCCTGCGCCACCTTCGTCACCAGCTCATGTGAGCTCGTCGCCGTGTCCAGGAGATCCCGTTCGAGTCCGGTGGCTCGGGCTCCGATGAGGTCGCGATTGAACAGGGTCGCGCCGGTGGTCGGACGCGAATGCGCCACCACCGTGTAGGCCCCGCTGGCCGAGGGCACCCACAGCACGAGATCGGCAAAGGACAGGTCGGCGATGAGCTGCCAGTCCCCCACCAACAGGTGGATGTGTTCGACATCGGTTTCGTCGGTGATGCCTTCGGCGGCCAGGAGTTCGTTGAGCACTGTGTTCTTCTTCCGGGTGGGCAACGGCACAGGCCGATGATGGCGGCACAGACGCCGACAGACCCGCAGGCTCCAGCCCGCGAAGTCTGTCGACGTCAGCAATGATCTGACGCTATCACTGATCTGTTGGGGGCACTGCTCAGACGGCCTGCTCCGATTCCCAGGCCGAGGAGCGGACGACACCGCGCATCATGCGCAGCAGCACCGACAGCGGGGCCTGAGTAACGGTCTCGAGTCCCAGGATCGTCTCGGTCGTGTCCAGCACCCGTGCGGCCACGGTGTCGTTGCGCTCGAGCCACTCGCTCAGTCGCTGACCGGCTCGCTCGTCCGGGGTCCCGGAGATCGGCGAGTCCGTCGCGACGAGGACTGTTCCGGCCACGGAGAGGATGGCCGAGTAGAAGTCATCGCGCAGCGAGCCCCGCGCCAGCGCCGACCACCGGTCGCTGCGGTCAAGATCGCCGATAAGAGTGAGCACCTGCGAACCGGAGAACTTGTCGTTGACCGCGTAGTAGAGTTCTGCGACGTCCTCGGCGGATTCACCTGCGCGGGAAGCCAGCTGGGCAATGTCGAGGAGCACGAACTCATCAAGCAGGGCTGCCGCTCGCCAAGCGAGTTCGCTGGGCACTCCCTCGTCGATGAAGCCTTCAGCCGTCGCCTTCATGCTCGCGGCGTCGAACCCGTCAACGAGGTCGGGCACCCGATCCCGCAGAGCTGCGACGACGCTGCCATACCTGTCGATGCCGGAGTCCACGTCGAGGGTGTCAGGGGCCTGCTGGACCAGCCACCGGGATGACCGATCGAGCAGACGCACATAGGCATGCTGCAGTTGGACCTGGACAGCAGTGGGCACCTTATTGTCGAGCGCGCACACAGCCTCGAAGAAGTCATCGAGTCCGAAGATCTCGGAGACGACGACGAAGACGCGGGCGATCTGCGGCACCGAGGCCGGAGTCTCCTCCAGCATGCGGTAGACGTAGGTGAGTCCGCCGCGATCGATCATCCGGTTGACGAGCTTGGCCGTCGCAATCTCCCGGTGCAGGGGGTGCTCCGGGATCAGCTCTCCGTACTTCTCGACCAGAGAATCCGGGAAGTAGGAGGTCAGTTCCCGCTTCATCCACTCTTCGTCGGGAACCACGCTGCCCAGGATCTCATCGGCCGCATGCATCTTGGCGTAGGCGAGCAGAACCGCCAACTCCGGGGAGACATAGGAGCTGAACTCGCGCTTGGTCAGTTCCTGCGCATCGGGCAGGAACTCGACCTGACGATCGAGGTCGGCGTTCTTCTCCAAATAGCTCAGCATCCGGCCGTAGGTGCCTGACATCGATTCGGTCTGCGCCCGCGCCTCGCCGAGGACGACGTTCTGGGCGTAGTTGTTCGACAGCACCCGATCAGCAACATCATCGGTGAAGGACAGGAGCACACGTTCGCGATCTTCAGCGGCGAAGGCCCCCTTGTGGAGCAGGGTGCGCAGAAGCAGCTTGATGTTGACCTCGTGGTCGGAGCTGTCCACGCCTGCCGAGTTGTCGACGGCGTCGGTGTTGATGGCCACACCGTTCAATGCCGCTTCGACACGTCCCAGCTGGGTCACACCGAGGTTGCCGCCCTCTCCGACGACCCGGCTGCGCACGTCGCGACCGTCGATGCGGATGGCGTCGTTGGCCTTGTCGCCGACATCGGCGTGGCTCTCATCCGAGGACTTGATGTAGGTGCCGATGCCGCCGTTGTAGACGAGGTCGACCGGGGCCTTGAGGATCTGCGACATCAGTTCGGCGGGGCTGCGCTTGCCTGGTTCGAGGCCGAGAACTGCGGCGGCTTCGGGGCTGAGGTCGATCGACTTCGCCGATCGGGGGAAGACCCCGCCTCCGTTGGAGATGAGCTCCCGGTCGTAGTCCTGCCAGCTGGAGCGCGGCAGGTCGAAGAGTCGTTTGCGTTCCACGAAGCTGCGTGCGGCATCGGGGTTCGGGTCGAGGAAGATGTCTCTGTGGTCGAAGGCTGCGACGAGGCGGATGTGCTCACTGCGCAGCATGCCGTTGCCGAAGACGTCACCGCTCATGTCACCGATGCCCACGACTGTGAAGTCGTCAGCTGCGGTATTGACCCCAAGTTCACGGAAGTGTCGTTCGACGGACTTCCAGGCACCGCGGGAGGTGATGGCCATCTTCTTGTGGTCGTAGCCGACGGAACCACCGGAGGCGAAGGCGTCGCCGAGCCAGAAGTCTCGGCGTTCGGCAATCGCGTTGGCCACGTCCGAGAATCGTGCGGTGCCCTTGTCGGCGGCGACGACGAGGTAGTAGTCATCGCCGTCGTGTCGGACCACACGGTCCGGGTGGACGACCTCTTGCGTGCCGTCAGCGCCGTAGACGAGATTGTCGGCAACTTCGAGAAGGCTTTCGATGAAGACCTCGTAGGCGGCCTGACCGGCAGCCATCCACGCATCGCGGTCGCTCATCGGCGGCAGCTGCTTGGGGAAGAATCCGCCCTTGGCGCCGGTCGGAACGATGAGTGCGTTCTTGACCATCTGGGCTTTGACGAGGCCGAGGACCTCGGTACGGAAGTCGTCTCGTCGATCAGACCAACGCAGGCCGCCGCGGGCCACTGTGCCGAAGCGCAGATGCACGCCCTCAACCTGAGGCGAGTACACCCACATCTCCAGCGCCGGCTTGGGCTTGGGCACGAAGCTGAGTTCGTTGGCACGGATCTTGAGTACGAGCGCAGTCGGCAGCTCGCCGTCCTCGTCCAGGAAGTAGTTCGTCCGCACTGTTGCGCGCAGCAGCTCGAGAGAGGACCGCAGGACACGGTCCGCGTCGAGGCTGGCGACATCGCTGAGTGCCGACTCGATTGACGTGTTGAGCTCGGTCATCCTGTCATCGCGTCCGGCGTCGTCAGCGGTGGGGTCGAACTTCGCGAAGAAGTAGTCCACCAGCAGTCGCGAGATCTCCGGATTGTCGCTGTAGACCTCACCGACGTAAGCGTCGGAGTACGTGAAGCCGGCTTGGCGCAGGTATTTGCCCAAGGCGCGGATGATCGTGACATGCTTCCAGTGCATTCCACACACGACGAGACGGTCGAAGACTCCGGCTTCCTTCTTGCTGTCCCACCCGGCGATGAACGCATCGGAGATCCGTGCACAGTCACCATCGTCGAGGGTCTCGGGGAAGGTCAGACCGAAGTCGTAGATGTAGCGGTGTTCCCCGTCAGCGAGGTCGAGCTCATGGGGACGTTCATCGAGAACGGTCGCGCCGAAGGCGGTGAGGAACGGAAGCACTTCTGAAAGTCCGACTCGTTCGTTGCGGTAGAGGGCCAACCGCACCGGAGCATCCGAGGTGTCCCCGGGACGATAGAGACGAACCGCGGGACCCTGACCGGTCTCCAACGCCTCGAAGCGGGCCACGTCGGCGATGGCCTCGGCGGGAGAATGATGTTCTTCGTAGCTGGGCGGGAACGCCTTCGACCACCGGTTGGCGCGTGCCACGGAGCTGTCGTTGTCGCCTCGCTCTGTGGGGGCGAGGAAGGCGTGGACGTCTTCGGACCAGGAACGCACGGCGCCGACGATCCGCTTCTCCACAGTCTGGGGGTCGATCTGCGGCAGTTCCATGTCACGACCGACACGGGCCACGAAGTGAATGCGAGCCAATGCCGATTCGGTCAGCAGCACGTCGAAGTCGACGCTCTCAGCGTTGTAGAACTTCCGCAGCACTTCCTGGACGCGCATGCGCGCGGCCGTGTCGTAGAGATCGCGGGGCAGGTAGAGGATGACGGAGACGAATCGCTGGTATGGGTCGCGGCGGACGAAGACCCGTGATTGGCGACGTTCCTGCATGTCGACGATCTGCATGACGACGTCGAAGATCGCCTCCGTTGTGTCGTGCAGGAGGTCATCGCGCGGGTAGGTCTCGAGGACGCCCAGGAGTTCGTTGGCCGAATGGGAACCGGCGGGGAACCCGCTGGCCGACAATATCTTGCGCACCTTGCGGTTGATGACCGGGATGTTGAGCACGCTGTCGTTGTAGAACTCAGGTTTGAACACGCCGACGAAGCGGCGCTCACCGACGATCTCACCGGCCGAGTCGAAGGTCTTCACGCCGATGTAGTCCATGAACGAGCCACGGATGACGCGGGAGCGTGAGTTCGCCTTCGTCAGCACCAGAACGTGAGGTTCGCGGGCCTTGTCTGCCACAGCCCGGCTCAGCGGCGACTTCGCCAGCGGCCGCAGGGTGGAGATGCCCAGCGACGTGTGCTCGATCGGTTCGAGGCTGCTCTGACTCTCATCGTGGGAGTAGTCGTACTCACGGTATCCGAGGAAGGTGAAGTGACCGTCGAGCCAGTTGAGCAGTTCCGCTGCGGCTTCAGCTTCGGAGGCGAGTTCCGGACGCGGGGGCTGGGCCTGCAGTTCCTTCGCGATGTCCTTGGCACGGATCGCCATGGCGCTGGCATCGGTGGCAGCGGCTGCCACATAGTCGAGGACGCTGCGCAGCTGGTCCTTCAGCCCGGGGAGGTCTTCTTCGGGAAGTCGATCGATCTCAAGACGAATCCACGACTGCTGCTGAGGAAGGTCTGACCCGTGCGTCTCCTCGGTCTCAGAGATCAGTGGGATACCCGCGGTATCGGCAGACACGGCCGGCGCCTCGGCCCGGGAGAGCACCGACAGGCCAGAGCCCTGACCTTCGACGGCGATGATGGGGTGGTGGACCTGTCGGATGGCACGGCCGCTCGTGGCCAGATCGCTGACGATCGAGGACACCAGGTGGGGCATATCGGTGAGGACCATCGCGATGACAGTGTGATTGTCGCGGAATTCGGGAGAGTCGATATCCGGGTTGTAGATGGAGATCTGCGGTGATCTGCCGTCGTACTCGAGTCCCAGTGCATAGTGTGAGGCGGCTGCTGCGGCCAACGCCTCTGTTCCTGCTTCGGAGGTACCCGGTTCGAAACGCGGATAGTACGCCTCGATGAAGTTCTCCGGGGCACCTTGTCCCCTCTGCTTCCTCCACTCTTCTGCAATGTCCGAATATGAGACCTGAGACACCATGTCACCTCTACGATCAGCGCGCAAAATTTACTGCGATTCGACGTCGAACCGCCATCACCCACACTATGCTCAAATGCCCAGAAAGGCACGCCGACAGCGATGCTGGGCCAGGACGCTGAACTACTGGCAAACTGGAGCTATGCGAACTCTGACTCTCAACCATGATTACTCGGAATCTCTGTCCGATTTTCTCCTCAGACTTGCCGATGCTTCAACGTGGCAGTCCCTGGGATACGAAGCCCAGGCAGAACGGATCGATCCCGATACCGAGGTGACGGTGAAGACTCCGCTGCCCAAGGATGAGATGCCCTCGGCCCTGGCCTCTCACCTGCCTGCTGCTGCCGAACTCGTTGAGGTCTACATGATTCCCGGCGACGTCATCGGTGACAGCGCGGAGATCAGGATGACCGCCCACGCAGCCGGAGTGCCCGTTGAGATCGATGCACTCATCACGCTGACTCAGCAGGTCGCGAAGACATCACTGTCGGTGCGCGCTGAGATCAGCTCTTCGATCCCCCTGTTCGGGTCGATGATCGAGCAGGCCGTGGTGCCCATTCTGCAGAACCGTCTGGACGATCGGCTGAATAAGCTCGAACGAGCCTGAGACTGCGGGCAGCCCGGTCTCAGCTGTTCTCATGCAGCAGCTGAGGCAGCTCGGTGGCGTCATACCAGAGCAGATCCGAGTCGCCGAGGTGGTCCTCCGCGGCTTCGTGTCCACCGTCGGCTCCGATGGCGGCCGCTTCTTCCCAGGCCTCGACCTCGTCGATGTGGATGCTCACGATAGACGTCATGTCGACGCTGGGAAGGCTGAGCAGATCGAAACCTTCGACCAGCTCTTCACCGGCAACCGAATCGGAGGCGTCGTAGGCGACGACGGCGCGTGGCGAGGGCTCACTCGTGGTTGCGGCAGCGGCCTCGAACGACTGGGTAGCGGCCAGCGCAGCTGCGATGTAGAGAGCGTCGAACTCACGCGCCTCGAGTTCATCTCCACCGAGCCCTCGACCGTGTGCATCGGGAGCGACCGCATGCACCGAGGCGAGTCCTCGGCGAAGTGCGTCCAATGTGGTCGGGATATAGCAGCGAATCGACATGCTCCAATCCTAAAGGGACTTCACCCTCCGCCCCGAACCTGCCTTACGGGAACGCTTCCGTGCCGGAAGCAGTTCGGCCACCGCTGCAGCGTAATCCTGACTGAGCACCGATTTCGGATTCTCCTCGTGGAGCGTGTGTCCGGCCAGCATCGCCGCATCGACCGTCACCCGATCATCGCTGAAGATGAAGTCGGGATCCCGACGAACGAACCTGGCCAACACCTCACGGATTCGCGCCTCGGCGGGGTGGCCGACCGCTGACGAGCGGACCTTCGTGATGCCGATGCGCATTCGCGAACCCAGCGACTCGACTCTGTCGGTGCCCAACAGTTTGACGAGCCGCTGCAGTCCGATCGGGTCACCGGCAGCGAGGACGAGCACCTCGTCGGCGGCATCCAGAGCAGCCCGGGTTGCACAGTGCCTGTCATAGAACGGATCGGCGAAGTCATCATCGGGGTCCACTCGGTCGGAGACATCGACGACCACGAGATCGAACATCTTCGCCAGGCGGGCCAGCACCGCGCTAAGGACCGAGGCACGCACTTCCGGCCACCTGTCGGGCCCGGTCAAACCGGTGATGGCATGAAAGTCTTCGCGTACCGCAGCATGCGGAACACCGGAGATGTCCAGTGGCGGCGCCTTCTCCGCCTCAAGTCGACACAGGCTCGCCAGGTGCGCGGATTCCTCCGTCAGACCCAGAGTCGTGGCCACCATCGCGGCGACGGTGTCCGCGTCGACGACGACGCTGCGGTGCCCTTGTCTCGCCCCATGATCGCCGAGGTTGACCGCCGTGAGAGTGCGACCGGGAGAGGATCCGGTGCCCCAGATCGTGACGATGCGGCCCTGCCCTCTCGCCGATCCAGGTGGAGCGACGGGCCGAGGCGGGACCACGGTGGAGTCACGAGTGTCGTTGAGTGCCTGCGCGACAGTCTCAGCATCGGCAGTCGACGGGACGCTGGCGCTGATGCCGAGTGCCGTCAACGCTCCCGTGTCGTTGCCGAACCCCAGCACCGCTGTCCCCGTCGCCAGAATCGATGCAACGACCTGCGCGTCGAGTCCGGGAAAGTACTGACCGACGATGACCACATCGGCACTGCCGGTCCGACACAGCGCCAGCAGTTCGACCTCGTCCGCGGGGCGCGCGACGATGGTGACCTCGTCGACCTCGCTGAGGAGCTCGAACAGGATGAGATCGAATTCGAAGTCCACAGCCAGGAGGACCTGCGTCATGACTGGCCGCCCTCAGCCTTGACTGCAGCAGGAGCGCCGACGACGGAGAGAACGCTGTTGCCGTCGAGTGCTCCCAGGACCTCGGCGAGTTCAGTGCTGGCGACGAACACCTCGATCCTCGCGCCGTCTCCGACACCGAAGCTGCCGACCTCACGCGAGATGTTCGATACCGGTGCCGAGGTCACGATCTGCTGCGGGTCGAGCCCCTCATCGTCGAGACCCTTCGACTCCGGCTGCGCCCAGACATCGACCAGGCTGCCTGTGTCCACGACCGTCGGGACAGAACCTGCGACATCGATGGCCACAACTCTTCCCTTCAGTTCAGCGACGGGAGCCAGCGCCGAGGCCGGCAGCAGCTCACCGGCGGCGATCACCGTGCGCACGCTCGAGCTCTCCGGGATGCCGGCATCGGCAGACAGGTACTTATCTCCGATGTCGGCCAGGTTCACTTCGGCCACCGTGAGATCGTCCGCACTGACCACCTGACCTGGGACCAGAGGCGAGGCGCTGGCCCACACACGGGTCGTCGCATTCGCGGTGCTGATGAGCAGATAGGTCGCGACGATGGCCACGACGACGAGGACCGCTCCGACCAGCAGCCTGGCATCGGTCCACTTCGGCCGACGAATTCGTTTTGAGAGCTCCATTGCTTCTCCACCTTTGGAAAATTTCCCATGACAGGAACTGTTTCTGAGTGATAGTATTGAACACCAAACGAGGTCAAAGCAATGGTTTTGGCAAAAATAGTCACCAAGCAATCAGTCACCTGGAATGAGAAGGGGCCCTCATGGTCGTCGAAAATCGCTTCCTGCCGCTTACCGATGTGGCCGATCTGCTCAATGTCTCGATCGCCCAGGCGCGGGCGCTGGTCCGCACCGGCGACCTGCGCGCCATCAAAGTCGGCGGACGCGGACAGTGGCGTGTGGAGAAGACCGAGATCGAGGCATACATCCAGCGGATGTACGAACGCACCGAGCACGAGATCAAGACCGGCTCGCTCGAAGACTGAAGCAACTACGGCCGATCGACCCGTCAACGTCACCTAGGCGAATGGGTTGACCCTGGCACGCACCAGCACGATCGCGCGGTGCGGAATGATCCGACCTGAGATCTCAACATAGTCAGAGGCGACCATGTCGCTGCGCCCACGGATCGTCCCGCCACCCCCAGCTAATTCCAGCGAGATCTCCTCATGGTCGGCGGCTAAGCGCCGCAGCGCCGACGCCATCCCCAACCGCTCCAAGGAACCGGGTTCATACCTGTGCGTCCTGGACCGGGTGCGAATCTCTCGGATCGAGTCGATCGCCACGACCACTGTCTCGACGCCGGCGATGACGAAGATTCCATCTCCGAGGAAGACGGCGGTCCCTGATATCTCCCGATCAGCGACCACCAGCTGCACCGCCTGACCGAGCGCTCCACGCATCCGCTCGAGCAGGGTGCGCTGCGCGGCATGGACCGCGACTTCATCACTGAACTCCCCTCGCCTGGCATGGGCCTGCCCAGCCGCATGCGTTGCCTCGACATCTGCAAGGAGAGCATCAATCCGATCGTCCATGATGTGAAGCCTGCCGCAGCGACGAGCCTCAGGCAAGGGATACCGACCCGATTACGAGAACTACGCGATTGTAGTTAGATTCGTCTATTGACAGCAAACACTATCTAACGCCATCATTGGTATACGTTTCCAAAGAAGGATCGCTCTCATGTATCTGCTGGCAGCTTGCACCATCTCCTGGCTCTGTCTGATCGGTGCGTTCATCACCACGTGGATTCACCTCCCAGCGCCACGCAGCACCACCGATCTCGTCCTCCTCATCATCGTCGGCACAGCTGCGATGCTGTCCTCGCGGCTCGGCGCGGTGTCTCTGCTGACGATGCTGATCAGATTCCTACCCCGTGGCCGGGTGAGAACTTGGGCCACAGGAGCGGCGCTGCGCATCGTACCCGCCGTGCTGCGCTCGAGTGTTCTCGCTGTGGCCTCGGCGAGCCTGACACTTCACGCGGCCCAGGCCGCTCCACTGCCGGCAGACCCACCCGCACAAGAAGCTCACTATGCTGCTGTTGCTGCCGCACCAAAGGCCGCACCAGGCTCCGCAGCTGCTGACGTACCGGATGCCGCGCTCGATCCGGGCTGGCCGACTGCAGTATCCGACGATCCCTCGCTGGACCCCGGCTGGCCGACAGTTCCACCCCCTGCAGATACCGACCCACACGGTCCTGGCCCCTCGTCTCCCCCGGGACAGGACAGACCGGCTGTCGACTCCGGTGCGCCTGACGAAGATGCAGGCAGTGGAGACTCGGCACCAA
This sequence comes from Brevibacterium zhoupengii, assembly GCF_021117425.1. Lineage (NCBI taxonomy): Bacteria > Bacillati > Actinomycetota > Actinomycetes > Micrococcales > Brevibacteriaceae > Brevibacterium > Brevibacterium zhoupengii. The sequence continues at coordinate 1,867,235 of NZ_CP088298.1, read as the reverse complement.
CCGGCACCGACGACGAGGCTGGTGTTCATATCGTCGGGGTCGGGGAAAGTCTGTGGTCGATCGCGGTCAAACAGCCCTCGAGCGGTGGCACAACTCATGACATCGTCGATGACATCTATTCGGCAAACAAGGACGTCATCGGCGCGAATCCGAACCTCATCATGCCCGGCCAACGATTGGAGATTCAGCCATGACCGCCCCACTGGTGCTTTCGCGCCCTCGAGTGGCCAGCACACCACGTACCAACACACGACGGAACCTGATCGGCAACGCCCCAGCAGTTAAGCCGAACATTGTCGCGGATGACAAGGATGACAGCCGCATCGCAGCGACGGCGACATCGTTGGCGGTGGCGTGCCTGGAGATCTTCGCTGGCGTTCGGCGCAGCGATTCGATCTCCCGTTGGGTCGACCGGGGACTGTTGGAGAAGATCGATCAGCGTGCCCAACTGCGCGCCGAGGTGGCACCGGCCAAGCCGGTCGGTGAGCTCGGGCCATCACGCACTCTGCAGGCAGGAAATGCACGAGTCTGTCGGGTCACAGGCGACATCGCCGAGGTCACCGTCATCGTCCGCACCCAGAGTCGCTTCCGGGCGGTGGCAATTCGCTTGGAACTGCTCACCACCCGGTGGACGATGACTGCTCTGCAGACGATGTGAACTCGCCGTCAGAGTCGAAGAGTCAGCTCTTCGCCTTCTTCTTCGCGCGACGCTCGGCACGGTTGGCCGGCTGTTCGGCCCCGTCAGCCTCATCCTCGGATTCGGACAGCGAGGATGAGCCGTCCTCGGATGGGGCGGACAGCTGCATCTTGGGTGTGGTGTGACGCAGCTCTGCCGCATCGACCTCGACCTCGGAGTCAGAGTCGGTTGCGTCTTCGGCCCGATTCACGGTCACCTGCAGGGTATTGGTGAGGCGGACGACGTCCTCCCTGATCCCATCCTGCATGGTCTTGAACATGTCGAAGCCTTCGCGCTGGTATTCCACCAACGGATCCTTCTGCGCCATGGCCCGCAGACCGATGCCGTTCTTCAGATAGTCCATCTCGTAGAGGTGTTCACGCCACCGCTTGTCGATGACCGAGAGCACGACCCGTCGTTCGAGTTCACGGGTTGCCTCTTCGCCCAGAGTCTCCTCGCGCTGCTCGTAGAACACCTCGATGTCGGACTGAATCTCACGGTTGAGTCGGTTCTTCGTCAGGTTTCCGATTCCGCCGACCTCGTCGGCCAGGTCCTCTTCGGTGATGGAGGGCTCATAGATCTTGCCCAGTGCTTCGAAGAGTTCGCCCACTTTCCAGTCCTCGACAGGACCGGTGGTCGCCTCGGCGACATAGGCGTCGATGACCTCCTCACGGAACTTCGAAACCTGGTCTTCCAGATCCGCCCCGTCGAGAACGCTGCGACGCTCATCGTAGATCACTGTGCGCTGACGGTTGAGAACGTCATCGTATTTGAGGACGTTCTTGCGCTGTTCGGCATTGCGCTGTTCGATCTGAGACTGCGCGGAGAGAATCGCTCTGGAGACCATCTTGGATTCCAGCGGCACGTCATCGGGAACATTGGCGGTGGCCATGATCCGTTCAGCGGCACCGGAGCCGAAGAGTCGCATCAGATCATCGGTCAGCGAGAGGTAGAAGCGGCTCTCTCCCGGGTCGCCCTGACGTCCTGAACGGCCCCGCAGCTGGTTGTCGATGCGCCTGGATTCGTGACGTTCGGTGCCCAGGACGTACAGACCTCCGGCCTCGACGACCTCTTCGGCCTCACTCTTGACTCGCTTTTCTGCGGCCTTGAGGACGTCCTGCCACTGCGCCTCGTACTGCTCTTCGTCTTCCTGCGGGTCAAGGCCGCGCTTCTCCATCTCGGCCACGGCGATGAACTCGGCGTTGCCTCCGAGCATGATGTCGGTACCGCGACCGGCCATGTTCGTCGCCACTGTCACAGCGTCCTTCCGGCCGGCCATGGCCACGATCGAGGCTTCACCCGCGTGGTTCTTCGCGTTGAGCACCTCATGGCGGATGCCGCGCTTCTTCAGGTGTTTGGAGAGGTATTCGCTCTTCTCCACGCTGGTGGTGCCGACGAGCACCGGCTGTCCGGTCTCATGGCGCTCAGCGATGTCGTCGACAACGGCATCGAACTTCGCGACCTCGTTCTTGTACACGAGGTCCGACTGGTCGATGCGCTGCATCGGCTTGTTCGTGGGAATCGGCACCACACCGAGCTTGTAGGTCGACATGAATTCCGCGGCCTCGGTCTCGGCCGTACCGGTCATACCGGAGAGCTTGTCGTAGAGACGGAAGAAGTTCTGCAGGGTGATCGTCGCCAGGGTCTGGTTCTCAGCCTGGACTTTGACGTTCTCCTTGGCTTCGATGGCCTGATGCAGGCCCTCGTTGTAGCGACGTCCCTTGAGCACACGACCCGTGTGTTCGTCGACGATGAGCACTTCGTCGTCGAGGATCACATAGTCTTTGTCCTTTTTGAAGAGCTCCTTCGCCCGGATCGCATTGTTGAGGAAGCTGATCAGCGGGGTGTTCTCCGCATCGTAGAGGTTCCCGATGCCCAGGTAGTCCTCGACTCGTTCGATGCCGGGTTCGAGAACACCCACGGTGCGCTTCTTCTCATCGACTTCGTAGTCACGATCTGTCTTGAGCCGTTTGACGACCTTGGCGAACTCTTCGTACCAGCGGTTGCCGTCGCCTTCGGCTGGGCCGGAGATGATGAGCGGGGTACGGGCCTCGTCGATGAGGATCGAGTCGACCTCGTCGACGATCGCAAAGGCGTGTCCGCGCTGGACCAGTTCGTCGGCCGACCAGGCCATGTTGTCGCGCAGGTAGTCGAACCCGAACTCGTTGTTCGTCCCGTAGGTGATGTCCGCGGCGTACTGTTTGCGACGGTTGTCCGAGGACATGTTCGCCTGGATGCAGCCGGTCTCCATACCGAGGAATCGGAACACACGGCCCATGAGTTCGGACTGATAGGTTGCCAGGTAGTCGTTGACCGTGATGATGTGCACGGATCCGCCGGTGAGCGCATTGAGATAGGCCGGAGCGGTGGCGACCAGGGTCTTGCCTTCACCGGTCTTCATCTCGGCGATGTTGCCCAGGTGCAGTGCCGCTCCGCCCATGAGCTGGACGTCGAAGTGGCGCATGCCCAGGGTCCGGCCCGAGGCCTCGCGAACTGCGGCGAAGGCCTCCGGAAGCAGCGAATCGAGGGTCTCGCCCTCCTGATAGCGCTTCTTGAAACGATCTGTTTCCTCTCGCAGTTCAGCGTCTGACATCTCGCTGAACTCCTCGGACAGCGCGTTGATCGCTTCCGTGTACTGGCGGAGTTTCTTCAGCGTGCGTCCCTCACCGGTGCGCAGAAGCTTCTCGAGGAAATTAGCCACTTTTCTCCTAATCGGCATGAATGCCTGACAACAACTCGAACGACTCTATATTCCCTAGCTTAATGGCAGGTGAGTACCGCTCATATCCACGGCACCCAATCCGAGCCACTTCGCCATTTCGCACAGCTCCAGCGCCAGTTCCTCTTCATGCTCTTCGCCGGGCTCCCAGGTCACCTTCAGCGCCCGGAGCGTATCGGCAGCCTGGTCCCGGTGCAGGTCGACTCGACCGACGAGGCGATCGCCGAGGAGGAACGGCATCACATAGTACCCGTGGACTCGGTCCTTGGCCGGAGTGTAGATCTCGATCCGATAGTGGAAGTCGAACAGCCATTCGATCCGCGGGCGGTAGAAGACCAGGGGATCGAATGGGGCCAGGAGTGCACGAGCCGATACTGAGCGAGGGGTTCTCGCCGCATGCCATTTCAGCGCCCGCGTGCCGGCAACGTCGACCTCGATGAGTTCACCTGTGGCCAGCAGCGAGGTGATCGCTTCGTCGGTGGGCACGCGCCGCTGCCGGAAGTAGTCAGCGAGGCAGTCCGGTCGTGCGATGCCCAGGGCCTGGGCGGCGATCCTGGTCAGGGCGAGCACGTCGTTGGCAGTGCCTGATACGCCTCGGGGCAGTTCGGCAGTCGGGTCGAGGCCGAGCTCTGGATCGGCGGCAGGTCCATAGGCGAGTTCAGTCTGCACCAGCGATGGGCTGACGTCGTGCGGAAGGGCGTAGACGCGTTCGAAGTGTTCGTTGCGCCCTGCAGCGCTGATGATGCCGCCGGCGAACAGCGCTTCCAGCGCGATCTTGACTTGGCTGGGGTTCCATCCCCAATGATCGCGGTCGCGTTCGGGGATTTCGTGGTCGACGAGGTCCGACACCGCGCGGGCGGTTTTCGGCCCGGATTCCAAAACCTCGAGGACAGAGCGCTGCAGGGCGCGGAAGGCCGGTCCGCTCTCGGGATGACGCTGTCCGTAGTCGTTGCGCCACCATTCGGTCCGTGTGCGTTCGAAATGGTGCCAGGTCTCGGGCGGGATGAAGGCCGCAGCATGGGCCCAGTATTCGACGCCCATGCGAGGTGCTGAGTAGAAGAGCCGGTCAAGGGTCTCTCGCGGATAGGGTCCCAGCCGCGAAAAGTAGGGCAGATAGTGCGAGCGCACCACGCGTGAGACCGAGTCGATCTGGGTCAGACCCAATCGGGCGAAGGTCGATTTCAGGTGTCGGGCCGTCACCTGGACCGGGCGCGGCCGGTCGAGGCCGGTTGCAGCGATTGCTGTTCTGCGCGCCGCCGACAGTGTCATCTTCTGCATGGACCCACAGTAGGTCACCGCACTGACACGGCACGGAAATCCGTCCATCCGGCCGATCGGTTCCAGCCGTTCGGCCGACGGCAGCGCCGCCGTCTGCCAGAAGGATGGTCATTGTCACCACGACGCTCACGACTCCCCCACGAAAGGAACCAGGACACATCATGAAGAAGGCCATCATCGCTCTCGTCGCTGCTATCGGTATCATCGCCGTTGCCATCGGAGGACTCTTCGTCTGGGAACACCAGTCGAAGCTCTCTCTCGAAGACCAGGTCGAGGACTATCTCGCTGACCAGGGAGTGAACTCCACCGGGATCGACGTCCATGGTCGCCCCTATATCCTCTTCGCCATCCAGGACTCCGTTGACCTCACCTACGTCGATCTCGCCCTGCAGGCCGGAACCAACAAGGACCAGCTCCTCGTCCACCGTCTCAGCCACGGTCGGGCGGATCGCCTCACACGCTTCGTGACCTTCGACCATCCCGCAGGAGACGTCGACCCGATTGAGCGCGCGGACGGATCGTTCACGGACTCCGCTATGGTCAACGGCACAAAGGTCACCTATACCGCCGAGGTCAAGGATCGCAGACTGCGACTGTTCGCTGATGGAGAGCAAGCCGGCGAGATCGAGGTGGAAGAGGGAGTGAGCGAGCACGGGGCAGCCGTGACGAAGACCGGCGTGGTCGTCGAACTCGAGTACGGTTCTTCCCACGACGGCGACCAGTAGCCCCAGGACCTGAGGTTCCACCCCACCGGTGAGCTCCTGCCCCGATTACACTGGGAAGCGATGAAGACTGTGATCACGTGGCTGTGGCTCCTTCCCCTGCCTCTGACCTTCGCTTTAGAGGTGCTCACCGGCTCGGGCTGGTTGGTGATCATTGCCGATGTGTTTGCCCTGGCCACCGCACTCCCGATCCTCGTCCGCACCCAAAGAGCCGCGGCCGGGGTCACGCGGCCTCAGATCTCATTGCTGCCGTTCGCCGCGCTCGCTCTGATCCTGGCGCTCATCCCGGTCGCGGCAGCCGCGACCCTGAGCCTGACTGTGATGTGGCTGAGCCTGGTGACTGTGGTCATGCTCTCCCGCTGGTTCACTGCTCGTATCCAGCTGCTGCTTCTCATCCTGCTCTCGGTGGGCAACCTCGTCGTCCCCGGTCTCATGCCCGACGGGATCAACTTCGCCTTCGCGACCTCGACCGTGATCGTAGCGAGCCTGTCCCTGGGGCTCCTGCTGCGCATGGTCGACCGGTCCCTGCTCGAACGTCAGGCCACCGCCGCCGAGGCGGAACGACGTCGCATGGCCACGGAGCTCCACGATCTGGTCGCCCACGAGGTGACCGGAATCGTCGTCCTCTCCCAGGCGGCGGCTCGCAGCGAGGACGCCGGGATCCTCAGGACTGCTCTGTCCAAGATCGAAGAGTCAGGCACACGTGCTCTGGAGGAGATCCGGTCGTTGGTCTCAGACACCTCCTCCGTCTCCGGCGATGCCAGTGCCCGGTCCCCCGTCGTCTCCGGCATCCAGGGGCTCATCGACCGGGCGAATGGCTTCGCCGAGGCTGAGGACCTCACTCTCGATCTCAACGGCACCGACGCCGAGGCGGCCCCCACCACCATCTGGCCCGTCCTCGACCGGGTGCTGGCCGAAGCCCTGACGAACATCCGCCGCCATGCCGGGTCCCGCGTCCCGATCACGGTCCGGCTGTTCACCACCACCTCGGCGATGGCCGATGACGGGTCACGTCGTGACATCGTCCTCACCGTGATCAACGGCCCCAGCGCCGGTGGAATCGGGGCAGGTGGAATCGGTGCCGGCAGCGGAACCGGTCTCCACAGTCTGCGCACACGGGTCGACCACCTCGGCGGGAAGCTGTTCGCCGGGCCCAGTCACGACGGGGGCTGGGTGCTCGAGACTCGGCTACCCTTGAACCCGTGAGTTCAGGGATGAGTCCGACACGAGCCGACGGAGGACGATCGTGATTACGGTGGCGCTGGTCGATGATCAGGAAATGGTGCGGATGGGGTTCTCCCTCATCCTCGACGCCGATGAGTCGATCACTGTGGTCGGGCAGGCCTCTGACGGCGTCGATGCCATCGCATTGGCCAAACGCGAACGCCCCGATGTCATCCTCCTCGACATTCGCATGCCCAAGCTCGACGGACTCGCCGCCCTGCCCCGGCTGACACCGATCTCCAAGGTCATCATGGTCACGACATTCGACGATGATGACTACGTCGATGCGGCCCTGGCCGGTGGTGCCAGCGGATTCCTCCTCAAGGATGCCGGCCCGGACCTGCTGCTGGCCGCTGTCAGGGCCGCCGCGAACGGTGACGCGCTGATCTCACCGTCGCTGACCCTGGATCTGCTCAGCCGCCGCGCCCAGGACACCAGAACGGGCGAGGACCGCATCGCCGGGCTCAGCGAGAGGGAGAACGACGTCGCCCGCCTCGTGGCGCGGGGTCGGACGAATCAGGAGATCTGTGCCGAGCTCTATATCTCGTTGGGGACAGTGAAGAGCCACCTGGGCAGTATCCAGACGCGCCTGGGCGCCCGAAACCGAGTCGAGATCGCCGCACGGATGTGGGAGTCGGGGGCAATGAATCGGCCGAATGGCTGACGCCTGATCGCGGAGTCCGGCCATTGGGCCGATGTCGGCGACAGCCTGGCTGAACCACGATGGAACACATGAGTTCAGACACCAGTGACCACCTGTCCACAGCACCTTCCGGCACCCCCACACGCACCCCGACACGCGCTGCGAACGGGCCCCGCACCCCGAGCGGCTCACGCACTGCAGCCAGGTCCCGCATCGCTGCCCTCGACGTCGTGCGCGGTATCGCCCTGTGCGGCATCATGATCGTCAATCTCCCGCCGCTCTTCGGCCTGGACGCTATCACCGACACCGGTGCTGTCCAGAGCTTCTACAGGATCGAACAGGACTTCGTGCAGAACAGGTTCTTCCCGATCTTCTCTCTGCTCTTCGGCATCGGCTTCGGCATCATGTGGAACTCAGCCCAAGCCCGCAGCCCCAGACCCAGGCTCGCCCTGCTGCGCCGTTTCCTGTTCCTCGCCCTCCTCGGCGTCGGCCACGCGTTCCTGCAGCCGGGTGAGGCTCTGCTGCCCTATGCGCTCGTCGCCATCGTCATCCTGCTGCCGTCGACATGGATTCCAGCTCGCGCACTGGCCGCGACCACATCGATCACCGGAGGGGTCCTCCTGGCCGTCGGGGTCTGGTTCGGCGGTGGCCAGGTGATCATCCCCGGCCTCTTCCTGCTCGGATTCGCCGCCGGATATGCAGATGCCATCCGTCGCGCACTGCGCCATCCCGGCTGGCTGGCTCTGATCGGAGCCGCCAGCGCCGCCATCTCCGCCACCGGATTCCTCCTCACCGACTACATCACCCGCCAGCTGCACATGTGGATCACAGCCGGCCTCGGCATCACGATGGCCCTGTGTCTCGTCGTCATCATCCTGCTGCTCATGCTCACCCCCGCCGAGGTGGTTCTGCGGTCGATCTTCGCACCCCTGGGTCGGATGGCGCTGAGCAACTACATCGGAGCCACACTGCTCATCCTGGGTGTCAAGGCCGTTGAGCCCGATTTGGCCCAGTTCGATGATCATGACGGATATCTGGCCGGCGTGCTCATCTGCGTCGGCATCATGATCGTCCAGATCGTGGTCTCCGCACTGTGGCTGCGCTTCGTCGGGCAGGGACCGTTGGAGAGGCTCTGGCGACTGGTCACCTGGGGTCGTGCGGGCGCACGAGCCTGAGACTCCGCCGACATATCCACAGACACAGATCGCCGAGGTGGGCCCTCCCACCTCGGCGATCGTGTTCTGATTCTGGTCTGAGTTCGAATCAGTATCGCTCAGCCTGAGCCAGCACTGTTGCCTTCGACTCAGTCGGCGACTGCCTCGAGCTCAGGATCAAGGGCGATGACCCCGTAGCTCCACCCCTTGCGGCGGTAGACGACGGACGGTTTGCTCGACTCCTCGTCGATGAACAGGTAGAAATCGTGTCCGACGAGTTCCATCCGGTTGAGTGCTTCTTCGATGCCGATGGGAGAGCCGTTGAACGTCTTCTCACGCAGAACCACCGGAGAATCACCTTCGGCCTTGATCCGCCCGTTCGTCTGATCGTTGTTCGCGGACGCGTTCGCGTCGATCGCCTCGCCCTCTTCGGGGACGAGCGAATCGGCCACGGGCATCTTCGCAAGTGCCTCTGCGGTCGATTCCTTCCGATGGTGGCCGGCTCGAGGAACCTTGTTACGGTCCCTGGCACGCCGTAATCGTTCGACGAGCTTCGCCCAAGCCAGATCCAATGCCGCATACTTGTCGCTTGCCATGGCTTCCGCGCGGATGGCCGGTCCCTTCGCCACTACAGTGAGTTCGACTCGTTCGCTGGTCTCGGGCTGGCGAGAGTTCTTCTCGTGAGCAACGTGCACTTCGACTCGTTGCGCTCGCGGTGCGAGCTGCTCGACCTTGGCGATCTTGTCCTCAATGTGGGCCCGAAAACTGTCGGAGATGGTCAGTTGACGTCCGTTGACAACAATGTCCATGATGCGTCCTTAGCGACTCGTTCTTCGGATTCATCCGATCCCATTCCCTTGGATGGGTAAACACCGTTATACAGTAAAGGGAGAGACAAATCGAGTGCCCCCGCGGCCGAGACCGAGAACGGCTCCTGCAGCGGGTCTGATCTGCACCGATGCTAATACCCGTGCGCTTTCTGCCAAGGTTGCGCCGGTGGTTGAGAAATCATCGATGAGCAGGTCTACACCCGATTCCGAGTCCGTTTCGCCGCCCTGCGCCGCAATCGCCGAGGGCAGGATCGTCGGATTGAGATACTGCGATCTGGCCACGTTGGCCTCCCGGGCATGTGCTCCCAGACCGACCTGGTCATGATGGCGTCTGGTGAGGAGAACATCGATGACCTCCAGGGACAGTTCGGGAACCAGCTGCGCGGCGCGGCTGGCCAATGTCGCCGTATGGGAACGGCCGCGACGTCGCAGAGCCTGCGGGGAGCTCGGCGCGGGAAACAGTCTGACCCTCCCACCCGAATGATGAGCCAATTCCAAGGCCGCGGTGATGGAGCGTGCAAGTGCCAGGGCCAGCGGGTCGAGAATGTCGCGGCGGCCGTTGTCCTTGAAGTTGACCACCATATGAGAAATCTGTGTGCTGTATTCCGAGACGCCGACGACGGGAATCTGACCGTATCGCGGTTCCATGGCGCGTGGGATGCCACCGAGGAGATGCAGACACGCCGTGCACAGGGAAACGTCCTCCCGTCCGCAGCCGGCGCACCGGCGGGGCAGGAAGAGTTCGCCGAGTCCGGTGAGCAGTCCCATGGGAGAAATCTACCTCGCCGAGCTTCGCACCTCAGCCCGGATAGGAGGGATCTTTGGCCGTGATGTCGACGAGCTTCTGCCAGGCGTTGGAATTGTAGGAGTAGATCTCGCCGGATGAGCTCGTCACGAGAATCGAACGACCGTCCTCGCCGGAGGCGATGCGGCTGCCATCGGGGACTTCTCCCAGTTGTGCGGGCGGTCCGGTCACGCCGATGCGGAACGGTTGGACCTGCTCGCCTTCCGTTGCGGCCAAGGCCACCAGAGAGGTCGATCCTGCCCAGGAGATGTCCTTGACCTCGTCGAAGTTCGATCCGACCTCGATGGGGGCATCGGCCACAGCACTCGAGGGGTTGCCCGCCTTGTCACGAGGGATGCCGACGACGTCGATGCGTGACGGCTCGCCCTTGTGCCGGCTCAGCAGCGCGATCCGTGTCCCGTCACGTGAGACCTCCAGGTCGATGAGATCTCGACCGGAGAGGAAGTCCGTGGCGATCGAATACTCCTTGCTGTCTTCGCCGATGGCGGTGAGCTTGCCTTTGTTATCGCGCTCTCCGGTCCAGACCGTGTTGAACCGGTCGATGCTGGGGCGCACGAGCTTCTTGCCCTTGAAGATCGGAGTCGCGTCAACGGCATCGGTCTTGAGCCGCATGAGTTCTTTCCCGGAATTCTGCAGGTAGACGTAGAGCGAATCGTCGAATGACACGGCTGGGTCGCTGGCTTTGGCCTTGGACAGATTCGGACTGTTCTCGACCTTGGCCACTGTCGTGCCGGAGATGCGTGAGAGCCGGTCCTGAGACAGGACGACGGGTGGACCGTCGACTTGGACCGAGGAATCGGTCTTCGGCTGCAGACTCTCCGAGACGGGCTGTCCGCCTATGGTCAGCTCAATGCTCGAGATGGAGGGAATGACCTTGAGCGTCGACGCGATCTGCTGTCGGATCAGCCCTTTCTCCTTGTCCGTCGGTGAGTCTCCCTGACTGCCCAGGGCGATGTGCGCAACACCGTTTTCAATGGTCACCACGTTGCTGTCGCTGAGTTTGGCACCGTCGGGTATTGCGGTCACGACCGCACCGGAGAGGTACGAGGCGGGTCCGCTGAGGAGTTCGTTGATGAGCGCTGTCGGTGTGGACGAGGACCGGAGGAACCAGCGGGAGTCCGGGACCAGGTAGGAGTAGTCGGAGGTGAAGAACTGCAGCGAGTAGTTGAGGAAGATCGTCTGGAACTCTGCTTCAGAGATGAGCAGACCATCGGGCGCCGAGGCGATGCGCCACTCCCCGTTCTCCTGACGCAGCGAGAACTCCATGTTCGACTGGGTGCCCGGCTTGGTGGAGTTGAAGATGCCCGAGGAGTTGACGAGTCCGACGACCGGAGCCGACATCGTCAGGGTCTTCTGGTCGGAGGTGACTTCAGCGTTGAGCGAATCCAAATCGGTGTCATTGGGCAGCACAGACACCGATTCCTGCGGATTCCATTCCTGTGCTTCTGCCTCAGTGAGGAAGGACTTGGCCACGGAGAAGTTGTTGCCGGTGCCCGCGCCGGCAGCTAAGAAACCGCGAACGATCTCACCGATGCTGTCACCGGGTTCGGGCCCATCGGGGATACGGGCGCTGCTGGCTCCGGGGTCACCGGATCCCGCTTCGATGTGGCCGACGGGCGAACTGCTCGGGATCGAAGAGCAGGCCCCCAGCGCCATGCTGGCGAAGATGGCGAGGACGAGCATCTGCAGACTCTTCCTACGGCGGGGGGTCTTCATGACTGCGATCCTCCTTCAGGTGTCGTGCTGGGGTGCCACACGGTGTCCATGTCGATGTGAATTTCGGTGTCGCCGCCCGCGTTGCTGTCGCCCCCGCTGCCGCTAACATCGGCGTCGACATCGGCATCCGCGTCGGCGTCGCCGTCGGCATCAGCGTTGGCATCGGTATCGGTATCAGCGTCGGCGATGGGCTCGGTGTCCGAGTCGTTCCCGGTGTCCGCGCCCATGCGGGGCTCGGGTTCCTGCGCAACTTCTGGCTTGTCGCTGCCTTCTATGGATTCTTCGGCCTCGTTGTCGTCCCGGATGTCGTCACGAATGTCCTCACGCGTGTCGTCGTCGGAGTGTGTGGCAGCAGAGGTGCCGTCGTCGATGATGGCGGAATCCCCGCGGATGACCTCGGGCCGATCAACGAGGCCGTCGTGGCTGGGTGCAGCCTGGCCGGTCTCGACCACGATGGGAATCGAGCCCGTCTGGATCCGCACGGAACCGTCTGAGGACAGCGGACCCGCCACCAGGGCAGCCCCCTGGATCTGTGCATCTCGCGGCGGCAGCGGCAAAGGTGAGGACGTGATCTCCTGGTCTGGACGACGTGGAATGGTCAGGCGGAAGCACGAACCCTCTCCCAATTTGCCCCAGACCTGCAGCCAGCCGTTGTGCAGGTGAGCGTCCTCGAGCGAGATCGCCAGACCCAGACCGGAACCGCCCAGGGTGCGTTTGCGAGCGGGATCCGCACGCCAGAACCGGTCGAAGACGTGCTCGACCTGTTCTTCATTCATGCCCACCCCATGGTCGCGTACGCTCACGGCCACCGCCTCGGCGTTGGAGGCGACATAGATGTCGATCGGGTTGGACTCTCCGTGTTCGATCGCATTGACGACGAGGTTGCGCACGATTCGGGTGATGCGGACTCGGTCGACCTCGGCCATCACCGGCGAAGACGGGGCGTGGACGACGATATTCGTCGACATCTGGTCGGCCACCATCGACACCGTTTCGATGATCGAGGTCACGATCGCCCCGACGTCGACGGGCTTGGCTACAAGGGCGGCGGCACCAGCGTCATAGCGGGAGATCTCGAGCAGGTCCGAGAGGAGATTGTCGAACCTCTCCGCCTGCGAGTTCAGCAGTTCCGCGCTGCGGGATGTGACCGGATCGAGGTCGTCGCGGGCATCGTAGATGAGGTCGGCGGCGGCCCTGATCGTGGTCAGAGGTGTGCGCAGCTCGTGGGAGACATCGGAGACGAACTGCCGCTGCAGGACAGAGAGCCGCTCCATCTGCTGAATCTGATGCTGCAGGGTGTCGGCCATGTCGTTGAAGGACTCCCCCAGCACCGCGATCTCGTCGTTGCCGTGAACCGGCATGCGCTCGTCGAGGTCACCATCGGCGATCAGACGTGCCACCTCGGCGCCGGTGCGCACAGGAGTGACCACAAGCCGGGTGACGATCCAGGCCACAGCACCGACGAGGACGACGAGGACGAGGGCGGCGACGAGCATCGATCTCTGCACGAAGTCCAAGGTGTCCTGCTGTTCGGACAGGTCACCGAGGTAGTAGAGCTGGAACTGTCCGGCGTTGGGTATCTGGAGTTCTTGAGTGATCAGCAGACCGGGTCCGGAACCGTCGGGGAGAGCCACGGACTGATAGAGCATGTCATCGGTCGGGGCCTGGCTGATGGCTTCCTTGAGCTCATCGGTGGCGGGAACGTCGACGGCGGAGCCATCGGAGTCAGTCGTCCCGGCACTGATGGTTGAGAACGAGGAGTTCGGATCGCTGGGCTCCAACGTCAGCGAGTACACGGAGCCGGTGGAGCGGTTGAAGATCGAAGAGAGCTGAGAGCTCAGGTTCTCCTGGGTCACCGCCTGACCGTCGACGGGAGCGAGGCTGCGCAGCTCGGAGACGATGGTCCCGGCCTGGGACGACAGGGACTGGAGCCGGGTGTCGAAGAGGCCGCGTGAGATCTGCTGTGACATGTACGTCCCCACTCCGAAGATGGCCACGGAGGTGAGGACGATGGTGAGGACGACGATCCGCAGCTGCAGGGAATGGCTGAACGAACGGAGGAGGAACCTCCAGAACGTCCGGACCGCCGAGGCTGCGGTGCGGATCGCTCCGCCCACAGCCGAGGAGGGACTCACGCCGCTCTGCCTGCCTTATATCCCACGCCGCGAACGGTGACGATGATGTCCGGCTTCTCCGGGTCACGTTCGATCTTCGAACGCAGTCGCTGCACGTGCACGTTCACGAGACGGGTGTCCGCCGCATGCCGGTAACCCCACACCTCTTCGAGCAGGGTCTCACGGGAGAAGACCTGCCAGGGTTTGCGGGCCAGGGCCACCAGCAGATCGAACTCGAGCGGAGTCAGGGAGATAGGGGAACCGCCCTTGGTCACCGTGTGACCAGCGACATCGACAACGACATCGCCGACGGTGAGCAGTTCCGGTGCCTGCGGTTCGGAGATGCGCAGGCGGGCCCGCACCCTGGCGATGAGCTCCTTGGGCTTGAACGGTTTGGGAACGTAGTCATCGGCGCCGGACTCCAGGCCGAGGACGACGTCCACGGTGTCCGATTTCGCCGTGAGCATGATGATCGGCACCGAGGAGATCTCCCGGATCTCCCGGCACACCTCAAGTCCGTCCTTCCCAGGCAGCATGAGGTCGAGGAGGACGAGGTCCGGATTCACCTTTTGGAATTCTTCGAAAGCCTGATCGCCTGTGGCACAGAAGTAAGGTTCGAAGCCTTCGCTTTTGAGCACAATTCCGATCATTTCGGCCAAAGCCGTGTCATCATCAACTACGAGGATACGAGCGTTCATGCTCCCATTGTCGCTTATGAGCGCCCAATCTTTCGACCTCGACACCCCCCGCTGCTGAATGCAGACGTTGTGAACTCGGCTTCAGTGGCGGTTCGACTCGGTGTCAGACCGCGAATCATGGCAGGATTGGTCGGTGATGGGACGATCGAATGCGTGGACCTCAGAGGTCGACTGGCAGACCGGTCAGTGGCAACGACGAGATCAGGGCCCGACGCATCACGAATGGCACCCGCCTTCCCCGCGTGGAGTCCTGGCCAAACGACCGCTGACCTTCTTCGAGGTGCTCGATTCCGGTTTCCGGCTGCTGCGATTCATTCCCGGCCTTACCATCGGTGCCGCCCTCATCGTATTCACGCTCTGGACCCTGATTCTGACCGCGCTCGGGACCTTCGTCGTCCTGCAGTTCCTGCCCTTCCTCAACGACATCGTCAGCAACGACGACGCGATGTCCGGATTCTTCCTGCTCGCGCAGATGGGATCGTTCGCGATCAGCCTGCTCAGCCTCGGCGTGGCCCATTTCCTTGCCGGACTGGCTGCCAGCGGCGCCGAGGCTTCGTTCGGGGCACGCAAGACGACCTTGACGCAGTCATGGCAATCTCTGCGCGGTCGCCGGTGGACACTCGTTCTCGCCGCGCTGCTCCTGGGCGGCGTCAACCTCGGCCTGCTGCTCCTGCTCAGTCTCCCCTCACTTCTGTTCGCTCTAGCCGACAACCCGGTTGTTGCGATCGTCACCGCTCTCGTTGCACTGGGTCTGTGGCTGTGCGCCCTGATCTGGCTCAACCTGCGGTTCGCCTTCACCGGCTCGGCCATCGCCGTCGAGCGTCTGGGTGTGCGTGCGGGACTGCGCCGGTCGTGGAGGCTGACTGGAAGCGGCTTCTGGCGGACCCTCGGCCAGCTCGGGCTCGGCTACTTCCTGTCCAACCAACTGGTCCAGCTCATCATCACCCCGCTCGTCTCGATCCTCACCGTCATCGCGACTCTTGCCATCGGTGCCGCTGCCGCTGACTCCATGTCGCTCACCGCCATCACCGTCGTCGCCGGAGCCCTGCTCCTGATCTTGACGACAGTGTCCTCAGCGATCCTCTTCGCCTACTTCTCCTGCCTCGTCTGCGTCTGCTACTTCGACCAGCGCATGCGCTCTGAAGGCTTCGACCTGGTTCTCATCCGCCGTGAGGAGGGCAGCGCATGAGCCTGCTCAGCAGCTCTCCCATCGATCGTGAGACCGGTCGTCAATGGGTCGAACACGAACTGTCGAAGGACGAGTACTCGAGTACCGATCTCACGCCGTTGGAACAGCTGGGACAATGGCTCAGCCGAATCTGGGACTCAATCATCTCCACAGCCTTGGACGGCAACTCACCATGGCTGCTCCTCATCGTCGTCGTGGCCCTCGCCGCCATCATCGCGCTGATCATCTGGCGAGTCGGGCGCGTCGGACTGAAGAAAACCAGCCTTCCGCTGTCGGCCTTCGACCCCGTCGTCGCCTCACCGCAGCCCGGTCCGTGGAGGGACAGTGCCCAGGCAGCGGCCGAGCGCGGAGACATGCGGACCGCGGTCATCGATTCCGCCCGTGCCATCTTCGCCGTACTCTCGCAGAAGCAGATCGTGACTCTCGATTCGGCGTCAACGGCCAGCGAGCTCAGCCGCACCGCCGGAGAGCAGCTGCCAGAGCAGAGACGAGAGCTGGCTCGCGTGGCGAACGTCTTCAACGACCTCCTCTTCGGTGAGGATCCCGCCCGGACTTCGACAGATTCGCTGCAGGCGACCTACAACGAATTCCGGGCACTCGATGGCAGGCTCAGCTCCTTGAGTCTCCGGCAGCAATCGGCGGTGCCATCATGAGCGCCCACATCGATGTCGCGACCAGGGGAACTCGTTCCAGTGCGGCCGTGCCGCTGACGGCTCGCCTGAGATCAGCCGGGGTGTGGATCGTCGCGGCCGTCGCCATCCTCATCACCGTGATCGCGACTATGCTGATGACATCTGACCGGGGCACCGATGAACCGCTGCACTACGATTCCTCCTCTCGCGACGGCGCGAAGGCCATGGTCGAGACTCTGCGCGACCACGGGGTCGATGTCACCACCACAGAGGATTTCGACACGGCCCACAAAGCCGCCGGACAGCCCGACACCTCGCTGCTGATCCCGACGCAGGCCGAGCTGCTCTCCCAGGGCGACATCGATGGCTTCCGGTCGGCACTGGCAGGCGAGGACAACCGTCTCGTGCTCATCGACCCCGGCTATGCCGTCCAGGAATTCACCGACCGCATCACTGTCAACGACAGCCTCAGTCCGCTGGCATCTCCGGATACGATCTCATCGCCCGATTGTGCTGTGCCTTCAGCTGAGGCTGCCGGCCCGGTGGAGACCGGTGAGTCCGAATATGCCGAAGCCAGGAAGGGCACCGAGAGCCTGACCGCCTGCTACCCATTTGCCGGTCCCGGTGTCTCGCAGATCGATGGCGGCGCAGTGACTCCCGGGTCGGCTCGCGGACAGCTCATCGTCGATGAGGGCGGCGGAGGAGAGGGCGACTTTCCCGTCACCGTCCTCGGCAATTCCAACTGGGCGACCAACGCCGGCATCGACGAGGAGGGGCATGCCTCGCTGGTGCTCTCCGAACTCTCACAGACCGACCACCTGGTCGTCTACTATCCGACCGAGTCTGACAACGTCGAATCGGCACCGTCGACCCTGGACTATGTGCCCAGCTGGTTCATCGCCGGGGCCGTGTGGCTGGTTCCGTGCATCATCGTCCTCCTGCTCATCATCGGCCGCAGGTTCGGTCCTCTGGCCGTCGAACGACTGCCGGTGATCGTTCCGGCGGTGGAGACGGTGCACGGTCGGGCGGCCCTGGCTGCGCGCAGTCATGACCGGTCCGGAGCCCTGCACACTCTGCGCACGGGTGCCCTGCTGCGCATCGCGAAACGGTTGGCACTGGGGCCCGAGGCGGGACTCGCTGACATCATCGTCGGCATCGCAAATGCAACGGGCCGCGACCCTGCCCACATCGAGTCGGTGTTCTCCTCCGCGGTGCCCCGCACTGACTCTGATCTGACGAACATCGTCCATCTGCTCACCCTCATCGAAAGCGAGGTCTCATGACACAGACTCCTGGAGAGAACTCCGCCCAGCCACAATCGGCCCAGCCGATTCAGCCGCAGCCGGTGCAGCCGCAGCCACCAGCGCAGCCGCAGCAGACCCCGTCGCACGAGCAACAACCGGCTCAGCAGCAGGCTCAGCCGGCACCAGCCCCACAGCAGCCGGCCCAGGAGCGCGACCCGCTGCGCGAGGCGTTCGTCGATGTGCGCACGCAGATCGCCAAGGCCGTCGTCGGTCAGGACGAAGCAGTCACCGGCATGCTCATCGCCCTCCTGTGCCAGGGCCATGTCCTGCTCGAGGGTGTGCCCGGTGTTGCCAAGACCCTCCTGGTGCGCAGCTTCGCCACCTCGGTTAGCCTCGACAACACACGCATCCAGTTCACCCCGGACCTTATGCCCAGCGATGTCACCGGCTCGCTGGTCTATGACGCATCCGTGTCGAACTTCGAGTTCCGTGCCGGACCCGTGTTCACCAACATCCTCATCGCCGATGAGATCAACCGCACCCCGCCCAAGACCCAGTCGGCTCTGCTCGAGGCCATGGAGGAGCATCAGGTCTCCGTCGGCGGCGGCTCCCGTGCGCTGCCCGAACCGTTCATGGTCGCTGCCACCCAGAACCCACTGGAGTATGAGGGAACATACCCCCTGCCCGAGGCTCAGCTTGACCGGTTCCTGTTCAAACTCGTGCTCGGACTGCCCGAACGCGATCTCGAATTCGAGATCCTCAACCGTCACGCACACGGCTTCGATGCCTCCCACCTCGCCGAGGCGGGACTGACCCCGGTCGTCGACGCGGCCATGATCGCCCAGGCCCGGGAGCGCATCGCCGAGATCTACATCGCCCCACAGGTCATCACCTACATCGTCGACCTCGCCAGGGCCACACGGCAGGCACCGTCATTGGCCTTGGGCGTCTCCCCGCGTGGCGCCACCCGCATGCTCGGTGCCGCACGCGCCTATGCCTGGTTGTCAGGTCGCGGATACGTGACACCCGATGACGTCAAAGCGCTGGCGCACATGACTCTGGGACACCGTGTGATCCTGCGTCCGGAGGCTCAGATGGACGGGCTCAACGTCGATCAGGTCCTCAACTCGATCATCGCAACCACCGAAGTCCCGCGCTGAATGACCACACGTCTGCTCCTGCTGACCCTGCTTGGGATCATCCCCGTCATGCTCATGCCGGGGTTCACCAGTGCGCTGATCGTCGCTGGCGTCATCGTCCTCCTCGCCTTCGTCGACTTCTTCCTCACACCACCGCCGAGGTTGGCCTCCCTTCAGCGCACACCCGGACCGATGGTCCGGCTGGGAGACCCCACCCATTCCACACTCACGGTGGTCAACGACTCTCCCCGGCGTCTGCGTCTTGCGGTCCGCGATGCCTGGTCGCCGAGTGCCGGTGCGAAGAGCACCCGCTCGCAGTTCGACCTGGCTCCGGAGGAGAACACCCAGGTGGTCACTCAGCTCCTGCCGGTGCGTCGCGGTGCCCTGCACGGTGACAAGGTCACCATCCGCAGCCGCAGCGCCGTGGGCTTGATCGCTCGCCAGAAGAGCTTCGACGTGCCCGCCGTCGTGCGCGTCCTGCCGCCCTTCATCTCCCGACGTGAACTGCCGTCGAAGACGCAGAAGCTGCGTGAGCTCGACGGTCGCTCTGCTGTGATGATCCGCGGCATGGGCACTGAGTTCGACTCGCTGCGCGACTACGTCGACGGTGATGATGTGCGTTCGATCGATTGGCGTGCCAGTGCCCGGGCCCAGGATCTGGTGGTCAAGACCTGGCGGCCAGAACGTGATCGCAGGGTCGTCATCGTCGTCGATTCGTCCCGACTGGCAGCACGACGGTGTGGAGACGGCACTGTCTTCGATGCGGCGCTGGAGTCTGCCCTGCTGCTGACGGCCCTGGCTTCGGGAGCAGGTGACCGCGTCGATGTCGTCGTCGCCGATGCACGCATCCGCGCCATTGCTTCAAGCCACCGCTCGGAGGACCCTGTCCATGACCTGTCGGTGGCGCTGACCACTGTGCATCCGGAACTCTACGATGCCGACTGGGAGCAGATCTCCTCGACGGTTCTGGCCACGTCGCGCCAACATGCCCTCGTCGTCCTCGTCACCGCATTGGACGAGGGCAGCGTCTCCGATGAGATCCTGCCGGTGCTGCCGACTCTCCTGGCCCGGCACCGTGTGGTCCTAGCCTCCGTCGAGGATCCCGGACTGCAGGAACTGGCCGCCAGACGTGATGGAATCGATGAGATCTTCACGGCCGCTGCCGCGGAATCGGAGCTGCTGACGTCGAAGTCACTGCAGACGCGTCTGCGCGGAGCCGGTGTCCAGTCCGTCGAAGCTGGACCCGACGATCTGCCTGGAGCATTGGCCGATCTCTACATCAATCTCAAGGCCACAGGGAAGCTCTAGGCCGCGGCGAGCCCCTACCGGTCTATGGGGCCCAACTATCGGTGGAGACCCTACCTGTCGGTGGCGAGGATCGAGTAGCCGGCCTGGTGTTCGTCGAGGTCGGCGCTGAGTCCGGCTCTGGCGGCGCGTTTGCCGAAGTACCAGGCATAGCCGATGACTGCGGCCGTATAGGCAACGCCGATGGCGATCTTGAGCGCCGGTGGAATCGGATTCGGGGTGACGAATCCTTCGATGAGACCCGAGATGAACAGCATGATGACCAGTCCTCCAGCGACTGTCAACAGTGATCTGGCCTCCGAGGCCAGTTTGTTCCGCCGCAGCTGTGGGCCCGGCACCACCCAGGCGAAGAACAGTCTCAGCCCCGCTGCTGCGGCGAGGATGATGCAGCTGATCTCGGGGATGCCGTGCGGGAGGATGTAGAGGAAGAAATCCGAACCGCGGTCGAACTCGAACATCATCGCCCCGGAGAAGCCGACGTTGACGGCATTGGAGAACAGTCCTGAGACGACGAAGACTCCCGTGATGCCCAGAAGCACGAACTGCACTGCGATCCAGGCGTTGTTCGTCCACACACCCACGGCGAAGAAGCCGTTCGGATTCTCCTTGTAGTAATTGACGAAATCATGTTCGGCGAACTGTTTGCGGAATGCATGATCTCCGAAGGTCTCGAGGACCTCCGGATGCATTCCCGCCCAGATCCCGGCCAGGCTCGCGACTGCCAGGAAGCAGACTGCGACGATGAGGAAGTCCCAGCGGAGCCGATAGATCGACAGCGGCAGGCTGACGACGAAGAAGCGGGAGAGACCGCTCAGACCACCGGATGGGACTGCGGAAAGATGGTTGCGCGAGCGATGGACGATCGTCGACAGACGTGCAGCTTCCACCGAGTCGGGTGCGACTGTCATGATCCGCGAGAGATCCTTCGACGCATCACGATAGAGGTCGAGGAATCTGTGGGTCTGGACCGGACTGAGTGTGTTCTTCTTCGCCAACATGGACAGTTCTCGCCACTTGTCGCCGTGCAGTTCGGCCAGCAGATTCGGGTCCATGCTTCAACCCTATCCGAGAGTTCTTCCACACCGAATGTAGATGACGGGCGATCCGCCGTGAAGTGGGAATGCGAATTGTGACAGGATGGATTTGTGAGCACTTTGGTGACGGGAGAAGCCGTCGAATTGAGCATTCAGCCTGCCGCCCTGGCGGCACGTGCCTTGAGCTGCCTCATCGACTTCATCGTCTACTCAATCGTCAATATCGGGCTCATCGTCGCCATGTTCTGGTTCCTGTTGCAGATTCTTGACGTCAACGAGCTGCTGCTCACATCGGTGATGACCATCATGAGCATTTCGGTGTTCGTTCTCCTGCCGATGATCGTCGAGGTCCTCACCCACGGCCGCTCACTCGGCAAGCTCATCCTCGGCCTGCGCGTCGTCCGCGATGACGGTGGCGCCGTACGAGCCAGGCATTCGTTCATTCGAGCTATTCTCTGGCCCTTCGAGATCCTGTCGACCGGCGGCGGTGTGGCCGCTCTCTCCGGCTTGATCTCTCCGCAGTCCAAACGCCTCGGCGACTACATGGCCGGGACGATGGCTGTGAGTGAACGCACCGCCCCACCTCAGCCGGTGCACACGCATGTCTCACCGCACCTGCACAACTGGCTGGCGGAGACCGACATCGCCACACTTCCGGCCGGACTGCACCGGCGAATCGTCCAGTTCCTGTCGATGGCTGAGAATCTGGGACGCGATTCGCGCTGGGAGCGGGCGAAGGAGCTCGCCACCGAACTCAACCCCTATGTTGCGCCGGCACCGCCGGAGGGGACGATGCCCGAACAGTTCCTGTCAGCGGTCATCCACCGTCAGCGCTCGGCCGAGTTCGCAAAACAGCAGCGCCGCGCAGAACAGTCTCAGGCCTTCCGCACAGGAGTCAACACTCTCCCTCACGGACTGAGTCTGCAGAGCCGCTGAAGGCTCCACACCCACCTACACGCTCAGCCCCACTACACCCCATACACGCAGCTCCACAGACAGTTCAGGCCCGACCCCAGTCGTTGGGAGTCGGGCCTGAGAGCGTCAGGGAAGCTCAGTACCGGTAGTGCTCGGGCTTATAGGGTCCGGCGACGTCGACGCCGATGTACTCGGCCTGTTCCTTCGACAGCTCGGACAGCTTGGCTCCGAGTGCCGGCAGGTGAAGACGGGCGACCTTCTCGTCGAGTTCCTTCGCCAGGCGATGCACATCGTTGTCGTAACGATCGGCACGGACCCAGAGTTCGATCTGTGCGAGCACCTGGTTGGCAAATGATGCGCTCATGACGAACGAAGGGTGACCGGTCGCGTTGCCCAGGTTGAGCAGGCGACCTTCGGAGAGGACGAGGAAGTCCGTCTGGTCACGGTCCAGTCCGAGATCGGCAGGGACGGGCACGCGCCATTCGTGGACCTGGGGCTTGATCTCGACCTTGGTCACTCCGGAGATCTTGGCCAGTCCGGCCAGATCGATCTCATCGTCGAAGTGGCCCACGTTGCCCACGATCGCTCCGGGCTTGAGGCTGGTGAGCACCTCGACTCCGACGACACGCGTGTTGCCGGTGGTCGTGATGATGATGTCAGCCGTCGGTGCCACGGTGTCGAGGTGTTCTACCTGGTAGCCGTCCATCGTCGCCTGCATGGCGCAGATCGGGTCGATCTCGGTGACGATGACTCTGGCACCCTGACCGCGCAGCGCCTCGGCGGCTCCCTTGCCGACGTCACCGTAGCCGACGACCACTGCGATCTTGCCGCCGATGAGAACATCGGTGGCGCGGTTGAGGCCGTCGGGCAGGGAGTGGCGGATGCCGTAGCGGTTGTCGAACTTCGACTTCGTCACCGAGTCGTTGACGTTGATGGCCGGGAACGGAAGGCTTCCTTCCTCGGCTAGGCGGTAGAGACGGTTGACGCCCGTCGTGGTCTCTTCGCTGACGCCCTTGATACCGGCGGCGATGCGTCCGAAACGACCAGGCGAGGCTTCAAGTGATCTCTGCACCTGTGCCAGGAGGACCTTGAACTCCTCAGGGTCGTCTTCGTCGGCGGCTGGGACTCCCCCATCGAGTTCAGCCTGGGCGCCCTTGAGGACGTACATGGTGGCGTCGCCGCCGTCGTCGAGGATGAGGTTGGCGCCCTCGGCGAAGTCGAAGATCTTGTCCGCGGCCCACCAGTACTCTTCCAGGGTCTCACCCTTCCAGGCGAAGACCGGCACACCGGCAGGGGCGTCGACGCTTCCGGTGCCGACGACGACGGCAGCGGCGGCCTCATCCTGGGTGGAGAAGATGTTGCAGCTGGCCCAGCGCACCTGCGCCCCAAGAGCGACGAGGGTTTCGATGAGCACGGCCGTCTGCACCGTCATGTGCAGGCTTCCGGCGATGCGGGCCCCGGTCAGCGGCTTGCTCTGGCCGAATTCTTCGCGCAGAGCCATGAGTCCTGGCATCTCGCGTTCGGCCAGTCGGATCTGGTGCCGGCCGGCCTCGGCCAGGCTCAGATCGGCAACCTTGTAGTCGGTGGAATCGAGCACGGTACCTCCATCGGGAACGGAAACTGTTGTCGTCTGCGTTTGAGTCTATTGCCTGCGGGCCTCGACGAATTCACTGGCCTGTGCGGTCAGTTTGCGCAGGTGATCCTCGTCGCTGGCTTCGACGTTGAGTCGCACCAGGGGCTCCGTGTTGGACTTGCGCAGATTGACCCACCAGTCCTCGCCCTGCAGACCGATGCCGTCGAGGTCATCGATGGTGCTGGCTGGGAAGTCATCGGATTCGGCGGCAAAGGCTGCGAGAACTGCGTCGGGGTCTGCCACCGTGAAGTTGATCTCGCCCGATTGGACGTAGAGATCGTAGTCAGCGACGAGTTGTGAGGCCGGTGCCCCGGTGTTCGCCAGGGCGGCGATCAGGTGGCAGGCGGCGAGCATGCCGGAGTCGGCTCCGTAGAACTCCTGGAAGTAGAAGTGCGCGGAATGTTCGCAGGCGAAGACCGCCTCTTCGGAGCGCATGAGGGTCTTGATGCCGGAGTGGCCGACCTTCGAGCGCACTGCACGCCCGCCTGCGGCCGCGATCGTGGCCGGGACGCTGCGGGAGGTGATGAGATTGTGGATGACGACCGGTTCAGCCACGCCTGCCGCTTTGGCTCGAGCGATCTCGCGTTCGGCGACGAGCGCCCCGACTGCCGAGGGAGACATAGTCGCGCCTGTTTCGTCGATGAAGAAGCAGCGGTCGGCATCGCCGTCGAAGGCCAATCCCAGATCCGCGCCCTGTTCGACGACTGCGCGGGAGACATCGAGGAGGTTCTCCGGCTTCAGCGGGTTCGCTTCGTGGTTGGGGAACGTGCCGTCGAGTTCGGTGAACAGACCGATGGCTTCGAAGGGAACCTGAGCATAACCGGCGTCGGTGCCGAAGACCTCGCCGAGGAGTTTGCCCGCCATGCCGTTGCCGCAGTCGACGATGACGCGCAGACCGCTGACCTCGTCGACGTGGGTCAGGGTGCGGATGCGTTCGACATAGCGGCCGCGCATGTCCGCCGCGGCGGGCTCGTCGACGGCGACCTCAGGAACGCCAGCGTGTGTGGGTGCCTGCGGCGCCAGATCCTTGATTCGTCCCAACCCCGAGGCGAGGCTGACTCCAGCGGCACGTGGACCGCAGATCTTGATCCCGTTGTAGTCGGCCGGGTTGTGGCTGGCGGTGATCATCGCACCCGGCAGATCGAAGATGCCTGAGGCGAAGTACAGCTGATCGGTCGAGCACAGTCCCAGAAGGACGGCTCGGAAACCGGCGGACTCGATGCCAGCGGCAAATGCGTGAGCGAAGCCGGGTGAACTGGGGCGCATATCGTGGCCGACGACCACCTCGGCGGTGTCATGGAGTTCGGCCATCGCGGTGGCTGTGGCCCAGCCGAGGGCGAAGAGCACATCGGTCTCGAGCTGGTCCGGGATGCGCCCCCGGATGTCATAGGCACCGACCGCTGCCTCAAGCGCAGTTGTGCGGGCCGCGACGAGATCGGGACCGGGTGTGCGGCTGGGATCGGGCGCGGCGTCGTGTGTGGTCATGAGTCGCCGATGATGCGCAGGTGGCCGTGTTTGCGGCCCTGCACGGAGCCGTCGTTTCGGCTCTCGGAGCCCGCAGGCGAGCCCGTCGACGAGGTAGATGACGGGGCAGATGCGCCTCCGCCTGCGCGAGCGCCGTCCCCGGGGCGGCCTGCTGCCTCCCTGACTGCGTCAGCGATGGCCAGCAGATCGTCACGGGTACGTTCGGGCGGAGCCTGCTCACCCCCGATGCGAATGAGCTGCCAATCCACCGGCGGGGTCAGTTTGGCGGCATGATCGGCGCACAGGTCGTGGGCACCGGGTTCGGAGCGACGCGACAGCGGACCGATGACGACGCAGGCATCAGCGTGCACGTACGTCATGGTGGCTGCGGCACTGCGCGAACAGCTGACTTTTGAACACAATCTCACGGCTGACACAGTCCACCACTTTACACGCGAGCACCGCCTGTCCCCGACAGCCAGGGCCGTATGGTCAGTACAATATTGACTCATGAGTACCAGGCGTCACCGTGATCGGCACGGCC
Organism: Brevibacterium zhoupengii; assembly: GCF_021117425.1. Lineage (NCBI taxonomy): Bacteria > Bacillati > Actinomycetota > Actinomycetes > Micrococcales > Brevibacteriaceae > Brevibacterium > Brevibacterium zhoupengii. The sequence goes on along the minus strand of NZ_CP088298.1, from coordinate 1,841,557 downwards.
GTGGACTGCGGTCCCCGCTGTTCTTAGCCGACGTGCCCGCCCGTCAGCGCCGATCCGAGAGCTTCGCCCGTGTCGCGGCTGAGGAGTTCGCCCGCCAACGGGCTCAAGAACCAGCACTGCTCGCCGAGGTGGTGCTGGCCATCGATGCCGTCCCACCTGCCAGTTCGACCGAACCTGCCTTCGGGCGGGTGTTTCCCGCCACCGCGCACAGGCTCACGCACATCGTCCTCTACCGTCGGGTGATCGAATATCACAGCAGCGGACAGCGCGATTCCCTCATCGCCGAGGTGGTCGCCGACCAGGTCGAGATCCTCCGGAACTCCTAGCTGAGTCGGCTGTCCCAGCCTCAGCCGAGTCGGATGTTCCCGCCCTCAGCCGAGTCGGATGTCGCGATAGGCCACGCCGGCCGGTGCCGGTGCCGGCTGCACCGAGGAGATCCCTGAGTCGGTGGTGACCACATAGCTGGCGTGGACACCGTCCGACTGGGATCCTGAGGCGTTCTCGCCGCTGATGACGATGGCCCGCACTGCGTCCGGGGACACCTCGGCGGGGCTGAATTCGGTGGTGCCGGTGGGGTTGAGGTCGATCGACTGAGGCGCAGTGAGCGAACCATCGTCGAGCATGCCGCTGACCTGCACCTGTCCCTGGCCCGGTGAGAGATAGAGCTTTCCGGTACCCGTGCGCGGCAAGGCCATGATCTGAGAGTCGGCGAGGGTCTCGGTGGCGTTGACGCTGCCGAAGTCCTCGCTGCCCTTCTCCCCGTCCTGGCCGATGAATGCGCTGGCCTGAATGCTCTGGTCCGAGTCGAGGACGACACTGGTGGCCTCCAGGTCCCCGAGATCCGCCTCGGCGACTCCATGCGCGACCACGGTCATCGATGAACGGGGAATGTCGATCTCACCATCGGGCCCGTAGGCCTTGAGGGAGACCTCCGCGAGCTCGTCACTCGGGTTGGCCACCCGCAGTCGAGCGTCCTTGCCGTTGAGTCCGGTCACGACCTGCTGCGAATCAGCATCCGCCCCACTTGTGGCCAAGTCGATGCCCTTGGGGGTGAGACCGTCGAGCACCGTCTCCTGAAGGGAGCCGGACACGACTCCGCCGTCGACCTTGACGTCGACCGCCAGAGACTCGGCTCCCCCGGCGAGACCACCCAGGCGGATGGCGCGCTGCTTTCCCGCCTTGATGCTGACCTCTGTCGGCTCACCACGCTGCCCCGAGGGTGTCATGAGTGCGACCTCGGCCTGGACGGGAACATCACCGGGGTTGCTCAGCAGCAGTTGGGAGTTCGATCCTGCGGCTCCCGAGCCGGCCAGGATCCGGAAGTTGCTGGCAGCTGAACCGCAGGTCAGTGTCGCCAGGCCGGTGAGGTCACCTGATGTGCCTTCGACTGTTTCGACGCCGGTCGTCAGCGCCGGTGCCCCGGGGCGGGCGAACCCGGTGATGAGTTTGGTCTGATCGATCGGATCGTCACCGGAGATGAAGCCGTCCGAACTGGGGTTGTCGAAGTTGGCCGAGCCTCCCAGATCCGCGACCTGGAGACGTGCGGCCGAGACTGAGCCGTCGGCGGCGCTGATCGGCGCGGAGGCCGAGACGACTCGGGTGGACACGTTTGAGTCATCGACGAATTCCGCGTCGGTGCCTTCTGCCTCATCATCGGTCAGCAACGGGCCGGGGCAGACCACGCGGGTGTCTGCGGTGGGCATCCTCACCTGCTCGGGGCTGCGGTCGAGGGTGCCTGGGGTCAGCGGGGTGAGGAACGAGGTGGTGGCGACGAGGACACCAGGCACGGCGATCGCCGCGAAGGTCACGATGCTGCGCATGTGTTTCATGGCTTCGCCTCCACTGTCTGCTCGGGTGCCCGCGACTTCTGCTCGGGTGCCCGCGACTTCGGTGCTGTCTCGGCTCGCTGCGGTCTCGCACGAGTCGTTCTCGACCAGGCCCTGCTCTGGCGCTGCGATCCGAAGGGGATCGCGACGATGATGGTGAGCAGACCGAGGACCCAACCGAGGATGACGCCCGGCGCATAGAGCTCGGAGCCGTAGCTCAGCTCGACGTCTCCCCCGGCTGCGGGCAGCGAGAATTCGGCGGCCCAGTCGTTCGTGGGCTTCTCCGGTCGCGGCAGGTCCTTGCCATCGATGCTGGCGGTGATGTTGCCGGCGGCATCGGAGACGATCAGGGTGCGCCCGTTCTCACCTGCAGCCACCTCGGCGGTGGTGCCGTCCATCGGTGCTGTGCTCAACGTACCGTCGGGCTCGCGGACGAGGAATCGACCGTTGTAGGGATTGTCGACCTGCCACAGTCCGCCGGATTCGGTCGGACCGACCTCAACCACACCGTCGGCTGCGGCCACCGAGTTGCGGAGGTTCTTCGCATCCGAGTCGACGAGGACGAAGTCCACGCCCAGCTCGCCCAGGATCGCGCGGACGTCACCGGCATCATCAGCCGACAGTGCCGCGGCGGCCTGCGCGATGAGGGTCTCGTCCGCGCTGATGGGCAGGGGCCTGCGCTCCCACGGCCAGCCCCCGACCGCCTCGGCGGAGTGAATGGTCGAGGTGCCGATGACAGTCCCGTCGGCCGACGAGAGGAGCCGGGCCCGGACCTCGCCGTCGACGACGTCGAGGCGCAGCGTGCGCGCCCGAACATCATCGGCGGCCCGGTCAGCGGCCAAGGCCGGCACAGTGCCGTGCTCCTGCGTGGTGAGGGCACCGGCCGAGGTGGTGCCCGCCGAGGTGGTGCCGGATCCGATACCGACGACGATGAGTGCGACTGCAGCAACGGCCACCAACCCGGACAGGCCGCGCATGGGCAGCCGGCGGGAGTTCGTCGACTTCGTCGTCGTGGCCTGAGCCCCGAGGGTCAGCAGTATGATCGCGCCGAGGCTGAGCAGGGTCAGTCCGGCGGCAGGATAGGAGCCGATGAGATGGAAGGGTCCGGTCTGGGCCGGGATGAGGACCTGGCTGGTCGCCACCAGCAGACCGCTGAGGTAGAGGCCCACGGCCCATGTCAGCCGGGAGAGTTTGAGATGAGCTTCGATGACCGTGAGGAACGCGAGGATGAGCATCGGCAGCACCAGGATCGGCACCCACAGCTGGAGCAGTCCGGGGCTGACTCCGCTGACGCCGACCGCGGCAAGCAGGTCGGACAGCCACGTCATGTCGACCGTCGAGGGGAAGCCGACCGCGAGGAGGTAGGTCGGCGGGGCTGGCGGGGCCAGTGTCTGTACGGGCATGACGAAGAGGGCGCCAGGTTCGGTGACGAGGCCGACCAGCCAGGGCCAGGCCAGGAACAGGGTCGGAGCCAGCAGCCACAGGTGGCGCAGGCCGCGACCGGTGCACAGAAGGACGACGGTGAGGATGATTCCCAGGACCAGCATCAGCGGCACGCCGGCGATCATCAGGAACAGCAGCAGTCCGGCACCTGCGGCAGCGGCGATGGACCCGGTGCGCAGGCTGCGGCGGAGAGCGATGACGAAGAGCGGAGCCGCAATCCACACGATGATGACACCGAGGCGTCCGTCCGAGAGCGCGGTGACGAAGAGAGGGGCGGCGATCCACAGCAGCCCGGCGAATCCGCGCACCCACTTCCTCCTCACGATCGTGCCCGCCGCTGTGTAGGCGGCGATGACGGCCAGGATCGGGGCGAGGAGGATCAGGGTGCGGATCATGATGTCGACGTGGCCCAGGAACGGCAGGCTGAGGGCAGCGATGACCAGCTGATAGGGGTCGCTGGGCGCAGCGGCGCCCGTGGAGACGTCGAGATTCTGGCTGAGCAGACGGCTGACGACGTCACCGAGGCTCACATCGGTCGAGCCCACGGCACCGCCGACGAGGTGGCCGGTGCCGAAGAGTCGGAAGGAGACGAAGCCGCTCAGTGCCGCGGCCGCAATCAACAGGTAGGTCAGGGGGCTGCGAAAGAGCCCGGCACCGCCGGTGACCTCGAGTCGTGAGAACGAGTCGATGGCCTCTTCGGTATCGCCGACGGGATTGAGTTCTGTTTCATCGACGTGCCCGGGACCGGAAGCGGCCGCCGATTCGGCCTGGGCCTGCCGGGCCTCCTCGGCGGAGTTCATGGACCGACGTTGGACTGAGAGTTCGTCCGGGTCCGCATACAGCGGGGCCACGTGGGAGTCTGTGGTGCGTTTGGCCAGGCGAGTGCGGCGGGCGTTCGAGCGTCTCAGCCGTGCGGTCGTGCCGGCGTCGGCACCGAGTCCGAGCAGAGCGGAGAAATACCAGGAGGCCGCGCGGACGTTGTTCGACAGCAGACCCGCCAGAGTGTTCTTCAGCTGAGTGAGAACGAGGAGACAGAAGATGCTGAGGAATCCGGGGCTGGCGAGGCTGAGACGGTAGCGCTGCTCTGTCCGGATCTGAGACTTCGACAGAGGCGGCAACGGGGAGGAGCCGAGCTGGGAGGCCAGCGCGGCGGAGACCGAGAGCCTGGCACTTGGCGCGACGACGACTCTGCGGCCGAGGTCGCGGAGTCGACGCGAGTATTCGAGACCACGATAGGCCACGCCGAGGACCCGGGAGGGTGCCCCGATCCTCTCCAGCTCCGTGGTGGCGATGAGCATGCCGGGCAGGTCGAGACCCAAAGTCTCCGACTGCCCGTCGCGCTGGCCCTGGTCGAACTCCCCGTCCGCGACGGGGTTGACCCTGGCTCCCGCCGAGGTGGTGGTGACACCGGCGGAGACGATGTGCTCTGCGTGCATGATCTTGGGCCCGACAGCGGCGATCGATTCTGTCGCACCGATGGCCTCAAGCAGTTCTTCAAGACATTCGGGCTCGGGGCGTGAGTCTGCGGTGAGGAACCACAGATGGGTGCTGTCGGCGATTTCGGGGAGTGCCATGGCCTCTGTGACGGCAAGACCCCCGAGATCCACGATCGGGATCTCGGGGTAGGTCTTGCTCAGAGCTGTTTCGAGCTCAACCCTGCTGCTGTCATCGCCTGAGGCGAGGACAACTGTAACGGCAGGTTTCACACGACCTGTTTCTTGAGTCGGCGGCGTTCACGTTCAGACATACCGCCCCAGATTCCGAAGCGCTCGTCATTCGCCAGCGCGTATTCGAGGCAGTCTGACCGGACATCACACGATGCGCAGACACGTTTTGCCTCACGAGTCGATCCACCCTTTTCGGGGAAGAACGCCTCGGGGTCGGTCTGAGCGCACAGCGCTTGGTCCTGCCAGGAAAGCTCACCGTCCTCAGCTGCCCCGAAGAGCAGCGAAAGCGGTGATACTGCGGAGTTATCCGTGGGAAGCGGTGTCAGATCGTTCGGATCGATCGCCAATGGGTCTGGCAGAGTATCCGGTGTTCGCGCCCCTGGTTCGACGAACCAGTCTTCGGCACTTCGAGAAGTGACTCCGGGCACGACTGTGGAGAAGTCTTCCCTCTCCTGCCTTTTGCTCTGTGCGCTTTGCACGGTTTTCCCCTTTCTCACTCTCAGCTCATCTACCACTGCGAACCTCGATTCCGGTACCGTTCGAGGAGTGAAATGGTCTGGGTGCGACCGACTCCCCGGATGGTTCCGGAGGTGAAGCTCGTGCTGACGGTATCAGCGTGGTGGATGCTCGAATCCGAGGATTCGTGCTAAGTGCGTTCCCCTGTTAACTCTAAATTACACGCGTGTCATTACCGCCCCGTCAAGCCCTTGTGGAGTATTGCAGGGGGCACTTGCGGTTTAATCGAACACACCTTCACATACACACGCGCCGGTAACACCACATATAGCGACCGCCATCTGATATTGACACAACCTGTAGTGAGCACCTGAGCAAATCTGGAGAATTTCGAAATCATTCGCCGTCGGTGGGAATATGGAGACATGAGAGTCGAATCACTCGCGATCGTCGCCCGATCCCCGCGTCCGCCCACTGAATCCGGGCGCCAAGGCGGTCCGACGACGACAGGGACGCGACGATGAATGACCGACTCCTCACCGTGTATGCGCCTCCCGTCGAGGAAGACATCTCAGCAGGTTCCGATCTGGCAACGATCCTTGTCAATGCGCTGCGTCGAAATCGGATCGATCTCAAGGACGGCGACATCCTCGTCATCGCTTCGAAAGTGGTGTCCAAAGCTGACGCACGACTGCGCAATGTGAAGGACCGGGCGGAGTTCGAGGATCTCGTCAAGGATTCGTCGAACCACCTCGTCGCCGAACGCACCTACGCTTCCGGTTCCACCGTCCAGATCGTGCGCACTCATTCAGGCACCGTGCAGGCGGCGGCCGGTCTCGACCAGTCGAATTCCAGCGGAGCCGTCGTCCTCCATCCAGAGGACAGCGACGCCTCTGCCCAGAAGCTGCGGCTGCGGGTCGAAGAAGCGTTCGCTGTCCGCATCGGCGTCGTCATCTCCGACACCATCTCCCGGCCGTGGAGGATCGGAGTCGGAGACTTCGCGCTCGGCCTCTCGGGCTTCTCCGGCCTCGACGACCAACGCGGCAAGCCCGACGACGACGGCCGCGTACAGTCGGTGACCGTCCGCGCCGTCGCCGACGAGATCGCGGCCGCGGCCGATCTCGTCAAGGGATCGTCTCGTGGCCTTCCGATGGCTCTCGTCCGAGGCGCGGGAGGCTACCTGGACAACGGTCCGGCCGGGGCGAAGGCCCTCAGCCGCGACCTCAGCGAGGACTGGTTTCGCTACGGCCACGTCGAAGCGATCCACCGCGGGCTGGGAGTCACCGAGCTGCCGGGGCGCGCCGCAGCCGGAGACAACAGCGACGACATCCTCGAACGTGTCTCCCGCGCCATCCGGGTCGTCCGCGCCGGGGCCTCCCGCACCCCTGGGCAGGCCGCCTGGCGGATGCGCATCGAAGGCTCCGGGTCACGGATCACCATGGCCCCCTCCGACTCTCCCGCGACACCGCAGGCCGGTGGGCCTCCCCTGCTCGAGGCGATGGTCGGCCTCGGCTCTCTCGTCGAGCGCATGCACACCGCACTCTTCGCCGAGGACCTCAGCGCGACGACGAAATGGGAGTGGGCCGATGGAGAGCTCGGTGCCTTCCCCCGCGGGGTCCGCATCAACATCGGGCTCCTCAACCCCTGACAGTCATCTCCGGACTGACAACCATCACAAGTCTGACAACAACCAAGCCTCCGACGTATATCCTGCCTCTGACGCATATCGAGAAAGTAGGTCTGCCTCGTGGATCTTTCCATCATCAGCCGCACCGGCGGACCCGTCCTGTTCTGGCGCGGGCCCGACTACGACCAACTCGACCTCACCGGTCCCGTCGTGGCCAACTGGGTGAACAAGGGAGTGGGACTCTTCGGAGACTATGGTCTCGGCCCCGACTTCACGCTCTTCGTGCCGATGCCTGCGGGACTGCACTGGCGCGAACTCGTCGCCATCCTCAGCGTCCTCCTTGCCGACGGTCGAGTCGTCCTGGGAGCTGGGGCACAGGAGCCACATTCAGACGGTTCCACTGCTGCGAGGGATATACCCATCGCGCTCGACGGCGACTTCCACGCACTGGTGCCGCTGGGCCATGAGGACGACGAGCGCCTGGCCGCGGCCGAAGAGGTCTTCGTCTACAACCCGCCCGCGTTGGCTCTGAGCACACCGGTCGATGAGGACTTCATCGACGTGAACTCGGCGATCCGCGCTTATCCGGACGTCACACCTCGGCGGCTGCAGTCCACCGGATCGCTCATGGTCGGTGATGAGGAGATTCCGTGGGCCGAGCCGACCGACGGCTCCGGTTCCGGAATCCTGATGGCGAACTCGACCCCACAGCCACACGAGTGGGCTGCGTTCCTGGACCACGTCCTGCGCGGGGGTGAGTCTGTGTTGGCCAACGGCATGGACGAGGCTCGCATTGCGGACCTGGCGAGCAGCCTCGGCGAGGTCCGTGGCAGACTGGGCTCATGGACAAAGTAGTTGATACGCCCGCCGAGGCGGTAGCCGATATTGCAGATGGATCATCGATCGCCGTGGGCGGTTTCGGTGTCGTCGGCGTCCCAGAGTTCCTGATCCGCGCGATCAAGGAACAGGGAGCCAAGGACCTCGAAGTGATCTCAAACAACGCCGGAGTCGACGGGCGGGGCCTGGGCCTGCTGCTCGCCGACCACCGTCTCCGACGCATCATCGCCTCCTATGTCGGTGAGAACAAGGAATTCGCACGCCAGTACCTCTCCGGCGAGCTCGAGGTCGAACTGACCCCGCAGGGAACCTTGGCAGAGAAGATGCGTGCCGGCGGCGCCGGAATCCCCGCCTTCTACACGATCACCGGAGCCGGCACCCAGGTCGCAGACGGCGGCATGCCGTGGAAGTACGACTCTGAGGGCAACGTGGTCAAGGAATCACCGGCCAAGGACACCCGCGTCTTCGACACCTTCGGCGAAGAGAAGGAATACGTCCTCGAGGAGTCACTGGCACCCGACTACGCGCTCGTCCGCGCGGCCGTCGGAGACCGCCACGGCAACCTCGTCTTCCACTCCTCGGCCCGGAATTTCAATCCCCCAGCTGCCCAGTCGGCTCGGATCACCATCGCTGAGGTCGAGAAGCTCGTCGAACCGGGCGAGATCGATCCCGATGACGTTCACGTACCCGGCATCTTCGTCCACCGTGTCGTCGAACTGACCCCGGAGCAGGTGGCCGACAAGCCCATCGAAAAACGTACCGTTCGCGAAGCCTGAGGAGCCGATATGTCATTGACAAGAAACCAGATGGCGGCCCGTGCGGCCCAAGAGCTCGAAGACGGCAGCTACGTCAACTTGGGCATCGGAATGCCGACACTCGTGCCCAACTACCTGCCCGAGGGAGTTGACCTCGTCCTCCAGTCGGAGAACGGCCTGCTCGGCGTGGGCCCCTACCCGACCGAGGACGAGATCGATCCCGACCTCATCAACGCCGGCAAGGAGATCGTCACAATGGCCCCCGGCGCCTCGTACTTCGATTCCGCAGCCAGCTTCGGCATGATCCGCGGAGGCAAGGTCAATGCCGCGATCCTCGGCGCCATGCAGGTCGCGACGAACGGCGACATCGCGAACTGGATGATCCCCGGCAAGATGGTCAAGGGCATGGGCGGTGCCATGGACCTCGTCCACGGTGCGCAGCGCGTCATCGTCATCATGGACCATGTCGCCAAGGACGGTTCGCACAAGCTGCTGAAGAGCTGCGAACTGCCCCTGACCGGCAAGGGCGTCGTCAGCCGTGTCATTACCGACATCGCAGTCCTCGATGTCAGCGGAGATTCCTTCACCCTCATCGAACTGGCTCCCGGAGTCACCGCCGATGAGGTCAAGGACAAGACCGGCGCCGAGGTGGTCGTTCCCGACAACGTCACCACCATCTCCGTCGACGCCGCCTGAGGCACTCACCGTCGGGGAGCAGGCACCGCGGCGTTATCGCTCGGTGACCAGCTTTCCGGCAGTTCGACAAGAGGCCGTCCTGAACCGATTCCTTCCGAGGAATTCGGCCCAGGACGGCCTCTTTCGTGTACTACTCTTTCGTGTACGAGGAGCGCTGTGCAGTGAGAGCACAAAGGAGCGCTTCGAAGGATTGTGAAGGCGATCAGCCCAGTGGCGATCCGACTCAGCATGCACCGCAAGTCACTCAGCACCCCGTTAGTCGCACAACACCCTGTTAGTCGCCGAGCACCCTGTTAGTCGCACAACACCCTGTTAGTCGCCGAGCACCCTGTTAGCACCACAGACAACAGCAGGTTCTGCACCACCTACGCTCCGTGCCAAACGGCACCTCAGCAAAGGGGCGATGAGCAGCTCACGGTGCGTGGTACCAAAACGCAGCCGGCTCACACCAGCTGCGGACGGTTCAGGCGAAGGGCAGCGAGGTATCGAGACCGGTGGTGGCCACAAACAGGTCTCCATGCCCATCAGCAGTCACTGTGGGCTCATTCGCCGCGATGAAAACGCTCTGCCCACGTGTCAGTGTCACCGTCGACCCCAGCGACGTCAGAGTAATGCTTCCCGAGGTGCACAGTGCAATGCTGGCGCCACGGCGTTCGACCTGAGTCAGTCGGGGGCACCGCAGAGACTGAAGTGCGAAGTCCTCAGTCGCTCCGAACAGGATTCCATCATGGTCGGGTTCGACCATGCGAGGCTTGGCGGAGGTGAACTTTGCGACCTTGCCCAGCTCGGGGATGTCGATGTGCTTGTTCGTCAGTCCCCCGCGCAGGACGTTGTCGCTGGAGGCCATGACCTCGATTCCGGTCCCGCCGAGGTAGGCGTGCAGTACGCCGGATTCCATCGCCAGGGCCTCGCCCGGCTGCAGATGCACACGGTTGAGCATGAGTGCCACCAGCACACCGGGATCGGACGGGTAGTCGGCCACAAGTTCCTGGAAGGTCTCTGCGGGATCGACGGCCGTGCCCGAACGGCTGATATGGCTCTCGGGAAGTTCCGCCAGGTCCTGCCCGGCGACCTCGTCGACAAATCCTGCAGACCGCGAGTCACCGAGGACGAGTTCGACAGCCTTGGCAAAGGCCTTCGCTTCGGTAACGGACTTCAGCGCCGAGAGCACATCACCGAGAAAGTCCAGTGAGGTCGGCGACAGGGACAGCGACAGCAGGCGTTCGAAGGTGGAGCGCACAGCCTTGCGGGAGCGGAAACCGGTCAGCGCGTGGAACTCGGTCAGTGCGTAGATGAGTTCCGGCTTGGCCGAGGGATCCTTGTAGTTGCGCGTCGAAGCATCGAGGTCTGGGCCCTCGGACTCCTCGCGGGCGAAGCCGATGGCCGCCTGCTCGGGATTCGGGTGAACCTGAATGGAGAGAGCCCTCTGGGCGGAGAGAACCTTGAGCAGGAAGGGCAGACGCGGACCGAACACCTGCACAGAGTCGTGGCCCAGCAGCCCGTCAGGGTCACCGGCAAGGTATTCGATGAGGTTGGGTCCGACCGTGCTGCTGCCCGTCTTCACATCCACAGATGACGAAGAGCCCTGCTGCGCAGACCGTTGGGTCGAACTCTGCTGCTCGAACTGTCCGATGTCCAACCGGGAAGGGCTGAGGGGATGAGCTCCGAGCCAGAGCTCGGCGCAGGGAGTGCCGTCGGGCGCGGTACCCAGAATTGCCGGGATCGCGTCCGTGCTGCCCCACGCGAAATTCTTGACCGTATTGTGCAATCGACGCACTGTCTTGGTCCCCTTCGGCTGGAATCATCGGATCAACACACACATGCCGTGTGTGTTTCTCAACGTTAGCGCGTTCACCTCGACTAATCATCGATTTCAAGACTGGCTTCACTGACTGTTCAGGCCAGTCCATCTGCAATTCACCGGGTGTTACCAGGGCAAATGCAAAAGCAGGAGGGGTTGGCCTCATAAGTTCGGATGGTCGACCGCAGTGTCAGCCTCTGGAGATCCGGAGCCGGCTGTGCGTCGACTCGGAGACGAAATGCCTCGTGGCCGGACCCTTTCGGAACCGGCCACGAGGCAGGGCACTTCTCTTCGCAGTCTCGCCCGCTGGAGGCGATGCTGCTGTCATCAGCCGACGACGCGGATGACCTTCGCTCCACGATCAAGCATCCAGCTGTAGCTGCGCTTCGTCGTGTTCGTCCGGGTCGAGCCGGCGTCGTACATCTGACCCTTGGTCTCGGAGATGATTCCGATGTGACCCGGGATCCAGATCAGGTCGCCTGCCTTCGCCTGGCTGGCTGGAATGACCGTACCGGCATTGCGCTGCTGGCTGGTGGTGCGCGGCAGCTTGATGCCGTGCTTGCCATAGACGTACTGGGTGTAGCCCGAGCAGTCCCAGCCCTTCGTCGGCGAGGTGCCGCCCCAGACGTACTTCACACCGAGGTGAGCTTTCGCCTCCTTGATGATGGAGTCACGCTGAGCCTGGATCTTCTCTGCCTTGGACGGCTCGTCTTTCTTGTCGTCCTTGGACTTGTCCTCGTCCTTGGGCTTGTCAGACTTCGACTTGTCATCGTCCTTCGAATCGTCCTTGGACTTATCGTCGTCCTTGGGCTCTTCGGTCTTCGACTTGTCGTCGTCCGATTTATCATCCTTGGACTTGTCGTCCTTGGAACCCTTGTCGTCACCCTTGGCGTCTTTGTCGTCTGTAGAACCTTCCCCGGAGTCTGCAGCCGAACCGCCATCTGTGGCGCTGTCCCCCGGTGGTGCCGACGTATCGGCACCACCGGAAGCATTGGCGTCAGCGGAGTCACCAGGACTGTTGTTGTCGACGACACCACCTTCGATCGTTCCTGTGGGCGAGAACTCTGTGGTTCCGTAGCCCTCGGCCCAGACGAGTCGAGCGCCTTCGAAGAGCTGCTCGCCTCGCCCGTCCTTGTAGACCGGGTCAGACTCGGGGTAACCGAGGTGACCCTTGACGGTCCCCTTGTCACCCCAATATTTCAGGAGTGTGCCGGTGGTGTAGTGAGCACCGGTGTCCTTCGACCAGTAGATCTTGCCCTTCTGGAACGACTGTGCCGATCCCCCGTCCTTCAGGCCGCCCTTCTCTTGCGAGGTGGGCAGGCCCAACTGGGTGACGACGTCACCCTTGTACGAGTTCTTGATCGCTCCGGTCAGGTGGTACGCACCGGTCTTCTTGGACCAGTAGACGTTGCCCTTCTCGTAAGCCTGGGCACGTGCACCGTCAACGCCCTTGACATCATGTTCCTTGCCAGTGGCCTTGCCGAGTTCCTTCTTGTGGTCGGCAGCGTACTTCTCGATCGCGGTCTTGGGCTTCGGCGTTTCCTTCTTGCCGTCGTCCTTCTTACCGTCATCTTTGTTCTTGCTGTCGTCCTTGCTGTCGTCCTTCTTGTCATCGGACGGCAGATCGCCGGAGTTCATGATGTCGGTGACCGTTGAGCGGATTTCGCCCATCTTGGAGTAGAAGGCGTCACCGGGGCAGCTGGTGTTCGCGAGGTCGCGGTGTGCGACGACGGTCGACTTGCTCGGCTTGACACCATCGAGCGAGAGCTTCCAGGCGATCGCCGAGGCGACAGCGTCCCGGGTTTTCTTCGGCGGAGCCGACTTGTCGTAGGAGCCGAGCACCGAGATACCGAAGGTTCCGGTGTTGTGTCCGGCGACGTGGGCACCGACAACGGCCTTCTTGATGTCGCCGCCGCGAGCCTGCCAAAGACGACCGTACTTATCGGCGATGACGTTGTATCCGATGTCGCTCCAGCCGCGACCCGACTGGTGGTAGGACTGGATACCGCGCAGGACCGATGGGACGTCTTCAGCCGAGTAGCTGTTGGAGCCGGCTGTGTGGTGGACGACTGCCTGCTTGACGCTGCTGGCGTAGTCTGGGCTGCCCTTGTAGGCCTTGGCACCCCAAGAGCTGCGCGAGCCGATCTTCGGCTTCGGCACCTTGGCGGACTTGGCCACGGTGCTCACGGATGACGATCCGGGCACGTAGTTTTGGTTGGTGACCTCGGCCTGGCCTGAAGCGGCAGCGGTCTCGGTGCTCGCAGCAGCATTCGTGTCGGGAGTCGACTCGGCGTTGTCTGCTGCGCTGTCGGATGAGGTCGAGTTCTGTGGCTCGATCTCGACGGGATCGTTTTCGGCCACAGCAGCAGCATCATTGGGATTCTGCTTCGGGTCGACGAGGACGAGCTCGGCGTCGCTGGGAGCCTTGTCGCCGAGGATGCGCATCTGCACACCCGAGGCGCGGTTGACGGTGAACGGCTCGGAGCCTTCGTTCTTCGCCTGTTCCTTCTGCTCCTCGTCCAGTGACTGCCAGTTGCCCCATTCGGAGCCGCTCTTGACGCGGACCTGGATGCGGATGTTGGACTTCGACTGCGAGAAGGTGAAGCCGATGAGGCTCGGGTTGTTCGTCGGCACGTCGAGGACGTCGGAGATCAGCGCGATGTTGACGCCGTCCTCGGTCTTCTGACGCACTGAACCCGAGATGTCGTCGCTGTCCTTCGAGTCCTCGGATGATTCGGAGTCCTCAGACTTCGCGTCCTCTGACGCACCGTCCTTCTTCTCCGACTCCTCGGCCGGTGCCGACGGCTCAGCCGCCGGGGCGGAGTCTTGGGCACCTTCAGATCCGTTGCCGCCCTCTGGGGAAGACAGGCTTGCAGAAACCGGATTGACCGACCCCGTGGATGCAGTGGCCGAAGCACCCGCACTCACGTTGACGATGTCTGGCACATTCGTCGAAGCGACAGCAGTCTGCGACTTGAAGATGTTCGGCAGGTTGCTCGTTGCGCTCTGGTTGGCGGCGGTGGCAGTGGAATCACTGGAATCGCGGGCGCCGGGGACGTTGAGTCCGTCTTCGCTCACGCTCAGCGCCTTCTGGGTCACTTCTGGCTCTGTCGATGCCGCGAAGGCAGTCGGTGCCGTGACCGCTAAGGTGCCGACGAGTGCGACCGAAGCGCAGCCCGCGACTGTGGGCAATAAGTATTTCATCGTTACAGCCTTTTCGAGGAAGTCAGGGAAGTTCAGGCCCTGGAATCATCTCACCGTTGGCAGGACGGTGGGTAATCCCAACATCTCAAAATTGTTACACATATACGGCGTGTCAGACTAGCCAAATAACAAAATAAGCGAATTACACGGGTGTGGTTCCCAGTGTTTGCACGGGACACACCGAGAGAAACTTTTTCCGGGAATCTGCCGCAGATTCCCGCTGAGGACAGAATCACAGCGCTCCGGGAACGTGATGTCTGCCTCAGGGCACGTAGCAGATTTCTCTCTCCGCGCTCTCTTTGTCCTCGTCAGAGCCACCTTCGGCACTGCCCTGCGCACTGATCTGCGTGTTGGTTCCGCCGACGGTCCCAGCCGTCGAAAGACTTGCGTTGACCCCGGCAACGGCTCCGGCAGAGCCGCCGGGTGCCGTCTGAGCGCCCTTGTCCTTCTCAGCGTCTTTGGACGACTCTTCAATGGTGTCCGCAACCAAGGTCCGGGCGGCGTCGAAATCAGGATCAGATGGTGTCACGTTGGGCGGAGTGAGGTCAAGCGACTCGATCTTCTGCGACTTCACCTTCAGCGCCAGGTCCACGAAGTCGTCGACCTCGGAGGAGGGAATGTCCGTGGCCAGGGCACCTGGAGTGGCCTTGGCGATCTCCTGGTATCGGGTGAGCACCGTGGCGGGGTCAAGCTGCTTGACCATCGCGGTCTGGACACAGCGCTGCCGGATCATGCGCTCGTAGTCGCTGGAGAACTCACGCGAACGGGCGAACCACAAGGCGTGGTACCCGTCGAGCTTCTGCTTGCCCGGTTCGATCCAGCCCTTGACCGGACCGTGTTCGCCGGTGGTCGGATCGACCTTTGATGAGATCGGCACACGCTTGCCGGAGACGAGGGTGATGCCGCCCAGAGAGTCGATGAGGTTCTCGAATCCCTTGAGGTTGACCATGGCGAAGTACTGGACTTCGAGTCCGGTGATCGCCGAGGCGGCATCCATCGTGGCCTGCTCGCCGGCCCGTTTCGGATTCTCGAACTCGTCCTTGTGCTGCTCGCCCTGCTGGAAGACGGCGTTGAGCAGGCATTCGTCCCCGCAGTTGTACCCCTGCGGGTAGTACTTGTGCAGCGGTGAGTCCTTGGGGAACGGCACGTTCTCCATATTGCGCGGCAGTCCGACGATGACGGTCTTGCCCGTCTTCGCATCGATGGAGACAAGGGACAGCGAATCCGGGCGGATGCCGGTGCGCCCCTTGCCCGCGTCAGAACCGAGCAGAAGGATGTTGTAGCGTCCGTCGACGGGCTTCGCCGCCTTGCCCGAGGAGAAGAGGTCGGACATCAGCCCACGCTGGGAGTCCAGCAGCGTCGTGCCCCAGGCCAAGGGGCCCACCACGATGAGCACGAGAGCACAGAATGCGGCGAGGAAGCGTTTGCGGGCTCTTGCCGAGAGCGTGACCAGCTTGATCCGGCGCAGCGTGTCGAAGAGGCACACGATCCAATTGATCGCGATGACCGGAAGCCAGATGATGAGGAACGTCAGCAGGATCGGGTTCGTGCCGAGCGTGAACAGGAACTTTTTGTCGATGATGATCACCACGAGCGCGATGATCGCGAGAATCCAACTGATCGCGGTGATCGACAGTGAGACCTTTGCCCAGCGGCGAGACCGGAACAGCAGCTGCACTCCCCCCGGGATGAGCACGGTGATCAGGAGAAGAATCCACGCCCGCACATCACGCGTCGGCTGTGAGGCATACGACGGGTGATGGATGGGGTCGACGTATCTCGTTTCGGCCACTGACCTACCTTTGCTTCGTGCTCGTTGCTGTGATGGCCACGCGCGCGGGTCCGAAGCCCGCGGCGACGCAGTCCACTGTGCCAAACCTTCTGGAGAGTCCACTGTGTTCATCCATTGTGGCGCGTGAGAACCCGGGATTCCGGCACATTTCACCTGCGCATGTCGCGTGGTGACAGGTGGACTTGGTCACACGGACTCCCTCGCAGACCTGCTCCGTCCACCCCTGCACACCCCCGGATGCAGAGGAAGGCCACCGCCTGCTGGCAGTGGCCTTCCTCCTCGAAGTCCGGATTCTTCCCCGCCGAGGCGGGTGTGGCATCAGGCGGTGAGCTTGCGTCCCATCACCATGCGCTGAATCTGATTCGTGCCTTCGTAGATCTGTGTGATCTTCGCATCGCGCATCATCCGCTCGACCGGGTGGTCGACGACGTAGCCGGCCCCGCCGAGCAGCTGCACGGCGTCGGTCGTGATCTCCATGGCCGCATCCGAGGCGAAGGCCTTCGCCGCCGCACCGAAGTACGTGAGGTCCTCGTCCATACGCTGGCTCTTGGCTGCCGCGGTGTAGGTGAGCTGGCGGGCGGCTTCGAGCTTCATGCCCATATCGGCGAGCATGAACTGAATGGCCTGGTTCTCGGCGATGTTCTTGCCGAACTGCTGGCGTTCCTTGACGTAGCCGATCGCGTAGTCGAGTGCACCCTGTGCGATGCCCACGGCCTGTGCGGCAATCGTCACGCGAGTGTGGTCGAGTGTCCGCAGGGCGATCTTCAGCCCCTCGCCGGGATCACCGATGATGCGGTCACCGGGGAGACGGACATTGTCGAAGAGGAGCTCACGTGTCGGTGAGCCCTTGATGCCGAGCTTGCGCTCCTTCTCGCCGAAGGTGAATCCTTCATCGGATTTCTCCACGACGAAGGCGGAGATGTTGCGACCGCGCGCACCCTCGGGGTCGGTCACAGCCATGACCGTGTAGTACTCGGAGACACCGGCGTTCGTGATCCAGGTCTTCACGCCGTTGAGGATCCAGTCATCGCCCTCGGCGACGGCACGAGTCTTCATCGAGGCCGTGTCGGACCCTGCTTCACGCTCGGAGAGACCATAGGAGAATCCGGCCTCGCCGCGGGCGACCTGCGGGAAGTACTTCGCCTTGATCTCTTCGCTGCCCCCGAGCTGGACGGGCATGCTGCCGAGCTTGTTCACGGCCGGAATGAGCGAGGACGAGGCGCAGCCACGCGCGACCTCTTCGATGATGATGGCCACGGCCAGTGCATCGGCACCCATGCCGCCGTGCTCTTCGGGAATGTGTGCGGCAAAGAAGTCGGTCTCAACCAGTGCGTCGTGGGCTTCCTGCGGATAGCGGGAATCGGCGTCGACCTCGGCGGCAAAGGGGGTGATCTTCTTCTCGACGACGTTGCGCACGGCGGCGCGAATCTCTTCGTGTTCTTCGCTGGGCTGGTAGAGGTCGAACATCATTCTCCTATTACTGATCGATCGTTAAGTACTCCTATTATCGCCGCAGTGCCTGCCCTTTGTCGAGAGCGACCTGCCGCAGCGACGTCCGGTGCTCATCGAGACGGTGCCGGATCTGCGCCGCGGTGTCGGTGTCGCCGGCGCCGAGGATGCGGGCCGCCAGGAGGCCCGCGTTCTTCGCCCCGCCGATCGAGACGGTGGCCACTGGGACTCCACCGGGCATCTGCACGATGGACAGCAGCGAGTCCATTCCGTCGAGGTACTTCAGTGGGACCGGCACACCGATGACCGGCAGTGAGGTCATTGAGGCGATCATTCCGGGCAGGTGTGCCGCTCCCCCGGCGCCGGCGATGATGACGCGCAGGCCGCGGTCGGCCGCGGTCTTGGCCCATTCGACCATGTCTTCGGGCATGCGGTGAGCGGAGACAACCTCGGCGGTGGAGTCGATGCCCAGGTCGTCGAGCGCCTCTGCTGCGGCCTTCATCGTCGGCCAGTCCGAGTCTGAGCCCATGACGATTCCGACTACGGCGGGCCCGGAGTTCGCCGGTCCCCTCGCCGAGGCGACCCCTGAGTTCCCATCATCTGTCGACATATCAGTCCCTTTCGTCGCGGGTGGCACCGCTGCTGTCGGCGTCGTCGGTCGACGGTTCGGCGTTGGCGTCGAGGTCGGTCGGAGCCGGCATCTGCGGGTGCGGATCGACGTCGACGCCGGCGATGAAGTCCGCCGCATGGCGGGCACGAGCGAGCACGAGAGCGGCATCGCGCCCGTAGGCGTTGACGTGGCCGACCTTGCGCCCCGGACGCACACCCTTGCCGTAGAGGTGGACCTTGATCGCGGGGTCATGGGCCATCACATGGAGATAGGGATGGTAGAGGTCCTCGTGGTTTGCGCCGAGGATGTTGACCATCACGGACACGTCCTCTCGGGCCGCGGGGCTGCCCAGAGGCAGGTCGAGGACCGCGCGCAGGTGCTGTTCGAACTGGCTTGTCACGGCCCCGTCTTGGGTCCAGTGTCCGGTGTTGTGGGGACGCATGGCGAATTCGTTGATGAGGAATCCGTCCGCGGTCTCGAAGAGCTCCATGGCCATCACGCCGGTGACGTCGAGGGCCCCGGCCACCTTGAGGATCGCCTCGGTGATCTCCTTGGACTTCTCGGGTGCCAGTCCCGGTGCCGGTGCGACTGCCTCTTTGCACACCCCGTCCTGCTGCCAGGTCTCCACGACGGGCCATACCGCGGTCTGGCCCATCGGAGAGCGTCCGACCATCACGGCGAGTTCGCGGGTGAAGTCGACCTTCTCTTCGGCCAGCAGCTGCCCGACCTCCTCCAGCCAGGTCGCAGCCTCGTCAAGGGTGTCGATGACGCGCACGCCCTTGCCGTCATAGCCGCCGCGAGGTGTTTTGAGGATGAAGGGGTACCCGACCCGGTCGGCGAAGGCTTCGATGTCCCCACGGGAGGTGATCTCTGCCCAGGCAGGGTTCGGCAGTCCGAGTTCGTCCATGCGCCGACGCATGAGGATCTTGTCCTGAGCGAAGATGAGGGCCTGCGGTCCCGGACGGATCGCATGACCCGCCTCGGCGAGGGCCTGGAGATGTTCCGGAGGAACATGCTCATGGTCGAAGGTCACCACGTCCACGGTCTCAGCGAAGGCTTTGAGGGTCGCGAAGTCTGTATAGTCCCCGACACTCACCTCACTGATGACCTGGGTGGCCGGGGCGTCCGCGGTCTCAGCGAGAACTGAGAAGCGGATGCCGAGGGCTTCTGCGGCAGGGGCAAGCATACGTGCCAATTGGCCGCCGCCAATGACACCAACACGAGGAAAAGTCACGTTCGCCATCCTATCGTCCGCCGCGGACATGGCACGCGCACGTTCATCATGTGAGTCTCACCGTCAGGAGGAGTGCTCGACTTCGGGCAGCTTGTCCTCAGGTGGCCAGGCGCAGACGCCACAGCGAGGTGACTTCGGCGCCGCGGGCCCTGTGGAGTTCGTCGGTGGTGTCCGAGGCTCGGGGGTGGCGCGGGGTCGTATCGTGTCGATCGTGGACGCTCAGGCCCGCAGCGGTGATGCGCTCGAGCAGCGCTTCTCGGCTTCTCAGACCCAGACGTTCGGCCAGATCGGACAGAATCAGCCAGCCCTCGCCCGCCGGGTTCAGGTGCACGGCCAAATCGTCGATGAAGCGGTGGAGCACATAGGATCCCGCGTCGTAGATGCCGGCTTCGAGGGCAGAGGTCGGACGGGCAGGCAGCCACGGCGGGTTGCACACGATGAGATCGGCCCGAGCTGACGGGAAGAGGTCGGCTTCGACCACCTCGGCGGCCGAAGCCAGACCCAGTCGCTCCAGATTCTCTTCGGCACAGGCCACCGCACGTGGATTGATGTCCGTGGCCACGACCCGTTCGACTCCGCGGCGCAGCAGTACTGCGGCGAGCACGCCGGTGCCCGTGCCGAGGTCGAAGGCCGTCTGCGGTGCTGCTGACTCTGGTGTGGACGAAGCATCAGAGGCTGGTTCAGTCTCGGGAAAGGGTGTTTGGGCGACCAGGTCGACGTATTCGCCGCGGATCGGGGAGAACACACCGTAGCGCGGGTGGATGTCGGCACCGAGTGCGGGAATGGACACGCCCTTGAGCTGCCATTGGTAGGCGCTGAGCACCCCGTTCAACTCGGTCAGCGAAACGCACATGGGCCCTGTCGACGGGCCGTAGGCGGCCTCACAGGCCAGGCTGACATCGGGGGCGCGACGCAGGTCGAGCACGTAGTCCTCGTCGAGTTCGATGATGAGGGCACCGAGAAGACGGGCTCGGTCGGCGATGTAGCGACGCTGCGCCTCGAAGGCTCCCACTGCACTGAGGTCGCCGTCAGTCCCTGCTGGTCCGTGATTGCCGGCCGCTCCGCGCGTGCCAGTTGCTCCACGCGTGCCAGTTGCTCCGCGCGTGCCGTCACGTCGGCTGCCGCCACCTCGCTGACCGCCGCCGCGGCGTTCACTGTGGCGTTTGAAGCGGCGGTCCATCGCCTGCAGCAGCTGACGCCCGTTGTGATAGTCGCCGCGCCACAGCAGCCCGGTCCCCGAGCGTGCCAGTCGGTAGGCGGCATCGGCGGTGATGTCGTCGCTGACGACCGTGACCTGCGCCGGGGCTGGGGACTGGTTCTCCGAATGCCAGCTCGCCGATCGTCGGGCACCGTCCTCGGTCCACTCAAACGGGGTCAACGCGGCCTCCTGAGGCATCTGGTCATCGGCGAATCGCGGCGCATCTGGTCCTCGGTCACCCGGCTCACACCACGAGCAGGGGAATCTGCAGCTCGCGTTCGGTCGTCGAACCGTGGTGTCCGATGAGCGCGATTGCGGAGGCGGATTCGTTGTCCGAATCGACGATGGCGAATTCGTCGCGGCAGATGATCATGAAGTCCCCGATGCGCTGCCGGAACCGCGGGTCGACGGGACCGAAATAGCCTCGCCGGATGGCCTCGTCGCGGCTGAGGATGAGTGCCCGGTCCCCCACTGTCTCGGTCCAGGTCGAGTAGACATCGGCCGCGGCACCGTCCTCGGCATAGAGATGGATTGCCCGCGGTTCGCCGCCGACATGCCTGACGCCCGAACGCAGCGCTGGGACATCGGCCAGGTCGAGGCGCAGAGTGTGGTCGATGTCGACCATTCCGTGGTCAGCAGTGACGACCATCGTCGAATCCGCCGGGAGGCCGTTAGCCAGCTGGGACAGAGCCAGGTCGACGTGTTCGAGTTCCTCGGTCCACTGCGAGGAGTTGGAACCGTGGACGTGTCCGGTCTTGTCGAGGTTGCCCCAGTAGAGATAGACGAGCCGACGGCCGGGAGCCTTCGCCTCTTCGATGGCCTGAGCGCAGCGCTCTTCAAGCGTCTTCGAGGCACGGAACCGTCCTCCGCGCAGGGAGGCCCGGTTGAGGCCGCGTCCGGCGAACTTCGCCTCCCCGAGGCTGACCACATCGACATCGGCGTCTGTGAGGCGTTCGAACAGGGTCGCATCGGGCACCCAGGAGACAGGGTCGACATCGAGGTCCCAGGTCAGCTGGTTGAACACAGCATCCTTGGCCGGGTCGAGGACGCGATACCCGACGACGCCGTGGCCACCGGGCAGACGTCCCGTGGCCAGCGAAGACAGGGAGTTCGCGGTCGTCGAGGGAAACCCGGTGGACAGGGTGCGCCGCGAGGACGCTAAGGAACGGAAGAAGGGGGTGTAGCCGCTGTACTGGCGCAGCTGGCTCTCCCCCATACCGTCGATGAGGACGACGATCGTCGTCCGCGACTCACGGTCAAGGCCCAGGGACCGGGCCCGAGTCCGTGCCGTGTCGTCGAAGATCTCACCCGCGCCGAGGCTGAGCGCCGCAGCCGGGACCACGTCGGAGAGGATGGGCCCGGAATAGTCGGGCGGCCCCGTCAGGGATGAGGTTGTCGCATCTGGCATCAGCGGCGGGACCGGAGCCTGGCGTGGAAGACCGCGGCGCGCAGCTTTCCGGCGAATTCCGCTATCCGGTCGACGGCGGGCTGGCCCTCGGCTTCGGCGGAGACGCGCAGCATGACGTCTTCAGAGAAGATGGATCCGCCGTAGCCGTGGTCGGCTGTGCAGTCCGGGTCCCCACAGGTCTCGGGGAAGGCCTCGACCCGTCGGGAGGCGCCCCAGGACATCGTCAATGACACCTCGACGGGCTTGTCACCGGGGATGTAGGCTGCCGGGTCGGCAAACGTCCGGCCGACCATGACAGTGCCCAGACGCGAGAGTTCGATATCCTCGCTGCTCGTCACGGCACGCGGTTTGGAGCCGGGCGCGACGTTGGGATCGTCGTCGACGTGCGCGAGCAGCAGTCGCGTCTCGGTGAGCACGAACGCGGTGACGTGACGGTGAATGGATTCGATGTCGACATGCGTGTCGATGTGGACGAAGTGCGCGAGAACCGGTTCGTCGAACAGAGAATCAGCCAGAATCCCCTGTGTGAGCTGTGGGTAGTATCCGGCCGACTGCAGATCGTGGACGAGAACTTCGGGTAAAGCCATGATCACCATTGTGCCGTACTCGCCCGACTCTTCCCACTTCGCACCGTTCCTTCGGCTCCTGTTCGGTGACCTTGCAGTTCATGTACGGTCGGGGACTCTCGCCGTCCGCTTATGCTGGGAGCATGGAAAACTATCCTGCCGAGTGGGAAGCAGATGTCGTCCTCCGCGATGGCGGCACCGCTCATCTGCGTCCCATCGTCCCTGCCGATGCCGATGCGCTGTCGAGGATGCACGAGGCTCAGTCGCCGGAGTCCGTCTACCTGCGCTTCTTCGCCCCGCTGCCGCGCCTGCCCAAACGTGATCTCGAACGTTTCGTCAACGTCGACCATCGGGATCGGGTGGCGATGGTCATGCTAGTCGGGTCCGACATCATCGGAGTCGGTCGCTTCGACAAGATCTCCGAGACCTCCGCCGAGGTGGCCTTCAACATCGCCGACGCCCACCAGGGTCGCGGCATCGGCTCGATCCTCCTCGAACATCTCGCCGCTGCTGCCCGGGATCTGGGGCTCCGCAGGTTCACCGCCGAGGTGCTGCCTCAGAACCGATCGATGCTGCAGGTCTTCCAGGCCGCCGGCTACGAGGTCTCGCGCGGATTCGACGACGGCGTCGTGGCCGTGAACTTCGACATCGACCCGACGGCACGATCCATCGAGGTCCAGGCCTCTCGGGAGCACCGTGCCGAGGCCCTGAGCGTGCGTACGGTCCTCCACCCCACCTCGGTGGTGGTCATCGGCGCCAGCCGCAAACGCAACTCCACCGGTCATCTCCTCATCCGCAACATCACCTCGGCGAAGTTCACCGGTGACTTGTGGGTCGTGCATCCGGAAGCAGACCAGATCGCCGGAGTCCAGGCGTACCCGAGCTTGGGTGATCTGCCCGGCAAGGCAGACCTCGCCGTGATCGCCGTCCCCGCGGAATCGGCCACCGAGGTCGTCCAGGAGTGCGCGGCTCATGGAGTCAAGGCGGTCCTCGTCATCTCCTCCGGCTTCGCCGAGACCGGTGAAGCCGGGGCAGAGCTGCAGCGCCAGATGGTCTCCACCGCCCGCGCCTACGGAATGCGCGTGGTCGGCCCGAACTCCTTCGGCCTCGTCAACGAAGCCGAGGACATCTCGCTCAACACATCCCTGGCACCGTTCCTCCCGGCGTCGGGCACGCTGGGCCTGTTCAGTCAGTCGGGCGCACTGGGCACCGCACTGCTGGCAGCGGCGAAGAAGCGCGGCCTGGGCATCTCCACGTTCGTCTCTGCAGGCAATCGCGCGGACCTCTCCGGCAACGATGTTCTCCAGTACTGGGAGGAGGATCCGGCGACGAAGACTGTCGGCCTCTACCTCGAGTCCATCGGCAACCCACGCAAGTTCGCTCGCATCGCCCGCCGGGTCTCGCGCGTCAAGCCCGTCATCGTCATCAAATCCGACCTCACCGGACGTGAACTGCCACCGGGCCACATCGTGCGCACCTCGTCCTTGGCACCGCACACCCTCGACCAGGTGCTCGGGCAGGCCGGGGTGATCAGGGCCGATACGATTCACCAGCTCTTCGACTTAGCCCAGGTGTTCTCAACTCAGACGCTGCCGGCAGGCAGGCGCCTCGGCGTCATCGGCAACTCGGCGGCGATGGCCACCCTCGTCGTCCAACGCGCCCGCGCCGAGGGAATGCACGTCGAGGCCGATCCGGTGTCGCTGCACCCGGAAGTCGAGGCCGAGACGTTCCGAGACGAACTCGAGGCGATGTATGCCCGCAAGGACATCGATTCCGTCGTCGTCACCTTCACTCCCTCCGCCGGTGCGGAAGAAGCTGAGATCGCAGCTCACCTCGCCGAGGCGGCTGCCCGTTCACAGAAGACGACCGTGGCCTGCTTCCTCGGCATCCAAGGCGTTCAGGATGAGCTGACCACCCATCTCAGCGACGGCGAGGGTAATCGGAACTCGCACACGGTGCCCAGCTATGTGGGCCCCGAGGACGCCGTCTGGTCCCTGGCCCGAGCCACCGACTATGCGCGCTGGCGAGGTGCCGATCACGGCCGCTTCCTCGAAGTCGAGGACCTCGATGACAAGGGCGTGCGCACGATCATCGAATCCGCGCTCTCCGATGCGGCGCCGGGCAAACCCGTTCGGCTCGACCGGGACCAGGCAAGTGCTCTGCTCTCCTGCTATGGAGTCGAAGTGCTCCCCCACATCACGGCCGCCTCGGTGGACGAGGCTTTGGCCGCCGCCGAGGAGATCGGCTATCCGGTTGCGCTCAAGGCAGTGTCGAACACCCTGCGCCATCGGATGGAACTCGGTGGTGTGCGGCTCAACATCGACTCTCCCGAAGAGCTGCGCGAGGACTTCCAAGCGATCCAGGAGACCATCAGCTCCCTTCTCGACGAAGCGGAGCCGTTGGTCGACGTACAGGCCATGGCACCACCGGGAGTGCCCTGCGTCATCCGCGCCGGCGAGGACCGTCTGCTCGGCCCCTTGCTGTCATTCTCCCTGGCCGGGGACACGACCGAGCTGCTCGGCGATGTCGAACATCGTGTGGCGCCGCTGACGGACAAGGATGCCGAAGACATGATCCGGTCGGTCAAATCCTCGCCGAGGCTGTTCGGCTATCGGGGTCTGCCGCCGGTGAACATCGACCCGCTCAAAGACGTGCTCGAGCGTCTTTCGGTGCTCGTCGAGAGGCATCCGCAGATCCTCGAGCTCGAAATTCACCCAATGGTCGCCACCGTGACCGGCGGACATCTGCTCAGCGTGAGAATCGACCTGCTCACCGACTCCACTCGCATCGATTCGACACGGAGGCTGTTGAGCTGACACGCCAGGGGAATGCAGATATGCCCCATTTAGTGGGAACCGACTGGCAGTTTGGCGAGTCTTATACCAATTCTTCTCTATTGCAGGTAGTGTCTGTATCCGTTCGACACGAAACGTTATAAATTCGTGTTTTAGTGTGTGGCCAAACATTGGCCATAGTCTGTGGCCAGTCACTGGCCATCCACCATCCAAAAGGCACCCGTACTGCGGGTGCCTCACGAGAGTGAGGCCAGAAAGAAATGATTTCACGAAGAGACGTCGTCACCGACTCCGCCATCGCTGTAGTCGCCGAACAGGGAGTTCGTGGACTCACCCACCGGGCAGTCGATGCCCTTGCCGAGCTGCCGGTCGGGTCCACATCGAATGTCTACCGCACCCGCGACGCCCTGATCACAGGAATCATGGAACGCATCGGAGACCTCAACTCGCAGCAGCTCGATCGTCTGCCGGACATGTTCCGCGACAGCGGAAAGCCCGCGCAGGAGATCGCCGTCGATTTCTGCATGAACTGGCTGACCACAGACCGGAACCGCTTCTACACGATGATCATGCTCAGCCTCGACCCCGCCCTTCCGAACGAGGCCTTAGCCGCGAAGCAGAAGAACACCGCGAAGATCGACGAGTTCGTTATGCGACTGGCCAAGGTCGATGCTGAGATGGCTCGCACGATGAACAGCTCCGTGATGGGAATGATGATCACCGAACTGATAGCTGGCACAGCCGATCGCTCCCACGTCGAATCGTACATGGGGCAGTTCCTGTCGTGGGTAGGCGACAAAACACAGCAGGCCTGAACTCTCTGAGCTGGTCCGCACACTCTTCTGGCACAGTCCTGAGTACACCTGAGACAGTTCCGAAGCTGCCTCAATGCGCAGACTCACGCACACTTTGACATGACGCCGAAGGACCGGAGAGGCAGCCTGGGCGCTCCGCTGACGCCGACACGGACGCCTCGGAAAAGCGGGCTTGAGCCGTAGAACTCAATTCGAACGCTAGAATCGACGGGTGCTCTCCGTTGCCGATGCTGGGCCTCGGTCTCTGAGAGAGCACACTGAGCGGAAAATTCGTGCGTCAAAGGAGTTCCATGACCGAAGGCAGAGTCATCGATGTCGACGTCTCGTCAGAGATGGAGAGTTCGTTCCTCGAATATGCGGTCTCGGTCATCCACTCCCGCGCCCTACCCGATGCCAGGGACGGGCTGAAGCCCGTCCAGCGCCGCATCGTCTACCAAATGGGCGACATGGGCCTGCGCCCCGAACGCGGACATGTGAAGTCCTCGCGCATCGTCGGCGATGTCATGGGCAAGCTCCACCCCCATGGTGACACCGCGATCTACGATGCGCTGGTGCGACTGAGCCAGAGCTTCATCATGCGCGTGCCCCTCGTCGACGGCCACGGAAACTTCGGTTCCCTCGATGACGGCCCGGCCGCCCCACGGTATACAGAGGCCCGACTGACCTCCGCCTCGATGCAGATGATCGCCGGTCTCGACGAAGATGTCGTCGACTTCGTCGGAAACTACGACAACACACTGACTCAGCCCGATGTGCTGCCCAGCGCATTCCCGAACCTGCTCATCAACGGCACGTCCGGAATCGCCGTGGGCATGGCCACGAACATGGCCCCGCACAATCCCGGCGAGGTCATCGCCGCCTGCTGCCACCTGATCCGCAATCCGGAGGCGGGCCTGGCCGAACTCATGCGCTTCATCCCCGGCCCTGATCTGCCCACCGGAGGACGGATCATCGGGCTCGACGGAGTGCGCGAAGCCTATGAGACCGGTCGCGGGACGTTCCGCACCAGGGCCACGGTCTCGATTGAGAACATCAACGCCCGACGCAAGGGCATCGTCGTCACCGAACTGCCGTACCTCGTCGGTCCCGAAAAGGTCGTGTCCAAGGTCAAGGACGCAGTCGGCGCGAAGAAGCTCACCGGCATCGCCTCGATCGATGACTACTCGGACCGCAAGAACGGGATGCGCCTGGTCATCGGCATCAAGAACGGGTTCAATCCGGAGGCGGTCCTCGCCGAGCTCTACCGGCAGACACCGCTCGAGGAATCGTTCAGCATGAACAACGTCTGCCTCGTCGACGGCCAGCCGCGGACGCTGGGCCTGCGCGAACTGCTGACGGTCTACCTCGCCCACCGCATCGACGTCATCCGACGCCGCACGGTGTTCCAGCTGCGCAAGGCCAAGGATCGCCTCCACCTCGTCGAGGGTCTGCTCATTGCGATCCTCGACATCGACGAGGTCATTCAGCTCATTCGTTCCTCCGATGACGCGGCCACGGCCCGCACCCGCCTCATGGATGTCTTCGAGCTCTCGGAGCTTCAGGCCACCTACATCCTCGACCTGCAGCTGCGCAGGCTGACCAAGTTCTCGCGGATCGAGCTGGAAGCCGAACGCGACGAGCTGCGCAAGAAGATCGCCTACCTCGAAGACCTGCTTGCCGATGAGGCCAAGCTGCGTGAACTCGTCGCCACCGAACTCGAGGCGACAGCGGAAGCCATCGGCTCACCTCGGCGTACGGTCCTCATCGAAGGCTCGATGAAGGAGCTCTCCGCCAAGGGCAAGAAGGCGCAGGCAGATCTCAAGATCGCCGATGCCCCGTGCCGAGTCCTGCTCTCAACATCGGGGCGGATCGCTCGGACCGCCGATGCGTCACCGCTGCAGCGGGTCGGGAAGCGCTCGAGCCATGATGCCCTGCGTTCGGAGATCGTCTCGACGACTCAGGGCAAGGTCGGTGCGGTGACCTCGACCGGTCGTCTGCACATGGTCGATGTCGTCGATCTGCCGGCCCTGCCCCCGGCAGCAACACGTCCGAACGTCGCTGGCGGCGTCAAGATCGCCGACTACGTGACACTGGAGAAGAACGAAACCGTCCTCGGTCTCATCGACTTCGATCGTGAGTTCGTCCTCGGCACCGCAGGCGGAGTCGTCAAACGTGTGTCCGTGGCCGCACGTCCGAACAAGAGCGAATGGGAAACGATCACCCTCAAGGGCAAGGACTCCGTCATCGGCGTTGCGCAGCCGAAGGACATCGATGAGTCCCTGGCAGTGTTCGTGACTTCGAACGCGCAGCTGCTGGCCTTCGACGCCTCCGGACTGCGCGCTCAGGGCTGGAATGCCTCGGGTGTGGCGGGCATGAAGGTCGCCGCCGATGCGCGTGCCCTCTTCTTCGGCATGACGCCCAAGGCGGCCAAGACCGATGAGGACGGCGACGCCGACACCAACATCGGCACGTTCGCTGTGGTCACCGTCGCCAGCGGCGAGAACTTCTACGGCGCACCCTCCTCATCGATCAAGGTCAGCGACTTCTCTGAGTACCCGACCAAGGGTCGTGCGACCTCGGGTGTGCGTGCCCATAAGTTCCTCAAGGGAGAGACCGAGCTGTCCCTGGCATGGGTCGGCGACTCTCCGCAGGCCGCTGCACAGGCGGGTGGAGCCAGGACTCTGCCGGCCGAGATGTCTCGACGCGATGCCACCGGTTCGCCGTTGGAATCCAAGATCGACGTCATCGGGACGGTCCCCCGCCTCGGTGACGCCGAGGTGGCCCCCGCAGGTGCTACGGGCGATGCAGGTGCTGACGCTTCCGGTGACGGTGGCGCTTCCGGCGAGGGCTCATCGTCCTCGGCCGGCACGCACTCCCCAGGCCTGGCGACGAGCTTCGATGGACTCGATCTCAACCTCGACGGCGGGCCGGATCTCGATGAGGCGAAGGAGGAGATCGCCCGCTCGAAGATCGACTCCAACGACGCCGTCATCGTCTCCCATGACGACGATGATGACGACGACACCGCACTGTTCTGAGCTATCCGACAGAGCCCCGCAGTGTTGAGATACCGGACAATTTCCCACGGCGCTGAGATGCCTGGCGCGGCTGTCTGAAGTTTCGAACAGCATTGTCTGAGGTCTCGAACAGCGCTGTCTGAGATATCGGACGAGAAAAGCCGCCCTGCCGTGAACAGTGATTGCGATCACACGTCACTTCACACGTGGTACCCGCATTCGCAAAAACAACCACTGCAGCTGTATGAATTACGGCTGACGGTGCGCAGCGCAGCCAACGGTGCCAGGTGAAACTGCCGGTGCGTGGTGCGCAGCAGATTCTGGTTCGGGGAGACTCTCTGGCTCAGTTCTCGTCGTCGTCGAGGTCCAGCTGCATCCGGGCAGCCGTGCCGCGCTTCATCTCGCCGATGCCGGTCTCCCCCAGTCCCTGGAGCGACAGAGATTCGCGCCGCTCGAAGACATAGGCATCCGAAGCCGAGAGCACCCGGGCCGTGTCCTCATCGGTGAAGATCGTGCCCGGATCGGCCACGGCGGTGAGCCGGGCAGCGAGATTGACGCTCGACCCGAAGATGTCGCCCAAGCGTGAGAGGACCCTGCCCCACACGAATCCGACGCGTGCCTGCGGCAGATCCTCGGCAGCGGTGACGCGTTCCATCAGCGTCATCGCGATCTCCGCTCCGCCCAAGGGCGTCTCGGCGGCGAAGAACACCTCGTCGCCGACGGTCTTGATGACGCGACCGCCGCCGGTGGCCACGATGTTGTAGGCCATCCCCTGGAACTCCTGCACCAGATTCGCCAGCTGCCTGGGTTCCATCTTCTGCGACAGACGCGTGTAGGAGACGAGGTCGATGAAGCCGACGGCACGTGCCAGCGGCATCGACGAGTCGTACCAGCCCTGCCTGTTGTCGATGGCCAGACCATCGGAGACGTTGACGTTGAGGCGGCCCATCACCTCGGCGAGGTTGCGCCGCCAGGAATACGTCAGCATCCGCTGCAGAGGATCGACCATGTCCTCGACGAGCTGCAGTGCGTCGCGCCTGGCTTCGGGGTCGGTCAGGCCCTCCTCCTCGGTGAGGAAGTCGACGAGCGTCTCCATCTGCCACACGACCAGACGGTCCGTGGTCTGTCCGATCGCGCGGGCCAGTGACAAGGCAGTGGACTGATCGATGAGACCGTCGGCAACGGGCTTGGCCCACATCCGCAGTGCATGTGCATCGCTGACGGTGTAGGCCTTCTCCGCGCCGTCGGTCTGTGACATCCCCAGTGCACGCCACATCTTGCGCGCGGAGACCGTGGAGATGCCGCCGAGCTTCGCCGCTTCGCGACGGTCGAGCACGCGCTTGCCGTCGAGGAGGATCTCTTCGAGGCGTTCGGCCGCGCTGCGTGTTTCGTAGACGGTCTCGTTCTCGTCACCTTCGTCGAGGATCTGCAGGGCCGCGGTTCGCGGATCCTCCTGCAAGCCTTCGAAGAAGTCTCCGCGAGCCTTCTCATCCAACTGATCCGATGTCGCCGATGAGTCTGTCTCATCGCTCGATGCGTCCTCGTCCCACGGGACGGTTTCCATCACCGAGGTGGCTGGGAGGTCGTCATCGCCGTGCTCGATTCCCGGAACCGACGGAGGTGGGGTGGCTGCGGTCGGCTTATTCGAGTTGGCCGAATCCTCGATCTGGTCTTCTCTGATCACTGGTATCGACTTCATTCCCGAGGTGGCGGAGGGCACGTCGCTCTCACCCGATGTCGGACCAGCGGAGTCCCGCTCCGTGCCAGAGTCGTCACTCTCCATACTCAAGTCGTCAGCCTCGTGTCCCGTCCCATGACCCCCCGTCTCATGACCCTTCTGGCCCGAGCCCTGGGACTCGTCTGCGACGTTCTGAGATTCATCGGCAGAGTCCTGTGGAGCGTGCACCGAGTCCGCCGACTCACCGGCGGGACCCTGCGGCTCGTCTACTGGGTCCGGCCCGTCGTCGGAGACGATGTTGAATTCGGCGGTGAAGTCCGAGACACCTGTCATCTGTGGCCCTCGACTTCCGGGTTCGTCACTGCTGGCTCGGCGGCCGGTCGTAAGTGGTGGACGTCGCCGGCGCTGACACTGATGTCGTTGTCGATGATGAGATCGCCGCCGGCGTCGAGCCCGGTGGCTCGGCCATACAGGTTGCTTCCATCGGGGCGTTCGACTCTGACCCGGGTTCCGAGGGTCACCATGTTCGCACGCACCTTGGCACCGGCTGTGCTGCGGCTGAAATCGTCATCGTCATATTCGACAAGCTCCCTGTAGGCAGGAATCAATGTGCTCAGGATAGAGATTAACAAGTCTTCATGAGCAACTTCTGAACCATCGGTGTTTGTTTCGATGGCAATGGAGCTGGCGCTCTCACGTGGCAGATCGTCGCTCTGCAGGCGGGTGTTGATCCCCATTCCCAAGACGATTCGCGGTCCGCTCGGTGATGGTTCGACCCGGGCGAGGATCCCGCACAGCTTCTTTCCGTCCTCGGTGAGTACATCGTTGGGCCACTTGAGTACGGCCGGCACTCCCGCCTCGGCGATGGCAGATCTGACCGCCTCACCGGCGATCAGGGGAATCCATCCCCAGGAGTCGAAGACGGCGCCGGGTTCCAGCAGGATCGAAAACGTCAGCGAACGGCGTGGGGGCACGGTCCAGGTCCGGCCCAGGCGCCCGTGTCCGGCGTTCTGATGATCGGTGCCGTAGACGGAGAACTGGGCGGGCTCCGCGGCGAGGTCGATGCCGTCTGCGACTGCGATGCGGCGGGTGCGATCGGTGGGGTGCTCGCTCAGCTGCGTCTGTCCGCGGACCAGTGAGGCCAACTCGTCGTTCGTCGACGAACAGACGTCGTCCCAGATGACAGTGGGGAGATCGAAACCACGGTCCGCGGCCTTGCGGCGCAGTGATTCGACATCGACGAGGAAGGGAATGTGTTGGCTGTTCACCAGTCCACTTTAGATTCTTTTGGCGAGAGTGCACAATGATCGCACCCCGCGTCGTTATTGTGGAGGCATGACGGATACCCCACGAACAACAGCTGAGCGCATCGACGCTTTCGTCCAGCGCCGGGATGCGGCCCACACCGGCAATGAGAAGTCGGTGGAGAACCAGCACAAGCGCGGCAAGCAGACCGCTCGCGAACGCATCGAGGCTCTCCTCGACGAGGATTCGTTCCAGGAGATCGACGAGTTCGCCCGCCACCATAACCACCAGTTCGGCATGGAGAACAATCGCCCCGACGGTGATGGCGTGGTGTGCGGTCTGGGCACGATCGAGGGCCGGACCGTGGCCGTGTTCGCTCACGACTTCACCGTCCTCGGCGGCTCCCTCGCCGAGGCGAACGGCCGTAAGATCGTCAAGGTCCAGAAGCTCGCGATCAAGTTGGGCTGCCCCATCATCGGCATCAACGATTCCGGTGGCGCCCGGATCCAGGAGGGCGTCGGCTCGATCGCCCTGTTCGCGGAGATCTTCCGCCTCAACGTGGCTTCCTCCGGCGTGATCCCGCAGATCTCGCTCATCATGGGACCCTCGGCTGGCGGTGCCGTGTACTCCCCTGCGCTGACCGACGTGACGATCATGGTCGATCAGACCAGCCACATGTACATCACCGGCCCCGACGTCATCAAGACCGTCACCGGCGAAGAGGTCGGCCATGAGGATCTCGGCGGCGGACGCACGAACAACACCGTCTCCGGCAATGCCCACTACCTGGCCAGCGACGAAGACGATGCGCTGAACTATGTGCGCGACCTGCTCTCATTCCTGCCCCAGAACAACCTCGACCCCGCCGATACCGACGAGTTCGAATCGGATCTGAGCGTTGCGCCCGAGGACGAGGCTCTGGATACGCTGATGCCGGATTCGCCGTCGCAGCCCTATGACATCCTCGATGTCGTCACCACTGTCCTCGATGATGCGGAATTCCTCCAGGTCTCCGAGCTCTTCGCCCCGAACGTCGTCACCGGCTTCGGCCGCGTCGAAGGAGTCAGCGTCGGCGTCATCGCGAACCAGCCGATGCAGCTGGCGGGAACCCTGGACATCGATGCCTCGGAGAAGGCGGCCCGCTTCGTGCGCCTCTGCGATGCCTTCAACATTCCGATCCTCACCTTCGTCGACGTGCCCGGGTTCCTGCCCGGCACCGATCAGGAGTTCAGCGGCATCATCCGCCGCGGCGCCAAGCTCATCTACGCCTACGGCGAGGCGACCGTTCCCCTGATCACGCTCATCACCCGCAAAGCCTACGGCGGAGCGTACTGCGTCATGGGCTCGAAGCAGCTCGGCGCCGATCTCAACCTCGCCTGGCCCAGCGCCCAGATCGCGGTCATGGGTGCCCAGGGGGCTGCCAACATCGTCTACCGGCGCAAGCTCAAGGCCGCCGGCGAGGCAGGAGAAGACGTCGATGCTCTGCGTAACGAACTGATCCAGGACTACGAGGATGCTCTCCTCAACCCGTATCTGGCGGCCGAAGAGGGCTACATCGACGCCGTCATCAAACCGAGCGAGACGCGGAATCGGATCGTGCGAGGCCTGCGGGCGCTGAAGAACAAGCATGTTGATGCTCCAGCGCGTAAGCACGGTAACATCCCACTATGAGTGAGGACGTTTCACAGCCCGTCGAAGAGGCCGCAGCCACCTCGGTCGAGGACCGGACACAGGTGCACGCACACGACGGCGAGCCCGTCAGCGACGATATGGCCAGTGCCGCTGCGGTGGCGGCCGTCGTCGCGATCCGTCAGGTGGCACTCGCCTACGCCGCCAATCAGGCTGCTGCCCTGAATCAGATGGAGACGGCCAAGCACGACCGCGCCGGATTCAACGCACCACGACGCAATGTGCGCAGGCGCCTGCCGCAGGCGTGGACGCAGACCCTGGGTCGCTGAGAACTCGGCTGCCGACAAGCGCTGAACAGCCGGACACACGTTGGGCGCCGACAGTCATTCTGTCGGCGCCCAAAGTGTGTCACCGTGCGACCGTTCGCCGAGGGGACTGGTTACCGTCAAGCGGGCACCTTACAGCTAGCCCTCTCGACGATAAGTAGTCCGCCCGACGGTAAGCAGTCCCCGCGATGCCACCGATCCGCCGGTGGCATCGCGCGTCATCTCACTTCAACCGGTACTGCTCCTTGGATGGATCGGTTCCGGACCGAGACGCAGTCCCGTCCTCGATCGTCACCGTGCTCAATCGTTGAGGACTAGGTCCGTCGCCTGCTGCTGAGGCTCCAGGCGCTGAATCTCCAAACGCCGAGTCTCCACCCGCCGAAGCCGCCGCAAAGTCGTCCGAAACGTCCACGACTCCTCGCGTCGGTCCGCCCATGTCCTCACCGTAGACAGCTTCACCACGGGCCACCATTCCGGCGACGTCGGAGAGCTTGAGCTGCGGCAGGAACCAGGCCAGGACGAAGGCGACGACGAACACCGGAACCATGTACCAGAACGAGGGTGCCAGGGCGTCCGCGTAGGCGTTGACGACGAGGTCATGGATGGGTCCGGGCAGCGAGGCCACGGACTCCGGAGTCAGTGAGTCGGTGGAGGCTCCACCGGCTGCCGCGCCGCCGGGTGCCTGGGACATGGCTTCGCCGACCTTGTCAGCCAGCCGGGAGGTGAAGATCGACCCGAACAGGGCCGTGCCCACCGAGGCACCGATCTCGCGGAAGTAGTTGTTCGTCGAGGTCGCCGTGCCCACCAGTTCCGGGGCCACGGAATTCTGGATGACGAGGACGATGATCTGCATGACCAGTCCCAGTCCGAAGCCCATGGTGAAGATCATGCATCCGATGAGCACCATCGATGTGTCGGCTGTCAGCGTGGTCATCCAGGCCAAAGCGAGGCCGGCGATGAGCGTACCGAAGAGCGGGTAGACCTTGTACTTTCCTGTCTTCGACACGATGAAACCGGAGACGATGGAGGTCAGCATGACGCCGGCCATCATCGGCAGCATGAGCAGACCGGAGCCTGTCACATCGGTCCCGGAGGCCATCTGCATGAACGTGGGCAGGAAGGCCATGGCAGAAAACATGCCCAGGCCCAGCAGCAGACCGATGACCGTAGAGAGCACGAAGGTCTTGTTCTTGAACAGGAAGATCGGAATGATCGGGTTGCTGACCTTGGTCTCGACGTAGACGAAGATGAGAGCCGAGACGACGGTGCCGATGATGAGTCCGATGATGGTCGGCGAGTTCCAGTCGTAGTCGTGTCCGCCCCAGCTGGTGACGAGAATCAGCTGCGAGGTCGCTGCCACCATGAAGATGATGCCGAGGACGTCGACCTTCTTATCTGACTTGTGGCTCGGCAGCTTGAGGGCGAAGAGAGCGATGGCGAAGGCGATGATGCCGATCGGGACGTTGATCCAGAAGCACCAGCGCCAGTCCATATGCTGGGTGAAGAAACCGCCGAGGACCGGGCCGAGCACGCTGGAGATCGCGAACAGGCCGCCGAGGGGGCCCATGTACTTGCCGCGCTCACTGGCGGGAATGATGTCGGCGATGATGGCCTGCGACAGGATCATCAGACCGCCGCCGCCCAAGCCCTGGAAGCCGCGCCAGGCGATGAGCTCCCAGAAGGTCTGGGCCATGCCGGACCCGAAGGAGCCGACGACGAAGATCGCGATCGCGACGAGGAAGATGACCTTCCTGCCCCACATGTCGCCGAACTTTCCATACAGCGGCATGACGATGGTCATCGCCAGCAGGTAGATGGTGACCAGCCAGGCCTGGTGCTCGACACCGTCGAGTTCGCCCACGATCGTCGGCATTGCCGTCGACACGATCGTCTGGTCCAGGGTCGCCAGGAACATGGCGGCCATGAGCGCGGAGAAGATCAGAGCGATCGTCTTCTTGTTCAAGACGATCGGCGCCTTCTCAGCTGTCTGCGTTGCTGAGCTCATGCGGACTCCTCCTCGAAAATGTTCTTCAGTTCGTCAAACAATTCTTTGATGACCGGGGCCGGGTCGCCCTCGACCTTGCGCAGGCGCATGAATGTCGCCTTGATCGACATCATCGCCAGCGCGGCCAGTGCCTCGGCGCGGATGGACACCGACATCCCGTCGCCGTCGTCATGGCAGTGACCAGAGGCGGAATCGCCGGAAGAGCTCTTGGTCGCCGAGGTGGCCGCAGGATTCTCCTCGGCCACTGGCTTCTCGTCGTTCGCAGGGGTTCCCGAGGTCATCGCTCCCCCATCGAGGCGACGTTGGATCATCTCGCGGAACAGGCGCTCGTTGTTGCCCATGCGAGACATCTGCACCTGCATGAGGGAAGGATCCTGTTTCATCAACAGGTGATACTGGTGCATCTCCTCACGCTTGTTCAGTCGTGTCCGCACGACCGAGGCCAGCAGATGCTGAAGGTCGGACAGCAAGCGCCCGTCCGGGCCGCCTGCCTCGAATACCTCGATGTCGGGCTGGTCCTCATCATCGAAGATGGTGTCGGCACGACCCAGCAGCGCCTCTTCTTTGCTGGAGAAGTAGTTGAAGAAGGTCCGCCGCGAGACCCCGCAGCGTTCGCAGATGTCTTCGACGGTGACGTTGGCGTACCCGTTCTCAAGTGCCAGGTCGAGGGCGGCCTGACGCAGTGCCTGACCGCGCTCGCGCTTCTTCCGCTCGCGCAGTCCCTCGGGCTGGTCGGCGTCGCCGGCAGGGTTCGGGTCGGCGGTGTTCGGCTCGGCGTTGCAGGTGGCGCGCCCGGCATCGGCCGCAGCCGAGTCGGCGCGCGTGGGCTCGCCGGAAGGTGTGGAATGCATACACTTACTATTGCACCCGATGCATTTTTGCCTCAAGTGCAACTATCGTGTTCTACGGCACATTCTCAGCTGGGACTCACGTCCTACACTGCGCCAGCGTCAGTACCCGAGCTTGGCATTCGCCAGTACGGGAATCGCCTCGGCGGCCTTGTCAGCTATGGCGAGGTCCACATCGACGACCTCGAGACCCTCTTGGCCATCAAGTGAGGAGATGACATGACCGAACGGGTCGGAGACGAGGCTGTGGCCAACACCGGTCGGTCCCTTCTTCGGCACCTCTACTCCGCTGACCTCGGGATCGGCCTGGCCGATGGCGACAACGAACATATTGGAATCCAGTGCCCGGGCACGAGCAAGAGTCTCCCACTGTTCGACCTTGCCCTTGCCCGCACCCCAGGAAGCGGAGACGATGGCGAGTTTGGCACCACGACGGCTGATCTCGGCATAGAGCTTCGGGAAGCGGATGTCGTAGCACAGGGTCAGGCCGACGCTCTCACCGCCGAGGTCGATGACGACGGGGTCCTCACCGGGGACGACGGTGTCGGATTCCTTGAAGCCGAAGGCATCGTAGAGGTGGATCTTCGCATAGTCTTCGCGCCCGCCCTGCGGCGAGTAGACGGCGAGCAGGTTGATCACCTTCTCACCTGAGGTCGCGAATTCGCCAACGATCACGGCGATCCCGGCCTCGGACGCCAGCTGTGCCATCTCCGTGCGCCACGACTCGGTGTTCGCCTCGGCGACATCGCGTAGGCCTGGCCCGAAGGCGGACATCGTGGCCTCGGGGAAGACGACGAACTCGGCTCCCGCCTCGGCGGCCCTGTGCGTGTAGTCCCGGACCTTGTCGAGGTTGTCCGCAACTGTGGTGGTGGAGTTGATCTGCGCGAGTGCGAATTTCATGGCCAGTCCTTGCGATCCGGGAGTGTCAACGGTGCGTTCAGGCTATCGCGATCGCTCGCGCGGAGAAACCTCTGTCCAGCCAACACCGTCCTCAGTGCAGGTATTCGCGACCTGGGCGACCGCCTCGGCGACGGCCGTGGACGAAGTAGTAGAGGATCATGGCCAGAACCACGAGACCTCCGCAGAGCATGAACATGCCGTTGCCGCCGGTCAGCGGCATGATGGCGCCGAGGATGATCGGGCCGATCCCGGATCCGGCGTCAAGGAGCAGGAAGAACGAGGAGGTGGCGACGGCCACGCGGGACATCGGCACCGATTTCACGGCGATCGCCTGCATGCACGGCATGAGTGAACCGAATCCCAGCCCGACGAAGACGCCGGCGAGGATGATTCCCGTCATCGTCGGCCACACGGCCAGCAGGATGTTGCCCACGAGGTTGAAGATGAAGACGGGATAGATGACGAAGTTGTCGCCGAGAGTATCCTGCAGGCGACCGACGAACAGTCGTGCGACCAGTGAGGCCACAGCGAAGGCGACGAAGAACAGGGACGCGGCACTCGCAACCCCGTTGTCCTCGGCATACCCGGCGAGGAACACGAGAGCGGCAGCGTAGGCGGTGCCGACGACGAGCATGATCGAACCGATGCGCAGACCTGCCGGATCGACGAGGGTGGAGAGTTTGAGGTTCCATTTGCTGCGTCGCTGATAGTCGCTGAGCTCCTGCTTGGGCAGCTTGATGATGACGCAGAGGATGAAGGCGACGAGCGACATGAACGCCGAGGCTGCGAAGAGCATCGGGAAGTCGTAGGAACGCGGGAGGATGACACCCAGATAGGGGCCCAGTGCCGTCGACAGTGTGGTGGCGGTGCCGAAGTAACCGGTGCCCTCACCTCGGCGGGAGGACGGGATGACGCTTTGGATCGCGGTCATGATGGCGGTGTTGCCGGCCCCGAAGGCGATGCCGTGGATGATGCGGATGACGAGGAGCCAGACCAGGGTGTCGGCGAAGATATAGGCCGCGGAGGCGAGGATCGAGATCGCCATCGTGATGATGAGCAGTTTCCGCCGACCGATGAAGTCCAGGTACTTTCCGGTCAGCACACGTGCGACGACGGCACCGACGACGAACGAGGAGGATGCGAAACCGGCGGCAGCCTCACCCGCGGAGAATCTGGCGACGGCATAGCCGGCCATGGACGTCATGAGGAGGTAGAACACCATCGACATCGACAGGTTGAGACCGATGCCGACGACGAAGTCCTTGGTCCATAGCTGTGCCCGTGCCACTGAAGATCAGTCTCTCTTCCTGTCGAATGATGCGCTGCGTTCCCGGGTTGCCCGGCGAGATCAGGCTGTCTGGGAAGAACAGCCTGCCCGGTGAGATCGGCGCTCTGCGGTCAGTGTCGATCGGCTGTGATCGGCTGATGGCTGATCGTT
This sequence comes from Brevibacterium zhoupengii, assembly GCF_021117425.1. Classification (NCBI taxonomy): domain Bacteria; kingdom Bacillati; phylum Actinomycetota; class Actinomycetes; order Micrococcales; family Brevibacteriaceae; genus Brevibacterium; species Brevibacterium zhoupengii. The sequence goes on along the minus strand of NZ_CP088298.1, from coordinate 1,802,313 downwards.
GAGATCCGGTTGATTTCCGTGATCGGGCTGGGAACCCATCCATGCTATCCGGTGGTCCCCGTCGTCGGTGGTCCATCTCGGGGTGATCTTGCTCTAGTCGCCTGATTGCTGTGTTCTCAGTCATATAGGGTGAGAATCATGACCCAGAAGAGAACCCCTTCGGCCGTTGACGCCGTTGCTGAAGAATACGTCGACAGATCACTCGCGCTCTCCCCCTCCCTCGCCCTCTACCTCGGTATCGAAGGTGCGAAGGGCTTCGATGACTTCTCCCCCGCTGGTCTGGCTGCCGCCAATGATCTCACCGTCGAGACGCTGGCCAAGCTCGCCGAGGTTGAGAAGGCGGCCGAACTCGACGACGTCGATCTCGTCACCATCGATGCGATGCGTGACCGTCTCACCGTCGAACGCGACTATTTCGAGGCCGGGCTCAAACATTCGAGTCTCAATGTCATCGAGTCTCCCCTGCAGTCCATCCGCGACGCCTTCGATCTCATGCCCACCGACACCGCCAAGGACTGGGAGACCATCGCCACGACCATGGAGGCCGTCCCGAAATCCGTGGCCGGCTATCAGGAGTCCTTGGCCCTGGCCAAGAGCCGCGGACAGGTCGCGGCCCGGATCCAGATCGAGAAGGTCATCGAACAGGCCCGCACGCTGGCCGAACCCGGCAGCAACTTCGACCAGCTCGTCGCCGGCGCCACCGAGGTCCCATCATCGCTGCACGAACAGCTGAGCACCCACGCCGAGGCGGCCCGTGAGTCGTTTGCCCACCTCGCCGATTTCCTGGCTGCCGAACTTGTCCCGGCAGCGCCGGAGAATGAGGCCTGCGGTCGCGAGGCCTACGCTCTGTACTCGCGTGACTTCCTCGGCGCCGAGGTCGACTTCGATGAGACCTATGCCTGGGGACTTGAGGAACTGGCCCGCATCGACGCGCAGCAGCGCGAGGTCGCGGAGAAGATCCAGCCCGGGGCCGACCTGTTCGAGGTCATGGAGACGCTCAACAACGATCCCGCTCGGACCCTGCACGGCGCAGAAGGGCTGCGTGAGTGGATGCAGAAGGTCGCCGATGAGGCGATCACGGAACTGGGGAAGTCCCATTTCGACATTCCCGAGCCGGTGCGCACGATCGAGTGCATGATCGCACCCTCGGCCACCGGCGGCATCTACTACACCGGTCCCACCGACGATTTCTCCCGTCCGGGTCGCATGTGGTGGTCGGTGCCCGAAGGCGTCACCGAGTTCGCCACCTGGCAGGAGAAGACCACCGTCTATCATGAGGGCGTGCCGGGCCATCACCTGCAGGTCGGCCAGGCCACCTATGTCTCTGACACACTGAACCGGTGGCGCCGACTCATGTGCTGGGTCTCCGGACACGGTGAAGGCTGGGCCCTCTACGCGGAGAAGCTCATGGCAGACCTCGGCTTCCTCGACGATCCGGGCGACTACCTGGGCATGCTCGACTCGCAGCGCCTGCGCGCAGCACGGGTGGTCCTCGACATCGGTTTCCATCTGGGACTCGATGCTCCCGAGAGCCTCGGCGGAGGGACCTGGAACCGGGAGAAGGCCTGGCAGTTCCTCACCGACAATGTCGCCATGGACCGGTCGTTCCTCGCCTTCGAACTCGACCGGTACCTCGGCTGGCCGGGACAGGCCCCGAGCTACAAGATCGGTCAGCGGCTGTGGGAGCAGTTCCGTGACGAGGCCAAGGCCGAGGCCGGAGCGGACTTCGACCTCAAGGCCTTCCACACCAAGGCGCTCAACCTGGGATCTGTCGGCCTCGATACCCTCGGCCGAGCGATGAAGCGCTGAACGACGACGCGACGCCGACGAAAGCTGCGGTGCAGCGCAACACTGGTGGGAGAATGACCTCGTGAAGAACAACGGCAGTCCACGCACCGAGAGCGCGGGCCAGGATGGCACGCGCAGTGATGGCCCGCGCTCTGAGACCGTGCGGGTCACCGAGGTGCTGCGCAACGAGATCATCGACGGAATCCGTCTGCCCGGCAGCAAACTGGTCGAGCGGAACCTGGCCACGGAGCTCGGTGTCAGTCGTGTCCCGATCCGTGAGGCTCTCAAACAGCTGGCCGCCGAGGGATTAGTGGCGAATCGGCCCAACACCTGGTCGACTGTGCGCGAGTTCTCCCCCAGTGACATCGCCGACCTCAACGAAGTGCGGACGGTCTTCGACATTCTCTCCTTCGAACTCGCCGCGCAGCGACACAATCGTGAGGGCCTGGCCAAACTCGAGGCCACCATGGCCAAGGGCAAGGAACTGTCGAAGGCCGGTGACGTCGTCGGTGCCCACCGCTCGGCGGCGGACTTCCATGCCATCGTCACCGAGCTCTCCGGCAACCGGCTCCTGGTCGAGATCGGTGAGCTCCTCGACTCGCGTATGCGCTGGCAGTTGAGCCAGCATGATGACCTCGACTTCGTCGCCACCGAGCACGCTCAGCTCTACGATGCGATCGCCCATCGCGATCAGGCGAAGGTCAGGGATCTGGCTGCCCGGCACCTGGGAACGAGCCAGGAGCAGCACGACAAGCACAAGGAACGCCTCGCCAAGGCTGTCGATGAGGGAACTGAGTCACGCGAAGGAGCCGAGTCAGACTGACTCGAGTCAGCCGGGCCTGAGTCAGCCGGGCCTGAGTCAGCTGGGCGCTGAGCTCACGCTGCGCTGAAGGGCCAGCCGCTCAGCTGCTTCGGACGCGCCGGCGCATAGGTCCGCACCTTCGAGGTCTTCAGCCCCAGTCCCACCAACGATTCGGCCAGTTTCACGGCGGCGGTGACTCCGTCGACGACGGGGACATCGCAGCGTTCGACGATGATCTGTTTGAGGTCGGCCATTCCCCCGCACCCGAGGACGATGGCCTCTGCACGGTCACGCTCGACCGCCTCGGCGGCTTGATCAGCGATCGCCTCCACCGCGCGCTCGGGCTGATTCTCCAGCTCAAGCACGGCCATCCCGGAGGCACGGACCGAGGTGCAGTGGGTGTTGAGTCCTGCCAGGAGGAGCCGGTCCTCGATGAGGGGGACGGTACGATCGAGTGTCGTGACGACCGCGAATCGGTGGCCGAGGAACATCGCCAACGCTGCACCCGCCTCGGTGATGTCGATGACGGGCACATCGAGGAGCTCCTGGAGTCCTTCGCGCCCATGCTCGCCGTACCCGGCCTGGATGACGGCGTCGAACTCCCCCGGGTATTTCATCACCGCGTCCATGACGCCCAGCGCCGCGAGATAGCTCTCGACATTTCCTTCGCAGGACTCGGCTCCGAAGCTGGGGGTCAGCGCAATGATCTCGGTGCCCGCCGAGGCGGCTTCCCGAGCCGCGCGGGCGATTCCCTCGGTCATCGACTCAGTCGTGTTCACGTTGACGACGAGAATTTTCATGGCAGGGCTCTCAATCAGTGTGTGGTGGGAACGGCGATCTCTTCGCCGTCGACCTCGCGGAAGGTGAAGTTCCGGCGGGCGATGATGAAGTAGATGATGGCCGCGATGCCAGCTCCGCTGAACCAGGAGAATTCGGAGAGTCCTGCGAACGCCGGGACCAGAGCGAAGACGAGTGAGATGACGGAGGCGGGGATGAAGGCACCGATGGCGCGCCAGTTCACTCCGCGGTGGTAGAAGTACTCACCGTCGCCCGCCTCTGTGTAGAGCTGCGGAACGTTGACCTTCGTCTTCCGGATCACCCAGTAGTCGACCATGATGACCCCGAACAGGGGTCCCAGCAGGGCGCCGAGCCCGCCCAGGAAGTAGACGATGACGACGGGTGAGTCGTAGAGGTTCCACGGCAGGATGACGAAGCCGATGACCGCGCTGATGATCGCTGCGCTGCGGAAGTTGAGGTGGCGCGGGAACATATTCGTCAGCGCGTAGGTCGGGGCGACGAAGTTCGCCATGAGATTGACCGCAACCGTGAGGATGAGCAATGCAAGGGAAGCCAGCGCCAAGAGGATCGGGTTGCCGATGGTCTGCACGATATCGGCCGGTGAGGTGATGACCGTGCCGTCGATCTTGTACTGGGCGCCGGCCAGCGAGATCACGACGAGGCCGAAGACGAGCATGTTGATCGGGATGCCCCAGAAGTTGCCGACGACGATCGACCCCTTCTTCTTCGCGGCGCGGGTGAAGTCGGAGAAGTTGAGGACAAAGGTGCCGTAGATCGCGACCCACAGGGACCCGCCGCCGAGGATATGCATCCACATCGGCCACCCCGACAGGGCGTCCTCTCTGGCCCAGGAGATGGAGAAGTCAACGCGAGAGAGCATCCAGATGGCCAGTGAGACGAAGGTGACGAGAATGATCGGTCCGGCGATCGCCTCGTATTTTCGGATCATCTCCATGCCGTAGCTGACGATGATGACCTGGACGATCCACAGCAGAGTGAACGAGAACCAGCCCAGTCCGGAGAGTCCGAGGAACTCGGTGTCTGCCCACGACTGGAGACCGGGAATGAGGGTGATGAGTAGGACGTTGAGGACGCTGGAGGCCAAGTAAGTCTGGATGCCGAACCAGGCGATGGCCACGATTCCGCGCACAGATGCCGCCAGCTGCGCGCCGTGGACGCCGAACGCGATGCGGCTCATCACCGGGTAGGGCACTCCCGTCTTGTGACCCATGAAGCCGGAGAGCGTGAGCAGGAAGAAGAGCAGTGCCGCGCCGACGAGCAGCGCCACGAGGATCTGCCACGCTCCCAGCCCCAGGGCGAAGAGTCCGAGAGCGAACCCGTAGTTGCCCAGCGAGTGGACGTCGTTGGCCCAGAGAGTGAAGACACTGTAGGCCGTCCAACTGCGCCCCTCCTTGCGACTGGGCGCCAGATCCGAGTTGTAGAACCGGGGACTGATGCGATGCGCGGCCAGCTGTTCGGGGCTCGGCCCCATCCAGGTAGGCGTGGAGTCGTGCGTGACCTCGGTCTTTGCCATGGGTGCCACTCAAATCTGCAAGGCACAGAGCTGGGATACCAAATTTGATATCACTGCGCTGTGACGGCGGGTTCTTTCGAACTCAGCGTAACCCCAGTCACAAGCCGTGCGCAATGACACATTCGCAATAGAGCCGCAGATAAGCTCTACTACAGCGATCGTGCGGGAGGCTCAGCCGCTGGTCACGGGCTCGAAGGTGACGGTTCTGCTCTCAGATTTTTGGCATACCATTTATTCGTCTTCGACGTCCTTGGCCGTCGGATCCCATTTGACGATGCCGACGGCGATGGCTCCGGCCAACGGTGCGCACGCAACGATCCAGAAGACACCGGTGCCCATCGAGCCGGCCAGGATCGGGAACATGATGAGGGAGACGATCGAGAACGCACGCAGCACGGACTGGTTGAATCCGATGCCGATTCCGCGCAGCCTCGTCGGGTAGGACAGGGTGGCGTAGTTCATCAGGTTGGCTCCGGGTCCGCCTGCCTGCGCGAAGACGAAGGCGGCGAGCATTGCCACCGACACCAAGACGAGAGCACCGGTGGGGATGCCGACGATGGCCAGCAGAGCCAGTGCCGCGGCCTGGATCGCGAAGCCGACGAGCGTGATGCGGCGGGTGCCGAATCGGTTGACGATCGTCATGCCCAAGAGGCCTCCGATGGCCCCGAAGCCGAGGTTGATGACGAGTGAGGCGATGATCGTGACCAGCGGAGTCTGGTGGAAGAGCGTCGTGATGATCAGCGGGGTGCCGTAGGCGACGGCGTTGTAGCCGAAGGTGGAGAACACGGACACGCAGAGCGCGACGATCGTGCGCACACGGTACTGCGGAGCGAAGAGTTCTGCGAACCCGCTCCACTTGCCTCCGCGCTTGGGTGCTTGCGGCTGAGGTGTTTGCGACGTGAGTGCTTGCGGTGTGAGTGCTTCGTTCGCGAGCGTATCCGCCGACTCCGAGGTGCTGCGTTTCGCATCGTCTGCAAGCCTGACATCAAGGTTGTGGTGTGAGCGCATGACGTCCACGGCCGCGCGCAGGTCGCCTTGATTGGCCAGCCATTCAGGTGATTCAGCGAGGTAGCGGCGACGGACGAGGAGCACGATGAGGGCGGGAACCGCGCCGAAGCCGACGACGATTCGCCACAGGATGGCGTGCTGGTCATAGGGCAGGCTGACGAAGATGATGAGGACGACGAGGTAGCCGATGCCGGTGGCGATGTACCAGGCAGGTGACCAGGCGTTGACGCGCTGGGAGCGGTTTCCCTTGCCCTTGAGCTTGGAGAACTCGGCGAGGAAGGCCATCGCCACCGGCAGGTCGAGGCCCACACCGATGCCCATGATGAACCGGAAGAAGATGAGGACCCATTCGTTGGGAGCCACGGCACAGCCGATTGCGGCGACGACGAAGAAGACCATGTCGGCCATGAACAGTTTGTAGCGCCCGAAGCGGTCGACGAGGTACCCGCCGAAGAGAGCGCCGATGACCGCTCCGACCATGATCGAGGCATTGACGAGCCCAGTCATGAAACCAGAGAGCCCGAACTGCTCCTTGATCGCGGTGATGCCGAAGGCCAGGGAGGAGAAGTCATAGGCGTCCATGAAGATCCCGCCGAGGGCGAGGATGATGACTGCCTTGGTCTTCGTGCCCTGGGATCCGAATTCGGCGAGGACCGAATGGATGTCGGAGGCGCTGCGGATGATCCGCGAAGACGATCCTCCGGTGCTGGTGGTCTCTGGTGCGTGCGCCGAGGTGCCGGCCGGTTCTGGACTATTCACAATCGCTCAGTATGGTCTGGGCACGCCCTCGCCCGTTCCCCCGGCCGTCACAAAATGTCACGGGCCGCCGGGTCGTCTGAGCTGTCCACCTACTCCAGTTCGATGCCGCGCTTCTCCGGGAGCAGGAACATGGCGAGGAACTGGATGAGGTAGATGGTCGGCAGCAGTGCCAAAGCGAAGGCGAATCCGAAGGAGTCCGCGAGCAGTGCGATGACCACGGGCGCGAGTCCGCCGAGGGCGCGGCCAATGTTGAAGACGACGTTCTGCGCCGTGGCACGCACCTGGGTGGGATACATCTCTGCCAGCAGGGCACCATGACCGCCGAGCATGCCGTTTGCGAACGCCCCCATGAAGAAGCCGCCGATGAGCAGTGCGGTCGGGTCGGTCATCTGACTGTAGACGAGGATCGAGACGATCGCCCCGGCCTGGAAGATCCAGAACGCCGGACGCCTGCCCAGTCGATCGGCGACCTGACCGAAGATGAGGATGCCGGCGAGCATTCCGATCACCGTCACCGCCGTCCACAGCGATCCCTTCGTCACACCGAGGTCCATCTTCTCGGACAGATAGTTGGGCAGCCAGGCGATGATGCCGAAGTACCCGAAGTTCTGCACCGTCGAGAGGACGGTGAGGGCGAAGGTGATCTTCACGGTCGCCTTGTCTTTGACCAGCGCACGGATCTTTGCGCCGAATGTCGGCAGCTCCGCTGAGCCTCCCGACTCCCCCGCTATCTGCCCCTGCTGTGACTTTATGAACTTATCCGGCTCCTCGACACCTCGGCGAATGACGAAGGCGAAGATCGCGGGGAAGAGACCGATGACGAACAGTGCCCGCCAACCCCACAGAGCGATCACCGGAGCGGACACGATCGCGGCGGCGAACACACCGATCTGGAACCCCACGCCCACCCATGAGGTGGCTCGGGCACGCTGGTTGGCCGGCACCGCCTCGGCGGCCAATGCCATGCCGATGCCGAACTCGCCGCCGATTCCGATGCCGGCGATGAACCGGTAGGCGGCCATGTCCCAGTATCCCTGCGCAATTGAGCTCAGTCCGGTGAACACGGCGAAGATGAGAACGGTCCAGGTCAGAACGCGGACGCGACCGTAGCGGTCGGCCAGCGATCCGAAGATGATGCCGCCGAGGACCGCTCCGAAGAGGGTGATCGTCGACAGTGATCCCGCTTCGACGTCGCTGAGTCCGAAGGTGGCGATGATCCCGCCGAGGGCGAAGCTGAGGATGAGCAGATCGAAGCCGTCGAGCCCGTATCCGACAGCTGCGGCGAAGAGCGCCTTACGTTTGTAGGCGGGCGCCGAGGTGGTCTCGGCAGTGGTCTTGGGCGTCGCTGCGCTCATGCGGGATCCTCAGGTGATCGGCGGATCGGAAAATGGCCGCAGACCATTATCCACCAGAAGTGGCCGGCAGATGAACTCGCAGGTCAATCACGAGACAACATCTACCGGCCACTTTGTCGAGATTGTCCGCGCGGGCTTCCCCGTTCGGACGAACTCATAGATTTACAAGTTCAGGCTCACACCAAGGCGTCGGCGCCCAACCGGAATCCGGCTCCCTTGTGATCATCAGCCAGGCGAGGTCCCTTACCGGTGAGCTGCTCACGGACCGTGGCACCTTCGACGGGTTCGGGCAGGAGGCCGCGACGGCGCAGTTCGGGCGAGACATACTTCGTGAACCGTTCGGCGTCGGCAGGGCGGACGGCCGCGGCGATGTTGAAGCCGTCGATGTCGGCCTCGTCCATCCAACGTTCGAACTCGTCGGCGATCGTCGCGGGAGCACCGGTGATGACCGGCCCACGTCCGCCGATGGCGACGAACTCGGCGAGGTCGCGGATGGTCCAGGTCTTGTCACCGGCCATCGTGGTGAATGAGGCGAGCGCGGACTGGTTCGCGTCGGTGGCCACGTATTCCAGCGGGTCCTCGGGCTTGGCACCGGAGAGGTCGACGCCGGTCCAGCCGCCGAAGAGGGAGAGCGCGGATTCGGTGTCGACGTAGCGCGTGTAGTCGGCGAGCCTGGCATCTGCGGCTTCGTCGGTGTCGTCGACGACGACGGTGGCGAGCGCGAAGATCTTCACGCTGTCGCGGGCTCGTCCGCGTTCTTCGAGTCCGTCGCGGACCTTGTCGACCCAGGTGCGCAGGATCTCTGGAGTAGGTCCGGAGAAGAAGATCGCCTCGGCGTGGTCGAGGGCGAATTCCTGCCCGCGCTTGGAGGCACCAGCCTGGAACAGCAGCGGGGTTCCCTGCGGGCCGGGCACGGCGAGCGCCTGTCCTGGGACGGTGAAGAACTTGCCCTCGTGGTTGATGTCGCGGACCTGATCGGGGTCGACGAAGACGTTGGCCTCGGCGTCGGCGCGAAGTGCCTCAGGCGTAATGGAGCCTTCGAAGAGCTTGTACATGATGTCCATGTACTCATCGGCCCGGTCATAGCGTTCATCGTGTGGGATCTGGCCTTCGAGTCCCAGGTTGCGGGCCGCGGAGTCCACGTAGCTGGTGACGATGTTCCAGGCCACGCGGCCGCTGGTGAAGTGATCGAGGGTCGTCAGCGTCCGGGCCAGCAGGTAGGGCTGTTCGTAGGTCACCGAGGCGGTCACGCCGAATCCCAGTGTCTTCGTCACCGCTGCCATGGCGGGCACCGCCACCAGTGGGTCGAGGAGGGGGAACTGGACTCCCCCACGGTTGGTGACATCGGCATTGCCTCCGTAGACGTCATAGACGCCGAGGATGTCGGCGAGGAAGAGGGAGGAGAATCCTCCTTCCTCGAGGGTCTTGGCCAGATCGGTCCAGAAGCTCAGTTGGGTGAATTCCTCGACTCGTGATTCGGGGTGGCGCCACAGGCCAGGTGACTGGTGGACCGGTGTCATCATGTCGAAGGCGTTGAGAATGATCGGTTTCGTCATCGTGTGTCTCTTTCCTTGTCGGTGTCAGGTTTGTGTCAGTCGCGTACGAGCTCAGTCGACCGCGCGAGCGCTGATCGCCAGCTCCCGGACGGGGTCCTTCGCCTCCAGTGCCGCGATGAGGGAGAGCAGGCACAGCAGTGTGAGGTAGCCGCAGATCAGCCAGGGCGAATGGCCGCCGACGACGTAGAGCAGGGCTGCGACCATCGGCATGATTCCGCCGCCGATGACTGTGCCCAGCTGGTAGCCCATGTTCACGCCCGAGTAGCGGATCTCGATGGGGAACTGCTCGGCGAACCAGGCTGCCTGGGGTCCGTAGATGGCGTCGTGGGCGAGGTTCATGCCCAGGATGACGACGATGGGCAGGAACGCCAGTGGGCCGGCGTCGAGGAAGGCGAAGAAGATCCACCCGAAGGCGGCCACTCCGATGATGCCGCCGATGGTCACGCGCTTGCGGCCGACCTTGTCCGAGATCCATCCCCACAGCGGCCCGGTGAACAGACCGATGGCGGAGGCTATCATCACGGCAGTGACGCCGGCGGTCGAGTCGTCGCGGTTCTCGGCCAGGTAGCTGAGCATGTAGACGGTGATGAGGTAGAAGACGCTGTTCTGTGCCAGGCGCAGGCCGATCGTGACCAGGAGGACGCGTGGGTGCTTGGTCAGGACGTCGCGCAGGGGTGCCTTGGCGACGTTGCCGGAGTCCTTGAGTTCCTGGAATTCCGGGGCGTCGGAGACGCCGAGGCGGATCCAGAGTCCCAATGCCACGAGCAGTGCCGAGGCCAGGAACGGAATGCGCCAGCCGAAGGATTCGAACTGCTCCGGAGTGAGCAGGGTCTGTACGGAGAAGAAGGCGCTGGTGGCCAGCAGCATGCCCGCGGCGGATCCGATCTGTGTGAAGGATCCGAACAGGCCGCGTTTGCGTGGAGGCGCGTGTTCGACTGACAGCAGTGCCGATCCTCCCCATTCTGCTCCGGCGGAGAGTCCCTGGACGATGCGCAGGACGACCAGTGCGGCAGCAGCCCACCAGCCGATGGCGTTGAAGTTCGGCACCAGGCCGATGAGCGTCGAGGCGATGCCCATGGACAGCAGGGAGACGACGAGCAGCGCCTTGCGTCCGACTCGGTCACCCAGATGCCCGGCGATGATGCCGCCCAGTGGTCGGGCGAAGAACCCGACGGCGAGGCTGGCGAAGGCGGCCAAGCTGCTGCCGAGTTCGCTGCCGCTGGGGAAGAACTGGACGTTGAAGATGAGTGCGGCGGCCGTGCCGTAGAGGTAGAAGTCGTACCACTCGATAGTGGTGCCGGCGAAGGCCGAGGCGAGGACTCTCTTCTTCCCGTCCAGGAATCGCCGAGGTGGGTCCGGGGTGATCGTCTCCACTGCGGAGGTCTGTGACATGGGGTTCTCCCTCATCGACGTGGTCAGGGTGTCTCTTCAGAGCCTGGTGCTTCATCAGTGTCTGAGTTTCGTTGAGCAATCTAGGGACTCTGTGGCGGTTCATGTCGCCGCTGCGTCACTGTTGGACTTTGATCGTCATATTGGGACGCACGAAGACTCACAGGTGTCACATCGGGATGCACTTGTCGGCAATATCTGTGATGATCGCTTGAGATCACCAAGGCATTGTTGAGCGGACGATCTCAGCAGTCACAGCCGCTCAACAGCCCATTACCGCCGGAGGCAAGTTCATGACGACGATCGCACGAGCCGCAGCCGTGTCACCGGATGCTCTGCGTGAGACCTTCTCCCATTTCCCCCAGGCCGTTGCACTCATCGGCGCCGAAGTCGACGGCACGCCCCTCGGACTGGTTGCCTCAACGGTGACCGCAGGAGTCTCACTCGACCCACCCTTGATCAGCGTTGCTGTGCAGACCACTTCGAGCACGTGGCCACTGCTGCGGTCGGCACCCGCCCTGGGAGTTTCCCTCCTCGGCGCCCATCAGTCGCTCTTGGTCAGGCAACTGGCTTCCAAGGATCGCGCCTCGCGTTTCTCTGGGATCGATCCCGCGATCACTACCGATGGCGCGCTGACCATCCCTGGCAGTCCCGCCCACCTGTGGACGCGCCTCTACAACGAGGTCGAGGCCGGCGACCACACCGTCGCACTGCTTGAGATCCTTGACACCAACAGCCTGGCGAGCGCAGATGTCCGGACCGATGACCCATCGAACACCGATGCACTCGTCTTCCATCGCAGCGAGTTCAAGGGCATGACAGCCTCCTAGACCACATCATCTGCCACCTCGAGCACCCTTGACTCGCACTCGAACACGTGTTCGAATGTAGTCATGAGGTGGAATCAGCAGAGCACGCTTACCCCGTCGCCTGGCGCACAGACTGGCACTGCGTCGGCTGCAAAGTCGCACGCCGCTCCCCCACCCGCCGAACTCTTCGGCATCAAAGGCCTGGTCCGCAGTGTTCGCACGCCGGAATTCGCGGGCGTCACCTTCCACGAAGTGCTCGCGAAGTCGGCCCTGAACAAGGTTCCCGCGGCCAGTTCGATGCCTTTCACATGGACGATCAACCCCTACCGCGGCTGCTCTCATGCCTGCGTCTACTGCTTCGCCCGCAATACCCACCGCTACCTCGATCTGGATTCCGGTCAGGACTTCGACAGGCAGGTCATCGTCAAGGTCAACACCCCCGAAGTCCTCACCGCCGAGGTGGCAAAGCCGAAGTGGGCACGTGAGCTGGTGGCCCTGGGTACGAACACGGATCCCTACCAGCGCGCCGAGGGACGCTACTCTCTCATGCCGGGCATCATCACTGCCTTGGCCGAGCACGGAACTCCGATGTCTGTGTTAACGAAGGGCACGCTGCTGCGCCGCGACCTGCCCCTGCTCGCCCGTGCCAAGGAGGACGTCGATGTCGAGATCAGCATGTCGATCGCCGTCTTTGACGACGCTCTCCAGCAGACGATCGAACCAGGCACACCGACGACGACAGCACGCCTGGCAACGGTAAGAGCGGCCGCGAACCTCGGCTTCAACGTCACGGTCTTCCTTATGCCGGTGATGCCGAAGCTCACTGACTCCATGGACCATCTTGATGCTGCGCTCAGTGCCATCAAGGAGGCCGGCGCGAGCCGAGTGGTTTATGGTGCTCTGCATCTGCGGCCTGGGGCCCGCGAGTGGTTCTTCGAATGGCTCGAACGTGAGCATCCCGAGCTGCTCCCCCGTTACCGCCGCATGTATGCGAAGTCCTCCTATGCGTCGAAGGAGTACCGCGCCTGGCTGAGCCGGCGCATCAATCCGCTCATCGACGCCTACGACCTGCGCGGCTCCGCCGACGATGACTACCCGATGACGAAGCGCGGAGACCGGACGCGGTCCGGGGCCGCCGCTTCGACCGCAGCTCAAGCCGCAAGCCTGACTCCCCCGCCGCAGGAAGCTCTGTTCTGATTCGAACCCGCCTGGCCAGCGCTCGATCCAGCACCCAACCCCGGGGAATAACCCGTCTCACACGCGGGTTCTAGCTGTCATGAGGATTGAAATCTGGTCGGACATCGCCTGCCCCTGGTGCTTCATCGGAAAACGTCGCTTCGAGACCGCTCTGGACGGCTTCGCACACAAGGACGACGTCGAGGTCGAATGGCGCAGCTATCAGCTCGACCCGAGCCTGCCCGAGCACTACGCGGGAACCGAGACCGAATACCTCAGCCAAGCCAAGGGTATGCCCGCCGAACAGGTTCGACAGATGTTCGATCACGTCACCGCGCAGGCCGCCGGCGAGGGCCTGAACTATGACTTCGACTCCATCGTCGTGGCCAACAGCTTCACCGCTCACCGCTTCCTCCACCTGGCCAAGTCACACGGGGTCATGAACCAAGCCAAGGAGGCCCTGCTGTCCGGTCACTTCGAGCACGGCCGCAATATCGGAGACGTCGAGTATCTCGCTGAGGTGGCGCAAGCTGTTGGCATCGACGCCGACGAGGCCCGTCGCGTCCTCTCCACCGACGAGTACACCGCCGAGGTGAAGGCCGACATCGCCGAGGCTCAGGCGCTGGGTGCCAATGGGGTTCCGTTCTTCGTCATCGACCGCAAATACGGAATCTCCGGTGCCCAACCACCCGAGGCATTCACGCAGGCGCTTGAGACCGCCTGGGGAGAAAGCCAGAAGCTCACAGTCCTCGCCGGTGGAGATTCCGGTTCAGGCAGCACCACCTCGGACGGAACCACCTCAGGAAAGGGCGGAGACGAGGCCTTTCGCGATGGTGCAGTGTGCGGCCCCGAAGGCTGCGACTGAGTCAGTCCTGCGAGGACGCTCAGCCCCTCAGAGACTCCTGTCAGAGGTACGGCATCGAGGGATAGCGGATCGCTCCGTCCGGTGATGTCACGGGACCCGCAATCATGCCTGCGGCGGCATCGATGAGAAACCGTCCCACCTGCTCCCAGTCGCCCTTGTGGGTCCCCTCATTCATCCTCACCTCTTGGTCCGAACACGCGCTGGTGACCATGTGGGCCAGCAGATAGGCCCGGCCGCGCAAGACGCCTTCGGGAATGCCCTCCGCCTCGCCGTGAATGAATCTCAAGCCCTCCGGCAGGGAAGACTCAGCCACCACGGCCTTCATGATCTCGACGGCCGAGGGCACGATCCCCACCTGCGCGAGAAACTGTGCACGCCAGCTGGGCCGCGGCAGTTCGGCGAGAACGTCGAACAGCGGACCCATTCTGCAACGGACGAAATCATGAATGCTCGGAGTCTCACTCAGGCCGGCGACGTAATCGTCCCTGCGGAGGGACATTTCGGCGACATGACGCTCCACGAGTGCTCGCAGCAGACCATCTCGACCTCCGAAGTGGTAAGAGATCGCGGAATGATTCGCCGCCCCGGCATGGTCGACGATGCGGCGATTCGACACCGCATCGATTCCGTGGATGGCGAAGAGCTCCTCTGCGGAGTTGAGCAGCACCTCGCGCGCTCTGTCACTCTGGCTTCCCATAGTCCCTATTCTTTCATTCTCACACCACTCACGATGCGGACTCGCTGTCGCGTTATCAGCGACCTGACCACCTCGGCGAGCATCGCCCTCACCTTGGCAAATCCATGTCGATTTCACAATTCTAAGTCACGTGTCTTAAAGTAGTCGAGTTCATGGTGGTCAACGGTGATCACTCGACTTCCGATCCATCAGGAGGACGACAGTGGCCACACCACCACCGCAGCTCACCCGCCGAGAGGCCCGTGAGCATGAATCACACGACACCAAGCACGATCACGACCACGACTACGAGCAAGGCCACGACCAGGCTTCGGAGTCGACGGACGAGCCGCACACCACCGATGCCAAGGCAGAGGCCGCTGCCGCCAAACGCGCCAAGGCAGAGCTGATCGGTCGGACGGCAGCGATCTTCATCATGCCGCTCATCATGGTGGGCATGATGATCACGGGCTACCTCGGCACCATGCACTCCCCCTCGGCCAATGACATGCCTGTCGTCGTGGCCGGTTCGGACTCGAACGCCGCGGACACGAAGTTCACGCTCGACGGTGCCGAACCAGATGCCCTCGACATCGACACCGTCGAGGACGCCCACACCGCGCGTGAGATGGTCTTTGATCGCGAAGCCTCGGCAGCGGTCGTCATCAAGGGCGACAAGGCCATGCTCTACACCGCGGGTGGTGCAGGAGTACAACAGCAGACGACGGTCACCGGCCTCGTCATGCCCGCTCTGCAGGAGGAAGGACTCGACGTTGAGACCGAGGACATTGCGTCCCTGCCAGACGACGATCCTTCTGGACTCGGAGCGATGTTCCTCATGACTGCCATCGTCATGGCTGGATACCTGCCCTTCAGCGTGCTGCGCTCGAACTCGCCCGAACTGCTGAAGTTCAAACGCATCGTGCCCATCCTCGGAGCGTGGGCCGCGGCGATCGCCGGCCTGGTCTGGACGGTCGCCTGCCCGATTCTGGACATCGTCGATGTCAAGGACACGGTCGCCGTTCTCGGCGTCGCCTGGTTGGGCGTGTTCGCGATCTCCTGCGTCCAGCTGTTCATCACCAGAATCGTCGGTGCCATGGGAGTGATCGTCGGCATCTTCTTCCTCATGGTCCTCGGCATGCCTTCGTCAAACCTGTCCTACCCCGTGTACACGATGCCTGCGCTCTACCGCTTTACGCACGAGATTCTGCCGATGCCCGCGATCGGCGAAGCACTGCGCTCCGTGCTGTACTTCGATGGCAAGGGTGTCACCGAGCACCTCCTCGTCCTGGCCATCGGCGCCGTCCTCGGTCTGCTGCTGACAAAGGCGTATGATTTCATCTCCCACCGGCGCAATCCGGATCCGAAGCCGCTGGATGTCAACATCCCGTCACTGCACGGTGGCCGGCGCCCGGATTCGAAGGTGTGGCGCTACATCTCACTCATCGTCTTCCCACTGGCCATGGTCACGATGATGCTCACCTTCATGCTCGGCGCGATGGGCTCGCCCACGCCCAAGGACATGCCTGTGACCGTGGTCGGCTCCTCGACCGAGCAGGCAAAGGACACGATCGCCGACCTTGAGAAGTCAATGGGCAAGGACATGTTCGACTTCACTGCCACGACGGACAAGGAAGAGGCACGAGCTCAGGTTGAGGATCGCGACGAGGTCGCAGCTCTCGTCCTGCCGACTCAGAAGAACGCCGAGTTCGGTCTCATTGCGAACGAGGCCGGGAACAACAGTGCCTACCAGGTCGTCAACCGCATCTTCGATCAGGTCGCCTCGGCGCAGGACATGGAGCTTGACGTCGACAATGTTGCGCCTCTGCCGGATCGGGACAAGAACGGCGTGGTCGTCATGTACGTGGCCATGGGCTGGATCCTGGCCGGGTTCATGGTCGTCATCGTCGGCGCGAACGCGAACCCGTGGAGCCGCCCGCTGAAGCGGATGATTCCTCTCACCGCTGTGTACGCACCGTTCATGTCGCTGGTCGTCACCCTCATTGCCGGCCCGATCACCGGGGCCGTCGACGGTCATTTCGCGCAGCTGTGGGGTGCCGGGATCATCGCGATCTTCTGCATCGCCATGTTCGCAATGGTCTTCGAAAGACTCATCGGCATGCTCGCGATCATTCCGGTCATCGGCACGCTCATGTTCGCCGGAATGCCCGCCTCGAACGGGGCGATCTCCGAGTACATGATCCCGTCGTTCTTCACCACGCTGCACGACTTCCTGCCGATGGCGGCCGCGGTGGAGACCATCCGTTCGATCATCTACTTCGACAGCGACGTGGTCACCGAGCATATGCAGGTCCTCGGACTCTGGGGCCTCGTGTCTCTGGCACTGGTGTTCCTCATCGACAGCATCAAGCCGCCGCGGACCGAGCATGACTTCGGCAATCTCCACCTCGAGCGCGAGCGGGAGCGGGACAAGCAGGCCCGGAAGCAGGCCAAAGCTCTCGAAGGCCCGAAGTCAGCACAGGGTTCTGCAGATGCGCGGGGTTTTGACGCATCGGACAGTGCAGAACCGGGTCAGACCGTGCAGTCGACGATCGTCGCCGACGATCCGAACGAGTATCACAGGCTCTCCCCCAGGCCGACGATGGCACCGACGACTGGTGATGGCATGAGCAATCGCCCCGCCGAGGGGGCCGATCGGTCCGAGTCATCCGATCAGCAGGAGTGGATCCCCTCCACAGTGTGATCGACAGTGTGTGATCGCCACCGTGTGATCAACACCGTGTGATCGGTTGACTGCGGCTACCGCGTAACCCGGACAGGCCAGCGCCGAGGTGGACAACCACCTCGGCGCTGGCGTGTTCTGATCATGGGTGCAGTCTTCAACACCCGATGCTCAGTGAACAGCCTTCAGCTCCCGGCGGCGAAGCCGCGCACACTGTCCAAAGTCTCCCTGATGACAGCCTTGAGGCCGCGTCCATCGTCGGTGTCGATCCATCGTGACATGGCGACCCGGATGACGACGACGCCGATCTCTGCCGCAAGGTCCGCCGCGACGTCGGCGCTGCCGCGGGACTGCAGTCGCTGAGACAAAGCTGCCGACAGAGTGGAGAGCTTGGCCAATTCGCGTTCGCGCAGCTCGCCATTGCCCATGATCACAGCCTGCCGCTTCTTCGAGACCTCGCGGTCATCGCCGACCGCTTCTGCCACCACGTCGAGAACGGCCGCAATCGCCTCCAGCGCCGAGGCTGTGGCTGGCACTGCATCCAAGGCAAGCATCATATTCTTCTGCAGATCTGCAGTATCTGCGAAGAGAACCTCGCGCTTATCGGAAAAGTACCGGAAATAGGTGCGGGCAGTCACGCCTGCTCGCTCGGCGATGTCCGCCACTGTCGTCTGCTCAAAACCGCGCTCCGCATACAGCAGCAGCGCCGCCTCTCGCAGCCGCTCCTCGGCTCCCGGTTCCCATCGTCCCATGCCCAGAGCCTAGCTGATGTCATTGAGTGACATCAACGTGGTAGAGTGATGTCACTCAATGACATGAAATATAGGTGACATGAAGTGACAATGACATGAGGTGAAGGCGCAGTGATGAAACGCGATCAATACCAGGAGCGGGGAGAGCCCGAGGCGATTTGGATCCTCGGCGGAACCGGCCGCAGCGGTCAGACCATCGCCTCGCAGCTGATCAAGAGAGGCCTGTCTGCGGTCCTCGTCGGTCGAGATGCTGGACGGCTGCAGTCCGTTGTCCGAGAAGTCGGCGGCACAACACGGGTGAGTCCCTCGGTCGCCACATCGGCAGATGCGATCCGCCAGGAAAAGCCTCACATCGTCATCAACACTGTCGGACCGTTCACGACGACCGCTCCACTCATCATGGATGCCTGTCATGAATCCGGCAGCCACTACATCGATCTGGCGAACGATCCGGACTCGCTGGCCGCGGCGTTCGAACGTCATGAAAGGGCCGTTTCTGCCGGGCATTCCGTGATCACCGGTGCCGGATTCGGTGTGACCGCGACAGAGAGCGTCGTAGTCAGGCTCTGCGAGGGTCGCCCCTCACCGGTACGAGTTCGAGTTGACATGCTGCCGTCGATGGCGGTCCCCGCGGGTGTCGCCGGAGAAGCTCTGGTCGGCTCGCTGCTCGGTGGCCTGCAGGGACGCATGATCAGGGACGACAAGCTGGTGGCCGCACCGATCGGCGCCGAGGCGCTGACGCTGACTCTGCCGGATGGCACCACCGCAACCACAGCAGGTATGCCGTTGGGTGAATTGCTTGCGGCTCACCGAGCCAGTGGTGCCCCGACAGTCCTCTCCGCTTCAAGCGAGGCACCGTCGTCTCCCGTGTCTCGTGCGCTGCTGTCGCTGACGAGCACGCTCATGCGCTGGGACCGACTGCGATTGCTGGCCACCCGCGGTCTCGGGCGGATCCCGGTCAGAGCCAAGGCGGCCCCGCGCGAACATTCTTGGGGGCACGCGCTTGTGACCTGGGAAGATGGTGAAACTCGCGAAGGTTGGCTGCGTCTGGGTGAAGCGCAGCAATTCACCGGGACACTGCCCGCGGAGATCGCTCAGCGGCTACTCGCTGGGACCGGACGTCCGGGAGTCTTCACACCGGCGGCCCTATTCGGGCCTGAGCTTGCGGAGTCCTGCGGAGGGGTGCACCTGCCGGACAGTTGAGTCGCCGATTCGCGAAAGGCGACGTCGTGCACAGGTGAGGGGCTAAAGTCAGAAGGACTATGGGCTCTCACATCGAATTCTTCGGTCCGACCGGCCTCGTCGAGGCAGAACTGCTCCTGGCCAGCTTCGTCCTGTGCTCGCTGATCGGCTTCGAACGGCAGTTCCGGCAGAAGAGCGCCGGCTATCGCACACACGTACTCGTGGGCATCGGCACGTGCGCATTCACGCTGGTCTCCGCCTACGGGTTCGCTGCGGTGCTCGGCGACGAGGCTCGCCTGGACCCGTCGCGGATTGCCGCGCAGATTGTATCGGGCATCGGCTTCCTGGGTGCCGGTGTCATCTTCAAGGGCCGGAACATGGTGCGCGGTCTCACGACGGCCGCCACCGTGTGGGTCACGGCCGCCGTGGGCATGGCCTGCGGCGCGGGCATGCTGTCGTTGGCCATGATGCTCACCGCGCTCCACCTGCTGACCCTGTTCGTCATCGCTCCGCTGATCCGCCGCATCCCCGACGATTCGCACCGCAAGCTGCTGCGCATCGCCTATAAGGACGGGTCCGGGATCCTCCGCGACATCCTCGCCGTGGCCGGAAACATGGGGTATTCGAACACGATCCTCGACTCCAAACGCTTCGAGTCGGAGGACGGGGTGAAGATGGTCCAGATCGACGTGAAGTTCGAGGGCAGGCCTCCCCTGCACCTCCTGATCCCGCCCCTGATGGAACTGTCCGGCGTGGACAAGGTGAGTATGCGCGAGGACCGGGTCCACTCGGTCGACGAGGACGGCGACACCGTCTGACCCGGTCCCTCGCAAGTCGGCACAAGCCTGTACGCCTCGGGCCCGTGCGCCTCAGGCCAGGACTCAGCCTCGCAAGGTCCGCTGCCAGGCTAGGGTGGCCAGCGCCGCAGCTTGGTCCGGCAGGTGTGCGTCGTCGAAGAGGACCTCGGGCGAGTGGTTCGTCGCTGCGGTCGCAGGATCGACGTCCTCCGGGGAGACGAACATGAAAAGGAACGCCCCAGGTACCTCATTGAGCACGAAGGAGAAGTCCTCGGAACCCATGACCGGGTTCGGGGCGGTCACGTAGCGATGCGCCCCGAAGGCTTCGGTCAACGTCTCGGCAACGAACTCGATTTCCTGCGCGTCATTGACCGTCACGGGGTACTGCTCGGTCCACACCACCTCGGCGGTGCATTCGTGTGCGGCGGCGATCGACTCTGCCAGGCGGGTCGCGGCTGCAGGGAACTTCTTCGTCGTCTCGGCCGACATGGTACGCACGGAGGCACCGAGCTTCGCCGTCGCAGGAATGATGTTGACGGCGTTGCCGGCCTCCAGCTGAGTCACCTCGGCGACGATGGGATCGAAAACGCTGAACGATCCGGTGATCATCGAATACAGTGCCTGGCCGAACTCCAGGAGGGGACGAATGGGATCGGTGGCGTCCTCGGGGCGGGAGCTGTGCCCACCTTTGCCGTGCATCGTCACGTGCAGCGTATTGGCTCCGGCCATGACGGTGCCGGGGCGACTGACGAATGTGCCGGGAACTCCCGGGGCGACGTGGATGGCATAGGCGGAGTCGGGAGTCGATCCGATGGTCTCGAACATCCCTTCGTCGAGCATCGGCTGAGCTCCACCCGGTCCCTCTTCGCCGGGCTGGAACATGAATGCCACCGTCCCGGCCAGCTCTGCCTGATGAGCGGACAGGAGCTTGGCCGCGCCCACCAGCCCCGTCACGTGCAGGTCGTGACCGCAGGCGTGCATGTTTCCGTTGATCGATGCGTAGTCGAGTCCGGTGGCTTCGGTGACGGGCAGGGCATCCATGTCTCCGCGCAGCAGAACCGTGGGACCGGGCTTGCCGCCGCGGAGCACGGCGATGACCGAGCTGAGGCCCTGACCTGTGGTGATCTCGAGCGGCAGACCCTCGAGCGCGTCGAGGATCTTCTGCTGAGTGAAGGGCAGCTCCAGGCCCAGCTCCGGGTTGCGGTGGAGCTCGCGGCGCAGGTCACGCAGTTCGGTGGTCAGGGACAGGGCCTCTGTCCGGAAGTCAGTCGTCATTGAGGTTCCTCTTCTGTGGTGGAGATGGTGTACGGAGGTGGTGAGTGGTGATGTGCGGAGATGTCAGCATTACCCGAGCGCCGAGGTGACCGGGGCGGAGCCGAACCAACCGGCAGAATCCTTGACCAGGGATCCGCCCTGGACGACGGCTTTGACGTTGTCGGGTTCAGCCAGTGCGGTGATATCGACCAGTGGGTCGAAGTCGACAACAACCAGATCGGCGAGTTTGCCTTCTTCAAGGGTGCCCACGTCTGCTGAGAGTCGCAACAGTTCGGCCGCGTTCTTCGTGCCCGCCACGATCGCCTGCATCGGTGTCAGACCGAGTTCGACGGCGTGCATCTCCTCGCGCAGGTTCAGCCCGTGCGGGCACACCCCAGCGTCGGTTCCCAGCGCGACCTTGACCCCGGCGGCCATGGCAACGGCGATGCGTTCACGTGCGATCGCCGACCATTTGACCTTCTTCTCGTATAGGTAGCCGGGCACGTTCTTCGGATCCGGGATCCGCAGTGCGCTGCTGAGGGTGGGGACGAGAAAGGTGCCGTGTTCGAGCATGAGCTCGATGCCCTCATCGTCGATACCGTAGCCGTGTTCGACGGAACGCACTCCGCCGCGGATGGCGGCCTTGATGCCTTCGGCTCCCTGGGCGTGGGCGGCGACGGGCTGACCTGCTCGTTTGGCGGTCTCTTCGACGATGAGCCGCACGTGTACTTCTGGGACGCCGATGTCATCGGGAGTATCGGTTGGGCTCGAGACGCCACCGGTGGTGCAGACCTTGATCACGTCGGCCCCGGAGCGCACGAGGGTGCGAATGGTCCGGCGCACATCGTCGTCGGTGTCGATGATCGGATCGACGGGCATCGGTGGCATCGTGGGCATGCCGTTAGGCATGGTGAAGTCGGTGTGTCCACCGGTCGGAGACAGCGGGCTGATGGCCAGGTGGGTCCGCGGTCCCAAGACCAGTCCCTGCTCGATGCTGTCGCGAACGCCGCGGTCAGTTCCGCCGAGGTCGCGTGCTGTGGTGACTCCGGCCATGAGTGTGTCCCGGGCGTTGACTGCGCTGCGCACGATTCGCTCCGAGGTGAAGCGGGCGAGGTTTGCCGCCGGGTTCTCGACCGTGAGTCCGAAGTGCACGTGTGAGTCGATGAAGCCGGGCATGATCGTCTTACCCTGCAGCTGGATGACACGAGGGGCCTTGTCACCTGTGTCATTGCCCTCCCCCGCCGAGGTGGGTCCTTCGTCGCGCTGGGGCCCGACGTAGACGATACGTCCGTTCCTGACCTCGATCTCGGAGTCGGCGATCGGGTCACCGCCGTTTCCGTCGATGAGGGTGGCCCCGCGCAGGATGATGTGCTCGGATTCGCGGTTCGTGGCAGGCAGGTAGGCGATCGACATGGGTGGTCGTGGTCCTTTCAACAGACGAGCGTGCGCTTCTGGTGCCATTGTTGACCATTCTTCGTCCTGCGGTGCGCAGCGATCGCATTTTGGCCAGGAAGGGCATCGGCCAGAGAACATCGAACCCAGGCGCGCGGTCGGAGCCTCAGTCCGGGATGTCTGCGGTCAGCGCCTCAGTCCGTGATCTCTGTCAGCAGTGCCTCGATGGCGCTCGTAATGCGCGCACGCGAATCCTGGCCGAACACCGCGTTCTGGACGATAGCGCCCTGCATGAGCGCGAGCACCGCGGGAGCAAGCTGCTCAGCCTTGGCCTGCGCCGCATCTTCACTCAGCCCCGCGCCGCGGTGGAAATACGCGCTCAGATAGGCCGCGAACCGGACAGTCAGGTCAGCGTAGATCTTCGCTGCGACCTTCGCGAAGTCGGGCGAGTGCGATGCTTCTGCCCACACCTGCAGCAGCAGCGGGGAGAATGGCGTGTCGTAGAGGATCGTGTTCAGCAAGTTCGGGAAGACCTGTTGAGGAGGCGGGACCTCGTCCGCTGACCCGAAGTCCTGCAGTTCGGCTGCCCGCTGTTCCATGATTCGCCTGCCAGCATCGAGTGTGAGCTCGGCCTTGGACGAGTAGTAGACATAGACGGCACCGGCGGAGAGATCCGCCTCCTTGATGATGTCGGCCATCGACGCCCCGGCAAAGCCCTTGCGAGTGAAACATGCGAGCGCGGCATCCTGAATCCGCGTGCGCATGGCTTCCTTGTGTTCGTCCGTGACCTTCGGCACCAATCCCCCAAAAACGAATGACCATTCTTGATATATCGTACCCGCAAGAGTAAACAGAACGAGTATTCGTTTTCAATGATTGGATAGGCATGCAGACGAGAATCCTCGCTATCTCGGACGACACCGCGACCGGTCCCGACGCCGAGGCCGCCAAAGGTGCGCTCAAACCCAGCATCAAGCAGGCTCTGCTCGCAGCTGTCTTCGCCGCGGCTATCGTCACCGTCATCCTGCTGGCGTTCAGCTGGCCGACCGTGACATCAGAGCCCAAAGACCTTCCGGTGGCAGCCGTCGGCGATCAGGAGCAGATCGATCAGATCACAGCGAACGCTCCCGACGGAATGCTCGATCTCAGGAAGGTCGACTCCCGCGCCGAGGCGCAGCAGCTCATCCGTCAACGTGAGGTCTACGGGGCGTTCATCGTTGGTGACGAACCCGAGATCCTCACCTCAACTGCGGCTTCCCCCGCCGTTGCCCAACAGTTGACCGGGATCGCCTCACAGATGCAGCAGAAAATCGACAAGCAGGCGATCTCGGGCATGCAGGATGGAATGAAGGAGATGCAAGACGCACTGGCGAAAGCATCTCAAAGCCCAGCATCTCAAGGCTCTGCATCTCAGAGTCCTGCCGGGCCTCAGGGAAACCCAGGTGAGCAAGCACAGGCCCCGACCACCTCGGCGATGGAGATCCCCCAGGTCACGGTGGCCGACGTCGTTCCACTCAACGACAACGACTCCACCGGTGCCGGCCTCGCGATCGCTGGCCTGCCTCTGACCATCGGCGGAATCGTCGGCGGTGTGCTCACCAGCATGATCGTCCACTCGCGCCGCATGCGTGCCGTCGCGGTACTGGCCTACGGGGCCATCGGCGGACTCGCACTCACTCTCGTTCTGCAGTCCTGGTTCGGCATTCTGCAGGGCAACTTCGGACTCAACGTGCTGGCTGCCGGCCTTGCTGTGGCGGCAACCGCGGCACTCATCAACGGCTTCGTGTCACTGATAGGGCCAGGCGGTATTGCCATCGGCGCAGTGCTGACGATGTTCATCGGCAATCCGATCGCCTCGCTCCAAGCACCGAAGGAATTCCTCGCAGGAGCCTGGGGAGACATCGGTCAGTTCTTGGTCCCTGGTGCTTCTGGAACCTTGCTGCGCGACATCTCCTACTTCCCGGATGCACCCATGGCGATGCAGTGGTGGGTGCTGATCGGGTGGTTCGTCCTGGGCATCGCCCTCATCCTCGTCGGACATCTCATGGCCCATTCGAAGAAACGCGTCGCCGTGGGTTGAGCCGCCGGGTCTCCCACGACCGGGTCCCCCTGCAACTGCTTGGTTTCTGCGCTCCATGCGGAGCAGCCGATCGGTGCACTTCGCGCCACACCTGACACCGGTTACCTGGCCCCACCTGCACTCGGCGACTATCCTCGGGGGCAGGAGGTTTACCCCGATGACAGCACTGACGAACGTGACGATCTGCCGCACGTGCGGTGTCGAAACGACTACGCCTCCACCGGACGTGTGCCCGATCTGTTCGGATGAGCGCCAGTGGCTGCCGGCGTCAGGCCAGCACTGGACGACGCGTGAAGAGCTCGAATCGGAACACCACAGCGTCTCCATCGTCGAACGCGAACCAGGTCTCTACGCTCTACGAGTGGAACCGAAGCTGGGCATCGGGCAGACGTGCTATCTGGCACAGACCGAGCGCGGCAATCTACTCTTCGACGTCCCGCCCTACCTCGACGAGGACGTCATCGCCGCAGTCTCAGACCTCGGCGGCGTTCAGGCCATCGCCGCCAGCCATCCCCACATGTTCGGCCTGCAGCTCGAGTGGAGCGCGGCCTTTGACGATGCCCCGATCTTCGTCTGCCGTGCCGATGCCGACTGGGTTCAGCGCGAGGGCCCGAACATCTGGCGTTACTATCACGTCGCGGAACCTGTTCCCGGCGTCCGGCTGCAGCGCACGGGCGGCCATTTCCCGGGAAGCGCGGTGGCTGTGTGGACGGGCCAGGACGGCCGAGGAGTCATGCTCAGCGGAGACTCGATCGCTCCGGTGGCCCGGTCGGGGTGGGTGACATTCATGCGCAGCTTCCCCAACTATCTGCCGCTGTCGGCGCGAGTCGTCAGAGGCATCGCCGCCTCGGTGGCTGACATCGACTTCGATCGCATGTACGGCAACTTCGGGCAGATGATCTCGAGCGGAGCCAAAGAGGCGGTGGCGAGCTCGGCCGAACGCTATGCCGAGTGGGTCTCTGGCACTCACGACCACCTGACCTGATTCGTGTACCTGGCCTGATCCGAGCACCTGGCCTGATTCTCGACGACCTGAGTGTCTTGCACGAAGCATAAAACCCCCACCGCCGAGGTAGCAGTGGGGGGTTTGCGTGGAATCGTCCTGGTCGGCTTGTTCGCCCAGAGTGCCGTGCGGCTGGCTCAGCGTGAACGGAACTGTGCGGTGACCGGGCAGTCGAAGGGATCGGCCTGGCCGAGTCCGGCCCGGTTGAGGTAGCGGACGATGATGCCGAACGATTCGAAGAGCGTCGTCTCCGTGTATTTGATGTCCTTCTGAGCGCAGTACTCGCGGACCATCGGCTGAACCTTGTGCAGGTTGACGCTGGGCATGCTCGGGAACAGGTGATGCTCGATCTGGTAGTTCAGTCCGCCCATCAGGAAGCCCATCGGACGCCCGCCGGAGATGTTGCGCGACATCAGGGTCTGGCGACGCAGGAAGTCGATCTTCACGTCCTTGGGAACGATCGGCTGTCCCTTGTGGTTGGGAGCGAACGAGCCACCCATGTGGACACCGAAGACCATGACCTGGACGATCGTGAAGACGATGCCGATGAGTGGTCCGGCGGCCCAGATGGCGATGAGGGGGAATCCGATGATGCGGATGCCGATGAAGATACCTTCGATCCAGCGGCGCTTGATCGAGGACTGGCCGACGAGAATCGCCCTGACCGAGTTCACGTGCAGCTGCACTCCGGCCAAAGTCAGCAGCGGGAAGAAGAACCAGCCCTGATGAGCGGCAAGCCACTTCCGCAACCCGGTGAGCCCCTGCGCATCCTCAGGGTCGAAGATCAGTGCGCCCGGGGCGATGTCACCGTCGACGCCTGCCTTGTTCGGGTTGGCGTGGTGGAGAGCGTTGTGCTTCTTCAGCCACCAGCCGAAGCTGAGGCCGATGAACAGGTTGCCGATGATGGTCGACACCCACTCCCCGACCTTGCCGTTGGTGAAGATCTGACGGTGTGCCGCATCGTGGGCGACGTATGCCGTCTGGGTGAAGAGGATTCCGAAGACGACTGCCGTGGCCATCTGCCACCAGCTTTCGCCGATGAGGAAGAGCATCGCGAAGGCGACGACGTAGGAGAGTCCGAGGAGGACGAAGCGCAGCGTATTCCAGCCGGGTCGTCGTGCCAGCAGACCGGCCTCTTTGACCTGGGCCATCAGCGCACTGAAATCGCTGGTGAACTCCTGCTTCTCGGTACCGCGATTGGCTCGCCTCTTCTCGAGGACCTCCGCCCTTGATTCTTTCCCAAGAGGGGGTGTCGACAGCGTCCTATTCGCGACATCTACTGATTCCATATTACTTACGGTACGAGAGGGACCGCGCCTTGGCATCACCCCACGGCACCGTATTCCACCCCCTACTCCGGTAGGGGGTGAACGATCAGGCCCGCGTTCCAGGCACCACGAGCCCGGATTCATAGGCGGCGATAACTGCCTGAGCACGGTCTCTGATGTCGAGCTTGTAGAGGATTCGTGAGACGTGGGTCTTCACGGTCTGAACAGCGATGAAGAGCGTGGCAGCGATCTCGGTGTTCGTCTGCCCACTTGCCACCAACACCAGGATTTCACGTTCGCGGTCGGTGAGATCAGGCAGTGCCGCCGCGTTCGATGTCTGCGGACCCGCGGCGAAATGCTCAATGACACGACGGGTAACGCTTGGGGCCAGCAGCCCATCGCCCGAGGCCACCACCCGCACCGCCTCGGCGAGCTCATTGGGTGGGGCATCTTTGAGGAGGAAACCGCTGGCACCGGCACGGATCGCGTCGAAGACATAGTCATCGATGTCGAAAGTCGTGAGCATGATGATGCGCGGAACATCATCGCCGATGCCGCTTGTCTCCGAGGTGGACACAGTTGATTTCGCTATTTCTGCGTTCGCGGGCCGGCCAGCGATCCCGGGCTGACCTGCGATCCCGGGCTGGCCAGCGTTCGCCGGCTGAACAGAGTTCGCAGGTTGCCGCTCCCTGGCCGAGAGGATCTCGCGGGTGGCCTCGATGCCGTCGAGTTCGGGCATGCGCACGTCCATGAGGACGATATCGGGCCTCAGCTCGGCGACGAGGCTGACGCATTCGACGCCGTCCTGTGCCTGGCCCACCACCTCGATGTCGGGGTGCGCGTCCAACAACGCAGCGAAGCCTGCTCGAACCATTGCCTGATCATCGGCAATCACGATGCGAATCACGCGTTGCTCCTCTCATCACCCTGCGATTGACCTGCTGTGTTGTCTGCCTCTGCGACCGTGACGTCTTCTGCGCTCGAGTCTGTGGCTGCGCCTGTGTCTGTGGTCGTGTTCGTGCTTGTGCTCGCATCCGAGTGCGCTAGGTCCGGGTCGGCCGGGGCTGGGCCCGGACCTATGTCCTGGTCGGCGCTGACTTCGCGATCATCAGTCTCGTGTGAGCCGGGCTTATCTGTGCCTGACTTACGCGCATCGGCCACGGACAACGGCAGCACCGCTGCCACTTCGAAGCCTCCGCTTCCGGTCCATCCGGTCCGGAGTTCGCCACCGACCGAGGACGCGCGTTCTCTCATTCCGATAAGCCCCTGATGACGATGGACCTCATTCTTCGCGGCCTCAGAAGGGCCTTTGCCCGCAGTGTTGAAGACATTGATCCACAAAGCGGTGCCGCCGCTGTCGATCTTGATATGGATCTGCGATTCGGTGGCGTGACGGATGGCGTTGCTCAGTGCCTCTTGGACGATGCGATACCCGGCCAGCCCGGTGCTGTCGCGCAGGCTGCGATCTAGCGGTCCCCCGCCCCGTTCCATGGTGACGTTGACTCCAGCCTGCTGCGCCTTCTTCACCAACCCCTCCACTTCGGAGAATTTGGGCTGAGGTGCCAGCTGCTGATTCGATTCCTCATTGCGCAGCACGCCTAAGAGTCCTCGCATCTCGGTGAGGGCATTGCGAGCGGACACGGAGATGTCTTCGAACTCCCTTTCCACATCCGGATCGATATTGGGGTGGCGAAATGGTGCGCTCGAGGCCTGAATGTTGATGATCGACATGCTGTGCGCGACGATGTCGTGGAGTTCGCGAGCAATCCGCGTCTTCTCCTCGACCACTACGCGCTTCGAATGCTCTTCGGCTGTGTTCTCCTGCTCCTGCAGCAGCTGCGAACGGATCAGGTGCCACTGCTGAACGATGATGGCAGCCACGTAGAAGCCGCCGGCGATGCAGGAGAAGATGACGATGTTGACGATCGATGATTCTGACCGGCTCTCGGGGTACTGGAAATGTCCGATGACGGCTGCGGCCGCAGAGACGGCGATGCTCGCCAGCAGCGCAGCCAATGCGACGCCCCAGTGGGCGCGGAGTCCGACGATGAGGATGATGAGGATCTGAGTGATCATCATCGGCACCATCCACGGCCATGGGTTGCCGGCGAGATACGGGCCGAGCAGCGGTAAGACACCACAGGCGATGGCTGAGACGATCACGCCGAAGAGTGGGCGCAGCATCGACAGCGGCATCGATCCTGCGTGGATGACGGTGATGATGAATGCCAGTGCGACGGGTGCTTCGTGAACTCCCACCGCAATCGAGGATTCGACTGCGAGCATCACAATGGCGGTGAAGATCACCGCTATCCAGGCCAGAGCCTCAGGGTTGAATCTGCGGTCGGCTGGCAGGAATCTGTCGAACAGCTTGCTGAGCAGCACGAATTCCGGTTCTCCTTCTGCGGCTCTGAACCGATCCGAGGGGTCGAATCGCCTGGCACACTTCGTCAGTGTGACAGTAGCAAACACAGCTATGCGTCCCGTGAGAGTCCCATAACTGACCGTCGCCGGGCCGCACAGACCAGACAGCAGAAGCCAGGAACCGCCGAGGTGGTCCCTGGCTTCTGCCAGCCGTTCAGTCCGATCCGGTGAAATTCAGATCAGTGAAGCGAAGTTCAAACAAAACAGTTGGGGGCTCAGATCAGTGCCGCGAGGATCAGAATGGTGGCGGGTCATTCGCGTTGTCATGTTCCCACTGCACACGTGCGGCTTGCCATGCTCTGCTCATTCGCATGTACTCGCTCTTCGAAGACCAACCATCGGGCCCCTTCTTCGCCCTGGAGCGCGGATAGCCTCTGCGACGACCCCGAGGTAGGCGCTTCATGGTCACAGGATCCGCCCCGGGCGGCAGGCAGAGCTGGAATACTGCATTGTCCCAATCCTGCATCCGATCGACCATCAATTGTCGGCGCTTGGCCTTTGCGAGGTCATAGTTCTCCTGCAGACGTCGCTGATGGTCTGCCCGTTCTCGTTCGCGCTGCTTTTCCTCGTCACGTTTTCGAATCGTCGTCTCGCCGGGCGTGAGCTCAAGAATGTTCGGTGGCGGAGGAACCATTTCTGCGGGGAGCCGCCACCTTTTTGGACTGATTCCCGATAGTGCATAGAGCTCAAGTGCTTGAGCAGCATCGACAGGTTGGTCTGGAGCCGTAACACCGGCGGTCACACCATGGGAGAATTCGTATTCGACAAGGCCAGATTTCGGCATTCGCACCGAGTAGTTTCGCGCAGTCTTCACCGCATGATGCTTCTTGCACAGCGGATGCAGATTGGTGAATCGAGTGAGGCCGCCCCGGTCAGGGTGATCATGGTCGAAGGGAATGATGTGGTCGATCTCTGACTTCTCTGCTCTTCGGCTGCACCCCGGTACTGTGCAGATGGCCCATTTTGCAATGAGCGTCTTCCGCACATCGTTGGGAATCCGGTAAGTCGTTGCTTTCGCGTCGACGGGAGTACCAGTCGCCGGATCCGTCAGCACTCTCGTCATCGTCTTCGAACGAGCGCCGATGCGCCGTGCGGTTTCTGCTGGCACCGGAGAACCGTCTGTCAGTGTGCCCGGAAGCTCCGATTCGCCGCTCAACGTCAGATACGGAACCGTAACCACGACGGCCGCTTGGTTCGCCAACCACCACTGGTCGGTGGGCATGCCGACCGTTATGTCATATTCCGCGACTTCGTCTTGCTGTGGTTTACCAGGAGCAAAGGCTGTTCCACGCTCAGGTGATGGCTCAGTGCCTTTCGCACACTTCGTCAGCCCGCTGACACCCTGGTCGTCGAAGTCGAACAGCGGAATCCCATTGTCATCGAGAAGTGAGGATTCGGAGGTGGCCTGGATTCCAGTCACCGGGTCGATCCTATTCACCTTGATACCGAGCTTCGGCTGAGGGCGGGTGGCGATGTCGAACATGAGATTGCTGATGGTGCGCTCGTCGATGATTTCCACACCGGGCGCCAGATTGAACGTATTGGTATTCCCCGCATGAATTGCCCTCGCCATGGCCTGGATGCGCTGGAAGCTCGCATTCACCTCGGCGGCCGGCCCTGTCAACGACATGCATGCGGTTCCGTCTTTGAAGGTATCGACATCAACTCGGCGCCGACGTGCAGCTGTTTCGGCCCGGTCTGTTGCAGGCTCGAGAAGCTGAATCTTCTTACGCAGAGCAGTTCGGAAGTACTCGCTCGTCACGTCTGCCCGCCTGACGGAAAGATACTCGTCAAGTTGAGGCAGGAACCGCATGGCAACCGTCTGGCACAGGTCGGCGGCGGCATCGACGTGAGCCTGCGTGAATTCTCCCTCGCGAACACGGTCGGCGAACCGTGGGAGTCCGTGAATGACGGTCATCGCCGCAGTCAGGCGGCGATAGGTGCGCGGAGTGGATGTTCCGAAGATCGCGGAGATCTCGGCGATGTCCTCGGTGAACACCTGGTCGTGGATCCAACGCGAGAAGTCGGTGTCTGCTTCGAAGCCAGGAAAGTCAGGAGGCTCAATGGTCTCGGGCTCAGGTTCGGCCTCGGGCGTACGCACCTTCTTCGCGAACTCGGCGTCATAGGCCATGACCGCAGACGATGTATCGGAAACGACCACGAGGTCCGTGCAGCTTTGGTCGAAGTCACGATCACCCAACGGTGAAATATTCCAGGCAAGATCGCTCGCCGTCACCAGATATTCGGTGCCTTTTCCCTTGTCTGTGCCTGAAGATTCTTTGCATCGCTCAACTGAGCTGGCAATCGTGGCGAACGTATAAGGGTCATCCCCTTCGGGAACGTCTGTGCCGCAGTGCTGGATGACCTGCTCGAGTATGACTCCGGCGCTGAGCTCGTAGACCTTCAGCTGCGCTTGGTCATACTCTGCAGATGCACTGCCGAGATTGGTGACACTGGACTCGTAGCGAACGCTGTAACGGGGCGTCTCGTTCTTATCAGCATTCTCGCCGGCGTCATTGCCAGCATTCTCGCCGGCGTCATTGCCAGCGGAGCCGGCCTTTTTACCTTTTTCGCGGTGCTGCTCGCTGTTGGTTGAGGATGCGCTTTTCATCGTGTGTCACCTGCCTCGTACGTCATCGTCGGGAAGAGTGAGTAGAACACTGACTGAATTAAATGATGTTTATATTCTATCGTATTCGAATCTTATTTGTATAGACCTATTCTAAAGAAATCTTCTGACTCGGTAGAGGTGTCTTGCCATTCGCATGATCTGTTCGTTGTTCAATACTCTCAAACGGCACTGACACGAGATCATTCACGCGAAACCACGATCCCAATTGATCTGCCCTCGCTTCACCCTTTGGAATCGGACAGATGACCGCCGGCAACCTCGGCGAATCTGTTCCGTGAACGCCACGACAGCCCCAGATACAACAGGAAGGAAGCGAGGAACGACGGTATGGTCGCACCCACCGGGCTCGGGAAGGCATAGGTAAGCAGGTACGACACCAGGGCTCCAAATACCCACACGAGAACAGCTGCCCAGTTCACTCCGCGCGTGTAGGCGTAGATTCCACCCGCATCACGCAAGATATCCCTCGTATAGGTCCTCCGCTTGATGATGTAGTAGTCGACGATGAGAATCGCGAACACCGGAACGAAGAAGGCACCGATCATTGTGAGGAAGTCCGTGTACTGGTCGAGCAACGCCAGCCAGGTCGAGCCGAGGATTGATACGAGCCCGAGGATCAACGCCACTGGCAGGAACTTCAGCTTCGTCCGGCTCTGTGCGCCCACGACCGAGTTGACCATTCCGTAGACGACCATCGTGTTTGTCGCCATCACGGACAAGAAGATGACGATCGCCAACGCCCAGCCGAATTCTTCGGCCAGCACGGTCGGATCGAAGGGAGCCGCGTCCTTGCCGTCGAGGAGGATGTAGCTGAAAGCTGTGAGGCCGAGAACCATGGCGAGCACCGTGGAGGCGATGTAGCCGAGACCGGAACCGATGATTCCTGACTTCTGGCTCTTGGCCAAGCGGTTGAGATCACCAGAGAGCACGGTCCACGAGATCGCCGTCGAGATGACGATGTCGAGCGCGAGGACTGGGGTGAATTCCAAGCTCGGATCGGCCTGAATCGCAGTGTATTCGCTCGGCGAGTGCCCGGTGAAAGCAACGACGAAGACATAGGCCATCACCAGCAGAATGAGGAGCGCGAACCAGGGTTCAGCCTTCTCGATGCCCTCATGCCCGAGAATGGCCAGCCCGACGACCAATGCCTGGCACAGAACTGAGAACAGGATGGGGTTAGAGAATCCAGTTGTCTGCGCGACGACGAAATTGACGCTGATGCCGGCGAGCATGGCCTGAACCCAGCTCCAGCCCATGAGGATGATGACGTTGGCGGCGACAGGCAGATAGCTGCCCTTCGGCCCGAACGCCCCTCTGGTGATCGCCATGGTGGCCAGGCCAGTCCGGGTGCCGATGTTCCCGATCAGAGTGAGCACGATTGTGCCGATGATCGTGCCTGCGATGATGACGATGACTGAAGTGCCGTAGTCGATGCCTGGAACGAAAAGCGTTCCTGTGAGCATCGTGGTCACGACGAGGTTGGCTGCCAACCAGATCATGAACATTCGTCTGGTGCCCAAGTGGCCGCGGATGACTCCGGAGTCGTCGCTTCCGGATTCCAGTCGCGATTCGAGCCTGCGGTACCAGTTCACTGCGCCACCGCCTCCGCGACGATGGGTTCAGCAACATTGGACCCTGTGTCAGCCAACGTATCCGCGGGTGCAGAGTCGGGGACAGTCGACAGGTGCTCGTGGATTGCTAGGAGATTTCCGTCGCCGAGGTGGCGGAAGATGATGCTCTCACGTTCCCGGTACGATTCCGTGCCGTCCGACGTCGTCACCGTCGTATCGACGGTGTGAGAGAAGACCGCTCCACCCGGGAAAGTCTGCGAAAGCCTGGCTGAGGAGACGCAGTCGGCGACTGACCAGCCCTCGGCTATCCATGAGTTCCAGGTCTCCTCGTACTCTGCACGCGAGTCCAAACGGTGGTTCTCGGGATGGAAGATGAATGTGGCGTCGGGTGCAAAAGCCGCGAAGTATGCATGTGTATCGGTGGCGGCAAATGCGGCGACGATGCTGTCAGCCGCGCGGAGTACCTCGGCGTGGCTGGGTGCAATCACATCGATGTGCATGGAGATCCTCAACTTTCATGGGTGTCAGCAGAGTCAGGAATTGTCGGAAGCGTCGGCAATGTCAGTAGGTCGCGGGCGGTATCGGGCGATGTCGGTGCCCTGCAGCGTTACAGCTGGTGGCGGGCGATGATGCGGCTGAGTGAAACTCTAATGATCTGGTGATCCAGCGCACTGTCCGGATTGGATAGATTTCTGCAACAGCTATCCACTACGTATGCCGCCTCGAGAGCCGAACCGAAGTCACCCCACCACCGCCTACATTGCGAGATAGCGCGGTCAGTAAGTGAGATTTCGTTTAGGTTGAGGAGCGTGTGACGTGCGGTTTCATCTGCAGCCACGCTGCAACCGCACCCGGTCGCAGCCAGCCACGCTGCAACTGCGCCCGCCGCAAAAGACACCCGGCACAACCGTGTCGCGCAATAACGTGACGCCGGCAATCGCAATTGTGAAGATGAAGGAGACGCTGCTCCCATGAGTGCTGAACTGATCTGCGTGATCGTCCTCGGACTGATGTTTGTTATCGGCACCTGGCGCGACATCAACATGGGCCTGCTGGGCTTTGTTGCTGCGGCAGGGGTCGGCGGACTCGTCCTCCACCAAGCGCCGGAGGAATTCCTCGCCGGATTCCCTGTCGACTTGTTCCTCACGCTCGTGGGCCTGACTTATCTGTTCGGGTTTGCTCAGAACAACGGCGTCATCGAGGTCATCGTCCATTGGTGCGTCAGGCTCGTCGGCGGCCGGACCTCGCTCATGCCGTGGATCTTCTTCGCCCTCACCGCGATTCTGATCGCACTGGGCGCACTCTTCGCCGTGGCCATCATCGCCCCGCTGGCATTGTCGTTCGCGCGTAAGCATCGGATCAATCAGTTCATGGTCGGCCTCCTCGTCGTCCACGGCACATTGGCCGGCGCCTTCTCCCCCATCAGCGTCTATGGCATCTTCATCAACGACTACCTCGCCAAGAATGGCCTGACTCCGACCCCGTTGTCGTTGTTCTTGGCGCCGCTGATCTTCAACCTGGTCTTCGCTCTCGTCGTCTACTTCGTCCTGCATCGTCGACCCGGATTGCGCGCCGAGGCGGACGACGCCTTGTCCGCCGAAACCAAGAGTCCCGAAACCGGGACCTCCGCAGTCGAAACCGACACCATCCGCTTGACGCGAAGCCAGGTTCCGACCCTGATCGGGCTGATCGCCATGGCACTGTCCGTGCTGATCTTCAGCTGGGATGTCGGGATCGTGACGATCACGATCGCCATCGTGCTCACCTTCATCAACCCGGCAGCGGGCAAGGCCGCGATGACCAAGGTGTCCTGGTCGGTCGTCATCCTCATCACCGGGGTGCTCACCTACATTTCGGTTCTCCAAGCCGCGGGCACTGTCGAGTGGGTTTCCGCCGGGATCTCGGCGATCGGCATCCCTCTGCTGGCTGCCCTGCTGCTCTTCTACATGTCAGGCCTCATCTCTGCACTGGCGTCATCCTTGGCGATCATCGGCGTCGTCATCGCCCTGGCCGTGCCGTTTCTCGAATCAGGCGACGTCCACGTGGGAGGCTTCGTTGCCGCGCTGGCGATCGCGGCAACCATCGTCGACATCAGCCCGTTCTCGACCAACGGTGCCATGCTGCTGGCCAATGTGCACTCAACGATCCGTGACCGCTACTACAAGCAGATGATCGGATATGCCGGCCTCATGTGCCTCATCGGTCCCGGATTGGCTTGGGTGGTCGCAGCGGTGCCGACGATTCTCACGAGGTGAGTCCTGACCTGTCGAGGGTGCTGACACCGTGAACTCCCTGACCAGGCGTCCGTTCGTCTCGGCCAGGTCCCTCAACTCACCAGGCTTGAGTCCCTCGATGCAACAATGCAGTATGAACGATCCGCTTTGGCATGAACTCCTCGAGCGAGTGCGACAGGACACCCCGCAGCTTCTCAACGACTTCATTGCCGAACTTACTCAGCATGAAGGCTACAACCACGGTCGTGTTCCCGTCTCCGATCTCACCGGCACCGCTGAGCAGGTCTTCGACCTTTTCCTCCGTCGACTCTCAACCGCTGAACATACGGCCGACGAATCGTCCCTTCCAGATGCTCTGGGACGACGACGTGCCAGGCAGGGCCTGCGAGTCGATCAATTCACTGAGGCTGTGCGCATCAACTTTCGGGTGCTATGGCGAGCACTCCATCGGGCCGCGCAACCAGATCTCACCGGGGTGCTCATGGACTACGGGGAACGCGTCCTCGACGTGGTGGAAAGATATGCGACAGAAGTGCAGCAGTCCTTTCTCAACGAGACGGGGGAAATGGCGCGTTCGCGCAGAACCGCCCGCGAACGTGCTCTGACAAAACTGTTCTCCGGTCACGCCGACGATGACGACATCAGTGCCATCGCCAATGTGCTTGGCATGAGAGGCGACGGTGAATTCGAACTCATTGCACTTCCCACCGATGTCGTAACCGACGATCTGGAGGAGAGCTTCCCGGCCCTCGAGGCGCATTCCTACGAAGACGAACAGATGACCTATCTGTTCCGACATCGGCGCAAGCTGATCACCCTGGTCGACGAACTGCCCGAACTCGCAGGCGGATACATCTCGAAGATCGACGGATTGGGGCAGGTGTCACGGGCAGCGGCACTGGCCAAACACCTCGGCGAGCTTCATCCGGGTCGCTCTGCGGTCACGTTGAAGGAAGGATTCGCCGCCATCGTCCGCACTGCGGTGGAGACTCGCATCAGCGGCTTCGAGCATGAACTGCTCGGCGATTTTGCCACCTCGGTGGGCGAAGGGCTCAACGGGAGGTTGAAGCGTCTGGCCGCAACCATCGCCGCCTACCTGGAAAACGGTTCGGTTCAGGAGGCAGCTGACTCGCTCTATGTCCATAGGAACACCGTGTTCAAACGTCTGCAGTCCTTCCACGACATCACTGGTCTGGACGTGACCATTCCCCGTGATGCCGCGATCGCGCTGATCTTGACCCAAGACACCTAGTGGTGCTGATCGACGCTGTCCGGCTCGGAGGTTCAAATGCACATCTCGATGCTCAAAGCCGAGACATTCGTCCAATGACCATCTACCCGCGCTCCCCTAGTCTCGAATCAGCACCCGAAACCTGAACGAGCAGCGCTCGAAGGAGAACCGATGATCACCAAGGACGCACAACAACGAATCCTCGCGGCAGTCGACGCCCAATTCGACGAACAGCTGGCGGCGACCGCCGAGCTGGTGAACTCGCCGTCCAAACGTGAACATGAGGAACCGGCACAGGATCTGATCGAGTCCCACCTGCACAGGCTCGGCCTTGACACCGACCGGTGGGCCATCGACTCCCCCGAGCTGAAGGCACACCCGGGCTTCGGCCCCTCCACCGTCGACTACACAGGGATGACCAATGTCGTCGGCACGTACCAGCCCACCCAGGACGTCGGGAAGTCCCTGATCCTCAACGGCCACATCGATGTCGTGCCGCAGGGACCGGAGGAGAAATGGTCTCGTTCTCCGTGGGACGCCGAGGTGGCCGATGGTTGGATGTATGGCCGCGGTGCCGGAGATATGAAGGCAGGGCTCGTCGCGAACCTGTTCGCCTTCGATGCCATCCGTAAAGCCGGCTTCGACCTCACCGGTCGTGTTCACCTCCAGTCAGTCGTCGAAGAGGAATGCACCGGAAACGGATCCTTGGCCGCTCTGTTGCGCGGATACACCGCGGACGCGGTCATCATCTCTGAGCCTGAGGAAGATGCCCTGGTCAGAGCCAATGTGGGGGTCCTCTGGTTCACGGTCCGGGTCACCGGCAACCCCACTCACCCGCGCGAGATGGCCAACGGCTTCAACGCCATCGATGCCGCGTTCAATGTGATGCAGGCTCTGCGCGTGCTTGAACAGACCTGGAATGACCGCAAGGCCGAGCATCCGTATTTCGAGGATCTCGACCATCCCATCAATTTCAACTTCGGGGAGATCCGCGGCGGCGACTGGCCCTCGAGCGTGCCTGCCTGGTGCGAACTCCAGGTCCGCGTGGCCACCTATCCCGGAACGAACGCCGATGATGCCTGGGCCGAGGTCGAAAAGTGCGTGAGTGATGCCGGAGCGCGTTCACACCCGACCTTTGAAACTGTCCTGACTCCCAACGGGTTCTACGCCGACGGCTACGTCCTCGAGCCCGGCAGCGATGCCGAAGAGCTGCTCGAACGCACTCACCAGCAAGCCTTCGGCGCCGAGCTCACCAGTTTCACCACTCCCGGCTATCTCGACGGTCGGGTCTTCATCAACTACGGCCAGATGCCGACGCTGGTCTACGGCCCCGTCTCGGAGAGCATCCACGGATTCGACGAGCGCGTGAGCATCGAATCAGTGCGCAGGTGCACGAAGTCCATGGCTCTCTTCATCGCCGAATGGTGCGGGATCGACGAATAGGTGGTGCGGGATCGACGAATAGTTCGGCACCCTGAATCGGGCAACCGCACAGGCAGACGTCACATACTCCCGTTGGCCTGGAAATTCCCATGCCAAGACAGAGCCTCGCCCAGCAGATGCGGGGTGTGCCGTCCGTTCGGATTCTCTGCGATCGCCCGATCCAGATAATCGCCGAGGCGGTCCCTGTAGTCCGGGTGCGCACAGTTGGCGATGATCTTGCGGGCTCGGGCCACCGGGGAAAGTCCGCGCAGATCGGCCAGTCCCTGCTCGGTGACGAGGATCTGAGTGTCGTGTTCGGTGTGGTCGATGTGGCTGGCGAAGGGCACGATCGACGAGATCGCACCATCCTTGGCCACCGAGTTCGACACGAAGAAGTTGAGGTAGGCGTTGCGGGCGAAGTCGCCGGATCCGCCGATGCCGTTGATGATCGACGAGCCCATGACGTGGGTGGAGTTCACATTGCCGTAGATATCGGCCTCGACCATTCCGTTGATCGCAATGACGCCGAGGCGGCGGATGGCCTCCGGATGGTTCGACATCTCCTGCGTGCGCAGGAGGATGCGCCCCTTGTAGGACTCGATGTTCTCGTTGAAGTCCGCGGCCCGCTCGGCCGAGAGTGAGAAGGCTGTCGCCGAGACGGAGGCGAGTTTCCCGTTGTCGATAAGGTCGAGCATCCCGTCCTGGATGACCTCCGTGTAGGCGGTCAGGCCTTCGAATTCGCTGTCGGCCAGGTTGCCCATCACGGCGTTGGCGACATTGCCGACGCCCGACTGCAGCGGCAGCAGTTCGGGTGGCAGTCTGTCGGCTGTGATCTCGTGGCGCAGGAAGTCCACGAGGTGGGCGGCAATCGCCTTCGAATCCTCGTCGGCTGCTTTGAACGGCAGGTTCCGGTCAGGGGCGTTCGTCTCAACGACGGCAACGACCTTGGATGGATCCACGCGCAGGTAGGGGTCGCCGATGCGCTGCATCGGTTCCAGCAGTTGGATGGGCAGACGCTCGGGTGGGCGGCGGGTGCCGTAGTAGACGTCGTGGAAGCCTTCGTAGGAGCGCGGGTGCCAGTCGTTGACCTCGAGAATGACCTTGTCGGCCAGGTCGAGCCAGGTCTTCGAGTTGCCCACCGAGCTGCCGGGAACCAGCAGACCGTTGGGCAGGATCGCTGCGACTTCGACGACGGCGACGTCGAGGTTGCCGTAGAAGCCGAACCAGGCCTGCTGGGCCGAATGGCTGAGGTGTGTGTCGACGTATTCGGTGTCGCCGGCGTTGATCGATTTTCGCATTGCCGGGTCCGACTGGAATGGCAGTCGCTTGCTCACGGCTCCCGCCTCGGCGAGCACTCCGTCGAGTTCTGGTGCGGTCGAGGCACCGGTCCACAGTTCGATGCCGAAATCGCGACCTTCGTCGTGTTCGCGACGAGCCTGCTCGGCAATCGCCCCGGGCACAGATTTCGGGTACCCCGAACCGGTGAACCCGCTCATGGCGACGCGGTCGCCGTGACCGATGTGAACAGCCGCTTTGTCCGCGGTGACGACTTTCGAACTCAGGTCAGGGCACGTAATTCTCGACATTCACATGAGTTTATCGGATGGTGTTTTCGTCACCGCCGCCGCCCGCGCTCGACGTTGGGTCTTCGGCGTCGTCCTCGGAATTCTGCTGCGAATCACGCACCTTCTCCGAGAAGTGCATTGCGAGAGCTCGTCCAGCGTTCAACACGTTGTTTTCCGCAGCTGTTCTGGCTGCGTCAACGTCGGAATCATGTAACGCTGCAATCAGATTCTTTTGGCTGTTCGCGGTGATCTCAGGCCACCTGCTGATCAGTCCGTATCGTCTCTGCGGCATGTACTTCAGGTAGAACGACGTCAGCCATTTCAGTCGTGGCGAATTCGCCGCGCGATTGATCAGCTGGTGAAACCCCATGTTGACCTCATTGAGCCTGTTCAATTGATCGCGCTCGATGAGGGCAAGAGTGTCATGATTGATCGCTCGCAGCTCCCTCATGTCGTCCGCTGTAATGTTCGGCACCGCTCGCGCCGCCAACTCTCCGGCGACGAACGAATGCGCCAAGAAGATGTCTTCAATGTCTTGCCCGGTCAGAGGGTGGACCCGGAATCCGCTCCCGGCTGACCGATCGATGAGGCCTTCGGCATGAAGCAGATGCAGTGCTTCGCGGACCGGGGTCGCTGAGACCTTGAAGAACTCCGCGACTTCATCAATGCGCAGATGTTCACGCGGGATCAGAATGCCGGAGACGATGAGTTCTCGGATCTCGGCGGCAACGTAGTTTGATCGCGAGCCGTAGGCCAGAGTCCCAAGTTTGTCATCGTCATTGAAAATAAGCGGCATTCTGATCCCTGTAAACCGGTACGGACAGTGAGTCGGCGTTGACTGATGGAAAATGAGCGACGGACGAACTCTATTTTCTAAGAGTGTCCTGCCGCTGTGCCACGTCAGTCTACAGCTTCATGATCACGGTCTTCGTGGCTGTGTACCCGTCAAGCGCCTCATAGCCCTTCTCTCGTCCGTGCCCGGATTTCTTGAACCCGCCGAAGGGATATTCCACTCCCCCGCCCGCTCCGAATGCATTGACGTAGACCTGTCCTGCTTCGACAGCCAATGCCATGCGGTGCGCTCGTGATACGTCGTTTGTCCAAACTGCGGCCATGAGCGCATAGTCGGTCCCATTGGCGATTCCGACAGCTTCGTCCTCACTGTCGAACTCCATGGTGACGAGCACCGGTCCGAAGACCTCTTCGTTGGCAATCTTTGACGATGGATCGACTCGAGCGATGATCGTCGGCGAGTAATACGCACCGACTGGTCGGTCCTGAGGGATACCCCCGCCGACGATCAACTCGCCCTCTGCCTCCTCAACGAAAGTCTTGACACGGTTCTGCTGCTTCGTCGACACCAGCGGTCCGAGGTCCATGTCGTCCATGCCGGATCCGATGCTCGTGGCCTCGAACTTCTTCGCCAACTTGGCATAGAGTTCCTCAGCGATCGACTTATGGACGATCAGGCGCGAACCGGCAGAGCACGTCTGCCCCGCGTTCTGAAGGATGCCTTTGGTGATGAAGCTGGCGACAGTGTCCAGGTCCGCATCCGGGAATACGATGTGGGGAGACTTTCCGCCCAGCTCGAGGGTGGCAGGTATGAGGTTCTCCGCGGCACTGGCTGCGATGATCTTGCCCACCGGGTTGGACCCGACGAATCCGATGTGGTCAAGGTCAGGGTGCTCTGCCAACGCTTGCCCCGCCTCGGTGCCGATACCGGGAACGATGTTGATCACACCGGGCGGGAAACCTGCCTCTGATGCTAATTCGGCCAATCGGACGGCTGTCCGAGGCGTTTCATCTGCGGGCTTGAGCACGATGGTATTGCCGGTCACGACGGCTGGTGCGACTGCGCGCCCGAACAGCTGCATGGGATAGTTCCACGCCACAATGCTGCCGCAGACTCCCAGAGGTTGGCGCCTGCTGAAGGCGTGGAAGCCCTCGTCAACGGGAAGGTAGTCACCGTAATAGGCTTCGATCGTTCGACCGTAGAACTTGAAGTAACGAGCGGTGACTACGGCATCGGTCCGCGACTGGGTCAGTGGCTTTCCGGTGTCTTCCGTCTCCAGCTTCGCCAGCTCATCGGCATGGCTGAGGATCAGATCGGCGAATGCATGCATGAGGTCGGCGCGGTCTTCAGTCTTCGTCCGTGCCCACGATGGTTGCGCGCGACGAGCCGCTCCGACAGCAGAGTCAATCGTGTCCTTGCCGCTTCTGACAACTGTGCCGATGCATTCTCCGGTTGCCGGATCGATGTTGTCGTAGGTTCCCGCTGGTGTCGCGGAGGTTCCATCGATGAATGCTGTGGTGAGGTTCATTTCTACACTTTCTGTGTGAGTGCCGCCGGCCCCGGGAACGGTTACCGTCTTCGGGGCCGGCGGGATTGATTCGCGGCTGCGGAAGTCGATCAGCAGCAAAAACGCGCTTCAGTTGTGGAGGTCGCTCAGATGACTATTCCGGCACGCGTTACCTGTTTGGCTTCAGCCGCCGCTACTGCTTCGTTCACCTGGTCGAAGGTGAAGTCCTTATCGACCAACGACTCCCAGGGGAACTGAGGAGTCGATTCGATGAATTTGACTGCTCGGCCCAGCACTTCGACTGGGTACCGTATCGCCGCACGAATCTGCACGCCCGTGCGAGTGAACAGCCCCGGGTCGAACTGGGTGTACTTATTCGGTGAGATGTTGCCGATCTCGACGACGATTCCACCGCTTCTGGCGATCCGCGCAGATTCGGAGAAGGCATCGGGAACGCCTGTGAGGTCGATGACGACGTCGGCTCCCCCACCGGTTGCCTCACGCACGAGATCGACTCGCCCGTTGCCGTCGTCGGCGACGCTGAGATCGATGGTGTGGTGGGCACCGAACTCCTTCGCCTTGGCAAGCCGTCCCGGCACCATTTCGGCGACGAACACCTCTGCACCCTTGCTCGACGCGACTGCTGATGCGCACACGCCCAGGCCACCAGCGCCAAGAATGACGACTTTGTCCCCATACGACACTTCGCCCAGAAGGCAGCCGTAGTAGACCTGCGACAGTGCGCAGTTGGCCGAGGAGACCGCTTTGCTGCTCACCGAATCCGGTACTTTGTACACCGCCTGGTGGGAACCGATCGAATAGTGGGTCGCGAATGTCCCGTAGAAGTGCTGGGCATCATCTGCCTGCGTCGACCACCCGGTGTAGGCGTTGCGACAGATGTTGGGGTGCCCGTTGTTGCATTCGGGACAGCGATGACACGCCTGGAAATACGTTGCCACAACTCGGTCGCCGGCCGTCAACGGCTCTCCGGCCCAGTCGCTCGTGACGCTGGGAGAGA
Organism: Brevibacterium zhoupengii; assembly: GCF_021117425.1. Lineage (NCBI taxonomy): Bacteria > Bacillati > Actinomycetota > Actinomycetes > Micrococcales > Brevibacteriaceae > Brevibacterium > Brevibacterium zhoupengii. Next base: position 1,758,990 of record NZ_CP088298.1, on the reverse strand, counting down.
GCTTATCTATCTGTCCCACTCCTTCGTGCCCCATTGCGCAGCCTTCCCTGACCAGTGGATGGCTGCCGTGTCGAATGTGGACGTCAGATCCGCAGACATTGGCGCGGATCATCTTGAGGACCATTCCGCCTTCGACCGGCTCAGGCACCTCGTATTCTCGAAATTCCAGATTGTCGATCGTTTGGAGAACTGTCAGTTTTCCCCTGGTGGATTCCATATCACTGGCCTTTCGCTGAGGAGGAGGCAACCGCCGAGGCGGGAGCTGGGGAGCGAACGGAAGACGACGATTCACCGGCAACCGACTTCGCGGCCTGAGTTGCGTCTTTCACGGCAGCGCCGATGTCGTCGCCTGCTCGAAGCGGGCGACCGTTGAAGATGCCCTCATGAGCCAGGATCGGACGACGGTCACCACCGAGCTCGGGGTACTTCTCCTCCAGCTTCTCTCTCTTCTCCATCTTGTTTCGCCAATGAGAAACTGCTTCCGGATGACCACCGGCAATTCCTGTCCAGCTCCTGGGCATATCGTCCCGGCTGGAGCCAGCGGATGCGGAGTTTCCGATTCTCACCCGTGAGGGTACTCGCTGGCTCCGACCGCCACAGGCGCCGCAGTCCGGATTCTCAGATGCCATGGACTCAACCACAGCTTCAAACCGATGACCTTCCCTGCATTTGAAGTCATAGATGATCATGAGTAGTACCCGTTCGGCGCGAACTTCATTGACTTGGCCTGCTCCTCATCATGTCCGAAGATCATCTCGGCACCGGTCTCCTGCTGGATCTTGCGCAGCTTCTCCACGGAATCGAGCCAGGCAAGGTTGTTCCAGACGATGGCGGCGCCGATCGCAGGTGGACCGTACGAGTCTTCCAGGTACACGGCATCGGAGGTGAAGATCTTGGGTCCATCATTGGGCAGGTCGACTTTGAGCGACATGGTGCCCCACGTGTGTCCGGGGGTTTGGATCACGCTGACCCCGGGGACGATCTCGTCATCACCCTTGATTCCGGCCATGTCGAGGCCTTTGAAGTCGTCGGGGATGTGAGCGCCCTTGTTGTAGCCGGTGATTGATGCGACCCCGTCGAGCTCGGCCTGACTGGTCATGATCTTCGTCTTGCCGTTGTCGAATATCTTCGCATTGGCCGCATGGTCGAAGTGCAGGTGCGACAGCACCAGAATGTCGATGTCGTCCGGTGTCAGTTCCAACTGCTTCAGGCTCGAGTCCAGATACCCGGTATCGCCCTCTGGGTCGTCGAGAACGGGGAAGAACTGATCGAATGTGGTCGGCTCCCATCGCGTCTGCCAATCACGGGGAACTCCTGTGTCCCAGAGAATCCTCCCTTCGGGATGGTCGATGAGAATCGCGTGAGTCGGGACCTTGCCCCATGCCCTCGGAGCATCTTTCTCCGCTCTGGGTTTGATGACTCTTCCGGGTGCCAGGAGGAGCCAAGTCAGATCGGCCTCCATGGTTCCGCTCTCCAGTACATGAACTTTCATTTCCGATGTCATTCGAATCTCCTTCGATCCACGGACGGGCGTTCTTGTTCTTGCAACCTGTCGAACTGTGATGAACTGCAGGTGATTTCAAATATATTTCACTTTCCATGATTGTCAATACCGAAACTGCCTGCACAATCTATTGCGCTTCTACCCAGTGTTTATCTATCCTTAGATCGTGACCGTCGAAGTTTAGTGAAATATTTTCTGAGTTCAGTTCACGCTGAGGACAGTGTCTCGCAAGTGTGCGAAGCATCGGTTGCGAGTCGTCGACGGAAGACGGTCGACATGAAAAAGTGGAAACAGGCAAGACTGCTGACATGGACGAAGGAGTCAACATGAAGATTCAGGGAGCGGTGCTCAACCAGATGGGCGCTGAACGACCATATGCTCGGACAAAGCCGCTGGAGATACGCGATATCGAGCTTGATGATCCGGGTCCGGACGAAGTCCTCATCAAGATCACTGCGGCTGGCCTCTGCCATTCCGATCTGTCGGTTGTCGACGGAAACCGGCCTCGCCCCACGCCGATGCTGCTCGGACATGAATCCGCCGGAGTCGTCGAAAAGCTCGGAGAGAACGTCACCGACATTGAGGTCGGCCAACATGTGAGCACGGTCTTCCTTCCTCGCTGCGGAGAATGTGACAACTGTCTGACCGACGGAAAACTGCCGTGCATTCCCGGGACTGCGGTGAATAACTCGGGTCACTTGGTCGGTGAACATCTGCGTCTGCATGATGACAGCGGCGCCATCTTCCACCACGTCGGAGTCTCAGGCTTCGCCACGTACGCAGTCCTCAATCGCACATCGGTCGTACCGGTGGGCAATGATGTGCCACCTGAGATTGCCGCCGTCCTCGGCTGTGCAGTTCTCACAGGCGGCGGGGCCGTTCTCAACGCGGGCCAGCCGAGAGATGGTGAGGCCATCATGGTCGTCGGACTCGGAGGAGTCGGAATGGCTGCTCTGATCACGGCTCTGTCATTGAAGAAGGGCAAAGTCATCGGAGTCGATGCCAACCCCGACAAGCTCAGCCGGGCGACAGAACTGGGCGCAGACGAGGTCTACTCGCCAGCCGATCTGGCAGAAAACGGTGTCAGAGCACCCGTCGTGATTGAAGCAGCAGGACACCCGAAGGCATTCGAGACCGCGTTCGCGGCAACTGCGGCCGGTGGACGAACCGTCACTGTCGGGCTCCCGTCACCGGACGCCAGGTCCAGCCTTCCTCCCCTCACTTTCACGGCCGAAGCTCGCACCGTCGTCGGCTCATATCTCGGTTCTGCTGTTCCATCGCGGGACATTCCGGTCTACGAAAAACTGTGGAGAGAGGGCACTCTGCCAGTTGACGAACTCATCTCAGGAAAGATCGAGCTCTCAGAGATCAATACGGCTCTGGACAGACTCGCGGATGGAGAGGCAGTGCGTCAGATCATCATGTTCGACTGACAGGCTCGGCGTTTCCAGCGCTCTGGGTTCTCCTCGGTCTCTTGTCGTATCCACAATGATCAGTTCTGGGTACGGCAAGAGGCTGGATGCTGTCCTTCCAGGAACTCCCCCGCCCCCAGCGCAATCTTCGTCTCGGCCTCAACACCGACGGCGAGCATGTCCTCGTCGACGTCGAAGCGCTCGGTGTGGTGGCCCCACGAAGTGTCCATGCCGATCTGGACGTAGGTAGCCAGGCCGCCGCGTTCCTTGACTCGCTTCATCATCGCCGTCGCGTCTTCGGATCCGCCCAGTCCGCCGGTGTCGCTGATCTCGGCGACGCCGTCGACGCCTTCGAAGCAGGTACGGATATAGGGCAGCAGCTCCGGGCTCGGCGATTCTTGGTCGGCTTTACCGACGACTGTCACCTCGACGTCGACGTCGTACATCCGCGCGGCACCGGCGATGACGTCCCGCGCCCGGTCATCCATATACGAGTTGATTTCGCTCGATTCGCCTCGAGTCTCTACCCGCAGCGTCGCCGTCCTGGGCACCACGTTACGTCCCTCGCCAGCGTGGAAGGTGCCGACGTTGATCCGGCTGGCGCCCTCGGAGTGCCGGGGTATCGCATGCAGGTTCAATGTCGCCGAGGCGGCCGCGAGCAGCGCGTTCTTCCCCTTCTCCGGGTCTCCCCCGGCATGCGATCCGATGCCGGTGAAGGTGACGTCGAGCTTCGTGCTGGCGAGGTACCCATCGGACCCGGTGAGCACGTTGCCCTTGTCGTCATCGGACTTCAGATGCGTCGCTACGAACAGGTCCACGTCGTCGAACCAGCCGGCGGCCGCGATCGAATGAGCGCCGCGCACACCCTCCTCGGCGGGTTGGAAGATGATCTTCACGGTCCCGCTCAACTCAGCGTGAAGCTGGGTCAATCTCGTGGCCAGGCCCAATCCGATGGCGGCGTGGCCGTCGTGACCGCAGCCGTGCATGGCACCCTCGTTGACGGAGGCGAATCCCTCGGCGAAGGGGCGATGGGTGTCGTCGGCCAGTTCGACCAGGTCGTTCGAGTCGATGTCGAAGCGGAAGCACAGGACGGGACCCGGCCGGCCGGTCTCGAGCACGCCGAGGACCCCGGTGAACCCGTCGCCCATCGCCGTCACCAGCTCCGGATCCGCCCCCTGCGCTACCGCGCGATCGCGTTCACCTGCGAGCACCTCGGCGTCGGGAACACCGAGCCGGGCATCGGCGTCGTGGAGTTCGGGACCGAACACCGTGTCCCATCCCAGGTCACGTAGGACGGTGATGATCGCCGAGGTGGTCCGGAACTCCGTCCATCCCGGCTCGGCGAACCTGTGGAAGTCCCGTCGCCAGGCGGTGAGTTGGGTGGTCAGTTCCGGGCTCAGTGTCATCTCGCTGTCCTCAGGTTCGCTTGTGGTTACGGCCACTGCCGATCCTAGTCCGCCCGCGCTCAGGCTGCCTTCACCTTCTGGGGCCGGTCGAAGGCGAGTGCGGCTAGGGCCAGTGCTGCGACGAGCAGTCCGAAGTCACGCAGCGCGATGTCGAAGAACTGCCCCATGGAGAGCAGGTTGACGATGATCCCGGCCAGCCAGGCCACGACCAAGAGTGACCCGAATTTCGGGGCCACGGCGACGACGATGCCGGCGACGATCTCGATGATGCCCACGGCGAACATGGCCTGATGCGCGGTTCCCGGCAGGATCGCATCGATCCACGGTGCCAGGTAGCTGTCCCAGTTCGTGAGCAGGCCGAAGAATTTGTCGAGGCCGAACAGGATCGGGGCGACGGTGAAGACGGTGCGCAGCAGGAAGAAGGCACGATCAGTTCCGGCTCCGGACCCGAGGCCAGCTGCCCCGAAACGTCTCCCAGCACCTTCTCCGACTCCTGATCCGGTGCCTGCGGGGTTGGCGAGTTTGTGTGACATGAGCGTATCCCTTCACGAATGAGCGGAGGATGCCTGTTGGCCCCCTGTACTCAGTTGGTGTCCTCGGTTCATGCCCGTCTTACCCGAACGAGGGAAACTATTTCCCAGAAGATTCTTCGCCGATTGCGGTAAGACTTCCTCCCCCACCTGACACCAACGAACTATGACCCTTCTTTGCTTCGCCTGGTGGTGGCACAATGACGATAGTGAGTGATGTACCGATCTCTGTCCCTGACGCCGGATCCGATGCTGAACCTGACGCCGTCGCTGACTTTTCCCACGATGACAACTGGCACCTCCACCTCGGCGAGGTCGAAGGACCAGAGACATCGCAGCGGCTCGCGGCTCAGCGCAGACTTCACGAGCTGCTGGTCAAGGCCAGCCGGCTGCAGGTATGGCGCTTGCGGCACCAACTCGCTGGTGCGGGATCAGGCGACCTGGAGGATCTGGCTCAGCAGGCCGCCGACGATGCTCATCTGGCGGTGCTGCGCAGACTCGGCGAGTTCGAGGGGCGCAGCAGATTCAGCACCTGGGTGTTCAAATTCGGCATTTTGCAGGCAGGAGTTGCCGTCCGTCGTCAGGCGTGGCGCCACCGCGAGGTGACACTTTCGGAGACTCTGCCGCTTGTCGATGCCGATCATGGACCAGCCAGCCGCGCCGAGGGCAGCGATCTGAGACGGGCAGTGCACGACGCATTGACCACAGCTCTGACGCCGCGACAGCGCCAGATCATGATCGCCTTGCTCGTCGACGATGTGCCCATCGATGTCCTGGCCCAAAGGCTGGGCACCACTCGCAATGCGCTGTATAAGAATGTCCACGATGCCAGAAGACGACTGCGCGAGGCGCTCATCGTCTCCGGTCACCTCGAGGCACTCCCCGACAGGAGGACGTCATGACCGACCCGCACCAGCCGCTGAGCCCAGATGTGATCGCCCGGCTGCTCACGGACACGGACCCGTACCTGTCATGTGACGAGTGCTTCGCGCGCATCGACGAATTCGTCGAGCAGAGACTGGCCGACCCGAGCTACCGCGATGTGCCCATGGATGTGCATCTGGCAGGGTGCGCCGTGTGCGCTGAGGAAGCAGAGACGCTGACCGAACTCCTGTCCTGAGCCAGGCCCGCAAACCTAGCTCAGCCCCTCACAGGAACGGGCGCATGGGCCGCAGCGCGACCTCGATGACCTGGGTCAGTGGGTGACGGTCGAGCCAGTCACGGCCGAGGACCTTGGAATGCTCGGCGTCCTTGAGGAACACCTTCTCCATCTCGGAGGCGAACTGGTCGTCGATGATCTCAACGTTGGTCTCGTAATTGAAGGTCAGTGAGAGCCGGTCGATGTTCGCCGTGCCCACCGTCGACCAGATCCCATCGACTGTCGCGATCTTCGCGTGGATCATCGACGCGGTGTAGAGGAGAACGGTGACCTTGGAGCGCACCATCTGTTCGAAGAATCCCCGTGACAGGGAGTCGCCGAGGATGTGGTTGGACTCCTGGGGAACCATGACCCTGACATCGACTCCGCGTTCAGCGGCCTCGATCAGTGAGCGCAGCAGCTGCTGGTCCGGGATGAAGTACGGGGTCGTGAGCCAGATGCGCTCCTGTGCCCGTTCGAAGGCGTTGATGTACATCGAGCGGATCGGATAGATCAGCTGGACCGGCTGGTTCGCCGAGACACGCAGTTTGGACTCCCAGGCCGTCGGCGCGACCCAGGGAATCTGCTTGTCGGTGTCATCATGATATTGGTTCCACACCTCAGCGATGGCCTGGCGCAGCCCCCAGGTGCCGGGCCCAGCAGCCTTGAGGTGAGTGTCTCGCCAGTGCCGAGCGTAGAGCGAACCGATGTTGAAACCACCGACGTAGGCGATCTTGTTGTCGATGACGAGGATCTTCGAGTGGTTGAGGCCGGAGAAGCGCATCGGCCCCTTCCAGAACTTCCTCGCCACAGTGGGCAGTCGCAGCACCTTGATGCGCATGGACAACTGCTCGTAGAAGGAACGAGGAATGGAGAGGTTGGCGAAGCCGTCGTAGATGAGGTGGACGGTGACACCGCGTCTGGCTGCGGCGTTGAACGCGTCGACGAACTTCTGACCCATCTCGTCGTTCTTCCAGATGAACGTCTCCATCTGAATTGATTCCGTGGCGGAAGCGATCTCCGCGAGCATGTCCTCGTACAGCGTCTCGCCGTCGGTGAAGATGCTCAGCTGGGAGTCCTCGACGTCCGCGTGGAAGGTGCCCGGACGCGGTGCCTCCCGCTGCTCACGATCCCGTTTCTGCAGCAGATCGATTGCCATCGATGCGCCGATGGTCAGCGGCACGGCACACGCCGCACCCGCAGCGGCCCATGGTGCGATGGCACGGAGACGACCAATGCCCTGACGAAGATTGCGCGAAGTGGATCCCATAGCGCTTCAGTCTAACGGTGCCGATTCTGGGCGGCGTTCACCTCTTACCCAAGAACTTCACCGCCGCCGAGGTTGCCCTCCGTCAGCGCAGATCGATGTCCTCTCCGTGTTCCTCGGCAGGGCGGGGGCCGAATACGCGGCGTTCAGCCTCGGTGATGGTGACATCGTTGATGCTCGCCTCTCGACGTGCCATGAGGCCATCCTCGGTGAACTCCCACAGCTCATTGCCGTAGCTGCGCCACCACTGCCCAGCGGCATCGTGGAATTCGTATTGGAAGCGCGCCGCGATGTGGTTGTCATTGTAGGACCACAGGCTCTTGCGCAGGGCGTAGTCGAGTTCACGCTCCCACTTCCGGGTCAGGAAATCGACGATCTCCTCTCGTCCGGAGAGGAACTCATCGCGATTGCGCCACACCGAATCCGGTGTGTAGGCAAGAGAGACCTTGTGCGGGTCGCGGGTATTCCAGGCGTCCTCGGCACCCTGGACCTTCTTCGCAGCAGTCGCTGCAGTGAACGGTGGGAAGGGTGGACGTGCCTCTGACATGACGGTTCCTCTCTGAGCCGATGACAACGGGAGTCACCAGCCACTGTAGCCCCGCATGAGCGTTGACAGAACAGTGTCGCACCGCCGAGGTTGCCCGGCGTTGCCTGCCTAGTGAGCAGACTCACTTCAAATTTGTAGTTTATTGTTCAACTACACGATAGACTATTTCTGTACTTGATTCAGACCGAAAACACTGGAAGTGATAATGACACAGCAGCAGATGCCCCCAACCACCTACGCGCACGCCTGGGTTCCACCTCAGCAGCAGGTCGGGCAGAAATCCTTCATTGCAACATGGCTTTTCTCTCTCTTCTTAGGCGGACTCGGAGTCGATCGTTTCTATCTGGGAAAGATCGGCACCGGAATTCTCAAACTCATCACATTGGGTGGTTTCGGCATCTGGGCGCTGGTCGACCTGATCCTCACCCTCAGCGGGGCGCAGAAGGACAAGCGGGGCCTGCAGCTCAACGGCTACCAGCAGCACAGGAAACTCGCCTGGATTGTCACCGGCGCTCTCTTCGCCCTGGGGATCATCATCGGCATACTGTCACCGAAGCCGACAGCGTCAACGCAGATCGCTGACCCAGCACCCAGCGCCGAGGCTGAACCCGCCGCCGTCGAAGAGCCTGCAGAAGAGGCCCTCGTCGACGAAGCTCCACAGGAGAATGCCGCAGCAGAGGAAGCCCCCGTCGCCGAGGAACCAGCAGAAGAACCCGCCGAGGAGCCCGCTGCGGTGCCAGCAGAAGACACTGCAGTTGAGGAATCCGTCGAAGAGGAGCCCGCCGCAGAAGAAGAGGCAGCAGAGGCAGACGTTCCGGCTGAGTACACCTCGGCCCTGACCTCGGCAGAGACGTACTCCGACATGATGCACATGAGCAAGCAGGGAATCTTCGATCAGCTGACCAGCGAGTACGGCGGCCAGTTCACCGAAGATGCCGCCCAGTACGCCGTCGACAATATCGACGCCGACTGGAACAACAACGCGCTCGAGTCAGCAAAGACATATCAGAATGAGATGGCGATGTCTCCGGCTGCCATCCACGACCAGCTGACAAGTGAATACGGCGGTCAGTTCACCACGGCTCAGGCCGACTACGCGATCGAGAACCTCAACGGCTGATCGCTGACAAGTTGTCGAGCACACATGCTCACAACGCACTGCGGCGCCCCACCCTTCGCAGGGTTGGGGCGCCGCAGTCTTAGTTTCAGCCTGCTAGCCGAATATGCTCACACCGCCTGGTCCAACGAGGCAGCCGACAACGATGAGGATGACTCCCCAGAGGATCTGTTTACGGAAGATTGCGAAGATGCCCGAGATGACGAGCAGTGCTGCAATGATCCACAGGATTGTTGCCATTGTCCTGACCTTTCCTTAGGTGTTGCATAGTGGGTGTTTCACCGATCGGGTAATGAGCCGATCGGAGTGAGGGGATATTTGTTTCAGTGCCGAGGAGTGTCCGGATCCTCGAAGGTCCGCTGTTCGGTGGCACGTGGATCGTAGCCGCGTTCGCTGAAACGAGGATCGTTGAGACGAGGATCGTTCTCAGCGGCACGCGGGTCGCCTTCGGGAGCCCGAGGAGTGCCACGATCATCCGCGACTGGGCGGTTGCTGCCCATTCGGTAATCGTCCTCGACCGGCCTGTTGCCGTCCGCTACGGGACGGCCATCGTCGACTGGTCGATCGCCGAGGCGCTCACCGGGTTCACGGCCTGCACCGTTGTCAGCGAAGCGCGGATCCTGTCCGGCTGGTGCCTGACGCTGGTCAGCGACCCGAGGGTCGTTGGCAACGGGAGGCTGCTGGCCCTGTGGTGGCTGGCCCTGCTGCGGCTGGCCCTGTGGTGGCTGACCCTGATCGGAGAATCGAGGATCGTTGGACACTGGTGGCTGATCGGCAACCGGTGGCTGCTGACTTGCTGGCGCCTGACGCTGATCAGCGACGCGAGGATCGTTGGCGACCGGAGGCTGCTGCCCCTGCGGTGCCTGACCCTGCGGTGCCTGACGCTCGTCGGCAACAGGACGACCGTCCCCAACTGGGCGACCATCGGCAACAGGACGACCGTCACCAACTGGGCGACCGTCATCGACGGGGCGCTGCTCGGCTGCACGGGGATCGTGTCCTGCGTGGCGCTGATCGCCGACGGGACGGCCGTCGTCGACTGGCCGTGGCTGTTCAGCGATCCGAGGATCGTGGCCCGCAGGCTGCTGACCGTGCGGAGCCTGACGCTCAGCAGCAACTGGACGACCATCGGCAACAGGACGACCATCGCCAACTGGGCGGCCGTCATCGACGGGACGCTGCTCGGCTGCACGCGGGTCGTGGCCTGCGTGACGCTCGTCCGCAACTGGTCGACCGTCGTGATGACGGTCATCGGCAACGGGCTGACCGTCATGGTGACGGTCGTGGTGGTCACCGTCGTGACCAGCCGCTGCTCCGGCGCCTGCACCTGCGGCAGCTCCCGCACCGGCAGCTCCGGCACCTGCGGCTGCACCGGGTGCGGCCTTGTGGTTGCCGTGAGTGTCCACGTCGGGATCAAGTTCATCGGCGCGCTGGAGCTGGCGTTCCTGCTCCAGACGCTTCTCCTGGGCGAGACGATCGCGTTCAGCGGCGTCAGCGTCCAGCTTCTCAGCCTCGGCGGCCTTGCGTTTGGCTTCAGCTGCCTGCACTTCGGCGTCGGCGTCAGCCTTCTTCGCCTCTGCCTTGCGATGCTCGGCGTCGGCTTCGCGGGCATGGACTTCATGCTCGGATTCGGCTGTCTCTTGACGGATCCGTGCTGCTTCCTTGCGCTGGTGTTCGCGCTTCTTAGCTGCGGCCTTACGACTGACCGCAATGATGATGCCGACGACAATCAAAATAACGACGATCGCTACGACTATCCAGATAATGGTAGTTGCATTCATGCGCTCTCTCCTTGCTGCCTATTCGGTTCTCATTGATCATTTGGATCCGATCAACAGGATGTTTTCATATTTGCACGGCAATACTCCCCTGACAAGCGCTTGAACAGTAACGACTTCGGCGTGTCGAACATATGTTCGCCCGATTGGACCCTTTTATTGCATCTTTCTCCAACCTATTGTTAGCGGCATGCGAGGGAACCGATATGCAGCTTCCGCGACGCCCGACTTAAGCGCTATGGCGGCGATCTGTTGGATTTTCGCCGGCATTGTCTATCTCCTCGCCGAGGCTGCCTCCGCATCCGCATTTCCGAACTATTCCTATGGGATGAATTACATCAGCGATCTCGGCGTGCCCGACGTCGAGACGCTGGGTGATCGCAGCATCGATTCACCGTTGCATGCGCTCATGAACCTCGCGTTCCTCGCCCATGGTCTTCTCTTCGCGTCCGCGGCAGTACTAGTAGCACGCGCCAGATCAAGGGCACGCGAATCGTCAAAGGCGACCAGATCGCGCCCGCCCCTGCAAGGAACGATCGTCGTCTGCGCTCTCGCCCATGCCCTCGGAATGGTGCTCATTGCCGTCGTCAACGGCGGTCAGCACAACAACGAGCTCGGCCTCGGTTGGATCCACCTCCTCGGCGCGTTCCTTGCCTTCTTCGGTGGGCACCTGACCGCGTTCTGCTTCGGCATCTCCCTGCTGAAGGACCGAGGCAGTCACCTCATGCGCGGCCGCATTCTTGGAGTCATCAGCATTGTGTGTGGTCTGATCGGGATTCTCGGGATCGTGATGCTCCAGGTCGACGTTCGGGCTGTACCGGGCACGTGGCTTCCCGATGGTGCGTGGGAGCGCATCGGCATGTACGCGATCATCGCCTGGGAACTCACATTCGGCATAGTCCTGCTCGTCCGGGGCAGGCTGACTCCCCTGTCGGAAAGCCCTATCTCGGCACTACACTGATGCACGTCCGGCAATGACGATTCGGAGTTGAGCCCGTGGCCGACAATGAGAACAACCGCATCTTCTTACAGGCAGCACTCAACGCCCGCGACCACCCGGCCAATCCCACCACTCCCCGCAGCATCGCCACCCAAGCCGCAATCGCCGTCGCCGCTGGAGCACAGTCCGTGCACCTGCATCCCTACGACGCTTCCGGTCGACAGTCACTTGATGCACACGATTGTGCCGCGACTCTGCAGGAGGTGCGCACTGCCTGTCCCGGAATTCCGATCTCATTGACCACCTCGGCGGAGGTCGAACCCGATCCCCAGCGACGTTTGGAACTCATCACAAGCTGGATCGAAGTGCCGGACCTTGTGACCGCGAACCAGGGCGAACCGGGCATCGTCGAGATCACCGAACTGCTGGCCGAACGCGGAGTCGGCATCGAAGCCGGGCTGCTCAGTCTCGATGACGCCCACCAGTTCATCGCCGCAGGCATTGCGCCGCTGTGCCACCGGGTCATGGTCGAACCCCTTGATGCCGATCCTGCGGCAGCAGTCTCCCACACCGAGGCGATCGAAAGCGCTCTCGCCACCGCCGGCATCACACTTGAGCAGGTCCATCACGGTGACGGAATCGCGTCCTGGGCCGTGAATAGAAGAGCCCTCGACCGTGGGCACGGCATCCGCACCGGACTCGAGGACACTCCGGTGCTCCCCGATGGCCGCGTCGCGAAGGACAATGGTGAACTTGTCGAAGCAGCCAGGTTCTTGACCGAGAACTGAACTGATCGACTCACAGTCACCGAAGCGTACGAAGAAAGGTGGAGCAATGCAGACCGACCGTTCGGAGACCACTGGCATTCGCGATCTGGCGCAGGCACATGGTCTCGACATCGACCCCGAGAACATCGTTGTCAATGAGTTGGGCCTCGACTTCCAAGTCGCCATCGCCGAGGCGGTTGATGGCGGGTCGTGGGTGCTGAGGATTCCGCGTCGCACGGATGTCACCGACCGTGCCGCCGTCGAGGGCCGATTCCTCTGTGCTGTTGCACCCCACCTGAGCGTTGCGGTCCCCGACTGGCAGATCCACACCACCGAACTCATCGCCTATCCGCTGCTGCCGGGCAAGCCTGGGCTGACGATCGATGAGCAGGGTCAGCCGCAATGGCATTTCGACGTCGAGTCGGCCGAGTACGCCCGGTCCCTCGCTGATTTCCTCGCCGATCTCCACTCCATTGATCCCGCGATCGTGCGTTCCTCGGGTATTGATGAGTTCTCCCCCGCCGAGGTGAGGCAGCGTAAGCGTGATGACATCACTCGCGTCGTGGCCGAGTTTGATGTGGCCCCAAGCCTGCGTGAACGGTGGGCCGCGTGGCTTGACGATGACGCCTATTGGCCCAACTTCACGACCGTCACCCACGGTGAGGTGTATCCGGCCCATCAGCTCATGGACGGGGAGAAGAACCTCAGCATCCTCGACTGGACGACGGCCGCTGTCGGCGATCCGGCCAGGGATTTCATGTTCCACCATGCCAGCGTCTCGGCCGGGGCGTTTGATGCCACGATCAAGCGCTATGTGGAGAAGGGCGGACGGGTGTGGCCGAAGTTCGCCGAGCACTGCGGCGAACTGTTCTCCACCTCTCCGGTCGAGTTGGGACTCTACGCTCTGCAGACCGGCGATGCTGATCATATGGAGGCTGCCCGAGCGCAGCTGAATCCTGGCGAATAATGGAAGCGCAGGTTGAAATGAGTACGTACAAACTCGTCCCTGATGATGCGGAGACCCTGAGCACCGATGTCATCGTCATCGGTGCTGGACCGGTCGGTGAGAACGCGGCCCAGTACGCGATCGAGGATTCTGGTCTTGAGGCGTTCATCGTCGAAGAGGAGCTGCTGGGCGGCGAGTGCTCCTACTATGCGTGCATCCCATCGAAGACGATGTTGCGCCCCATCGAACTTGCCCACGCGAGTCAGCACATGGACGGTCTCAAGGGTGCCGCCGTTGACCGGCGAGCGCTTCTGAAACGACGTGACGAGTGGGTCTCGCACTATGACGACACCGGTCAGGTCGAATGGGCGCAGGGCGCCGGGTTGCGCGTCGAACGTGGTCACGCGCAACTGGTCGGCGAACGACAGGTCCTCATCAACGGACCAACACCGGTGCTCGTGCAGGCGCGACATGCCGTAGTCATTGCCACCGGTTCCCAGCCGACCGTGCCGTCGATGTTTGCCGATGTGGCGCCGTGGTCATCACGCGATGCCACCGGGGTTCAGGAGGTCCCGGACTCGTTGGTGATCGTCGGTGGCGGTGTCGTCGCGGTTGAGGCCGCGACCTGGATGGCCGCTCTCGGTGCACAAGTGCGAATGCTTGTTCGCGGGGACAGCCTTCTGGCCAGCCACGAACCCTTCGTGGGCCAGCATGTCATTGAGGCGCTTGAAGGAGCCGGGGTCAGGGTCGATCTGAGAACCGAGGTCACCGACTGCAGTCGGCAACGGGCTGACGACACAGGCCTCGGTCGTATCCATGGCGGAGAAGTCACCATCCAGACCAACAGTCCAGCCGGGGCATCCACTTTCGAGGCTGACGAGATCCTCGTGGCGACCGGACGCAAACCCCGCCTCGATGATCTGGGTCTGGGGAGTCTCGGTCTGACTGGCAAGGACATCACAGCTGGAACGATGCCCGAGTGGCTCTACGCCGTCGGCGACGCCAGCGGAGCGGCACCGCTGACTCATTGGGGCAAGTATCGTGCCCGGGTCATCGGCGCACAGATCCGGGCCCGAGCTCTCGGCGAAGCGGCTGAGGAGATTCCGGAGAACGTGCCAGTTCCCCAGGTCGTCTATTCCGATCCGCAGGTCGCCTCGGTGGGAAAGACCGAGGAACAGGCCCGCAAGGATGGGCACGAGATCGAAGTCTCCCAGCTACCCTTCACCAGCAGTGCCGGCACCGCACTGCTGCGTGATGATGCCGAGGGCACAGCCCAGATTGTCGTCGACGTCCGTACCGGCCTGCTCCTCGGTGCCACCTTCGTCGGCCCTGAGGCCGCCGAACTGATCCACCCGGCGACGGTGGCGATAGTCGGCGACGTGCCGATCCATGTCCTGCGCCACGCGGTTCCGAGTTTCCCGGCGGCTTCGGAACTGTGGCTGCCATTGTTGGAGGGACTGCCTCGGCGAATGCGCCTCAGAAGTTGAGTGCATATGCGTATGGGGCCACAACCGACCGGGGCAGATCCGCCGCATGGAGGCGGTACTCACGTATCTGCCGCATTTCCGTGGTCCTTGACGGTGTCCGCCATCAGCCCACGGGCGAGAGCCACCGAGTCGTAGATCGGAATCTGGAGCACTTCCGTGATCGCAGCCCGGTACGGTGGAAGGTTGGTGCATTCGAGTACGACGGCGTCCAGCTCCGGATGCTGTCGAGCAAGCTGGCGTGCAACCTCGACGACTTCTCGTTCGACTGCCGCCGGGTCGAGCTTCATCGTCTCTTCGATAATTGCCGATCGGAAGGCCCTGCTATTTTCCATCCCGACGATCGCTGTTGGGGCCAGGGCGGTCGGACCCAGGACGTTCGCATTGAGCGCTCCGGCATCAGCCGTGATCACCGCGACTGAAGAATGGGTGTCCGAGAGCCGGTTGAGATAGTCGATGGCCGAGGCAGTAAACGGAACAGAGATCCGTGCAGACAGTTCGAATTGGAACCTCGCGAGGAACCCGCAACTTGTCGTGATTGCAACAGCACCTTCTCGGACAAGGTCGGCTGCCGCTTCGGCGAAAAGATCGATGAGGCCGGAATCCTGTTGGTGAACAACTCGCTTCGACGTCGCCCCTGTCACGGTTCGGTAGATGACAGGAAAGTCGAAGGTATCGGGGTTGCCAATATCGCCGGGGATACGGTCGAATCCGGTCTCCAGCATGAGCACGCCAAGTGGTCGGTTTTTCTGTGTCATTCGTGTCATCATCCGAGGAGGAGGAACAACAGACCGAGGATGATGAAGTACATCGAGTTCGGAAGGGCGAGGACCATGACCTTCACTGGATCGACTTTGGTCTTCAAAGTCGCGCCCACCAGACCGCACACGACGAATGCGGTGAGGCCGACTGGCGGCAGGTTCTGAGCTGAAGCGGCAATGTGGCTCATTCCCACGGCGATGTTCGTCGGGTCGACGCCGGCGGTCTCCAGTATCGGTGAGGCGAACGGCACGACGACCGTCTGCGCAGCGGTCTGCGAACCGATAAGCATACCCAGGATCATCAGGGCAATGGTGCTGATGACGGCGACTCCGGAGCCGGCGACGTGCTCGGCCATGGCAGAGACCGTGTCGACCGCTCCGCTTTCGTAGAAGCATCCGATGAGAAAGGCCGCGCACAGCTGAATAGCCACAGTCTGTCTGACATTCTTCAGCCCTTTACCTATCGTTGCCACGGGTTCCCGTCGCACCTTCTTGAAGAAGAAGGCGACGACTGTGGCCACGATGATAGCCATGACGACTGGGAATGCCAGACCGGCGAGAATCGGGACGGTGTTCATCCACGCGGTCATCTGTTTGATCCCGGGGATCTCCGCGAAGATGTCGTATCCGAATCCGGTCTTGAGCAGAACGATGACGACTAGGACGGCTAGCGGGATCATGCTGGCCCATCGTTCCCGTACCAACGTGCGCAGTTGACTGAGTCGAGTCTCTTGAGCTTCGTCGACTGCAGCAGTCGCTGTGAAGCCTCCGCCCGAGGTGAAATCGGCGGAAGAATCAGTTCGGGGGATCCGGGGCCGACGCACGAATCGGAAGGATTCGAGAATCGCTAGGATCACTCCGATCGTGACTGTGAGATACGACCAGAGGGTTACCGGGTCAGGGTCGGTATCGACCAGCGAAGCCGCCAGATACACGGCCTGGCTGATCGGAGGCATGATCGAGCCGAGAGAGGCGCCAAGAAGGATGATCATGCCGATCTGCACCGGTTTGATCTTCATCTCCGCCAGAGAATGGATCACAAGGAAGCCGATGACTGTGGCTGCGGCAATCGCATCGCCAAGGAGGGAGCCGGCAAGCGTGAGTGTCACGAACGTCGCAGCGATGAGTCCTCGGGGTGATTTGCCGAAGAGGATGCGCAGAAACGACATCGTCGTGTCCATCGCACCGATTCGCACCTGTGTCTCGGCGTAGATGCTGCCGAAGATGCTCAACGCGATGACCCAGGCGAGTGTATCGATCCCGTCGATCGTCGCTTGAATGTAGCTCAGCGGCGCCATTCCGGACAGCAGTGCAGCAGCGAGGCCGCCACCAAGCAGCGCGACCTGAATATTGCCGCCGATATAGGGAATCTTCTTGATCAGCGCGATGGCGAAGAGCACCACCAAGGATCCGATAACAACGATCATGATGCCTGCTTTCGTGGATTCAGTGTCGACCGTGCTCTGCTCAAGTGTGGAAGGTAGTCCCCTGCTGTGCGTTCTCCAGTCACAAGATCTCTCACGAGGACACCGGTGATCGGTGTCAATGCGATTCCGTCGCCTTCATGGCCAGCGGCGGTGATCCACCCGTCGAGTTCGTCATGGCGTTCGATGATCGGAAGCCCGTCACCGGTGTAGGGGCGGAAACCTGTCATCGCGCGGATAATGCGCACATTCTTAAGCGCCGGAACGATCCGCCCTGCATGGGTGGCTATCGCGGTCATCACATCGCGAGGCGGACGCTTGTCGAAGCCGGCGAATTCGCGGCTTCCGCCCACCAGGAGGGTCCCCGATGCGGTCTGGCCCAGAGAGAGCCCGATGCCGTATGGCGGGGGCTCATCGGCACCGGGCATATCCGCTAAGTGCTTGGCCGCTACGTACTGCGCGCACAGGAGATTGCCTCGGACTATCCGCGGCTGTACGTCGGAGATGAGGATGGTCCCTCGCCGAGGTGTGATCGGCGTGCTGATGCCCGCACGCTCCCCGACCTGGCCGGCGAACGGCCCCGCAGCGTTGATGACCATCCGAGTCGGAATCACACCGGTCGAAGTACTCACACCTTCGATTCGTCCGCGCTTGGCTATGACCTCGAGGAACTCTCGATGCCGATGGATGCGCGCACCAGCGCGAACAGCTGCGTCGGCGAGCGCAGCGTTGAGAGCCAGCGGATTCACCTCGGCGTCGTCGGGACTGTAACTGGCTCCCAGAACATGCTCTGCCAGCGCTGGCTGATGGTCTCTGGCTTGGTCACGGTCGAGAAGTTCGACCCGTATCCCTGCCTTCTTCTGTTCGACGATGAACCGTTTCATGAAGTCAAGTTGGGACTCGGTTTCGATCGCCACCATTCCCCCATCAGGGGCGAACTCGATGTCCGCGTCGAGTTCATCGGACAGGGTCGAATACATCGCGCGGGATTCCACAGCCATGCGCATGGGAAGCCCGGGCCGTTTCGACTGGAGGTAGATTGCCTTGTCGCAGGACCCGGAGGCGCCTGCTCCCGGTGCCATGGAATCGATGACGACAACCCGCAGACCCGACTGGGCTAGGCGCCAGGCCGCCGATGTGCCGATGACTCCTGCGCCGATGACGACGATGTCGGCAGTGGGATCGTTCATGCGCGCATATCCTGGCCGAGGTGGTCACACCATAGTTCGTGCATTCGACGCCGCCCTGCGGAGATCTCGGGCATGAATGTCAGGGGTGCCGATGCACGGGCCTCTTCGACGTCAGCACGTGCAGTCATAACAGCTTCCGACTGGTCGTCGTTGCCCGCGATCTTCTCGGCGATGACGGTCCCGACGAGTTCACCCTGGGCGCGGGCTACCTCGGCGGATTCGATTCCCGTGATGTTGCCGGCCACGTACATGCCCGCGGTCGTTGTTTCCAGGTCGGGCCCGTGCAGGGGAACTCGCCCACCCAGCTCCGCAACGTTGACGAGCAGACAATCACGTGTGAGGTCCTGCAGAGGATACAGACCGCCGCTGAGGCAGACAGCGTCCACGGGAATCAGGCGTTCCCTACCGATAGGCTCGCCTTTCGTGTTCACTCGCCTAGTACGAATGGACTGCACTTCGTCGTCACCGTCGATGCCCACGACACATTCACGCAGATGCAGAGGCATTCCGGCCATGCGGACACCAGTGCTGGGCCACATTCGTGCAACCACCTCGGCCATACCGGGGAACGTCAATGCCTTCATAGCCAGGCCGAGAGCCCGGTTTGGAGCCAGACGATGCAGACCGCCGAGCAGTGTGAACAAGGCACTCGGCGGCTCCGGCGCACTGAAATTGACTGGTGGGGGCGGGAGGTAGACGCCTGCGACCTCTATGTCAGCGGCGGCCAGCTCATCGACGATTGACAGGGAGAGCGGGTCGATTCCGATGATGGCGAGGCGCTCCCCAGGCAGAACACGATTGACATTGAGCATCGTCTGAACTGCACCGACGGCAAGGACTCCCGGAGTCGTCCACCCCGGCAGCCCGAGTGCCTTCTCCGCTGCGCCCGTGGCGATGACGATGTAGTCGGCGCTGATCGACTCACCACCGCTGAGTCCGAGGACGAACCCCGGGTCGAGTGACCAGGCGTACCTTCCAGATTCTATGATGACGCCGGCTCGTCGGGCTCGCTCTGTCAAGGATGCGGCTCGTTCGGCACCGATGTACCAGTCGCTTCCGCGACGGTAGAGCTGGGACCGCAATCGTCCGCCCGGGGTCGACCCTTCATCGACGACGAGAACCTGGGTGGGACCAGCTTCGGCGATGCGGGAGGCTGCCGACAGGCCAGCGGGTCCCCCACCGATCACGACCACGTCGACGTTTCTCATTCTCCGGCCTCGGTGGTGATGCACATATCTTGCCGCACGGGTGTCAGGCACGAACGAACGCTGACATTCGAACCATCGTCGCCGGTCACGAGGAGGCGGCATTCGAAGCAGTGGCCGATCCCGCAGTACATTCCGCGCGGCTGGCCCGTCTTGCTGCGTCGCAGCAACTTCTGTCCATCGGCCCACAGCGCGACGGCGACGGAGTCTCCCTCTCTGGCTATCACCTCTCGACCGTCGACGGTGATGCCGACCTCTGCGGAACTGTCAGGACCGAGGACAGGGTGGTTCTCGATACGCCTCATGGTTTGCCTGCAACCGTCTCGGAGGCAATGTCGGAGAGGAGCACGGGTCTGAGAACTGAGTTGCGTTCGAGTGTGCCGATCGTGTGATCGCTGAAACACCTTTCGAGCAGTGGCCCGCACACACGTCCCTGGCAGGTTCCCATTCCGACTCGCATCCGGAGCTTCGCCTCGTGGATATCGATAGTTCCCGTCTCATCGGCACATTTCCGGATGTCGTCGAGAGAGACATCTTCGCACCGGCAGACAATGTAGTCGTCCATACTCGGCCCTCTCCCCGTTCGCGACTGCTGTGTCGCAAGTGTGTACGGATACTCATTCAAGCGCATGCTGCCGCACATCGGGTAGATCTTCAGGTTGACGCTTGCTGAAGGGCAGGTTCAGAATCTCTGTAGCTCAGCGTCCAGAGTGAGCATGGGAGCGTCGAAAGTCACTCCGAATGCGGTCAGGGTCCAGGTGAGATAGTCGTCGGCTGCCTTGGCAAAAGCGTCGATGGCCGAAGCAATGAGCGGGTTGTGGTCCGTTGTGCGATGAATGAGCTGGACGCGTCGGTAGACCGGGCCGTCCATGAGCCGATAGAGATGGATGCTGCGGTCAATGCCCAGCGACAGGACAGGAACCAAAGCGATTCCCAACCCTTGGTTGACCAGTCCTCGAATGACGTCCGGGTCGTCGCTGCGGTGAGCGACCCGCGGGACAAAACCTTCACGTTCGCCGAGGTGTTCCAGGATCTGATTCTGTGTGCTCCCTTTGCTTCCACATGCCCAGTCCTCGTCCGCAAAGTCTCTGATTGAGTCGCGTTCGCCTGAGGGACCTTGATCGCGACCGATGACCACCATCTCTTCATGGAGAAGAGGAGTACTGGTCAATCCTTCAAGGATCGGTTGAGGCGTCGGCGAGTACTCATAGATGACACCGATATCGGCAAATCCTGCCTTGACCGACTCGACAACGCTGTCGGGGGTTCCCGGGGTAACCAAGGAGATCTCAGCTGCCGGGTGGTTCGAGGTAATACCGGCGACTGCGCGGGGAAGCAGCTGCGCGGCACCGCTTCCCGCCGCAGTGAGACGGAGCGTGCCCTTCTCTGCGCTTGCATATCCGCGCATGATGTCTGCAATCCCCGCGATGCTCTCCAGAAGATCCGCGCTCAGCTCGTACATCCGTTTTCCGGCGGCTGTGACTCGGACGCTTCGGGGTCCACGTTCGAAGAGAGGGACACCAAGGCTGCGCTCAAGCGCAGAAATCTGCTGTGAGATCGCCGAGGTGGTGTATCCGAGCTCTTTCGCCGCTGAGCTCAGTGACCCGTGTTCGACGACTGCTCTGAGTGCGCGCACATGTGTGAAGCTCACGGTTGAAAGCGCGGACTGGAACCGTGTGTCCACTCATTGCTCCTTTGCCGTACGAGATACCCCATCAGAGTACATCTGGTCTAGTCCGCACCAGATGTACCGGTCAGATACTGAAAGCCGTCTTGCCGTGATGGGCTCAGGGTAGGGTGATTCAACGGAAATATTCTTGTCGTGCCTATGCAATGAAGCTGGAGAATCATGGCTGATTCCGAAATGTCATCACAGGACACCTCTGTTCGTGAAGCCGCCGCGCCACCTCGGCGAAAACGCGAGATGCCGCATGTGTTCGTCATCCTCATGGCTGTCACTGCGATCGCCGCGATTCTCACTCATTTCGTGCCGGCCGGTGTCTTCGATCGCAAAACGGTCGACGGTCGCGACGTCATCATCGATGGCACGTTCCATGCGGTCGATCCGACGCCGGCATCGTTCTGGGATGTCCTGACAGCGGTGTTCAACGGGATGATCGGCGCCGCTGACATCATCTTCTACGTCTTCATCGTCGGCGCATCCTTCGGGGTGCTGCGAGCAACAGGCGCCATTGACTCTGCAGTGGCTGCGATGACGAGCAAGCTGCGGGGCAAGGAAATCCTCTTCATCCCTGTCCTCATGACGTTCTTCTCGCTGACAGGCGCCATGCTCGGACTGGCCGAGGAGACGATCCCCTACATCACGATCCTCGTGCCCATCGCAGTCGCCCTCGGCTACGACTCGATGGTCGGCGCAGCGGTCGTCCTCCTTGGAACTGGGTCAGGTTTCATGGCCGCGTTCATGAACCCCTTCACCGTCGGTGTGGCCCAGGGAATCGCAGGGCTCCCACTGTTCTCCGGCATGTGGCTGCGACTCATCCTCTGGGTGCTCCTCCTCGGTGCCGCCATCGTCTTCGTGATGCGTTACGCGCAGCGGATGAAGAAGGATCCGACGAAGGGCATGCTCTACGGTCAGGACTCACTCGCCGACGAGATCCGGCGGAAGGGTGACACGGAGACCCTGACGTTCACTCTGCGCCACAAGCTGGTCTTCGTCGTCCTCATCGCCACGCTGGTGACACTCGCCATCTGTGTGTCCACCCTAGGCTGGTACCTCACAGAGATCGCGGGACTCTTCCTGCTCATGGGGATCGTCATGGGCGTCGTCGGCGGGCTCGGGATGAACGGAACCGCCGAGGCCTTCATCGACGGTGCCAGAGACCTCGTCACCGGCGCACTCGTCATCGGCGTCGCCTACGGAATCCTCGTGATCTTCCAGGACGGTCAGATCCTCGACACCATTCTGGTCAACCTCGCCGCAGGCATCAGCCATCTGCCGCCGTGGCTCTCGGCCGTGGGAATGTTCTTCTTCCAAGGCTTGGTCAGCTTCATCGTGCCCTCCGGCAGCGGCCAAGCGGCGCTGACAATGCCTATTCTCTCGCCGCTGGCAGAGATGGTCGGTGTGACTCAGCAGACCGCAGTCCTGGCATTCCAGCTCGCCGACGGTATCGGCAATCTCTGCTTCCCCACCAGCGGCTTCTTCATGGCGGCGTTGGCGCTGGCCAAGGTTCCCTGGATCAAGTGGGTTCGCTGGATGCTTCCGCTGATCGCTGTTCAGATCACCATCGCGATCGCCGCCGTCGTGTTCGCTCATCTCATTGGGTACAGCTGATCGACGGAGGTCCCGACTTCGGCAGCTGACCGGATGCACTACTAGCCTGGTGCCATGGATACTTTCGTCAAGGAACGTGCCGGTGCCCCGCGGGGTTACTTCGCCGCCGAGGCTGCCGGCCTGACGTGGCTAGCCGAACCTGACGTCGTTCCCGTGGTGGGTGTTGTCGATCAGGATAAGAACGGTCTGCGCCTGGAACGTCTCGAAACGACCACACCCGATGCCCGCTCAGCGTTCAGCTTCGGTCGCCAGCTCGCGCTGCTGCACGACTCCGGTGCACCCTCCTTCGGGTGGGCACCGGCAGAGCCTGCGTGGTTCGGCCCGCTCGACTCCCCATTCGAAGTGGAAGTCGCATCGTGCGCCACGTTCACCGAGTTCTGGGTGGAGTGCCGCCTGAACTCAATCGCCGCAGACATCAGCGGGAGTCTGTCGAAGGATCACCAGGCAACAATCACCTCGGCGATCGATGCGATCTCCACTGGCATCTTCGACGGGATCTCCGGGACCGGGCGTGAAAAGCCAGCCCGAGTCCATGGCGACCTGTGGTCCGGGAACCTCATGTGGACACCCGATGGTTGCACCCTCATCGATCCAGCCGCCCACGGTGGGCATCGGCTCGAGGACCTCGCGATGCTGGCGCTCTTCGGCACACCCCATCTCGAGGAGATCTTTGCTGGCTACGAGGCGGTCCACCCGATGCCCGAAGGCTGGCGCGGCGACCTTCCCGTGCACAACTTCTTCGCGCTGCTCGCACACGTGAAGCTGTTCGGGGTGGGGTTCCTGGGACAGACTCTTGATGCGGCGCGGGCGATAGCTGACCGGGCCGCGGCGCTGGAGTTCTGACCACCACAAACCTGGGCCGGGGTCCGACATCGACAGATCGGCAATGCCTTTCTCGTAGTTTCAGCGCGTCTAAGTCGCAATCGTCGCCGCATTGATTTTGCTGTCAAACGCCTCAAACGAAGCACCTTCGATGGTCGCCCCCAATGCCAGAAGAATGAGATCGTCTGGCTGGTTTGGGTCCCGGCCGGAGACCTCACGTATACGTTCGAGACGGTATTTGACGGTATTCGGACGGACGTTGAGCTCTTCGGCTGTACGTGTGAGGTTGAATCTATGAGCAATGTAGGTCTTCAAGGTCTGTGCCAAATCGGAACGATGCTTCTCGTCATAATCGATTAGCGGCGTGATCGTCTCGCTGAGCACGGTCTCGCTGAGCCCGGACTTCTCGATGACCGTACGCAAGAGAACATCGGTGTAGAAGTAGGCACGGTTTCCACTGTCAGAATCAGCAACCCGCGTGGCGTCCGCTGCCTCGCGGTAAGCGATGGATACACCTTCTTCTCCTTGGTGAACACGGCTGACCCCGACGACAAACCTGTCAAGCTCGACTGCCAGATCATTGGCCACCTCGCGGATCGCAGGGCCGATGACACCATCGACTGGCAAAATGACGACAATCTCCTCTTCTCGCAGGCCCACAAGCGGCCTGTTCTGCGAAGAACCGGGCAACAGCCTGCGGACGGTAGCAAGGCTGTCCCTCGTCGAGTAAGGCTCGACGAGGGTCGGATGTCGCCTGCGCACGAGCACAACACAGTGCTTCTGGCTCAGACTTAATCCCAACCTTGAGAGGTAGCTGGTCACCCGTGCAGAGATCGGAAGCCCGGAAATGAGCTCTTCCAAGGCATCGCGTTCAGCCAGTTGACGGTCTTGGATGACATCCTGCGACTCTTCGAGGTACGAGTTCGCTACGGCCAGTGACACATTGTTGACGTAGCGCATAACTTCTCCCGCGACCGCGAACCCAGTCGACGGGGATGCCTGGCATTCCGGCTGCTGGGAGATCTCATTCCAGACAACTTGCCCCCACACGCGATACGCGTGCAACAGAGCCTGGACAGAGACAC
Source organism: Brevibacterium zhoupengii (assembly GCF_021117425.1). Classification (NCBI taxonomy): domain Bacteria; kingdom Bacillati; phylum Actinomycetota; class Actinomycetes; order Micrococcales; family Brevibacteriaceae; genus Brevibacterium; species Brevibacterium zhoupengii. The sequence continues at coordinate 1,734,375 of NZ_CP088298.1, read as the reverse complement.
CCTGCCGAAATCTACGGACCGCACTATTGCGGAACTCTTCCAGACTGCGCTTCTCGTCGACGCTTCTGGACAGCCAAGCAATGAGGGTGAGCAGGTTCTTTCTCGCCATCTCTGCCACGTCTTTGTCGATGAACCCTTCAGGCAGCGAGCGGTAGTCGACGATCTCGGATCTGTACGCCGCAACCAATCGTTCGCTGATCTCCGCAGACTGCGAGGAGAGACGTTCGGCCAGTTCTGCCATCAGACTGTCGCTTATCCCCCGCATCTGTGACTCAACTTCGTCGCTCATCCGGCAATCTTCGCACGTTGCGTCCGTGCAGGTCGTATAATCTCACACCCCTTCTGCCAGGATGCTTGCTCCTCCCTTACCTCAGCGCAGGCGTAGAAGAATCGCCTGGCCCTGACCGCCACCGCCGCACATAGTGGCGATGCCATGATCGATTCCTCGTCGTCGCATCTCGCGAGCCAGACTCATCGTGATTCGGAACCCCGAAGCGCCGAGGGGGTGTCCGATTGCGATTGCTCCGCCATTAACGTTGACAATGTCGAGGTCAAGGTTTAGGTCACGCGCGGCGGCGAGCGCAACACCCGCGAATGCCTCATTGATCTCCCACAATCCGATATCGCTAGTGCTCATCCCCACTTTCTCCAGCAGCTTGCTCGCGGCTGCAGCCGGTTTCAGATGCAGAGAGGCGTCTGGGCCGGCCACAGTGCTTGTCGCTACGATCTCCACCATGGGTACCAGACCGTGGGAATTTGCAAGCTCCTCGGTCATCATCAGCCCTGCGGAACCTGCGTCGGACATTTGTGAAGCGTTGCCCGCGGTGACCGTCCCGTTGGTGGTGAAGGCCGGTTTGAGCCGTTGGAGCCGCTCCATCGAAGAGTCGGGACGAATCCCCTCGTCAGCGGACAGTTCCGGCATCGGCGCAATCTCCTCGGCGAGGCGACCAGCTTCGGTGGCGGCGTGTGCTCGACGATGGGTCTCGACCGAGAATTCGTCTTGGTCCGCACGGGAAATTCTGAGGTCGGCATTGGCCTGGTCAGATATCGGTCCCATACCTGAGTCCGCGACGGCGCACCACAGTCCGTCTTTCGTGAGCAGGTCGACGGCGGGTTCAGTGCCGACCGGAGACGCCTGGCGGATCTGCAGTGCGTGGGGTGCTCGACTCATAGAGTCAAACCCACCGACGATAGCGGAGTCCATTTCTCCGGCACGGATCATCGTGGCAGCCATACCGGCGGCAAACATACTGGCTAGGCACACATTGTTCAGTGTGATCGCCGGGACGGTTGTCGGCACCCCACCTCGCAGCCCAGCCGACCGCGCAGGGTTCTGGCCGTTCCCGGCCTGGATGATGTTGGCCATAATCACATGGTCAGGGATGACATCCCCTGCTCTGTCCATCGCTGCGGCGACGGCCACTCCGCCGAGATCAAGGGGATCGATATTTTTGAGTGCACCGTTGAACTTGCCGACCGGGGTTCGAGCGGCACTGACGAGCACGGGAGTACGCGGATCATTGGACATTTGCTCTCCTCAGAAAGATTTGGGTCAGACGGATAACAGACTGCCGAATTGCATTCAGTCGAAGTAGGATTCTATGAAGCAGCGAATGAAATGATGATTGAAGTTGGGACAGCGCGTCGATGTCAGTCGAAGGACATCGTGAAACAGACAGCGGTTCCGTCGAGGACGACAGTGCCGTCGTCGCGTAGCACCTGCGTTTTGATCTTAGTGACGGGCTTGTCTTCTCTGGCTTCGAGTACCTCAACACGTCCGGTGATCGTGTCACCTGGACGTACTGGGGCTTTGAAGTCCCAATTGACGTTGAGGAATACAGTGCCCGGTCCGGGCAGCTCCTCGGCAACAACAGCATTAAGGATTGCGCTCGTGATTCCGCCTTGGACAACGATCTCACCGAACTTCGTGGACTTAGCTGCGGCCTCGTCGTAGTGGACTGGGTTTCGGTCGCCGCTGATGTCTGTGAACTTGACAATGTCGTCGCTGGTGACTTCGCGCGAGAGCTCAGCGACCTGTCCAACGGTCAGCGGGGTGCGGGTCTCAGTGGCCATGTTTATATCTCCTTCGATTGGTGCGAGCCGGAGTGGTGCACATCAGGTTTGCGGATTGGAATGTTAATGAGTCGTCGAGTTCCGTATTCCTCAAGCTTTTCAGTTCGCTCCTCATCGATTCAGTGACTGTTCAGGCGAATCTGGCGTAACAGAAACATCGTGCGAACTATTTATGCCTCGGCGTAAGTACATGGCGATCGCTCCTACAACCGGTCCGGGCGCCAGAATCAGGAAGGCAAACTGCCATCCCGTGAGGTTCGCCGCCAACGGAACGATTTGGATGGTGGTGACAGTGATGAGATAGCCGACGGTCGTTTGCGCTGTCAGCGCGGTGCCGACGTACCTCGCGTCAACGCTTTCACTCAGCGAGGTCGAGAAGACACCGGAGTCTGCGATGGCCGAGCTGCCCCAGATGATGAGGAAGACGAGCATGATTGGACCGGTGACCGTGTACATAAGCGGAGAAAACAGACAGCACAGTCCGCTGACTACCAGTGCGGCGACCGCAGCCGCGCTGCGACCGACCTTGTCGGAAAGCCATCCGCCAAGCAGGCATCCGGCAAGCCCAGCCACGCCGATGGCGATGAAGGACTCTGTTCCGATTTGGATCGCGCTCGTGCCGCCTCCGTGAGCGCGGTGGCTCATGAGCAGGAAGGTCGGCAACCAGGTCCAGAGTGCGTAGAGTTCCCACATGTGTCCGAAATAGCCGAGATTGGCCAGCAGCGGACTGCGCGAGCTGAATCCCGCCCAAGCATGGCTGATCTTGGGCCTCGCAGTCTTTGCGGCTGCCAGCGGTCCAGGCCGAACCCATGCGAGGGCGATGAATCCGGCGACCAGGGTGATGCAGGCCGCGATCAGCAGGATCAGCCTCCATGGCAGACCTTCCGCGAGCCCGGATATCAGGTGTGGCATTCCCGAGCCCAAAGTCAGCGCTCCGAGCAGAATTCCGAATGCTGTCCCCCGCTGCCGTGGTGATGCCCAGCTAGACATCACCTTCATGCCGATCGGATAGAGCCCGGCAAGGAACACCCCGGTGAGGAAACGGAGCACGATGGCCTGCCACAGGCCATTTGCAGCAAGTGCCAGAATCGCTGTCGCGAGTCCAGCTCCGAAGGCCGAGATTCCCATGACGAGCTGCGGCCTGAACCTGTCGCCAAGCGTCAGCAGCGCCGAGGTGATCCCGCCAGCGACGAATCCGACCTGTACCGAGGCTGTGAGCCAGACTGCCGACAGCGAACCAATCTGCCATTCGGCTTGTAGCGCCGGCGACACTGCTGTGGCTGAGAACCAGACCGTGAGGCCCAGGACTTCAACGGCTGCCAACAGCAGCATCTGCCGCCACTTCCGTGCCCTGTTCGTCACTTCAGCTCAGTCACCTTAGGTGAAGGTGAAACCACAGGTGCAGGTGACGCCGAGCTCGGCGGGGAAACCGGAGTTACCGAAGCAGCTCCGGCGTCGACCGTATTCGTGATACCGCTCGCATTCGATGCATCGTTCGCGCTCTCACCTGCCGAAATCTTCGCTTTCTCCGACAGCTTCGCGATGCGTCGATTGCCGACGTGCGTCTCAGGCGCAGCGAGTGTCGCGACAATGCTGATGATGCTCGCACCGATCATGTAGAGGGCGACCAGCCACGGACGTCCGTTGGCCACCTGCAGAAGGTACACGGCGAGCACCGGAGATACGGCCCCTGCAACTGTCGAAGCCAGTTGGTAACTCAACGAGGTGCCGGTGTACCGGATCTTCGTATCGAACATCTCAGACATGAATGCTGCTTGCGGACCATACATCGCATCGTGAAAGACGAATCCGATGATGATCGCCAAGGCAATGAGCACAATGTTGCGGGTGTCGAGAAGTGCAAACATCGGGAAGGCGAAGAGTGCTGAGGCGATAGCTCCGAAGAGGTATGTGCGCCGACGTCCGTATTGATCGGAGACCCACCCGAATAGCATGAGGGTAAATACGCTGACGACACAGGCGACCATCACTCCGCCCAACGCGACATCATCCGACATGCCCAAGGTCTCACCCACGTAGGTCAGTGTGAAAACAGTGATGATGTAAAAGATCGCGTTTTGCGAAATCTTTACGCCAGAGGCGACGATGAGCCGGCGCCATTGGGTCCGGAGTAGGTCAGCGACAGGGAATTTCGCGATAACCTCGGTCTCCTTGACCTCTGCGAAGTCGGGAGTCTCCTCCATTTTCAGGCGAATGATGAGACCGACTGCGATGAGAAGTGCTGATCCGAGAAATCCGATGCGCCAGCCCCATGCAACGAATGCCTCCGGTCCGATTATGAGGTTGGTAACCATAAACACGGCATTGGCCAAGAACAAACCGACCGGTACTCCGACCTGCGGCCAGGAACCGGCGAGGCCCTTGTGGGTCTTAGGTGCGTTCTCAACGGCGACGAGAACTGCACCACCCCATTCCCCTCCGACGCCGAAGCCTTGGACTACGCGCAGCGTCACGAGCAAGATGGGAGCCCACACCCCGATTGTGGCGAAGGTCGGCAGGAACCCGATGAGGGTAGTCGCTATGCCCATCGTCATGAGCGAGAGGATGAGCATTGACTTGCGTCCGATCCGGTCACCGAAATGCCCCATGACGATTCCGCCGATCGGACGGGCGATGAACCCAGCGGAGAATGTCATGAGTGACAGCAGGGTGCCCGTAGGTCCGTCGAAGTCCGTGAAGAACACTTGGTTGAAGACTAGGGCGGCAGCCGTGCCGTAGAGATAGAAGTCGTACCATTCGATTGCGGTGCCGACGAAGCTCGCCCATTTCGCACGTCGGGCGTTCTCCGGCGTTTTCTCAGGGAGCGTGGTGTTGGTATTCGCAGTTTCCATTTCCTGACCTCCTTGTCAGCCGGGCCCGTTTTGTCCCGGTTAATTGTTCGCTTATTCGGAAGCGGCTGGTGCGAAATTCAGTAGCGTCTGTTCCAATTGCTCATCCCACGTCGGTTGTAGCGTGACCGCCATTCCGACAGCTACCTCGGCGGGTGAGCAGTCGACGATCCGGGTCATCGCCCGGGGTCCCTCGTCCAGTTCGACAAGGGCGATCACGTACGGGGTCTCGGGAGCCCAGGCAGGGTGCCCAGGCTTCTCGACGACGGTGAACGTCCAAACAGTGCCGGTGCCGCCCGCCGCCATCCATGTAAGTTTCTCGGACCAGCAATTGATGCAGATGTTGCGCGGGTAGTGCTGTCGGTGTCCGCAGTCGACGCAGTTCTGGATGGCGAATTTTCCGTCGTTCGCGAGGTCCCAAAATGGTTGGGACAGCGGTGTCGTGACCAGCCCCGGACGACGAATCGCCGGGGTGGTGCCAGCACCGCTCGCGTTCGCCGTCATTGCCTGTGGCTCGTCTTTCATGTCTCGTGCTCCAGTTCCTGTTGTCATGCGCGTGAGCTCCCGAGGACGAGTGCGACTTCCTCACTGAGTGTCGCGCCGTTACCGGTGACCAGGGCAAGCTCGGGGTCGTCAATCTGTCTGCCGTCGGCATCGCCTCGCAGCTGCAGGACGGCTTCGACGAGGTGACCCATGCCACCAGCCAAGTCTGATTGTCCTGTGGACAGTTGACCTCCATGCGGGTTGATCGGCAGCTGGGATGTGATTGAGAAGTCAGCTTCGTCGAGCCAGGCTCCCGCTTCGCCCTTGGGGCAGAATCCAGCGTCCTCAACGGTTTCGGCGACGACGATGGAATAGCAGTCATAGATTGAGAGGAAGTCGAGATCCCCAGCTCGCACGTTAGCCATCCGGTACGCTTGATCGATCGCTGGGGCCAGGGGCGACGTGGTCAGTCGCGGTGCCTGGCTCAGCGCACGGTGGGTCACCATTTCCCCGGCGCCGAGGAGGTGCACCGGATCGTGGCGCAGATCCGTGGCGCGATCGGCTGAGGTCACGACTACAGCGGCTCCACCGCCGCAGGGCATGACGACTTCGAGCAGATGCAGTGGGGACATCACCACGGGCGAGGACAGAACGTCGTCGACGGTGATCTCCTTGCCGTGGAAGACCGCATTCGGGTTGAGCATCGCATTCTGGCGCTGCTTGACCGGAACCTGTGCCAGCTGTTCGGCGGTTGTGCCAAATTCGGCCATGTGCGCTTGAGCAACCATTGCGTAGGCCTGATTGGCTCCGCTGGCTCCGTAAGGAACGTCGAATTCGCGGATCGGGTTCCGATTAGGCGAGCGCGGGACCCGTTCGGTATCGCGGGCATTCCCGAGGACGCAGAGGACAGTGTCGGCCATTCCTGCCGCAATGGCAGCTGCGGCACGCCAGACCATCCCCGGCCCCGAAGCACCACCCAGATCGACAATGTCGGCAAAGCGGGGCTGCAGGCCCAGGTATTCGGAGAGTGCTGCCGGTGCATGCTGAGGTGTCTCGCCCACTTGCGGGCCGATCATCAGTCCGTCGATGTCCTTGGGAGTGAGCCCGGCATCGAGCACGGCGGCTCGGCCGGCCCGAGCGATCATCTCGAGGCTTGTCACCCCTGGGGTAGTTCGCTGCGGGGGAAGTTCGTGTGCTCCGACGATCGTCGCGCCTTTCATACGAACTCTCCTTCACGAATTCGCTTGGCTTCTGCAGCAGCAGCGCTGGCGGGTGCTTGTGCCATTCTTGTCAGTGCCGGATCGATGATGAGTGGGGCTCTAGTACCGGCGATGACGTCGTCGACACTCAGACCTTCGGCGACCTCACGGAGGACGAGTCCGTCGTCAGTAACGTCCATGACTCCGAAGTTCGTTATGACCATGGAGACGACACCCATTCCGGTCAGCGGCAGAGTGCACTCCTCGAGGATTCGGTGGTCACCGTCCTTGGTCAGGTGCTCCATAAGGACGATGACGCGTTTGGCTCCGTGGACCAGGTCCATCGCTCCACCGGGGCCCTTGATCATCTTTCCGGGTACGGTCCAGTTCGCCAGGTCGCCGGTGGTCGAGACCTGCATTCCGCCCAGAACGGTGACGTCGAGTTTGCCGCCGCGGACCATACCGAAACTCATTGAGGAGTCGAAGTAGGAAGCACCTGGAAGTACGGTCACGGTCTCTTTGCCAGCGTTGATGAGTTTGGGATCTTCATCGCCCTCAAAGGGATACGGGCCGACGCCGACGATCCCATTCTCTGAGTGCATGACGATCTCGATGCCGTCGGGCAGATAGTTCGGGATGAGCGTGGGAAGACCGATCCCCAGGTTGACGTATCCGCCAGCTGGAAGTTCCTTTGCCGCGCGGGCGGCCATGTCGTTGCGAGTCCAACTCATGATGTTCTTGATGTCCTTTCTGGTGAACTGTGAAAATCAGGCTGCTGCGCGGGGGCGGGTCTTGAGCTTCTCGATGGGAAGCTCGCGGGCCACCTCGGCGGTCTGTGCAATTACGCGGTGAACGTAGATTCCGGGGATATCGACATCGTCCGGATCAATCTCTCCGGGTTCGACGAGCTCTTCGACTTCTGCGATGGTGATGCGTCCACATGTGGCGACGACAGGACTGAAGGCGCGTTCGGCTTTCTCGAAAACGAGGTTGCCGTGGCGGTCACCTCTAGCGGCTTTGACGAGGGAGAAGTCAGGGACGATCGCTTCTTCGAGGACGTAGGTGAGTCCGGAACCGAAGTGGTCGAACTGCTTGGTCTCCTTGGCAGGAGATTCGACGAGAACGTTGCCACTGTCGTCATAACGCCAGGGCAGGCCGCCGTCGGCAACCACAGTACCGACGCCGGAAGCGGTGTAGAAGCCAGGGATTCCGGCTCCGCCGCAGCGCATCCGTTCGGCAAGGGTTCCCTGTGGCGAGAATTCGAGTTCAAGCTCTCCGCCCAAGTACCGGCGAGCGAATTCCTTATTCTCACCGACGTAGGAGGCGACCATACGGGTGATCTGCCCGGTACTTAGAATCTCGCCCAGGCCCCAGTCGTCGACGCCGCAATTGTTGGAGATCACTTCAAGGTCGCCAACACCGAGGTCGCGTAGTGCGCGAATGAGGGTGATGGGGACTCCGACGAGGCCAAAGCCTCCGACAGCGAGGGATGCGCCGGAAGGAATGTCCTTCACGACGTCGACCGGGGATGAATACACTTTATCCATGTGACATGCGCTCCTTGAATCGTCATTGATCTAGCTACTGACGACACTAGGAACTCCAGTGATCTGGGTCACTGAACAGAAACGCGGACTTCGCATGCTTTCATTGCACGAAACGCAAACTCACTGGTGACAGCGCCGAGAAGGTACCCATTGTTAATAGTTCAGCCGGGTGAGGAACACAAAACGAGAGAAGCGATTCGGTATTGGACCGAACCGCTTCCCCTCCACAACACCATCTCAGAACAATGGCTACCTACGTCTCTACTTCAGCGAGATCTCGATCGGGTCGGAGAAGATGCCGCCTTCGAAGGTGAGCCGATCGGGGTTGATGTCCTCTGGCACATCGAAGAACAGCACACCCTCGGCGGTGTTGCCGGGATTGATCTCTTCGAGGAAGAGGATCGAGCTCTCATCGACGTAGATCCCGGCTTCGGAATCGGCTGAGTAGGTGTTGCCCGCGTCATCGCCGAGCTTGATGTTGTCTTCGAAGAAGTAGTCCGGTGCAGACTCGGTGTTCTTCACCGACAGCGCCACCGTGACGAACTGTCCCTGAGCCTCGACGCCCATGTACTCGTCGCCGACCGATGCTACACCGTCTTCGACCTTGCCGACGGTGATCTCCCAGCCGTCAGCCGCCACCGCATCACCAATGCCGTGCTCGGCCGCAGCCGCCGGATCGTCCCCGCCTTCGTCGGCAGGTGCCTTCTCATCCTTCTGCTCGCTGCCCGCGGCCTTCTCTTCCTGTGCAGAAGAGGCACCGGCTTCATCGGCTGTGTCCTCTCCGCCGCCACTCAACGCGCTGATCATCGCAATGACGACGATGACGAGGAGCCAGAACCACCAGCGCTTGAGCAGGGGCTTCTTCTGCTTCGCCGGCTTCTGCCCATAGGGACCGCCGACGTAGCCCTGCTGCCGTGGGTGCTCACCCGGGTAACCGGGCTGTGCCCCGGGGTACCCCTGTGCCGAGCCGTCCTGCGGGAATGACCCCGAAGTGAGGGAGCCGGTGCCCGCACCGTACGCCCCGGGCTGGTTGGGGCCGGACTGTGCGTACTGCGGTGCCCACTGCTGTGGGCCCGTCGGCTGGGGGCCGGATTGCTGAGGACCGGGCTGCTGGGGCTGACCGGGGTTCTGGGGTGCGTGTGGGTTGGACATGATGCTCCTTGAAAGGCTGTGACGTGCTGACTCATCAAGCCTCGCGGGTAGCCACGATTTCCACGTCCACCCATAGGCTCTAACTGTCTAGCCGATCGGTTGAGTCGGTCCACCCGATCGGTGGACTACGCATGTCAGAGCCCGCGGCTACTATTCATGTGTGTCAGGTCAACCATTTCCTCAGCAGCGCCCTGAGAACCTCCCCCGCCCACGGCGGCGCCGGGTTCCCCAGTGGGTGCGCATCGCCGTGAGCATCGCCATCGGTGTGGTCCTCTTCCTCTTCGGACTCTTCACCTCGGTGATGGCGCTGACGTCGAACACCTGGGCCTTCGCCGACGGCATCATCAGCAACACGGGGATGCTGGCCGTACTCCTCCTCGTGCCCGTGTGGGGAACAGTCTTCCTCCGGCACAAGTGGCCGTGGGTTCCCTTCATCGCCGGCGCACTGCTCACGGCCGGGTGGGGTGATGCGCTCCTGCTGCTTATCGGGCTCTTCCACCTCGTCATCCGCGCATCCAAGCGGCAGGCAATCGTCGCCTCGGCGGTGGCATCGGTCCTGGTCATCGCATCTACAGTGCGCATGTGCCTGTCACCGGTCCAGCTCAATCCCTTCGCCATCCTGTTCCTGCCCGACGCCGAGCAGATGACGAACCTCGACGCTCCCGCTCCCCCGGCCGATGCGCTACTGGCCATCACCCTCGTGACCATCGCCTCGGCGGTCATCGGACTCGGCATCAGCCTCGGCGTCGGTGCCCTGCTGCGCCGGACCAAACGGATGAAAGCCGTCGAGACGATCGCTGCGCGTGAGACCCAACGCAATGATTCCCTCTCCGCCGAGCTTGCCCGCCAGTCCGAACGTGAACTCCTCGCCCGCGAGCTCCATGACACGCTCTCCCACCGGCTCTCGGTCATCTCCCTGCACAGCGGTGCCCTCGAGGTCGGGAGCAAGGATGATGCCGATGTCGCCTCAACCGCATCTGCGCTGCGTCATGAGGCGCACGCGTCCATGGAAGATCTGCGCCATCTGGTCGGCGGAGTCCGCGAGGGAACGTTGGCCAATCCCGGCCCGCAGAAGGAGGCCTCGACTCCCCCGAGCCAAGCGTCCATGCGTTCGATCCCCCAGCTGGTCGCCTCGGTGCAGTCCACCGGCACGATCATTCGCCCCTCGATCGTCATCCAGGATGTCGAGTCTGCCTCCACGGTCCTCGATCGTGCGGTGTATCGCATCGTCCAGGAGTCGCTGACGAATGCGATGAAGCACGCGCCGGGTACCCCGGTCACCCTCGAGGTCACGGTCTCGGCAGACTTGGGCGCACATGTCGTCGTCGCGAATCCCATGCCGCCGTCGACCAATCGCTTCCAACCACCAGCCAATTCCGTCGCCGAGGCGGCTCCCTGCATTCCGCCCTACCCGACGTCCGCGCCCCGCGTGGGTTCGTCACACCCCACCGGTCAGTGGGATCTGTCATCGACGGGATCAGGTGCCGGGCTCGCGGGAATTCAGGAGCGAGTGGCGATGCTCGAGGGTGAGATCTTCATTGGGGTCCGCGAAGGATCGTTCGTCGTCGACGCGAAACTTCCGCCCTTCGCACACCGGAGCTGAACGACTGGACTATCGGTGTCATAGCCCTCGGGTAATGTGTCGATCATGACCCAGAATGCTGCCCCGATCCGTGTGCTCGTCGTCGATGATGATGCGATGGTTCTCACCGGGATCCGGGGAATCCTCCAGGCCGCCGAAGGCATCGAAGTCGTCGGGACTGCGTCGAGTGGTGAAGAGGCGCTGGAGAAGGTGGCACTGCATTTCCCTGATGTCGTGCTCATGGATATCCGTATGCCAGGCATCGGCGGGATCGAGGCAATTGAGCGGCTGGTCAACAGTGTGCGTCCACCCAAGGTCGTGTCACTGACGAGCTTCGACACCGATGACTATCTCTTCCGCGCCCTCGAGGCCGGTGCGGCCGGCTACCTGCTCAAGGACGTCGCTCCGGTGGCTTTGGCAGAGTCCATTCGCAAGGTCCATATTGGCGAGCCGATTCTCTCCCCGAGGTCGATGCAGCAGCTGATCTCTAAGGTGACGACGGGCCAGGATCAGCGTCAGCAGCGCGAGGCGACAGAGCTTCTGGCTGATCTCACCGCGAAGGAGCTTGAGATCGCGGTCCTCGTGGCTCAGGGGCTGTCGAACCAGGAGATCGCCGATTCCATCTTTATGAGCACCGCCACCGTGAAGACGCATCTCAACCGCATCAACATCAAGCTGGACACCAGCAACCGCGTGAACATCGCTGTGACCGTAGTGCGGGCGAGAATAGGAACTGCACTTCGGGTTAATACGGAAAAGCCTACTCCGCGCGAATAGTATCGGAGATAGCTTTCCGGGAGAAAGGATCCAGCAAGTTTGCATTTAGACATCTTAACCACCAGGAGAGCCGTCGAAAGAATGTTGAAGTACCCTTATCAGGGCAGACGACTCAGACTCGCCAGCTATGCGATGCTGGCCCTTACATCGCTTACTCTAATGAATTATGTGGACTTTCTATCATTGAGTATCCTCGGGCCTCTCGCCATATTGAGCCTTTTGCTTCTTATGGTTATGGACTTTGCGGTCATGCATTCTCGCTATACCGGAAACGACACACATGCGACATGGAATGATGTCGTCAGATGGAATTACGATGCAATAATAGATAAAATTAGAAGAAGCACCAGTGAGGCATCACAAATCATAGCACCCCACGGCTGGAACCCTGTTTCTCCTATTCCATTTAATCACTACCGAATATATTTGCACTACCAATCCAAAACGAGCGGAAGAAAAGTTTCCATCGTTACAATTTTATATTGGATATACATGATAGCAAGCATATCGATAGCGCTGCTGATCGCCTTGTCAGTCGCATTTATATTTGTCGTGTATGTTGCTGGAACCGACACGCTTCCAGCAAACATCGTGAGATCGCAAGCTGCTCTTACCACCGGAATTTACGGACCTGGGATTATCTATTTTTGGATAGTTTTTATTGCTGCCGTAACGGTTCTATCGAAATTGGCCAGTTTTCTACTACCTGATTGTTTCGCGAAACTTCGCATGATCTCTCTACGCGAAATAGTTACAGATCTGGGAACATGCATCGGAGTTGGCACTTTAGCTGGGATCCTACTTGGTGCCGCCTCACCCTTGTTCCATTCGGTATTAATGTCGACCTTCTTTCGTGTCTCCGTTCGCGACTATCTTGTTGTGATCGAACCTCAAACTCTAGTATCAACTTCGTTCCTTGGAGGTGCTGTCGGATTATCACTAGGGATGCTCCTAACAATCAGACGATTCTTCTCTCACTTCACTAACTTGCTTTATCGGGAAATTATCTTTACCATAGTATCCGCCATCTCATGCATAGCTACTGCATTTAGCGCTTTCGCCTCTCCGAATAGAATGTTTCATAAAATCGAGAACCGATTCAATGGAGAAGAGCGTCCTGCCGACGATTTCGACAACTTATCTTCCATCGACATCTACCACTATCTCGTTCTTGATAATCAAAAGTACTTCCCGGAAAGTGAAGAATTTTCTCTCCTATTGCTGAAGTCAGCTATTACCTTGGCTGGGTTCTGTTTCATATATTCTTACTGGAGGCGGAGAAATCGCATTACGAAAAGAACGCGAATTAAAAGAAAACTTACGCTTTGACTCAACTCCTGCGCTTGCCGTCTGTCGCGTCAAATGCAACTAGCGGAGGATTTGGCATAGGCTTCTTTCTGGAACGCGTCCATCTTTGCCGCTATGCTCGTTTTGTCCCAAACCGCCAGACCCCAACGCTCTGCTCCGCCTCATTGCCCACAGACAGGTCGATCCCCTTCCGGTCACGCACCAGCGACACAGCGATCAGCGAGATCACGGACATTCCGACGAGGTAGACAGACACCGAAGCCGTCGTTCCGGTCGCCTGTAGCAGGGCCTGCGCGATCGTCGGGGCGAAGGCGCCGCCGATGACAGCACCCAACGCGTAGGAGATCGCTACGCCGCTGAACCGGATCGATGCTGGGAACAGCTCGACGTAGAGTGCCGCCTGCGGGCCGTACGACAGCCCCAGGCCGATCGAGAAGATGCCGAGAGACAGGTACATCAATCCAAGAGAACCGGTGTCGATGAGCCAGAACAGTGGGAATGCCGTGGCAATGAGAATCACGAACCCGATCACATAGGTCCGCACCCGCCCAATGCGGTCAGCAAGCACGCCGGAGACCGCCGTCGAGACTAGCCATACGAACGAGCCGAACGTGATCGCCAGCAGCACGTCAGTCTGGGAGAAGCCCACCGCATCGGTGGTCGCATACTTCGTGACGAATCCACCGGTCGTCATGTAACCGCTGGCATTGTTGCCCGCGAAGATCAGTGCAGCGACCAGCACCAAGGGCAGATGCTTCTTCAGCAGCACGAGGATCGGGGCCTTGCGCTTGGCCGCCTCGGCGTTCATCTCCTGGAACACTGGAGTGTCCTCCACAGACCGGCGCACCCAGTAGCCGACGCCGATGAGTACCACCGAGAGCAGGAATGGAATCCTCCAGCCCCACTCCATGAACGCCTCCCCTGGTGAGATAACGCCGGTCATCAGAGCAATGACGCCCGATGACAGCAGCATGCCCAACGGCACGCCCAACTGCGGATACGATCCTGCCCGGCCACGATTCGAATCGTCGGCATGCTCAACGGCCAGCAGTGCCGCACCGCCCCATTCGCCACCGGCTGAAAGTCCTTGGAGGATCCGCAGCAGGATGAGCAAGATCGGTGCGGTCACGCCGATCGTCTCGTAGGTGGGAATGACGCCGATGAGCGCTGTGGCCACTCCCATCGTGATAAGAGTGACGACGAGGATGAACCGACGACCCAGCTTGTCCCCGTAGTGCCCGGCCAGGAATGCGCCGACGGGCCGGAACAGGAACGAGATCCCGATCGTCGCGAATGCGAGCAACTGGCCCACGCCCTCCCCCGCAGGTGCGAAGTACAGGTGCGCGAACACCAGGGCCGCGGCTGTCGAGTACGTGAAGTAGTCGTACCATTCGATCGTCGTTCCGATGAGCGCGGCGAAGGCAACCTTGCGCTGGTTCTTCTTCTGCGCCGGCGGCGTTGTTTGGGTAGTAGCAGTCATATGAACGTCCTTGTTCTGATGTGTTGTGTCGTTCGCGGTGTATCAGCAGTGATGCAGAGGTACGGCCCGGCTCAGGCCCGCACGAGTTCCGTGGTCAGGTTCGTCAGCACTCCTTCCGCCCATTCGCTGGCGGCCTCCGCTGCGGGCACGGGTCCCCCAGCGTCGTGACGACCGTATTCGCCAACTCTGGTTGCGCCGCGAGCCTCGAGTGCTTCGGTGAGCAGCTCACTGCCGCGCGAGTACGTCTTTGTGTAGCTGGCATCGCCCATCCCGAACACGGCGAATCGCACTCCCCCGAGGTCGACGTCCGATGCTCTCAGCTCACCGTAGAACCGTGTGGCCGAGCTGGGGACGTCACCGTCCCCATACGTCGAACTCACGAGCAGGTAGAACCGTTCCGGGTCCAAGTCCCCTGGAGACACCGTTGCCAGATCGGAGATCTCCAGGTCCGAACGCTCACCCAGGAACGTGCCCAGTTCCTCGGCGACGAGTTCTGCGTTGCCTGATTCCGTGCCGAAGAGAATGGTCACTGGCACTCCCGGTGTCAGATCCTTCGCGGCACTCGCCGAGGCGACCGTGAGCTGCTCGTCGAGGCTGTCGTCCCGTGCAGCATCCAGCAGCTCTGCTCGAGTTCTGATCTTGGCGCGGCACCGTCCGACACCGGCGCCGAGGCGCTCCTTGAGGTCGATCCGGCGCCACCCGTTGAAGTCGGTGGCGTTTTCATGCGGGTCGATGCCTGGTGCACCGGTCGAGATCGACCCTGCGGTCACCTCGGCGGCAATGGTCGCGGCCAAGGCGCGAGCGTCGGTGCGCTGGTCGGGGATGGTGCCGCGGCCGTTGCCCTTGAGCCAGCCAATGGCGAAGAGGCCGTCGCTGATCTTCCCGTCGGCGGGGATGGGCGAGACGGGGCAGATGCCTTGCTTCGCGACTGTCATCGGGTCGCGGACGAAGCCGATGGCGGTAATGACCGAGTCCACATCCAGGTGAACCTTCTCACCAGCATGGGTGAAGTCGATGCCGGCGACAGCACCAGCCGGGTCCGAAGACGACGAGCCACCGACAGAGGACCCAGAGAGCTGTTCCGGGGTGCTCGCGAACCACCAGTGCAGCTCAATCTCCTTCCCCGCAGCATCGCCCTGATCCGAGCCACCACCAGCCCGATTCGCCGGATCAAGCAGATCGCGCAGCGCGTCGAGCTTCGCGTCCTTGCCGACGGGAACCGAGTCCAGATCGACTCCATGGAGCACATGGGTCAGTCCCGGCACGCGGGCGAGCTCGCGGATCATGACGGGGTCGAACTTCGCGGCACGTGGTTCGGAGCGGCCGATGACGTCGATGCGGGCGATGTCGCTTCGCAGCGAGCCGTGGATGAAGTCATCGATGTCGCTGCCCTCGAGCGTCTCCGACTGGCAGGTGAGCAGGCGGAGGATATCGATGGCGACATTGCCCTGTCCGACGACGGCGACCCGCGACCCGAGCACAAGAGGTTCAGCGAGGGACGAATCGGCGTCGATTTCGTCGGGGTGGCCGTTGAGCAGGCGGGTGATGGTGCCGGCTCGGTAGACGTGCTTGAGCTCGGTGCCGGGGATGTCGAGGGGACGGTCGTGGGAGAGACCGCTGGCGAGGACCACTGCGTCGTAGTTGGCTTTGAGTTCGTCCATGGTCACGTCGGCGCCCAGGTCGGTATTGCCGATGAACGTCGCCCGGGGATCGGCGAAGAGGCGGTCGAACTGGGTGGACACGGATTTGGTGCCCTGGTGGTCGGCGGCGACGCCGTAGCGCAGCAGTCCGTAGGGAACGGGCAGCCGGTCGTAGACGTCGGCGGTGGATCCGGGCACCTGGCGCAGGATCTCCTTCGCGCTGAAGCAGCCGGCCGGTCCGGCACCGATGACCGCCACTTTCGGTCCCTTCCCTTCGGCTGATGTCGATTCCCCTGCCGAGGCGGCTCCCCCGCTGGCTGCGACCCCGTAGTTGGGTCCGTCGCTGGCCTTGGACCAGGTGACGGGGAGGTTGAGCATTCCGCGAAAGACCCAGCCGCCCACGCGGGTTTCCTGGGTCTCATCGATGGCGAGACCTTCGAGGCTGTTGAACAGCAGGGGCAGGGCCACCTCGGCGATTTCGGCTCTTGCCGCCCAGTTGCCCAGGCATACGTGGACGCCCTTGCTGAAGGCCAGGTGGGGTTTGGCTTCGCGGTGGATGTCGAACTGATCGGCTCGGTCCCAGATGGTTTCGTCGCGGTTGGCCGAGAGCACGCAGATGCCCAGTTTCGCGCCGGCGGGCAGGTGGGTGCCGGCGAACACGGTGTCCTGGGTGGTCTGGCGGGAGTACATGCCGATGGGGGCTATCCAGCGGATGGTCTCTTCGAACACGGTCGGCCACAGTGCGAGGTTGGCGATGGCGGCGGTGCGCTGTTCGGGGTGGTGGAACATGGCCAGGGCTGCCACGCCGAGGGCGTCGCGGGGTTCGTTGAGTCCGCCGCCGATGGTCATCTTGATGTTCGCGCGGATCTTCTCGATCGGCATGATGTCGCCGGGCATGGACAGCAGTCCGGAGATGAGCGAGTCGTCGCGGTGGGTGAGGTGGTATTCGAGCATCTCGTCCAGGGCTGCGTCGACTTCGTTGAAGGACTTCTCGCCCTTGGCCCAGACCTCGGGGTCGTCGGCGTAGTTGCCGGTGGCGTCGATGAGGGTCTGGGACCAGCGCTGGAGGTCGGATTGGTCGACGTTGTAGAGGCCGAGCATGCGTCGGAGGGTCTCGGCGGCGTAAGGCGCGGCGAAGTCCCAGATGAGGTCGGCGCCGGGGCCTTTGTCGATGAGTTTGGTCAGCAGGTCCTCGGCGACTTCGCGGTACATCTTCGTCCAGACGCGTTTGACGTAGCCGGGTTTGAGGACGGTCTGCCACGCGCGGCGCTGTTCGTAGTGTTCGGGGTCGTCGCGGCGGAGCATGGAGTGGCCCATGGCGCGGATCTGCAGGGAGCCCTCTTCGTCGGCGGAGAAGATCTCCTGGTTGTGTTCGGTGGCACTGACGGCGTCGTAGCTGGTGATGAGGTAGCGGTTGACTGCGGGCACCCAGTGGACGCCGCCTTCGGCACGGAGTCGTTCGTAGATCGGGAACGGATCCTCGTAGAGTTCCGGAATGGTCACCCAGTCCGCCACCGGCGCCGAGGTGGTCGCTTGGTTCGTGTTCATGTGGAGCCCGGAAGTCATCGTCGTCTCCCCCTCATCGTTGAGTTCGTGATGCTGTTGTCTTTTGCAGTCGGTGTGACTGCGTTCACAGTCCAGTGTGCGACGAGTGATATAAAAGGAAAAGCGGAATTAATCTGACTACTAGTCCGGAAAAGCGGATATGTACATTGACCAGGTCCCGAACTTCTCATTGCGCCAGCTTTCGTATCTCGTCACGGCGGCTCGCTTGGGTACGATCTCGGCTGCGGCGGCCGAGCTGCACGTCTCGTCCTCGGCGATCTCCGACTCAATCACTGCACTCGAGCATGAGATGGGTGCACAGCTGTGCATCCGGAAGAAGGCGCATGGTCTGGTGCTGACGGCGGCGGGCAAGCAGGTGGCGGCACGGGCGACAAGTCTCATCAATGAGGCGAATGAACTCGAGCGTGATCTCAAGACCAGCGATGGCGAGTTGGCGGGGCCGATCACCATCGGCTGCTATCCGACGCTGGCGCCGATGATCCTGCCGGTACTATTGGCCGAGTTCGGCGAGCAGCATCCACGGGTGAGCCTGGAGATCGTCGAGACGACGCAGGACAAGCTGGCGGGGAAACTGGAGTCAGGTGAGATCGATGTGGCTTTCGTCTATGAGACGCTCATCCCGGGAACGCCCAACCACGCGCAGCTTTTTGCACAACCGGCGCATGTCATCCTGGCGGCCGATGACCCGTTCGCCTCACGAGAGATGGTTCGCCTTGAGGACTTAGTGGAGAGGGACATGATCCTCCTCGACTCTCCCCCGTCGAGCCAGCACACGCTGTCGATGTTCACTGCCCGCGGCCTGCAGCCGAAGATCCGCCACCGAACGACCAGCTACGAGGTGGTGCGGACTCTCGTGGGACGCGGACTTGGGTACGGAGTGCTGGTGCAGCGGCTCAACAATACTTCGAGCTATGAGGGGTATCCGCTGGTGGTGAAGGAAATTGAGCCGGCAGTCGAGCCGGTTGCTGTTGAGGTGATCTGGCCCGCAAGCCGCGCGATCTCGAACAGAACACATACGTTAATCGAGTTTGCGACGAATTTCTACACAACCAATCAAAGAGGAATTACACCATTAGCTTCAATTCCGAAAAAAGCAAAAAGGGCAGAATCACCAAAATAGAATAAACTGCAAGAATACTATTTAACTATAGTAAAGAGCGTAGTACTGGAGCCTTCAACCGCCGAGTCGTAAGTTCGACGAAATTCGCGGACAGAAGACGGTGTATAACGGTACGAAAAATTCATAACATCACGTAGTCTAGGACGAGAAAGCCGGTCGAGACCGGCAGGCAAATCTATAACCTGACCAGAACTAAATCCAATATGACGGTCATGATGCATAATTCTTCTATTAGCGACCACAAAACAATTTAATTCATCAATACCAGTCAACCTACCATCAAATTTTTCAAACAACATATCTGCAATCGCAGCAGGATCACTCGGCAATCCACCAATTCTCGAATCACCCGCCGCACCAACCAAAGAAATGCTACGAACCGCACCTCCCGACGAATCAACCTTGTCAACAAACCACGCTAAATGTTCTTTACTTGGTGTCGAGTCCGAGGATCTACGCCACATCTCGCTATATAAATACGAATCGTAAATGACAATCTCATGACTCGATCGTGCCAGAGGAGCAAACAGGTCCTCCCACACAACATCTCGCGGCGTTCCTGCAGAAAATACGCCATCATCGACCATTGAAACCAACTTCTGAACCAAAGCAGAAGAGGAAGCAGTTACCGAAGTAACAAATTCAACATCGTCACTGGCCGAGTGAACACCGTCCTCATCGGTAAAAATAGACTCATAATCAACTTCCGGAATGATTGCCAAAATTGGAGCCACACTACGAAACGACGCAACAATCATAGGGTCCGTCAACTTAACGAAATCTGTGTCTATTGGTGGCGTCGCTGTGGTGAATCGCCTTTGCTTACGGAGATAAATCAGAAATTCACGCCAGTTCTTCTTTTCATCCGTAGTTAGCGCCTCAGAACTGATAAACTGAACCAGCTTCAAAGCCTCACTATCGTTCATCTGAACAACTCCACAGAACCTTCTAATCATCTCAAAAAGATGCATCTGAAGAGTCCTGGCGGCGATTCCCTTACGGGCTTTAGAAATGTCTCCAATTGCTTCTGGAGCGAGGGAAAGATTGATCAGCATCATATATCACCAAAAATCTCGTCAAACTGTTCGTCAAAGAAGCCATTCGGCCACGAGTCGATAAACTCACCACTCGAATCCAGTCTTAGCTCCTGAACAAATCCCGTACCGTCAGGATTCTGATCTACATATAAAACCGCCACGTCGTCAGAAGACAGGACTCCCTCCCTAATCCTTCTTTGCACGCGGAGAACCAGCGTTTCACTGTGAGTTTCGGCAATTACTTGATTTGCTCGGCCCGAGGCCGATGTCGATTCAATTAGCAAGTCCGCAAGTTCAGCCTGCATCGCGGGATGCAAATGAATTTCTGGCTGCTCAATCAAAACAATCGAATCCATCCTCACAAGCAGTTCAGTAACGATAGGCAAAACTTGAGAGATACCAAATCCGACATCAGCAGGTGTCACTTGTATGCCGGACCGGCTATCAGTCAACAGCATAGAGGCCATGTCACCGACAGCATCTCTATATTCCGGACGAATCGGATTGACAACATCAAGCTCATAATTCGTCCCCAGGCGAGACAGCCACCTCGAAACTTCCATCCGTTCGGATTCATTGTCCAATAGGTAGAAAGGCATGTCCAAACGGCCGGAAGCTTCAACCCTATGGCTAAATCTTGAAGGAGATTGCCTCAATGGGCCTATATATGACATACGATTGACCAGATTATATAACTCTTCACCCACCGCAGACCAATATGCTAGACCACGATTTAGATACGAACCATATAAGCCGCGCCTGAAATCCGAATCAAAATGGGAAATTTTAGTCACAATGTTTCGAGAAATACTGTGCAAACGCAGGTTTGAAAGCGAGATCGGAATAGAGAATATTTTCTCCCGATTTAGTTTTTGGGCAAGTCTCTTTCCTTGACCACCTTTAGTAGGTTTATTTGGAGGGTAGTATGCGAGATCCTGAAACGTCGTTCCTACGAATGTCTCAATGGCATCAGTGGGAAGATTCAGCGTGTCCGGCTCGTCGGAGTTTCCCGTCAACTCAATAGTCTTTTCACCTAGTCCCACGCATAGGCTGCTCGGAAATTGTGACGACGCCGAATTTACGTTGCTCCACCCAACAGATACATACCTATTTTCACTCGGACTGGGCACAACATGATCCGAATCGATCTTGGGATTAGAGGAAAACTTCACGCCAATTTTCAGCGTTTTATCACGATTGTGGTTATTTAGTACACCGGCATACGAGCCCAGGTCAATAACCTGACCGGACGCAGCGAATTCGTTCGCGTGAACGGATTGCTTCAGTAACAGAAGTGATTGTAGAACGCTCGATTTACCTGCTGAATTTTTTCCGTAAACTACGGTAAGAGGTCGTAGCGGAATTTCAGTCTCTTCGCTTATGCTCTTGAAGTTCTCCAGAATGACCGAAGAGAGGAATCGACCAGGCGATTCGGGTCTTAATGTTTGTTCAGTAGGCGGCTCGGAAAGGTATCGCCTGGGTAACGGCCCATGAACCAGTAGCTCCTCTGCGGCGATTATGCTGGTCTGCCAATTTGGCGTCTGGGGCGTAACCCCTTGCAACAGCCATTCCTTGATCGCCGTTGAACTTGGGCTAACATGCCTGCTGACCAAGTCAGCAGCATTGCATACGAGCACTTTTCCCCGCTTGTGACTTGACTTGTCACGATCAAGTACCAGAACTGTCGCTCCAATTTGTGTCCCCGGTATGAGCCCTGGAGGGATCGCAATCGATGCATCAAGCCAATCATTCTCGATGATGTAGCTGATAGCCGTTGATTTTCGAGCCTGAATAGTTATCGATCGCTGTGGCACAACGATGACCGCTTTTCCTGCTGGGGCCATCGAATCGGCAACCAAACGGAGCCAGGCATTGTCACCGTCTATCTGCCCTCGAGGCGAATGCCCCTGAACCAGACGTGGATCAACTTCGCTGGCGCTAGGACGAAGCCCAAAGGGAGGTTGAACGACGATTTGATCCCATTTCGCAGTTGGCCCATCAGTAAGAGAATTTGAGCAACGGATCTCGACATGTTTATAGCCGTGTATCCGTAGGCGCATTTCGGCGACGTCTGCAGATCCGGAGTGGAGCTCAGTCCCTACAATTTTTGCGGTCTTGGGCGCACCCATTGAGAGAAGAGTGCCACCAAATCCGCAGGCAGGATCGAAAACACTCTCAGGAGGTTCAATTATTTCACCGAGGAACGAGTTCAGGACTTCGGATGACTGATACTCCTGTCGGGCTCTCCCCAACACAGTCAGGCTGGCTTCAAGGACCAGTTCGAAGATTTCGGCGAATACACCTGGCTTGCTGACCGCTCGAACCAAATCTTCGAGATGTGCCCTAACGATATCCGCCAGTTCCGGTTCGGCTACTTTATAGCTCTGGAATCTATGCTCGAGCTCCCGTTTGCATGAGCTACCGTCTCCTGCAGCTAGCCAAAGGCCGAAAACTTCGCGTAGAGCAACGTCGGCTACCTTTTCGGATGAGTAGTTTCGGAATCTGTCAAAAATCGACCAAATGGCTCGCCGCAACGGGTCGTCGTTTGAACTGTTAACTGAAGGCATGCACCTATTCCCTAACTTATCCGCGCATATGCGCTCGCTGACCATGCTTGAAGAGAACGTACTCGACGACATCGCCAGGTAGATCGGCGTCGAGATGCGAACGCACTTGATCCACCAATTTGATGTAGCCGGCGTACTGTGCGGAACCCCAGCCCCAGGAGTCCCAATTCAGCGACGCAGCAACATACTGATCCAGAATCAGTGGGGTATTCGTCGTCCGCGACAATCTGTCGTGGCTATAAAAGTACAGCAACTTGGTGAAGAAGGCAGGACCGAGGTGCTTTAGTTTCGCTTGGTCGTAATTGTTGAATGCGGAGTAACCCACTCGCGGGTCGAAATCTGATTCGCGAAGTGTTTCCAACGCGCCGAGAATTCTATCGCTGGCATCGTCGGCCTCGAGGACTCGGAGGCCACGGCTGACGCCTCGGGCAAAGGTCCCCACACCCCAGGAATACACTGCGACGAAGAAGTTCAGCGCATCGAGGGGTGTCTCGACTTCACGGCCCAATCCAAAAAGGTCCGAACGCGATATGGTCCGTCGCCCGGTTCCATCTAGACCGTCAAGACTCAAAATGGATAAGGAATCGATGTCCAATTGTTCGGGCCAGCGTTTGCGCCAGTGCTGAGGATAGAACGAAATCGCCTGAGCATGAACCGTCTCTGATGAAGGCGCTTCTTCGTCCGTCACAAACATCTCGACAATCTCCGCGGCGTTTAGGGACACAGTCATTGGTGCTCCTCGTCGATCGAGTGAGAATCCAGCGTGTATCGCCCACTATGCCAGGTCTGTGTGCTCGACTACTTCAACAAGACCCAGGGCTGCACCCGCGAGTCGTTCTGAAGACATCTGCTTTGTTCAGTCACTCCGCAGCTCCCGCTGGTGCACACAGCAAATGACTAGATCTGTCGTGACACCATCATGTCTGTGCCTTGATCAATGAGTACGATGAGTTACGTCGCATAATTCAATCAAGACAGGAACATGAATGAGCAATTTGGGGCCCTTCGTCTGGTCGATCGCTGACCAGCTCCGCGGCGTGTATAAACCGCATCAATACGGAAGCATCGTCCTCCCCTTCACGATCCTCCGCCGCCTGGACGCGCTCATGGCCACGAATCGCGACACTATGCGACATTTAGCTTCCAAACACACTGGCGGTGTCCTCGACGCACAAATGCGCAAGGCCACAGGGCTGTCGTTCTACAACACAAGCCAGTACGACTTCGACCGACTGTTGAAGGATCCCGACCAGCTGCGTGAGAACCTCATTGAGTACGTCACGAGTTTCTCTTCGAACATCGACGTCTTCGAACAGTTCGGGTTCGAGCAGGTTATCAGCACGCTTGACGAGAACAACCGTTTGTACCTCGTCGTTGAAAAATTCGCAGGTGTGAACCTGCACCCAAAGGCGATTTCCAACGCCGAGATGGGAGATCTCTACGAGCACCTTATCTATAAATTCGCGGAAGCCTCCAACGAGGAAGCCGGCGAGCACTACACACCTCGCGATGCGATTCGCCTGATGGTCGATCTGCTCTTCGCCGAAGAGCAGGAATCACTCCTCGGCGAGGGCGTCGTGCGCACGGTCTATGACCCGACTGCAGGCACAGGCGGCATGCTTTCAGTCGCAGAAGAACGACTGAGCGAACGCAATCCCAACGCGAGGCTGACGTTGTTCGGGCAGGAGATTAACGGGCAGTCGTACGCCATCTGCAAATCGGACATGATCTCCAAAGGCCAGGACATTGGCAACATCCGCCGCGGCGACACCCTTATTGACGACCACTTCTACAAGCGCACTTTCGACTTCTGCCTCTCCAACCCTCCCTATGGTGTGGACTGGAAAGCCGCGGAGAAGGTCGTCAAGGAAGAACACCGCACTGGCGGCAATGGCCGATTCAATGCGGGACTTCCGCCCGTCGGCGACGGACAGATGCTATTCCTACAGCACCTAGTCAGCAAGATGCGCCCCGCCCACGAGGGTGGCGGCCGCGCCGGCATAGTCCTGAACGGCTCTCCACTATTCACCGGCGCAGCTGAGTCGGGACCGAGCAAGATTCGCCAGTGGTTGCTCGAAGAAGACCTCGTCGATTCGATCATCGCGCTGCCCACGGACATGTTCTTCAACACCGGCATCGCCACCTTTATCTGGGTCCTCGACAACAACAAGCAGCCCGAACGTCAGGGCACAGTCCAATTGATCGATGCGAGTGGCATGTGGACGAAGATGCGCAAGGGAATGGGATCTAAACGCCGCGAAATTTCCATGGGCCAGCGGGACGAAATCGTAGCGCTCTACGACGCCCACGATGACAGCGAGACCTCGAAGATCATGCCCACCGACGAGTTCGGCTACTGGACAATTACAGTGGAGCGCCCTCTGCTGGATGACGACGGCGAGATCGCGCGCGACCGCAAGGGCAAGCCGAAGCCGGACAGCAAAAAGCGCGACACCGAGAACGTGCCCTTCACCTACGGCGGCAACACTGACGGTGCTGACGGCAAGGACACGACCATCGAGGCGTACTTTGCCGCCGAGGTCGCACCGCACGTACCCGATGCCTGGGTCGATGAGAAGAAGACGAAGGTGGGCTACGAAATCCCCTTCACGCGAATCTTCTACAAGTACGTGCCGCCCCGACCTCTGGAGGAGATCGACAAGGACCTCGAGGCGAAGATCGCGAAGATCCTCACCATGCTGAAGGCGGTGGAGGCATGAGTATGCCTCTCGGAAAGCTCGTCAACGTTAACCCGCCAACACCGGAGTTTCTCGACTATCGGGACGCGGAAGTCACATTCCTGCCACTAGCGGCTGTTTGGCCCTATGGGCGTGCAGACGTTTCGGGTCGCGCGATCGCTGCAAAAGTAGCTGGAGGGTACACACAGTTCCGAAACGGCGACGTTCTCGTCCCAAAAATCACGCCAACCTTCGAAGCTGCGAGGGCGATCGTGGCCGACCTCGAGACGCCACTTGGTGCGGGCACTACTGAGCTGCACGTCCTTCGCGCACTTCCAGGTGTAGACGCTAGATTCATCGCCTACGTGACCCGATCTTTGCCATTCTTGCAAGAAGGTGCCACAACGCTGCAGGGCGTCGGGAATCTTCGTCGTGTGCCCTCTGATTGGCTTACCAAGTTCCCGGTCCTGATTACCGACCTCGAAGAGCAGCATGACATCGCCGACTACCTCGATCGCGAGACCAATCGGATCGACGAGCTGATCGCCGAGCAGCGCGGCCTTATCGAAACATTGCGGGAGCGACGGGATGCCGGGTGGTCGTCCCTATACGAAAGAGCGATTTCTGTCGGTCGAATGATTCAGGTTCGACGAGTCCTCGAGTCCATCGTTGACGGCCCGTTCGGCTCGTCCCTAACAAGTGCGCACTACTCCGACGAAGGTGCGCGAGTAGTCCGGCTTGGAAATATTGGGATAAACGATTTCCGTGACGAAGATCAGGCGTTTGTTTCGCTGGAATACGCCGCAAAACTCAGCTCTCACGCAGCTCGTCCGGGCGATGTCGTCATCGCGGGGCTTGGTGACGAAAGGTGGCCGCTAGGCCGCGCTGCCGTTTTGCCCGAAATGGGTCCTGCCATCGTGAAGGCTGACTGTTACCGAGCGCGGCCGAATAGTTTGGTATCCGCTCAATACCTTGCCTGGGCACTTTCAGCTCCGGCGTCGCGACGACAGATGGCGCTTTTGGCGCGCGGTGCCACTCGAGCGCGGTTGAACACCTCTGTGGTCCGTGAAGTCACAATTCCGGTGCCGAGCCTTGAACAGCAGACGGAAATCGTACAAGCAGGCAAGGTGGATAACTCTCGTATCGACGCGCTCATTGCCGAGTCTGAAGAACTCATCGCGCTCTCGCAAGAGCGGCGAGTCGCGCTGATCACCGCTGCAGTCACCGGCCAATTTGACGTAAGGACGGCCGCCTGATGGCACAGCACAAGGAGATTGAGTTCGAGCGCGAGCTCTGCGAGTACCTCGAAGCGAACGGCTGGATCTACTCCGAGAACGACGACTTCTACGACGTTGAGCGCGCGCTGGTACCCGCAGATGTCTTCGCGTGGCTCCAGGAGACGCAATCAGCGGCGTTCGAGAAATTCGTCAAGCCCGGGTCACCGGACGAAGACAAACGCCAGCGGATGCTCCTCGATCGCCTCGTAGCCAGCCTTGATAAGTCGATGACCGATCGCGAGGGCGCCCTGCGCACTCTCCGCAAGGGCTTCAACGTGGCAGGCCTCGGCGCTGGTTCTGCGAAGTTCGACATGATGCAGGCTCGCCCGGAGACATCCCTCAACCCGGCGACGCTTGCCCGCTACAATGCGAACCGTCTGCGCGTCATGCGCCAAGTGCATTACGGCGACGGCAACAAATCCATCGACTTGGTGTTCTTCCTCAATGGTGTCCCAGTGGCCACTGCCGAGGTCAAGACCGAGAACACACAAACCGTCGAGAACGCGAAGGCCCAGTACAAGGCCCGCTCTCTCGGCGCGAGGGGTAAGAAACCCTATGCGCTGCTTGGCAACGGTACCCGAGCTCTAGTCCACTTCGCTGTGTCCGAGGACGAGGTCTGGATGACCACAAAGCTCGACGGGCCGAGGACCCGGTTCCTGCCGTTCAATCGCGGGACCGAGGACGGTGGTGCCGGCAATGCCCTCAATCCGAAGGGGCAGAGGACCGGGTACTTCTGGGAGCAAGTCCTGCAGCGCGACGCATGGCTGGCGATCTTATCTCGGTTCATCTGGATCTCCGAGTCCCGTACCAAAGACCGATCCGGGCGGCAGAAGCGTGCTTACACGCTGGTCTTTCCTCGCTTCCATCAGTGGGACGTCGTCGAAAAGCTTGAGCGTGCAGTGACAGCGCCCGACCCAGACCGGCGGTTCCTTATACAACACTCGGCCGGATCGGGTAAGACCAATTCAATCGCTTGGACCGCCCACCGGATGGCCCGGCTACAGGTCGATAATCAGAAGCTCTTCGACTCAGTCATCGTCGTCACCGACCGAAACGTGCTCGACGCGCAGTTGCAGGAAGCCATCCGACAGATCGACACCGACAGCCAATCAATCGTCGCCACGATCGACGATAAGACCATCCGAGACTCCGGCACCGGTTCCAAGTCTGGCGCATTGGCCCAGGCTCTGGAGTCCGGCAAGCTGATCATCGTCGTCACAATCCAAACATTCCCGTTCATCCTCGAACAGATTCAGAGCACTGACGTGTTCACTGGGAAGAGGTTTGCCGTCATCGCTGACGAAGCCCACTCTTCCCAGTCGGGACAGACTGCAGCAAAACTCAAGAGTGTCTTGACCTCGGAGCAGCAAGACGAGCTCGCTGAGACCGGTGAGGTCGAGGTCGACGCCGAGCAGATGATGATCAATCGGATGCTTTCGGATGACCTCAAAGCTCGAGCCAGTCACGAAGGCATCTCGTTCTTTGCATTCACGGCAACACCGAAGAAGAAGACACTGGAATTGTTCGGCCATCGCGACAACGACGAGGCAGAACCGAAGCCATTCCATCTCTACTCGATGAAACAGGCGATCGAAGAAGAGTTCATCCTTGACGTGCTGCGTGGCTACCGGACATACAAGATGTACTTCGACCTCGCCGAACGAATCGAGGGTGCACTCGACACCGAGGTCGAAGAGTCAAAAGCGAAGAAAGCTGTCATGCAGTGGGTACGGGTCAACCCGACCACGATCGCACAGAAGGCAGCTATCATCGTCGAGCACTTCCGCGAGAACGTCGCCCACCTGCTCGATGGAACTGCCAAGGCAATGGTCGTCTCCCCCAGTCGGCTCGGCGCAGTGCGGTACAAGCGCGAAATCGATCGCTACATCAAGGCGCGGGGTCTGGGCTACGAGACTCTGGTGGCATTCTCCGGCACTGTTGAAGACGCGGAGACCAGTGCGGAGCTCGGGTTGGAGTCACTGACTGAAGGCACTATGAACGCTGGTGTGCGCGACCTTCGCCAGGAGTTCAAGAGTGACCAATACCGGGTCATGATCGTCGCGAACAAGTTCCAGACTGGCTTCGACCAGCCGCTGCTGTGCGCGATGTACGTCGACAAGAAGCTCTCTGGCATCACTGCGGTTCAGACGCTTTCACGTTTGAACCGCACACATACAACCGCGAAGGGGACGAAGAAGACTGCGTTGACGACGCAGGTCGTGGATTTCGTCAATGACCCGGCCGATATCCAGGAGGCATTCGAGCCCTACTTCCTCGATGCCCAAATCGATGAGTCAACTGACCCGAACCTCATCTGGGACATTATCTCCAAACTCGACGGCGCGGACATTTACGAACTGGATGAGGTCGAGCAGGTGGCAAGTGCGTTCCTTCTCGAGGGCACCGGCAGAGGGTCGAAGGTCAATGGCAAGATCGCCGCCGGCCTAGGCCCAGCCAAGAAGCGCTATCGCGATCGGTTGAAACATGCCCAGTTGCGAGAAGACCGCATCGAACTTGACGAGCTCGAGATCTTCCGAAAAAATACGACATCCTTCTTGAGCTTCTATGACTTCATCACCCAGGTCGTCGACTACGAAGACCTGGAGCTAGCGAAGAAAGCGATCTATCTTCGACTTCTCGCACCGCACCTTCGCGACACTGAAGTGTCGGACAAGATTGACTTGTCCGACGTCGAGCTGACACGGTTGCAGCTTGTCGAAGAGCAGCCCGTCGATATCGACATCTCCGCAGGCGGGACCGTGACTGGGGCCTCTGCCGTCGCCAGTGCTGATCCACGGGACCCGAACTTGGTCGCCCTGCTGGAGGTCGTGCGTGAGCTCTCTGCTCTGCTCGGGGAATCCGAAGAGACCACCCGTGGTGCAGTGGCAACGATCGTGTCCAAGCTCGGCGAAGACGAGACTCTCGTGAAGCAGGCGCTTTCGAACAGTGAGAGCCAATTCCAGGAGAGTCCCGATCTTCACACTGGCACCGACGATGCTGTCCTCGCCGCTGGCGATGTGCTCAGCCGTTTCAGCGAGGTGATCTTCTCCGGCAACGAGTCGGCTGAGCGAGCAAGGCACCTGGTTGCACGGGCCTTTCACCGATTGCAGAACTCGGACCGAACATTTCCAAGCGTTATGTCGAATGCATCTCCTCAAGGGCCAGTTGATTTCAGAAATCCTCCTGAGCCCATACAGGTGCAAGTAGATGCAACTCGAATTGATCGCTGACCGCAGTTAGATCAGTAGATCTGCTCTTGTCGCTCGCCAGCAATTTGGACAGCCGTGGTTGCAGATCAATTCAGTGTGGATGAAGAATCCAACTCGCCATTTACGAATTTGTGCATTTGGGAGGCTTCTCTAGTGCACAATTCGTCATTTCCCGCACGAAATATCTCTCCCTGCGCAGTCCCAGGCCACCCCTCCGGAAGCAGGCGCCCCGGCAACTGCGGATCAGTCCGCGTCAACGTCAGCCAATCGAAGTGGAGCTCAACGCGCTTAACCAGCGCCTCCAACGGCGCAAGTGACTCAGGATCTACAGCACGCCATTTCTCGCCGAACGCTTCATAGTCGGCGGCCAACGCCTCCAGGTCGAACGCGCCAACCAGCGCCTCATTGGTAGTCGGAAGCTGCGTCATCCCATAGACGACAATCGGGGAGATCATTGACGCCTCCGGTCCTAGTATCGTGGCAACATCATGCGGTCCCGGCGCGACCCAAGGGCCGCCATCGAGCTGGGCGAAACCAGCCCACGACAGCCGCGACGCCATCTGGTGGCGCAACGTCCTCTTCGACTCCGGCACCTGGATACGCACGAAGGTCCACCTGCCATCCCAATCCTGTGGCTGCCAACCGGCAAACATCTTCTCCTGGCCCTCGCGCAGGATCGCCCGCCCCCGGTCAGAAAGCGTATAAAAGGTCTTTCGCCCCTCCTTGTGTCGCACGATGAACTTCTTTGCCGTCATGCGCTGCAGCACCGACCTCGCCGCCGACTCCCCTACCCCGAGCTTCACCATGACGAACACGATCGACGCACCACTCAGCGGCCTGGGGTCATCGAGCATGTGCAGGCCGGCGAGCGCGAAGAAGAGTGACTGAGGCTGAACCGTCATGCCCTTACTTTACGGTCTCCTACCGCCCTCGAACGATTAATGGATCGCAATTCATTGACGTGACAACGTTATGTTGCATAGTATCGATACGGGTCCGGTCAGCGACGATCGGGCTTCCTCCCCCAGCACGCATCGCAACCATCCAAGCCACACAATCAGCGAGGATCACATGGCTTCCACGAAATCGCCAGAGAAATCGACACCGATGCTCAAACGAGCAGCCGCCTCGGCGTATCTGGGCAGTGTCATCGAGTACTACGACTTCTTCGTCTACTCCGTCTGCGCCGCACTCGTCTTCAAAGACGTCTTCTTCTCCAATCTCACCCCGGCAGTCGGCACACTGGCCAGCCTGGCGACCTTCGCCACCGGCTACCTCGCCCGTCCACTGGGCGGCATCATCTTCGGCCACTTCGGCGACAAGCTGGGCCGCAAGCGCATGCTCGTCCTCAGCATGTTCACCATCGGCATCGCCTCCACCGCAATCGGCCTGCTGCCCACCTACGACCAGGCCGGCCTCATCGCCCCGGTCCTCCTCATCCTCATCCGCGTCATCCAGGGTGTCGCCATCGGCGGCGAATGGGGCGGCGCCATGCTCATGTCCGCCGAGCATGCTACTAAGAACCGTGGCTTCTGGGCCAGCTTCACCAGCGCCGGCGCACCCACCGGCCAGCTCGTCTCCGCTCTCGTCATCGCCGGCACCCTGGCAGCCATGGGACCGGATGCCTTCATCGCCTGGGGCTGGCGCCTGCCCTTCCTCGCCTCGGTCATCCTGCTCATCGTCGGCGTCATCGTCCGCTCCGCCGTCGACGAGTCACCGGAGTTCCTCGCCGCGAAGAAGCGCACACCAAAGCGTGGCATCCCGATCATCGCGACCCTGCGCAAGCAGCCGCTCACCCTGGTGCTCGCGGTCGGCGTAGGCCTGTCCGCGTTCATGTTCCAGGGTCTGCTCACCACCTACTCCATCGCCTACGGTGTGCAGATCGGCATCGAACGACAGACGATCCTCAACGCCTTGTCCTTCTCTTCCTTCTTCGCGATCTTCGGCATCATCGGCTGGTCCCGCCTCTCCGACACGATCGGACGCCGACCACTCGTCATCGCCGGTGCCGTGCTCATCGCAGTCTGGGGCTTCGCACTGTTCCCCATGCTGGAGACGAAGAGCGGCGTCATCATCACCATCGGCATGGTCATCGGCCAGGGGGTCATCCACCCGATGATCTACGGCCCTCTGGCCGGCCTCTACTCGGAGCTCTTCGACACCGAGCATCGCTACACCGGTGCCTCGCTGGGTTATCAGATCGCCGGCATCGGTGCGGGCATCTCCCCCGTGCTCTTCGCCGCGATCTTGAGCTCGACCGGTTCACCGTCGACCATTCCGCTCTCCGTCGTCCTCCTCATCGTCGCCGCCATCAGCATCTTCTGCATCTGGCGCCTGGGAGAGACGAAGTCGCGGACCCTGTCCGAACAGAACTTCGCCGAGACTCCAGCGACCGACACCCCACCAGCAGCCATGGAAGGACCGACTCCTTGACCTTCACCCACCCCAGCCTGGCCCGGCTCTCCGAACGCCAGGCCATCGACTACGGCGAGAAGACCGCGATCACCTTCGCCGGCATCGACTACTCATACGTCCAGATGCACGAACGCACCCTGACCCGGGCCGCCGACCTCCACTCACGTGGCATTCGCCGACGTGACCGGGTCGCCTACCTCGGACCCAACCACCCAGCGCTCATCGAAGTCCTGCTCGCCTGCCTGCGCTTGGGCGCCATCTTCATCCCCCTCAACTGGCGCCTGGCCCCGGCCGAGCTCGACTATCAGCTGATCAACGCCGAGGTCTCCCTGCTCATCGTCGCCCCCGAGCATTCCGCGACCGCCGAGGGACTCAGTGTCGACGTTGCCCGGGGCACGGTGGACTGGGACCCGGCGGCCACCTCGGCGACGGTGCCTGCCGTCCCCGCGGCCGAGGTCACCGGCGATGAACCGGCGTTCCTGCTCTTCACCTCCGGGACCACGGGACGGCCGAAGGGCGCGGTGCTCACGCATGCGAATCTGCTGTGGAACTCCTTCAACCTCCTGCTCAACTCCGATCTCACCGCCGAGGACGTCACGCTGGTCACCGCTCCCCTCTTCCACGTCATCGGCCTCGACCAGCAGGTGATGACCAGCTACCTGCGCGGCGGGCGCATGCTCATCGAGTCCAAGTGGAACGTGGACCGGGCCTTCGATGCCATCGAGCACGAGGGGCTGACCTGGATGGCCGGTGTGACGACCATGTTCGCCGATATGCTCCAGTCGCCGAGGTGGGAGACCGCTGACCTGTCATCTCTGAGGTTCGTCAACTCCGGTGGCGCCCCGATCCCCGTCTCCCTGATCCAGGAGTACCAGGCGAAGGACATCATGTTCTGCCAGGGCTACGGACTGACCGAGACCTCCCCCGGATGCACCTTTCTGCCCGCAGCGTTAGCCCTGGACAAAGCAGGCTCGGCAGGTCGGGCCGTGCCTTTTACCGAGGTCGAGGTCCGCGATGCTTCCGGCAATTCCTGCTCGGCGGGCGTCAACGGCGAGATCGTCGTCCGCGGCCCCAATGTCACCAGCGGCTACTGGAACAACCAGGCCGCCACCGATGCGGCCTTCTCCCCCGGCGGCTGGTTCCACACCGGCGACATCGGCTACCTCGACGCCGACGGATTCCTCTTCATCGTCGACCGGCTCAAGGACATGTTCATCTCCGGCGGGGAGAACGTCTACCCCGCCGAGGTGGAATCCAACCTCTTCGACCACCCCGCCGTGGCCGAGGCCGCCGTCGTCGCCGCGGCCGATGACCGTTGGGGCGAGGTCGGACACGCGTTCATCGTCGTGTCTGCCGAGGATGAGGCGCAGCCGCCGAGCGCTGCCGAACTGCACGAATTCCTGCTGACCCGCCTGGCCAAGTACAAGGTTCCGCAGTACTTCGACTTCGTCGAGTCGCTGCCACGCACCGGCTCCGGAAAGGTGCACAAGGTCTCCCTGCGCACCACCGGCGGACTCGGCGCCCACGCGACCACCAGCCCCTCAGACCCCGCCACCCCGAATACTGACAACTCAGCACCAGCTGCACCACCAAAGGACAACGCATGACCGACCTCCCCACCACCCAGTTCACCGCCGCCTCTGACAGCCCAGGCAGCTCCGCGCAGCCGACGACCGTCGACATCTCGGACACACTGCGCTTCACAGCAGAGGGCGACATCGGCATCCTCACACTCGACCGCCCGGCCAAACGCAACGCACTCGATGATGCGACGGTGGCCAGCCTCGGCGAGTTCTTCCGCACCCCACCCGAGGTCTCCGCGATCGTGCTGAAGTCCACCGGCGATCACTTCTGTGCCGGCCTCGACCTGTCCGAGATGGCCGAACGCGATGCCGTTGCCGGCCTCCACCACTCGCGCGGCTGGCACACGACGATGAATCGGATCACCGAATCCCAGATCCCCGTCGTCGCTGTCCTCCAGGGCGGAGTCATCGGCGGCGGGCTCGAACTCGCCTCCGCTGCTCACCTGCGGGTGGCCGAGGAATCCGCGTACTTCGCTCTGCCCGAGGGCAAGCGCGGACTCTTCGTCGGCGGAGGTGCCTCGGTCCGCGTCCCCCGCCTGATCGGCCTGAGCCGCGTCCAGGACATGATGCTCACCGGCCGCCGCTTCAACGCCGCCGAGGCCGAGTCCATCGGACTCGTCAACTACCGCGTCGGTGCCGGTGAAGGCCTGGCCAAGGCTCGTGAACTGGCCACTTCGATCGCCTCGAACTCCCCGGTGACGAACTACGCGATCACCCAGGCGCTGCCGCGCATCGTCGAATCCGGCCGCGACGAGGGCTACATGATGGAATCCCTCATGGCCACCGTCGCCCAGTCGAGCACCGAGGCCAAGGAACTCATGCGCGCCTTTCTCGACGGCTCCGGCCCCAAAGTGAACAAGTGAGAGGAGCTGACATGTCGACAATCATCCGCGAGGTTCCCTCCGACGCTCTCGAGACCAGCCGCATCGGTGACTTCCTCGGCTGGGTCAATGCCAAGTTCGGCTACTCGTTCACCGGGTGGGACGAGCTCTATCAGTGGTCGATCACTGACATCGAGGACTTCTGGGAATCAGTCTGGGAGTACTTCGGCGTCCAGTCCCACACTCCGTATAGTTCGGTGCTCGAGGAACGGGTCATGCCGCACGCCCGTTGGTTCACAGGCGCGACGCTCAACTACGCCGAGCATTCCTTCGGCTCTTCTGCACAGGCTGACGATGTGGCCGTGACTGCGGTGTCTCAGACCCGTGAGGACTCCACGCTGACGTTCGCCGCGCTGCGCGCCGAGGTGGCCCGCGTCCGCGCCGGGCTCGTGTCCTTGGGTGTGAAGAAGGGTGACCGAGTCGTCGGGTATCTGCCCAACCAGCCCGAGGCACTCGTCGCGTTCCTCGCCTCGGCGAGCATCGGGGCGATCTGGGCCAGTTGTGCCCCCGAGTTCGGCACGCAGTCCGTCATCGACCGCTTCAGCCAGGTCGAACCGACGGTACTTCTCGCGATCTCCGGGTACATGTATGGCAACAAGGCCGTCGACCGCACAGGCGAACTCGCCGAGGTGGCCGCCGCCCTCCCGAGCTTGTCCCACCTCGTGACCGTCGACTACGGTGAGTTCAGCCTCGATCACGACTCACGCGAGGCGTTCACGTCCGGGTCGGGACTCGACCACGCGATCGACGTTGTCGATTATGCGGGACTCGGGGCAACCTCGGCGGGCACGGACGGTGGAGCCACCTCGGCGGAATTGGAATTCGAGGCTGTGCCGTTCGACCATCCGCTGTTCATCCTTTTCTCCTCGGGCACGACGGGCAAGCCGAAGGCCATCGTCCACAGCCACGGCGGCATCCTGCTCGAGACGTTGAAGAATCACGCCCTGCACTTCGACCTGGGTCCGGGCAGCCAGTTCTGCTGGTTCTCCACGACCGCGTGGATGATGTGGAACACGCTCGTCGGCGGGCTGCTCCTCGGGTCGGGAATCGTCATGATCGACGGCAACCCGAACTATCCGGACCCGAAGGAACTCTGGCGCATCGCGGCGAACACGAAGGCCACGCTCATGGGGGTGGCGCCCGGGGCAATCATGTCCGCGCGCAGGGCCGGGTTCAACCCCACCGAGGAGTTCGACCTGTCCGCGGTCTCCCAGTTCGGAGCCGCCGGCGCACCACTGCCTGCCGAGGGCTACGAGTGGGTCATGGACCAGTTCGGCCAGGACGTGCTGCTCAACGTGGGCTGCGGCGGCACCGATGTATGCACCGGCATCCTCCAGGCCTCCCCGCTGACCCCGGTCTACTCCGGTGAGATGTCGGGAGTCTCCCTCGGCTTCGCCGCCACCGCCTTCGATGCGTCGGGCAAAGAGGTCCGCGATGACCTGGGCGAGCTCGTCTTCACCCAGCCGGTGCCGTCGATGCCGGTGACGTTCTGGGGCCCCGAGGGTGATGCCCGCTATGAGGCCGCGTACTTCGACAAGTACCCCGGCGTCTGGCGCCACGGCGACTGGGCGAAGTTCACCACCGATGGTGGGGTCGTGGTCACTGGCCGCTCGGATGCCACGCTCAATCGGGGCGGGGTGCGGTTGGGCACCGCGGATTTCTATTCGGTCCTCGACACCTTCGCCGAGGTGGCCGATGCCCTGGTCATCCACCTCGAGGATCCCAATGGCGGGATGGGCGAACTCGTCCTCTTCGTCCAGACCGAGGACGGGGTGACGTTCACTGACGAGTTGTCGGGTCGGATTCGGACCGAGTTGAAGTCGCGCCTGTCCCCCAGGCATGCCCCGGACGAGGTCGTGCCGGTGACCCGGATTCCGCTGGGACGCACGGGCAAAAAGCTCGAGGTCCCGGTCAAACGCATCGTCCAGGGCGCGGCCGCCGAGTCGGTGGCGAGCGCCGGAGCATTGCAGGACCCGCGGTCACTCGATGAGTATGTGGACTACGCGCGGGCACGGAAAGCGAAGGTGGACGCATGAGTGAGACGCTCACAGTCGCGATCCTCGGCACCGGTGTCATCGGAGCCGCGTGGGCGACGGGATTCCTCGCTGCCGGACACTCGGTCACCGCCTTCGACCCGGCCGAGGGTGCCGAAACCAGATTACGTGCTCAGGTCGGGTCCAACCTCGAGGTGACAGGGGAAGCTGACATCACCTCGGCGATGGAGCGCCTGCACTTCGTTGGATCATTGGCCGAGGCTGTCGCCGATGCTGATTTCGTGCAGGAAAACGGTCCCGAGCGCCTCGACATCAAACAGTCCATGCTCGCCGAAGCCGATGCGGCAGCACCCGCCACCGCGATCATCGCCTCGTCAACGTCCGGATTCGCGCCGAGCGAGCTGGCAGCGAAGGCGACGAAGATTCCTGAGCGGATCGTCGTCGGACACCCCTTCAACCCGGCTCACCTGGTTCCCCTCGTCGAACTCGTGCCGACACCGGCCACTCCCGCCGAGGTGGTCGAGCGTGGGCTCGAAATCTACCGGTCGATCGGGAAGAAGCCTATCCTCGTACGTGCCGAACTGCCCGGGCATGTCACGAACCGTCTGCAGGCGGCTCTGTGGCAGGAGGCGTATTCGCTCGTCGACCGTGGCATGGTCTCTGTCGAGGACATCGATACGGCGATCTCTTACGGCCCCGGTCTGCGCTGGGCGATCCTCGGTCCCCTCGTGCAGCAGGGACTCTCCGGCGGACCGGGCGGTATGCGGCACGTGCTCGAACACCTGGGGCCACCACAGGAAGTGTGGATGCGTGACCTGGGGCAGGTCCACCTCGGCGAGGAATTGACCGACAAGCTCGTCGCCGGTGTCGACGATGAACTCGAGGGCAAGGATCCGGTGCTTATGGCCAAGCAGCGCGACGAGATGTTGCTCGAACTCATCGCCCTCAAACGCAAGTACGGGGAACTGCCGTAGAGCCAGCCACACACGACCACGTTGCCGACGATCTCACTACCGGAAGGACTCTCATGATCTACCAACCCAATATCGACCTCTCGACGATCACCGCGATCGACGTGCACACGCATGTCGAGGCCGATGATCACCAGCACACCTCGCTGGATCGGGAACTCCTCGACGCCTCGGCGGGGTACTTCAAGGCACCAGTCCCCCGCACGCCCACGGTCGATGACCTTGCCGCGTACTACCGGGAGCGGAACATG
Source organism: Brevibacterium zhoupengii (assembly GCF_021117425.1). NCBI lineage: Bacteria > Bacillati > Actinomycetota > Actinomycetes > Micrococcales > Brevibacteriaceae > Brevibacterium > Brevibacterium zhoupengii. The sequence continues at coordinate 1,696,736 of NZ_CP088298.1, read as the reverse complement.
GCGGCCGTGATCTTCACAGTCGATGCCAGGACCGCTCTGGGCAATCATCCCCCGGTGTCGTCGGAGATGATCGCGGAGAAGGCCGCCGAGCACAACGACGTCCTCATCCCCTTCGGCTCCGTCGATCCGCTCAACACCGCCGAGGCGATTGCCCGGATCCATGACCTTGCCACGAACTACGGGGTCAGGGGCATGAAGTTCCACCCCAGTCTGCAGGGATTCGATCCCAGCGACCGCACGTACTACCCGATCTACGAAGCCTGCGCCGAACACGGCTTGGTCACGCTCTTCCATACGGGACAGACCGGAATCGGTGCCGGACTGCCGGGCGGACGCGGCATCAAGCTGCGCTACTCGGACCCGATGCTCCTCGACGATGTGGCCGCCGACTTCCCCACGCTGACGATGATCCTCGCGCACCCGTCCGTGCCCTGGGCCGACGCGTCGATTTCGATCGCCACGCACAAGGCCAACGTGTTCATCGACCTCTCCGGATGGTCACCGAAGTACTTCCCACCACAGCTGACGCGCGCCATCGGCTCGATGCTGAAGACGAAGACGCTCTTCGGCTCCGACTTCCCGCTCATCACCCCCGAGCGCTGGATCAACGACTTCGAGGGCCTGGGCATCAAGGAGGAAGCCGTGCCGCTGATCATGAAGGAGAACGCCGTGCGGGTGCTGGGGTTGTGAGCTGCGCGTAGACTCGGTACTACTTCCCACTCCATCGCGAAGGGTGATCATCGTGCCGATCGAAGACGGTATCCGCAACGCCACCAAGAATCTCGACGAGGCTGCCGAGGCGGCACCAACCTCGGAAGTCGTCGATGCAGACGAATTCGGTATGAAGGAAAAGACGGCCGAAGCGCACGGGGACGCTGAGGACCGCGCAAACGACGACGAGCCCGAGCCCAGTGTCGAGGACCAGCGCGACGACTCCAGCGACTGAATTGACGCCAGCTGCTGACAGGTCACGGTGAGATCAGAACTGGATCCCGCGCGTCAACGCACCGTCGATCAGGAGATTCGCTCCTGAGGTTCGACTCGACATCGGGCTCGACAGGAACACAACGCTCGTAGCTGTCTCCTCGGGTGTGCCCATGCGACCTGTCGGGTTGAGACCTAGGGCGTAGGAGAACAATTCGGGATCGTTCTTCTCGATCCCCGGCCACACACCATCTTGGTGATAGGTGTTGCCTGGTGACACCGTATTCACTCTGATGCCCTTGTCTGCCAGGCTCAGCGCCAATCCGGCCATGTAGCCGATGATCGCGGTCTTCATCGTCCCGTAGGGCCCGGAGGCGAAGTCCGCCTCACGTCCCGAGACGCTCGAGATGGAGATCAGGGAGGCGACTTCGCTGTTCTCCAGGTGCGGGAGCACCGCTTTGGACAGGTGGACCGTTCCCATCATGTCGACGTTGAATGACTCATGCCAGTTCTCTTCGGTGTCGGGGATCGCCAGTGCGCTCACGCTGTTGACGACCATGTCGATTCCGCCGAATTCCGATGCCGTGGCTTCAACCCACTCCCTCAATGCGTCCCCGTCTCTGACGTCGAGGACGGTACCGACGACCCGCGCATTCGCGGATAGGGATTCTTCCACCTCGGCGACTTCCGCTGCATTCCGTGCGCAGAAGGCCACATGAGCACCTTCGGCATGGAACGCCTCCACGATGGCACGCCCGATTCCGCGCGTACCTCCAGTGACCATTGCTGTCTTCCCACCGATCTTCAAGTCCATGGCGGTCCCCTCTCCTCTATGCTTCGCAGTTGCTACATCAACGACCGTGCACGCTCGCGCAGGTCCGCGTGGATTCCGCCGAAAGCGCTGCGCTGCGGCAGCAGATCCTTCGACACCTTCGTCACGACGCTGTAGTTGGTGTCGACGACGTTGGCGACCGGTACTAGGGAGATCTGCGTGAGCAGCTGGTAGGCATCCATCGTCTCCAGCTCAAAGAGTTCGCTGAGCCAATGGATCATCTGCACCTGCGAGATCCTCCAGGAATCTTCCATCGGCCGTGAGGAACCGACGATCATCCAGTGACTGTCGTTCTCCAGCCGCGGCCAAACGGGTCCACCTCCCTTGATGAGGTCGACGATGACGGTTGAGTTCATGGCACCTTCGACCGCGGTCCCGCACGCCTCTCCCTCGCCTTGCCGGTAGTGGCCGTCTCCGAGGGAGAACATCGCTCCGTCGACATTGACGTTGAAGTAGGCGGTAGTGCCGACCTTCATCTCAGGAGTGTCCATGTTGCCGCCGAACCGTTCGGGCGTCAGCGAGGAGAACACCTCACTGCCGGCCGGGGCCACACCGACGGTGCCCAACATGGGTTCGAGGGGCAGTGCCAGCTCAAAATCGCCGCGTCGTGTCTGAAATCCCACCGTCTGCGCCGCCGAATCGATCTCGTAGATCCACACCGCCTCAGGCAGTGCTTCGTGGAGAAGGCTGGTCCTGTCTGTCATGGTCAGCCCGCCGAAGAACGGGATCGTGGCAGAGGCACCCCAACTTCGGGCCGGAGTCAGCTCCACGATGTGTACGGCCAGAGTGTCGCCCGGTGCGGCTCCCTCGATATAGAACGGACCCGTCTGGGGATTGAGGAACCGTGGATCAAGCTTGCTGCTGGGCACATCTGACCTCGAGGTGATCGCATTGTTGAATGCGTCCTCGGACCACAGTCTCAATGCTGTGCCGGGTCGGATTGTGGCGGCGGGTGCTGCTCCGCCGAAGGTGTAGACGAACTGATCACGCTGAGGAACAAAGTCGACGACGTCCATACCTGATGCTACGTGATCTGCGTCATAGAGCCAATGGATGTCCAGCGTCCGTTATTCACAATGGTTCGTTATTCGTTATTCGCTTGTTTCCATGTCGGTACTTTGAAGCGTCTAAACTCATCTGTGATGGTTGTCGATTCGCGTACGACGCCTGATGGTCCGATCGGCCTTTCCCCCGGTCCTGATCGATTCCAGGCGCAGAGTAAGGGATGGCTTACTCGGGCAACCTCAATTTGGGCACTGGCGATTGGCTTTGTCGTCGTGACCATCGCCGCCGCTGGGCCTTTGCGCGTCTATGACTACTTACTCAACCGACGGTGGCTCTACCTCTTCAACCCTGAACTAGTCTGGTTCGCTCAGAATGTTCTGGATCGAATTGCTGGTCAGGCCGTCTGTCTGCCTGTATTGGCGGTCGTGGCGATTGTGCTTGCTCGCCGCAATCAGTCGTGGCGGCCCATTGGATTCGCTTTGGCGACCGAGGCAGCGTTCTACCTCGGCGTGGGCAGCATGAAGGTGCTGCTGGCTCGGCCGTCAACGACGTTGCACGATCCAAGGTTCTTCCAGGGAGGGCTCCTCGACGTCGGTAACCGCGGCATCAGCTTCCCCTCCGGTCATGCCGCCGAGGCGGTGCTCATCTATGGAGCGGCCGTCTACCTTATCGCCCACTACAGCAACGCATCCAGGAAGCTCGTGCACATCCTGACCTGGGTCGTGGTGGCCATCAGCGTCAACTCCGTGGTGGTCTCATTCCTCCTCGGTTGGCATTGGGCCACCGACCTCATCGCCGGACTCATCGCAGGCGGCCTGTTCCTGCGCATCCTGGTCGAGTGCGACAGACGTCTGCGCAGGCGAGCAGAACAGCAGGAGACCATCGCACTGGCCTCACGGTGACCCACCTGTTTAATCACGACGCAGTTCATTGTCGCTAGAGGCAAGCGGCCGAGCCTGAAATAATCGGGCTGAGTAATAATGCCGCATGGCACTACAAGAAGCTGATACACATTCACGCTGTTTTGGGCTGTTGCCCTACGCGATTGAGCAGGTCCTCCCCAGCGCAGTAGCGGCGCAGATTTTCCAAGAATAGAGTCGCAAAGGCATCGTGCCTGCCGATGGTGTCTCCGGACATGTGTGGGCTAATCACTACATTGGAACAACGCCACAAAGGATGATCCGACGGAAGTGGCTCGGGATCGGTAACGTCTAATACTGTGACAGCTTTAGCCCGAGCGTTCATCTCTTCTGCCAACGCCAAGTGATCTACCGTTGATCCTCGTCCGACGTTGATAAAGACGGATTCTTCGCGCAGTCGTCTGAGCACGTCGGACCCAATAAGTCCATCGGTTGCCTTGCTAGCCGGCAAGCAAGACACAATCACATCGTGTTGACCTATTTGATCCGACAGCGCTCCCCCGCTGAGCACCGCGTCGAAGTCAGGCAGTGGAACAGGTGTTCGACGGATACCGACGATGCGCCCGACACCTGCCTGTCGAAGCACTCGCGCGCACTCCGACCCGATATTTCCTGTTCCGATGATTAGAGCGTTGAGTTCGGAATTCGCTTTTGGCTCTCGATATTCTGTTTGGCGCTCCCGTGTATCGAGAGCTGAACGGAGCAAGCCCTTAGACCAGAGGAGCATACCGCCGAGGACAAATTCCGCAATCGCATGGTCGAGGACTCCGCTGCAATTCGTAAGAATGACGCCTGCTGCTTCCAATCGGTCCACGGGTAGGTGGTCGATACCGGTCATGTTCACGTGTAGCCACGTCAACGACGATGCAATTTCGAGAAGACTCTCAACGTCTTTCCAATATCCGGCACGCACGAACACTACCGAAGTGTCGGGATGAACCTGTCGAAGTTCCGTTGGTAGCAACCGCTGAACCGCGAATTCGGCTTCCGAAACGTTTACTGCCGAGCCCAGGTCGCCCAGTAGGAAAGAATCCGCGCCGTCGGATCGGTCGATGACGGCAACTCGCAACATCATTCGGCTGACTCCGCCCTATCGACCCGAGATCTTATCGGCCAAGCGACCAAACACGGAGGTGTCCGTCCCTCCCCTTCGATGTTCGATCGTGTCTGCCGCCTTGTACATCATCTGGACAGATCGGGAACCAATCCAGCGCAATGGTTCAGCTTCCCATTTCCGCGGCATGTTTCGGACCCACGCCGATTCTGTCAGTGCAGAGTCTTGCTCGGAGATGAGTCCTGCCACAGTGCGTCCAGCTACGTACGAGGCCGTCACTCCCTGCCCAGCGTAGCCTCCGACTCGAACCAGTCGATTCGGCTTGGAATAGTCAATGAAGGGCGACCAGTCACGAGGCACTCCCAAAACCCCTCGCCACGAGTGCGCAAGTTTGATGGGGACCGTCGGGAACAATCCTTGCAGGATCTCTGCCAATTGGGATGTCGTCCCGGGATCGAGCTCCCCGCTCGTATCGAACCGCGATCCCCAGAAGTATGGCACTCCACGCCCGCCGATCGCGATCCTATTGTCGGCAGTCCGCTGAGCATAGAAGTAGATATGCTGTGCGCCACTGACGCATTCGTAGCCCGACCAACCGATGGATTCCCATTGCGACTCAGGAATCTGCTCAGTGACAACCATCGACGACACCATCGGCAGCTGGTCCCGTTTCCTGCCGGGAAGCGCCGAAGTGTATCCCTCGGTTGCGAGAACGACCACTGAACCACGGACGTGTCCACGAGTGGTCTGACAATCGCCATCGGAGAACTCCTCTACCGGAGAATTCTCATAGATCTTGACTCCGAGCTCTTCGCATAGTTCCGCGAGCGAGTACACCAATTTCGCGGGATTGCATTTGACCGAATAGGGGCTGTAGATGGCGCCTTGCACTCCAGGCACATGGATTCTGTCATGGGTCTCTTGCGCACTCAGCAGAGAGATCTCGTCCTCGGTCAACCCCCAGCTCCGGTCTTCGCCAACATGGGTTCGTAATCGTGCGAGTTCGCTATCGCTGCGAGCGATCTGCATCCACCCGCCCCGGTGAGCGTCAATGTCTTTGCCTTCGGCGGCCATCAGATCGTCGATTTCGAAGACGGCCTGATGGCATGTGCGCTCGATCTCTAAAACCTGTTCGGCATTGACCGACTCAGACAGAAGATTTCGGCGCAGGCCGACAGTCTTTCCGCTGATCCAGCCGCCGTTTCGCCCGGAGGCTCCGTATCCGACGAACTCCTTCTCCAACACGACGACGTCGAGTGACGGATCCTGTTTCTTGGTCCAATAGGCAGTCCACAGTCCCGTGTACCCGCCGCCGATGATGACCACGTCCGCTTGAGTGGACCCTTCGATCCTCTGCCGAGTTCGACTGAGGTCCCTGGTGGAATCGAGCCAGTGGGACAGATGTCCATTCTTCATGATTTTCCCTCGTTCTTCGTCGAAGCAGCCAACGGTAGGATGCGAGACCGATCAGCTTCCCATGTCAGGAGGACTTCCTGACCAATGGCAAAGTCCTCGAGGTCGTTCACCCGTGATCGAACTACGCCGCCACCGCCTCGGCAGGAAACCATATACTTCACCGAATGCCCCACGTACACCTTGTCGATGATCGATGCCTCTACGGTGGGTCCTGACTGCCCAGAATTCGAAGCGCTGATGAGCTCGACATTTTCTGGTCGAATCATCAACTGTGCACGACCATGATGATCGACCTCAGTGGGCAAGCGGAAGTCGTCTCTGACGAATTCGCGGCCGCCTCTCTGCTCTTCGATCAATCCATCGAGGTGGATTGATTCACCGAGGAATCGCGATACGAACTCATTGCTCGGGTTCTTATACAACTCGTTGGGTGTCCCGATCTGCTGAATCCGCCCCTCATTGAACACCACGATGCGATCGGACAGTGCCATTGCTTCATCTTGATCGTGAGTCACGTAGACGACCGTGGTGCCCAGATCCCGGTGAATTCGACGAATCTCTGTCTGCAGACCTTCACGCAGCGCCTTGTCGAGCGCGCTCAAGGGCTCGTCCATCAACAACAGTGGCGGCTTGTAGGCGATCGCGCGCGCAAGTGCGACACGTTGCTGCTGACCTCCGGACAGCTGCCCCGGCATCCGATCTCGGTACTTCGCGAGGGAGACCTTTGCCAGCGCCTCGTCGGTGGCCTGCTTCCTTTCGCCCTTGTCGAACCCATGTTGCTTAAGCGGGTATTCGACGTTCTTCTCCACAGTCATATGCGGGAACAGGGCATATCCCTGGAACACCATGCCGATGTTGCGGCGATGGATGGGGATATCGGTGATGTCTTTGTCGTTGATCATGATTCGACCGCCGCTGGGCTCTTCGAACCCTGCGATCATGTTGAGCGTCGTCGTCTTGCCGGAACCGCTGGGTCCCAGTAGGGAGATGAACTCTCCTGGCTCGACGTCGAGGTTGACGTCCGCAGCAGCAGTGACGGATCCGAATCGTTTGCTGATGTCGCGAAGACTCAGCGCTGCACCGATGACTTGTGTGCTCATGTGCGTTTCCTCTTGAGGTGTTGAGACAGAATTCCGCCGATGGCGGCAGCGGTCGTGGTGATCATGATGAGAGTTGCTGCGGCGGCAATCGTCGGATCGACTTCACGCTGCATCCCGGCGAACATCGTTACGGGCAGCGTCTGCAGGTACGGGCTTGAGATGAACATTGACACCACCACTTCATCGAACGAGGTGATGAACGCGAAGAATGCTCCGGAGAGAATGCCCGGCATCAGCATAGGAACGGTGACGCCGATGAATGCCCGGAATTTATTGGCTCCGCAAACCCAAGCTGCTCTTTCGAGTGACACGTTGTATGCAGCCAAAGTTGATCCCACCGTCACAACAACATAGGGGACAGCCAGTGCGGTGTGGGCAATGAGGAATCCAGGCAGCGTTCCGACCAGACCGAGTCTGAGGAACAGGCTGTAGAGACCTACGCCGAAGATGACGGACGGAATGATCATAGGAATGACGAGGAAGTTGCGCCCAATGGATTCCCTGATGCCCCGTACCTTAGAAAGTCCGTAGGCCGCCAGCGTTCCCAGTACTGTTGCCAAGACAGCTGTCAGCAGCGCAATCTGCACAGAGTTGAGGAAGCCTCCGATCCACTGTGCGTCGCTGAAGAAGTTTTCGAACCATCGCAATGAGAAGCCCTTGGGAGGGAACGCCAGTGATCGCTGTTCGTTGAAGCTCATCGGGATCACAATGAGCGTCGGAGCGATTAGCCACAGCCCGATGAAGACGCACGCCGTCCACAGTGTTACACGTGATTTGTTCACAGTCCGCCCCCGATCTTTCCTATCTTGATGCCCATCACCTTCGCCACGAGGAACAGAAGAAGGAACACTGCTCCAACCATGACCAGCGTGGCGACTGCCAATGCGCCTCCCCTGCCCCATGACAGCAGCTCAAGCACCTGCGTGAACAGAGCGTTGGGAATGAGCTGCTGCCGTGGTGAACCCAGAAGTGCCGGTGTGACATAGAAGCCCAGTGACAGGATGAAAACGATCAATGACCCGGCGAAGACCCCGGGCAAGGACAGTGGGAAATAGACCTGAAGGAATGCCTTCCACTTCGGAGCTCCCATGATTCGTGCGGCCAAAGGCAGCCGGGAGTCGATCCCGACCATGACAGACACCATCGGCAGGACCATGAACGGCATGAGTATCTGGCACATGCCGATGAGCACAGCAGTATTCGTGCCCAGAATGGTCAGAGGCTCGATGCCGATCGCGCCGAGGATCGAATTGAGCAGCCCGTTCTTCTGGAGGATGATGATCCACGCAAATGCCCTGACCATCATCGAGGTCCAGAAAGGCAGCAGCACCACCACCATGAGAATCGAGCGAACCAAAGTTGAGCTGGTTGCCATCAGATAGGCGAACGGGTAGGCCAACACTGCTGTTATCAGGGTAGCCAACACCGCAATGTAAATAGTCCGCCAGATAATATCGTGAGCGGTCGAGTTCGTGGCCAACCACTCGAAGTTCTGGGTACCTGGCTCCGGATCCGTCACACTCATCACCAAAATGATTGCGACCGGGATAATGAAGCCAAGCCCCACCAGCAGCAGTGCTGGCCACGCCAGCACTGCTGTTCGTGATTGCTTAGTACTCATTTGAAAACACCTTCACAGACTCACTCATTTATTGAGCCAATCTCCCCAGGCGGCGTAAAGCTCCTCTTGGTTCTTTCCCCAGTACTCGGCGTTCTGTGGAAGCGTCACGTCAAGCACTTCAGGTCGCGTGACGTTAAATTCTTTGGCTTCGCCTTCAAATTTCGGCTTGGAGTCCACATTGACGGGCGAATAGCTGGTCGCCTCCGCCATTTCCGCCTGCTGCTTCGCTCCCAATGCATAGTTGATGTAGGCATGTGCAGCGATCTTGTTCGGCGAGTCTTTGGCAATCGAGAAAGTATCGCTGGCAAGGAACCCTTGGTCCCAGACTGGTTTGAAGTTGGAGCCGTTTTTATTGGCTTCATAGATTCGGCCACTCCAGCCGAAGATCATATCGGCTTCGCCGGCTTGAGCCATCTGAGTCTGCTCAGCACCTGTCTGCCAGTATTTGACGTCCTTCTTGATGGTGTCCCATTTCTTCAAAGACCGTTCTGTGTCGAGGGGAAACAGATCGTCTGGCTTCACGCCATCAGCCAGCAGTGCTGCTTCGAACGTTCCAGCGGTAGCCGACGGACGGCCTTCAACGGCACGAGTGCCGGGGAACTTGTCCGTGTCGAAGAAGTCCTTCCAACCGGTTGGAGGATTGTCTCCGTATTTGTCTGCGTCATAGAACATCCCATAGACATAGACCAGAGATGGCAAGTAGCAGTCTCCTTGCGGAGTACCTTCCGGGATCTTGCTGGTATCGATCAGCGAGAGATCCAGCTTCTCAAACAGAGTTCCGCAGTTTGCGGCGTTCTGCGTGGGGCTTGCATTGATTGCGTCCCAGGACACGTTGCCGGAATCAACCTGTGCCTTGAGCTTGGCTGCATCCGTTGGACCGTCCGAAAGCACCTCTGCTCCGGACTGTTTGGCAAATGGTTCAGAGAAGGCCTTTGTCTGACCATCCTGGAACCCTCCGCCCCAGGAGACAAAGGTCATCGTCGTACCGTCCAACGACCCTTCGGCAACCTCACCGGCAACCGGATCCTTGAAATCCTCTGCGTTGATTTCGCTGGTGCTCTCGCCCCCTTGCATGCATGCGGTAAGGGCAAATGGCAATATCAGTGCTGCAGCAATTGCAGAATATCGTTTCATCATGATTCCTCTATTTCTTATGATTCTTGATCACTAAGAGAGCCCTGCTTGATGTCGGTCCTGGGTTGTAGACCGAGTTGGTTTGATCTGAAGCAAAGTCAAGGCTGTCACCGGCTTTGAGGAAGTGAACATCTGAGCCGATGTCGATGCCGAGGTACTCTGCCAAACAAATCCAAAGCTCGGTGCGATCGACTCCTGGAGGGACTCGCGTTCCAGTGCTTGAACCTGGTGGAAAGTCGAACAGGCAGACATCGACGTCTGCCATCTCCTCACGAGTGAGAACATATTTATCGACTCCGTTGTAGTCCAAGTGTCTGTATTCATCGAACCGCACGATTCGGCCGCTCGGCTGCTTTGCCGGGAACATATGGCCAATTGTTGTGCCGAGAGCAGCACACAATCGTGTCAGCGTACTGAAGGTGACATCTGTGTTGCCTCGCTCGAGCTGGCTGATAAACGAGGTGCTCAGTTGCGCTCTCGAAGCGAGCTCACTTTGAGTCATCCTCTGCGATGTGCGTAGCTTCTTGATGGATTCTGCAAGGGCCTGAGACGCATCACCGCCTGACATGTAAGGCTCACTCTGTTTGGCGGATTCTGGTGACAGTGAAGCGCTCTGAGCCATTTGCCCTCTTCCTCTTCGAAGTATGACAATAGTATGAAATAGATCACAGCTTTACAAGAGTGGCACTGTAGTTCTTTTACCCAGGTCGCAATCTCACTTAACTCTCGTGACGCCGACCCTAGAAGCCATAGCATCCGTAAGACAGAACGAATGAAGCCAAACCGCCGCTGTTACCTAGTCTTCGTTGACTGATCTTCTGACGACAGTCGGCAAGGAGTTTATGGCGTTCTTCTCGTTGCGATGCCTCGGGGCCCTATTGAGCGGCCTGCGCATCCTTTCGTTCGAGCCCCTGACTGAGCTTCAGCCCCCGCTTTGCCCAGTCGATCTCAGACCGGGCGCGGGCAGCCAGCCCTTCGTAGGCGAACTTCTTGTAGGCGATCGTCTCTTCACGATCTTCATCGGCTGTGACCGCCAGACGACGGTTCAGCATGGGCGATTCGAGAGCTTCGATGGTGGCGATCTCGTCTTCCCAAACCTTCAGCTCTGCTTGCCAGTGACTGATGTGGTCGTTGAGGAAGGCATAGACCGCATCTTGATCGGCCGACTCGAGGTAGGCGGCTCTCAGGTGGGCGGCATCGCGGGTGCGTTGGTACTTCAGCGGACCGTTCATCCACTCCGTGAAGGCAAGCTCCCCCGCCTCGGTGACATGGTAGACGCGGCGCATGCCTGCGGAGCCGCGGGTCTGCTCTTCGGCGATGATGAGCTCTTCGTTCGCCATCTTCCGCAGCTCCGGGTAGATCTGGGAGTCGGGTGCATGCCACACGTGGCCGACGGAGTGGGAGAACTGCTTCTGCAGCTCGTATCCGGACATCGGGCCGATGCGCAGCAGGGCCAACAGCGCGCTTCGGAGACTCATCGTGGTTCCTATTCTGTGAATCGGCGAGGGGGTCCAGGCGCACTGCCCGAACCCCCTCAGACTACAACTCTCAGGCGTCTTTGCCGGTGCGCCACCCGCCACGGTAGGTCTGGCGTGCAACCGTCGAATACGGAACGGGGCTGACGACGACGCCGACCTCGGTCTGCTCGTGCTTTTCCACCGAGGCCTTCGAGGTGCCGCCATCGGGTTCGCCCCAGACGACCTTGAGCTCAGCGCCTTCCGGAACATCAGGGTTGACCGTGGCCAAGGACAAACCTCGGCGTTCATTGGCCGAGTAGCCGGTGAACATCGAGAAGCCGACGACATTGCCATCGGCATCGACGACGGAGTCGTAGTTCGCCGAACCGTAGTTGGCCAAGGGCAGGTCGAAGTATTTGTAGTTCGGTCCATCGACATTGAGCGGCGACGCCAGCACTTCACCGAGATCATCGGCGTCCCAGGCCAGGGTCACCTTCTTGCGCTGGGCGGCAGGATCCATGGCCTCCAGAGCGCTGCGGCCGATGAAGTCGTGGTCGAACTTCACAAACGATCCGTAGCCGAGCTCCCATGGGGTCAGGTAGTAGTCCTCGATGTTGTCGGAAACAAACGATCCCGCCAGTGTGCCCGTGGCTTCGTAGCTGTCGGCGCCGAGCCATTCGCGGTAGCCGCGCTCGGCCTCTCCGGAGTAGATGGCCGGCAGCGGCGACGGGATCCAGCCCGACTCCAGGGTGTTCGACGGGTAGGCCCGCGCACCGACGGGCAGCAGACCGAACTCGGCACCAGCCTCGACGATGGCATCCCTGATCACGTCATGGTCCTCATAGGGTCCCCAGATTTCGAGACCCGGAGCTCCGGCCATGCCGTGGCGCAGGGTGCGAACCTGCTTGCCAGCGATGGACATGGTCGACATGTTGAAGAATTTCAGCTTCTCCAGCTCGCCGCCGTTGAGCTTTTCGATGATCGCCCAGGCGTTGGGACCCTGGATCTGGAAGCGGTAGTAGCGGCGGCTGACACTGTGTCCGTAGGGCCGTGATGGGGACCTGCGGTCGACCTCGATGTCGAGGTTCGAGTAGCCGCCGGTCTCACCGTGGTAGAGCAGCCAGTTCGATGCTGGCGAGCGCCCCACGTAGACGTACTCATCTTCGGCTTCGTGGAAGAGGATGCCGTCGCCGATGACGTGGCCGGATGCGGTGGTGGGCACGTACTGCTTGGCCTTGTTCACGGCGAACTTAGCCACGGAGTTGATCGCGGTGTCGGAGATCAGCTTGATGGCGTCGGAGCCTTTGAGGAACACGTTGTCCATGTGGTGCGACTGGTCGTAGAGGACAGCGGTCTCACGCCAGGCCTTCTGTTCCTTGATCCAGTTGGTGAAGTCGGCGGGGACGACCGGGTAGATGTAGGACCCGATCTGCGAATTGCGCAGATGGTCGACGGCATTGGTCGAATCGAGGATCTGCTGGAGATTGTCGGTCATGGTCGATGAACCTCTCTGTTCTTATCTCTGTGTGGCTGCTGTTGAGGCATGTGCGTATTCAGGCTTGGGCGTGTTCAGGCTTGGGTGGTGAAGTCTTGGACCCATTCGGCCGTGGCAGCGAGTCCGCCGAAGGTGTAGAAGTGGGTCTTCACTCCCGAGGACGCCGAGGTGATGGACTCATAGGAGGACAGATCGGTGAGGAATCTGTCCGGCCCGGCAGTGCCCAGGAGGTTCGTCAGCGAGAACCCGTACTTCTTCGCGATTCCCGCACTGGTGCCCACGCCGAAGCGGCGGGCATAGCCCAGGAGACGCTTGATGCCTGCAGGTCCGGGGGTGCCGATGCGAAGATCTGCCTCGATGCCGCGGCCGCGGACTTCATGGACCCAGGCCACGACCGCCTCGGCGTCGAAGGCGAACTGAGTGAGCACGACCTGGCCCAGTCCCTGTTCTGCCAGGGAAGCGCTCTTGGCTTCAATGTGCTCCCAGAGGGTTTCCGTTCTGATATCAGGATGGCCCTCGGGGTAACCGGCGATTCCCACCTCGCTCACGCCGTATTCCTGCAGAAGACCGGTGCGAATGACCGAGAGCGAATCGGAGTAGGGGCCTTCGGGAGTCGCCGGGTCTCCCCCGACGACGAAGACTCGGTCACTGGCCCCGGCCTGCCGCAGCGCATCGAGGAACTCGCGCAGCTCGGCCTCCGACTTCAGCCTGCGGGCAGAGATATGAGGGACGGGAACGAACCCGAGTTCGAGGACCTCCTTGGCAGCCTCAACACGCATCTGAAGATTCTCATTGCCGAGGAAGGTGACGTTGACGCGTGTTCCCTGCGGAATCGCATGAGCGGCCTGCTGGAGGCTGGGGACATCTTTGCCTGTCATCTCCAGGGAGAAGTCGTCGAGCACCTGGGTTGCGGTCGTTGCCTCCACGTGGTGATTCCTTTCATGAACACTGCGATGGGTTCTTGGAATCACTATAGACATAGGCATTTACCTATGTCCATAGGCAAACCGTCACCCGCTGGTGAATTCTCTGCTGGTGGCATCTGGGCGCGGTCGACCTGCTGGGCAAGACGAAACCATTGCCTGCGACTCACGTCGCTGATACTGTGCTGATCGTCACGCTTTACCTATCGTCATAGGTATCCCGCAATGATGCGGGTGCTTACCTCACCACAGAATCGGAGTATGCGGTGGACCTGCGCGAACGAATCAACACCTCACGGATGTCGGCCTATCAGTGGCTGATCGTCGGCATCTGCACCCTCCTCAACGCACTGGATGGCTACGACGTCCTCGCGATCTCCTTCTCATCGAACCAGGTCACCGAGGAATTCGGGCTCTCGGGAACAGCACTCGGGCTCGTTATGAGTGCGGCGCTTCTGGGTATGGCGATCGGCGCTCTGGTCTTGGGTCCGGTTGCGGACCGGATCGGGCGACGGAACATGACGATTGTGGCTCTCATCGTCAATATCTGCGGTCTCTTCCTCTCCGCCACCGCCACCTCGGCGACTCAGCTGGGAATCTGGCGCGTCGTCACAGGACTGGGAATCGGCGGCATCCTCGTGGGCACCAATGTCATCTGCGCGGAATACGCCACTCGCAAACGTCGCGGCTTGGTCATCAGCATCTACACCGCCGGCTACGGCATCGGCGCAGCACTCGGCGGGTCTGTCATGATCTCGCTCATCGCCACGTCAGGCTGGAGGTCGGTCTTCGTCCTGGGCGGAGTCATGGCCTCGATCTCCCTGGTTCTCGTATTGCTGCTCATTCCCGAATCGCCGTCCTATCTCTACAATCGACGACCCGAGAACGCGCTGAAGAAGCTCGGCGTGATTGCCCGCAGGCTCGGTCACAGTGATCCGGTTGAACTCACCGGCACCCCCGTCGTCGAAACCGGCGAATCGGGCGACACCGGAATCATGTCGCTGTTCAACCGGCGCAACCGCCGAGTCACCGTCGTCGTCTGGGCAACGTTCTTCATCGTGATGTTCGGCTTCTACTTCGTGAACTCATGGACCCCACGACTGATGAATGAAACAGGGCTGACCGACACTTTGTCGATGGTCGTCACCGTCGGACTGACCTTGGGTGGGGCCATCGGCTCGGTCGTCTTCGGACTCTTCACCTCACGCTGGTCGACCCGATCGGTGCTGATGTGCTTCTCTGTCATGGCCGCGATCCTCATGGCCGTCTTCATCTTCACGGCGCACTGGATTGCGCTCGTCGTCATCGTCGGCGTCTTGGTGGGTATGTTCAGCAACGGCTGCATCGCCGGTCTCTACGTCTTGACCCCTCAGTCCTACTCGTCGTCGCTGCGCTCGACCGGCGTGGGCTGGGGTATCGGCATCGGCCGTTTCGGCGCAATCATCGCTCCGACCGCCACAGGTGCTCTGCTCGATGGCGGGTGGAGCCCGCAGGCGATCTACGTCTTCGTCGGCGTAATTCTGCTCTTGGCCGCTGTCGTACTGCTGGGCATGCGTGGAGTCGATGTCGAAGCGAACCGTCGTCCGGACGCCAGGGAGACTGCAGCGGCGTGACGGTCAGGTCATCGGCCCGGTGTCTGTGACACTGGCTGGTGCCAGCGGAGTTGGCAGGTGTCAGTGAACCTGGAAGATTTCGATGCGCACGCCGTTGGGGCTGCGTACTCCGGAGCCGATGAATAGGACGTCGCTGAGCCAGGCGTAGGGACTGTCCTGATCGGCGCTCAATCGCGGTACGCAGCGAAAGTAGATACGCTCGGGGTCGACCTGTTCGCCGTTCATCAGCTTGTTCAGATCGCTGCTGCTTCCGGTGCGCAGTGCCCGATTCTCTACGAGGATGTGGTGCCCGTCGTCGGTCTTCAGGACGTAGTCGGCGGCAAGGTAGGCCACGGTGTCGCTGGGGTACTGCTGAAAGTCGGCACCGGCGTCAAGCACCTCTCCGCTGAGTCCCGGACCGGAGACTCGACCACCGCGGATGGGGACGACCTTCCGCAGGCCGTCAACCGTGGTGCCGATGGTGATCGGTGCGTCCACATCAACGTCGATGGTCGCCAAGTAGGACAGCTCTGGCGCGGTGATGTCACTCAGAGATGGTGCGGACGGCACGCCGGAGCCTGAGGCGTCGAAGTTCTCGGATTGCTGGGTCAACGGTTCGTCTCCTCGGGATGGCTTACGGCGGCACTCACAGTGGCCTCGACGTGAGCGTATACCGTCAGCGCTTGTCGAATCGCTGTCCAGCGGGATTGCTCGACAGCAGGAAGAGAACGAACAACGTGATCGAGCCCAGGATTGGGACGAGCCCGAGAAGAACGAACCACCCGCTCAAGCCCACGTCATGGAGCCTGCGCACGCTGAGGCTGATGGTCGGCAGAATCGTCGCGAGGAAGTACACCAGCAGAAACGTACCGATCAGCCCTGCCCCTATGCTGACTTCGGTGATGACACCACCAAAGTGACTCACCCCGGCTGTCGTGATCTGGGTGGCCCCGGCCAACGCACCACCCACGCCGTAGACAACGGTGCTGAGCAGCACGATCCACCAGTATTCGCTGCGGCTTGCTCGTCCGAAGAACACCGCGTACTTACAGAAGTAACGCCGTATCGCCGCGACCGGTGAAGCACCTGGAAGCGGAGTGTAGGTACCCAGCAGAGTGCTGTCAGCAGTCGCCTGCACAAGCGTGCTCGCATAGTCCCGTGGAACGGAGAGGTGAGTCATATATAAACACTACAAGCAGGGTTGTCGTGTGACGTGGGAAACACGATCAAATTCTTCGGCCGTTCGACGAAGTTCGTGCAAAGTTCACGTGCGGTGTTCATGTGCAACTGCCAGAGCTCCATCCGATTGGAGAGCGGATGGCGTAAGCCCACACGATGCCGACCAGATCCAGTCGGCGCCGGGTCACACCGCAGTTCGCTGCGCCTTGGTTATTGCCGGTGTGCCTCCTGTCTCCGGTTCCGACTCTGGCTCGACTGGTTCGGAATCCTCAGCAAAAGGGCGGCTCTTGAATACGGCAACTGCACCGATGACTGCGATCACAGCCCACACTCCGCCGATCAGATACGGCCCCGTGCCGGGAACGAGGATCAGCGCCGAGGCGACCATCGGGGACAGGCCTGCACCCAGGGCCGCCGCCAGCTGGTAGCCTGCCGAGGCACCGGAGTATCTGACCTGTGGTGGAAACAACTCGGAGACGTAGGCCGCGATCGGTCCGTAGCACATGCCCTGGACGATGCCATTGCCCAGAATGATGGCAAGTGCGTACTGATGGATCTCGCCGCTGACGATCAGGAGGACGATCGGCACCGCGAGCACCACTGCCACGATATGCGCTCCGATCAGCGTCCGTTTGCGGCCGAGGCGGTCGCTGAGACGAGCGACTACGAACGTGACGATCAGAGTGATCAGGGCCCCGAGCGCTTTCCAATTGAGCACTTCGGACTTGTCCTCGCCTGCCGCCACTGCGACGGAGACGCCCCAGACGGTGGTCAGTCCCTGCGAGACGTAGATGGTCATTGTGGCCAGTAGGGCAATGAGCACCTGCTTCTTGTAACGAGCGAAGACTGTCAAGAGTGGCACCTTCCGCTCCTCGCTTTCGGATTCGAGCTGTTGGAAGGCCGGTGTCTCGCTGACTTTGAGTCGGATGACGAGTCCGACGACGATGAGTACCGCAGACAGAAGGAAGGGCAGTCGCCACCCCCATGTGGCGAAGCCATCGCCGGTGAGTGTCGCGGTCATTGACAGAACGAGGGTCGCGAGGATGGCGCCGGCGGGCCCTCCGGCGTTCGCGAAAGCCGCGGCTAAACCTCGGCGCTTCTTGGGCGCATGCTCCAAGGCCATGAGAGCTGCTCCTCCCCATTCTCCGCCGACTGCTACGCCTTGGATGATGCGCAGGATGAACAGTGAGATTGGTGCGATCACCCCGATGGATGCCGTTGGTGGCATGAGTCCGATGATGACGGTGACTGTTCCCATCATGATCATCGAGACAATGAGCGCCTTCTTGCGGCCTACCTTGTCACCGAAGTGACCGAAGATGACCCCGCCGAGTGGCCGGGCCAGATACCCTGCCGCCAGCGTGCTGAAGGAGGCGAAGAGGGAGAGGCCGGGGCCAAGGCCGGCGAAGAAGAGTTGTGCGAAGACGATCGAGGATGCTGTGGCATAGAGGATGAAATCGTAGAACTCGATCGCGGATCCGACAAAGCTCGAGGCCAGGATTCGGCGCATCTCCGGAGTTCGAAGTGAGGTCTGCAGACCGTCGGAATCGACAACGTCATTGTTGTTCGTCATGGTGTGTTCAGCTCCTGATAGTCGCGTTGGCAGGTGTGGTTACGGAAACGGAGTCGAGGTCTTCGGGAACGAGGAATGTTCCGGTGAATTGTTCGCTCCCCCGGGACCAGACGGAATCGTCCGCTGATCCGGGGACAAGGTGATGAAGGGCCAGCGTTCGTGCCCCGGCGGCGTCGGCGATGCGGATCGCCCCATCGACAGAGGTGTGCGATTTGTAGTGATGATCGCGTGAAGCGATACCTTCTGCATCGGTCCGATGGCTGTACTTGTCCTCCACCCAGCTGAAGTCGATGGCCTCGTGCAGGAGCAGATCGGTGTCCTGGGCCAACCGCACCATGTTAGCGGTTTCGCAGGTGTCACCGGAGACGGTCACAGATCCGAATTCGCTGTCGAAGCGGAAAGCGAACGCCGGTGCGATGGGTGGGTGCTCGACCAGGATCGCGGAAACGGTAACCAGATCGTCTTCGAAGACGACGAACGGTTCCATATCAGGGGTCGGATGGTCATTCGGGTGGTAGCCGACCTCGGCGGGAACGTTGATGTCTCGGGGATCGAACAGCAGTTTCGGTGACGGGCGCAGGGAATCGAAGACCCGGTCGTTGAGGTCCGTGGCATAGGCCTCGACAATGCTGGTGAACATGTCCGCGACACCAGGGGTCGGATTGTGCGGAGAAACGGGCTCTGGAGCTGTCACCGCGCGTGAGGATACGGGCGGAAGCTCACCGCGCCGCCCCGGACCGATGAGAGGAACCGGATCACCGACGCGCTCCTGGAGCTCGTGCATTCCGAAGACGATGAGGGAGGGCAGATCGATCGTATGGTCCGAGTGCAGGTGGGTGATGAAGACTCCCCCGAGATCGGCGAGATCCAATCCTGCCTGCCGAACCCTGCGCCCCACTCCGTGTCCGGCATCGACAAGGTAGAACCGGTCATCGACAACGACCGCGGTCGAGATTCCCGCTCGGTCCTTGGCGTCACCTTTCCACCATCGCGGACCTCCCGCGGTCCCCAGGGTGATGACTTTCATCTTTGAACTGTCCATTGTGAGATTGCCTCGTGCTTCATTGCTCAGGTCGGTTGACTCAGCCCAGTCTTCCGCGGCACGATCAAAAAGAAAATCAAAATATTATCGGCATAAACATAGGTAAAAACGATGAAGGACATCACGCTCCGCCAGATCGAGTACTTTCTCGCCGTACTTGATCGGGGATCTCTCAGCGCCGCGGCTGCTGCATCGAATGTGTCACAGGCGACTGTGTCGGCAGCCCTCAGTCAGCTCGAAAAGCAGTTGAACGTCACACTTATCGCCCGGGGACCTGCCAGGCGTGCTCGACCGACGAGCGCCGGCCGTGAATTCGGAATCCGGGCCAGGTCGATCCTGGCTACTGTCACCGAAGCTGTCGAGTCGGTCAATGAAGACTCCGCTGTTCTTCACGGACCGTTGCGCATCGGATGCATTCCCACGGCAGCGCCGAGGATGCTTCCCGGCACGGCGTCGTGTTTCGAACGGCAGTTTCCCGACATCGACATCAGCTTCGTCGAGGCCCATCCGACTACGATTCAGCAGATGATCCTGGCGGGTGAGGTCGATCTGGCTGTGATGTACCGCAAGCAGGTGCAGATCGAAGGATTAAAGAAACATCCGTTGTCAGAAGTTCAGCTGCACGCATTGGTTTCGGCCGATCATCCGCTAGCGAAGCGTCGAGGAGTCGATATCGCTGAGCTCGTCGGTGACCCGCTCATCCTCCTTGACTCCCCTCCGACAGCAGATCTGCTCGTCGGGCAGATCCGTGGTTTGGGGCATGAACCGAACGTCAGGTGGTTGCTGCCCAATGCCGAGACAATCCGGTCGATGGTCGCCTGGGGGCTTGGCTTCTCCTTGGCGAACGCGGTGCCCCACCCGGATATCCGTTCGTTCCAGGGCATGGAGGTCACATACCTGCCGGTGAACAATCCCGAGTTCTCGAACACCATCGTGGGAGTTACCGTGGAAGACTCGCGAATGCTGAAGAAGGTGACGACGGCGCTGGACGTGCTCAGACAAGTCGCGGAAGACACAGCCCCATCGAATTGGGCGAAGTAACCACCGTATGCAGTAAAGCCGGCACCGATGGCTGCGACCCGGCTGACGAGCTGTCGCGGAGGAGTCATTGCCTGACTCTCCGCGACAGTCGACTCGCCGGTGTGGCGCCGCGATCGTCGTTTCAGCGGCGGGACCGTCAGTAGTGTCCTGGTGGATCACTGGCGGGGAATGATTCGTCTTCCCATTCGTCGACCATCTTGTCGTCGTGGTCGTGACGGCTCTGTGCGGACTCGGAACGTTCAGCGGAACCCTCGGTCGCCTCGGCGGGGAAGGTTGAGGACTCGTCCTGCCCGTTCTCTGGCTGATGATTCTCAGACATGGCTGCACCTCCCCTCGGATGTCAGTGCTCGAACTTGGTATCACCATCATGCGCGTTCAAACACCTTTCCGATACGTCAGATCCAAGTTTTTCATGAACCGTTTCGAACACGTTGTCCACGATGACAGCACCAGCAGCAGCGCGACAGGCCCACGTTCAGCGCATCTCGGAGTAGCATGAGGGCCACGGACGATCTGAGTAGAGCGAGGTGTTGAGACATGAACAATGATCACGATGAGCAGAACAAGACCGAGAAGATCAATGAGAAGCTCGAAGAGGTAGGTTCGAAAGCCGTCGGTCCGAACGTCTCCTACGGTGCGACCCCCGGGTACGTCGAAGAACACGGTGAAGAGGATGCTCAGGCCGCTGCCGAGGGCGAGGGTGTGAAGCTCTACCGCAATCCGGACGGCTCGCATGAGGCCGTCGACGAGTCCAAGGTCGATCCGGAAGACGGCTCAAACGACTGAGACGAGCTCAGCCGACTGACGAAACCATGCCCCAACGGGCGAAGCCCGGCACCTGATCATCCAGGTGCCGGGCTTCATCATGTCAGGAACCGGCCGGCGTGAAATCCGTGCTGCCGACGAACTCGGGGCGCGGATTCGGTGCGGCGAAGGGTTCGACGCATGTGTTCTCCACCGAGTTGTAGACGATGAAGATGTTCGACCTCGAATACGGGGTGACATTCCCGTTCGAGGCGTGCATGCAGTTGGAGTCGAACATGACCGCGCCACCGGCGGGACCCTCGAGGACATCGATGCCGTATTCGTCAGCGAAGTCACTCAATGTCTGCGGATCGGGGGTGCCCGCGCCCTGCATGACCAGTGACTTCTTGTAGTTGTCCTCCGGGGTGCCGCCGACGCAGCTGATGTAGCGCTGATGCGAACCCGGCATGATCATCAGCGGCCCGTTGAACGAATAGTTGTCCGTCAACGACAACGACAAGCTCACGGCCCGCGGCTCGGGCATGCCATCCTCGGCATGCCAGGTCTCGAAGTCAGAGTGCCAGGAGAATTCCTTGCCCACGAAACCGGGCTTGTAGTTGATGCGACTCTGATGGATGTAGACCTCGGAGCCCAGCAGCTGTTCGGCTCGCGCAACTACCCTGGGATCATTGGCGATCTTGGCGAAGATCTTGTTGCTGCGGTGGATGTCGAAGATCGACCTGACTTCGTTGGACTTCGCCTCGACAATGGTGGCGTCATCGTCCTTGACCTTCGGGTCATTGGCTAGACGGTGCAGCTCGGCCCGGAACGTGTCGAGTTCCTCCGGGGTGATGAGCTCGTCGATGGTGAGATAGCCCTTGTCGTCGTAGTGCTGCAGCGACTTCGCATCGAGAGGTCCCTGTTCGACCGAACCGTAGGCGATCGGGCCCCTGCGATCCAGGACTTCAGTCCTCTCGCCGGTGCGAGTGGGGTAGAGATCCGTGGTTGTCGATGGTGAGATTACAGTCATCAGTCTCCTTCCTCGGATTGGACGAATGCCTCGCCGCTCCGGGACAGGATCTGTGGGAACGACAGAAACATTCCGCTTGTGCCGCCACCGTAGCAAGGGGATCACTTTGGCGAAAGTCTCCACCGAGGCTTCATGGCCGCAGGAGTCTCACAAGCAGGTGTCGTCGAGTCCGGTGAACGTCGTCGGACCGGTCTCCACCAGGTCGAACCAGGGTTCGGTCTGCGGCAGTTCGTGGATGAAGAAGTAGCGAGCGGCCGCGATCTTGCCGCGCAGCAGCGTTGAGTCACCACGCGACGCAGCGGCAGCCTCGGCGGCCATGCCCTGCTGCAGCCACAGCCAGGCGATGACCGTGTGCCCGACCGCCTCGAGGTAGGTCCACGCATTCTCCAACGCATGGACGGGATCCCCGGACTTCCAGACGGCGGCGGTCACGGTCTCGATGCGCTCGATTGCTGCGGCCAGCGCCGCGGATTCGTTAGTCCATGAGGTAGTAGCGTCCGCCTCGACGAGGGTGGAGCGCATCTCCTCCACGAGAACCTTCAGTCCTTCTCCCCCGCCCATGATGACTTTGCGGCCGAGGAGATCCTTGGCCTGGATGCCGTGTGTGCCCTCATGGATCGGGTTGAGTCGGTTGTCGCGGAAGAGCTGCTCGACGGCATGGTCACGGGTGTAGCCGGCTCCGCCGAGGACCTGAATCGCGTGATCATTGGCCTTCAGTCCCCAGACGCTCGGCCAGGTCTTCACGATCGGAGTGAGCACGTCGAGGAGGAGTGCTGCACGAGCACGCCCGGACTCGGTGCCAGCGGTTTCGGATTCGTCGAGGAGTCTGGCGGCGTAGAGGATGAGTCCCAGGCCTCCTTCGACGTAGCTCTTCGAGGACAGGAGCATGCGGCGCACATCGGCGTGTTCGATGATCGGCACCTGCGGGGAGTCTTTGCCGCGGCCGTCGTCGGAGCGGCCTTGGCGGCGTTCACGTGCGTAGCGCAGGGCGTCAAGATAGCCGTGGTAGCCGAGCGCGACGGCACCGGCGCCGACACCGATGCGTGCGGAGTTCATCATGTGGAACATGTAGTTCAGGCCCTTGCCGCGCTCCCCCACGAGGTAGCCGACGGCACCGGCTGAACCCTGGGGTGTGTGCGTACCCTCGCCGAAGTTGAGCAGCGTGTTCGTCGTCCCGCGCCAGCCCATTTTGTGGTTGAGTCCCGAGAGCACGACGTCATTGCGTTCGCCGATGCTGCCGTCGCTGTCGACGAGGTGTTTGGAGACGATGAAGAGGCTCAGCCCCTTGGTTCCGGGTCCGTCACCCTCGGCGCGGGCGAGGACGAGGTGGACGATGTTCTCAGACAGTTCGTGGTCGCCGCCGGAGATCCACATCTTCGTCCCATGCACCCGAAAGGTGCCCTCTGGCCCTTCGGGATCGGGCACGGCACGCGTGGTGACGTCTCCGAGCGAGGAACCGATGTCGGGTTCGGACAGGCACATGGTGCCGAAGAATCTGCCTTCGATCTCGGGGAGGACGAAGGTCTCAATCTGTTCCTGCGTCCCGTATTCGAGCAGCAGGCTCGCATTGGCCATGGTCAGCATCGGGTAGCTCGAGGTCGCGATATTGGCCGCTTGGAACCAGGTGAAGCAGGCCGTGGCCACGGTCTGGGGCAGTTGGATGCCTCCGACTTCTTCGTCCATGGTCGCCGAGAGCAATCCGACCTCGGCGAAGCGGTCGAGAGCGGTCTTGATCTCGGGGATGAGGGTGACGCGCTCACCGTCGAAGGTGGGTTCGTTGAGATCGGACTTTCTGGCGTGCGGAGCGAAGTGCTCCTTGGCCAGTTCTTCGCTGGCGGCCAGCACCGAGTCGAAGGTCTCACGGGAATGTCCGGCGAATCGCTCGCGTTCGCAGAATGCGTCGACGTGCAGCCAGTCATAGAGGAGGAACTGAATGTCTGCCGCCGAGAGCAGAGAGTCGGTGGTGGCCGGTGGGACAACATTGTCCAGGTTCTGATCGTTCACGGAGCTCAGTCTAAACTAATTGATCGTTAAGTACAGGTGTTTGGACCGGTCCGGCCCGAGGTCGCTCTTTCCACTAGGATCTCCTGGGCAGTTCTCCTTGTCACCATGGGCTGCCGCGCAGGTGAGATATTCCCGGAAAGGTCGCTCCTCATGCCCAACAACACTGGCCCTTCAGCCACCAGTACGAACAGTTCGAACGACAGCACCCCACCACAATCGACATCGAGGCTCGGCCAGATCCTGCGCAACTATCGGTTTCCGCTGCTCATCCTCACCGGCGTCGTCATCGGTGCGATCATCGGGCTGATCTTCGGCGAGAAGGCCACGGTCATCAGACCCTTCGGCACACTGTTCATCAACATGATGTTCACCCTCGTCGTGCCGCTGGTCTTCTTCTCCATCTCCTCGGCGGTGGCGAGCATGTCCTCGGCCACCAGGCTGGGCAAGATCCTTGGCAGCATGCTCGGCATCTTCGCCATCACCGGCATCATCGCCTCGTTCGTGATGATCGCGGCCCTGTGGATCACCAAGGCCACCGAGGGCGTCAAGGTCGAGATGACCCAACCCGAGGACGTCGAGGAGGTCGGGTCGATCGGTGATCAGCTAGTGTCGACCTTCGTTGTCGATGACTTCTCGAAGATCCTCTCCGCCGAGCACATGCTCGCCCTGATCGTCTTCGCCGTCATCGTCGGCATCGCCACCTCCAAGATCGGTGCGGCCGGCAAACCCTTCGCCCAGTTCCTCCATTCCGGGTCCGAGGTCTTCCTCAAATTCACCTCGATCATCATGTACTACGCCCCGATCGGCCTGGGCGCCTACTTCGCAGCTCTGATCGGTGAGCTCGGGGCACAGCTGGTCGGTGACTACGTCCGCGCCTTCCTCGTCTACTACCCCGTGGCCATCGTCTACTTCGTTGTCGCCTTCACCCTCTATGCCTTCCTCGCTGGCGGCCGGCGCGGGATCTCTGCGTTCTGGTCGAACATCATCGAACCGACGGCGATCTCCTTGGGCACGTCCTCCTCGGTGGCGGCGATCCCGGCCAATCTCCGAGCGGGCAAGCGCATCGGCGTGCCCCGCGATATCCGGGAGACGATCATTCCGATCGGGGCGACGATCCACATGGAGGGCTCGAGCCTGTCCGCGATCCTCAAGATCGCCTTCCTCTTCGCCGTCTTCGGACGCGATTTCTTCACCCCCGGCAATATCCTCATCGGCATCGCCGTGGCACTGCTGGCCGGGATGGTCATGGCAGGCATCCCCTCGGGCGGCTTCATCGGCGAGCTGATGATCATCACCCTCTATGGCTTCCCCGCCGCGGCACTTCCCATCATCCAGATCATCGGCACCGTCATCGATCCCCCAGCGACCACTGTCAACTCGGTCGGTGACCAGGCCAGTTCCATGATGGTCGCCCGCGTCCTGGACGGGAAGGATTGGATGGACAAGTCCGATGACGACGCCTCCGAGGAATCGGAGATCGCCCTCGCCGAGGTGGCTTCGACCGAAAAATCTTGATCACGATCCGATTTCGACATCGTCCTTGAAAGCCTCCTTGTCGGACTCCCAAATCATCTTTTCCACAAGGATCCATGCAAATATCTCAAAGCTGCGATCTCATCGCAATGTGAAGTTCGCAGAACTGCAACAGTCACTGAGCGTTTTCTCAGGGACCGTTGTTCGTCGCTCACCTGCGATGACGATAATCATCGTGATCGATGACTATCTCTGACAGGCACCAGCACTGTCAGCCACCAGCAGGAGGCAAGGACGCCATGACCACCACCATTCGCAGACACGCAGCAGCATTGGCCATCGCCGCGATCGCCGGGATTGCCGGAGTCGGGGTGACCGGCGGATCCGCGCTGGCTGCAACGCACTCCCCAGCAGATGCCGGGTCGAGCCCTGAGGTCAGTGTTGCCGTCGGCGCGCACAGCGATGGTCATCCGACGAATGCCTCCGGCTACGCGGACGCGCTTGTGAAGGCGTGGGGTGTCGGCTCTGAGGAGGAAGTCAACGAGTATGCCACGCCCGGCGTGGTCAAAGCACTGTCTGAGCATGGTGACGTGTTTGCGACGCAGTGGGATCGCATCGCCGCAGACGGGTCCGGGGAATCATCCTCCGTGGTCTACCAGAACAAGGTCACCAAAGAATTGCTGACCTTCAGCGTCAACAATGAAGGCGCCACACATGGCCTGCACCCGGCTGTTCACCATGTCCAGTTCAAAGACGCCACCCACCCGTCACTCTGAGCCTGCCGTCTCACTGACCGGCTCTCAAAGATCCTGCCGAGAGCCTGTGGCAAGTAGACTCGGGAACCATGGTTGACCTCAACACACTGCCCCGCCGCCGGTACACCAACGGACCCACCGCGCTTGACCATCTCGAGCGTCTGAGCAGGCAGTTGGGCGGGCCGCAGATCTGGATCAAGCGTGATGACCAGCTGGGACTGACCCAAGGCGGGAACAAGACCCGCAAACTCGAGTTCCTCATCGCTGATGCCCTGGCCCAGGGTGCCGACACCCTCGTCACCGCAGGCGGGGTACAGTCCAATCACTGTCGACTCACCCTCTCTGCCGCCAGTCGTGAAGGGCTCGAGTGCCACCTGGTCCTCGAAGAAGACCTCGGTTCCGATGGTGCGCCGATCCCAGCAGACGCTGGCGGGAATCCTCCGGAGCACACGGGCAATTTCCTGCTCTTCGACCTCCTCCGCGCGGACTCGGTTGAAGTCCACCCCAACGGCAGTGACCTCATTGCTCGCGCCCACGAGTTGGCTGGCGAGCTCAAGGCCCAGGGGCGCAATCCGTATGTCATCCCAGTCGGTGGCTCGAACGTCACCGGCGCCCTGGGCTATGTCGATTGTGCGCAGGAGCTGCTCACCCAGTTCGCCGAGGTGGGCCTGGACGTCTCGTCGATCGTGACCCCGAGCGGGTCTGTTGGGATGCAGGCCGGACTCATCGTCGGCCTGCACAGTGCCGACAGTCAGATTCCGGTGGTCGGCATCAACGTCAGCCGCTCGCAGGAGGAGCAGGAACCGAAGATCGTGGGCCTCGTCGACGAGCTCGCCGCATTCCTCGAACTCCCACCAGTCCCCCGCGAACGCAGTCTCGGCCTCGGCGACTACTTCGGTACCGGGTACGCCCTGCCGACCCCAGAAATGGTCGAAGCCGTGCGGCTCTTTGCCCAGACCGAGGGAATTCTCCTCGACCCGGTCTACACAGGGAAGGCCGCGGCAGGTCTCATCGACCTGGTCCGGCAAGGACGGTTCGGGACCGACGATCACGTGGTCTTCATCCATTCGGGTGGAGTGCCTGGACTCTATGCTCGGGCCGGAGCATTCGCATAGTCTGGAGCCAACGACGAACGTCTTCTCAAACAATCCGCTTGCGTGACTCACCTACCTGGAGGACACCACCATGACAGTCTCGACCGCCGATCTCTGGGACGAACGCGGACCAGAGCTGGATTCTATTGCCCTGAACTTCGGTGACTTCGGCGCCAAGGACTCATTCTCCGGTCCGGCCCGAACCGTTCGCTGCTACCAGGACAACGCACTGGCGAAGTCGACGCTGTCCCAGCCCGGCGATGGTGCCGTACTCATCATCGACGGCGGCGGCTCGATCGCTACTGCCCTGATGGGTGACATGATCGCCGAGCTCGCTGTGAGCAACGGTTGGGCCGGAGTCGTCATCAATGGAGCCGTCCGCGACCGAGTGGCGCTGTCGTCCATGGGCTTGGGCATCAAGGCCCTGGCCAGCAACCCGCGCAAGAGTGCCAAGACCGGCGAGGGAGATCTCGACGTCACCCTCGAGATCGGCGGCGCCACCATTCGCCCCGGCGCTATGGTCTTCGCCGACCCCGATGGTGTTGTGGTGGAGAAGTAGGGGTGGGCAGGAAACGGCGCGAGATCAGGTACTTTCCCGATCATGGGAGGAAGCATCCGCTATGGGAAAGCGGCACCGACAAATATGCGATGGACCCCTGTGACTACGACCTGTCCGATGGACTTTCATCCGGGTTGAGGGAGTTGATGAGGTTCTGGAACGCACATTTCACGGATTCGCACGGTCCAAGTTTCGAGTGGGACTCGGCTGAGAACGAGCAGCATTATTGGGAGGAAGGCGATCGGCTCCTTGAGCAGCTGCGCTCTGAGGTCGCAGACATAGCTGTCGTCAGCGATGAGCGGCACGACTAGAGCCACTTGTGCATCGCAGTGGAGCCTTGCCGAACGTGCCCTCGGTTCGATTCTGGTGGCATGAGAGACTCCGACTGCCGCCCGAGCGCGAACATTCTCACGAGACGATAAATCGGCAATACAGTTCGGTTGTCTCGAAGTAGAGTCTCGACCAGGAGCCACGGCCTTCGCGAGTCACCGATGATTTCTGCTGTAGGTCAGACCGGCTTCGTTCTCAATGACGAAAGGGTCGACTCATATGAAGGCGGCACGATTCCATGATCGCAATGACATCCGCATCGAGGACATTCTCGAGCCCGAGCTGAGGCCCGGAACTGTCGCAATTGACGTAGCCTGGTGCGGAATCTGCGGAACCGACCTGCACGAATTCCTCGAAGGTCCTATCTTCGTCCCGCCCGAAGGACACCCACATCCGATCTCCGGCGAATCTGCCCCGGTGACCATGGGACACGAATTCTCAGGAACGATCACCAACCTCGGCGAGGGCGTGACTGATCTTGAAGTGGGCCAGAACATCGTCGTCGAGCCCCTCATCATCGGCGACAATGTCGATACGAGCGTCGGGCAGAGTTATCAGCTGTCGAAGGACATGAACTTCATCGGGCTCGGTGGTGGTGGCGGTGGTCTGTCCGAGAAGATCGTCGTTCAGCGGCGGTGGGTTCATCCGATCGGTGACATTCCGCTCGATCAGGCTGCGCTCATCGAACCGCTCTCCGTGGCCCACCATGCGGTCGTCCGCTCCGGTGCGAAGTCCGGCCAGGTCGCCATCGTCGGCGGAGCGGGCCCCATCGGGCTGCTCACCGCTGCTGTGCTCAAGGCGGAGGGCCTCACTGTCTTCATCTCCGAGCTCTCCGAGGCGCGGAAGAAGATGGCGCTGTCGACCGGAGTTGCCGACGAAGTCCTGGATCCACGAGAGGGTGACGTGGCCGAGAAGGTCCGTGACCGCACAAACGGTCAAGGTGCAGACCTCGGCTTCGAGTGTTCATCGGTTCCAGTGGTACTCGACATGCTGCTCGACGCGGTTCGCCCGGGAGCAGTGATCGTCAACGTCTCCATCTGGGGCCACAAGCCCGAAGTCGATATGCCGAAGCTTGTGCTCAAAGAGATCGACCTGAGAGGGACCATCGGCTACTCCGGCGATCACCCGTCCACAATCGAACTCGTGCGCAGCGGAAAGATCGACCTTGCTCCGTTCATCACCGGACGCATCGGGCTTGATGAACTGGTCTCCGGAGGCTTCGACGAACTCATCAACAACAATGAGCATCATGTGAAAATCATCGTCGACCCGCGAGCCTGATCGGCCTGACGATGCCCTGCCTCAGCGATGCACCGAATCGAAGTCCTGATCTGCGGAGTCCCACACAGTGTCGGCTTCGACGACCGAGTCCCCTGCTGTCAGCTCGTCCACGGTGTCGGTGCTGAACATATATGACCAGGTGCCAGTGTCGGTGGTGCCGGTGACCATGAGCACGTCATAGTCGAACTCGGCGTTGCCTGCGCCTTGAACCGCATCGGCGGTGGCCTTCTGGTCGGTGTGCAACTTCCCTTCAGACGGGAATTCGACGTGCAGACGGTCGGCGTCTCTGTCGTGGTCGAAGTCCGGGTTGCTCTCGGACTCTCGGTGCACATGGACCTCGTCGATAGTCTCGCTCAAGAAGTCACCGAGCGCATCGGTGGTGTCGAAGTCACTGCCGGGCACCTCGGCACTCTGGCCTGCTTCGATGTCACCAGTATCGGACTCATCGGCGCTGCAGCCGCTGAGTGAGAGGGCAATGGCCACGGTCAACGCCGATACTAGCTGAGGAGCGGACTTCATGGTTCTACCCTATCGATATACGGCCGGATCCCTGCATTAGGGTTCCCCTCGCTGACCTCATCGGCCGCCGCCTCAATCACCGCCATCGGCCAGCTCGCTTCGAGCAGATTCCTCGGCGCTTTCTCACCCGGCGGAGCTATAATCAGTCCATTGGATCTGCGATGAAGTGGGGCGAATCATCATGACCGCAGAAGTGAAGAGATCACACAATTCCACCAACCCGATCAGCCGCCTGGCCAAACGATTCACCAGCGTGAATATCGGTCAGGGAGAGAAGGTCGGATACACCGAAGACAGCTCGGAAGCCCGCATGCAGTCAACTGCACTGCACGAAGGCGTCAAGCTCTATCGGCACTCGGATGGCTCGCACGAGGCCATTGATGAGTCGAAAGCCGGAGACACTTTCAGCTGACCGGTTCAGCCTGCCGATTGCTGCCTGCTGCCGACCGCTTGCTGCGTGCTGCCGACCGCTTGCGGTCTGCCGCGTACTGAATCAGACGAGGACCTCGATGAGTCGTGGTCCCGAATCGCCCAGGCCTGCACGGAAGTCGCGGTCGAGTTCCTCGATGGTCTCGACCCGGCTTGCTTGCACCCCCATGCCGTGGGAGAGGGCGACCCAGTCGATGGCGGGGTTACCGATGTCGAGTAGTGATTCGGCCTTCGGACCGAAGTCGGGGACGCCGACATTGGACATCTCGTTGCGCAGAATCTGATACTTCCGATTGGCGAAGATGAGAACGACAATGTCGAGCTGCTCCCGCGCATAGGTCCACAGAGCCTGCGGGTTATACATGCCCGAACCGTCGGATTCCAAGACGATGACCTTCCTGTCAGGACTGGAGATCGCAGCGCCGACACCGACGGGAAGTGCCCAGCCGATGGATCCGCCGGTGCCGCCGAGGTAGTCATGCGGATGCGAGCCTGCAGTCTGAGCGTAGAAGTCTCGTCCCGTGGTGATGGATTCGTCGAGGACGATCGCATTCTCTGGGATCGCACCCGAGAGCCAGGCGGCGAGCTTGCCCACGGTGATGGATCCGCTGGGCATCTGCGCCGGGGCGAATTCGGCCCGGTGAGTGGAGCGAACCAATTCGAGGTCGGCCGAGTGTGCAATATCGGACGAGCCCGACCCGCGAGTGCTTGGACCCACACCGACGCATTCGCGCAGGGCTTCGAGAGCCTCCGAGGAATCCGCGCCGATGGGACTGAGAGTGAAGAAAGTGGTGCCAGGAGCAGTGAGCACGCTTGGCTTGTCGGGGTAGGCAAAGAAGGCCACAGGCGGTTTCGCATCGACGAGGATGAGGGCATCGAAGTCCTTCAGCAGCTCCACCGATGGCTCGACAGGGTAGGGAATCTTCGTCACCGTTGGCCGACCGGCCCCACGTTCGGTCCGGGCGGCAAAGGTTTCAGCCAGCAGTGTGGCACCGGCGGCCTCGGCGATCTGAGCCGCGGTCTCCAGCTGGGCTGAACGCAGGGCACGTCCGCCGAGGAGGATGGCCGTTCTCCGTCCCGAGGCCCGCAGTCGTGCGGCACTGGCGGCAACCTCGGCGGGATCGATGGCTACCGGAGTGGACGCGACCGCGTTCACGGGTTGGGTGTACTCATCGGCGGTGTTCCACGCGGTGTCGGCTGGCAGGATAAGGGAGCTGATCTGTCCTGAGAGGCTGTACCCGATGGCGTCGGCTGCGTCCTTGGCGATTGAGTTCGCCGAGGGTGAGGTGCGCACCCAGTTGCTGAAGGGCCGAACGGCCCCTTCGATGTCAGAGGTCAGCGGTGCGTCGAGGCTCCGGTGGTAGCCGGCATGATCGCCGATGATGTTGACCATCGAGGCCCGGGCACGCAGAGCGTTGTGAAGACTGGAGAGCCCGTTGGCCGCCCCTGGCCCCAGATGCAGCAGGGTGGCTGCGGGCTTGTCGAGCATCCGCGAGTAGCCGTCTGCAGCCCCGGTGACGACGCCTTCGAAGAGACCGAGCACGCCGCGGACGTGGGGTTGTCGATCCAGCGCTGCGACGAAGTGCATCTCCGAGGTACCGGGGTTGGCGAAGCAGACCTCGATACCGTTGTGACCCAGTGTCTCCAGCAGGCTCTCGGCGCCATTCATGCCATCATCTCCCTTGAAGTCGGCCACGGAGGTCTTCGGCATCCGCAGTCAGCCGTTCGTTCTGTCATATCACGCACAGATGCCGTAACGCTCGAGCGTCTGAATAAGTAGCCGGGAATATTGGTGTTGCCCTCTCGGTTGCACCCGTGTACAGTGGTAGTTGAACGTTAAACTACTTGTATCGCAATTATTCCTCACCCAGGAGGGCGACATGACCGTCACCGAGAACACCACAGCATCCGCTACCGCATCGCCTGTCGTCAACGACACCCTGCTCAGCGCAGCCACCGGAATGGACGCCGTCACCCTGCGCGTCGGCGATCTCGAGAAGATGTCGACCTACTACTCCAACGCCCTCGCGATGGAACCCCTCGAAGAGGTGGAGCGCGGCAACGAGATCCACCGTGTCCTCGGCCGCGGCACCACTCCCCTGGTCAAGCTCGTCGCCACACCCAACCTGCCCGGCGTCGACCGCACCCAGGCGGGCCTTTTCCACACTGCCTTCCTGTTCGAGAACCAGGCGTCGCTGGCCGCAACTGTTGCTCACGCTGCGCAGAACACGAACAGCCAGTTCGTCGGTTCGAGCGACCACCTCGTCAGCGAGGCCTTCTACTTCACCGATCCAGAGGGCAACGGCATCGAGCTCTACGTCGACCGCGACCGCTCGGAGTGGAAGCACTCTGCCGATGGTGAGGTCCGCATGGACACCATCTACCTCGACCCGAATGCCTTCCTGGCCGAGCACCTTGACGAAAAGACATTGTCACAGGCCAACACTCTGCCGGGAATCATCGGCCACGTCCACCTGCAGGTCGGCGATGTGCCGACCGCACGCAAGTTCTATGTCGACGCTCTCGGCTTCGAGCCGACGCTGGCCTCGATGCCAGGCGTCCTCTTCGCCGCGGCCGGTGGATACCACCACCACGTTGCGATGAACACCTGGAACAGCCGCGGTGCCGGCCCACGTGCAGCCAGCCTCGGCCTCGGCGATGTCGCCATCACCGTGCCGGGTCGTGAGGACCTCGACGCACTCGTCGCTCGCCTGAAGGCCCGGAAGATGGACTTCGCCGACGATGGTCGCTCAGTCCGCCTTTCCGATCCGTGGGGCACGCAGGTGACCTTGGGAATCGGCACCAGCTCAACAGATCAGACCCTGGCGCGGTAATCTCACCGCTCAGTCAGAGGCCTTGGCAGGAACTTCGGTTCCTGCCAAGGCCTCTTTCGCGACGGGCACATCCCCCGAGATGGCGCCTTCCCCGAACTCGAGTCGCGAACCGTCGCACTGGCCCGACGGTTCGCTTACCGTGCGGCTGACGCCGACACCTCGGGTCGCAGGTCCAACCGCCGCAGCAGCTGGGCGTTGAGTGCGACCACGATCGTGGAGATCGACATGAGGATCGCGCCGACGCTCATCGGCAGGACGAACCCGATGGGCGCCAGGACTCCGGCTGCGAGTGGAACCGAGATGATGTTGTAGCCAGCGGCCCACCACAGGTTCTGCTTCATCTTCCGAAACGTCGCTCGGGAGAGTTCGATGACCGAGAGCACGGACCTCGGGTCATCGGAGGCCAGGATGACTCCAGCCGAGCCGATGGCCACATCGGTTCCAGCTCCGATGGCGATGCCGACATCTGCGGCGGCCAAGGCCGGCGCGTCGTTGACTCCGTCGCCGACCATCGCGACCTTGCGCCCTTCTCCCTGCAGCTCGGCGACCTTTGCGGCCTTGTCGGCTGGATGGACTCCTGCGAATACCCGATCGATGCCGAGCTCGGCGGCCACGGACTGAGCAACCGCCTCGGCGTCACCGGTGATCATGACCACCTGTGCACCCCGCTTGTGCAGCGCATCGACGGCTTCGCGGGATTCGGGTCGGATCTCATCGGCGAGCTTCAGCGCACCGATGACGCTTCCATTGAGAAGGACGTGGAGGATGATGGCGCCCTCGCTGCTCCATTGCGCGGCGATCGGAGCTTCCTCCACGCCGTGCTTGCTGAGCAGATAGGGTCCGCCCACAGCCACCTCGGCGCCGTTGACCTCAGCCCTGACTCCAACCGCTGGCGACGAGGAGAAGTTCGTTGCCGCCGGAATCTCGAGCGCACGGACTCCTGCGGCGCGGACGATGGCGCGGGCCAGAGGATGCTCGCTGCCTGACTCGGCGGCTGCGGCGAGCGCGAGGATCTCATCCTCAGTGCTGTTGTCGGTCGTGACTTCGACCGCGGTGACGCTCGGTTCGCCCTTGGTCAGGGTGCCGGTCTTGTCGAAGAGCACGGAATCGACTGTGCGCATCGTCTCCAGCGCCAGCCGGTCCTTGATGAGGACACCGCCGCGGGCTGCCCGCTCGGTGGCAATGGATACGACGAGCGGGATGGCCAGGCCCAAAGCGTGGGGACAGGCGATGACGAGGACGGTGATGGTGCGCACGACCGCCGAGTCCGGTAGACCGACCAGGGTCCAGACGATCGCGGTGATGACGGCGGCCCCGTGGGCGAACCAGAACAGCCAGGCCGAGGCCCTATCGGCGATCCGCTGTGCCCGCGATGTTGAGTTCTGTGCCTCGGAGACCAGCTTCTGGATGCCAGCCAGCGCAGTGTCATCGCCGGTGGCTGTGATCTCCAGGCGCAGCCCGGAGTCGGTGGCGACGGTGCCTGCCACCACGGTATCGCCGACTGTACGGCGAACGGTCGTCGATTCCCCCGTGACCATGGACTCATCCATGCTGGCCGAACCGTCGATGACCCGGCCGTCGGCAGGGACGGCAGCACCGGGGCGGACGATGACAGTGGCGCCGAGCTTGAGCTCGGCGGGGTCGACCATCACGACTTCACCGTCGACGATCGTCTCTGCCTGATCGGGCAGCAGCGCCGCCAGGCTGTCCAGCGCCGAGGTGGTCTGTGCCAGGGACCGCATCTCCAGCCAGTGCCCGGCGAGCATGATGACGACGAGGAGTGCCAGCTCCCACCAGAAGTCGAGTTGGGCATCAAGTAGCCCGAGGGAGGAACCCCAGGAGGAGAGGAATGCGACGGTGATGGCCAGAGCAATGAGCAGCATCATGCCCGGATTGCGAGCCTTCAGTTCGCTGAGCCCACCCGTGAGGAACGGCTTGCCGCCCCAGAAGTACATGACCGTGCCGAGGATCGGCGAGAGCCAGCGCAGCCAACCGAGGATGCCGGTCTCTGGAACCTCGTAGCCGACGAGATGACCGAACATGGGGCTGAGGGCGATGACCGGGATCGCAATGACGAGCATGATCCAGAACAGCCGCCGAAACTGCGCGACATGGTCACCGTGGCCCGCGTGGCCACCGTGGCCAGAGTGGCTGTCGTGAGCGTCGTGGCCCGCGTGCTCGCCATGACCCTCGTGACTGCCGTGAGGGTCATGGGCGCCGTGGTCCATTTGGCTGATGTGGCCATCATGTCCCGCGTGACCGGTGTGGTTCTCATGTGCATGCCCTGTATTCATGGCTTCATCATATACCCCTAGGGGGTATAAAGCGAGGGTATGAATCGTCACACTAAAGCCCGCCCGCGCACCAAACCGTGACACACATTGCATAGTTGCGCATGTATAGGCGATACTTGCTCATGCTGTTCAACTTCGGGTCAGACTCACCGGCTTCGCTGAGAGTCGACTCGGATCAACCCCGGCTCGCTGACTGAGCCGGCCTCACTGCGGAGGATCTCATGGATCTGCAACTCATCTTGGCGCTCATCGCCGGGATCGCGACGATCGTCGTCATCGTCTTAGCGACCCGTCTCGACGCCTTCATCGCGCTTCTCACGGCAGCAGTCGTCACCGGCATCGTCGCCGGGCAAGACCTGCTCTCACTCGTCGACGCCATCACCACCGGCTTCGGCAACACACTGGCCAGCATCGGCATCGTCATCGGCCTGGGCGTCGGAATCGGCAAGATCCTCGAGGTCTCCGGAGCCGCGGACTCACTGGCCCGGGCATTCCTCAGCGCCTTCGGCAAGGGCCGCGAGCCCTGGGCCATGGGCACCGTCGGCTCTCTCGTGTCGATCCCGGTCTTCTGCGACTCCGGCTACGTCATCATGAACCCGCTGGCCCGCTCCATCGCCCGCGTCAAGCGCGGAGGCTACGTCACCCTCGCACTCGCCCTGGGCTGCGGTATGACTCTGACCCACCACATGGTTCCGCCGACCCCGGGACCCCTGGCTGCGACAGGAATCCTCGGCGCCGACATCGGTGCCGTCATCCTCACCGGCCTCATCTTCACCGTCATCCTCCTGCCGGTTGTCGTCATCTACGCCCGCTGGATCGGACCGAAGCTCGAACCCGTCCTCAACCCAGCGGTCAAGCACGACGTGTACGGTTCGGTCACGGCCACCTCGGCGGATGGACATGCCACAGGCGAGGCCCACGAAGGCGGAAGCGGCGATGCCGGTTACGGCTCAGTTGCCACCGCGACCGCTGACAACGTGAACGCTGCCGGCTCGGGCGACGATGCGGGCACCGTCAACAGTGAAACCGGTGCGAAGAAGAATCCGGGAGCCTTCCTCGGGTTCCTTCCTCTCATCGTTCCTCTGCTGCTCATCGTCGCGAACACCGTTTCGACGGCCATCGACAAGAGCGCTCAGGGCGAACTTTCCGGCGACGCCTATGAGCCCTCATCCTGGGTCGCCCCACTGGCGTTCCTCGGCAACCCCGTCATCGCGCTGATGATCGGCCTCATCCTCGCCGTCTACACCTTGCTGCCTCGCGTGACCCCACGCAACAAGGTGCAGAACTGGCTCGCCGACGGCGCCGCCTCGGCCGGACTCATCCTGCTCATCACCGGTGCCGGTGGCGCCTTCGGCAAGGTGCTCACCGAATCGGGCGTCGGCGATGCCCTGGCCGAGGCGATCGCCTCGATCAGTCTGCCGGCCTTCCTCGTGCCGTTCCTCATCGCCACCCTCGTGCGCATCGCACAGGGTTCGGGTACGGTCGCGATGATCACTGCAGCCTCGGTCACCGCCCCGCTCATCGCCCCGCTGGGTCTGAGCCCACTGGTCGCGGTCATGGCCTGCACCGCCGGATCGATGGTCTTCTCCTACTTCAACGACTCGTATTTCTGGGTCGTCACCCGCTTCACCGGCCTCGACGGCATCAACGCCATCAAGGGCTGGTCAGGCATCACGACCGCTGTGTGGGCCGGTTCCATTCCGCTGCTGTTCGTGCTCGACTTGATCGTATGAGCCAGCACAGCCCACGGATCCTCATCGTCGCCGACGACCTCACCGGCGGCAACGCCTGCGGCGCCCTGTTCGCCGAGGCAGGACTGGCGACGATGACGATCACCGGCACCAGCGGCGGCGGTGAAGTCAACGTCGCCGCCGCGCTCGATGACTATGACGCCGTCGTCGTCAATGCCAATTCCCGGCACCTGAAGCCGGCCGAGGCTGCGGCTCTGACCGATGCGCTCATCCGTGAGGCGGGACCTGTCGACCTTGTGGCCTGCCGCATCGACACGACCCTGCGCGGCAATGTCGGACCCACCGCCGAGGCTGCTGTTCGTGCCCGACAAGCGTTGGCCTCCGCAGCGGGCTCGGGCCGTGTGGTGGGTCTGTGCATTCCCGCGTTCCCTGCCTCCGGTCGGGTGACCATGGGTGGCCAGCAGCTGCTGCACGGAAAGCTCCTGGAAGACACCGAGCTGCGCCATGACGTCCGCTCCCCCATGCATACCTCGGTCGTCGCCGATATTCTGCGGGAGAACACCGAACTCAGGTGCCACACCGTGGACCTGTCCACGGTGCTGGCCGGCGCCGAGGCGATCCGCACCGACGTGCTCAAGGCGCTTTCTGCGGGCACCGAGGTCGTCGTCGCCGACGCGCTGACGAACGATCACATCGACCTCATCGCCCACGCCGTCGCCGGGCTCAACCAGGAAGAGAGCCTGGAATGGGTCGCCATCGACCCCGGGCCGGGCAGCCTTGCTATCGCTCGAGCGCTGCTGCCGAAACGAGAGTCCGGGGTCATCCTCGGCGTCTCCGGCTCGGCAACCGAAATCACCCGCACCCAGTTGGCGAAGCTGGACGAGGATCCCAGCATCACGGTGCTGCGGGTCGCCCTCGACGAAGACAACCTGCCCGATGTGCAGGACACGGTCGAGCTGGTCCGCACGGCCACCTCGGCGAACGGCGAAGCGAACGGCGAGACGGTCAGAGCGATCATCATCGCCACCGTCGTCGACGCCACCGATCTGCTCGAGCTCACCGACGAACAGTCCGAGCTCATCCCCCGCCGCCTCGCCCAGATCACCGCCGAACTCATGGCCACCACCGCTCTGACCGGCCTCTACACCACCGGAGGGGATGTCACCGCGGCCGTACTCGGCGAACTGGGCGCGCTCGGCATGGAGATCCACACCGAGATCGTGCCCCTGGCCGTGGGCGGGAGCATCGTCGGCGGAAGCGCCGCCGGAGTGCCGATCGTCACGAAGGGCGGCCTCATCGGAGACGCAGGCACGGGAGTCCTGTGCCTGGACCACCTCATGCAGACCGCAGGAATGGGCCGCGCATGAGCCCCCACAGTTTCGCGCATCGGCGCAATGTCGACGCGCGCACCACACCTGAGAACACAACGTTGAGGAGACTGACATGACCGCACCCGTACTCGCCATGACCGTGGGCGACCCGGTGGGCATCGGCCCAGAGATCACCGCGACGGTGCTCGCCGAATTCTCCGGCCGCGATGACCAGCACGGAGTCGCCGTGGCCGACCTGGCCGTGATGAAACGCGCCGTAGACGTCCTGGGACTCGACGTCGAACTCCGAGCGATCACCGACTGGTCGACACCTGCCGCCGGACAGGGCGTCATCGACGTCTTCGACATCGGCGTCCTTGGATCGGACCTGCCCGAATGGGGCGTCGTCGATGCCCGCGCCGGTCAGGCCGCTGTCACCGCGATCGAGATCGCCACGAAGGCGGCGATGAACCAGGAGATCGCCGGCATCGTCACCGGCCCCATCAACAAGGAAGCCGTGTGGAAGTCCGGCTCCAAGCACTTGGGCCACACGGAGATGCTCGGCGAGCTCACCGGCGTGACCAAGCAGGACACCATGTTCGTCGTCGAGAACACGAAGGTGGCCGAGCACAAGCTCCAGATCTTCTTCGCCACCCGCCACATGTCGCTGCGCAAGGCCATCGACGCGCTCAGCGTCGACACCCAGGTCGATTCCATCGAACGTGCCCACCGCGCCCTGCAGCTCTACGGTGTGGCCTCGCCGAGGTTGGCCGTCGCCGCGCTCAACCCGCACGGTGGCGAAAATGGTGCTTTCGGTGACGAGGAGATCGAGATCCTGCGACCCGCCGTTGAGCGCGTCGTCGACTCCGGTCTCGAGGTCGCCGGTCCGATTCCAGCGGACTCGGTCTTCCACCAGGGACTGTCGGGCCGCTTCGACGGAATCCTCTCCCAGTACCACGACCAGGGACACATCGCCTCGAAGACCTTCGACTTCGACGGCACGATCTCTGTGACCGTGGGCCTGCCGATCCTGCGCACCTCGGTCGACCACGGCACGGCCTTCGACATCGCCGGTCAGGGCATCGCCGATGCCGGCACCATGCGCTCGGCCTACACCGCAGCCATCGGCTACGCACCGTACGTCGACGGCATCCGCGCCGAGTACCTGCCCAAGTAACCAGCACCTGTCCCAGCAACCGGTACCTGCCGAAGTAGGAGTGTCATCATGGCGATTCGCACGGGCACACAGAAGCGCCGCGAGGACATCCTGTCTCTGCTCAAGACCGGCTCGTGGACCATCTCCCGGCTGGCCGACGAATTGGCAACCTCAGAGTCGACGATCCGTCGCGACCTGCGGGAGATGTCAGAGACCGGCGAGGTCATCCGCACGATCGGCGGAGCCACTGCCGCCGGCTATGTCGAGCCTCCGCTGGGACAGCGGATGGAAGCCAACGCCGAGGCCAAGGATGCCATTGCCGCGGCCGCGATGGACCACCTCGGCGAGGGATCCGTGCGCACGGTCTTCCTCGACGCCGGGTCGACGACGGTGCGTTTGGCCGAGCGCATTCGGGATCATCAAGATCTCACCATCATCACGCGCGGACTCGAGATTGCGTTGGCTCTTGCCCACCCGATGGGCCCGAAGGTCATCATGGTCGGCGGTGAGGTTTCGACGATGTCCCACGGGACGACGGGTGCGCTGAGTGACCATGCGCTCAGCCGACTCCACGTCGATGTCGCGTTCCTCGGCGCCGATGCGGTGGATCCTGCCAAGGGACTCGGCGAACCGACCCTCGACGAGGCACGGACGAAGGAGCTCATCGCCGAACGTGCCAAACGCGTCGTGGTCCTCGCAGACCGGTCGAAGGCCAGACGCGATGTGGCTGCGTGGGCACCTCTGCCCGAGGGGTGGATCTGGATCAACGAGCTCGGGGTGCATGGCCACGATCATGGGTGAGCCTCGTCGAACAGTCAGACCGTCGAGCAGCCCACGCCATCCTTCACTCCATGGTCAGTCTTAATCCATTGTCAACACCAGCTTGCCTGTCGTCGCGTTCGTCTCGCCTGCTTCATGCGCCTTCGCCGCGTCTGACAGCGGGAACGTGTCCGCGATTGTCGCCCGCAGCTGTCCGCTCTCCACGAGGGCGGCGATCTCGAGCATGCCTGCCTGGTCGGCCTCGACGAGGATGGTCTTGGCCCTCACTCCCTGGGCGTCAGCTTCTTCGAAGAGCCCCTCAGCGGGAACTGGAACCGTCGAGACCATGATTCCACCGGGTTTGAGAGTCCGGAGAGAGCGCAGCTGGTAGTCACCGCCGATGGTGTCGAAGGCGATGTCGATGTCGCGAGCGCCTTCGACGAAGTCCTCCGCGCGATAGTCGATCATCTCATCAGCGCCCAGGCCGCGGACGAAATCATGCTTCGGCGCACTCGCCGTTCCGATCACATAGGCGCCGCGAGCCTTCGCGATCTGCACCGCCACGTGCCCCACTCCACCAGCTGCGGCATGGACGAGCACCCGGTCACCGGGAGCGATCTTCGCGGTGTCGACCAGGGACTGCCACGCCGTCAGCGCCACGAGCGGGATGGCTCCCGCCTGCACGTGGTCAACTGCGTCTGGCTTGGGAACAAAGGCTCGTGTCGGACCCACAGCGTATTCGGCATGCGCGCCGACTCCGAAGGGGTAGGGCAGCATCCCGAAGACCTCGTCGCCGGGCTTGAAGAGCGTCACGCCGACACCCACCTGTTCGACCGTGCCGGAGACATCCCAGCCGAGGACGAATGGTGGATCGGGGAGGAAGCGGGGGCCGCTGCGGTGCTTCCAATCCGTGGGGTTCACACCTGAGGCCTGGACCTTGATGAGGAGCTGGCTGGGCCCCGGCTGCGGCTTCGGCAACTCCACCTCGTGGAGGACCTCGGGGCCGCCGAACTCGGTCTGGTTCATGGCCTTCATCGTCGTTGCTTCTGTGTGGGCACTGCTGTTTGCGTCAGTCATATCCTCATCATGTCCGATGCCGACGATCGGCACCAGCGGATCGGGATACTCAGGCTCCTTCCGGTGCCAGCACGATGTCGAAACGGGCTCGTCACCACTGTTCGAATGCCTCTTCGGGCTAGGATTCTCACAAGGTTGCCTCATCCTGCAAGAGGCGTTCCCGACGAGGAAGACGAGAACATGACTGCCCGAAGACTGATCCCTCAAACCATCGCCGTTACCGGCGTCGTTGCTCTCATGCTGTCCGGTTGCACGGCTGGCGGCAATGACACTGATGCCGGCGACGCAGAGGACTCTGCTGACTCGTATCCCCTAGAGAGAACGCTCCCTCGAATCGAGAACAGCGGAACCGTGAGGATCTGCACCACCGGCGACTATCGCCCCTTCACCTATCTCGACCCAGACACGAAGAAGTGGTCGGGCATCGACATCGACATGGCGAAAGATTTGGCACAACGGTTAGAGGCCAAACCAGAGTTCGTGCAGACGACGTGGGATGATTTCGCCACAACGATGCAGAAGGACTGCGACATCGGGATGGGTGGGCTCTCAATCACTACGGAGCGAGCCTCACAGCTGTACATGTCCGATGCCACCGTCCAAGATGGGAAGACTCCAATTACATTGTGCGAAAACAAGGGAAAATATGATTCGATCGACAAAATCAATGATGATGCGGTCGACGTCATCACACCTAAGGGCGGCACGAATGAAGATTTCGCCGAGGAGAATTTCCCCGATGCCAACGTCATCAAGTGGGACGACAACAACACCATCTTCGACCAGATCATCGCAGGCGATGCCGACGTCATGGTCACTGACGCACCGGAGACCAAGTGGGTAGCCCATACCGAAAAGGAACTGTGTGCGGTCAAACCGGAGAAGCCACTGACTTTCAGCGAACAAGGATATGCAGTCCGCCTCGGCAATGATGAGATGCTCCAGTTCGTCAACACTTGGCTGCACATCGTCAAGAACGACGGCACGTATGACGAGGCCGAAGAAAAATGGTTCGGTTAGGCTAGCGCCCGCGAACCTCTACCCTCACACCCCTTCCGGTGCCAGCACGATGTCGAAACGCGCCCTCGACCAGGTCTGCCCCTCCAGATCACGGCCGTCAGGAGTGGGTGCATCCGCTGGCTGCTGTTCGAAGTTCTTGATCAGTGACTCCTTGACGCCGAATACGGTATCCGAGGCCAGCAGATCGTCGCCCTCGACGAAGATATGGGTGACGAGGGTGCGCATCTGGGGCGCGGTGACCATGAAGTGCAGGTGGCTGGCCCGCATAGGCGAGCGCCCTGTGGCGGCGAGCATCTGACCGACCGGTCCGTCGTCTGGGATCGGGTACGGCGTCGGGGTCAGGCCCCAGAAGCGGAACGAACCATCTTCCTCCGCGAACAGGTGTGCCCGCCCAAAGACCCGGTCGTCCTCATGCTGGACGTCGTAGAGTCCTTCCTCATCGGCTTCCCACACCTCGATGCGGGCTCCGGGGATCGGATTGTCCTCGGTATCGCGGACAACTCCTTCGACCCAGCTGGGCTGGCCAGTCCCTCCCCCGGCGATGTCACCACCGTTGTCGATCTGTGGTGCGTCGTCGACGAAGAAGGGACCGAACACCGTTGCTTCGGTGGCGTTCTTGTATGGCTGGTTGCTCACGTTGATCGTCTGCATGGAGGCGCCGAGGACGTCGGAGAGGAGGATGAATTCCTGTCGTTGGTCATCGGTGATGTCCCCGACCTTCGTAAGGAATTCGATCGCGGCGTTCCATTCGGCCTCGGTCAGTCGCACATCTCTGATGAAGCCGTGCAGGTGCTTGATCAGGGAGGTCATGAGTTGGGTCAGTCGTGCGTCGGTGCAGCCGGCGAATGAGGCAGTCACCGTGTCAACGAGCCTTTCTTCAACTTCTGTCGGGCTGAGGTTCTGGCCACCTTCGGCGGCGGGATCGCTGCCGTGCAATGCCGCAGTCAACAGTTCGGTCAATCCTTCCGCGGTGACCTCACGCGGGTTGTTGGCAGGAATGGCCGCCAGCGACAGTTCGACTGCCTCAGAAATGTCATCGGCAGTGAAGCCGAGCTCCGACAGCGCTTTCGGTGCATCGACGGCTGCACGCAGTCGCTGCAGTCCCTCGAGCGCGGTCGGGGCGCCGAAAGCTGCGGCCATGCGCTGCTCCGCGTCCCCGGCAGCCGGAGCATTGAAGGCCAGAACGTAGGGCAGGATCGTGGCGTGAGTCTGCGCATGCGGCAGGTTGAAAGTGCCGCCGAGCACGTGAGCGATCTTGTGATGTATCCCCGACCCCGCCGAGGCGAACGCCACCGCAGCGAGGTAGGCGCCGTAGAGGGTGCGCTCGAGCCCATCGATGTCCGTCGAGTCCGCACACACCGAGGGCAGC
This sequence comes from Brevibacterium zhoupengii, assembly GCF_021117425.1. Classification (NCBI taxonomy): domain Bacteria; kingdom Bacillati; phylum Actinomycetota; class Actinomycetes; order Micrococcales; family Brevibacteriaceae; genus Brevibacterium; species Brevibacterium zhoupengii. The sequence goes on along the minus strand of NZ_CP088298.1, from coordinate 1,652,700 downwards.
CCCTCGTTCAGCGCCCGGATCCCTTCGAGGGCGAGCGCCTGATTGATCGGGTCGACCCGAGGCCCCCACAGCGAGTCGATGCAATGTGCCAGTGCGTTGAGTCCGGAGGCCACGGCGAGGTCGCCTGGCAGGTCACGGATGAGTTCGGCGTCGTAGATGACTGTCGTCGGCAGAACGCCGTCGTCGATTCCGGTCTTCTTGCGGGCGTTCTCGGTTCTCCCCCACACGTTCGTCGCCTCTGAACCGGAGAAGGTGGTCGGTACGGCGAGGATCGGGATTTTCGTCTCCAGCGCCACCGCTTTGCCCAGTCCCGTCGCCGAGCCGCCGCCGACGGTGACGACGAGGTCGATGTCATTGTCGCGGGCTGCGGCTACGGCCCGATCAGCCACCTCGGCGGGCACGTGCATGACGACTTCTCGGTGCCACAGGGCCACGGTGAAGTGCTCATCGAAGTCAGTGACCTTCTCGGTGGCCGACTTGGAGACGATGACCATGACGTTGTCTGCGCCGAGCTTGCCGACCTCGGCAGCGATCTTCTCTGCGGCAGCTCCGGCGCCGAAGATGACGCGTTGGCCAAGTGTGGTGTGTTCGAAGTTCATAGTCATGAGCGAACTGTCTCCTTCTCGTGGGAATCTGCGTGTGCCCGGCTGCCGCCGACGCTCGAGGTTCCGCCGACGCTCGGCGGCCCGTTGGTGTTCCGTCCCAGCACCGATGCCAGTGCGTGTTCCAGCTCCGCTGCCGGGTTGACCGGCAGGCTCTGGATTCTCCAGGCGATGTGTTTGTCGGGGCGTACGAGTATGGCCCCATCTTCGGCCATCCCGCGCACTCGATCCCAATCGAAGTACAGGTCGGTCGTCTCCCGGTCGGGTCCGATCACGACCGTGTCGATGCCGACGCCGAGGTGGTCGCTGGCCTCGCGTGCCGCGTCTTCCCATGCCGCCCCGGTCGTGCCGGTGATGACGGTGAAACGGGAGTAGTCGGCGAGGTCGTGGGTCGAGTGCTTGTCCACCGAGTCTCCGATCCACACATGGGGCAGACGAACACCGGGGTCGGTGCAGGCCTCGTAGTAGAGCTGAGGGTCGCGTGGGTTCGGGGTCGGCTCCCGGTCATCGGTGACGACTGCGGTCGAGGCGTAGCGTTGCCCGAGTTCGACGCCGTGGGCGTTGAACTCGTAGTTCTTCAGCTCCATGGCTTCTCTGACCTTGGCTCGCTTGCTCGCTCCTGCAGTCGAGTTGTCCTTCCGGGAGGCGATGGCGGCGTGCATCTCGTCTTCGGATTGGCCGGGTTCGAGCCCGAGGGCCTCGAAGAGTGCACCGAATTCGCGGCCGGATTGGTTGGCACGGGTGACGATCTGCTTGGCCACCGGTGCCCGTTCGGCACTGTAGGTTTCAAGCAGGGAGTCTGCAGCCTGTCCGTTGACGACGGCTGCGATCTTCCATGCCAGGTTGTAGGAATCCTGGATCGAGGTGTTCGAGCCCAGTCCGTTCGACGGCGGATGTTTATGCACGGCGTCCCCGGCGCAGAAGACTCGTCCGTTCTGCAGGTGGGTCGCATACTGTTCGTTGTTGCCCCACAGGGAGATGCCGGTGATCTCCGCGTCGAGGTCGGGCACGCCGATGAGGTTGCGCACCACTTCCAGGGCATCGGCTTCCGTGACCTCCGGGGCTCCTTGGCTGATGTCGAATCCCCAGACGATGAGCCATTCGTTCCAGGGTCGGATCATACGGACGAGTCCGGCGCCGATGCCGCCGATGTTCGATCCCGGCTGGACGACCCAGTAGAGGACGGAGGGCCGGTGTCCGACGAGTTTCGCCAGGTCGGCCTTGAACGTGATGTTCATCGATCCGGCGATGTCCATGTCGCCCTCGAGCGGCAGCTCAATGTCGGAGGCCACCTTGGATCGTGCCCCGTCGGCTCCGATGAGGTATTTGGCGCGGATGGTGTATTCGCGGCCGGTGAGCCGGTTGAGCACACGCACATCGACACCGTCGGCATCTTGTTCATGGGAGAGGTACTCGGTGGAGAACTGCGTCTGCGTCCCTCGCATCGTCGCGTTCTTCACAAGGATGGGCTCGAGGTACGTCTGCGGGATGTCGCAGTTGAGCGAGGGTGAGGCCAGCTCATAGTCGGCATGCCGGGCCGGATGGTTGCCCCAGGTGAGGATCCTGCCGATCTCATCACCGGCGATGGAGGTGCAGAAGACGGTGTCGCCGATCATGTCATGCGGGGTCGCCTCGGCGAGGACCTGGTCTTCGATCCCGACGTCGCGGAAGATCTCCATCGTGCGCTGGTTGGTGATGTGGGCACGAGGCGTATTCGCGGTCCACCGATACTTCGTGATCATGATGTTGTCCACGCCGAGGGTGGACAGAAACAGCGCTGCCGAAGCTCCTGCCGGCCCGGACCCGACGATGAGAACATCAGTGTCGACGACTTGGGAGTCAGGGGTGCGGGTCTCTGCGACTCCGTCGTTGAAGATGACCATGATGGGTGCTCCTTGCCTGTTGCTGCGGTGAAACATGGCGTTGATCCCACAGCCTGCCACCCAGACACCGGCGGAGCACGAGGCCGGAGAGAACATGGCCGAAATCGTCAAAAATGTGAGCGAGCACACCTCGGTGCCTCGTCGCGACTACTATGGTGGGCATGGTCAGCGGAGGTGGGACGACGGCGAGCGCAGTGGGCGGCTCGCGTTCGCTCCTCCTTCCCGAACAGACCTGGTTCTCCACCGATTCCGTGCCGCCGGGCCGTCGGGTCACCGAATGGGAGACTCACCACGCCAGCATGCTCGTCGGGCTGAGAACGCGACTGGGCTCAGGCACACAGCTGCGTGCACAGACCGCAACACTGCGACTGCCCCGGATTCGGGTCGCGAAGGTCAACGGCAGCCCACATTCTGTGCAGCGGACTGCGGACGACGTCGCTACACACCCGGTGTCGGGAGTCGTCGTCTACATTCCGCTGCAGGGCACGAACGAGTTCACCCACCGCACCGGTTCGCTCACCGTCGGGCCCGGACGAGGCCTCATCTGCGACGGTGACACCGCCTTCTCCCGCACCTTCCCGCAGGGAGTCAGCGAACTGGTCATCCAACTCCCCCGTGAGACCCTGGCTCAGCTCACCGACGCAGACTCTGTGCGACGGCCGATGCCACTCGACCTCGACCCAGACAATTCGCTCAATCTGGCAGCTCGTGAACTCACCCAGCTTGCTGCTGGGGCCCTGGATCGCGGGCTGCGTCACGGACAGAGACTCGAGACTCGCCTGCTCGACCTTCTCACCGGAGTGCTCTCACGACCGCTGGCGCATACCGGGCCGTTGCAGGAGGCGATGGCCGTGATCGCCGAAGCACACTGCGATCCCAGGCTCAACGCCTCTCGCCTCGCCCAGTTCGTCGGCGTCTCCGAACGCCAACTCTCCCGACTGTTCTCCGCCACTGGACGCAGCGTCCCGCAGACCATTGTCGATGCCCGCCTGACCACGGTTCACCAAATGCTCGCCGACCCCGTCTGGGCAAACGCACCGATGGCCGAAGTTGCCTCAGCTTGTGGGTTCGGCTCGCAAGCCCAGCTCTCGCGCGGCTATCGCCAACGCTTCGGAATCGGGCCGCTACGGCACCGGAAACAGCTGCAAGACAAATCGGGGTAGCTGCTGCAGGTATCGAGATGGCTGTGCTGTCAACGCCTGAGCTTCTGAGCAGACTGCCCAATAGCTCACGACCCAATTCTCTCTATCACCCACGTCATAACCCTGGCAGGCTGCGCCCGGAACGAACCCGATGACGGAAGCGATGGAATGCGCACATTACTCTCGGTTCACCGCCGAACGAAGTCAGTCATTGAAGTGATTTTCTGTCAACCATCCGGAAGTAACGATATCTAGAGATTTCTCTGTGAACCTCAACCCGCGATCAGATTTCAGCTTGTTTCTACATACTCGCTGGTCACAGGGTCGCAGAGTTCGAAGGGGTCGGCGGACACGCCGTTGGCTTGACAGCATTTTCGTTTTGATTCGCTGAACAGATGCTCGTAGCGTGCATAGTCGCTTCTCTCACGAGGGCCATCACGATGATGGCCCGACACGATCGGAGGAACACGTGAGTAACTCCAACACGCATCCCGAGGCCAGCATCCCCGCAGCTCCACCCGAGCCGGACCTCAAGACGGTCCGCAAAGCCGTTGCCGCCTCGGCGGTCGGAAACGCCACCGAGTGGTTCGACTACGGCCTGTACGCGGTCTCGATCACCTACATCACCCAGCACTTCTTCCCCGGCAGCCACGGCCAGCTCCTGGCCCTGCTGACCTTCGCCGTCTCCTTCATCTTCCGCCCACTCGGCGGCATCGTCTGGGGTCCGATGGGCGATCGCCTCGGTCGCAAGGCAGTGCTTGCTCTGACGATTCTGCTTATGGCCGGCTCAACATTCTGCATCGCGCTGCTGCCCAGTTACGCCACGATCGGCGTCGCCGCGCCGATCATCCTCGTCCTCCTGCGCGTCATCCAGGGCTTCTCCTCGGGCGGAGAGTACGGCGGTGCCGCCACGTTCATGGCCGAATACGCCCCGGACAAACGTCGCGGCTTCTTCGGCAGCTTCCTCGAGTTCGGCACCCTCGCCGGCATGGCCGCTGGCTCGCTCTTCGTTCTGCTGCTCCAGCTGGGCCTGGGTGAAGAGACCATGATGGATTGGGGCTGGAGGATTCCCTTCGTCTTCGCTGGAGTTCTCGGCGTGGTCGGCCTCTACATGAGGACGAAGCTCGACGAATCCCCTGTCTATGAGGAACTCGACGACAACGAACAGGGCAAGTCGGTCAAGGAAGTCTTCACCATCCTCTTCAGGGACTACTGGAAGCAGCTGCTCATCCTCGGCGGCATGGTCGTCGCCGTCAACGTCGTCAACTACACGCTGCTGTCCTATATGCCCGCCTACCTGCAGAATCCGGTCGGCATGGACTCGAACTCCTCACTGACGGTGATGTTCCTGGCCCAGGCGTTCATGATGGTCCTCATTCCGTTCGGCGGAATGCTCTCGGACAAGGTCGGTCGCAAGCCAGTCTGGTACTTCTCGCTCGTCGGCCTGTTCGTTGCGGCCATTCCGATGTTCATGCTCATGGCCAACGGCTTCATCTGGGCACTCATCGGCCTGGCGGTGCTCGGCGTCCTCTACATTCCGCAGATCTCGACGATCTCTGCGACCTTCCCGGCGATGTTCCCCGGACCGGTGCGCTTCGCGGGATTCGCGATCTCCTACAACGTCTCGACCGCAATCTTCGGCGGCACCGCACCTTCAGCCAATGAAGCGATCATCGGGGCGACAGGGAACACGATCGTGCCCGCCTACTTTGTGATGGGCGCCTGCGTCATCGGCTTCATCGCCACCATCTTCATGAAGGAGACGAAGGGCGCGTCGCTGCGCGGCTCTGGTCTCCCCGAAGCTGGCGCCGACGTCGTCTTCGAAGAACAGGAACTCGTCGACGACAAGAAGTGATCCTCGACTGAACCTGATGAGCTCGGGCCCGCTGGATTTCCAGCGGGCCCGAGCTTAGTTCTTGGCCACGCCAGCAAACTACTCAGTCAAAATCATTCACTGGCGCTGCTCACCGTCGGCAGGACGGTCTCCGCTATTGCCAACACGGCTGACAACGATGCACTTCCATGAGTCCGCAGGTGTGCAAGATAGACCACCGACGACTCGTTCGTAACGTCGAGTGGAACTGTCACTGTGCCGGGCTCACGCATGGTTGCAGCGACCGAGTCAAAGGTGATGGTGATTCCCATGCCCGCTGCGATCAGGGCGGAGATCGTCTGAGCGTCGGGAAGCTCGAGAATTACCCGGGGCGAAAAGCCTGCGTTATGGCACAGTCGGATTGTCGTCTCACGAAGCGTTGAGTTCGGGTTCGCTGGGAGAGAGAGCAGGTCTTCATCTGCCAGTTCATCGACGCGAATGAGTTTCCTCCGGGCGAGACGGTGCGAGTCAGGCAGAGTGACGACGGGACGTTCGATCAGCACAGGTCGCCCGGTGATGGTCGGCGGTTGCCGGGTCCACCTCACAAGAGCAATATCAAGACTCCCATCAGCCAACCGGGTCAGTCCTTCGTCGGCGAAGACATTGGACTCAATAGCGAAGGTGATGCCGGGATGGTCTTCGTATGCCGCCGCCACCAACGAGGCGGCCATGCCACGCGAGGACGCCCGCGCAAATCCGAAACCCAATTGCCCGACTTCTCCAGCCGCCGCGCGCTTCACCGAATCGACCGCCACTCGCTGCAGACTGATCATCTGTCGAGCTGGTTCGAAAAGTGCTAACCCTGCCGGTGCCAGGCGCACGTTTCGAGTAGTCCGCTGGAACAGGGTGGCGCCGAGCTCCTCCTCAAGCTGCCGAATCGTCCGACTGAGCAGCGACTGTCCCATCCCCAGACGTTCCGCAGCCCGGCCGAAATGCAACTCTTCTGCGAGCGCCATGAACACACGCGCCTGTTGAACTTCCACTCTTCACCTTCCACGCCGTTCGTACTCACTGCCTCGGACGAAAGCATTTCCCCACAAAGACGGCTGCTGCGGATACGCAGCTGGCCGACTGGTGGTCTCAAATTCTAGACCTTGTTGAATCCCGCTTCTTATAGATCGGACGAGGCCTTCCACTCGCTCCACTTCTTGGGAATGTCATCCTTATCCGGTTTGGTGTCCATGAACTTCTTCCATTCCGCGCGAAGCTTCTCTCCACGCTCGATCAGCTCGTCATTGCGCTTCTGCGCTTCGTCAGTCCACTGACCGTTCTCCTTGAGCCACGCGATAGTGCCCGGGTGGAAGGGAATGACTCGAGGCATGGTCTCCACATCATCGGGCTTCCACCTCGGCGTATTGAGCGTTGACGCTTTGTACTTCGGGAATGTCGATGCCATCGAGCTCACCAGCTTTTTCACTTCGTCGTCCGAAGCATCCGCATACGTGGAAATCGGCAAGGTGTAGACGAAGCCGTGTGTGCTGGTGCCCTCCTCCTGGCCTGGTGCATCTTCGAACGGCAGGATGTTGAGCTGCGGTGCCAGCTCGTGCACCCGTTCGATTCCCTTTTTGTCTTTGGGATCGAGTTCAATCCAACTGACGTCGAACTTCGACTCGAGCTCGAAGAGCGAAGAGCCATAGACCTGCTGATAGAGAGCATCGATCTGCCCGGACTCAAGCGCCGCTGGCTGCTCCGAATAGGCGACGTCGACTAGCTCCACATCGTCCAAGGTCAGCCCCGCATATGCGAGGTAGGCTTCGATCTTTCCGTTCACTGAGGGGTTTGCGGTCACGTTGGGGATCTTTTTGCCCTTGAGATCGGCGGGGGTCTTGATTCCGTCGGACTTGCGTGTCAGCAGGGAGTGCGGCGACAGCGGCGCCCAGACGACCCGCAGGTCCTGTGGCCCCCAGTTCTCGCTGGCGAACTCGTTTTGGCCCTCGAACCCGAAGATGTACTCATCACCGAGCCTGCCCATCTGGGCGATCCCGGCCTTCATCGGTGCCAGTCGGCCGATCGCTGTGTCGGAGGTGATGATGCGCAGTCGCGCGTCGGTATCCGTCGACACCGCATCCGTCACTGCGGCCAAGTCCGCATAGGTCGACGTTCCAGTGCCATACGTGGCGAATACCAATGGGTCGCGGATCCCATTCACCTTCTTTGTCGGCGGGGTGCAGGCACTCAGGGCCAGCGTAAGGGTTAAGAGGATTGCGAGTAATGCGCGAAACTTCATTGTTCGGCCTTCCACATCGGCATGGATCACGGTGTCGTTGTCAGTAGCACGAACGAAGTCTCAGAAATTCAGACACCGACGTTCCGCTGACACATATTGCAGAATATATGAACCTAGATTATTGTCTTTTAAGTAATATATGCAACACACCACACTATTCGTCCGGGCACGTCCGCAACTTTCAAGGAAGAAGTGCAGACATTCGCGCCGACGGATCAGACGCAGCACCACTACACCGCCAGTGCCCCGGCCGCGAATCAGTTGAGGAACGACAATGAACGTCCGAATCACCCCTTTCTGGAAAGCCACCGTCATCACGCTCACTGTGATCGGCGTGCTCATTGCGATGAACCAGGCGTTCTTCTGGAATCCGGGCGGAGTCTCGCTGCTGAAGAACGCGTACATGTACGCCGTGCTCGCCGCGTTCCTTCCCATCGTCTTCATCGTCTTCCCTGCGAAGAAGTCGCAGATTGACAGGCCGATCCCCATCTACGACATCGCTTTGGCCCTCATCACCCTGACCACTTGCGCCTACTTCTGCGTCAATGCAGAGAACATCGTGACCTTGGGATGGGACTACGCACCCGTGCCGACTTCCTCGGCGCTGTCGTTCGTGTTCTGGATCATTGTGCTCGAAGCGCTGCGCCGCACGGCAGGGCTCGTGGTCACGATCATCGCGCTGGTCTTCTCCTTGTATCCGATATTCACGGCCTACATTCCGGTCCCATTCCTGCAGGGAATCCCCTTCGACATCAAGACTGCTGCACAGATCCACGCCATGGGTGTTGATTCCATCCTGGGACTGCCCCTCCAGACCGGTGCAACCATTCTCGTCGGCTTCCTGCTCTTCGGAGTCGCACTTCAGCACTCCGGCGGGGCAACGTTCTTCTACGATCTGGCGATGGGCCTGTTCGGCCGTTTCCGAGGGGGCTCTGCCAAAGTCTCAGTCATCTCCTCGGCTTTCATGGGAATGATGAGTGGGTCAGCCGTCTCCAACGTTCTCACCACTGGTCCGATGACTATCCCAGCGATGAAAAAGGCGGGCTTCACCGGACGCTACGCGGCCGGCATCGAAGCGACGGCTGCCACCGGCGGTACGATTATGCCGCCGATCATGGGCACTGCCGCCTTCCTTATGGTGTCCTTCGTCGGCGTCCCCTACGGGCAGATTGCACTCGCCGCTGTCATCCCAGCTCTTCTCTACTACATCGGAATCTTCGTTCAGGCTGACGCCTATTCCGCCAAGTCCGGACTAAAAGGCGTGGCGAAGAACCTCCTGCCTAATGTCGGCAAAGTCGTCGTACTCGGTTGGGCTTATCTGGCGGCGCTCGTCGGCCTCGTCCTCCTCCTGGTGATACAGAAGAATGAGAGTCAGGCTCCCTACTGGATCGTTGGGTTCCTGCTCGTCGTAGCATTCTTCTCCAAGAAGTACCGCATGGGCATCAAGGGATTCGGAGAGTTCCTCTACAGCTCGGGTAAGACAATTGCCGAAATTCTCGGCATCATCGCCGGTGTCGGTCTGATCGTAGGTGGTCTGTCGATGACCGGAGTGAGCTTGTCGCTTGCTCGCGAACTCGTCAACGCATTCTCCGGCAACCTCATCCTTGTCCTCATTGCTGCAGCCATCACATCCTTTGTCCTCGGAATGGGCATGACGGTCTCTGCGGTATATGTCTTCCTCGCCATTGTTATGGCTCCGGCACTCGTGGAGCTGGGAGTCAATCCGATTGCCGGTCACCTCTTCGTCATCTACTGGGCCACGGTTTCCTACATCACTCCCCCGGTTGCCCTCGCATCCTTTGCCGCGGCGAATATCGCGAGAACTCCACCAATGCAGACTTCCCTGGTCGCGATGCGTTTGGGCGCCGTGAAATATGTGGTTCCGTTCGCCTTCGCGCTCAATCCTGCCCTCGTCGCACAAGCGCCTTTGCCCGAAGTCCTCATTACCTTCGTCTTCGCCATTGTCGGGGTCATCTTCCTCGGATGCGCCTTCGAAGGCTGGCTGGTCTTCGTCGGACGTAGGCCCAACTGGGTGATGCGGGCCCTCCTCATCGTGGCTGGATTGTTGACCTTTGCGCCAGAGCTCGCCTTCTCGGTCATTGGCGTTGTCCTCGGAGCCGTCTGCTTCTTCGTCACCCGCTTCTGGAATCTCGGGGGCGAGCATACTCCGCTCGGAATCGACAAAGACGCTCCTTCAGAGGAGTCCGTGCTTGCTGAGAAATAGATACACCCTGGGTTAGTCTCGAGCTATGGTCACACTGATCCCGCAGCAGCCTGATTTCAATGGTTCCACCGCCGAGGCGGCAGTGTGGAATGCTCTGTGCGAGCAGCTTCCTGAGGACGCGACGATGGTACACGGCCAACGCCTGACCGGAGACGACAAGGACGTCGAAATCGACATCCTGGTGCTCTGGCCCGGTTTCGGAATCGCCGTCATCGAGGTCAAGGGCGGTCGAGTCAGCGTCGAGGACGGTCGTTGGATCACTCAGGATGCTCAAGGTCACCGCAATCGACTCAAGGTCTCCCCTCTTGAGCAGGCGATGGTCGCCAAACACACTCTCGTGGACTATCTGCATTCGCGGGTCTCAACCTTGCCCGGGCCCATCAGCCATCTTGCGGTGCTGCCTTACACTCAGCTGCCCCAGGGCTGGGATCAGCCGGACGCGCTCCGAGGCCAGCTCATCGACTCCACTCAGCTCGACTCAATCGCCGGTGCCATCTCAACCCAGCTGAGGTACGACTTCACCCCTGAGCGCGACAACATCTCGATTCCGCACGAGTTCGTCCTCAAGAACCTGCGTCGGACGAACCAAGCGGTGGAGAACGTCAGCCTCAGGGCCACGGAGATCTCCGACCGCGCCGATGAGCTCAGCCGGGAGCAGGCGAAGCTCATCAGCATTCTGCGGCATCAGAACCGGGCCGAGATCAGCGGCGGTGCCGGAACCGGGAAGACCTACCTGGCACTCCTCAAGTCCCAAGCGCTGACTCGCGAGGGCAAACGAGTCGCCCTCATGTGCTATTCCCGCGGCCTGGGCCGGTTCCTTCAGCTCTTCACCGCCCAATGGCCCGAAGAGGATCGCCCCGCCTACGTGGGCCTGTTCCATGACCTGCCGATCTCGTGGGGAGCTGCACCCGGCAGCGACGACGATTCCGAGTACTGGGAGCACCACCTGCCGCGCCAGCTCAAAGACCTCGCCGATGAGCGCCCGCGGAAGAATCTCTTCGACGCGATCGTCATCGACGAGGGTCAGGACTTCAGCCTCCTGTGGTGGGAAGCCGTCCAATCGTGTCTGCGCAATCAAGTCGACGGCACACTCTACGTCTTCACCGATGAACGGCAGCGGATCTTCGGCCGGGAGGGCGCATCACCGATCACGATGAACCCGATCCAGCTCGATGAGAACCTGCGCAACTCCGAGCAGATCGTAGCCGGCTTCGCCGATCTCGCCCTCGACCCGCCGATTCCTCGCAACGGTCCCGGCGAGGAGATCGACTGGGTCGAAACGGACCTCGAGTCAGCGCTGGCCGAGGCAGACGGGCAGGTCGAGTCCCTCATGGATGCCGGCTGGAACCCCGATGACATCGCATTGCTCACCACGGGCAGCAGACATCCCGAGCAGCGATCGATCGTCGAGACCGAGGGCACGTCGGCCTACTGGGACCAGTTCTTCGCCACCGAAGACGTCTTCTACGGCCACGTGCTCGGTTTCAAGGGCCTCGAACGTCCCGTCGTCGTCCTCTGCCTCAACGGTTTCCGTGATCCTGACCGGGCAGTGGACATGCTCTACGTCGGCATGTCGAGAGCGACGACGAAACTCGTGGTCGTCGGCGATATGAGTGCCTTCGACCAGATCTACGAAAACTGAGCACAGCCTCGGCGGACCGACGGCCTATTACCTGCTGGGCCTACTCCCCCTTGAGTTTGAGCAGCACCTTGCCCCGCACGCTGCGGGAGTCGAGTTCGCCGATGGCCTTCGCAGCATCGCTGAGCGGATGGGTGGCGTGGATCGCGGGGTTGAGCTTGCCTGCCGCGACGTATTCGGCGATCGCATCCCACTGTTCCGCGATGTATCCCGGTCGTTCGCGCGTCGCCGCACCCCAAGCCACGCCGTCGACTGAGATGTTCTTCAGCAGCAGACGGTTGACCTTGACCGAGGGAATCTCACCGGCGGTGAATCCGAGGACCAGGAGTCGACCGTAGGGAGCAAGAACACGGGTCGAGTCGGTGAAGCGGTCCCCACCGACCGGGTCGAAGACATAGTCGACCCCCTTCGGGTAGATCTCCTTGGCCGCGTCCTTGAAGCCCTCGGCCATGACCACATGCGTGGCACCGAGCTCTCGCACGGTCTCGGCCTTGGCCTCGGTCGAGACCACGCCGATGACTTCGAGTCCCATGGCCAGCGCCAGTTGGACCGTGGCCGAGCCCAGCCCTCCTGCGGCTCCGTGGACGAGGATGGACTGCCCTGCCTGTGCCTGCGCGCGCAGTCGCAGTGCAAAGTCGGCGGTGAGCACGTTCATCGGCATTCCTGCAGCATGGGCCAGACTCACGTCATCGGGCACGGGAACGGTCTGCTCGTCGCTGACAACCATGTACTCGGCGAAGGATCCTTTTCCAGGGATTGCCGCGACCCGGTCACCGACGGAGAACCGAGAGCCCTCACCGGCTTCGACGACGATGCCGGCTGCTTCGGAGCCGAGGACGAAGGGAAGTTCGTGCTTGGTCTGGTACATGCCACGGGTCTGCAGCAGCTCTGGGAAGGTCACGCCTGCGTAGGCGACCTCGACGAGGACTTCTCCGGGTCCAGGACTCGGACGGTCCACCTCGGCGATCTCGACGTCCTGGGGTCCGGTCAACGCGGCAACGCGAATGGCTCTCATGATTTCCTCACTGTCGGCGAATGCTCTGGGGGTGACCGGTTCATAGCGCTCTCATCGGCAACGATGCTTTCGTCGCAGGGCCAGCGCCATTCCGCGTCACTTATTCATGCCTATCACATCCGACGGTGACCGGCATCACGATTTCAGCTTGACTCGCACGCCCGGGTTGAATACTGTAAATGAAACTGAACGATTGTTCACTTGGGAGGGTCAAAGTTGACCAGTGCACCTGCAGGGTTTGACGCCGAAACGATCGGTCGATGGATCAAAGACAAGTTCGGAGTCGAGGACTTCGAGGTCGAAGTCATGTCCATCGGACGCTCGAATCTCACGTTCACGATCATGGTCGACGGGCTTCCCCGGTGGGTTCTTCGGCGCCCGCCGTTGGGCCATACAGGTGGCAGCGCTCATAACGTCGCCCGTGAGGGCCGCATCATGGCAGCGCTGGGCGACAGCAGCGTCCCGGTCCCCCACATCGTCGAGATCGTCGACGATCCAGAGGTCCTTGACGTCCCGTTCGTCTTCATGGACCACTGCCCCGGCTTCGCCATCAACACCCCCGCCGATTGGGCGCGCATCCCCGAGGGACCTGGCCCTGATGACAAGCGGTCGTGTGCATTCGGCATGGTCGATACGCTGGCGGCCATCCATCGCGTCGACATCGACGAGGTGGGCCTTGGCGATCTGCGCCGCGACGGTGGTCTCATCGAACGTCAATTGCGACGCTGGCTCGGTCAGGTCGAGCAGATATCGATGCGTGACACCCCGATCATCCACGAGGTCCACGACGCTCTCGCCGAGCGGATGCCCGACCCGGCAGGCAGTCCTGTCGGTCTGGCCCACGGCGACTACAAACCCAACAACATGATCTTCGCCCCCGAGGGCACGGTCAATGCCGTCGTCGACTGGGAGCTCACGGCAGTAGGCGAGGTGCTCACCGACCTCGGCTACTTCATCGCCATGCTCTCCGTGCCCGAGAAGTACACAAGCATCTGGGTCCCTACCCCGGAGCTGGGATTCCCCGAGCCTGCTGAACTCATCGACCGCTACCAGGAAGTCAGCGGCCATGAGGTCCACGACGTCGGGTACTACGAGGCGTTCGCCATGTGGAAGCTCGCATGCATCCGTGAGGGCGTCTACACCCGGTTGGTCACCGGCAAGATGGGTGACCTCGACCTTGATCCCGAAGCCGCCGGCGCCGGAGTCGAAGACCTCGCCCGCCAGGCGATGACACTGTTGGAGAAGGCATGAGTACCCTCGCAGACACCAGGGCCATCGTCACCGGAGCCGCCGGCGGCATCGGTGCCGCCCTTGCCGCAGAACTGATCTCCCGCGGTGCCACCGTCGTCCTCGCCGACCTGTCTGAGACCGTGACCGACACTGCTGCCGAGCTCGGCACCGGGGCACATTCGTGGGTCGGGGATGTGTCCGCAGTGGCAGGAATCGACGAGCTCATCGCCTTCGCCGACGACCGCCTCGGCGGAGTGGATATGTACTTCGCCAATGCCGGCATCATCGGACCACCCGATCTGGGCAGTTCTGATGCCGACTGGGACACGGTCATCGACGTCAACCTGCGCGCCCACATCCGCGCTGCCCAAGCCCTCATCCCCCGTTGGAAGGAGGCCGGTGCAGGACATTTCGTCGCCACCGCCTCGGCGGCGGGACTGCTCACTCAGATCGGATCGGCGGCCTACAGCGTGACCAAGCACGCCTCGGTCGGCTTCGCCGAATGGCTGGCACTGACCTACCGCGACGATGGCATCCGAGCCTCGGTCATCTGCCCGATGGGAGTGGACACGGACCTGCTGCGGGCAGCGGGATCGGCTGGACCAGCCCAGAGCGCTGTCACGGAGGCCGGCACTGTGCTGGCTCCCGCCGAGGTTGCGACGATCGCCCTCGACGCCGTCGAGGCCGAACAGTTCCTCATCCTCCCCCATCCCGAGGTGCTCGACATGTACCGCATGAAGGGCAGCGACTACGACCGCTGGCTCAAGGGCATGAGCCGCTATCAGAATCGACTCAACGAACAGAACCGACTCAACGAGGAGACCACACATGCTGGAAACGACTGAACGCGGCCGCGACTACCAGGAGCGCCTGAAAAAGTTCATGGACGGCTTCGTCTACCCCGCGGAGTCCGTCTATGCCGAGCAGATGGCAGCGGCAGGCAGCCCTCACTCTCAGCCGCAGATCCTCGAGGACCTCAAGGCCGAGGCAAAGAGTCAGGGACTGTGGAACCTCTTCCACCCCGATCCCGAGTGGGGACCAGGGCTGACGAACCTCGAGTACGCTCCCCCGGCCGAAATCACCGGACACAGCATCGAGATCGCCCCCGAATCCATCAACTGCAATGCCCCGGATACCGGCAATATGGAGGTCTTCACTCGCTTCGGCACCGACGAGCAGAAGGAGATGTATCTCCAGCCGTTGCTCGACGGGACGATCGCCTCGGCGTTCGCCATGACCGAGCCCGCCGTCGCCAGCTCCGATGCCACCAATGTCGAGATGCGCATGGACGCCACGGATGACGGATTCGTCCTCAACGGCCGCAAGTGGTTCGCCTCCAATGGCATGCACCCCAACTGCCGTGTCCTCATCGTCATGGGCAAGACCTCCCCCGACGCCGAGGTGCATCGCCAACAATCGATGCTCGTCGTACCGATCGATGCCCCCGGTGTGACCGTGGTGCGTAACCTGCCCGTCTTCGGATACCACGATCGGGAGGGCCACGCCGAGATCACCTTCGACAACGTCCACGTCCCGGCCAAAGACATCCTCAAGGGCGAAGGTGAGGGCTTCGCGATCAGCCAGGCCCGACTGGGACCGGGACGCATCCATCACTGCATGCGCGCGATCGGTGCGGCCGAACGAGCACTGGAACTCATGGTCAAACGCGCCGAGTCGCGCGTGACCTTCGGTGAGAAGCTGTCCTCGCGGGCGAACATCCAGGACTGGATCGCTGAGGCCAGGATCGAGATCGATCAGGCCCGTCTGCTGACACTGCACGCGGCAGACATGATGGACAAGCACGGCAACAAGGTCGCGAAGAACGAGATCGCCGAGATCAAGGTCGTCGCTCCGGCGATGGCGCTGAAGATCATCGACCGCGCAATCCAGGTCCACGGCGGCGCCGGTGTCACCGAGGACTTCCCACTGGCCAGCATGTGGGCGCACATGCGAACGCTGCGATTGGCCGATGGTCCCGATGAGGTGCACAAGCGCTCAATCGCTCGCAACGAGATGAAGAAGTACCGCAAGTAGTCCGGCACCACCACAGCCTGTTCGACATCCATTCAATGATGA
Organism: Brevibacterium zhoupengii; assembly: GCF_021117425.1. NCBI lineage: Bacteria > Bacillati > Actinomycetota > Actinomycetes > Micrococcales > Brevibacteriaceae > Brevibacterium > Brevibacterium zhoupengii. Next base: position 1,636,789 of record NZ_CP088298.1, on the reverse strand, counting down.
AGGAAGCGAAGCAATGAGCACTTGGTTCGACACCCGCCCTTGGCTGAACACCTGGGGCGACCTGATCACCGAGCCCCGCACCTTGGACAAGTCCACGACACTTGCGGACTTGGCGGCGACAGTTGCCGCCCGCGGCGAGGCGGAGGCACTCAACTACTACGGATTCACACTGACCTGGTCGGACTTCGACCGGTACTCCACGGCCTTCGCCGCGTACCTGTCCGAACAGGGCATCGTCTCCGGTGATCGGGTCGGCATCTACGACCAGAACACCCCGGCGTTCATGATCGCCACGTACGGCATCTGGAAGGCGGGCGGTACCGTCGTTCCGCTCAATCCGATGTATCGCGGGGAGCTCGAACACATCTTCGCCGACGCCGAGGTGAAGGGGCTGATGGTCTCAAAGGCGGCGTTCCTGGACCGGGTGGCTCCGTACGCCGAGAACATCCCGGTCGTCGTGCTCAGCGATGACCGCAGCTTCCAGACCGAAGGTCCCGATTCGATCTTCGCGATGTTCGACGCCCTTCCCGGCACTCCCGGTCAGAGTCCGGGTGCCGGTGAGGTTCCCGACCGGCCGGACTTCCAGGCTGTCGTCGAATCTCACCTCGATGTGGACTTCACCCCGGCGACTCCGACTCCCGAGGATGAGGCGATTGTCGTCTACACCTCGGGCACGTCCGGCAAGGCGAAAGGTGCCTCTGGCACTCATGCCTCTGTGTCGAGCAACTCCCGATACTGCCTGCGGACCCCGACCTTCGAGGCCGGAGACGGATTCCTCACTCTGGCACCGATCTTCCACATCACCGGCTTCATCTGCCAGTTCATTGCGGGCGTCGCCGGCGGTGCCCGTCTGATCCTCAACTACCGGTTCGAACCGACTGCGTTCCTCGAACTGATCCTCAGAGAACAGCCGACATACATGGCCGGGCCGGCCACTGTCTATACCGCGATGCTTGCTCATCCGGCCGTCACTCCAGCTCACTTTGCGCCGTTCAAACGGATGATGTCGGGTGGCGCACCACTGCCCGAAGGCCTGGTCAACAAGTTCGAAGAGAAGGCCGGCATCTACATCGGACAGGGGTACGGACTGACCGAGACCTGTGCTCAGGCTGCGATCGTGCCCCCGGGAATGAGAGCTCCGGTCGACCCCGACAGCGGCAATCTCTCCTGCGGTCTGCCACAGCCGGACACGATGATCCGCATCCTCGACGACCTCGGTGAGCCGCTGGGGCCCAATGAGATCGGCGAAGTCGCGATCTCGGGACCGGAGGTCGTCTCCGAATACATCAACAATGCCAAGGCCACCTCGGAGCAGATCCCCGACGGTGAGCTGCGCACCGGTGACGTCGGCTATATGAACGACGAAGGATGGCTGTTCATCGTCGACCGGAAGAAGGACATGATCAATGCGTCCGGCTTCAAGGTGTGGCCCCGCGAGGTCGAGGATGTCCTCTACACGCACCCGGCCATCCAGGAAGCCGCCGTCGTCGGCATTCCCGACGAGTATCGGGGCGAGAGCGTCGCTGCGTTCGTCACTCTGCAGCCGGGTCCTGAAGCGGACACGGTCAGCGAAGACGAGATCGTCGCCTTCTGCCGGGAGAAGCTGGCCTCGTACAAGGCACCGCGTCAGGTGACGATCATCGACGAGCTGCCGAAGACGAGCTCCGGCAAGGTCCTGCGCCGCACGATTCGCGCCGATGCCGTGGCTGCGGCACAGGAGGCGAAGGCCAGCGCAGGTGAGTGAGTCGGGAGCCGCCAGCACGCTGCCAATGATGTCAGCCGGTCACGGCCGTTGCGTCTGCTCGACGCGGCGGCCGTGTCTGTTTGGGCAGACCGTCTGTCGGAGCCGAATGCCTGATCACAGACATGAGAAAAGTAAAAACATGAAAGTTTCACTCGTCGGGAGAAACCCATTCATAGTTTCTAGCTATATCGTGAACCACTCTGTTCAATTCGTTTTCCAGACTCTGCCGCTTCGAGGCCTCATAAATAGAATGAAACACAGAGAACGACGCACAGATACCGAGAGCACGCACCCACCACTCCTTCCCTCGCCCAGATTCAATTAATGCATAGTAGATCTTGCAAGAATACACGCAAGGAAATTTTCCCAGAACAAATAACGGCGTAAAAAATAAAATGCACAATACAATAAAATTACCAACGACGACGCGAGCATCCGAGGCCCCCAAAAACAGTCCTACAGAAAATGAAGCCGAAACAAGAATGGAACAAAACAGCAGAAAAGCCCAAAATGCAATCTTCAAAACGCTACCACCAGGATAGAATGTATTAAAATAACACCCTGCCTTAACCGCCAGAATAATCATAAATAATTCAATGGTCATCAATATTGCGAAATAGGAAATTGCAGCGGCTAGTGAGAGGCCAAGTATTCCCAGGTAGAAAAAATACAACAAGATGAAGAGAGAGTACACACACAACGGAAAACCGTAGAGGGAGTACCAGCGCGCCCGTACTGAAGTAGATATCCCAGATAATCTACGAAAGTATTCCCCAGCCTGTCGTTCAAGTTTTCTATTTTGCTCCAGGCGCCTCTCAGGGCCGACTGTTCTAAGACCAGCCAAAGCACCACAAACCAGAAACCCGGTGATCGCAGGAATAATAATAATCGGTGAAATACGCAGCCACTCCGACTGACTGTCGATCCACCCGAGAACTATTGACACAACTGCCGCCAGGCAAAGCGAGGAAAGCCCAATATTATAGATTGAGGAAGCTGTTGCTAGCGCCTCAATTTCCCTTGACTCACCTTTCATGGCGCCCTTATATCTACTGGAAGCATGCACATACAGCGCTATACCTCCTGCGATAAGACCAAGAAATACCGTGACAGACAAGGCGTCTTTATCGCCTATATGATGAGCAGCTTCAGTCATTATATTCAGACTCGAGAGCCATATGGAACTCGGATCAAAGTCGGAGGTCTTGCCTATAGATTTAATTAGAGAATAAACGTATCCAAATACGAAAAAAGTGAGAAAAGACAGCATTGCCGAAGCAGCATACATGGCCCACACTTGCTTGATCGGTCGGTGACGCTTAACCGATTTCCATTCCGCCATAGTTGGTTCTCCTGCACTCCCTCTTCGCTAAGTCATCTCGCTTTGTCTGAGTTCTAGGTCTGCCGCGGGAGCGATTAAGTCAGGCTGACCGTCTTCGCGCCGCCGAGGCGGGCGAAGCGGTCTGGCTGGCAGGTGAGCAGGATGACCTGAGCGCTCTGGCCGACAGTGCCCAGGATGACGTTGAGAGCGTTGAGGCGCTCGGCATCGGCGAAGCCGAAGGCATCATCGAGGACGACCGGCGCCCCAGAGTCGGTGTCGACGAGTGTCGCCACTGCGAGTCTGCCGATGAGCGCCAATTGTTCCTTCGTCCCGCCCGATAGTGATTCGAAGGGAACTGTCTGTTCGTTGAGGGTTCTTGAGACGATTTCGAGGTCTTCGGAGACTTCAACCGACAGTCCCTGTCCGAAGACCAGTCGGCCAAGGCGTTCGATCTGCTCTTTGAAGGGAGCGACGTACTTCCGCTGGGATTCTTCCTTGTGTTTGAGGACAGTGGTGCGCAGCAGATTGATTGCCGCTGCCTGACGGCTCAGTCTCGCCTGCTTCTTCCGTGCCGATTCCATTGTCTCTTCGGCGGCCGCGAGTTTTTCGTAGATGCCTTCGCTGGCGCGGTCGTCGATGAGCGCCGACAAGCGGTCGACCTCCTGCCGAACTTCTTCTCGCTGAGTCTCCTTGCTGCCGACGAGCTGGCGCACGTTCTGCAGCTGCATCTCCAAGGTCTCGGGGTCGGCAGCCTGGTAGTCGACTCGGGCCTCTTCGACTCGAGTGCTCACACTCTCCGCTTGTGACCGGGCAGTCTTCACTGCTTCATCCAGGCCGGCATCTGTGGCGATTTTTCGTGCCTCGGTCAGGGTGTTCGTCAGGCGCTGATGCTGAGCCTCGGCCTCTTTCAAACTGGTCTGTGCTCGAACGGTTTCCACTCGTGCGTCATCTCGACTCGTGCGAGTGCGTTCGAGCTCGATTCGTGCGGTATCCACCTCAGACTGAGCAGTCTCGGCGTTCTTCTCGGCCTCGGTGACAGCGGCTTCGAGGTCGTTGAGATTGCTCTCGTCTGCGCGGCTGTCTGGGTCGGTTCCGTCTGCCTCGACGATCTGCTGTGCCCTGGCCAGTGCGGCTTCAAGCGTGTCTCGCCTGTCGTCTCCGAGGAGCACTATGAGAGTCGAATCGGCCTCTGCCTTGACTGCCTCGGCGTCCGCACGCACATGTGCTCTCTGCCGTGCCTGAGCCACGGAGTCGACGTCGAGACGCTGCAGCTCAGCGTCGAAGGCTTGCCGCGCCGAGGTCAGTGCTTTGTCCAGCTCGACAGGTGATGCCCCTGGGCGCACGGTGATGTCGGCGATGCCGTCGATCGTGATTCGCACATCCTTGACCGCGGCGAATTCTCCAGTCTCACCGTCACCCAGCGCGGTTCCATCGACGTCTATGGGCTGCGAGCCAAGTTGCTTCGCGACGATCTGTGCCGCTGCGGAGGTCTTCGCGTTCTCCGCGATCCGCACCTCTGTCTCAAGTGAGATCAGCGCTTCAACGTCCTTGGCAGTGACCGCAATCGATGCGATCGTCGCCTGTGCCCGGCTCTTCTTCTCATCATGGTCACGTATGGTGTCGAGTCGGCGGGTGAGTTCGGTGAGTTCAGTGCGGGCACGTGCCTTGGTCACGTCTTTGGCTGCAGTCTTCGCCAGGGCCCGTGCTTCGTCGAGTGCGTTCTGCTTCTCTTCGAGGATCTTCTGTGCGCGATCGAAGTCTGAATCCTTGTCACTCTGCGTCGTCTCAAGCTCAGTGAACGAGGTTCGCGCAGCGGTCACGGCTTCTTCGGCTGCGGCGACATCCTCGATGAGCTGTGTGCGTCGGTCCAGAGTTTCCCGGGCGATCTGTTCGTCGCGTTGCGCCGACTTCGCCTGTTCCAGTGCCTGATCGAGCACTGCTTTGAGTTCGGCCACCGCCTTCGCTGCTTGTTCAGCTTCGTCACGGTCGGTCACGGCCTGTGTCAGTTGGTCACGGATCGATTCGAGGCGTGCTGCGGCTCGGGCGTGGTTGTCGACGAGCTCGTCCATCCCGCGGCTGCGTTCACGCAGTTCTTCGAAGGCGGCTTCGGCACTCGGGACTTCGGCATTTGCGGTCTTGAAGTCTCCCGTCTCTTTGCCAGACTTGGTGAAGTACTTCGCGTATTCGACCTCGATCCGGTCAAGGAAGTCGTCATGGTCGGCGACCTCGACGCCCGATTCGTTGAGCGCACTGTGAAGTGCCTTGATCTGCGCCAGCGGCGCCTGTGCCAGGCTCTCTCCCTGTGCCACATCGAGAGCGTCGAGGAGATCCACGTCGACGGTCTCGGCGAGGATCGCGAGGAACCGATCATGAGCATCATCACTGCTGAGCTGTTCGGGCCTGGGCTTGATGACGCTGAGTTCGGTGAAGGGCTGTTTGATCCACCGCTTTCGGTACTTGAGCTCGTAGTCCCCGGTGCTCAGATGCAGTTCCACCTCGGGTCCGGCATCGACCCCGACGGGTTGGGTCTCTTTGACACTGGCCTTGCGTGAGCTCGCTTTGTCTTCGCGCAGATGGGTGATGGCCTCATGGATTGAGGATTTGCCGACCTCGTTGGGCCCTTCGACCACGGTGACGCCATCGCCGAATTCGACGCGGGAGTCCGCGATTCCGCGGTAGTTGCGCAGGTGGATGGAATGGAATTTCATGATCCGCTCCTCGCAAATCGGTACAGCAGCCCCAACGCGTCCTGTGCCGCTTCGGCAGCTGAGTCCTCACCTGTCGCGGATTCCGCCAGTTGGTCGAGCGTTTCCTGCAGGTATCCGCTCAAGCCCAGGCCGGCGAAGTCTTCATCGCCGGCGACCACGGCAATATCCGTGTGTCGTTCCCACAAAGACACCAACGCGAATAGGTCTTGGGCGTGGTCGAGGACCTCGTCGAGTCGCGATTTCGTCGCCGTGGACAGGGTGCCATTGAGGATGAGCCACACGGCGGTGCTGTCCTTGTCAGGAATGTCGTTCAGGCGCTGCTCGAGGTGGGTGACGTCCTCATCAGAGTTCACGTCCTCGTCGACGACGAGGTAGGACCAGCGTCCGATGTGCACCTTCTCCACTGAGCTCACATGGGTCTGCGGGTCGATGTCGACGAGGAGGATGTTGCCGGGGTCGTTTTCACGCCGGGAGGTTACTTCCGGTGCGCCGGGATACCAGATTCGGTCAGTGACGGAATAGGTCGCGTGCCGGTCACCGAGCGCGACGAACTGGGCTCTGTCTTCTCGCAGCACGGATCTGAGGTTGTCTGTGTCGATCGTGGCCAGAGATTCCCGATCGGGGTCCAGGGTGCTCACGGCACCGTGACCGGCGATGATGCGGACCTTGCCCGGGGCCACCTCGGCGAGGTTCTGTGTTGCCTGGGCGACGAGGTCACCTTGGGGACGTTTCGAAAACCATGGGGCACCGACGATCTCGACTCCCGGGATGACCTCGAACGGTTCGCTGTCACGCAGAACGTGGACGTGATCGGGCTGACGCGAAGTGAAGGCCGGAGAGTCGTAGATGGAAGCGGCATCAAGGGGGTCGTGGTTGCCCGGCAGCAGTACGACGGGCACGGTGAAAGCGTTGAAGACTTCGAAGGTGCGGGAGACGATCGCACGGTCGAGCTGGTTGGACTCGAACACATCACCGCAGACGAGGACGAATTCGCAGGACTGCGCGGCAGCGATCTCACCGATGCGTTTGACGGCGTCGAGGCGGGCACGGTGAAACCGCGGACGGGCTTCGGCACTGAGATAGTGCGCCGTCATGCCCAGCTGCCAGTCTCCTGTGGCGACGAATCTCATGGGTTCCTCCTTGGCTCTCCCCCATCCTATGTATGCACACCCACCCTATGGCGGGGCACTGACATGGAATGTGAGGCGGGTCATGTTCGCGGGGTGGGTCGGCAGAAGTTCAGCTAGCCTCGCAGGTCCCGCGGGCCTCCGCCGCCGAAATTTGTCACCCAGCCCACCCTTACTTAGGTTAGGCTATACATTGTGAACGCAAATGGGACGATGAACTCCACTGAACTGCACGCCTCGGGCCTGCATTTGGGCTACGATCGCATGCCGGTCGTCCATGATGTGTCCGTCTCGATCACTCCCGGTCGAGTCACGGCGCTCATCGGGCCCAACGGCAGCGGCAAATCGACTGTGCTGCGGTCCCTGTCCCGTCTGCATCCCATCACCTCCGGCGACGTCAGCGTCGAATTCGCCGGCACGGTCACTCCGACAACCGCACTCTCGGCACGCGAATTCGCCCGCACGGTGACTTTGCTTTCCCAGTCCCGACCGCATCCTTCCGGGCTGAGTGTGCGCGAGATCGTCGCGTTCGGTCGCCACCCGCACCGGCGCCGCTTCGCCTCCCTCACCGATGCCGACAGGGCCGCCATCGACAAGGCACTCGATCTGACCGGCACAGACTCGATGGCAGAGCGTTCCGTCGATCAGCTCTCCGGTGGCGAGCTCCAGCGTGTCTGGCTGGCCACCTGCCTTGCCCAGGAGACAGGGGTCCTGCTGCTCGACGAACCGACGAACCACCTCGACCTGCGCTATCAGGCCGAGATTCTCGACCTCATGCGCGATCTCGCCGACGATCACGGAACGGCCGTCGGCGTCGTTCTCCACGATCTCAATCATGCCGCCGCCGTCGCCGATGACATCGTCCTGCTCAGCCAGGGCCGAGTCAGGTCCGCGGGCACCTGCGAAGAGGTACTCACCGCCGAGGTGCTCACCGAGGTCTACGATCTGCCGATCCGCACACTCGTCGATGAGGACACCGGGATGGTGCGCATCGAGGCACTGCCGCGACGCCGCCGTCGCACCCTCGCCGCGGCCTCCTGACTTCTTCACTGAACTACCACCATTTCACCTCTCAAGAAAGTGATACCTCTGTGACAACTCCGCCCTCTGCACGTCCGCGCAAGCCCCTGTTCGTCCTCGCTTCCCTCTCCGCCGTCTGCGCCCTCGCGCTGTCTGCCTGCGGCACAACGGGCACTGACGCTTCAGCCGATGACAAGAACTCCGAGTCGACCTCCGAAGCATGTGCTGACGACTCGAGCACCACCTCGGCGGACCCGGTCTCCGTCAAGGACGACACCGGCCACGAGATCAAACTCGACAAGCCTGCATCTACGGTCGTCTCACTCGAATGGCAGTACACCGAGGATCTCCTCTCCCTGTGCGTCGATCCTGCTGCTGTCGCCGATGCGAAGGGCTTCACCACCTGGGATACGGCGGAAAAGCTGCCGGAAGGCGTCACCGACGTCGGCACCCGGCAGGAGCCGAACGTGGAGTCGATCCTCTCTGCCAACCCGGATCTCGTCATCATGGAGACAACGTCCCGTGACGACAAGATCGTCGGCCAGCTCGAGGACCAGGGCATCCCTGTCATGGCGATGACCGGCGCAAACGGCAAGGACCCGATCGCCTATATGAAGGACACCTTCTCCACTGTCGCCGAGGTCACCGGCCGCGGCGAGCGCGCCGAGACTGTCCTGTCGGACTTCGATGCGAAGGTTGAGGAGTCGAAGAAGGCGCTCGAATCCGCCGACCTCGAAACCAAGGAATTCGTCTACTTCGATGGCTGGGTCAACGGCTCCAATGTGGCCTTGCGTCCCTTCGGCCAGGGATCGCTCTTCGGTGAACTCGGAGAGGAGCTGGGATTGGAGAACGTGTGGACCGGCGAGGTCGATCCCGCATACGGACTGGGCCAGACAGACATCGAGGGCATCTCGAAGGTCGGCGACGCGAACTTCTTCTACACCGGCACCGATGACCCCGAGTCCGAGGACTATGTCGAGCTCCTGAAGAAAAACGACATCTGGTCCAATATCCCTGCAGTCAAGGACAAGCGCACATACCCGTTCCCGTCCGGGATCTGGACCTTCGGTGGGCCCAAGTCCTCCGAGCAGGCCCTCGACGCCTACGTTGAGGCTCTGACCAAATAGTCCATGAGTTCTCCCGCACCCACGACCAGGCCCACGACAGCCTCGGCGAGCCCCCGGACACCCCAGGAACCCACCACACCAGCACGGGGCGTGGGGATCGTCAGCACTCTCTCGGCCACCGGTATCTTGCTCGGTCTGATCATCGTCCTTGCCCTGCTCTCCGCGTGGCACATCACGCAGGGCACATCGGGGATCGGCTTCCGGGATCTGCTCGCGGCTGTGACCGGGTCCGCGTCCTCCCCCGCCGAGGCGGGCCCGAGCGCCCGTGACATCCTCATCGGATCCCGGCTGCCGCGCGTGGGTGCGGGGATACTCGTCGGGGCCGCCCTCGGCGTTGCCGGTGCGCTGTTCCAATCATTGGCTCGCAACCCGCTGGCCTCACCGGACACCCTTGCCGTCACTGGCGGTTCGTACTTCGCGGTCACCGTGGTCACGGCCTTCGGCATCGCGATCCCGGTGTGGGCCTCCGGAGGCGTTGCCTTCATCGGCGGCTTACTCGCGGCAGCTCTGGTCCTCGGACTTGCCGGTGGCGCGGCGTCATCGACGACCCGCCTCGTGCTCGCCGGCACCGCGACCGCCTTGGCGTTGCAGGCGGGCACCTCGACCCTGCTCATTCTGTTCCAAGAGGAGACGACGAGTCTCTACTCGTGGGGTTCAGGCACCCTCAATCAGCTCGACGGGACCGCCGCGATCCGCAGCATTCCCGTCCTCGTCGTCATCATAGCCGCCGCAATCCTGCTCTCACGACGCCTGGATCTGCTCAGCCTCGGCGACGATGCCGCCTCTGTCCTCGGTGTGCCGATCCGATCGACCCGTGCGATCGGGGTTCTGCTCGCCGTCATCCTCACCGCCACTGCCGTGACCTTGGCCGGACCGATCGGCTTCGTCGGACTCTGTGCCCCGGTCATCGCCCGCCTGCTGGCCCGCCTGGTGCCGGTGCTGGGAAAGCATGCGGTGATGATCCCGGCCACGGCTCTCATCGGTGCGATCATCGTCATCCTGGCTGACGCCGTGCTGCGCGCCATCGTCGGGGCCACCGAGGCGATCACTCTTCCTTCGGGTGTGACGACGACCGTGCTCGGTGCGATCGTTCTCGTCCTGCTGGCGCGTTCTATGCGTTCCTCGGGCCCCGCGCAGGCGACGTCGGCGGCTAAGTCACGGGTGCACAGCCCACGTCACGCGGTGCTTGTCATCGTCGTCTGCACAGTGCTGCTCATCGTGGTTGCGACCCTCGGGCTGCTCACCGGGGAACGGTTCTACCTCCTCGGCGATGTGATGCTGTGGATGAAGGACCAGGCGGCGCCAGTGATCTCCTTCGCCTTCGACTCCCGGGCTCCACGCGTGGCCGCCGCACTTGCCGCCGGTGCCGCCCTCGGACTGTCGGGAACATTTGTCCAGGCCAGCGCCCGCAACCCGTTGGCTGAGCCGGGCCTGCTCGGCATCACCGGCGGCGCCGGGCTTGGTGCCGTCATCGTCATCACCCTTGTTCCCGGCGCCACCGTCGTACTGATCTCAAGTGCGGGGGTCGCTGGTGCGCTCGTGGCCTTTGCCATCGTCTACGGACTCTCCTGGCGCGGCGGGATGAACACCGACAGGCTCGTGCTCATCGGCATCGGCATGTGGTTCGGCTTCACCGCCCTGACCACTCTGTTCCTCGTTCGTGCGAACCCGTGGGACACACCGACCCTCTTCACCTGGCTCTCCGGGTCCACCTACGGCCGAGTCTGGGCCGATGTCGCACCCGTGACGCTGGTCCTTCTCATAGCGATCCCTCTGGCCTTCGTCTGGACGCGCGAGCTGGATCTGCTGGCACTCGATGACGATACGCCGAGGTTGGTCGGAGTTCCGCGTGAACCCGTGCGTCTGGGCGTGCTCGTCACCGCCGCTGTGCTTGCCGCGGTCAGCGTCTCTGCTGTCGGGGTGGTCGGGTTCATCGGTCTCGTCGCCCCGCACGCTGCCAGGGCACTGGTTGGCAATCGACACGCCAGAGTGGTTCCGACGGCTATGCTCCTCGGCGCCCTTGGGCTTGTCGTCGCCGACGCATTGGGCCGCACGGTCATCGCTCCTGCGCAGATTCCCGCCGGTCTCATCGTCGCCCTCATCGGCGCCCCCTACTTCGTGTACCTGCTGGCACGCTCGAAGGCGTGAGCGAACGCAGCTGACCGGTGGGCGCTTGCAGCGCTCACCGGTCAGTTGGCGAACTCGTCAATTGGCGAAGCGCACCTCACATGATGCCGGTGGGAACCAGCAGAGCCCACGACAGCAGCGGCGCACTGAGTACGACGAAGCCCGCGTAGATCATCAGATCGCGCCAGATGGTCTTCGCCTCTTTGCCCTGTGTATTCGCAATGATCAGTGCGCCGTCCGTCGAGAACGGGGAGACATCGACGATGGTTGCAGACACCGCGAGTGCGGCCATCACTGCCGTCGCACTGAGATCACTCTGTTCCAGCAGTGGAATCGACAGCGGAATCAGGGCCGTCAGCAGCGCCGTCGAGGAAGCGAAGGCCGAGCTGATGCCGATCACATAGCAGAGGACCACTGCGACGAGGAGCGGCGCTCCGATGGCCACGGCCATCTTCGACAACGAGTCGATGACACCGGCGTGGGTGAGCAGGCTGACGTAGACGATCATGCCCGAAACGAGGAGGACGGTTGACCATGAGATTCCAGAGACCAGTCCCTCAGTGTGCTTCAGTGAGGTAAAGGCCAGCACCAGGCCGCAGGCGAGCGCGAGGAACCCGATCGGCAGTTCGAATCCGACGGCGCCGATGACCATGACACCGATGAGGGCGATGGTCAGCCACACGTGGCCGGTCATTCGCGAGGTCACGGTCGGCGCATGTGTCGCCACTGCGACGCCGGCCCCCTGCCCACTGCCTGCAGCCGAGCCGCCCGTCGAATCCGGTCGCATCGGCGAGGAGTCGGGTGCGGGCGAGCCGGAGCCGGTGTTGAAATCGTCTGGCTCAGGCCATGTGCGCAGACGCTTGAGCGCCTTCATCACGACGACGGTGAGGATTGTGACGATCAGGTTCACGACGTAGGCGGCGACGAAGAGCGCACCAGCATCGATGTCGAAGCCGTTGGATTCTGCAATGTCACGAACGATGTTTCCCGAGACCGAGATCGGCGAGAAGCCGCCGGCATGAGCACCGTTGATGACCATGGCTGCCATGACGACGCCGCTGTAGCCCGTCGTCGCGCAGAAGCCCATGGCTGCCGGCGCCAGCAGCGCCACCGCTGCCGGAGAGAACGTGCCCAGAGCAGTGAGCAGAGAGGAGATCACGAAGAAGATCCAGGGCACGACGTTGATGCGCCCATGCACTGCGCGGATCGCGAGATCGACGAGGATCTTGATCGTCCCATTCTTCTGAGCAATGCTGAAGAAGAAGGTCACACCAACGATCGTCAGGACGATACTTGCCGGAAACTCCTCAAGTATCTCCTTGTCGTCCATGCCGAACACGAAGGTTCCGAAGGCGAATGCGGCGACAAGGCCCATGATTCCGATGTTGATCGGCCACTTCGTCGCGGCGATGAACATCACCACCAGCACCACAAGCATAAGAATTTGAATCATCGTCATTGGTGTTCCTCCAACTTCATTGTCAGCTGATCTTCATTGAGAAGACTCAGGGTGTCCGTGTTTTGGTCGTTCAGCCGACCATGGGGAGATCGATGTCGGCATTCGCAATTCGTCTGGCCACTCGCCTCACTCCGAGACGTGCTACGTGTCCGAGTTCGTCGAGCTGAACCTGGCAGGATATGACTCCGACAGGAGTGCCGATGCGGATGGAGATCTCTCGGGTGCCATCGACGGGTGAGAGCACGTCGTCGGCGATGATGGAATTGACCAGGCTGTCTTCGACGAAGGCATCTCTGGCCAGTGCGATCGCCGAGGTGATTCCGATCGCTGGATGCGGATCGAACATCGACACCATCCGAGCAGAGATGTCATAGGCTTCGGCCGGGATCTTCTCCCCGGAGATGGCTGTGTAGTCTGCCGGCGCCGCAACCAGCCCGACTTTGGGAACGGCAGGGCTCGGCACCTCGTCCTCGGCAGAGAGCCCCATGGCTACCGACGCAGCAGACCGGATGGCGATGAGCTCGCCCAGCCGCAGACGCGTTTCGGCTACCGATTCGGTTCCAGTCATGCCCAGCTCTGCAGCCTTGACGAAGCATGCGGGGGCACCGGCATCGATGCAGCTGGCCCCGACGAAGTCGTCGGCGATCGCCAGCTGGGTCATCGCGCCACCGGTCGGAAGCAGTTCCCCAGTGGACGCACCGTCGACGTTTTCGAAGAAGACGTTGACGGGCACACCGGGCATCGACGAGCCGGGGATCGTCTCAGCACCATTCGACGGAATCTTCTTGTCCGGTGTTGCGACATCGGCGACGAGGACCGATCGTGTGTTCTCATTGACCATCCGCACCTGGGTGATCTCACCCTGCGGGCGGACCAGTCCGTTCTGAATCGCGTAGAGCGCCACGGCTGAGGCGCAGTTGCCGCAGTTCGACGTGAACTCGACCCCAGACGCTCCGATCCCGACCTGCGCGAACAGATAGCTGATGTCGATGCCGGGAATCGCGGAGGGTGAGATGACGGCAGCCTTCGATGTCGTCGACGAAGCGCCGCCCACACCGTTGAGCTGACGCTCGTCGCCGGATCCGAATGCCGCGACCAGGGCCTGAGCTATGCCCGCCCTGTCGGCGGGCATCTCGTCATTGGCAAACAGCCAGCACTTGGACGTTCCGCCTCTGTACCACTGGCCGTGGAGCTGATGAGCCACTCGTGTCTCCTTGTTCCCTCGCCGCTGTCTGCGACGACAGGAATCAAGTTTCCACATCGACATATTAAGTTCAATCAAAACTTATTTACATCTCTATAAGCTATGCTTAAACCATGAGTTCAGCGCCCTACAACGTCGATCGGCTCCTCCTGCTGCTTCTCGTCTATCGGACCGGCAGCCTGTCGGCAGCGGCGGACGAACTGGCCCTGTCCACCTCGGCGGTGTCGCAGCAGATCAGCAAACTCGAACGCGAAGTGGGACTGCCGCTCGTCGTCCGACACCCCAAAGGAATGCGCCTCACCGATGCCGGGGTCAAGCTCTCCACGTACGCAATGACGATCGACAACGCCCTCACCGCCGCACGCAATGACATGTCGGCATTCGCGCAGCTCGAGCGCGGCGAGGTTCGAATTGCGACGTTCCCGACATTCGCGGCCTCAGTGATGCCGAAGGTGCTCCAGCATTTCCACGATCTTCACCCCGAGGTGGACGTGACCGTGAAGAGCTACCGGCTGGACCGGATCCAAGAAGCACTGGAACGACGCGAAGTCGACCTAGCCACCCTGTGGGACTACCCCTGGACACCGATCGACCAGGAGATCCCCGTCCGCACGACCCTGCTCAAAGAGCCCACGAAACTGCTCATCCCCACATCGCATCCTCTCGCCAGACGCAGAGTCATCAAACTCGAAGAAGTCGCAGACGACCCGTGGATCACCCGCTCCTCCCACCCCGTCGCCTCGGTGCTCGGCCGCATCTGCCACGAGGCCGGATTCGACCCGCGCATTGTCTTCGAAGCCAACGACTATCAGGAGCTGCTCGGAATGGTCTCGGCCGGCCTGGGCGTCGCCATCGCCCCGAGCCTGGCCGTGCGCTCACACGGATCCGACGTCAAAGTGGTCTCGATCAGAGGCAACCCGGCGCCGCGTCGGATCGTGCTGTCACAGCTGCCCGAGCGCGTCCCGTCACCGGCTGTGCTGGCCTTGGTCCGATCTTTCCGCAAGGTCAGCAGCTCGAAGGAATGGCACAGCTGAAGCCCCTGCCGACGCTACGGAGTCGTCTCCCACTCCCTGGCACGCTCGTGGATGAAGTCGCGCAGGCGTCCGACGACGCGACTGGGTTGACGCACCGCCGAGCACAGTGAGACCTCGCGGACATAGTCACCGCCACGCAGCTCCACCTCGGCGATGCCTTCCATGAACCGCACATCGCGCGGGATCAGCGCCACTCCCATCCCCCGACTGACGAATTCGCGGATCGTGGAGAACTCGGTGACCTCGGTCTTGACTCGCGGGACGAACCCGGCCTGCGCACACCACTCGTCGGTGAGGCTGCGCAGGTTGTAGGTTTCGGGGTTGGCGATGAATTCCTCAACCGCCAACTGGGCCACGGTGACGCGTCGCCTGCCGGCCAGACGATGGTCGGCCGGCACTGCCGCCACGATCTCCTGGGAGGCCAGGACCTCATGCGGCAGCTCGACCGGGGTCGGGATGATGATCGCAAGGTCAAGTGCCCCCTTCTGCAGATCACGGACGAGCTCAGCGCCATGTGCCTGCCTGAGATCGAGCCTGATGCCCGGATGCCGCGAACTGAAGGCGGCGAGCAGATCGGGAATCCGGCCAGCCCCCATCGTCAGCGGAAAACCGAACCGGATCGTGCCATGGTCGGGATCGGCCGCCTCGGCGAGGTCGGTGATCGCCGTTCCGATCTCATGCAACGGCCCCCTGATCGAATCGGCGAGCTCACGTGCCGCCGCAGTCAGGCTGATCGCCCGGCCGTCGGGAACGATGAGAGGCACGCCGAGGTGGTCCTCGAGTCCGTGGATGCGTCGACTCATCGTCGACTGCGGGATGCCGAGGACCGCCGCCGCGTCGGTCATATGCCCGTCCTGGTCGACGAGTTCGAGCAGTGCCGTCAGCTGTGGGAACTGACCAGACAGCGATTCATCCATATTCGGATTGTATCGATGTTCTTCTTCATTGGACGGATGATTCTTCAAGGCTCATGGTGAAGTTATGAAGCGAAGCCCCGCCACACTACAGCAGCTGCCCGACGCCGATGTCGTTCTCATCGGCGGAGGCATCATGTCAGCGACCCTGGGGTCGATGCTCGCCGAGCTCTCCCCCGATATGCGCATCGTCGTCCTCGAGAAGGCCAGCGACATCGCTGGGGAGAGCAGTGAGGCCTGGAATAACGCGGGCACCGGGCATTCCGGTTTCTGCGAACTCAACTACATGCCCGACCCCGGCAACGGAACGAAGGCCGCCTCGATCGCTTCGCAGTTCCACCTCAGCCGCCAGTGGTGGGCGCACCTGGCTCAGACCGGCTGCCTCGACCCGGCCGAGTTCATCCATCCCACGACCCACATGAACCTCGTCTTCGGCAAGTCCGATGTCGACTACCTGCGCCAGCGGGTGGAGACCCTGTGCGCCGATCCGCTGTTTGCCGACATGGACTTCACCACCGATCGCAGTGAGATCGCACAGTGGGCGCCTCTGACGATGGAAGGCCGCACAGATGACGGTGAACCGATCGCAGCGGCCAGGAACGTGCGCGGGACCGATGTCGACTTCGGCGCCCTGACCCGAGGACTCCTGCACGTAATGACCGAACAGGCCGCCAATGAGATCCTCACCAATCACGAGGCCACCGGACTGCGGGCGACGAAGGACGGCTGGGCCGTCAGCGGGAAGACCGCGAACCCGACAGCGGCCACTCGCGCCGACTCGATGCCGGCCAGAGAATTCGCGATCAACTCGAAACACGTGTTCGTCGGCGCCGGCGGGTTCGCCCTCAAACTCCTGCAGAAGAGCGGAATCCCTGAGGTCAGAGGCTACGCCGTTCTGCCCGTGGGAGCCTCCTTCTACCGCAGCGCCACCCCCGCCGTCGTTGATCGGCACGATGCCAAGGTCTACGGTCAGGCCGCAGTCGGTGCTCCTCCGATGTCGGTGCCCCACCTGGACAAACGCATCATCGATGATGAGGAGCACCTGCTGTTCGGCCCCTATGCGACGTTCAGCACCAAGCTGCTCAAGCACGGTCGCCTCAGTGACTTCTTCACCACCCTGCGAGCAGACAATCTCCATGTCATCGCCGCCGCAGGACTGCAGAACCTCGATCTCGTGAAGTTCCTCATCAAGGAACTCACGGCGAGTCCGAAGAAGAAGTTCGCACAGCTGGCCCGCTTCTACCCGAAGGCCAGGTTCAACGAATGGACACTGGTACCGGCCGGACAGCGGGCACAGCTGGTGAAACCGGACCCGAAGAGAGTCGGTGTCCTGCAGCAGGGCACCGAGCTCGTCGTCGGCGCCGACGGCTCCATCGCCGGGCTGCTCGGAGCCTCGCCCGGGGCGTCGACGGCCGTGCCGATCATGCTCAACCTGCTGCGCTTGGCCTTCCCCGCCCAGTGGCATCGCGGCTGGAAGGACGTCATGAGCCAGGCGATCCCCGACATCGACAGAACGGACTGGGACGCCGAGGCGGTTGCGGCCAGTTGTGCCGCATCTGACCTCGCACTGGGCCTGGGCACATCCGTGCGAAACTGAGCGGCCACCTCGGCGGCGGTCAGACTCCACGACGCGAAGGTCAGGCCTCCCACCTGGTGAGACATTGGCAGAATGCCACAGCAGAAAACACTCAGCGTTGTGGCATGGCTGATTGAACGGGGACCGATTGGGATTTAGTGTGAGCTACAACACCTACCGTAAGGAATCTCACATGAAGGTCCGCCTCCCCCGCCGAGTGCTCGCAATCGGTTCCGCTCTCGCTCTTACCTTCAGTCTGGCTGCTTGCAGCGGAGGGGACCAAGGCGGAGGTGATGCCAGCGACACGCTGGTGGCCGAGACCGCGTTCAACCTCAAGACGATCGATCCCCACCGTCAGTTCGAGTTCACCGGGTCGACGATCGACACTGCGATCTATCAGACCGCGCTGGAGTTCGAAGACGGCGACCTGACCAAGCCGACCGACGGCCTGTGCTCCTTCGAGATGTCCGATGACAACAAGAAGATGACGCTGAAGCTCAAGCAGAAGGACGCGAAGTTCTCCAACGGAGACCCTGTCACCATGGATGACGTCGTCTTCTCCTTCGAGCGGCTCAAGGGCATCAAGGGCAATCCTTCGTTCTTCCTCGACGGTGTCTCCATCAAGAAGGTCGACGACGAGACCGTCGAACTCACCAGCAAGAAACCCAATCCTGCCCTCCCCTACATTCTCCCCAACGCCTCGATCGGCATCGTGAACTCGAAGGTCGTGAAGGAGAATGACGGCACCACCGACGAGAAGGACGGTGCAGAGGCCTTCCTCAATGAGAACTCGCAGGGCTCGGGACCCTACAAGGTCGAGAAGTACGATGCCGACAGCCAGGTCGTGCTGACGGCGAACGAGCACTACAACGGCCCGGAGCCGAAGTACAAGCGCGTCGTGCTGCGCAATGTCTCCGCAGAGACTCAGCTGACCGACATCCAGTCCGGCCAGGCTCAGGTCGCCTACGACCTCAACGCCGAGCAGGCGAAGCAGATCGATGACTCCATGGGTGAGATCGCGAGCCTGCCCTCGACACGCAGCCTCTACATCTTCAACAACACCGACGAGAAGATCGGTGGACCTGCCGCCGATCCGAACTTCCGCAAGGCCGTCATGTCTGCCATCGACTACGACAAGCTCACCGACCTCGCCGGCGAAGGATCGCAGCGCATGGGCAGCCTCGTGCCCAACGAGTTCGTCGGTGCCGTGCCGAAGGATCAGGCTCCGGAGCAGGACCTTGACAAGACGAAGAAGCTGCTGAAGAAGGCCGGCTACGACGGGGAGAAGATTCCCTTCCACTACTCAAGCGACCAGGCAGTCAACGGTGTTGATCTGGCTCAGCTGGCCGAGACCCTGCAGGCTCAGCTGAAGGAGGCCGGCATCAATCTGGCGCTGAAACCGGCACCGAGTTCGACACAGCTGGATGGATTCCGTTCGGCCAAGCAGCCCATGGGCATCGGCACCTGGGGTGCTGACTACCCGGATCCCACGAACTACAACGTCTTCATCCCCGGCGGCAGCGTCGCCGACCGCGTCAACTGGAAGTCCGATCCGAAGCTGGAGAAGCTCGCAGCTGAAGCGGAGAAGGCCAAGGAAGGCGACCGTGACGCCGCTTATGCCGAGCTGTACAAGGCAACCACGGACACCGCCGTTTGGATTCCTCTGGTCCAGCCCGTCAACACCGTGGCAGTGGGATCGAGCATCAACAAGTACGTGTCCAATGCCGACATCTCATTCGACTTCGCGAAAGCTGAGTGAGGATGTCGGTCTCAACCACCGATAGCTCCACCGCCCACCCGCCGAGCAGCGACGAAGCACAGCGCATCAAGCCACCGCTGCTGCCTCCACTGCTGCGTTACATCCTCATCCGGATCGGAATCAGCCTCATCCTCATCTGGGGTGTCACAGTTGTGACGTTCCTGATGACCAACTTGGTCCCCACCGACCCGGTCGCCGCCATCCTCGGCGACCGGGCGGCCGCGGATCCGGAGATCGTCGCCGCCACCCGCGAGCGCCTCGGCCTCGACCAGCCGCTCATCGTCCAGTACTTCACGTATCTGAGCAACCTGCTCCAAGGCGATATGGGTGTCTCCAACCAGACACGAACACCCGTGCTCGAATCCATCGGCCAGGTCTTCCCTGCCTCGATCGAGCTGGGCATCGGAGCCATCCTGATCTCGGTCATCATCGGCCTGCTCCTCGGTCTGGCCAGCGCACTCAAGCAGAACACGATCCTCGATCACGCCATCCGGGCCTTGAGCCTCATCGGCATCTCGGCTCCCACCTTCTGGATCGCCGCGGTCGGCTACTACGTCTTCTTCTTCAAACTCCGCGTCGTTCCCGGCGCCGGACGCCTCGACCCGTGGATCACCCCACCGCCGAGAGTCACCGGCCTCTACACCGTCGACTCTCTCCTGGCCGGCCAGATGTCGACCTTCGTCAACGCCTTCGGGCACCTGATTCTGCCCTCGTGTGTGCTGGCCCTGTTCACGATCGGCCTGCTCACCCGGTTCAGCCGCTCCAGCGTCCTCGACATCATCCGTCTCGACTACGTCACCGCCGCCAAGGCAAAGGGACTGCCGGCTCGCACGGTCGTCTTCAAATACATCTTCCGCGGTGCTCTCGTCCCGATCATCACGGTCGTCGGCCTGGCATTCGGCTCACTCCTGTCCGGCGCAGTCCTGACAGAGACCGTCTTCGCCTGGAACGGCCTTGGTCAGTATGCCTTCCGCGGTGCGACGACACTCGACCTGCCCGTCATCATGGGAGTCGGTCTCGTCATCGGCATCGTCTACATCATCGTCAATTTCATCGTCGACCTGATCTACGGCTTCGTGGATCCGAGAGTGAGGGTGCGATGAGCATCGGGACCCCCAAACAGCCACCGACGAACACCGATTCCACCACCGCCGAGGTGGCAGATCGCAATCCTGTCGACCGCGGTGTCAAACGGTGGCAATTGCGTTTTCCCAAGGCACTGCGCACTCCGCTGGGTTTCATCGGAGGCATCATCCTGGCCATCTGGCTGATCGTGGCGCTGTTCGCGCCGCTCCTGGCACCGTTCAATCCGCTGGCGCAGGACTTCCCTCGGCTCAGTGCGCCGGGAGGCGAAAACCTGCTGGGCACCGACACCTTGGGTCGTGATGTTCTCTCGCGACTCATCGTGGCCGCACGCACCACCTTGCCGGCCGCCGTCTTCGTCGTCATCTGCTCGGCGGTGCTCGGATCCGTCCTCGGCGCGATCGCCGGCTACTTCGGACGCGCCGTCGATGAGATCATCATGCGCATCGCTGACCTCGTCTTCGCGTTCCCCACCATCATCCTCGCCATGGTCATCGCCGCGGCACTGGGACCGGGCCTGAAGAACGCCATCATCGCGATCCTCCTCGTCTCCTGGCCCTCCTACGCCCGTGTCACCAGATCGCTGGTGATGTCGGCACGCAACAGCGAATACGTCGTCGCCGGCCGGCTGCTCGGCTTCAGCGCCGGGAAGTCACTGGTACGAGAGATCTCACCGAACGTGCTCTCCCCAGTCGTGGTCCTTGCCACCCTCGATGTGGGCTCGGCGATCCTCACGATGGCTGGTCTCTCGTTCCTATCCCTGGGCGTTGTGCCACCGACACCGGACTGGGGAGCGATGATCAGCGAGGGAGTCTCGCAGTTCGCTGCCTGGTGGATCGCGTTCTTCCCGGGTCTGTGTATTCTCACGATCGTGATGGCCTTCAACTTCATCGGAGACAGTCTGCGTGACTCCCTTGACCCGCATACGGCGCAGGAAGTGGGAGAGACCACCTCATGAGCATGATCAGCATCAAAGACCTCAACCTGTCGGTGACAACTGGCAAGAACGAGAAGCACATCCTGCGCAATGTCTCATTCGATCTGGAGGCGGGAAAGATCACCGGCGTCGCCGGAGCCTCCGGTTCGGGAAAGACGCAGACAGGTCTGGCGATCATGGGCCTCTCCCCCGCCGGTGCCCAGCTGAGCGGCAGCATCGACTTCGACGGCACCGAGCTGGTGGGGATGCCGCCCAAGGTCCACAATCGCCTGCGCGGCGTGCAGCTGTCGATGGTGTTCCAAGATCCGGCCTCGGCGTTCCATCCCATGCTCACCATCGGCGATCAGATGACCGATCACTACCGGCATCACAAGAAAGCTTCGAAGAAGGAGGCCCTTGAGCGCGCCGTCCACATCCTCGAGCGCACTCACGTCCCTCACCCTGATGAGGCGATCGGGAAGTACCCGCACCAGTTCTCCGGCGGTCAGCTGCAGCGCATCGCGTTCGCCTCGGCGATCATCTGCGACCCCAACGTGCTCATTGCCGATGAACCCACCACAGCCCTCGATGTGACGGTGCAGGCCGGAATCCTGCGCCTGCTGCGCGAACTCTGCGATGATCTCAACCTGGCCGTCCTCCTCGTCACACACGACTTCGGTGTCCTGTCCTCGGTGGCCGACACCATCGTTGTGATGAAGAACGGGCTAGTCGTCGAGACCGGAGATCGGGAACCGGTGATCACCGCACCGCAGCATGAGTACACCAGATCGCTCATCGAATCATTGCCCGGAGCGGAGGTCTCACGCTGATGACAACCACGACAACGACCGAGGACACGCCTCAACCAATCAAAGCGCCGCTGCTCGAACTCGACCACGTCTCCTGCGAGTACAAGCTCAACGGCGGCGGCCGGTTCCGGGCGGTCAGCGACGTGTCGTTGCAGCTGGGTCATTCGGAGGTGTTGGGCCTCGTGGGCGAATCCGGCTGCGGGAAGTCCACGCTGGCTAAGCTCATCTGCGGACTCGAGAAGACTGCCGGTGGCACCATCACCTTCGACTCCCATCCGGTGAAGCCTCTGGGTCTTGGCCGTCGGCCCAAGAACCTGTTGGGAGTCCAGATGGTCTTCCAGAACCCCTACGCATCGTTGAACCCGCGCAGGCGCATCAGGGATCAGCTCACCGACGCACTCGCCCTCGACCCGGAACACAACTGGACCGTGGAATCTCTCCTGGAAGCAGTCGATCTGCCCGTCGATGCTGCGCAGAGGTACTCCCACTCTTTCTCCGGTGGGCAACGGCAGCGCATCGCCATCGCTCGTGCGCTCGCCGCCGGACCGAAGGTGCTTGTCGGTGATGAGCCGATCGCCTCCCTGGATGCGTTTCTCCAGGCCAGGATCGCGCGGATGATGAGGGACCTGGCCATCGACTCCGGTGCATCGATGATCTTCATCAGCCACGATCTCTCGGTCGTGCGTGACATCGCGGACCGAGTGGCCGTCATGGAGGCAGGTAAGATTGTCGAGGTCGGTTCGACGGAACAGATCTGGAATGACCCGCAGCATCCCTATACGAAGAAACTGCTTGCGGCCATTCCGAAGGTCGACGGCAAGGGAATCATTCCCGGATAACCGCTGCACGCTAAGCCCCCAAGGAGACGACGACATATGGTGACATTGCTGCGCGGGGCCGAGATCTACGCCCCGGAACGGCTCGGGAAGCAGGACATCCTCATCGAGGGGCAGCAGATCACCTTCATCGGTGATGTGAGTGCCGAAGCTGTCAGTGCGCTCCCCAACGCCACCGTCATCGATGCCCAGGGGCTGACAGCCACTCCAGGTTTCATCGACCCGCACGTCCACATCGCTGGCGGCGGAGGCGAAGGCGGCTACGCCAACCGCACCCCCGAGATCCGCATCAGCGACATCGTAAGCGCCGGAGTCACCACCGTCATCGGGTGCCTGGGAACCGACGGTGTGACCCGCAGCCACGCCGATCTCCTCGCCAAGGCCCGAGCCCTCGAGACTGAGGGCATCTCCACCTTCATCTACACGGGCAGCTACCAGGTCCCGGCACGAACTTTAACCGGTGCCGTCGTCGATGACGTCGTCCTCATCGACAAGGTCATCGGCGTCGGCGAGGTCGCGATCTCGGACCGGCGTTCATTCCAACCCACCGTCGAGGCTCTGGCCGAACTCGTCAGCCAGTCGCACGTCGGCGGACTGCTCTCCGGCAAAGCCGGAGTCACCCACTTCCACGTCGGACCGTACACTTCACGCCTGGCCCCGCTGCACCGACTCCTCGACGAATATCCGATCGCACCACAGGCCATCTACGCCACCCACATCACCCGGTCCCCCGAGCTTCTGGCCGACGCGGTGGACCTGGCGGCCAAGGGTGCCACGGTCGATATGACGGCCTCGTCGACAACGACGAAATCATTGCGACGCTACATCGACCTCGGCGGGGATCTCAGACGTCTCACCCTCTCCTCCGATGCCAATGGAAGCCTGCCGGATTTCGACTCCGATGGACGACTCATCGGCATGGACGTGGCCAAGCAGACGACCCTGTATGACCAAGTGTGGGCGTGTGCCGACCTGCCCGGTGTCGAGCTGTCTCAGGCTCTCTCCCTCGTCACCTCCAATACGGCAGATGTCCTCGGCCTCGAGAACAAGGGGCGTTTGCGCCCCGGAGCCGATGCCGACATCCTCCTCACCGATGACAACCACACCATTGCGCTCGCCTTCGCTCGGGGACGGGAGGTCGTCCGCGACGGCACACCACAGATCCAAGGAACCTTCGAATGAGCCACGAGCACGACACGACGACTCTTTCCGACGCTGTCGAGGAGAAGCGTCCGCCCTTGGGTTGGTCGCTGGTGCCCCTGGCAGCGATGCTCGTACTGCTGGCGGTGGGCTACGGCGTTCTCGGGCTCGCACCCGAACCGCTCCTGATCCTCTCCGCGATCATCGCCGGCCTGGTGGCTCTGCGGATGGGGCTGAGCTGGGAGGAGATGCTGCTTGGCATCAGGGAGAAGCTCGACACTGCGATGCCGGCACTGCTCGTGCTCATCTCGATCGGCATTCTCATCGGCACATGGATGATCGCCGGCACCATACCGATGATGATCTACTACGGCCTGGGGCTCATCAGCGCACAGTTCATCGTCCTCATCGCCTTCGTCATCTCCGCGATCGTCTCGGTCATCACCGGCACCTCCTGGGGCTCGGCCGGAACGGTGGGAGTCGCCCTCATGGGAATCGCCGCGGGCTTGGACGCCCCGATGGCGGCCACCGCGGGCGCCATCGTCGCCGGTTCGTACTTCGGTGACAAACTCTCACCGCTCTCGGACACGACGAACCTGGCTCCGATCGCTGCCGGCACCACCTTGTGGGAACACATTCGGCACATGCTCTACACCACGATCCCGGCCACGGTCGTGGCGCTGGCACTGTATCTGTTCGTCGGCATCAATCAGCAGTCCGGTGGGACCGATTCGGACCAGATCACTGCCGTCACAGGAACCTTGGACAGTCTCTTCTCCTTCAATGTTCTTCTACTCCTGCCGATGCTCATCGTCCTCGGCGGAGCGGTTCTCAAACTGCCCACGCTTCCGACGATCATCGGCTCGTCTTTGGTGGCCGGTATCCTCGCCGCGATCTTCCAGAAGGTCAGCATCGAATCGATCTTCGCCTCCACCGTCGACGGGTTCACCCCGGACATGCTCGAGGTCGGGTCCTCGACTCTGAAGAATCTGGATCCTCAGGTCGTCGAGTTGGTCTCCCAGGGCGGGATGGCGTCGATGACCGGTGTCATCCTCATCGCTTTCAGTGCCTTCGCCTTCGCCGGCATCATGTCCAAGTCCGGTGCTCTCGAGACCATCATCCGGTCTCTGCTGAAGTTCGTGAAGCGCACAGGTGACCTCGTTCTCTCCACGGTGGTCTCATGCCTCACGATGGCCGTCGTGACCGGCAATTCCTACCTGTCGATCATCGTCCCGGGCGAGCTGTTCAAGAAGGCTTACGCCGACCGAGGTCTCGACGCGAAGAACCTCTCCCGGACGCTGGAGGATTCCGGCACGGTCGTCGTTCCGCTCATTCCTTGGTCCTCGGCAGGCGTCTACATGGCAGGCGTTCTGGGCGTCTCCGTCCTCGACTACGCCCCGTGGGCAGTGTTCTGCTATGTCGGCTTCGCCTTCGCGATCATTCTCGGATACACCGGAATCGGCATCGCCAGACGCCGCTGACCTAGGATGGTCCCGACTGTGCCTGGCACGGCTCATTCCGTACCACCCTGATTCACTGCTGTGGCTGGCCGCTCCTCTCTTGAGCGCTGAGATATTCGCTCGGCGTGTAACCGGTGACCCTATGGAAGTCCGCGGTGAAGTGAGACTGGTCGAACCATCCGAGGTCCGCGGCCAGATCGCCGAATGCTCCGTCCCACCCCCGGTCGAGGGCTGCGATGGCGTCCCGGATCCGGGCACGGACCAGGATCTGTTTGACCCCGACACCGCAGTGATCCTGGAACAGCCTCTGCAGCGACCGTTCGCTGGTGTCGGTGCGCAACGCCAACTCGCCGAGGTTGACGATCGTCGGGTCATCGAGCAGGCCGAGTATCCGACGAAACCTGGCGTAACCTTCGGTCATCTGCGGGCGGAATGACAACAGCCAACTCTCGATGACCTCCACTGCAGAAGCCAGTCCATCCGCGACGCCGAGGTCATCGCCGACAGTGAGTTCATCCACGACGGCCAGGGCCTCATCAATGCCCGGGAACCAGCTCCTCGCGGGCACCGTCGTATCCCGAATCGTCGCGGGCCCTTCGTTCGCGAAGGCCACAGTCCCGCCGAGGTGGAAGTTGATTCCGACGACACCGCCGCGACCGAAGAGTCCGACATCGAACCGCTGCCCAGTCACCGGACCAGTCAGCCAGATACCTGGACCACTCGTATTTGCCCGGTGGATGTCACCGTATTCGACGGTGAGATTGATCGTCGGCTCCGAAACTGTCGCCGTCTGATAGCGCTCTCCGTCCGACAGATCCCAATTCACCGACCAATACCGTTTCACCCACGGGCGCAGCTCTGCGGCGATCTCGGTCACCGCCGAGTAGTGAGCGTGCTCGAGCATCTGAGCCGGTTTGAGCACCCGCCCGTAGAAGTGGTCGGGCGGCGGGGCTTGCTTGCTGTGTGGCGGGTTTTTCCTATCGACGACGTCGTCCATGGAACCAGAATGGCAGACATGACTGATACAGAGATGAAAACTACCGATTCCACCACTGCGAGCACCCCTGTCGCGAAGCTCGCGATGGTCACCCTCGACGCTCCGGATGCTGCGGCGCTCGGCGACTTCTATTCAGCTGTGCTGGGTTGGCCTGTGGCGTATTCCGATGAGAAATACGCCATGCTCACCGGCCCCAGCAATGCACTGGGTATCGGGACGATCCCGGACTACAAACGCCCGGAATGGCCCGACGACGGGCACAAACAGTTCCACTTCGACCTCGCTGCCGATGACATCGAGGCTGCGGCCGCCAGCTGCGTCGAACTCGGAGCGACCCGCGCCGATCCGCAGCCAGGAGATACCTGGGTCGTTCTCCTCGATCCGGCCGGGCATCCGTTCTGCCTCACCGACGCGAAGAACTGGGGCTGACGCATCCGTACCACCACGGTCGCTGTTCCATCGAGGCGTCCCCGCGGGGACGCCTGTCAGTCCTGTTCGAGCCTCTCCACCCTCACAATGTAGTGCGAGGAATCGAGTCCGTCGACGAGGATCGTCGCCGCGAACTTCTCATTGGCTCCGGTCACGATCCAATTCGGTTTGAGGATCCCCCGAGGTGGCGCCACCTCGTCGAGGGTGATTCCCATGCCCAGCTTCACCGTTTTGAGCACCTTGGTCCGCACCAGTGAACGGGCCGTTCGTGAGACCTCGAAGAGACTCGGTCTCGGACCTGCCTGGTTCGAAGTGTCGAAAGCGGCGTCCCACTCGGCAGCGTCGACGGGCGTGCCGCGCGGTTCGAAGTCGGCGATGAAGCCCTTGCCCGAATACGCGTTGACGAGGACATTCATGCGCTGCCCGACCCCAGGCCCCGAACCCCCACCGGCACCCGCACCAGTGCCTGCACCCGCACCTGCAGCACCATTGCTCAAAGGCTTCCTCCGGGAGCGAACGAAGATGCCTCGAGTGCGGGCAATGAGCACCGTCCACCAGAACGGGTGGAGGACTTGCCGTGCCTCGGCCTGAGCGCCCGGGAGCTTGCGCGCGAACACGGCGAGCGCCTCGGCGGCCGTGATGTGCGGGGTCAGACGCAGTGCAGGCTCAGTGACGCCTGCCGGCTGAGGAGTCCCGGTACTCTGATCGGACGGTTCCTCTCCCCGATCAGCACCGGATTCCGGGTGCTCACGCATCCTTGGGCACCTGAGCTGCCAGCGCATCATTCTGGCCGGTGAGCATGTGAGCGGGGATGGCACCGATCTTGTCGGTCTCCTTCAGCGCCGCGACGACGTGTGCCGGTACCGGGTGGGACTTCTGCGTGGCCAGGGACACGAGGATGAGGGCCAGGGTCGAGCAGACGATGCCGATGCCCATCGGGTCGACGCCGGTGACGTCGACGAGTCCGGTCAGCTGCCACACGACTGAAGACACGGTGCCAAGCACCATCGAGGAGATGGCCCCGGGAACGTTGGCCTTCTTCCACCATGCTGCGGCGACGTAGACGGGGACGAATGCGGCACCGAGCACGGTCGTGGAGAAGATGACCACCTCGGCGACGGCCGGTGGATCGTTGACGGCCACGATGTAGCCGATGATGGCCAGGATAAGGACGGTGAAGCGTGAGACCCACACGGACTGACTGTCGGACATGTCCTTCTTGACGAACCGCTGGAACAGATCCTGGCTGGCGATCGTGCCCGACTGCAGCAGCAGCGCGTCCGCAGTGGACATGATGGCCGCCATGATGCCCGCCATGACGATGCCCACGGCGAAGTTCGGCAGCACGGTGTCTGCGACCTGGAAGACCGCGAGTTCCGGGTTGTCGAGGTTGGGCAGGAGGATGAGCGCCATGATGCCCACAATGTAGGGCGCGGGGATGAAGAGCAGGTTGAAGCCGGTGGCGTACATGCTCGCCGTGCGGGCAACCGAGGGCCGTTTCATGGCCATGTGACTGACGTTGACGTGCGGCCAGCCCATGTAGCCGATGGAGAAGACGAGCACGGCACCGATGATGACGCCCCACTGCACGGAGCCGAAGCCGTCAGGTCCCCACATGGTCAGCAGGTTCGGGTTGATCTCACCGACTGCCTCGTTGCCGGCGGTCCATCCGCCCACCGCCTGCATCGTGCCGATGAGGATCCAGACCATGCCGATGAGCATGATGATCGCTTGGACGAAGTCGGTGTAGGCCACGGCCAGGTAGCCGCCGAGGAATGTGTAGAAGACGATGACGCCGACGGCGA
Organism: Brevibacterium zhoupengii; assembly: GCF_021117425.1. NCBI lineage: Bacteria > Bacillati > Actinomycetota > Actinomycetes > Micrococcales > Brevibacteriaceae > Brevibacterium > Brevibacterium zhoupengii. The sequence goes on along the minus strand of NZ_CP088298.1, from coordinate 1,608,194 downwards.
TGAGCAGGGCCCACGCGTACGGGATGCCGGTGACCATCTCGAGTCCGCGACCGCCGGCGATGAACTGGCTCATGACGTAGAAGAAGATGCAGAACACGGCGACCGGAGCGGCAATCGCCCGGATCCATTTCGACGGGTACCGGTGCTCGAGGTATTCGATCGAGGTCAGCGACCCCAGGATCTGGGAGAGTTTGCGCATCCGCCTGCCCAGGATCGACAGGTTGAGCACACCGCCGCCGATGTCGCCCATCGCGTACCAGAGCGAGAAGTAGCCCTTGGTGTAGGCCAGGGAGCCGGCGCCGAGGAACATGTAGCCCGACATCGATGAGGATTGCAGGCGCAGCGCGGTCACCGCGGGGCCGAGGCTGCGCCCGCCCAGGAGGTAGCCTTCGCTGTCCTTGTTGCCGATCTTGAGCGTCCACACGCCGATGCCGGCCATGGCGATGAAGTAGATGACGAGGAACCAGGTTTCGAGGTTCATGCCGCTCCCCCGTTCTCAGGTTCGGAGCGGTGCCCCGGCGCCGAGGTGGCCGGACCGGATCCGCCCGCCGTGAGCTGGTCTTCGGCGACGTCTTCGGCCTTCCAGCCGCGGGAGAGGTAGACGAACGTGAGCGTGTAGATCACCCAGATCGCGGGGATGCCGAAGATGATGGCGACAGTTGCCGCCGGGAGACCGAACATTGAGACCACCTCATTGTGTCGCTGAACAGGGCTGGCGGTGTCGGAACCGTGCCGAGCCACAGGCTGCGTGGGGCGACCTGGGCTTCCACGGGGCTCACCACCATGTTGAGGCGAGAATACAACGTTTTGTCAGATAGTTCTCAAGCTTCTCGGCCCTGAGGTCCGACAGCCTCGGCTTTTGACTGTCCGCAGGTGGGACTCGGCTGCTCAGGCGACGGTGAAGTCCCTGTCGTGGAGACCGGTGGCGCTGCCGGGGATCGCGGGTCTGCGTTCGGAGATCTGGACGTTGCCGTCGGCATCGACTGCTCTCACCGTCACGGTGTGGCTGCCCGACTCAAGGTCATCGAAGGTACAGCGCCACTGCCGCCAGGTGTCGGAGTTCAGCTCTTCGCTCAGTTCGGCGGTGTGCCAGTCTCCGCTGTCGATGCGCACCCGCACCTCTGAGATGCCGACGTGCTGGGCCCAGGCCATGCCTGCGGTGACGATTTGGCCGTCTTTGTTAGGGCTGACCTGGGCACCGGCGCGGGGGACGTCGACCCGGGAGGCCACGAGGATGGGCCCGTGGGTGGACCAGCCGCGCGTCGTCCAGTAGGCCTCTTTGTCGGCGAAGCGGGTGACTTCGAGTTCGGTGACCCATTTGGTCGCGGAGACGAAGCCGTAGAGTCCGGGCACGACGAGTCGGGCGGGGAATCCGTGGTCGCGGGGCAGCGGTTCGCCGTTCATGCCCACGGCCAGCAGGGACGCGCGATCGTCGGTGAGGGTTTCGAGTGGCGTGGAGGCGGTGAAGCCGTCATCGGAGGTCGAGAGCACCATGTCTGCCCCGTCCTGAGGTTTGGCGCGTGCAAGCAGTTCGCGCACCGGGTAGCCGAGCCAGGTGGCGTTGCCGACGAGGTCACCGCCGACCTCGTTCGAGACACAGGTCAGGCTGACTCGGTGCTCTTCCAGCGGCAGTTCGAGCAGCTCGTCCATGGTGATCGTGACTTCCTCGTCGACCATTCCGTGGATGCGCAGGGACCAGGAGGCCGCGTCGAGTGCGGGTGGGATGAGCGCGGTGTCGATGCGGTAGAAGTCGTCGTTGGGGGTGATGATCGGGGCGAGTCCTTCGATGTCCAGATCTGCTCCCGCTGGGATCTTCGGCGCCGAGGTGGCCGGCCGTGGCAGCACCAGCTTCGTCACCGCTCCTGCCGCATTTCGAGCAAGGATCGCGGCCGACTGTCCGGCCGCGATGGCGGCGATTCCGACCGCGCTCAGCCCAGCCGCCAGACCGAAGAAGGTACGGCGGTCGGTGCCGGGCTGTAAATCCGTTCCGGGGTGCACATCGGCGCTTGTGGGTACGTCGGTATCGACTGGGCCTCCGGACAGCTGCTCGGCCCGACGTGCGAAGCCGATGAGCCCCACATAGGCGGCGCATCCCAGCCCCACACCTACGAGTGCCGGTATGGCGTCGAGGAACGATCCTCCCGTGCTCAGCAGCACGACGACGGGCAGGACGCCGAGGCCGATGAGGAGCACGAATGACAGTGCCCGCCGGTGCAGGCCGATCCGGCCGATCACGCCGCCGAGGATTGCTCCGACGATGACGATGGTGATGACGAGCGCCAGCTTGTCGTTCGTCCCGAAGATGCTGATGGCGGTTTTGATCATCGCGGTGGGCACGAGCGGGATGATCGTCTGTCCCAGGATCAGCAACGGCGCCGAGGTGGCTGAGAAGGCACCGGAGATGAACTCGCCGGCACCGAAGTACACGAGGGTCGCGACGATGCCTGCGAGGGTGAAGAGCAGTGGACGGCGATCGGTCATCACGGTGGTGCACCTTCTTGGGACAGCGGCTGGTGTCCTCGATTATCCTCCCCCGCCGGCTTCAGCGCGCCGACGATTCTAAGCCAGTTCGCGGCGCAGTCGGACTGCGGCGTCGAGCAGCTGCTCCAATCGTTCCTGCCGCTGCGTCTCAGGCAGGCCTGCTGACAGAGCCATTCCGTCTTCGATGAGGACGACGACCTGGTCCGCCAGGCTCTGATCACCCAGGTCCGGGACACTGCGACCATCCGAGCCGATCGATGAGAACCGGGCGAGCGCCTCGGCGATGGAGTCTCTTCTGGACATGGTGCCAGCGTCGGTGGCGGGAGAATTTGGGCCCGCCTCGGCGAGCTGACGAGGGTTGAGACCGATGATGCGGATGCGCAGACGCCGAACCTCTGTCTCAAGATCCGCCACTGCTGTGCTCATGAGCCCATAATAGTCCGGGTGCGCGCCAGTTCCCGACTGCGCCCGTCTCCGAGGTCGGGCCCGTAATTGTTCAGTCCCCGGGGACGGTGAGCCCGGCGTCACAAACAGCATCGTGGAGGAACGCCATGACCCTGTCGGTGACCTGCCAGCGCAGCTGCGCAGCTGGCAGCACAGTCCAGTAGCTGCCGTGGAAACTCATCTCCTCTGGCAACACTCGCACGAGCTCGTTATGCCGACCGGCAGTGTACGTGGGCATCACCGCCAGCCCCACTCCCGCCAGAGCCGCCTGCTCGTGGACATTGAGGCTGTTCGACTGCAGTCGGATCGACGTCGGCAGCTTCGTCCGCAAGGTGTCGTATTCGGGTGCCACAGGATCATCGGAGTACCAGGCGATGACGTGGTTTTCCAGGTCTGCGAGGTCATGGATGGGTCGATGACGGCTGAGATACTCCTCGGTCGCGAACAGGCCGATCTCGTAACGTGCCAGCAGCTTCGAGCGCACCGACGGCGATGAGGGTCGCGAGCGCACCACCGCGACATCGTAGGACACCCCGTCTCGGGAGGCTAATGAGGGGGCGGAGACGATGCGCAGGATGGCCCGCCCGTCGGCGAGAAGCGGCCCGCACCGCGGGGCGAGTATCGTCGAGGCGAAGCCGTCGGAGGTGAGCACGGTCCATTCCTCGGGGCCGATCTGCGTCGGGTCGCCGTCGGTGAAGACATCGTAGCCGAGCGCGAGAGTTCGCGCCGCCGGCAGCAGGCTCTCCCCGTTTGCGTTCAGCTCCCACCCGGTCCGTGTGCGCGTGAAGAGCCGCATGCCAAGGGCATGCTCGAGGCGCTGCACTCGCCGGCTGACGGTCGTATGATCCACACCGAGCTCGGTTCCGGCGCGGGCAAGGGTGCCGGCGTTGGCCACCACATGGAAGTACCTGACATCTTCCGCGTCCACCTTCATGCCAACGATCCTCCTCGATACGTCTCTCTCAAAGACTCTACCGGGTGCCCCGACCTCTGTTCGACGCGTGAACCGTGGCCCTCAGCTGTGTGCAATCCACACGGTCATCGACTCCTGGTAGGTCTCGAGTGCCTCCGGTCCGTTGTCTCGACCCCAGAACCCGGATTCGCGCATTCCGCCGAAGGGTGTGGCGACCGTTCCTTCGCTGTAGCCGTTGATCGCGAGCGTTCCCACCCGAATCTGATCGGCCCACCATTTGACCGTGGCCAGATCCTCGCACCACACGGTCGAGGCCAGGCCATAAGGCTCATCGTTGATGGCGCTCACGGCTTCTTGCCGCGAAGTCATGCGCAGCAGCTGGGTGAGGGGACCGAAGATCTCGCCGTGACCAAGTTCGCTCTCGCCCGGCACATCTTCGAGGATCGTCGGCGGGACCCAATAGCCGGCGCCCGGCACTTCGACTCGCTCGTTGACGACCCTTGCTCCCTTCTCAATAGCTTCGTCGATCCAGGAGTTGATTCGCTGGTGGGCCTTGGCGTTGATCACCGGGCCCATATCAGTCCCCTCCGCGAAGGGGTCGCCGACGGTGATCGAGGCTGTTGCTGCGATGAGGGCCTCGCGGAAGCGGGTGTACTCGGTTTCGTCGCCGATGAACATCGTGCGCGATGAGGCCGTGCAGTTCTGTCCGCTCTGGCCGAACGCTGCTGCGGCGATGTCAGCAGCGATGGTCGCATAGTCCGAGGCGTGCTCGCTGTCGACGATGTAGCCGGCCCGCCCGCCGAGTTCGAGGGAGACCTTCTTCAGATTCGATCGTGCCGAGGATTCGAGGAAGGATCGGCCGGTGGGCCCGGATCCGGTGAAGGTGAGGACATCGATACCGGAGTGCAGTCCCATCGCCTGCCCGATGTGCGGACCGGTGCCGGTGAGCACGTTGATGATCCCGTCGGGCACTCCCGCCTCAGCGGCCAGCTGCGCGAAGTGCAGGGCGCTGAGCACGGAGTCCTCGGAGGGTTTGAGCACGAGCGCATTGCCGGCGGCCAGTGCGGGAGCGACCTTCCACCCGAGCATCGCGATGGGGAAGTTCCACGGCAGCACCACCCCGACGACGCCGGCAGGCACCTTTCTCACCCAGCCCCAGCCGGAGTCATCCTGCAGGAAGCGACCCTCCTCGCGGGCGAGCAGGTCGGCGAAGAAGCGCAGGTTCGCGACGACGTCCGGAACGTCCTCGGTGACGCTGCCGGCGAAGACCTTACCCGCCTCGACGGCATCCAGATGGGCGATGACCTCCGCATCGGCATCGACAGCCTCAGCGAGGCTGCGTAGGACGCTTGCCCTGTACGCGGCATCGCGAGCCCACGCACCAGCAGCAAACGCCTGGCGGGCATGCCCGACCGCAGCGTCGAGCTGAGCAGTCGAGGCCTCCGACAATGTCCCCAATGCGGTGCCTGTCATCGGGGAGATGAGATCGAGGCGCGGACCTTCTCCGGGAAGGCTGCGACCATTCATATGCACGCCGAGGTTGCCCTCGAGAATGCGGGTGACGACAAGTTCGCCCTTCTCAGACATGTGCAGCCTCCTTCTCCATCGCAGTGATCGCTGCCAGCAGCGCGTCGACGGTGTCGGGTGCTGCGGTGGGCAGTGGAGGACGGACAGGGCCTTGCTCGATCCCGCGACGGCTCAGCGTCTGTTTGATGAGGGAGATGAAGGCGGGGCTGTCTTCGATCTGTCCCAGAGGACCGGCCAGTTGATTCCACAGTGCCACGGCCTCGTCCCACCGGCCTTGGTTCGAGAAGTCCCACAGCTGTTGGCACTGTCGCGGCAGGAGCCAGGCGGAGGCGGCGACCCAGCCGCTGGCACCTTGGGTGAACCCTTCGAGTGCGATGCCGTCGGCGCCGACGAACACCTCGACGTCAGTGCCCAGTTCATCACGCAGCTCGCGGATTCTGGTGGCTTCTCCGGAGGTCTCCTTCACGCTCCAGAAGCTGCCGGTGTCGAGCAGTGTCCCGAGGTGCTGGGGCAGGAGGTCGGTCCCCGTGGAGTGCGGGTTGTTGTAGACCATGACCGGCAGCTCCGATGTGGACATCACCGTGTGCAGTGCGGCGACTGCGGTATCGGGTTCGAGCCCTCCGTAGAAGGGCGGGGTGATCATCGCCGCGTCTGCCCCCAGCTGCTGTGCTTGTGCGATCTGTGCGCTCATCTCTGTCGGGGTGTAGGCCATGCAGCCGACGACGGCGTGGGCTCGACCGGCTGCGGTGTCGACCACTGTGCGGATCTGGGCATCGCGTTCCTGCCGGCTCAGTGCCAGTGCCTCCCCCGTGGCGCCGAGGCACAGGATTCCTGTGACTCCGGCGGCGAGCACGGATTCGACACCTACGGCGGTCTGCTCGATACTCTGCGCCCCGTTTGAGTCGAAGGGGGTGGTGGGTACGGCGAAGACGCCGCGCATGCTCGGTCTGCTCATGATGGGATCATCCTTCTCTCGGCGCTGCTTCGGCGGTGAAGTTCTGCTGGTTCCGACACTTCGAGCCTATGAACACCGACGGTGGGCTTCAATGCCCGGAGATACAGACCGTGGTGCACAAACGCACCAACGACCGTGACGCCTCAGCCCCGTAGTTCCTTTCCGGCAGCTTCGACGTGCCCGCTCAGCACCTTCGAGAGCATGGTTTCAGATACGACGAAGGGCGGACTCCCTGTCTGGGAATCCGCCCTTCGCTTCGCTGCTGTCGCCGCCGTTCGGTGGTGTCCCCGAGGCAGGCGATGTGCTCCTAGTTTCTGAAGTAGGAGATGAGGCGCAGGATTTCGATGTAGAGCCACACGAGGGTGACCATGAGGGAGAAGGCGCACATCCAGGAGTACTTCTCCGGGATCCGCTGCTTCACGCCCTGCTCGATCATCTGGAAGTCCATGATGAGTGTCATGGCTGCGAGCACGGTGGCGACGAGGCCGATGATGACGCCCAAGGGGAAGGTCATTCCCATGATGTTGATTTCGACGCTGCGGGCACCGCCGGTGCCGGTGAACATCGCGATGCCGAAGTTGATGAGCGAGAAGATCGCGTAACCGCCGATGGCGATCATCATGAACTTCTTCATCTTCGAACCGAAGCGCACACCCTTGAACTTGAACAGGGCGAGCATGACGCCGAAGACGCAGAGCGTGGCCAGAACGGCCTGGAGGACGATGCCGGAGAACTGGGCTTCGAAGATCGCGGAGATGCCGCCGAGGAAGACTCCTTCGAAGACCGCATAGCCGATGATCAGGGCCTTGCTCGGTTCCTTCTTGAAGGCGTTGACCAGGCCGAGGACCAGCGCGATGAGCATCGCAGGAAGGGCAAGGACCGGAACGAACCAGCCGACGACGGCACCAGCGAGAAGAATGGCGAAGAGCACACCGGTCTTCATCATCACGTCGTCGTAGGTCATCGCACGTTCGGCGGCCTGCGGGCCGGCGTTGCGGTTCTGTGCGGCAGGCTGGTCGAACAGGTTGTTGAGTTCCTGGTCGGACATGACCGGTTCGTTGCGGCCGGCCTGGACTCCCTGGTTGAGGGTCCGGTTCATCATAGGGTTACTCACGGTCGAGATCCTTTCGATCTGAGCAGGTTGCTCGCACAGACGAAATGCCGCACGAGAGTTGTTTCATAGTCTCAGTCTAGTCACTTGAGCTGGACAGTCACTGATGATCCAGAGCTCAAGTCAACGAGCGTTGCACGATCGTAACGCCGGTTGCTGGGTCGATTATTCCCGTTTCCACGGCAGATGTTGTTTCAACGGCAGATGTGGTCACCCGACTGAAACCTCAGCCCATGTGGTAGCTCGTGGCCGAACCGGGTCCCCAAGGAATTCCGATGGACCACCAGATGAAGAAGAGCAGACCCCAGAGGACGAACATCGCGAATGAGAGCGGAATGGTGAACGACAGCACCGTGCCGATTCCGGCGTCTCGCTTGTACCTCTGGATGAAGCCGAGGACGACGACGAAGTAGGGACTCATCGGCGAGATGATGTTCGTCGTCGAGTCACCGATGCGGTAGAGGGCCTGAGTGGTCTCTGGGGAGATGGACAGGAGCATGAACATCGGCACGAGCACCGGCGCCATGAGTGTCCACAGTCCCGAGCCTGAGGTCAGGAACAGTGCGCCGAGGGCCACGAGCAGCCATCCGCCGAGGAGGATGACGAATGTTCCCGTCTCGAGTGAACCGAAGAACTCGGCTCCCTTGATTGCGAGGATCTCGCCGAGGCTGGACATTTTGAACAGCGCCAGGAACTGGCTGGCCGCGAAGAAGAGGACGATGACCGGGACAAAGGGCAGGAGTCCCTTGCCCATCATGTCGGGAATGTCTGAGGTCTTCTTGATCGATCCGGTGGCATAGCCGTAGACGATGCCGACGATGAAGAACCCGAAGCCGATAATGGCCGCGATTCCTGCCATGAGCCCCGATTCGGGACCGAATCCACCGGCTTCGTCTCGCAGGAACGAACCCTTCGGCAGTGCGAGGAAGAACAGGATCGCGGCGCAGGCGACGATGGACAGGACGGCGATGACCATGCCGCGCTTCTCGTTGGAGTCCAGTGCCATCTTGACGTCGAAGTTGTCGGGATCGTTCTCGTCCGGTTCGTCGAGTTCGATCTGGTCGGCTCGCTTCGACAGCAGCAGTTCGGTGACGAGGGTGACGGCGGCCGCGACGACGAACATCGAGACGAAGTTGAAGTAGAAGTTCGCCAGCGGGCTGACCACGTAGTCCGGGTCGATGATCTGAGCCGCCGAGGTGGAGAGCCCGCCGAGGATCGTGTCCAAGGAGTTGACCATCGGTGCCGCGGAATACCCACCCGAGGTTGCGGCGTAGGCGACGAGGCAGCCGAGCATCGGGTTGCGCCCCACCGCTTTGAACGCGAGTCCGCCGAGGGGAATCATGATCATGTACGAGGCGTCGGAGGCAATCGATGCCGCAGTACCGGCGAGTGCGACGATGAAAGTGATCCACTTCGGTGAGGCACCGGCGATCGTTCCGCGCAGCATTGCCGGGATCAGCCCGGACTGCTCTGCCACGGCGACACCGATGAGCACGATGAGGACGAGACCCAGCGGTGGGAACGTGACGAAGTTGTTCGTGGCCCCCGCGACGATCTCACGCAGGGACTCTGTGCTGAAGAGGTTCGTCACCGTCACCGTCTCATCGGTGGCAGGATTGACTGCCTGCAGACCGGTGGCGGAGAAGATCGCCGAGAGCGCCATGACCACTACGGCCAGAGACAGGAACAGCCAGAAGGGGTGCGGCAGCTTGTTTCCGGCCTTCTCGATGATGACCAGCAGACGCATCAGCCAGCTGAACTCATCCGGCTTCTTCGGTTTCGTGTCGTTGACAGCGGTATTGCGCGACATCGATACTCCTCGGTGACTCGTCGAAAGGGGTGTGCAGGTGATCCAGGCGGAGCCGCCCACCTCGGTGGTCGATCACGATCTCTGTGGCAGGGACCACTGTGTGCAAGTTCTCAGTGTTATGGACAATGCCGATTGCGGCGAGGCAATCTCATATCCTGGATCGACTGCTGCATTCGCCGAGGTGGTCGAGGAGCATCCGTACACCCGGATACTGAGAAATGGGGACAGCGAAAATGCCGACCACACGAAGGTGTGATCGGCATTCTCAGGATGCTGTGGTGCTCAGATCAGCGCTCGAGGTTTCCTTGGATGAAGGCTTCGACTGCGTCATGGGCTGCGTCGTCGCCCTTCTGCTCAGGGGGTGACTTCATGAAGTACGACGATGCGGAGATGAGGGCACCGCCGACACCGCGATCGAGGCCGATCTTCGCCGCACGGACGGCGTCGATGATGACTCCGGCCGAGTTCGGTGAGTCCCAGACCTCGAGCTTGTACTCCAGGGACACGGGAGCATCGCCGAAGTTGCGGCCTTCGAGGCGAACGAAAGCCCATTTGCGGTCGTCGAGCCACTCAATGTAGTCGCTGGGGCCGATGTGGACGTTGCGAGGTTCGAGCTCGGCTGAAGTGTTCGAGGTCACGGCCTGAGTCTTCGAGATCTTCTTCGATTCGAGGCGCTTGCGCTCGAGCATGTTCTTGAAGTCCATGTTGCCGCCGACGTTGAGCTGGTAGGTGCGGTCGAGAACGACGCCGCGGTCTTCGAACAGTTTGGCCATCACACGGTGGGTGATGGTCGCACCGATCTGGCTCTTGATGTCGTCACCGACGATCGGCACACCGGCGGCGCGGAACTTCTCATCCCACTCCTTGGTGCCGGCGATGAAGACCGGGAGGGCATTGACGAAGGCGACCTTCGCGTCGATGGCGGCCTGTGCGTAGAACTCCACCGCTTCCTGCGAACCCACGGGCAGGTAGCAGACGAGGACGTCGACGCGCGCATCGCGCAGAGCCTGAGCAACGTCGACGGGTTCGACATCTGATTCGACGATGGTCTCGCGGTAGTACTCGCCGAGTCCGTCCAGGGTCGGTCCGCGCTGCACCTGGACCCCGGTCGGGGGGACGTCGGCGATTTTGATCGTATTGTTCTCACTGGCGGTGATCGCCTCGGCGATATCGGCACCGACCTTCTTGTCGTCGACGTCGAATGCGGCGACGAATTCGATATCACCGACGTGATAGTCCCCGAATTCCACGTGCATGAGTCCCGGTACTTTACTGCCCGGAGCTGCGTCCCGGTAATACTCAACACCTTGGATCAGGGAAGAGGCGCAGTTGCCCAGTCCGGCAATTGCGACTCGAATCGATTTCGTTCCCACGTCTGTGATATCTCCTTTGTCATTTCGGGTCTCCCCGAGCGTCAGGTCTCCCCAACTGGGGCCAACTTGAAATGACCCCGACTATTCATCTTAATGTCCTCGTCAAAACGGCGAGGCTTCCCGTCGAAACGGTGGACCTCCTCGTCGGATTCCGAGGCATGCGGCCGCTCGTGCATTTGGCACAGCTGCTCGCGGTGTGTGTACTCAGCTGACGACGAGCGGCTCCAGAACCAGATCCGGATGGTTCTTCTGCACACCCTGGAGTCGCCACCTGTCCGAGAACAGAGCGAGCAGCTCACCGTCGGAACGGTGCAGAACTTCCACTGACCGTTCTCGTGCCAGGGTCGGCACACATTCCGGTGTGGTGCGTCGGGCCAAGGAGAAGTTGAGGCGCTCGAGTGAGCAGGGTGCGTGGAATTCGTTGTTCATCCGGTCTTCGGCAACCTCGAACTGCATCGGTCCCACGGCGCCGAGGACAGGGGCCTGGTCACCACGCAGGTCTGAACGCAGCACCTGAATGACACCCTCGTGATCGAGCTGTTCGATGCCGCGGCGGAATTGCTTGTACTTCGAGGAGTCCTTGGCCCTGATGACCATGAAGTGCTCGGGTGAGAAGGTCGGAATGCCGGGGAATTCGACTTTCTTGTCCAAGTACAGCGAATCGCCCACGCGCAGTGCGCTGGCGTTGACCAAACCGACGACGTCGCCCGGGAAGGCTTCGTCGACGACATCACGGTCACGGCCGAAGACCTGCTGGGCGTACTTCGTGGCGAAGGGTTTCCCGGTCGCGGCGTGGGTGAGCACGGAACCGCGTTCGAAGACACCGGAGCACACGCGGATGTAGGCCAGGCGATCACGGTGGTTGGAGTCCATACCGGCCTGGACCTTGAAGACGAATCCGGAGAACGGGTCGGCCACGTCGCGGGGCTCATCGTCCTTGTCCAGACGGGCCTCGGCGGCAGGTGCCAGGTCGACGAGCATGTCGAGAAGTTTGTGGATGCCGAAGTTCAGCACGGCCGAGGCGAACATCACCGGGGTCGATTTGCCGGCGAGGAATGTCTCCTGGTCGTGATTCTGATCTTCCATGTCAAGAAGATCGGATTCGTCGACGGCGGTCTGCCAGGCATCGCCTTCGAGCTCGATGGCCTTGTCTGCCGAATAGGTCTCTTCTCCGGCGATGTTGGCACCGGCATCGGTGCGGTCGTACTTCGTGTAGTCGCCGGTGAGTCGGTCGAGGACTCCCCTGAAGTCACCGGACTGTCCGACCGGCCAGGTCAGCGGGGTAGGCAGGAGGCCTGTACGTTCCTGAACCTCGTCCATGAGCTCCAGTGCGTCGAGACCCGCGCGGTCCCATTTGTTGATCACAGTGATGATCGGGATGCCTCGGTGGGCACAGACTTCGAAGAGCTTCATGGTCTGGGCCTCGAGGCCCTTTGCTGCATCGATGAGCATCACTGCGCAGTCGACGGCAGAGAGCACACGGTAGGTGTCCTCGGAGAAGTCGGCGTGACCCGGGGTGTCGACGAGGTTGAAGACAGCATCCCGGTACTCGAACTGCAGGGCCGCCGAGGAGATCGAGATTCCGCGGTCCTGCTCCATCTTCATCCAGTCGGAGACAGTAGCGCGGCGACCGGCCTTGCCGTGGGTGGCGCCGGCCTTGCCGATGGCTCGCGCATGTAGGGCGAGCGCCTCGGTGGTCGTCGATTTACCCGCGTCGGGGTGCGAAATGACAGCGAACGTCCGGCGGCGGTCCGCCTGGGTTCGAATGTCCTTGTCAGAATACTGGCCAGAAGTCACCAAAATATCTTATCCCTCTTCTGTCCCCGACCGGGTGTCCGGTCAGTCACAGTTGTCTTTGTATGCCTGTCGGGGAGCCCTGCATCCGTATATCCGACGGTGTCGCTGGCAGACCCAGTGCTGCTCGCAGCGTCAATGTCGCAGCGGATCCAGTGTCCCGGGCAGCTCCAGAGTTGCAGTTCGTGCCGCGCGGTTCGTCCAGCATCCTGTCGGATTCCACGATTATGCTGGGTGGCGATGAATGAGGAATTTGTTGAATACGCTGGCCGCTCTGAACCGAAGGAACGCCTGCTCAAGGCCCTGCCGCTGATCTTGGCGGCACTCCTCGGCATCCCCTTCCTGGTGTTGGCGATCAAGTTCTCCCTCGACATCGGGCAGGTCACCAGCTACCTCTTCGACCTCGGGACCTCCGGGCTGGAGGCCTTCAGCATGGTGATGCTCAGTCTCTCCGGTGCGTTCTGTCTCGTCTTCTATCTCGTGTTCCTCTTCTTCGGCACCCGCAGGCGCACATGGAAGTGGCGTATCTGGTGGGCCGTCGCGGCTTTCCTTGCGGCCGCGATCCTCCCGATCTGGTGGCTCTTCGCCGGCTACTTCACCTCGGCCCCCGCCTAGGCAAAACCTCTTTCACCCCGCACCCGCACGACCGACTTCCCGCACCCAGCACGCTCGCTGACGCAGCTGCCGCCTCCGACGCCGCAGGACCTTCCGACCCAACGCCACCCTATTAACGCCACGTCCTACAATTGGCGACGTTCCCTCCCCGTAGTGCTATTGCCACCCGGGAGTTTCGCACCCCGCACCAGCAGCACCAAAACCTCCCGTTGCAACAGTGCGTTATGCGACTGATGGTGCGCGGCGCAACCCGTCGCTTACAGTTGCGCGAGTGCCTTGGCGATCCTCTTCTCCGACACCGGGTGGGCGGTACCCAGGGAATTCGCGTAAAGGCTGACGCGGAGCTCCTCGAGCATGATGATCACGTCCCGCCACTCGCTGGGCACCGAAACCACAATCCGCGACCAGTCCGCTTTGGCCAGATCGGGGAACCTGTTGCCGACCTTCTTCAGCACGGAGTCCACGCTGCCACTGATGCGATCCATGAGCTGCTTGTCACGCATCGGCGAGTTCTGCATGCCATCAATGCGGACCACCTCGGCCTGCACCCAGCGAGGCAGATCGCGAATAATCTGCTCGGTCATCGCAGCTACCGACGCCCCGGTGACCCGCGATCCGCGCCAGGCCTGCACATCGGCGAGGTTTGACAGGATCGCCAGGGACGAAGCCTTCGATACGAGTTTGTCGAGTTCGGTGGCCGAGCGCAGTGCCTTCATCAGGTGCGGCAGGAGGTTCGAGCACATGTCGGTCAGTGCAGCGTGCACCTTCGTCTCGAGCGAACCGAACTCTGCAGCATCGGCCACCCAGGCGGTCTCCGCTGCTCCCAGTTCAGCTTCGACAACACTGCGGATCCCTGCCCTGACCAGGGCATGCAGCATCTCGTCCGAGGCTTTCTGATGGCCGGCGAGGACCAGCTTCTCATCGGTCGTGAGTCCGTCTCGCAGGTATTTCAGCGCCTCATTCGTGCGCAGGCTCAGCAGAGTGATAAGTCCTTCGCGTGAGGACAGTCGTGCCTGAGCAGCAGTGTCAAAGGCGACGAGGTCGACACTGGTTCCGCGGTCCACGAGCCCTGGCACAGCTCCGACTTCCGCTTCATCTGGATTGGTCAGTGCGCCAAAGGACCATGAGGTCATCCCGGTCTGCGCAGTGAACGAAACCTGCTGTGCCCGAGCCTTGCGCACCTGGGGTTTCGCGGTCTTCGTCAGTTTCTTCAGGTCTTCCCCGATGCCCACGGTGGTGGTGCCGTCGATGACGCGGAAGCGGATCCGCAGATGAGGTGGGATGCGGTCGAGGTCGAAGTCCTCGGCGGTCACTGTGATCGGCACCAGGTCGTTCAGGCCTCCCCCGCCGGCACGTTCGCTCAACTGCGCGGCGAGCACCTCGGGCAGAGCCCCGCGATAGGGCGTGAGGACTGGAAGGATGTCGCGGGCGACGTCAGGTGCGGGCACGAAGTAGCGGCGTTTGTTCTTCGGCAGCGAGCGGATGTAGGCGGCCACGAGTTCCTCCCGCAGTCCCGGGACCTGCCAGGAGAATTCGTCGGAGTCCACCAACGGCACGGCTGCCGCCGGCAGTTCGACGGTCACCCCGTCCTCGGTGCTGCCGGGTTCGAAGGAGTAGCGCAGCTTGGCCGTGGACCCGTCGACGAGTTCCCATTCCATCGGGAAGTCGTCGGCCACCGAGGCGGTCAGTTCCTCACTGTCGTCGCTGAGCAGGATCGAGGTGGACAGATCCAGGATGTGCGAGTCACGACGTTTCTGTTTCTTCCACCAAGCACGGAAATCCGCCGCCGAGGTGATCGTGGCCGGAATCCGCTCATCGTAGAACTCGAACAGTGCATCGTCCTGGTCAAGGACCCTGCGGTTGCGTGTACGTGAGGCGAGCGCCTCCGCCTCGTCGATGACGGCAGCGTTGGCCTCAAGGAATCCGAAGCGTTCATGCCAGTCACCTTCGATGAGACCCTTGCGGATGAACATGTCACGCGCGGCCTCCCGGTCGAAGGTGCCGTATCCGACGCGACGGTCGGAGACGAGTGTGACGCCGTAGAGGGAGATCTTCTCGTAGACCATCGACCCGCCGGCCTTCTTCGACCAGTGCGGATCCGAATACTGTCTGGTCACCAAGTCACCGGCGGCTTCGATGACCCAGTCGGGTTCGATCGCTGAGACCGTGCGCGCCCAAAGTCGTGAGGTTTCGACGAGTTCGGCTGCCATGACGAAGTCGGGCTTCTTCTTGAACAGGCCCGAGCCGGGGAAGATCGCGAAGCGGGTACCTCGGGCTCCCTGATAGTCCTTGTTGCGTTCGGACCGGGAGCCGATCATCGACAGCAGTCCGGTCAGCAGAGCCCGATGGATGGCCGCGGCATGCGGGTCTAGGCGGGCACTGGCCGCATTCTGCCCGGAGTCGTTCGCCCCGTCAGATCCACCGCTCTTCTTCGCACTGCGTTTCTGCGCACTGAGTTCGGCGAAGCCGATCTTGCCGTTGGCACTCTTCGCTCCGGTCGTCGCTCCAGTCGCGGCTACAGCAGCGTTCGAGCCGGCAGCATTCGACGCGGTCCCCTTCGCCCCCTTCGCGTTCGACGCAGACCCAGGCCCCACCTCGGCGGTCGATGCTTCCACCGGACGCCACACGGATTTGTTGACGCGGATGCCGGCCGATCCGAGCAGGGAGCGCAGCTGGCCGACGAGGTCCTGCCATTCGCGGATGCGCACGAAGTTGAGGAATTCGGCCTTGCACTGACGTCGGAACTTCGAGCTCGTCAGAGCCGACTGCTGGTCATCCAGGTAGTTCCACAGGTTGAGGTAGGACAGGAAGTCGCTGCCCGGGTGGGTGAAGCGAGCGTGCTTCTCATCGGCGGCGGCACGGACCTCGGTGGGGCGCTCACGGGGATCCTGGATGGACAGGGCCGCGACGATGATGGTGACCTCTCCCCCGCATCCCGCCTCGGCGCCGGCGATGACCATGCGTGCCAGCCGCGGGTCGATCGGGAGCAGAGACAGCTGCCTTCCGGTCGGGGTGACCGTGATCGTTCCCGCCTTGTCGCTGGTCAGCGCGCCCAGTTCGGCGAGCATGGTGCGCCCGTCACGGACGGCCTTGGCCTCCGGCGGGGTGAGGAACGGGAATTCGAGGATCTCTTTGTCACTGGCCGCGAATCCGAGGTCGGTCATCTGCAGGATGACGCTGGCCAGGTTCGTGCGCAGGATCTCCGGGTCGGTGAATTCGGGTCGTGAGTCGAAGTCGGTTTCCGAGTACAGGCGGATGCAGATGCCGTCGCTGGTGCGTCCCGACCGGCCCTTGCGCTGGTTCGCACTCGCCTGGGAGATGCGTTCGATCGGCAGACGTTGGACGCGGGTGCGGTTGGAGTACCGGGAGATGCGGGCGGTGCCGACGTCGATGACGTATTTGATGCCGGGGACAGTCAGCGAGGTTTCGGCGACGTTCGTGGCCAGGACCAGGCGCGGACGCGAGTGCGGTTTGAAGACCTTCTGCTGTTCACCGGCGGAGAGCCGGGCGAAGAGCGGTACGACTTCCCAGTTGCTCAGGCGCGGCCGTTTGCGCAGGTGAGCCTCGAGGGCTTCGGCTGTGTCGCGGATTTCGCGTTCCCCGGAGAGGAAGACGAGGATGTCACCGGGTGCTTCGGTGCTGAGTTCGTCGAAGGCGGCGATGATGCCTTCGGTCTGTTCCTCGGGCCCCGTTTCGTAGCTTCCCGACTCCCCCGGCCCATCGACGTCGTCGTCCTCCTCATCGTCGACGAGTGGACGGTAGCGGACCTCGACCGGGTAGGTCCGGCCGGCGACCTCGATGATCGGGGCGTCGTCGAAGTGCGCGGCGAAGGACTGCGGATCGATCGTCGCCGAGGTGATGATGACCTTGAGTTCGGGCCGCTTCCCCATCACTTCTTTGAGGTAGCCGAGCAGGAAGTCGATGTTGAGGCTGCGTTCGTGGGCCTCGTCGATGATGATGACTTCGTAGTCGCGCAGCAGTTTGTCGCGGGAGAGTTCCGAGAGCAGGATGCCGTCGGTCATGACCTTGACCCGGGTTGAGTCCGCCACCTGAGCGGTGAATCGCACCTGGTAGCCGATGGTCCCGCCGAGGTCCTCACCGAGTTCGTCGGCGATGCGCTCGGCAACGGTTCTGGCCGCAATTCGCCGAGGCTGGGTGTGCCCGATGAGGCCGTTGACTCCCAGCCCCATTTCGAGGCAGATCTTGGGCAGCTGGGTGGTCTTGCCGGAGCCGGTCTCGCCGGCGACGATGACGACCTGGTTATCGCGGAGGGCCTCGGCGATCTCGTCCTTGGCGGCGCTGACCGGCAGGTTCTCCGGGTAGGTGACGTCGACAGATTGCGATCGGCGGGCGGCCGTCAGCCGTGCCCGGCGCTCACGATGTCCTGCACCGGTGTTCTTGTGCCGTGGATTTTTTCGCCGAGGTGATCGCTTCCCCGACTGCGCACCCTTCGGTGAGGGCTGCGAGTCAGGGCGCGGGGTGAAGGATGCTGAGTTCTCATATGCCATTTCAGTCCCAGCTTATCGTCTGCCCCGCCGAGGTGGGTGCCCCTTGTGGGTGCACTCGCCCGCTCCGGTGGTTGGGTTCAGGTGTTGTTCGCCAGTGACCGCAGTTTGGCCAGGTAGGCATCCCAGTCCTGGCCCTCCGGCATGTTCGGGTTGCGGGGGTTGAGCCCGGTCTGGCCGTCGATGCTCTCGCGGACGATGTCGACTTGGCCCAGATGCCGCGCGAGGTCCACGATGACGTGGACCATGATCTGCTGCAGAGACACCGCCGCTTTCTCAGCAGGCCAATGAGGAACCGTGCCCTGCGCATCGAGTGTGTGCGTGTCGATGGTCTCGTCGGCGAAGGACCACACACGTGTGTAGAAGTCGATGACAGAGCCTGCTGTCTCGCTCTCCGTGGCGTACCAGTCGGCCTGCGGGTCGGTCTCGAACTGCTCGGGTGTGATGGCCTCTTCGGGGTTCGGCCAGGGCCTGCCGAAGGTGTCGCCGAAGTACCCGATCTCCACGTTCGCCATGTGTTTGACCACGCCGGCGAGGTTGAGCCCCGTGGCCGTGCGCGGCAGCCTCAGGTCGCGTTCGCTGAGTCCTTCGAGTTTCCACAGCAGATCGTTGCGGCATGCCTGCAGGTGGTTTTTGAGGATCGTCTTCATCGCATCGTCGCGGGCCATGCTTCAAGTCTGCCGCACCTGAGGGAAGAAGGACAGGCTTCTTCCCTCAGATGCATCATGTGAAACAGATGACCGATCATCCGCCCCAGAGCGGAGCCAGGCTCGAGTAGAGCTGTTGGATGCCGAGGACGATGAACAGCAGCGCTGTGATGGCCAGCGCAATATTGGTGTGCAGTTTATTCGCCCACTTCTTCGGAATCTTCTTGCCGTTGAGGAGACCGAGAAGCGTGATCGCCAGGAACGGCATGAACAGCGATCCGAGCACGCCGTAGGCCAGGATCAGACCGATCGGCTTGCCCAGGAGGAAGAGCAGCATCGGCGGGAAGGTCAGCCACAGCACGTAGGCCTTGAAGTACTTTCCACCGGTCAGCGTGTCGGGGTGACCGGCCGGCTTCTTGCGCATGTGTCCCCAGAAGTCGGCGAACATCAGCGACACACCATTCCAGACTCCGATGATCGAGGAGAAGGACGCGGCCCAGAAGCCGACGAGGAAGCCGATTCCGACCACATCGCCGTACTTGGCTTTGAGCACATCAGAGAGTTCGATGAGTCCCTTGTCATCGGCAGAGATGGCGACACCGGCTGCGCGGACGACTTCGGCACCGACGACGAGCATGGCGATGACGAAGATTCCTGTCAGTACGTAGGCCATAGAGTTGTCGATGCGCATCACACGCATCCACTTCGGTGTGTGCCATCCCTTCTCACGCAGCCAGTATCCGTAGGCGGCGAGAGTGATCGTGCCGCCGACACCGCCGGCCAGAGCCAAGGTGTAGATGACACCGCCTTCCGGGATCAGCGGGATGAGTCCGGTGAGCATGTCCGGGATGTTGGGAACGGCGATGATGGCCAAACCGACGACGGTGACGAACATGATTCCGACGAGGGCGGCAGTGATCTTCTCAAAGACGGAATACCGTCCGAACCACACCATGGCAAAGCCCGCGAGACCCATGATGATGGCCCACACGGTGAGGTTGACTCCGGGGAACAGCGCGGCCAGGGGCAGCGCGGCAGAACTCATCGCGGTGGCACCGTAGACGAATCCCCAGATGATGATGTAGGGCCCGAAGTACCAGGTCGTCCACCGCCCCAGCGACGTCCAGCCTTCGAAGATCGTCTTTCCTGTGGCCAAGGTGAATCGGCCGGCGCCCTCGACGAGGACGATCTTGAGGATCACACCCACGATCACCGCCCACAGCAGCCCGTATCCGAACTGGCTGCCCGCCACTAGGGTCGCCACCATATCTGCGGCGCCCACACCGGTGGCGGCAACGACCAGTCCGGGACCGATCACCTTCCATTTGGCGGGTCCTTGGGCTTCGGCTACGCCGGTGTCTGCGGCCGGATCGAAACCGTCACCGGGTCCCAAACCATCACCGGGTCCGGAGTTCTGGGGTCTGTCGTCACTGTCAGTCATGTCAGGTCTTCACCTTCGTCATCGGCTGTCACTGCGTCCGCCACCGACAGCGAACTCACCGTTGCGCTGACTTCGCGCCACCGGCGGCTTCGCGCGGGAAGCGAACTTCAGCGGAAATCGTCGTACCTTGACATGGTATTCGACGACAACGGCTATCCTCGATACGTGACCCCCGATGACCCACGCAGCAGGATCGCCCGACGAATGTTTCCCGACGGCGAGGACCCTGACCCGCGCTTCACCCTCGCCAACGAACGCACGTTCCTGTCGTGGATCCGCACGGCTCTGGCATTCATCGGCGGCGGCATCGCGGTCGAAGCCTTCACCTCGGAGATCTTCACCTCCGGGCTGCGGGCGACGCTGTCCATCGTCCTCATGGTCATCGGATTCATCCTGGCCGCCGGTGCGGCTTTCAGGTGGTATCGCATCGAGTCGGCCATGCGACACAAGACTTCGCTGCCGCTGCCGCTCATCATTCCCATCGTCTCACTCGCCTCTGCGCTGGGCGCTGGCCTCCTCGTTCTGGTCTTCGCCGGAGTCCTGTGACCACGCCGAGTCCCAGACGGCCCCAGCCCCACGCCGATCCGGGGCTGCAGCCTGAGAGGACGACCCAGTCCTGGCTGCGCACCAGTCTGACGATGACGGTTGTCAGCCTCCTGTTCGTCCGCTGGATCAACGTGTTCGAAGGACTGTCTATCGTCATCTTCGTCGTCTGCATAGGTTTGGCGATCGCTGCCATCGCCATGCAGGTGAGGCGCTACCGACTCGGATCTGTATCGATCCGGGCCGAACGGGGGCGACCGACCCCATGGGCTGTCCTCTTCCTCAGCAGCTCCGTCTGCCTCATCGCCGCTCTCGGAATCGCCTCGGTCATCAAGATCACCCTCGAATGACGTTCCTCGTTGTGAGACCGGCCTCCGGTTCCAAAACGGCGTTGCCTAAACTGGACCTCATGAAGGACGCTCGTGAAGTCTCAACCGCCCCGATTGTCGCCGTCGGCCTCGTCGGCGGGTACCTGACCGCCCGCGAGACCGGGATCCGCCCCCTCGGCGGAGTCGTGCTCGCCGCCGCCGGTGCCTACGCGGCCCGCACATGGTTCACCAAGCAGGGCTGGCCCATCGGCACAGCACTGACCTTGGGCTACCTCGGCGGGTTCGGGGCCTCTCATCCACTCGCGAAGAAGATCGGTGCCTGGCCCGCGGTGCTCAGCGTCGCTGCCGTCACAGCGACGGCTGCATATGTGGCCGTCGACTCCGCCGAAGTAGTCTGAACCGGCCTCTACGGACTGGCTCGACCACTTCCGTCTGCCTCGACCGAGGCCGACACCCACTGACTCGGAAAGCGAGGACCACCGGTAGCCCATGCTGGCTGTTTTCGAAGGCTTCGCCGTCATCGCAGGAGTCATCCTGGTCGGTTTCGTGCTGGGCAGATCCGAGGTTCTGGGACCCAACGGGCAGCAGGTCATCGCGAAGCTCGTCTTCTACGCCGGCACACCGACCCTGCTCTACGTCACGGTCGCCGACACCGATCTGGGCCTGATCTTCAACACTGCCCTCCTGGCCACGGGAGGGTCCGCGCTCATCGTGGGTGTGCTGCTGTTCGTCCTCACTCGCTACATCCGAAAACGCAGCACCGGTGAGGCGATGTTCTCGGCCTGGGCCGTCAGCTACGTCAACATCGGCAACCTCGGCATCCCGATCGCAGCCTACGTCCTCCACGACATCGGATATGTCGCTCCCGTGCTGCTGTTCCAGCTGCTCATCCTCGCGCCCATCGGCATGGCCGTCCTCGACGCTACGGGGAAGAAGAAGCACAATCAGCGCTGGTACTCGGGAGTCCTCCAGATCCTCAAGAACCCCATCGTCCTCGGCGCGGCCGCAGGCGTGGCCGCCTCGGCCACCGGTTTCGAACTCCCACGCTTCATCTTCGAACCCATCGACATGATCGGAGCCACCGCAGTTCCGGGAGCACTGCTGGCCTTCGGCATCTCCCTCAAAGACGGCTGGGCACTGCCGGCACCGGGCACCAGAAAACAGCTGACCTACATCACGATCGCCAAACAGGTCATCCAACCGGTGCTGGCCTGGGTCATCGGCGGCCCTCTGCTCGGATATTCGGGCATCGCGCTCTTCGCCATCGTCGTCACCTCGGCCCTGCCGACGGCCCAGAACGTCTATATCTACTCCATGCAATATCGACAGTCCGAGGCACTCATGCGTGATGCGGTCTTCATCACCACGGTGCTGGCAGTGCCGACCTTGGTCATCATCGCCGCCCTGCTGGGCTGAGCAGCCGAGGCGAACGGGTGATCGGCTGAGCCGAAAATCCGTCCTGCCGGGCCGACGCTCTGCCCCGGCCTCCTCGGTGATCTGGGGGTCTGTGGCGTGTCGGAGCCTGCTTGCCCACTCGGGTCAATGACAATGGGAACGTGGCTGGAGACAAGAAGAACGAGACCGAAGACCTCCTGAGCAGGCGGATGAGTTCAGGATCCAGTAGTGCTGCCGAAAAGCAGTCGGAGCCTCCGCTGGAGGCCGCGAATGATCCTTCAACCGACACCGAGGCGTTCGACCCCATCAGGGAGCCGATCGCCAAGGACGAGCCCAAGCCTTCGACCGGACCGGTGCGCGTTGCGCCCGCTCACTCATCGAACCCTGCCGAGACCGCCAGGACCCGTGAGGTTCCCGCAAACTCGCGCACCGCGGTGATGAGCGAAGCCGATTGGGCAGCAGTCACTCATGCCGCGACATCGACCGAACCTCATGACCCCGAGGTGCCCGAGCGACGCCGCAGCGTCCTCGATGTCATCGGCACCATCTGGATCACCCTGGCCACACCGTTCATCCTGTTGGCCCTGGCCGTGCGGTTCGTGGCCTCAGGCCTGTTCCTCAAATTCGAGTACTTCCGTCCCGGGTTCCCAGCCGACCAGTTCGGCTTCAGCGCCGCCGACCGCGAGCACTACGGCACCTACGTCATCGACTACCTGGCCAACCTCGACTCCCGGCGCTATCTCGCCGACGTCATCATGCCCAACGGCGAGCCCATCTTCATCTCCGACGAGCTCAACCACATGGCCGACGTCAAGGGCCTCATCTCACTGCTCTACCTGATTGCGCTCATCGGCCTCATCGGTGCCGTGCTCTTCGGCCTCTACATGTCACGCAGGCATGGGATGGGCATCCATGTCGGACTGCGCTTGGGCGCCATCATCAGCGTCGTCGTCATGGCTGCCGCGGCAGTGCTCGCGTTCCTCGGCTGGGACACCTTCTTCCGCGGATTCCACAAGATCTTCTTCTCCGATGGAACCTGGGAGTTCTACAGCGACGATTCCCTCATCCGCCTGTTCCCACCGCAGTTCTGGGTCGACTCGGGCATCGCCGGAGGCGGACTCTTCGTGCTCCTGGCCATCGTCCTCTTCTGGCTCAGCTTCGCAGGCCACAAGAAGCGCCGCGCGCTGAAGAAGGCTCGGCGAGAAGCCTGAGCACCGCGGGCCTCATGCTCAACGTAGGCATCATGCCCAACACGGGTCTCATGCCCAAGTGAATGCTGCGGACTCTGTCCGCTCCATGGTTGTCGGCCGGGTGGTCTTTCCCCTTCCACCCGGCCGCAGTATTTCTCATTCCAGCGGCTCGATTCTCGGCCGCGTCGAAATATCCCCGGCCTCGGCGAACCTCAGTCGTCGACGGCATCGCGGCCGCGGCGCACGATGATCGGGTCGGGCTCGTAGACGACCGAGGTGTCCTTGTCCTCGTAGTCGAACTGGTTGAGGAAATAACGCAGCGCATTGAGTCGCGCCCGCTTCTTGTCATTGCTCTTGATCGTGATCCAGGGAGCGTGATCGGTGTCCGTGCGACGGAACATCTCTTCCTTCGCCGCAGTGTAGTCGTCCCAGCGATCCAGGGATTCGAGGTCCATCGGAGACAGCTTCCACTGTCGCACCGGATCGATCTGGCGGATGGCGAAACGCGTCCGCTGTTCGCGCTGCGTCACGGAGAACCAGAGCTTGGTGACGTGGATGCCGGAGTCGATGAGCATCTTCTCGAACACCGGGGCCTGGCCCATGAAGGTCTCATACTCGTAATCGGTGCAGAAGTTCATCACGCGTTCGACGTTGGCCCGGTTGTACCAGGAGCGGTCGAACATGACGATCTCACCACTGGTCGGAAGGTGGCTGATATAGCGCTGGAAGTACCACTGCCCGGCTTCCTTGTCCGAGGGCTTGTTCAGAGCCACGACACGAGCCGCACGAGGGTTGAGGTGCTCGGTGAAGCGTTTGATCGTCCCGCCCTTGCCCGCCGCGTCACGGCCTTCGAAGACGATGACGTGCTTCCGGTCGGTATCCTGCCCCCAGTACTGGAACTTCAGCAGCTCCACCTGCAGCTGGTACTTCTCGACCTCGTATTCCTCCCGGTCCATGAGTTCCGGATACGGGTAGCCTTCACGCCAGGTCTCGACTGCGCGGCCCATCGGGTCGATGAGGTGCGGGTCCGTGGTGTGAGTGTCCTCGACCGTGTAGCCTTCGATTCGCAGCTTGTCGATGTATTCGCGCAGATTCTCATTGAGCAGGTTGTTCACGGGCGCTCCTTCACATCGACAGCTTTCGTCTTCTTCAGCGGCTTGGCCTCGTCATGTCGCGGTCGTCACCAGTCTTCAGGCACAGTACTGAGCAAAGATGAACATCAGGTTATCCGATCAATGTCCTGTTTTGGGATGATTCCCAGGCTGAGCAGGGGTGCGATGGCGACGAAGGCGAAGGACAGCGGATAGCCGAAGATCGTGATGAGCGCACCGAATCCCGGGCCCAACAGCGCAGACATGACGAACTGTCCCGTGTTCTGCGTGCCCATGGCCTTGCCTGACCAGTGAGGGCCAGCCGCCTCGGCGACCGAGGCGAAGGCCAGTCCGTTGTCGGCCACGGAAATCGTGGATGCCAGGATGAATACCACTGTGGCCACGATCGGCATCGGCGTCAGTGAGATCAGCGCGATCGCCGCAACGAAGACGACCGCTGCGATCGCCACGACCCGCATCAGTCCGACCCGGGAGCCGAGTCGGTCGGAGAGTCCGCCGACGATGAGGCGCCCGATCGCTCCCACGATCTGGGAGGCCGCGACGATGCCGCCGGCGATGCCGACGCTGATGTGCTGGTTCGCGATGAGCCAGATGAGGCCGTAGGTGGAGAACGCGAACTGCGGGATCACGAGGAGCGCGGAGACCGCGTGGATTCGCCAGAGGAACGAATCCATCCGGTAGGGGTTGTCCGTCGCCGAGGTGGGACCCGGCTGTCCATCACCGGTGGTCGTGAGTACGGGGCTGGGAGCCGCCTCGGCGCGGTGAGGGTCTTTGACGAGTCCGAAGCAGATGACGGCCATGACCCCGGTGACGATGACGACGAACCACAGGTAAGCGCTGAACCCGCCGGCAGCGGCGATGGGTGGGACGGACAGTGCCGCGACGCTCGTGCCCAGGGGCTGCGACATCTGTCTGATCCCCATGGCCAGACCGCGACGGTGGCGGGGAAACCAGCCCATGACCACACGCCCGCTGGCCGAGTTCACGGAGGCCGCGGCGGCGCCTGAGGCTGCGATGATGAGAACCATCCACACCGGTGAGCCGACCAGGGCCACGGCGACTCCAGATGCCAGAGCAGTCAGAGCGATGCCCAGGGTCATGGCCAGGCGTTCGCCGAACCTGTCGGCGAAGGCACCCCAGGCGATGAGAGTGAGGATGAGGCCGAAGCTCGGGGCCGCGGCCACAGTGCCGGCCTGAGTCAGCGTATATCCGAGATCGGAGTGCATATACGGGATCAGGAAGGCCGGACCGGTGATCGCGATAGTGGCTGCCATCTGGGAGAGGACTCCGACGACGAGGATCACCCAGGCCTGTCTGCTGGGCGGATTCTCGGTCATGAGTTTGAGACTAGCCGTCTCACAAATGGCGTGTCGGTGTGTCTCAGATCGCGGCGTCGGCGAGGTCGCCGTGTCTCGGATCGCGGCAGGCCCAGGTACGCTATAAAGTGAGTGCTGGCGCTGTGAATGCAGTGTCTGTACAACGGGCGAAGGCCCGCATATCCCCCTATAGCCCAATCGGCAGAGGCAGTCGACTTAAAATCGATCAAGTGTGGGTTCGAGTCCCACTGGGGGGACTTTTTCTTCTCGCCGTTCTCCTCTCTCCTGCGTACAATCGGAGCATCCGCCGAAGGCAGTCAATGGAGATTCATCGCCATGGCCGAGATCGCACTCTTCCATCACATCCAGGGGCTCACCGACGGAGTCGCCGCGTTCGCAGAGGAACTGAGGTCCTCCGGGCATACTGTGCACGCTCCCGATATGTTCGAAGGCCACACGTTCGCGTCCATCGAAGATGGATTCGCCTATGCCGGAGAGGTTGGATTCGACACGATTCGCCAGCGTGGCCCCGCCTCGCTCCCCACACCAGACGGCGGATTCGTCTACGCAGGAATCTCCTTCGGAGTTGCCACCGCCCAAAACCTCGCACAAACCAGCAACGATGCCCGAGGCGCGCTTCTCTTCGCCGCCTGCCTCCCAATCTCCGAATTCGGGACTGCCTGGCCCACGAGCGTGCGCGTACAGATCCACGGCAAGGAAGACGATGAGTTCTTCCAGGAGGATCTGCCCTCAGCCCGAGAACTCGCTGATTCGACCTCCTCGGCGGAGCTTTTCGTCTACCCGGGCGACGGACACCTGTTCCTCGACTCATCCCTCGATGCCTACGATCCGAAGGCCACGGCGCTGCTCCTCGAACGGGTTCGTGGGTTCCTCGCCGACATTTGAGAGTTGCAGAGGCGCAGACAAGTTCGCGTCTCAGCTCTGGCCCGGGCAAGATGGTGGCATGACGAAGCTGCTTCTCACTCCGCAGGGACCGCCCCAGACGGTCGGCACCGTTGCCGATCCCATTGTCACTTCCGCACCGGGGCCCGCTGTTCTCTTCTCAGTCTCATCGGCCAGGGACGAGTCCAGCACCGACGCAGGCATCGAAGCACCCCTGGCTCAGGACAATGACTCAGCTCTGGCCAATCGCCCGATCGCCTACCGCGAGTCCGGCGGCGATTGGCATGACCTTGGATACGAAGCGTCCGACCACTGGGAGGGCCTGACCCCCGAGCTGCGCGATCGCCTCATCGCTGACCGAACGGCGCAGGTGAGCCGTGAGGAGTATTCCGCCACCACCAACGGTGCCAGCGCGTCGATGATCACCAGCAATTGGACCTACTCCGGTTCCCCTCGCATCTACCGCATCGCGGGCGAGCTGCGTGAACTCGCCGAGGTGCTCGCGGAGATCACCAGCGACTGACTTCTCCCAGCGCGGCCAGTATCGATCGACGGTCGGCTAATACCGATCGACGCTTGGCAGCTTCACACCTTCCGAATCCCCCAGCGTATGCTCGAAGGCTTCAGTCCAGCTTCCATTCTCAACAGCCGACTCAACTGCGTCATTGACGGCGCCGCGAAGTTCATCATCACCTTTCGGCAGTCCGATCCCGTACTGGTCCTCGGAGAAGGGCTTGCCAACTACCTTCAGCTCATCTGCACTTTGTGCCGCATAGCCTCGGAGAATCGCATCATCCGTGGTGACCGCGTCAACGGAGCCGGACTGCAGATCGGTCACGCATTTTGACACTGTGTCATAGGTGACGAGCTCTGCTTCCGGATGGTCCTCCTCCATCCGCTGACCTGGCACTCCCCCGACCGTTGCGCAGACCGTCTTACCATCAAGATCGTCAGGGCCAGAGATGTCCGAGTCGGAACTCACCATGAGATCCTGCCCGGTCGTGTAGTAGGGACCGGCAAAATCTATGATCTTCTTGCGTTCATCGTTGATGGTATATCCGGCCACTATGAGGTCGACGTTGCCCTGTTGCAAAAAGGTCTCACGATTAGCGGTCACGGTTTCAACCCATTCGATGTCCTCAGGTGCGAAGCCGAGTTGCCCGGCCACAAGAGTCGCGATCTCAACGTCGAAGCCTTCTGGCCGTTCGGCCCCCGCGGTGAGGTTCCCGATACCTGGCTGATCGTGATAGACCCCGATCGTGATGGAGTTCTGTTCCTGGGCACCCTTCCAGGTCGGTGACCCGGCCAGGTCAACATCATCTCTCACCTCGTACGTGGGCCGTTCTTCGCCATCACCCGGGTTGGAGGGAGTACCTCCCTGCCCACATCCACTCAGGCTAAGACCGAGAACCGTGGCAACGATGACCCAGTTCAACTTACGCATGTGACACTCCTTCGTGTGCATGTCCGCCCCTCGTCTTCGAGAAGATGACTTGATCGTACCGTTGAAGAGTCGGACACCGCCGCAGGTGGGATCGGGTGCCGTCGAGACCAGACGCGCTGAGATACCCGTTAGGCGTCCGCCCGGTCCCTGCTGTCGACGATCGCCGCGACATTGATCTCAGCCCACCTGCGCAGAGCCTCAACGGGCCCTAGGAGCGAGCGGCCAAGGTCGGTCAGCTCATACTCCACGCGAGGAGGAACCTCGGCGAAGACTTCGCGGGTCACCAGCCCGTCTGCCACCAGAGCCCGCAGGGTCGAGGTGAGGACCTTCGGCGTGATTCCGCCGATCGCCATACGAATCTCACTGAAGCGCTTCGGGCCTTCGTCGAGAGTCCCGATGATGAGGACCGTCCACTTATCACCGACCCGATCGAGGACGATTCTGGTCGGACATTCGGGATCGAAGGCATCGCCCTCCCAGGAACTGCTCAATCTCATATCCCAATAGTATCTTTGAGGTACTCGATATCCAAAGGGTATCTTTGTGGCAACATCCGCATACACGAAAGGACACACCATGAAGATCGCACTCTTCGGCGCTTCAGGAATGATCGGATCCCGCGTCACCGCAGAAGCCGCCGAGCGCGGCCTCGAGGTCACGGCCATCACTCGAACTGGTACTGAGGTTCCGGGAGCCGCAGCAAACCTCCGAGGCGATATGGGAGACGCCGAGTTCGACCGACAGATCGTCGCCGACCATGACATCATCGTCTCGACAACCGGACCCAGCCGTACCGGCGCACCACACGAAGAGTGGCTGAATGCCCTGGAGACACTGGCTCAGGCCAGCGGAGACAAGCGTGTCTTCGTCGTCGGTGGTGCAGGATCGCTTTTCGTCGGTGACACCATGCTCAAAGATACCGAAGGCTTCCCAGAGGCCTATAAGGCCGAGTCGGAGACCGGCACGAAGGCACTCGAGCTCATGCGTGCCGGCAGCTACTCCCCCTGGACGCTGATCTCCCCCGCCCCGGAGATCGACCCCGGTGAGCGCACGGGTACTTACAAGACCGAACTAGAGACGCCTGCCGGAGATTCCATCTCCGCGGAGGACTTTGCTGTGGCCATGGTCGATGAGATCGTCAACGCGAAGCACATCGACGCTCGCTTCACCGTCGCGAACTGAGGGCCCCGGAGCTCGGAGCGTCAGTCGCTCAACTGCGCATGGTTGGAGCCTCAGACGCTCTGCTCCAGCCCCTCATGAATGGCAAGAACGCCGGGAGTGCAATCGCGCTCCCGGCGTTCTTCAGAACTCATCAGGGTTCACACCACGGCTACAGCCTGGGGTGAATCCTGCACTCAGTTATCAGGCCTTGGCAGTTTCCTTCTTCGGTGCCGGCTTCGAGTTGGCTGCCTCGACGAAGTTCTTGCGAGGAACATCGAGATCAGCCAGCGGCATGGCGTCGCGGCCGACGATGGCATTGAGGATCCAGTTGCCGAAGACCTTGACCTTGCGGTCCACAGTCGGGATCGCGTAGCCGTGGTAGGCGCGGTGCATCAGCCAAGCGAGGAGTCCGCGGGCTTCGAAGTCGCCCATCTGCGAAACGCCCTTGTACAGGCCGAGACCTGCAACGGTGCCGATGGTCTTGTGGAAGTACTGCTTGAACTCGGTCTCTCCGCGCAGTGCGGCAAGAACGTTGGCAGCCAGCACTGGTGCCTGGCGCACGGCGTGCTGAGCGTTGGGCACGCAGTAGCCGCCCACGCCGCCACCGGAGAGGTCAGGCACGGCAGCGTTGTCGCCGGCAGCCCAAGCGCCTTCGACCACACCGTTGTCGCCCTCGACGCGCAGATCGGCGCGCACGGTCACACGACCGCGCTCATCGAGAGGCAGGTCCGAGTCAACGAGGATCGGGTTGGCCTTGACGCCTGCCGACCAGACGATGGTGTCGGCGTCGAATTCTTCGCCGCTGGAGAGCTTGATGTGCTTGTCGGTGCAGTCCTGGAGGAAGGTCTCGAGGTACACGTCGATGCCGCGTTCGCGCATGTGCTCGACGACCCAGCGAGCCTGAGCTTCGCCGACCTCGGGCATGACACGATCGAGTGCCTCGACGAGGACGAAGCGGACATCGGCTTCGGTCAGCGTCTCGTACTGAGCCACTGCGGAGCGAACGACATCTTCGAGTTCGGTGAGGAGTTCGATGCCTGCGAAACCGCCGCCGACGAAGACGAAGGTCAGCGCCTTGCGACGCTCGTCATCGTCTTCCATCAGCGAGGCATCGGCCAAGCGGCTGAGGAGGTGATCGCGCAGTGCGACGGCTTCCTCGATGCGCTTGAGCGCGATGGCGTTCTCCTTGAGGCCGGGGATCGGCAGAGCACGCGCCACCGAACCGGCGGCCATGATGATGTGGTCGTAGTCGAGCTCGAACGCTTCGTCGTTCTCCGGCTCGACAGTGACGAACTTGTCACCGTGGTTGATCGAGGTGACCTTCGCGGTGATGACTTCAGCACCGGAGAGGTTGCGGCGCAGCGGCACGACAGCGTGGCGCGGTTCGATGGACCCGGCCGCCACCTCGGGGAGGAAAGGCAGGTAGGTCATGTACGGGTTGGGATCGACCACGGTCACTGTGGCTTCGCCACGACCGAGGTTCTTCAACAGATTCTGAGCGGTAACGAGACCAAGGTAGCCGCCACCAACAACGAGGATTCGAGGACGCAATTTTGAGTTTCTGATGAGTGCCATATTCCCATCCTAGGCCTTTGTGAAAACTTTCACTAATTGAATCTCGACGCCCCAGTTCAGAGGATCAGCACCCGGTTCGATCACCGTCTGCGGCGGATGAAAACCACTGCGGAGAGCACGAAGAGGATCACCGCGATGAGGCCGCCGGCAGCCAGAACCGAGAAGCCCAGCTTGGGTGTCGACTGTGATGAGACGACGTCTTTGGGCGCGACTGCCTTTGGGTTGTTGTCCTCAGCCGGGACTGCGTTTTCAGTCTCGGACGGGTCAGACGACGAACGTCGGTGCATTGTCACCCAGTCAGCGAGATCATCGGCCGCACTGGGCACCGACTTCGGAACGTCTGACTTCATCGCGGCCTTCGGATCAATCCGGCCCCAGCCGACGATCGGATCCGGCTTGTCCTTCTTGCTCTGCCCTTTATGCCCGGGGACCGGCTTGGCCGTCGAGCTCAGCTTGGCGGTGACTTCGTCGGCACTGAGGTCGGGGTTCTCGGCCCGGATCAGTGCGGCCACTCCGGAGACGATGGGTGAGGCAAAGGAACAGCCCTGCCCCTCGGCATAGCCGCCAGAGTAATACGGGATCGGGATGTCTTCCGCTGGTCCCATGAGATCAACGGCTGTTCCGGGCGCCGTGGACTCTGACAGAACGCGGTTCTTCTTGTCCAGCCCACCGACCCCGATGACACCGGGCACTGTCGACGGTGACCACGCCTGCGTGGCTCCCTGTGAGGCGTTGCCGACACAGGCGACGACAACGACGTCCTTCTCATAGGCGTAGGCGAAGGATTCATCCCAGCTCGAGGGCCAGGCCGGATCGTCCCAGCCCAGCGACATGTTGATGACCTTGGCTCCGGAATCCACGGCCCATCTGATCGCCTTGTCGGCCTGTTCACGAGTCGAGCCGGATTCCTTCGGCCGCTCGGGTCCCAGCCACATCGAGGCCGAGAGAATATCGACATCGGGGGCGACTCCCGTCGGTCCTGCGCCCTTGCCCTGGCCGGCAATGACGCCGGCGACAGCGGTGCCGTGATGGATGGTGGTCTTGCCGCCGATGGGGGTCTTGCCGTCTTTGTCGAGTCCGCTGAAGTCCTTGGACCTGCTGACCACGCCCTTGAGGTCTTCATGTTTGGTGTTGACGCCGGAATCGATGACGGCGACCTTCACACCTTTGCCCGTGGACTTCTTCCACATGTCATCGATGCCGTACTTCTTGATGTACCACTGCCCGGGTCCGGGCTCGGGCGCAGCGAGAGCCGGCTGGGTCGTGCCCATGACCAGCCCCAGCACCAGGGATCCGACGAGAGCGAGTTTCGCAGAGCGCTTCCCAACGCGTGGATGTTTGGGAGCTGTCCGTTCCCCCGCAACAAAGGGCTTCACGACTGCGTGCGCGCGAGGTCGAGCGCGGTGCCGTCGAGGATATCCGTCTCCGAGACCATGATGTCGAGTTCGCCTCCCGCGCTCTTGACTGCAGAGTCGATGCAGGCCGCGATGCGGGCGAACAGGAGTCCCCCGGCCGCGATGACGTCGACGCGCCCGGGGTGCATGTACGGCAGTGCGGCACGAGCTTCACGCCCCATGCTCAAGAGTTCGTTCGCCTCAGCGTCGATGTCTGCCACGCGCAGATGGG
The DNA here is from genome assembly GCF_021117425.1 of Brevibacterium zhoupengii. Lineage (NCBI taxonomy): Bacteria > Bacillati > Actinomycetota > Actinomycetes > Micrococcales > Brevibacteriaceae > Brevibacterium > Brevibacterium zhoupengii. The sequence goes on along the minus strand of NZ_CP088298.1, from coordinate 1,575,984 downwards.
TGCCGTGGATGCGATCTCGCTGATAGCTCTCGAGGTCAAGTATTCCCGCGGTCAGTGTGGTGACGGTGCCTGCGACTCCGATCATCGTCCGCGGCGCAGCGAGGTCGACGATCTCTGCCGCCTTGTCCAGGTTGGCGTCGATGTCGTCGATGGCCGCCTGGATCTGCGCCTGGTCGGGGATGTCGACAGACATGTGGCGTTCGGTCAGGCGCACGGATCCGATGTCCATGCTCACCGCCGAGGTGACGCTTTTGGTGCCGAGGACCAGTTCGGTTGAGCCGCCGCCGAGGTCCATGACGAGGAACGGGCCGCTGTCGGCAGAACGTCCGACGGTAGCGCCGAGGAATGACAGATGGGCCTCTTCATCACCTGTGATGACGTCGGGCACGACGCCGAGGATGCCGAAGATTCCGGCGGAGAATTCATCACGGTTCTTCACGTCACGGCTGGCGGAGGTGGCGACGAATCTCAGCTTCTCCGGTGAGTACTCGGCGGCCACCTCGGCGAACTCTCGGGCCGCGGCAAAGGTGCGTTCGAGGGCTTCGGGGGCGAACTCACCCGTTGCGTCGACTCCCTGGCCCAGTCGCACGATCCGAGTTTCGCGACGCAGTTCGGTCATCTGGCCCTGCTCGTCGACATCGGCGATGAGCAGACGCAGGGAATTGGTCCCACAGTCGAAGGCGGCTACGCGCATGAGCTCTCCTATTCGCTTGCCTCGGTCGAGGCGCCCTCTGCGCCCGCCGGGGTGGGGACGTCGGTCATGAAGGAGATGGCGCGGTCACCGATCGGGTTGACTCCTGCCCCAGCGGCCAGGGAATGTCCGACGAGAGCATGCAGGCATTTCACTCGGGTGGGCATGCCACCGGCGGTGTAGTCCTTGATCTCTTCCACCTCGGCGATTCCGGCAGACTTTCCGATCTCCGACCGAGCCGCGAGGTACGCAGCGTGGGCCTTGGCGTAGGCGGCCGCGAGCTCCTCGTCTTCGGCGAGCTCGGCACTCCATTCGGTCATGATTCCCGATGCTTCGAGGCGTGAGCATTCAGCGACGAAGGCAGGGTGCGTGAGGTAGAAGGTGGTGGGGAACGGTGTGCCATCCTCGAGCCGAGGAGCGGTCGCGACGACCAGCGGTTCACCCGATGTGCTGCGGGCGGCGATCCCGACGACACCGCGCGGAATCCGCCCGAGCTGTTCCTTCAGGATGGCGAAGTCCGCCTCGGTGCACTCTGTGATCATCAGCCCTTCTCCACGGTATTGCCGACCTCTTGAATCGACTCCAGCAACTCAAGGTACCAGGCTTGCTTGCGCTGCGGACGTTCAGCATCCGAATCGTCACCGTCGATTGCCTCCTGGTTGGTGACGATGACCGCGTTCTTGCCCTCTTCCACGTAGTACTGGTCCTTGCGGGCCTTGCGTTTGATGTACGCAGGGTCCTTGAGATTCTCGTTCTTCTCTTCCAGCCCCTGGACCTCGGACTTCGTCGATTCGATCTCGCTGTTGAGTGCCGCGATCTGCTGTGCCTGCTTGAGTGCGGAGTTGATCGAGGGGAGAAAAGTGACGAGCACGATGGCGATGACGAGGAGGAAGACGCCTGTCTGCCAGGACAGTTTCCGTTTGCGAGTGCCTTCGGTGGGCTGAGCCTCGACGACCGGCGTGGGGCGTCGACGGGGAGCGGCTCGGCCCGGAGCCGATTTGGGGGCGCTGTTTCTAGGTTTGCTCGGAACCATGTCTCTTTCCTCTGCGACCGGGGATGGGGAAGGCAGTCACAACACATCTAAGTCTGCCGTGTCAGCATCCGGACTGCGAGGATTTGGGTGTCGTGGCGTGTTCTATTTTTCGAAAGTCTGAGTCAGCCCGGTTCGCTCGCCTCCCCCGTTCTGCCCTCTGAGGCCGCAGCGGGGTCTCACGCCACCGTCCCGCGCGCACGCCCTCCCATTACCCTCACGTCCTCCAGCTAGTTCCGCTCTCGGCACCGCCAGCTCTAAAACATCCCGTTGCTACTGGGTGATTTAGCACTCACGGCGCAGGGTACAGAAGCTGCGACTTGCGCCTCGACGCTTTCCGGCCACCGCACTCCCCTCCCCAGCTCCCACACCAGACGCATTTATCCACAAAGTTATACACAGATCAGGAGTACTCTATTGCAGTTTGATAAGTTTTGATGCAGTTTAATTCCATGTACAAGATTATGACCACACAACAGATCATCCGGCTCGGGTTCACTCACGCAGACATTCGACGGGCCCGAAGTTGCTGCGTACGTCGGCTGTCTCGCGGTGTCTATTCGGTCAGACACGTCTGCACCGTGGAAGGACATCGGCGGCTGTGGGCCAGCATCGTTGAAGGAACTCATTCGGAGTTCACCGAGCACGGAGACTTCCGCGACCAGATCGAAGAGCTCGACGCCGCAGTCATGGCGAGATGCGAAGTCAGATTCCAGAAGCAGAATCAGGAGGCGCGGCAGGTAGAACCCGACACCGCAGAAGGGTCCAATACAGCAGTCCGAACGTCGCCGGGATCGCCACCGGCTGAGGTGTTCTCCCATATCTCAGCTGCCCTCATCCACGGCTTGCCTATTGCCTATCCCGTGACTCACCAGGTGGAGGTGGTGCGCCCCGGGATCAACCGCAGGTTCAAGAGCATCCATGTCAGGGGCGTGACGATCCCGAAGCATCACCGGCAAAGAGTTCGCGGCACCGAGGTGACGACGCTCGAACGAACGCTCATTGATGTGGCTCGCACGTACAACCCCGACATCTCTGTGTCGATGCTCGACGATGCTCTACACCGCGGACTGACGACGAGGGAGAAGATCCTCGCGACGCTGGCGCAATGCTTCGAGACCAGGAACACGAAGAAGGTTCATCTCGCCCTCGAACTGACCGATGCCCGTCGCGAGTCCCCCGCCGAGTCGATCGCCGCGGTGAGGTTCTTTCAGCACGGATTCGTCGGTTTCGTCCCCCAAGTTGAGTTCGGCGCACCCTCGCTGCGAAGAAAGTTTCGCGTCGACTTCTGCCACAAGGCGGCTCGGCTGATCATTGAGATCGATGGACTTGGAAAGCTGTATCTCGGCTCAGGAGTGCCACGAGACGAACTCGAACGCGAACGGCGCAGAGAACAATGGCTGCGCGATCAGGGCTGGCGGGTCATCAGAGTCACGTGGAAAGAGCTCTTCACAGAGGCGAAGTTCGAAGAGATCAGGCGAGCCCTCATGAACACGAGGTGACTTCCCAGCAATGCGGTCGGCAGCCTCGATAGACCCCTCACCCGCGACTTCATAAACAACCTCTGCAAATGTATGAATTGAGCGGTGCGGGTGGAGTTGCTGTACTCCCAGGGTGTTCTGCGAGGCACAGGAGGTTTTGGAGTCGCGGAGTAGTTTTGTGGGATCGCCAAGAGTTCTTGAAGTCGCGACGAGGTTGTGTCATCGCGAAGCACACCGACCTCAGCAAAAACGCCCTGCCGATGAATGTCGCCGAGGCGGGGGCCGGGTGACCATAGAATGATCACCTGGCCCCCGCCTCGGGGATAAAGCCATTCAACGCCTCAGCGCTGCAGTCGTTCAGCCGTCCGAACGAAGTTCGCTCAGCCGACTGCGCGAAGCCCGCCCTGTCGGACGAGCGAAAAGGCTCGTTCAGCCGTTGAAGCGCGGGAACGCTCCTCGGCCGGCGTAGCGGGCCGCGTCGCCGAGCTGCTCTTCGATGCGCAGCAGCTGGTTGTACTTGGCCACACGCTCGGACCGGGCCGGAGCGCCTGCCTTGATCTGGCCGGCGTTCGTGGCCACGGCCAGGTCGGCGATCGTCGTGTCCTCGGTTTCGCCCGAGCGGTGGGAGATCATCGTCGTGTAGCCGTTGGTCTGTGCCAGCGACACTGCGTCGAGGGTCTCTGTCAGGGTGCCGATCTGGTTGACCTTCACGAGCAGGGAGTTCGCGGTGTTGTTATCGACACCGCGCTGGAGCCGCTCGGGGTTCGTCACGAACAGGTCGTCGCCGACGAGCTGAACCTTTGAGCCGATGGACTGGGTCAGCGTGGCCCAGCCTTCCCAGTCGTTCTCGTCCAGTGGGTCCTCGATGGACACGAGGGGGTACTTGGCCAGCAGACCCTCATAGTAGGCCGCCATGTCCTGAGCCGACTTCTTCTCGCCCTCGAACTCGTAGGCCCCGTCTGAGTAGAACTCTGAGGAGGCCACATCAAGTGCCACTGCGATGTCACGGCCCGGACGGTGTCCGGCGAGCTCGATGGCCTCGAGGATGAGGTCGAGCGCCGCGGCATTGGAGTCGAGGTTCGGTGCGAATCCGCCCTCATCGCCGAGCCCGGTGGACAGACCGCGTTCCTTCAGCACACCTTTGAGCGCGTGGTAGACCTCGACGCTCCACTGCAGTCCCTCGTGGAAACTGGCCGCACCGATCGGGGCGATCATGAATTCCTGGATGTCGACGTTGGAATCGGCGTGCGATCCACCGTTGAGGATGTTCATCATCGGAACGGGCATTACGTGCGCGTTCGGTCCGCCCAGGTAGCGGTAGAGCGGCAGATCCGCGGACACGGCGGCTGCACGAGCGACTGCCAGCGAGGTGCCGAGGATTGCGTTGGCGCCCAGGCGGGACTTGTTCTCGGTGCCGTCGAGCTCGATCAGAGCCTGATCGACCAGTCGCTGGTCATCGCTTTCCAGACCGACGATGACTTCATGAATTTCGTCGACGACTGCGTCAACAGCACTGGTGACGCCTTTGCCCAGGTAACGTTCCGGGTCTCCGTCGCGCAGCTCAACGGCTTCGAACTCACCGGTGGAGGCACCGGAGGGGACACCGGCACGACCGACCGATTCGTCGGCTAACAGCACTTCCACCTCAACGGTGGGATTTCCCCGGGAATCCAGGATTTCACGGGCGTTTGCGGCAACAATCTCAGCCACTGATTACTCCTTCGCAATTGGTTTCACATGGGGAACATGTGCCTGCAGGACAGCTTAATGCACCGAGGCACCAGGCTTACTCTCCGGCTCAGCCCTGGACGGATTCTTCGCGGTTCACGGGTGCCAGCAGCTGTCGGCGCAGCTTCTCCGGACTCTCCGGGTCCATTCCATGCTCGAGCAGATAGGCCTCGACACCGTTCTCGCCGTACTGACCCTCGATGGAGTCAAGGATTTTGGCCATGAGTTCCGGCGGTGCCGCTGTTGCGGTCTCGGCGAGGTTGCCGGAGATGCCGGCATCGGCGAAGTTTCTGACGATGTTCTCGAGGAAGCCACCGGACAGGTGCTGCGAGGTAATTGAGTATTCTTCGAGGATCTCGTGTCGCCCGACGCCGAGGAGGGTCTGGATGAATGCGGCGACCACGCCGGTCCGGTCTTTGCCGGCAGAGCAGTGGAAGACCACTGCCTCGCCACAGCTTTGTGCAACGACGTCGACGGCCATGGCCAGGCGGGTCCCGAAATGGCCGATCATGAGGTCATAGATCTTGCTCAGCGAGCGATCTGAGAGGTCCATGCCGGTCGCCTCGGCGGCTTTCTTCATCTCCTCGCGGCTGAGCTGCTTCGCGGGAAAGAAATGGTCATCGAAGATCGGCAGCTCGATGTGGTTCACGTCGAGTCCCGCAACAGCGTCGGGCAGCTTGGACCGCTCCCCCACATCACGCAGATCCACGACGGTGGTGATGCCGAGTGCTCTGAGGTCGGCACGCGACCTGTCGGTGAGCTGGGCGAGTCCGTCGGCGCGGTAGACCTTGCCTGTGGCGATGGTCATCTCGCCCGCCGAGGTGGGCGTTCCCCCGATGTCGCGGAAATTGAATGTGCCTTCGATGTCGATGCGATCCAAGCTCACTGATTATCGTCTTTCTGCTGCTTCTCTTCGGTCTTGATTCGGCGGTACTCGCGTTCGACGTCTTCGAGCTCAGGCATCTCGTCGTCACGGCTGTCCTCCCCGAAAGCCAGGGGGTGACGCCGTATGAGCTTCTCTTCGAGGCCGTCGATGATGAGTCCCAACGTGTGGCCATAGGGAGCTGAACCGCTCTCATCGAGCAGGGCCGAGTGGAAGAGGACCTGGTAGAAGACGTCTCCGAGCTCCTCGACAACGGCCACCCTGTGGGCAGAACTGGCGTCGCTGCGGTAGTCTTCGAGCGCTTCGATGAGCTCTTCGGTCTCTTCGCGTGCAAACTTCTCGAGACTTCCATGGTCCTGCCGGCTCGACCAGGGGCACCGGCGACGCAGAGTCGCCATCGCCTCGATCACTCCCTGGGTCTGTGCCGGAGTGACGCCGGTGGAGCCGACCCCGGTCCCGGCTCTGAGGACATCAGTGCTTGAGGTGTCGTTCTTGCCCGCTGCCTCTGCCTGCTCCACTGCCGTGCCGCCTTCCGATTCCTGCGTTGCTGTGAGGGTGACGCTGTGAAGATTCGGACCACACAGCGGACCGAACCAAAAGAATGACCCCCACCGCGGGTGCGATGGGGGCCGAATTCCTCATTACTTGCTGAACTTGTCCTTGACGTCTTTGCCGAGGTCCTTGACCTTCTCGCCAACCTGCTTGGTCTTGCCTTTGAGCTGATCGGCAGACCCTTCAGCTTTGAGCTCGTCGTCGCCGGTCATGTCACCGACGGTCTCCTTTGCCTTGCCGGAGAATTCTTCAGTCTTGTTGTCGAACTTGTCGTCAAAACCCATGGTGGCTCTCCTTAAGTCGTCCGGTACGTCTGTACCCGTATTCGCACTCTACGCTAGCTGGAGCGGTCGAATGTGAACTTTCAGAATACGTGCAGATCGTCCTCGCGTCGATCATCACCGATCCCGTCCTGCGACCTCGCCGCGATCACACTCCGGCTTCGACGACCTCGGAGGTCACGACCGGAACGATCGCGTCGAGGAACTGGTGGGCCCACCGCACGATGTCGGAATCGGTCATCTCCTTCGCGTCGAAGCCGCTGCCGGACATCGGCTTGGGTACGAGCACAGACCTGATCGCCGGCTTGAGCAGAGACTTCGGGTAGAGCCGTTTGAGCCGTACCACCTGCGAATCCTCAAGTTCGAGCGGACCGAAGCGGACGAAGTTGCCCTGCACGACGACGTCGTTGACGCCCGAGGCCTTGGCTCTGATCCGCAGCCTGGCAACGTCCGCCAGCACACCCACGGACTCCGGGTAGGGCCCATACCGGTCGACGAGTTCGTCCAGCACTTCCTGCAGCTCGGTCTCGTTCGCCGCTGCCGCAAGTTTCCGATAGGCCTCGAGGCGCAGTCGTTCATGGTCGACGTACTCTGCCGGCAGGTGAGCATCGACGGGAAGCTCGATGCGCATATCGGCCTCGGGCTCCGTGTCCTCGCCGCGGAAGTTCGCGACGGCTTCGCCGACCAGACGCACGTAGAGATCGAAGCCGACCCCCTCGATATGCCCGGACTGCTGGCCTCCGAGGAGGTTGCCCGCACCGCGGATCTCGAGGTCCTTCATGGCCACCTGCATTCCGGCACCGAGCTCGGTGTGAGCGGCCAACGTCGTCAGCCGGTCATGGGCGGTCTCTGTCAGCTGAGTGTCAGCCGGGTAGAGGAAGTAGGCATAGGCACGTTCCCTGCCGCGACCCACGCGGCCGCGCAGCTGGTGCAGCTGGGAGAGGCCGAAACGATCGGCATGATCGATGATGAGGGTGTTCGCATTGGCGATGTCGATTCCGGTCTCGACGATGGTCGTGCACACCAGCACATCGAACTTCTTCTCCCAGAAGTCGACGATCACCTGTTCCAGGCGGGTCTCATTCATCTTTCCGTGCGCAATGGCGATGCGCGCTTCAGGAACGAGTTCGGCGATGTGGCCGGCCACGGCCTCGATGTCCTTGACCCGGTTGTGGATGTAGAAGACCTGACCTTCGCGCATGAGCTCACGACGGACGGCGGCCTTGATCTGCTGGTCTTCTTTCTTGCCCACATAGGTCAGGACAGGGTGACGCTCTTCAGGGGGCGTGGCCAAGGTCGACATCTCGCGGATGCCGGTCACCGCCATCTCCAGTGTGCGTGGGATCGGGGTGGCGGACATGGCGAGCACATCGACATTCGTGCGCATCGCCTTGAGCGTCTCCTTGTGTTCGACGCCGAAGCGCTGCTCCTCGTCGATGATGACCAGCCCAAGGCTCTTGAACCGCACCTCGCCGCTGAGGATCCTGTGCGTGCCGATGACGAGATCGAGTTTGCCTGCGGCCAGGTCCTCGACGACTTTGTCCGACTCCTGCTTCGTCTGGAAACGCGAGAGCGCACCGACGGTGACGGGGAATCCCGAGTAGCGCTCGGCGAAGGTTTCCAAGTGCTGCTGCACAAGCAGCGTCGTGGGCACGAGCACGGCGACCTGTTTGCCGTCCTGGATCGCCTTGAACGCGGCACGGACTGCAATCTCAGTCTTTCCATAGCCGACGTCGCCGCAGATCAGACGGTCCATGGGGACCGACTTCTCCATATCACCCTTGACCTCGTCGATGGTCGTGAGCTGATCGGCGGTCTCCACATAGTGGAAGGCGTCCTCGAGTTCACGCTGCCACGGGGTGTCGGGTCCGAATGTGTGGCCGACCGTGGCCTGGCGAGCGGAGTAGAGGCGGACGAGTTCGCCCGCGATCTCCTTGACCGCCTTCCTGGCCTTGGCCTTCGTCGTCGACCAGTCGGCACCGCCCATCTTGTTCAGGCTCGGGCTTTCCCCGCCCACGTACCGGCTGACCTGGTCGAGTGCGTCGCTGGGTACGTACAGGCGGTCGCCGGGCTGTCCACGCTTGGCCGGGGCGTATTCGAGGATGAGGTATTCGCGTGTGTGCTTGTTCGGGCCCTTGCCCGTCGTCCGCTGCGTCATCTCAACGAATTTGCCGACACCGTGCTGGTCGTGGACCACGTAGTCCCCGGGCGCCAGGTTGAGTGGGTCCACCTGGTTGCGTTTGCGTCGAGTGGGCAGGCGGCGCATGTCCCTCGTCGAGGTGGCGGCGGCGCGTCCGAGCACATCGGCTTCGGTGAGGACGGCCAGTTTGAGGTCGTCGAAGACGAACCCGCCGAACGGCGCGGCGGTGGTGACGGTGACCAGGGCCTCGGCGAGGTCATTCGGGTCATCGACGAAGGTCGCCGGTACTCCGGCTTCCGAGAACACCTCGACCATGCGCTGGCCCGGTCCCTGGCCTTCGGTGAGGACGAGGATGCGCCACTTGTCGTGGATGAGTCCCTTGACGTCGGTGAGGATCGCTTCGACGTCGCCGGCATATCCTCGAGGTGCCCGAGCCGGGACGGGGAACAGGTTCTGGGTGGGTGAGACGAGTTCTTCATCGGTGGAGAAGCCGCCGAGCTCCCACCAGGCCAGACCGATGAGGCGAGCGCCTTCCTCCATCTCCTCCATCGTCCGGAATGTCGCTGCGGACAGATCGATCGGGGATTCGCCGCCGGCTGCCGCCCCGGACCATGCGGCCTCAAGGAATTCGTTCGTCGTCACGACGAGGTCGGCGGCCCTGGCGTGGACTCGTTCGGGTTCGGTGATGATGATCTTCGTGGCTGCGGGCAGCAGAGCGATGATCGGCTCCATGCCATCGGCCAATACGGCAGACAGCGATTCCATGCCTTCGACGGCGACTCCGCCGGCGATCTTGTCGAGCATGTCCGAGGCAGCCGGCAGCGTCTGTGACAACGCGGCTGCGCGTTCTCGGATAGAGTCGGTGAGCAGGAGTTCACGGCAGGGCGGTGCCGAGAGGGTCAGGGGCGAAGCGTCCGCCTCAGCGGGAATGGATCTCTGATCGCTGACGGAGAACTCGCGGATCTCGTCGATCTCGTCACCGAAGAATTCGATGCGCAGGGCATGTTTGTCCGTCGGTGGGAAGATGTCGACGATGCCGCCACGAACTGCGAACTCACCTCGGCGGGAGACCATGTCCACACGTGAGTAGGCCAGTTCAGTCAGTCGCTGGGAGAGCTGGTCGATCTCGTATTCGTCACCGACGGCCAGTTCCACCGGCTCGATGTCGCCGAGTCCCTTGACCAAGGGCTGCAGGAAGGCGCGGACCGGGGCGATGATGAAGGCCAGGTGTCGGTCCGGGCTGGGGTGGGCCAGGCGGTGCAGAATCTGCAGGCGCTGCCCGACGGTGTCGGACCGGGGTGAGAGCTTCTCGTGAGGGAGGGTCTCCCAGCTGGGGAAGATCGCGATCGAATCTTCGGCCACCCAGTCAGCCAGTGACCGGGCCAGGTCCTCGGCCTCACGGGTGGTGGCCGTGACGATGAGCTGCGGCGCCGAGGTGGTCGAATCGGAATCGCCGGACACGAGCGTGCGGCGCAGGATCGATGGCCACAGTCCCCTGATCGCATCGATCGTCCCACCGGTGGTCTCCGGGTCGTTGAACGCTGAGACGAGGTCAGTGATGGTGGGGTTCTGGCGTGTGAGATCGAGTCCGTTGAGCACCATGCAATTCTATGCCACGGGCCGGACACGAGAAACGACAGCGACCGTTTCGCCCTCTGCACGCACGAACGTGTGAAGATGAGACTATGTCTTACCGCGCTCTGTTCGCATCTGTGGCGGCCGCGACGCTGCTCCTGTCAGGATGCACTGCTGGAGAAGAAGTTCCCCAAGCCGAACGTTGGGATTTTCACAGCAGACCCGATCTCAATCCGCCGAAGTTCGACTTCAACGTCAGCTCTGCCCCGCCGGAGGAGGAGAAGGACCTCAAGACGTTCCTCGGCCCTAAGGGGCAGACCGCCGCTGACGAGGAGTCATGGGTCGGCGGACTCATCCTCGACTCGGCCGGACAACCGGTCTGGGCGCGGCAGGGCTCGGGACAGATGTGGGACCTGCGGGTCCAGGAGTACCAGGACGAACCAGTCCTCACCTGGTGGGAAGGTCTGGCGCAGACCCCGGAAACAGCCGGCGAGGTCGTCATGCTCGATGACAGCTACAACGAGATCGCCCGGGTCGGCATGGGCGGGGACCTGGCCCACAAGACCTCGGATCTGCACGAGACGACGATCACCGACGACGACACGATGCTCCTCCTGTCCTATATCAAAACTCAGACGGATCTCAGCTCTGTGGGAGGTGCGAAGGACGGCTGGGTTTGGGAGGGAGTCGTCCAGGAGGTCGACATCGCCACCGGTGAACCCGTGGTGGAATGGCGGACTCTTGATGACGTTCCCGTCGAGCAGACGGAGTCGAAGCTCAAGGACGGCGAAGGCACCGAGGAGGAACCTTTCGACTACATTCATCTGAACTCGGTCTCCATCGACGACGATGGGAAGTCTCTGCTCGTCTCTGCCCGCAACACGCATGCGATCTATCAGCTCGATCGCAGAAACGCTGACCTGCATTGGGTGCTGGGCGGATCCGCCAGTGACTTCGAGATGGGCGAGGGCGCGACCTTCGCCTGGCAACACGATGCGCAACGCCGTGATGACGGCATGATCACTCTCTTCGACAATCAGGCCGCGCCCCGCCTCGGCGATTCTCGAGGGCTGCGTCTCGACGTGGATGAAGAGGCGAAGAAGGCCACGGTCGTCACCGAGTACCCGGCTCCTGATGATCGTTCATCGGGAAGTCAGGGCAATTTCCAGGAGTTGGACAATGGCAACGTGCTCATCGGATGGGGTTCAGAACCGCACTTCTCAGAGTTCACCAACGATGGCAAGCTGCTCTACGACGCAACATTCACAGGCGGCTCGAACTATCGGGCCTACCGCTTCGACTGGCAGGCGACCCCCTCGGCCCCGCCGACTGCGACGAAGTCCGAACCAGGCGAGGGCATCACGCGCGTGCATATGAGCTGGAACGGAGCGACCGAGGTCGAGTCCTGGCGCATCCTCAGCGGTGACAGCGAGGAACAGCTGACAGAGACCGCGGTCGTCGATCGAGAAGGCTTCGAGACCGCTGCCGATGTCTCCCCCACCGGTTCTCGGATCGTCGTCGAGGCTCTGGATGAGAACAAGGAGGCGATCGGCAGCACATCGGTGGAGTGAAATCCCCGAGATCTCAAGACTGTAACGGGCCTAACGGAACGGACACGATTGTCTCTGTGCCCCGGTTCTTCGGCGTTCTCCAAGCTTCATCACTCACAATTGAGACATGAGTTCCGACCAGTCCCCTCGCTTCACCTCCGCAGAATCCCAGTTCATCTTCGGCAATGATTCAACCGCCTCCGATTCCCCCAGGTCAGGCGGCCACACACCGGCAGGACCGCCCAAGGTCGCCAATCTGCGCACAACCGTGACCCGCGATCACAAGCTGTCGCGCTTCGTCCCCGTCGTCGTCCTTTTGGCGCTCATGTGGGTGATTGAGATCGTCGACACCATCCTGCCTGCTGATCTCGACATGCTCAGCCTGCAGTCTTGGAACCCGCTGTCGCTCTACGGAGTGGTGACCTCTCCCCTGCTGCATTCGGGATTCGGGCACCTCACGGCCAATACGTTCCCGTTCCTCATCCTCGGCCTGTGCATCGCCGTTGAAGGCCAACGTCGATTCTGGCTCGTCACCGCCATCACGGCGGTGGTCTCCGGCCTCGGCGCCTGGCTGACGACTCTGCCGGTCGGGCAGCACATCGTCGGTGCCTCGGGCATCGTGTTCGGGTTCTTCGGATACCTGGCGGTGCGGACCTGGTTCACCGACGACATGCTCCGCAAGATCGTCTACTTCGCTATCGGCTTCTTCGTCTTCATCACCTTCGGGGCCTCGATGATCTTCGGGATGCTGCCCCAGACCAATGGGATCTCCTGGCAGGGTCATCTCTTCGGCTTCGTCGGCGGCGTCTTCGCCGCCTGGATCATCCACCGCAAACGTCAGGGTGGCACTTCAGGGAAGACACCGACTGCCCAGCAGTGACCGTCACCGTCATTTCGAGTGGTATTTGAGTTGGACCTTCTCGAGTCCCTCGACGATGTACATCTCCACGGCGTCGGCGATGTCCGAGATGAAGATCGGCAGTGTTGCACGTTCGTCCTTGGAGAAGGGCTTGAGCACATAGTCGGCGGTGTCCTGGCGACCCAGAGGTCGTCCGACTCCGGCGCGGATTCGCGGGTAGTTCTTCGTCCCCAGCGCCGAGGTCATTGATCGCAGTCCGTTGTGTCCGCCCTCTCCCCCGCCGACCTTGGCTTTGATCGTGTCGTAGGGGATGTCGACATCATCGTGGACGGCGATGATCCGGTCGGTGTCGATCGAGTAGAAGTCGGCGAGCTGCCTGACCGGCCCGCCCGATTCGTTCATATAGCCCGTGGAGGTGGCCAGCACCACTCGCGGTCCGGGAACGCCGGGGACTGACCCTGTCGGCAGTCGGGACGTGCCGACGTTGGCGCGCAGCTTCGTGCGGGTGAGGTTGACTCCGATGCGGTGTGCGAGTTCGGCGATGACCATCTGCCCGACATTGTGTCTCGTCGTTTCGTATTTGGGGCCGGGATTGCCCAAGCCGAAGACCAGCCACGCTTCGTTCGTCATCGTCGTCCTTTGCTCGTACTGTGTCATTGCCCATCGAGGTCGCCTGAATGTTCAGGCGTCTCTGCTTGTTCCGTGTCTGCGATCTGTTCTGTGTGCGCGAAACGAATTCGGTGGGCCGTTTCGTCAACGACCCACCGAATTCATAGCTCAGGCTGCGCCCAGAATGCTGGCGCATTCGCAGAAGCCGAGGTCACTCGTCCTCGGTCTTCTCCTCTTCTGCACCCTCTGCAGCTTCCTCGGTCGACTCTTCGGCGGTCTCTTCTGCATCCGACTCGGTGTCCATCTCAGCCTCTTCCGAGACGTTGACGACGAGCAGCTCAGGATCGGCGGCGAGTTCGATGCCCGAATCCAGTGCGACCTGTCCGGCCAGAACGTGCTCACCGGCGGCGCGGCCGTCGACGGTGACCTCGATGTACTCAGGGAGCTTGGTGGCGTCGGCCTTGATGAGGATGGTCGACTCTTCCTGCTGCACCATGGTGCCCGGTGCGGATTCGCCGATGATGTGAACGGGAACGTCGACCTCGACCTTTTCGCCGCGCTTGACGATGATGAGGTCAAGGTGCTCGATCTCACGTGTGACAGCGTCGGTCTGCACGTCGCGGGCAATGGCGAGAACGTTCTTGGCACCGTCGGTGCTTTCGATCTCGAACAGAGCGTTGGCGTGCTTGAGGGCCATCATTGTGGCGTGGCCGTCAACTGAGATGTGCACAGGGTCTCCGCCGTGTCCATAGACGACTGCGGGGATACGTCCTGCGCGGCGGGTCCGGCGGGCAGCGCCCTTGCCGAATTCATTGCGGGGTTCGGCGATGAGTTTGAAGTCAGCCATTTTCTCTCCTTCGTGGTGTCCTTATCTTGCCAGCACCACGGCGAAACAGCCTTCAACCGCACTGTCGCTGCTCAATTCGGCCGAAATGGGCCGGTCAGCGTTGTGGGTCAGGACCGCGTCGATAACGGAAACATGTGTTTCCCTCGCCGAGGCAACCCCATCATTCTAGTTCACCGTCGCCGATGGCACCAAGTCGGGCCACCACCGCCTTCGCGCAGGCATCGATGGCGGTCTCGGTGAGCAGGATGTCGTAATGGTTCGTACCCGGTACGTCGACGACGGTCATCTCCTCCCACCGCTGCTGGTAGGAAGCCACGAGTTCAGGCGGGTAGAGCCCTGGTTCGGAAGCGACGAGGTCACGTTCGGCGAAGAGGAACGTCACATCGGCCTGGCGCCGCTGGCTGCTCATCACCGCCGCCAGGGAGTTGCGGTAGGCACCCCCGGAGTACATGTCGGCGAAATCGGCCTGCATCGCCTCGACAGGAGTGGAGGGTTGGAAGCTGTGATCGTCCTTGGCCGCAAGGTCGTAGACGAAGCTCTCCGTGGCCACGGTGTCGAGGCCGTCGACGAACGCCGGGTGCGCGGCGAAGAAGGCAAGGTACTCCTCGACCGAGCCGAAGGACATCGACAGCCGCTCGGCGGCCGGACCGAGGACCGGGGCGATGAGATCATCGGTGTCCAGGTCCTGGTCGTAGAGATCATCGAGCGCTTGCGAGCCGCTGCCGCTGCCTGGCTCCGGCACGGACAGCGGGAGTCCCCCGTCGATGAGGACAGGTCCACGGAAACGGTCGGCCACCTCGGCGTCGGAATCGACCCCGGCGCCCATCCCGGCCAGGGTCATGGCGACGAACCCGCCCATGGAATGTCCGACCAGCGTGACCGGTCCGGGTTCGGCGAAGGTATCGATGGCGGTGAGAACGTCTTCGGCATGGGCCTTCATCCCGAAGGGTGGGCCCAGCAGGCGAGAATCGGCGCGTCCTCGCAGGTCGGGGCCGATGATGCGCACCCCGGGCAGTGCTGAGACCAGACCGGCGAAGAACAGATGGTTCGAGGTGATGCCGTGGATGACGCACACGGTGGGGACGCGGCCGGGCCCGAAGGCCACCGGCTCCCAGACGCCGACGGACAGCTCGCCGCCGGAGACGCTGACTCGGTACCGATTGTAATCGTGGGACGACATCGTCACGGTTCCCTTCACTCTGTTGTCTCCAGTGTAGAGGGAACCGCCCGAGGCAGAACGAACCCCGAGCCGAAAGATCGGCTCGGGGTTCGATTCGGATGAAACGTCGGCAGAAAGTGTCTCAGACCTCGAAGAGGCTGGTCACCGATCCGTCTTCGAAGACCTCGTGCACGGCGCGGGCGATCAGCGGAGCGATCGAGAGCACGGTGAGCTTGTCGAACATCTTGTCCTCGGTCAGCGGCAGTGTGTTCGTGACGATGACTTCCTGTGCCACGGAGTTCGACAGGCGCTCGACGGCCGGGCCGGAGAACACTGCGTGCGTCGAGACCACGATGACTCCGGTGGCGCCGGCGGCCATGCAGGCATCGGCAGCCTGGACGATGGTTCCGCCCGTGTCGATCATGTCATCGACGAGGACGCAGGTGCGGCCCTCGACCTCACCGACGACGCGGTTGGCCTTGGTCTCGTTCGGACGAGTGATGTCGCGAGTCTTGTGGATGAATGCCAGCGGCACTCCACCCAGCGAGTTCGACCAGTTCTCGGCGACCTTGATGCGGCCGGCGTCGGGTGAGACGACAGCGAGGTCGGTCGGGTACTTGTCCTTGACGTAGCCGGCGAGGATCGGCATCGCGATGAGGTGGTCGACCGGTCCGTCGAAGTAACCCTGGATCTGCGCGGTGTGCAGGTCCACGGTGATGATGCGGTCGGCACCGGCCGTCTTGTACAGGTCGGCGACGAGACGAGCCGAGATCGGCTCACGGCCGCGGTGCTTCTTGTCCTGGCGGGCGTAGGGGAAGAACGGTGCGATGACCGTGATTCGTTTGGCGGATGCGCGTTTGAGTGCGTCGACCATGATGAGCTGTTCCATCAGCCATTCGTTGATCGGTGCACTGTGCGACTGCAGGACGAAGACGTCAGTGCCGCGGACCGATTCGGAGAACCGGACGTAGATCTCTCCATTGGCAAAGTTGTAAATGTCAGTGGGGAGAAGTTCCGTCCCCAGGTTCTCTGCGACTTGCTCAGCGAGCTCATTGTTCGCGCGCCCGCTGACCAGGACGAGCTTCTTTTCGCCCGCCGTCGTTATTTCATTCACTTGCCGGTTCCCCTTCAGATGCGGCCTCGGCTGCCTGCGCTGCAGGTGTGCCGGGGCGGTTGCTGACGACCCAGCCCTCCAGGTTACGCTGTGGCGCCACGGTTATGGCAAGCGCTCCCGCAGGGACATCTTTGCGCACTGTTGTGCTCGCACCGGAGTAGGCGCCGTCGCCTACTGTGACAGGGGCGACGTACATGTTGTCCGAGCCCATGCGTGCGTGCTTTCCGACGACGGTGCGGTGCTTGTTGACACCGTCGTAGTTGACGAAGACGGATGCGGCACCGATGTTGGAGCCCTCACCGATCTCGGCATCGCCGACGTAGGACAGATGCGGCACCTTCGCGCCCCGTCCGATGTCGGCGTTCTTCGTCTCCACGAAGGTGCCGATCTTCCCATCCTCGCCGAGGTTGGTCCCTGGTCGCAGGTACGCGAACGGTCCGACCTTGGCTCCGGGGCCCACAACGGCCAGTTCCGAATGGGTGCGCACGACCTGTGCCCCGGCACCCACCTCGGTGTCCTTGAGCGTCGAGTCGGGGCCGACGACGGCACCGGAGGCGATGTCGGTGGCGCCGAGGAGCTGAACTCCGGGAAGGATGGTGACGTCCTCGCCCAGAGACACATCCATGTCGATCCAGGTGGTGTCGGGATCGATGATGGACACTCCTGCGCGCATCCACTTCTCGCAGACGCGGCGGTTGAGTTCCTTGCCGAGGTTGGCCAGCTGCACGCGATCGTTGGCACCCTCGACCTGCCACAGATCCTGGGTGGCCGTGGCGGCAACGGAGTGTCCGGCGTCGCGGGAGAATCCGATGACGTCGGTGAGGTACTTCTCGCCCTGGGCATTGTCTGTGGTCAGTGAGGCCAGACCGTCCCGCAGTGCCGCGGCGTCGAAAGCGTAGATGCCGGAGTTGATCTCCCGGATGCTGCGCTGGTCATCGCTGGCGTCCTTCTGCTCGACGATGCGCAGCAGCGCACCGGAGGCGTCGCGGACTATGCGTCCGTAGCCGGTGGGATCGTCCACCTCGGCGGAAAGGACCGTGACGGCATTGTGCGAGGACTCGTGGACCTCGACGAGGCTGTTGATCGTGTCCGCGGTCAGCAGCGGCACATCACCGTAGGTCACGACCACGGTGCCGGAGAGGTCCTCGGGCAGCTGGGTCAGCGCGCATTCGGTGGCGCGGCCGGTGCCGGGGACCTCGTCCTGATCGGCGATGAGAACGGTCTGCGTCGAATTGATCGGCAGGGATTCGAGGTGGGAGACGAGCTGGTCACGTTCGTGCCGGACAACCACGACGAGGTGCTCGGGGGTGGCACCTGCTGCCGCCGAGATGGAGTGGTGGAGCAGGGATCGACCGCCGATCGGGTGCAGGACCTTCGGCAGGGTCGACTTCATACGGGTGCCTTGGCCAGCGGCCAGAACGATGACGGCGGTAGGTCGGGTCTGCGACATTCTAGAATCCTTCGCAAGTCGGATTGGGCCAGCTCCGCCCATAGGATTCGAACCTATACTGCACGGCTCCAAAGGCCGGCGTGCTGCCATTACACCAGGGCGGAACAGCGTGCGCCAGTAGAGGGCCCGCGCTCACGAGACACCATCATGCCACTACGATGAACCGTATGGAAATTCTTCGCGAGATTCTAGTGGCCCTGCATCTGATCGGAATGGCGATCATCGTGGGTGGATATTTCAGCCTCATCCGCTCCCCCAAAGTCGCCCCGGGCATGCTGCACGGCTCCTATTTACAGCTGATCACCGGGATTCTTCTGCTTGGTCTCGCCGAGATGGGTGACGGCGAGGTCAACCACATGAAGATGGGCATCAAGCTCGTCATTGCGATTCTCGTCACCGTCTTCGCATTCATCGGCAACAAGAAGCAGAAGGCCTTCGCCTCCGGCACTCTCAATGGTGCTCCCGCAGGAGCTGGCGCCGACGCGGCAGTGGCAACCGGGGTGAAGAATCCCTCGGCGACGATGGCGCATCTGGTCTTCGCCGGAGCGATCATCAACGTTCTGGTGGCCGTCTTCGTCCACTGATCGTCACCTCTGAGCATTCGCCGAGGCGGCTCCGTTCCGATCACCCAGTCTGCGGTGGTCGGAACGGGGCCGCTTCTGCATTCGGCCTTCACCTCTTTTCCCTGCGTCAGTGCCGGACGGTATCGTTGATCCGGACATGACTGCTGCAGCTGAAAACATCGAAGAAGCCACGCCGGGAGCCGACTCACGTACGGCCGAACTCCTCACCGGACTCAATCCACGACAGCGCGAGGCCGTCGCCCACACAGGGTCACCGCTTCTCATCGTGGCGGGCGCCGGCTCGGGTAAGACGACCGTTCTGACCAGGCGCATCGCCTATGCGTTGGCCACCGGTCGGGCACATCCCGGTGAGGTCCTGGCGATCACGTTCACGAACAAGGCAGCCAAGGAGATGGCCGAACGCGTGCGTTCCATCGTCGGTCCGGCCTCGCGTGCCATGTGGGTCTCGACCTTCCACTCCTCGTGTGTGAGGATCCTCCGCCGGGAGGCGAAGGTGCTGGGCATGAAGTCCAACTTCACGATCTACGATGCCCAGGATGCACAGCGGCTCGTGTCCCAGATCCTCAAAGAACTGGGCATCGACACGAAGAAGTACACCCCGCGGTCGATGCTGCACCGAATCTCCAATCTCAAGAACGACCTGCAGACACCCGATGACTTCATGCCCAGGCCGAACAATCCGGCCGACGAGGTCCTCGCCGATGTGTTCAAGCGCTACACCTCCCGTCTGCGTCTGGCCAATGCCTTTGACTTCGATGACCTCATCGCTGAGACCGTGCATCTCTTCGGTGCCTTCCCCGAAGTGGCCGACTTCTATCGCCGGCGCTTCCGGCACATCCTCGTCGACGAGTACCAGGACACGAACCCGGCACAGTACGCCCTCATCAAGTCCCTGGCCGGTGATGGTGCCGGTGGTGCCACCGGTGCTGAACTCACCGTCGTCGGTGACGCAGACCAGTCGATCTATGCCTTCCGCGGGGCCACGGTGCGCAATATCGTGGAGTTCGAGAAGGACTTCCCCGATGCGGAGACGATTCTGCTGGAGCAGAACTATCGCTCCACGCAGAACATCCTCGATGCCGCGAACGCCGTGATTGCCAACAATCAGGACCGCAAGGACAAGAAGCTGTGGACCTCGGAGGGCACGGGCGAATCCATCGTCGGCTGGGTCGCCGAGAACGAACAGGCCGAGGCTCGCTTCATCGTCGACCGGGTCGATGAGCTCATCGACGATGAGAAGTTCACCTACGGTGACTTCGCCGTCTTCTATCGCACCAACGCCCAGTCGCGTGCCATCGAAGATGCGCTGGTCCGCTCGGGCATTCCCTATAAGGTCGTCGGCGGCACACGCTTCTATGAGCGCAAAGAGATCAAGGACGCCCTTGCCTATCTGCGCGTGGTGGCCAATCCGGATGACGATGTGAATCTGCGACGCATCCTCAACGTCCCCAAGCGCTCCATCGGCGATCGCACCGAGGGCATCGTCGCAGACTTCGCCGACCGTGAGGGCATCAGCTTCTACACGGCGCTGGGACGCCTTGACGAGATCGTCCACCTCTCGGCCCGAGCGAAGACCTCCGTGGCGAAGTTCTATGACCTCATGCGTGACCTGGCAGCCACCGCCGAGGCGGCTCCGCTCTCACGGGTCATCGAAGCCATCCTCGAACAGAGCGGCTACCTCGAGTCGCTGCAGAAGAGCACCGACCCGCAGGACGAGTCCCGGGTCGACAACCTCGCCGAGCTGGTGGCCGTGGCCGAAGACTTCGTCGCCACTCAGGCCCTGGCCGATACTGCAGAAGACGAAGACGCAGATGACGCGGACACAGAATCAGCCGAGACCGGCTCGAGCGCTGCCGGCGACGAAGGCTCTTCAGCCGTAGAAGGCGATGCGGGCGACGGCACCGACGACGCAGGCGCAGACGCTGCGGATGAAAATCCAGGTGCTCCGTCCACAGCCGGTTCATCGATCGAAGCCTTCCTCGAGCAGGTGGCCCTGTCTTCCGACACAGACCAGATTCCCGATGCCGAACTCGGACAGGTCACTCTCATGACCCTGCACACGGCGAAGGGACTGGAGTTTCCGGTCGTCTTCCTCACCGGGCTCGAGGACGGCGGCTTCCCCCATGCTCGGTCCTTCGAGAACCCCAGTGAGCTCTCTGAGGAGCGGCGTCTGGCCTATGTGGGTCTGACGCGGGCGAGGCAGCGCCTGATTGTGACTCGTGCCGAGACACGCAGCATGTGGGGCCAGCCGCAGTACAACCCGCCGAGCCGGTTCCTGTCAGAGATTCCCGAGAACCTCATCGAATGGGAGAACACCGGCACCTTCTCGTCCAGCATGGGCGGCGGCTTCTCCTCCGGCGGCTACGGCGGGGGAAGCCTCGGTGGCGGCTATGGCAGCTCTCGCAGCGGTGGATTCGGTTCGTCACGAGGGTCGAACAGGTCCTCGGGCTCTCGTTCAGGGTCCGCGAACTCTTCGTCTCCTGTGGCTGGTTTCCCGAATCGGATCCGCCCCAACCGAGAGGTCATCACCGTGTCGGTGGGAGAGAAGGTCTCGCACGAGTCCTTCGGGCTGGGAACCGTGACGGAGGTCAACGGTGTCGGCGACAAGACGGTCGCAGTCGTGGACTTCGGCTCCTTGGGCACGAAGCGCCTGCTGCTGCGCTACGCCCCCATCGAGAAGCTCGGCTGAAGACATAAATGAAGCGCCGAGGTGAAAGTAAATTCACCTCGGCGCTTCTTCCATGCCGGACGCGGCGATGGAATTAAAAGTCACTCATTGCCAAGTTTTCCGTCGACTCCGTCGCGACCCTGGTTGATCTGGTCTTCGAACTTGCCGCCGGTCTTGTCATTGGCGAAGTCAGTAGCCTTATCCAGACCCTGATCGCTGAACTCTTCACCCTTTTCGCTATTCACGGCGTCCTTGGCTTTGTTTGTAAGATCGTCGAGTCCCATACTGTCTCCCTTCAATGGAAAAGGTTCTTGCGAACCTTCTTACACCACTCACCCTGCCATCTATTCCGCTTCGGTGTAACCGAAGATTCCCATTTCTCAGGGAATGCACAAAGTAACCGATTCTGTGAGCTCGGTAGCTTCAGCGTGACTCCGGGACGACGAACGCCAAAGCCACGAGAACCACGGCGAAGATGAGGCCCGTGGCGATGTCGACGGTCTTGGATCGATTGGTCCAGACCTCGGCCCAGGGTTCGGGCATGGCGCGCATCATCGCCAATCCTGCCGGCACAACTGCCAGCACGATCGCACCGAGATGGAAGTCGATGAGGGTGCATGCGGCGGCGATCAAGATGCCCAATAGGCACCCCAGGAGAACCCAGTCGCGCAGGACAGGGTGCGCGTAACGCCGTTTCCAGTAGATCCAGCGCTTGGCGATCGGGCCGCGCCCACGCCTGGCATGGCGTGGGTGGGCCTTCACCTTCTCAGTGGAAGAAATGGCGGCTCCCGGTCAGGTACATGGTGATCCCCGCCTTCTCCGCCGCTGCGATGACCTCATCGTCGCGGATCGAGCCGCCTGGCTGCACGACTGCGCTGATGCCGGCATCGAGGAGGATCTGGAGTCCGTCGGCGAAGGGGAAGAACGCATCCGAGGCCGCCACTGCGCCCGTTGCCCTCTCCTCACCGGCACGCTCGACGGCGAGCTTCGCGGAGTCGACACGGTTGACCTGACCCATGCCCACGCCCACGGAGGCACCGTCCTTGGCCACGAGAATGGCGTTGGACTTCACGGCCCGGCAGGCCTTCCACGCGAATTCCAGGTCGGCGAGCATCTCTGGTGCAGCGGCCGGGCCTGCGGCCAGCGTCCAGTTCTCGGCGGTATCTCCCTCGGCCTGGAACGCGTCGCGGTCCTGGACGAGGAATCCGCCGGTGATCGGCTTGATCTCAGCAGGTGCGAAATCGACGTCGCCGAGTTCGAGCAGACGCAGATTCTTCTTGCCCGAGAGCAGCTCCAGCGCTTCGGCCGAGAACGACGGCGCGGCCAGGCACTCGGTGAAGATCGGCTTGATCGAGGCAGCCAGCTCGGCGTCGACCTCGCGGTTGGTCGCAATGACACCGCCGTATGCCGACAGAGGATCGCATTCGTGGGCTGCCTTGTGTGCGGCGGCAGCGGTGTCGGCCACCGCGATTCCGCAGGGGTTGGCGTGCTTGATGATTGCCACGGCGGGACGATCGAAATCGAAGGCGGCGCGGATCGCGGCATCGGTGTCCGTGTAGTTGTTGTAGGACATCGCCTTGCCGCCCAGCAGTTTCGCACCGGCGATTCCGCGGGTTCCATCGGAATACACGGCTGCAGCCTGGTGCGGATTCTCGCCGTAGCGCAGATCGGTCAGCTTCTCCCCCGTCACCCCGGCGAACGCGGGCTGACCGGCAGACGGCGTTGCCGCATCCTCAGCACCGGATGCGATCTCGGCGGCAAACCAGGAGGCCACGGCCGTGTCATAGGCGGCGGTGTGGGCGAAGGCGCGGGCAGCGAAGCTGCGCCTGGCCGCGAGATCGAAGCCCTGGCCCTGGGCCGCTTCGATCACCGCGGGGTAGTCGCTGGGGTCGGTGATGACGGAGACACTCGGGTGGTTCTTCGCCGCTGCCCGCACCATGGACGGCCCGCCGATGTCGATCTGCTCCACACAGTCGTCGAAGCCGGCTCCGCTGGCCACGGTGTCGGAGAAAGGGTAGAGGTTGACGATGACGAGGTCGAAGGGCTCGATCTCGAGCTCTTCGAGCTGGCTCATGTGATCCGGTTTGCGCGAATCGGCCAGAATGCCGGCGTGGACCCGCGGGTGCAGGGTCTTCACCCGACCCTCGAGGCATTCGGGGAACCCGGTCAGCTCTTCGACCTTCGTGACCGCAGCACCCGCCTCGGCGATCTTCGCTGCCGTCGAACCGGTGGACACAATCTGCACACCGGCGGCGTGCAGTCCGCGGGCCAGGTCCTCCAATCCCGATTTGTCGTAGACGCTGACGAGCGCTCTCTTGATCGCGCGGGTTCCTGTCACAAGTCCTCCTTGAAGGCTCGATTGCCGTTTCGTGCGGTTGGTGAGTGGATCAGACTGGGGACGCCGAGGTGGCATATCCGCTGACATGCCGTCCCTCGATAATGAGGTCGTGGTGGGCAAGATGAGTCAGGAGCCGTACGAGCTCGGCCCGCTCCTGGGTCTTGATGCGTTCGTGCACCGTGTCTTCTGTGTCCGCGTCGTCGACGGGGACTGCGAACTGGGTGATGATCGGGCCCGTATCGACTCCTGAGTCGACGAGGTGGATGGTGCCGCCGGTGATGCGCACACCGTGGGCGAGGGCATCTCGCACCCCATGTGCGCCGGGAAATGCCGGCAGCAGAGCCGGGTGCGTGTTGATGATGCGATTGTGGAAGGCCGCGATGAACGTGGGCCCGAGGATCCGCATGAACCCGGCCGAGATCACCCAATCAGGAGTCAGGTCTGCGACGGTGTCACGCAGCTGGAGGTTCCAGTCTTCGCGGCTTGCGCAGTCCTTGGGTCGGACGACGAAGGTGGGAATCGAGTGGGCCTTCGCACGGTCGAGAACACCCGCCGTCTGCGAGTCGGAGCCGACGCCGACGATCTCGACTCCCCGCTGCGCATCTGCGAACGCGTCGATGACTGCCTGTGTGAGGGTACCGGAGCCGGATGCCAGAAGAACGATGCGCACAGACCCATTCTAACGTTTGTCTCTTCGGCTGTCGGTCAGGGCATCAGAATGCGGACTCCGCCATCCGTCAAGGCTTTTGTCAGTGGACTGTGACAAACTATTCGTGTGACGTCACCAAACAATACTGAAGAGAAGAGCGCGCCCACTCCCGAAGAGGAGAAGCAGGCCGCACCCGCTCGACATGGCCTGGTCCTGATCCTGCTGATCCTCGCCTCGGTCCTGACGTTCACGTATCCGCTGCCGTTCAAGGTCGCGGCCATCGGTTTCGCTATTGCCGCTATCGTCTGGGCGATTCGCTACATCGTGGCCGTCGTCAGGACGAAGCAGAAGCGCAACATGTCACTGGGCATCCTGGGTGGCCTGCTCGCTCTCTACCTCATCTTCTCGACGATGTCCTCCGTCGTCCTCTGGCCGGTGCAGTCGAAGTATGAGGAATGCGTTCGTGATGCCATCACGCAGCAGGCTCAGCTCTCATGCACCACGGAGTACCAGACCGGGCTCGGTGACTGGTTCAAACAGCTCACCGGCCAGGAACTGCCCGGCACGAACTGAGCCATCCTCGACTGTGGATCAGGCCCCACTCGTGGTTCAGTCCTCGTCGGAGTAGTCGGCGCGTCGTTCGTCGGCAATGTGGCCGAAGGGTTCCTCGTCGTCGAAATCATCCTCGTCATCGGAGGATCCCGACCCCGCCTGCATATCGGAGAGCCTGGTCAGCAACAGCCCGACAGCCATGCCCACCGCCACCCATACGGTGACGACCAGAGCCGAGGTCAGCGGCGAGGGCCCGAATGCCGACAGCCCCAGTGGCCCCATGGCCCCGCGAGCGAACACTGCAAGGACCTGGAGCACGACGAAGAGTTTGACCGCTGCGGTCGCGAGCCCGGGCCACGAAGCACCCATCACCTGGCGGGCACGGTTTCGACCGAGGATGACGCTGAGGACTCCGAGCAGGACGAGCAGCACCGGTGCCGCAGCCGTCCATGCGGGGTAGTCACCGACGAGCAGCTGGAGCACAGGCACATGTGGGACCGGCCCCGTCGCGGTGTGGAACACCGAACTTGAGCCTCCGGCTCCCACGCTGACACCGGTGCCTGCGATCCAAGACAGTGAAGCGAACAGGATGCCAGGGGCGAAGAGGAGCTGGATGACGAGCAGACCCACACCGGCAGACAGAGGTGAGCTGTAGACCTGCAGTGATTCGCTCAGTTCGTCCCACCTCAATACGATGCCGGAGGCGATGACGAGGACGGAGAGGAACGCCGACCCCCACAGCAGTCGCTTGACCAGATGGGCGCCAGCTTCCCAGACCTCGCTGTCGAGATCACGAAGGCGCGGTACGTCGTCAACACCGCGCACCCAGAGGAACCCGGCCGCCGCGGCGGACAGCAGCAGGAGACCGATGCGGAGGAAGCCCAACGGTGTCGGTGTCCCCTCCCCCAGCAGCAAGGTCAACGTGACCATCGGAACGGCATAGGCGAGGACGTACGTCGTCACCGCGATGCCGACCTGCTTCCACCCTGTTGCGTCCATGATCTCAACGTCCGCGGATTCCTCTTCGGTGATGCCGGCGACCAGACGTTTGGCGCCTGCGGCGAAGAAGAACCAGATGCCGAGAGTGACCAGGCTCGGAGCCAGTGAGAAGTCGAAGCCCATCGTCGACACGCTCAGCCCGTGGACGACGCCCCACAGGGCGAACGCCCACTCGGGAATGATCGAGTACGGCAGCTGTGATCCGAGTCCGATGATCCAGAAGACGGTGGCGACGACGAATGCCGCGGGGACGGCGATGAGGTCGATTCGCAGGGCCTCCAACAGTCCCAGCAGGATCGGGTGGCGGTGGGTTCGAAGGTGAGGAGAAGTGTGCATCCCTCTCATTTTCGCTGACTCACCGCCCTCTTCCTGGTATTGACCACGCGATTCTCTGCAGTGGGAAGTACAATTGCGCCAGGACACGCTTGTAGACACGAAGGATGCATCCAACGATGAGCAACGGGAACGACGAACCGAATTTCCCGCCACCTCCCACAAACCCTCCCGAGAACAACAGAACGGGATCCGGTGCGGAGACGTCGGCGGACAAGACCAATGATGATTCGGTGGACACAAGCGGCTCCGGTCCGCAGGCGGCAGCCAACGGACCTGAACAGGCTCCGTCCTACCGCGACGATCAGGCCCCTCCGCTCGCTGCGAGCGATTCGGCCCCCGGCAACCAGCCGGGCCAGTACCAGCCTCCGCGCCCCGAGGTGCAGCAGGCGAGCTCGAACCAGCCCCCGCACTACAACGGCGGCCCCCAGCAGGGCGGCCAGCAGCACCCGGGCCAGTACCAGGGTGGGCACTACCAGAATGGCCAGCAGCAGGGCGGCGCTCAGCAGGGTGGTCAGTACCAGGGTGGCGCACCTTACCCAGGCGGGGCGTACCAGTCGGGCCCTGCCCAGAATTCGCCGTATCAGTCTGCCCCCGGTCAGTCCGGGCCCTACCAGACCGGTTCCGGTCCCGACGCCAATCGGACGGGGTCAGGTCCGGGCCAGTCCCAGGCAATCCCGCAGCCAGCACCTGCGCCAGGGTTCGCCGGTAACGCCGCAACCGCGACGCGTGCCGATGC
This sequence comes from Brevibacterium zhoupengii, assembly GCF_021117425.1. Classification (NCBI taxonomy): domain Bacteria; kingdom Bacillati; phylum Actinomycetota; class Actinomycetes; order Micrococcales; family Brevibacteriaceae; genus Brevibacterium; species Brevibacterium zhoupengii. Next base: position 1,549,173 of record NZ_CP088298.1, on the reverse strand, counting down.
CCGCCCCGAGAAGAAGAAGAACCGGATGCCTCTCTTCATCGCTCTGGGTTCGGTCGCGCTCGTCATCGTGCTGGTCCTCGTCGGGTTCCTCGTCGTCAACACGGTCAACAAGAACAACTACGGACCCGACCAGGTTGCCAAAGACTACGTGTCAGCTTTGAGCAAGGGCGACTTCGCCGCTGCTGAGAAGATTGCGCCGTCTCCACGACCGGAGGGGACCAATCTTGATCTCCTGTCCAAGGAGTTCACAGACGCGTCCTCGGCAAAGGTTGAGAATGCGAAGGTCGAATCGTCGAAGGTCGATGGAGACAAGGGAACAGTCGTCGTGTCCTATGACCTCGACGGCTCCAAGTACAACGTCGAGCTGAACGCGAAGAAGGACGGCAAGCAGGACCTGTTCTTCGACAAGTGGACGCTGACGGGTCCGGCGCTCAACGTGATCTCTCTGGACATCCCGGCCGCCGATGGTCTCAGCGTCAACGGCAAGGACTACAAGGCACAGTCGGGCACCACGTCCTTCGCCGTATATCCGGGCAACTACGACTTCACGATCCCTAAGAGCAAATGGGTCGGTGAAGCCAAGGACACAGCTGCGGTGAATTTCCCTCAGGCCTTCGCCCCGGGCGAGAAGCCGAACAATGACGAAGTGGCTCCGACGACGCTCAATCTTGATCTGGCACCCACGAGCGCCTTCCAGAAGGAAGTTCAGAAACAGGTCGAGAAGGAACTCAAGAAGTGCTTCGACAACAAGGACATCAAGCCCAAGTGCAAGTTCATCAAGTTCGATCCCACTGAGATCCCTGTCGGCGGCTCCGATGAGAAGCTGGCCGATCTGGCCAAGAGTAACACCGCCAAGTGGGAAATGAAGGACATGCCTGAGGTCGATGCGAGCTTCGGTTCGAGCGATACGAACACCGGTTCGTTCTTCACCAAGAAGCCGGGCAAGTTCGACTTCACCGTGCAGGGCAAGAAGGCCGGTTCGTCCTACTTCTCCAACGGCAACCCGCTGTCGGTCTCCGGCAGTGTGAAGATCGACGGGGACAAGCTCTCAATCGAGTTCTTCGACTTCTGATTCGAGTCATCGGCGACGGCAGTCGCTGACCTCGCCGAGGTGGCCCCACCCCAGCGAGACAGTGCAGACAGCGAGGGCCTGGGTTCAATCGAACCCAGGCCCTCGCTGCTTGACGTTTCTCAGCTCGTCGCGGCCCGCACGGGCATCGGCACTTCGGCCGTCTGTTCGAACCAGGAGCCGGCGGCCATGACGAGTTCATCGGCGAAGCGGCGACCCGAGATCTGGGCACCGATGGTCCGACCATCCTCGGTGTATCCGGCCAGGACCGTGCCAGCAGGCTGTTCGGACATGTTGTAGGGCATGGTGAACCCGATGTGCCCCATCGGTTCGTTGACCTTCGGGTAGGGCATGGGCTGTTCGGCCGGGTACGCCGCGTCGGGTGAGACCGGTGAGATGACGAGGTCGTAGGCGGCTGTGGCGGCGACGCTGCGACGACGGATCTCCTGCACGCTGTGATAGCACTCCATGAGTCGAAGTCCGGTGACATCGGCACCGCCCTGGGCCCATTGCTGAATGTAGGGCAGAATCAGGGCCTGTTCCTGCACGGGCAGGGCGCGCAGGTCGCCCCACGAGCGGACTCGCCAGAACAGGTCCATGTCTCTCAGCAGTTCATCGTCGATGAATGCGTCGATGGTCTCGACCACGGCTCCGGCAGCTGCGAAACGATCAGCCGCCTCGGCGATGGTGGATGCGATCTCTGGGTTGACCGGCTCTCCGCATCCGGCATCGAGCTGAAGCCCGATGCGCAGCCCTTTCGGGTCGAAGTCCCACGGGGCGGGAGCCTCTTGGGCGGGCAGGCTGGAGTAGTCACGGACATCGGGGGCGGAGATGACGTCCATCGCCGCCTTCACGTCTGCCATGGTCCTCGCCAGCGGTCCGGCACATCGCCCCATGTACGGGGCATCGAGGGGAACTCGACCGAAACTGGGCTTGAGTCCGGCCAGTCCCAACCAGGTGCAGGGCAGCCGGATCGATCCGCCGATGTCGGAGCCGATGTGAATGGGTCCGTATCCGGCTGCGGCGGCGGCACCGGCGCCTGCGCTTGATCCGCCCGTCGTCAGGCTCGGGTCCAAGGGCGAGCGGGTGATTCCATGCAGAGAGGAGACACCCGAGGACAGCATGCCCCAGTCGGGCATCGTCGTCGATCCCACGATGACGGCGCCGGCCTCTTCCAGACGCTGTGTGATCGGAGCGTCGTGCGTTGCGACGGGAACTTCGACCCAGGCGTGTCCGCTGGGCATCGGCACTCCTTTGCGGGCGACGTTCTCTTTGATCGTGACCGGTACCCCGTCCAGGGCTCCCAGCGATCTGCCCTCGCGCCAGCGCTTGACGCTGGCCTGTGCCGCGCCCCTCGAACGCTCATCGTCGCGGTGGTGGAGAGCGTTGATGACGGGTTCGCATTCGTCCATCCTGTCCACGACTGCGGCCAGGACCTCGGACGGGTCGAAATCTCCTGACGCGTAACCGCTGGTCATGGCGTCTGCACTGTGGTCGGCAAGCGTGGTGTGGCTCATCTGCCGTCCTTTCTTCTGTTGTTGCTGGGGTCAGTGGCGCCGCGTCGGACTCAGTTCGCTGAGGCGAGCGCACCGGCCAGGTTGGGGGTGGCTGCGATGAGGCTGCGGGTGTAGTCCTCGCGCGGGTTCGCGTAGATGTCCTCGGTCGACCCGGCTTCGACGATATGACCGTCCTTCATGACGATGACATCGGAGCACAGATGTCTGACGACGCCGAGGTCGTGGGAGACGAAGAGCAGGGTCAGCGCATAGTCATCGACTAAGTCGGTGAGCAGGTTGAGGACCTGGGCGCGCACGGACACGTCGAGCGCGGAGACGGGCTCATCGGCGACCAGGATCTGCGGCCGGGTCACGAGCGCCCTGGCGATTGAGATCCGCTGTCGCTGTCCCCCGGAGAACTGGTGCGGGTAGCGTCGCATGGCCTTCGTATCGAGGTCGACCGCCTGCAGCATCTCCTCCACCCTGGCCAATCGCTCCTCCCGGCTCAGTCCGCGGGCGACAAGGGGTTCGGAGACGATGTCCTCGACCGTCATGCGGGGATCGAGTGAGGCGAAGGGGTCCTGGAAGACGATCTGCAGATTTTCGCGCAGAGACCTCAGCGCCGATGAGCTCGCGGACTCCACGCGGATATCACCGACCCGCACGTGTCCGGAGCTCGGTCGGTCCAGTCCGGAGAGAATGTTGAGCAGGGTCGATTTCCCCGACCCCGACTCCCCCACGATTCCCAAGCGCTGTCCGGAGGCGACCTTGAAGCTGATGTCCGCAAGCGCACGCACCGGGGATCTGCGGCGCAGAATTCCGCGTGAGCCGAAGTGCTTCGAGACCCCGCTGACTTCGATGAGCGGCGCAGATCCGGCGGCAGTGCGCGCTTCCCCCGCCGAGGCGGCCCTTGGCTCTCGCGTGTCGGCCGGCTCCGGCACATCGGCGGACTCCCGCACGTCGGCTGCCCCATCGTCAGCAGACAGCTCGTCCTCGCCGTCCGGGCCGGCCTCATCAACCGGCTCTGCGCCCTCAACCGGGCCGGCATAGGACAGTGCGGTCTTGAGTGTGTAGAGCCTGCCATTGCCATCGGTGGCTTCGAGGTCGGAGGAGGCCAGGAGGCCCCGCGTGTACTCGTGCTGTGGATCGGTGAAGATCTGTCGCACAGAACCGGATTCGACGATGCGTCCGGCGTACATGACGATGACACGCTCACACACTTCAGCGACGACGGCCAGATCATGGGTGATGAACAACAGTCCCGCCTCCACCGCGGCCACACGCTCGGCGATGAGTTCGAGCATGTGCTTCTGCACGGTGACGTCGAGAGCGGTCGTCGGTTCATCGCAGATGAGCAGCCGCGGCGAGTTCGCCAAGGCGATCGCGAGCATCACTCGCTGTCGTTGACCACCCGACATCTGATGCGGATACGCATACCGAGCACTGCCCGGATCGGGCATATGCACGCCCGTCAGCAGATCGAGAACCCGAGCTGGAATGTCGCCTCTGGCCACCGCACCGTGGATGCGCAGCGACTCGGCGATCTGGTCGCCGATGCGCATCAGCGGATTGAGCGCGCTCATCGGCTCCTGGAACACCATGGACACGAGTTTCGAGCGCATCCGGGCCAGGGTCTTCTCCTTGGCATCAAGGATGTTTCCGGAAAACCCCTGCAGGGATACACTGCCCTCGGCGCGCAGCTCTTCGGGGAGCAGACCCATCACGGACTGCGCGGTCAGTGACTTTCCGGACCCGGATTCCCCGATGAGGCCGACTTTTTCGCCCGGGGCCAGACTCAGTGACACGTTCTCAAGCACCGGTGCCTGTGCGCCGGCTGGTGTGATGGTGAGGTCACGGACCTCGAGCAGATTCTCACTCATTGCCGCGGGCCTCCATCTTCGGATCGAATCGGTCGCGGAGTCCGTCGCCTAAGAGGTTGAAGCCGAGCACGGCGAGGGCGATGAACAATCCCGGCCACAGTGCCAGCTCAGGCTGGGTGGACAGGAACTGCTGGGACTCCTGGAGCATTCTGCCCCAGGACGGCACCGGGGCCTGTGTGCCCAGACCCAGGAAGGACAGCCCCGCCTCGGCGAGGACGGAGATCGCGAATGCCACTGATGCCTGCACGATGACCATGCCGGCGATGTTCGGTAGGACGTGGACGATGGCGATCGCCGGGGCGCTCCGGTTCGAGGCCTTAGCCGCACGAACATATTCGGAGCCGAGCACCTGCATCGTCCCGGATCGGGCGACGCGGGCGAATCCGGGGATCGCAGCGATTCCCACGGCAACCATGGCCGGACCGGTCCCCGGTTGGTAGACGGCGGCGAAGACGATCGCCAGCAGCAGTGCAGGGAACGCAAGCAGGATGTCGTTGGCGCGCATGATCACCGCACTTAGCCACACACCCCACGGGTATTGGGCGAAGACGGCGGCGATGATGCCGATGGGGGTGCCGATGAGCACTGCGATGCCGACGGCCACGACACCGACCATGAGGGTGATCCGAGCCCCGTACATCACCCAGGTCAGGGTGTCGCGGCCGAATTTGTCGGTGCCGAACAGGTGCTCGGGGCTGCCCGACTGCAGTCGGGCGGCCGGGTCCACGGTGCTGGGATCGTAGGGCGTCCACACGAAGGACACGAGTGCGAGGGCGACGATGAGGAAGATGAGGACAGCGCCGATGATCATCGAGACGTTGAGCCGCAGCTTCGTGCGTCGGCGCCGCATCACAGTGGTGGCCCTCGCCGAGGTTGGGCTCGGGTTCTCGCTCATGATGCGTTCCTGATCCGGGGGTCGACGAGGGGGTAGAGCACGTCGACGATGAGGTTGATGATGAGCACAAGGAGGACGAGGACCATGACGATGCCCTGGACCGTGACGAGGTCGCGGTTGGCTACGGCACGCACGAGTTCAGAGCCGATTCCGGGAATGACGAAGATCTGTTCGATGATCACAGCGCCGACGAGCAGAGTTGCGAGCTGCACCCCGGCCACGGTGATCACTGGAATCGCGGCATTGCGCAGACCGTGGACGAACAGTGCCTTGGTCTGCGTCAGGCCCTTTGCTCGCGCCGTACGGATGTAATCCTCACGCATGACGTCGAGGACCGCTGACCGCACATATCGGGTGAGGATCGCGGCCTGGACGAGGGCCAGGGACACGACCGGCAGCACCAGGCGCAGGAGGAAGCCGCCGAGTCCTTCGACCGGAGCCATCCATCCTTGGGAGGGGAACCAGCCCAGTGTCAGAGAGAAGACGATGACGAGGATGATGGCGGCAAGGAAGTTCGGCACGGCGATGCCGATCTGACTCAGCGCGGAGATCGTGACTCCGATCCAGTTGCGCTGCTCGAGGGCGGCGAAGGTGCCCAGCGGGACGGCGATGACGATCGCCAGAATGATCGCGGCGACGACGAGGATGCCGGTGACCTGGACGCTGCCGACGATGACGGGGGTGATCGAGGATCCGGTCACATAGGAGGTTCCGAAATCGCCGGTGAGCATTCCGCCGACCCAGTCGAAGTAGCGCACGAGCGGTGGCTGGTCGAGTCCGTACTGAGCTTCAAGCGCCGCGACCGCCTCGGGGGTGGCATTCGTTCCCAGTGCGACCTGCGCGGCGTTGCCGGGCAGGATGCTCATGAGTGCGAAGACCACCACGGAGGCGACGATCAGTGCCAAGACGAACTGGACAGCACGGTTGGCCAGATAGGTGATCATAGGTGGGGGTACTTCAGTTCCAGCTCAGATCCGCGATCCGGAATGCGTCGTTGACTCTGTTGGCAGGGATTCCGGCGATATCGGATTTCGCGATGACGAGGTTCGGGAAGAGGAACAGGAAGTCCGAGGCCGCGTCCTCGGTGATCGTCTTCGCAATCTTCTTCATCCCTGAGACGTATTCCTCTTCCGTGCCGGTATCGGCCTTCTCTGCGATCTTCTTGATCTTCGAATCGTCGTAGCCGATGTAGTAGTCGTTGGAGAAGACGGTGAGGATGTCCCGAGGCTCGGCATGGTTGATGACCGACATGTCGAACTTGTGTTCGGTGAAGGTCTTATCCAACCAGACGGCGGGGAATTCCTGCGTTTCGATATCGGCCTTGAGCCCGACCTCTTCCAACTGCGCCGAGACGATCTCAGAGATGGCCTTCGCATACGGCAGGTTCGGTACGGTGAAGGCGAATGTCTCTCCTTCGATGCCGGCTTCTGCGATCAGGTCCTTGGCCTTCTGCGGGTCATAGTCCCAGACCTTCGTGAGGTCCTCGTAGTACGGGTCTGTCGGTGGAACCATGGAGCCGATGAGCTCGCCGTAGCCGGCCCATGCGGTGTCCAGGACTGCCTTACGGTCGATGGCATGCATGACTGCTTCGCGCGCCTTCTTGTCTTTGAAGATGCCCTTCGCGTTATTCATCGACAGCACCACTTCACCGTTCGTGGTACCCGAGATGATCTGATAGTCGTTGCTCTGGAACTCTCCTGCCAGTTCGGGGGCCTGGAGGTTGGAGACGATGTCGATCTCTCCGGATTTCAGGGCGTTCGAGGCCGAGACAGCGTCCTTGAAGTACTTGAACTGAACGTTGTCGACTGCTGGGGCCTCACCCCAGTAGTCGTCTCTGGCGGCGAAGTCGATCGACTGTCCGGCGGTGAATTTCTCGATTGAGAAGGGCCCGGTGCCGATGGCCTCCTTGGCCAGGTTGTCGGTGCCTTCGGTGTCGAAGACCGCTCCGACGAGAGAAGTGAGGTTGAACAGCCACGTGTTCGACGGCTTCTTCAGGGCGATCTCAACGGTGAGGTCATCCGGAGTTTCGATCGACTCGACGACGTCCATCTTGGACTTCAGTGCGTTCTTCCAGTCGTTCTGCACTCGCTCATAGGAGAACTTGACGTCCTCGCTCGTGAGATCGGCGCCGTTGGAGAACTTCACGTCCTTCTGCAGATGGAAGGTGTAAGTCTTGCGGTCATCGGACACATCCCAGTCCTCGGCCAGAGCCGGCTGGATCTCGCCTTCACCGTCGACTCGGACGAGAGACTCGTAGACGTTCTCCATCAGCGCCTCGGGGATGGCGATGCCCGAGGTGGAGGTGAAGTCGAGGTTGACCGGTTCAGCAGTGAACGCGATCGTCATCGAATCCTTCTTGGCCTGCTCGCCGGAGTCCGATGCTCCTGCCGAACAACCGGTCAGGATCAGGCTTGAGGCAGCAAGGGCTGCCATCCACGTTCTGATGCGCGGAGTCTTCATCGCTCTCCCATTGTCACGAACCGACGGTGGTTCATTCATCTTCTCTGACCGAACTGTGCGCGGGCGCACACCGGCCTCGCCAGTTTAGCGGAAGTTCTCACCAGGCGAAGCGTGACTGTCCAGATTGTGGAGAAGACCAAATGGGAAGGGCCCGGAGCATGTCCGGGCCTAATGCGCAGGTGTCAGAGGCCTGCCTGTGCCGCGAGCACTGCGGCTAGTTTGTCGAAGGCGATTCGCCGGTGTGAGCGAGCGTTCTTCTCCTCCGATGTCATCTGTGCGGCGCTGATGTCAGAACCGTCGGGGACGAAGATCGGGTCGTAGCCGAAGCCGTGTTCTCCCGCAGGGCTTGTGGCAAGGCGGCCCGGCATGACTCCCTCTGCGGAGAATTCGCGACCGTCGGGGGTGACCGCAGCGGCGGCGCAGCGGAACTGCGCCCCACGATGCTCGCTTGAGATGGCCGACAGTTGGGCGAGAAGCAGCTCGAGGTTGGCCCGGTCGTCTCCGTGTCGGCCGGCCCACCGGGCGGAGAAGATTCCCGGTGCCCCGCCGAGGACGTCCACGGCGATTCCCGAATCATCGGCGATGGAGGTGTGACCGGTGACCTGCGCTGCGGCACGGGCCTTGATGAGTGCATTCTCCGCGAAGGTCACCCCGGTTTCCGGGATATCGCCGAGTCCAGCCTCGGCGGCGGTGAGAACATTCGTGTCCTCCCCCAACTCAGGCAGGAGGATCGCGAGGAGTTCGCGTCTCTTCCCTTCGTTGTGGGTGGCCAGCACGAACGTGGTCATTTGCCCAGCACTTCCGACTGGATGGCGGTGAGGTCGGCACAGCCTTTGGCTGCCAGGTCGAGGAGTCTGCCCAGTTCCTCACGGTCAAACGGTGCGCCTTCGGCGGTGCCCTGGACTTCGACGAACTGTCCGCTGCCGGTCATGACGACGTTCATGTCGGTATCGGCACGTGAGTCCTCGACATAGGGCAGATCGAGAACGGGTTCACCGTCGATGATGCCGACGCTGATGGCTGCGATCGAGTCCTTGATCGGATTGTTCGCAGCGGGGATGATGCCGGTCGACCGTCCCTTGTCGATCGCATCGGCCAGCGCCACGTAGGCTCCCGTGATCGATGCGGTGCGGGTGCCGCCGTCGGCCTGGAGAACGTCGCAGTCGAGGACGAGGGTGTTCTCGCCGAGCTTGTCGAGGTCGATGACGGCCCTCAGGCTGCGGCCGATGAGGCGGGAGATCTCATGTGTGCGACCGCCGAGCTTGCCTTTGACGGACTCGCGGGTGTTGCGGGAGTCCGTGGCTCGCGGCAGCATCGCGTATTCGGCGGTGACCCATCCACGTCCCTGGCCCTTGAGCCAGCGCGGCACTCCTGCGGTCAGTGAGGCCGCGACCAGGACACGGGTGTTGCCGAATTCCACCAAGGCGGATCCTTCGGCGGTGTTGATCCAGTTGCGAGTGATCGTCACTTCGCGGAGTTCGTCGGCATTTCGTCCGTCTGCGCGCACTGTGGGCCTCTTTCGGTTGTCGGTGCTGTTCTGTTGCGTCCTGAGTGTTCTGTGATCTCTCTCGCTGGAGAGTCTCACACGGTCCAGCTGTTGCCTGGTTTGGCCAGTTCGATGGGTCCACGGTATTCGCGGGCTGCTTCTCCACGGACGATGGAGCAGTCCGTCCAGGAGGGAATGTGGGTGAGGACGAGTGACTTGGCATCTGCCGCCTGTGCCACACGTCCGGCACGTTTGCCGGTGAGGTGGATGCCGCGAGCAGTGTCGCGGTCTTCTTGGAAGGCGGCTTCGCAGAGGAACAGGTCCGCTCCGCGGGCTGCTGCGACGAGGTTGTCGCATTCGTCGCTGTCACCGGAGTAGGTGATCACCGCGCCCTTGGCGTCGGTGATGCGCAGGGCATAGGCCTCGACCGGGTGGTCGACGAGGAACGATTCGATCGTCAGGCTGCCCACCTGATGGCTGGTCCCGTGATCGATGTCGGTGAAGTCGAAGGCGTGGCTGAGGTCGGAGTCGTGTGCGCTGGCAGCGACTGGGGACTTCCCAGGATCTGTGTAGTAGGCACGGGTCAATCGTTCCTGTGCGCCCGCGGGTGCGAGGACGCTTGTCCTCGTGCGGATCGACCCCGTGTCGGAGATGTTGCCGTTGAAGAACTTCGGGTCATAGCAGTGCTTGACGTAGAGACCGGTCATGTCCATGCAGTGGTCGGGGTGAAGATGGCTGAGTACGACCGCGCTCAGCCCGTCCGTGTCGACCGCGCGCTGCAGCGGGCTCAGTGCCCCGGATCCGAGGTCGAGGACGACGCGCGTCGGCTTTTCCTCGTCTGTTTCGATGAGGTAGCAGCTGGCTGCGGAATTGGGTCCGGGAAAGGAGCCGGCGGTGCCGATGGCAGTGAGTTTCATACGTCGTCGTCCCCCGGCAGATCGCTGAGCAAGGTAGTGGTGAGTCGGTCCTGAATCCAAGTCAGGAAGTCATACAGGGTCAGCGTGAGTTCCTCGGACTCATCGAGGTCCTCCCGCTGAGCGTATTTCTCTTCCTGGGCTTCTTCGGTGTCGATGCCCATACGAACGGCAAGCACCAGACGCAGATCGTTGAGACCTTTCATCCACGCCAGAACTTCATCGTGGCTCAAGGTGATTGAGGGCCCCTTGGCCAGCCCGTTGAGCACGATGCGCACGTTGTGGGCCTTCGCCTGCTGAAGGTCGAACTCTGTGAGGCGTCGGAACTCCTGTGAACGTTCTTCATCGAGTGGGTCGACGTCGGGGAAGAGCCGCAGCAGAGCGGGGTCCTGGGGGCGTGGCCGTTCGACCAGCCCGAGGCGTGCCTCCCAATTCTCCGAATCGGGGCGACCGTCTTCGTTGTCGTCTTCTGTCAGCAGTGCTGCCAAGTCGGTGAAGACGGTGAGCATGAGGGATCGTTCGTTGTCCTCGAGTTTGAGGACGACATCGTCCCCACGGGCATCGATTGCAGCCATATCTCAGTCGGATCCTGATTCGGGTTGGCACGCGGCCCACAGGCCGTATTCGTGCATGGCCTGGGTGTCCCGCTCCATGGCTTCGCGGCCGCCTGTGGCAACGACGGAGCGACCGTTTTCATGGACTTCAAGCATCAGCGAGTGAGCCTTCTCGGTCGAATAGCCGAAGTAGGCTTGGAAGACATAGCTGACGTAGCTCATGAGATTGACGGGGTCGTTGAAGACGACGGTCTTCCATGGCTTTGCCTGTTCTGTCGCCGGTCGGATGTCGACCTCCGGCTCCAGAACTGGAGTCGTTGGATTGCTCACGTTTCCACCTTACGGCAGAACACTGACGCTGTCGTGACGTAGTATCGCGCCTATGAGTGATCTCACACGGACCGGTTCGACGGCTTTCTACACCGATCAGTACGAATTGACGATGGTCCAGGCTGCCCTGGAATCGGGTGCTGCGCACCGCAGGAGCCTGTTCGAAGTCTTCGGTCGCAGCCTGCCTGCCGGTCGGCGCTACGGTGTCGTTGCCGGTACAGGTCGCATTCTCGAGATGCTCAAGGACTTCCGCTTCGGCGACGATGAGCTCTCGTTCCTCAGCCGCGAGCAGATCGTCGACTCGCGAACCATCGACTGGTTGGCCGACTACTCGTTCTCCGGCAGCATTCGAGGGTATGCCGAGGGCGAGATCTACTTCCCCGGGTCACCTCTGATGACGATTGAGTCCACGTTCGCCGAAGGAGTCATCCTCGAAACGCTCATCCTCTCGGCGATGAACTATGACTGTGCCGTCGCCTCGGCGGCCTCGCGCATGGCCCAGGCCGCAGGAGATCGACCCTGTGCGGAGATGGGTGGACGCCGCACCAACGAACATGCAGCGGTCGCGGCCGCCCGCGCTGCAGTCATCGGCGGGTTCGCATCGACGTCGAATCTCGCCGCCGGACTCCGGTACGGTCTGCGCACCATCGGCACCTCGGCCCATTCCTTCACTCTTCTCCACGATTCCGAGCAGGAGGCCTTCGCCGCTCAGCTCAGATCTTTGGGAACCGACACCACTCTGCTTCTGGACACCTATGACGTCGAGGAGGCGCTGGCGACGGCTGTACGTCTGGCCGGTGAGAATCTGGGCGGCGTGCGCATCGACTCGGGCGACCTCGTCGAGCAGGCCAGCGAAGTTCGGGCCGGTCTCGACCGCCTCGGCGCTCATGACACCACCATCACCGTCACCAGCGACCTCGACGAATATGCGATCGCCGCTCTCGCCGCGTCGCCAGTGGATTCCTATGGTGTCGGAACACGAGTGGTCACCGGCTCGGGTGCTCCGGCCGCCGGACTCGTCTACAAGCTCGTGGCCCGAGCCGACGAGTCGGGCGCCTGGACTTCGGTGGCGAAGAACTCGACAGGCAAGCCCTCACGAGGAGGGCACAAAGACGCTCTGCGCCTCATCGATGGGGCCATCGCGGTCGAAGAGGCCGTGGGCATCCCGACACTGCCCGATGACCTCGGCGATGGTCGTTCGCTGACTGTCGACCTCGTCGTCGATGGTGAGATCGATGAGTCCTATATCGGCGCGGCCGGAGTCACGAAGGCCTGCGCCCGACATGACGAGTCTCTGGCCGAGCTGCCACGTTCGGCCCGCCGCATGCAGGACGGCGAACCCGCGATCCCCACAGTGTTCTACCCCAAATGATCAGGACCTGAGTCACCTGAGCTGAGGACGCTCAGGCGTCACTTCTTGCCGACGAACCAGCCCTGCAGCTTTTTGATCCGTGCCTGGATCTGTTCCTGGGTTGCCTGTGCCACAGCCGGTCCCCCGCAGGCCTTGCGCAGTTCGACGTGAACGGTCGCGTGCGGCGTACCCGTACGACGTGACCAAGCACCGACGAGGCTCTGCAGCTGATTGCGCTCTTCCTTCATCGCCCGGTGGTCGAGTTCGCTGACCTCAGGTTCCGGTGCAGGCGGCGCGGAAGCGGTCTTCCGCTTGGCCTGACGTGCCTGCTGGGTGCGCAGCAGTTCGTGGACCTGGTCGGGTTCGAGAAGGCCGGGAATGCCGATGAAGTCGAGCTCGTCCTCAGAGCCGACCGCTCCCCCGGTGCCGAACTCTCCTCCGTCGAAGAGCACACGGTCGAAGAGCGCTTCGGCGCCGATAGCTTCGAATGATCCCAGCTGATCGGAGGAAGCGCCTTCGCTGCGGTTGGCCTGTTCCATGGCCTGATCGTCGAAGACCACGACGTCGTTCTCGTCCTCGTTCTTCGGCCGGTCGAGGGCGTGGTCGCGTTCGACCTCCATCGTATTGGCCAATGCCAGGAGGATCGGCACGGAGGGCAGGAACACCGAGGCGGTCTCCCCGCGCTTGCGGGCACGCACGAAGCGCCCGATCGCCTGCGCGAAGAACAACGGAGTCGCCGAGGAGGTGGCATAGACCCCGACACACAGTCTCGGCACGTCGACGCCTTCGGAGACCATGCGCACGGCGACCATCCAACGATCCGTGGAGTTCTGGAAATGCTCAATGCGCGCCGAGGCTCCGGCCTCGTCGGAGAGCACGACAGTCGGTGCCTCTCCGGTGAGTTCGCGGAGGATCTTCGCGTAGGCGCGGGCGGAATCTTGGTCGGTGGCGATGACGAGTCCGCCGGCGTCGTGGACGGTGCGGCGAACCTCGGTCAGACGGATATCGGCAGCTTTGAGGACAGCCGGCATCCAATCACCGGAGGGGTCGAGCGCAGTCCGCCAAGCTTGGGAGTTGATGTCCTTCGTCGTCTCCTCACCGAGGACGTGCGACATCTCGTCGCCGGCCTTCGTCCTCCACGACATGGTGCCTGCGTAGGTGAGGAACAGGACCGGACGCACGACGGAGTCCTTGAGTGCACGGCCGTAGCCGTAGGAATAGTCGGCCACCGAGGTGCGGATGCCGTTTTCGTCGGGAGCGTAGGTGACGAACGGGATCGGCGAGGTATCGGACCGGAAGGGGGTTCCTGTCAGGGAGAGTCTGCGCACTGCTGGGCCGAACGCCTCGCGGACTGCATCGCCCCAGGACAATGCGTCGCCACCATGGTGGACCTCATCGAGGATGACAAGGGTGCGACCGGCAGCGGTGCGGTTGTGGTGAAGGACCGGTTTCGCCGCGACCTGAGCGTAGGTGATGGCAACACCGTGATAGCCGGGGGCGTGCTTGCCCTGGGCATTCTTGAAGTGCGGGTCGAGTTTGATGCCGACGCGTGATGCCGAATCGGCCCACTGCACCTTGAGGTGCTCAGTCGGGGCGACGACGGTGACCCTGTTGACTACCCGCTGGGCAAGCAGCTCTGCAGCTAATCGCAGGGCGAAGGTGGTCTTACCTGCACCAGGCGTTGCGACCGCGAGGAAGTCCTTCGGCTGTTCCCGAAAATAGAGTTCGAGAGCCTCTGCCTGCCACGCACGCAACTTTCCGGCCGTTCCCCAAGCAGCACGCTCGGGAAAGGCCGGTGGCAGTTGTTCGGCGGCGGAGGTCCCTGGGAGACGTTCCGCGGCCATTTACTCCTTGGGTCCTTCAGACATCGATGAGTAGATCTCTTTGCATCGTGGGCACACGGGGAACCGCTCAGGGTCGCGTGTGGGCACCCACACCTTTCCGCACAGAGCAATCAGCGGTGTGCCCGTGACCATGGATTCCATGATCTTGTCTTTGGGTGCGTAATGGCTGAATCGTTCGTGGTCGCCGGGTTCAACAAGCTGTTCGGACTGCTCACGCTCGATTGTTGCTGAACCACCTGATGCTGGATAGGTCATGGCTCCATTGTAGTTCCCTAGAATGAGACCCATGGACAGAACTCACGAGGATTCCCTCACAGAACGCTATCGCGAACTCAGCGATGATATTGCCGCTGCTGTTGCCGTGGTCTCAGTCAAACGCGGAACTGCCCTGCATGCGATCACCGTCGACTCATTCCTCGACGTGTCCTACGACCCGCCGACCATGGCCGTGAGCATCTACGGCGGGTCACGGATGATGGAATCCCTGGAGATGAGTGACCACTATGCCATCTCCCTGCTCAACTCATCCCAGCGAGACGTCTCCGAGCGGCTGGGTGCATCCGGGCAGCCGCTCTATGGTTCGCTCAAGGGCATCGATACGTTTCCGGCACCGCATTCGGGCCAGCCGGTCCTGACGGAGGCAATCGCATGGTTCGAACTGCGGCAGACGCAGACCCTTGAAATCGCCACACACTACCTCGTCGTCGGTGAAGTCGTGTCGATGGGTACAGGAGCCAGCAGCAGCAAGGGCAAACCGCTACTGCGGTGGCGCAAGGGCTACGGGACGATCGGGCCACGCTGACGGCGAGCCTGGTTGAATGCCAGCGGCCCTCCGTTCATCCCTCAGCTTCTTTCAAAGCTGGCAGATGATCGGAGGGCCGCTGTGCGCCGGCTCGAGGCCGGCTGCCTGTCACTCAGATCAGACGACGCCCTGTGCGAGCATCGCTTCAGAAACGCGGATGAAACCGGCGATGTTAGCGCCGGCAACGTAGTCACCGGGTGAGCCGAACTCTGCGGCCGCCTCGGCGCAGCTGTCATGAACGTCGCCCATGATCTCAGCCAGTCGGGCTTCGGTGAAGTCGAAGTCCCACGTATCGCGGCTGGCGTTCTGCTGCATCTCCAAAGCGCTGGTGGCCACGCCGCCGGCGTTGGCTGCCTTGCCCGGGGCAAAGATCACACCAGCGTCGGAGAAGGTCTTCACGGCTTCAGGGGTGCAGGGCATGTTCGCCCCTTCCGCGAGGGCGATGACGCCGTTTTTCACCAGGGTCCGCGCCGAATCGGCGTCGAGCTCGTTCTGGGTCGCGCATGGAAGTGCGACGTCAACCTCGATATCCCAGACGTTGCCGCCCTCGTGGTAGACGGACCGTCCTCCGCGTTCAGCCACGTATTCGGAGATGCGACCGCGCTCTTCGAACTTGATGCGCTTGACGATGTCGGTGTCGATGCCGTCGGGGTCGTGGATGAAACCGGCGGAGTCGGACATTGTGATGACCGTACCGCCGAATGCTGCGACCTTTTCGGCTGCGAAGACAGCAACATTTCCTGATCCGGAGATCGAGACGGTGCGTCCGTCGATGTTCTTCTTCGCAGCTGCGAGCATGTCTTTGAGGAAGTACACGACACCGTAGCCAGTCGCCTCGGTGCGGACCATTGAGCCGCCGTAGGACAGGCCCTTGCCGGTGAGGACACCGGCCTCGTATTCGTTCTTCATGCGCTTGTACTGGCCGAAGAGGTACCCGATCTCGCGACCGCCGACACCGATGTCACCGGCCGGAACGTCGCGGTATTCTCCGATGTGGCGGCTGAGTTCTGTCATGAATGACTGGCAGAAGCGCATGACTTCAAGGTCGCTGCGCCCCTTGGGATCGAAGTCGGATCCACCCTTGCCGCCGCCGATGGGCAGACCTGTGATGGCGTTCTTGAAGATCTGCTCGAAACCGAGGAACTTGACGATGCCCAAGTTCACAGACGGGTGGAACCGCAGACCGCCCTTATAGGGGCCGAGCGCGGAGTTGAACTGCACGCGGAACGCACGGTTGATCTGGACGACGCCCTGATCATCGATCCAAGGTACGCGGAAGATGATCTGGCGCTCGGGTTCGCAAAGGCGTTCGAAGGCTGAGAGTTCGAGGTATTCCGGGTGCTTGTCGACGACAGGGCCCAGGGAATAGAGAACTTCCTGTACCGCCTGATGAAACTCCGACTCTCCGGGATTGCGATGGAGCACAGTGTCGAAGATTGGCTGCAGTGATGGATGTAAGCTCATGGGATCAATTTACCGTGACCCGCATAACATGAGCTGATCCGACCGAATAATGGACAAACTGGTGTCGCGGCGCAAGTTTGGTATATTGCAAGTTTCGGCGTTTCGCGTTGCCGAAAACTATCCGCGGCTACACTCGGTTTATGGATTTAGAAGACGTTTGGCCGCCCTTTTCACTAAGAATACGGTGCGGACGTATGGATTTGTCACCAGTACGCGAATCGGAATATTCGGAATTGGCCGACATTGCGTCCGGCGGGGTCCGGCGAAACAACATTCCTGCCTTTCTCGTCAACTGGGATTCCGGTACTCCTCAAGAAATCGCACAGTCCATCGCTCAGTACCAATGGAGCACACGAGCAAACTTCCGCGTCGATGATTGGACGATCGAGTTCACCGTCAGGGTCAACGGTCATGCCGTCGGCGTGCAGGGCGTGAGCGCAAACGACTTCGTCCGTACCCAGGCAGTCTCGACTGGATCGTGGTTAGCGCTGCATGAGCAGGGCAAAGGGTATGGGACCCTGATGCGCAGAGCTGTGGTGGTGGCGTTCGCCGATCACTTCGGTGCGCGAGAGTTCAATTCGGGATTCTTCGAGGGCAACGCAGCCAGTCGCAGAGTCTCAGAGAAGCTCGGGTACACGCCCAATGGGGTCAAGACGCTCGTCGCGCAGGATGGGCAGGCGCGCGTTGAGCAGCAGGTCATGCTGGCAGCTGAGGAGATCATCCGCGGTCCGGAACTGGTCGAGGTTGCCGGCGCCGAGGTGGTCCGTCGATTCCTCGGGCTGACATCGGCTTGAGAGCCTGACAATGCCGGGCTGAGGATCCCTTGCGCCAGCGGCCAGGGCCGAACCCAACACAATCCGGCACCTGGCACAGGATCTATGATCAGCCACTACAGTGTCCGTGAATGGCAGAAAAAGGGGAGCACCCGCTGAACTGCTTCAGCGAACGCTCCCCCACCCCAGATCATTGGTGAATGCAAAAAGTGGTGGTGCCGACCCCGCCCCAAAAAGAACCGAAATCCACACCACCACAGACAAGTAAAGGCCACCCCCAAAAAGGAGTGACCTCTACTCAAAGAATATTGCGGCAGTCACCTACTCTCCCACAACCACCAAGTTGCAGTACCATCAGCGCGAATGGGCTTAGCTACCGGGATCGGAACGGTTAACCGGGCGTTTCCCCACCACTATCACCACCGCAAAACCAACAAACCACCACCACCCGAATCACAAAGACTCAAGGATGTAGTAGCGGTCCAAGAACCGTACAGCGAACGCGAACACCACACATAATGTGACTCATAAAGTATCTCGTAAAACCCATAGCGTAAACACGCACACACCAACCAAAATGAAAGGTTGATGAGTGATCGGCGTATTAGTACCAGTCAACTCCACACCTCACAGTGCTTCCATACCCGGCCTATCAAACCCATAATCTATAGGACACCTCACCCCAACTTAATGGATTGGAAATCTCATCTCGAAGCAGGCTTCCCGCTTAGATGCTTTCAGCGGTTATCCTTCCCGAACGTAGCCAACCAGCCATGCACCTGGCGGTACAACTGGCACACCAGAGGTTCGTCCGTCCCGGTCCTCTCGTACTAAGGACAGGCCTCCACAAATTTCCTACGCACGCAGCGGATAGGGACCGAACTGTCTCACGACGTTCTAAACCCAGCTCGCGTACCGCTTTAATGGGCGAACAGCCCAACCCTTGGGACCGACTACAGCCCCAGGATGCGACGAGCCGACATCGAGGTGCCAAACCATGCCGTCGATATGGACTCTTGGGCAAGATCAGCCTGTTATCCCCGAGGTACCTTTTATCCGTTGAGCGACCACGCTTCCACAAGCCATGGCCGGGTCACTAGTCCCAGCTTTCGCTCCTGCTCGACACGTCCGTCTCACAGTCAAGCTCCCTTGTGCACTTACACTC
This sequence comes from Brevibacterium zhoupengii, assembly GCF_021117425.1. Taxonomy (NCBI): domain Bacteria; kingdom Bacillati; phylum Actinomycetota; class Actinomycetes; order Micrococcales; family Brevibacteriaceae; genus Brevibacterium; species Brevibacterium zhoupengii. The sequence continues at coordinate 1,530,690 of NZ_CP088298.1, read as the reverse complement.
GACACCTGATTGCCAACCAGGCTGAGGGAACCTTTGGGCGCCTCCGTTACTCTTTAGGAGGCAACCGCCCCAGTTAAACTACCCATCAGGCACTGTCCCTGAACCCGATCAGGGTCCGAAGTTAAGAAATCCAGTATAATCAGAGTGGTATTTCACTTGACGACTCCACCACCACTAGCGTGATAGCCTCACAGTCTCCCACCTATCCTACACAAACCACACCGAATCCCAATACCAAACTATAGTGAAGGTCTCGGGGTCTTTCCGTCCTGCTGCGCGTAACGAGCATCTTTACTCGTAATGCAATTTCGCCGAGTTCGTGGTTGAGACAGCAGAGAAGTCGTTACGCCATTCGTGCAGGTCGGAACTTACCCGACAAGGAATTTCGCTACCTTAGGATGGTTATAGTTACCACCGCCGTTTACTGGGGCTTAAATTCTCCGCTTCACCCTTACGGGTTAACGAGTCCTCTTAACCTTCCAGCACCGGGCAGGCGTCAGTCCGTATACATCGACTTACATCTTCGCACGGACCTGTGTTTTTAATAAACAGTCGCTTCTCTCTGGCCTCTGCGACCACCACCAGCACATCACCAAGCACGTTGGCTTCACCGGGATGGTCCCCCTTCTCCCGAAGTTACGGGGGCATTTTGCCGAGTTCCTTAACCACGATTCTCTCGATCACCTTAGTATTCTCTACCTGACCACCTGTGTCGGTTATAGGGTACGGGCAACACACAACCTCACGCCGATGCTTTTCTCGGCAGCATAGGATCACCAGATCACCCCACCACAAGTGGGGCGCCCATCAGCTCTCACACTCAAAGTGGGGACGGATTTACCTACCCCCACGTGCTACGACCTTAGACCACGACTACCATCGCGTGGCCTGGCTACCTTCCTGCGTCACACCTCGCGCTTACCGACTCCACACTCAGGTCCCAGCCGCACATCCACAACAGGTCCGAAGACCCGAAAGGACGATTGGATGGTTAGTATCGTGTGTTTTGGTATTGACGGTTATGTGTCGGTACCAGAATATCAACTGGTTGTCCATCGACTACGCCTGTCGGCCTCGCCTTAGGTCCCGACTTACCCAGGGCGGATTAGCCTAGCCCTGGAACCCTTGGTCATCCGGTGGACGGGTTTCTCACCCGTCTTTCGCTACTCATGCCTGCATTCTCACTCGTACCGGCTCCACCACTCGTTCACACGGCGACTTCACTGCCAGCACGACGCTCCCCTACCCAACACCCCACCATTACGGCTACTTGGGGTGCTGCCACAACTTCGGCGGTGTACTTAGCCCCGCTACATTATCGGCGCTCAATCACTTGACCAGTGAGCTATTACGCACTCTTTCAAGGATGGCTGCTTCTAAGCCAACCTCCTGGTTGTCTTCGCAACTGAACATCCTTTCCCACTTAGCACACGCTTAGGGGCCTTAGTTGATGGTCTGGGCTGTTTCCCTCTCGACAATGAAGCTTATCCCCCACTGTCTCACTGCCACGCTGAACCTTACCGGCATTCGGAGTTTAGTTGACGTCAGTAACCCGGTGGGGCCCATCAGCCATCCAGTAGCTCTACCTCCGGCAAGAACCACGCAACGCTGCACCTAAATGCATTTCGGGGAGAACCAGCTATCACAGAGTTTGATTGGCCTTTCACCCCTAACCACAGGTCATCCCCTCCATTTTCAACTGAAGTGGGTGCGGGCCTCCACGCGCTCTTACACACGCTTCACCCTGCCCATGGCTAGATCACTCCGCTTCGGGTCTAGGACACGCGACTCATTCGCCCTATTCGGACTCGCTTTCGCTACGACTACCCCTCTCGGGTTAACCTCGCCACGCACCGCTAACTCGCAGGCTCATTCTTCAAAAGGCACGCCATCACCCCAACAAAGGAGGCTCTGACGGATTGTAAGCACATGGTTTCAGGTACTATTTCACTCCCCTCCCGGGGTACTTTTCACCATTCCCTCACGGTACTATCCGCTATCGGTCATCAGGAAGTATTTAGCCTTACCAGGTGGTCCTGGCAGATTCACACGACATTCCACGAGTATCGTGCTACTCGGGCAAACACATATCGTCGGGGCCACATGTTTCGTCTACGGGACTCTCACCCACTCCGGTACTGTTTCCCACCAGCTTCGACTACACAAGGCACACATCAACGACTCGGTCATGCTGGACCGAACACGCATTCCCCACAACACCGCATACGCAACACCAGCACGTTTGACACGCACACGGTTTAGGCTGATCCAGTTTCGCTCGCCACTACTCCCGGAATCATGTTTTATTTTCTCTTCCTACGGGTACTGAGATGTTTCACTTCCCCGCGTTCCCTCCACGCATCCTATATATTCAGATGCGGGTCACCACACTCTCATGTGGCGGGGTTTCCCCATTCGGACACCCTCGGATCACAGCCCGTTTATCGGCTCCCCGAGGCTTATCGCAGATTTCCACGTCCTTCATCGGCTCCTGATGCCAAGGCATCCACCATGCGCTCTTACACACTCATCACACCCAAACAAATTGGTTGCAATCGTGTGTGCGAAATTTTTCACACTAAGATTTCACAAGAAAAATCACATTACATAACAACCCAAACAAATGTTCGGGCTGTTGATGCTCGCGTCCACTATACGATTCTCAAACCACTACCAAACACCACCCACACCACGAACAGCTTTTTCGACTGCGAGTGTGGACGGGTTGGTCCTGTTGGTTGAAACCACAGACAACCATTGCTGGTTGGTTTGTGATTCCAGGACCCAATAACGTGTTCGTTCTAGCCCACCATCATCACACCGTCGACAAGGCATGAACCTTAACGACGCTGTGCGGGTTGAGCGAAAATAATGATGTTCCACCCTTGAGCTCCCAACCGGCACCACGTTCGGGTGACACGTTGGGGTTCTGATGTGTGCTCCTTAGAAAGGAGGTGATCCAGCCGCACCTTCCGGTACGGCTACCTTGTTACGACTTAGTCCCAATCACCAGTCCCACCTTAGACGGCCCCCTCCCACGAGGGGTTGGGCCACCGGCTTCGGGTGTTACCGACTTTCGTGACTTGACGGGCGGTGTGTACAAGGCCCGGGAACGTATTCACCGCAGCGTTGCTGATCTGCGATTACTAGCGACTCCGACTTCACGTAGTCGAATTGCAGACTACGATCCGAACTGAGACTGGCTTTAAGGGATTCGCTAAAACCTCGCGGTCTCGCATCTCTCTGTACCAGCCATTGTAGCATGCGTGAAGCCCAAGACATAAAGGGCATGATGATTTGACGTCATCCCCACCTTCCTCCGAGTTGACCCCGGCAGTCTCCTATGAGTTCCCACCATCACGTGCTGGCAACATAGAACGAGGGTTGCGCTCGTTGCGGGACTTAACCCAACATCTCACGACACGAGCTGACGACAACCATGCACCACCTGTACACCAACCCCAAAGGGGAGGAACTGTTTCCAGAACGGTCTGGTGTATGTCAAGCCTTGGTAAGGTTCTTCGCGTTGCATCGAATTAATCCGCATGCTCCGCCGCTTGTGCGGGCCCCCGTCAATTCCTTTGAGTTTTAGCCTTGCGACCGTACTCCCCAGGCGGGGCACTTAATGCGTTAGCTACGGCGCGGAGAACGTGGAATGTCCCCCACACCTAGTGCCCAACGTTTACGGCATGGACTACCAGGGTATCTAATCCTGTTCGCTCCCCATGCTTTCGCTCCTCAGTGTCAGTTACAGCCCAGAGTCCCGCCTTCGCCACCGGTGTTCCTCCTGATATCTGCGCATTTCACCGCTACACCAGGAATTCCAGACTCCCCTACTGCACTCTAGTCAGCCCGTACCCACTGCACGCGCAACGTTAAGCGTTGCGTTTCCACAGCAGACGTGACCAACCACCTACGAGCTCTTTACGCCCAATAATTCCGGACAACGCTTGTACCCTACGTATTACCGCGGCTGCTGGCACGTAGTTAGCCGGTACTTCTTCTGCAGGTACCGTCACCCGTAAGGGGCTTCTTCCCTGCTGAAAGCGGTTTACAACCCGAAGGCCGTCATCCCGCACGCTGCGTCGCTGCATCAGGGTTTCCCCCATTGTGCAATATTCCCCACTGCTGCCTCCCGTAGGAGTCTGGGCCGTGTCTCAGTCCCAGTGTGGCCGGTCGCCCTCTCAGGCCGGCTACCCGTCGTCGTCTTGGTGAGCCATTACCTCACCAACAAACTGATAGGCCGCGAGCCCATCCCCAACCGAAAAAACTTTCCACAACCAAAGATGCCTTCGGTTGTCATATCCGGTATTAGACCCAGTTTCCCGGGCTTATCCCGAAGTCGGGGGCAGGTTACTCACGTGTTACTCACCCGTTCGCCACTCATCCACCCACAGCAAGCTGCGGGTTTCAGCGTTCGACTTGCATGTGTTAAGCACGCAGCCAGCGTTCGTCCTGAGCCAGGATCAAACTCTCCATAAAAAAATTATGTTACGAATGAATCCCAGCAAGACAGCCAACCAAACGATCACGGGGTGACCGCAGTCGGCTCAATGTTCATGTCCACACACGCTGGCGTGACCACCCGGCGAAGGGCAGTCACAAATGTGTGACCATGTGATTGTCTTACCAGAAAAATAATGTTTCTGGCATCACTATTTGTTCAAACAAACACGCTATTGGATTCTCAAACCACAAACACTCACCCATCACCACAACCCAACATCTGGGCATGTTCACTGGGGGTGTCAGTTTCAATTGTGTACTTTCTGCCTTGCGGCCCGCCGTACCAGCGGATATCTACTCTACAGTGTTGTTTCGATCTTCGCAACTTGAAGTTCATCTTCAATTTGCTGCAATCAAACCTGATCAGAGCGACTGTTGCCGTTCCTTGCGGGCTGGCAACTCGGTACACACTACACACTTCCTGCCGACTGCGCAAAACGGACCTATTCGGGCCCGGCCGACGCCCAATGAGACGGTCACTGCAGACCTGAGTCAGCAGTCAGGCCACGGGCGCGGTGAGCTCTGGACCATCGTTGCGAACATTCCCCACGGACTTGCCCACCTTGTGACGAGTCACGCTCGCTGGGTCCACCTGCGCCAGGGTCGATTCCAACAACGGAGGAACCTCGGCACTCGACACCGCTGGATCGATCCATCCATCAATGGCCCCGCGTTCAAGGAAGACCGGCATCCGATTGTGGACGTCCTGCAGATGCCCCGCTGCCTCCATAGTCAGTATCGTCGTCGACACCAACCAGGATTGGTCCGGCTGCTTCCAGAACTCGAAGAGGCCGGCCATGAACAGTGGGTCAGCGCCTGCCGCCGACATCATCCATGGCTGCTTGCCGTCTTCCGTGGTCTCCCACTCGTAGTAGCCGGGGATCGGAAGTGCGCAGCGTCGCCTTTTGATGGACTGCCTGAACATCGGCTTCTCGAGGACCGTCTCCGATCGGGCATTGAAAGCCTTGAACCCGATCTTGGTGTCTTTCGCCCAGCCGGGGACCAGCCCCCATGAAGCTGTCTCCAGCCGACGCGTCAGCTGTCCGCTGTCGTCGAGACGTTCCACGACGATCGGCACGAAGGAACCTGGTGGCACGTTGTATTTAGGCGTGTAGTCATACGAGATGACGTCAAGGCGGAGCTCATCGGCGAGATCTGCCGGATCGAGAGACATATTGAGTCGACCACACATGCGCTTATCTTCTCACTTCACTACACTGTCGACAATGGCGGCGGAAAAGACAACAGCGAGCAGACTCGACCCGATCGAGGAATCAAGGAAACAGTGGCTCGCCCACGGTTGGCACGATTCCACCGATGGCATGACGACCGTGATCTCAGTGATGAGAGTCCATCAGTTGTTCCTGGCCAAGGTCGATGCCGCACTCAAACCATTTGCGCTGACGTTCTCACGCTACGAAGTCCTCACGCTCCTCTCCTTCACCAAATCAGGGACTCTGCCGATGTCGAAGATCTCGGCCCGCCTCCAAGTCCACGCCACATCGACGACGAATTCGGTCGACCGGCTGGAAAGAGCCGGACTCGTGAAACGACGCAGCCACCCTGACGACCGTCGCACCACGCTCGTCGAGCTGACCGAAATCGGTCGTGAGCTCTCCTCACGCGCCACTGCCGCCCTCAACGACGAGGTCTTCAGCTCACCAGCGCTGGCACGCGCCGATCTGAGCGAACTCATCCCCCACCTCGAATCGCTGCGGTCCGAGCTCGAGGACCAGGCCTGAGTCTGAAGCTCTGCCGCTGAGCAGTTCTCCGACCACCCCCGTCTGCTGCACCTGAAAGAGACGTGCTGACCATAATTAGTTGGACGTCCAAGTAATTTCTCCGTATCGTGGTGAACATCATCACGTAGGCGATCAGCCTCAGTCGTGAATAGCCCTATCCGTGGAGGAACAATGTCCCGCAGCACAGCATCTGCCCTGCCGTTCGGTCTCACCGAAGAACAACAGACGATCTCCGGTATGGTGCGCGAATTCGCCGATTCCGAGATCGCTCCGCACGCTCTGGAGTGGGACGCCGACCACCACTTCCCCGTCGACGTCATCAAACGATCGGCCGATCTGGGGATGGGCGGAATCTACGTCAGCGAAGAGGCCGGCGGAACCGGCATGGGACGCATGGACGCCGCCCTCATCTTCGAAGCGATGTCGACCGCCTGCCCTTCGGTCGCCGCATACATCTCCATCCACAACATGGTGGCGTGGATGATCGACAAGTACGGCGATGCCGCGCAGAAGGAGAAGTACCTGACTCCGCTGGTGTCGATGGACCACCTCGGCAGCTACTGCCTCACCGAGCCCAACGCCGGTTCCGATGCCGCCGCACTGCGCACCTCGGCGAGGGAGGACGGGGACTCCTACGTCCTCAACGGGGTCAAGCAGTTCATCTCCGGAGCCGGCACCTCCGAGACCTATCTGGTGATGGCACGCTCCGGACAGGACGGATCACGCGGAATCTCCGCATTCATCCTCGAAAAGGGCATGGAGGGACTCTCCTTCGGTCCCAACGAACAGAAGATGGGGTGGCGTGCGCAGCCAACCCGACAGGTCATCATGGAAAATGTGCGCGTGCCGAAGGAGAACCTCCTCGGCGAACCCGGTCAGGGATTTAAGATCGCCATGTCCGGGCTCGACGGAGGCCGACTCAACATCGGCGCCTGTTCGCTCGGCGGTGGCCAGTCCGCGTTGGAGAAGGCCATCGACTACATGGGCGAACGGCAGGCCTTCGGCACCGAACTCTCGGCATTCCAGGCCCTGCGATTCGAAGTCGCAGAGATGCAGACCAAGCTCGAAGCCGCCCGCTCCCTCCTCTGGCGGGCCGCTGGCGCCTACGACTCAGGCGATCCGAACACCTCACTGCTCTCGGCAATGGCCAAGCTGACAGCCACGGATTCGGGCTTCGATGTCGCCAACAGGGCACTCCAGTTGCACGGCGGCTACGGCTATCTGACAGAGTATGGAATTGAGAAGCTGGTGCGTGACCTGCGCGTCCACCAGATTCTGGAAGGCACCAACGAAATCATGCGCGTGATCATTTCGCGCAAGAGCACAGGAGTGGGCTGATATGACAACAGAGACCTCGGCGCCGCCGACGGAATCTTCGGTGATCACCTCGATCACCAACGGAGTGGGCCGGATCGAGCTCAACAAACCGAAGCTGATCAATGCACTGAGCCAGGAGATGGTGGGCGCCATCGATGACGCCCTCAAGAGCTGGCGTGACGACGACTCGATCAGAACCGTTCTGGTCACAGGTCGCGGCGAACGCGGACTGTGCGCCGGAGGCGACATCAAGGCCGTCTACAACGACATTGTGGCCGGAACCGATGAGAACGCCCGATTCTGGAATCGCGAATACAAGATGAACCATGCGATCTCCGAGTTCCCCAAACCCTATGTCGTGATCATGAACGGCATCACGATGGGCGGCGGCGTCGGAATCTCGGGCCACGGTTCACACCGCATCGTCACCGACTCCACGAAGATCGGGATGCCCGAGACCGGAATCGGCCTGTTCCCCGACGTCGGCGGCACCCACCTGCTGGCCAACGCCCCGGGCGAACTGGGCACCCACCTGGCCCTGACCGGACAGCCGGTCGGCGCGGGAGCAGCGTTGGCCATGGGCCTGGCCGACTACTACGTGCTCGATGCCGATGTCCCGGGACTCATCGCCGAACTCGAAGCTGGCGGTGATGTCGAGGAGACCATCACCCGCCACGCCTCCGAGACCCCGGAGAACGAACTCGCCGAGGCTGCAGGATGGATCAACGAGTGCTACGCCGCAGATCGCGTCGAAGACATCGTCGCAGCCTTGGCCGCGCACGAGAATTCCGATGCCAATGCCACCGGACAATTGATCGAAACCAAGGCTCCAACCTCGGTGAAGGTCACCCTGGCAGCCGTCCGCAAGGCCGGAGACATGTCCTTGGCAGAGGTCCTCGAGCAGGACTACCGCGCCGCCGTCGCCTTGACCCGGCGGCCGGACCTCAAGGAGGGAATCCGCGCTCAGGTCATCGACAAGGACCGCAATCCGCAGTGGTCGCCGGCCTCGTTCGCCGAGGTCAGCGATGAAACAGTCAACGACATCCTCACCACCGACCACGAAGAGAAGGTGTTCGCATGAGCGACTACGAAACTATCCTCACGGCCGTCGACCAGGGCGTTGCCACCATCACGATCAACCGTCCGAAGGCCCTCAACGCACTGAACATGCAGGTGCTCACCGACGTCACCGACGCGGCCGCCGCGTTCGACGCCGATGACGAGGTCAAAGCGATCATCATCACCGGCACCGGCAAGGCCTTCGCCGCCGGCGCAGACATCAAGGAGATGTCTGACCTCGACTTCGCCACCGCGTACAAGGCCGACTGGTTCGCCGGCTGGACCCGCCTCACCGACGTCCGCAAACCGGTCATCACCGCGGTCAACGGCTTCGCCCTCGGCGGCGGCTGCGAGCTGGCGATGATGGGCGACATCCTCATCGCCTCGACCAAGGCGAAATTCGGCCAGCCGGAGATCAACCTCGGCGTCCTGCCTGGCATGGGCGGATCCCAGCGCCTGACTCGGGCCATCGGCAAGGCCAAGTCCATGGACCTGTGCCTGACCGGACGCATGATGGATGCCGAGGAGGCCGAGCGTTCGGGTCTCGTCGCACGTATCGTCGAGCCCGAGGAACTGCTTGCAACGGCCAACGAGATCGCGCAGACGATCGCGTCCAAGTCCCGCATCGCCTCGGCGATGGTCAAGGAAGCGGTCAACACCGCATTCGAAACGACCCTCGAGCAGGGGCTGAAGTACGAACGTCGCCTCTTCCACTCGAGCCTGGCCACAAACGACCAGTCCGAGGGAATGGCCGCATTCGTCGAGAAGCGGGACGCGAACTTCACGGATTCCTGATTCCCGGTGCCTGACCCCGGAAGTCCGCGGCAGGCACTGCAGTGCAATGGATGAACGATGGCGCAGACGAGTCGAACTCGTCTGCGCCATCGTCGTCTCTGTTCCCGTGATCACTTTTAACAATCGTTCAGTTAGAGTGGAAATGTTCATCCACCCAAAGGAGGCACTATGAATTCTTTTGCCAATCTTCTCCCCCAGCTGCGGCTGCCGGTCTTCGGCTCTCCCATGTTCATCGCATCGGGGCCCGAACTGGTCAAGGCCCAGTGCCAGGCCGGCATCATCGGCTCCTTCCCCACCCTCAACGCCCGTCCGGCTGCGATGCTCACCGACTGGCTGGACGAGATCAGGGAGTCCAACGCCGCGTTCACCGCGGCGAATCCTGACCGGCCTGCGGCACCGTTCGCGGTGAACCTCATCGTTCACCGCTCAAACAACCGCTTGGAAGAAGACCTCGCCGAGGTGGTTCGCCACCAGGTGCCCATCGTGGTCACGTCTCTGGGAGCGCGTGAAGAGGTCAACGAGGCCGTCCATTCCTACGGCGGCATCGTCCTCCACGACGTCATCAACAACAAGTTCGCGCACAAGGCCGTGGAGAAGGGCGCCGACGGCGTCATCGCCGTGGCCGCCGGTGCCGGCGGGCATGCCGGAGCGCTCTCCCCCTTCGCTTTGGTCCAGGAGATCCGGACCTGGTTCGACGGGCCGCTGCTGCTCTCGGGTGCCATTGCACACGGCCGCTCGGTCCTCGCCGCCTTGGCCGCCGGGGCAGACTGCGCCTACGTGGGCTCGGCCTTCCTGTCCACGACCGAGGCCAACGTCGTCGACGACTACAAGCAGATGATCGTCGATTCCGCAGCCGAAGACGTCGTCTATTCCAACTACTTCACGGGAGTCAAGGGCAACTACCTGCGCGGATCGATCACCGCTTCAGGGCTTGACCCCGACAACCTGCCCGAGGCCGATCCGACGAAGATGGACTTCGGCACCAAGGACGGCTCGGACTCCAAAGCGTGGAAGGACATCTGGGGCTCAGGACAGGGCATCGGCGTCCTCGGTGCCAAGCGCACCACCGCAGAGCTCGTCGAGGGCTTCGCAGCAGAGTACGAAGCGGCGAAGAAGGAACTCAGCGCCCGCCTCTGAGGCGAGACCGGTCAGGGAGGCCAGACCGGTCTGGGCGCGAGCTCAGATCGTGGAGATGATGCCCCGTTCGGTCAGGCGCGATGACAGGCCTGCACCGTCCGGGGCATAGATCCACGGCACTCCCTGACCGCGGCCGTGGCGCTTCGAGCGGCCACCGGCCCAGACTGCTTCACCGACGGTGAGCTGCCGGATGGCGACAGCGGCGACATTGTCCGGATGGTTGTCGACGAACTCACCGTAGACTTCTTCGTCCTTCTGCCCGTCGTCGCCGATGAGCAGCCATTTCATCCACGGGAACTCACGTGACAGCCGCTCGAGAGAATTGCGTTTGTGTTCCTTGCCCGAACGGAAGACCCGCGTCGTCGTCGGCCCCCAGTCAGTGAGCAGCAGAGGGCCCATCGGGTAGAGATTGCGAGACAGGAACCGTTTGATCGTCAGCGCCGAATTCCATGCACCCGTTGAGAGATAGACCATCGGAGTGTTGGGGCGCATATAGGTGATCCGGTCATAGAGGACCGCCATTCCCGCCACCGGCGACCTGGCATGTTCGCTGAGGACGAAGGTGTTCCAGGCGGCCAGGAACGGCCTGGGCAGCGACGTGACCATGACGGTGTCGTCGATATCGGAGATGATGCCGAACGTCGAGTCCTCACCGATGATCCGCACGTTGGCGGAATCGACGAGAGACCCGTCGGTCCACAGCTCGATTTCGGTCTCTCCCGGCTCGAAGTCCCCGGGAATCACTGTGTCGATGATGCCGCCGCGGTCAGCGGTGACCATATGCTCTTCGTCGTTGACTCGCACCCACGCTGTGTCATTGGGCAGGGGCACACTGACGAAGGACCTCCAGCCGCGGATGCTCGCCTCCACGTCCGCCGCCGGTTGGCCCGTCGGCGTCAGGACCAAACGGCCGAGCACTCTCACCCACCCGGTTCCACCGTAGGTGTCATAGGCGATGACCGTGCGCTGATAGGTGTGGTCGGTGGCGCGATTCTGCAGCCAGCCGTTGAAACGGTCTTCCAGTCGGGCCGCAGTGTGCAGCATGTCCGGACTGAGGTTCAGCGGTCCTTCTTCGGGTTTCTTCTTCGCCACGGTTCTTCCTTCACACTCGTCGCACGTCGGGTCAGGTCTGCTCGGGTCGGGCTGGAAAGGGGGCTGGCGGGAACGCGGTCGGATCGAACCGGGACTGCCTCAGATGAAGCCGACCTTGTCATAGACGTCTCGCAGGGTCACCTCGGCGATCTCATTGGCCTTCTCAGCACCGGCATCGAGGATCGTCTGGAGCTGAGCCCGGTCCTGCAGGAGCTCATTGGTGCGCTCACGAATAGGGGCGAGCGCCTCGACGGCGACCTCGGCCAGGTCGACTTTGAGGTGGCCGTACATCTTCCCTTCGTACTCGGCCACAATGTCGTCGACCGACCGAGAGGTCAGGGAGGAGTAGATCGTGAGCAGGTTCGACACTCCGGGCTTGGCCTCCGGGTCGTAGGCGATCTCCTTGCCGTCGTCGGTGACAGCAGACTTGATCTTCTTCGTCAGCGACTTCGCCTCATCAAGGAGGTCGATGCGGCCCAGAGGGCTGGGCAGGGACTTCGACATCTTGGCCGAAGGGTTCTGCAGGTCGTAGATCTTCGCGGTGGCTTTGAGGATCTGTGCATCGGGGACGACGAAGGTCTCACCGAACCGGTAGTTGAAGCGTTCGGCCAAGTTCCTCGTCAGTTCGAGGTGCTGGCGCTGGTCCTCACCCACGGGCACCATCTGCGGGTTGTAGAGGAGGATGTCGGCTGCCATCAGCGCGGGATAGGTGAGCAGACCCAGGGACACGTGGTCCTGCTTGGCCGACTTGTCCTTGAACTGCGTCATCCGACTGGCCTCGCCCATGGACGTGGTGCATTCGAGGACCCATGACAGCTGCGGATGCGCGGGGACCTGAGACTGGACGAAGATCGTCGACTTCTCCGGATCGATGCCTGCCGCAATGAACTGCGCCGCCGTGCGCAGAGTCCGTTCGCGCAGGTCCGTCGGATCCTGCTCGACGGTGATCGCGTGCATGTTCGCGATGAAGTAGAAGGCATCGTGTGACTCCTGATGCGCCACGAACTGCTGCAGAGCTCCGATGTAGTTCCCCAGGTGAAGTGAGTCCGAGGTGGCCTGAATACCGGAAACTGTGCGTGGCTGAGAAGAAGTCATCATAGAACTATGATGCCACTTCACCCCCGCATCTTCGCAGACCACCCCCGTGCGAGACGCCGATGGCAGCAGTCGCGAGCACACTGTGTCGACGATGTCGGAATACTGGAGTAAAACCGGCACTGAAGACCGGCTTCTCTGCTCCGGTGACCTCCGCCACCTGTGCGCCACCAGCAAGCGGTATAGTGACGATGCAGATCACATGATTCATCAAGGCATCTCACAAGGTTCGGTCAAGCGACTATGATTCGCCTCCGACTTTGCGACGGTCGGTGATCATGGGCAACGAAGATTCGGTGAATGGTCATCGAGCTCAACGAGGAGGAAATCTTGTCGGTCGAATACGTCAGAACCGAAGAGGGGTTGCCACCGGTGGCTGTGGTTGAGAAGCCGCGGTGGACCCCGGTGAAGATCGTCATCTGGGTGGTCATCGCGCTGGTCGCGGCCGCCGGTTGGGCGATGGTGGCGTTCGTGCGCGGAGAGGAGATGTCGGCCAGCTGGTTCGTCGCCGCTGCAGTCGGCAGCTACCTCATCGCGTTCCGGTTCTACGCCAAGTTCATCGAATGGAAGATCTGCCGCCCCGACCCGAAGCGGGCCACCCCGGCAGAGCTCAATGACAACGGACGCGACTTCGCGCCCACGGACCGGCGCGTGCTCTTCGGCCACCACTTCGCCGCCATCTCCGGTGCCGGCCCCCTGGTCGGCCCGATCCTGGCCGCACAGATGGGCTACCTGCCCGGGACCCTGTGGATCGTACTCGGCGTCATCGTCGCCGGCGGCGTTCAGGACTACCTGGTGCTCTTCTTCTCGATGCGCCGCAACGGCCGCTCGCTGGGTCAGATGACTCGTGATGAGCTCGGTCGCACGGGCGGAATCATCGCCTCACTGGGCATCATCCTCATCATGGTCATCCTCATCGCCGTCCTCGGCGTCGTCATCATCAACGCTCTGGCCGAGAGCCCCTGGGGTGTGTTCTCCATCGCCATGACGATTCCCATCGCCGTGTTCATGGGCATCTATATGCGCTACCTGCGCCCGGGCAAGGTCGTCGAGGTCTCGGTCATCGGCATCGTCCTCCTGATCCTGGCCATCGTGGCCGGCGGCTGGGTCCACAACTCGCCTGTCTGGTCGGAGGTCTTCCACCTCGACAAGGTCACCCTGGCCTGGTGCCTGATGATCTACGGCTTCCTTGCAGCCGTCCTGCCGGTATGGGTGCTGCTGGCGCCGCGTGACTACCTGTCGACATTCATGAAGATCGGCACCATCATCCTTTTGGCTGTCGGCATCCTCATCGTCAACCCCAGCGTGCAGATGCCTGCCGTGACCGAGTTCGCGTTCAACTCCGAAGGCCCTGCCTTCGCTGGAGCTCTGTTCCCCTTCCTCTTCATCACCATTGCCTGCGGGGCGCTATCGGGATTCCACGCTCTGATCTCTTCGGGCACCACGCCGAAGCTGATCGAGAAGGAATCCCAGGCCCGCCTCATCGGCTACGGAGGAATGCTCATGGAGTCCTTCGTCGCGATCATGGCCCTGGTGGCCGCGATCTGCCTCGACAAGGGACTGTACTTCGCCATGAATGCCGCCGAACCCCTCACGGGAGGGACAGCGCAGGGAGCTTCGGACTTCATCAACAACTCGCTGGGCATGTCCGGAGTCACGACAAGTCCCGAAATATTGGATCAGGCGGCCAAGGACGTCGGCGAAGGAAGCATCGTCTCCCGCACCGGTGGTGCCCCAACCCTGGCAATGGGCATGGCACACATCCTCCACAACATCTTCGGCGGACCCGCATGGATGTCCTTCTGGTACCACTTCGCGGTCATGTTCGAGGCCCTGTTCATCCTCACCACCATCGATGCCGGCACACGTGTCGCTCGCTTCATGCTCAGTGACGCCCTCGGCAACTTCTCCAAGAAGTTCCGCGATCCCTCGTGGACCCCTGGCGCATGGCTGACGACGGCGATCATGGTCGGAGCGTGGGGGTCGATCCTGCTGATGGGTGTCACCGACCCGCTCGGCGGCATCAACACTCTGTTCCCGCTCTTCGGCATCTCCAACCAGTTGTTGGCGGCCATTGCACTGGCGGTGATATTTGCCATCGTGTGCAAGATGGGCCTGGCCCGCTGGGCATGGATTCCGGGAATTCCTCTGGTCATCGACCTTGTGGTCACCATGACCGCGTCGTGGCAGAAGATCTTCTCCTCCGATCCCGCCCTCGGCTACTGGGCTCAGCACTTCGCCTACAGGGACGCCTTGGCCTCCGGAGAGACCTCCTTGGGCAACACCGAAGGTGCGGCGGCGATGGGAGCCGTCGTCCGCAACACCTTCGTGCAGGGCACTCTCTCGATCGTCTTCGCGCTGCTGGTGGCGATGGTCGTCATCATGGCCGTGTGGAAGTCTGTCGAAGCCATCAAGAAGGGTTCGCTGCCCACCTCCGAGGAGCCCTACACGGAGACCAAGATGTTCGCCCCGGCTGGTCTCATCGCCAGGAAGGCCGAACGCGAAGTCCAGGCCCAGTGGGAAGAGCATTCCCCGCAGCACCGACCATGACCGCGTCTTCAGTGTCGCAACCACGGCACGGAGAGGAGCAACATCATGACCAGCGCAAGCACACATCCGCTTGAGCGTCTCGTCAAGGACCCATGGGGTTCGCTGCGCCGAGGCGCGGCGGGACTCCTGTGGTATCTCAAGGAGATCATGGGCGAGAACGCCTACATCCACTACATGGAGTCCTATGAGCGCCGCCACGGCACTCGTGAGGGTGCGATGGGTGAGAAGGAGTTCTGGCGTGATCTCACCGATGAGCAGGACCGCAATCCGAAGGCTCGGTGCTGCTGAAACACAGTTCGCGTGACCAGCAGCGCTGGTGAGTGCTGAAACGGGGCCCGGGTCGGTGTGGAGATCTCCACACCGACCCGGGCCCCGTCACATCGCCGGCCGGCGACGACTATTTTGGTGCGGGCAGATCGTAGTCGATGACGAGCGGAGCATGATCGGACCAGCGTTCGGCCCAGCTGTCGGCCTTGTCCACCGTTGCTTTGACTGCTGCCTTCGCGAGTGCCGGTGTCGCCATCTGGTAGTCGATACGCCACCCGGCATTGTTGTCGAAGGCCTGCCCACGCATGGACCACCAGGTGTAGGGGCCGTCGACGTCTCCGCTGAGGTCGCGGTGCACGTCAACGTAGCCGACCTCGCCGAAGAACCCGTCGAAGTAGGCGCGCTCCTCGGGCAGGAACCCGGCCTTCTTGCGGTTGGCCTTCCAGTTCTTCAGATCCCGTTCGGTGTGGCAGACGTTGAGGTCACCGGTGATGAGCACGTGATCGGAGTGTTCTGCGAGTTCAGGCAGACGCAACGTCATCCGGTCGAGGAAGCGGTATTTGTCCTCCTGTTTGGGAGTGTCGACCTCGCCTGAATGGACGTAGGCCGAGACGAGAGTCAGCAGCGACCCATCGCCGAGGCGGTAGTCCGTCTCCAACCACCGACCGGCCCGATCGAAGTACCCGTCCGTGCCGAGTCCTTCACGGACTTCGACGGGCTCATTCCGAGCCATGACGGCGACTCCGGCACGTCCCTTCGCCTCGGCGTCGTGGCTGATCGTGGTGTACCCGGTGTCCTCGAGCACTGTGAGGGCGATGTCGTTGGCCGCCCTGACTTCCTGCAGCGTGATGAAGTCGGGTTTCGCACTATCGACCCAGGTGGGCATCCCCTTTCTCCATGCCGCTCGAACTCCGTTGACGTTGACTGATGCAATCCGAATCATGTGTCCTATCATGGCATGAGCGCACTACTCATCCGGGCCTGGGCGTTATACAGTGATGGAAAGAAGCATATTTCAGGAGGCGCAATGGCCGTAGACGAGACTTTCGATTCTGAGCAGCTGAGCATCAGCCCGCTCGACGAAGTAGACGCCCGTGAGATGCGAGAGTTCCTGCTCGGTGCGCAGAAGAACTTCTGGGGAGACAGGGACCTCAGCGGAGACCACGATGCCTATTGGTTCCATCAGTTCGTGACCTCCGGGTTGGTTGCCAGGTATCGTTCGGAGATCGTCGGCTATCTGCTCGGCGTCGTCCCCCATGACGGCCCTGCCTACATCCATCTGGTTGCGGCTCGGACAGATTTCCGCCATCAGGGCATCGGCCGGCACCTGTACCAGTATTTCATCGAGCACGCCCGAAAGCTGGGTGTCTCATCGGTGCAGGCGACAACCATGCCGGATTCCTCGGCAGCGATCTCGTTCCATTCTTCGCTCGGGTTCAGCGGTGAACTCATCGAGGACTACGCGGGTGCAGGAAATCCTCGAGTGTTCTTCGAACTCAAACTCCTCGAGGAGTGAGCCGAAGGGCGCACACACTGGTCTGACCAGCACAACAGAGACTGACGGCCTCCCACACACAGATGTGGGAGGCCGTCAGTCTCTGACTGTCTTTCGGCTCAGGCGGCCGCTGCGGCGCGTTCGGCCACGTCGACGACGTTCTTGAGAAGCAGTGCCCGGGTCATGGGTCCGACTCCTCCAGGATTCGGGGACACCCAGGCCGCCACCTCGGCGACGGCAGGATCCACATCTCCCACGATCTTCGACTTCCCGGTCTCCGGGTCCTCTTCGCGTGAGACTCCGACGTCGAGGACGACGGCACCGGGCTTGACCGCGTCGGCGGTCACGATCCGAGCCGATCCTGCGGCGGCGACGATGATGTCGGCCTGAGCCAGCAGCTCGGGCAGATTCCTCGTCCCGGTATGTGTCAGCGTCACCGTGGCGTTGTGCTCACGGCGAGTCAGCAGTGCTCCGATCGACCGGCCGACGGTGACGCCGCGGCCGACGACGACCACATGCTTGCCCGCCAGTTCGATCCCGTTGCGCTGCATGAGTTCGATGACCCCGCGAGGGGTGCACGGAAGCGGGGTCGTGATCTCCCGGTTGACGTTGAGCATGAGCCGGCCCAGGTTGGTCGGATGCAGCCCGTCCGCATCCTTGGCCGGGTCGATGCGTTCGAGGACGGTGTCCGTGTCGATGTGGGACGGCAACGGCAGCTGCACGATGTAACCGGTGCATTCGTCGTCGGCATTGAGCTCGTCGATGACCGACAGGAGCTCGTCCTGGCTCACCGACTCCGGCAGATCACGGCGGATGGAATGGATGCCCACCTCGGCGCAGTCACGATGCTTGCCTGCCACGTACCACTTCGAACCGGGATCCTCCCCGACGAGGACCGTGGCCAAGCCGGGGACGACTCCCCGCTCGGCCAGGTTCGCGACGGCTGTCCGCAGCTCGTCCTTGATCTCCTTCGCACAGGCCTTGCCGTCAAGGATCTGGGCTGCCATCAGTACTGCTCCAGATCTTCGTAGAGGGGGAAGTTGTCGCTGAGCTTCTTGACCCGAGCGCTGAGGGCTTCGACGTTCGCACCGGGCTTGAGCGCCTCGGCGATGACATCGGCGACCTCGGTGAATTCGGCGTCGCCGAACCCACGGGTGGCCAAGGCCGGGGTGCCGATGCGCAGACCGGAGGTCACCATGGGCGGACGTGGATCGAACGGAACGGCGTTGCGGTTGACCGTGATTCCGACCTCATGCAGCAGATCCTCTGCCTGCTGTCCGTCCAGGGCTGAGTTGCGCAGGTCGACGAGTACCAGGTGAACGTCGGTGCCGCCGGTGAGCACCGTGGCTCCGGCGTTGGCGACGTCATCGGCCAGGAGGCGCTCGGCCAGGATCTGCGCACCGCGCACGGTCCGCTCCTGACGAGCCTTGAACTCTGCCGAGGCGGCAAGCTTGAACGCCACTGCCTTCGCGGCGATCACATGCATCAGAGGTCCGCCCTGCTGCCCCGGGAAGACTGCGGAGTTCAGCTTCTTCGCGTACTCCTCCTTGCCGAGGATGAAGCCTGAGCGTGGGCCGCCGATGGTCTTGTGCACCGTCGAGGACACGACATCGGCGAAGGGCACCGGGTTGGGGTGCAGGCCGGCGGCGACGAGACCGGCGAAGTGTGCCATGTCGACCCAGAGCTTCGCTCCGACCTCGTCGGCGATGTCGCGGAAGGCCTGGAAGTCGAGCTGACGCGGGTAAGCGGACCAACCTGCGACGATGACCTCTGGACGGTGTTCGAGCGCACGCTCGCGCACCTTGTCCATGTCGATGCGGTACGTGTCGGGATCGACTTCGTAGGAGGCGACGTCGTAGAGGCGGCCCGAGAAGTTGATCTTCATGCCGTGGGTGAGGTGACCTCCGTGGGCCAGGGAGAGGCCGAGCATCTTGTCACCCTGACGGGCGAGCGCGTGCATCACGGCAGCGTTGGCGGAGGCGCCGGAGTGCGACTGCACGTTGGCGTATTCGGCACCGAAGAGGCTCTTGGCCCGGTCGATAGCCAGCGTCTCAGCGACATCGACGTACTCGCAGCCACCGTAGTAGCGCTTGCCCGGGTAGCCTTCGGCGTACTTGTTCGTCAGCACGGAGCCCTGTGCCTGCAGCACTGCGCGCGGCACGAAGTTCTCCGAGGCGATCATCTCCAGAGTCGAACGCTGGCGACCCAGTTCCTGGTCGAGGACTTCCGCAATCTGGGGATCGATGTCTGCAAGCGAAGCCTGCATCGTGTTATCAGTCATGTGTACACTCCTGTGGCATCCAAAGTGATGAGTGGGACGCCGCGATCGGCTCCGCGAGCACCCGAAATCAATGCTAACAGCGAACCAGATCACACCGATGGGGCGTTCGTCATCCGGATGATGGGCCGGTTTCGGAGCAGCGTGGGGTCGGCGATTAGAATCGAGCGCATGAGTCGAGAATGGATCCTGCGAGTCACCTGCCCGGACGCCACCGGAATCGTCCACGCCGTGACCGGGGTTCTGGCCTCGCTCGGTGCCAACATCACCGAGTCCCAGCAGTTCTCCTCCCCCGATTCTCTGCAGTTCTTCCTCCGGGTCCAGTTCGTCACGAGTGCGGATGCCGAGGCCACGACTCTGGAGTCTGCCCTCGCCGAGGCGGCCCACCGTTTCGACATGACGCTCAGTCTCCAACCGGTGGAGAAGAAGACGCGGACCCTCGTCCTCGTGTCCAAGGCCGCCCACTGCCTCAACACCCTGCTGTTCCAGCAGAGCTCGGGTCAGCTGCCCATCGACATCGTCGGGGTGGCCGGCAATCATGATTCGCTGCGGTCACTGGCCGAATTCCACGGCCACGACTTCCACCACATTCCGATCACCCGGGATACGAAGGAGGCCGCCGAGGCGGGGCTGAGTCACCTCGTCGAGAGCCTCGACGTCGAGCTCATCGTCCTCGCCCGGTACATGCAGATCCTCTCCCCCGATCTGTGTGCTCGGCTGGAGGGCCGAGTCATCAACATCCACCACTCGTTCCTGCCCAGCTTCAAGGGTGCCAAGCCCTACCACCAGGCGCATGCCCGCGGTGTCAAGATCATCGGCGCCACCGCCCACTACGTCACCCCTGACCTCGACGAGGGCCCGATCATCGAACAGGACGTCGCCCGCGTCGATCACAACCGCAATATCGCCGACTTCGTCCAGCGCGGACAGGACGTCGAAGCAGCCGTGCTCGCCCGCGCCGTGGCCTGGCATGCCGAGGGCCGGGTCCTCATGGACGGCCACCGCACAGTCGTCTTCAACTGAGCCGACCACCTCGGCGGGACCACCCAGGCAGGGCCACCTCGGCGGGGTGATGATGCGATTCTGACACAAATCCTGCGTTTGCCACCCAGGACCCGGTGACCTGGGCTACGGTCACATTATGAGCCAGCCCCAGACCAGAGTTGCCGCCGATCTCCAACGCCTGCCGATCCCCCGCGGTCCGGTGAATCTGGCCCGCCAGGCCGTCCTGCGCCTGGCCAACGTCGGACTCACCGCAGCCTACGGAGCCTACCGGCTCCACCCAGCGATCTGGAGGTTCACGGCCAAGCACTACCATCCGGGCCTCGAGCCCTTCGCGAAGCTCAATGCGTGGATGATCTGCCAGCAGGCCTCACTCGATGTCCCGGCCTATCAGGACTATCTCGCACGCACCGGCTTCACCTTCAGGTGGTGGGACCTCGATGCCTATACACCGACGTCCAAGGATGATTTCGTCCGCCGCTACAGCGAGGAGCACCGCTGTTGGGATGGACGGATCGAACGAGTCGGCACGGTCGTCGACGAATCATCCGGCTCCTCCGGCACACCCTTCAACTGGATGCGGTCGAAGAAGGAGCTCGACACCGTCCACAAGAACGTCGCCGGCTACGTGACGATGCTCTTCAACGACAAGGACCTCTTCTGCATCAACGCATTCTCGATGGGCGCGTGGGCCACGGGAACGAACACAGGCCTGGCGATGGCCAAGGTCGCCATGGTGAAGAACACCGGCCCCGACCTCGAGAAGATCCTCGACACGATGACCCACTTCGGACCGAGCCACACCTACCTCATCAGCGCCTATCCCCCGTTCCTCAAACACCTCGTCGATCGGATGGACTCCGAACCCGGAGTCTGGGACGAGTTCCGGATCAACGGCTTCGTCGGAGGAGAGGCCATGACCGAGGGGCTGCGCGACTACGTGCAGTCACGCTTCCATCGGGTCTATTCCGGATACGGGGCCAGCGATCTCACGATCGGGATGGCCGGCGAGTCCGATCTCTCCGTCGTCATCCGCCGGTCACTGGCCCACGACCTCGACTTCCGCGCCGAGGTGCTCGGACCATCCGAATCGCGGGTGCCGATGGTCTTCCAGTACAACCCGCTTGAGACCTATCTGGAGACGACCGATTCCGGGGAGCTCGTCGCGACGATCAACTCCGCCGCGGTGATGAGCCCCCGGCTGCGATACAACATCGGCGACGAGGCCACCCTCATCGACTTTCCGCGCATGGTCGAACTCACTCGCAAGCATCCGCAGCTGGCCGCCGAATGCTCCCGAGCCTTCGCGGACAACGGCATGAAGCTACCCTTCGTGCTCCTCTTCGGCCGCGCCGATTCCACCATCTCGTATATGGGTGCCAACATCTACCCACTCGACATCGAGAACGGACTCTACCGTGACAATCCGCAGGCTCATCTCATCGAGTCCTTCCGGATCGAGCTGCGTGAGACTGACAACCATGAACAGCGCCCGACTCTGCACATCCAGCTGCGTGAGGACAGCGGAGAGCTGTCGGCTCCTGAGCGCACCGAGATGGCCGGGACCATCCAAGCCGGAGTCCTGGGCCACCTGGCCTCGGTGTCACGGGACTTCGCCCAGAGCATGAAAGAGGATCCGACGACCGCGGAGATCCACATCGAACTCCACGATTTCGCCACCGGTCCCTTCACCGACGGCAACGCCAAGATCAAGAACGTGTATGTGCAGAGGACCTGAGACCTCGGCACCCGACATCCGGCACTCTTCATCAGCACTGATCATTCAGCGAAGGAATGGAACCCATGAGATCGAATGATTTCTCCAAAGCCCCTCCTCAAGCCCGCGCCGAGGTGGTCTTCCTCGGCGCGAACAGGTATCGCAATCCCCTGGTGATGGTGGGCCAGCTGCGGCGCTGGCCCAAGCTGGCGAAGGGACTCAAACGGGCGCCCGGGTACCTGTGGCACCGCAGCTACTACGAATTCCCCGACCGCATCGGCCTCATCGTCGCCTTCGCTACGCGAGATGACCTCATGAAGTATGCCCGCACCCCTGAACACGTCGAGATCATGAAATGGCTGGTCGGCAGCGCAGACTCATCCCCGGCGAAGGGCGGGTTCATCCGCATCCTCAACGCCGAGGAGTGGGGCTACACGAACGGAGAGTTCCGCGCGGAGGACTCCCGGCTGGGCATGATCGACTCATTCACCAAGCTCAGTTCCGAATGAAGGTCGGCACCGCATGAAGGCGAAACGGATCAGCACGCGTCAGGATCTGGCCGACTTCATTGACCTGGCACCGCGGTTGGCCGCGCAGCGAGGAGAATCGGAGCACTACGTGCCCCTGTTCGCCTCAGACATCAAGGAGTGGTTCGCCCACCGCGGATGGTTCAGCGAACCTGTCGAACTGTGGCTCATCCTCGACGCGAAAGACCAGCCCGTCGCCCGCACCATCTGCCATCGCTCTCCCGAACTGGCGCAGAAGATCGCAGCATCGGATCACGAGGACGACACTTCCGGCGCATCTGCTTCTGGGCACACACCGACGACGCTCTTCTTCGGCGCGCTCGAGGTCGCCGACGAGGCTGCACTTGACCACCTCATCTCCTTCCTCACCACACGAGCCCAAGAGCTCGCGGCCGAACGGATCTTCGGCCCCGTCTCCCCTCTGCCCAATGTCACTGGCGGTCTGCTGCTGTCCGGCACCGAGCATCCAGGCTTCTTCGACTCCGCCTGGAACCCGGCCTTCTTCGCACCCTCATTCCACAGCGCGGGATTCTCCGACTGGGGCCGAGCCCAGACCTGGGAAGTCGAGGTCGGCTCGATCCCCGCCGCACGAGCCACCGCCGTCTCCGAGTCCGAGTGGGCACAGCAAGGCCTGCGCCGGCGCCGGGTCTCCCGCACCGGCCTTCGTGCCTTCGCCCGCAGACTGCTGCCGACACTCAATGCCGCATTCGCGCAATTGCCCTACTACACCCAGATCCCGCGCGCTCAGCTGCAGGCGCAGATGGCAGGGCTGCCTGCACTCATGGATCCTGCTCTCATCCTCGACATCGTCGGCACCGAGGACGCTGACTCCGCACCTTCACGCTGCTTCGCCCTCGTCATCCCCGACCCCGTGCCGATCCTGCGCAGGCACGGCGGTCGGCTCGGTCCACGCGCGATCCTCGATCTCGTCATCAACCGTCGCCGCCTGCACGATGCTGTGCTCATCATCCAGGGCACAGATCCCCGCTTCCAGGGCCAGGGCATCCTCTCTCTGGTCATCCGTGATCTCAACGCCGGTCTTGCCGCCGGAGGCTACCGGCGGATGCGGGTGACGTTCATCGCCGAGGACAATCCCGCCTCGGCCGCGGTGTTCGAGAGGTCTGGCGGCCGGGTCCTGCACGAGCTCGCCTTCCTCGACCGAGATCTCACCTCTGATAGCACTCCTGTCCCGATCGACGAGCACCAGTGTGAGGGCGACCCGACCGAGGAGCACGAACGATGATGGCGATCACCGCGACTCTCATCGCTGAGCTCTTCGCACACGCGGCTCGCTCCCCCTCGGCGCACAACACTCAGCCCTGGATTCCTCGCTTCGCACCTGCGACGACGCCAAGGTCCCCCGCGGAGGTGCACGTGGCTGTGGATCCGGCCCGCACCCTTCCGGTCGGCGACCCGAATTCCCAGGACCTGCATCTGGCCATGGGATGCTGGGTGGAGTCCTTCACCATCGCCGCCGCCGAGGTGGGCATCCACGTCGGCATCGGGTCCGTGCGGGGCCGCGGCCCCGCACTCGAAATCCGTCTGGTGCTCACAGCCCTCCCCGACCGGCCCGGTGCCTCTGACCTCTGGCCGAGGTTCACCTCCGCCGATCTGCACCATCGTCAGGTCGATCGGGGGCCGATGCGCAGAGCCGAAGAGCCCTTCGCCACAGCATTCGCTGCCGCAGAAAGGGGGCTGGCCGCCTCGGGCACGGCGCCGTTTGAGGGGAGGGCACCGACCAAGGGCATGGCACTCGTCGAAGTGCCCCATGACCTGTGGGAGACGAACCTGGCACGTGCCACACGATATTCGTACTCTCATGCAGACATCTTCACCGAAACCCTGGAATGGCTGCGGTTCGACCGCCGGGCGAGCTCCTACGCCCAGGACGGGTTGAGCGCGGACTGCCTGCAGATCCCGAGAACTCTGGCCGCGGTCGCCGCCCGACTCAACACGGCGAGACTGCGGCCATGGATCGGTGCGCTCACCTCGGCGGCCTTGGCACCCGTGGAACTCATCGACAGACTGCGGGCCTCGGTGGTGCGGCGAACATCGAGAGACAGAAGGTCACCGGCACCGGCTTCCACCGGCGGGTCCGCACCGCTGCATCATCTTGTGCTCGTCAAGGATTCCACCGCTCCTTCCGCAGGTGCCGACTCGCTGGCGAAGCAGGAGATCGAGCTGGGCCGCAACCTGCTGCGCATCTGGCTTCTGCTCGATCGGCACGGCCTGCGCGTTGACGTGCATTCCGAGATCAAAGACTGCCCACAGACGAGATCCGCTGTCTCCGACTATCTCCTCGACGATCACGGCATGCATGCGCTGCCGGTGGCCGCGTTCTCCGTCGGACTCTCGACAACAGCGGTGCCCCGCTCCGCCCGCCGCCCTGTGGAGCCAATACACAGTTGATTCACGTCGAGTACTGAAACTGTTGTAGAGTCGCCCCGGTTTACAAAAGGAGACGACTTAAGAATGACGGAAACCACTTTCCGCACAATTGCAATCGTCCTGTACTTCGCAGGAATGCTGGCCATCGGCTGGTTCGCGTACCGCAAGACCAAGAACAGCCTCGACGACTACATGCTGGCAGGCCGCGGACTGCGCCCCAGCGTCGCAGCCCTGAGCGCCGGAGCATCTGACATGTCGGGCTGGCTGCTCATGGGTCTGCCAGGAGCGATCTACCTTTCGGGACTGGTCGAAGCTTGGATCGCTGTGGGACTGACGATCGGGGCCTGGGTGAACTGGAAGTTCGTGGCCCCGCGTCTGCGTGCCTTCACCGAGACCGCCGGTGATTCGATCACCATCCCCAGCTTCTTCGAGCAGCGACTCAAGGACAACACCCGTCTGCTGCGCATCGTCTGCGGCATCATCATCCTGGTGTTCTTCACCTTCTACGTGTCCTCGGGCATGGTCGCAGCCGGCAAATTCTTCGAATCGAGCTTCGGTCTGAACTATCTGGCTGGGATGCTCATCGTCGCCGCCATCACCATGGTCTACACACTGTTCGGCGGCTTCCTCGGGGCCACGCTCACCGATGTTGCCCAGGGGCTGCTGATGTTCGCGGCCCTTGTGGCCGTGCCGGTCGTTGCCGTGTTCAACGCCGGCGGTCCCTCAACCGTGATCTCCAACGTCAGGGAGATCGACCCCAGCATGCTCAGTCTCTTCGGGAGCGGACCCTTCTGGGCAGGTGGCACCTATCTCGCCGTCATCTCAGCTCTGGCCTGGGGCCTCGGCTACTTCGGCCAGCCGCACATCATCGTCCGGTTCATGGCTCTGCGGACACCAGCAGATGCCACGGTCGCTCGCCGTATCGGTGTGGGCTGGATGGGTATTTCGGCCCTCGGCGCCATTGCCACTGCGATCGTTGGAATCTCCTACTTCTCCGAGCATGCCGATATGAAGCCGACTGACCCGGAGACAGTGTTCCTGGACCTCGCGCAGATCCTGTTCCACCCGTTCATCGCGGGACTGGTCCTGGCTGCGGTGCTGGCAGCGATCATGTCGACGATCTCCTCACAGCTCGTCGTCACTTCCTCAGCACTCATCGAGGATCTGTACAAGATCGTGGCACTGCGCACAGGTTCGAAGCGCACCCTGCAGGACAAGACCTATGTCCTGCTCGGACGCCTCGGCATTCTCGTCGTCGCATTCATCGCGGTGCTCCTGGCGATCTCGCCGTCGAACAGCATCCTCGACCTGGTGGCGTTCGCCTGGGCCGGATTCGGCGCGTCGTTCGGACCGGTCGTCCTGCTGACCCTGTTCTGGAAGAAGCTCAGCAACTGGGGCGCACTCTTCGGTCTCATCTCGGGCGCGGCGGTCGCGTTCATCTGGGGACAGCTCGGCACCCCGTTGACCGAGCAGATCTACGAGATCATCCCCGGCTTCGCCGTCAACCTCATTGTGGCGATCGTGGTCAGCAAGTTCACGTACAAGCCGAACGCAGAAACGGATCGCGAGTTCGACGAATCGGTCGAGCTCTCACGCGTGAAGTGACAAACCAGCAGCTCGCCTGACGGGCAGCTGCTCATCGGCGAGCTTGGCCCGTCGCCATCGCTACGCCCTACACCCAGCGGCTATTCCTCCACCAACGGGAGGAATAGCCGCTGAGTGGTTCCTGCCCGCCTCCGGGTACGACATGCTGCTGCCGGTAGGTGCTGCCCGCCCACTCCCCTGGGAGACGCCCACACCCCCGCGTACACGCCCACGCCCCTGTGAATACACTTCAGGCGGGCACCCATCGGGTGCCCGCCTGAGATGTTGCGACGAAGGAGCCTTACTTGGTCTCTTCGGTGCTTTCCTCGGTTGCCTCTTCAGCGACCTCGTCGGTTGCGGCCGAATCGGCTGCCTCCTCGGTGGTCTCTGCAGGAGCCTCTTCGACGACCTCTGCGGTTTCGTTCTTCGCAGCGGCAGTCTCGGTGGCCTGCTCGGCTTCCTTCACAGTTGCCTGCTTAGGCGAGTAGGGCTCGAGAACCAGTTCGATGACGGCCATGGGCGCGTTGTCGCCGGCGCGAGGACCGATCTTGGTGATACGTGTGTATCCACCGGGACGCTCGGCCATGGTTTCGGCGATCGAGGTGAAGAGCTCGTGCACGATCGACTTGTCACCGATCTTGCCGAGCACGCGACGACGGGCGGCGAGGTCGCCCTTCTTCGCAGCGGTGATCATGCGCTCCGCAACCGGACGCAGGCGCTTGGCCTTGGTCACGGTCGTGGTGATCTTCTTGTGCTCGAACAGGGCCGCAGCCATGTTGTTGAGCATCATGCGCTCGTGTGTTGGGGAGCCTCCGAGACGAGGACCCTTTGTTGGGGTTGGCATAGTGTCTTACTCCTAGGTCTTAATCAGTACTGTTCGTCTTCGACGTAGGACTGGTCCTCATCAACGAGACCGGCTTCGAACCCGGCGGGACTGTCCTTGAGGCTCAGGCCCAGCTCGTTGAGCTTGGCCTTCACTTCGTCGATCGACTTCGAACCAAAGTTGCGGATATCCATGAGGTCGGCTTCGCTGCGAGCAACGAGCTCGCCGACCGTGTGGATGCCTTCGCGCTTGAGGCAGTTGTAGGAGCGCACGGTCAGATCGAGATCTTCGATGGCCAGAGCCAGATCAGCAGCCAGAGCTGCGTCAACCGGCGACGGTCCGATCTCGATGCCTTCGGCTTCGACGTTGAGTTCCCGAGCCAGGCCGAAGAGCTCGACCAGTGTCTTGCCCGCAGATGCGATGGCATCGCGCGGGGTCATCGACGGCTTGGTCTCAATGTCGAGCACCAGGCGGTCAAAGTCGGTGCGCTGCTCAACACGAGTAGCCTCGACCTTGTAGGTGACCTTGAGAACCGGCGAGTAGATCGAGTCAACGGGGACCCGACCGATCTCTGCATCCGCGTTCTTGTTCTGAGCGCTCGAAACGTAACCGCGTCCACGTTCGATGGTCAGTTCCATGTCCAGACGGCCTTCACCATTCAACGTGGCGATATGCAGATCCGGGTTATGGATCTCGACTCCGGCAGGAGCAGAGACATCGGCGGCAGTCACGGTGCCTGGGCCCTGCTTGCGCAGGTAGGCAACGACAGGTTCGTCGAATTCCGAGGACACGACCAGGGACTTCAGGTTGAGGATGAACTCAGTGACATCCTCCTTGACTCCTGGAACGGTGCTGAATTCGTGGAGCACTCCGTCAATCCGAATGGATGTGACGGCTGCACCTGGAATCGACGACAGCAGGGTACGACGAAGTGAGTTGCCGAGGGTGTAGCCGAATCCTGGCTCAAGTGGTTCGATGGCGAACCGTGAGCGATTCTCGGAGACGACTTCTTCCGTGAGCGTTGGGCGCTGTGCAATGAGCACGTGGGCTTCCTTTCAGCGAACATCCGCTATATGACGTTCGCACTGCACGTCATGGCCTGAAGCCATGAAGAACGGTTCGGTTTATCTTGGAATCCGTTCTGTGATCGATGCCGGGCCGAGCCCGACATCAATCACAGATCCACGGAAGGATCAGCCGCGGCGGCGCTTGGTGGGACGGCAGCCGTTGAAGGGAACCGGAGTGACATCCTGAATGGTGCCCAGTTCCAGACCGGCGGCCTGCAGCGAACGGATCGCGGTTTCGCGTCCCGAACCTGGTCCCTTGACGAAGACGTCGACCTTCTTGAGGCCGTGCTCCTGTGCGCGACGGGCAGCGGACTCCGCGGCCATCTGCGCAGCGTAAGGAGTCGACTTGCGCGACCCCTTGAAGCCGACCTCACCTGAGGAGGCCCAGGAGATGACGGCACCGGTCGGATCGGTGATCGACACGATGGTGTTGTTGAACGTTGATTTGATGTGTGCCTGGCCGGCAACGATATTCTTCTTGAGCTTGCGGCGAGGCTTGCGCACTGTAGCGGCGCGTGACTTGGGAGGCATGTGTTTTACTCCTGATCGAGGTGGCTGATGCTGGTCAACCGGGTGAGCATGTTACTTCTTCTTACCGGCCACGGTGCGCTTCGGTCCCTTACGGGTACGCGCATTCGTCTTGGTCCGCTGTCCGCGAACCGGCAGACCGCGGCGGTGACGCAGGCCTTCGTAGCTTCCGATCTCCACCTTGCGGCGAATGTCGGCAGCAACCTCACGGCGGAGGTCACCCTCAACCTGGAATGTGCCCTCGATATAGTCACGCAGCTGGACGAGCTCGGCATCGCTCAAGTCCTTCACACGGGTATCAGGGCTGATTCCCGTTTCTGTCAGGGTCTGGCTCGCACGGGTGCGGCCCACACCATAGATGTAAGTCAAGGCGACCTCCACGCGCTTTTCACGCGGGATGTCGACTCCGGCAAGTCGTGCCATAGGTACTATCTCCTGTTGTAGTTCCGGAGGTGCTGATGCAGACCTGTCCCTGGTTTCCCAAGGTCCTCGGCCCCCGACCGAAGGTGTCGCCCTGCCACTGCCTCAGAGGCGGTGGTGCTGGCGAGGTCTGCGCGGGTGTGGTGCTGCTGAAGCCCCTTGCGGGTGCCTCTATCTGCTCGAAGAGCTGCTCAACCCTGGCGCTGTTTGTGACGCGGGTTGGAGCAGATGACGATGACCCGGCCGTGACGGCGGGTAATCTGGCAATTCTCACAGATCTTCTTGACGCTTGGCTTAACCTTCATGGTTTTTCCTTCTTCCGACCCTTACCCCTGCGCAGGGGCGGGTACGAATGATCGAAGATCCTTACTTGTAGCGGTAAACGATTCGTCCACGCGAGAGGTCGTATGGAGACAGCTCCACGATGACCCGGTCCTCGGGCAGGATTCGAATGTAGTGCTGTCGCATCTTCCCTGAGATATGCGCAAGCACCCTGTGCCCGTTGCTCAGCTCAACCCGGAACGATGCGTTCGGGAGGGCTTCGACAACAGAGCCTTCGATCTCAATGACCCCTTCTTTTTTGGCCATATCGTTCGCTAACCTCGTATTCCCGCGAAACATTCGCGTTCGACGTAATCGTGTATCGTCGATTTACCCCGACGACCCCATGGTCTGTGTTTCGTCCCACCACATGAAAAGTTGCGGATGGCAGATGCCGCCCACAACTGAAAAAGGGTGAGTTGAGTGAGAACAGACCAATCAACAACCCTACACTATCGTCGAAGATTCTTCCACATGGTGCTGGCTTCCCCGCGCGAACTCCCCTACAATCACCGCCACCATCACCGAGGCTGGTCCGAACTCAGGTGCTGTGTGCGGTTCCGTACCCTGCCCGGATGCTGGCGATGACGGCCACAGCAAGCACGATGAATCCCATCAGGGTGATCGAGGCGAACCCACCGAAGGCCAGCAGCGGTCCCGACAGAGCCGCCAGCGCAGCGGCTCCGAAGTTCATTCCCGCGTCGGAGAGGCCTTGGACTGACATGCGGTGCGCGGGGTCGATCTCCTTGGTCAGCAGGGTGGATCCGGCGATGAGGCAAGCGCTCCACCCGAGGCCCAACACGAAGAGTGCCACTGACAGCCGCAGGAACGAGGACTCCCCGAGTGCATCGATGAACCCGAGGACCAGTGACAGCGCGAACAACGCGTGTCCGCCGAGGATGACTCGTCCGGCGGAGTACTTGTCGGTGAGGTAGCCGAAGACCGGCGAGAGGCCGTACATGCCGAGGATATGACCCCCGATCGTGATTCCGATGAGTTCGAGGCCGAGCCCGTGATGGTCCATATGCAGCGGAGTCATCACCATGGTCGCGACCATGATCATGTGCCCGGTGACGACGGAGAGCAGCCCCATGAGCGCGCTCGGGGAACGTCGGATGGCCTGCCAGGTGCCACCTCGGCGCGGGGAGGTCGAGGACTGCTCACGGGTGGCGGGAGCGAGCCGGCGCAGGAACAGCACGCTGAGCAGCGCAAGGCCGAACCCGGCAATGGCGATGACGAATGGTCCCGCCAGAGGATCGAGTCCCAGGGCACGGCCGATACCGGCACCGGGGCCGGAGAGGTTGGGCCCGATCACGGAGCCGATGGTCGTGGCCCAGACGACGACGGACATAGCGGAGCCTTTGAGGTGGTCAGGGGCGGCATCCGTGGCTGCATACCGGCCCTGCAGGCCCGCGGCAGTGGCAGCTCCGAAGCAGCCCATTCCGAGGAAGAATGCGATGTCGATGCCCAACAGGATGGCCAGCACGATGAGGATGGCGCCGCAGAGGGCAATCGCGTAGGCACTGGCCAGTGCCAGTCTGCGGCTTCTGCGCTCGGCCAGCTTCGCTAAGGGAACCGCGAGGAGCCCGGCGCCGAGGATGGACGCCGTCTGCGCGAATCCGGCGAGCTCGGTCCGACCGGTCAGACGCTCGGCGAGGATTCCACCGACGGCGAATCCCGTGGCGATGCCGATGCCGGAGAAGAGCTGTGCCAGACTCAGCGACCATTGGTTCCGCCGGAAGACGGAAGACGAGTGTGCTGACATCGCGGCTTCCACCTCTTCATGGACTGTCGATTCGGAAGCGGCTCCTGCCGCCGGTTCCACTGTAGTCCGTGACCGCCTGTGTGTCGCCATGTCCCAGCATCGAAGCCAGACCACCGTGACCGCGCATGTCAGAACCTGGGCCACAACCGCACTCTCCCCTGCTAGCGTGAAAACCAACAGTCGCATAACGGCCACCGAAGGAGCATCACGTGGAGAACCTGGATTCGATCACAGAAGAATCACTCATCGCCAAGGGCGGCCGAAAGTGGTCGAGCTTTCCGGGCAGTCTCGGTGCGTTCATCGCGGAGATGGACTTCGGAGTCGCACCGGGTGTGCGTCAGGCACTGCGCGAAGTCGATGAGCGTGACCTCTTCGGCTATGCCCCGCAGTCGATCGTCGCCGACCTCAAGTCGGCCACCTCGGCGTTCTGTGCCGAACGCTACGGCTGGCAGTTCCCGACCGAGCATGTCGAACTCGCCAGCGATGTCATCGCGAGCTTCCTGGGCATTCTCACACACCTGACCCCGGCAGACACTCCGATAGTCCTTCCGACTCCCGCCTACATGCCCTTCTTCGACGTCGCCAAGGTCTCCGGGCGCGAACTCATCGAGGTCCCGATGATCCGCTCCGAGACCGGCTGGTCCGTCGACCTCGATGCGATCGATGCGGCTCTGGTGCCCGGCGCCACTCTGGTGCTGTGCAATCCCCACAACCCGATCGGCAAGGTCTACACCGAACCAGAGCTCTTGGCCCTCGCCGAGGTGGTCGAGCGCAATGGTGCGCGCGTGTTCTCCGATGAGATCCACGCTCCCCTCGTCTATGCGCCGGCCCGTCACATCTCCTATGCGAGCCTGAATGAGACCACCGCGGGGCATACCGCCACCGCTACCGCCGCATCCAAGGCATTCAACATCCCCGGGCTCAAGTGCGCGCAGCTCATTCTCAGCAGTGAGAAGGATCGGAAGATCTGGGCCGAGAAGGGCAACTTCGTCTCAGGCGCCGCATCGAACCCTGGCATTCTCGCCACCACTGCGGCCTACACCCAGTCCGGAGACTGGCTCGATGAGATCACTGCCTACCTCAAGGGCAATCGCGAACTGCTGACCGATCTTGTCTCCACTCGTCTGCCCAATGCCACATTCCTCCCACCGGAGGGAACGTACCTGGCCTGGCTGGATCTGCGTGGGTACGGTCTCGAGACCGGACTGTCGCAGCACTTCAACGAACGTGCGCAGGTGGCCATCACAGAGGGCCGACTGTGCGGTGAGGTCGGCCACGGCCACATCCGGTTCAACTTCGCCCTGCCCCGCCCTCTCCTGACCGAGGCGATCGATCGCATCGCCGCTGCCCTGTGACCTGACGTCACCGACTGAGGCGGTGCCTGAGCCGACCCCGGCCGCTGTGAGCAACCCGCGTCTGCACCGTCGTCTCATTTGCTCGGCAGCCATTCGATGAGGTCAAAGGCCGAACTGGCGCCAGCGCGCTCCAGAAGCTGCTGGTCGAACCTCAGGTAGTACTCCAGATTGCACCGGTCCATCAGCATGCGAAACCGCAGCGCAGGCTGCTCGGGTCCGACCAGCTCAGGCGGAAGAATCGGATGGGACATGACCGCCTCGGCGACCTGGAAGTAGATGTCGAAGAACCTCACCAGCGATATGTCCGGTTGTCCAGCGCCCGGCTGAGTGTCGTTCAGGCTCAAGGCGTCAAGAGCTTCCTCCAGAGGTGGCAGCCGCAGGGTCGCAGACTCCAAGTCGAAGGCACGCGAGGTCATCCGTTCGGCTGCTTCCCGGCTCTGAGGCCGTATCGTCGCGAATTCGCACCAACCCGGCTCGACCATGTCGGGCAGCTGAGCGGACAACTCCTGGGAGAGATCGGCGAAACACAGCAGGAGTCCCGGGCGCAGCTGCCGATATCCGAGCATCCTGGCCACATATTGGAACCTGTCGCGCAGCATCCGCGAGGTCTCTGGAATCGAGTACAGGGCGGAATGGAAACAGCCGTCGAACGTCGGCGCTTCCCGGTCACCCGCGATGTCCATGAATCCGGAGAGAATGCGTTCGCCCAACCGGTAGACCGTGACCCGACCGAACTTCTCACTGGTCAGAATACTGCGGTGGACCATCCTCACCAGCTGATTGTGCACGCTCGAGGACGAATAGCCGTGCTCAGCGAGGATCCCGACGATGACAGGACCCGGAAGTCCCTGCGCGCGGAGACAGCCGAACGCAGAGATCACGTCGAAGGCGATGCGGGTCAGGCGATACCGATCGCCCACATCTGCAGAACGTTTCGTGTGATCGTGGACACCCGTCATGAGCAGATCCTAACGTGAAATCACAAGGATAGTGTTGAGACGGCCGCCGAAAACGGCCCCCGAACACAAGGAGCAGCGTCATGGACGACGAGGCATACGAAACGAATCTACGAGTATTTCAGAGGGCGCGGACGACCGCGGTTCTGACCGCATCGATCACAGCGTTCATCACCTTCGCGGCCTTCATGATCGCAGGTTTCGACATTCAGGTCACTGCAGCGTGGATGTTCGCGCTGAGCCTCATGTCGGGTTCGGCACTGTTCGTCATCATTCACATCGTCACGACGAACGACCTCAAACGAACACAGCGAACTCCACAACCGTGAACCGCATCATCGGCAGGGCTGCCTGGTCGACCTATCGACTCAGGAGCCAGCCGGCGGGACTGGTGTGATTCCGAACGGTGCCAGCCCGGCCACTCCCCCATCCGCAGCAGTGAGTACCCAGATTCCCCCATCATGCTTGGCGACGCTGTGCTCCCAATGGCTCGCACGCGAACCATCCTCAGTCACGACGGTCCAGTCGTCTGCCAGAGTGATGGTCTCGCTGCTGCCGGCGGTGAGCATCGGCTCGATTGCCAGACACATACCGGCTTTGATCTTCGGTCCGTTCGACTTCGCGCGATAGTTCAGCACCTCGGGGGCCATATGCATGGCGGTGCCGATGCCGTGGCCGGTGAATTCCTCCACCAACCCCAGCTCCGGGGCTTCTCGTGAGACATGATCGTCGATTGCGTCACCGATGTCGCTGACCTTGTTCCCGGCAGCGAACGCGGCGATGCCGACCCACATCGCCTTCTCCGCCGCCTGCGACAGTGCGATATCGTCACTCGAGCCAGCGGAATCTCCCCCGACGATCATGGTGAACGCCGAATCTCCATGGAAGCCATCGACGATGGCTCCGCCGTCGATCGACACGAGGTCACCGGCTTCGAGCACTCTGTCCCCAGGGATACCGTGCACGATCTCCTCATTCACGGAGATGCACACGACAGCAGGAAATCCCTGGTAGCCCTTGAAATTGGACTGCGCCCCGGCCTCGGTGATGACAGCTTCGGCAGCCGCGTCCACCTCGGCGGTGGTTGCGCCTGGGACAGCCGCGTATCGGGCCGCCTTGAGCACTGCGCTCGTGAGCAGGCCTGCCCGGCGCATCGTGACCAGCTGCTCGGGAGACTTCAGCTCGATCCGGGGACCGAAGATCATCGAATGGAGTCGAGGATTCGGTCGGTGATCTCGGCGACTTCGCCGAGTCCGTCAACCTGGCGCAGCAGACCGCGTTCACGGTAGATGTCGGTCAGCGGCTGCGTCTGCTCGGCGTAGACGTCGAGACGGTGGCGGATGACGTCCTCGCTGTCATCACTGCGGCCCTCGGTCTGAGCACGTGCCAGAAGACGAGCGACAACCTCATCGACGTCGGCGGTGAGTTCGACGACCTGTTCGATCTCATGGCCCTCAGCAGCGAGGATCCGATCGAGTTCGTCGACCTGTGCGCTGGTGCGCGGGTAGCCGTCGAGGAGGAATCCTTCGGCGGCGTCGTCCTGACCCAGACGATCGGCGACCATTGAGTTCGTCACCTCGTCGGGGACATACTCTCCAGCGTCCATGTAGCGCTTGGCAAGTTTGCCGAGTTCGGTCTCGCCCTTCACGTTGGCACGGAAGATGTCACCGGTCGAGATGGCCGGGACGTTCAGCGCCTCAGACAGACGGGCAGCTTGGGTGCCTTTGCCAGCGCCGGGAGGGCCGATCAGGATGATGCGTGAGCTCATAAGGTGTTTGTCCTTCCAATGGAATTCCGCGGTCGGGGACGGTCAGCGCAGCAGGCCCTCGTAGTGACGCTGCTGCATCTGTGCGTCGATCTGTTTGACGGTCTCGAGACCGACTCCCACCACAATCAGCAGCGAAGTGCCGCCGAACGGGAAGTTCTGGTTCGCGTTGATGAGCACGAGTGCGATCAGTGGAATCAGTGCGATGAAGGCCAGGTAGAGCGAGCCAGGGAAGTTGATACGGCTGAGCACGAAGCTCAGGTAGTCAGCTGTGGGTCGCCCGGCGCGGATGCCGGGGACGAAACCGCCGTACTTCTTCATGTTGTCGGCGACTTCCTCCGGGTTGAAGGTGATCGCGACGTAGAAGTATGCGAAGAAGATCGTCAGCAGAGCGTAGGTGGCGATGTAGATCGGGTGGTCACCGCGCGTGAAGTAGGTGTTGATCCACTCCACCCACTGACTCTCCGGATCGAAGAACTGCGAGATCAGGCTGGGCAGGTAGAGAACCGAGGATGCGAAGATCACGGGGATCACGCCGGCCATATTGACCTTGATCGGGATGTAAGTCGAGGTACCGCCGAACATCCGACGTCCGACCATGCGCTTGGCGTACTGGACCGGAATGCGCCTCTGGGACTGCTCGACGAAGACGACGAGTGCCACGAGCACGAGTCCGACTGCGATGACGATGAGGAAGATGTCGACACCCTGCTCGCGGAAGATGGCTCCCAGTGAGGAGGGGAACGCTGATGCCACGGAGGTGAAGATGAGCAGCGACATACCGTTGCCGACGCCGTGTTCGGTGATCTGCTCGCCGAGCCACATGATGAGGCCGGTGCCTGCCACCAGGGTGATGACGAGGACGGAGATGCCCCACCAGGAGTCGTTCGTGATGAGGTCGTTGCAGCCTTCGATTCCGCCGAAGAGGGCACCGGAACGCACGGTTGCAACCAGCGTGGTGGCGTTGAGCACGGCGAGACCGATGGTGAGGTAGCGCGTGTACTGAGTGAGCTTGGCTTGTCCTGAAGCGCCCTCCTTGTGGAGGGACTCGAAGCGGGGAATGACCACGCGCAGAAGCTGGACGATGATGCTGGCGGTGATATAGGGCATGATGCCCAGGGCGAAGATCGACAGCTGCAGCAGTGCGCCGCCGCTGAACAGGTTGATCATTGCGAACCCGCCCTCATTCAGCTGAGGGGATGCCACGCACTCCTGTACCTGGGTGTAATCGATTCCCGGCGAGGGAATGAACGAACCGAGGCGGAAGA
This sequence comes from Brevibacterium zhoupengii, assembly GCF_021117425.1. NCBI lineage: Bacteria > Bacillati > Actinomycetota > Actinomycetes > Micrococcales > Brevibacteriaceae > Brevibacterium > Brevibacterium zhoupengii. The sequence goes on along the minus strand of NZ_CP088298.1, from coordinate 1,493,871 downwards.
TGACAAGAATGCCCAGGGTGAAGAGGAGTTTGTTCCTCAAGTCGGGCGTTCTGAAGGCCCTCCGAATTGCGCCGATCAAGCGTCCTCCTCATTGGGGGATGAAAAAGTCAGGGTCGCAGATACGACCTGGCGAACGAGTCAAATACCTGCAAAAGACTACCAGGGTATGACCGTCAGGCTGAAACCGAGAGGCCCGTTAGGCCGCGGGTAGGGCCCGTTGTCGGCTGGACTGTGTCCTCACCCACTTCTACGGGTTGTGGTAACAGTCATAAGAGTGGTGAAACAGAGACGACGAAGGGGCGGTCACTTGCGTGACCGCCCCTTCCTGAGAAATCTCAGACCCGCTGTGCGGGAGTCTTTCAGGCTTCGCTGACGCTTCCGCCTGCAGCCTTGATCTTTTCGAGTGCTGAACCCGAGACCTTGTCTGCAGTGATGTTCAGAGCCACGGTGATCTCACCGGTGCCCAGAACCTTCACTGGCTGCTTCGGACGCACGGCGCCCTTGGCCACCAGGTCGGCGACTGTGACGTCGCCGCCTTCTGGGAACAAGGCCGACAGCTTGTCAAGATTGACAACCTGGAACGTCACCTTCGCGGGGTTCTTGAACCCACGCAGCTTAGGCAGACGCATGTGCATCGGAGTCTGTCCACCCTCGAAGCCGTGAGGAACCTGGTAACGGGCACGTGTGCCCTTGGTTCCGCGACCGGCTGTCTTGCCCTTCGAAGCTTCACCACGACCGACACGGGTCTTGGAGGTCTTCGCTCCGGGAGCAGGACGGAGATCGTGGACCTTGAGTGAGTCATCGTTCGACATATCAATCCACCTCTTCCACAGTCACGAGGTGACGCACGACGTTGATCATTCCCCGGATCTCCGGACGATCTTCGCACACCACCACATCGTCGATCCGCTTCAGTCCAAGCGAACGCAGCGACGCGCGCTGGTTCGGCTTGCCACCGATATCGGACTTGCGCTGGGTTACCTTGAGCTTTGCCATCAGGACTTCGCCCCGCTTTCAGCAGCCGCTCGCAGCAATGCGTGAGGAGCGACCTCGTCGACATGCAGTCCACGGCGAGCCGCGACCTGCTCTGGGCGTTCGAGACCCTGGAGGGCCTTGATCGCCGCACGAACGATGTTGATTGCGTTGGCTGATCCCAGCGACTTGGACAGGATGTCCTGAACGCCGGCAGCATCGAGGACCGCACGCACGGGGCCACCGGCGATAACGCCGGTACCCGGAGCGGCCGGACGCAGCATAACGACGCCGGCAGCGGTCTCACCCTGGATCGGGTGGGGAATGGTCTTCTGGATGCGGGGAACGCGGAAGAAGTTCTTCTTCGCTTCCTCTACACCCTTGGCAATGGCTGCAGGAACTTCCTTCGCCTTGCCGTAGCCCATTCCGACCATGCCGTCTCCGTCACCGACGACGACGAGGGCGGTGAAGGAGAACCGACGTCCACCCTTGACGACCTTCGACACGCGGTTGATCGTGACGACGTGCTCGATGAACTGGCTCTTCTCCTCGCGGTCACCGCGACCGCCGCGTCCACGGCCCTCGCCGCGTCCACGACCCTGGCCGCCCTGACCACCCTGGCCGCCTTGACCGCGACCACGTGAGGAGCGATCACTGTTGTTATCGGTACGGGTTTCAGCAGCTGGCTGCTGTTCCTTGTTCTCTTCAGTGCTCATAGGGCCAATCCTCCTTCACGTGCACCTTCGGCGATTGCCTGCACACGGCCGTGGTAGGCGTTGCCGCCACGGTCGAATACGACGGCTTCGATGCCGGCTTCCTTGGCGCGCTGGGCAACCAGTTCGCCGACCTTGTGGGCCTTGCCGGTCTTGTCACCTTCGAGTGTGCGAAGGTCGGCTTCCATGGTGGAGGCCGATGCCAAGGTCTTGCCGACGGTGTCGTCGATGACCTGGACAAAGACGTGGCGCGTGGAGCGAGTCACTGACAGGCGAGGACGATCCGGCGTACCGCTGACATGCTTGCGCAGACGAGCGTGACGACGTTTGCGGGCCGCAGCCCTGCCCTTGCCGTAGCTTTCCTTTTTGCCAAAGGCCATCTCTACTTACCAGCCTTTCCGACCTTGCGTCGGACATTTTCTCCGACGTAGCGCACGCCCTTGCCTTTGTAAGGCTCTGGCTTGCGCAGCTTACGGATGTTGGCAGCGGTCTCTCCGACCAGCTGCTTGTCGATGCCGTGAACTGCCAGCTTGGTCTGTCCGTCGACTGTGAAGGAGATTCCCTCTGCAGGTTCGACGGTGATCGAGTGGCTGTAGCCCAGAGCGAACTCGAGGTTCGATCCCTTGGCCTGCACGCGGTAGCCGGTGCCGACGATTTCGAGACCCTTGGAGTAGCCCTCGGTCACACCGACGATCATGTTGTTGATCATCGTGCGGGACAGTCCGTGCAGCGAACGCGATTCGCGCTCTTCGTTCGGACGGGCCACTGTCACGACGCCGTCTTCGAGCGATACGGTGATCGGCTCGGCGATGGTGACGGACAGTTCGCCCTTCGGTCCCTTGACGGCGACATCCTGGCCGTCGATCTTGACCTCTACGCCATTCGGGACGGAGATCGGGTTCTTGCCAATACGTGACATATTCTTCTCTCCTTCCTTACCAGACGTAGGCGAGGACTTCCCCACCCACACCCTTCTTGGCGGCCTGGCGATCGGTCAGGAGACCTGACGATGTCGACAGGATGGCGATGCCGAGTCCACCGAGGACCTTGGGCAAGTTGGTCGACTTCGCGTAGACGCGCAGTCCGGGCTTCGACACGCGGCGCAGGCCGGCGATCGAACGCTCACGGTTAGGACCGAACTTGAGGTCCATGAGCAGGGTCTTACCGACCTGAGCGTCTTCGACGCTCCAGCCGGTGATGTAGCCCTCGCTCTTGAGGATCTCAGCGATGTTGGATTTCAGCTTCGAGAACGGCATGCTGACGTCCTCGTGATAAGCCGAGTTGGCGTTCCGCAGACGTGTCAACATGTCTGCGACTGGATCAGTCATTGTCATTTGGGCTCTAGCCCTTCCTCGTCACGGTTTCCGCCCGCGCAACGCGCGCTTGGACCTGCGACGTAGCGATTATTTGGTCTTGAACGGGAACCCGAGGTGGCGCAGAAGAGCACGTCCCTCGTCGTCGGTGCTCGCTGTAGTCACAACTGTGATATCCATACCTCGGACACGGTCAATCCGGTCCTGGTCGATCTCGTGGAACATGGACTGTTCCGTGAGACCGAAGGTGTAGTTACCGTTCCCGTCGAACTGACGATCCGAGAGGCCGCGGAAGTCGCGGATACGCGGAAGTGCCAGTGAGATGACACGGTCGACGAATTCCCACATACGGGCGCCGCGCATGGTGACGTGGGCTCCAATGGGCTGTCCTTCGCGCAACTTGAACTGGGCGATCGACTTCCTCGCCCGAGTCACGATTGGCTTCTGACCGGTGATCAGAGTCAAGTCGTTGATTGCGCCTTCGATCAGCTTCGAATCGCGTGCTGCGTCACCCACACCCATGTTCACGACGACCTTGGTCAGACCGGGAACCTGCATGGGGTTTGCGTAGTTGAACTCGTCCTGCAGCTTGGCCACGATGTCATCGCGGTAAACCTGCTTGAGGCGTGGCGCTGGACGGCTCGTTGTTGTTTCCGTCATCAGATCTCCTCCCCGGTGCGACGCGAGACGCGGACGCGAACGGTCTTGTTGCGACCATCGCGTTCAACGGTTTCCTCGCGGTATCCGACGCGGGTGGGCTTGTTGTCCTTGGGATCAACGAGCGCCACGTTGGACACGTGGATTGGGGCTTCGTGAGTCTCACGGCCACCGGCTGTGCCGCCGGCCTGAGTCTGCGTTGCCTTCTTGTGCTTGATCACGCGGTTGATGCCCTCAACGAGGACACGGTTGCGTTCCGGGTACACAGCAAGAACCTTGCCCTGCTTCCCACGATCGCCACCACGTGACTGACGGGCGCCTGCAATCACCTGGACGAGGTCGCCCTTCTTGATCTTGAGCTTGTTCGCCATGCTCACAACACCTCCGGTGCCAGGGAGACGATCTTCATGAACTTCTTGTCGCGCAATTCGCGTCCCACGGGTCCGAAGATACGGGTTCCGCGTGGCTCGCCATCAGTCTTGAGAATGACTGCTGCATTCTCGTCGAACTTGATGTACGAGCCGTCGGGACGACGGCGTTCCTTGGCGGTCCGAACGATGACAGCCTTCACGACGTCACCCTTCTTCACGTTTCCACCAGGAATTGCGTCTTTGACGGTTGCCACGATGGTGTCACCGATCGAGGCATAACGCCGACCGGAACCACCCAGAATCCTGATTGCCAGGATCTGCTTGGCACCAGTGTTGTCGGCGACCTTGAGTCGCGACTCTTGCTGAATCACTATTTTCTCCTGTCGTCGCGCCGGTTCTCACCCGAGCGGATGAGCCTTGCGGAACGGATTAATGACATTTCACCCCGTTCCCGGTAGCCGCCCACGATCTGCTGGAGACCGTGGGCGGGACCGGGTGGGAGGGGTGGCGTCGGCTTACTTGGCGCGTTCGATGATCTCGACGAGCCGCCAGCGCTTCGCGGACGAAACCGGCCGCGTTTCGGACACGAGGACGAGGTCGCCGATTCCAGCGGCGTTCTCCTCATCGTGAACCTTGTACTTCACCGACTGGCGGAGGACCTTGCCGTAGAGGCGGTGCGTCTTGCGCTCCTCAACCTCAACGACGATGGTCTTCTCCATCTTGTCGGAAACAACGTAACCACGCGCGGTCTTGCGGGAGTTACGGTCCGCAGGCGTTGCCTCGGGCTTGGTGGTCTCCGCCATCACTTGTCCTCTTCCTTAGCGTCAGCAGGGTTCGGACGAATGTCCAATTCCCGCTCATTGAGCACGGTGTAGATACGAGCGATGTCGCGACGCACGGCCTTGAGACGACCGTGGCTCTCCAGCTGGCCGGTGGCCGACTGGAAGCGCAGGTTGAACAGCTCGGCCTTGGCCTTCTTGAGCTCCTCGAGCAGACGCTCGTTGTCATAACCGTCAAGTGCGTCCATGGAAAGGTTCTTCGAACCGATTGCCATACTCACTCACCACCTTCGCGGGCCACGATACGGGCCTTGAGCGGAAGCTTGTGGATCGCGAGACGCAGCGCCTCGCGAGCAACTTCCTCGGACACACCGGCGAGTTCAAACATGACCCGACCCGGCTTGACATTGGCGACCCACCACTCCGGCGAACCCTTACCGGAACCCATGCGGGTTTCGGCAGGCTTCTTCGTCAGCGGTCGATCTGGGTAGATGTTGATCCACACCTTGCCACCACGCTTGATGTAGCGCGTCATGGCAATACGTGCAGCTTCGATCTGCCGGTTGGTGATGTAGGCAGGCTCAGTGGCCTGGATGCCGTAGTCACCGAAAGACACCTTGGTGCCGCCCTTGGCTGCGCCGCCCCGCTTGGGGTGGTGCTGCTTGCGGTACTTAACCCGACGAGGGATCAGCATGTGTCAGCCCTCCGATCCGGCCTCAGCCGCAGGGGCTTCGGCGTTGTTCTCGGTCTTCGGCGCTGCGTCGTTCCGGCGCGGTGCTGCTGCGCCTTCCTGACCACGACCACGGCCTCCACGGCCGCGCCCACGGCCACGAGGGCCACGAGCAGCAGGAGCCTTAGCCTGCTCGGCAGCAAGCTCCTTGTCGGTCATATCGCCCTTGTAGATCCACACCTTGACGCCGATGCGTCCGAATGTGGTGTGTGCTTCGTGGAACCCGTAATCGATGTTCGCGCGGAGGGTGTGCAGAGGCACACGACCTTCGCGGTAGAACTCGGAACGGCTCATCTCAGCACCGCCGAGGCGGCCGGAGCACTGCACGCGGATGCCCTTGGCACCTGCGCGCTGGGCGCTCTGGATCGACTTGCGCATCGCGCGGCGGAATGCCACGCGGCTGGCGAGCTGCTCGGCAACTCCCTGAGCCACGAGCTGCGCGTCGATCTCTGCGTTCTTCACCTCAAGGATATTGAGCTGAATCTGCTTGCCGGTGAGCTTTTCGAGCTGGCCGCGAATGCGGTCGGCTTCGGCTCCACGACGTCCAATGACAATGCCCGGACGGGCAGTGTGGATGTCGACTCGGACACGGTCACGTGTGCGTTCGATGTTCACCTTGGAGATGCCAGCGCGCTCAAGGCCCTTGGTCATCATCTGTCGGATCTTCACATCTTCGAGCACGTAGTCGCTGTAGCGCTGTCCCGGCTTAGTCGAGTCAGCAAACCACTTTGACTTGTGATCCGTGGTGATTCCGAGTCGGAATCCGTTCGGATTGATTTTCTGGCCCATTAACGGTTCCCCTTCCGGCTCTTGCGCTGAGGCAGGTCGTCACCGCTGGCCAGGACCACTGAAACGTGGCTTGTGCGCTTCTCAATGCGAAAAGCGCGACCCTGAGCTCGCGGGCGGAACCGCTTCATGGTTGGTCCCTCGTCCACGAATGCTTCGGAGATGACCAATTCGTTCTCGTCGAACGCAATGCCCTCCTCGTCGGCCCGGGTACGCGCATTGGCGATACCTGAGGCAACGAGCTTGTAAATCGGATCTGATGCCGACTGTTCTGCAAACTTCAACACTGCAAGTGCTTCGGTCGCCTGCTGACCACGAATGAGGTCGATGACGCGCCGAGCCTTGCGAGGCGTGACGCGCAGGTAACGCGCCTTAGCCTTGGCTTCCATCGCTTCCTTCTCTCTTGTCTAGGATCGTAAGAGCGCCCCGCGTCAGCGGCGGCGACCCTTGCGATCGTCCTTTTCGTGGCCACGGAACGTCCGTGTCTGTGCGAACTCGCCAAGCTTGTGTCCGACCATGGCTTCAGTGATGAAGACAGGAACATGCTTGCGTCCGTCATGTACCGCGATGGTGTGTCCCAGGAAATCCGGGATGATCATCGAGCGACGAGACCATGTCTTGATTACGTTTTTAGTGTTCTTCTCGTTCTGACGAGCCACCTTCTGGTACAGGTGTTCATCGACGAAAGGACCCTTTTTAAGGCTACGAGGCATAAGTCAGTACTCCAATCAGCGCTTTTTGCCGGTCCGGCGACGGCGCACGATGTACTTGTCGCTCTCTTTATTCGGCCGGCGTGTGCGGCCTTCTGACTGACCCCACGGGCTGACTGGGTGACGACCACCCGAAGTACGGCCCTCGCCACCACCATGTGGGTGATCGATCGGGTTCATAACAACACCACGGACGGATGGGCGCTTGCCCTTCCAACGCATGCGTCCTGCCTTGCCCCAGCTGATGTTCGACTGCTCAGCATTGCCGACCTCGCCGATCGTCGCACGGCAGCGCGCGTCAACGTTGCGGATTTCGCCCGAAGGCATCCGCAGCTGAGCGAACCGGCCGTACTTCGCAACGAGCTGCACGGAAGAACCGGCAGAGCGAGCGATCTTGGCACCGCCGCCTGGACGCATTTCAACTGCGTGCAGAACGGTACCGACTGGGATGTTGCGCAGGGCAAGGTTGTTGCCCGGTTTGATGTCTGCGCCCAGACCGGCTTCAACCTGTGCGCCCTGCTTGAGGTTCTGCGGGGCGAGGATGTAGCGCTTTTCGCCATCTGCATAGTGCAGAAGAGCGATCCGCGCAGTGCGGTTCGGGTCATATTCGATGTGTGCGACCTTCGCCGGTACGCCATCTTTGTCATGGCGGCGGAAGTCGATGACACGGTACTGACGCTTGTGGCCGCCGCCCTGATGGCGAGTGGTCACGCGTCCCTGGCTGTTGCGGCCACCGCGCTTAGGCAGTGGGCGCAGAAGTGACTTCTCCGGTGTAGACCGGGTCACTTCGACGAAGTCGGCGACCGATGAGCCACGGCGGCCCGGGGTCGTCGGCTTGTGCTTACGGATTCCCATGAGTCTTGTCCTTCTTTTACGAAGGATCGCTTAGAGCGATCCACCGAAGATGTCGATCGATCCGTCCTTGAGGGCGACAATGGCACGCTTGGTGTCCTTGCGCTTTCCCCAACCGGTGCGAGTGCGGCGGCGCTTTCCCTGACGATTCAGGGTGTTGACCTTGGCAACCTGCACATTGAAGATCGATTCAATGGCGTTCTTGATCTCAGTTTTGTTCGACCCCTGATCGACGATGAAGGTGTACTTTCCCTCGTCCATCAGGCTGTAGGTCTTTTCCGAGACGACCGGAGCGACGATGATGTCGCGCGGGTCCTTGAAGTTCAGACTCATGATGCGTCCTCCGATTTGCGGTATCCGCCCAGGAACGTCTCCAGCGCTGACTCGGTGAACACGATGTCGTCTGCGATCAGCACATCGTATGTGTTGAGCTGATCGGAGGTGAGCACGTGAACGTGAGGCAGGTTGCGAACGCTGCGCTCGGTGAGCTCATCGTCACGGTCGAGCACCACGAGGGTGTTCTTGCGATCGGAGAGGCCAGCCAGGGCGAGCTTCGCCTGCTTGGTCGACGGTGCGTCGCCGGTGATCAGGTTCTTCACAACGAAGACCTGATCGAGACGTGCGCGATCTGAGAGCGCGCCGCGCAGTGCGGCTGCCTTCATCTTCTTGGGGGTCCGCTGCGAGTAATCGCGAGGAACCGGCCCGTGCACGACTCCACCACCGTTGTACTGAGGAGCACGGATCGAACCCTGACGGGCGTTACCGGTTCCCTTCTGACGGTAGGGCTTGCGACCGCCACCGCGTACTTCGGAGCGGGTCTTTGTCTTGTGTGTACCCTGACGGGCTGCTGCCAGCTGAGCGACGACAACCTGGTGAATCAACGGCACATTGGTCTGCACGCCGAAGATCTCGGCAGGCAGCTCAACGGATCCGGTCTTCGCACCAGCGGCATCGACAACGTCGACTGTCTTGACATCAGTCATTACGTTCAGCCCTCCTTAGCGGCCGAGCGAACGAGAACGACTGCACCCTTGGGACCAGGTACGGCACCCTTGATGAGCAGGAAGTTGTTCTCGGTGTCCACGGCGTGGATCGTGAGGTTCTGGGTGGTGTGCTTGACTGCACCCATACGGCCAGCCATGCGCATTCCCTTGAACACGCGACCTGGGGTCGCGGCTCCGCCGATGGAACCCGGCTTGCGGTGATTGCGGTGCTGTCCGTGGGAGGCGCCGACACCATGGAAGCCATGACGCTTCATGACACCGGCGGTTCCCTTACCCTTGGTCTTTGCGGTCACATCGACCTTGATCCCGGCGTCGAAGGTATCGACTCCGAGTTCCTGGCCGAGTGAGTAGTCAGCAGCGTCTGCAGTGCGCAGCTCGACAAGATGACGACGTGGTGTCACGCCAGCCTTCTCGAAGTGGCCTGCGGTCGGCTTGTTGACCTTGCGCGGATCGATCTCGCCGAACGCGATCTGCACTGCGGGGTAACCATCGGTTTCCTCGTTGCGGACCTGCGTCACGACGTTGCTGCCAGCGGCCACTACGGTCACCGGTACGAGATTGTTCTGCTCATCCCAAACCTGGGTCATGCCCAGCTTGGTTCCCAGAAGGCCCTTGACCTTGCGGGTGGTAGGGAGAGCTGATGAACGATTGTTCGCCATGTTTGCCTCCCTTAGAGCTTGATCTCGATGTTGACGTCGTCAGCGAGGTCGAGACGCATCAGCGAATCGACTGCCTTCGGCGTCGGATCGACGATGTCGATCAGACGCTTGTGCGTGCGCATTTCGAAATGCTCACGACTGTCTTTGTACTTGTGTGGCGAACGGATGACGCAGTAAACGTTCTTCTCCGTTGGCAACGGCACGGGGCCCACAACAGTCGCACCTGCGCGAGTGACGGTGTCCACGATCTTTCGTGCAGCACTGTCAATCACAGCGTGGTCGTACGACTTGAGCCGAATGCGGATCTTCTGTCCCGCCATGGCGTCGTCTCTTTCTTTAGTTACTTCCGGCCATCAACCGACAGGCGATCGAAATCGTCTGTGGTCTGTGCCGGCTGACCATGACCGACCCCCGAGGTCGGGCGTGTCGGCTAATCCTTGCGGAGGATATTTCAATCCTCGTTCTGGGCCGACGGCGCTTCTACTCATTGGCTGCTCGGTCCGAACCCGCATTCACGCAGATTCATCGATCCGATAGTGTTCCGGACTGTTCGCGGTATCTCTACCGCAGTGCAGGGGTCAACGTCCAAAACGCAACTTCACTATCTTGTCACATAGCACTTCATCGGCGCAATTCCAGGCATCTGTCTTGTGAGGCATTTCATGAACACCTGTCGGTAAGAGTCAGGCAAGTCACTCGCCGAGTCTGGTCCTCGTTGTGAATGCACGGAACCCCGGCCCAATGGACCGGGGTTCCGAATCGATCGTTCAGGACTGAAGTCCCGAACTCAAGGCCGAAGCCTTAATGATCGAAGGTATCTCAGGCGGTGATCTTGGTGACTCGACCAGCGCCGACGGTACGTCCACCCTCGCGGATAGCGAAGCGGAGGCCCTCTTCCATAGCGATCGGCTGGATCAGCTCGACCGACATGTCGGTGTTGTCGCCGGGCATGACCATCTCGGTGCCCTCAGGCAGCGTGATGACGCCGGTGACGTCCGTGGTGCGGAAGTAGAACTGAGGACGGTAGTTCGAGTAGAACGGGTTGTGGCGTCCACCCTCGTCCTTGCTCAGGATGTAGACCTGGCCCTCGAAGTTGGTGTGAGGCGTGATCGAACCTGGCTTCACGATAACCTGTCCGCGCTCAACTTCTTCGCGCTTCGTTCCGCGCAGCAGCAGTCCCACGTTCTCACCCGCACGTGCGTCAGGCAGAGTCTTGCGGAACATCTCGATTGCGGTGACGGTCGTCTTGGACGACTTCTCCTTGATGCCGACGATTTCGATGTCATCGTTGGGCAGGAGGACGCCGCGCTCGACACGACCGGTGACGACGGTTCCACGACCGGTGATCGTGAAGACGTCTTCCACGGGCATGAGGAAGGGCTTGTCGATGTCACGCTCCGGCTCGGGAACGTTGTCATCGACGGCCTGCATGAGGTCTTCGACGCTCTTGACCCACTTCTCGTCGCCTTCCAGCGCCTTGAGAGCGGAGACAGGAATGACGGGAGCGTTGTCGCCGTCGAAGTCCTGGCTGGAGAGCAGATCGCGGACCTCGAAGTCGACGAGCTCGATGAGCTCCTCGTCATCGACCATGTCGGACTTGTTCAGTGCGACAACGATGTAGGGCACGCCAACCTGACGGGCGAGCAGAACGTGCTCGCGCGTCTGCGGCATCGGACCGTCGGTAGCGGCAACCACGAGGATTGCGCCGTCCATCTGAGCAGCACCGGTAATCATGTTCTTGATGTAGTCGGCGTGACCAGGGGCATCGACGTGAGCGTAGTGACGCTTCTCGGTCTGGTATTCAACGTGCGAGACGTTGATGGTGATGCCGCGCTCCTTCTCCTCAGGTGCGTTATCCACCTGGTCGAAGGCGCGAGCCTCATTGAGATCTGGGTACTTGTCCGCCAGCACCTTGGTGATTGCGGCGGTCAAGGTGGTCTTTCCGTGGTCAACGTGGCCGATGGTGCCAATGTTGACGTGCGGCTTAGTCCTATCGAAACTAGCCTTTGCCACTGGGTTCCTCCTCGTGGTTGGCAAAAGATATGCGGTTCATATCTTAGACCTTTGTTGGTTATCTTTCATTTCGGTGAACATGTTCTTGCTCACCGTGGCGACCGGGGACCGGAGATTACTCTCCGCCACGCATCTTCTGGACGATCTCCTCGGCGACTGCCTTGGGGACCTCCGCATAGCTGGAGAAAGTCATCGAGTACACCGCACGGCCCTGGGTCTTCGACCGCAGATCACCGATGTAACCGAACATCTCCGACAACGGGACCACAGCCTTGACGACCTTCACACCGGAAGCATCGTCCATTGACTGGATCTGGCCACGTCGGGAATTGAGGTCGCCGATGACGTCACCCATGTATTCCTCGGGTGTACGCACCTCGACGTCCATGACCGGTTCCAGCAGAACCGGCTTCGCCTTCTGAACGGCCTCCTTGAAGACCATTGAGCCGGCGATCTTGAATGCCATCTCCGAAGAGTCAACGTCGTGGTAGGCACCGTCGATCAGTGTCGCTTTGACACCGACCATCGGGTACCCGGCGAGGACACCGAGCTGCATGGCGTCCTGGATACCGGCGTCGACGCTCGGAATGTACTCGCGCGGAATACGCCCGCCCGTGACGGCATTCTCGAACTCGTAGATCGTATCGCCTTCGACCTCGAGAGGCTCGAAGGTGACCTGGACCTTCGCGAACTGTCCCGATCCACCCGTCTGCTTCTTGTGGGTGTAGTCGAACTTCTCGACAGTGCGACGAATGGTCTCACGATAGGCGACCTGTGGCTTGCCGACATTCGCCTCGACCTTGAACTCGCGACGCATGCGGTCGACGAGGATGTCGAGGTGAAGTTCGCCCATTCCGCGGATCACGGTCTGGCCGGTCTCCACATCAAGTTCAACCCGGTAGGTCGGGTCTTCCTTGACGAACTTCTGAATGGCTGCCGACAGCTTCTCCTGGTCGCTCTTTGTCTTGGGCTCAATGGCCACAGAGATGACCGGCTCAGGGAAGGTCATCGACTCGAGAGCGATCGGGTTCGCTGGGTCGCACAGCGTGTCACCGGTGGTTGTCTCTTTGAGACCGATGAACGCGTAGATGTGGCCGGCGATGGCCTCTTCGACAGGGTTCTCCTTGTTGGAGTGCATCTGGAAGAGCTTGCCGACGCGTTCCTTCTTGCCGCTCGTCGAGTTGAGAACGGCCTCGCCCGACTTCACCTGTCCGGAGTACACGCGGACATAGGTCAGCGTGCCGAAGAACGGGTGGGTCGCAACCTTGAACGCAAGAGCCGAGAAGGGCTCATCCTTGGAAGGTTTGCGAGTCAGCTTCTCGTCCTCGTCACGAGGGTTCGCACCGATCATGGGAGGAACCTCGAGAGGCGAAGGGAGGTAGTCGATGACGGCGTTGAGCATGGGCTGGACGCCCTTGTTCTTGTATGCCGAACCGCACATGACAGGGAATGCCGTGGAGTTGACGACGAGCGAGCGGATGCCCTCCTTGATCTCGGCAATCGAGATCTCTTCGCCCTCAAGGTACTTCTCCATGAGTTCATCAGTGGCTTCAGCAACATCTTCGATGAGCTGAGCACGGTACTCTTCGGCCTTGGCCTGGAGATCCTCAGGGATCTCGATCTCGGTCATGTCCTGACCCTTCTTGGACTCATCAGGCCAGATGTAGGCCTTCATCTCAAGAAGATCGACGACGCCGGCGAAGTCAGACTCGGAACCGATAGGCAGCTGAATGACCAGCGGCTTGGCTCCGAGGCGTTCGCGGATGGTGTCGATGGTGAAGTAGAAGTCAGCACCGAGCTTGTCCATCTTGTTGACGAAGCACACGCGCGGCACGTCGTACTTGTCAGCCTGACGCCACACGGTCTCGGACTGCGGCTCAACGCCCTCCTTACCGTCGAAGACGGCAACGGCGCCATCGAGGACGCGCAGCGAGCGCTCAACCTCGACGGTGAAGTCGACGTGGCCCGGGGTGTCGATGATGTTGATCTGGTTGTCGTGCCAGTAGCAGGTGGTGGCGGCCGACGTGATCGTGATGCCGCGTTCCTGCTCCTGATCCATCCAGTCCATCGTCGAGGCACCGTCGTGGGTCTCGCCGATCTTGTAGTTCACACCGGTGTAGTACAGGATGCGTTCGGTTGTGGTGGTCTTACCGGCATCGATGTGGGCCATGATGCCGATGTTGCGGACCTTGTTCAGGTCGGTGAGCACGTCAAGTGCCACGGTGTCTCTCTCTCACTCGATGATGTGATCGACTCCCGCTGCCTGGCCGGCAAGCGCCCTATGACGCTGGCCGGCCAGGGTTCCAGGGAGGAACGATTACCAGCGGTAGTGGGCGAAGGCCTTGTTGGACTCGGCCATCTTGTGGGTGTCTTCGCGACGCTTCACAGCAGCACCGAGGCCGTTGCTTGCATCGAGAATCTCGTTCATGAGGCGTTCGGTCATCGTCTTCTCACGACGCTGGCGGGAGTAAGCCACGAGCCAGCGCAGTGCCAAAGTCGTCGAACGAACCGGACGAACATCAACCGGAACCTGGTAGGTCGCGCCACCGACACGGCGGGAGCGAACCTCGAGGGACGGCCGGATGTTGTCGAGAGCCTTCTTCAGGTTGACAACTGGGTCATTGCCGTTCTTCTCACGGGTACCTTCGAGAGCACCGTAGACGATGCGCTCAGCGGTCGAACGCTTTCCGTCGAGCAGGATCTTGTTGATCAGCTGCGTGACGATCGGCGAACTGAAGACCGGGTCAATGACGATCGGTCGCTTGGGTGCAGGACCTTTACGTGGCATTACTTCTTCTCCCTCTTCGCACCGTACTTGCTGCGTGCCTGCTGGCGGCCCTTGACACCCTGGGTGTCAAGCGAACCGCGAACGATTCGGTAGCGCACACCTGGCAGGTCCTTGACACGACCACCGCGCACGAGCACGATCGAGTGCTCCTGCAGGTTGTGTCCTTCGCCTGGAATGTAGGCGGTCACTTCGATCTGGCTCGAAAGCTTGACACGAGCGACCTTGCGAAGAGCCGAGTTCGGCTTCTTGGGTGTAGTGGTGTACACACGGGTGCACACCCCACGACGCTGCGGGCTGTTCTTCAGCGCAGGAGCGTCGGATCCTGCGGATTTGACATGTCGTCCCTTGCGGACGAGCTGCTGGATTGTCGGCACTAAGCGTTCTCCGTTTGCTTCTCGATAAACCTAATTCCCACATTGGCCATGGCATCAGCCATGGTTGTGAACCGTGGGACATATCCGACTGAACACCGGGTGAAGCTTCACGCCCGATGCCAGTATTCGCGCGACGCAGTGAACCCTGCACTCGGGTGTGTCGCAAAGACACACGACCTATGCAGAATGACACGTCGGCGGCCTGCTTCTGACGAATTCTCACAATGATCCGGACCTCACAAAACATCCGGTATGGTCATTCGCGAACGCAGATAACACAATCAGTCGCATCCTAGAATATCGCGGCCCAGTACATCTGGTCAAAACCGATGCCTGTGCGCTTGGCGACATGCCCACCCCTTCGACACGCTTCCTTGACTGATTCAAGAAAAGGCGGCAAGCTGAAGCCGTGGCTGAGAAGAAGCATGGACACGAATCGGAGCCGACTGCAGCACTGCGGAACAGCTCCCTTCGTGTGACGAAACAAAGAGTCGCGGTGCTCGAAGCTGTCTGTGAACATCAGCATGCAGACACCGATACCGTCATTCGCGCCGTCCGTGAGCAGCTCCCCGAGGTGTCGCATCAGGCCGTCTACGACTCACTGCACACCCTCACCGAGGTTGGGCTCGTACGGTGCATTCAGCCGTCCGGGTCCGTGGCGCGGTACGAACGGCGCATCGGGGACAACCATCATCACCTCGTGTGCCGATCATGCAATCTCATCGTCGATGTTGACTGCACGGTCGGGCAGGCTCCCTGCCTGACACCTTCACACGACGCGGGATTCGTCATCGAGCAGGCCGAAGTGACCTTCTGGGGACTGTGCCCCGACTGCAACTCATCGCCGTCGGGAACCACATCTCCTGCAGGACGCTCCGAGACCACCTCGGCGACCTGAGCCGATCCATCCTTCGACAATGCCTCACCCCTTTTGTCTTCAACCGAGCCCGACGGGGCTCGACCGTGAAAGGTACACAATGACCGAAAGCTCCACAGGCGGCTGCCCAGTCGCTCACACCACCTCGGCGGCGTCTGCGCCTGCGGCCGAGTCGCTGGCCGCTCCCAGTCAGGGCGACGCGAACTCGCACTGGTGGCCCAACCGCCTCAATCTCAAGATCTTGGCCAAGAACCAGCCTGCACGCGACCCCATGGACGAGGGCTTCGACTACGACGCCGAATTCGCCAGCCTCGACTACTTCGCGCTCAAGGCCGATATCGAAGAGCTCCAGAAGACGAACTCCGACTGGTGGTCTGCCGACTTCGGACACTACGGCCCATTCATGATCCGCATGGCCTGGCACTCGGCCGGCACCTACCGTGTTCAGGACGGACGCGGCGGTGGCGGCGAGGGACAGCAGCGCTTCGCCCCGCTGAACTCCTGGCCCGACAACGTGGGTCTCGACAAGGCTCGTCGCCTGCTCTGGCCGGTCAAGAAGAAGTACGGCAAGAAGATCTCCTGGGCCGACCTGTTCATTCTCGCCGGCAACGTCGGACTGGAGTCGATGGGCTTCAAGACCTTCGGCTATGCAGGCGGACGTAAGGACGTATGGGAACCCGACAACGACGTCTACTGGGGCTCAGAGACCGAATGGCTGGGCACCGACAAGCGCTATGTGGGCAACCGCGAACTGCAGAAGCCCCTGGCCGCAACCACCATGGGGCTCATCTACGTCAACCCGGAAGGCCCGGAAGGCAAGCCCGATCCGCTGGCTGCCGCGCTCGACATTCGCGAGACATTCGCTCGTATGGCCATGGACGATGAGGAGACCGTCGCCCTCATCGCCGGTGGTCACACGTTCGGCAAGACCCACGGCGCAGCCCCGGAGTCACACAAGGGCGGCGACCCCGAAGCAGCACCGATCGAAGAGCAGGGACTGGGCTGGAAGTCCGATTTCGGCACCGGTCAGGGCAACGACACCGTCGGCAGCGGCATCGAGGTCACCTGGACCTATCACCCGACCCGCTGGGACAACGAGTTCTTCCACATCCTCTTCGCCTACGAATGGGAAGTCTTCGAAAACGACGGCGGACACCTGCAGTGGCGTCCGGTCGACGGCGGCGGAGACGACATGGTGCCCATGGCACAGGGTGACGGACGTCGTGAGCCCCGCATGCTCACGACCGACCTGTCCCTGCGCTTCGATCCCATCTACGAGAAGATCTCGCGTCGTTTCAAGGACGATCAGAAGGCTTTCGAAGATGCCTTCGCTCGTGCCTGGTTCAAGCTCACCCACCGTGACATGGGCCCGGCCACCCGCTACCTCGGACCCGAGGTTCCGGAAGAAGAGCTGATCTGGCAGGACCCGGTCCCAGAAGGCACCCCGCTGGATGAGGCCGGACTCGAGGCAGTCAAGGCCGCCATTCGCAACTCAGGTCTGACCGTCTCCCAGCTGGTGTCCACCACTTGGGCTGCAGCGTCAACGCACCGCCGCTCGGACTTCCGCGGCGGTGTCAACGGCGGACGTCTGCGCCTCGAACCGCAGAAGAGCTGGGACGTCAACGAGCCGGCGAAGCTGGCTCAGGTCGTCAGCGTCCTCGAGGGCATCGCAGCCGACAACGGCGCCTCCTTCGCCGATGTTCTGGCAATCGCCGGAGCCGTCGGCATCGAGACCGCAGCACAGGCCGCCGGACATGATGTCAGCGTCCCGGTGACCACGGGCCGCGGAGACGCAACCCAGGAGCAGACCGACGTCAACTCGTTCTCCTTCCTGGAGCCGACTCACGACGGATTCCGCAACTACCTGACAGAGGGCCTTCCGCTCTCGGCCGAACATCTCCTCCTGGACAGGGCCAGCCTCTTGGGCCTGACCCCGTCGGAGCTGACCGTGCTCGTGGGCGGCCTGCGCGTCCTCGGCGCGAACTACGAAGACTCCGAGCTCGGTGTGTTCACCGATCGCCCGGGCGAGCTGACGAACGACTTCTTCGTCAATCTGCTCGAACTCGGCAATGTCTGGAAGCCGGTCGGCCCGTCCGAGTCCGCCAACGTCTACGAGTGCTTCTCCCCCGCCGGAGAGAAGCTGTGGACCGGCAGTCGCATCGACCTCCTCTTCGGCGCCAACTCAGAGCTGCGCGCCATCGCCGAGGTGTACGCCTCCGATGATGCCAAGGAGAAGTTCGTCAACGACTTCGTCAAGGCCTGGAGCAAGCTCGTCGAGGCAGACCGTTTCGACCTGCACCGCTGACGGAGATCTCCTCCGCTAAGTGTTCTGAGCACTGACGACTGTGCCCCCACCGATTTCGGTGGGGGCACAGTCGTTTCCGGAACAGAGCATGGCACCGTGGCGGCAGAGAGAATCAGGGCTCTCGGTTGAGGACCGCTGCTTCCTGCGACACCGAGCTCAGCCCGGTCAGAGCAACGTTCTCTTCGCTGCTCTCGTCCACCGCCGAGGTGTCATCGGCCGTCTGGTCATCCGAACTTTGGGAGGACTGTCCGTCCGATCCTTGGCTGGTCGAGTCTTGGCTGGTCGAGTCCTGGTTGTTCGAATTCTGGTTGGTCGAACCCTGTCCGCCCGGCGCCATTCCTCCGCCCGGCCCTGCACCACCCTGCTGGCCGCCGCCCTGTTGGCCGCCTCCCGGCTGGCCGCCAGGTCCACCCGCACCCTGGCTTGTGCCGCTGTCATTCGACATCAGCACTGTCGAGGCGCCCACTGCTCCTCCGGCGAGTCCGCCGACGATGAACAGGGCCGCACCTGCGAGGACGGCAGGGATCAGCGGAACGCGCCTCTTCTTCCGGCCGCTCGCATCCATGGGACCGGCCGTGCTGCTCGAGATCATCGGACCGGTTGTGCTGTTCTGGCCAGCAGGGCTGGGCTGGGTGGAAGCGTCGGATCGGGCAGCAGGGTCGGCAGGGTTCTGATTCTGGTTCTCAGTCATGAAATCTCCTTGGTTGTCAGTGATTCCACTTTCGTGTGCCGTGCTGTCGCCAATCCCAGTCGAGGCTGTGTCCAGCCTGTGCAGTTGAGCGCGGGTGCGACCCAAGACCTTCAGGCAGCTCGGAAGCGGAGCTCGAACACGGTGCCGCCCTCCGAGGTCGTCATCGACACCGTGCCGTGCATGAGTTCGACGAGTCCGGAGGCGATGGACAGACCCAGACCAGATGATCCTCCGCGTATTCCCTCGGTTCTGGTTCGTGCAGCATCGCCGCGGACGAACCTGTCGAAGACTGTGTCGCGGATGTCTTCGGGGATGCCCGGGCCGTCATCGCTGATGCGCACAGCCACCATCTGCTGGGCTTCGGCCTCGTCAGTGTGTTCAGCCTCAACATGGACCCGCGTGCCCGCCTGCGTGTGCACGCACGCATTGGTGAGTATGACTGCGACCGCCTGACGCACCTGATCGTCGGCGCCGCGGATCTCCAAGGCTTCTGGAGGCAGATCCAGATGGATCTCATGATCCGGGCTGAGCACGTGCGCATCTTCGACGAGGTCCAAAAGCAGTGCAGACACATCGACGCTGTCTTCCTTGGTCGGCTGTCGGCCGGCTTCCAATCTGGCGAGGAGGAGCAGGTCATCGACGAGCGAGGACATCCTCATCGCTCCGGAGTCGATCCGGCCCAGAGATGTCTGCACCTGGACAGGAAGCTCGTCCCGATACGGTCGGGTGAGGTCTGCCCATCCTCTGATCGTGGCGATCGGGGTCCGCAGCTCGTGCGAGGCGTCTGCGACGAATCGTCTCATCTGCTCTGTCCCGCGATATCGTTCGTCAAGAGCGGAGCCGACGTGGTCGAGCATCCGATTCACCGACGCGCCGACGTCACCGACCTCGGTGCCGGGCACCGCGAGTTCTGAGGGCACCCGCAGCGCCAGCTCGGGCTCCCCCTCCCCCAGCTCGAGGTCGGTCACTTCCCGGGCTGTGCGCGCAACATCCCTGAGGTCACGCAGCTGCCTGTGGATGATGACGGCCATGAGCAGTGCCGTTGCGAGTACGCCGATGAGCACCGCGAGTGCCGTGGTGTAGGCCGTTCGCTCAAGCGCAGAATCGACGCTGTTCTGCGGGACCCCGTAGACGGTCGTCGTTCCCTCGTCGTCAAAGGCCGCGACACGATAGGTGCCGAAGCCGGGAACCTCGACAGAACGATGCCCTATAGACGCACCGGCCTCCCCCGGACCAGCCGATTCACCGCCGCGATCCCCGTCAGGTTCCTCACCACCGGTCACCGCGTCGACGTTGAGGAGAACATCGACCGCATCTGTGGGAAGCGTCTGCGGCTGCACGCGCCCCGCCTCGGCGATCAAGCCCTCGGCGGAGTCATCGGTGCCGACGACCACGAGGGCACCATCGCCGACACCCGGCTGGAAGAGGTAGCGCAGTGCTTGGTCAACAGAGGTGGACGAATCGGTCTCGTCCGAGGCCGGAGGGTTCCCCGGTTTCTGTCCGGGCCCGGGATCGACTCGGGCATGATGGGTCATCCCGGCCAGCTGACTGTCGAGATCGGACATCAGGGAGGTCCGCACGCTCCACCACGAGGCGGCCCCGATCCCGGCTCCCACCAGTGTCAGGACGAGACTGGCGAGGACGATCAGTCGTGTCTGCAGCCGCCACCGGCGCACAGGAGGAACGGCCTTCACGGATCGGCCCGAAGGATGTAGCCGGCCCCTCGTTTGGTGTGGAAGAGGTTCGGCAGGTCCTCGTACGGTGCGTCGATCTTCTTCCGCAGATACGACACATATAACTCCACGATGTTGCCGTTGCCGCCGAAGTCGTAGTCCCACACACGGTCGAGGATCTGCGCCTTCGACAGCACGGCCCGCGGGTTGCGCATGAACAGCAGCAGCACCTCGAATTCCCGTGCCGTGAGATCGATCGGGTGGCCGGCCCTGCTCACCTCGTGTGAGCGGGCATCGAGTTCAAGGTCGCCCACCCGCAGCAGATCCTCATCACCGCTGGGGATGACCGGCGCGCTGCGCCGGAGCCTGGCTTCGACCCGAGCGATGACCTCGTCGAGGTTGAATGGCTTCGTGACATAGTCATCCCCGCCCAGGCGCAGCCCGGTGAGCCGGTCATCGACTTCGTCGCGAGCGGAGAGGAACACCACGGGGGTGTCGATGCCCTCGCCGCGCACCTTCTCGATGACGGCGAACCCGTCGAGATCGGGCAGCATGACGTCAAGGACGATCGCGTCGAAATGCTCATTCCTGGCCCGTGCCACCGCATCCCTGCCGGTGCCCACGCTCACGGCCTCCCAGCCTTTGACCTGGCAGGCCATGACCAGGAGCTCGGCCAGGTTGGCTTCGTCATCGACGATGAGCACGCGTGCCGGGGCTGCGTCAGTGCCTGTGAGAGTCGCGTTCATGATTCGATTATCCCCCTCATCCGGCGCTGAGATCGTAGAGCGAAACGGAATCGACGGTCGTGGCCTCGAAATTCGCCTCAACCCATGCGGAGATCTCCGCCGAGGTGGAAGACCCGCCACCGCCTCCGCCAGGTCCTCCGCCCTGGCCATCCGATCCGGAGCCGATGTACCAATGGATCTGTCCTTCAGCGACAAGCTGCTTGAACTCCGCGAGTGTCGGCGAGGGATCGGTGCCGTTGAATCCTCCGATGGCCATCACGGGTTCCTCCACAGCCAGCTGGTAGCCTGCGGCCTGGTTGGCACCAGTCGCTGCCGCCGCCCACGTGAAGTCGGACGCGTCCTCGCTGAGGAGGGCAGTGAGTTCGGCTGAGGGGGTGGCTCCGCTGAGCAGACCGCCCATCCCGCTGCCACGGCCACCGTCGTCGCCTGCGGGTCCGCCCCCACCGGCAGGGCCTCCTCCGCCACCACCGCCACCCGGGCCGCCCATGCCCGAGTTCGTTCCGGCGATCGTGACGATCGACCCTTGAGTCGAGGCTGCGATCGTACGCACGCTCAGCTGTGCTGGAATCACCAGGCTGGCGACGAGGGCCACCGATGCCGCTGCCGACATCAGAGCGCGGTTGCGCCTGATGCCGTCTTGGGCCGCTCTGAACCTGAGGCCGGCGACGATCAGGAACAGCGCGCCCAGAATGGAGACCACGAGCACGCCCCAGCGCAGCCAGCCCGGGATTCCACTCATCGAGGCCGTGAGGATGAACTGCCACGCCCCCGTCAGAGCCCAGGCCAGGGCCAGCACCAGCATGGCGCCATAGCTTGCGCGTGTGAGAAGCAGCGCGACGCCGAGGGCGAGGATCACAGCGATCGCCGGCACCAGAGCCACCGTGTAGTACTCGTGGACGATGCCGTTCATATTGCTGAGCACCAGCCATGTCACCGCCAGCCATGCGCCCCACATCATCACGGCTGCTTCCAGACTGCCCGATGTGCGCGCGACCGGCACGTGTGTGCTGCGGGCACGGCGACGGCGGGCCACCTCGGCGCGGATGAGAAGGACGACGAGCACGACGAGCAGGAGCAGAGCCGTCGGCAGGAGCCAGGCGATCTGAGCGCCGAAGCTGCCCGTGAGCAGTCGGGCGATGCCGGTCTCTCCCCAACCGCCACCACCCTGGTCGCCTCCACCACCACCGACGGAACCGGTCTCGTTGCCCGTCAGTCTTCCGAAGCCGTTGTAGCCGAAGGTCAGTTCGAGGAAAGAGTTGTTCTGTGATCCCCCCACATAGGGTCGATCGGTCGCGGGAGTGAGTTCGACGAGGGCGATCCACCAGCCGGCGCTGATGACCATTGACGCGATCGGAACCAGGAGCAGAATGCCGCGGTACAGCCATGAACGGCGAGCGAAGAGCACCCAGGCCAGCGCCAGTCCCGGCACGATGAGCAGCACTTGGAACTGTTTGGTGAGGAAGCCGAAGCCGAGGCAGATGCCGGCGAGGCCAAGCCACAGAATGGCGGCACGAGTCGCAGCCCTTCGTGGGCTGCCCACGGCCCTCAGCCCATGCTGGGTCGCCACGACCGCTGCCACCATGAGCGTGACCAGCAGAGCGTCCGGATTGTTGAAGCGAAACATCAGCGCCACGACTGGCGAAAGCGCGAGCACGAGTCCGGCGCCCAGTGCGGCGAGCCGCTCGAGAGCGGCACCGGTGTGTCCGTGCAGGGCCAACCTCGTCGAATGGGCCACCAGCAGCACGCTCGCACCGGCCAGCAGCACCTGCGGCAGGAGCATCGAGAACGAGGAGAACCCGAAGACGCGCGCGCTCAGCGCCATCACCCACAGAGATGCCGGAGGCTTGTCGACGGTGATGGCGTTCGCGGAGTCCAGGGAACCGAAGAGGAAGGCCTCCCAGTTCTGGGATCCTGCCTGTACGGCCGCAGCATAGAAGGAATTCGCCCAGCCGTTGGCGCTGAGATTGGTGAGGAACCCGGCAATCGTGACCAGGGTCAGCAGGGTGAGGGCAGCTGGGTACCAGAATCGGCGCAGCTGCCGGTGCCCGGTGTTCGCAGTAGGGTTCTCATCCATGGTGTGTACTCCTCGAGTTATGGTGTGCGCCGATGGCGAACACCCAGGTCCGCAGCAGCACGAAGCGCACGATCGTGCCCAGCAGGTTCGCCAACGTCAGCACCGCCAAAGTCCCGATCGAGGCCCAGTGCCCGGTGAAGTTCGCAGCAATGGCCAGCCCCGCCGAGGTGAATCCGAGACACAGCGCGAACGACGCCAAACCTTTGACCTGGGTGGCGAGACCATGGTGGGGTGAGCGGACTCCGAAGGTATGTCGTCGGTTGAGGCCGGTATTGGCCACTGTTGAGATGAGAAGCGCGCCGAGGTTGGCCACAGCGGGTGAGAACATCTGCACGCCGAAGAGGAAGAGGACGGCGTAGAGCAGGGTGCTGACGATGCCGACATCGATGAAGTGCAGGATCTGGGCTCCGGTGTTCGGAGCGGGAACCTCGTCGATGCCCAGCGCTTGTCCCCCGGAACGGCGGATCGTTCTCCGCAGTCGGTGAATGCCCTTCACATCAGCCCATGCGGTGGCGAGGACGTCGACCGAGGAATCGGGGTCATCGACCCAGTCTGTGCCGAATTCGTGGATGCGCAGCCCTGCCCATTCGGCTTGGGTGAGCAGCTCGGTGTCGAAGAACCATGCCGTGTCTTCGACCAGCGGCAGCAGCTTCTTCGCGGCCTCCGCAGACATCGCCTTGAACCCGCACTGAGCGTCGCTGTAGCCGACTCCCAGGCTGAGTCTCAGCAGGCGGTTGTAGCAGCGTGAGATGACCTCTCGCTTCACCCCGCGGCTGATGTTCAGTCCCGGCAGCAGCCGACTGGCGATGGCGACATCGGCGATACCGGACCGGATGACCTCGACCATCGGATCCAGCGCGCGGATGTCGGTGGCCAGATCCACATCGGTGTATGCCACGACGTCGGCCTCCGATGCCGACCACACCTTCGACAGGGCGCGGCCACGCCCCTTCTCCTCCAGGCGCACATACCGCACGTCGGGATGCTTCTCAGCGAGCGCCTCGGCGATGGCGGGGGTGGAGTCGGTGCTGGCATTGTCAGCGATGATGATCGTGACGTGGCTGTCCCCTTGACTCGTGGCCCTCAGCAGCGTTTCGACGGAGTTCGCCAGGCTGGATTCCTCGTTGTAGACGGGAACGACGAGATCGACGGTCGTGGCTGTTGGGGCGTCGTGAGCCGTGGTGAATGGGTGGGCGTGGGGACCTGCGTGGTCCCAAGGGATGCTGTGCTGTCTCATGAGGACAACAGTTCCGCTTGGGCTTAGGCCCAGCATTGGTCGAAGCTGTGGCCACCCTGTGGGAGTCAGATAGTCCTGATCGTTGCCGGATAGTCTTTATCGCTCCTGCCGTAGTGTGGTCCCCGCTACACTGGGCGTCATGGCAAAAGAAGATCCCCCGCACTCGCCCGCGCCCCGCATCCGAGCCTCTGACAAGGACCGCGACGCCGTTCTCGGAGTCATCACCGACGCGGTCAGCAACGGTCGGCTCGACCCGGAGGAGACCGCCGAACGTCAGGACGAGGCGATTTCGGCGAAGTACCTCGATGAGCTGTTGCCGCTCATCGTCGATCTGCCCGAGGGACATGACCTCTACCGCACCCTGCAGCGCCAGACCGGTGGCGGAACAGCTGCAGGCACCTCGATCACCCGCGCCCACGGTCCCACTCCCCTGGCTCCAATCGCAGAACCAGGGTCCGAGAAGCCGCTGAATTCCGTGGCGATCATGTCGGGTCGCGAACTCGATGTACCTGCCGGCACGGCCGAGGTGACGACCTATTCCCTCATGGGTGGCGACAACATCGACCTGTGCGACGTGATGGGGCCGGGAGTCACCGTGTCACTGACCTCGTATTCGATGATGGCCGGCCACGACATCTATGTCCCACCGGGCGTACGGGTCCGCGACGACACGATCAACATCATGGCCGGCAATGAGATCCGCGGCTCCGCCAAAGGAGACGGGTCGAACGGGACGCTCATCCTCAAAGGCGTGTCGTTCATGGCCGGACATGACGTGCATTTGGCCAAAGGATACCGAGCAAAGGATCAGGGGCAATTGGAATGAAGATAGGTGTACTGACCTCCGGCGGAGACTGCCCCGGACTCAACGCGGTCATTCGCGGAATCGTCCGCAAGGGAATCCGCTCCCACGAGGATTCGTTCGTCGGAATCCGCGACGGGTGGCGCGGCCTGCTCGAAGACGATGTGTTCGACATGTCGATGCTCGACGTCCGAGGGCTCTCCGGCCGAGGCGGAACCATCCTCGGCACGTCCCGCACCCACCCCTATGAGGGCGGCGGACCCGAGAGGATGCGTGAGGTGATGAGCGCCCACGGCATCGACGCGATTGTTGCGATCGGCGGCGAGGGCACACTGGCCGGGGCCTCCCGACTGGTGCACGAAGAGGGACTGAACATCATCGGAGTCCCGAAGACCATCGACAACGATCTCAGCGGCACCGACTACACCTTCGGCTTCGACTCGGCCCATGCCATCGCGACCGAGTCCATCGACCGGCTCCGCACAACGGCGGAGTCCCACCATCGGTGCATGGTCATCGAAGTCATGGGCCGCAACGTCGGATGGATCGCACTGCATGCCGGAATGGCCGGTGGCGCCCACGCGATCCTCATGCCCGAGTTTCCAGTCTCCTTCGATCAGATCGAGGAATGGGTGACCTCGGCCAGGGACCGTGGTCGTGCCCCGATCGTCGTCGTGGCCGAGGGCTTCATTCCCGAGGGTCTCGACGAACAGGTCGCGGACCGAGGTGTCGACAACAAAGGGCGGACCCGCCTCGGCGGGATTGCCGACTTCCTGGCGCCGAAGATCGAGGAGATCACGGGAATCGAATCCCGAGCCACGATTCTCGGACACCTGCAGCGAGGCGGCTCCCCCACGGCCTATGACCGAGTCCTGTCCACGCGCTTGGGAATGGCTGCGGCAGATCTCGCGCACAACGGCGACTGGGGCAAGATGGCCAGCCTCAAGGGCACCGACATCGTCTCGGTCGACATGGCGTCAGCCGTCGACCGCCTCAAGTCCGTTCCGCTCCAGCGCTGGGAAGAGGCTCAAGTCCTCTTCGGCTAGCGGCTGCTCGCGCACGCAGGCTGCGTGTGAATGAGCGAAGAGGGGCACCCACCATCAGGTGGGTGCCCCTCTTGCTGTTCCTGTCGACTCAGTCCGGAGACTCAGCGACAGGGACTCGACTCAGACGAGGCGCTTCAGCTGAAGGCGCCGTAGTCGTAGTCTTCCAGCGGGATGGCGGATCCGGAATCGGAACCGATGCCTGCGTAGAAGTCGCCGTAGCTGTTCGTGAACATCTCGGCCTTCGCCTCTTCGGTCGGCTCCACCACGATGTCGCGGTGTGTCTGCAGGCCGGTGCCGGCAGGGATGAGCTTACCGAGGATGACGTTCTCCTTGAGACCCAGCAGCGTGTCCGACTTGCCTTCCATCGCGGCCTCGGTGAGGACGCGTGTCGTCTCCTGGAAGGACGCGGCGGACAGCCACGAATCGGTGGCCAAGGAGGCCTTCGTGATGCCCATCAGCTCGTCACGAGCCGATGCCGGCTGGCCGCCTTCGGCAACCACACGACGGTTCTCGGCCTGGTAACGGCCACGGTCGACCAGCTCGCCAGGCAGCAGGTTCGTATCGCCCGACTCGATCACGGTCACGCGACGCAGCATCTGCCGCACGATGACCTCGATGTGCTTGTCATGGATGCCCACGCCCTGCGAACGGTACACCTTCTGCACCTGCTCGACGAGGAAGCGCTCAGCCTCACGACGACCACGGATGCGCAGCACCTGCTTCGGATCGACAGCGCCGATGACCAGCTGCTCGCCGGCCTTGACGTTCTGTCCGTCCTCGACGAGGAGGCGGGCACGCTTGGAGACTGCGTGCTCGATCTCTTCGCCACCGTCATCGGGGGTGATGACGACGAAGCGAGTCTTGCGGCTGTCGTCGATCTTGGCACGTCCGGTCGCCTCGGCGATGGGAGCGAAGCCCTTCGGTGTGCGAGCTTCGAAGAGCTCGGTCACACGCGGCAGACCCTGGGTGATGTCACCCGTGGACGCCGCCGCACCACCGGTGTGGAAGGTACGCATGGTGAGCTGGGTTCCCGGCTCACCGATCGACTGGGCAGCGACGGTGCCGATTGCTTCGCCGATGTCGACGAGCTTGCCGGTGGCCATCGAACGACCGTAGTGCATGGCCGAGATCTGAGTGTCGGAATCGGCGGTGAGCACGGAGTGAACCTTGAGCTCTTCGATCCCGGCAGCGACCAGCTTGTCGATCGTCTCTGCGGTCACGTCTGTCTTCGCCGGCACGATGACATTGCCATCGGCGTCGGAGACGTCTGAGACCGTGAGGCGACCGTAGAGGCTCGTCTCTGCATACTCGTGCGGCACAAGGTTGCCCTCGTGGTCGCGCTCGGCTGCAGGCAGCGTGATGCCCTTGTTCGAATCGGCTTCAGCGGTGCGGATGATGACGTCCTGCGACACGTCGACGAGACGACGGGTCAGGTAACCGGAGTCAGCGGTACGCAGAGCCGTATCGGCCAGACCCTTACGAGCACCGTGCGAGGCGATGAAGTACTCGAGGACCGACAGTCCCTCACGGTAGTTCGAGACGATCGGGCGAGGGATGATCTCACCCTTCGGGTTCGTCACCAGTCCACGCATACCGGCCAGCTGACGGACCTGCATCCAGTTACCGGATGCACCGGACTCCACCAGACGCAGAACCGAGTTCTCCTCCGGGAAGTTCGTCCGCATGACCTGGTCGACCTTCTCGGTCGTCTCGGTCCACAGCTTGACCAGTTCGTTGCGGCGTTCGTCGTCGGTGAGCGCACCGAGTTCGTACTGCTGCTGAACCTTCGTGTCGAACGCCTCGGCGTCGTCGATGATCTCGGTCTTGGCCTCGGGTGAGACCACGTCGGACATCGAGATGGTGATTCCCGAACGAGTTGCCCAGTAGAAGCCGCCGGCCTTGAAGTTGTCCAAGGTGTGGGCGACCTCGACCTTGGGGTATTCCTCGGCCAGGTAGTTCACGATGCGGCTGAGTGCCTTCTTGTCGATCGTGGAGTTCACGTACGTGTAGTCGGCAGGCAGGTAGTCGTTGAACTGTGCGCGACCAAGAGTGGTCTGCACGTCCAGCGGATCGCCGGCCTCCCAACCTTCGGGAACCTCAAGATCGTCGCCGGGGACGACATTCTCAAGACGGATCGTGATGACCGAACCGAGGTCCAGCTCGCCACGATCGAAGGCCATGATGGCTTCGCCGAGACCGGTGAAGGAGCGCCCCTCTCCGGCCAGGCCCTTGCGCTCGGAGGTCAGGTGGTACAGACCGATGATCATGTCCTGTGAGGGCATGGTTACGGGCTTGCCGTCCGAGGGCTTGAGGATG
The DNA here is from genome assembly GCF_021117425.1 of Brevibacterium zhoupengii. NCBI lineage: Bacteria > Bacillati > Actinomycetota > Actinomycetes > Micrococcales > Brevibacteriaceae > Brevibacterium > Brevibacterium zhoupengii. Next base: position 1,465,383 of record NZ_CP088298.1, on the reverse strand, counting down.
TTGTTGGCCGAGAGCATGAGCACGCGTGCCTCTGCCTGAGCTTCGGGGCTCAGCGGCAGGTGGACTGCCATCTGGTCACCGTCGAAGTCAGCGTTGAAGGCCGAGCAGACGAGGGGGTGCAGCTGGATGGCCTTACCCTCGATGAGCTGCGGTTCGAACGCCTGGATGCCCAGACGGTGCAGGGTCGGTGCACGGTTGAGCAGCACCGGGTGTTCGGTGATGACCTCTTCGAGGACGTCCCACACCTGAGGGTGCTGACGCTCGACCATGCGCTTGGCCGACTTGATGTTCTGAGCATGGTTGAGATCGACCAGGCGCTTCATCACGAAGGGCTTGAACAGTTCCAGAGCCATGGTCTTGGGCAGACCACACTGGTGCAGGTGCAGCTGCGGACCGACCACGATGACCGAACGGCCCGAGTAGTCAACACGCTTGCCCAGGAGGTTCTGACGGAAACGTCCCTGCTTGCCCTTGAGCATGTCCGACAGCGACTTCAGCGGGCGGTTGCCCGGTCCGGTCACCGGACGGCCGCGACGGCCGTTGTCGAACAGTGAGTCGACGGCTTCCTGCAGCATCCGCTTCTCGTTGTTGACGATGATCTCGGGCGCACCGAGGTCCAACAGACGCTTGAGGCGGTTGTTGCGGTTGATCACACGACGGTAGAGGTCGTTGAGGTCAGACGTGGCGAAACGTCCACCATCGAGCTGCACCATCGGGCGCAGCTCCGGCGGCACCACGGGAACAACGTCGAGGACCATGCCCTCGGGGTTGTTGTCAGTGGTGAGGAACGCGTTGACGACCTTGAGACGCTTCAGGGCGCGGGTCTTACGCTGTCCCTTGCCGGTGGCGATGAGTTCACGCAGCTTCTCGGACTCGGCCTCGAGATCGAAGTCGAGCAGTCGCTTCTGGATCGCCTCGGCGCCCATGGCACCGGTGAAGTAGAGACCGAAACGGTGGAACATCTCGCGGTACAGGCTCTCGTCACCTTCGAGGTCGTTGACCTTGAGGCTCTTGAACCGGTCCCAGACCTGCTCAAGGCGGTCGACCTCACGGTCGGCGTTCTTGCGCAGCTTCTCCATTTCCTTCTCGGCGACATCGCGCAGCTTCTTCTTGGCCGGGGCGGAGCCGCCGTCGGCCTCGAGTGCTGCGAGGTCCTCTTCGAGCTTCTTGGCGCGACGATCGATGTCGGCGTCACGGCGGGTGCCGATCTGCTGCTTTTCGATGTCAATCTTGTTCTGCAGGCTGGGCAGATCGCGGTGCCGAGAGTCCTCATCCACCGAGGTGATCATGTAGGCGGCGAAGTAGATGACCTTCTCGAGGTCCTTCGGTGCCAGGTCCAGCAGGTAGCCCAAGCGCGAGGGGACGCCCTTGAAGTACCAGATGTGAGTGACAGGTGCGGCCAGCTCGATGTGGCCCATGCGCTCACGGCGGACCTTGGCGCGAGTCACCTCGACGCCGCAGCGCTCACAGATGATGCCCTTGAAGCGGACGCGCTTGTATTTGCCGCAGGCGCACTCCCAGTCGCGGGTGGGACCGAAGATCTTCTCGCAGAAGAGTCCGTCCTTTTCGGGCTTGAGTGTGCGGTAGTTGATGGTCTCAGGCTTTTTCACCTCACCGTGTGACCAGCCGCGGATGGATTCCGCAGTGGCAAGACCGATACGTAGCTCATCAAAGAAATTGACGTCAGGCACGTAAATCCTCTTTCCTGGCGATGAACGTCTCGTTCATCGCGAAGTTGTGTCGGTTGAAGTGGAAGTCCTCAGACTTCTTCTACGGTCTGGGCTTCGCGGCGTGAAAGGTCGATGCCGAGCTCTTCAGCTGCTCGGTAGACCTCGTCCTCGCCGTCACGCATCTCAACCTCGGCTCCGTCCGACGACAGAACTTCGACGTTGAGACACAGGGACTGCATCTCCTTGATGAGGACCTTGAACGACTCGGGGATTCCCGGGTCAGGAAGGTTCTCGCCCTTGACGATGGCTTCGTAGACCTTCACGCGGCCTGGGATGTCATCGGACTTGATCGTCAGCAGTTCCTGCAGCGTGTAAGCCGCACCGTAGGCCTCGAGGGCCCACACTTCCATCTCACCGAAGCGCTGGCCGCCGAACTGTGCCTTACCGCCCAGCGGCTGCTGGGTGATCATCGAGTACGGACCGGTCGAACGCGCGTGGATCTTGTCGTCGACGAGGTGGTGGAGCTTGAGCATGTACATGTAGCCGACAGCGATCGGGTACGGGAACGGTTCACCGGAGCGACCGTCGAACAGCTGGGCCTTGCCCGAAGAGTCGATGAGGCGGTCCCCATCGCGGTTCGGAGTCGTTGAGTCCAGCAGTCCACGCAGCTCCTGCTCGTGAGCACCATCGAAGACCGGGGTGGCCAGGTTCGTGCCGGCCTCGGCTTCGCGAGCGGCATCCGGCAGTTCGGCAGCCCACTCGGGGTTGCCCTCGATCTTCCAACCCTGCTTCGAGATCCATCCGAGGTGGACTTCGAAGACCTGGCCGATGTTCATACGACGCGGAACACCGTGCGGGTTGAGGATGATGTCAACGGGGGTTCCGTCGGCAAGGAACGGCATGTCCTCAACAGGCAGGATGGTCGAGATGACACCCTTGTTGCCGTGACGACCGGCCATCTTGTCACCGATGGTGATCTTACGGCGCTGAGCGACGTAGACGCGGACCATCTGGTTGACGCCCGGCGAGAGCTCGTCGTCTTCCTCGCGGTCGAAGACGCGGACACCGATGACGGTGCCGATCTCGCCGTGGGGAACGCGCAGCGAGGTGTCGCGGACTTCGCGGGACTTCTCACCGAAGATCGCGCGCAGCAGGCGCTCTTCCGGAGTCAGCTCGGTCTCGCCCTTCGGGGTGACCTTGCCGACGAGGATGTCGCCGTCGGTGACCTCAGCGCCGATGCGGATGATTCCACGATCGTCGAGGTCTGCCAAGGCGTCGGGCGAGATGTTCGGGATGTCGCGGGTGATCTCTTCGGCGCCGAGCTTGGTGTCGCGAGCATCGACCTCGTGCTCCTCGATGTGGATCGAGGACAGGACGTCGTCCTGAACGAGACGCTGGGAGAGGATGATCGCATCCTCGAAGTTGTAGCCTTCCCAGGACATGAACGCCACGAGGAGGTTCTTGCCCAGTGCCATCTCACCGTTCTGAGTCGACGGTCCGTCAGCCAGGACGGTGCCCGACTCGACGCGATCGCCTTCGTCGACGATGATGCGCTGGTTGTACGAGGTTCCGTGGTTGGAACGCTTGAACTTCGCGGCGCGGTAGGTCTGCATCGTGCCGTCGTCAGCCAGCACGGTGACGAAGTCGGCCGACACCTCGGTGATGACACCTGGGCGATCGGCGGTGATGACGTCACCGGCGTCGACAGCGGCACGGTATTCCATGCCGGTTCCGACGACTGGCGATTCCGACATCACCAGCGGCACAGCCTGACGCTGCATGTTCGCACCCATGAGGGCGCGGTTCGCATCGTCGTGCTCGAGGAACGGAATCAGCGCGGATGCGACAGACACCATCTGACGTGCGGAGACGTCCATGAAGTCAATCGTGTCGTACTGCACCAGCTCGGCCTCGCCACCGCCGCCCTTAGGACGTGCGAGAACTTCGACCTCGGCGAAACGCTGCTCTTCGGTCAGCGGCGCGTTGGCCTGAGCAATGTTGAACTCAAGCTCATCATCGGCAGTCAGGTACTCGGTCTCATCCGTGACGACACCGTCGACGACCTTGCGGTACGGCGTTTCGATGAAGCCGAACGGATTGATGCGGGCGTAGGAGGCCAGCGAGCCGATCAGGCCGATGTTCGGGCCTTCCGGGGTCTCGATGGGGCACATACGACCGTAGTGCGAGGGGTGGACGTCACGGACTTCCATGGCGGCACGGTCACGCGAGAGACCACCCGGTCCCAGAGCCGAGAGACGACGCTTGTGGGTCAGACCCGCGAGCGGGTTGTTCTGGTCCATGAACTGCGAGAGCTGCGAGGTACCGAAGAACTCCTTGATCGCAGCCACCACAGGGCGGATGTTGATCAGGGTCTGGGGTGTGATCGCCTCGACGTCCTGAGTCGTCATGCGCTCACGAACGACGCGCTCCATGCGAGACAGACCCGTGCGGACCTGGTTCTCGATGAGTTCGCCGACCGCACGGATGCGACGGTTGCCGAAGTGATCGATGTCATCGAGCTTGACGCTGAGTTCGATGTCCTCGCCGTCACGGACACCCTTGGAGGTGTCGACACCTGCGTGCAGAGACACCAGGTAGCGGATGGTGGCGACGACGTCATCGGTCGAAAGAACCGAGTCACTCAGCGGCGCATCGACACCCAGCTTGCGGTTGACCTTATAGCGGCCGACCTTGGCCAGGTCATAGCGCTTGGGGTTGAAGTACAGGTTGTTGAGCAGGTTGCGGGCCGCTTCAGCGGTCGCAGGCTCAGCCGGGCGCAGCTTCTTGTAGATGTCGAGCAGCGCTTCGTCCTGCGTGTTGACCGTGTCCTTGGCCATGGTCTCGCGGATCGACTCGAACTCGCCGAATTCCTCGAGGATCTTCGCTTCGGACCAGCCGAGGGCCTTGAGCAGAACGGTCACCGACTGCTTGCGCTTGCGGTCGAGGCGAACGCCGACCTGGTCGCGCTTGTCGACCTCGAACTCCAGCCAAGCACCACGGGAAGGGATGATCTTCGCGGTGAAGATGTCCTTGTCAGTGGTCTTGTCGACGCTGGACTCGAAGTAGGCACCGGGCGAACGCACGAGCTGCGAGACGACGACACGCTCGGTGCCGTTGACGATGAACGTGCCCTTGTCGGTCATGAGGGGGAAGTCACCCATGAAGACGGTCTGGCTCTTGATCTCGCCGGTGTTGTTGTTCATGAATTCGGCGGTCACATACAGTGGCGCCGAGTAGGTCATGTCGCGTTCTTTGCACTCATCGATGGAGTACTTAGCGGCTTCGAACCTGTGCTCCCGGAACGACAGTGACATCGATCCACCGAAGTCCTCGATCGGTGAGATCTCTTCGAAGATGTCTTCGAGTCCCGAGGTGGTTGCTACGGAATCGTCTCCGATTTCAATGGCTTCGGCGACGCGGTCCTGCCACGCTTCCGAGCCGATGAGCCAATCGAAGCTGTCTGTCTGCAGACCGAGCAGATCGGGAACCTCGAGCGGTTCGCGAATCTTCGCGAAGGAGATTCTCTTGGGGGCGTTAGCGGTCCTGGTGTTATCGTTGGCGGCGGCCAATGGGATCCTTCCGAGTGCTTCACCAATTGATAGGTTGACCCTCCACCCGAAGTCACGTCGCCAACCGCTGGTGTGTCAGATTTCGACACCGGGCGACAACGTGGTTCACTTGAGTGGAAATGAGGTGCCCCCCGCTATATGAAGGCACGCCACAGGCAGATCAACGCAAATATCAAGCTTATAGCAATCGGTCAAGTCATGCAAGACGCTTTTTCCATAGACCGACCCAGGCCCAAGTTGCGAATCCTCCTCGATCGTTGATGGCCAGCATCCAGGAGTTCTCCACCGCATTCCACGTGTAGATCCTCTCCACACTGCTCGACTCCCCCAGCGCCACATGGTTCGCGATCTTCAGTGCTGCGCCGAGTCCGTGCCCGCGATGTTCACGCGCCACCAGCGTCGACCCCTGCCATCCCACTGCGGGGCGTTCGTCGACGTGTGCGACCTCGGTGAATCCGGCGGCATCGTCCCCTTTGAGTGCGAGCGCTGTGCCCAGCAGCTCCCGATTCTTCCTGCGCTTCTCATCGAGCGCGCGGACCCGCTCAGCATCCCAGGTCTCCTCTTCGCCGAACTCTTCGGCTCCCGGAGTGTCCGTGGACATCTTCTGGTGCAGCCAGGCGATCTGGTCGAGGCGATGCTCAGGAGTCGGCCCGCTCCAGGTCTCGATCGTATAGCCGGGGTCGAGTTCGACACGAGGCAGACTCGCAGCGATTGCGGTCTTCGCCACGGAGCACCGCTCGAGCTGTTTGAAGGCGAATCCATGATGGCTCAGGAAGGCGACGTCCGGTTGCCCGGCGGGCAGGCTCCCCACCCCGGACTCTGCCGCCAGGTGGGCACTGCGCACTTCGGCTGCCCGGTCCGACTCCGGAATCTCGCAGTAGCTGGTCAGTTGGGTGCGCCCCTGTGCGACCAGGCTCGTCTCCATCGCAGTCAGCATTTCGGTGCCCAAGCCCTGTCGGCGTCTGTCGGGATGAACCGCGCACCACACATCGGCGACATCGAGGTTGTCCTGCAATGTCAGGTAGGCGATGCCTTTGGCCACAATGACCCCGCCGAGGCGACCGATCCAGGTCTGATGACTCGTGTACTCATTCGGTGAGAGCAGCTCCTGGCGCACCTCGTCCGCGCGTGGGTCGAAATCATCACCGAGACCCGATGCTCGGTTGATGAGCGCATCGAAGGCGACCACCTCGGCGAGGATCTCCTCGATCTCGTTCGCAGGGCGAGACCCGGCGGGGATGTGAGTGATCTCCATGACCGCACATTCTAGACTTCAATCATGATCAATGTCAGTGTTCTCTCCCAGAATCCGGCCGCGGTCAACTGCGGAATCATCACCGGCTCCCACTCCAGCCTCATCGTCGACTCGGGCCCAGGACCCAGCGCCGCGAGACATCTGGCGGCCAGGGCACAACAGCTGAGCCTCGAGGTCACCGGCCGTGTCAATCCCCTCGCAGCCGTCAACACTCATGACCATTGGGACCACTTCTTCGGCAATGCCACCCTGGCCGCAGCAGGTGTCGAGTCCTTCTACGGCTCCCAGTCCTTCGTCGGAGATCAGGAGGCGAGCGCATGGATCGCCCTCGACGCGGTCCGCAATGCGCCCGAGACCGCGGAGTTCGCCACCGAGCTGCCTGAGGATCCCGGCGCCCTCCTCGTCGACGTCTCCCCCGTCGATGCGCCCGGAGCAGCTTCCGGGATCGATCTCGGCGACTGCCGGGTCGAGTTCCATGTGCTGGGCGGACACTCCACGGCGGATCTCGTTGTGCGCCTGCCCGATCTGGGCATCGTGTTCACCGGCGATCTGATCGAGGAGAGCGATCCCCCGCAGGCCGGCAATGATGCCTCACTGAGTGAGTGGGTGACCAGCCTGCGCACGCTGCTGTCGTTCTCCGAGGCCACCGCCTTCGTGCCCGGTCACGGGGTGCCCGTGGACCGAGAGTTCGTCACACGACAGCTCGCTGACCTCGAGGGCCTGCGGGTGAATCAGGCCGACGCCGAGGTGGCTCTGCCTGCCCGTGTCATGCCCGGTGACCATGACCGGACACTCCCCCGCGAGCAAGTCATGTTCCCTGTCGATGCAGAGCGGTGACAAGGTCTGAGCCGATGGCGCCGAAGAGCGTCTGCGCCCACACGCTGTCGCCATCGACATAGGGTCGGTCACCGTCGAAGATCCACTGCAGCTGGTTGCCGGCCTGCAGGTCCTGCAGACAGGAGCTGCACACTGGCACGCGGACGTTCGTCGAGTTCGCACCGACTCTCGTCCGTGCCTGTGCCTCACCGTGCAGAGGGTTGATCGTGCACAGGCTCTCGGGAAGCCTGCTCCCAGAACGGGAACCGCGCTTCTTATGCCCACCTGGACCCACCTCGGCGATCTCCCGTCCTGCCTGTCGAAGGAGCACCATCGCTCCGGCCAGGTCGATGCGCTCCGAGCCGTCGTCATCCACGATCCGACGAGCGATCTGATAGGCGTCGAGACTGCGTTCGACCTGCTCGGCGTCCTCTGCTCCCAGGTTCTGCGTCTGCAGGTCCTCGATCTGCTCGGCGAGCTGCGTCGTGTCGGCGTTGATGGTCTCGCGCAGTGACTTCCGCTGCAGCGAATCGACGCGGTTCAGCAGCCGATCGGGCAGCTGGAACTGCTGCTGTGTTCGAGTCGTCTCGCGGCGCTTCCGCAGCGACCTGGTGAACCAGATACCGGCGATGACGAGGGCGAGGATGAGTACAGCCCCGCCGAGGAACATCGGCGCAAAGGATCCCGAACCGTCAACGGTCTGAACTTCGCTGCCGGGTGCTTCCTGCCCGGTCACGGCTTCTTCCTGCGTGTATTCCTGTGGTTCTGCGTAGAGGTCGAGGAGGATATTGAGCTTCGTCGTCGACGGAGAGCTGTTGTTCCACTCGTCGCGGGCGACCGACAGTTGATCCATCACCTGCATCTTGAGGTCGTGGTTGTCCTCGAAGTTCACGTCGACAGCAATCTGGGATTCGCCGTTGATCATGATGAAGGATCCTTCGCCTCCGTGGAACACCTTGATCTGCTCCAGCAGATCTCGATTCAGAGAGTGTTCATCGACAGCAATGACATAGACGTCGTAGTCCAAGCCCTGCGCCGTCTCCCGAGCCTGGTCGATGAGATCCGCGTTGAGTGACCCCTCGACCGCACCGTCGATGTGGAATGCGTCGTCTTTGAGCGACTCGGCAATCTGCTGTGCATCAGTTGTCACGTGTTCTGCTTCTTCCTCTTGATCGCTCTCCACACCAGAACTCCCCCGATTCCCAGGCCACCTCCGACGATGAGGCCGAGCGCCGCACCCCCGACAGCTGCGCCGCCCGGATATGCCAGCGTGTTCGGGTCGGAGGAGGTGTCCTCATCGACGACGATCGGCTGCAGCTCATCGTCAAGACTTCGCGAGCTGCCAGACTGCGAGTCTTCGATTTCGGCGGCCTTGAGCGCTTCCACGTATTTGCGCGCCACGGCCGAATCATTATCGTCAACGTCTGTGGCGACATCATAGGAAGCCACTCGCCGGCTGGCTCCCTTGTCGGCAATTCCTTCGGTCACTCCCCCGACCACGACCACCGTGGCGCGCTTGTCGGGCAGCTCTTTCGCGATTCGCCCAGCCAGCAGTTCAGTCTGTCCGTCCGCGTCGTCGACCTGCGAGGCTGCGAGGAATGCGACGTAGATCGGCATGTCGAGGCCCTTGACTTCGTCTCTGATCGTCGCCAGGTTCTCGTCATCGACTTCGAAGGCCTGATATTCGTCGAGGTAGATCGGGTCCGACTGCAGCGACTCTGCGATGCTCTCGTAACGACTCGTATCGTAGTTCGAGTCGTATCGGCCTTCGATGCGATCGAGATAGATCGAGTCGACTGTGATCGTGTCGCCCTGTTCAGCCACGATTCGAGCATCCCGCGCTTCGTCGAATTCGGTGTAGCTGTAGATCGCGGAACCGGTTGCCGCTGCCCCGAAGATGACGACTGCCGCGCCCAATTTCACTGCCGGGTTCATCCTCGTCCTCCTGTCGCGGACGTCGACGGTGTTCCCAGCGTCTCGAGCACTGTGTCTTCGAGCGGTTGAAAGCTGCCGAACCCGGACAGTGCGTAGACATCGGATCGCTGGTAGTAGGGAATCGGCTTCTTCGATCCGGGCCGTTTGGGCACCATGAGGCACTCGGGTTCATGACCATCGTTGATCTCACTGCGGCAACGATCACACATGTCGACCGTGAGCGTGGTCCCCTCCTGTTTGAGCGCGAACTCTTCGATCTTGTTCCGGTGGTGAGGAAAGAGGAAGCAGAAGCGCGGTGCTTCGGAGCTGGCCTTGGACGAACCGCGCAGCCGAGCACGCACCCACTTGTGCGTACTCAGAAGGTTCTCGACACCGAAGCGGTGCGAAAAGTCGACGCTGCTGGCCCAATCGGGATAAGCCTCGATGAGCGACCTGATCGCCTGTTGCACTCGCCGACTGCGGTCATACACCGCCCACATCTCTTCGGTGGAATCCTGCGGCTCGGGAAGCGGTTCGAGCGCACTGTCGACGCGCTCCGGCAGCTGCTGCGTCCTGACGGGGTCTGGCTTCGTCGTCAATGAGGTTCGCCAGGAGTACTTTTCACGACGGCGCAGCACCCAGATGCTCAGTCCCAGTGCGGCAATGGCCGTCGCGCCGAAGACAAGGGCGTCCGGGTTGCCGTTGTCCAAACCGGTGGCTTCGATGTAGTCCTCATTGCGGTCCCCCGCATCGCGAGTGTCGAAGTCCGGGGGTGCCGGCGGTTCGGTCCCCTGCGCAGCCGCGACGAGGATCTGCAGCTGATAGGGCACTGCCAGTTCGACAGGCAGGAAGTCGTCACTGCTCGATCGGGCGAGGAAGTCCGAGCCCGGAGGTATCGCCGGCCCGTTCGCATCGACCAGATAAGCGTAGGATCGGGCGGCATCGTCTGCCTGACTGAAGAGGACGATGGTCTGTTCTCCACCGTTGTCCTTGTGCATCGCGTATGCGAGATCAGAAGTGAAGCGGGACCATTCCGGCTCGTCTGATCTCGGAAGCACAGGCGTGATCGCAATGAAGTGCACGATACCGGACTGCCCTGCCTGCTTCGAAGCATGTTCGATCGCTGTCGTCTGGCTGTCGGTCAGCCCTGGCGCAATGATCGGATCGATATACACAGGCTCAGTCTTCCAGGCGTCTTTGATCCTGGAACTCAACCTCTCCAGCAGCTTCGTCTTTGTGGAACTCTCAGTCACCACTCAAGGATAAGGCAGGGAGGAGGCGCCCCGAAGACGGAACCTGTTGCGGTCCCGCAACACTGCGACCAGCACAGTGAATGCAAAGAACCCCACAGCCTCAGCTGTGGGGTTCTTGCAAGCGGCAGCAGTCAGACTGCTGCCAGCGAAATCACTTGACGGTGACGGTTGCGCCCGCGCCCTCGAGTGTTTCCTTGGCCTTCTCGGCTGCGTCCTTGGACACGCCTTCGAGGACAGCCTTAGGAGCGCCGTCGACGAGGTCCTTGGCTTCCTTCAGTCCGAGGGAGGTGAGCCCACGAACTTCCTTGATGACAGGAACCTTCTTCTCGCCGGCCGATTCGAGGATGACGTCGAATTCGGTCTGCTCTTCGGCAGCCTCAGCAGCGGCAGCAGGTGCAGCGGCAACAGCAGCGGCAGGTGCAGCAGCTTCAACTTCGAAGACCTCTTCGAACTTCTTGACGAAGTCGGAGAGTTCGATCAGTGTGAGCTCTTTGAAGCCTTCGATGAGCTCTTCGGGGGTGAGCTTAGCCATGGTGGCCAGTCCTTCCTTTGGTGGTCACGGTGAGTGACCGGGTTTATGGGGTGTTGCTCAGGCGTCTGAGGCAGGAGCGTCGTCCTGCTTCTCACGCAGAGCGTCGACAGTGCGCACGGCCTTGACCATCGGAGCGGTGAAGAGGTAAGCCGCCTGGTGGAGGCTTGCCTTCATTGCGCCAGCTGCCTTTGCAAGCAGCACTTCGCGTGGTTCGAGGTCGGCGAGTTTGTTGACATTCTCAGCACTGAGGACGGCACCATCCCAGTAGCCGCCCTTCAATACGAGCTGAGAATTCGCCTTGGCAAAGTTACGCAATGCCTTTGCAGCCTCTGGTGGTTCACCGTTGACGAATGCGATCGCGGTGGGTCCGTTGAGGAACTCATCGAGGTCGTTGATTCCGGCTTCTTTGGCTGCAATAGCAGTGAGCGTATTCTTTACCACGGCGTAGCTGACGTTCTCACCGAGTGAAACGCGCAGATCTTTCATCTGCGCAACGGTGAGACCGCGGTACTCGGTCAGCAACACAGCGTCGGAGTTCTCAAACTGCTGTTTGAGCTCCTCTACTGCGGCTGCCTTGTCTGGCCTCGCCATGGTAGTTCCTTTCGTACAGTCGCCGGTCGTGTCCCGACAACAAAAAAAGCGCTCCACGCAGGTATGCGTGAAACGCTTCGGATGGTGAGTTCATAGGAACTCACCGGAAGAATCTCGTGCTCACCTGCGCGGGTCACTCCACTGGAGTCTTCGTTTCCGGGCAACAGGATCCGATTGCGAATTCTGCAGATTCCGGAAAGACCGACGGTCTTGGGTAGTTGAAGTCTATCGAAGGTGCTCGCACCAAGTCCAATCGACCGCAGAGATGCTGGACACATCGCTGGCTCAGCCAATCTCGCTCTCTGTGGACCCCGACCTCTACGACAAGCCTGGCAACATTGCGGGCGCTGAGCAACCTGCAGAGAGGCTGCTCAGCGCCCGGAATGTGGCTGAGGCCGAATCGGGTCAGTATTCGATGACCACGCGGCCGTCGATCTTGCCGTGGATCATCTCGTCGAAGATCGCGTTGATGTCGCCGAGCGGACGCTTGGAGAACGTCGGGTGGATCTTCCCCGCGGCATAGAACTCGAGCGCCTCGACCATGTCCTGGCGAGTGCCGACGATCGATCCGCGGATCGTCAGGCCCTTGAGGACGATATCGAAGATCGGTGCGGGGAAATCGCCCGGGGGAAGACCGTTGAAGACGATGGTGCCGCCTCGGCGGGTCATGGAGATCGCCTGCCCGAACGCCTTCGGATGCACCGCTGTGACGAGCACGCCGTGTGAACCTCCGACCTTCTCTTGGATGATGTCGGCTGGTTCTTCGGCGAAGGCATTGACGGTGATCTCCGCGCCGTGCTTCTTGGCCAGGGCCAGCTTGTCATCGGCGACGTCGACGGCGATGACGCGCATGCCCATCGCCACCGCATACTGCACGGCGATGTGGCCGAGCCCGCCGATTCCTGAGATGACGACCCATTGGCCGGGCTTGACCTCGGTGCGCTTGAGCCCCTTGTAGACGGTGACGCCAGCGCACAGCACGGGTGCGATCTCGTAGGGGTCGGATCCTTCAGGAATGATGGCGGCGAACTTCGAGTCCACGAGCATGTACTCGCCGAACGACCCGTCGACGCCGTAGCCGCCGTTGACCTGCTGCTCACACAGCGTCTCCCACCCCTGGCGGCAGTGCTCGCAGGTTCCGCAGGCGCTCCACAGCCAAGCATTGCCGATCATCTGTCCGACCTTGATGTCGGTGACGTCGGGGCCGACCTTCTCCACGGTCCCGACTCCTTCATGGCCGGGGATGAGCGGAACCTTGGGCTTGACCGGCCAGTCACCGTGTGCCGCGTGCAGATCGGTGTGACACACGCCCGAGGCGACGAGCTTGACCAGCACCTGGCCTGGGCCCGGCTCGGGAATCTCGTTGTCTCCGACAACCAGATCCTGACCGAATTTCTCGACTACTGCTGCTTTCATTGCTGCCATCATTGACTCCTTTGTGATGATGTCTGCTTAATCGTCGTGCGTCGCTGCCGTGGGGGCACCGTCGCGTCGGTTCTGCAAAGACTTGCCTCAGAAGAAGCCCTGGGCGTTCTCCGAGTAGCTGACCAGCAGGTTCTTCGTCTGCTGGTAGTGGTCGAGCATCATCAGGTGGTTCTCACGTCCGATGCCTGAGGCCTTGTATCCGCCGAAGGCCGCATGTGCCGGGTAGGCGTGGTAGTTGTTGACCCACACACGACCGGCCTGGATGTCGCGACCGGCCCGGTAGGCAGTGTTGCCGTTGCGTGACCAGACTCCTGCGCCGAGGCCGTAGAGGGTGTCGTTGGCCGTCGAGATCGCATCGTCGTAGTCGCTGAATGTGGCCACCGAGACGACGGGACCGAAGATCTCCTCTTGGAAGATCCGCATCTTGTTGTTGCCCCGGAAGATGGTCGGCTGCACATAGTAGCCGCCTGACAGATCCCCGCCGAGGTCGGCCCGGGCTCCCCCGGTGAGCACCTCGGCGCCTTCCTGCCTTCCGATGTCGAGGTAGGACATGATCTTTTCGAACTGGTCGTTCGAGGCCTGCGCACCCATCATGGTGTCGGTGTCCAGCGGGTTGCCCTGGACGATCTTCTTCGTCCGTTCGGCAACCGCTTCGAGGAAGGGATCGGCGATGGACTCCTGGATCAGTGCGCGGGACGGGCAGGTGCAGACCTCACCCTGGTTGAGCGCGAACATGGTGAAGCCCTCTTGGGCCTTATCCCAGTAGGCGTCGTCCTTGGCGTTGACGTCGTCGAAGAAGATGTTCGGGGACTTGCCGCCGAGCTCGAGCGTGACCGGGATGATGTTCTGCGAGGCGTACTGCATGATCAGGCGGCCCGTCGTCGTCTCTCCGGTGAAGGCGATCTTCTTGATCCGCTTGTTCGATGCCAGGGGCTTGCCTGCTTCGAGCCCGAAGCCGTTGACGATGTTGAGAACCCCGTCGGGCAGCAGGTCGGCAATGAGTTCCATCAGGACGAGGATCGAGGCCGGAGTCTGCTCGGCAGGTTTGAGCACGATGGCATTTCCTGCCGCCAGTGCCGGTGCGATCTTCCACACTCCCATGAGGATCGGGAAGTTCCAGGGAATGATCTGACCGACCACGCCGAGGGGCTCGTGGAAGTGATAGGCCACCGTGTCGTCATCGATCTGTGAGAGACCGCCCTCCTGCGCCCGGATCGCTCCGGCGAAGTAGCGGAAGTGATCGATGGCCAGGGGAATGTCGGCGTTGAGGCACTCACGGACGGCCTTGCCATTGTCCCAGGTCTCGGCGACGGCGATCTTCTCGAGGTTCTCTTCGATCCGGTCGGCGATCTTGTTCAAGATCACGGCGCGTTCCGCGGGTGAGGTCTTGCCCCAGGCCGGAGCCGCTTTGTGCGCGGCGTCGAGTGCGAGTTCGATGTCTTCAGAAGTGCTGGCGGGCACTTCGCAGAAGGTCTTGCCCGTGATGGGTGTCGGGTTCTCGAAATAGTTCCCGTTGACGGGAGCAACCCACTGTCCGCCGATGAAGTTCTCGTACCGTGATTTGAAGGTGACGAGCGATCCGTCTTGACCTGGCTGAGCGTAAACAGTCATTGCAACTCCTTTGATGCGTATGCGGCGATCGGATGTCTGTCTCCGATTGCTTCACACGCTACGCAGAGCAACGTTGCATGTGGGTTGCATCACACACAATGCGTTGCTGAAAATGAGCCGCGCAAGCTCAGTATCCGACTCGGTATCTGGCTCAGTATCCCAGTGCCTCGAGGCGCACGACGGCCGCATTGCGCTCGGGGGCCTCCGGCGGCGCCAGGCGCAGGACGGTCATCAGCACCTCGGAATCGTCTTTCGCCTCACCCAGTGTCGAGTAGCGCCACAGCTGCTGCCAGGTTCCGTTCTGCAGGAGGTTCTCGCGCATCAGCGCCTCGAGTTCTGCTCCGATCTCACGCACCCCCGGGGCGTTGGACTCCGGCAGCACCTGCCCTCGGTAGAGCTTGAGCGCTGTCTCCACATCGCCTTGGGTCAGAGCTCGGTGCGTGCGTTCGACATCGTTGTCGATGTCTCCGCGCAGACGGTAGGGGCGTGCTTCGACGGACAGATCGCCGAGGTGGGCGATCGTTCTGCGCAGACGCGCCATCTCTGCCCGGACGGTGACTTCGCTGCCGCCGAGTGCCCACAGCCGGTCGACGAGACCAGCACTGCTGATCCCTTCGCGGCTGCGCGCAAGGAGCAGCAGAATCTCCGCGTGACGTCCCGACAGCGCGATCTGGCCACCATCCGTCCCGAACAGGTATGGACGGGGCCCGGTGACCTCGAGATATGCACCTTGACCTGTCGCGGCCGCACTCGGCCTTCCGACGTCGGGGGTGTAGAGCTTGGACAGGCCAGCGCCGGCCGCCTGCGCCGTGGAATTGAGCAACGGCAGGACGATGGACGACACCGCGTCATCGCCGCCTGTGACATCGATGATGCCCAGCACCTGACCGGTCAGAGGATGGGTCACGGGCACAGCGCTGCAGCTCCACGAGTGCACCTCGGCGGAGAAGTGCTCGGCCTGACTGATCTGCACGGCACCGCGCGAGCGCAGAGCCAGTCCGGGCGCCGAGGTGCCCATCACGTCCTCCGACCAGTCGGTGCCAGGCACGAAGCCCATGGTCTCGGCCCGACTGCGGACGGCACGTTCACCTTCGACCCACAGCAGGCGGCCCTGCTCATCACCGAGTGCCACGAGCAGTCCGGCCTCTTTGGCGGGTTCGATGAGGTGCGACTGCAACAGGCCCATGATGGAGCTGAAGGGGTGACGACGTCTCACCTCGGCGAGCTGATCGGCCTCGTAGGCCATGCGCACACGCACTCCAGCCGGGTCCCGAAGACGATCCAGAGACCGGTTCCAGGATTCGAGGACTGCGGGGCGAACGCCGGGACCAGTGTCCGAAGTTAAGTTCAGCGAGGCCAGATTGTCATGGGCACGGCGAACAATGCGCTGATAGTCATCGCGAAGCAGCGGAGTCGGATGCATGGCGGAGCTGTCCACCCCCATCGGCGGTTGTCACACAGTGGTCTTCGGTGCTCACAATCTATCCGCGATGGGTCATCCGGGCAAGACCGGTCTCGCATTCCCAGACAACAGAAAGGGCGGGAAGTGAGAATCTCACTTCCCGCCCAGTCTCGCTGTGTGCGGTTCAATCCCTTACAGGGATCAGACCACGCGCATCGACGAACCGTCGATCGGAACGGCAGGACCGTTCGATGTGGTCACGGTTGCCTTCGAGATGTAGCGGCCCTTCGAGGAGCTCGGCTTCAGACGCACGATCTCTTCGATGGCAGCATCGAAGTTCGCCTGCAGTGCTTCCTCGGAGAAGGAGACCTTTCCGATGATGAAGTGCAGGTTCGAGTGCTTGTCAACGCGGAATTCGATCTTTCCGCCCTTGATCTCGGTTACGGCCTTAGCGACATCCATGGTCACGGTGCCGGTCTTGGGGTTCGGCATCAGGCCACGGGGACCCAGCACCTTACCCAGACGTCCGACCTTGCCCATCATGTCAGGGGTGGCCACAGCCGAGTCGAAGTCGGTGAAGCCATTGGCCACCTTCTCCAGCAGGTCATCGGAACCGACGAAGTCGGCACCTGCTTCACGGGCAGCTTCTGCACGGTCGCCGGCAGCGAACACCAGGACCCGAGCGGTCTTACCGGTACCATGCGGAAGGTTGACGGTGCCGCGCACCATCTGATCCGCCTTACGTGGGTCAACACCCAGGCGGAGGGCGACCTCAACGGTGGCGTCGTACTTCGCCACTGTGGTCTCTTTGGCCAGGGCGATTGCCTGAGCCGGTTCGTATGTCACATCTGCGGCGATCTTCTCTGCCGCGGCCTGGTAGGCCTTTGAACGCTTTGCCATCTGCTTCTCTCCTTGCAGTCGTGGTGCGGGCTGCGCGAGCCCTACCACAGTGAAATGTCTGGTCTCAGACCTCGATGTCGGTGGTCACGCCCATAGAGCGAGCGGTGCCAGCGATGATGCGGTCAGCCTGATCCAGGTCATTGGCGTTGAGGTCAGGCATCTTTGTGGTGGCGATCTCACGAACCTGGTCGGCGCTCAGGTGAGCAACCTTGTCGGTGTGTGGAGTAGCCGATCCCGACTTCACGCCTGCAGCCTTCTTGATGAGTTCTGCAGCCGGTGGGGTCTTGAGGATGAAGGTGAACGAACGGTCTTCGAACACAGTGATCTCAACGGGAACGATGTTCCCGCGCTGGGACTCTGTAGCGGCGTTGTAAGCCTTGCAGAATTCCATGATGTTGACGCCGTGCTGGGCAAGCGCCGGACCAATCGGAGGAGCCGGGTTAGCGGCACCTGCCTGAATCTGGAGCTTGACGAGGCCGGCTACCTTTTTCTTGGGAGGCATATACGGTCCTTAATCTTGATAGTTTCGATGTGCCAGAGAAATACGGCGCATCGTCTGAAAACAGCTTCCGATGAGAGCCGAGATCAAACCACACCAGTATTCCATGCCTGCAGACCCCGGAGCAAATGTCGGTGACAGGCATCACTGGGCGTGAATGTGCGAAAGGGCCCGGAATTCACCGGACCCTTTCGCGCTTTGACAATCAGCTCAGAGCTTGGACACCTGGTCGAAGCTGAGCTCAACGGGAACGTCACGCTCGAAGATCGACAGCAGCACGGTGAGCTTCTGCGATTCCGGCCGGATCTCCTGGATCGTTGCGGGGTGGCCCTCGAAGGAACCTTCCTTGACGAGGACGGACTCGCCGACCTCGTATTCCACCTCGGTGATGGGGGCGGATTTCGCCGCCTGCTCAGCCTGCACACCTTCAGCGGCGGCGGCTTCGGCCTGACGCTCTTCGAAGATCGGAGCGAGCATCGTGAAGACCTCGTCGATGGACAGAGGCGTCGGGTCGTAGGCGTTGCCCACGAATCCGGTCACACCGGGAGTGTGGCGGACCGCGCCCCAGGACTCGTCGGTGAGCTCCATACGTACGAGCACATAGCCCGGGATGCGGACTCGACGGACCTGCTTGCGCTGTCCGTTCTTGATCTCGACGACGTCTTCCATCGGCACCTGGGACTCGAAGATGAACTCTTCGAGGTTGAGGCTGATCGCACGGTTCTCGAGGTTCTGCTTGACGCGGTTCTCGTAGCCTGCGTAGGAGTGGATGACGTACCAGTCACCCTCCTGCATCCGCAGTTCCGACTTGAACTCTTCGGCCGGGTCGACCTCGTCGGCTGCGGCACCGTCTTCGTCGGACTCTGAATCGGAGCCGGACTCTGACTCGGTCTCAGCGTCTTCTGCGGCACCATCTTCGTCAGAATCGGCGTCGTCTGCGAGGGCCTCGGCAGCTGCGTCATCGGTGGAGGCAGCCTCGGCGACCGGGGCTTCCTCAGCAGAAGCGTCTTCGACCTGTGCGTCGTCGGCGCTCACAGCGGAGGTTTCGTTGTCCACGTCTTCCACCACTGGTGCAACGCTCGACTCCTCTGGAGTGGCGTTCTGTGTCTCAGGGGTTTCCTGCTCAGGTGAACTGGTATCCGACACCGATCAATTCCTCGCTTCGCGTGTAGTGATTCCCATATGGGAGTGAAGGGTCTGCAACGTGTTTGAAATCCTAGTGATCACCGTTGGCGGTGATCACCACAATGGCCACAGGGGTGTTCCGCCGAAAACGAATCCGACGAGCTTGCCGAACACGAGGTCGAGGACCACCACGAGAAGCATCATGAAGAGGATGAAGCCCAGCACAACCAGGGTGTAATTGACCAGTTGCTTACGTGTCGGGGTGACGACCTTCTTGAGCTCCGCGATGACTTCGCGGAAGAACTGCAGGATTCGTCCGAAGAACCCGAGCTGCTTACGACTGGCGCCCTTGGGCGTATCTCCAGTCTTCTTTGCCGGTGTGTCGCTCACACATCCTCACTCGGTCGGTTTCCATTGGGACAGCACAATTGTTCAAGCCCGTCGAGGACGGCGTTTCGCCGATATGACTCAAGCAGATATCAACTGCGCAGGGGTGACAGGACTCGAACCTGCAACCTACGGTTTTGGAGACCGTTGCGCTACCAATTGCGCCACACCCCTTCGATTCGACACCCTCGATTCGTGTTCCCCGAGTCGTGTCCAACCACGAGAAACGAGCATACCGTCTGTGACCGCCGTTAGTCGAACCGGCCATTGACACCTGCCCAAATTCGATCGGCGGCAACCCTATTCTTCGGCTGCAGCGGGCTGTTCCTGCGGCGGCCGAGCGATGAGCGGCACCGGATCCGGGAAGGTCTTCCAGGGTTCGATCGTGACCGCCTGGTCGGGGCTGACCGTGACGATCTGGACGTCGACGGGCCGTTTGGTCTTGTTGTCCACGCGCACGATGCTCAGCTCCGCGACCATCTTCAGCGGCCCCGGGGTCAGTGCGTTCGCCAGGGCCCCGCCTGTCGTCGAACTCACATAGCGGACTCCGCTGCCCAAGGTCTCAGGACCGACTCGTCGGTGCCAATGCCCGCTGAGGCTGTAATGAGCACATCCGGAGCGCAGGGACGGTGCCCCGACCCGTGCATCGTGGATGAGCATGATGTCGAAGTCGCTGGCGCAGGCTTCTTCATTGAGTTTCTGCGCGTACTGGTCGGCGGTGAGATCCGTCTCGAGCTGCGGGCCGGATCCGAACACGGTGCGCCTGGGGTCGGGGCCGCCGAAGAACGTCACCCCGCTCATCTCCGCGCTCGAATCATCGAGGACCTTCCAACCTTGGCTGCGTGCGTGGTTCGTAGTTTCGGTGGAGTCGTGGTTGCCCTTGACGATCATCCGCGGCAGCTTCTCGGGCAGTTCGTCGTCGAGCACGTCGAGACAGTAGTTCTCCGCCGAGGTGCCCGTCATCGTCACATCTCCTCCGTCGATGTACGCGTCGGCCTCGCTCATCCGAGCCACAGCACCGACGACCCGGGCCATGCCGATGTTGCAGTGCAGATCCGAGCCGAACACGAACGTGGACACGTCGGCGCTCGTCTCCTCAGCTGTTCCCTGGGCAGGCGGGACCATTCCCTGATCCGACCAATTGCCGCTCAGGGGGCGCATTCTCCACTGCTCGCCGAGGTTGGCCAGCACCTGATCGTAGAAGGCGTCGTTGTCCTCGGAGAAGTCTTTGACCGCGGTGAATGCGGTATCGATGACCCCGCCGAGGCGGCCCGTGACCTGGGCACCAGCCAGCGGAGTGCCGTCGAAGGCAGGGTCGGCGACGAGGGGCTTGGGTCTGGTGAGGACCGCGGTGCCGACGCTGGCCAGCACGAGGACTGTGACCAGCCCGATGCTGATGAGTTCCTTGCCGACGAAGGCTCTGCCGATTCCGGCCAGTCGAACGGGTCCGAGGATGAACGCCATGGCCACGACAACACCGCTGACAATGCACACAGCGAGGGCCCAGCGGGCCAGAATCGCCGTCGTGAGCCCGTTGACGACCTCGTCGACCTGCGCCTGCGGAGCCGAGAACAGGGAGGCGTAGGAGGCGATGTCCCCACCCAACGCATCGACTGCCCCTCCCCCGACGCCTGCATCCGATCCAGCACCGCCTGACCCCTCGGAGGAGTCTCGATCGGATCGCCGCTCTGAGGCGCCGGCGTGCGAGTCATCGTCATCGACTCCCGAGACCGGGATCTGTCCGATGTCGACGGTGAGCCCGAGCCCCAGCGGCAGATACTCACCTGCGGGGATGAGCAGCTTGCCCAGGGGCCCGAAGTCAACGGTCAGCCGAGAGTCGGCGGTGATCTGATAGCGGGCTTCGTGGGGACCGAAGCTGAGATCTGCTCGCGCGGAGAACAGCGCCCACGGCAGGGTCACAACTGCGACCGCGGCCATGAGGATGAGCAGCGCTGCGGTTCTCCGACGAGGCGACACTGGAGTCAATCGGTTCAGAGAGAGCAGGCGATGAACGTCGGTTCGGGCTCGAGGACGATGCCGAACTTCTCATTGACTCCGTCGACGACTGTCCGTGCCAGTTCGAGCACGTCCTTCGTCTCGGCAGCACCGCGGTTCGTCAGAGCCAGGGTGTGCTTGGTCGACAGGCTGGCCCGACCGGCCCCGACGCTGAAGCCCTTGGAGAATCCCGCATGTTCGATCAGCCAGGCGGCCGAGGTCTTCGTCTGCCTCTCGATCGTCGACCCGCTCAGCGGGTCAGTGACCGGGTACCGGGGAGCCTCGGCGGGCAGCGTGGTGGGGTCATCGACGATCGGGTTGGTGAAGAAGGACCCCGCTGACCAGGTGTCATGATCGGCTAGGTCCACCACCATGCCTTTGGACCTGCGCAATGAGATCACGCTGCGGCGGACCAGTGTTGCCGGCACCGTGTCCCCGATCTCGACGTCCAGCGCCGAGGCGAGCTGCGCGTATCGCACGGGCAGTGAGTCTGGGCTGCGGTGGAGGTCGAAGGTCACCGACAGCACCAGATACTGGGCGCTGCCCGTTCTCTGCTGAGCACGCTTGAGTGCCGAGGTGCGGTAGCCGAACTCCAGTTCGACGGCGCTGAGGTGACGGACTTGGCCGGCGAGTCGATCGAAGACCTCGACCGAGGAGATGAGTTCGGCGACCTCGGTCCCGTAGGCGCCCACGTTCTGGATCGGGGTCGCCCCGACGGAGCCGGGGATACCCGACAGCGCTTCGAGGCCGGCGAGGCCCTGGTCAAGAGTGAAGGCGACGAATTCGTCCCAGTTCTCCCCCGCCTCGGCGATGACACGGGTTTCCGAGTCCGAGGTCTCGGTCATCGTCACCCCTTTGGTGGCGACCACGCACACGTCGGCTGCGAAGCCGGCGTCGGAGATGAGCAGGTTCGACCCGCCGCCGATGAAGAGGACGTCGGCGCTCTCACGAGCCGACAGGCTCAGGGGATGAACACGAGAGAATTCGACGAGCTCGTCCCTGGTCTCCGCGATGTGCAGATTCGCTGCTGGGCCGCCGAGGTGAAACGTCGTGAAGTCTGCCAGCTCCGAGGTCACCGTGAGACTCGGATCTGGGTGCGGCTGAGCACATCCTGGTCTCCGGACTTCACCGTGACGTCGATGCGGGCGGTGCCCACAGCGCTGTCGACGGCTCCGACGACTGCGGTCATCGCCAGTGTGGCCGTAGGTGTGGCCGGCGTGCCGGATTCGGCGTCGGGAACGAGCACCGGTGCGGAGAAGCGTGTCCGGTAGTCGACGATCGCGCCCGGGTCGCCGACCCATTCGACGATGGGGGCGATGACGACGGCCATCGAGAGCATGCCGTGGGCGATGACTCCGTCAAGGCCCACCTCGGTGGCGAAGCGTTCTGACCAGTGGATCGGGTTGTGATCGCCTGAGGCACCCGCATAGTCGACGAGCGAGGCCCGCGACAGGGGGATCTCGGTTTCGACGACGGTGTCTCCGATGGTCAGTTGGGAGAGATCGTTGACACTCATTCTCCGTCTCCTCTCACGACGATGGTCGAAGTCACGGTGACGACCGGCTGATGCGCGGCGTCGGTGATCTCGGTGCGGGTGGTGATCATGGCGTTGCTGCCCGCGGCGCGCACGCCGTCGACATGGGTCGTGGCGGCCAGGGAGTCGCCGGCGACGATGGGCCGGGTGATGCTGAACTGCTCCGAACCGTGGACGACCTTGGAGAAGTCGATGCCGGACTCGGGATCGCTGATGTAGGCCGCTTCGGACTTCTGCGCGATGATCACGGCGAACGTCGTCGGTGCTACGACGTCGTGATAGCCCAGAGCAGTCGCCGCCTCGGTCTCGAAGTGGTAGTCGGCCGAGGCATTGGTGGCCAACGCGAATTCCGCGACGGCCTCCCGCGACACCTCGTAGGGGCGGGGCAGGGAGTAGCTGGTCCCCTGCTTATCGGTATTCACCGGCATAGTGGCTCTCTTTCGATAAGACGTCGTGATCCCAGCCTAGCGGCCCGCCCTCATGGGATGGGAATTGCCCCGGCCGGTGGTTCCCACCACGGATTTGACCACGAATTCGCATTGGGTTCACTCAATTGGTGCACGATCGTCCTCAGCCCCCGAAAACTGGTATAAGTTGTTGTCCACATCACGTTTGACGTTCGGTATCCGAATCATCTCCGCGATGACGCGGGCGGACGGCTCAGGTGACTGCGAGCAGTGTGGCCAGATGTATTCACAAGGAGTAGTGCGATGACGAAGAACCCTGCAGACTCAACCGCGTCGAAGACAGCTGGGAACAAGGACGTGCCGAGCCCGCAGACCGGTTCAGGAACCAGCACGAACAAGCGCGTGGTCAAGGATGCCGTCGCAGTTCCCAGCACAGGACGAGGTCTCAATACGGCCGAAGCCCGCCCTCATGCCGCGTCAGCGCCCGCCCCGGCAGCCACCTCGGCTCCGGCTGCCGCCACTGGCCCGGCTGCCGCCTCGGCGCCGGATTCGGCTGATGTCGAGGTTCATGTCGGCACCGATGCCGCCTATGCGGGCAAAGAGGCAGAACGGGTCCAGATCCGCCGTCCCCTGCGCAATATCTCCGAGGTCCGCCACTTCTTCCGCACCAACATCACGCCGATCTACTTCATCGGCGCGACCCCGTTCAACCTCCTCGGCCTCGACCGGTGGGTTCGCAACTTCTCCTACATCACGTACTACGACGGCTGGGACGGCGGGCACCCGCGCGTCTTCTCCCCGCGGTACAAGCCGTTCGTCGAGTTCGAGAGCGGCGAGGCGATCAACAACTGGCTCCTCCTCAATGCCGAGGTGCGTGCCCATATGACGGCGAACGTGCCCCACGGGGAGAGGCCCAAAGTGGCCATGGTCTTCTTCGATGAGGAGACCGAGCGCATCTGCCGTGAACTCGGCTACGACCTGATCCTCCCCTCCGCAGATCTGCGCAATCAGCTCGATTCGAAGATCGAGACGACGAAGCTCGGCAACGAAGCCGGCGCCTTCTCCGTGCCCAACGTGCTCACCACTGCCGATACCTATACGCAGCTGAACGCGGAGGCGAAGAAGGAGGATCTGGGCACCGACCTCGTCGTCCAGACTCCGTACGGAGATTCGGGGAAGACCACGTTCTTCATCGCCGCCGAGGCGGATTGGAACCGTCACAAGCATGACATCATCGGCCAGCAGCTGAAGATCATGAAGCGCATCAACAACACCCCGGTGGCGGTGGAGGCCGTGATCACCAGCAGCGGAGTCGTCGTCGGCCCGTTCCTCACCGAACTGGCAGGCTTCGCCGAGCTCACGCCGTACAAGGGCGGTTGGTGCGGCAACGAGATGACCCCCGACGTGCTCACCGCAGACCAGCGCACACGGGCCCGGGAACTGGTCCGACGCATGGGTGAGGGGCTGCGCAAGCGCGGCTACCGCGGCTTCTTCGAGGTCGATGTGCTCGTCGATCTCGACACCGACGATGTCTGGCTCGGCGAGCTCAATCCGCGGATCTCCGGCGCCTCGGCGATCACGAACGTCACGGCCGGCGCCTACGCCGACGTCCCGCTGTTCCTGTTCCACCTGCTCGAATACCTCGACGTCGAATTCGACCTCGACGTCGATGAGATCAACGAGCGTTGGGAAGAGCTCTCCGGCGCTGATGAGTGGAGCCAGATGGTCATCAAGGAGACCGCTGACATCACCGAGTACATCACGCACTCGCCGCTGACCGGTCAGTACTATCTCGACCAGTACGGGACCCTGACCTACAAACGTGCCGCGCTTGACTGGCATCCTCTGCAGAACGGCAACGAGGTGTTCTTCCTGCGCATCTACGGAGCCGGCGAATACCGGTGGAAGGGTGCCGACCTCGGGGTACTCGTGACGAAGAACCCGCTGCAGACGAAGGCCGGAGGGCCGAACGCCCTGAGCATCAGGGCCAAGCACTTCATCGACTCCGTTCGGGCGATGTACGCCGGTGTTCCCGTTGCGGCCGAGGATCCGTCTCCGGCGCTGGGTGGCCCGGGCGCCAAGGGCGATTGACATCTTCCTGTGGTGATAATCTCATCACGGACTTCCCGAAACGACTGCAAAGAGGTGAAGAGTGACTGAGACGTCGCCGGACCAGACTGTGCCCGACGCCCCCGTCATCGACAAGGACAACTGGCAGGACGCCGACAATGTCCGCTGGTCGTTCCAGCACGTCGATCAGGTGCTGCCTACGACGCCGATCTCGCGTGGGACCGGGCCAGTGGCTCAGCTGCCGGCGGATCTGCAGGATCTGGGCAGCGTCGAGGTCCCCAAGACTGAGTTCTCCGAGGCTCGCAGCGTGCGCAGCGTCATCGAGGCCAGCGACACTGATGCCTGGCTGGTCATGCACCACGGCACGGTGCTCACCGAGGAGTACTTCTCCACGATGGGCCCGGGCACCGAGCATCTGCTGATGTCTGTGAGCAAATCGCTCGTCGGCACCGTGGCCGGGGTGCTTGCCGGCTCCGGCGATCTCGATCCGAGCCGGCTGGTCACCGACTACGTACCCGAACTCGCCGCTTCGGGCTACGCCGGAGCCACCGTGCGTCACATCCTCGACATGCGCTCGGGAATCAAGTTCTCAGAGAACTACCTTGACCCGAAGTCCGAGGTCAGGCAGATCGAGGAGGCGATCGGCTGGTCGGAGACGAAGCCCGCGGGACAGCCGACGGGAATGTATGAGTTCCTGACCACGCTCGAGGCGAAGTCCGAACACGGCGGCGTCTACGAATACCGTTCGTGTGAGACTGATGTGCTCGGCTGGGTGTGCGAGAAGATCGCGGGCGAGAGCATGCAGACTCTCATGTCGCGCGTACTGTGGTCGCGGATCGGAGCCGAACACGATGCGCTCATCGCCACCGATCAGTACGGCGTGGGCATGTTCGACGGCGGCATCAACACCACTCTGCGCGATCTGGCCCGCTTCGGCTACCTGTATGCGAACCGTGGGATCTCACTCACTGGCGAGCAGGTGGTGCCGACTTCGTGGATCGGCGACACGCTCACCGGCGACGCCGACATCAGACAGGCCTTCGCCGACGGTCCCGACGACAACCGGATGCCCGGTGGGATGTACCACAACCAGTTCTGGTTCCCGTTCCCCGATTCGCATGCCTTCCTGGCGTTGGGCATCCACGGGCAGATGATCTACATGAACCCGGGAGCCAACTTCGTCGGCGTCAAACTCTCCAGCTGGGGCCTGCCTCAGGATGCACGCAAACTGTTCCCCACGATCCGTGCCTTCGACGCCCTGGCGAAATCGATCAGCACACCAGTCGTCGACTGATCAGTCCAGCCCGGTGTGAACCTCAGGTCGGTACCAGACTGGCCCGGCACCTGAGTGGCTCAGGTGCCGATCCGGGCCGTCCGAAACGGAGAAAACCACAGGCCTATCGCACTCAGTGCGAAGATGATCGCGGCGCTGACCAGCAGGAGCTGCGTGTTCGTGACTGCGGCGAGCATTCCTGCCAGCGGTGAGACGACGACGATGACTGCCCGGTTCATCGCGCGCATCGTCGTGTTCGTCCGTGCTTGGAAGGCATCTGGCGTGATCGATTGTCGGTAGGCCATCTCGTGAGAGTTGCTCAGTCCGATGGCGAATCCGTGCAGCCCTACCCCGGCGAAGAGAACGACCACTGACCCAATGTCGCCGTGTAGTCGGCCCGCGAGCGGTGTGGCCGCAAACAGGATGAGCGCACCAGCGGCCGAGCACAGGTGAGCGAGGATGACGACTCGCCCGCTGCCATGCCACTCCCCCAACCGCGGCGAGAGCAGTGCGCCGACGATGCCGCCCAACCCGCCTCCGGCCATGACGATGCCGAACCAGAAGGCGTCGATGCCGATGACTCTGAGGAAGTAGTCCGCGCTGACTGCGGCGAGGATGGCTTGCGCAGTGAACCAGACGTGGGTCCAGATCGCTAGGTCACGCAGGCTCGGCGTCGAATACACCCACTTCAGTCCCGCCGCGATCTCCTTGCGCAGGTTCGGTTTGCCCACATTCTCTTTGTCGGGAAGTCTCGGCTCTTCAACTCGAATCCGGGAGACGACGAGGGCCGAGAACAGATAGGTCACCACATTGACCAGGACGGCGATCGGCGCCGCGATCACGGCAAGCAGTCCCCCGCCCAGAGCCGGCCCCGCTGTCTGGGCAACCGCGTCCGTGCCGTCGATTCGCGCGTGGGCCGCCTGCAGGCCGCCGCGCGGAACGAGGCGGGGCACGAATGCCTGCGAGGCGCTGTCGTTGACCAGCGTTGCTGTACCCAGCAGGGCCACGATGAGGAGCAGCGGCCCCAGGCTGAGCACTCCGAACGCCCAGAGCGCCGGGATGGCGCACAGCAGCAGAGCGCGGAAGAGGTCGCTGGCGATCATGACGGGTCGACGTCGGACGCGGTCGATGAGTGCACCGAGCACGAGTCCGAACAGCAGGTACGGAAGCCACCTCGCCGCGTTCATCCACCCCAGGCCCACGGTGCCCGCGTGCAGATGGTCGACGACGATGACCTGCAGGGCCAGGAAAGTGATCCAGGTGCCGAAACCGGAGACGGTTTCGCCCGCCCAGAACCACCGAAAGGCTCGGGGCAGCACCGCACTCATGGACTCAGGCTATCAAGATGGTCACAGCCCCAGGTGGGCGATCTGGGGTGCTTCCTGGCCGAGGATCGCTGCGGCCAGGCCCTCGCCGATCAACGGTCCCATGGTCAGTCCCCCGGCACCGAAGCCCGAGGCCAGCCACAGACCGGGTGCCCCTGGGACTGCTCCGGCATAGGGCAGACCGCCGGGTCGTGTGGACATGGGCCTGACGCCGACTCGTGTCTCGAGGATCGTTGCCTCGGCAAGCCCGGGAGCGATTCTCAGTGCGTCGTCGAGGACCTGTTTCTGCCCGGCTGCCGTGGTTCGCACGTCGAAGCCGACGTCGTCCTCACGGGTGGCTCCGATGACGACTCTGCCGCCGTCGAAGGGCGTGATGTAGTGGTGGTCGAGCGGATGGACCGTCGGCCACGGCGAGGTGTTGGCTCCGTGCAGGCTCAGGTGGATGAGCTGCCCTCGCTGCGGGGTGATCGACACCGTGTGCCCGAGGTGCTCGAGGATCTCCGAGCTGCGCGCTCCACCGGCGATGACCACGGCGTCGAAGTCCTCCACCGCCGAGGTGGTCCCCACCTTCCATGTGCCGCTTGGATTCGTGGACCTGCCGTGTTCGCTGGTGATGGTTCTCGCCGAATCGTGCACCAGCCTGGCCCCATAGGTCCTCGCTCCGGTGAGGATGGCATCGCGCAGGGTACGCCCATCGACTCGACCGCCCCCGGAGATGAACAGCCCTGTCATATCCGGGGCGATCGGCGGGAAGATCTCGCGCAGATTCGCCGAGTCCATGTCATGGACCTCGCCAGCGACAGCCCCGGCACCCGCGGCACGTTCACGGATGAGTCGGGCCGCCTCGGCGAGCGCTGTGGGGTCCTCGTTGACGACGAGTGCACCGGATCTGCGGTACCCCAGCTCGGGGATGCCGAGCGCACTGAGCCGGTCGAGGAATTCGGGATAGTAGCTGCCTCCGGCGGCATAGGTTTCGTAGTAGGCGCCGGTGCTCGTCGAGACCCAGGGTGCGATGATGCCCGCGCTGGCAGCGGTCGCCTGACCGGCCATGGCCTCGTCGAAGATGGTGACGTTGACGTCTCGTGAGGCCAATCCGAAGGCAACGCAGGCGCCTGCGATTCCACCGCCGATGACGGCAACCCGAGCTGATGTGTCGATCACGGCAGTGCGTCTCCTTTGACGAGTGCGAACCTTGGATTCTGACCAGTGCGACCCTTGCACGGTGGCTGTTGATCACCTCGAGCCTACGCCCTCCCGCCCGTGCCAATACCTCCCGCTAGAGCCGATACCTCCCGCCCGTGCCACGCACCACCGTCAGAAATGCATCACGCCCCGCCGGTAACTCTTCCTACACGTGCAACGGGAGGAATAGTGACTGACGGGGCGTAATGCCGGGGCGGCTCAGATGGCGATTCGGCTCAGGTGGCGGAGTGGGATTCGCTCCTGACATGATTACGGGCCTCACGCAGCATGTCCTCGCGGGTCGCGAGCTTCACTCGCTCGCGGCCTTCGGCCTCACCGAGAGCCTTCTCCGCGGCCTCCAGCCGGTGATAGCCCTCCCAATCCCCGAAGTCGACGCCCTTGGACTCGAGCAGTTCGACGATCGAGTCTTCGTCGGGGAACAGCGGTTCGGTGAGTACGCCGGCTGCGCGGTCATCGAGGATGTGCCCGATCGTCTCGAGGGCATCGCCCTTGGTGTGACCGATGAGTCCGACCGGACCGCGCTTGATCCACCCGGTCGCGTACACTCCCTGGACGACATCGGCCTCGGCAGCCGAAGCCTGCTGCCCTGTGTCGACGACGCGTCCCTCGTGATTCGGGATCACACGTTTGGCTTCGTCGAAGGGCAGCTGCGGCAGCGGCGTGCCGGCATAGCCGACAGCGCGATAGACGGCTGTGACGTCCCAGTCGATGAACTCTCCCGTGCCCTTGACTCCCCCGGTGCCGTCCAATTCCTGGCGTTCCGTGCGCAGTCCTGTGACTGCATCCTCGCCGAGGATGGCCACCGGTGCGTGGAGGAAGTGCAGGTGCAGGCGGCGTTTGGCTCCCACCGGCTCCCTCATCGTGAAGTCGGTCAGAGTCTTCGCGACCTGCTTGGTCTGGTTGCTCGCCTCGATCGCGGCCAGCGAACCCTCATCGAACTCGAAGTCCTCGGGATAGACGATGACATCGACATCCTTGACCTGGCCCAGCTCGCGCAGCTCCAAGGGGGTGAACTTCGCCTGCGCCGGACCACGCCGGCCGAACACGTGAACGTCCGTGACCTTTGACGATTTCAGACCCTCGTAGACATGGTCGGGGATCTCAGTCGTGTGCATGTCATCGGCCTGCTTGGCCAGCACGCGTGCGACGTCGAGGGCTACGTTGCCGTTGCCGATGACGGCAACCTTCTCAGCATCCAGCGGCCAGGTCTGAGCCACGTCCGGGTGCGAGTCGTACCAGTTGACGAAATCGGCGGCACCGTAGGAACCGGGGAGATCGACTCCGGGCAGATCCAAGGAGGCATCGATGAAGCAGCCGGTGGAGAAGATCACCGCATCGTAGCGATCTGTCAGCTCACCCAAGGCGATGTCGGCACCGTACTCGACGTTCGAGAACAGGCGGATGTCACCGCGGTCGAGGACCTTGATGAGGGCATTGATGATGCCTTTGATGCGGGGGTGATCAGGGGCGACTCCGTAGCGGACCAGCCCGAACGGGGTCGGAAGCCGATCGAAGAGGTCGATGCTGATCTCGAAGTCACGATCGGCTTTGGTCAGCAGGTCGGCAGCGTAGATGCCTGCGGGGCCTGCGCCCACGATGGCCACGCGGAAGGGATTCGTCGTCATGGTTCTCCTCAGGAGAGTCAGTCGTCAGTGTTCTGGGGCGGCAGTGCCGCGATGAAGGGGTGGTCGCCGTCGATGATTCCGTGCGCGGCGGCGCCTCCCGGGGATCCGATGGTGTCGAAGAAGTCGACGTTCGCAGAGTAGTAGGCCTCCCATTCGTCCGGGACGTCGTCTTCGTAGAAGATCGCTTCGACGGGGCAGACGGGTTCGCAGGCCCCGCAGTCGACGCATTCCTCGGGATGGATGTAGAGCGAGCGGCTGCCCTCGTAGATGCAGTCGACGGGGCATTCGTCGATGCAGGCCCGGTCCTTCAAGTCGACGCAGGGCTGGGCGATGATGTAGGTCATGGGTTCCTCATGAGTTCTGGCTCGGGCACCTGCGCTGCGGCGAAGGCTCCGACGGCGTACGGGCTCAGGGTCACGACGTCGCCGGCGATGACGACGGCCGGTGAACGGACACCTCGGCGGGCGGCCTGGAAGGCGATCGTATCGAGTGTGCCCACGGTGACCTGCTGGTTGTCTCCGAACCCGTCTTCGATGATCGCGACGGGGCAGTCTCCCCCGCGCCCACCGCGGGCCAGGATCATCGCCGAATGCGCCAATGTGCCGATGCCCATGAGCACGACGACCGTGTGGTCGCGTCCTCCGCCGAGCTCGGAGAGCTGATCGTGGCCGGTGATGACCGTGTACGCGGTGGCCAGTCCCCTGTGAGTCAACGGGATTCCGGCAACGGCGGGAACCGAGTTCGCACTCGTGACTCCCGGCACCACCTGCACGTCGACGCCCGCCTCGTGGCAGTGGGCGAGCTCTTCGCCGCCGCGGCCGAAGACGAACGGGTCTCCGCCCTTGAGTCGGACCACACGCCGCCCGGCGCGAGCCTGTTCGACGAGGATCTCGTTGATGCGCTGCTGCGGGACCGGGTGGTGTCCCGGGGTCTTGCCGACGTCGATGATCTCGGCGTCGAGTGACTCCCCGCGCTCGGTCTCGAGCTGGTCGATGACCGAACGCGCGCCGAGGCGGTCGGCAACAATGACCTCGGCGGATTCCAATGCGCGCAGACCCTTGACGGTCAGCAGGCCGAGATCACCGGGTCCGGCACCGATGAGCAGCACGCTGCCCGGTGCCTGAAGAGTGAAGAGGCTCATGACTGTTCGTCCTCAGGAGTGTGACCGTCATCGGGAGTGTGGATTCCCGCGGCCACGGTGGACCCGGTCTGCGGATCGATGATGAGAAATCCGCCTGCGCGTCCGTGCTCACGGAAGTCCGCGAGCGGCAGAGCGGTCGCCAGCTTCACCTCGGCGGTGCCGATGTCGTTGCCGGCGAGCACCTCGGCGGGTTCGGATCCCGAGGTCAGCAGGTTGTGCTTCGATTCGATCGTCACGATCGCCTTGACGGTCGAGGTGCCGGCCTTGACGAGCACCCGGTCCCCGGAGCGCAGTCCCTGCGAGGTGAAGGGGAAGACCTCGGCGCGCAGAGCCTTGCGCGGTTCAGACAGGCTTCCGGCCGCGGCGAGGACGCTGCCGCGCGCGGTGTCGATGTCATCGGCCAGGCGCAGCGCCACGGACAGCGGGGCACCCGCGGTCTCCAGCGGGCCATCTGCCGTGTCGATGCCGACCACAGTGGTCCGCAGACCGGCCGGATGCACGTCGATCTCATCGCCGAGGCGGATCCGCCCTGACGTGACCTGTCCGGTCACCGCCCGGTAGTCGCGGAACTCATCGGGGTCGAGTCCCGGTGCCAGTCCGCCCTGCGGGCGCAGCACCGACTGCACGTCGAGGCGGAAGGGCTCGAGGTCGGCCGTGTCCTCTTCCTTGCTGGGCAGGTTCTCGAGCAGCTCCAGCAGTGCGGGGCCCTGGTACCAGGGTGTGTTCGCCGAAGCCTCGGCCACATTGTCACCGGCCAGTGCAGAGACCGGGATCAGATGAGCCGAGTCAAGACCGATCTCTGCGGTCAAGGCTTCGATCTCGGCCTCCACCTTCGCATACGCTGCCTGATCGTAGTCGAGGAGGTCGATCTTGTTGATCGCGAGGATGACGTGCCTGATGCCCAGACGGTGAACGACCGTGAGGTGGCGACGGGTCTGCTCGGTCGCACCGGTGCGTGCGTCGATGAGGACGACGACGGCATCGGCGGTCGTGGCTCCGGTAACCATGTTTCGCGTGTACTGCACGTGTCCGGGGCAGTCGGCGAGGATGAATGAGCGCTTGTCGGTGGCGAAGTAGCGGTAGGCGACGTCGATCGTGATGCCCTGTTCCCGTTCGGCCCGCAGACCGTCGGTGAGCAGTGCGAAGTCGAACTCGCCGCCGACGAAGCCGCGTTCCTCGCTGGTGCGCGTCACGGCCTCGAGCTGATCGGCGAGGATCGCCTTCGCATCGTGGAGGAGGCGGCCCACGAGCGTCGATTTGCCGTCGTCGACGGAACCGGCCGTGGCGAAGCGCAGAAGTGTCTTCGTCTGTGTGGCAGCGGTGGTGTCTGGTGTTGTGGTCATCAGAAGTATCCGTCCTTCTTGCGGTCTTCCATCGCCGCGGCCGAGATCCGGTCGTCGGCGCGGGTCGCTCCGCGTTCTGTCACAGTGGTCACAGCCACCTCGGCGAGGACCGAGGCGATGTCGTCGGCCTCGGATTCCACGGCACCTGTGCAGCTCATGTCGCCGACGGTGCGGTAGCGCACCGACTTGCGGATGACCGACTCCTCGGGCCGCGGGGCCGAGAACTCACCCGTCGACCACCACATGCCGTCGCGCTGGAAGACCTCGCGCTCATGGGCGTAGTAGAGGTGAGGCAGGGCGATGTTCTCCCGGGCGATGTAGCTCCACACGTCGAGTTCGGTGAAGTTCGAGATCGGGAATACGCGCACGTGCTCGCCATTGACGTGGCGACCGTTGTAGAGGTTCCACAGTTCGGGGCGCTGGTTGCTCGGATCCCACTGGCCGAATTCATCGCGCAGGGAGAAGATGCGCTCCTTGGCTCGGGCCTTGTCCTCGTCACGGCGGGCGCCGCCGAAGACCGCGTCGTATCCTCCCTCGGCGATCGCGTCGATGAGGGGCTGGGTCTGCAGGGTGTTGCGGGTTCCATCGGCGCGCTCGTGCAGACGGCCGTCGTCGATGTAGTCCTGGACCTTCGCCACTTTCAGGTCGATGCCGTAGTGGGCGGCGGTCTCATCGCGGAACTTCAGGATCTCCGGGAAGTTGTGACCGGTGTCGACGTGGAGAAGACCGAACGGGATCTTCGCGGGCCAGAAGGCCTTGGCCGCGAGGTGGAGGACGGTGACGGAGTCCTTGCCGCCGGAGAACAGCAGCACGGGCTTCTCGAATTCGGCGGCGACCTCGCGGATGATGTGGATCGCTTCGGATTCGAGGACGTCGAGGGTGGACAGTGGTTTCTGTGTGGACAGTGGTGTGTGATCGATGCTCATACGTGCAGCCCGCATTCTGTTTTCGAGGTTCCAGCCCAACGGCCGGCACGGGGGTCCTCCCCCTCGGCCACGGGGTTGGTGCAGGGCTGGCACCCGATGGACGGGTACCCCTGCGACAGCAGTGGATTGACCGGCACGTCGAAGGCACCGGCGTAGTCGAGAAGATCGTCGAAGGACCAGGCCGCCAGGGGGTTGACCTTGACCAGCCCGTTCTTCTCATCGAAGGTCACCAGCGGTGTGTTCGCCCGCGTCGGTGCTTCGTCCCGGCGGACTCCGGTGAACCAGAGTTCGTAGCCGGCCAGCGACTTCTTCAGAGGTGCGACCTTGCGCCGGGCACAGCAGAGGCCGGGGTCGCGGTTGAACAGTTCGGCACCGAATTCCGCATCCTGCTGTGCCACGGTCTGCTCCGGGAGGACGTCGACGATGTTGACGTCGACCTTGCTGGCCACCTCGTCGCGGGTCGAATAGGTCTCCTTGAAGTGGTAGCCGGTGTCGAGGAAGAGCACGTCGACGCCCGGCAGGTACTGGGCGACATAGTGCGGCAGGGCCGCATCGGCCATCGAGCAGGCCACCGCGCAGGTGGAGGTGTCGAAGTTTCGTGAGACCCAGCGGATGACGTCGGCCGGGTTGGCCTCGGCCACGCCGTTGTCGGGATCGCCCGCGAGCTGCTTAGCCCCCGCCTCGGCGAGGGACTTGAGCTCGTCAATGTCGCGACGCTGGCGGGTGGGCGTGGGCAGCGGTGCTGCGGTTCGGGATGGTGTCGTGCTCATACCAGCTCCTCGTCTTCGACTCGGTGTGCCCATTCGGAGAATGTCTCGGACTCGGACCGTCCGTCGAGGAATCGGCGGACCATCTTCTCAACGTACTCCTCGAGACCGTCGACAGTGACCTTGAGTCCACGCACCGTGCGGCCCAAGCCTGCTTCGTCACGGTCCTTCGATGCCAGACCTCCGCCGACGTGGACCTGGAACCCGGGGACCTGTTCGCCCTCGTCAGTGGTCACGATCTGACCTTTGAGTCCGATGTCAGCCGTCTGGATGCGCGCGCAGGAGTTCGGGCAGCCGTTGAGATGGAGACTGATCGGGTGGGGCAGGTCGATGTCAGCGAGGCGTTCTTCGAGTCGAGTGACGGCGTCGATGGCTGTCTGCTTCGTCTCGACGATAGCCAGCTTGCAGTATTCGATTCCCGTGCACGCCATCACCGAGCGCCGGAACAGGTCCTTGCGGCTGGACAGTCCCAGGGCGTCGAGGCGTGCGACGACATCATCAAGATCGGCCTCGTCGACATCGAGCACGAGGATCTTCTGCATCGGGGTCAATCGGATCCGATCGATCCCGTACTCTTCGATCAGGTCAGCCATCTGGTGGAACAGCGTGCCTGAGGCGCGCCCAGCCACGAGGCTGGTGCCGATGAAGTACTTTCCATCCTTCTGCCGGTGGACGCCGACGTGGTCCCCGGAGACCATGGGCTTCGGTGGGGGCGGACCGTCTGCGAGTCGGTAGCCGAGGTACTCGGTCTCGAGGACATCGCGCAGCTTCTCGGGGCCCCAGTCGGCCAGCAGGAACTTCATGCGGGCTTTGTTGCGCAGGCGGCGATAGCCGTAGTCACGGAAGATCTCCGTGACGCCGAGCCAGACATCGACGACCTGGTCCGGGGCGACCCAGGCACCGAGGCGTTCGGCGAAGCGGGGAACAACTGACAATGCCCCGCCGACCCACAGGTCGTAGCCGATGCCGTGTTCGGGGTGATCAACGGCGACGAACGAGCAGTCGTTGATCTCGTGGACGACGTCCTGACTGGGGTGACCGGTGATCGCAGTCTTGTACTTGCGCGGCAGGTTCGACAGGCTCGGGTCGCCGATATAGCGGCGAGTGATCTCTTCGATCGCTGGGGTGGGATCGATGAGCTCATCCGCGGCGATTCCGGCTACCGGCGAACCGAGGAAGCCACGCGGAACATCTCCGCAGGCCTCCGTCGTCTGCATGCCCACGGCTTCGAGGCGGCGCCAGATCTCGGGCACGTTCTCGATCTCGATCCAGTGCAGCTGGATGTTCTGACGGTCTGTCAGGTCCGCACTGCCACGGGCAAACTCCTCGGCGATCTCTGCGATGGTGCGCAGCTGCTCGAGATTGAGCGCTCCACCGTCGGTGCGAATGCGCATCATGAAGTACTCGTCTTCGAGCTCGTGGGGTTCGAGCTTCGCGGTACGGCCGCCGTCGATACCGGGTTTGCGCTGGGTGTACAGCCCCCACCAGCGGAAACGACCATGCAGGTCATCCGGATCGATTGAGGCGAAACCGCCCTTGGAGTACACCTCTTCGATGCGCGTGCGCACGTTGAGACCGTTATCTGCGGCCTTGTCGATCTCGTTTTTGTTCAACGGTTCCTGACCGTCGACCTTCCACTGACCGTTGGACTTCTTCGGTCGGGCCGGACGCGTGGAAGCCCCGGGCCTCGGAACTTGCTTGATTTCGTCTACATGTGCGGACACGATCGTCTCCAAACGCTGCGGTGAACCTTTGGTGAGTCACGCTACAAGAGAAATAGATTGCTCAACAAATTAGGGTGTCCAATCATGTCGTTTCATGACGCACGACGTCATAAGTCAGACGATGACGCTGCGAGTCGAGAAAATTGACGCCCGGTCAGAGTGCTGAGATTATGCGGTCGCGGACGACATCGACCAGCAATGGCGGGGTTTTCGCGCCGTCATGGAGCAGCGGTGGAGCAAGGATGTCGCTGGAGTCAGAAATGAGAGCCGAAGCGAGGTCCTGGAAGAAGCCCGGGGCCAAAAGGTAGCTCGAGAGCGCTACCCGTCCACCAGCCCTTCTTTTCTGCTCAACAATCTCGCCCAAGCGGTCTCCCTCACCGGCATGAAACCCTGCAACGACGGGCCTTGAAAGCTCATGAGACAGAGATTCAGCCATGTCCCGACAGGCATCATTGGCCCGCTCGTCACTTGATCCGGCGGCCGCGAGCACCACGTGGTCCTCGTCTCCCAGTTCCGGCAGACGCTCGGCCAGAATCTCGGCCAGGCGAGGGTCCGGTCCCAGCGTCGGCGTCAGTCGGATGTCACGACGCTCTGTTTCTTGCGCTTTGCGTCCATCAGCGCCTTGCGCCATTCGCCCATCAGCACCTCCCGCGGCACGGACGGCTTCCGCCAGGTCGACATGCACGTGATAACCCGGGGAGAGCAGCAGCGGCACAAGGACCACCGGGGAATCACACGGCAGGGTCGAGAGCACCTCGGCGACATCGGGGTGCTGAACATCGACGTGGCCGAGCATCACCTCGGCGGCCAGACCACGGGAGACCAGGTCCTCGGTGACGGCGGCGGCGAGCGCCTCGATGACCCTGCGTCCTTCTGCCGACGAGGTGCCGTGGGAGATGAGACCGATCGATGGCAGGGGCATTCAGATCACTTCCAGTGGCGTCGGCGACGTCGGGGCGGGAAATGCACGATCGATATCGGCGAGGTCTTCACGAGTCAGTGTGATGTCGACTGCCGCCGCGTTGGCGCCCACATGCTCGGGCGTCGAGGCCTTGGGTATTGCAATGACGTCACCGGAGCGGATTCCCCAGGCCAACAGGATCTGGGCGGTGCTCACGTCGTGACGGCGGGCCACCTCGGCGAGGGTGGGGTCCTCGAGCAGTCGCCCCTGTTCGATCGGCGAATAGGCCATCGTCGTGATGTGCGGTCGGCTTTCGCGGTGGGCGGGCAGGAGATCGAACTCCGGACCGCGGCGGGACGGGTTGAGCAGAACCTGGTTGACCAGCGGCGTCGCGGGCAGGTCTGCGGTTTCGGCCGGATCGAAGTTGCTCACACCCCAGCCACCGATGAGACCCCTCTCGCGGAGGGATTCGAAACCCGCAATCGTCTCTTCGACGGGGTATGGGCCGGGCCAGTGGAGAAGGTAGAGGTCGATATGGTCGGTTCCGAGCACAGCCAGGGATCGTTCACAGGCCGCGATGGTCCCGGATTCCGAGGCATTCGCCGGCAGGACCTTGTCGACGAGGTACACCTCATCACGCACCGGTGCGATCGCCTCGCCGACAAGGTTTTCCGAGCGCCCGGATCCGTACATCTCTGCAGTGTCGACGAGGGTCATTCCGGCTTCGATGCCGTGGCGCAATGCTGAGATCTCGGCTCGACGTCGCCCAGGATCATCACCGATGTGCCACGTGCCCTGCCCCAAAAGCGGGAGTTCCGTGCCATCGGCCAGTGTCGTCGTCGGGATCATTCGGTCATCGTAGTCGAGGCTCTGCGCCTCATGTGCCCGGATCGACACATGTGTCTCCGGATGTGCACACGCACGGCGGCTGGATCGGGGCCTTGTGATGGCAGAATCGACTGTGTACGAACGACGCCCGTGATTGCCAGATGAACTTTCACCGGGCAACAGCAATGTTTCACGAGGAGTATGACCATGAAACCGATGACCAAGGCAGCATTCTCACCCCGGACGATCACCGCCGCGGTCGGTGTCGCTCTCGCCCTGGCTCTGACCGGCTGCGGCGGTGACAAGGACGAGTCCCAGAAGAAGACCGATGAGGCGGCACAGACCGAGAAGGCCGATGACGGCGGCGGAATGCAGGGCAAGGCCGCCCCAGGCGAGTCGGAAAGTGCATCGGCCCCGGCCCCCAGCAAATCTGCCGAGCCCGAGCCGAGCAAGTCGAAAGATCCCTTCGCCGACGCTCCCCGAACCACCTCCTGGGCCAGCGATGACGGGATCAAGGTCAACAAAGAGGGTGACGGAACAGTCCCTAAGGCATCACTTCAGGCTGATATCGACGACCTGTTCAAGAACAAGTTCAAGATGGACGTCGATGCGGTCGAGTGCAGAGACGATATGAAGGTCATGGACTGGTGGGGGCTGACCAGCTGTGAGGTTCAGACGAAGAAGAAGACCTACTTCGGCACGGTCAAACTCGTCGACCACAAGGACAACATGATCAAGTATGAGGTCAAGTTCCCCGGCCTCGACAAGAGCGAAGTCGACTTCTAAGCCTTCTTCCTGGGATGACCGGATGAGCCGCTGACGACGACCCGATCCCCTGCCTCGGCAGGATCGGGCGCGGGCTCGTTCAGCGCCTCCCGCACGATTCGCCGTGGGTCGTAGCGTCTGGGGTCAAGTGACTCCCAGCCCTCGCCCCCCCCACCGACTGGGCCGCCCGGGTCTGTGCAGTTGTCAGTTGGGCCCGAAACATGCGGATCAGCTCGCCCAGCTTCTGGGCATAGTGGGGCAGGCGTCGGGGGCCGATGACGATGACGGCGATGATGCCGGCGATCAGCATCTTCTCAAAGCTGAGACCGAGCATGATCTGTTCCTTTCCGATCGTGGATCCAAGTGATCGCGAGGGCAGTGAGGAAGAGCAGCACCATGGGCGCGGCGACGAAGACCATCGAGAGCACATCAGCCGCCGGAGTCACTAAGGCAGCGAAGATCACGATGGCGACGACGCTGAGTCGCCAGCTCTTCGCGATGGCGGACGCCGAGAGCACGCCCATGAGGTTGAGGACGACGAGGAAGACCGGCAGGACGAAGGCGACTCCGCTGGCCAGCACGGTCTTCATGACGAAGTCGAAATAGTAGGAGGCCTGCAGGATGGTGCTGTCTTCGGCCGAGGCGAACGAGGTGAGCACCTCGACCATGCGCGGGAAGATGAGGAAGCCGGTCGCGCACCCGGCCGCGAACAGGGGCAGAGCGGCCGAGAGGAAGCCGAGACTGTATCGCCTCTCTTTGGCTGTGAGACCCGGTGTGAGGAAGCCGAAGATCTCCGTCAGCCAGACCGGGCTTGAGAGGATGACTCCCGAATACAGGGCGATGCGCAGCCGCAGATCGAATGCACTCGTGACGCTGTCGTAGTTCAGGGATGCGCTGCGGGACTCGGCCAGTTCTGTGATCGGTGCTCGGAGCACGTCGAGGACCGATTCCGAGAGCACGTAGCCGATGGTGGTGCCCACCAGCAGTGCCACCGCCGCACGCATCGCTCGGGTGCGGGCCTCTTTCAGGTGCGCAGTCAGCGGCATCTTCTGCTCGGCAGGCGAGGGCGTGTGTGCGGTGGTGGCGGTGCTCATGGGTACCGCTGCTCGAG
The DNA here is from genome assembly GCF_021117425.1 of Brevibacterium zhoupengii. Lineage (NCBI taxonomy): Bacteria > Bacillati > Actinomycetota > Actinomycetes > Micrococcales > Brevibacteriaceae > Brevibacterium > Brevibacterium zhoupengii. The sequence goes on along the minus strand of NZ_CP088298.1, from coordinate 1,425,496 downwards.
GGGTCGGTGACCGCTTCATACGTGTTGGTCGGCTGGTCTGCCTTCTTGTCGGTGTCTTTCTTGTCGTCGCCTCTCGGATCGGATGCCTCGTCCTTGAGGATACGCATCGATTGGCCGAGGCTCTTGGCCAGGGCCGGGAGTTTGGCGGCGCCGAAGACGAGGATGATGATGGCCAAGACGATGAGGGCGTGCCAGCCCGTGAGGTTGTGCAGCATGATCTGAAGTCCTTTCGATTGCTCGTCTATTTCTCCGCCGAGGCGGCTCCACCTTCCGGAGGCGCGCCGCCTTCGGGTGGTGCTTCGCCTTCCGGAGGTTCGCCGCCTTCCCCACCGCCGCCTCCGGGTGCGGCTCCTCCGGTCGGCTCCGTGCCTGTGTCCACGGGCACGTCCAGCGAGGCTACGAAGCCATTGTCGGTGTCGCCGCTGATGGTCGCCATCTGGTGCTCTCCCCCGTCGTCGCCGAAGACATTGTCATCGTCGAGGCTGACGTTGGACAGGTTCTCGGCTGATCCGTCGTAGGCGGAGAGTTCGAAGACCGCATTGCAGGCGTCTTCGGGTAGTGCCACCTGCGAGGTGGCAATGACTTTGTCGGCATCGGTGATGGAGTCGACGTCCGGGTAGATCTCGAAGTGGATGTGCGTCCATCGTCCGGTGTAGCAGCCGGGGAAGACCGAGGTGAAGGTGACTTCTCCCTTCTCGTCGGCGACTTGGACACCGCGCAGCCAGGTCGCATCCTCGACGCCCTCGGAGTACATGGAGTAGCGGCCCTGCGCATCGCAGTGCCAGGCGTAGACTGCCACCCCTTCGAATGCCTTGTTGTCATTGGCCATGTCGGTGACCTTGAGGGTGAAAGTCAGGGCCACACCCTTGACCGTTTCGCTGCCGTCGATGTTCGACCGGATGTCGGAGCGCACGATTCCCGATTGTTCGAGGATGTCCGGACCATTCGTACCATCAGCCGGATAGGGCCCGGCGGTCTCATCGGGGATCTCCGTCACTGAGCTGTCGCTGCCGGAGGCAGAATTCATTCCGCAGGCGGCCAGCGCCACCGTTCCAATGCCCGCGCCGACGATCCCGAGGACGCTGCGACGGCTGAAGAGGGTGCGGATGTCGAACGCCGCGCCCTGGTCGACAACCTCCTCGTCGGGGCGGTCGAGGAACCGCCCTTCATAGGTCGGGCCGTCGGGTGTCTCCTCTGGTTCTGGTACTCGAGCCATGGTGCGTCCTTCGTTCGCTGGATGTTGATGACTCCATCGTGCGGACCGGCTCTGGCCACGAACTGTGGCATTCCTATGTCAGGCCTGTGGATCACACAGGCCCAGGGATCGCTCAGACCTGCTGGTCGCGGGGCGCAGAGTGCGCAGCGTCCCACCACTGCAGAACTCGAGTTGCTTGGAGGGTCACCCATTTAGACGGCTCACCGGTCGGAGCGTCGATGTGGAACCAGACATCACCGTCCAGCCGGTGTCCCTGCAGCCAGGTTCCGTCGTTCTGACGCGCAGACCTGATGACCTCGATCGCCTCGCCCATGCGCGGATCTGGGGTGGACTTGTCGGCTGCAGTCCTGCCGGTTCCGGTCCGGAATTGGTCGGCATCCCGGAAGTAGTCGGCCGCGGCGAGGACGTTGTAATAGGCCCGCCGAGGATGGGCGAGGCTGAATACCCGGTCGTAGGAGGGCTCCCCCGTCGACAGCCTGCGGAAGAGATCGCGACGCAGCAGGTATTCCTCTCCTCGGGCCCGGGCAGCGGCAACCCTTTCCGTGTCGCCGGTGCGAACCTGGTAGTCGAGGAGGCCGATCAGGGCGTTGAGCGTGGAATGGAATGAAGCCACCGTCGACCCGTCCACCCATTCGCAGTTCCAGCCCCCGTCGTCGAGCTGGTGGTCGAGGAACCAGTCGACGATCCCGTCGACGTCGGCACCGAGCCACAGGCCGTTCGACAGCGTCATCGCATTGATGCACACGTCGACTTCCCCGCCCCAATAGGGCATGTCCTCGTATTCCCAGCGCACCGAAGCCAGCTTTTCAGCGGTCCCCTCCAGCGCCGAGGCGGGAGCTCCCCAGTCTCGAAGCTGGTTGAGTGCCCACGTGGTGGCCGTCCACGGCTGAGGCCCCTCTCCCCTGAAGTCGGACGGAAAGTACGCCCCTCCTGCCCACTGTCCGTCCGCGTCCTGGTGACCCAGAAGCTCACGACCGAATCCTTCGCTGGGCACCTTCGCCTGCGTCGCTTGCCAGATGTCTTCGTCACGGTCCAACAGGTCGCGTTCGACCTGCCAGCGCAGTGCCGGGTCGGAGTCGAGGAGCCAGTTGCTGAGCCGAGTGTCAATCATCGTTGATTCCCTGCGGTGGGCATGTGGGTGACACCGAGTCTACGTCCGGAACAATCACCTCGGTGATCGATCGAGATGTCTGCCAGCAGGCTCCTAGTACTCATCGGTGACGATCGGGCCCAGGTCAGGGCGTTTGGCCACTCGACCGTCCCCAGAGGACTTGCCCGTCAGCCGCCGATAGATCCATGGTCTGACGTGCTTCCACCACCATTGCGCTTCGGTGCTGGCTGTTCGCACCGGCGCCGGTCCCTCTGGTGCGCTGAGGAAATCAAAGTCGATCGGGACTCCGAAGCTCGCAGCCGCGGCACAGGCGAGCCGCTCGTGACCCAGTGTGGCAAGGTGAAGTCGATCTTCGTCCCACGCACGGGGATCTTCGAAGACCGAATTGGTGGTGTTGGTCAGCGGCAGGACTCCGTGGGAATCGACGAGGTGCTGGTAGATCGCGTTGAGACGCAGCCGCCGGGTGTTGATCAGCGGCCCGGCTGGCGAGACTCCGGCGATATTGGGGATGGGGACGACGTAGACCTTGGTGCCGACGGAGGTCAGCGGCTCGACGATCCCGATGAGGGCGCTCTTCAGGGCACCGAAGTCGACTCGGGGTCGCATGATGTCATTCATTCCGGCGGTCAGCGTCACGAAATCGGGCCGCAGGGCGATGGCCGTCTGGATCTGTGTGTCGACGATCTGGGCTGTCTTGTATCCGCGCACGGCAAGATTCGCATAGTGGATGGCCCGATGCTGTCCGTAGTGCGCCGTCAGCAGGGCGGCCAGGCGATCGGTCCAGCCTCGCGGACTTCCATCGGGCCAGGGCTCGTCACCCACGCCCTCGGAGAGACTGTCGCCGATCGCAATGAAGCGCAGCGCAGGGCTGGAAACGCCGCTCACAGCGTCACCGTCAACAGGTCCTGACTCCACGAGGTCCGACAACTGTGATCCTGCGGTTCGTGCTGGCGGGGAAAGAGATCTTTCATCATAGGCTCCATCGATCAACTGGCTGCGCAACGATCAGCCTAGTCCGGCACCCACCCCGGGTCCATCGAAAATAGACACACTGAAGTTTCAATTATTCAGGTAGCCTTGTTTTTTATGAAGGAGCCAACCTCCGACCGTCGGCGCAACCGACGAGAAGCGCTCATCCTGATGGCCCTCGTCCTGTGCGTCCACTCCTGCTTCAAACTTCTCGGCTGGGGCTCACAGGATCTGTCCTGGTGGCAGGTCATTCTCGTCGCCCCCGTATCCGCGGCGATCTACTGGTCGTTCGCCACTGCATTTCGCAAGTTTGCCGACTATAAGCCGGATGCGGAGGACGTCACGCCGAAGCTGCGGAATTGAGTCGTACGGACGCTGAGTCGTGAACATCCTGAGTCGTGAATCAGAAAGGACCCCCACCCGGACAGTGGAGGTCCTTTTCGTCGAAGTAGCGGGAGGGGGACTCGATCCCCCGACCTCACGATTAAGAGATTCACTTAGCACCGGCGAGGCGCTTATTGCTGGAGGCCAGATTCTTTCCCTGCTCTTGGTTCTGCACTTCGTCGGCCTTGCGCTCGAAGGGGCCGACCGATGATGCGCCACCTCACTGCGCGATCGGTGAAGTCCATGCTGTCACGCGCCGGAATCAACTACGACGGCCTCGAAGTCGAACGAACCGACAGATCCGCCACCCACACTGGTGGCGCTTACAAGGGTCAATACGTCGAAAAGTTCGACGTACGAGTCAGTGGGGGCCCGGACGCTAGACGAGAGGCCCGCCACGTTCTTTCCGAACGGGGGCTTGAGCTGGCTCCATTCCCCACCCACGACGACTGGAGCCGTGGGCCACAACCCATAGCCGACAATGCCTAGTCTCGTGTCAGTGTGGTCCTATAGCGTGGGTCGTAAGACACCAACAGATAAGGCAAGGAGAAGCAAACATGGACATCGGAGTCATCGTTGCGCTAGTGATTGGCGGCTTCATACTCGTCGGAGTCCTCGGCATTGCTGTCAGGCTTGCCTTCTTCGCCTGCGCTGCACTCGCAGCAGCGTCTTTCCTTCAAATTTTCCTCGTCGAATCCACCGGCCCACTTTGGCTGGCAGCTATCGGTGGAACAGTGGGCTTCTTCCTCTTCGGAGCACTTCTGGCAAGGCCCCGCTAAGACCGAACAGGTTAGGGCATGCTAAAAACAATCTCACTTCCCCTATTCGAAAGTGAGATCACATGTCAGACCCCATACTGTCGAAGCACCACCAGACGCTCCACGACACCTTCACAGCGTCGCTTTCGAACTATCGGTCTCCGGATACTGTCGAGCTACGCGGATACTACCTCCACCGCCTAATGCTCTGGACTCAGAACTCGACCGAGCATAAGTCGGTACTCAAGCTCAGCCTCGTTGATTTCCACGCCTGGCTCTCCAAAGACGTTGGTCCAGCAATCTCCACGAAACGATCTGCCCGCTCTACCCTCAGTGTGTTCTACGAATGGGCCGAAACGATCGGCAAGATCAAGAAGAACCCGGCACGCAAACTCCCCACAATGCGCAACAGCGTCGGTATCCCGAATCCCTGCCCGACCGATGACATTCAACGCGCCCTAGACCGAGCAACTCGCCCCATCGACGTACTGATGATTCTCTTCGGCGAACTCCAAGGAATGCGTGCCGGAGAGATCTCTCGAGCCCATTCCGACGACGTCATGCTTCCCACCAAGGAACTCCGCATACTCGGTAAGGGCAACAAACAACGCCTCGTCCCCCTCCACCCCCTCATGCAGGACCTGTTGCCGCAGTTCCCAGCCGGATATTTCTTCCCCTCGGACCGTAACCCTTCGGGACACATGTTGCCCCGTTCAATCGGTCGACGTGTTCGGCATCTCCTTGGCTTCCAACCCGGAAGAAACGCGCACTCGTTGCGACACAAGTTCGGCGTCGACGCCCTCGAGCTCAACCCCGACCTTATGGGCCTGCGAGACCTTCTCGGCCACGCATCCGTTGCCACGACGCAGATCTACACAAAAGCCTCGAGCAGTCGGCTGCGTAAGCTCGTCGACGACATTCCAGAACCGCCCGGGCACCGCGACAGACTCCAAGCACTCAAGCGCGAAGCAATCCCCTAATCACCGGCGTAACGATCCCCACCACGTCTCCAGCGACAAACACTGACATCGCGTGTGCCCGAACTTCGTGCACAAGTCCACAACAACAAAGGAACCGTGATGAACAAAATTCCCACCCACTACCCCGTCAAGTACAAATGCGGCCACACCACCAGCACCGACCTCTCGAAAGTGCCACCCTCGAGACGCGCCCAAGCGGCACGATCAGACTTCTACGCCACGAAGGCGGGCAAAGAACAGAACGGGATGATCTGCCCCAACTGCTTCAAGAAGCAACGGGCTTCCGACACCGAGAGCTTCCTCAACCAGCTCATGCTCGACACCGAAGCCTTCGAAACTGCGCACGACCTGCCCAATCTTGAAGGTACCGACCGTATGGTCTCATCCGGTCTCGTCGAAAGCGCCCGCCGTGACCGGTTCAGTGTTCTCTCCACTCTGCTCGGCGACGACACTGAGTACCCCGACAACTGCGAAGAGGTCCTCACCGCAGCCCAATCACTGACCTGGGCCGGTTGGTGGGCAAACACACTGTCCTACAGGATCCGGAAGGACAACGACTACGGGCAGGAAGAGTTCTACACCCTCGTCATCGACGGTGCCGAGCAAGAGGCCAAACGTGACAAGAGCGAACGAGTCGTGGCCGAGAACCCCCACGACTGGAACCCCAACGAAACAGAATGACGACTCGAGGTGACTATCATGACGCCCCCAACCGAGGAGGAACCGATGTCGAACATCACTGTGTGGGCAACCCCGCAATGCAGCAAGTGTAAAAGCACGATCAACTTCTTCAAGAATGCCGGATTCCCACCAACGGTGAAGGACCTCTCCGCACCCGAGAACCTCGACAAGCTCAAACAGATCAAGGCCGCAGGCCTTGCAACAGCACCCTATGTCGAAACACCCACCGGCTCTTGGTCCGATCTCCGCCCCGACAAGATCGCCCAGGCGATCGCGGCCGAACGCGCTGCAGAACCATCACCGGACCTCCAGTCCCCGACACATTCCCATGATCTGAGCGCATGAAGACACTCATTTCACGCCTTGACCACGGCACCCGCCTCGCCACAGCGGTTGTCGTGGTCATCGCTGTGACTCTCATTCCCCTCGTCATCGCTCTCTGGCCCCACCAACCCAGCACAACCGATACGACCTACCCCTCCGCTGTGCTTACTAACGTGTCCTATACCGACTGCGAGAACGTCACCGACGAAGTTCCTTGCGGCCAAGCCACCGGCACCCTGAGCACCGGGCACCAAGTCGATGTGATGCTCTTCCGCGACGCCTGGCTCTCGCACGCCGTCAATGGTGACCAAGCCATCCTCTACGCCTCCAACAGCCCCGGCTCCGAGACCGTGTACACATTCCACTCACACGACCGCGCAATCAAACTTGCCGTCTTCACCATCATCGTCATCATCGTCGTCCGTCTCGTCGTCGGCGGCAAAGGCATCCGCGCGATCGCCTCCCTCCTAGCCTCAGCCCTGTTCATCTGGGCCTTCCTCATCGGCGGAATCTCAACCGGTGGATCCCCGCTGCTCTACACGACCATCAGCATCGTCCTCGTGCTCACCGCGGTGCTGTTCTTCACCCACGGCCTCTCAACGAAAACACTCGCCGCCTGGGCCGGAACCATGTGTGGAGCCGCAACAGCCATGCTCGCAGGCACACTACTGTCGAGTTGGTTGCGTCTGGGTCCCGCAGATGAGTCTGCCTCCGCGTTGACCTACACCAGTCTCGACATTGACCTCTCAGCGCTGTCTCTGGCCGCACTGCTTATCGCTTTGATAGGGATCCTCAACGACATTGCCGCCGCCCAAGCGGCCACCGTCTTCTCCCACACCACTCCTGGTATCCGTCCCAGCTGGAAGACGATCGCCCCGACCGCCCTGGCCGTCGGGAGGGATCACTCGGCCTCAGCGATCTATACCATCAGCTTCTCCGTCGTCGGCGCAGGCCTCGCCGCGTTCGTCCTCGCCCACACCCACAACCAACCGCTGCCAGCGTTCCTCCAGACCGACACCGTTGCCACCACACTCACCCAAATGCTGGCGGGCATCATCGGCATCATCACCACCATGCCAGCGACAACAGCCTTCGCACTCATCCTCTCCCGCGTACCCACCAAGCCTCGACCCGTTACCGCGCACAATCACTGACACCCACCCCGCGACGGCCCTGCACGAAACGTGCGGGGCCGCTTTACGTGTGATCCCACTCGCATCATTGACAAACATTCCCCCGCTCAATCGGCGCACAGAAGGCGCAACCCGAAAATCCCCTCAAGGCGGAGAGACATGCACGACACCACAGATACGACCCCAGACATCGAAGTCGGTGAGATCGCCCCCAACGGGCTGATCGTCACCGCCGAAGTCACCCTCAGAGACCGGTCGAACGTCTCCGTGTCCAAACCCACCCTCGACGCAACCCTGGCCATGATTCGCCGCCGCCACCACAACCGTCCTCCCGTGATCGAGCTCGCACCCATCCACGCGAAGGACACCGTGTGCTTCACCCCGGGCCGCTGGCACGTCACCACGACGGGCCTGAAACTTCTCGACCCCTCAGATAAAGCCCCCACGACGTACCAGATGGAGTTCCACAACTTCTCGATCATCACTCCCGGCGAAGGGTCCATCGCGGCAAAGTCCTCGCTCTCCGTCGTCGTCGCTGCCGCTCAGTCACTGGCCAACCGCAACGTCGAGGAATTCGAGCTGACTTCGGCCCTCCCCGGGTTCCGGGGCCTCGTCCTCTCTCCAGAGAGCTTCGACGACACCGTTGAGCTCTCGACCGTCCCAGAACTGCCGCCCAAACCGACGACCAAGCCGCAAACTCCTTCACGACTGCACCGGTTGATCACACGGGCGAAGAGGCGATGGGAGGCGACCAGACCGGCACGCTCCACCAAGACCCGGCCGAGGAAGCCAACCACTCGTCCGAAAATCGCCTCTCCCTCGATCGAGTGGGCCAAGAAGGCACCGATCATGCTGACCATCGGAGCTGTCGTCCTCGTCGGTCTACTCATCCTCGGTCTGCTCCAGTTCGCACCATCACGCGAGACTGAACCCGCAGCAGCGCCCACCTGGTTCACCCCTGCACCGACCGCAGAACCCGCAGACGCAGAACTTCTCACCGGCTACGACAAGAAGCTGTGGGAACTGCCCGCAGATAAAACCGCAGCACTGGGATGGTTCAAAGCCGGAGTTGCCTACGTCACTCCCGACAGTGGCGAACTCGCTCTCAATGACACCTCCACTGGAGATGAGATCGCGAAAGCCAAACTCGACGGGCCCATCAAGTACACCGCCGAGTTCACCGATGGTGACACCCCAGCCGTGGCGGCACGCACCGACAAGTCCGTCACCGCAATCACTGCCGACGGAAAGACCCAATCATGGCCAGTCGCGAAGGATCAAAAGCTCAACGTCACCGGCACCACCCCGATGATCAAATCCAAGAACGGTGACATCCACGCCCTCACTGTTGGTGAGAAGGACCCCGTCACTGTCACCAGCAATCCTCAGTTCCTACCAGTGTCGATCGACAATCGTTCCCTCATCCAAATCGAGTCCGGGAAACCACGACTCGTCAGCGTCCCGTTCGGTGAAACTGACGATGAGGCCAGCACAATCACGCTGACCGCCCCGACCGACGATGCAACGTTCGAACGGCACATCAGTGCTGGACACGGTCTGGCGGTTGCCGAATGGGCCGTCGAGGGCACCAACTACATCGTCGTCCACTCCCTGACCGAAAACGGTGCTATCACCGGGGCGACAGAAGCCTCCCCGACAAGCCAGGACTGGAAGGTCGGACGCGGCCTCGAGACCGCAATCATCGGCGATACCGCGTTCAACCTCACCACCGGCACCATCACTGCCCAATCAACTACTGGCGACTTCACTACAGCTCTCGGACCCACCGCGATCACCGAGGCCGGAGCAGAGCGCACTTACTACCTGAACAAGCACACCTATACCGATCCCGATCGAGTCATCGGCTTCACCAGCGAAGGCATCGCACTCGTGCGCGGCTCCAACGGTGTCGTCACCGCCAATGAGAAAGGTTCAACCAAATGACACACGTAACACCCGCTAAGAGGCGAATCCTCGCAGCCGCCCTGGCTGTCGGCCTCGCCACCTCAGGAACAACCATGGCCACGTCACTGGCCCATGCTGATGAGACCAGTGAGGAGTCGGCTTCCGAAACCTCGGCCCCAGAGGTCGAAACACCACAGGCTGACACTCAGCCAGCCGAAAAACCCGAAACCACCCCACCAGCCAACGACCAGCCCGAAGCACCCGCCAAGGCGGAACCCCAGCCTGCCGAAAAGCCGGAACCGGCACCCGCTCCCCCAGTCCCAGACAGAGTCGAGACGCAACCAGCGAAGAAGGCCGAGCAGAGCGTACCCGAGCAGCCGAAAGCTGACACTCAGCCAGCGAAGAAGCCCACCGAACCAGCCACGGTCGACGAGCCTTCTGCTCCGGTAGAGATCCCCGAGGCTCCCTCGGACGATGATGGCCAGGACGCCTCCGATAGTGAAGAACCCGTTGAGGACCCCACCGAAGAGCCCACGGATCCCCCGTCGGATGAACCGACCGAAGAACCGACAGACGATCCCACAGAGGATCCCGGGGACGATCCGGATTCTCCGGAACCTCCGGACGAGGATTCCTACGACCCGACCGACCCCGGCGACCGTGGAGAGCCAGATCCCGAGGCACCGGCTCCCCCACCTGACTCCGAGCACCAATACCCTGTCGACAATTCCGACCCGGTGACTGTCAAGCCAGCGATCCCGCCCGAGGACTACGACCAGACCTCGATCGGTCTCGTCGACCCGAAGACCGGCAAACGCTCACCGACGGCCACAGTTGACGGGTATGGGACGTTCGTGACGCTGCCTGACGGATCGGTGACCTTCACCCCGACCAAACCGTTCGAGGGTTCCGTGACGATCAAGTACTTCGTCAAGAACAGCAACGGCGACTGGGTTGTCGGCTGGTTCACCGTCCACGGTGGTGGCACCACCCCGCCTGTCGACAAGGACGCTACCGCCGATAGCAACGGAGACGACTCTGCCTCGGGTGGTTCCACGGCGGACGGCGACGACAAGAACGCCAGCGCTGACTCCGGATCCAACGGTTCTGATGCGACAAGTAGCGCAAACGGAAGCGACAACGCTGGCGGTGGCACCGCTGCTGATAACGGTAGTGCTGATGGTGCCAGCGGAGATCAGAACAGCGAAGGTGATAAGAGCGCCGACGGTGCTAACAACGATGACACCGGCGCTGCAGACGGCGATCGGGAAGCCGAGGGCAATGCCTCCGGTACTGACGCGACTGCAGACGCACAGGGCCCGCCTCCTGCCGCTGACAGTGACAGCAACGCTGGCTCCGACGACGCAGGCCCGGGCACCTCTGCAGCCGATGGTGATGAGCCCAAGGCTGGTAACGACGGGGGTGACGACAAAGGCACTGACGACAAGGACAAGGATGAACCGGACATTGCCGATGACTCCAACCTTGAAGACAACGCCCCAACCACTCCCGGTGATGTTCCTGAACTGCCGTCCGGGCAGGGCGACGAAGACCAGTACCAGTCCCCGGCTCCCCGCGGCGAGACGACTCTCGTCGACGGCGACGACGATACTCCCAGCGATGAACCCTCCGACGAGTCGACTCCGTCACCGGATCGCACCGATGAAGTCGTCATCACCGACGGTAGTTCCCCTCGAGCAGGTGAACCCGCCACGGAAGGGATCAACGGTGCCACGGTCGGGTTCAGCCTCGGCGCACTCGTCGTGGCAACAGTAGGAGGATTCATCCTCTACACCGTGCTCCGCCGTAAGAAGGACGATCAGTAACCAACCATGATGACCACCGGCCCCGCACCCAGGGGTCGGTGGTCATTGCCGAAAGGCCTTCGCAATGTTCTCACTCAAGTCGCTCCTCCCCGGTGCCGCCACTATTGGTGCAGGCTTCCTCGCCCTCGTCATCATCGTCCCGGTCCTTTTCGGACTCATGGCCGCCAGCGGAGCCTGCACACCGGTCAGCGACGACGGTAACGGCGGTGGCGACGTCGGAGACATCGGAGACATTGACCCGACCGAGAAAGCCCACGCTCGAGCGGTCTTCACTGTGCTCTCGGATAAAGGCATGTCGAATACCAATATTGCGGGGATCCTCGGCAACTGGTCCCAGGAATCCGGCGTCGACCCCACCAGTGTCCAGGGCATCATGGACTCGCCTTACAAGATGACTCCGAAGAAGCGGGAGAAGGCTGAATCGTTCTCTGGTGGCCTCGGCCTTGGCCAATGGACGGGTAGCCGTAACAGCAAGCTCAAGGCGTATGCGAAGAAGAAGAACACCGACTGGTGGACCATCGAGCTCCAAATGAACTTCATGGCCGATACCAAAGGTGATGACGCGCAGAGCGTCAAAGTCTTCGAGGACATGATCAAGAACGAACTCGACTCAGTTTCGGCTGCGACGACGCACTTCCACGACAAGTGGGAGAAGGCCGGTGCTCCGAACATGCCGAATCGGATCAAGCAAGCCGAGAAGTGGTTCAAACTCATGAAGGACTGGAAGTCCGGTGACAAGGCCCAAGCCGCCGGCTCCACCCCCGAGCAGGGTCAATCGATCGCCGGAGGCACAGTTACCGCGCAGAAGAAGAAAAAGCTGCCCCTCGGAGACGTCAAGCCCCACGTGCAAGAAGCGGCCGAGGTCATCTACGACGAATATGACGGCATCACTGGTGTCGGCGGGTACCGTTCCGGCAGCACCTCACGCGACCCCAACGGGCACCCTGCTGGCCTGGCAGTCGACTTCATGGTCCCGCTGAACAAAGACGGTAAAGCCCTTGGTGACGACATTGCGAAGTTCGTCATCGACAACCACAAAGCACTCAACGTCAAATACGTCATCTGGTACCAGCGCATCTACAACGTCGAACGTGCCGATGAAGGCTGGCGGAAGATGCCCGACCGTGGTGGAGACACCCAGAACCACAAAGACCACCCCCATGTGTCCTTCCAGGCCGTTCCCAAAGGCAATCCGAAAGATGCCGCGGGCAAGGGTGGCAAAGGCGGCGGCAGCGACGATTCTGACGACGGCAATGCCGATAACATTTCCTGCGACGCCGACGAGAAGGGCGGCTCCGGTGGCGATGACGACGTTCCTGACGACGGTCGCAAGAATCCCGGCGCGTGGGGTGGGCACAAAAACGGTGAGATCCCCACCGACAAGCTCAAGAAGATCCCGTGGACCCCGGACAGCAAGAAGGAATACCTACGCACGGACGCCACCGAGGCACTCATCGCGATGAACAAGGCGTACAAGAAGGAATTCAAGACCGATATTGCCATCACCGACGCCTACCGTGATTTGGCCGAGCAGAAAGTCCTGTACAAACGCTACGGGCCAGGACGGGCAGCTGTGCCCGGGAAATCGAACCACGGGTGGGCTCTGGCTGTTGACTATGGCGGGGGCATCAACAAGTTCGGATCACCGCAGCACAAATGGATGCAGAAGAACGCGAAGAAGTTCGGGTGGGAGCACCCACCATGGGCGCGTGAAGGCCAGAAGAACCAAGAAGCCTGGCACTGGGAGTACTACGGCAAAAATAAGGAAACCGAAGCCTAATCTCGCCGTCCTGATCAACACGCGACCAGGCGATCGCCGTATAACCGTTACGTATAGTGTTAAGGAGATCGACCATGAGTGAGTTCACCACCTTTTCAGAAAATGAAGCCTGGGCGCTGCGCCGCCTGGTCAACATCGGTATCCATGACTTCGAGATCCAAGTCAGTCGAGACCCAAAGATGAAGGATCACCTGGAAATGCCACTCAAGGAATATCGGGCGATGCACGCCGGAATCAAGGCCAAGCTGGCAGCCAATACCACCATCGATGCCCGACTGTTCAACCGTGACGAAACTCAGTTCATCGCGCACCTCGCGCAGTCAAGCATCGATCTCGGTGGGGCCTCACCTAATGACACAGCGGCACAAGATGCTGAAGAATGGGAGTCTCGAATCGTGACGAAAGCACACCACATGAACGAAGAACGACGCGCGATAGACTTCTCCCCTACCGCAGACACACCAGCCGAACCATCGGTGTCTCGTCCCGATCGTGTCTACAACCGAGCCACATTCGAAGCCGCAGGACACCGTCTCGACGTTGGCGATTGGGATGCTCACCGCAAACTGGCCCAGATCGCAGTCGAAAGTGGATACGCCGCCGAGGTGACGCAGGACTTCATCAACGACACCGCAGAAAAACAACCCCTCCAACATTCCATTCGCATACTTGAGGCCAACGAAATCCAGCCCAGGGACGTAGACTCAGCAGGTCTGTCGACCGAGTTCGATCCCATGGGCGGCACTCGAGAAGTCGAGCAGTTCACACCGCAGAAGCCACACGGCGATTACGGGCGACAGACACCATTTGACGTCGCCCCGATCAATGCTGATGAACCAGGGTTCCCCCAGCCGTCGAATGCTCACATCGACGCCCTGGCCACTCAACCACCGTCACCGGCCGCACAGTCGTCGCCGACCCTGGACTGACCTCTCAACCGTAGGTGGCCAGTCACTATAGTCGGAGACATCACCCTTTCACGAGCAGAGAGCACAACTGTGATTTCACGCCGCATTCTGGTAGCCGATACCGCGATCGGAGTCGTCGCTACCGCAGGACTCAGGGGCCTCACACACCGAGCCGTCGATGACTTCGCAGGTCTTCCGGTGGGTTCGACCTCGAACTGCTATAGCACACGGAATGACCTCGTCACTGGCATCGCGTCCAGGATCCACACCCGAATATCCGAGAAATCCGAACACGCTCGCGCTTCACGCCTCACCGAAGATGAGTACGGGACACTACTGCTGACCGATGACCGACACCTCTTCCGCACACTGGCACTCTTCTCACTCGACCCTTCTTTGCCCCTGCCAGGGCGGTCTCGCATCTCCGCCACGCACGAGTTGATCACGGAGACTTTCGCGGACCTCGCTGGCCGCGCGCAGACCTCCACACAGACGGTAGTGGGACAGCTCATCGCCAACGTCATCGTCGACGACAGCACCGATGCGGCAGCGATCGAGCAAAGCCTTCAGCGACTGTAACCGCGAGGCATCTTTGAGGTAGAGGCACCAGGCGCTATCCGCAGAGTGTCCTGATCACGCCAGATCACTCTCGATAATGGTCACCAGCACCCGTTTCGACATCATTACTGCTTCTGGCTGATATTATTGATGTCATGAGTTATCACGTGGTTGCCGCGCTCAGTCCCGTGGCCTACGACTACAACGGGTTCGTGACCTCTCGGCAGGCTCACGCCGTTGGGGTGTCAAACACGCAGCTGAAGTCAATGGCCGATGCCGGGATCCTGGAACGAGTCGAACATGGAATCTACCGATTCGAAGCAGCCCCTGGGCAGCTCTCCGATCCAACATTCTGGCGCTGGCTCGCAGTTAGCCAGGGCGACCGCCACGGAAGCGACGGTGTACCTCCGGTCATCGTGGCGGGAGAGAATGCCGCTGAACTCCATGAGATCGGTGACTTCTGGGCTCGCGGCTTTGCCTTCATCGTTACTGGCCGCCGGTTCACCCGGATCGATGACGTGCGACTGCGGAAACGGGCCGTCGAACCGATCGATGTCGACTATGTTGACTCAATTCCGGTTCTGACGATTGAAGCCACCCTGGCCGATCTCTTCCTCACTCACACCGACGTCTCCCTGATTGCCGATGCATACGCCGACGCGCTCCGAGCAGGAACCATCACACGACCCGATCGCCTTGAGGCACTGCTTCGCCCCTTCGCAACACGGTACGGCCTCGCGGCCAACGACGGATCCGCCGTGCTCGACTTGATCACCCCGCGTAAGGCCGCCGCATGAGTAACGACCACTCCTACCCGAACTGGAAAGCACTCAATACCGCGCTGAGCTCATCCGCGAAGGCGCAATCGCAAGTGACCGGACAGGATCAAAGCGATCTCATGAAAATGGTCTACCTTGATCGATTCCTCTGCCGCGTCTTCACTAACCCGGACCGAACCGATTGGGTACTCAAAGGCGGCACAGGAATGCTCTCACGAGTCCCCGATACGCGAACGACGAAAGACATCGACGTCGCCACATCAGTAGGCGACGTCGATGAGGCGGTAAAGGCACTCACTGCTTTGGTCTCCCGCGACATCGGCGACCACGTCACCTTCAGGCTCGAATCGAGCACAGACACCATTGACGGCACGCTCCACCCTGGAGTCACTGGCCGACGACTCTTCTACCGGATGCACGAGGCGCAAACGCAGAAGCCGCTGATCCGCATTCCCGTCGATATGACCGTTGAGCCGGCCCCCATTGGCGGAATCGAGGTGTTCAACCCCAGGAATCGGATTCTGCCCAAACGTGGCCTCCCCACATCGCCATACCGGCTCTACCCCGTGTCAGACCAAATCGCTGATAAGGTCACCGCCACCATGCAGTCCTACGGGCCGGACCGTTACAGCACACGAGTGAAAGATCTTCTCGATCTGGTCGTCATCGCTCGAACCCAAACAGTCAGTATCGGCAAGCTCAGGACGGCTCTGAACGCGCAGCATCACTACCGTGATGAGCGCACAACGTTCACCCCTCCAAAGCAATGGAGAGCCGACTACACCCAGGAAGCTAGACAAATTCCGGCCATCGGGGCCTTCCATGACTTCGACGGCGCCACGGCTCTTGTGCGTAAGCTCGTCGATCCAGCTCTACAAGCGAATGGCCATACCGATCTGACTTGGAAACCCGAGACAGGGTGGACGGCCGGATCTCCGACCATCCACCAGCCGGTACACGAGACCGGAACAATCACCTTGCAACCGACGAGGGAAGAGCCGAGTACGGGTGCCCTTGAGGTTAACTGACATTCCTCGATACCAGCTGCGGCACCCTGGTTGGTGCGGTCGTTTAGTAAGGCCGGACACGACAGTCAGCCACCGGCGGGCCTGTGACGATAAAACCCTACCGCACCGGGCGGCGTGGTTGCGTTCTGCACTTCGTGACCGAGGTTCGCGGCCTCCGAATTGGGTGCCCTGCGTGTCATCCGAATTTGGAGCTCCAGGAATTCTCACCGTCATGTCTAGATCACTGGACGTCGTTCTCGGCTTTGCCCTTGGCAAGGATCCCCGACTCCGGCCCGATAGTTGCCCGAAAGGTTGGCAAAGGCGAGTACACACAACCACCCTCTCAAGCAGGGGCTAGAGGAAGATTCGTCTGTGACTGCCATATGTGACAAGCTGCGGCACCCTAGGGGTCCTTCTATGCCTGTCAACCAGGGCTTTCAGACCTGGAGTGGCGTTGAGAATCCGATAGATCTGGCGCGCAAGATACTGTTTCAAACAGCGACGAATATCCATATCAGTCTGACCTTCGGCTTGCCTTCAATCAGTCGCCTCAGATACAGAAGACCGGGCCGAAAGTAGCCGAGTACCCTGTCGGAGCGGACTTTGACGAACCCCAATCGACGGGTAACCCAACTCAGCGATATCTTGTCGGAATCGCCGAGCGAAGTCGAGATCTAAAATCGTCAGCATCGGTCGCGTAAACGCGAACCTTCGTCGACGGTCCCACACGGTCGCGATCACCACCCCAACAGCCACCATTATGCTAACGACAAGAGTGACGATGGCGAGAACGTCGTCAGTATCAATCGTCTCGAGCCCCCTCCAACCGGTAGCGATGACAATCAGAACAGCGACTGTGAATTTGCCGAGTCGCTCGATATCCACACTCCAGCGCGCAGTTGCGGAGATCGTCACTGACAAGATGATGAGGATCAATGGATACCAGGCAATTGACTCGGACGATGCAGCGATGGCGAAAACTATTGGTGGGGCCACAATCACAACCCCGCCTGCCAACGCTATCCAACTTACGTTCTTTGGGCGCTTTGCCCAGCTGAGTCCATCCAAGCTGACCTTGCCAGCAGTCCGGACAATTGCCGAGTGTTGCGCTCCGAACCAGCGAAAGAATAACCACCCCGACTCGCCCCAGATTCGCAGGAAGGACCACACGAGCGTGACGACGAATGCGACAAAGTAGGTGTTGACCACGGCCCAGGAACTCACTGACGCATCACTCATATATTCAATCGCGATCTGAACCGTCATCATCCATACAACGAAAAACAGGACTACGCTCAGAAGCCGAGCAGCCAATCGGCTGCTGACGGACACTCCGACACTCCCCCTCACATATGCAGTCGCTGCAGATAGACCGAGACTCCACGTGATGATGGATACCACCGCGATTTTCACGGCCATCCTAGTGAATCCCTCTTCAGCTGCGACAACCACTGGAACAATGATTGTGAGCAAGTACACCGAGTACCACACGATTGATCGCCAAAAGTGTCCATCCGCGGCAGCGAATGCTCGACGGAACGTAGCGCGGTCCTTACTGGAAACGTTTTTCTTGAATTCGTCGAGTTCGCTTGTCGCCTGTTGCAATCGAACAAGCTCGAAGAATAGGAAAAGCGCTAGAAACCCCGTCACAGCAGCGACAGCGCCGTCTCCGTTGAGTGCAACGATAACCGTCAGGAGTGCGGCGAGGGCCGCTCCGAGCACACTGAACATAGTAGAAGCGAGAAGGGATGACTGCAGTTGGGAGGCACGCCGCACAGCATCCTTCAGCTTGCCACGATCAGAGGTAGAAATCTCCTGAAATCTTCTCACCTCCGCCGGCGTCGAACGTATGGAAACGGCGTGAGCGATGCATACCGTAGCTAGGACTCCAACTATCGGAACCACTCTCTCGTCTGGAACGATGCCTTGGAGCACCTCGATTCCGGACGCAATAAGCTCGATGAAGTCAGGTTCTTCCAGTCTCGGCATGCCGACGGCAAGTACCACCGCCATTCCAAACAGCACCACTGCAATGGCCAGAATGATAGCGGATTGTGCGAACCCTCTTCGACCTTGAGCAATCGCCTCCGTATACTCGTCGGTGTCCAACAGGTCGAGATGTTGATTCATAAATTAAGCTCCAGTCCACTAAGAATAACTGCAACACCGCCTGCCACAGAGTCGAATCAAACTCAGACGAACAATACCGCCAAGCGGCGGGGTGTGAGGAACGAGAGGCCAAGTAGCGCACCAAAGGCCGCGGCCAATGCTGCCGTAACCCGAGACACGTGCCATTCTTGCGAGAGAATTGAGCACGATGGGGTCGGTGAAGTCCGCCGTGTTGTAGACCTGGATCATTAGCCCCATCACCGCAGCCGGAGACCCGTTGGGCGGAGTTCCGTCGACAACGGTTCTTGTGATCGTCGATGGAATTTCAACCATTCCTCAACTCAGGAATTTTCGGAGAACTGGCGGTCCCACCGCGCAGCCTGTCAGCCCCGTCTGACAAACATAGACGGATCCCTGACGAGCTATTGCACAGCCGCTAGGCGGTGACTCGCGACGGCAGGGGAAGACCCTCGATAGTGAGGTGGAAGCGAATGTACTCTCCACCAGCATGAGCGAGCAGCGCCTAGAAGGCCCCAGACTCAATCGTCCACACTGAACTACAGATCCGTTTCTACGTTCTATTCTTCACCGCTGGCGCCGGTTACGTCCACGACCCTCTTTTTTGTGTTCTCGGACAAGAAGGTATTCCACCACCTTCACTCACAGCGCAGATCGAACACCTCGAAGTAGATACCTCAGATAGATCCCCCAACGCTGAAGAGAACTCCAGTACTCAATAGGACAAACCCACGACCAAGCCGCACAACCTCAAGGAGAAGTGCATTTCTCCAACGAGCAAAGCCAACCCAAAAATCTACACACGTCTGGCACCAAGGTGCATACCGGGGACAAATCCGTCCCCAGGCGACAAACGGCGAGGACGTTCTTTCCTGAATAGAAGACATGAGTGTTGACCTGAATTACTGCGCTGAGTGCCCTTCTGCACTGCCACCGGAAGCGGCATGGAATCGCAGTTATTGCTCCGACCGTTGCCGAGAACGGGCGAAGAAGAGACGGGCACGCAAGTCCGAGCGTGAAACCGAGATCGCTCGACTCCAGCGCATTCTCAACGAATCGCGAATGAAGTCTCGGGACCTCGAATCGCATCTGGCGAACGCTCGTAAGACCATCGAGGCCGAACGCACCCAGCTACGTCGCCAGGAGGCGAAGGCGCGGAAGCGGGAACGCCAGCAGCAAGCTCATGCGCAACGGGCAATCACCGCGAGGGTGAAGAACCTCGTGGCCACCCGTGACCGGCTGGCCTCGGTCACAGCCGATCTGGCTGCAGCCACGACCGGTCACGTTGACCGGTCCGACCTCGAGATCGCCGCCCAGCAGATCGTCGACCTGGAGAAGCGGATGGCCACGGCCACTGACCGACATCGGGCATTGTCCGGTCAATACTCCGAGCTGAGCGAGAGGTTCGAGTCCTTGGTGACCGACTACAACAAGGCGGTCAGGAGAGTCAACGAAATGTCCCGTGACCGGCAGAAGCTCCGACCGGTCATTGACGCCTGGGACACCCTGGCCGGACGTCTGGCCAACTCTGTCCCGGCCGGTCAGCTCTCCCCCGGTGACCGCGAGATTGTCCGGTCATGGGCGAAGTGGAAGGCCGGTCGTGACCGCCTCTTGAAGGCCGGTCAATGACCGGTCAAGCAGTGCCTACCGGTCATGACCGGCCAGTGACCGACCCTCGATCGACCGCTGTGTCCGGCGCTGTCCGTGACCGGGCGACCGGACAGTCCTATCCCCTGACCGGCCACCCGGTCACTCTGAAAGGAGTTTCCCTGTGACCGTGTCCATCTCGAAGATGTCCATCAACTATTACCTCGAGCACGCTGCGACCGGGGACGGTCAGTCCCATGACTTGACCGCCTACTACACCGAGACCAAAGCCCCTCCCGGCACCTGGCTCGGGACTGGCCTGGACGGGCTGACGGGCCTGCATCGTGGACAGGTTGTGACCGAGGCCCAGGCCCGGTCAATCTACGAACGCCAAGAAGACCCGGTCACAAAGCAGCCGATCGGGCGACCGCTCATGAAGACTCAGACGGCTCCTGACGGAGCGGTCACTCCTGCCGGTCGACCGACGAAGAAGGAACGTGACGGTGTGGCTGGATTCGACCTGACGTTCTCTCCCCCGAAGTCCGTGTCCGCGCTCTGGGCACTGGCCGGTCCCGAACTCCAAGGTCGACTCCAGGCAGCGCACCGCCAGGCCCTCGAGGAGTCACTGGCGTGGGTCGAGTCCAACGTGGTCCAATCAAGGGCCGGTCATGGCGGTGTTGCACACGTTGCCGTCGGCGGTGTGATCGCCTCAGCCTTCGACCACTGGGACTCCCGGGCCGGTGACCCACAACTGCATACCCACCTGGTGATCGCCAACCGCGTCCGGCGGACCTCGGATGGACAATGGGTGACTCTTGATTCCTACACGCTGCACCGTCACGTAGTCGCGATCTCGGAGATGTATAACTCGCTGATCTTCGATCGCCTCGCCGCCGACGTCGGCACGATCGCCGAGTCACGCGGCGACGTCGATATTGATGTGCAGAAACTCATCGAGACAGCATCAGAAGATCAGACCGCTGTCGGGTACGAACCCACCCACCGTGTGGAGCTCGCCGGGATCCCCGACCACCTCATCGAGGAATTCTCCAGCCGCTCAATCAGTATCGAGGCACGCAAGAATGAACTCGTCGCTGCTTACGAAGACACTTATGGACGTTCTCCAACCGCGCGCGAGATCCTGATCATGCGCCAGCAGGCCACGCTGGAGAACCGCCCGAACAAAGAGACCGTGGAGCGCACGACTCTGCCCGAGAAGATGCAGTGGTGGCGCCAGCGCACTTACCAGGCCGGACTCAACCCGGACACGGTTGTCCGCAGCGCGGTCGGTCACCATGTCCGGACCGTGACCGCCGACATGGTCACCCCGGACATCATCGAGCAGATCAGTCAATGGACGCTCACGGACTCGTCCCTGCGCCGGACCACGTTCTCTCGCGCCAACGTTCGCGCCTCCGCCGAACGTGTCCTCCGCCTTGTCCGGTGTCCGACCGCCGATGACCGGCACGCTCTGGTCGACCAGGTCGTGACCGCGGCCCTCGAAAAGGCTGTGTCGCTGACACCTGACCGGTCACGTGCTCCTGAAGGCCCGGACGGCACGGTCAATCTCCGTGACCGGTCAGTCTTTGACCACCAACACCACTCCGGTATCTACACCACCGAGCAGGTGATGACCGACGAAGAACACCTCATCAATCGCGTGACCGCGACCGGTGCACCAAGCCTGACCGGTCACCCTGACCATGAGGAGGTCCTTGAGAACTGGCGCACCGACGACGGACATGCTCTCAGCCCCGACCAGATGGAAGCCTCCAAACACGTCCTGTCCTCAGACGCAGGGATCTCGGCAATTATCGGTCCCGCAGGCACCGGTAAATCCACCACGATGGGAGCGATCACCGACACCTGGCATTCCGTCCACGGCAACCAGTCCGTCATCGGCCTCGCACCATCGGCGGTGGCTGCAGGAGTCCTCGGCGATGAAATCGGCGTCGACACCGACAACGTCGCCAAATGGTTGTTCGAGTCCGTCGGTGAGGGTGCCGCTCGCAGAGCCGAACGAGTCATCAACCATGAAGCACGACTGGCCGCCCTCGATGAGAAGCTGGCGAACACCACCCCAAGGAACCGACCCAAGCTCATCAAGCAACGTGAAGCACTCCAGGCGAAGCTCGCCGACGACCACGCGACGCAAGCCCAATACCAGTTCCATCCCAACCAGCTCATCATCATCGACGAAGCCTCGATGGTCTCGACCACGAACATGGCCGAACTCTCACGGCAAGCCGAAACCGCAGGGGCCAAGCTCCTCATCGTCGGTGACCCCGCCCAGCTCGAGGCCGTCGACGCCGGAGGGTTCCTCGGTCACGTCGAACGCCACCTCGACCACAACACGCTGAATACGATCTGGCGGTTCAAGAACGAATGGGAGAAAGCCGCGTCCCTCAAGCTCCGCTCAGGTGACGTCGACAACGACATGGCCGTCGTCGACGAGTATGCCAAGAACGGACGCATCCACGGCGACCCCGACGCAGAAGCCGCTAATACCGCCTACACCGCGTGGAAGACCGATCGAGACGCAGGTTTGTCCTCGATTCTCATTGCCTCCCATAACGAGACCGTGGCCGCCCTCAACGAACGCGCACACACGGACCTCGTCGCGGCCGGCATCGTTGACATCACGAACCAAGTATCACTCCGTGCTGATGTGCAAGCCGGGATCGGCGACCTCACTCTCGCACGCCGCAACGACCGGAGTATCCGAGACTCGACGGGAGCTTTCGTCGCCAACGGCACCCGCATGACCATCACAGAGATCCGCCCTGACGGCAGCGTCGAGGCCCAGGTCCAGTCAGACGAAGATGGACCCGCGCCCACGATCATCCTCGATGCCGACTACCTCGCCTCCTCCGTCGAACTCGGATACGCCACCACCGCCCACCGGTCACAAGGCGTGACTGTGGACACTGGCCACGCAGTCGTGACTCCGAAACTGTCACGCGAGCTGTTCTATGTGGCCATGACCAGAGGTAAACACGGCAACCACGCCTACGTCGACATCGACGACCCCGAGAACCCAACACCCGAGGATTGGAAGACAGTCATCACGGCCAGCGCCCTCGACGACAAGGGCGAAGTCATCGACGATCCCAGTTACTACATCAAGGCCGTCGTCGCTCGATCAACGGCAGAGAAGTCTGCGCACGAAGTTCAGGACGCTGAGCTTGGATGGGCCAACGACGTCGGGCGAATCTGCCACGAACTCACCTACCTCAGTTGGTCGGCGAAAGTCACTCGCACCCAAGACTGGCTGAACACGCAGGCTGATACCAAACAGCAACGGAAGATCCGCACCGACGAGCAGTGGCAACGACTCATCAGCGTCGACCCAGCTCAGAACTTCCGCGGTGAGCTGCTACAGACTGATACTGCGGAGACGATCATCGACCGGTGCGAAAAGACTGCCGAGTCACCCGTCACCGGTTCAGGTCGCATGATCGCGGCCACAGACACTGCCACGGACGAACAATCCCGCCTATGGGACCAATCCATGTCTGCTCTCGACGACCGGGTCGCCGCCCGTCGAGCGGTCCTCGCGAAGAATCCACCTGAATGGTTCGCCACCCTCCGCGAGCAATACGCACAGCACCCCCACCGTGATGAAGTGGTCAACGCTGTAATCGTCTGGAGAGGAGTCTCAAACCAAACCGAGGCAGAGACTCCTCTGGGAACCGAACCACCACAACACGACTATCTACGACCGTACTGGGATCGAATGCAAACCGTCATGGCTGAGCACCCCGGCATTCCGTCCGAGCAAAAACACCCAGAAAGTCCGACCCCGGATATTGAACCAATCGAACCGGACGTCCCGATCATGGCTGCTACCTATGCGGCAATTGAAGATTCGCCTTCGACAATCGTTTCTCCGTCACCACAACACCATCGACCCGACACCCCACCACACGATCAGTCCGGACCAGACCGCGAGGTCTAATCGGCTCCCGCTCACTTTAAGCTGCCATCGCTCGTGCGTCGTGACTCCTCGTAGTAATGGCTCTGCCGGATCTCAGGCCCGTCGTACACTCTCGTTCACGAGGAGACGAACATCACCGATCAGCCGCACGGGTGTGTCAATGATGTCTTGAACATGGTGTCTCAGTTGTCAAGAGATCGCTTGTTCACGAAGTGTTGAGACAGGAAATACATACAGCGATGAGATGTCCCCGAAGTAATGAGTTTCAGTGTCCACGATGTCGCGAGGCTACACACCGGTCCGTTTCACGTCCGCTACCGGAAACGCTCCCCTACTCGTCCGTCCACGATGCCTCGGAGGAAGCGCCGATACTGTCTCCTCCGTCGACCGGAATGCTTTGACCATTGATCCAGCCGGATTCAGGAGTCAGTAGCCAAACAATGGCGGGGATTACATCTGCTGGTTTCGCGACGCGTCGGTGAAGGTTCGACCGGGCAATTGCATCAATATAGCTTTCAGGTATCGGGTTAATCGTCGACTTCACATCCACAAAACCCGGAGCTACTGCATTACACCGGATCCCATGGGGTCCCATTTCAAGAGCAACCGACCGAACAATGGATTCCAATGCGGCTTTTGACGCACCATACGCTGCAAGACCTTTCCGCGGCCGGCGTGCAGCTCCGCTGCTGACCATAACAATGTTGCCCGACCGGTGTCCGTCAATGCACAATCTAGAGAATGCCGACGCTGCGGCAAATGCTGAACCGGCATTGATAGTCATGATCCGGCGGAAATCGTCTTCACTTGTCTCAAGCATAGGCAACGCGGGAAAGATGCCAGCAGCGTGGACGAGCGAGTCAAATGGACCGAGCTTCTGCCACGTCTCTCGAATTACCTTGGACACTTTATGCTCGAGACCCAAATCTAGATCCGCGCGGTCCAGACCAACAACCTGGGCACCGCGCTCTCGCAAAGCTCCTGCTGTTGCCGAGCCAAGTCCCCCGACGCAGCCGATAAGTAGGACTTTCGTACCGTTCATCGCGTTCCCAACTTTGCCCGAGCCACTTCCGCGACCTCCGCACACCGCTCGAATTCCACATTCAACGCCTTACAGTCGAGAATGAACTGCTCAAGGGCCAGCAGCCGGTTACCTCTACCGATGACCTGTGGATGTAGGGTGATATTGACGAAAGAATTATTCAGATTCTCTTGCATCCATCGCACGTCGCCGTAGAAGCTGTTGAACATTGCAAACGGGTCGCGCAGTCCGGGCAACACATAGCCAGGACCGCGCAAATATTCCAAATGTGGGTGGTCGTCTAAAGTCCAAGCGACTGGTAGTTCAATAACCTTGGTCTTCTGCCCAAACTGGAAACCACGCTCACAATTCCATCTATCGGCCTTTCTTAGTAGATATGGGGAATAATCTGTCCCCATGAGAGATGAATCGTAGACGATACCGAGACTTTCGAGAATCTCTGCCGTTGACTCGCTGAAATCGAAACTCGGGGAACGGTGTCCTACAGGATTGAAGCCAGTGAGCTCAGCGATCAATGCACTACTTCGCCTGTTTATTTCAAACTCCTCGTCGCGAGTGAGCGTAGAAACAAATTCGTGCACATAGCCATGTAGGCCGATTTCATGTCCACGGGAATGAATCATTTGGCATTCATGCGTATAAGATTCAATCGTGTGCCCAGGAATAAAAAATGTTGACATTATTTCGTATTTATCCAAAAGCGAAAGGATGCGAGGGACCGCATGAGCACCGAACTCCCCTCGAGAAATGGGTCCTGGCGTCGTCATATCTTTGGCGATCCATGAGGAGATAGCGTCAAAATCGAAGGTTAGACACACAGAGTTGGTCATGGCTTCATCCTTCTTCCGTTACGGGCGGAAAATCAGGCGTCGGAGTCGGTGACTCGAATAGGCTGTCGAGATTCCAGCGTGTGTAAGCATGCTGGTCCGGAGGCCCTGGGGCTATCCATAGGTCTTGTGAGGTTAAGTCCATCATCACTGAGAACACGGTCGAGACCTGGTCTCCGGAAGATTCCTCTTCGTTGCGATGGCGGCAAATACCGTCGGGGTATGAATACGTATCCCTCAACACTGAAACGACTGCTTCTTCGCTGACCTCGCGTCGCTCCAGCCAAGGCTCGAGCAGGTGACGGACTCTGGTGGGTCTGAGCAGAGTCAGCGCGCTGACCTTCGCCTTGAGATCAGTGATACCGAGGTCGGTCTCAAAATGGTTTGCGTGTGCAATCAGTCCCGATCTAGGAAGTATTGAGGCGAAGCACGACGGCGCAAGCTCGAAATCAATCGATTCTCCTCCACTGTCGGCTAGCAAGACATTAGCTGAAGCAACTCGTTCGGGCTGAAGGACATTTCGATGCGCACAGGCCATAGTCCGAGCTTGCAGAGCTCCCCTAAGCATCAGGTGGATAGGTACTCCTTCGCCCCTGCAGTCAGAATCTGACGTCAGCAGATTCAGACACATTCCGAGGCCGCTTGAATTTAGCCCGCA
The DNA here is from genome assembly GCF_021117425.1 of Brevibacterium zhoupengii. Taxonomy (NCBI): domain Bacteria; kingdom Bacillati; phylum Actinomycetota; class Actinomycetes; order Micrococcales; family Brevibacteriaceae; genus Brevibacterium; species Brevibacterium zhoupengii. The sequence goes on along the minus strand of NZ_CP088298.1, from coordinate 1,398,999 downwards.
CTTGGCCAACATACCGGCCTCGGTCATGGCCAGGACCGAAAAGCCCTGGGTATCACGAGTCGCCAGAAGAATAGTGTTCGGAGCCTGGTCTGGGTGCCAGTCCCAGTTTTGCGCTAATAGCGTGTGCCCGGACTTGGTGAACTGCGGCAGTACCGACAGAGCCGTGCAACCGTCGTCCCTTTGTTTTGCCCCGAACAGAAGCTCCGTGCGCGCGTTCAACGCGGCGAGAAGGCGGACTGGCTGCCTCGAGGTTTCAGCCATGCCTTCCAACATTGCAGCAATATCTTCATCGTATTTGCAGGTGGCTTCCCAATAGCGGCTCCCCCAGTGTTCTATCTCTGCACGAGTCAAACCGGCGTCGTCTTCGAAGCGCGCCATGTAATGACTGAGGCTACTCGCGATTAGATCCTGGGTCGCGGACCCGATGTCCCGGCCCATCTCGTGGTATGAGCCTTGGACGACAAAGAGTGGTGGGTTTGACTGACAATATTTCTTTATTGTCATGCCAAATCACTCCTGAACGTCTCACTCATTCTGAGCACCACGACAAAGCTCACGAGAGCAGTGGCTGTGGGAAGGATTGCCACGGTCGCCGATGGCGTGGGACTGCTCGCAATGGCAGTCGCGATAAAAGGTGCGGTACCACCGAAGAGGACAGTCGAGAAGTTATAACCGATACCCAGCGCTGAGTACCTCACGCTAGTCGGGAACAGTTCGCAAAGGGCCGCAGGCCCAGGACCAGAGAATGCCGCCAAAATTAAGGCGATGAGCACCTGACAGACGAACAATGCGACGAGGTTCCCAGTTCCGATAGTAATTAAAAGGGGGATGCTGAAAACTGTGAAACCTCCGGTCCCCAAGAGCAGAAGTGGCTTACGACCAATTTTATCCGAGAGATGTCCTACGACTGCGATGGCACCGGCGAGAATCAGCAAACTTGTCAGATTGGACCAGCGCGCGACGGTATCGTCAATATCGAGCACGGTGGTGAGGTAAGTCGGTAGGTATGTGAGGTAGAAATAGTATGCGACAGTCCAACCAACCGTAAAGCCGAAGCCGAGCAAAATCGCGCGCCATTGCGTGGTGAAGGCAGTCCTAAGGGGTGTCTTTTCAACACGTTCTGCTTCCTGATACGCGGGAGTATCGTCAAGCCCGAAGCGCAGCACAAGCGCAACGATTCCTGTGAGGATGCCGAGCAGGAACGGCAACCGCCAGGCCCAGTCAAGGATCTGTGATTCGGTAAAGATAGAGTTGTTGAGGGTGACTGCACACGCCGCCCCGAAAAAGCCCAGTGCGGTGCTTACCTGGTTAAAACTTCCAATAAAGCCTCGGCGGTGGCTTGGCGCGTACTCCACGAGCATGGCCGCCGACCCTGTCCACTCTCCAGCAAGAGCGAAGCCTTGGACAAGACGGACAATTACAAGAAGGATTGGAGCGAAAATACCGATCGATTCGTAAGCCGGTAAACAACCGATTGCGAACGTGCCCAGTGCCATCAGTGCCACGCTGAGTATTAGTGCAGGTTTGCGGCCATGTTTATCACCGAGGAATCCAAAAAAGAGCGTGCCTAGAGGTCGCGCAAAAAATCCGACCGCAAAAACGGCGAACGTCGACAGAAGTCCTGTGGCACCACCGACTGGGAAGAACTTTTGACTAATAATGACCGCCGAGTAGGCGTAAACCATCATGTCGTAGAGCTCTAGAAAGTTCCCTGCACTTGCTGCCCAAACGGCGCGGCCGCGCTGTCGACGGACGGAATTTGAGGTGGTGCTGGCAGTGTTTCGGCTCATCATTGGGTCCTTTCAGAACAAATTGGTAGCTACGGAGCGGCGAGATAGCCGCCGTCAACAGGAATGAGCGCCCCCGAAATAAAGCTTGCATGAGCGCTCGACAAGAAGGCGATCATCGGCGCGAGCTCCTGTGGGTCGGCCACCCGCTTCATACCTGCGGTGGATGCTCTTCTGTCCCGCACATCTTCGGGGAGCTGCGCGAGTAATGGGGTACCAATAACGCCAGGGAGAACTGCGTTAACTCGAACGCCTGATGAAGCAAGCTCGGCAGCTGCGACCCGGGTGAGCTGATGAACGGCGGCTTTGCTCGATTGATAGGCTACAGAGCACTGGTGAGTTGAGGTGATCGGTGCTGTTCGCTCACCATATATGGATCCGATATTGACAACACTGCCTTGGGTCTCGGAGAGATCCTGCGCAAACTCTTTAATTCCACGCCAGCTTCCCCATAAGTTTGTGCGCAGAATCCTTTCGAATTCTTCATCATCGGTCCCCAATGTGCCATTTCTACCGCTAGTTCCTGCATTGTTTACCAGTACGTCTATTTTGCCGTACCTAGCGTTGATGAACTCACGAGCACTTCTCCATGAGTGCGCTTTCCCAACATCGAGGTGAATCTGATTGTTGAGCGCCTCGTCCGGATCATATTTCAGGTCAGCGCAGACAACCGTGGCACCTTCCCGAGCGAGCTCCTCCACAATGGCGGTACCGATGCCGCCCTTAGCACCGGTGACAAGAGCGTTTTTCCCCTGCAGCATCATAGTGTTGGTATCTTCCGTTCGAGAATGCTCTTCCGGGGTACCAAGCTACGACTGCAACGTCATCAGCACATCGGTCATTCGACCGAGAACGACGAACTACCGCAGAGAACCTCTGATCAAGTGATGTCGTCCATTTGAGATGCGGTAAACCGAATGGTTGAGCGCGAGGGTGGAATTGAGGGTCTCGTCAGGGTAGCTGATTCCACGCTGCCCTGGCCCATTGAAGAAATAGGTTCCGGCGATACCCCTATGAGGCCGCGACTTCAAATGGCGGACTACTGCGTCGAAGTTCCACGGCCGTCCACCAGCTTGCCAACCTTGAGCAAGCAACGTTACGAAGTCGTTGTGGACTGCGGCACCCCCGATACCAGGTGAACTCTGGTAATGCTGCTCATACGCCCTGCTGAACTCCGCGCCGAGAGGATCAGCTGGCTGGACTCCAATTAACGTGGACCAGAACAGATTGTCGGACAAGCCTCCGAACCGTGCGATGAAGTCGGGGGCCGAGGGAGACCAACTCAAGAAGGTCTTCGTAGTCTTACGGAGATCTGCAGATCGGACTAGAAACTCGTTCAAAGGCACATCTGGGAAATAGGACAAAAATAGAGCAGAGGGAGATTCACTTTCTACTCTTCTGAGAATAGCGCCCCATGGAGGATCATTATCATCAACCACCTCGATCGCAATAAGTTTATGACCGTAACGCTCACTTAATCTATTGAAAAGTGTTGCATGTTGCTCTCGGTGAGTGCTACTACGTAGAATTGCGACGATCCTTTCTGGCCTGTCGCTAACAGAACGAAGTGACCTGAAAAATCCTGAATAGTAGGTCGTCTCGGTAGCGCATACTTGAAACACATTCTGCATCCTTCGGTCAGAGGAGACGAGTTCGCTTATCTGAGGCGCGGTCATTGCATGAAGGATGGGTGCGGACGAATGACTAGAAGCTCGAATCGCAGAAATCGCAGATGCGAGTGAAAAATTTCCGAGCACAATTGCATCACAATCTGTATCATTGAGTTCTCGGGCTGCAATTTCTAACGTGTATGGTTCATCTGAGACTGCGCGAACAGCTGGTTCGACCGGCCGCCCTGCAACTCCGCCCATCCTATTCAGTGCGTCAATCCCTAACTTGAACCCGTTTTGCATTGCTGCAAAATGCCTATCGTCGGCGACGCTATCAGGGTAGATAGCACCAACTCGTATAGGACGGAGCTTCAACGAAGGCAAACGTCCTACCGCCCGCTGATTTTCTGACAGCAGGCGCCGCAGATACAATGGCAAGCTCTCGGCCGTCACCGGATCGACGGGTAGCGCATATAAGTTATACTCTGCAACTGTGGTGGCGACTCCTGCACGTGTCGTTGCTTCGAATTTATCAAAGACAGCCTCAAGATGTGTCGCAACCGTTCGACGAGAGACGTGTAGCTTGTCTGCGATCTGTGGATTTGTCAGGCCAGCGGCGACATGCGTCGCGACTACAATCTGCCGTGGAGTTAAACCAAGATGATTCTCAAACGGCCTCGCTTCGACTACCGCCTTGTTGTTTTCTGGCGATGTCTCAATTGCAATCTGAAAAAGCTGCTGAGCGCTAGCGTCGATGAAAGCTGAAGCTCTGGAGCACGGTACGGATAAGGCTCTTCGCGCCATCTTCACCAGGTATGGACGTTCCCGGAAAAAGGCATCCGCATTGCCTTGAAGTTTGTCACGCGACACGATCATGCGAAAGTTTCTAGAGACTGTGTGATGTTGAAGCATCGGCTTCTTTCCTTTCGTGTACTTGACTTTCTTAACCTGGCATGCGCAGCTCCATTGGTGAGAGTTCGATGATGTCAGTGCGCGTCAGATCCAGAAGCCGCAGACAGGATTAGTAAAGCGTGTTCACCAACCACTTTAGATTCGTCGAAGCCCCACGACCCACTCGTGATTCTTTCGGCCGGTCTTCGGGTATCCAAGTTGCGCATGCTGCCTGTACTGCGTGAAACTCCAATCAAACCGCAGCCCAGCACTGGCTCGACGATAACAGTCCCGGACGCCCATAACGCTCCGGCATTCAACCGGCGGAAATCGGCAATAATTTTGGACTGCTTCTGGCGAGGACTGAAAGTGCGGGAATATTGCGCCGCCGCGATTAGTCGTTTCGTGGACGTCCCGGGCCCTTTCGACTAGCGATATTCCGTGTCTGGCGTTGGCTAAGCGGCGACTGGCAGGCGTTCTTGGTCGCGTGTGCAACATCGCGATCTCGTCGTTGATGAGTCTGCCATATGAATGAGTCTTCGTGTGCCGGCGCAACCGCATAATGAAAGGTCGCCCCACACTGCCTCCGAACGAACATATTCCTAAGCCGCTAGATTGAGTTAACGCGTTTCGAGACTTTCACGCCGTCGCTCGATAGTGAGTTCTATAGAGTGTCCGAGCGAGTTTCTTCGACTCATTGACAGTCATGCGGAAAGGAATTTCACGCGAGGTGAACTCCCACGAGACGCCCTATCAATCGGTGGCAGTCAGTACGGCGCTCTTGCGAATGACTACAGTTTTCCCGGCGCGGACGCAGTGGCCAATCTTCTGAAACTCTCTGGTCTCTTCCTTCCGTCGATGAGTACAGCCCATAGAGCCTCCCCGCACGGTGACTATACCGTCCTGTTTACTTGGGTGGCAACATCGCGCACGGCCGTTCCCAGCTCCGGCAGAGTCGTTTTGCGAGGTCAGTGCTGCCTAGATCAATTCACGCGAGTATGCTGATATCCGGCCGAGAGCCAGTCAGCGCACTTGCACCGCGATCAGTCCGAATTCGACCTTAACTATACGGCCATCGGTCTCGGTCGTGTCCGAGCAGATTCATCAGACGAAAGGATGGAGGACTCAAGCTGGCAAGCGCTCAATAAAATGGATAGTGTCAACCAGAAATCCCCGCTCTTCATGATATTGGAAGAGGAGTCGGGCCGATGCGGTTCTGGTTTCCCAAAGGCTTTGAAAGCGGTCGCACCTCGTATGAACATCGGTATCAACTTCGGCGAATGCAGTAAGCAATGCCTAGTTCGTAAAGATGCTTGAGATTTGGTTCAGACTTCCAAGTAGATGCTCCTCAAGCCGCTGCTGAGCAGTCTCCACATCGTACTGGATCAGCGCCTCGTAAATTTTGTTATGCTCGGATATCGCATTACATGCGCGACCCTTGACAGCTCTAAATTTTGCAATTCCGATCCGCACCTGCTTGTCGTGAAGAGCATTGTACAGTTGTGAAAACTCGGTGTTCCCAACGGCCTTAATTAAAGTCCAATGAAACTCCTTGTCAATAAGAACCATTTCTACGACTTTGTCCGGGTCCGACTCAAGGACGGCTTTTTGCTCAGCGATTAAGCTGCTGAGCTCCTCAAGCACAGGCATCTTGTTCTTACAGATCTGCTGGATGCCGTAGCCTTCAAGCACGAGACGTGTCTGTGCTTGCTCTTGTATGTTTCTCAATGTTATCGCTGGGACTAATGCCCCGCGGCGGGGAAGAGGGTCTAGTAGCTTCTCCGCTTGGAGCCGGAAGAATGCTTCTCTCACTGGGGTCCGAGACACTCCGGTGGCTTCGGCGACCTCCACCTCGGTGATGATAGTCTGCGGCGCCAATTCCATGGTGACGATGAGTTCTTTGAGGTATTGGTAAGCATAGTCTGCTGCCTTGACTGAGGGATCGCGAACGCCCGGTGGCAGGATGGCCGATGTGGACCAGCCGCCGAACCGGGCTTTCGAAGTGTCGTGATACAGGTTCATCTACTCACAGTCTGTCAATTGGAGAGACTTCGAATCGACGCCCGTTGAGACTCGGGTTTGTTGCACGTACGGAACCGATTCTGTCAGTTGACACGATACCCGAAGCAATCGTTCCTGGTTCCTCTCCGGCAGATGCAAGGGTCACTCCCATGGGATCGATGATCATGCTTTGACCGACACAAGACGGTCCAGTCTGTCCGCTGCCAGCAATATAGACCGTGTTTTCGATCGCCCGAGCCTTTAGCAACGTTTCCCAGTGGAATTCCTTCGCCGAGCCGGCAACCCACGCAGCAGGCAAGACGATGGTGTCGACGTCTTCATCCGCGATCCACCGGAAAATTTCTGGGAATCTCAAGTCATAGCAGGTGAGCGCGCCGACTCTCACCCCGCCGATATCAAAGACTAGCGGATGTCCTATCTTGGCGGGTGTAACTCTGTCGGACTCCCGATTTCCGAACGCATCATAGAGATGAATCTTACGGTACGAATCTACCAGCTCGCCCTGCTTATCAATGTAGACCAAGGTGTTGTAAGGTCGAGCGGTGTCTTCCGGATTGGCCTCTGTCATGCCACAAACGATATGTACCTGGAACTCTCGAGCAGCCTTGCTCAGGCTACTGACAAACTGTCCGTCGAGACCCTCGGAGTATCGATAGCCTGGCTTTGACTTCGTCGGGTCAAAGTACATTGAGTTTTCCGGCAAGACAACAAGGTCGCTCACCATTGCTGCTTGCGTTATGCATTGTGCTACGGCTTCACGGTTTCTCGCGACATCGGTACCTGCCTCGAACTGAGCGACAGCGATCCTCAAGTTGCTCATGCGACTGAACTTCCCTCAGCAAAGCGACGGGCGGCACCGGACCACTCGGAAAGCGAGCCGCCGGATCGGATCTTTGATTTTAGTTTTGGCTCAGCTTCTTCTTTGCGCTTGAGAGTCGTTACGACCTCGTCAATCTCTTTCTCGGCCAGCACAGCTATCCCATCCGAGTCCGCCAGTATTGCGTCGCCAGGTGCAACCACCGCGCCGCCTACGGTTACAGGAACGTTGATGCTTCCTTCTACGCCGAGAATCCGGGTGGTCCGCGCGGAGACTCCACTTGAAAACACGGGCAATCCGAGTTCAAGTACCTCATCGAAGTCATTCATTGCACCGGCGAGTACTACACCTTCCGCACCTCTGATCTTTGACGTGAAGGCCACCATCCCGCCAAAGCAGGATCGGGAATCGCCGGATTGCTCGACTACGAGCACATCGCCGGGCCGCAGTTTATCGGCTGCCACATGCAATGCCGTCGAGTCGAGATGCGGCAGGCGCACGGTCACAGCGGTGCCCGCGAAGGCTATCGGCCGCTGATTCGGCGTAAGACCCAGAACGAAGCCGTGATCTCGGAGGTGCCCGAGAGTAGAGGTCTGGACTCCCAGCAGGGCTCTCCTACGTTTCTCATCTATTTGTGAGGGCATGGGGTTGTCGGTGAACATCGGTGTCCTTTCGCTGCAACGGTACATCGAGGAACTTGATTGCAATATTGCGCACTTGCGCGTTCCTCGAAGCCCGTAACTTGAGCACTATCGAATCATGTACAGGGACATGCCGGGTCCATGCACGAGATGGATGGTGTGCACCGAGTGTATACATGTAGTGCGCCTGACTTCAAGCGTTCCGCCTCCTAACATTTTCAACGTCTCAGTATATGGAATCTCTGCAGCTCAACCTTGATTGCGGATGCCGCGCAACGTTAGATTGCTCACAGCCGGGTCCTGCGACCGAGATGGAACAGAGTAGGCAAGCGAAACCGCTTGCGGACGAAGGAGTTCCATCATGTCAAAGAAGTCCCTCTTGCCAGTGGCCGCACTGTTAGCCACGATTGGCACACTATCTGCGTGCGGCGAATCAGGCTCAGACGCCGATGTCGACACCGAAGTCAATATCCTCGGATACGCCGCTCTCTTCCAGGACAAATACACAGAATCGGTGATAGACCAATTCGAGCAAGAACATTCCGACATTAACGTCAACTATGTCTCCGTGCACAGCAGCGCAGAAATGCTAGGAAAGCTTCGCACTGAGAAGTCTAAGCCAACAATCGATGTCACGATCATGGATAGCTCGATCGCCAACACCGGAAACAAGGAAGGTCTTTTCTCAACAATCTCGGAAGACGACGTGCCCAATCTCAAGAATGTCATCGAAATGGGTCAGAACGCGGATGGCTACGGGCCAGCCGTGACATTCGACAATCTGGTTGTCCTCTACAACACCGAGAAAGTCAACCAGGCACCAAAGGGAATCGGCGACCTCTGGAACGCCCCTGACAAATCCCTCGCGGTACCCGCTCCTCCAAACGTGCAGGGCCTTGCTCTAACCGCACTTACGGCAGACAACCTCGGTACGGATTACAAACAAGACATTACCCCCGCCATCGACAAGCTCGGAGAGCTCGCGCCGAAGGTCACCACATGGGATCCCCAGCCAGACGTCTACCAACCAGTCTCTGAGGGTCAGGCTCAGTATTCAACCGGGTGGAACGCCAGAGCCCAAGTGTTCGCTGACGAATCTGACGGTGCCTTGGGGGTTGTCCAACCTGAAGACGGTATCGCGTTCCAGACCAACACCATCAACGAGGTCGAAAACGCGAAGAACCCCGGAGCGGCGAAAACCTTCATCGACTACGCACTCTCCAAAGAGGCACAGGAATCATTCGCGGACGCCATGTTCTACGCCCCGACCGTATCCAACACAGAACTCTCGGCCGGTACGAAGAAGCGCGTCGCCTCCACAGACGATCCGAAAATCGTCGATATCGACTGGAACTGGATGTCCGATCACCGCGATGCTTGGACCGACCAGTGGCGCCGTGGCGTCATCGGAGGATGACGATGGTTACAAACAGTTCTTATTTGTCTATCCGCAACTTGCAGAAGCAGTACCCCAAAACGTCAACCCCTGCGGTTGATGACGTGTGCCTCGACGTGCTCGAAGGAGAACTGATCGCACTGCTCGGTCCATCCGGCTGCGGTAAAACGACGACCTTGAGAATGGTCGCGGGCCTCCTCGACCCAAGTGACGGCGAGATTCATGTGAACGGTAGAGACGTGGTAGCTGTCCCAGTTCACAAGCGAGGAATGGGAATGGTGTTTCAGTCCTACGCTCTGTTCCCCCACATGAATATTGCAGAGAACGTTGCTTTCGGCCTGCAGATGCAGAAACTACCTCGTGGTGATGTAAATCGCAAAGCTCTCGAAGCGCTCGAGATGGTGCAATTGTCCCACCTGAAAGATCGACGACCGGCAGAGCTATCTGGAGGGCAACAACAACGAGTTGCACTCGCCCGCGCTCTCGCAATCGAGCCGACGTTGCTGCTGCTTGATGAGCCATTGTCAAATCTCGACGCTAAACTACGGGAAGCAATGCGCCATGAGATCCGGTCGATTCAACAGCGGCTGGGGACGACGACTCTGTTCGTCACACATGATCAGGACGAGGCCCTCGACATGGCTGACCGGATCGCGATTCTCAATAACGGAAGAATTGAGCAGTACGCACCCCCAAACGTGATTTATGATCAGCCAGCGACTCGATTCGTCGCCAATTTTGTTGGGAAGGCGAATTTCCTCGATGCTGAGCATGTCATGCCGCTCGGAGGAGACCAATACCGGGTCCAGACGAGAGAGTTCGGTGAACTCGATGTCCGAGGAACTGCGACTCTAGATTTGACTCACGCAAGCCTAGTCATCAGACCCCACCGAATGTTCATGCAATCCGTGAACGAAGCTGCACATATGTCGGGGCCGTCGACGGTCGGTGAGGTCATCACGACGAGCTACACGGGCAACGTGCAAAGTTACGAGGTCCGCATTGACGTAGACACCATTCTTAGGGTTGATGAGCTTACTGACGCCACAACGACACTGAGCACCGGAGATCGTGTGTACCTCAGTTTCGACGCGGGTGAGGCATACCTAGTTTCGGAATCGGGAGGAGCTGATCATGACGTTGACACAAATGGGCAGTAGGAAGCGTGTCTCTGGATTTCGAGACAGAAGGCGTTGGGAGCTCTTCGGGCTTCTCCTACCAGGTCTTTTAGGCATAACTATCGCGTTTGTCCTTCCTGTGATCGTGATGGCGAGGATGTCTCTCAACACTCACGGCGCCGGTGGGCAATTGGTCGAGTCATTCAGTTTGAGTGCGTATCAGAGTGCTTTGGCAGATGCCTTCTATTGGCAGGTTGTCGGAAACACGCTCCTCCTGGGTCTCGGTTGTGGGGCAGCTGCCACCATCCTGTCCTACCCACTTGCCTTGTTCCTCGTGAGAACGACTTCTAAGTGGAAAGGGGTGTTGATCGCGCTGGCGATCGCGCCACTACTCACCTCTGCTGTCGCTCGCACCTACGGCTGGATCGCGATTCTGGGTGACCAAGGCGTAATCAATGATTCACTCCTGTCGTTCGGGTTTCTTGACAGTCCGCTGCAACTGAGCAACAACATGTTTGGCACCACGATCGCCCTTGTGGAAATACTGATGCCTTACGCGATCCTCGCCATGATCTCTGGATTCGGGCGCATCAGTCCTTCCCTCGAGGAAGCAGCTGGTTCCTTAGGTGCCTCAAAGTTCAAAACGTTCTTTCGGATTACACTGCCGCTCTCCCTGCCCGGTGTTTTCACCGGATTCCTGCTGGTCTTCGTTCTAGCTATCAGCTCGTTCGTGACACCAAGGCTCCTCGGGGGTGGCCGGGTGTTTATCCTCGCGACTGAGGTCTACAACGAAGCGACCCAGACGCTGAACTGGCCACTGGCTTCGGCGTTGTCCGTGATCCTACTCGTGGTGTTCGGCGCGATGCTCGTTGTCTACCAACGTCTCGTTGCCAAATTTGAAGGGAAGTAAAACGGCCATGTGGAAAACCCTTAGTCGAGCGACAGTTGCCGTTGTCTACCTGTTCCTATTAGCACCGATCATTGCGGTGGTTCTTATTTCATTCAACGGCTCCGCAAAGCTGTCGATCGATCTAGGTTCACCATCTCTCCAATGGTATGCGAGCATGCTCACCAACAACGGATTTATCGAAGGCGCGAAAGTCAGCTTCATCACCGCAATCATCGTTGCCCTAGTGGTTCTCTGCGTAGGCGTACCGGTGGCTCTTGCTATCGCGCGCTACGAATTCCGCGGAAAGAGTAGTATATCAGGGCTGTTCCTATCACCACTCCTCGTCCCCACCGTGGTGTTGGGCCTGGGTCTCCTTCTAGTCTTCCAACCAGTCGCTCTGACAGGAACCTACGTAGGTATCATCGTTGCGCATTTTGGAATCACTGTGCCTTATGTCATCCGGACCACGTTGATGAGCCTCACAACGAGCGATGTCTCCTGCGAGGAGGCGGCAAAGGTCCATGGCGCCGGCAGCTGGACGACTTTTCGTCGGATCACGTTGCCGATCATTTCGCCTGGACTCATAGCAGGTGCCGTGATGGCGTTCATTATCTCCTTTGACGAAGCCGTCATTTCCCTGTTTGTAGCAGGGGCGGGGCGAACGACCCTGCCAGTGGAGATGTTCAGATATCTTCAGTATCGCTCAGATCCGGGGGTTGCTGCACTGTCAGTCATTCTCATTGCAATTTCCGTAGTCATGGTCATCATCGTTGAGCGCGCTGTTGGGCTGAAGAAGGTGATGAACAGCTAGCTATAACGAGGCCTCCGATTGCCATGACCTGCCCGCCCTTCTCACCAGATGCTTGCAACCGGAAGTGCTTCACCCAGTGGTGACAAGCGCTTTGGCCGCTTCCCTCGCAGTAGTGACGGGTTCCATGAACGAGCGGGTCCCGAGGGTAACAAGTGCGCCCTCGAGAAGTAACTGCAATTGCTGCCCCGTACGCACTGGATCTGAGACAGAAGCTTCTTTGCACAACTCAACGAAGGTGTTAAGCATCCAAGTCTTCTGCTCGGTCACCTCCGTGAGGATTGAGAGTCCTTCGGGATTAGGAGCTACTTCCGCCCGTGCGTTAACCGCGCTGCATCCTTTAGTCGATCGACCGCTGTACCAATTATCGGCGGCATCGAAGACAGCGAGAATTCTGTCGAGCCCGGCCTCAGGAACGAGACTGAGCTGATATTTGAGAGCACGCCGCCACTGCTCCTCACGTCTTCGAAGATATGCAAGCACGAGTTCCTGTTTGGATCCAAACCGCTCATAGAGCGTCTTCTTCGTAATCCCAGACTCCTCGGCAATCCGGTCGACTCCGACTGCATGGATACCGAACTCATAGAAGAGACGCGAAGCAGTTGTAAGGATCCTTTCGGCCGCTGGCGTGAGCCGAAGCGTCTGTTCGTGCTGATCTGTCATCCTGCTATTGTCCCCCACCTAAACAGACCTGTATAGTCATGTTCTGAGATGCGCCAGTCAGTCCAGGTAGTGCTATTTGCATCGGAAAGGAAACGCGAATTGACGAACTTCATGAAGTCGGTAGTTGTGCCCGACCACGGAGGACCGGAAGTGTACGAGATCCGGGAGCAGCCAGTGCCAACTCCAGACAGCGGCCAAGCTCTAGTTCGGGTCAGCCTGGCTGGAGTCAATTATCTTGACGTTGCGCAAAGAACAGGCGCCACCCCATTACAGGCACCGTTCGCAGCAGGCGTCGAGGGCCTCGGAACAGTGACTGACCCCGGAGACACAGGGTTGAACCGAGGTGCACGGGTCGGGTGGCTTGCCGGCGGTCAAGGATCATTCTCGGAATACGCCCTGGTGTCTGCCGACAAGATTGTCGACATTCCAGACCATGTCTCCGACAAGGCAGCAATATCGGCGCTCATGCAAGGAATCACTGCACAATACCTGACGACTACCACTTACCAAGTTTCCAGCAACGACGTTGTACTCGTTCACGCAGCCGCAGGAGGAGTAGGACAGCTACTTACTCAGATGGCGAAGTTGAAGGGCGCCACAGTGTTTGGAACCGTGTCGACACCCGCAAAGGCCGAAATCGCCTTAGGCGCTGGCGCCGACCAGGTATTCGACTACGAAGATTTCGATGTTCGAATCAAGCAGAAAACTGCAGGGCACGGCGCCGATGTGGTGTACGACGGCGTTGGCGCAACGACATTCTCAAAAAGCCTGCGCTCGCTCCGGACTCGAGGCATTTTGGTCAGCATCGGAACCGCAAGCGGACCTGTCCCACAAGTCGATATCAATCAATTGAACGTGGGAGGTTCTCTTTACCTCACACGCCCTACTGTGATGCACCACATCCAAACGCGACACGAGTTGAATAAGCGGGCTGCCGAGGTATTTGGGTTGATCGATGCAGGCAAGATCAAAATTTCAGACGGTCAGTATCGGCCACTCTCTGAAGTCGAGGATGCGTTCCGAACACTGGAGTCGCGCAACAGCACAGGCAAGATCATTCTCAAGCCCTGATTCCAAGAGGAGATACGTGATGAAAGTACAGGAAACTGTCGGTGTGGCGGACGCCCGGAGGGAATACACGCCCATGGCTGATATTGAAGAGATCGGCCGGAACTACGAATATGACATGGCAAAATTCGTGCGCTACTCAAGCACGTTGGAAATCAACTCCGATGCATCGGCACTGTCGGCCTGCCTAGCGTCTGTGTCCCACGCACTCGAAAAGGGCCTTGCCATGGAGGAACCACGACCCGGTTTCGGATTGAGCAAGCTCCCGCTAACAATCGCCTGCATCCGTGAATTGGAAGCACGTGGAATCACTAACGCGATAACCGAGGGAGCCCGTGGATGTCTCCGCGACTACGTCCTATTTCACGATAAGCACGGCTTCGAGCTACCGGCCGAATGGGAAACAGAGTTGCGGACTTTTGCCCGAGAGCCAGGTTCCGCACACTGGCAAGGCGGCTCGACAACTTTGACCCGAGCTGAGATTGAGAGTGCGACAGACTTCGACTATGACAGGTTCATCCAGACCCGATACAGCGCACGGCACTTCACCGGCGAAGATGTGGCACCTGAAGCAATCAAGAAAGCAGTCGGACGAGCACTTAAGACTCCCCGCGTCTGTAACCGGGAAACTCGCCGCGTACATGTTGCATACGGCACCGAGCTGCGTAATCGGCTGCTGACATTCCATCACGGAAACCGAGGCTTTGGACATCGACTCGGGGCAGTATTGATCATCACTTCAGATCTACGTGGTTTCGACATGGTCGGAGAACGGAACCAACCATGGATCGACGGCGGACTCTTCGCGATGTCGCTAGCCTATGCGTTGCACGCCGACCGACTGGGTACCTGCATGATGAACTGGTCTGAAGATTACAAACACGACCAACTGCTCCGTGAACACTTCGACCTGCCCGAACACGAAGTGATCGTCACGTTCCTCGGCGTGGGGCACCTACCCGAAATGCTGGAGGTCGCAGCATCCCCACGACCAAGCGTCAACGAGATCTTGACCGAACTGCAAGAACGCGCCTAGCCCGCCAGAAGTGACCACATGCGACAGCACAAGGAGACCAATGAGAGAATTCCCCGCACCAACTTCGTGGAAAATGTTCGTCAATGGAGAATGGGTCGAAGCTGAAGACAGCACTACCATCGACGTCTTTACTCCGATCGACCGCAACGTCGTCATTGCCACCGTACCTGATGGGAAAGCCGAGGACGCGAACAAGGCAATAACCGCAGCCAGGGCTGCTTTTCCAGATTGGTCTGCGCTGCACTTCAAAGAGCGACAGCGGTTGTTGTCCGCGTGCGCAGACGCACTTGAGTCGGAGTCGGAAGTACTTGCCCAACTGACCGCTCTTGACACAGGCAACGCGCTAAGAACTCAAGCCCGCCCTGAGGCAGCCTCTCTCGTCGAGTTGTTTCGATACATGGCAGGCGTCGCAGCAGAAATAAAGGGCGCCACATTGCCCGCAGGCGACCGGCAGCTTCAATATACGAGACGTGAGCCCCTCGGGGTCGTAGCGGGTATCCTGCCATGGAACTCACCCTTGATGATCGCAGGATTCAAAACGCCAGCGGCGCTAGCCGCGGGGAACACAGTCATTCTCAAGGCCGCTGCTGAGGCGCCCCTGACCATTCTCAAGATGGCCGAAATCATCAGTGACATACTGCCCCCCGGCGTACTCAATGTTGTCACCGGACGAGGCTCGGTGATCGGCGAAGCACTCGTCCAGAGTCCCAAGGTGGACAAAGTATCGTTCACGGGCTCGTCCTCTGTGGGACGACACGTGGCCGAAATTGCCGGTAAGCGCCTTGCTCACTCCTCTATGGAATTAGGTGGAAAGAGCCCCAACATTATCTTCCCTGATGCCGACAATGACGACACCTTGGAACAAGTAATCCTCGCAACACGATTTGCTCGCCAAGGACAATCGTGTACGGCAGGCTCTCGCCTGTTCTTGCACGAGGACATCTACGCAAGTTTCCTCAGTCGCCTCGTTGACCGGATCGCTAAAATGAAGGTCGGCGATCCGCGTGAAGAAGCAAGCGATATCGGATGCGTCATCAACCAAAAACAATACGACCAAATTTCTAGATATATTGAGTCAGGAAAGTCTATGCCCGGGGTCGAAATCGCCTACGACGGTAGTGCAAATTTGGACGTGAACGAGGCGGGCTTCTATCATGCACCAATCGTTTTCTCCCGATCGAGAAACGATTGGGAAACGAGTCAAGAAGAGATCTTCGGTCCAGTGCTTTCTGTCATTCCGTGGACAAATCTCGATGAGGTCATTCACCTATCGAATGACAGCGATTACGGACTAGCAGCATACATCTTTACTCAAGATCTCGACAAGGCTCTGACGACAGCCTCCAGAATTCAGTCAGGCTGGGTTCAGATCAATCAAGGTGGTGGGCAAGTCGTCGGCCAATCTTATGGTGGGTATAAAGCTTCCGGGTTCGGACGTGAAGCATCACTTGAGGGTGTACTCGAGGGATTCACGCAAATAAAACAAATCAATGTGAGCCTTAACTAGTCCGGTACCAAAAATTTCCTATTTGCGCCTCCACTCGCTCATACCATTCATGAAATGTCGCCAGCCTCGGACACGAAGAGGACTAGTTGCTCTCAGATCTACTCTTGAAAGAAGATGCGCTTTGACCACCGACAAGATTGACCCACCGTCCACGAACTTGACTATTTCCATTTCAGAAAGAGAAAAGCGAGCTGGGCGTAGGGCTCACGCACTTGACCGCCAACATGTCTTTCATTCCTGGCAAGCCCAGGGTCTGTTCGAACCCATGACAATCCTCCGTGCCGAAGGTTCGTACGTTTGGGACGGAGAAGGTAATAAACTTCTTGATCTTTCCTCCCAACTAGTGAACACAAATGTCGGACACCAACATCCGAAGGTGATCTCGGCCATCCAAGAGCAGGCCGCACGCTTGTGTACTATCGCCCCGCAGCATGTCAACGAAGCTCGTTCCGAAGCAGCGCGGCTGATCACTGAGATCACTCCTGACAGTCTCGACCACGTATTTTTCACAGTGGGCGGTGCCGACGCAAACGAACATGCAATCCGTATGGCAAGGCTTCACACCGGACGTACGAAGGTCCTTTCTGCCTTTCGGAGCTACCACGGTGGAACCCAGCTCGCCATCAACGTCACCGGCGACCCTAGGCGATTTGCCAATGATTACTCTTCTGAGGGTGTTATACACTTCATGCCTGCGTACCTGTACCGGTCCTACTTTGGTTCAATCACTGAAGAAGAAGAGACTCAGCGCGCGCTGCAGCATCTTGAGGACATGATCCTCCTTGAGGGGCCGAGCACCATTGCTGCGCTTATTCTCGAAACAGTGCCAGGGACGGCAGGGGTCTACGGTCCGCCCGATGGATACCTCGCAGGTGTCCGAGAATTGACCAGGAAACACGGAATCGTGTTCATCGCTGACGAAGTAATGGCAGGGTTTGGTCGCACGGGCGAATGGCTAGCAATTGACAATTGGAGCATTAAACCTGATCTGATCACTTTCGCAAAAGGCGTGAACTCAGGATATGTCCCCCTCGGCGGAGTCGCTATTTCAGACGAAATATTTGAGACATTTCGCCTGCGACCATTCCCGGGCGGGAATACCTACTCAGGACATCCTCTAGCATGTGCGGCTGTCGTCGCTACACTTACCGTAATGAGAAGCGAAGGCATGGTCAAGAATGCAAAGCGTCTCGGTACTGAGATTATAGGGCCGACGCTCCACGAGCTAGCCGAACGTCATCCCTCAATCGGTGATGTACGAGGACTCGGCTGTATGTGGGCTGTCGAACTTGTGAAGGACCGCGACAGCAAAGAGCCGTTAGCGGCCTACGGCGGCACCTCGCCGGAAATGAACCAAGTAGTGTCGGCGTTGAAAGGCGAGAATGTGTTGCCGTTCGCAAATTTCAATCGCGTACACGTCGTGCCTCCACTCAACATCTCCGATGAAGATATGCATTTGGGACTAAGAGCTCTCGACCGCGCGCTCGACGTTGCTGATTCATTCACTACACAATCTTGACAAATTGGCCGCTCGGGCCCTGAGTGTTCATACTCTCGGCGACGTGGCGACCTAGTAACACGTAACTTGGAGAGGATTAGGCGGCTCTGAGTAGGTTTCTACTTGTACTCGCCACGCCCTGCCGCTCGTCGGTTGAGGAGCGGCAGGGCCGTAACGGCACGGCACGGCCGGGTACAGAACACGCGCGGTGCCAACAAGGCGAATCAAAACAGCAGAGAAAAAGTCGAAGACTTGGACGAGTCTTCGATCAGCATCGTTTTCGGGCCATCAAGGACCCAGAACGTTGGCGGATGATGCCGGGCAGCGCCAACAGGTTCTTTGGGGACAGTCGACTCGTTCTCATCTTCCAGTCCATTCGTGGCGGCGCCAGGATGCACTGTACAGCTTGCGAGCAGGAAGGGTCCCATCGAGGCCGCGCGCGGCGCGCAGAACCCACCCAAGGCCCATACCGCGGCCAGCAACTCGAATGGCAACGCCCAGATGCCGGCCGCGGTATGGGCTTCAGCGAAGAGAAGGAGCGCGGGCGTATCAGTCAAGCGCTCTGCACGCGCTAGAACAAGCTCTCCGCATATACTTCGGGCCGGTTCGCCGATGATAAGTCGTCTGCGACACGAAGATTCTCTCCCACCCACTTCAACGCTCGAATCTACTCGACAAGGCGCGGATGGGTTGTTCACCGTCGGTCTGGACATACCCGTCGATACCAGGCCAGTATTTCAGCGAGACAAATACGATGACGCTATCGGTGAAAAGACCCTCCGGGCTGCAGTTGGGACGGTCCCTATTGTGATAGTCCACATCGTGGATCCTCCCTATCGCCTGTCGAAGTGATACCGGTTCTGCCTGGTCATCCAGAGTTTGAAGGTAGGCCGATCGTCGCTGCGCTCTACAGCTGCTGGCGCAGAAAGAGCCAAGCGCGAGGTCGCTGATGTTCGCTTCCTGCTGGACCGGCAGCCCTATCTCGAAAGCTACCAGTGTCCGTCACAAGCCTCGGTGGGTCCGAGCAGCTCACCGAGGCATGCGACGGAGAAGATGCCGTCGAAGATGGGATTGACCCCTTCGAGACGGTCTTTAGACGTGACCGGGACGGGGCCGAGTGCCTCGATCGTAAACGTGCTCCTACTCGGCAAGGAGCAGAGTGCGTGTCAGTTCGATTGGTACTGCACCGGGGCGGAGGCCTCGATCAGAGCCGGGGTCAACTTCGAGGGCAGGGCGAGGTCGCCGTCCTTGATCGACAAGGTCGGGTGGCGCTGCATCTGTTTGACCGCCAGCGCCTGTACCCCGGGGGTGTTCAATGCCCGGACGAGTGCGGTGCGGGCAATTTGCTCGCGGCGGTCGTGCGGGGTGAAAAGGGTGCGGGACCGGCCGACGAGGTTGTGCTGGTTGGACACGTGCGGGTACATGCGCTCGTTCCACGCTGCCAGCGCCGCGGGTACGTCCCGGGGATGCTGCTCGAGGAACGTGCCCAGCAAGTCCCCTCCTGCGAGGGCGCAGGAAGCCCCGTAGCCGGAGTAGAGCGTCATGCACCAGGCGGAGTCGCCGACCAGGACGACCCGTCCGGTGTGGAACTGGCGCATACGGATCTGCTGTGCGGAGTCGAACACGGTGTGCTCGGTTGCGGCGAAGTGCTCCAGCGCCTCGCCGAGGAACGGCCCGGGCGAACTGGTGGTGAAGGCGCGCTGCACGGAGTCGACCGCGCCGCGCTGCAGCTCGGCCGCCGGGTCGTCGGTGCGGTAGGAGAACAGCATGCTGGGGGCATGGTTGGTGAACGAGAACGTCCAGAACGACCGACCGGGCTCGGCGAGCACGACGCTGTCGCTGTCGGGGATGCCGGTCAGCTGCGGCTCCAGAAGGGCGGTCGCGACCATGTAGTTCAACGGGGTGAGGTAGTTGGCGTCGGGGCCGAACGCGAGGCGGCGGATGCTCGAGCGCATCCCGTCGGCCCCGACAACGAGCCCGAACCGCTCCATGTACTCGTCCCCGGTAGTCGCGTCGCGCAGGGTGACGTCGACGCCGTCGGGGTCCTGGTGCAGGTCGACGGGGCTGGTGGAGTACCGGATGTCCAGGCCCTCGGGCAGCCCCTTGTACAGGCCGTCCTCGACGTCGCCGCGCAGCAGGATCCAGGGGGCGGCGGAGGGGATGGTGCCGAAGCCGAGGCCAGGGCGTTTGCGGCCCTTGCGGTCGATCTCCCAGCTGTGGTGGTCGGGGTTGGTGCGGTTCTCGATGAGGTCGAGGACGCCGAGGCGTTCGGCGGCGATGCGGCCGGTGCCGAACAGGGCGATGAAGTGTCCTCCGGGGCGGCGCGCTGGGGCGCGCTCGATCACGACCGGCTCCCACCCGGCCTGGTGGAGGCGGATGGCGGTGGACATTCCGGCGATGCCGAGGCCGACGACGAGGACGCGACGGCTGGTGTCTTGAGTGGTGGGCATGTGTGTGTTTTCCTTCCTTTGACGCTGTACGAAGCGTGGGTGGTGGGCGGGGCTCAGGGCGTGGGGCGCAGAGGCCTCAAGGGTTGGGTGGTCGTCGCGTAGACGAGCAGCTGGGCGAGCTCGGTGGGGCGGCTAAGGAACGGGGAGTGGGAGGCGTCGATGGTCAACGGTTCCACGCCGAGGCGGTCGGTGACGAGGTCGGAGAGCCACCGCGGCTGGGAGCGGTCCTGCAGGCAGCGGATGAAACTGCGCGGCAGGTCGGCTTCCCAGAAGTCCGGGACGGACAGGGGCACTGTGCCCTCCTCGCCGAATCGCTCCGGGGTGAGGTGCTCGAACGCCCACCGGGCGGTGTCCCCATCGCAGTCGTGGAAGAAGAACTCCCGCGCACCCTCGAGGTCGGCGAACTGCATCGACCCGTCGGCGTTGAACTGGAGGTGCTCGCGCATCCCCGTCACGTCCACGCCGCTGCGACCAGAGCCCGCATCGGGGTGGGTGGAGCTGGCCTCGGGCTGTGTCCTGCCCTCGATCGGCAGGGCAGCTGCGAGGTAGACCACGTGGCTGACCAGGTCGGGGCGGGCGTCCGCGGCGCGGGTGACCTCGTGGCCTCCTCCGGAGTGGCCGACCAGAACGTCCCCGGGCTCGAGGACGGAGGTGACCGCGTCGAGGCGGTTCTGGAGCGTCGCAACCTCCCCGGCCCGCTGGCCGTGGCCGGGGAGGTCGACGGCGATGGCCCGGTGGCCGAGGTGCTCCAGCTCGGGGAGGGTGCGGTCCCAGCACCAGGCTCCGTGGAATCCTCCGTGGACTAGGACGAATCTCATGGTGGTCTCCTCTGTGTTGTCGGTGGTGGGTGTGTGTCGTAGGGGCGTGCTCATGCCAGGCGGGAGGACCAGCCGCCGTCGACGGGGACGACGACGCCGGTGACGAACGAGGCCAGGTCGGAGGCGAGGAACGCCGCGACCTGGGCCTGCTCGATCGGAGTTCCGGGGCGGCCGAGCGCGGCCTTGGCGCTGAGCTGCTCGAACGCCACTGCGGGGATGTTGCGGTTCTTCTCGCTGAGCGTGAACCCGGGTGCGACGGCGTTGACCCGGATGCCCTGCTTGCCGTAATGGACCGCGTAGGAGCGAGTGGCGGCGTTGATGCCGGCTTTCGACGAGGAGTAGGCAAAGGAGATCTTCTCGTCGACGGCGAACGAGGCTGCCGACGAGAAGTTCACGATCGCCCCTCCCCCGTTGGGTGCCACGACCCGCACGGCGTGCTTGTCGACCAGCAGCGTGCCCCGCAGGTGGACCTGGGTGATCGACTCGTACTCCTCGACGGTGAGCTCGTCGCCGCGCTTGCCGCCGGGGTTGCCGGCGATGTTGACGAGGACGTCGACCCGGCCGAACACCTCGAGCGCGCGGGCGAACATGGCCTCGATGTCCTCCTCCCGGGTCATGTCGACGTGGAACGCGACCGCGTTCTCGCCGAGCTCGGCGGCGGTGTCATGCTCGTGGCCGCTGACGTCGGCGATGAGGACCTTCGCGCCCTCGTCGACGAACAGGCGGGCGGTGATCGCGCCGATGCCGCGTCCGGCCCCGGTGATCACCGCCACCTTGTCCTTGAGCAGGCCGTGGCCGCCCGAGGAGGCGGGGAGGGGTTCGCGGGTGATGTCAGTCATGAAGGTCGCAATCTGCTCGAGGGTGAGTGGGTCGGTGCCGACCGTGGCGGGAGCGCCGGTGCCGGTGGGCGGATCAGTGGCCATGCGCGGCCTCTGGAACGTCGGCGCTCTTCTTCGGCAGGAACGCGGCCAGCAGGAGCGCGAGGAGCGCGCCTGCGCAGCCGATCGCCATGATCACTCGGAAACCGTCGGCCGACGGCAGGGCGTGGTCGCCGACGGTGATGACCATCTGCGCGAGGATCACGCCGGAGAGCGCGCTGGCCAGCGACGAGCCGATCGAGCGCAGCAGAGCGTTGAGGCTGTTCGCCGCACCGGTCTCGGAGCGGGGCACCGCGCCCATGATCAGCAGCGGCAGCGCGCCGTAGGCGATGCCGATGCCCGCGCCGATGATGCAGGAGACGATGATCAGCTGCCACAGCTCGTTCATCATCACGATGTTCAGCCCGTACCCGACAGCGACGACCACTGCGCCGATCATCAGCGCGGCCTTCGGGCCGAGCGTCCGGGAGATCCGCGCCGACAAGGGGGCGGCGCACATGATGACGATGCCCTGCGGGGTCATCACCAGGCCTGCCTGCAGGAGGGTGCCGCCGATGCCGTATCCGGTGGCCTCGGGCATCTGCACGATCTGCGGGACGATGAGCTGGATCGCCAGGGACGCGAACCCGAAGGCGATGCCAGCGAGGTTGGTGAACAGCACCTGCCGCTTCGCGGTGGTGCGCAGGTCGACCATCGGCTCCTTCGTGCGCAGCTGGTAGAACCCCCAGAAGAGGAACACGACCACAGCGGCGATGAACAGTCCGATCGTCAGGCCCGCCCCCCAGCCCCAGTCGCCGCCCTTGGAGATGGCGAGCATCAGGCAGAGCAGGCCGATCGACAGGCCGATCGCGCCGAGGAAGTCGAACCGACCGCCCGCGCGCTGCGCGGACTCGGGGACCGTGGCCAGGACCAGGACGAGGGAGACGACGCCGAGGATCGCCGCGGTCCAGAACAGGGCGTGCCAGTCGAAGCTCTCGGCGACGAACGCCGCCGCGGGCAGGCCGATGGCCGCGCCGATGCCCAGGGACGCGCTCATCACGGACGTGGCGGTGGGCAGCTTCTCGTTCGGCAGCAGGTCGCGCATGATGCTGATGGCCAGCGGGATGAACCCCATCGCCAGGCCCTGCAGCAGGCGGCCGGCGATCATCGGCACCAGCGTGCTCGACAGTGCCGCGATCAGGGAGCCTGCGATCAGCAGCGAGAGGCTGATGATCATCATCCGCCGCTTGCCGAACATATCCCCCAACCGGCCCATCAGCGGGGTCGCGACTGCCGCGGCCAGCAGCGTCGCCGTCACCACCCACGCGGTGTCCGACGCCGGTGCGCCCAGGTACTCGGGCAGCTTCGCCACGATCGGCAGCACGAGCGTCTGCATTAGCGCGACGACGATGCCTGAGAACGCGAGCACGAAGATCACCAGGTTCGGGCGCGCCTTCGGCGCGCCCCCTGCCCCCGTCTTCGTCTCGGGCAACGACATGGTCTCTGTCATGGTTCCTCCTCGGGTTGCACCCACCAGATATAAGTCATTTGATTTAGTCAAGCGATACCTAGCGTAGCACAACTTCAATCACTTGACTTACTGAGGTAGGGTTGAGGCAACTGATTGAGGAACGAGGGGCGGCTATGACCGAGACGAACACGGTTCACCACCGGCGCGACGAGGCGTCGAGCAGGACCCGCGAACGACTGCTGGAGGCGGCCGAGCAGCTGTTCGCCGAGCGCGGCATCCAGGCCGTGTCGAATCGGCAGATCAGCGAGGCCGCAGGACAGGGCAACAACACGGCCGTGAGCTACCACTTCGGCAGCAAGGAGGACCTCGTCAGGGCGATCCTGGAGAAGCACTCCCAGCGGATCTCCGCGATCCGGGCCGGCCTGATCGACAGCATCCGCGACCGCGGGGACCTCCGCGAGTGGGTGGCGGTGGCCGTGCGGTCGGTGACCGAGCACCTGAAGGACCTCGGGCAGCCGTCGTGGTATGCGCGGTTCGTCGCGCAGATCACAGCCGATCCCGCCTACCACCGCCTGGACGCCCAGACCTACCTCGCCGACGCGCCCTCGCTGCGCGACCTCCAGGAGGGCCTGTCGCAGTGCCTGCCGGACCTCTCCGATCCGGTGGCCGCCACGCGCAGCGCCATGACCCGCTATCTCATCACCCAGGCCACCGTCGACCGGGAGCGTCGGCTCGCCGAGGGCACCGCGCCTGGCCTGGGCACCTGGGATGACATCGCCGACGGGCTCGTCGACACCATCGTCGCGGTCTGGAGCGCGCCTGCGACGCCCGGCGCGGCACTGGCGCCCGCGCAGGACCGCGCGGACGGCGCACGCGCTCGGGAGGCCGAGCGGTTCGCGTTCGCCCGGCGCATGCGCGAGGACTTCGCCCGACTCATGATGGAGTACCGCTTCGCCGTCGACGAGGTCCTCACCAAAGTCACTATCCTGCGCGACGAGTTCCTGCACCTGCACCGCTACAACCCGATCGAGCATGTCTCCTCGCGGGTCAAGACCGCCAAAAGCATCCTCGAGAAGGTAGTCCGACGCCGACTCGACCCCAGCCTGCCCGAGATCCGCGAGAAGATCACCGACATCGCCGGCATCCGCATCACCTGCAGTTTCGTCGCCGACACTTACCACATCCTCGACGCCCTCACCAGCCAGGACGACGTCCGGGTCCTCGAGATCAAGGACTACATCCAGGACCCCAAGCCCAGCGGCTACAAGAGCCTGCACGCAATCATCGAGATCCCCGTGTTCCTCTCCACCGGCGCGGTCGCCGTGCCCGTCGAAGTCCAGATCCGCACCATCGCGATGGACTTCTGGGCCAGCCTCGAGCACAAGATCTTCTACAAGTATGACGGAGCCGTCCCCGACCATCTCGCCGCCGACCTCGCCGACGCCGCGCAAGCCGCCGAGCAGCTCGATCACCGCATGGAGCAGCTCCACACCGAAGCCCACAGCTCATCCGAAGAGGCAGACACGGACGCCAACCCCGTTGACATAGACGACGCACTCCTGCACAACCTATGGGAACTGTCGAAGCAGAAGATTTAGGATTATCAGTCGTAGGTAGATCCCTTATTTGAGCTTCGTCGTCTGCTGGAAAAGGTAGCTGCTTGAGCCTAGCCTCTTCCGACAGTCCCTTCAATCTAAGAGATGCCGCACCTCGGCAAGTCCGTACTCGTAAAACGCGCTCGTTGAAGACGGGGCCGGACCCTGGATGGATTCTCAGTGGGTGAAGATCAATCCGAACTTGCGCGACAACGAGTTCGAGCGAGGGGTGCCCTATAGTTTTCAGTTTTCATTAGGGGGAAGGCCGCGATATCTTCTAGCAGTTGGCGAAGCCAAGGAGCTCAGCGGTCTAATCGCTAAGCTCGGCAACGGCCGAGCGTGTTCGAACAATTCGGCATCGGCATCGATCCCGCCGCGGAGACCCTCATAGTCGCCGGCGACAAACCCGAGCGCATCAAATGCGAAGCCTCATTCGCTAAACTGGCTGGCCTCCGCCCCATTCCCCCAGGCTCGGAAACGACCAGCGGGGAAAATCAGACCAACCACAGCGGCCGAAAGTTGGGGATCTTGTCCTGCGGTGCTGACTCGCGCGTATCTCAGGAGCAAAGATTTCCAGATTGATTCGTAAACCCTGAAAGGTCACGATCATGAGGCTATTTAGGGCGCGACGCGTTAAAGAGACACCTATCGGCCCGTCACCTAGCTTCGTCGAGGTGCTGGCGGCCCTTCGACCCGGGCGGCGTACAAATCTAAAGGCCTGAGCGGCAGCAGGAGCCCCTGGCTTGCAAGCGGCGTCCGAGCAATAATCAGAACGGGATCGACGATCCCAACTCTTGCGATCATAGGATCCAGCTTCTCTGCTCGCATTCAAATCGTGCTCACCTGTTCCGCCTGGTCATCTAGAGTTGCGGCCCCCACTTGTCGTTGCGCGGAAGAGAAGACGAAGCGCACAGGTCAGCTTCCGCAGCCAAGGTTCATAAAAAGGCATGGAGCGGCTCAAAGTGAGTTTGACCATGCCCGAATCGCGCTATAGGGATGCCACGTCGCAGGGAGTAGGTCGTACGCGCATGCTCACAGGCGCACACTGCGTCTGCCGATATGAGATTCTAACCGCCATACACTCTGTCGAACTGACCTTGGGCAATGCATGCCACACTAAGCGGCAACCTACCCTTAACCCGCAATGGTAAACAATGACCCAGAAACACTGGAACTTACCACCGATACGAGCATGATCTAGGCAGACAAACAAGATACAGTGGTAACCATGCCTGCCGCATCTAGTAATTCTTACCACACCAACGATGGTCTTGAACGTGCGATCGTCGACCTAGTCAGAGTCGGCACGCGTGGCCACGGCGCCGGCGTCAGGCAACTCGCTGCTCGGTTGATGAGGTCTGTACCACCAGGAGTACATAATACGGAATCATTCCGCGATGCTGTACACACCGCAATAGCCGCGGGCTCAGATATTACTGAACTGCGTTACACCTCAGGTGCGTTGCCGACAGAAGCAGACAGCGCACATCCACTCGTCGACGTTGACGTAGTTCCGGATGCCGACGGACTCGTCCTCGACCCAGCTGTCATGTCGCAGCTTAAAGAAGTCGTCACTGAACGCGAACGTGCCGAAGAGCTGCATAGTGCCGGACTCGGACTCACTCGGAGCATCTTGCTCAGCGGTCCCCCTGGAGTTGGAAAGACCATGACAGCCCGTTGGCTGGCTCGGGCACTGAATCTACCCTTAGTATCGCTCGACTTATCTTCAGTAGTTTCGAGCTACCTCGGAACCTCCGGGCGCAATATCAAGTCCGTTCTCGACTATGCAAAAAGCGGACCCTGCGTCCTCCTTCTCGACGAATTTGACGCCATTGCCAAAAGGCGTGATGACGATGCTGACATCGGAGAACTGAAACGGATCGTGAATGTCGTCCTCGTTGAGCTCGATCGATGGCCTGACACTAGTTTGCTCGTCGCCGCGACAAATCATCCGCAGTTACTCGACTCCGCCGCCGAACGGCGGTTCGATCGGCTTCTCTCCCTTGGCTTGCCAGATGCTAACCAACGGCGTTCTGTCCTCCAGCATCTGTCCGCGGACGCGGGAGACATGGACCAGAGTGTTCTCTCGATCGTTACCGAACTCACCGACGGGATGACCAACTCCGACTTGGCCCGTCTATGGCTGCTAGCCCGGCGACGCGCGATCCTTACTGATGTGCCAGTGGGCGACGTCCTCCTGAACGAGCTAGCGTGTCACATGCCCGACCCGGGGCCGCGCCGTGACAAGCTCTTCTTAACATTGCGAGATGCCTTGGAGCTGTCCAACAGGCAGATCGCCTCGGTAATTGGTGTCAGCCACCCCACGGTTGCCTCAGGCATCAAGCGAGCAGAAGGAGCACGAAATGGCGGACGAACAGGGTAACGACCCCGCACCACGTCCGTTGCTCGTCAACGGTGAAGCATTGAAGCTCGATGTCCAGGCCCCCAATGGCGGGGGCGGCGACAAGTACGAACCCCAAACAGTCGAACAGGCACAAGCTACGTTGATCCCGCAGATCACCGAAGCGACTGAAATGGTGGCCAATCTGCCACAGGCTCTAAGGGCAAGCAACAGAGTTTATGTCGAAGCGAAGCTGCTCCCCAACTATCTCGCCGCGTCATACTTCCCGACCGAACTGCTGGCACATGTGGGCGCTTCGCCAGTTGGATCGAGAGCCGACGTTGGACAATATGTCACTAAGACGAGACGAACCACTGAGCAAACACGCCGGCTTATTTTCGCAATCTCAGACGACGGACTCTTAGAGCTCCGCCGACTCATTACGAATGGTGGAAGGAACCGGACCGAAGAACAGGCATTTTCACAGATCCGCGAACTAGACGAGATATCCCTGCCCCGCGAGTCTGACGTACTGCACCGCAGCAATACCGATCAGGACTCGGCTGACCTACCCGTGTGGGAAGCCGTGCTTCACCCCCTTACTTCACACCTTGGCGAGCCAGTACCACTAGACAATGAGACACTCGATCGTTGGACAGAACTGATCGAGAATGAGGACGGAACACTCCACAGTGATTATATTCGCCGGGTAGGTGGTCTAACTTTCACACCCGTCAGCCTTCGGTCAAGCCGCGCTGCTAGCCTCGCCCGCTTCAACCCACTTCGAGTCCTCAGACCAATGCCCGCGATTCGCCCACGACCGAGATTTGGTACCCGAAGCGGACAAAGCCTTGACGCCCCAGCGGCACAGCAACCATTTCAAACGAATGTGACAGTCGGCGTTTTTGATGGCGGAGTGGACACGGCACGCCGCACTAGTCCGTTGTTCTCTATCCCCACACACGACCTCACTGCCGAAGCGCCCGACCCAAATGAACTGATTCATGGAACAGGCGTAACCGGAGCCGTTCTCTACGGTCTTGTCAACCCAGGCGATAGCGCCCCGCAACCACCACTACCCGTGGAGAGTTATCGGGTGTTACCTCCGCCATATATCCCCGGTGACCTTGAAGGGTACTGGGTGCTTGACCGGATCAAAGAGGCTGTTGAAGCCAAAGGGCATCGTTTGGTCAACCTGAGTCTTGGCCCGACTCTGGCTGTCGAAGACGATATGGAGCCAAATCGATGGACTAGTGAGTTGGACCAGCTGGCTTGGGACCGAGACGTGCTGTTCGTCGTGGCCGCTGGGAACGATGGCGAAGCGGATCAAGCCACCGGACTACATCGCGTTCAAGTACCGGCAGATATGGCCAATGGACTTGCAGTAGGAGCCTGTGATGCTCCGGCTCCAGAGGCCCCATGGAGCCGGGCACCATACTCGTCAATGGGGCCGGGGCGTCACGGCTCGCGAGTCCAGCCGCTTGGTGTGCAATTTGGCGGAACCGATCAGCGCATGTTCAATGTCCTTCAATCCGACGGAACATTCCTCGAAGCGTCAGGTACTAGTTTCGCTGCACCCGTTACGACGCACGCGCTTGCCGATTTGGTGACCAAGCTCCCCAGGGTCAACAGCAGCGTACTACGCGCTTTTGCAACCCATTTCGCCGAGCGTCCGCACCAGCACCGTAAGCTCCAGACTGAAGTTGGATACGGGCGACAGCCTTTGAACTTCGATGACTTCCTTGACTGCAATCCGAATGAAGCCCACGTTCTCTATATAGACGAGATCGAGCGTGGCGATCTCTTGGGGTATCAGCTTCCGGTAGCCGAGCCGTCCACGACGGACACACGCATTCAGCTCACCCTTGCCTATGCTTCACCCGTCGATCCTGCCCAGCCGACGGAGTACACCAGCGCGTCGCTGGAACTTGCTCTGCGACCTCACCATCTTGTTCATTCGTTCAGGCCTCCGAAGGGGGCTTCTGAGAAGAGTCGCCAGCTCAACCTGCGAAGTGACGAAGCACGCCAACTGCTCGCCCAGGGATGGACGCCCAGCCAAGAACCCACTACGAAAACTCTCACCCCGGCGAAGGGGAACACGGAGAATGACCTTCGCGACAGTGGAAAATGGGAGACGGTTCGGCACTTTCGAACAACACTCAACGCGGGTGAAGTGGAGCTTCCTCGCCTTGAGCTCTCTTACATAGCGCGTCGAAGCGGGGCTCTAGACAACTCCCCTACCAAGGTGCCTTTCGCAATGCTTCTCTCGGTAATAGGAGATTCAGAAGCCGACGACATGTACGATTCAGTACGCTCGCGCTTCAGCACCCTGAGACCAGTTCAGCAAGCACGCGGACGTCTTCGCACGCGTAGTTCAGAACCGACCTCGAATTGGTTTTAATAGCGACCGCAGCAACGTGAGATATCCAGAAAGCTAGTTATGTTTGGCTGGCGCGTGTCGTTGTCGATAGGTATTTCACCTACCTATTCGGTGCCGGTATCGCCGGACATTAGCTCGTCGCCACGTCAACTGAAACTAGCTCCATTTTGACGACCTCATTTGGCCCCACCCTAGTTGTCTGTACCTTCAAGAATCGTCGAGGTTGGATGGCAGCCTATTCAACCGTGGCCAACAGCTGTTCGTGAGGCTACAGCTTACGAATGAGATCGCTGGAAAGACGTCTATGGATTTGCCATCGCGTGACCCTGTTTGAGAACAAACGATCCTTACTCGGCACCCTATTTTCCTGCGAGCTAGGAGCGCACTAAGACTGCTAATGGTTACGAGGGGCAGTCCGCAAACAGTTGCGAGCTTGTACCCACTTTCGGCCGGCAACATCGTTCCTGTGAGTGGTGCTATTCCCAGAAGAAGCCCCGCGAGAGCGCTACCGATACTGAAACCCACACTTCGAACGAACACATGCCAGTCTGAATGCACGTGCGCGTAGGAAAGTGGGTGATCGTAAGCCAAGGCACTCGCCCGCCAAAGAACGCGCCATCGTCGCAGTAGCGGAAACCGGCGAACACAGCCAGACCTCCACCGCGGCCGACTTCCAGATCTTGCGCTCCACTCTCCACCGAATGCTGCGACGACACAAGAGACGAGTCGCTACCAGCCGGCGGCATGAACCGCTCTATAAATCAATACTGGGCACTACAGCCGACGGTTGACGCGTTGGTGGCGTGTAGAGGTCAGGTGAGACGAGTTCGCCAGGTGCTCGTGCCACCTTCGCCTCGACCACGCTCAGATTCTCCTGTAGCTGCCTAATCTTCCCGTGGACGTCGTCCAACTGTGCTTTGTGGTTTTTCAGCTCGTCTTTGTGCACTCTGCTTCCTGCTGATTTCATCGCGGCCGAATATGCTTCCAAACCGGTCGAACACATTTTAGTCAACCGCTCGAGCTCAAACCGATAGACACTCAACGCCGGAGACAGCTTCGTCTTATCCGCTGCCTCGATTCGCACACGCTCCACGGCTGCAGCCACCCGTTCCTCAACCTGGCTCGTGATCTTGTTCGCCTCACCTCCCAGACGCTCCGACAGCCCCATCCGCGCACTCTGGGCGTGCGCAGCTTGCCCTGCACGGGCTTCATCAACGAAGGGTGCGCCCTCGGCGGCCCGACCGTCAGCGGTGTACTCGCTGACCTCTGGTTCACCCGTCTGTACACCCGCCCGTATTGGAATCACATCGGCCTTCGTCACCGAATACGCCGCCTCGTCCTGTGCTTCCGCAGTCGGCTCCTGCCGTTTCTTTCGTTCTTCGGTCTCCTGCATGGCCCGGATCTTCTGATCAATCTCAGACAGACGCGTCTTCGCCTCGACAAGTTCCTCAGCGTGTTTGAACGGTCTCCCCAACTGCCCATCGACCGATTCGATCGTCGCCTCAGCCTCGGCACGGTTAGCCAGCAATCTGTCGCGCAGACGGTCAAGGCCCGTAATCTTGTTCTCCAACAGCTGCGCAACATTCCGCTCAGCATGACTCCGAGGATCAAGGAGCGCGTCACAGTCGACGTCGACCTGCATCGCCTCAGCATCAGCCCCCGTTTTATCGGGGATCAGCAACAAGCGGCGACCTTCGACAACGTTGTAGTGAACGTCCACCGTGACGGTGAACCCACCAATCTCAACGCGGTTACCGTCACCGTTCAAAAGTCCGCCACCAGGCCGCGATACGGCACGAATGTGTTCATAGATCGCTGCCGAGGCTTCCTGCCGATCATCGAACACCTCCCCCGCCACAGTGGCCTTGAACAGGTCACCACGAGTATCAACACGTCGTGCAATAGCGGACTCAACGTCCGGCAGACGCCGATCAACCTGAGCAATCCATTGTTCCGCCGAGGTGCGACGGAACCGCAGCGCGGCTTGAGCTTTCTCATGGCCACGGGCACGACGGGAGAGTTTCTGCACTGTCACGTCCACCTCAGTGCGCTCCATCAACAACGGGTTGCCTGACGACCCGGCCATCATCTGCTGCGCATCCAACGCCAAATCACCAGGATCATCGAGTTCCCGCACGTCCAGCCGGCCCCGCATCACCTGCGAGATCGCGGTGGCCTTGCGACCGATAATGTCCCACGACGTCGAGTCGAACGTGTTCTCCGTGGCATACCGGTAGATCTGGACCTCACCGTTCTGGTTACCCTGCCGCAGAATCCTGCCCTCCCGCTGCTCGAGCTGGTCCGGCCGCCACGGGCAATCCACGTGATGCATCGCGATCGCTCTGGCCTGAATGTTCGCCCCGGTCCCCATCTTCTGACTCGACCCGATGAGCACATCAATGTGCCCCTCACGCGCGGCCTTGAACAGGTTCGCTCGTGCCTCGTCGTCCTTCGCGTCGTGGATGAACCGGATCCGGTCACGGTCGAGGCCGTGCCGGGTCACGAGGTCGGACTTCATCTGGTCATAGGCGTTCCATTCCTCATCGTTTGGAGTCGAGAGGTCACAGAACACGATCTGCAACGCACCCTTATTCGCCGAGACATCGTTCGTGCCGGGGACCAGGTATTCGTTGTCGCGGTTCTCCCGCCAAATCTTAGCGATTCGGCGGGTCACGTAGTTGATTTTCACGTCCCCGCTGAATCCTTCGCCAACCATGCGGGGATCCAGGGCGACTTTGCGTCCGTCGTTGTAGACCGTGAGGTGATTATCTGCACCCTTTTCTGGTCGACCGCTGAGCTTATCGAGCCGTTCCTCGAGATACTCCATGTACGCGGCGTGGGTCTCGGTGCGAGGAATGATCACCATTTCGGGTCGCCGTTCCCCCGCCGTGTTGACCGCCTGGTCCGGTACCGGCAGGTTGAGGTCCTCAGACCGGCGTACATCCGCGAACTGCTGCCACGACGAGAGCATTTCGGGCACGTTCTTAAACTTCGCGAATCGTGTGCGCTGCTTCAACCGACCAGCTGCGTCGCGTTCGATCCTCGTGACCGTTTCCCCGAAAGTGGCACCCCACTGATCGAACGAGCGCACTCCTGCATCCTCGAGCAGATCCGGGCGCAGGTACCGGGCCATGACGTGGGCTTCGCTGATCGAGTTCGCGATCGGGGTACCCGTCGCCAGCGTCACGACTCTCTCCCCGTAGGTCTCACGCAGATACCCGATCTTCATATCCAGATCCGTGGCCATCTGCGAGCCCTCAATGAAGGCCCCTGCAATCGACGTCGGGGTATGGAGGTTCTTGAACTCGTGGGCCTCATCGACGGTGAGGTAGTCGATCCCGGTGTCTTCGAATGACAGATTCGTCTCATCCGCCTTCGACAGAATCTTCTCGAGCCTGGCCTCCTGAGTCTTCTTCGCCCCCTCGATCTGTTTGACCGTCCGGCTCGTTTCCTTCCCCGTCGCGGCCTCCATGTCGGCTCGCGCCTGGTCCAGGTCGGCGGTGATGTCTCGAAAGTACTGCTTCGCGGTATCGGCCTTCACTCCCAGGAGCCGGAAAGCAGCATGGGTCATGACGATCCCGTCCCAGTCGCCCGTGGTGGCTTGCGCGATGAAGGCTCTCCGGGCGTTGAGGTTGCCGCCCTTAACCGCAAGGTCGTCACTGCCTGCAGAAAGCAGCTTCGCGTTCGGGTACATTTCCTGCCACTCACGAGTGAACTGCTCGAGCATGTGCCCAGGCACCAGCACTGCCGGTTTCGAGACCAGACCGCGACGTTTGAGCTCCATCATTCCCATGACTGCGGCACCAGTCTTTCCGGCACCGACAACATGGAAGAGCCCAACAGCCGGCTCCGCGATGATCCGCGCCACGGCGGTCTTCTGATGCGGGTGTGGAACGTAGTCATCGACGAGTCCCGGCAGACTCAACCGTTCGGCTTCGGGTTCATAGTCACGGGGTACCAGTGAGTTGAAGCGTTTGTTGTAGTCAGCGCACAGGCGTGCCGATCGGGCAGGGTCTTCCCAGACCCAGTCTTCAAACCTCTCGACGATCTCATCGGCCTTGGCCCTCGCGGCCTCGGTCTCTGTGGCGTTGAGCACTCGTGTCTTGTCCTCGAGGGTGTCCATGACTTTGATCTCGGTGCCCGACAGGAGTTTCCGGTAGATGTCATAGACCGGCATCCGCTCCGTACCCCACTCGGAGATAGCCTCAACAGTGCGCCGGTCTCCCCCGTGTTCAACTTCCCAGAACCCGGCGCCAGCCTTATGGACTTTCGCCCAACGGTCGCGGGCAATGTCGCGGAGGAACTGTTCATGGTCACTGGCCGGGATCCACACTGCCCCGATGGTCGGGGTGATGTCTTCGAGTCCAATGTCGTCGGGGATCACCGCCGTCAGTGCTCTCACGTTCACCGCGTACCGATCGTCTTCACTCGCGGCACTCTCGGCTGCCTCCAACTTCGCCCGTACGTTGCCTGAGAGGTATTCCGCACGGGTGGCCAGCTGCCCGGTCACTGGGTCGTCGAAGACGAGTTCACCCAGTTCACGCCTGGCGGTTGATTCGTCGGTGCCCAGCAGGTTCGCGATCCGGTCGAGCTCGGCCCTCCCTCGTGCATCGAGGCACAGTGCGACAGCTTCTTCGGCGGTGTCGGCTCCAAGTAGGGGCCGGTTCTGTTCCACAGTCCTCTGGTGGAGGACATCAGCGGCGATCGCTTCGCCGGTCTCGTCGTTGTAGACCTCGAGGGCCTTCGTCAACGACCACATCGGATCCGCACGCATGATCTTCGCAGGTGTCGGGTCGACCCTGACCTGCACCCGTACTTGTTCACGTTCCCCGGTGTCCTCGTTGCGGACCGTCTTCGTCTGCCACCTGGTCTGGTGCCGGTTGATCGGTCCGAACTTCTCCACATGCTTGGCCCACACGCGTCGGGTGTCCTCGCGCAGAGCAACGAGTTCATCGGTATCGACCGGGTTCGCCACCTGCCCTTCGATGAGCGCGGCCGCGCGATCGCGCAGATCCATCAGTGACCGCACTTCGGCCATCGCGTTTTTCGGCACTTTGACCTCTTCGGTCACGTCCCTGAGCGCACGCACGAATACGCTTGGTTCGGTCTCGACCAGCGTTCCTGGCCATTGCCCGGGTGCCAGCTCGATCACCGGCGTCTGCTCCCGGGCGGCGATGACTTCCGGGCTCGGCGGCACATAGGCCCGTCCGCGCTCGTTCGCGGCGTCCACGATTGCCGACAGCCGCTGTCCCAGGTCGGCGGGAACGTCGGCCAGGTTCTCAGCGGTGACGTCGATCTGTGAGTCGCGGAACGTCGAGACCGATACTGTGCCCAGGACGTTCTCAGGATGGTCCTGGAAGTACCGGTTCATCAACGGTGACGTCTCGGCACCTTCAATGGGCGTGGGCACTGCCCTCACCCAGCGCAGTGTCTCCGGTGTCGGTTCTTCTCCTGGCAGGCGTTTGCGGAAGACCAACACGTCGGTGACGACTTCGGTCCCTGCAGTCCGTCGATGTGTGCCATTGGGCAGTCGCACCGCGCCGACGAGATCGGCCTCGCGGCTGATCTCGGCACGGAAGGCGGGGTTCTGTGCATCCATCGTGTATGCCGAGGTCATCATCACCGCGACTCCCCCATTATGGAGTCCGCCGACGGCCTTGCGGATGAAGTGATTGTGGATTGAGAACCGTTCTCCCGGGTTCCACGACGGGTCGAATACCGGGAAGCTGCCGAATGGGACGTTCGCGATCGCGGCGTCGAACTGGTCCGGGCGAATCAGCGTCTTAGCGAACGATTCGTTGCGCACATCAGCGTGCGGGTACAGGTATCCCGCGATCTTCGCAGACAGCGGGTCGAGTTCGACTCCGACCATGCTCATGCCCTCGGGCGCGGTACCGATGAAGTTGCCGGATCCGCACCCCGGCTCGAGGACACGGCCCTCTTCGACCCCCAGCCGCGACATGGCCGACCACATGTGTGTCACGATCGCCGGCGACGTGTAATGGGCGTTGATCGTCGTCGCTCGAGCGGCCTCCCATTCGTCCTCGGTCAGCAACGCACGCAGTTGCTCTCGTTCCCTGGCCCAGTTGCCCTTCGACTCATCGAATACATCGGCCACGGCTCCCCACGATGACCACCCGGCCAGGACGTCCTGATCCTGGTCGGTCACTGACCGGCCAGTGGCGGTCAGTGACCGGACACGCTCAATCGCAGCAATGTTCGCCTGGAAACGGGCTTTCGGACCCGATGGCACGTATTCCTGTGACCGGTCAATACGGAAGACCCGGCCGGTCACCTGACCGGCCCCTTCGGTGTTTGAGTCCGGTCGTGACCGGTCACGCAATGTGTCCGTGACCGGCTCAGCGATCTCGCCGGTCACGGACACGACCTCGATGTTGTCCGACTCGAGGAAGTCGGTCAGGCTCAGTCGCCCAGTGGAGTACCGGTCTCGTCGACCTCGGGTGGATACCGGTCGAGGACTACTTCCTGCCAGGCTATTTCGTCGGCCTGCCTCCGGTTCGCTCGGCTCTTCCCGATCAGCAGCAGCGGATTCGCTCTCTCCTCTGCCGTGGCCTGCACGCCTTCCGGCTCCAGAACCTCGAGCACCTGGTGCCACCTCTGCAGGTATTCCTCGCTCAGCACCTGGTAGTGGTCGTCCGGGTTCTGAATCGTTGCTGCCCGCGAGGGGGCGAACGTCTCCACGTACTCCCGGATTCTCCTGCCCTCTGCCATCATCCTCACCTGCTCCTGCATTGTCATCGACGCCTGGTTCGGTGACCAGTTCCTGCTTGACCGTCAGCACCGGCTGCTCATCACCTTCACCTGAGAAGATGAGGTCGAACAGGCCCTCAGCGTCTTCGAACTGTTTTTTCGCCATTCTGCCTTACCTCATATATTAGAACGTATGATCTATTTGTCAATGGTCGTGCGGATTGGTGCCGATCGGTCACCGGTCAAGGCTGGCGTCCGGCCCGTGACCGGTCACACCAGGGCCGGTCATCATGTCCAAGCTCGGCCCGGTCACGGTGACCGCCGCCGACCGGTCACGGCCCATATGCTCATCCCAGGCACGTGTCTGAGTGACCCCGGTCGCCCGGTCAACGGTCATCATCCGAGCCGCAAGCTGACCGGTCACAGACTCCGGTTCGTCCATCAGTGCACTCGATTGCTCGAACCGTGTCCGGGCACGCGCGTCCAAATCCGCATCTCCGGACACAGCTCTCCAGGATTCAGTGACCAAGCGTGACCGGTCATATTTTTGACCGGACTCGCCCAGGTCGATCGTGCACGCCCGATCTTGCTTCTCGTGGGCGTCCCAGTACCGGTTGAGTGCGGTTTCGACCTGGGCCGGTTCTGCCGTCGGTGTCCATGACATCAATGCCGCTTCCCTACTCGCGGCTTTCGTCACGTACATGCTCTGACTGTCCTCGAGCTGCCTGGCCGCCGCCTCGGGCAGTTCGGTTTGGATTGCCCGCTTCACGATTGCCCAGTCCTGACCACCCGTGACGGGATCCTTCGCCGCGACGAGCGCATCGGCGTAGCGTTCCATCACCGCGGCCTCGCCCGGTGCCTGCTCTGCCAAGTCGTTTGCCGCGCGTTCGGCGTCTCTCGCCTGACCGGTCAGCAGCTTCTGCACGTCTTCCATGTACTCCAGCTGAGACTCTGGTGCCTCAGTGATCCGTTGACCCAACTGTCTGACGAGGCGGACTCGTAGCCCCATCCGGTCACGGACCTCAGCAATATCGGTATCGGCCATGATCGGTCACTTCCACATCTCGAACGTCGATGTCTGTTCGAACTCGACGGTGGGCGGTTCCACCCCGTACATGCTTTGCGGGTCTGTGGACTTCTCGATCATCCCCTTCTGCAGGCTCAGTCCCTCACCGGGCTCTCTTGCCTGGTCTGCCAGCGTGAGGGCTGGCATCGCGGGAATCCCGATCCCGGCGGCGTAGTCATGCGCCCGGGCACTGTTGACTCCACGGTCATCGACGATGGACCGTTCGACCGATGAGAGTTTCCTCCACCGGTCGCTGAGTTCCTTCTGCTCACGGCTGATGACGTCATAGCAGGCCATCGCCAACGCCTGCCCTCTCAGAGTGGGGGTGCGTGGCAGGTGACGCCGGTCGACCATCTCGTCCCAGTCGAGACGGTCTCGTTCCTGGGCGGCATCAATGTAGCGGTGAATCTGTTTGATCATGCCGTCCTTCTCCGGGTACCAGTGCATTGGATCCCCCGGCGTCAGACGCAATGCCGCCTCGACACTGGATTGTTCGGTGAGCTTGCCTGCCTTCGTTGCAAGAACCTCCCGGTACTCGTGGGGGAACCTCTCGCCCAGACTCCGGCGCAGGCACGCCATGAACGGTGTCGTCCGCTGCGCCGCCTGCTGCAGTGCCACCGAGTACGCAGTCAGCGCGGCCGCTCTGCTCGCCGCGACCCGCTCATTGGCCTCGAACAACTCACGAAGCGACTCAGGCGTGGTTTCACGTTCTCTCGTTTCCCGGAAGTCTTTGGCGGCAGCCCGGTATTTCCGGGTGGCCAGCTCCACGTGTTCGCCAGCCATTGCGATCTCGCGTTTGATGTATCGTTCGGCCTCGGCCCGCCGTGTCGGTTCCTCGGCCATTGCTTGCCCATGGACGAGTGCATCGACGATACGTTTCCGCAACAGCACCACGGCCTCATCGGCTTCCACCAGATCCAGAGGGCCATTCCCGGACTCACGGCGGGTCTGATAATCGTCTCGTGCCTCGCTCCACCACTGTTGGGCCTCTTCCCGGCCCGGAACCCGCACTGTCCTGGCCGGGTTGCGTGCGTCGGCGATCGCATCGTCGACGACCCTTTCAAGGATCTCTGGTGACATGTCCCCGTGGCCGGTGCCCAGATGATCTTCCATCTGGTAGATCAAGACCCCACCGTTTTCGATGCGGTCGAGGTCCCCATAGGCGTAACCGACAGCATCGAGACCGAATATTCCAGGATCTGCGGGTTCGCCAGCTTCCCGGGATTGGCGGCGCAACCACTGTTCGTGATCGGCAAGTTCGCTCCAGCGCTCCCACCGCAGCGCAACATCGTCTGGGGTGTTCCCGTCGACGCCCAAGCGCATCGCAGCCCCGGGAGGGGCGGCTGCGAGTTCGGCGTGCAAGTGTTCCAACTCAGTTGTGTTCATGATCGTTCTCTTTCTCGTGCTGTCTTAGGCGCTCAACCGCGCCAGGTCGCCCATGCTCGTGTCGCTGGTAGGTTCTCCGACGGGGAGCACTCCTTGATCGAACCGGCGGGCCATGACCTCGCAGTACTGTTCGTTCTTCTCGATGCCGATCGCTTTGCGCCCCAGCATCCGTGCCGCCGCCAATGTCGTCCCCGACCCGGCGAAAGGGTCAAGGATCGTCTCTCCTGGGTCAGTGAACTGAGTCAGGAGTGTGTGCATGAGTTCTTGGGGTTTCTGCGTCGTGTGCAACCGTGATCCGGTCCGGCCCCGATCGAGAACGATCGGGAACGACCACACGGCATGCTTGCCGCCCCCGTTCCACCTCTTCCGACCCTTCGGATGGGCGATAGTGATGGCCTCGAATCCGGTTGCGGGACGGTCCCCGGAGAATTGTGGAGTCGCGCCGAGTTTCACCCACGCCCCGGTGCGCACATAGTCCAGGCCCGCACTCGTGAGGTCCTCTCGCCACAGGTGGTCGGACTCGACGTCGGAGAACACGAGCACCCATCGTGCCGCGATCCGTGCGAACTCTGCCGCGCACAGTCTTCGTAAGTCCGCATCCAGGTGGTCGAATCCCAGATCGACGGTACGGCGCACGTCGGCCCCGTAACGGCCCCCACGGTCATTGGCTGCTCTCATCCGCCCCGACCGTGCGTTCGAGTGAATGTGCTCCCCGTAGGGCGGGTCGGTGATCACATGGTCCACACGCGAGAACTCCGGCAGGAGGTCGGCGCAATCACCGTGGTAGATCACCACATCGTCATCTTCGTAGTAGGCATCCACCCTTGATCACCGCTCCAAGTCCGCACCGGCAACGGCGGGCGCCGATGTCGGAGGATGACTCAGGTACGGTGCCACCGACGGTGCTGGGGCGCTGTTGTGCATCGTCACGGGCTTGGCTGAGTTCAGTGCACCGACGACGACGCTGCACTGATATGCGACTCGCTCCGAATCGTCGCGCAGCACCGCAACCTCCTGCGCAGTCGCGCCACCGTCGAGGCCGTAATCGTCGCTGCTCTGGATGGACTCGATGCGTTCCTGAGCGTTATAGACCGTCCTGAACTGCACGTCCTCGGCTCGCTCTCGTAGCTCGAGACGCTGCTGTGCGCTGACAGTCACGTCGACGTCTCTCTCGCCCTCGATCACGACGTGGTCGAACGCCGGCCCCATAGACTCCCGGCTCGCTTCCCACACCGGGCGGGGCAGCTTGAATCTCACGTCGGCGTGCTGTTGAACAGACTCGTTCGGAGCTGGGAACGAATCAATCTCGACCGGGACACCATTGCGCAACACCCACCAATCACTCGTCGGCGCAGGACCATCCTCATTGGGTACCTCGACGAATTCTTCTTGCTCGAGGTCTGCACCCTCAGGAACGCCCACCGATACCAAGCGAGTTTGAGTATCCCTCCAGTACTCGTGACTGGAATACACCTCGTACTTGGTATCCTCGTTGAGATCAGTTCGACGACAGCTGGGCTTGAGTCGTTGCGCAATCTGCTCACGCAAGAGGTGACCGGCCGCCACCGGTTCATCGAGAGGCAGATTTTCCGACGGTGGCCGATCAAGAGCCGACCATGCCGCAACATCAGCGTTCTGGGCCTCCAAACGTTGAAGACCCCGCCCATCAGCGGCCGTCCAGCTCTCTGGATTGGGTGGCATGCACGAGACCGTCGCCTCCAGGCTGGCTTGCTGCATCACGCCCCACTCGCGGGTTTGCCGCAGATCCGGCATACGCTCAGGGCTCACGACCTCTGCTGTTGTCACTGACATTCCGGCCAACCATGGCCGCGAATCGCTCTCAGCGGCCGTGATCGCCGCCTGGAAGGCCTTCAAGTGTGCAGCACGCGCTGCTGTTTCCCGATGCCCTTCCGTGTCTCCAGCGAGCTGCAGCAAGGTGCTGGATTCTTCATAGATACGAATCGCACGGGACACTCCCGCTTCTGACACGGCCTCAGTCAGTCGGTATCGCAGTTCGTCGTCGATGAGGAATCGGTCTCGTGCGGGACGCTTCATCAGATCTTCGTGCGCATTCGCGAGGCGGATAACCACTTCCCTTCGCATCCGACTGACGACGGCGTCGGCTGCAGCGAGCCGTTCTTTATGCAGATCGCCCCACGGCATGGAACCCGGCTCGAAGGCATCAACCATGTCCGTTCACCGTCCCAGACCAGCATCGGGTGCGTGATCCGGTGGCGGGGGCGGTGAGTACTGCTGATGGACTGCCTGGCCACGATCAGCGAACTGCTGAGAATGCTCCGGATACGGGTCCGGGTTCTGACCCCAGGCAAGCGAGCTCTCCGCTTCGGGACCGCTCACACTCTGGGTCACGTCCTGCTGAATGTCGCGGCCGACGGCGACGCCACCGCGTCCTTGTGATTCGTGCATGTAGCTGGCCGAGACGTCGTGGGCGTAGATTTTGTGTCCGACCCGCTGGTTGCCCTGCCCATCAATGTAGGGTTTCGGCACGTAGTTGCCCTCGACACTGACACGTTGGCCCTTCTCGAGCGAGGCAAGAACGTTGTCACGCAGCTTCGGCTGGTCGACCGTGACTTCGTACCGAGTGGCCTTCGCGTCCTTCCACTCCTGAGTGTCCGGATCCTTATAACGTTTGTTCTCCACCACGGGGAACGCCACGAACGACTTCCCCTCCGGGGTGTTGATCAGTTTGGGGTCATCGGCGACATATGCTTTGACGGTTCTCTTCTCGGCCATCGTGCTCACTCTCCTCAATCGTGAGTCCGCATTCATTGCGACTCACCAGGAGTACCCACCAGCCGTTCCGTGCCTTCGAGTGACAAACATTTGCACCCGAAACACCGTAAACACAGTGAAAGCGGCGACCTGTGTGATCAGGCCACCGCTTTCCTCTGTTCTGCCCCGCTGATGTTCAGGCGACGATTTCAATATGGGTCGGGCACACGTGGTCACCGTCGTGCCCCAGCCTCAGACAGCACCCCAACGCGCTTGACGTTGTGTCTCCGCATTCGAGCGCCGCCAGTGCTTCTTGCGCTTCGTCGAACTCGCGGCCAGCTCGAGCAGCTTCCATGCCGAACCGACCCCGATCGTTCACCAGTGATTCGAAAGTCGCGTCGTGAACGGTCTCCACTGTCGCGCGCTCGTCATGGTCTCCCTCGTGACCGGCCCGTCGCCCGCACTCGGTCTCGATTTCCCACTCTTCGCCGTCGGGCCCCGGCGTCAAATACTTGAACACTGCCAAGCACTGCACCCGGCGCAGGTCTTCTGTCGCTTTGTCCCTTCGACTGCTCGCAACACGAAACGCCTCCAACGCCTCGTGAGCGGCCGCCGATGCCTTATCGAACTCACTCCCTGTCACCATGGCTTCTTCCTTCCTCGTCCTCTCGTCGCTCGTTCACACCCACCGAGGCAGGCCCTTGCCCATCCAGAACAACTCATCCGTCTGAACACCAGCGGACGCATCGATCGCGGCCACGTGAGCATCCAACGCAGCTCTGAAGCTCTCGTAACGGCCCTGCGGGTAGTTCGCCAACGGGGTTTTGCGTTTCCAGCCATCGGAGTACTCAAAGATCCAGCAGATCTCGTTCCCGTCGAGGTCCTCGACCATCCAGGATCCACCGTCTTCGTCAGCAACCTGGATTTCAGTGCGATAACACGTACCAAGCTGGTGCTCGAACGCTTCTCTTTGTTTCACCGTGAGTCTCCTTTCGAATCGGTCTCTTAACCGCTCACAGGTCCGCGGGCGGCTGCTCTTCGCTCTCAGCGTCCTCGTCGTCGAAGCCGGTCCATGGACCGTCCTTGGAGTCAGCTCTCTCCCAAACAAGTTCCATCGCCTCGGGCACCTGCGCGACCGTCGTTGTCAACACGGCATCAGACCCGCCAGGCACACCATCACCAGTGAGCACAGCTGTTGACTCGCCTCGAGCTTTTCGTCTCGCTCCGGCACCGCCGAGGTTCGATTCCCCCACCAGTTCACCGTTGTCATCCACGACACGCACCCGCACGAAAGTCGCTTCTCCGGTCTGTGTGGGCCGGTCCAGTGTCTTCGTCTCGGTCCGCGTGAACACGGTCTGTTCCCACAGCTCTTCGTCGTAGTCACGCTTCACGACGTCCGGTTCTTGATGAGAGCCTTCCCCACAACCGCCGAGTTCTGACACGAACCCGCGCAGACGCATGATCATGGCCTGCAGTTGCGGCAACCACATCCACATCGGATTCACCGTCGGGGCGCCCTCTTCCCATGCTTTCCATTCGAGGTTCATGGCTGCGTGGAGTTCAGCAACGATTTCGGTGTGCCGGAACCAGCACGGAGGGATCACTGACTTGTTGATCTTGAATTCGGCGATCAACCAGTCCACCCACCGACGCAGCCCTACCCAGGCTTCTTGCTGGAGCTCGACGGGGATCTCCCGCCACCGCATTCCCAACCATTCCGGATACGTCGTCTGTTCCATCAACCCCATCAAGCCCGGATCAACATACGGAGAGGACGACGTGTTCTCATACACCTGGTCCGGGTCCGTGATCTTCGCCAGCAACGCATCAAGGTCACTGGGGTCGACATCGTCGTCGGATTCCGGTGTGGGTTCGGGTTCATCGACCATTGGTCCGTCCCTTCTTGTGATACTTCCGTGCTTTCGCCGACACGGCTTCGGCGAGACGGCGCACCATTGCCCCGATCACCTTCGCTGACCGACCTTCCCCGGTCTCGTCTTTCATCAACTCGTGGGCGGTGGTGTGGCACAGGTCCGAACACAACCAATATCCCGTCCCGCCAGAGACGACTGATGCCGAGCATTGCTCGACCGTTTCGTAGTCGGTGCTGATGGAGTGCCACTCGAGTTCAGCGAACCGGCCACACACCTCACACAGCATCGGTTTCGCATCACTGTTCGCGCTCATCGTGGGTCCTCCACTTGTTGCATCCGATTTCATTTTTTCTCCCATTTCGCTCTGAGGAACGCCACGATCACGAGTGTTGCCCGGCGGCGGTCCCACCCGTGGAAGTCACGTTTGCGGTCCATGATCCGATGCACCGCTTGGTGGTGGTCCCGACACAACGGCATCAGATCCTCATCGGCCTCTCTGGCCGTCCAGGAGCCGTCCGGGTTCTCGACCACCCCGTCGTACGACACATGATGCAGATCGAGTGTGCCTGCATCCTCAAGCGAGACTCCGCACACTTGGCAGGCTGGTTCGAACCCAGCCGCACGCCGGTCACGAAACCAGCGACGTCGCCGCCAATGCCATTGCTGAGACCGCAGATACCCGCTCTGGTAGGCACTGGACCCGGTGCGGGTGAGGCTGAGCCTGCTCATCACCAATCACCACCATCAGAACATCGTCACCGACGGAGGTTCAGGCTTGTGCTCCGTCCCACCGTCGCTCTCGTCGTCCCCTGTCGGCGGCGTCTTTTGTTGCGGCTCGGAGGCTTTCGTGTCGGTCTCGACGACTTCACCCACCACAGTTTCTGCCGTCCCAGCTGTGGACAGGTGGTGTTGCCACCGATCGTCTTCGTTGTCTTCGAGTAGTGACTGAGCGTAGAGCTTCTTCGTCATGTTGATCTCGGCTGCGTACTTCGACTTCCAATACGGAGTCAGATGCATGAGCATGGGGCGCTTATTGCGCCAGAATACGACCGACCAGCCGAACGGCAGACGGTGCAATTCCGAGACTTCGAAGACCTTCTTCTCATGCAACTGTTCCGAGACCGTCGTCCCGTCGTTCTGCCGGGTCCGAGATGCCCGGAGCACCTCACGATTTCCCGCCAGAGTAGACAGCA
The DNA here is from genome assembly GCF_021117425.1 of Brevibacterium zhoupengii. Classification (NCBI taxonomy): domain Bacteria; kingdom Bacillati; phylum Actinomycetota; class Actinomycetes; order Micrococcales; family Brevibacteriaceae; genus Brevibacterium; species Brevibacterium zhoupengii. The sequence continues at coordinate 1,354,373 of NZ_CP088298.1, read as the reverse complement.
CCTCCAAGTCCTGAGTGTTCGAGGCACCACCCAGTTGGATCTTCACTGTCGCAGCGTCGAACAATGCTGACGCAGCTTGTTCACCCCAGGAGTTGCGCACCTGTGCCATGGACTGGAACACGGCCATGACACAGATTCCAACACCACCACCGTCAGCCATGAGAGGGACAAGCCCGTCCCAGGCCTTCGTGATGTTCGCGATCTCGTCGAGGACGAGCGCCATTGGCGGATCGAGTCGGTTGCCCTCGCGTTTGGCCGCGATCTCGCGCCCGCGCTCGGTGATGGCGTCCATCATCGCCACCAGGAAGGCGCCGGCGGACGAGCCACCGGTTTTGGTGCCCATGATGTAGAGGGTGCCGGAGTTCTCGATGAACTCGTCGATGTTGAATTCTTCGTGGGTCCCCTTCGGGTTCATGACTTCGCGAACGGCACCGACGCTGAGGCCGCTGACTGCGTTGGCGACGCCGAACCACTTGTTCGTCCGCATCTTCGGGTCCGACTCGATTTCGGATTCGAGGCTGGCAGCCCATCCGAGTTCGGACATGCCAACTGCTTCGTAGTCGCGCAAGATCTTCACTGCGTCCTTCGCACCCGCTGGTGACGTGCCCCACCGCATGAGCGTGTCGACGCTGGCACTGTCCAGGGCACAGGCGTGGAGCAGGGACTGCATGATCGTGACTGCAGCGGGTTTCCACTCTGAGTTCGACGAATCATCATTCAACCCGGTGGCCGAGATCAATGACGTTGCTCGCTGGCTTGCGACGATTCCTCTTGTGCACCCAGTGATCGGTGACCATTTCAAGCTCGTCGGCTTTCCGGTCAACCCTTGGGGGTCGAACAGTGTCACTGGGCCCTTGCGCGCACGAATGCTCGCCGTCATTGAATAGTTGTCCGCACGCGAAGACGTGGTGATCACCGGGCCGGGTGCATCGATGATGGCCTTCACGAGGACGTTCACGCCTTTACCCGACCGAGGGGGACCGATGAAGCAGATCGATTCTTCCAACGCGATCCAGGACTGTACGCCTTCACACTGCCCGAACTCGATGTTGCCCAGCTCGGGAGCAATCTTGGCCAGGCCCACTGCCCGCAGTGTCTTCGCCTGAAGCGACTTGTCGACCATCGTCGGTCTGACGTTCTCAACCGCCTTTCTCGCCGCACGAGGCCCGATCGCTTTGTTCACTTCACGGCGTTTGGCCACACCCCGGCGTTCGCGCAGCCTCTTGATGAAGTACTCATCGGATTCGAGGTAGTCCCGGTATTTCACGATCCCGAACAGCACCCCCGCGCTGACGATGAGTAACGCGACAACCCACACTGTGCCGATCGCCGCGCCAGGTGCGGTGCATCCCGACTCGGTTGTGCCGAAGGCCGCGGCGTCTCCGGTGCCGAAGAAGGAGAATACGTCGAAGATCCCTGATGGTCTCGCCCACGCTCCGCAGGCGAGGCGGTTGACCACCATTGCCAATCCGGTCAGCAGGGCCAGGATCCCGACGCAGGCGGCGACGATGTAGAGAATAATGTCGCCTTTCGACGACACCATCATCTGGTTATCCCGTTCTTGGAACAGTCCCATCACGCCACGTCCTTCCCCGCGCCAGGTGCCGCCCAGTCTGTGAATCTGTGATCCCCGACTGTTACGAACGCATCATCGTCACCGGTATCCCCGGAGGCTCGCAACCGCTGATCGGTGTCGAACAGGGGTTCTTCCTCGACGGTGAGGTCGTTGCTGACGTGGAACGTTTTCTGTCCCATCCGCCACAGCCCGGTGCCTTTGGGCAGTGTCTTCAACATCTGCCGTTCCTTGTCGTTGAGCTCGAGTTCTTCTGTCGTGGCGCGCAGTGCGGCCGCGTCCTGACGGTAGATGACCTTGATGTCGGCGTCGGCGAGCAACGACTTCGCCATTGCTGCCATCTGGGATCCCTGGTCACCGGCCATGTTCAAGTCCGAGACCTTGTGGAGGACGAGGATGTTGAAGATGCCGTAGTCACGGGCGAGCTTCCAGTTCTCGACCATCCGCTCGAGGTCGGCCCGTGAGGTCACAGCATCCCAGCCCTCTTCGTACACGACGAGGCGTTGCCCACCGTCGGGGTTCGTGACCATTGCCTCGATCCAGGTGCCACAGCACGCCGAGGCGACCCGCCGGCCCGTCTGTGTCGCTCCCCGCAGCGCGGCAGTGTCGATCGATACTGCTGGAACGTCGGAGTCGAACGTCACCGTGGAGAGTCCATCGAACATGCCACCGACGTCGCCGGTATGCAGCCTCTCCAGCGACATGACCAGATCCTCGCAAGCATCCGCAATCTTGCCCGGTGAGTTCTTCTGCGCCGCCTTCAATGCTTCGATCACGTCGGGAATGATCATCATCCGCCCCGCGCGTTCCGCGATCGCGACAGCACCCTCGACACCTTCCTGCAGCGCATTGTTCTCTGCCGGGGTGAGGTCGTCTTGGCCGGTGAGGATCTTCACGATCGTCGTGAGGATCGAGAGCCGACGAGTACGGACCATCATCGTCCACCCTTCGTCCGACAGCGGGTTACCCATCCGGTCGATCGAGGGCCGCACACCCTCCTCCAGAGGGTTGAGACGGGTAGGAAGGCCGGGACCGATCTGGATGACCTTGCCCTTCAGCCGGTGAATCACCCAGGTCCACTCGCCCTTGAGGTCACTGGCGACAGCGAGCTTCTTCCCGAACTGCACCAACCGTGTCGTCCACGACTTCGCCAGCGACGACTTCCCCGTCCCGACCGTCCCGAACAGGAGCATCGCCATTCCCGAGATAATGCCCCGACGGTAGAGATCCCACGGATCCGCACAGAACAGCCCACCCCCGTAGAGGTCTTCACCGATCGGAGGACCAGACGCTCCCAGGTTCGGTCCGGCACAGAACGGGTACGCCGTGGCCGCCGTGTGTCCGGCGACCTTCACTCCCCCGTCGTGAAGGATCGACGCCCCACGTCCCGAATGTCGTCGCGGCTGGCCACCTGGCGACCAGCGCCGCTTCGGGAAGCCTGCGTTGAGGTCCTTCTTCGGCTGCGCCTCAGCCAACTGGCGTTGCGCCTCGAGGCCCAGCGTGCGTACAGCCCTGGCCTGTTCTTTCCGGGTCTTCTTGTCTCCGTCGATGAACGCGAAAACATTCTGTTTCTTAGCCATTACACACTCAACCTGCCCAACGGAGTTGCCGATGCCATGAACGCACTGTCTTGCTGCCCGTACATCACCCGCACTTCACAGTTCGCGCGAGCAGCCGAGGTCTTCAACTGAGAGATATTGGCATCCATCTCTTCTTCCGAGAAAGCGGAGACCGTGATGAGGATCGTCATCTTCAACGCCGCATGGCCGCGCACGAGTTCCTCTTCCTCTTGGTCCAGGTCCTCGATCTGTCGGTCGTTACGGCGGGTCTTCTGCTTGCCCAACTTCTGCCGGATCGTATCGTTCGTGCCCCATGTCGCCCGGGACCGTTCGTTCGTTTTCAACGCCTTACCAATATCGCGTGGCTTCATGTACACGCTGACCGTGTGCCGGAAGTCCCCGGAGAAGATGAACCCGGAGAGGAACCCCAACTGTGCCTGTGAGCGAGGGAACTCCGAGATCTTGAACGTCCGGTGCAATGCACCTTCGGATGAGAACGTTGCCAATGAGTCCTTGGCCCACATGGGTCCAGCCGCTGACACGTCGACACCGTCTTCTCCGCGCTCGGAGATCTCCACCGACGATGCCGGGTCGAATGCTGAGCGGATGAGTGCTGCCAGCGACCGGGGAGAATGCCACCGCACCACTTCGGTCCCCGACTCTGGCAGAGCCGACTCGATGGCTCCCATCGCCACCAAGGCAGTTTCCATGAATCCACGGATACCGCGACCCGAGGAATGAATGCGCTTGGCCAGTTTCGTCTGGCTGAGCACAATCGACATCCACATTCCGTGGACCGGTTGCCCTTCTGCAGCCGAGAGCATGTCGACCAGGGACTGGTGCAAGAACGGGTCGATCGCCTCCCCCGCCTGGTGGACCTTCTCACCCGTATCGGGATCCTCGACGACTTGGGAGTTGTTGATCTCCTGGTCGTAGTGGTCCAGGACGGCCGAACCCGAGACAATCGTTGTCTGGTCCGACATTTGCACTCTCAGGACCCCGTCGATACCAGCGATCGTTGCTTCGGCTTCTGCCCATGCCCGCAGGCGTGCTTCCTGGTTATCGAACGATTCGAGGCCGAAGGCTTTATGCGTGGAGATCTGAGCGACGACAACACCTTCCTTCGAGGTCGGGTCGTAGGCGAACGCGGCCCCACCTGGCATCTGGTAGACCAGCAGTTCCCCGAACTCGCCGGGCAGCATCAGTCGTGCAGGCTTCGGTGGGACGATCCGGCCCTTCTTGTCCCGAGGTGTGTCCTCGCTGCGCTTAGGAGGATCGATGACGTCGAGTTCCGGGAGCAACTGGACGCCCTCGTCACCGATAGCGACGTCGACGCCCTCTTCTTCGGGCATGTACTCGTTTTGACCGGTACGGCCGCGTGACCAGGACGTCGCGAAGACCTGCACCCATTTCAGGAGCGACTTCCCGAAGATGCGGGGAATGCCCAGGACGCCCGTGACGGCGACTGTTCCCGCGGCGGCGAGTGTTCCACCGGGGAAGCCTCCGGCGATGACGAAGACCACCGCGATGACCATTCCGATACCGAGGAACGTCACCTGCAAGAAATCGAGGCCGAAGACGACTCCGGTGGATTCCTCTCGCCCGAACCGGGCGCCGTCCCATTCGCTTTCTTCACTGCTGAGTGTTTGTGTACTCATCGCTCTCACCTTCTGCCTGTAAAGAGTCGTCGGCCAGCCCTGGACGTCGCGCCAACCGTCTTCCTGACCGCACTTGTGCTGCTGCGCACCATCCGCTGACCTCCTCGTCCGAGACCGCCGTAGACCCGGCGTTGACCGGCCATGGCGAACCCGCCGGCTGTCTGCTCGAGCATCCGTGCCGAGTCGGGTGTCATGAAGGAGATGATGCTGATCATCACGATCGGCATTGCCGCCGAGATGAGTACCAGCACCACACCAGCAGCCATCTGCACCCAGTCGGAACCAATCGAGGCCATAGTGATTCCGAACTTCGTGACTGCCGCAGCAATGGGTTTGGCCATGAGCAACGCCACCACCAAGCTCGCCCACTTCGAGGCGATTCCTTTGGCGGCGTCCCACGACATGGAGAACACACCGACCGGGGTGAACATTGCGAGCACGAGAACGATCACGGTGCGAAAGAGCATCATGAGCATGAGGATCAGGCAGGAGATGAGGATGACGCCTGCCACGATCCACGGCAGGATCGATTGCCCGACCTGATCGGTGCCGGTGGCCATGGCCCAGATTTCGTACCCGGCATCGACTTGGACTCCACCAGAACCGTTGTTCGCTGATGGGTCCCACCAGAGTCCGAACAACCGCAGGATGCCGCCGACGCCAACGTCGTCGCCGCTGGTATCCCCCACCCCGACCTCGAGGATCCATTGCGTGAGCTGGTCGGTGCCGATCAATCCGAGATAGACGATCCCGGCGCAAATGTAGGTTGCCGGGACTGCCAGGACTGCGGAGGCGAATGCGCGGATCATTCCCGCTGTCGATGCTCGGTAGATCGACATGAAGATCTGGATCGAGAGGAAGATGATCAGCAAGGGCACCATGGCGATGACCATGACGTTGAGCATTCCCGGGTATTCCACGGTGTGCTGGTACACGCCGCCCTGGTAGACCTCGATCTTGCCGCCGATGACGGCCAGCCACCAGTCCGACCCGCCACCGTCGGCGGTGAACGACCCGACTCCGAAGGCTCCTTTGAGGAACTCCCAGGACGCGATCGCGAATCCGTCGATGGATTGCTGGATCAAAGCCTGGATGGACTCGCCCCAGTCCTTCCATGGACCGTCGAGGATGCCTCCCCAGTCCTTGCCCTTAGCTAGATGCATGCTGGCCTCTCAGAGACTGGATCGGGTCAGGGGAAGAGGGGGATTCCGGAGAAGTACATGACCGCTCCACCGATCGATCCGATGATGGCCGCAGCGATTGCTCCGATGAGCAGACCCTGCAGGCCCAGCGTCTGACCGTTGCCTGCTCCGAAGATCTTCGATCCCACCCACAGGAGTGCGGCGCAGACCATGAAGATCACGAGGCAGGCGATGACGGTACCGATGATCTGACCACCGAGAGTGCGGAAGAACCCCATCCAAGGGGCATCGAACTTCGGTGTGATCCCCGGGTCATAACCCTTGGCCAGGAGATCGATACTGGTGTTGACGAGTTCGACGTGTACAGCGTTCATTTCGTGTTGTTCCTTTCAGGTATTCCCCGACCCAGTGCCGGGAAAGAGAGGGAGTGTTACTTCACGGGGATCGTGAACATTCGGTATCCGTACTGCTGGGCGACGTTCCAACCCCAGTCATCGGGGTCTTTGCCCTTCCGGTGGACTTCCCAGAAGATGACCTCGACAGGGGCACCTTTCGCAGCATGGAAGTTGGTGTTATCGCAGTTGCCCTTCTTCCCGTCGGGCTGCCACTGGATGCGTGAGTACATTGGGGAGTGCTTCGCCTCGTAGTCGGACCGGTTTTGCTTCCAGTCCTCTTTCTTGGGCATGTCACCGGCGCGACCGACTTTCGACCATTTGATGTCTTTGGTCTTCACCGACTCGGCTTCCCACTTATTGGCGCCGATCTCGCGGATCGCGCGGCCCATCTTCCCGGCCTCGGCCTCTGTCGGCTTGTACTTCTCGCCGTCCTCGTCCTTCGCCTTGTCTTTCTTCCCGCCCAGGTGGGTCTTCGCCGAGATCGACACTGTCGACGTGCACTTCGAGTGCGGTGCTTTCCGGTCAACGCGGATCGTTTTCTGTTTCGCCGCTTCCGGTAACAGCCCCTCAGTTTTCGAGTCCGAGGATGACCATTCGATGCCCCCGCCGATCGAGCCCAGCAGGAGCGCACCGAGGAAGAACATGGCGACCCCGATCTGGCCCTTCTTCACCCACTCCTGCATGGAGAAGGTTTTTCCGGCCAGCCAGGTCAGTAGCAGGCACGCGCAGCCGACGACGGCCAGTGCTATTGCTGACCCGAGGAACCACGCCGCGATGGTGTTCAACTGCGTCAACGGTGCCGCGATGTCTTTGAGCATCCGAGCCTCCAAAGAGAATGTGTGTTGTCGTAGTCGTTTCTCTCTGTGGCCCACACATGTCTGTCAGCGCACGAAAAAGGGCGGGCGCCCTCCCGAAAGAGAACACCCGCCCCACGCATCTGGTTCAGCGGTCAACCACGCGATTACCGTTTCGTGCGTGCCATAATCTCACCGATGCGGGCACGCACCGACACCTCCTGATTCAACTCCGCCAGCGCCGCCTCAGCCATTTCCCTAATCGTGTCCGCATCGTCCGGTTTCGTACGTCTCACGAAATCCAACAAATCCTGCTGGGCACGAATCCGCACTTCCAGGACGTAAGAGCTCACCTCGTCCAGGTCCGAATAGCTCTTCTTCCCACCGTCATCTTGCGTGTCATCTCTCATTCTCAGCTCCCGTCAGTTCGTTGTTCTGCCTTACAGAAACCCCCGGTCGTGCTCAACCCGCACAGCGGATCCAACCGCCTCCGGCCCGTCGAACGCAGGTCGATGACCGTCCCTCCGAGCCGTTGAACCACACTCGTCAAGTCGCCTCCAGTCACATGACAGGTGGTGTGTTCGCTATTTCGCATGGTCTTCCTCCAATTCCAGTTCGAGTCGAGCGGTCTCCACCGCAACGACCAGGTCCTCTCTCGCCCGTTCAAGTTGGTCCTCAATGCTGCACCGCAGAGCTGTACCTCGTTCCACCCTTTGCAGGGACAACGCGCCACTTCCGTTGAAACGCCACCCGTACTTCAATGTCTGCAGTCTCCATTCCAGACCTTGCACGCGAGCACCCGCGTCTGCAGCCTTCATCAGCACGGTCTCGGGCAGGTCCTGCCACTGATGTGGGACAGTCCACTGCCTCTTCACCTTCCGCCCCCCGCAAAGCCCGCGGTAGAACATCAACACCCACCCGGCGCAGGCGATGACGACCACCAGCTTGCAGATCCACGGCAGGTCATCCGAACTCCACCCTGACCACAGGGCGATGCAGGTGATTCCGACGATCGCGATCAGCAACCGCACCACGGTCGACATTGACGGGTACCGGCTGTACTGAACAACGGCGACGCTCACCAACCGCTGCTCGGGGCGGCGACCACCCGGAATGTTGATCCGGTACCCCTGGATGTGCCGCTGAACGCGCCACATCACTGTCGTTCCTCAGCCGCTTGAACGACCGTCTGGAAATCTCTCAGCACTTGTTCTGCGCACACCTCACGTACGGTGTTGTTCCCTATCGCATTGACCGCCGCGTACTTGTGAGTCCCGCTCTCTCCAACCGTTTTGATCACCAGGTAGATCCGGTCTCCCTTAGCCACCGTCGTCACCCATTCGATTGCCTGAGCATTCACGAGGGTCGCTCTCGGTTCCGGCGAAACCGTGTCAGGAGTTCTGCGTTCGGTGAGCAGAGTCAGTCTGATCAGTGCCATGGTTCAGTTCCTCCCGTTACCGTGTTCGGCATTCCATCTCGCTGCAGCGAGTTTCGCCTCGGCCAAGTCGGCTTCTTCGTGGATCTCCGAACCGAGGTTCTCCAGTTTCCACCGGGTATCCATCCACCGTGCGAATGCCGTGCTCGTCTGGCCTTCTATAGCTCGACGATCATCGTGGAGTCGCTGCAGCTCGTCATCGTTGTCGATGTCTTCCTTGGAGATCTTGGCGAGCATCTGCCGTGCCTTCACCGCTTCCCGCTGCGACCGGTGTGTGTCCGAGGCATACAGCAAGGCATCTTCAACCAAAGGCACCAGTTGGGCCAGATACTCGTCGGTTGATAGCCCACACCGACGCATTCGCTCCATTCCGGTCTCGACGTCGGCAATCAGCTCAGCCACGGTAGACACGTCATCATCAGAGATCAACGAATCTGCCCACCCCGCAAACACGAGCCTGTCGTACTTCTTCCACCCGGCGGCTTCTCGCTTCGCCAACCAGAACTCGAGCAGATACAACCCAGCACCGACACCGACACTGATTCCTGTGTTCGCCATTCCTGCCCAGATACCGCCAAGGAACCCAGCGTCGGTGAACATCGAGAACGGGCCGAAAATGGTCAGGCCCACGAAGACGGCCCCTGGGATCACCCAGAACAAGGGAATACGCAGCTGGGTCGAGATGAGATAGGGCGTCCACGTCAACTCCCGCGCCCTCGCCAAGAAATTCTTCGCCGGCCGCTCCCCCATCGCCTCGAGGTCGTGATCACCGACAGGGCCCAGCGCAGTGATACGGCGACGATCAGGCGAATAGTAGGTGACTTCCTGGACGACGTTCGCCGCGTACTTCAACACCCGTTGACGGACCTGCAGGGCATCCATCACAGTGTCCAGACCAGCCACAGCAGGAACACCCACACACCCATCGCGACCACAGCGCACCCGGCCAACAGCAGTCTGCCGACCGGGCCGTGGAAGATCCTCGGCAGGTGTTCGGGTGCGTCATCGTCTTCGCTCGGGACGACGTTTTCCAGGTAGTAGGTCCACCATTTCCTCACCCGTGCCCGGTTGCGGTCACGAATCATCCGCCACCGCCCGAACAGTCCTTTGTACCGTCCCGGGTCCGTCGACGCCGCCTGTCCTGCCCGGGTGGTTTCGTTCGCCTCGTCGAGGTCGATGTTGAGGCTTCCCGCCTGTTTCTTCTTACTCATCACGCCTTGCCTTTCGAATCCTTGGCGCTGAGAACTCCCAACGCCACCTGCAGAAGAGTCTTCGTTGTCGATACGTACTGGCGCACCGTGTTCCTCTCCCACCCAGTCACCTTCACCACGTGCTCAACAGGCACCTGACCAATCGGTCCCTTCCACGAGCTCATCGCTACTGCGGTCTCTCGCGTCCATGACCCGGACTCGTCAGCACCTGGCAGACACTCGATGAGATCCGTAATCCTGATACCCCGACCCGCAACACTGTGTTTGTGCTCGATCGCGGTCCTGATCACCTGGCAGTGGAGTTCGAACAACCGTTTGCAATCACGAACCCGCTGCTCGCTGAGCCCAAACGCTGCCGATGCCGTCTTCACATCGGACTCGAACTTCAGGTGGGTGAGGAACCCAACCATGAACGCCTGCGTCTCCATCACCGAGGCGGCCGCTGCGATGACCGGTCGCAACCACGTCATCGTCGCCAGATGCTCGGCCACGATGACCGCGATGTCCGTTCCCCACGACCTCGGGTCCGACGCAGCGATCCGATCGAGGACTTCCTCGACCGCGACTGGTGAGTCTTTCGGCCCTGACACCAGGTCGCCGGGATTGCGACGAGTCTCAGCGTCGATGAGGTCCGCCATCCGATTCCGAGCGATTCCCGTGATCCACGCCTCCAACTGCCCCAGCTCCGGGTTGAACCCGGCACGGGCTTTCCACGCTGAGACGATGACGTCTCCGGCAACGTCGTCGGCCCACCGTGACAGCCCGATTGCTGACATTCGGGGCCGGATCGTGCGCTTGGCAACAGTCTCGACTGCGGTCAACAACTGTCGTTCTGAGAATGGTTCTTCGTGCTCTTGCATGGTTCACCGTCCTTCCTTGACCATCACCCGACGTGTCGGTCACGTGACCGGACACAGGCCTCGGTCATGTCCACGACCGTGACCGTCTGGTCCCGGTCAATCAGTGACCGGACATCAGGTTCCAGGGCGTCGTAGATTGACCGGTCAAGCTGTTTGGGGAAGTCCAATTGCTTACGGCAGCCCGGGCATGACCGGGCCGTCCACCCAGAATCCGCGTGGTGCGGGATCGGGCACTTCCGGTCACCCGCTGTTCGCTGACCGAGTGACCGGTCACGCATGTTCCGGTCACCGAAGTGGTCAATGACCGCGGCCTCCCACTCGTGACCGTCGTTGACCAGGCTGCGACGGACAAAAGCGTCCGGTGCCCCGACCGTCCGGGCTGACCGGCCAGTGATCTGCTCGGCCAACCAGACCGCCCGGTCACGGTCAAGGCTGACCGACCACTGACCGGCCACGACCGCGACGAGCCGGTCAAGGTCGACCGGTCCACGAGCGTTGGGCACCCGGTGAGTCCCGAACCGCTCCAGTCCTGGTCCCCCCTCGTGATTGCCGTGATCAGTCTTCGTCGTCTCGTCGGCCTCGGCTCCGCCCGAGGCCGCCCCCTCGCCTGTACTCACGCTGGGACTAGAAGACGACGATGACGGTTCAATGACGGTTAGAGACGCACCCGCGTTAGTCTCCGCGCGCGGGACCCGACTCTGTGTCGGGTGGGACCCGACTGTGTGTCGGGTATGGTCCTCGTTTCCGGCATACCCGACTCTCTGTCGTGTCTTGAATTCTCGGGCCTGCGGGGGCATAGACGACTCTGTGTCGTCTCTTGAGTTTTCAAGACCCGACTCTGTGTCGTCTCTTGAAAAATCAGGGGTCGGCTCCGTCCGAGCAATCGGCTTGTTAACCGCTTCCGGGTGGAACCGGTACGTGTTTCCCGACTTCCCACCGGCCTTCTTGTAGCGGACTTCGACACTAAGGAGACCGAGATCTCTGAACCGTTTGAGTGCCCGTTGGACCGTGCGCTCGTTGAACCCCGATTCGTGCGCCAGAGTGTTCTGGAACGGGAAGGCTGACCACAGGCCTGTCTCCTCGTCGAACGATGCGTTGTCAGCCAACAGCATCAGAATGAACCGTTCAGGCCCGGAGAGTTCGAACTGGTCGAACACCTGCCTCCTGGCCCACGTGATCATCTCTACCGCCATGATTCACCCCCTACGCCTACGAACATCGTCATCGTCGTCACCGGACTGCCGGTTTAGGGAAGCTGCGGTTGAGAGTGAAGGGTGTACTTACCCATTCGCCGCAAACCCGGGCGAACCAGGACACCACGTTGTTCTCACGGAGAACCTCGAGGTGATGCCGGACCTCATCGACACTCATCCCTGCATCGGCGCTCAAACGGTCGATGGAGACGTCTGACTCCCACCGGTCGTTGACCGAGACTGCCAGCATCCACACGAGCTGGACCTGCTCGGGACTGAACCGGCCGCATTCGTTGACCTGCAGAGCCCATCGGCGGAGCGAACTGCTTTCATACGTCTGTGTGCTCATTGCTCTTTCTCTCCTTCCGGGGTGCTGTTTTCCGTGCCTCGGGTCTCGCCAGGAATCTGGTCGAGTAGATCCATCTGCCCCGGCACTTCGGCCTGCTCTTCATCGCGCGTATCTGCCATGACCGTCACTGACCGATCTGTCCTTCGGGACTGTGGAAGTCGATGTCGACGATCGAGGCACCCCACGAGTAAACGACGGCGATCCAGTGCCACCACCAGCGCACGTCCAACCAGTGCAGATACCACGGACCCGAATAAGACACCTCGCCCAGGGTTCCCAGCGTCATCAGGACCGCCAGCACCACAACGAGAATGAATCCACCGATCTTCATCACCAATCACCCCTCACCGAGCTCCACCGACGTTCCCCGACCCGGATTCCCTGTACGAAACACGAGAGCTTCGGGAGCACGCATGGCCTCCACTTCCGTCGAAGTGACGTAGACGTACCGGTACCGGTGCTGCCCGACCCTGATTCCCAAACCGATGAGCCTGGCCGAAGCCCAGAAGATCACGAGTGCAACCGTTCCGCCGGCTACCTGTTCAGTCGGTGCTTCCCGCACCCAATCAACGGCATCGATGAGGATCCGCGAATTCGTCAACCACGCCACCACGTAGCCCACAGCAGCGATCCAAGCACCGAGACCCAGCAGCTGCCGCACCTTCGACGCTGGACGCTGATACACCGTGACCGGCTGGTACCGGCCAGCGACGTCCTCGCTGACCGCACGTCCCGTCCTCGAGCCGAGCCAACCCAGCCACATCGGCCAACGCTTCCTGCGTTCTCCACCAGCGCGGGCCATGCGGGAGTTCTCCCCGCAAGTGCACCCCTCCGTGCGGTCTTTCTCGGTCGAGAGGTGGTAAAACCCGGTGCATGGCCAGACGTGACCGGTCGTCGATGCCGGATTGCTGTCGACGCGTTTCATGACTGCTCTCCCTTGCTCAAGATCCCAGTCGCTTTTGTGCTTCGTTCACGTTTCGGTTTGCCCCAGTGCCTGACGAGGAGACGAACCCCTACGACGAAAACTGCACACGCTGTCGCAATTGGCATTGCGACCGACACGGCCACTGCCAGCAGGAGGAGGGCTCCACTGGCGACGGTCACGATGGCGACATCGATCAGTGGCGAGACACTTCCCTCACCCGAAAGCAGGCGCAGAGCCAAGACCGTGACGGCCATACCAACGAGGACTAGGAGTCGCTTCGTGGAAACGTCACCAGTCTTCGACCAAGCAATCATGCCGAGGCTCAACCAGATGATGAAGGCCACCCCGGACAGCGCAGCCAGGTACATCGGCGACATAGCCTGTGCGTGCTCCAACGTCTGGGTGGTGTTCGGTGCCGTGGTGGGCCAGTCGTTGACTGGCCAATGTGAAGGCACAAAATCAGTGAACGACGGCATCATTGCGCAACCTCCGAAACCCGGCCTGTAGCCTCCATCACGATGTCGACCACGGCAGCAGTGTCGAACTCGTAGTGAGTTTTGACTCCCTCAGTGCCGTCCTTCTTGATGTACACGCCGGACGCGAAATAGTGGTCGACCCACTGGCCGGAAGGCATACGGTAAGTCGATTGCCGCGCCATGGTCGGCCGGAACACACCCCGGTCTCCGTCAACGCGAGGCCAATCGTCATCGAGGAAGTACTCGACCTGATCCCGCACGTTCACGCGCAGCTCAGGGTCAAAGGTCGTTGTGGTTTCGACTCTCTTGACGGTTTTCCCGCTCATGATTCCTCCTCATCAGTTGAGTCGTCCGACTCGTCGACTGCATCTGGTGGTAGATCCCGAGCCTCGACGACCACCGGCCCGGCGAGTCCTGCGTCCATCAGTCCCGAAATGCTGGCCCCGACGGGAACAAAATTGACCGGGATTTGGAAGTCCCACCACACCGGGTCGCACAAGTCGCACTCCGCGTTGTCGAGACACACCACCCGGTCATAGGCCATGAACAGGACACGCTGGTCGCCTTCCAACCTCACCTGGATCAAGGGTTTGCCATTGAACGGGTGAAGGGAGTCGTCCCCGGTCCACGCGAGACTGTCGACCAGCGGTGTCTCTCGAACATCGTCTGGGTCAAAATGGCCCGCGTAGAGGAACGGCACGATGGTCTTCGTACCGAGAAGATGAACAATGCGCTCCACAGCCGTTTCGAGTGAGGACGCACTGTTATAGAGGAACGGCACTCGGGTCTCCCGCCCGAGGAGCTGAGCGATATGCTGCTTAATCGCTTCAGGCGAGTCCACTGTGACTGTGGATTTGGATGGTTTGGTGTAGTCAGGCATCGGTGCCTCCTGTGAAGATCTGCGGGTGTGAGTCCCTGAGCGCGGCTAGGCGGCGGCGGCCGGTCTTGTCACTGAATCCGAACTGTCCAGCCAGGTCCGCTCCCGACGTGTCCTCACCCTGTGCTGTGCGCTCGGTGATGAACTCGATGAGCGCGTCAATGTCCGGTGTTGCCGTCTTGGTTTTCGGAACTGGCTGTTCAGCCGGTTTCTCTGGGTCGGGGACGCTGGTCAGCCATGGCGTGCGAGGGAGCGCGAACTGTTCACCTTCTTCGGCTGCTTGCGCTGCCCGAGTGGCCAGTGCATCCCGTTGCGCTCGGACGACCTCGAGGTTCGTAGCGTGTTGCTCGCGTGCCAGTTCAGCATCCTGTCTGGCTGCTTCCCGCTCGGCTTCGACCTCGAGCTGCTTACGTTCGCGTTCAGCCTGCTCGGCCAACCACTCGGCCTCTGCCTGCTTCTCGCGCCTCCGCGAGATCGGATCCTCAACCGCGACCCTGGAGAGCTGCTCGGTCGCCGCGAACACGGCGAAGGGGACCATTCCAGCGATGACTGCTCCGATGAGTCCCTGCCAGGAACCTTCCCTCGCATCCCCGTAGGTCAGGGCGTGTGCGACGTTGGCGATCACGGATAGGCCGGTGAACGCGGCCAGCAGCACCCAGGACTGCCAGGTCTTCTCGCCGCGTGTTTTGTGGATGAGGATTGATCCGGCGTAGACAAGGATCGCGGTATCAATGAATGCTGGTACTGCCCAGTGCATCCACTCGGGCAAACCGAGCCAGGAGGCGACTTCCATGAGCGCGACGAAGCTGATCGCGAACGCTACGAGTCCTGCGAAGGCGACACCGATGGTGATGAGGCGAACGAACCTGTGATCGTCCGGGTTGATCCGTGACTTCGGTCCAGTATGAACAGCAGTAGTCGACTCGTTCGGTGTAGCCTGGTCCTGCCTTTGAATTCTGCTAAATGCTCTTGCATGGTTCTCTGGCTGGACGGTCTCATCCTTCACGGGTGAGGCCGTTCCTGCGTCTGCTGGAGCATTATGTGCCAGTGCTGTGTTGTCTGTAGTCATGGTTGCCTCTCTCACTGGTCGACCGGGCCGATCCAGTCGCATGAAACTCCGCCGTTGCCGTTGTCTCCGTCGTAGACGACGCAGGTGATGGTGCGTCCGTCCTCGAGGACGATGGGTTCTTCGTGGAGTCCTTGCCCGTCGCCACGTTCCTCAACAACGGAGGGATCATTGGTTTCGTCCGCGCCCTCCGGGGGTTCCTCGACCTTCTTCGGTTCGCATCCAGCCAGGCTGGCGGTGAGGATGATGGTGGCCAGGAGGATGACTGGTTTCTTCACGTTTGTGGTCTTCATGGGTGTTCCAATCACTTGGTCTTCGTGGTCGTGAGTTGCTTCGTCACGAATGGTTCGAGTTCCGGGATCTCGACCGCATGGTCACCGACGATGGGCTTGAGTGCTTTGAACAGTGCCCGCATTGTCCGGTCCCGGTCGTCGTCTGTGGTGTCGGTGCGGCGCAGAATCTCGACGAGGTGCGCGGCATCGTCCATCACTCGTTTCAGCACCGGGTCCAGGGACGGTCCGCGGCCGAGAATCTTGGCCTGGTGCTCACCGTTGCGCAGTGCTTTGTCGAAGGCTTCTACAGCTGCGCGGTATCCCTGGAGTCGAGTCGTACTGTGAGGCTGGTCTTCCCAAGCCTCGCGTGCGTTCTTCGCGGCGTCGGCGGTATTGAGGATCCGCACGGCGAATTTCTCGTGTGCGACGTCGTGGATTGCGGGGTAATCGATGAGTAGGTCGAGATCCGTATGCCACTGATCCCATCGTGTCTGCGCTGCGTTATGACGTGCGGCGGTGATTGCACCCTCATCCCACACAGCGTCCGTTTGGGTGTCGTCGTTGATCTGGCCTTGCGCACGAACTCCGGTGACTGGATCCCCCAGCACCATCTTTGCCATTACGTAGATCATTCCGGCGGCCACACTGAGAGCGATGATCGCTGGAACTCCGATCATCAGGAATGACTGGACCGTCTCGTTGATCCACGTTTCGAACGAGGGGGTGATCGTGTCAGCGGCGGAGAACGTCATGACCGGCTCCGAGTGATGACTTGGAGGTTCGTCATGGTCTTCTTGATCGACCCGACGGTGTCCGAATGTGTCAGCGCGGCCTGAAACGTCGGGGCCGGCTGTGTGGCCATTGCCGAGAGCAGGTCGGAGAGGACGCCGAGTGCGTCGGCGACGTCCCGGCCGAGGTCTTCGACCTTGTCGCCTTCGAGCGTTCCGAGGTCGGAGACTCCCCCACTGAACGCAACCTCGAGGAGCTTGGACTGTTTCTTGACCATTGGCAACGGTGCTGCGGCTCCGTAGTGGAGTTCCCGAATCGCACGGACCACGTGCTCACGGCCAGGAGTGTTACTCGACTCGCTGAGATTCACCGACGCCGGTTCAAGACCGGAACCAGACACGAGGCTGTAATCGTCGTCATCGTCGTTCTCTATTACTTCTGCATCGACGATGTGCTCGTCTCCCGAAGATTTAGACGTTGGTTTCGGCGAGGCTGCGGGGCGAGATTTACCGTCCAAGCCGATCACTCGCGAGTCATCACCAACTGTGCCATTTGGCACAGTTGAGCTTTCCACGCGACGGGCAACGGTGCGCGGGGCCATGTCGACGGCCGAGGCAATGCCTCGAGTCGACATACCTGCCGCCCTGAGTTCACCAATCACTTGCTCTTCCAGCTCGCGCGGTGGCCGCAAACTCACATCTCGGAATTCCTCGTCGAGGTAGTCCTGCCACGACTCGTATCCAAGCGCGAGCCAAATTCGACCCTTCCACGCAGTAATGATCTTTGTTTGCAGCGATCCGTAATCGGCTTTGAGTTCCTCTGTAAACTCACGAGCTTCGGCTTCAGTGAATGTACTGACGAGTTCGGTACTCATGACGCCTTCACCGCTTTCACGTCACCGTTCGGCGCAAACGGATCATCTTCGGCTCCCGCCAAGAGAGTCGATAGAGGGATATCCCAGGCCTTGGCCAATTTCAGCAACTCACCGAGCTTCCAATCCACCGCACCGTGTAGGCGCTTGGAAACGTTGTTCTGCGAAATCTCCAGAATCTCGGCTACATCCAGCTGACGCAGTTCGCGCCGTCCCATCTCGGCCATTACGTTGGCCCTCACTTGCTTCGAATACCTCATACTCTCACCGTATACTGTGACCGTATACGGATGCAAGGACCGAGACTATGTTTTCGACATATCGCATACGCCCAGCGGTTTACTGACAAACGCTGAGCGTATACAGTAGAGCTATGACATTACAGATTGAGGAACCAGCTGCAGTTTCAGAGAACGAGAGCATCGGGCTAGAGGTGCGTGCCTGGATGGTTCGGAAACAGTTGAAGCAGGCAGACATTGCGCAACTCCTAGGCTTCGCGCAAAAGAATGTCTCAAATAGGCTGCGGGGGCAGATTCCATTCCGAATTGACGAGCTACTGGCGATCGCCAGTTACATGGACATCACACTGGCCCAGTTACTGGGGAACGAAATCGTGAATGAGAAGAACCCCCACCCAGCGGATGGAGGTTCTTCAGGCGTAGCGGGGGGGAGGCTCGATCTCCCGACCTCACGATTATGAGTCGTGCGCTCTAACCAGCTGAGCTACCCCGCCCCAGCGCCGCATTTAAGCGGCACGAGAGCCCCGAAAGGGATTCGAACCCTTGACCTTCTCCTTACCATGGAGATGCTCTACCGACTGAGCTATCGGGGCAACAGGTAAGAATTTACACGGCTTCGCGCAGCGAGGGCAAATCGGCGTTCAGTGACGTCACTCACAGATCACAGAATTTCACTTCACTGGGTCGAAGCGACCCGCCAGGAAACCCTGCAGACGCCCCGGGTGGTTGGTGATGATGCCATCGACCTCGGCGTCGAGGAGTTCGCGCCATTCGTTCATGGAATCGGCTGTCCAGACGAAGACGCCCAGGTCGTTGTCCCGAATCTCGGTGACCACGGACCTGCGCATAGAGAATCCCTTGTATGAAGGGTTGATCGCGACGGCGCCCAGCGCCCGCGCGGTCTCGATGTCCTCGGGGCGCGGAACCATGCGCAGGAGGAAGCGCGACACCATCGGCAACATGTCTCTGCAGGCGGCGAGCGTCTCGGTGTTGAACGACTGCACGACCATCCGATCGGCAGTGCCGGTCTCGACGACGAGCTCTGAGATCCGCGCCACCGCTCCGGAGGACCACTCCCCCTTGAGCTCGAGGAGAAGCTCCCCACCTCGGTGCTGGATGTCTCGCATGACAGCTGCCAGCGTGGGAATCCGAACTCCGGTGAATCCTGGCCCCATCCACGAGCCGGCGTCGACGAAAGACAGCTCCTCCGCCGTCAGATTGGCCACGGGACCCTTGCGGTTCGTGGTCCTGTCGAGGTCGGGGTCGTGGAGGATGACCGGAACCCCATCGGCGCTCGTCGAGGTGTCGACTTCGATGAAGTCCACGCCGAGGGCGCGGGCGGCGTCCACCGCGGCGAGGCTGTTCTCCGGGGCCACCGCGGAATAGCCGCGGTGGGCGATCACCAGGGGGCGCTTGGACGATCCGGGTCGTTCGGTGATTCCTCGTTCGTGCAGGAACTGCAGAAAGCTCATGCGTCCAGCCTATGCCCTGCACCAGTCCTCGTCTCAATTCGCTCTCACGACGCCCTGCACCAGCCGATGCCTCAGCCAGCAGGACCGACCATGAAGCATTTTCAATATCTTGAATACTGAGAAAGACATAGGCGCTGGTGCAGAACAGGCAATAACGTACTCTCTGTGAGTTAGTTCATATCCTCACCGTCGTGGATGTGACGACCGCACTCATGCACCACCTACCACCTTTGAAAGGATCGCTATGGAAGGCATCTACGCTGCCGCGATCGTGCTCGGCTTCATCGCCGTCGGCGAATTGGTCTCGATCTGGTCCAAGGCCCGAGTCCCCAGTCTCCTCGTGGCGATGCTGGGCATCTTCATCTTCGCCAAGATCGGCATCGTCCCGGAAACCGTCATCGATGACTCGATGCTCGTCCAGGTCTACACCATCCTCGTGGCACCGCTGCTCTTCCACATGGGTACGCTCATTCCACTCCGAGTGATGCTCAAGCAATGGCGCTCAGTGGTCATCGCACTCTCCGGGATGGCGGTCGCCGTCGGCCTCATCTTCCTCATCATCGCACCCATCTTCGGATTCGAGACCTCCGTGGCAGGCTCCGGTCCCCTGGCCGGCGGCATCGTCGCCACCAGCCTCACAACTGAGGGCCTGACAGCGTCCGGAGCCGCCTCGGCGATCATCGTGCTTCCCGCCCTCGTTCTCATGCTGCAGTCGCTGCCCTCGATGCCGATGACGAATTTCCTGCTCCGTCGTTACGCCAAGAACCTGCGCGACAGCGGAGAGCTCCATGAACTCGCTGCCGCTCATCACGAAGGAGAGGCAGAGGCCGCCACAAAGAAGAAACTCATCACACTGCCGGCGTTCCTCGTCGACAATCAGCTGTTCATGCTCTTCCTCATCCTCGTCGGCGGCTCCATTGCGACTCTGCTGGCCGTCCCAACACATATTCCCTCGTCGATCCTCGCGCTCATCCTCGGTATCGCCGCCACCGCGATCGGCCTGTCGCCCGACAAGGCGATGGAGCGGTCGAACTCCTTCGGCGTCGCCATGGCCGGCGTGATCGCGATCGTTATGGCCCCGCTGGTGTCGGCCTCCGTGCAGGACGTCATCAACGCGTTCCTGCCCACCATCTCGATCCTCATCGTCGGCGGCATCGGCATCGTCGCTGGTGGCTACATCGCCACGAAGCTGCTGAGGTGGAAGGCTCCGCTGGGCATGTCGGTGGCGCTGACGGCCATGTACGGCTTCCCAGCCGATTACCTGCTGACCAACGAGGTGGCACGCTCCATCGCACGCGATGACGATGAGAAGGAAGCCCTTCTCAACGTGATGCTGCCACCGATGCTCGTCGGCGGCTTCACCTCGGTCAGCTCCGGTTCCGTCATCATCGCCAGCGTCCTCGTGGGAATGCTGTGAGCGCCCTCCTGAGCGAGGCGAGCGCTCTGCTGCCGCAGCTGCAGGATCTGCGACGACGGCTGCATTCCGACCCTGAGGTCGGCCTCGACCTGCCGCACACGCAGGCTGCGGTTCTCACCGCCCTCGAGGGCCTCGATCTGGAGATCAGCACGGGAGTTGAGACCACCTCGGTGGTGGCGGTCCTGCGCGGCACACATCCACAGAAACCCGCGGATGCACCCGCCGTCCTCCTGCGCGGGGACATGGATGCGCTGCCCATTCATGAGCAGACCGATGAGCCGTTCACTTCGACGAATGCGAACATGCACGCCTGCGGTCACGACCTGCACACCGCAGGACTCGTGGGCGCCGTCGAGCTGCTGCACGCGCACCGGGCGGAGCTCACCGGCGATGTCGTCTTCATGTTCCAGCCCGGCGAGGAGGGCTACAACGGCGCCTCGGTGATGATCAAGGAGGGTGTCCTCGATGCGGCGGGACCTCGGGTCATCGCCGCCTACGGTGCCCACGTCCACATGGGAGCCAAGGGCGTCGTCTCGACGAAGGCGGGGACCCTGCAGGCGGGATCCAACGTCCTCCACATCACCCTCCATGGACGCGGGGGTCACGGTTCCCAGCCTCAGGCGGCGATCGATCCGGTTCCTGCCCTGGCCGAGCTCGTCACGGCACTGCAGAACATGGTCAGCCGACGTATCAGCACCTTCGACCCGATCGCATTGTCCGTGACACAGCTGCAGGCGGGTGAGGCTGTCAACGTCATCCCCGCCTCGGCGAGCCTCGGTGCCACCGTGCGCACCCTGTCCCAGGAGTCACTGGACATTGTGCGGGCCCAGTCGAAGCAGCTGGCCAGGGGCATCGCGGAAGCCCACGGATGCACCGCCGAGGTGGATTTCCAGGTTCAATACCCCGTGACCGTCAACGACGAAGTTGAGACCGCGTGGACCCTCGACCAGGTGCGCGGCCTGCTGGGCGAGGATCGGGTGGAGGTCGCCGCGCACCCGATCATGCCCAGCGAGGACTTCTCATTCGTCCTGCACGAGGTGCCCGGAACGTATATGATGCTCGGCGCCAAACGCACGGACGTGTCCGAGGAGCGGCAGGGGGACAACCACTCCCCCTTCGTCGTCTTCGACGACTCCGTGCTCGGCGATCAGGCGGCACTGCTTGCCCATCTGGCCCTCGAACGCCTGCGCACCATCCGCTAGCTCCGCTTCCGCTGCCACCATCGCCGAGGCGGCTGTTCCCGCTCCTGGTCCCGACCATCCGTCGGGGTTGGGGGCGGGTTCGTCGCTTGTGCAGCCTTCGCGCTTCGGCGCTGATGCCAGGCCGCGACATCGGCCTCGACCTTCCGGGGCGGGGTGAAGACGGGTGGGCCCTCGCGCAGGTCCATGATGGCGGCCCGGACTCGATCGTTGAAGCCGGCGAGATAGGCGCGGACGTCGGCCTCCTTCGAGAACGCATCGAGGGTGTCCTCGAGGACCGCGTTCTCCTTGCGCAGCTGGAAGGCGGCCGGGGCGACGCCGCTCATGTCTTCGCTGTCCATCTTCTGTTTGATCCACCAATCAGGATCCTGGGAGCTGTGGAGACCGGTCAGAGGTTTGCCCAGACCGGGAAGATCATCGAAGTCACCACGTCTGATGGCCTTGTCAAGCGCCGATTCGACGATCGCGTTCCGATCTTCGAGCGAGCTGATCCGGCGAGGAGCCTCATCATCAGTCATGGCGGTGCCTCCATTGTCCTAGCCACGTCCCTCCACGCTATAGAGGTTGATGAGGGTGCGCAATGGGGTGAATGCGAAGAAGCCCCGTGATCAGGTGATGATCACAGGGCTTCTTCAGTCTGCGTGGCAGATGAAGGATTCGAACCTTCGAAGGCAATGCCGGCTGATTTACAGTCAGCTCCCTTTGGCCGCTCGGGCAATCTGCCGCAGTGCGTGCTCGATGAGCACGTGAAAATACTACAAGCCCACACCCGCATTCGCCAACTCGATAGACGCAGGTCACAATTGTGCGTCTCGACTACACTCGGTGACCAGATACTCGTCCATCTTCTCACCACACAAGGAGCATTCATGGCCAGCGAATCCTCATTCGACGTCGTCAGCAAGGTCGATCGGCAGGAAGCCGACAATGCCTTGAATCAGGCGGCCAAAGAGATCAACTCCCGCTACGACTTCCGCGGCACCGACGCCTCGATCGCGTGGACCGGTGAAGCGATTCAGATGAAGGCCGTCAGCGAGGACCGTGTGAAGGCGATCCTCGACGTCTTCCAGTCGAAGCTGGTCAAGCGCGGCATCTCCCTGAAGTCCCTCGACGACGGCGAACCGTACCCTTCGGGCAAGGAGTACCGCATCGATGCGAGCCTCAAGGAAGGCATCGACAAGGACAATGCGAAGAAGATTTCGAAGTACATCCGCGACGAGGGCCCCAAGGGCGTGAAGGCGCAGATCCAGGGTGAGGAGCTGCGCGTGAGCTCGAAGAAGCGCGATGACCTGCAGGAGGTCATCTCCCTGCTCAAAGGCAAGGACCTCGATCTCGACCTGCAGTTCGTCAACTACCGCTGAGTCGTCGCTGTCGCTGAGCCCTCGCGGTCGTTGTCCCGTCGCTGTCGTTGACTCGTCGCTTCTGCCGTCATGACGCAGTAAGTCGCTGCCTGACTGTTTGAGTCGCTGTGCGACCTGGTCATGACGGCAGGTGACAGCGATGGTCACCGACACCGCCGCCGTCCTCATCGTGGCAGAAGGATGGCGGCATGCTCAGCACATTTCCCACAGCCACCATCTCCGGCTATCCGTACAACGGCCCGAACTGCGAGCAGACGAAGGCCCGTGAGGACTTGTGGGCGGGCCGCATCGGTGCGGAGACGTTCTCACACTCCATGCGCTCCCTGCGGCTGAACACCTACAGTCGTCTGCGAGAACTTGGCTTGGACGAGAACTATTCGATCCCCGCCTCGTACACCCACTACGACCATGTCCTCGACACCGCTCTGAGCGTCGGGCTCGTCGCATCAGAGCCGACCGGCACCGACTTCGACGTCGAGGAGTACTTCGCTGCGGCTCGGGGCATGGGCAACCAGGCGCCCTTGGTGCCGGAGCTCGCGGGTTGTTCCACTCAGTTCAGGGCCCGCCCCCAGTATCTGCTCTCACTCGTATCGGAGGCCCGAGCCGCCGGTCACACGATCCGACCTGTGCTCATCGGTCCCGTGACCCTGCTGGCACTGGCGAAGACGAGCCCAGGCACAAGCACCTCGGCGTTCGAGCGGCTCGACGAACTCACCACCGCCTACGTCGACGTCATCAGCATTCTTGCTGCGGCCGGGGTCGACTGGGTCCAGTTGGACGAACCTGCCCTTACGACCGATGTCGACAAGCACTCCGACACCGAGCTCGCCGAGGCGACCTCCCGTGCCTATGCCACCCTGAGCAGGGCGAACACGCGCCCGCAGATCTTCGTCACCGCTCCACACGGAAGCCTGCGAGGCGGGTTGTCCGCGCTGGCACATTCGGGCATCGATGCCCTTGGTGTGGATGTCTCCGCGGCTACCCGCGCGATCGATCCGGACTCGATCGGCCGCATTGCCGCTGAGACTCCGGCGTCGGTCCACCTCGTCGCCGGTGTCATCGACAGTGGCAGCGCTCTGGCCGACGACCTGCCGACCAGCCTGTCAGTCCTGCAGGGCCTTGGTCGAGAGTCGCTCAGCGCTTCCACCTCGACGTCGGTGCCGTGTATTCCCCACGCGGTATCAGCCGAATCCGATAGGCCGGCTGCTGAGGCGAAGGTCTCCGAGGTGAAGGCCCTGGCCACCGCGATGACCAAGTGGACCGCCGGTACGGCACGGGGCTCATCTCGAGTAAGTCGACCACATGGCCCTCTGCGCGAAGTCAGCGACCCGCAGCAGCTCGTTGCGCCTCACACCGTGTTTGGCCTGGGCGGCCAGGCCATGCCAGTTCGCCTGCACAAAGCCGGCGACGGCATCAGCGTCGGTTCCGCCAGGATCTCCCCCTCGTCGATCGCCGTGGTGACGCGGGCGCGGAGGAGCCGTTCGTTCTTCGTCAGCATGGTGGTGATGTCTCCGCGCGCCTTTCGCGTCGCCGGAACCTCTGACATTGCTGCGCTGGTGATGAGACAGCCGGGGTGTGAGTCCGGCGGCTGAGTGAACTCGATGACTGAGGACCTCAGCAGCTCATCGACGACGGTTCTGATGGACTGCGCGGCGAGGGCCTTTTCGTACAGGTCCGTGTACCGACGGGCGTAGACCCGAACGGATTCGCCGAACAGTCCGGCCTTGCTTCCGAATGCCGAGTAGAGGCTCGAGGTCGAGATTCCGATCGCCGAGCTCAGGTCCCGGGTCGACGTTCCGCTGTAACCCAGGCGCCAGAACAATCGTGCGGCCTCGAGTACTGCCCGGGCTCGATCGAACTCGGGAGGCCGGCCGCGGCTATTCGCTTCCACCCTTACATTGTAGAGCGTCTGCTCCACAATTGATTCTGGAGCAGGCGCTCCAGAAATAGTCTGATGCCTCGGCTGAACCTCAGGGCAATGCCATCGGTATGTAGTAGAGACCCTTCGAGTCCTCTTCGACGGTGGCTCGCAGACGGTCATCGACACTGATGAAGTCATTGACCTTGATCGTGCCTTTGGAGTCGCTGAGTTTGCGCACGGCGAATGCGGGGATGAGACCTTGGCGGCCGTCGCCGTCGACCGCCAGAGCATATTTCGGTCCTGTCGCCCTCACCTTGACCTCGATCGTGTCATCGGCAGCTGGTGGGACGGTGGTATCAAGATCTGGGTTCGTCAGTGCGGAGAGCTCAACGGCAAGGGTGTCGGCCATATCATCGACTGTGGCGAGCATGTTCGCCATTGCGCGGGCAAACTCACCGTGCAGCTCACTGGGCTTCATCGCCGCGCCGGGTTTGTACATGTCTTCGTGGGTCAGTTCGCCCCAGGCGTCCTGCAGCCGGGTCTTCACCTGGATCTCAGCGAAGACCGGCTCCCCCTGATCGGAAGGGATCTGCAGCGTCACGTGGCAGGCCCGGTAGCCGCTGGGTTTAGGCGGGTCGACGTAGTTCTTCTGCTCGATGAGGGCAAAAGCGCCGAGCTGCTCAGGATCCGTCAGAGAGTCGAACATCATCTTCTGGTCTCGCGGTGATTTGCACAGCACCTTTACCCCGACGATGTCGCGAATGTGATTCTCCACGTCCTGGGGCGTCGAGATATGAAGATCGGGATCATCGGCGGCCTTCTCCACGAGCTTCGCCAAGGTGCGGGCCGGATCTTTGATGCGATGCCCGTCGACGTCAAGGCGCGAGATGTCCTTGTTCTTCAGCAGACCCTTCTGCTGCTGCTTGAGCCAGCGCTTGATCCGCACGGCGGCAGATTCCCAGGCGTCGCGGCGCTGCGCATAGGCCTGCGAGACCACTTCCCTCATCGCCGAATCTGCGCTCACCGTTCCTCCTCTGTCACAGGGATCGTCATTGCTCCCATCAAACCACGAGCGCGCCACCGTTACGGTGACGCGCTCGTAGATTTCTGTGCCGAGTATTTGTCGGACTCAGAGTTCTTCGGAACCGGAGTTCGTCGGAATCAGTGTCCGGACGCTGGCTGACTGGCTGCTTCCGCCTGCAGGTGGCTGCGGGCCTCGGCCAGCATGCCTTCGCGGGTCGCGATCTTCACGCGCTCACGGCCTTCGGCCTCGCCGAGAGCCTTCTCAGCAGACTCCACACGGTGGTAGCCTTCCCAATCCACGTAGTCGACACCCTTGGACTCGAGCAGTTCGACGATCGCAGAGTCATCCGAGTACACGGGCTCTGTCAGCACGCCAGCGGCGCGGTCATCGAGGATGTGGCCGATCGTCTCCAAAGCGTCACCCTTGGTGTGGCCGATCAGGCCGACGGGGCCGCGCTTGATCCAGCCTGTCGTGTACACGCCTTGAACCACATCTGCATCGGCAGAGACTGCCTGCTCTTCAGCATCGACGACGCGGCCCTCATGGTTCGGGATGACTCCCTTGCCCGAGTCGAACGGCAGCTGCGGAAGCGCCGTGCCCGCATACCCGATGGCTCGGTACACTGCGTCGATCTCCCAATCATGGAAGGTGCCGGTGCCGACTGCCCCGCCCTTGCCGTCGAGTTCCATCCGCTCCGTGCGCAGCCCTGTGACTGCGTCCTCGCCGAGGATGGCCACCGGGGAATGAAGGAAGTGCAGGTGCAGACGACGCTTAGCTCCGACGGGCTCACGCATGGTGAAGTCGGTCAGTGTCTTCGCGACCTGCTTGGTCTGGTTGTTCGACTCGATCGCTTCCAGCGACCCGTCGTCGAACTCGTAGTCTTCGGGGTAGACGATGATGTCAACGTCCTTGACATGCCCCAGTTCACGCAGCTCAAGAGGCGTGAACTTCGCCTGAGCCGGGCCCCGCCGACCGAACACGTGAACGTCAGTGACCTTCGAGGATTTCAGACCCTCGTAGACGTGGTCGGGAATCTCGGTCGTGTGCATATCATCGGCCTGTTTGGCCAACACGCGGGCGACATCGAGTGCTACGTTGCCGTTGCCGATGACCGCGACTTTCTCGGCATCGAGGGGCCACGTCTGGGCCACATCAGGATGCGAGTCGTACCAATTGACGAAATCAGCAGCACCATAGGAGCCGGGGAGATCGACTCCGGGCAGACTCAGCGAGGCATCGATGAAGCAACCGGTGGAGAAGATCACCGCGTCGTAGCGGTCTGTCAGCTCTTCCAGCTTGATGTCGACACCGTACTCGACGTTGGAGAACAGACGAATATCACCTCGGTCGAGGACCTTGATGAGAGCGTTGATGATGCCCTTGATCCGCGGATGATCCGGAGCCACACCGTAACGGACAAGTCCGAACGGAGTCGGCAAGCGTTCGAAGAGGTCAATGCTGACCTCGAAGTCACGCTCAGCCTTGGTCAGCAGATCGGCCGCATAGATCCCGGCAGGACCGGCACCCACAATAGCCACACGGAAGGGACGCGTCATTCTCACACCTCTCTAGTAAGTCATCTCCGATTGTATCGGCAATGAAGGACCTCCTAACAAACACGTGACGAAACTCGCATCCCGACTCTCGGCCGCATCTCAGGCAGCAGTCGCAATCGCCAGCCTCCTGTGAGTTGCCTAGACTCAGCCTGTGAACGCTCCTGCACCTGAAGAATCCGCCTTCCGACGCGTCGGACTGGGATACGGTACCGCCGCCTACATCATCTGGGGCCTGATCCCCCTGCTCTTCGCCGCCGCGGCACCGACGGGCGCGCTCGAAATCGTCGCCCATCGGATCATCTGGTCACTGATCTTCTGCGCCATTCTCCTGTACTTCGCGAAGGGCTTTGTCCGCACCTGGCTGGTGATGCGCTCAGGAAGGACCTTCTGGCTGCTGGCCCTGGCATCCGTGCTCATCGCCGTGAACTGGACGACCTACGTCTACGGCATCGAAACTGGCCGCCTCGTCGAGATCTCTCTGGGCTACTACCTCAATCCGCTCATCTCAATCGGACTCGGTGTCATCTTCCTCAAGGAGAAGCTGCGCCCGCTGCAGTGGGCCGCGGTCGGATTCGGCGCGGTCGCCGTCATCGTTGTCGGCCTCGGGATTGGACGTTTTCCCTACCTGGCGCTCACCGTGGCCGTCTCCTTCGGTCTCTACGGCCTGGTGAAGAACAAGGTCGGTGGGAAGGTCGGTGCCCTCGAAGGCATGACCGTCGAGACCGCCGTGCTCACCATTCCCAGCCTGGCCTTCCTCGCCTACCTCGCCGCGCAGGGCGAGGGCACATTCATCGGCTTCGGGCCCTGGCACGTCGTCCTGCTCCTGGCCACAGGACCGCTGACTGCGATTCCGCTCATTCTCTTCGGCGCGGCCGCCAGGCGAATCCCTCTGTCCTGGGTGGGAATGCTGCAGTACATTGCCCCGACGATGCAGTTCATCCTCGGCGTCGCGCTCTTCGGTGAGGCGATGTCAACGACGAGGTGGATCGGGTTCCTCATCATCTGGATCGCCGTCATCCTGCTGTGCACGGACATGGTCCGCCAGAGCCGACGACGACCGTCCCTGGGCTGAGTCCACGACACCCGTGGTCTGGCAGATTGCTGCGGCTCACTAGACTCTGTGTGTGATCGCAAATTCAGCCCCCGATGAGAACGCCTTCCGCCGTGCCGGTCTGATCAACGGCCTCTCCGCCTACCTGCTGTGGGGACTCATCCCTCTGCTGTTCGCCGCAGCGGCGCCTACGGGTGCACTGGAGCTCGTCTCACATCGGGTCGTCTGGTCTCTGCTCTTCTGCGCCATCCTCCTGGTCTTCACCGGTGGCTTCGCACGCACCTGGCAGGTCATCAGGTCCGGTCGCACCTTCTGGATGCTGACTTTGGCTGCCGTGCTCATCGCCATCAACTGGACGGCGTTCATCTACGGAGTCGAAACCGGCCACCTCGTCGAGGTGTCGCTGGGCTACTATCTCAACCCGCTCATCTCCATCGGCTTGGGCGTCATCTTCCTCGGCGAGAAGCTGCGGCCCCTGCAGTGGACGGCGGCCGGATTCGGACTCATCGCCGTCATCATCGTCGGTCTCGGACTCGGCCGAATGCCGTACCTCTCGTTCACTGTGGCAATCTCCTTCGGGCTCTATGGCCTGGTGAAGAATAAGGTCGGCAATCAAGTCGGTGCCCTGGAGGGAATGACGATCGAGTCTGCTGTGTTGACCATTCCCAGCGCCGTCTACCTGCTGATTCTCGGGGTCATGGGGCTCTCGACCTTCACCGGCTTCGGCGCCGGTCATGTCATCATCATCCTCATCACGGGCCCGGCGACGGCTATTCCGCTCATCCTATTCAGTGCGGCCGCCCGGAGGATTCCCCTCTCGTGGGTAGGCATGCTGCAGTACATCACTCCGACGATGCAGTTCATCACCGGTGTCTACATTCTCGGAGAGTCGATGTCGACGACGCGGTGGATCGGCTTCTTCGTGATCTGGATCGCCGTTCTGCTGCTCTGCATCGATCTGATCCGCCAGAGTCACCGCAGGCTCTAACCACTCTCGTAGGAAAGATATCTCTTGACGCCACACCTGGTTCCATGGTTAGTTAGTTGAGTAACTAACCAACACAGATGGAGCAGACGTGATCGACGAAGCCAAACCGCTGTTCGCACAGATCGCCGAACAGGTCGAAGATTCGATCATCAATGGCACCCTGCCCGAAATGTCTCGTGCGCCATCGACGAACGAACTCTCAAGTTTCTATTCGATCAACCCCGCTACCGCAGCCAAGGGAGTCAACAGACTCGTTGCCAAAGGTGTCCTTGAGAAGCGACGCGGCATCGGGATGTTCGTCAAGGAAGGAGCTCGAACATTGCTCATCACCGAATACAGGACCACCTTCTCCGACAACTTCATCGCGCCGCTCCTGTCCGAAGCGACCAGGCTCGGGCTCAGCCGCGATGACGTCATCACACTCATCGCCGAACGCTCCGACGAACTCGGCGTTGCCCACAGCCTGGACCCAACCACCACGAAGGGGTGAAGATGACCACCGTCATCGATGTGCGCAACCTTACGAAGACGTACAAGCAGACCACTGCCCTCAACAATGTGAGCCTGTCGATCGAACAGGACTCGATCTACGGCCTGCTGGGCCGCAACGGTGCCGGCAAGACGACGTTGATGTCGATCCTCACAGCACAGAACTTCGCCACCAGCGGTGAAGTAGAGATCTTCGGCGAGAATCCCTACGAGAACTCCCGAGTTCTCAATCGCATGTGCTTCGTCCGAGAGAGCCAGAAGTACCCCGACGACGCGACAGCGAAGCACGCGCTCGCAACGGCTCGCCTCTTCTTCCCTCGTTGGGACCAAGCCTTCGCCGAAGAGCTCATCGCCGACTTCGCGTTGCCGTTGAAGACCCCGATCAAGAAGCTCTCCCGAGGACAGCAGTCAGCGATCGGCGTCATCATCGGCTTGGCCTCCCGAGCCGAGGTCACATTCTTCGACGAACCCTATCTCGGGTTCGATGCCGTAGCTCGACAGATGTTCTACGACCACCTCATCGCCGACTACACCGAGTGCCCACGCACGATCGTGCTCTCCAGCCACCTCATCGATGAAGTGGCAGACCTCATCGAGAACGTCATAGTCATCGACGGCGGCGAGATCATCATGAACGAATCCACGGAGGAGGCCCGCTCCCGGGCGATCAACGTCGTCGGAGACGCTGAATCCGTTCAGCGGCTCATCGCTGGGAGAGAGGTCATCCACCGCGAGGCATTGGGCCGCGTGTCCTCTGTGACATTCCTCGGACGCCTCTCCGACACCGATCGCGAGTTCATCACACAGACGAACCTGGACCTCACTCCGGTGTCTCTCCAACAGATGGTCGTCCGGACCACACAGGCAGGCGCCGAACCCACGAACTCCACCGAGCTCACCGCAACGGACGTCAGGAGTTTTCAGACATGACCGCGACAGCAGAAACCATCGACGCTCAGACCTCAGCCCGCCCGAAGAGCCGAACACTCGGAGTCGTCAGGCTCCAGTTCATCAATACGCAGACCTTCATCTGGGTGCCTGCCCTTGTGCTCGGCGGAGCCTGGCTGGTCACGCTGCTCGTCCACTGGATCATCTCCGCCTCCGGAGTCGACGGACCGATGTACAGCGGTGGATCGCAGGCCCCGCTGTGGTATTTCGCCGTAGTCGGAGCCCAGGCGATGAATCTGACCTTCTACTTCTCCCAGGCCATGAGCCTCACCCGACGCGAGTTCTACCTCGGATCGCTGACCGCGGCAGGCATCAGCGCCGTGGCGATATCGGCCGTCTTCGTGTTCCTCGGACTCCTCGAACAGGTGACAGACGGCTACGGCATCAACGGCTACTTCGCCTATCTCCCCTGGGTATGGGAAGACGGGCCGTTCGCAGCCGGGCTGACCTACTTCGCCCTCACCATGCTCACGTTCATCCTGGGATTCTGGTTCGCCATCGTGCTCAAACGCTTCGGTGCTCTCATCCTCACCACGTCACTGATCGCCATCGCCCTCGTCCTGCTCGGCGGTGCTGCGCTCGTCAGCCTCAACAGTGCCTGGCCTGAGGTCTGGATGTGGTTCGTCGAGACGAAGAGCGTGGGACTGACGCTCTGGGCTCTGGGAATCTGCGTCGTGTTCGCCGCCGGTTCGTTTCTCACGCTCCGACGTCTGACCGTCTGACAGTCGGGCCGATCTGGCTGTCTGGCTGTCTGGCAGTCTGGCCGATCTGACATCAGCTCACGAGCACGAGCACTACGCCGGAGAGCACTCCGCCGAAAGCCACCGCGGTACCCATGGCGGTGGTGGTGCGCCAGCCAAGGGACTTGCCGACCATGACCATCGAGGGAATGCTCAGTGCCGGAAGCACGATCAGCAATGCGCCGGTGATGCCCGCGCCCACTCCGACCGCTGAGAGCGCAAGGATGATCGGTATCTCGCCGCCGGTCGGGATCACCAGAAGTGTGCCCACGAGTGCGGCGATGAGCACCGCGAAGCCGCCCACCTGCGCTTCGAGCCCGTAGACGCCCGAGAGCCACGGACTGATGAGACCGACGATGAAGACAAGGGCCAGGTGCTCGGGCACGAGGATGAGGGTGAACTTCGACAGCGACCGGAGGTAGCGGACGGGAAGGGCGGAGAACTGGGTCGGTTCGGCACTCGGCTCAGGGACCGCCTCGGCGCGCCCCTTGATCCAACGGCCGATGAGGGCACTGGCTCCGACGACGATGAGGAGTCCAACCACGAGCCGGGTGAGGACGTACTCCCAGGGCAGAATGAGCGCGAGGAAGATCAGAACAGCGGGGTTGAGCAGCGGATTGCCCACCCAGTAGGCCAAGGCAGCGCTGCGCCTGACCCCAGAACCACGTAGGCCAGCAGTCACCGGAGCCGCACAGCAGGTGCACATCATGGACGGCAGCGACATCGCCGCGCCGACGAGTGACTGGCTGGTGTGACTCCGACGATTCATCACGCGCCGCAGCCAATCGCGCGGCACCAGTGCGTCGATGGCCGCAGCCACCACGAGTGCCACGAGCAGTGCTTTCCACACGGCAATGAAGTACACGAGGGTGAAGTCCCAGGCTCCAGCCAGGGAGAACGTCTCCCCCGCAGCTTCGAAGAGCGGACTGCCGTCCCAGACCGACGTCTGGCTCAGCGTCCAGGCCTTGTCCCAATAGGGCATCCACTTCGACCAGCTCAGCCCCACTACGAGGACGAGTACGAGGATGCCCAGACCGACCCAATCGACCGGAGTCAGACGTCGCCGGAGCTCGGCGTCAAGCGGCTGCGCCCGAACCGTATCCGACATGGTCAGGCGCTGCGGGTGACTACAGAATCAGCGAACGTGAACAGAGATTCCTTGACCACACCGTCGGGCAGCGGTGCCAGAGCGGCCTTCGCATCGTCAGCCCAGCGAACCGCCTCGGCGCGGGCTCGGGCCGTCACCGGGTGGGCGGCCAGAGCGGCACGGGCGGATTCGAGAGCCTCGTCCGAGCTCAGGTCCGCGTCCAGAAGTTCGACCACCTCGGCGGCGGTCGCGTCACCGCCGGCTGCGGCGGCCCTGGCGTAGAGCACCGGCAGGGTGGGGACGCGTTCGCGCAGGTCAGTGCCCGGAGTCTTGCCCGACACCGACGAGGTGGTCGTCAGGTCGATGATGTCATCGGCGAGTTGGAAGGCAATGCCGACGCGTTCGCCGAAGATCCGCACGGGTTCGGCCAGGGCCTGATCCGCTTGTGAGAACATGACCCCGAACTGCGCCGAGGTGGCGATGAGGGATCCGGTCTTGTCCGCGAGCACCTGAATGTAGTGCTCGATCGCATCCGCGTCCTCCGGCGGGCCGGCGAATTCGTTGAGCTGACCGAGGACGAGACGTTCGAAGGTCTCGGCCTGGACCCGCACAGCCTCTGGACCCAGCTTCGCGGTGACGCCCGAGGCCTTTGAGAACAGGAGATCGCCGGTGAGGATGGCCACGGAATTGCCCCACACCTCGTGCGCGGAAGGTGCACCACGGCGCACGGGAGCATCGTCCATCACATCATCGTGGTACAGGGAGGCCAGGTGGATGAGCTCCACAGCAACGGCTGCATCGATGATCGCGTCACGGTTCGCCTCGCCGAGGCGGGCAGTGAGCAGCAGCAGATTGGGGCGGGCCCGTTTTCCGCCGGCCGCGAGGAGATGTTTGGAGGTGGTGTCCGGCAGCTTCCGTGTCTGCTCGGTCACTTCGTAGAGCCTGCGCTCGACGGCTTCCAACTGTGTGGAGATATCCGCCGCAAGCTGGGCATCGGCACCAATAAAAGTCGCCGGAGAGGCTAGGTGGCTCATGTCCTCGTCATTCATCGTAGTCAGAGTTGTAGTCGCTGCTGAGCTCATGCATTGCTGGTGGCAGGCACGATTCGGGTGAGAGCTGAAATCACCCGGTCGATGAGATCAGCCTCAGAGACCTTCGGGTCGCGGTAGAGGTTCGCCAACAATTTCACGACGAACTCCATCACAACGTCAACACCCATACCGTACTTGATTCCGAACTGCATGAGTGCAGGGTGGCCGATAATGGCGGAAAAAACGCGTCCCAGAGTGAAGTAGCCGCCCAGGGAGTCGCCCACGAGTGCCGGGTATTCCTGCAGCTTCTCACGCATCACATGCTTCGGGTAGCGGGAATAAGTGGAGATCACCTCGGCGGCCAGACGAGCGGACTCGAGGGCATAGTCGATGCCTTCGCCGTTGAATGGATTGACCATCCCACCCGAATCACCGACGAGCAGGAGTCCCTTGTGAAAGTGCGGAGTCCGGTTGAAGGCCATCGGCAGTGCCGCGGACTTGATCGGCCCCAACGAAGTGGATTCGTCGATGCCCCATTCGTGCCCCATGTCCGCGATCCACTGTCCCATCATGGTGCGGAAGTCGACGGATCCGAACTGAGGCGAGGAGTCCAGCAGACCGGCACCGATGTTGATCGTGCCGTCGCCCAGGGGGAAGAGCCAGCCATAGCCGGGCAGAACCTCGGACTCGCCTGCCGAATTGCGCGAGCGCATCTCGACCCAGCTCTCGATGTAGTCGTCGGCATGCCTTGGCGAGGAATGGTAGGCGCGCACGGCCACACCCATCGGTCGGTCGTCGCGCTTCTCCAAGCCCATGGCCACTGCCAGACGTGAGGAGACGCCGTCGGCGGCGATGACGATTGGGGCGCTGAAGTGTGCCTCGGGGCCCACCCTGCGACCACGATGGTCGGTGCCGGAGGCGTGGACGCCCTGAATCCAGCCGTCCTCGCCGATGTCCGGGGACATGGCCTTGACCTGCTCGAACAGCCTGGCACCGCTGCGCTGGGCGTGACGGGCAAATGCCTCGTCCATGCCCATCCGCGGCTTCGTCAGCCCATAGTTCGGGGTGCCGTCGATATCGGGCCAGTCGATCTCCAACCGATGCCCGCCGCCGATGAGGCGCAGTCCCCGGTTCTTGTGCCACCCCTCGGATTCGGGGGTCTCCATACCGAGGTAGCCGACCTCTTTGACCGCGCGCGGGGTCAGGGCATCGCCGCAGATCTTGTCGCGGGGGAACCCGGATTTCTCCAGGATGATGACCTCATGGCCGGCCTGAGCGAGGTAGGTGCCGATGGCCGATCCGGCAGGACCCGCCCCGACGACGATGACCTCGGCGGAGAATTCGTTCACGGCTTGAGGGCGTGGTGGACGGCGACGATTCCGCCCGTGAGGTTGCGATGCTTGACCTGGTCGAAGCCCGCGTCGAGGATCTGCTGAGCGAATTCGTCCTGGTCAGGCCAGGCGCGGATCGACTCGGCGAGGTAGACATAGGCCTCGGGGTTCGAGGACACAGCCTTCGCCACAGCGGGCAGGGCCCGCATCAGGTATTCCTTGTAGACGAGGCTGAAGGGGTCGAATGTCGGGGTCGAGAACTCGCAGATGATGAGGCGGCCACCGGGCTTGAGCACGCGCAGCATCTCTGCCAATGCGGTGTCCACGTCATTGACGTTGCGAATGCCGAAGGAGATCGTGACGACGTCGAAGCTGGCATCGGAGAACGGCAGGTCCATCGCATCGGCGTAGATGAAGTCGATCTTGGGGTGTCTGCGGCGCCCTTCGGAGAGCATGCCCTGTGAGATGTCGCCGGCGACGACCTCGGCGCCGTGATGGGTGAATGTCATCGATGACGTTCCCGTCCCGGCTGCAAGATCGAGGACACGTTCGCCGGGGCCGGCAGCCACCGAATGTGCGACCGTCCGGCGCCAGGTGCGCGCCAGGCCGAAGGTGAGCACGTCGTTGGTGAGGTCGTAGCGGGAGGCGACGTCATCGAACATCGACGCGACGTCGTCGGGCTGCTTGTCCAGCTGAGCACGGTTCATGCCACCATTGTCTCAACACCTGAACCCGGGGGCGAATTCGCGGGCCGGTTTCCCTGCTGTTCGCCGTGTGGAACTCGCCACAGTCAGCGCACTTCGGCGAATTCGCTGGGGCGGATGCGACGATTTTCTGGACTAGAGTGGGGCTGAAATGACTACGACCTTCAGCACCTCTGACATCTGCACCGCACCCCCGCGCCTGCACGTGAGTTCTCGCTTCGTCGACGACGTCGAACCGGGCCCGGGTTTCCCATTCGAATCCGGGCTTCCCACCTCCGTCGAGGAGACGCTGGAACTCCTGCCCACCTCGGCGTTCTCCTGCTGGGTCCGCGACACCTCGGGCCTCATCGGCTTCGGCCGCACACTGCGCATCCGCGCCCGCGGCCGCGACCGCTTCACCGAGCTCTCCAGTGCTTGGAAGGCCATCACGGACGCCGCGAGCATCGAAGACGAGGTCGACATGCTCGGCTCGGGACTGATGTGCTTCGCCACAGTCGCCTACTCCGGCGAGTCCGAGGTCGACTCCCTCATCCATATCCCCGAATTCGTCCTCGGACGCCGAGGCGGGCGCGTCTGGATGACATCGATCATGACCGAGGGCGCAACCCCGGTCCCACCGGTGCTCAAGTCCGAACCGCTGCGCCGGGTCACCTCGGCGACGTCCTCCCCCGGTGATCTTGACAGTTCCTCGTGGGCGGACCTGGTCGCCAAGGTCTCGCAGATGCTCACCCCCGTCGGAGACTCCGCCGAGGTGGACCCCTTCACCGAGGATTCCACGCTGCGCAAGATCGTGCTGGCTCGGGACGAGCTGGTCACCTCCGATGATGACATCGATGTGCGGTCCGTGCTGGGTGAGCTCAACCGCAGCTACCCCAGCTGCTGGACCTTCGATGTCGCGGGTCTCATCGGATCCACCCCGGAGCTGCTCATCGGGGTGGAGAACGCCCGTGTGACCTCGCGCGTGCTCGCGGGCACGTATCGGGTGGAGAACGACCCGACCTCGGAGATGCCTGCGGCCAGGAAGCTGCTGAGCGCGCACAAGGACAGCACCGAGCACGCCTTCGCGATCGCCTCACTGCAGCGCAGTCTCAGCTCTGTCGCCGACGATGTCAGCGTCGATGAGCGACCGCACCTGCTGCCTCTGGCCAACGTCATCCATTCGGCCTCCGACGCCTCTGCGCACCTGCCGGAGGACTCCTGCCTCAATGCCCTCGACATCGCAGCCGCCGTGCATCCGACCGCCGCTGTGGGCGGATACCCGCAGGCCAGCGCGGTCGCCCACGTGGATGAGCTGGAGCCACTTGATCGCGGACGGTATTCGGGACCGGTCGGCTGGATGGACGATCGCGGCAACGGACAGTTCGGCATCGCTCTGCGCTGTGGACAGCTCGAGGACCGCAATCGGATCCGTCTGTTCGCCGGTGCGGGCATCATGCCCGATTCGGATCCCCTCGCCGAGGTGGCCGAGACCGAAGCCAAATTCGCTCCGATGCGCCGTGCGCTGGGGTTGGAATAACGCGCGTCAGGGTAACTGGACGCTCGGTTGGACTAACCAGGCGCTGGGGTTGAAATAATAGTCTGACTGCTTCGCCGGATTGACAGGCCAGTGGCCTCACCGGATTGACACTGCGTCAAGGTTCTGGCGGCTCGTGTCAGTGGCTGTGTCAGTGCCTCGGCATACCCTTGTCACATGTTCACGCATCCCGCGAACGACCCGGACCACCCCGAATATCGGGGTCCTGGTTCGTGGGCCCGGACACCGGGCATCACCACCGATATCGGTCGGTGGTGCCAGACACTGCGTGATCTCGAACCGGCAGATGATGCGTGGGAAGCTCAGACTCGCATTCGCGCTCTCGAGGAGCTCACGTCGGCCGCGGCAGCTGCTCAGGCGCGAGAGGCTGTGGCTTTTCACCAGCACCGCCAGCGCGAAGACGCCGCCAACGATGTACCGAAGCGGGAACAGGGAAAATACGCTGGCAATGAGATCGCCTTGGCCAAGAGAGTATCGCCCTCGACCGGACGAAAATTTCTATCGACCTCGAAAGCTGTGGTCAACGATCTGCCCCGCACGTTTGAGGCCCTGGCCAGCGGATCCATCTCCGAAGCCAAAGCTCGCATCATCGCCGATGAGACCTCCTGGCTCACTCCCGAAGAGCGTGAATTCGTCGACGAGGAACTCAAAGACCGGGCTTCGGCAGCCGGCAGTCGCCGACTGCGTACAGAAGCTCGCGCGCTGGCGGCCAATGTGTCGTCCGACAATGCACATGAGAGAGCCGAATCGGCGAGGGCAGACCGTCATGTGTCCCTGAAGGCGCTCAACAACGGCATGGCACAGCTCAGTGCCACGTTGCCTCTGCAGCAGGCCGTCGCTGCCTATGAGAATTTGGAGGCCACCGCCGCCGAGCGCAGGATGATCGGCCAGGACTTCGACCGTACCCGCAATCAGCTGATGGCCGATATCTTCGTGGAACGTCTTACCGGTCAGGACTCTGCCGACAGCGTGCCCACCGAAGTCCACGTCGTCATGGAAGCCGAGAGTCTCTTCTCAGACGGACGGGTTCCCGCGTGGATTCCGAGCTATGGCCCGCTTCCTGCGAAGACGGCACGGAACTTCCTGGCGGCGAATAGAGCCAGAACTTTCATTCGGCGCATGTTCACATCACCGGACACAGGACAGCTGGTCAGCATGGACTCGCGCAAACGCACGTTCCGTGGTCTGCTGCGACGAATGGTCGTCTTCCGTGACGATGTCTGCCGGACACCGTGGTGCGACGCCCCGATCAAGCACGCCGATCATGTGACTCCGGTCGCCGAGGGCGGCGAAACTGAGTGGTCCAACGCGTCCGGACTGTGCGCGGCCTGCAATTACGCCAAGGAACATCCCGGGTGGAAGCACGAGGCAACTGCCGATGACCTCACCGTCTCCACGCCCACCGGCGAAGAATACGAAACAGCCATTCCCCCGTTCGTCACCAAGTTCAGTCATCCACCGCCGGATCCGAGTACGACTTCCACCATGAATGCGAACACGGCTTCTTCGACGGAGACGAACACGACCTCCACCGAAGAGACGAGAGATGACGTTGTCGACTTCCTCACCCCGAGCCCCGTAGAAGATCTCTTCGAGAAGCTAGTCCTCAGAGATACCGGCTGAACAGGCAATGCGGCTGAGGAGCTGCATTCCTTCCAGCCAATTGCAATCCCCGCGCGGCCCAGATATCAGAGGACTTCGGGACCACCCCGACCTCAGATCAGTTCGGTGCAGGTGTATTCAGGTCAGGTCAACTTCGATGATCCGGCGGCCGCGTCGCATCCGCGTCACCTGGTTTGATTCCAATGCGTCGACACCACGCGCGGCTGTCTCGATCTCTGAATTGGATTCGAACTCCGCGATGAAATCGTCGAGCAGACTGGACTCCTTGCGGAATCCCACCCGGGAGTACTCCCATCCATAGCCTGCAGCGAGGTTCTTGAAATCTCGACCGTGAGGAACGGTGAAATATCTTTCGAGGTACGGCGCCACATGTTCCTGCGAATGCTCGAGGCCGGAGAAAATCGCACCACCATCATCGTTGAGGACGACGATGATCACGTCCCCAGCCTCTTCTGCGCTCGGCGTTAGCAGGCCGCCGACATCGTGGAGCATTGCGATGTCACCGATGACGAGCACCACCTGCTTGCCAAGACCAAGGGACAGCCCAGCCGCCGTCGAGACCAGACCATCGATACCAGCCAGCCCGCGCGACGCGTGAACGTGCGCGCGGACATCGGTGGCTTCGCTGAGATAGCGGATCGTATTTGAACTCGCCGCGAAGAGGTTGATCGCCCGGCTGGCCAACTGTTCGGTGATCGCTCGTGCGCTCGATTGCGTCGACTCGGCCCCACGTGCCTGACGCGATTGGGCGATGATTGCTTCACCGGCTCTCACCCACTCATCTCGCCAGCTCGTGTCCACGCTCGGGTGGAAGTGTGTCCCGCCGGAGACGGTGTTGGGGTCGGCCGCAGCGTCGGAGGCAGTGCTGTCGCCGCCGCTGCCGGTACCAGCGGCGACCGCGGGTGATTCCGACCGCCGGACCGAGAGTGACACAGCGTCGACATCATCAGGCAAACGCTGGACCGATACCTCGGAGTCGGCAAGCAGAGCAGCAACAGGTCTGGTCAGAGTCGGTTTTCCGTGCACGATCACGGACTTGATCGCTGTGCGCAGATCCTCGCTTTCGTTGAGCACCCTCGCGTGTGCCGGGACTGCGGACCGCGAGCCTCGCAGTTCGGAAGTCAGGGGGCTCGAGGGCTCGGCCAGAACAGGGATCGCGTATTCCTCGGCCAATGACTTCAACACATGGGCTGAGTGACCACCTGCGTCACCGGCGACGATGACCGTGCCCGGGAGAACCGTCACGGAAACGTCTCTGGCTGAGTCTGCGACAACAGCTGAGTCCGCGAACGCGAACTCAGCTTTCGAGGCTTCATTCGCGCCCCCAGCCGCTAATGACTGCGCTGTTGCCTTCCACTCGGCGAGTTCCGTCACTGTCGGCACAAGAGGCACATCGAACTGCACGTTGAACTGGACGGGGCCGGCCTCGCCCGTGCCCATGCCCGAGTCCGAATCCGAATCCGAAGCTGTGCCCGGGCCCGAATCTGTGCCCGTGCCCGAACCTGCGCCTGCACCAGTGCCCAGCGAATGTGCAACTGCCTCGGCGAACAGGCGACCTGCGTCAGCACTTCCCGCGGGCACATCGACGTGGGCCCGCACATCACTGAGTACCTGCGATTGGTCGTCGATCGTCTGATTGGCACCAGTCCCCCGCAGTCGGGCGGGACGGTCTGCCGTGATTGCAATGAGCGGAAGATGACCGTAGGAGGCCTCGAGCACCGCAGGATGCAGATTCGCCACCGCCGAACCTGAAGTCGTCACCAAGGCAACGGCTCCGGCACGCGCGCCCGCATCACTGGCTCGCGCCCCAGCGCCACCGGCACGACTCTGCTTCGCGCGCAGACCTCGCGCCAACCCCAATGCCAGGAACCCAGCATCACGCTCATCGATGCGCACATGCGTACGGACCACCCCCGCCTCGGCGAGGGGGGCGAGCGCATAGATCAACGGCGCCGACCGAGAACCAGGCGCGATGACGACCTCGGTGACTCCGGACGAAGCCACCCCACGGGCAATCTGCTGCGCTACTGCGCTCGAATTCAACATCACCTGATATTCAACCACTAACCCACCTGCGGTTCACGTTGACTCTCTACGGTTGACCCATGCGCCGATCGATTCTTTTCGCGGTTGGGGCGCGTGCAATCCGTTCGCTGACTGCCGCCCGCTCCCACAGAGGACGCTTCCCGACCCTCGACCAGAACAGCTCGTTCCTCGGTCCCGAGCCTCGCGGCAAGGACGCGAGGAAGTGGCACATCCGCGATAAACGCAAGCTGTCGAACCGACTGCGGGAGTTCTTCATCTACTCCCCCGCGCTGGGTCGCACCGTCGGTGTGCGCGTACTGCTGCCCGGAATCCCGCAGGAGGTCAGCCCGGTCATCCACCTCTATCACGGCGGCGGCGATGACTTCCGATCATGGACCGACTTCGGTGCGGCCGAGGAGCTCACACTCGACTCGCCCTACCTGGTCGTCATGCCCGATGCAGGAGCAGGGACCTACTCTCGTGTGGCTGTCGGCAGCGAGGTCCACGACTGGCCGACCTTCCACACCAAGGAGATCCCGGAATTCCTGGCCAAGAACTTCTCGGTGGACTTCGCCCCGGAGAACCAACTCCTGGCAGGGCTGTCCATGGGCGGCTACGGGGCAATGAAATACGCCGCCTGGCATCCGGACCGCTACAGCTGGGCCGCGGCCTTCTCCTCCCCACTCGACCCCCTGTCTGCGATACCGGCCTTCGACATCATCGCCATGCGAGAGGGCGCAAAGTCGATGACCCTGTTCGGCGATCCCGTCGCCGACCGCAGCGAATGGATCGCGAACTCCCCCTACGGCCTGGCGGAGAACCTCCAGGGCCTGCACCTGTGGCTCAGCGCCGGCTCAGGCAGCCTCGAGGAGTCAAAGGACCGTGACCTCCTCGAGTCCATGGTCAACCAGCAGGGAGAACGCTTCTCCGCGCGGTTGAACTCACTCGGAATCCGCCACTCGTGGTTCCCCCGCACCACGGGTCTGCACAACTGGACCAGCTGGGAACGCGAGTTGGGAGCTTGGCTGAAGACCCTGCGCCGCCAACGTGACTATGCCAGCTCCGACCGTCGCAGCATCGAGCGCCGAGGTGGTCCCCGGGTCGCCGACGGTGGCGAGTTCTCGTATCTGACAGGCCATGCCCTCTTCGACATCCACGGGTGGCGAGTCGAGATCTCACGACGACGGGCCCAGATCGTGTGTTTCGGTTCGGTCAGCGCGGCGGGCTTCTCCTTGACCGGTACCGGAAGCTTCCGAGTCCGCACGCCGGGCCTGTATGAACCGGGCCGCCGCTACGACATCTCCGTCGTCGGACCCACAGGAACAAACGACTATCCGCAACGGGCCGACAAGAAGGGGCGCCTGACCTTCACGGGTCGTCTGGCCGCGGCCATGCACGACCCGATCATCCCGGGCAAGCGCACTCAGCACTTCACAACCGTGGGCCAGACCGAGGTCACGACAGTGCACATCGCCTCGGCGCAGGAAGACGAGCCGGCAGCCGAAACAACAGATGTGTCGGATTCGGCACATGTCGATGCCAACTCGAATGCAACTTCTGTTTATGGTTATAACGGTCACAAAATCGTGACCGCCTTTCCTCCTTCTGATTGAACGTTGACTCCGAGAGGTCACCTATGAAACGCGTACTCCCCGCCATCGCTCTCATCGCCGGATTGGCCCTGACAGGCTGTTCGGGATCCGGGCCCGCAAAAGAAGATGC
This sequence comes from Brevibacterium zhoupengii, assembly GCF_021117425.1. Taxonomy (NCBI): domain Bacteria; kingdom Bacillati; phylum Actinomycetota; class Actinomycetes; order Micrococcales; family Brevibacteriaceae; genus Brevibacterium; species Brevibacterium zhoupengii. The sequence goes on along the minus strand of NZ_CP088298.1, from coordinate 1,311,586 downwards.
TGCAGGAGAGCAGAAGTCCGCGGCCGCCGAAAAACCCGAGGCGAAGCAGCTCGACGAAGCTCAGCTCAAGAAGATCATCGAATCCACCGATGCCGGTGGCCAGTCGTTCAAGTCGGTCGACATCGGAGACGCCTCGGGCAGCGAAGCCATCAAGGCTCTCGAAAGTGCCGAATACGAGCCTGCCGAGTGCAAGGATCTGGCAATGTCTGCCCTCAACGCCAGCGAGTCGAGCAACGGCACCACCTTGGCAGGAGCTTCCGCAGACAACACGTTGAGCGTTGCCCTTATGAGCTTGGCCGATGAGGATGCCGCCGGTTCTCAGCTCAAGAACTCGACGAAGATCGCCGAGAAGTGCAGTGATGTGACCATCAAGTCCCAGGGCATCGAGATGAACATGTCCTACGAGACCTTCGACGCCACCGTTGACGGCGCCGACGAGACCGTGGGCGTGCGTGCCAACATCGAAGCCGGTGGCCAGACCGTTCTCAACACCGACACCGTCACCAGCCGTGTGGGCAACAACATCGTCACCGCCGCCAACATCGCCGACACCGGCGATGAGAATATCGTTCCTGACACCGCAGCGGCCTTCGTCGAGGCAGTCAAGAACGCCGGCTGAGCAGAGCAGTCCAGCACTCCTGCAGCCGTTTCTCCCACCAGTCGAATCGTCCCGGATCCACTGCCAGCGTCTCCAGACGCTGTGGGTCCGGGACGATTCGCGTGAGCGGTATCTGCCCGTCGACAGGTCTCAGGCTCTGGGCGGACCCCACAACATCCTCGGCGAAGAGCCGCGCCGTGCCCAGACCGCACGCAGGGTGCTCGCCGAGAAGCTCTCGGCTTCGCTGGGTGCGCGGCAGCGTGGCCGCCAGCTGAGCACCGGCGGCCAACCCGACGGAGGATTCCAACGCCGAGGACACAACAGCCGGCAGACCGCAGGCTTCCAGGACTGAACGTGCGGCAGCGATACCACCCAGTGGTTGGACCTTGACGATGACAACCTCGGCGGCGCCCAGTTCGGCGACTCTCACCGGATCTTCGGCCTTTCGGATCGACTCGTCTGCGGCCAAGACCACGGGCAGTTCCCGTGCCGAGAGCTGCTCACGCAGTCGTGCCATGTCCTCAACTGCCGCAACCGGCTGCTCGAAGTACTGCAGGTCGAATTCCGCGAATTCTGTGCAGGCGGCAAGCGCTTCCGGCAGCTCGTAACCGGCATTCGCGTCAAGGCGCAGAGTCGTCTCAGGAAACAGCCGCCGGAATTCGCGCAACCGGTCCAAGTCCTCCGGCAACGAGGCGAACCCGTGTTCGGCCACCTTCGCTTTGACAGTGCCGACGGGCCCATAGCGAGCAAGAATCGGCCCCACCTCCGCGGTCGCACATGCCGGCAGGGTCGCGTTGACGGCAACACTCTGGCCAACGGTTTCAGGCGCAGAATCAACCGTGCCGCTGCCAGCCTCGGCAGCCGGCAGCGGACCCGCGAACTCCGGCAGCAGACCTGCGAACTCGAGTGCGGCCTGCAGCCAGCGGGAGGATTCGACCGATCCGTATTCGGTGAATGGGGAGAACTCGGCCCACCCATCGGGCCCTTCGAAGAGCATGACCTCGCGTTCGGTGATCGACCGAAACCGAGTGACCATGGGAAGCTTGAGAACATGGAATTTCGGCACGAGCTCGGCGATCGACTCCGGAAACTGCTGCACATCAGCCATGAGGCAAGACTATCGGCCAGTCGACAGGCGATAGGCTTGGGGTCATGACGGTTTCTGAAATCTTTGACCCCTCCCAGTGGCGTGAAGTCTCCGGATTCGACTTCACCGACATCACCTACCACCGCGCGGTCAAACCCGACGGCACCGACCTGGGGTGCGTGCGCATCGCATTCGACCGTCCCGATATCCGCAATGCCTTCCGCCCCCACACCGTCGACGAGCTCTACCGGGCCCTCGACCATGCCCGTCAGACCTCGGACGTCGGCGCGGTCCTGCTCACCGGCAACGGTCCCAGCTCACGCGACGGCGGCTGGGCCTTCTGCTCCGGCGGCGATCAGCGCATTCGCGGACGTTCCGGGTACCAGTACGCCTCCGGCGAGACCCGCGAATCCGTGGACCCGGCCCGCGCCGGTCGCCTCCACATCCTCGAGGTCCAACGACTCATCCGCACGATGCCCAAGATCGTCATCGCCGTCGTTCCCGGTTGGGCGGCCGGCGGCGGCCACAGCCTCCACGTCGTCTGTGACATGACCATCGCCTCTCGCCAGCATGCGAAGTTCAAGCAGACCGACGCCGATGTCGGCTCCTACGATGCCGGCTACGGCTCCGCGTACCTGGCGAAGATGGTCGGACAGAAGAAGGCCCGCGAGATCTTCTTCCTCGGGCGCACCTACTCTGCCCAGGACATGGCCGACATGGGCGCCGTCAACGAGGTCGTCGACCACGAAGACCTCGAGACCGCGGCGCTGACCATGGCCAAGGAGATCCTCGGCAAGTCTCCCAACGCCCAGCGGATGCTGAAATTCGCCTTCAACCTCCTCGACGACGGTCTCATGGGCCAGCAGGTCTTCGCAGGTGAGGCCACCCGCCTGGGATACATGACCGATGAGGCGGTCGAGGGCCGCGACTCCTTCCTGGAGAAACGCGACCCCGATTGGTCCCCCTACCCCTGGTACTACTGAGCGCGTCAACTCCATGAACGCACAGTCTGTATGAGCGCCCAGTCCGTTGAGGGCCTGCCGGCAGCGATCGATCGAGCCTTGGACGGCCGGTCGATCCTCGTCCTGCCCCGCAATCGTGATGACTCCATCACCGAGGTGGCCCCGAGCCAGTGGAGAGGTGCTGGCCGGGCACCGGCGCTGATCCTCTTCACCTCGGGCTCCACTGGCACAGCCAAGGCCGTCGCCTTATCCGCCGACGCCCTGACCACCTCGGCGCGGGCAACCGAACGGTTCCTCTCCGGCCCCGGCGATTGGCACCTCACCCTGCCCACGAACCACATCGCAGGGTTCCAGGTGGAGCTGCGGGCCCGGCTTGCGGGACGGGAACCGGTGAGGACCACCTCGGCGTCCTTCACGGCCGAGTCCTTCGCCGAGGAGGCCGAGAGTCTGTTCGCACGCGGCGGCAATCGGCCGAGCTACACCTCACTGGTGCCCACCCAGCTGCACCGGATCCTGGCCGATGATCGGGCCACGCTTGCGGCTGGGAACTTCGACACGATCCTCCTCGGCGGGGCTGTGATCTCGCCGGCGCTGCTCGAGCGCGCCGACGAACGCGGGCTGAGCATCGTGCGCACTTACGGCATGAGCGAAACCGCAGGCGGATGCGTCTACGACGGCGTCCCCTTCGACGGAGTCGAGATCATGATCACCGACTCCTCGACGATCGACCTGCGCGGTCCCGTCATAGCCGACTCCTACGTCGAATTCAGTGCCGAAGGTCAGATCAGTCCCGTCGACAGTCGCGGGCTGACCACCGACGATGACGGTTCACGCACGATGCACACCAGCGACCTGGGCCGACTCGACGATGGGGTGCTCTCGGTGCTCGGTCGTTCCGACGACATCATCGTCTCCGGCGGCACGAACGTCTCCCCCCACGAACTCGAGACCGGACTGCTGCCGGCTTGGCAGCACCATGGAATCGCCGAGGTGCTCGTGACCTGGGTGCCCGATGAGGAGTGGGGAAAGCTGCTCGTCGCCCTCGTTCGCCTCGAAGACGAAGTGTCGCCCACCGTGACCGCAGCTTTGGGATCATCGCGCGAGTTGGCGCGCCGTCTGGGGGCACTCGAACATGGGATGCACGGGCAGCCTCTGCCGCGGTTGGCCTTTCCCGTCACGGAGATCCCCAATCGTTCGATCGGCAAACCCGACCGGATTACCGCGTCTCGGCTAGCGGCCGAATTGGCTGAGGCCGAGAGACGAAGATCCCGAATACCTTAATAAGTGAACACTCGGTAATATGAAACGATTCTAATTTTTGTGAGGAAGGTATCCCGCCCAATGGCAACTGCTGCGCAGTGGATCTCCGGAGCCCGATTACGAACATTGCCGCTGGCAGTTGCCCCTGTTCTGATCGGAACCGGTGCCGCAATCGGCTCCGTCGGCGGTTTCACTTCTTTCATCATCGGCGACTACACACGCAATGGCCACGATTTCTCGCTGCCGCAGATCTTCTTGCGGGCGGTATTGGCCCTTCTCGTCTCGCTCTGTCTGCAGATCGGTTCGAACTTCGCCAATGACTATTCAGACGGGGTTCGCGGGACCGATGACGTCCGCGTTGGTCCCGTGCGCCTGACCGCGACGGGCCTGGCCGAGCCGAGCGCAGTCAAACGCGCAGCCTTTCTGTTCTTCGGCATCGCCGGAGTCGCTGGAATCGTCCTCGTCCTCATCGCTCAGGCGTGGTGGTTTCTCATCGTCGGCGCCGCCGCCGTGGCGGCAGCCTGGTTCTACACAGGCGGCAAGAAGCCCTACGGATATATGGGGCTGGGTGAAGTCTTCGTCTTCGTCTTCTTCGGTCTCGTCGCCACCTTGGGCACGATGTGGATGCAGGTCGGCGGACTCAGCCTCAGCGGCTGGGCCGGTGCTGTGGCCATCGGCTCGCTCGCCTCGGCGGTGCTCATGGTCAACAACCTGCGTGACATCCCAACCGACATCGAGGCGGACAAGATCACCCTGGCCGTTCGCCTCGGCGAGCATCGGGCGCGCATCGCCTACGCCAGCCTTGTCCTCGTGCCCTTCGCACTGCTGGTCCTGGCGATCCTCGATGGGCATCCGGCGGTGGCGCTGGCCATCCTCGCACTGGTGCCTGCCCTCAATCCACTGAAGACGGTGCTGCGGGGAACCACCGGACCCGGACTCATTCCACCGATCAAATCAACTGGACTGACCGCACTGGCGTTCGCCGCGCTGATGGGACTCGGCCTAGCCCTGTAGCGATGAGCCTGGCCCTCTAGCCTGGCTCAGTTTTCGTCGTCGACGATACGGTCTTCCGCTTCCTCGTCGGCGTTCTTGCGCTTGGGGGTCGTGGCCCGTTTGGCCACACGGGTCTCGATGTCCTCCGCAACCTTGGCGCGCATACCGCCCAGGAAGATGTAGCTGAGGATGGCTCCGATGATGATCGCGGCCATAGCCATCACGAGGTTGAGTCCCAGGAATGGCTGCAGAATCAGCCCAACGGCGACGATGATGCCCAGACGAGCCAAGGTATAGATCCAGAAGTTGCGCATTGCACCTATTTTAGTCCGTCCACATCAGTGATTCATCACTGCCCATGTGGGCGGTTGTTCAGGTTAGTGGACTATCCTGGATACATGGCTCGAATACTCATTGCCGCGATTGTCCTGGCGGCAGCGGTTACGTTGTACGGACTCTTCGATTGCCTTCTGCGCGATCGTGGTCTGATCCGAGTCCTGCCCAAACCAGTCTGGGCGATCATCATTCTCCTCATCCCCGTCATCGGCTTCGTGCTCTGGTACGCCTTCGGCCGCGGGACTGAGGACAAACCCACTGCAGCACCACGCCGTCGCGGGCCCAGCGCCCCTGATGACGACGAGGATTACCTGCGCAAGGTCGATCGCGACGTCAAGCTCGGCAAGCACGCTCCCGAGGCGCAGAAGCCCGAGGATGAGGCTCCCGATGCTGATGACTCCGGAGACAGCTCCTCCCCCGACTCCGATCCTCGTTCCGCCGATACCGACGAACACGGCTCTGGCGGCTCCACCGGCGACGGACGCGGTCACTCGAACTGAAGCAGTTGGCGTCGTCTGTTCCTAATGCCTCACTAGTTGCGCTGGGGATCATCTGGACGGGTTTGTAGGCTGCTCTCCGCGTTCCTCCGGGTCGAGAAGTTCGACGCAGACCTTTCGTCCGGTACTCGTGGTCGGTTGTGCACGACCCTCGCAGGCGCCCATAGATTGCCGTCGAGGTTGGTCACGTTACGTCTGTGGGCAGTTCAAGCCCCGCAGCTTGGCAACTCCACAGCTTGGCTGGCTCGCAGAGACGTAGGCGTGCAGAGACACAGTTCTATCCAGCGCCGCGCGCTCAGATCATCTGTCCAGAGGCGCGGCGCAGCCCTAGTGATCGCCGCAGAGCAGCTGCGCGGCCACCACAGTTCGGCCGTGTCGCACGTCCGCGCAAATGACCGTTGCGGTCATCGGACCGCCTCGGTTCAGCCTCGGCGGTGGATCAGCTGAGGCCTGAGTACGAGTGCAGGCCGTTGAAGTACATGTTGACGACGGTGAAGTTGAAGATCACCGTGGCGATGCCGATGAGGTTGAGCACGGCGACCTTTGTCGGTCCCCAACCGCGTGTGGCGCGGGCATGCAGGTATGCGGCATAGATGACCCAGACGACGAATGTCCAGATCTCCTTCGAGTCCCAGCCCCAGTAACGGCTCCAGGCCACCTCGGCCCAGATGGCGCCGGCGATGAGGGTGAACGTCCAGGTGATGAATCCGACCGCGGCGATCGTGTAGGAGAACCGCTCCAGGTCGATGCTCGCGGGCATCCGGCGCATGAACCGCAGCCACTTCGGGTTCTTGGTCTCCTGCGCGTTCTTGAGGATCTGGAACACAGCGAGGATCGCGGAGATGTAGAGCAGCGAGGTCGACAGGATGGCGATCGGTACGTGGATGGCGATCCAGTAGGAGTCGAGCGCCGGGATGAGCTTCGCAGCTGGTGTGTAGAAGACCGTGATGGCCAGGCCCAGGCACAGGAGCACTCCCCCGGCCACGATTGTGCCCAGGTAGCGGATGTCCTTCTTGATGTTGACGATGAGGAAGACGATGACGGTGATCACGGTGGCGGTGAGGACGTATTCCATCATGTTGCCCCACGGGACACGCATCACTGACAGCGCGCGAGTGAGCACAGCGGCCACGTGCAGGAGCGCGGCGAGAACGAGGAGTGCGGTGCCGATCCTCGCCCCGCGACGAGGCTTGTCCTTGCCCGACCCGGTCGTGACCTCGGCCGAAACGTCAGTCTGCGGCGGATCGAGGAGAGCCGTGGTGGTCTTCCGGTTCGTCCGTCGCACGTTCGAAGGTTTGGCGGCGCCGCTGGCGCTGGCTTCCGTCTGCTTGAGCTCGCGCCCGCCGAAGAGGTCGAAGGCGTAGAAGATCATGGCGACGGCGTAGACGATCATCGCCGAGATGATGAGCTGGTTCGACCACATTGCGAGGTCAGTGTTGACGTCCATACATCCTCCGCACCAGCGGTGCTCTTCCATTGCGTCGTGGGTGTTGCTGCGTTGTCTTGCTGCGTTGTCTCGCTGCGTTGTCACAGTGTTCGGGCCGCCCGTTTCAGTGTCGGCCCGCGACAATTCTACTCCGCGTAGTACCTAAAGCTAATCATTTCTCTCCCCCTGCACTTCAACCCCGCGTGCTTCGCGGACCCGAGTCCGAGTCAAGGCCGTCGTCGGGATCATCGTCAGAGCCGACTTCGGGTTCGTCGGCAAGGTCCTTCGCCAGGTCCTGCGCCGCGCGTTCGACCATCTGATCCTCACCGCGGGCCAAAGCCGCGACTTCGGCCTGACCGTCCTTGATGCGCACCCACATGCGTCGGCGCGGGATGAACAGCGACAGGCCCAATCCCAGCAGCACGGCGATCGCGCTGACGAGCATCAGGCCCTGCGTCGGGTCCTGAGAGATGTCGACGGCGATGTAGCGTTTGACTCCGTCAAAGGTCACCGAGCCACCGTCGGGCAGCTCCTGGGTCTCCCCCTCGGCCAGTTGGATGAGCAGAGGATTGCCCGAGGCGTCGGTCATCTCCGTCATGTTCTCTGCATCGATCGTGTACACCGACTGCGGGGTTCCATCGTCGAGGCCGAGGTCACCGGTGTAGCCGCTCATCACGAGGTAGGGGTTGCGCAGTTCAGCGAAGCTCGAGACCAGTTCGCCGTTCTCGTTCTGAGTCGCCGTCGGCAGGAACACACCGACGAAGCCCATCTGGGTACCAGCAGAGTCGGGCACCTTGATGACACCTTCCGAGGTGTAGCCCGGGTCTCCGCCGTCGGGGATGAAGACCTGTGGCCCGGACTGCACGACCTGGCCCTTGGCGTCCTTGACCGTGACCTCCGGAGCATAGCCGTTCCCGGTCAGGTACACGCCCGTCCCGGCCACACGCACGGGCTCGTTGACCCGCAGTGTGTGCTGCTCGCTCTTGCCGTCAGCGGTGGCTGTGACCTTGGCATCAAAGGTCCGGGGCTGGCCGAACTGACTGCCCGGGGCCTGGTCGTCGAAGGTGGCGTTGAAGTCGTCGAGCTTGAGCCGGAAGTCCGGCAGGCTGTCTGCGTCGAAGTAGGAGCCCGGTTCGAACGAGTCGTAGGCGACCAAGGAGTTCGTGAAGGTCTCGCCCTCGACGAGGATCCGCTGACCCTGGTAGCCGAACAGGGAGCCGATCGCCATCGTCAGAGTTGCGACGAGGAGGGCGATATGGAAGACCAGGTTGCCGGTCTCACGCAGATAGCCGCGTTCGGCAGCCACGTGGTCATCGTGGCGAATCGTGCGGTAGCCGAGCTTCTTCAGGCGTGCCTGTGCGGTGTCGAGGAAGTCCTGATCCGCACTCTCGCGAGACTCCGCGGATCCCATCGCCGAGGTGAAGGTTTCGTATCCGGGCATCCGACCCAACCGCCTCGGCGCCTTGGGTGGGGCCGAACGCATGGCCTTCCAGTGCTGAGCCGAACGTGGGATCACGCAGCCGATGAGCGAGATCATCAGGAGGAGGTAGATCGCGGAGAACCAGATCGAGGAGTACACATCGAACATCTGGATCGTGTCGAGGAACTCGCCCCACGCACCGTTGGACTCGAGGAAGGTGTTGACTCGGCCCGGGTCCTGGATCCGCTGCGGCAGCAGGGAGCCCGGGATCGCAGCCAGAGCGAGGATGAGGAGGAGGATCAGGGCCACCCGCATCGTCGTCAGCTGGCGCCACGCCCACCGGCACATGCCGATGAATCCCAGTTGCGGCTGAGTCACAGCTTTCTTGTCAGCGGTCTTCTTCGCCACTAGATCACCACTTCGAATTCATAGATCAGACCCTGCAGAGAGGTCATCCACGCGTTCCACAGCCCAGAGGCCATGAGAACGCCCAACACGATGAGCATGATGCCGCCGGCACGGACGATTGCCGTCTGGTGCCTGCGCACCCAGGTCAGGCGGCCGGCACCCTTGTGGATCGCCACCGCCAGGAGGATGAAGGGAATGCCCAGGCCCAGGCAGTAGACGAAGGCCAAAATTGCGCCGCGCCAGATCGTTCCCTCGCCGCCGAAGCTGACCGACATCGACAGAACTGCCGACAGCGTCGGGCCTACGCACGGGGCCCAGCCGAGGGCGAAGGTGGCGCCGAGCACGGGCGCACCCCACAGGCCTGCCTTGGGACGAGCACGGATTCGGTGCTCGGTCTGGAGGAGGCCGAAGCCGCCCATGAAGACGAAGCCGGCGATGATGACGACGACGCCGAGGATCCTGATGAGCACACCCTGCCACTGTGAGAACAGTGCGCCCAGGGCCGAGAATCCGGTCCCCAGCAGGACGAAGACGATGGTGAACCCGAGGACGAACAGTGCGATCCCGACGACGACCCGCCAGGTCTCCTTGTCCTTGAGGGAGGATCCGCTCAACCCGGTGACATAGCCGACATACCCGGGGACCAGCGGCAGCACGCACGGTGAGGCGAACGAGACGAGGCCGGCCAGTGCGGCCGCGCCGGCGGCCAGAAGCAGCGGCCCGTCGAGAACCGTCTGGGCGAAGTCCGCCCCGATTCCACTCACTCCGCCTGCACGTCCTCGATGAGTCCCTTGAGCGTCGACTCATCGACCTCGCCGACGACCCGAGCTGCGGCGCGCCCCTTCGCATCGAGGACGACGGTGGAGGGTGTGGCCTGCGGCGGGAGGACGCCTGAGAGCAGAGCTACCATGTCGCCGTTGGTGTCGAGCATGTTCGCATAGGGAATCTGGTAGTTCGTGATGAAGGCGTTGGCTGCGGCTTCCTGGTCGCGGACGTTGACGCCGAGGAACTGGACCTCGTCGCCGAACTCCTCGGCCAGGGACTTCAGCGCCGGCGCTTCCTTCCGGCACGGCGGACAGGCCGCGTACCAGAGGTTGATGACGACCGGGGTGGGTCGAAGGTCAGCCAGCGACATCGACTTCCCGTCGAGCGTTTCGAAGCTCAGCTCCAGAGGTTCCCCACGCTTCTCCTTGGCCACCTGTGACACGACGCCGGAGCCCGACACATATCCCTGATCCGATCCGGCCTGATCGGCCAGTTCGTCATTCTCGCTGCAGGCGCTGAGCACCATGGCGGTGCCGGCAACCAGCCCGGTCAGGAGGGTGCGGCGGTTCAGTGGATTGCGGGCATTCATGCTCCCGACACCGCTTGCTTGGGCTGCAGATCTGCACAGATGCTCTCGTAACTCACGGAAACAAGTGTGGACGATTCGAATGTGAAACTGGTGATAGAAGCCAGGTCACATTCCCGTTTCCGGGGGTCGTGGACGAGGGAACGCTGCTCACCTGCCAGACGCGTCATCCAGATCGGAAGCTGATGGGAGACGATGACTCCCTCGGCATCGGGACCGTGTTTGGCCAGTTTGGCGCGCAGGCTGGCCATGGCCGCCTGCATACGCAGCACAATCTGCTTATAGGGCTCGCCCCAGGAGGGTGTCAGCGGGTTGTACAGGCGCGCGAGATTGCGCGGCTGGGCCAATCGGCGCGCGTTGACCTTCTGACCTTCGAAGGAGTTCGCGGCCTCGAGCACACGGTCATCGGTGAAGACAGGCAGGTCGAGTCGCTGGTGCATCGGGTCGATCGTCTGTTGTGCCCGCAGCAGCGGGGATGCCACAAGCTCGACCGGCGTGACCGCCGCGGTGGCGAAGTGCTCGCCGACGCGTCGGGCCATCTCATGGCCGCGTTCGGTCAGCCCGAAGTTCGGCAGACGCCCGTAGAGGATGCCGTCGGGGTTGTCGACCTCACCGTGCCTGACCAGATGGATCATCGCCATCAGTTCCCCTGCGTGTTCGGTACACCTGCCGCGGCCTTGGCTGCGGCAGGCAGTGCCGTGATGATCCGATCCAGGATCTCATCGGTGTGAGCGTAGGACAGGAACCAGGCTTCGAAGGCGCTCGGCGGCATGTGGATGCCCTGATCGAGCATGGCATTGAAGAACGCGGAGTAGCGGTCGACGTTCTGTGTTCTGGCGTCGTCGTAGTTGATGACCTCACGGTCGGTGAAGAAGACGGAGAACATCGAGTTCGCCGACTGGATGGTGTGCTCCACACCTTCGGCCTCCAGCGCCGAGGCGACTGCTGGCCGCAGAATGTCCGCGGCTCGGGCAATGTGCGAGTACACATCGAGTTCGGTCGTGAGCTTGAGCGTGGTCAGACCGGCGGCCGTGGCCACGGGGTTTCCGGACAGGGTTCCCGCCTGGTAGACGGGGCCCGTCGGAGCCAGATGCTCCATCACGTCGGCGCGTCCGCCGAAGGCCGCGGCCGGGAAGCCACCGCCCATGACCTTGCCGAAGGTGAACAGGTCGGCCGGTCCCTCGGGGTAGCCGAGCGATTGGGCCTCATAGCCGTACCAACCGGCGTCCGAGACGCGGAATCCGGTCATCACCTCGTCGCTGATCATCAGCGCGCCGTTGGCCTTGGTCAGACGGCGGATGGTGTTGGTGAAACCGTCGCGAGGAGGCACGACGCCCATGTTTCCGGGGCTGGCCTCTGTGATGACGCAGGCGATCTCGTCACCGTGTTCGGCGAAGACGGCTTCCAGACCAGCGGCATCGTTGTAGTCGACGATGATCGTGTCCGAGGCCTGCGCCCCGGTGACGCCGGGGGTATCGGGCAGGGAGAAGGTGGCCAACCCGGAGCCGGCCTGGGCCAGGAGGGCGTCGACGTGGCCGTGGTAGCAGCCGGCGAACTTCACGATCTTCGCCCGGCCCGTGTAGCCACGGGCCAAGCGGATGGCGCTCATGGTCGCTTCGGTGCCCGAAGACACCAGACGCACCTGCTCAACGGGGTCGACCCGGGCCACGATCTCCTCGGCGAGTTCGACCTCACCGGTCGACGGGGTGCCGAAGGAGAAGCCCTTGACGGCGGCTTCCTGCACGGCCGCGAGCACCTCGGGGCGGGAGTGGCCCATGATCATGGGCCCCCAGGAACCGATGAGGTCGATGTAGTCATTGCCGTCGGCGTCGCGCAGCCAGGCTCCGGTCGCCGAGGTGATGAAGCGCGGGGTGCCTCCGACGGCTTTGAAGGCCCGCACCGGTGAGTTCACTCCACCGGGGATGACGTGTTCGGCGCGCTCGAACAGCGCGGCCGACTTCGCAGTCTCGTGTTTCATGGGTTCTCCTGAAGAAGTCGCCGGATCGGTGGTCGGTTCAGATGATAGTTGAGTGGCTGCACTCAGGGGGCAGACGTGGTGGGTTCGACGGCTGACGGCGGAGTGTCGACCGGGCCCTCGCCGATCTCGCGCATATGGGCGGTGACCTTGCCGAAGATGTGACCGAGGATCTCCATCTCCTCCGGTTCGAGCAGATCGACGAGATGATCGCGGACGCCTGCCACATGGGTGGGCGCCATGGACACGAGGAGCTGCCATCCGGCCTCGGTCATCTGGCAGTTGACTCCACGCCCGTCTTCGGGGATCGAAAAGCGTTCGAGGAGGCCCTTCTTCTCCATCCGCGCCACGCTGTGCGTCAGACGTGAGCGCGACATCGTCGTATCCATGGCGAGCAGAGCCATGCGCATCGTCCGATCCTCATGTTCGCTCAACCGCACCAGGATCTCGTACTCGGGCATTCCGATGCTGTGGTTCTCCCGCAGTTCCTTGTCCAGCTGCGTTGTCAGCAGCTGTGAACCGGTGAGATAGCTTCTCCAGGCCCGTTGATCGGGGCCGCTGAGCCAGCGTGGTTCGCTCATCATCGTGCTCCACCCGACTGGTCCGAGTTCAGACGCTGAGCCACTTCCGTGGCCCAATAGGTGAGGATGGCGTCGGCGCCGGCGCGTTTGAAGGCGATGAGGGATTCGTCGATCGCGCGTTCGCGTTCGATGGCTCCGGCTGCGGCCGCGAATTCGATCATCGCGTATTCCCCCGACACCTGATAGGCCCACACGGGCACCGGAGATTCGCAGGCCACCTCGGCGAGGACGTCGAGGTAGGGCAGGCCCGGTTTGACCATGACGACGTCGGCGCCTTCGGCCAGGTCGAGGTCGAGTTCGCGCATGGCTTCGCGTCCGTTGGCGGGGTCCTGCTGGTAGGTCTTGCGGTCTCCCTGCAGCTCCGAGTCCACGGCTTCGCGGAAGGGGCCGAAGAACGCCGAAGCATATTTCGCCGAGTAGGACATGACGACGACGTCGGTGAAGCCTTCGAGGTCCAGCGCCTCACGGCAGGCCGCGACCTGACCGTCCATCATCCCCGAGAGCCCCAGCACGTGTGCCCCGGCTCGGGCCTGCGCCACGGCCATGGACGCGTAGCGGGTCAGGGTTGCATCATTGTCGACACCACCGGAGGCGTCGAGGACTCCGCAGTGTCCGTGGGAGGTGAATTCGTCGAGGCACAGATCGGCCATGATGACCGTTTCATCGCCGAGGTTGTCCCGCAGCAGCGTCAACGCGCGGTTGAGGATGCCCTCGGGGTCATCGGCCTGGGAGCCTTCGTTGTCCTTGTGCTCTGGAATCCCGAACAGCATCAGTCCGCCGACTCCGGCGTCGACGGCTTCGTTGGCCGCCTCAAGGAGGGAGTCCAAGGTGTGCTGGACGACTCCAGGCATGCTGGTCAGCGGCGCCGCTTCGCTCAGTGTCTCCTTGACGAACATGGGCAGGATGAGATCGGCCGGGTGCAGGCGTGCCTCGGAGACGAGTCGGCGCAGGGCCGGTGTCGTCCGCAGGCGGCGGGGCCGAACGGTTCCGGGGACCATGGTCATGTCAGGCCTTCTTTCTGCGGCGCTTCTGGCTGGGGCGCGTCGGGGTGGTTCCCGCCGCCAGGTCTTCTTCGCGTGCGGACATCGCGAATTCGACCAATCCGTCGATGAGGGAGGTGAGGTTGGCTTCTTCTGCGAGAACGTCGACGCGCAGACCGTGTTCTGCCGCGGTGTTGGCCGTGGCCGGTCCGATGCAGCAGATCACCGAGGTGGCTGCCGGCTTCCCCGCGATCCCGACGAGGTTGCGCACCGTCGAAGAGGACGTGAAGAGGAATGCGTCGAAGTCGCCTGCCTTGATGGCTTCGCGGATGGGCGCCGGGGGCGGTGAGGCTCGCACGGTCCGGTAGGCCGTGACGTCGTCGGGGTCCCAGCCCTTCTCGAGGAGGCCGGCCACGAGGACCTCGGTGGCGATGTCTGCACGTGGCAGCAGCACCGTGTTCATCGGGTCGATGTCATCGACGTAGTCAGGCCAGGCTGCGGCCAGTCCGCGTGCCGAGTGCTCGCCGTCGGGTACAAGATCGGGGGTGATGCCCCAATCGATGAGTGAGGCGGCGGTGCGTCCGCCGACGGCGGCGACCTTGACGCCGGAGAGTGAGCGGGAGTCGAGGCCGAAGTCCTCGAACCACATGCGCACGGCACGGACAGCGTTGACCGAGGTGAAGCCCACCCATTCATACGAACCGTCGACGAGACCCCGGATGGCCTTCTCCATCTGAGTCGGCGTACGCGGGGGCTGAACGGCGATGGTGGGGACAACGGTGCCGACGGCACCCAACTCTCCGAGCGCCTCGGCGGTGGAGGTTCCCTGTTCCTTCGTCCGGGGAATGAGGACCTGCCAGCCGAAGAGCGGTTTGGTCTCGAACCAGCTGAGTTCGCCTCGCGATTCCACGCCCTGTCCCATGATCACCACCATACGATCTCCACCGCCCTGAGCCATCGTCAGGGCCTGACCCAAGGTGGTCTCCACGCTCGTCTGGTCGGTCGTGGAGATGCCCCAGCCCAGGAGCACCTTCGTATCGACGTCCCAGCCGTCGTCGAGCAGGGCGCGAATCGCCTGTTCGTGGTCTGCGGCGGCACCGGTGAACACGTGTGTGGTGTTGCGATGGCGGGAGACATCGACGTGTGTCTGGGGTCCGGCCTCGATGAAGCGGACCGAGCGGACGCGGTTCGTCGTCAGGGCGGTGCCGGTGTAGGCGGAGGTGGCCGCGGACAGTCCGACGCCGGGCACGATCTCGACATCGACGTCGGCCTTGCGACACACTGCTGCTTCGGCAGTCGTCGTGGTGAACAGGATGCCGTCATCGGAGCTCAGCCGCACCACGGTCTTATCGGGTCGAGCCAGCTCCGCGAGCTTGCGGCCGCGGGTGGAGGCCGTTGCGCCCAGCTGACTGGCTTCGATGATCTCAGTGGCCTGCGATACGTAGGCAGTGACGATCTCGGAGTGCACGTGGGTGTCGTAGACGACGATCTCAGCGTTGGCGAGGATGTCGGCGCCGCGGATCGTCATCAGACCCGACTCACCGGGGCCGCTGCCGATGAAGACGACGCGGGGTGAGACGGGCAGAAGGCGGCGGGGCTGGACCTGACCGGTTGTCATACCTGCTCCTGGACTTTGACAGGGGTGAGGTGATCCGCGGACTGGGCGGGATCGATGCCGAGCTGGCCCAGCAGATCCTCGGCGGCTGCGGTGCCGAGTTCATCGGCGAGCCGGGCGAGTTCCTTGCCTGTGATGGACAGCTGATTCGCGCTGCCGGAGTCCAGATCCACATCCGGAGTCGTGGGCAGCGGGGCGACCTGGCGGGTGCGGGCGAGTTTGCCGTCGTCATCGGCCATGACGGCATCGACGACGAAGTCAGAGCCCTGAATCGTGGCCAGGGCACCGATCGGCGCCGAACATCCGGCTTCGGCACGAGAGAGGATCGCCCTCTCGCAGGTCACGGCCAGGTCGGTGGTCTCATCGTGGAGACGCTTGAGCTGAGTGCGGACCTCAGCATCTGCCTCCATCACCTCATTGTCGAGGGCGAACGGGCTGTCGGCTCCACGTGTCTCAACCGCCAGGGCTCCCTGTCCGGGGGCGGGCAGCATCGTATCGAAGTCAAGGGAGTCGGTGGCCTCGGCCAGACGACCGATGCGACGAACCCCGGCCGCGGCGAGCACGACTGCGTCGAGTCGACCGTCGCGGACGTGGGCGATGCGGGTGTCGACGTTTCCGCGCACCCCGCGGACCTCGATATCGGGGCGTGCGGCACGCAGCTGCACGGCACGGCGCGGAGAACCGGTGCCGACGACGCTGCCTGCGGGCAGCTCGGCGAAGCTCAGACCGTCGCGACCGATGAGGACATCGGCAGGATCGACCCGCGGTGGGATCGCAGCCATCTGGATGCCCGCCTCGGGGGTGGTGGGCAGGTCCTTGAGCGAGTGCACGGCGATGTCGATCTTGCCCTGGTGCAGGGCCTGTCGGACGGCGGAGACGAAGACTCCGGTGCCGCCGAAGCCGGTCAGGGGCGACATGTTGACATCACCTTCAGTCACGACTTCGACGATCTCCACGCGCCACCCGGTCAGTGCCGCCAGCTGGTGTGCGATCGCTGTCGACTGGGAGCGTGCGAGCTTCGACCGGCGGGTGCCCAGGCGGATCGTGCGACCGGAGAAGTGCTCTGGTTCGACGATGTCGAGGGTGTGGTCGGCGACCGGACGCACCCCGTCGGCCTCGACGTGATTCGCGCTTGAGGCCGTGGCGATCTTGGTCTCCGGCTTCGCGATCGAGTGGGCGACCTTGTTCGTCGGCAGGTCGAAGAGCTGCATGAGAGCCTGCGCGTAGTCGACGTCCGAGTCGGTTACGGCCAGTTCCTTGACCTTGACCGTCGGCGTGTGGATCAGCTTCTCCGCCACCCGGTGCAGGGACTTGCGGATCTCGGCGAAGGCCTTGTCATCGACTTCGGCGCCGATCTTCTTCTCCAGGCGCTTCGTCTCCGCGGCGAGAACCTCCTTGGCGTGGCTGCGCAGGGCGGTCACGGTGGGTGCAACGGCGCGTTCCTTGGCTCCGGACTCGAGCTTGGCCAGCTCCTCCGTGATGATTGCCCGCACGGCTTCGACGGTTTCGACGACCGCGGCATCGCGCTGGTTCGCTGAGCTGGTGAGCATGGTTCTGATCTCACCGAGCCCGAACAGTGCCACATGCTCGAACTCGCGCACCGTGGGGTCGATGTCGTGGGGCAGGGCGAGGTCGACGAAGGCCTTGTTCGCTGCACCCTTGGGGTTCTGGGACAGACCAGCTTGGATGTCCTCGCGGGTGACGACGACTTCCCGGGCACCGGTGCAGGAGATGATGAGGTCGGCGTCGGCGATCTCCTCTGCCAGGATTCGGGAGGTGAGTTCGCGCGCACGACCGCCCACCTCGGCGACGAGGCGTTCTGCCTTGTCCACGGTCCTGTTGAGCACGGTGGTCTGTGCCACGCCCTCTTTGTGCAGTCCGGAGACGACGAGGCCCGACATGGCACCAGCGCCGATGACCAGGGCGTTCGCGGCTCGCAGGGAGCCGATGTGAGCTTGGGCGGCTTCGAGCGCCGCACTGAAGAGTGAACGGGCGACCTCGTCGAGGCCGGTCTCCGAGTGGGCTCTCTTGCCCACCCGCAGGCTCTGCTGCAGTGCATGGGAGAGGTCTGAGGTCAGTGCTCCGGCCGACAGCGATTCGGTGAAGGTCGAACGCAGCTGTCCCAGGATCTGGGCCTCACCGATCGCCATCGAGTCGAGACCGCAGGAGACCTTGAGCAGGTGTTCCTGGGCCTGAGTGTCGTAGTGGGCGTAGAAGTGCCCGGCGATGTCCTGCCATTCCTTGTCGATGGAGGACACGAGCGCGTTGCCGAGGTCGGCGAGTCCACCGTGGAAGGCCGTGACATCGGCGATGAGCTCGAGGCGGTTGCAGGTGGACAGGACTGCAAGTCCCTCCACGTTGTCGCCGGCCAGTGCGTCGTCGCGCAGTGCTCCGACCTCACCGGTGCCGAACGCCAGAGCGTCCAGCATGTCGATCGGGGCCGACTGATGGGAAATGCCGAGAACCAAGAGAGTCAATTCCTGTGCTCCTCAAAACCTGGGTTGAGCGGTGCCGATTCAAGCGCCGAATAGTATGCGAGTACTTGCAGCTCACTGGCCAGATCGACTTGATGCACGCGGACGGTGTCCGGGGCGTCGAGCACGGTGGGTGCGAAGTTCAGGATGCCGCGCACGCCGGCTTCGGCGGCGATGTGCGCCGCCGCCGGTGCCGCAGATGCGGGTACTGCCATGACGACGAGGTCGATGGCCTCGGGCCAGGTGGCGAGTTCGTTGAGGTCGGAGACCGGCAGAGTGCCGATCACGGTTCCGATCTTGGCCTCATCGGTGTCGAAGATTGCGGTGAGTGAAAGTCCGCGGCGTTTGAATCCTGCGTAGTCTGCCAGGGCCGAGCCCAGGCGACCGGCGCCGATGATCGCGACGGTGCGCGCTCGATCGAGACCGAGGAAGGTGCGCAGAGTCGAGGCGAGGTCTTCGCAGGAGTAGCCGACTCCGCGCCGGCCCGAGCGTCCCAGCTGGGACAGGTCCTTGCGCAGAATCGACGATGAGACGCCGCTGCGGGCCGCCAAGGTCTCCGAGGACACCGTTGACTGGCCCGTTGCGGCGATCGTCTCAACCGTCTGCAGGTAGATCGGGAGTCGGGAGATGACGCGTTCGGGCACGTCCTTGCGGACGACACCCTCAATGCTGTTGGCGGACAGAATCTCGCCCACGTAAACGCGTCACTCCTTCAATCGATCTCATGCGCCCAAAGCCGCAAGGGCCTTAGACAGCCGGTCCGTATCGACCCGATGGAAGCTGTGCTGCCGACCGTTGAGCAATACGACCGGGACATCCCAACCGTATTGACCGGAAAGATCGTCATCGGAGTCGATGTCGATCTCGTCCACGCTCACGTCTCTGCCGACCACCGCCTCGGCGATGGCCTCCCTGGCGGTCTCGCACAGGTGGCAGTCGGCGCGCGTCAGGAAGGTCAATGTGACCACTGCACACTCCTCATCGGGCGACAACAAACCCCGCCGAAATCAGATTCGAACGGGGCGTAGGACCTGCGCGGTCTTACTTCTTGTTGCGACGCTGGTGACGTGTCTTACGAAGCTGCTTACGGTGCTTCTTCTTCGACATACGCTTGCGGCGCTTCTTGATGACTGAGCCCACGCGGGTACCCCTTGTGATCGTCGGTGGAGGTGAACATCAGGTGCCCACCCATTGAACTAACCGTACGATTCTATCGCCTGGGCCTCTGCTTTCCCAAAACTGTGTCCAGTTCCACAGCCCCCGAGAGCACGATCCGCGAGGAGGCGGGCCTCAGTCGAAGTAGGGGTCGAGTCCGAAGAATGGGAACAGGTTCTTCCTCGTCCCCATCACGGCTCGGTCGAGTTCAGATTCGGGGTCGAATCCGTTCGACCAGCGAGTGTATTCGCCGTCATAGCCGTCGGTCATCGACAGGGGCGCCTCACGTCCGGTCTTCGTCTGCGCGTAGTTCGCCCACCGGCCCGGAATGCGGGCGCCGGGGTCGATGTCGAGTCCCGCGGAGATCGCGAGCACATTGGTCCAGGCGCGGGGCACCACATCGATGATCGCGTAGCCCCCTCCCCCGGTCGCCAGCCACTTTCCGCCGGTGTGCTCGGCAGCCAGGTCACGCACCCATTCGGTGGCCACCCGCATCGCGTCCACGCTCAGACGCATGTGCGTCAGCGGGTCGCTGCGGTGTCCGTCGCAGCCGTGCTGGGAGACGATGACCTGCGGCTGAAATCCGTCGATGATCGCGGGGATGGTGGCGTCGAAGGCCCGTAGCCAGTCAGCGTCGAGCGTGCGCGGGGGCAGTGCGATGTTTGCCGCCGAGGCGGCCGCGCGCAGTCCGCCGATGTCGGCGGGGAAACCGGAGCCGGGGAACAGGAACTTCCCGGATTCATGCATGGAGATCGTCAGCACCCGTGGGTCATCCCAGAAGAACTTCTCCACACCGTCGCCGTGGTGGGCGTCGAGGTCGATGTAGGCGATGCGTTCGTAGCCGGCACCCAGGAATTCGGTGATGGCTCCGGCGATGTCGTTGTACACGCAGAACCCACTGGCGTGGTCGGGCATCGCGTGGTGCATCCCGCCGGTGAAGTTCACGGCGTGGGAGTAGTCGCCGGAGATGATGGCCCGAGCCGAGTCGACCGAGCCCTGGAACAGCATCGCCGAGGCGGCGTGCATGTTCTCGAAGCCGGGGACGTCTTCGGTGCCGATCCCGTATTTCCTCGCGTCCTCGTCGCTGAGTTCGGCTCCGTCCCCGATCTTCTTCACCGCGGCGATGAAGTCCGCGTCGTGAAGGTTCGCCAAGGTGTCCTCTTCGACGTCGCTGACACCGTGAATGTGGACATTGTCGGCGTCGAAGAGGCCGAAGTCCATGGCCAGCTTCGCGGTCAGATCGAGTCTGAGGGGATGCATGGGATGGCTGGGTCCGAAGTTGTATCCGGTCACCGCATCGTCCCAGACGACATACACATCGCTATCGGCCATGAAGACCATGCTATATGGCACAGCTCACCTACGAAGATTCGCAGGCTGCGGGATCTACCATAGAGTCTGTGTCCAAGAATTCCCCACAGCGCTTCGACCGGCTCCTGCGCCCGGGTCGGTGGGTCCGCGACTTCGTCGACGACCTCGCCGTTGCCTCGCCGGCACGACTGGCGATCGGCTCCTTCGTCGCGGTAGTGGCATTCTTCGCGATCCTTCTGATGCTGCCGGCGAGCATGCGCGACCCCGGGTCGGTCTCTGAAGCCCAGCACATCGCCAATGCGATCTTCGTAGCCGTGTCCTCGGTCTGCGTGACCGGGCTGACCCCGGTGGTCACGGAGAACTACTGGTCAGACTTCGGAATCTCGGTCATCACCGCCGGAATCCAGGTCGGAGGTCTGGGAATCCTCACCCTCGCGTCGGTGCTGGGCATGGCGGTCTCCCGCCGGCTGGGAGTCAGGCAGCGCCTCATCGCCCAACAGGCCACCTCGGCTCTCAATCTGGGTCAGGTCGGCACCTTGCTCAAGACCGTCGTCATCACCATCGTCACCGCCGAGGCGATTCTCGCGGTGCTGATGTTCCCCCGGTTCCTCATCCGCGGCGAGAGCATCGGCGATGCCCTCTGGTACTCCGTGTTCTACTCGATCTCGGCGTTCAACAACGCGGGCTTCACGATCCACCCGGGCGGCGGAGCCTATTTCGCCTCTGATCCGTGGATCCTCTCGCTGCTCATGCTCGGCGTCTTCGTCGGTGCTCTGGGCTTCCCGGTCGTGCTCATGATCGCGATGCAGTGGAACCATCCCAAGAAATGGGACCTGCACACGAAGCTGACCCTGACGACGACGACCGTGGTCCTGGCCATCGGTCTTGTGTTTCTCCTCATCTTCGAATCGGCCAACCCGGACACGTTGGGTGACAAGAACGCCGGACACACCTTCGTCGAGGTCCTGTTCATGGCGGTGATGCCGCGTTCGGGCGGGTTCTCGACCATGGAGATCGCGGACATGAGCCAGTCCTCGCACCTGCTCATGGACCTCATGATGTTCATCGGCGGCGGATCCTCGTCCACGGCCGGCGGCATCAAGGTCACGACCGTGGCCGTGCTCGTGCTGGCCGCCTATACCGAAGCTCGCGGTCTGCAGGACGTACACGTCTTCGGACGGCGACTGACGTCCTCGACGATCAAACTCGCGATCTCGGTTCTGCTCACGGGTGCCATCATCGTCTTCATCGGCACGCTGATGATGCTGCAGATCTCTGCCGAACCTTTGGACAAGGTGCTGTTCGAGGTGATCTCCGCGTTCGGCACCGTGGGTTTGAGCTCCGGGGTCTCGGCCACCGTCAACGAGGCAGGCCTGTACTGTCTGTCCGTGATCATGCTCATCGGCCGTCTCGGTACGATTACACTGGCGGCAGCCCTGTCCATGCAGGACTCGGTGCGCCTGTACCGCTATCCCGAAGAAAGGCCGGTCGTTGGCTAACGAACACACCTCAATCCTGGTCATCGGACTCGGACGCTTCGGGTCGTCGACCGCAGCCACTCTGGCCAAGCTGGGCCGTGAGGTCATGGCGATCGAACACAGCGCCGAACTGGTCAAGGACTGGAGCGGGAAACTCACCCACGTCGTCGAGGCCGATGCCACGAACATCGATGCCCTGCGCCAGGTGGGTGCCGGTGACTTCTCCACCGCCGTCGTCGGGATCGGAACCTCGATCGAAGACAGTGTGCTGACCACGGCCAACCTCGTGGATCTGGGCGTGGGACAGGTGTGGGCGAAGGCCATCTCACCCGCCCACGGCAAGATCCTCCACCGTATCGGCGCCCACCACGTCCTCTATCCCGAATCCGATGCCGGCCGGCGTGTGGCGCACCTGGTGAGTTCGCGGATGATGGAGTACATCGAGTTCGACGAAGGGCACTTCGCCGTGGTGAAGATGCGGCCTCCACGTGAGATCCAGGGCTTCACTCTCAGCGAATCGGGTGTCCGCGATAAGTACGGAGTCACGATCGTGGGCATCAAGAGCCCCAGCCGCGACTTCACCTACGCCGAGCCCACGACTCGCGTGGGCAAGCAGGATCTGCTCATCGTCGCCGGCCATGTGGAGCTGCTGGGACGCTTCGCCGGTCGGCCGTAGGGGACACTGCCCGTAGAGGGACACTGCAGCGTGGAGGAACGCTGCAGCGTGGCGTGATCGGCTTCTACCATGCAGCCTCCATTTCGACCTCTGTCGGATCGTCATCACCCGCAAGCAGTCGAGTACGAGCTTTCTGCATCATCACAGTCAGTTCGGACTCCAGTTCGGACAGAAACCATTCGAGTGTCTCATGTCTGCTGACCAATGCGATCGATCGTCCTCTGATATCGATCCCGGCGTAACTGCCCTGCTCGCTCGGCCCCAGCCGTGTGATCGGTGAGTCACCGAGCGGAGTCGTCTGCGTGCTGTCGTTGACCGGCAGGCCCTGCGAAAACTCGGTCAGGAACGAACCCACGTGATTCCAGGCAGCAATCATGTCCTCCAACCGCTGAGCGAAGGACAACGTCACGGTCTCCAGCGTGTCGAAGCAGCGTGCGGGCAGGTCGTTCCAGCCTCCTGCCCCACATTCCGAATCCAACCGTTCCACCTCGCTGTCGGCCAAATCGAGGAAGTCCGGCCACAATCGAGCAACCAGTTCCCTGCGACGCTCGAGCAGTTCCGCTCTGTCTTCGGCCAGCTTCTCGTCCGCAGCGTGAAGGGCCTTCACATCAGCGTCGTCAATCGGCAGGTGGACGGCGATGGCACGTATCGCTGCCTGCTCGATGGACACACGTTCGATCTTCTGCAGCTCCGAATCGACCCCCATGATGTCAGCATGCAGCCGTGCCACGCGAAAGAACTGTTCGTTGTTGTTCACTGAGACTCTCCCCGTCAACTCGTCGCGGCTGCGTCCGATCGCATCTGTGCGAGGCCGGCGACGACGTTGATGACAGAGTATGTGGCGGCACTGACATGGCTAGGGCCACGACACGATGTGAGCGGGCGACGGGAATCGAACCCGCGTCATCGGCTTGGGAAGCCGAGGCTCTACCATTAAGCTACGCCCGCATGTCCTCGCAATAAACCACTCTCACCAGCGCAGATACCCTGCTTCGGGAAAACCGAACACCTTGGTACGGCGAACTGAGAACCATGGCGAGTCGGTGATCGCGACAACTCCCCCAGTGTATATCCTCGGCAGCGATTCGCCGCAGACTGGTCCAACCCTCGCGCACGACTGAGGGGGCGGCCGCAGCCACCCCCTCAGCATCATGTCGCACGAACATCACGTCGTACGAGCAGCATTTCTCACACTCAGTGTTCGACAGCCTCCTCGGCGCCGAATCCGGTGTGGGCACGAACGTCCATCTCCGCTGCCAGCTCGGGGCTCTCAACGGTCTTATCGGTGATCGACGCGATCCAGCCGAGGATGAAGCCGAGGGGAATCGAGATGATTCCGGGGTTCGACAGTGGGAAGAGCACGAAGTCTGCTCCCGGGATCATCGCGGTCTCGGAACCGGAGACGACCGGGGAGAAGGCGATCAGCACAATCGCGGATCCCAGACCGCCGTAGATCGACCACACGGCGCCGCGAGTCGTGAAGCGCTTCCAGAACAGCGAGTAGACGATCGTCGGCAGGTTCGCACTGGCTGCAACGGCGAAAGCGAGTGCCACGAGGAACGCAATGTTCTGGCCCTGCACTCCGATGCCGCCGATGATCGCCACAGCACCGATGACGATGACGGTGCGACGCGCGATCTTGACCTCGGCATCGGGGTCTTCGACCTTGCCCTTCTTAATCACGCTCGCATAGATATCGTGAGCGAAGGAGGCCGCCGCAGTGATCGCGAGGCCGGCAACCACGGCCAGGATCGTCGCGAACGCCACTGCCGAGATGAAGCCCATGAGGATGGGCCCGCCGAGGTGGAGCGCCAGCAGCGGTGCCGCCGAATTCACTCCGCCCGGTGCGTTCTCGATCGCGTCAGCACCCACAAGTGCTGCCGCACCGTATCCGAGGACGAGGGTGAACAGGTAGAAGCCACCGATGAGCCAGATCGCCCAGACGACCGAACGACGAGCCTCCTTCGCTGAAGGCACCGTGTAGAAGCGCATCAGGACGTGAGGCAGACCAGCGGTGCCGAGCACCAGGGCCAGAGCCAGGGAGATGAAGTCGAGCGGGTTCTCACCGTATTTCTGCCCTGGTTCCAGGATGGCCTCGCCGACGCCTGAGTTGTTGACTGCTGAGGCCAGCAGGCTCGAGAAGTTGAACCCGTTGAGGGCGAGCACCCAGATGGTCATTGCGAAGGCACCGAGGATGAGCAGGACCGCCTTGACGATCTGGACCCAAGTGGTTCCCTTCATACCGCCGACCAGCACGTAGATGATCATAAGAGCACCCACCACGGCGACGACCAGCGATTGGCCGACCTTGCCGTCGATGCCCATGAGCAGCGACACGAGGCCACCGGCTCCGGCCATCTGCGCTAGGAGGTAGAAGAAGCACACGGCCAGGGTCGACAAGGCTGCTGCCATGCGCACAGGACGCTGCTTGAGGCGGAACGAAAGCACGTCGGCCATCGTGAACTTGCCTGTGTTGCGCATCAGCTCCGCGACGATGAGCAGCGCGACGAGCCAGGCGACGAGGAAGCCGATGGAGTAGAGGAAGCCGTCGTAGCCGTTGACCGCGATCGCTCCGCAGATGCCGAGAAACGAGGCCGCGGACAGATAGTCACCGGCGATCGCGAAGCCGTTCTGTGGGCCGGTGAAGGACCGCCCGCCCGCATAGTAGTCGGACGCTGATTTATTGTTCTTGCTGGCCCGCAGAACGATGAACATGGTCACCGCGACGAAGGCCGCGAAGATCGTGATGTTGAGAACGGGGTTGTTCTCGACCTCGGTCACGCCCTGAGACACTTTGTCGAGGCCGGAGGCGAACAGGTCTCCTATGGCGATAGCGCTCATGGGGTGGTTCCTTCCGTCTGGTGCTGGAGGCGTTCACGGATCGCCGAGGCAGGCGGATCGAGTTTCTTGTTTGCGAACGACACATAGAACATCGTGATCGCGAAGGTCGTCACGAACTGCAGAAGGCCGAGGATCAACCCGAGGTTGATCTCACCGACGACCTTCGTGGACATGAAATCGTGCGCGTAGGTGCTCAGGATGACGTAGAGGAAGTACCATGCCATGAATCCGATCGACAGTGGTATCACCACCGAGAACCTTTTGCGCTTGAGTGCTTTGAATTCGGGATTCTCCTCTTCGACGAGGAAATCGACCCGAGTACTGACGGGATCGGTCATTACTTCTCCATTCGAATTGTGCGTCGAGCATCAGTGGTCTAACTCACACAAGTCAAAACTAGCGGTCAGCCTGCACTGTGGAATACCACCGAAAGTTGGTAGCTTGTTCACATGAATGTCAAAGCAAAAGAATCTCGGGCACTGAAGGCCGAGACTCGACGACTCTTCGTTGAAGCCATCGACTCTCTGCACCGCAGCGGGACCGGTGATGTGGTCTTCGGCGGAGCAGTCGAGGACGATGAAGTCGCCGTCGAAGCAGTTGCCGGGGGCAGCAAAGATCGCCTCGCCTCACTCATCGTCAGCACAGGACGGGGGCTCGGCGGACGTGCACTCACCGAAGGCACACCCCAGCTGACCAAGGATTACGGGCTCGATCCCTTCATCACTCATCACTATGACGAGGAGGTCCTCGGCGAGGGGATCCAGGTTCTCATCGCTGTGCCGACGCTGCGCGGCGGTGACGTCACAGGGATGATCTACTGCGGTCACCGCAAGAACTACGATGCGGCAGCCCCGCAGACAAGCGACCTGGTCAAACGCGTGAGGCAGCTGTCAGAGGATCTGGGTCGACTAGGTCAGCCCCGACCGGCAGAGGAACCGGTCGAACCAGAGCGCCTGTATTCCGATCTCGAATCCTCGAGCCGTGAAGCGCTGCGCCGCACCTATGCGGAGCTGCGCTCGATCCGCTCGGGAGTCGACGAGAATGAAATGCGGCAGCGTCTGACCGCGGTGGAGAACCGTCTGGCCGATATCCTCTCAGGCCACAATTCGGATCTGTTTCCGAACCCGACACCGACCATCAGCCTCTCCCCCAGGGAGACCGATATCCTCTCGCACGTGGCGCTGGGATGGTCGAATGCCAGGATCGCCGAAGGGCTGGGGCTGCGGGAATCGACCGTGAAGTCCTACCTGAACACGGCCATGGTCAAACTCTCTGCCGGAACCCGGCATGAGGCAGTGTCCGTCGCCAGATCGGCCGGGGCTCTGCCCTGATCCCGGCTCTGCCCTGATCCCGGCGGCCCGATCGGGGCCGCCGGGTAAACGCGGGCGCTCAGCCGTTGATGACCTCGGAGTTCTCCTTCTCCATCTCCAGGGAACGGTCGCCAGCGGCCTGCGCTGCCGCCGCTGTGGTGTCGAAGAGTCCCGCATCGATGAAGGTCTGCAGGCCGGCGAGCGTGGTCCCACCTTTGCTGGAGACGGCCTGACGCTGCGCGCTCGGGTCCGGCTTCTCGGTCAGGAGCCGACCTGCTCCGTCCGCGGTGGCCACGACCATCTGCTTGGCGGTCTCCTCGCTCAGCCCCATCTTCATACCGGCGGCGATCATGGTCTCGGCCAGGAGGAAGAAATAGGCGACACCGGAGCCTGAGATACCTGTCATCGCCGGGATCTCGGCTTCATCCAAGGCCACAACGAGTCCGGCTCCCGACAGCAGTGTCCGCAGCGTGTCCACGGTGGTGCCGTCCACCTTCGCGGAGGGGGCAAGGGCGATGACGCCGTGCCCGATGGAGCTGGGGGTGTTGGGCATAATCCGCACGATCGGGTTCTGCGGTGCCAGGGTGGCCAGGTCGGCCATGGCGACACCGGCAGCCATCGAGACGAGGACTGAGCCGGCGTTCAGGCTCGGGGACAGGTCACGCACGGTCTCGGCCATCATCCACGGTTTGACTCCGAGGAAGACGAAGTCGGCGCCTTCGGCAGCCTTCCGGTTGGCCTCAGCATCATCCTCGACGGAGGTGACGGTGGCGTTGGGGAGTTCTGCGGCAAGTCGTTTCGCCGAGGCGGCCGAATTCGTTGTCGCTCGAACGTCGAGCTTCTCGTCGGCGCTGAGGATTCCCTTGAGCAGTGCCGTACCCATGTTTCCGGTGCCGATGGAGGCGATTGTGGTCAAATCAGACCTGCCTTTCTGTTGTTCACGTGTTCGTGGTTCGTTCAGGAGTTCGGCTGTCCGTCGTTCGCGCGGATCTCGCTCGCGGGATTCCCACTCGTGGGGTTCCCATTCGCGCGCAACTCGCTGGTGCGGACATGGCTGGAAGAATTGCGGTGGCTGGCCTCAGGTGCGAGCCCGAGATGCTCGCGGGCGAAGGCGAGTGAGTCTGCGAGCATCTGCTCTCGCGTGGACTTCTTCGCGACGAAGCGAGTGTTGACTTCGACGACGATGTCGCCGGACCAATTGTGTTTGGCCAGGTGCTGCAGCGTCTCGGCTACGGGCATGGTGCCTGCACCGGGGATCAGGTGTTCGTCCGTGAGGGATCCGGAGCCGTCGGTGAGGTGGACGTGTCGAAGTTTGTCGAAGATCTCCGAGACGGTCTCGAGCGCGTTCATTCCGGCCGTCGAGGCGTGGGAGAAGTCGAAGGTGAGAGCGTCATAGTCCTCGTCGAGAGGGTTCCAGTCGGGATAGTAGACGAGGATCTCGCGTACGCCCGCGCGCCAGGGGTACATGTTCTCCACGGCGAGGACGACTCCGGTCTCCTCGGACACCTGTCGAACGCCTTCGACGAAGCCTAGGGCGTACTCCCCCTGCCAGCGGAAGGGCGGGTGCAGGACCACAGTCTTCGCGCCGACCGCCTTGGCGAGGTTGGCGGTGATGCGCAGCTTCTCCCAGTGGTCCTTGTGCAGGACGCGGGGCAGGAAGAGCAGGGTCGGTGCATGCAGAGACATGACTTCGAGGCCCGTCTCTGCGGCCAGACCGTTGATGAGGTCGACGTCGCGGGTCTCGGCGTTGTGGGTGACCATGATCTCGACGCCGTCATAACCGTGCTTGGCAGCCTGTGCGAAGGTCTCGGCCACGGTCATCGGCGACACCGAGGAACTGGAGAGACCGATTCGGATCGTGTGGTCGGAACTGTGCTGAGTGTCGTGGTCATAGACTTCGTGATTGTCGAAGTACTCACGGTGGCGTCGGAAATTGGACCGCGCTGAATTCTTCGCGGTATAGACCTTCCGTGATGACTTCGACCGTTTCACCCTGCTCATTCCACCCAGTTTAGTCCTCGAAGATTCCATATTCCCTCAGAAAGCATAAGCGCTGACGTCGCTAAGCTGGATCAATGGCTGATTTTCGAGTTCGCCGGGCCCGCGTCGATGATGCCGCCCAGATCGCCGAAGTCCACATCGCTGCATGGACGGCCGCCTACCGCGGCATCATGGCCGATGAGATTCTGGACTCCCTGAACCTTGACCGGCAGACCACCGGCTGGGCGAGAAACCTCGGCGAGGAGTCGAATCCGATGTCGACGCTGGTTGCGCTGGAACCTGCCGAGGACCGTGTTCTCGGTTTCGGTGGAGTCTGCCCGCCTCGGGACAGCGCCGAGGTGCTCGGGAGACTCCCCGACACCGCTGGATTGGGACAGCTGGCGGCGATCAATCTCCACCCGGATGCCTTCGGCACCGGTGCAGGAGCGGACCTCCTCCACGCTTTGGAGGAGGAACTGCGGGCGATGGGATTCACCCGCGCCTATCTCATGGTCGCCGAAGGCAATGAGCGGGCGATGCGCTTCTATGCCAAACACGGCTGGCACCGCACGGAGATCACCCACGTCTTCGACGGGGTGTCTCCAGCGGTGCCAGAGCGCATGTTCACGGTCGACCTCGGCTGAGGCCCACCTCGGCGAGGTGAGACCTCGACCGAAGGTCAGCCGTAGAGTTCTTCGACGTCCTCGTCGACCCAGGTCTTCGACTTGTCGACGGCCTTGTTCCACAGACGGTAGACGCGAGCGACCTTGTCCTCGTCCATGGACGGCTCCCAGCGCTTGCCCTCGCGCCAGTTGGCCTTCACGTCGTCCTCGCCGTTCCAGAACTTCACGGCGATGCCCGCTGCGTAGGCCGCACCCAGGGCCGTGGTCTCGACGACCTCAGGCCGGATGACGGGCACGCCGAGGAGGTCGGCCTGGAACTGCATGAGCGTTTCGTTGGCGACCATGCCGCCGTCGACCTTGAGCTCGGTGAGCGCGACACCCGAATCGAGGTCCATAGCGTCGAGGACCTCACGGGACTGGAACGCAACCGACTCGAGAGCCGCACGGGCGATGTGGTTCTTGTTGACGTAGCGAGTCAGGCCCACGATCACGCCGCGTGCGTCGGACTCCCAGTGCGGGGCGAAGAGACCGGAGAAGGCCGGCACGATGTAGCAGCCGCCGTTGTCCTCGACCTGCTTCGCCAGCGTCTCGACCTCGGGAGCATCGGAGATGATTCCGAGGTTGTCACGCAGCCACTGCACAAGGGACCCGGTGACGGCGATGGAACCTTCGAGGGCGTAGACCGCATCGGCGTCGCCGATCTTGTAGGCCACCGTCGTCAGCAGACCGTTTTTGCTGGCCACAGGCTCGTTGCCGGTGTTGATGAGCATGAAGTTGCCGGTGCCGTAGGTGTTCTTGGCCTGGCCCTTCTCGAAGCAGGCCTGGCCGAAGGTCGCCGCCTGCTGGTCACCGAGGATGCCGCAGATCGGGGTGTCGATGATGAGGCCGTTCTTCGCACCGTACCCATAGACCTCGGAGCAGGACTTGATCTCCGGCAGCATCGAGACGGGGATGCCCATGTCGCCAGCGATCTCCTCGTTCCAATCGAGACTCTTGACGTTCATGAGCATGGTGCGCGAGGCGTTGGTGACGTCGGTGACGTGGACTCCGCCGTTGACACCGCCGGTGAGGTTCCAGAGCACCCAGGTGTCCATGGTGCCGAAGAGCAGCTCCCCGGCTTCAGCAGACTCCTTGACGCCCTCGACATTGTCGAAGACCCACTTGGCCTTCGGCCCGGCGAAGTAGGTGGCCAGGGGCAGACCGACCCGGTCCTTGTACTTGTCGGGACCTTCGTCTCCGGCGAGTTCATCGCAGATCTTCTGTGTTCTGGTGTCCTGCCAGACGATCGCGTTGTAGACCGGCTTGCCGGTGTTCTTGTTCCAGATCACCGTGGTCTCACGCTGGTTCGTGATGCCGACGCCCTCGAGCTGGTGGCGGTTGATGTCGGCGCGGGTCAGGGCCTGACCGATCGCCTCGTTCGTGTTCCTGATGATCTCCATCGGGTCGTGTTCGACCCAGCCGGCCCGAGGGAAGATCTGCTCGTGCTCGAGCTGACCCGATGACACGATCTGCCCTGCGTGGTTGAAGACGATGGCCCGCGACGAGGTGGTGCCCTGGTCGACGGCGAGGATGTACTTTTCCTGACTCATGCTGACTCCTATGTCGAGGTGATGCTGTGGATTGCTGGTGACTCAGACGAGGGCCGGATCAGACGAAGGCCCGGCATGCTCAGACGAAGGCTCGGGAGAGCAGTCCGGCGATGATGGCGCCGACCAGAGGTCCTGCGATCGGCACCCACGAGTATGCCCAGTCCGAGCTGCCCTTGTTCGGGATCGGCAGCAGGGCATGGACGATGCGGGGCCCGAGGTCACGGGCCGGGTTGATTGCGTAGCCGGTGGGTCCGCCCAGCGAGGCGCCGATGACGACGACGAGGAGGCCGACTGCCAAGGGTCCGAGCCCGTGCGGGGTTCCTCCGAAGAGGAGGATGACGAAGACGAGGACGAAGGTGGCGATGACCTCGGTGACGAAGTTCCAGCCGTAGCTGCGGATCTCCGGACCGGTGGAGAAGGTGCCGAGGATGTTGCCGGCTTCCTTCTCCTCGTCATAGTGCTTCTTGTATACGGCCCAGGCGAGGAAGGCACCGATCATGGCACCGATCATCTCGGCCGCGAGGTAGGCGATGGTGTTGCCGAAGTTCACGGCGATGCCGGGAGCGTATTCCTCGGCACCACTGGACAAGATGCCGATGGTCACGGCGGGGTTGAGGTGTGCACCTGTCTTGAATGCGACGAAGACACCGGCGAAGACCGCGAGGCCCCAGCCGAACGAGATGAGGAGCCAGCCTCCCCCGTTGCCCTTGGTCTTGCCCAGCACCACGTTGGCGACGACGCCGACACCGAGCAGTATGAGCATCGCCGTTCCGCCGATCTCATAAAGGAAAATAGTACCCATATCTCACAAACTCCTATGTTTGTCCTGCTTAGCGGATTTACGGTTTCAGTGTTTCCTCGACGAGTGCGGCAGCCGCGGCATCGTCGTGGGTGGATTCGGCGGCGATCTGTGCGTCGACATGAGAGGTGAAATCGGCGATTTCATCTGCTTCTCTGTCCTCGTCCCACCCGAGGATCGGGGCGACGATCGCAGCGACCGCCTCGGCGGCGTGCTTGCCTCGGTCCCTGACCTCATAGTTCAGCCGCATCCGTCGCTCGAGGATGTCGCCGAGGTGGACGGCACCTTCCGAGGTCGCCGCATAGTGTGCCTCGGCGCGCAGGTAGCGTTCGGCACCGGGCAGCGGGCGACCGAGTTCGGGGTCCTCGTCGATGAGGTCGAGGATGTCCTCGAGCAGGGTGCCGTAGCGGCGGATGAGGCGCCTGACCCGGTCTTCGTCCCACCCGTATTTCTCGGCGATACCGGATTGGCCGCGGCGCACGGCCCCGACGCCCTGAGCGCCCAGCAGCGGGATCGATTCGGTCAGGGATCGGCGGTCCTTCGCGTCATCTCCGAGGACGAAGTCGACGGCGTCCTCGGCCATGACGCGATACGTGGTGAACTTGCCACCGGCGATGGCTGCCAGAGCGGGCTCGATCTCCATCACCGTGTGTTCGCGGGAGACCTTCGTCGAGGCCTGACCTTCCTTGACCACGGGCTGGAGCAGGGGGCGGAGGCCGGAGTAGACGCCGATGACGTCGTTGCGGGTCAGCTTCTCGGTCAGAATCGCGTTCGCGTGCTTGAGCAGGTAGTCGATGTCATCGGAGTTCGCGACCGGTGAGTCGACGTCCTGGTCCCACGGGGTGTCCGTGGTGCCGATGACCCAGTAGCCCTCCCACGGGATCACGAAGAGCACGGACTTCTCCGTCTTCGAGATGATGCCCGTGTTCGGGTCTGCCTTGATCTTGTCCTGCTCGACCGTGATGTGCACGCCCTTGGAAGCGAGCACCTGGAGGCCTGCGTCGGCCTTGGCCAGGTCCTGCTGTTCCTCGGTCCAGACTCCCCCGGCAAGGATCGTGCGGCGGGCGTGGATGTCGAATTCCCGGCCGGTCATCTCATCACGAGCACGGACTCCGGAGACCTGGTCCCCGTCGTGGAGGTAGTCGATGACGGAGACGTGGTTGGCCGCTGCTGCGCCGTAGCCCACAGCGGAGCGGATGAGCGTCATGACGAAACGGGCGTCGTCGACCTTCGCATCGTAGTATTCGAGGGCACCGACCGCTGCGTCGTCGGCCAGGCCGGGGAAATGGGCAGTGAGTGCTTTCTTGCCCAGGTGGCGGTGCATCGGGACGGCACGTTTGCGTCCGGGGCGGGTGGCCATCGTGTCATAGAGCAGAACGCCGGATCCGATGAATGCCCTGTCGATGAGGCGGTGTTCGAAGGGGAAGACGAAGGCCACGGGTTCAACCAGGTGGGGCGCCGTGTGTTGGAGCAGGAGGTCGCGTTCCTTCAGCGCTTCAGCCACGAGTTTGAAGTCGAGCATCTCCAGGTAGCGCAGTCCGCCGTGCATGAGTTTCGAGGACCGTGACGAGGTGCCGGAAGCCCAGTCCTTGGCATCGACGACCCCGACCTTAAGTCCGCGGGTGGCCGCATCGAAGGCGGATCCTGCTCCGGTGACGCCTCCGCCGACGACGAAGACGTCGAGCGGGTCGTCCGGGCTGGTGTTCTCCAGGGTGTGCAGGGCTTCATCGCGGAACGATGGGGACAACTCGCCATTTCGCATTGACAGTTCTTTTCCTTCTCGGAGCGTGTGCGTTCCCACCATTATTGCGCCCCGGCCCCAGCTGGTGGTCCGTGCGCGGCAGTTAGGAAAAATCTAACAGGCAATGCGCAGAAGCGAAACACAACGCTCAATTGCGAAAGGGCTCAGACCAGTTGCGAAAGGGCTCAGACCAGTTCGACCCGCATCGCCGAGGAGGTCTCTGCGGAGTCGAGCAGGTCGAGTTTGCGCATGATGATGCCTTCGCGCAGTGCCCATGGGGAGATGTTCATCACGTTGACGTCGAAGATGGCGAAGGCGGCGTCGGCGACGATGGCTCCGGCAAGGACCTGGCCTGCGCGAGCCTGGGAGACTCCGGGCAGTGTGGCGCGTTCTTCCGGAGTTCGGGAGGACAGAGTCTCGATGATCCCGGCGAGGTCTCGGCGGAAGAGTTTGCGTGGGGCGTAGATGCCGTCACCGCTGGGTGCCGCGCCGGCGATCCGGGCCAGGGAGCGGAATGTCTTCGACGAGCCCACCACCTGGTCGGCTGTGCCCACGCGGTTGATCTTGCCGGCGATGCGGCCGATCTGGGAGCGGGCGTACTTCTGGAGGCTGTGGATGTCCTCGGCGCTGGGCAGCGGATCGGGGATGAAGTCGGAATAGGTCCGGCCTGCACCCAGAGGCACTGACACGGCGGCTTCGGGGTATTCGTCCTGCCCTGCTGCGATCTCGAGGGAGCCGCCGCCGATGTCGAGCAGCAGGATCTTCCCAGCCGACCAGCCGAACCAGCGCCTGACGGCCAGGAACGTCACCCGTGCTTCGTCCTTGCCCGACATCACGTTGAGGGTGACCCCGAGCTGAGCGTTGATGGAGTCGATGAGCTCGGCACCATTCGGTGCGTCTCTGATCGCCGAGGTGGCGAATGCCAGGATCTGCTCCGATCCTTGGTCCTCGGCGATCTCCACCGCCTCGGCGATGAAGTTGTGCAGTCGTTCCTGACCGGCTGCGTCGATCATGCCGTCGTCGCCGAGGTACTCGGCGAGGCGCAGGACCTCTTTGTGGGAGGTGGCGGGCAAGGGAGGGGCTCCGACATGAGCGTCGACCACGAGAAGGTGGACGCTGTTGGAGCCGATATCGAGGACTGCTAGGCGCATTCGATCAGTTTAACCACAGAATTCATTCCTCGACCCAGTCCGTGCCCCGGAAGCCGAACTCGGGCGGGCGCTTGGCGAAGAACGCTTCCTGGCCGCGAGCGATCTCTGCCTGGTAGGCCTCGTCGAGCCACTGCGGTGGGTTGAAAGCGGAGTCGGCCGTGGCGTTGTCCGTCAGCTCCCCGGACAGGACCGCTTTGGATCCCAGCTGGGACAGCCGTGAGAGCCCGACGATCTTCTCCCCCATCGCCTGCGCCGCCTCCAGCGGAGTTTCGGAGACTTCGTGGAAGAAGCCGAGCTCGCGCATCTGGTCGAACTTCACGATCGAGGCGGTGACCAGCAGATACCTGGCCCAGGAGTCACCGAGGACGCTCGCCAGACGCCGAGTCGGACCGGGAGGGTAGACGAGTCCGAGCTTCGCAGCCGTGACCCCGAAGATCGAACCGGGGGCGGCGATGCGGATGTCGCAGGCCGCCGCGATCTCGGTGCCCCCGCCGACGCAGTTGCCGGTGATGGCCGCGATCGTCGTGGTGCGCGAGTTGGCCACAGCCGCCTCGGCGGTGGAATTGAGTTCCCAGAAATCATCGAGGGGAACATTGAGATCGGCGATGTCAGAGCCGGCGGAGAAGTGCCCGGCAGCGCCCCTGATCACGAGCGCACCGATCGAGTCATCGGCATCGACACCGGCGATGATGTCCGGCAGAGCCCGCCACATCGGGCGGGAGATGGCATTGCGTTTTTCGGGCCGATCGATGACGAGGGTTCCGACTCCACCGGTGACGGTGAAGTCGAAACCCTCGAGATCGACCGGACGGTATGTGCCGTCAACGGTCATGTGCACAGCCTTTCAGCATGAGCTTCTCAGCCCCGGTCTGCGGGAACTTCGCGCTGCTCGTGACCGTCGTAGGCGCTCAGCGGACGGATCAGAGCGTTGTTGGCCTGCTGTTCCATGATGTGAGCGGTCCAGCCGGTGATGCGGGCCATGACGAAGATCGGTGTGAACTGATCGGTGTCGAAGCCCATGAGGTGGTAGGCCGGGCCTGACGGGTAGTCGAGGTTCGGGTAGATGCCCTTACGACCCACAAAGTCCTCTTCGAAGGCGTTGTAGAGATCGAGAAGATCGGTTGCGCCCTTGGCCTCGACCATGTTCTCGAAGGCCTTGCGCATGGTGGGCACGCGCGAGTCGCCGTTCTTGTAGACACGGTGTCCGAAGCCCATGATCTTGGCCTTCTTCGCCAACGCATCGTCGATCCACGCCGAAGCCTTGTCGGCAGTGCCGACCTCTTCGAGCATCGCCATGACGGCCTCATTGGCACCGCCGTGGAGTGGTCCCTTGAGAGCGCCGACACCACCGGCGACTGCCGAGTACAGGTCGGCCGTCGTTGAGGTGATGACGCGGGTGGTGAACGTCGAGGCGTTGAACGAGTGCTCCGCGTAGAGGATCATCGAGATGTCGAAGCAGCGCACGACCGCTTCGTCGGGGACCTCGTCGAAGACCATCTTGAAGAAGTTCGCGGCGTAGCCGAGGTCCTTCGTCGGAGCGACCGGGTCGAGGCCGTGGCGGCGACGGTGGTCGATGGCCACGATCGTCGGCAGCTGTGCGTAGAGACGCTCGGCCTTGGCCAGGTTGGCCTCTTCACCTTCGACATCAGCATCAGGGTCGACGGCGCCGAGGTAGGACACCGCGGTCTGCACCACGTGCATCGGGTGGCAGTCCTTGGGCAGATCGAGGATGAGCTGGACGAGCTTGTCGTCGATTCCGCGCTGCTCACGCTCGCGGGCCTGGAACTCCTCGAGCTGAGCCTTGGTCGGCAGTTCGCTGTTCCAGATCAGATAGGCGACTTCCTCGAAGCTGCAGTTGGCTGCGAGCTCCTGCACGGGGTAGCCGCGGTAGGTGAGCGAGTTCGTTTCCTGGACTACCTTCGAAACGGCCGTGGTGTCGACGACGACGCCGGCGAGGCCCTTCTTGATTTCTTCGGTCACTGGTGACCCTCCTGTGAAAAGTTGAATACGGCCGCGTCAAAATCGTTGTACGCAGCGTAGTCGATCGTGTCGTACAGGTCCGCACGGGTCTGCATTCCCTCGAGCAGGTCCACCTGTGTGCCCTGGTCGCGAATGGTCTGCAGGCCCGATTTGATCGCACCCATGGCGAGACGCAGAGTTGTGACCGGGTAGATCACGACTTTGACTCCGACGTTCGCCAACTGCTCGGTCGTGAACAGTTCGCTCTTTCCGAATTCTGTCATGTTCGCCAGAATCGGAACATCCACGCTGCTGGCGAATTTCTCGAATTCGCCGAGGTCCCGCATGGCTTCGGGGAAGATCAGGTCCGCTCCGGCGTCGACGTAGGCCTTCGCGCGGTCGATCGCCGCGTCCAGACCTTCGCCTGCGCGGGAGTCGGTGCGGGCACTGATGACGAAGTTCTCATCCCGACGGCCCTTGACGGCGGCCTTGATGCGCTTGGACATCTCAGCAGCGGTGACAACCTCTTTGCCGTCGAGGTGACCGCAGCGCTTCGGGTTGACCTGGTCTTCGAGGTGCATCCCCGAGATTCCGGCGTCTTCGAATTCCTGGATGGTGCGGGCCACGTTCATGGCTTCACCCCAGCCGGTGTCGGCGTCGATGAAGGTCGGCAGGTTCGTCACCCGGGCGATGTTGCGTCCGTGATCGGCCACCTCGGTGAGGGTGGTGAGACCGATGTCGGGCAGGCCCATGGCTGCGGAGAAGGCACCTCCGGAGATGTAGACGCCCTCGAACCCGGTCTGCTCGATGATCTGAGCGTTGATCGGATTGATGGCCCCGGGGAACTGGACGATCTGATCACCGGCGAGGAGCTCGCGGAACTTCGCGCGGCGCTCGGCCGGCGTTGCGGTTGCCCCCAACATCAGAAGATGCCCTTCGAACCGGTGTGCTCGAGGCCGTCGACGGTGAAGCTGAGTTCGGCAACGCCCTTGGCGTCGAGGTTCTCGAGGTTCTCGGCCAGGTCGATGAAGCGAGTCTGCTCGGCACCGGTGAGGATGCCTTCGGACAGGGTCTTGAACTTCTCGATGTAGTTCGCGCGGGCGAAGGGACGAGCACCGAAGGGGTGCGCGTCGGCCACAGCGATCTCGTCGACCAGTGTCGAGCCGTCCTCGAATTCGATCTCCACGCGGCCGCCGAAGGCCTTCTCGTTGGGATCGGTCGAGTGGTAGCGGCGAGTCCATTCCTTGTCTTCGGTGGTCTCGATCTTGTGCCACAGCTTGACTGTCTCGGGACGTCCGGCACGCTCGGGTGCGTACGAGTGCTCGTGGTGCCAGCCCTGATCCTCCATGGCCACAGCGAAGATGTACATGATCGAGTGATCAAGGGTCTCGCGGCTGGCCTTGGGATCCATCTTCTGCGGATCGTTCGCGCCGGTGCCGATGACGTTGTGCGTGTGGTGCGAGGTGTGGATGACGATGCGCTTGATCTTCGTCAGGTCCTCGATCTCGCCGCCGAGCTTGCGGGCGAGGTCGATGAGCGCCTGCGCCTGGTATTCGGCGGAGTGCTCCTTGGTGTAGGTGTCGAGGATCGCGCGCTTGGCCTCGCCTGCACCGGGCAGAGGGATGGTGTAGCGAGCCTCAGGACCGGAGAGGATCCAGGCGATGAAGCCGTCTTCACCTTCGTAGATCGGGTTGGGTGCGCCTTCGCCGCGCATGGCACGGTCGACGGACTCGACGGCCATCTTGCCGGCGAACGCGGGAGCGTGTGCCTTCCACGAGGAGATCTCGCCCTTGCGGGACTGGCGGGTTGCGGTGGTCACGTGCAGGGCCTGCTGGATGGCCTGGAAGGTGACCTCGGTGTCGAGGCCGAGCATGGCGCCGATTCCGGCTGCTGCGGAGGGGCCGAGGTGGGCGACGTGGTCGATCTTGTGCTCGTGCAGGCACATTCCCTTGACCAGGTCGACCTGGATCTCGTAGCCGGTGGCGATGCCGTTGATGAGGTCCTTGCCGCTGATGCCCTTGTGCTGGGCGACCGCGAGGACTGGTGGGATGTTGTCGCCGGGGTGTGAGTACTCGGCGGCAAGGAAGGTGTCATGGAAGTCGAGTTCACGAACGGCGACTCCGTTGGCCCATGCTGCCCATTCCGGGGAGAAGTGCTCCCCCAGCGGCAGACCGAAGACTGTGGCTCCGGGTGAGTAGGGGTGGGTCTGTGCTTGTTCCCGAGCGTGCAGCGGAGCCGAGCGGCGCACCGAAGCTGCGGCTACCGAGGCGTTGTCGATGACTCGGTTGATCACCATTTCGGTGACCTCTGAATCCACTGGAGTCGGGTCTGAGGCGACCTCGGCGATCTTCCAGGCGAGTTGGTCTTCACGAGCCAGGTTCTCTGAGCTCTTATACGTGCGGACTTCATGATCGATCATGGTTAACCCCTTCAAACGTCCTTGACCGTTCAGGTCTGAGAGTGGCTGACACAACTGTAGGCTACGTCACTTCTCTGTCACGGTCTGGCCAGAATTTTATCTCGACATCAAGATACTTTACCCGAAGGAACCTCGATCCCACCACCCGGTCCCACCTACCGGAATCTGGCCGGGAGGGCGCGGTGAAGGGCACTGGCTCCAGGAGGGTGCGCCAGGCTCAGTCGTGGAGCGGAGATCCGACGATATCGAAGTGGAATCCCCCGAACTCCCCCGACAGCATGGGACGGGCGGCCTCGATTGACGCCTGCACCTCGGGAAGCTCCAGCGAGGCCCGATGCGCCTCGGCGCTCTCCCACAGCTCGACGACGAAGACGGTGTCAGGCTGCTCATCGTTGATGCCGACCTCGTAGCTGAGACAGCCGACGCGAGACAGATGATCGCTGCGTACGGTCAGATGCGCGACCAGCGCGTCACGCTGTCCGGGGAGAACCCCAAGGGTGCCAGCATTCGCGAAGACCATGCCCTGATGATACCAGCGGGAGTGACTTGCATCACTGTCGTCCGCCAGGTTGGGTCGCCAGTGAACTGTGCCACAATTGACCCATGACGCGCACTGCTCTGGACTTCGACGAGAACTGGTTCGACGATGCCGAGTTCGCTCAGCTGCGACGGCGACTGCCCATCCCCTATGTCAATGCGATCCCCGTGCGAGTGGGCGAATCGGGAGACGTCGAGCGAATCGGCCTTCTGCTGCGAAGCCTGGACGACGGGACGCTGGGGCGAGAGGTCGTCGGCGGGCGGATCCGCTTCCATGAGAGCATCCGCTCGGCGCTGATGCGCCATGCGGAGAATGACCTCGGACCGATGGCGCTGCCGGTCATCCCGCCTGCGATCGCACCGTTCCATATCGCCGAGTACTTTCCCACCGAAGGCTCATCACTGCTCCATGACCCCCGCCAGCATGCGATCTCAATGTGTTTCATCCTCGAAGTCCGCGGCGAGTGCACACCTCGTGCGGATGCGCTGAGTCTCGATTGGCTGACACCGGAGGAGACGCTGCGCTCCGATATCGTCGGCGAGATGTGCCACGGTCAGGAGCACATCCTCCGCTACGCGCTGGCTCACATGGGCTTCGCGATCTGAAAGGTTTTTCTACACTCCGTAGAAGAACCTTGGTAGACTGAGTCCACGAGGACGGTTCTGATGACGGGGCCATCGTCCTCGTCCGGGTACAGTCGGCCCCCACGGGAGGTCTGCCATGACTGCCGAGAACCGCACCGCTGACCAGACATCGACCAACCTCGGAATCCTCGTCGGCTATGACGGCTCCGAACTCGCCGCCCGAGCCCTTGAATACGGAGCAGCCGAGGCCACTCGTCGCAACACTGCCCTCACCGTCGTCGGCGCCTATACCGTTCCCGCGATGATCTACCCGAACATCGCATCAATGCCGGAGGAGAACGAGGAGGAGGCCGCGCTGCGCGCGGTCGAGAAGCGCCTCGGCGAGGCGGCCGGACTCCTGCGAGACCACCCGGGCAGGGTCTCCTATCGGGCCGACCAGGGCGACGCGGCCGGGGTGCTGAGGGACCTGAGCTCCCACGCCCGGACAGTGGTCGTGGGAGCCAGGGGCCGGGGCGGATTCATGGGCCGACTTCTCGGCTCGGTGTCCACGGCGCTGCCCGCCCACTCCCACTGCCCGACGATCGTCGTCCCAGGCCACCGAACTGAGCCGGAGAACGCACGGGTGGTCGTCGCAGTCGACGGCTCGGACGCCGGGCGTCTGGCGCTGTTCACCGCAGCCGAGGTGGCCAACTCACGCAATGCCCCACTCAGCATCGTCTCCGTCCTCCCGGCCGGCGAAGAATGGCTCTACTGGTACCCCGAACTTGAGCTGAGCGCCGAGGTCTCCGGACGGAGGAAGAAACAGCTCGAGACTGCGCTCGAAGCCGAGGTCGCGGCTGTGGCTCAGCAGCTCCCCGAACTGCCGGTGAGTGCCGAGGTACCCATCGGCGACCCTGTCGAAGAACTCCTCGAAGCCACGAAGACCGCACAGCTGACCGTCCTCGGCACTCGCGGGCGAGGAGCAGTCAGAAGTGCACTTCTGGGTTCGGTGTCACGCGGAGTCCTCCATCATGCTGACGGCCCGGTCATGGTCGTTCCGAGCTGAGCCGAGTCTGTCGGTGCAGTCTTCGTCGTTGCAGACTGCGTCAGCGGGGGCTGCGGTGACGTTTGGACACGAGCAGCAGCACCGCCCCGACGATGATTGCAGCCACACCGAGGCCGATCGGCAGTCCGAACTGAGTGCCGGTGCGCGGCAGATCGCCGCCGTCGGCACCTGAATCTGAGTTCGCTGAGGTTGCGCCGGAGCTGGCGGCGGCAGCGGAGGCGGCAGTCGACTCCGCGCCGGCTTCCGCGCCCTCAGACTCGGTCGTGCCCCCAGACTCGGTCGTGCCGTCGGATTCGATACTGTCCGCGTCCGCTGAGGCGCTGTCCGCGTCTGCTGAAGCACCGTCGGAACTTGCCGCAGCGTCTTCAGCGTCAGCATCTGCTCCGGCGTCGGCGCCCGGCTTTGGTGCGTCATCGCCGGAGCGGGTGATCTCGACATCGTCGATCTGCTCGGACGCGGCCTGCGCCTCAGCCTGCTGCGTGCCGTCTGCTGGAACCTCGTAGGTCGTCGCGCGCAGCGCGTCGTCGCTGACCCGCACGCGGGTGAAGGCGGGGATGTCGTTGTGGACGCTCTTGGCCTCCCAGTCCAGACCCGGAACGTAATCGTAGAATTTCGAGCCCGAGGACGAGGTCAGAGTCAGGTACATCGTCTGCCCTTCTTCTTTCTCCTGCTCGAGACCGGCATCGGAGGACTCGACCTTCTTGCCTTCGGCATCCATGAGGAACGTCCGATTGTAGATGTGGTCGTGGCCGGACACCACGAGGTCGATGTCGTTGCGCGCAGCCACAGGCGGAATCGCGTCACGCAGCCGCTTCACGTCGAGATCGCTGTTGTGGGTCGCGGTCGAATAGATCGAGTGGTGGAATCCGAGAACCGTCCAGCGAGCCTGGTCCCCGTGCTCGGCCACTACCTCATCGATGAACTCAGCATGCTCGTCAGTGTCGGAGTCATTCGAATTGATATCGATGAACAGAATCCCCGAATCCATGAACCAATAGTCACCGCCGGACGCGACGAGTCCTCTTCCGCCATGGTCGCTGCTGACGTTGGGGCGGTTGAAGTGCTGCTCGTAGGACTTCGAGGCGACATCATGGTTGCCGATCGTCGTCGCCTGCGGAACCTCCTGAGTCGCTGCCGGAGCCAGGTACTGTTCGTACTGCCCCTGGTCACCTGCCGAATTCACCTGATCGCCCAGGGAGAAGAAGAACCGCGGATCCTGCGCGGTCTCCAGGCCCGAGTTCAAGGTCCTGTCCCAACCAGTCGCATCATCGGGCTGCCCGCCGCCGGCACCGACCTGCGGGTCACCGAAGACGAGGAATTCGCTGTCGCCGCCGGAACCACCCGTATCGAACTGCGCTACGGCTGAGAAGCCGTCCTCTTCGCTGCCGACCTGGTACGAGTACTCGGTGTCCGGCTCCAAGCCGGTCATGCTCGCATGATTGTAGTGGCGCTTGAGATCAGTCGAGAGACCCGAGTCGCTGGTCCCGGATCTGTGAGCGTCCTCGGGCAGAGCCGAACCCTCGAGCTCCGCGGTCTTGGCCCAGCGGACCTCCCCCTCGCCGGAGTTCTCGCTCATCCACGACAGATTGCGTGAGCTCTCATCCGCCCCGACCTGCAGCACCACATCGGAGATCGCAGACTCCTCATCCGCCTCTGGCTGCGTCGAGGGCGAGGCGGAGGACGAGTGCGTGGGCCCAGCATGCGTGAGCCCGGCATGGGCCGGGACTGGCACTGCAACGAGCGCCGCCAGCAGCGCCGAGACGGACAGAATACTCATCGGTGACCTCAGGTGTTGTGTTTTCACCCGAACATTCCTACCCGCCGGTAATGAAAGCCCCATCCCCGACGAGCGGCCGACGAGTCAACGGCAGGTGAACTTTCCGTTACGGGTACCTCTCGTCGACTGGGGTACAGTGGTCCTCACGACAGGGGAGCGCCGAAAGGGGCGCTGAGAGTGCAGATGAAGCTGCAGACCCTCGAACCTGATGCGGCTAGCACCGCCGAAGGAAGTCGAGACTCTTCTACCCCTCCTTGATATGAGGAGGCACAATGCCAGAAACGACCGCGTCGGATTCCGCTGTGAAGACCGCGCCCCACTATTCCCAAGTACCGGCGACCAAGCAGTGGCGAGTCGTCGACTACGTTGTCACCGCCGTGCTGGGAATCGGCGTCGGACTCATCTTCTGGGTCCTGGCACTGAGCTGGAAGGTCCTCGAACTCGGATTCCAGGCTTTCCCTCCCTCAATCGGACTCATCGCCGGCCTCTGGGTCCTCGCCGGACCTCTGGCCGGTGCCATCATCCGCAAACCCGGTGCCGCCCTGCTATGCGAATTGATCGCCGCCATCGTCGAGGCAGTGCTGGGCTCTCACTTCGGAGCCACCGTTCTGCTCTCAGGACTCGTCCAGGGCTTCGGCGCCGAACTCATCTTCGCGGCCTTCGGCTATCGCAGGTTCACCCTGTGGGTCACGAGCTTTGCCGGGCTGCTGGCCGCCGCGTTCATGTCCGTGAGCGAGAACATCATGTACAACGCCGAATGGCAGTTCGGCTACCAGGCAGCCTATGCCGTGTGCGCGATCATCTCCGGCATCGTCATCTCCGGCATCGGCGCCTGGTTCGCCTACCGGGCGATCGCGAAGACCGGGGCGCTGAGCGCCTTCGCCTCCGGCCGCCTGCGCTGATGGCCCTGCCGATTCGCGCCCGCGGGTTCTCGTGGCGCCATGCCGATCGTGATGAGCCCGCCATCGGTCCCCTCGATCTGGACATCGCGGCAGGTGAGAAGGTGCTTCTGCTCGGTCCGTCCGGGGCAGGCAAGACCACCCTCCTGCATGCGATCGCAGGAGTTCTGCCTGCCGAGTCAGGTGAGGCAGCTGGTCAGCTTCTCATCGGCGACCGTCCACCGGATCCGCGCCGAGGTGAGACCGGGCTAGTCCTCCAGGACCCCGATTCGCAGGTGATCTTCTCCCGGGTCGGCGATGATGTCGCCTTCGGCATGGAGAACCTGGGCCTGCCTGCCGACGTCATCGCCGCTCGCATTCCCGCCTCCCTGACGGCCATGGGCCTGGGTCTCCCCCACGACCATCCCACTGCCGCGCTGTCCGGAGGTCAGAAGCAGCGCTTGGCGCTGGCAGGAATCCACGCGAT
Source organism: Brevibacterium zhoupengii (assembly GCF_021117425.1). Taxonomy (NCBI): domain Bacteria; kingdom Bacillati; phylum Actinomycetota; class Actinomycetes; order Micrococcales; family Brevibacteriaceae; genus Brevibacterium; species Brevibacterium zhoupengii. The sequence continues at coordinate 1,267,282 of NZ_CP088298.1, read as the reverse complement.
GGCACCGCAGGTGATCATCCTCGATGAGCCGACAGCCAATATCGATCCGGACTCCGCCGCCTCCGTTCGGGATGCGGTCCTCGAGACCCAGGCGGCCACCTCGGCGACGATGGTCATCGTCGAACACCGGGTCGGATTGTGGCTCGATCACGTGGACACCGTGATCGTCCTCGGCCCAGCAGGCCTGCTTGCCCAGGGTCCGCCGAGGTCGGTCTTCGATGATCCTGCGCTCGCCGAGGTGCTGGTTGAGTGTGGGATCTGGGTGCCGGGGACGGCCGGACCCTCCAACCCTGCGGTGCAGCCGAGTGCAGAACCGCTCCCCCGCGCCGACGGCGAGGTCGTGCTGAGGACTGAGTGCCTCAGTGTGGCTCGCCCCGGTGCGAAGGTTCGCGCGGCGACCGGCCTCGATCTGTCAGTTCGGTCCGGTGAGGCCCTGGGCATCGTCGGCGCCAACGGGGCCGGCAAGTCGACCTTGGCGCTGACCCTGGCCGGCCTCATCCCGGAATTCGAGGGCGAGGTGAGAGCTGCCGGCAATCTGCGAGATGGTGCCAAACATGCCCGACCCTTCCGGTGGCCCTCGGCGTTTCTGGCTCCTCGCATCGGGATGGTGTTCCAGGAACCCGAACATCAGTTCCTGCGTTCGAGTGTGACCGAGGAGCTGGCTTTGGGACCGCGACTGGCCGGATGGTCGAGTGCCGAGGTCGACGATCGCGTCGCCGAACTCCTCGAGGTGCTGGGACTTGAGAGGCTCGCCGAGGCTCACCCGCAGGGCCTCTCGGGCGGTGAGAAGCGTCGCCTGTCGGTGGCTGCCATGATGGCGCCGCGGCCGAAGGTGCTCATCGTCGACGAACCGACGTTCGGCCAGGATGCCCTGACCTGGGCCGGTCTGGTCGAGCAGTTCATCGACGTCCTTGCCCGCGGGTCCGCCGTGGTCGCGGTCAGCCACGACCATGCGTTCCTCGACGCCATCGGGGCCAGGCGGGTCGAGTTGAGTCGGAGGACGAAGGCAGGTGAGCGAATTGCGTGAGCACGCGATCGAACACACCGATTCGGCTGGGCGAGCCACAGCTGTCACTGGCACCGAGGTCGCGGTTAATGATCCCGGCCAGCTCATTCCCTTGGTGCGCACCACGGCACTGGTCAGGTGCAATCCGCTGACGAAGATCGCTGTGGCGCTCATCCTCATGGTCGGAACACTGTTGAGCATCGACATGGTCTCGGCGGGAGTCGTCCTGGGGTTCTGCCTGCTCGCACTGCCGACGACGGGGCTGGACCTGATAGCTGCACTCAAGCGTCTGTGGTTCCTGCCTCTCGGCGCACTTCTGGCGGCGTGGGGCACGGCGATTCTGGCAGAGAAGACCGGTGCGGTGGTCATCGACCTCGGTCCGATCCTGATGACGACGGGTTCTCTCGGGGCTGCGGCCGCGATCTTCCTGCGCGCTTTGGCCTTGGCGATTCCGCTCATCGTCCTGGCCTCCACCATTGATCCCCGTGACCTCGCGGATGCGCTCGTCCAGCGACTGCACCTGCCCGAGGTGGTCGTCGTCTCGGTGCTCGCGGCGAGTCGACTGCTCGGGCTGCTTGTCAGCGAGTGGCAGACCTTGGCGATGGCCAGGCGGGCCAGGGGCCTCGCCGGCGGTTCGATCGTGCAGCGCACTGGGAGTCTCTGCGCCGGCATCTTCGTGCTGCTGGTGCAGTCGATCCGACGCGGCACCACATTGGCTATGGCCATGGAGGGCAGGGCGTTCGGCCGTCCCGGACGGACCTGGCGCAGACGCTCGACCTTCGGTGCCGGGGATGGTGTGGCTGTGGCGGCGTCATTGGTCGTCTGCGTACTCGCGATCGTGGCCGCGCATGCGTTCGGTACGTGGAATCCGATCGTCGGCGGCTGAGGAACTGCCCGTCCTGCCAGCCACACGCGATCGCATGCTCAGAGCTGCCCGAGGAGCTCCTTGAGCGCGGCCCGACGCTCCTCGAGGGCCTCAGTGCTGGGCAGCTTCGACGCGGTGAGCACCAGCATCGTCCTGCCTTCGTCCTTCGGTTCGGCCGCGGCCTCGAACTTGGTTCCGTCCTCAAGGTTCGCCCGCCAGAAGGAACGCTTCTCAGTCGTCGAGGTGCGCGCTTCACCATCGAGGGCCACGCCTGCCAGCGTTCCCTCGTCGATGAGGAAGGCGAATCGGGTGATGACATCATTTCGCGTACCGGTCACGGTGCGCGAGACCGCGACGTCGAAGGTGCCGTCGGCGCGCTGGCCGGGCACACGTCTGCCGATCTCCTGCTCATAGGCCACGACCGCGCCCTGGACCCACCACCCGTGCTTCTCAACGACCCCGTCGAACTGCGGGTAGAGGGCGTCGGCGAGTTCCTTGTGACTCGCCGACGCTCCCCCAGCCGCTTCGAGCCGGGCCCGAGTGTCAGCCCAGGGTTCGCCGAGGGCCTTCTCGATCGCCTGCACATTCATCGCTTTGGTTGCCATGGGAGAAGTCTAGGCAACCCAGACCCATTTCAACAGGGTCGCCGCAATGCAGGCGATGGGAGGAAGGTGCCGATCAGTCGATCTGGAGTTCGCCCATCTCGTCCCAGCCTTCGCCGTCGATCTTGCGCGAGATGATCTTCGGCGTCGATGCCAGGTGGGGGCGCATGGCTTCGAGTCCGGCGGCGAAGTGATCGCTCTTGACGTGAGGTTCTGCCCCTTCGTCGGTGAATGCTTCGACGAGGACGAACTCGTTATCCTTCTCCAGGCTCTTGGACCATTCGAACCACAGGTTGCCCGGTTCCGACCGTGTCGCCTCGGTGAAGGTGCGCACGGCTTCGGGGAACTTCTCGACGCTCTCTGGCTTCACGTCATATTTCACAACGATGAAAATCATGCTGACATCTCCTGTGCTTATGCGAATTTCGTCGGATCGTGTCGATCCGACGAAACCAGCCAATCATGTTTCGGCCTGCGCACCAAGAGCAGCGTTCCTCTTCCCCAGGTCAGGGTGCGTCGGCGTCACGCTCGCGGGTCATCTGCGCTCACGGCTTCGACGATCATCAGAGGCTCGCTCTCGGTACCTGTGAACGGAGTGCGATCCCAGTCCTGCCAGATGTTGTGCACTCTCATGCCAGCTGCGTTGAGATCATCGCGAAGTGTGTCGAATGTTCGGAACTGCAGCCGCTGACTGACGTTGATCGCCTCATCTGCGTCGAGGAATTCATTCACGCTGTTCATGGTGATGATGCCCTCGTCATCCGGGTCCGAGACGGTCGTCGTCTCACGGAGTTGCCCAACAGCAGTCGTTCGAGTCTGGGCAGGGTTGTTCCAGTTCCTCCAGGCCCGAGCCAGCGGGTTGCGAGCCTCAAAGGCCAGCACCCCGCCCGCGCGCAGCCCTCGGCTGATGTCGCGCAGAGTCGCAATCCACGCGTCACCGAGGATGTGCATCGCGACGTTTCCGCTCATCACAATGAGGTCGCAGGCATCGGACTCGACCAGTTCGGACGTTCCGAGCCGCCATTCGACTCCGTCACCTCCGGGGCGTGCCGCAGCACGCTCGAGCATGGCCGCTGCCGGATCAATGCCGACGACGACGCGACCTGGTCCCGTCAACGTTGCAGTCAGCATCCCTGTGCCACACCCCAGGTCCGTGATTCGCGTGGCGGCAACGTCCCGGGCGAGCTCGCGAAAGTAGTCGTGATCGGGCCCATCCGGATTGTCATCGTCGTAGATGGCGGCGAGGAGCTTGTCTTCATACGCGAGATTGCTCATCGCAGTATCAAGTCACACACGCTCGGCGATGAGGACGAGGAATCCGCTGTCAGCTTCGAAGGGGTGGAGCTCCCACGTGGCCAGCTTGAGGTTGACGAGCATGCCGGTCGCCTTCACATCATCGATGAAGTCTGCGAAATCATAGCCGCGGCCGGCTCCGAAGCCGGCGACGAAGCGTCCGCCGGGCTTGAGCGTCGATTTGATGTTCGACAGTGTCTGGCGGCGTGAGGCCGGGTCGAGGAAGGACAGGACGTTGCCGGCGCAGAACGCCACGTCGATGTCGTCGATGCCTGCGCCGACGAAGTCGAATTCGGCCAGGTCACCGGTGTGCCATTCACCGCTCGGGAAGTCCTCCTCGGCGACGGAGATGAGGAACTCGTCGAGATCGACGCCGTAGACGGTGTGGCCCTCATTGATGAGCAGACCACCGGCCCGACCGGTCCCGCAGCCGGCGTCGAGGATGCGTGCCCCGCGTGGTGCCATCGCGTTGACGAACCGTGCCTCTCCCCCGATGTCGTGGCCGGAGGCAGCGAGGTTGCGCCACCGCTCGGCGTAGTTCGCGGAGTGGTCGGGGTTGGTCTCACGGATGCGGTTCCACTGATGATCGAAGCTCATGGCCCCATCCTAGGACGAAACACCTCGGCCACCACCTCGGCGACGGCGGCGACCGGATCTGCCGGGTCCGGGGACGTCAGCACGATGATCTCCCGGCCGCCCGCCTCGGCGATGGGATGCAGGTCGACGTCAGGCCCGCCCAGGGACATCATGATCGGCGTCGCCAGCGTCAGGCCGAGTCCCGTGCCGGCCAGGGCGAGCGCGACCGCGGTGTCGGTGACGATGTGGGTCTCCTTGGCGGCGATCCCCAGCGCCGAGGTGGCCAGGCGCATCGCTCGCCCGAAGAGCTCTTCGGCCGGCGGCAGGATCCAATCCGCTTCGGCCAGGTCCTGCGGTGTGAGCCGCGGTGCACCTGCGGGCACGACGATGCCGAAGTCCTCGCTGGCCACTGTCGTCCAGCTCAGGCCCCGCATGGGCGGAAGGGGCACGGCCGGGTAGTTGATTCCGATCCCCAGGTCGATGGCGCCGTCGATGACAGCTGCCGACATCGTCTCGACGTTGATCTCGCGGGCCCGGACCTCGATGTGCGGGTGCTGTCGGCCAAGGAGGCGCACGATGGACGGCAGGGCCCTGGTCGAGGCGGAGCCGAAGACCCCGAGCGTGACGATGGCCTCACTGCGGAAGTCCCTGCCCAGCATCGCCATCTCGGCCTGCTTCTGAGCGGCGAGGATGCTGCGGGCGCGCGGGAGCAGCGTTCGACCGGCCTCGGCGAGGATCATTCCTCTGCCTCGGCGAAGGAAGAGTTCGGAGCCGACGGCCCGGCGGAGGGCACTCATGTGCTGGGAGACCGCGCCGATGCTGTAGCCCAACTGCTCCGCGGCCCTGGTCATGGACCCGAGTTCGGCCACGGTGACGAATGTGCGCAGCTGCCCCAAGGTCCATCCCATGGCCACAGCCTAGCTCTTTTCACATTTCCTAAAAACAGTTTTCATGAACTCACTCTTGTCCTTAAACGTGACTGGAACCACAATGGGCAGTGAGCCGCATTCCGCCGACATCGACGTCGGCGCTCCCAGCTGTCGCGGTGACCAGCGACGGTCGCTGCGACAGGAGACGAAAGAGGTGGAAGTTGGAGAGCACATCACCGACAGCAACAGCCCCGGCGAGCGCCGAGGTGGTCATCATCGGCGCCGGAGTCATGGGGGCGTCCATCGCCTATCACCTGGCCAAACACGGTGTGAAGGACATCGTTCTCGTCGAGCGCGACGTCCCCGGCTCGGGCTCGACGTCGAAGGCCGCCGGTGGGGTGCGCTGCCAGTTCTCCGATGAGGTCAATATCGCCCTGGCCACCCGCAGCCTCGAGGTGCTGCGCAATTTCGAGGCCGAGTTCGGCGTCGACATCGATCTGGTGAGCAACGGCTACCTGTTCCTCCTCGACTCCACCGCCGATGCCGAGACCTTCGCTGCCAACGTCGCGCTCCAGCAGCGCATGGGCCTGGATTCCCGGATGCTCACCGTCGCTGAGGTGGCCGAGCTGGCCCCGTACATCGACACAGAGGGCATCGTTGCCGGGGCCTTCAATCCCGGTGATGGGCACTGCACGCCCGAGGCCGTGGTCTCCGGTTATGTCAGCGCCGCACGAGGCCTGGGTGTGCAGGTGGTCAAGAATTGCGAGGTGACCGGGTTCGAATCGTCCGAGGGTGCAGGTTCCCGCCGGGTCACCGCGGTGACCACGAGCAGGGGCAGGATCGAGTGTGCGCAGGTCGTGTGTGCCGCCGGCGCCTGGTCCGGACTCGTCGGCGAGGCGGCCGGGGTTGATCTGCCGGTCAGGCCGCTTCGCCGCGAGATCATGGTCAGCGAACCCGTGGATGAGGCGGCACTGGGCATCGACCTGGCGCGCATGCCCTTCACCATCGACTTCAGCACGAGCTTCTACGTTCACCCTGAGGGACCGGGCCTGCTCTTCGGGTGCCCGGACGAGTCCGATGTGTGGGAATTCGACGACAAACGCAACCCGGACTGGCTGCCCACTTTGGCCGAACTCATCGAAACCCGCGCTCCTGCTCTGGGCGATGTCGAGGCCAAACGCGGCTGGGCGGGACTCTACGAGATGACCCCTGACCACAATGCGCTCATCGGCCAGGCCGAGGAACTTTCCGGCTTCTTCTACGCCTGCGGGTTCTCCGGCCACGGATTCCTCATGGGACCGGCCGTCGGGGAGGTCGTCGCCGACCTCATGACCGGTCAGGTTCCCTTCGTCGATGTCTCCGGCCTGGACAAACGCCGCTTCGCCACCTCGGGACTGCGCAAGGAGCTCAACATCGTCTGACGCCCCGCACCCATTGCCATCGACAGTGACGGACACCCATCGACCGTGACTTAAGCACATCATCAGATTCCGGCTCACCAGGAGCACCAGCGAAAGGACTGCAATGACCGCATTGCCCACCGACCAGACCATCACCGACCTGCTCACCGGCGGCCTCAAGGCCTGCGGGGTCGACACCTCCGTGCTCACCGCCGGGTCCTCCGCCCCGGCGAGCCTGACTGCCTGCTCCCCCATCACCGGGCAGAGCCTGGGCACGCTGGCCGCGGACACCAAGGAATCCGCGTCGGAGAAGATCGACGCAGCCGCCGAGGCGTTCGCCTCCTGGCGAGATGTCCCTGCACCCGTGCGCGGTCAGCTGGTCCAGCGCTGGGGACAGCTCCTGGGCGAGCACAAGGAGGACCTCGCGAAGATCATCACGGTCGAGGCGGGCAAGACTCCCTCAGAGGCCGCCGGTGAGGTGCAGGAGATGATCGACATCTGCGAGTTCGCACTCGGTCAGTCCAGGCAGCTGTGGGGCAAGACTATGCCCAGTGAGCGCCCCGGCCACAGGCTGATGGAGACCTGGCATCCGCTCGGAGTCGTCGGTGTCATCTCCGCCTTCAACTTCCCCGTCGCCGTGTACTCCTGGAATACGGCCTTGGCCCTGGTCGCCGGGGACGCCGTGGTGTGGAAACCCTCAGAGAACGCGGTGCTCGCAGCCCTGGGCGCGCAGTCCCTGCTCGCCCGTGCCGCCGCCGAGGTGGGGGCTCCGGAAGGGCTCGTCCCTGTCCTCGTCGGCGGCCGGGACATCGGCGATGCGATGGTCCGCGATGAGCATGTGGCGCTGGTCTCTGCCACCGGTTCGGTGCGCATGGGTCGTGAGGTCGGTCCGGTCGTGGCCGAACGCTTCGGTCGGGTCCTGTTGGAACTCGGCGGCAACAATGGCGCGATCGTGGCTCCGAGTGCCGACATCGACCTGGCGCTGCGGGGTGTGGTGTTCGCGGCGGCGGGTACGGCTGGTCAGCGCTGCACAACCCTGCGCCGCCTCATCGTCCATGAGTCCATCGCCGATGATTTCGTGGACAAGATCGTCGCGGCCTACAAGACGCTGAGCATCGGGTCTCCCACCGAGGACGGCGTTCTGGTGGGACCGCTCATCAACGAGGGCTCCTATGAGGCGATGCAGGCGGCACTCAAGCAGGCCGAGTCCGAAGGCGGCACCGTCCTGACCGGCGGTGCTCGCGTCCTCGACGACGAACGGCCCGGTGCACACTACGTGGAGCCGGCGGTCGTGCGGATGCCTGCCCAGACCTCGGTGATGGAGTCGGAGACCTTCGCTCCGATCCTCTACGTCGTGACGTATTCCGATCTCGATGAGGCACTCGAGATTCACAACGGTGTGCCGCAGGGACTGTCCTCGGCGATCTTCACTTCGGAGCTGGCCGAGTCGGAGAAGTTCCTGTCCCGTTCCGACTGCGGCATCGCCAACGTCAACATCGGCACCTCAGGTGCGGAGATCGGCGGGGCCTTCGGTGGTGAGAAGGAGACAGGCGGCGGCCGCGAGTCCGGCACCGATTCTTGGAAGGCCTACATGCGGCAGGCCACAAACACGGTCAACTACTCCGGTGAGCTGCCGCTGGCTCAGGGCGTGGAGTTCCTCTGAAGGTGTCTTGTCAGATGGGATAATCTGCTGTCATGTCTGAGAACCCGCTGCTGCCTGCCTGGTACGACGTCGCTTGGACTGCGATCGTCCTCGTCGTCATCGGTCTGGCTGCCTGGTCATTGGTGTCGCTGTCTCGGTCGAAAGTCGATGCCCCGACTAAATTGGCGTGGGCAGTCTTCATCATCGTCGCGCCAGTTCTCGGCTCAATCGTCTGGCTCGTCCATCTTCGCAATCGCCGCGCAGAGTTGGCGCGATAGTCAGCGAGGCTGTTCTGGCTGTTGATCAGTGTCGGGCGAATTCGGGCGTCGGCTTTCGGTCGACGCCCGTCTTCTGTGTTCGAGCAGCAATGCACCAATTCCGATCAGCGCGAAGAGTGGGAAGACGATGAGTTCCAAGATCCACGCCTCACCACCCGCCTTTAGCGACTCCTCACCCATGAGCAAGGAGTTCGTAAATGCCACGCCCAGGAAGAACGCCATGATGATTTCCCTCATGATGCGGAACCTACCTGCCCACAGGGTGCCTTGCAATCACATTCGCTCGCAGCTGTCTGCTTGATCACGGAAGGACCGTGCGACCGCGACGGAAGGGACCAGAACGACTAAAGTTGCGATTGAGCCTGTGAATACTGAAGGAGAACACCTGTGATTGAGCTGAAGACACCCGCCGAGATCGACAAGATGGCGGTCACCGGCCGATTCGTCGCGAAGACATTGGCTGAACTGTCTGAGCTCGCCGAACCGGGCATGAACATCATGCAGCTGGAGAAGCGGGCCCGCAAGCTCATCGAAGAGGCCGGCGCGAAGTCGTGCTACTGGGACTATGCTCCTTCCTTCGGGGAGGGCCCCTTCCGCAACGTCATCTGCCTCTCGGTCAATGATGGAGTCCTCCACGGCAAGCCCCACGACTACGTGATGAAGGACGGCGATCTGCTCACCTTGGACTTCGCTGTGTCCATCGACGGCTGGGTCGCCGATGCCGCACGCTCCGTCATCGTCGGGAACGGCACCGAAGAGGACCAGCGCCTCATCGACTCCACCTGGGCAGGGCTGGAAGCCGGCATCTCCGCTGCACAGCCAGGCAACCGCCTCGGCGATATCTCGAAGGCCATCGGCGACGTCGCCGATGAACAGCGCATCCCGGTCAATCTCGACTTCGGCGGACACGGCCTGGGACATACGATGCATGAAGATCCGCACGTGGCCAACCGCGGCAAGGGCGGACGCGGCCTCGTGCTCAAACCCGGTCTGACGCTGGCGATCGAACCGTGGTGGTCATTCACCTCGAAGAAGCTCTCCGTCGACAAGGACGGCTGGACTCTGCGCTTGGCCGATGGTTCGAACGGCGCACATTCGGAGAACACGATTGCCATCACCGAGGATGGACCCAGGATCCTCACCACACTGGACTGATGTCTGCGAGCAGTGCAATCGGGCCTCCGGCGAATCGTTCGCCAGAGGCCCGATTGCGTGTGAGGTGCTGAGTAAATGGCTGTGTCAGTGGCTCGTGTCAGAATTGTCCTATGTCTTTCACCTGCACTGAATGCGGCTATTCGACCGTCAAGTGGCTGGGCCGTTGCCCCGAATGCCAGGCCTGGGGCACGCTCGAGGAGAAGGGCGCAGGCAAGTCCTCGGTGAAGACGAAGGTGAAGAAGTCCAGCGGCGCGAAGTCGATCAACCAGATCGACTCGACCCTGGCCCAGGCGAAGACCACCTACGTCAGCGAATTCGACCGGGTCCTCGGCGGCGGCATCGTCCCCGGCGCCGTCGTTCTCCTCTCTGGCGAGCCAGGCGTCGGGAAGTCAACGCTCCTGCTCGATGTCGCCTCCCGTGTCGCGAAGTTTGGAGCAAAGGTTCTCTACGTCACTGGTGAGGAATCTGCCGGCCAGGTGCGACTGCGGGCCGAACGCATCAATGCCCTTGAAGACACCCTTCTGCTGGCGGCAGAGACCGACCTCGGTGCCGTCCTGGGAATGATCGAGGCAGAAGAGCCAGAAATGCTCATCGTCGACTCCATCCAGACACTCGCCTCATCCGAGATCGACGGAGTCCCCGGCGGCGTCACCCAGGTCAGAGAGGTGGCCGCGGCCCTGATCCGTGAGGCCAAAGCCCGGTCTCTGCCGACTGTGCTCGTCGGCCACATCACGAAGGACGGCACAATCGCCGGCCCGCGGCTCCTCGAGCACCTCGTCGACGTTGTGTGCAATTTCGAAGGGGAACGGCATTCGCGACTGCGCTTGCTGCGTGCTGTGAAGAACCGGTTCGGTCCGACCGATGACGTCGGCTGCTTCGACATGGAGGAAAACGGCATCAAGAGCCTCGAAGACCCATCGGGCCTCTTCCTCTCCCGCAGCGGCAGCAATCCTCCAGGAACCTGCCTGACTGTGACGCAGGAGGGCAAACGTCCGCTCTTGGTCGAGGTGCAGTCGCTGATCACCGAATCCGCTGGCGGACAGTCACGCAGGTCGGTCTCCGGCGTTGATTCCTCCCGCGTGGCCATGATGCTCGCCGTCCTCAGCCAGAAGATCGGGAACATCAGCCTGGCCAAATCCGATGTCTTCACCGCCACCGTCGGCGGGGCGAAACTGGCGGAACCTGCCAGCGACTTGGCAATCTGTCTCTCGCTGGCCTCCGCCGCGATCGGAAAGCCGATGGCCGCGAAATTCGTAGCGATCGGAGAGATCAGCCTCTCGGGCGAGATTCGCAATGTTCCCAACCTGGGCCAAAGGCTCAATGAGGCCTCTCGCCTGGGCATCACCCATGCGATCGTTGCCCATGGCGCACTGCGCAATGTCTCCACTCCACAGGGGATGCGAGTCAAAGAATGCGAACACGTTTCCGAAGCCGTCGAGATCCTTTTGGGAAGCAATCAGTGACAATTCCGGGACATCTGCGCGAAAATGGCGCATCCTGGAAGCATGACCACGACAGTTTTTCCCGCAATGAGGACTACAGACGCGGCCGCGACGACCGCTCTGCTGGTCACGCTCGGATTCACAGAGCGGCTCATCATCAGGGACGAAGCTGACCCGGAGATCATCGTCCATGCCGAATATGCGCTGGGCGAGACTGGCGGGTTCATGTTCGGGTCCGTCCGCAATGATGGATCAGCCCTCGACAGTGTCGGCGGGAACTCCGTCTACGTCGTCGTCGACACCGAACGCGAAGTGGACCGCCTCTACGAAGAGATCATCGACTTGGGCCATGCGATCGTCCGTCCGGTGGAAACGCAGCCTCACGGCGGTCGGGAGTTCGACTTCCGCGACCATGACGGAAATTCCTGGGGTGTCGGCTCCTACCGCGGAGCCTGAGAACCCGAGAGCTGCTACGCGAGTTGACCTGAGAACTCACGAGCTGCCCTAAGAGCCTGCGCGCTGACTTGAGCGGCGCAGCCGCGTCAGCAGATCAGTTACCTCTGGTCAGTAGCCCGGGTTCTACTCGTCTGGTGACTTCTCGTCGGAGGGCGTCTCATCCGGCGATTCGGACTTCTCGTCTTCTGCCTTCTTGTCCTCGGCCTCTTTCTTCTCTTTGGCCTTGGTGGCAGCGTCCTTCTCAAGTTCGAACTTCGCCGGTTTGCTCTCCTCATCGCCGAGTTTGACGATGAGCTCATAGTCTCCGGCACCGAATTCCTTGTTCGTCCGGTTGCAGTTCTTGTCCACCTGCACCCGGTTCCATTCGAGCTGTGCGGTCTTCTCCGATTCGGGCGCGAACTCGGTCGAGGCTTCGGCGTTCTCGTCCTCTTCGGCGGCGCAGAACTTCGACGACCAGACGACGTCGCCGTTCTTCTCGACCAGGAACTCCTGATCCTTGGTGCCGACCTCGATCAGGCAAGTGGCCGTGTGGTTGTTCTCGATGACCATTTCGAACTTGGGCTTAGCGTCTTCTTTGAAGCTCTTCTTGTCGACCTTGGCCTTGAGCCCGACCTTCTCCTCGGGGCACTTCCCGCTTGCGGCCTTCTCATCTGGGACCGGCGCCGCCGTCGTTTCGCTCGCAGACGGAGTCTCCTCGGCAGCAGGGTCTTTCTCATCGCCGCCGCCGAGTCCTTTGACGATTCCGACAACCCCGAGCACCAGCAGAGCAACGACCACAAGGCTCGCCGCCAGCAGCACGTAGCGGCGCCGACGGTACACGTGCGCCGGCAGCTTCCCGCTAGACTGGCGGGGCTGCCTGGCACCGTTCTTCGGCTGCGAACCACGATTGGAAGGAGTCATCGCTTTGAGCCTAGGCCGAAGCGTTTGAGCATCCAAATGACACACCGAGCCTCTGCCGAATCGAGACCTTCGCGCTCTGATTCCCCGTTTCCCGCGGTTGCCAACACGGACGTCCACCGGGTTCGCGAGACGATCATCACCTGGTTCGACACCGCGGCCCGTCCCCTGCCGTGGAGAGATGCCGACACCACTGCGTGGGCCGTCCTCGTCAGTGAGATCATGTCGCAGCAGACCCCCGTGTCCCGGGTCGAACCCCGCTGGCGGGAGTGGATGCAGAAGTGGCCGACACCCGCAGATCTGGCACAGGCACCCACCGCCGAGGTTCTCCACCGTTGGGACCGTCTCGGCTATCCGCGGAGGGCACTGCGACTCCAGGAGGCCGCACGTGTCATCACCGAGGAACTCGACGGGCACGTGCCGCAGACCGCCAACGAACTCGAACAACTCCCCGGCATCGGCTCCTATACCGCAGCCGCAGTGGCATCCTTCGCCCACGGAGAGCGCACCACTGTCCTCGACACGAACGTGCGTCGCGTTCTCATCCGCCTCTTCGCCGGCCGTGATCGTCCCACGCCTTCTCCGAGTCGTGCAGAGACGAAGTGGGCCGACCAGTTCGTTCCGGAGACAGAACACGAGAAGTGGAACGCCGGGGTCATGGAGTTCGGAGCACTCGTGTGCACGGCCCGAAATCCCCTATGCGAGGCCTGCCCGCTCAATGACATCTGCGCCTGGCAGAAGGCGGGATGTCCTACTTCGGCGGTGAAGGCGAAGACCCAGAAATGGGCCGGCACAGACAGACAGCTGCGCGGAGCCATTATGGATGTGCTCAAGTCCGCGCATGAGAATGCCGACGGTGCTCACACCGGCGGATCGGTTCCCATTGATCTCTTCACGACGACGACTGCCAAGATTGATCCCGACATGCTCGATGAGCTCCCCGGGCATACAGCGACGAAACTCGACCGAGTACGAGACCTCAGCGCGGATTCGCAGAGGATCACGCGCCTGATCGATGACCTCGTCTCAGACGGATTGGCTGCACGGTCGAGGAACGTGCTGCAACTGCCCAGATGATCTCGCCAGCTGCCCGATCCACTGCTGCAGGATCCGTTGGGTCGCGACGGTGATTCACAGGAACTTGATCATGCGGGCGTTGCCCAAGGTATTGGGTTTGACCCGTGCCAGGTCCAAGAACTCTGCCACACCTTCGTCGGCGGAGTGCAGGAGTTCGACGTAGACCTCCGGGGAGACGGGGATGCCCTTGATCGGCTCAAATCCGAGAGTCCCGAAGAACCCGGTCTCAAAGGTCAGGCAGAAGACCCTGTCGACCCCGATGGCCACAGCATCTGCCAAGAGCTGTCTGATGAGCGCCTTGCCCACTCCGCGGCCCCGATAGGCCGGGGATGTGGCTACCGTGCGTGCTTCGGCAAGGTCGGCCCAGATGACGTGCAATGCCGCGCAACCGGCCAGGATCTCGGTTCCGTCAGGCTGCGGGTCGACCACCAGCCAGAATTCCTGCAGAGTTTCGAAGTAAGTGACGGTGTCCTTGGCCAGCAGGATGCGCTCTTCGGCCAGCGGGGCGACCAAGGCCTCGATTCCCTTGACGTCGCTCGTGCGAGCCCTGCGCAGGTAGAGCCCGCCGGGAAGCGAATGGTTGACGTGGTGATCCGTGGAGACCTGATCATGGTCGAAGTCGACTGGGGCTGAGCTCATATCCTCATTCAACACCATCGGCCGCAGGCATGAAAAAGCCCGGGGACTCAGCTTCGGCTGTGCCCCGGGCTCCTTCAGTGCTCTAGGAGAAGATCAGGAAGTGGAGCTTCCCGATCCGCTGCCACCGGACGAACCGGCACCGGCGAGTTCTCCACCGGAACCGGAGTCATCCGGACCGCTGGCGGCAATGCTTTCGGTTTCCACGCCTTCGAACGTGAATTCCGCTTCCTTGCCTTCTCCCTTGACGTCGACCTTGATGGTCTGACCGCTGCCGATCTCCTTGAACAGGATCTTCTCGGACAGGTGGTCTTCGATCTCGAGCTGGATCGTCCGACGCAGCGGACGAGCACCCAAGACCGGATCGTAGCCACGGTCGGCCAGCAGACTCTTGGCCGCATCGCTGACTTCGACCTTCATGCCCTGATCGGCCAGACGGGCGTCCAGACGTGCCAGGAACTGGTCGACGATCTGCAGAATCTCTTCCTTGTTCAGCTGTGGGAAGACGATCGTGTCATCGACACGGTTGAGGAACTCGGGGCGAAAGTGCTGCTTGAGCTCCTCGTTGACCTTCTGCTTCATGCGCTCGTAGTTGTTGTTCGTGTTGCCCTCAACCTGGAAGCCCAGCTGCAGGCCACTCGAGATGTCTCGAGTACCCAGGTTGGTGGTCATGATGATGATGGTGTTCTTGAAGTCCACCTCACGACCCTGCGAGTCGGTCAGACGGCCATCCTCGAGAATCTGCAACAGAGAGTTGAAGATGTCCGAGTGAGCCTTCTCCACCTCGTCGAAGAGGACCACTGAGAACGGTTTGCGACGGACCTTCTCCGTCAGCTGGCCGCCCTCTTCGTAGCCCACATAGCCGGGAGGAGAACCGAAGAGTCGGGACACGGTGTGCTTCTCCGAGTATTCCGACATGTCCAGGCTGATGAGCGAATCCTCATCACCGAACAGGAACTCCGACAGAGCCTTCGCCAGCTCGGTCTTGCCGACGCCCGTGGGGCCAGCGAAGATGAACGAGCCAGAGGGGCGCTTCGGATCCTTCAGACCCGCACGGGTCCGACGGATCGCACGGGAGATCGACTTGACTGCGTCGTCCTGACCGATGATGCGCTTGTGCAGTTCGTCTTCCATCCGCAGCAGACGCGAGGACTCTTCCTCGGTGAGCTTGAAGATCGGAATGCCTGTGGCAGCCGCCAGCACCTCGGCGATCAGTTCCGCGTCAACCACGGCAGAGGTGTCCTTGCCGCTCTTGCGCCAAGCCTCCGTCTGTTCGTCCTTGTCCTGCTGCAGCTTCATCTCGGAGTCACGCTCGGATGCTGCGAGCTCGAAGTCCTGAGCATCGATGGCAGCTTCCTTGCGATGCCGAGCCTCGAGGATCTTCTCCTCCAGGTCACGGATCTCCTGCGGCACCGACAGACGCGAGATGCGCAGTTTGGCACCTGCTTCGTCGATGAGGTCGATCGCCTTGTCCGGCAGGTACCTGTCGTTGACGTAGCGGTCGGACATGTTCACAGCGGCCGAAAGTGCACCCTCGGTGATCGTGACCTTGTGGTGCGCTTCGTACTTGTCGCGCAGTCCCTTGAGGATCTCGATTGAGTGTGCCAACGACGGTTCGGGAACCTGAATCGGCTGGAACCGACGCTCGAGGGCGGCGTCCTTCTCGATGTGCTTGCGGTACTCGTCAAGAGTCGTCGCACCGATCGTCTGCAGTTCTCCACGAGCCAGCATGGGCTTGAGGATCGAAGCGGCGTCGATGGCGCCCTCTGCGGCGCCGGCACCCACGAGTGTGTGGATCTCGTCGATGAACAGGATGATGTCGCCGCGTGTGCGAATCTCCTTGAGGACCTTCTTCAGGCGTTCCTCGAAGTCACCGCGGTAGCGGGAGCCTGCCACCAGTGAACCGAGGTCCAAGGTGTAGAGCTGCTTGTCTTCAAGGATCTCCGGGACCTCGCCGTTGACGATTGCCAGGGCGAGTCCTTCGACGACTGCGGTCTTGCCGACACCGGGTTCACCGATGAGGACAGGGTTGTTCTTAGTCCGTCGGGACAGGATCTGCATCACGCGCTGCATCTGCTCGTGTCGGCCGATGACCGGGTCGAGAGTGCCCTCGCGTGCGGCTGCAGTCAGGTTGGTTCCGAACTGGTCGAGGACCAGCGAACCTGAGGGGGTTCCCTCTTCGCGTCCGCCTGCAGAGACAGGCTCCTTGCCCTGGTAGCCCGACAGAAGCTTGATGACTTCCTGACGGACACGCCCCAGGTCGGCGCCCAGCTTGACGAGCACCTGTGCGGCAACGCCTTCACCCTCGCGGATCAGACCGAGCAGAATGTGCTCGGTGCCGATGTAGCTGTGTCCCAGCTGCAGAGCCTCACGGAGGCTGAGCTCAAGGACCTTCTTCGCACGCGGAGTGAACGGGATGTGCCCGCTCGGTGCCTGCTGCCCCTGTCCGATGATCTCCTGGACTTGGTCGCGCACCTGCTCGAGAGAGATGTCCATTCCCTCGAGTGCTTTGGCTGCCAGGCCTTCACCCTCGTGGATCAGGCCGAGCAGGATGTGCTCGGTTCCGATGTAGTTATGTTTGAGTAGTTTGGCTTCTTCCTGGGCAAGCACTACCACTCGGCGTGCTCGGTCAGTGAACCGCTCGAACATATTCACCCTCCTCGGTCTTGTTATTCTTTAGAGCCTAACGACCATTGGCCACGATCTATTGCACGTTTCGCCATCAGCCGAAACCGTTTGGCTGTGGGCGAAATTCCGGGTTCGTGCCTTCGATGCTCGTCTGCCCAGCTCACCATCGACCAAACCGGAGTCTCTGTGCTCTTTTCGACTGCGTGACGATCTGGTGGATCGTCATTCCTCAGTTCCATTGGAGAACTCCCCGAGAAATCGAGATGCTCCTCGATTACCGAGAGTTGAAATTGAGTAATCAGTCCTATTCGGCAGGCTTCACTCTGGCGATGGCGTGAATGGCTGTTCTTCTTTATCAGTCAGCTGCACTGGGAATTCTCTGAGTGAGACGGCATTCCTCCGGAACGATTGGAGTTTGCCGTGAAGTGGCTTTCCCGTCAGGCAGGAATTGTCGGCGGAAATGCTGAAGGACCAACGGATGAACCGTTGGTCCTTCAGGAAGCGATTAGTGAATCAATGAAGTTCGATTCGCTATATCGCCTCGTTTATCGGCTGTGACTGAATCCGGTCGATTCAGCTCTCTGCAGCTTCATATGCCTGAACGATTTCGAGCGGAATACGACCGCGATCGCCCAGCTGGTAGCCGTTTGCCTGTGCCCATTCGCGAATTTTGGCGGTGTCCCGCTTCGGACCGGCAGCTGAGCTGGATCCTGCGCGACGCCCACGACCACCGGGGTTGGCTACCCGGCGGGCTTTGGCGATGAACGGGGCGAACGTTTCACGGAGCTTTTCGGCATTCTCTGTCGACAGTTCGAGTTCGTAGGTACCTTGGTCGAGGCTGAAGCGCACGGTCTCCGACGCCTCCGAGCCATCGAAATCATCCGTGAGAACGAGTCGCATCTCCCTTGCCATGTTCACTCTTTTCATAATCTGATGTATTTGACGAAGTCAGCTTAACATCTGATTCATGATTATCGCCTAATTCGCTAACCTCTTGCTCTGCATAGAATTTATCGATCTGTTCGCGTTCGGTCCGGTCTGCACGCAAGATGTTTCTCATTACGTACCAGAACAGCAATCCCACGCAGATCGACGGCAATAGAGCCTTCAGCAGATCCATCATGTGCTCATCCCTCCTCAGCCATTTCCGTATTACCGGAGGCAATTGGCTTCGTGAATGGGAAGAGGATCGTCTCTCGAATTCCCAGGCCGGTCAAAGCCATGAGCAGACGATCAAGTCCCATTCCCATACCGCCCGTCGGCGGCATTCCGTGTTCCATGGCAGTGAGGAATTCTTCGTCAAGTCCCATTGCTTCTTCGTCGCCCTTGGCCGCATCGGCTGCCTGCGCTTCGAACCGTTCACGCTGGATGACCGGATCGACGAGCTCAGAATAGCCGGTAGCCAATTCGAATCCGCGGACGTAGAGATCCCATTTCTCCACGACACCCTTCTTGGTCCGGTGTTCGCGGACCAGAGGTGAAGTGTCGACGGGGAAGTCGGTGACGAAGGTGGGTGCCCACAGCTTGTCCTGGTAGAAGTGCTCCCACAGCTCTTCAACGTATTTTCCGTGCGAGCGGAATACTCCGCCCAAGTCGACATTGTTATCGGTAGCGATTTTGTCGAGGACCTCGAGGCCGGTTTCCGGGGTGACTTCGACTCCTGATTCTGCCGACAGCGTCTCGTACATGCTGACGACGGTCCAGTCGCCACCGAAGTCGTAGTCCTCGCCGTCTTCGAGCTTCACCACGAGGGACCCTGTGGCTTCCTGCGCGGCGTTCTGGACCAGCGTCTTCGTCAGATCTGCTATCGAGTGGTAGTCGCCGTAGGACTGGTAGGCCTCGAGCATCGCAAACTCAGGTGAGTGAGTGGAGTCAGCACCTTCGTTGCGGAAGTTGCGGTTGATCTCGAAGACGTTCTCAATGCCGCCGACGATTGCACGCTTGAGGAAGAGCTCGGGCGCAATGCGCAGGTACATATCGATGTCGTAGGCGTTCATATGTGTCTTGAACGGTCGAGCAGCGGCCCCGCCATGCATGAACTGGAGCATCGGAGTCTCGATCTCGACGAAGTCCTGTCCGACGAACGTCCGCCGCAGGGACGACATGACCTCGGCCCGCGTCAGCATCGTCTTCCGTGCTTCTTCGCGGGTGATCAGATCGAGGTAGCGCTGGCGGACGCGAGTGTCCTCAGCGAGCTCGGTGTGCAGGCCAGGCAGCGGGCGCAGCGCCTTGCTGGCCATCGACCAGGAATCGGCGAGCACAGAGAGTTCGCCGCGCTTTGACTTGATGACCTTGCCATGGACGAACAGGAAGTCGCCCAGGTCGACGTCGGTCTTGAAGTCGCCGAGTCGCTCCTCCCCCACTTCACGCAGAGACAGCATGCCCTGGAGACGGGTTCCATCTCCTGCCTGCAGGGTCACGAAGCAGAGCTTGCCAGTGGTCCTCACGAACACGACACGGCCGACGACGCCGACGATGTCCTCGGTTTCGTCCCCGGCCTCCAGCCCGTCATGGCTGGCATGGACCTCGGCCAGAGTATGTGTGCGCGGAATTCCGACCGGATAGGCTTCGGCGTCGGAGTCCAAGAGCCGCTGGCGCTTTTCCTTTCGGATCCGGATCTGCTCAGGATCGAGATGTTCGGGTGAAAGGTCTGCGTTTTCGGGCGTGTTCGACTCGGTATCTGCCATACCGTCAAGGTTACCGTGAGCGCGGCCCCCGGGGGAATTCGGGCCGAGTGCCGACCCCACCGATGGTCAGCCCGATCCGGCGCTCAGTCCGCTCCGGATCTCAGTCCAACCGGGACAGGATCTCCTGTGCCTGTGAGTCCGTGATGCGTCCCAGGCCCAGTGCCTTGGCCGTGGTGGACCTGGCCAGAGCAATGTAGCTGTTGCGGGCCGACGGGTTCGACACGTTGAGACTGAACTCGCTCAGCGCCGCCAGGTGCGCACTCACTGTTCCCACGTCGCCCCGGCTGACGGGCCCTGTCAGTGCCTTCGACCCGTTCTGCAGGGTGTTCGTCACGCTCGCATCGACGAGGGCTGTGAGCACACGTGATGGGTCACTCACACCCGCCTCGGCGAGCATCTCCATGGCTTCGCTGATGATCGTGATGGTGTGATTCGAGGCGTGGGTGATGGCCGCGTGGTACAGGGGTCGGTCTGCCTCAGCCACATCGATGGGTTCGGCGCCTATCTCGACGACGAGGGCCTGTCCGACTGGGCGGATCGGTGCCGGTGCGGTCACGGCGATCGTCGACTGTCGCAGCCGCGCCAAATCGACTGCGGTGCCGGTGAAGGACAGCGATGGGTGCAGTGCGATCGGCAGCGCGCCGAGGCTGGTCCCGGCTTCGAGGACATCGGTTCCGTACCGGCCCGAGCAGTGGACGAGGATCTGTCCGGAATGGATCCGTGAGACCTTTGCCAGGCCGCTGACAAGGGATTCGATCTCATCGTCGGGGACAGCGAAGAGGAGGAGTTCGGCACGGTCTGCGATGTCGTCCGGGGGCAGGACCGGCACGCCTGGGAGCATGTCCTCGGCTCGTTGCAGGCTCGCCGCCGAGGTGGCGCTGACACCGATGATCGCGTGACCGGCATCTCGCCAGGCGGCTCCGATGGTCGCCCCGACCTTTCCGCACCCGATGATGCCGATCCCCAGGCGAGGGGCGTCGTCCTGGTTCATTCCCGGGTGGCTCATAGTCTGCCTTCCTTGGCTGTGCGGGCTTCCTCGTCGTAGCGTTGCCGCGCAAGTCGAGTGCGTTCGGAATGTTCGCTGAAGAACTGCTTCGCCTCATCGACGTTCTGGTGGGTGACTCGAGGGTCGATGGGTCCGGCTGTGGAGTGCACGGCGACCGTGCCCAGACCCAACGAACGCATGAGCGGGCCCTGGTGGTAGCTCATCGACTGCACTCTCACGTGGGGCACGAAGTCGACGCGACGGTCAAGGACACCCATGCGCAGCACGAGCAGGGAACCGGTCACCGCGTAGGCTCGCCGCTTCCACACCAATGGATCGATGAGTCGTGAGGAACGCGGTTGGCCGTGGAAGAGTTCTTCTGCCCTCCCCGCCTGTGGGTCCTCGGACTTGCGGTCATACATGGCAGAGCGCACCAGGGTCGCTGCGCTGATGTCGTCCGGCAGCTGCGGCTCGGGCAGTGCGAGGCCCACCATGAGCAGTGCCTGGTCGATGTCACCGACGGGCAGGAGGATGTTGGACTCACCGGAACCGCCGGCGCTGGCGATGTTGAATTCGACCTTCCACCATCCGGCCTTCCGCCACAGCA
Organism: Brevibacterium zhoupengii; assembly: GCF_021117425.1. Classification (NCBI taxonomy): domain Bacteria; kingdom Bacillati; phylum Actinomycetota; class Actinomycetes; order Micrococcales; family Brevibacteriaceae; genus Brevibacterium; species Brevibacterium zhoupengii. Next base: position 1,246,181 of record NZ_CP088298.1, on the reverse strand, counting down.
GAGGCTGGTGGAGGCAGACGGCTTGCAGCCGGTCGAGGGGAATGACCTTGCGGGAGGTGGAGACGAGTCCGTGGTTGACGGCCAGTCCGTTCTCTCCCAGCTTGACCACGAAGTTCGCGTTGTCCAGGTTCTTCCTGAAGGCGGAGAACGCCGTGAAGAGGCCGGGGATGACTGCGACGATCATCGGGATGAATGCCTCAGTCAGTCCCAAGACGAGCAAGGCGATCGACACTCCGATGACGAGGAGGACGACGAGGAGTGAGATGATCGTCTCCGACTTCAGCAATGAGGAGACCACGACCCGGTGCACTGGCACCCGGATGATCTCGCCTTCCTCGTTGACGTTGGCGGAGACCTGGTAGGGAGCCAGGAGTTCGTTGATGCTCGACTCTGCCTCGTGTGAAGCGCCGTCGGCCAAGGATCCGAGGCGTTTGCTCAGGCGTACGCCGATGCTGTCATCGCGACGTTCGGGCACGGTGCGGTCGAGGGCAGGCTCACCTGCGATGCCTGCGGAATCATCCGTCTCGCTGGACCCACCCGACGAATCTGCCGAGGAATCTGCCGTGGGCGCATTGACAGCAACTGGAACGGAAGTTGCTGCTGCCTCGGCCGATCGGCCTGCGGTTGGGGTTCGCTCCCACTGCTGGGTGCCCCGCTTCTTCGCGCGGACGGCGGAGAGGAGCTCATCGCGGAGTGTTTCCGCACGCTTCTTCGACAGGTACTTCAGGGAGATGTTGGAATCGGTCCCACCGGCGACATCGAAGACGAGTTCCGCCATTCCCAGAATCCTAGGCAGGAGCTTCTGCTGCAGGTCGATCGACTGCACCCGGTCGAGTCGGGCCTTACGCAGCTTCTTCGACAGCAGACCGCGCCGATAGTAGATGGCTTCGGAATCGATCCGATAGCCCATGACCTTCCACGCCATCCAGCTGAAGAGCGCGGTGATGAGGAGGATGAGGATGAGTCCACCGACGACGCCGAGGATGACGAGGGGATGGCTGCGCAGCCAACCGGCGAACCCCAGATCCACACCATCGCCCCTCGCCAGGTCCTCGATGGCGGTCTGCATGAAGTTCTGCAGACCGTAGGCGGCGGCGATGAAGATACCCACGAGCACGCCGAGGCTCTCAAGAATCGGCGTCAGCGGGTGGACCCGGTGCCACACCTCGGGTGCGGCGGCACCGTGGCCAGAGGCTTCGTCTGCGGATTCCTCAGTGGAAGCAGAGGTACTTGTCGGCTCGTCGTTCGAACCTTCCTCGGCCATGCTCACAGCCCTGCCAAGTTGGCCTGGCCCAGGCCGGCGAGGCTGTCGCGCAGGCGATCGGCCTCTGCCCGGGGCAGACCCGGAATGGTCGCGTCTGTGGACGCCGAGGCAGTGTGCAGCTTCACGGTGGCCAGGCCGAACATCCGATCGATGGGCCCGGCATCTACGTCGACGAACTGCAGTCGGCCATACGGGACGACCGTGGCTTTGTGGAACATGATTCCTCGCCGGATGAGGAGGTCATCTGCCCTCTCCGCGTAGCCGATGGCCTTGGCCTGGCGGAGGATGATGACGATGAGGAAGACGGTGAATGCCACGAGCACGGCCCAGATCGCATGCAGCCAGGGCACCTCGGAGGTGAAGATGATGGCGAAGACGAGTGCCACGATGATCATCGGGACGAGGATCGTCAGTGTCGCGATCGTCTCCTTGAGTCCGTATTTGGGGCTGACCCTGTTGAAGTCGGCATCTGTTCCGGACAGATAGTTGAATTCGCGGCTCACGCTGCTTCAGCTCCTGGTGGGTCTTGAGGGGGCAGTGCGCAGAAGCTCTCGACGATCAGGCCGACGATCATCAACGCTGCGGCTGACACCATAGCGAAAAGCATACCTGCCGCCAAATCATTGCGGATGCCCGGTGCTGACAGGAAATAGTAGGCCGCATTTCCCATATACCAGCCTGCCAGTCCCGCCCCAGTCAGGGCGCTGGCCTTAGCCATAACCGCTACTCGGGCCGCTTGGAGTGGGTCGATCTCTTTGGTGCGGTCGCCGTCGTTCCATTTCTTGATCGGCCAGCCCAGGACCAGAAGGACCGCCGCGAGAATGAGCATTCCGATGATGGCGAACCAGGGCAGTCCAGGCAGGGAGAACCCCTGACTTTCGAGCAGCACGTCGACGACTGGCGCCAGCACCGCACCGATGACGGCCCAGATGGCGAGAGTGCTCGACGAAGTTCGCTGCATAGCTCCAAGTCTCTCAAACCCTGGGCACTTATGGTGCCGGGATTCGCGTGATTTCCTGGTCTCCCAGCTCGGCAAGGACCGCAGCGATCGACTGCGGACCGGTGGGCGTGAGAATCTCCACATTCTCGTCGAGCTCGGCCCAGGGCGCGAGGACGAAGGCTCGTTCGTGTGCCCGCGGATGTGGCAGTGTCAGTGTTTCGGTGTCGACGACGAGCTCACCGTCGTGCGTGACGTAGCGAATGAGATCGATGTCGAGGGTACGCGGCCCCCACCGCAGATCTCGAGTCCGTCCGCAGGCGACCTCGATTCCCTGTCCCACAGCCAGGAGTTCGACGGCGGGCAGGCTGGTGGTCACGATGAGTCCGAGGTTGAGGAAGTCGTTCTGCTCGACTCCGCCCCAGGGCGCGGTGCGATACAGCGACGATCGTCTCTGCACCGTGATCTTGGGGTGTCGGTCGAGCGCGGCAGCAGCCTGGTCGAGCGTGTCCGCCGCATCGCCGAGGTTGGCCCCGAGATTGAAGTATGCCTCGTGCTCGCCCAGAGCGGTTTCACCGGTCACTCCCCCCGGTGGGGCGGCACCGACCCCGGCGTCGTGGCGGGAACGGTTGACAGTGACACTGACATCGTTGAAGCTGCGTTCGATCGGGGCACCGGGCTTGTGCACGACGACCTCAACGTGCTCGGCAAGGGTCAGACAGTGATCGGCGATCCTCGCGCCCAGAGTCTCGATGAGGTCGAAGGTATTGTCCTCCACGATGTGTGCGACGTCTTCGGCCAGTTCCCCATAGTGGATCGTGTCTGCGATGTCGTCGCTGGCAGCGGCCCGGGACACCGAGGTGTGAAGGGTGACATCGATGATGAAGTCCTGGCCCTCACGCTTCTCGAAGTCGAAGACCCCGTGGTTGCCGCGCACGGTCAGTCCGCGCAGCTCGATCCGATCCCGTTGGCCGCTCATGCTTGGCCCTCGGCCGTGGAAGCTTCTGAGCTAGCTGTCGAAGCATGTGAGTTCACGGCGTCAAGGACCTTGACCGCGATCGCCGAGGTGGCCGGTTCGTGGACGCGCACCGCCCACGCTCCGGCCCGGGCCGACAGTGCCGAGATCGCGGCCGTGGCCTGATCCTTCGCCGCTTCCTCGGCGAGTTTCGGATCCTCTGGTGAGAGCAGGGTTGAGATGAATCGTTTCCGGCTGGCTGCGACGAGGAGACGGTGATCCAGGTTCGCGAATTCGTCGAGGGCCGCGAGGATCTGCCAGTTGTGTTCGGCGTTCTTCGAAAATCCCAGGCCCGGATCGAGGATGATGTTCTCCAGCTTCACACCGACGGCGACGGCTTCGTCGATTCTCGTCTTCAGCTCAGCGATCACCTCGGCGACGACATCGTCGTAGTGGAAGGACGCCGATGCGCTATCGAGGTACCCGCGCCAATGCATGAGCACGACGGGGGCAGCTGTCTCGGACGCGACGGACAGCATCGTCGGATCAGAGAGTCCGGCTGAGACGTCGTTGATGATGTGGGCGCCGGCGTTCAGTGACGCCTCGGCGACCGTGGCTCGCATGGTGTCGACGCTGATGGTCGCCCCCGCAGCGGCCAGCTCCCGGATGACAGGAACGACCCGGCGCAGCTCTTCGGCCTCGTCGACTCGAACCGAGCCCGGGCGCGTGGACTCGCCTCCGACGTCGATGATGTCAGCACCGGAAGCCAGCAGTTCGAGGCCGTGGGCGATGGCGGAGTCGTGGTCGAAGTAGCGACCGCCGTCTGAGAAGGAGTCAGGCGTGACGTTGAGTACGCCCATGATCTTGGTGCGTTCCGGTGTGGGCATGTGCGACCTCTACCTCCGGAGGATCAGACTCATGGCTTCTGCTCGCGATGCTGTTTCGCGCAGCTGCCCGCGCACCGCTGACGTGATGGTCGAGGCGCCTGGCTTGCGGACTCCTCGCATCGTCATGCACAGATGTTCTGCCTCGACGACGACGATCGCGCCTTGGGGCTCGAGGTGTTCGACGAGTGCATCGGCGATCTGAGTCGTCAGCCGCTCCTGGACCTGGGGCCTGCGAGCGTAGATCTCAACCAGCCGTGCCAGTTTGGACAGACCTGTGACCTTGCCGTTCTTACTGGGAATGTAGCCGATGTGAGCGACTCCGTGGAACGGCACCAGGTGGTGTTCGCACGTCGAGTACAGGTCGATGTCGCGCACGAGGACCATCTCTTCGTGACTGATGTCGAAGGTCACGCCCAGCACCTCGGCCGGGTCCCGGTGGAGCCCGGCGAAGACCTCCTCATAGGCTCGAGCGACCCTGGACGGGGTCTCGAGCAGACCTTCCCGGTCAGGATCCTCACCGACGGCGATGAGGATCTCTCGCACTGCGGCGGCGATCCTCGCCTGATCGACCTTGTTGCCGGTACCGGCAGGAGCCTCACCGAGGATCTCCGGTACCCCTTCGAGCTCAGACATCAGTAGCCGTTCTCCCTGCCGCCGTCGGAATTGTTCGGGCCACCTGGATTCGTCGGACCCTCGGGACCGTTGCCAGGTGCGCTGTGTGGACCGGTCGGTCCGGTCGGATCATTGGGGTTGATCGGACCCGTGGGGTTGTGCGGAACATGAGGTCCGTTCACACCCGTCGGACCGGCGCCCGGTACGTCGGTGGTGTCGACTTCCGGGTGACCGTTGCCCTTGCCGCTGCGGTCGCCGCTGAGCGGAGCCGGTGGATCGATCGGGCCGCGCTCGGAAACCGGACGTTCATCGTTGGCCAGCCACACATCGCGCGTGGGGCGCTTGACGATGGGGGTGAAGATCTCAGCCAATGCCGCCTGATCGAGAGTCTCCCGCTCGAGCAGCTGGTAGGCGAGGTCGTCGAGAACGTCACGGTTGTGCGTCAGCGCCCAGTAGGCGTCGGCGTGGGCGGCGTCGATGATCTCTCGCACCTCATGGTCGATCGAGGACAGCGTCGCGTCACCGTACTCGTCGCCCCCGCCGTAGCCGCGTCCGGCAAATGGTTCGCCTTGATCGTCGCCGATCTTGACCATGCCCAGCTTGTCACTCATACCGTACTGGGTGACCATCTTGCGGGCGATGTTCGTCGCCTTCTCGATGTCATTGCTCGCGCCGGTGGTGGGGTCGTGGAACACGACTTCTTCGGCCACGCGGCCACCCATGGCGTAGGCCAGCTGGTCAAGGAGTTCGTTGCGAGTCGTTGAGTACTTGTCCTCGCTCGGCATGACCATGGTGTAGCCGAGAGCTCGGCCGCGGGGCAGGATGGTGACCTTGGTGACCGGGTCGGTCTGGTTCATCGCAGCAGCAACCAGGGCGTGTCCGCCCTCGTGGTAGGCGGTGATGAGACGTTCCTTGTCATTCATCAGGCGGGTGCGTTTCTGCGGTCCGGCGATGACGCGGTCGATGGCTTCGTCGAGGATGCGGTTGTCGATGACCTTCGAGTTCTCGCGCGCGGTCAGCAGGGCTGCCTCGTTGAGGACGTTGGCCAGGTCCGCGCCGGAGAAGCCGGGTGTGCGCTTGGCGATCTGTCCCAGGTCTACATCGTCCGCGAGCGGCTTGCCTTCGGAGTGGACCTCGAGGATGTGTTCACGGCCCTTCATGTCCGGGGCCTCGACCGGGATCTGACGGTCGAAGCGACCGGGACGCAGAAGTGCTGGGTCGAGCACATCGGGGCGGTTGGTCGCGGCGATGAGGATGACGTTGGTCTTGACGTCGAAGCCGTCCATTTCGACGAGCAGCTGGTTGAGCGTCTGTTCGCGCTCATCGTGGCCGCCGCCCATGCCGGCACCGCGCTGGCGGCCGACGGCGTCGATCTCGTCGATGAAGATGATGCAGGGGGCGTTGGTCTTGGCCTGCTCGAACAGGTCGCGCACACGTGAGGCGCCGACACCGACGTACATCTCGACGAAGTCCGAACCCGAGATCGAGTAGAAGGGAACACCGGCTTCACCGGCCACAGCCTTCGCAAGCAGGGTCTTACCGGTACCGGGCTGACCGTAGAGGAGGACGCCCTTGGGGATCTTGGCACCGACGGCCTTGAACTTCTCCGGTTCGGCCAGGAACTCCTTGATCTCCTCGAGCTCTTCGAGAGCCTCGTCGACTCCGGCGACATCCTTGAATGTGACGTCCGGATTCTCCTTGTTGACCAGCTTCGCCTTCGACTTGCCGAAGTTCATCATCTTCCCGCCCGACATCTGCGAGATGAGGAACCAGAAGACGACGAAGATGATGACGAAGGGAATCAGGGTTCCCAACAGGGACATGAGCCAGCTCTGCTTGGGCACCTCGTCGGTGTATCCCTTGCTGGGCTCGGCCGAGTCCACGGCCTTGACGATCTGCTCTCCACGCTGCTCCACGTAGAAGAACTGAACCTTCTTGCCGAAGTCCTGATCGTCGATGGTGAGGTCGTCCTTGAGGGTCAGGTCGACGCGCTGATCCTTGTCGACGATCTTCGCCTGTTCGACCTTGTCGTCTTGGAGAAGCTCGAGACCTTTCTGGGTGTCGATCTGGCTGAATCCGACTCGGCTGAAGAGCAGAGCACCAATGGACACTACGAGAAGTGCCAGAACGATCCAGACCAATGGGCCTTTCGTCGCCTTGTTGAGCAGTGGGCGACGCTTATTCGACTCGGCCATAAGTCCTCTCAGGAAAAAGATGTGGGCAACCTGTTCAGGCTACCGAGGCTGCCTGGGAACATCCCCCACAGCCTAATACCTCGCACTGACATAGCTCGAATGCACCCGGTTTTGTTCCCGGGTGCAGCGAGCTCTCAGCAAATGCGCGGAACGCTCATGCGTTCGGTTCAGCTGTAGACGTGCTGAGCCAGCGTGGCGACGAACGGAACATTGCGGTACTTCTCCGCATAGTCGAGTCCGTAGCCGATGACGAATTCGTTGGGCACATCGAAGCCGATGTACTTGACGTCGATGTCGACCTTGACGGCTTCTGGCTTACGCAGCATCGTGCAGATCTCGACGGTCGCTGCCCCACGCGAGCGCAGGTTCTGGACCAGCCAGGACAGGGTCAGGCCCGAGTCGATGATGTCTTCGACGATGAGCACATGGCGATCCGAAAGATCCGTGTCGAGGTCCTTGAGGATGCGCACGACACCGGAGGATTTTGTTCCCGAACCGTAGGAGGAGACGGCCATCCAGTCCATGGTGACCGGCGAGTGGATCGCGCGGGCCAGGTCCGCCATGACCATGACGGCACCCTTGAGGACACCGACGAGGAGGATGTCCTTGCCCTTGTAGTCTTCATCGATGGCGGTTGCCAGTTCAACGAGTCGTGCGGCTATCTGTTCTTCCGAGACAAGCACTTTTTCGATGTCATTGCCGAGATCGTTGATGTCCACTGCAGTCGTTTCTCCTCGCTTGGGGTGGGGTGTGTCTCCATTATGATTCACTTCTGCCTCGGCATGCCACCGCGACGGCCTGTTGTGCCTCCGGCAACCTGCGTTGAGCCGCCGTGGGTGCCTGTCGGGATCAGCTCGTCGTCGACCGTGCCTGGGGATGCGGCAAGGAACCCCGTCACGCCCATGAGCGTGGAGACACCGACCATGAACCACAGCGGCACCGCCCATCCAGAGGTGAGGCCCAGCAGACCACCGACGGCCAAGGGGCCGATCGCGGCCAGCACGTAGCCCGACGACTGCACGAAGGCCGAGGTCCGCGCCGTGATCGCCACATCATGGGTGCGGCCGGTGATGAGGGCGAGCGCGGCAGGAAAGGCGAAGCCGCCGTAGCCCAGGAGGATCGCCCACAGGATTGGCATGGTGGTGGGAATGAGGAGCAGCCCGAGATAGCCGCACACGGCGCTGAGTGAGAAGCTGACGAGGAAGAAACGCGGCAGGATGCTGCGCATGATGATCTGCGGGGCGAGGAATCCACCTGGGATTCCGCCGAGGGTGACGACCGTGAGCATGAGTCCGGCAAGCACCGGGTCGAGGCCAGCATCACGGTAGATCTGCGGCAGCCACCCGAATTGGACGTAGGCGTTGACCGATTGGAGACCGAAGAACATCGCCATGTACCTGGCCTTGGCAGAGGTGAAGATGTGCCGCCGAGGTGGGGCCGCTTCAGGTGTGTCCCCACCGGGTCGATCGAGGCTGGGCACAGATCGCGCGAGCCGGAGGATGACCCAGGTGACCAGGGCGCAGGCCGGCACAAGTGCCCAGATGCCGAGTCCCACTCGCCAGTTGTCGAAATGGCCGGTGATGGGGGCGGTGAGGAAGGCGGGGAACATTGCACCCAGTCCCAGGGAGACGGTGAATGCGGTGGCGCCGAGGTTGGTGCGGTCGGGGAAGCGCGTCTTCACATAGACGGGCAGGATGACGTTTCCGATGGACATTCCAGCCAGTGCGACCACAGTCAGCCCGGCAAAGCTGAGCCAGCCGTCGACGAGCGCCCGGGCACCGACGCCCACGGTGATGAGGACGCAAGTCATCACCAGTGATCCGAAGAGTCCGACCTTCTTGAGCACCGGCACGGCGATGAATCCGCAGATCGCAAAGATCAGCCCGGGAAGGGCGGTGAGCAGCCCCGTCTGCCATTCGGCCAGAGCGAAGGCGCCTTGGACCTCGGAGAGGACGGGGCCCAACGACGAGGCGGCCGGACGCAGGGAGCAGGCGATGAGAACGAGGGCCGCGAGTGCCAGTACGTCGAGGCCCCGCCCCGTACGATGGCTGTGTTCGGGCTGAGAGGTCATTGCCTCATCCTTTCAGACGCTCGGGGAACCCGGTCTTCGGGTCCGCTGCCGTACTCGTTGGATCGTCGCCCAAGCCGGGTCTGACCAAGCAAGAATACGGTATACCATTTGAAGAGCAAGGTCCCCGCCGACACTGAGGGTTCCCACCGATATGGAAGGACGATGATGACCATTCTGAGAAATGTGCGGCTCTTCCCCCGCACCGCCGATGCCGAAGCCGTCGATGTCGAGATCAAGGACGGACGCTTCTCCTCGTTCACACCGCACAGCCCAGGGACCACCTCGGCGGGAGACATCGACGGTGCCGGCCGGGCACTGCTGCCCAGCCTCGGCGACGTCCATGCCCATCTCGATTCGAACCGCATGGGTCAGACCTTCCGCCCCCACACTGCCGACGGAACTCTGCACGGCTACATCATGAACGACCGAGAGAACTGGCGCGGCGGCGAGCGCAGCGTCCGCGACCAGGCCGCCTACGTGATCGCGAAGATCGTCGCCTCCGGAGGCACGCGCATCCGTTCGCACACTCAGATCGATGCCGACTGCGGCCTGGAGCGCTTCAGCGGCGTCCGCGACGCGCTGGCCGATCATGCCACGGTCCTGGACTCGCAGATCGTGGCGTTCCCGCAGGCCGGCATCGTGCGGGAGAATGGTGTGAGAGATCTTCTCGACGCGGCCCTGAGTGAAGGGGCCGATCTGGTCGGCGGACTCGATCCGCTCCAGTACGATCGCGATCCGGTGGCACATCTCGATGTCGTCTTCGGCCTGGCGGAGAAGCACGGCAAGGGCATCGACATCCACCTGCATGAGCACGGCAGCGCGGGCATCTTCACCTTTGAGGAGATCGCTCACCGCACGAAGGCCCTCGGCTTGGCCGGGCAGGTGACCATCTCCCATGCCTTCGCTCTGAGTTCGAATCCCGAGCCTGAGGTCGAACGGATCATCGAGCTGGTCGCCGAGGCAGGCATCTCCCTGACGACAGTGGCACCGCAGGGCGGCGTCCTTCCTCAGCGCAGTCTGCGGGAGCAGCGGGTAGCGCTCGGCCTCGGCGAGGACGGCCAGCGCGACTACTGGAGCCCCTACGGCGACGGGGACCTGCTGCGCCGGACCTGGCAGCTGGCATTCACCAATGGGCACCGCCGGGATGAGGACATCGAGGCCTGCCTCGACATCGCCTCACGCGGTGGAGCACAGGTGATGGCCGGTGCCCGACCGGACGCAACGGCACTGGTCGATGATGCCCGCTTCGGTCTGGGAATCGGTGCACCGGCGGACTTCATGCTGGTCACCGCCGATACCGTCACCTCGGCGATCATGGACTGCCCTGCAGATCGTGACGTCTTCAAGCACGGTCGCCTCGTGGCCGCCGCCGGTCGGCTGGTCACCGGCGAGGCCTGAGTCAGTCAGCCTTCGTCAGGAGTCAGCCAGCCTTCGCCTCGCGTCGAAAACGCAGGAGCTGACCGGTGATGATGACTTCGGTGTCACCGGGCAGCGACAGTCGGGTGCGTGTGCGCCCCTGTGATCCGGGATCTCGGATCAGGGCGAGCAGTTCGCTGATGCGGGCGGCGCCGAAGCTCTGGGCGGGTACGTCCATGGAGATCAGCCACTCGCGGAGGACGCGGGAGGCCAGCGCATCGTCGAGGCCCGCCACCTCGCTCAGCGGCACCTCGGTGCGTCCCCGCACTGCGGCGGCTGCGGAGGCGGCGAGTTCGTCGAGGCAGTCGGCATCGGCGCGGCACAGTTCGGCGGTGCGCGCCAGGTTCGCCGTGATGGGCTGACCCAGATCAGTCTCCAGGGAGGCCAGCAAGCTGCGGGCTCGCACCCTGGCGAAGGTGTCGTCGGTGTTCATCGGGTCGTGCCAGACCTCGATGTTCTGAGCCCGGCACGAGGCAAGGGTGCTCGCTCGGTCGACGTCGAGGAGGGGGCGGAGGACCCGCCCGGTGCGCAGAGCCATTCCGGCCAGGGATCTCGTGCCCGAACCGCGCATGAGCCCCAGCAGCACCGTCTCCGCCTGGTCGCTTCGGGTGTGTGCGGTCAGCACCCAATCTGCACCTCCTGCCGACCGTGCGGACTCGAGTGCACGGTAGCGGGCATCACGGGCGGCACCCTCGAGGCCGTCGACCCCGGCCTCGACGTTGACGGTGGCGACCTCGGCGGGCACACCCCAGGATTCGGCGATCGAGATCACCCGTCGGGCCACCTCGGCGGATGTGGGCTGGAGCCCGTGATCAACGGTCACGGCACGCGCGCGCAGCTCCCCGCGGCGGTGGAGGAAGGCGCAGGCGTGCAGCAACGCCATCGAGTCGGCTCCGCCGGAGACTGCGACGATGACGCTCGGCTGCTGCGAGGAGTCGCCCACCTGGGCTACGGCGTCGCGGACGCAATTGCGGATCGTGCCGCTGGCCGGATCGAGACTCGGCCGCCGAGGTGGTCGCCCTTCAGCCGTGGACACGGTCCAGCCACAGGCTCGGGGTGTGGATCTCCTCGCTCTTCGGCAGGTTCTCCGGGCTGTCGTAGATGACGGAGAAGCCGGTCTGGCCGACCTCTTTGCGAATGGCGCGGACGAAGGTGGCACCGTCACGGTACTGGGCGAGTTTGAGGTTCATGCCCAGCAGGTTCGACAGGAATCCGCCCTGCCCGGCATCCCTGCGGGCCTCGAACTTGCGGCGCAGCTTCCGGACACTGGGGATCACTTCGATGCCGACCTCGTCCATGACGACGTCGGCGTGGCCTTCGAGGAGGCTGAGGATCGCAGAGGCCTCGTCGAGAGCGCTGCGCATCCCCTCGTCGCGGATCAGATCGACCATGCTCGCATCGCCTTTGACGATCTGCCCCACGGTGGAGAACAAATCGGCAATTCCCCGAATGCCCGGAGCCTTGAGCGGGGTCGCCACGACCTGAGAGAGCAGAGAACGCATGTGCTCGCGCAGCCAGGGCGCGGTCGCGAACTGCACCTGGTGTGTGGCCTCGTGCAGGGCTACCCACATGCGGAAATCGCGTGGGTTGACCTTCATGGCCTCTTCGGCGATGAGGACTGCAGGAGCCACGAACATCAGCCGGCCCGTGGACACAGCGAACGGATCGAACTGGCCCAACACCCGCGTGGACAACAGCGAGAGCACCCCGGCCAACTCCACGGCCGCCGCCTTCGCCGCACCTGGGCCGACAGGTGCGGGCAGGGAATCTACGTCGACCATGCCGTTGAGCGACTGGGCGTTGGCCTTGATCCAGCCGATCTGATCCAGGACGAGCACGGAACCGGCGCCCAAGCGTGTGCGCACGTCATCGGCATGGGCCGGTTCGAGGAGGAAGGAGTCGACGACGAGTTCCTGGGCTGTGAGCGCGTTGTCTTTGAGCCCGGCGACCAGCTCATCGAGTTCATCGGTGTCGGGCACACGTGCTGCGGGGACGAGTTCGCGGGCTGTGCGGGCGGCGAATTTCTCATCGACGATCATTGGCAGCCGCAATTCGCGAGTGCTGCGACGATGTCGTCCACGGTCTTCCTGGCTTCCAATATTTTGTCCTTGTCCACGTCGTCGATCTGCAGGGTGAAGACGAGATAGCGTCCATCGGCATCGAGCACCCCTCCGGCCAGTGAGGTCACGGTCGACAGCGTTCCTGTCTTCGCGTGCACTGCTCCGGCTGCGTTCCTGTCCTTGGTGAATCTGTCTGTGAGCGTACCGGTCAATCCGCCCACGGGCATCGCGGCGATGAGGTCTGAGAGCGAATCATCGGCGACGACCGAGGCCTGCAGAATGGTCGTCAGGTCATGCGGACTGATCTGGTTGTCATAGGACAGACCCGAGGTGTCCTCAAGGTGCGTCTGACCCAGGTCCACCGAGTCCGACAGGGCGTCGAGCACAGCCTGCGGGCCCGCTTCGAGGCTGCCGGGCTGGTCCTGAGCGATCGCGACCTCATTGCCGAGGACCTCGGCGACGACGTTGTCACTGTGTACGAGGGCGTATTCGACGATCTCGGAGATCGTGGCCGACTCCACCTCTGCCAGCTCGGTGGGCTTCGCGTCAGTGCTGGTCTTCGCCTCATCGCCGGTGGACTCTGCAGGCTGCGGATCTTCAGTGACCGTGATGCCGGCAGCCTTGAGTTCCTTGGTGAACACGGCGAAGGCGTCCTTGGCCGGATGTTCGCTGCGCCCGCGCCACTCCTTGTCCTTGCTGCCGACGTAGCCGGTGTCGATCATCAGCGGCTGGATGGGGGTGATCACACCCTTCGCGATGTCCACGCGTTCCCAGCCGGGGCTGAAGTCCTTACCCGAGTACCGGGACGTATCCAGGTCAAGGGCCACCTCGGCGACGCCCTGGCTCTTCAGAGACTCCGCGCTCTGCTGGGCCAGCGTCGCCAGTCCGGCGTGACCGTTCACGGCTCCTGGCTGGGACTCCCCCGCGCCCAGAAGCGAGTCACCGCCGCCCTGCAGAGTCACCGTCGCAGTCGACGGATCGAACTCCGTAGCCGTGGACAGTCGCTTCTCGCCGCCGATCGCCAGCAGTGCTGCGGAACCGGTGAGGACCTTCGTCACCGAGGCCGGCGTGCGCGGTTTGTTCTCGTTCTTCGCATAGAGGATGTCATCGCTGAGGCCGTCGCGGATCTCGATCCCCAAGCCCTTGACCTTGGAGTCGGAGAGGATCTTATCCACCTTGTCAGGGATCGCTGTGGGCACCGGTGCCGAATCATCGAGCGCCGAGGCGGGCGCGGGCACATCTTTGCCCTGAGCGTGGGGTGAGGGGACGTCCTGGACCTCGATGGCAGGCTCGGTGGTGAGTATTCCCGGGAGTTCGGGGAAGACGTCGTAGGCGTCGAGTGCCGCAACTCCGGCCAGCAGCACAGCAAGGCTGCCTGCCGTGATGCCGGCGACAGCCTTCTTCGACCGTTTCCGCTTCTTCCGCTCCGGGGTCGGGTTCAAGCGCGGGCCCTCGTTCTCATTGCTGCCGTCCTCGCCGTAGCCGTTGTGGTTGTCGTTCGTGGGGACTTGTAAGCTCTATTCTAGTGATGCAACCCTAGCTTGAAGGAGCACTATGGAACTCTTGGCCACAATCGAGATCCCGCGCGGATCGCGCAACAAGTACGAGGTCGACCACGAGACCGGTCGGGTCAAGCTCGACCGCTACCTCTACACCTCGATGCAGTACCCCGCTGACTACGGCTTCTTCGAAGACACCCTGGGCAACGACGGTGACCCGCTCGACGTGCTCGTCCTGCTGCCCGAGCCGCTGTTCCCAGGCGTCCTCATCGATGTGCGCCCCATCGGCATGTTCAAGATGGAAGACGAAGCAGGCGGCGACGACAAGGTCCTCGGCGTCACCGCTGGCGACCCTCGCTGGGAGAGCTACCAGGACATCAGCGACGTCGACCAGTTCACACTGGATTCGATCGAGCACTTCTTCACCCGCTACAAGGATCTTGAGCCCGGCAAGTTCGTCAAGGGCTCCAGCTGGGTCGGCCGCGCCGAAGCAGAGGCTGAGGTCGAAGCCTCGATCAAGCGCTTCAAAGAGTCTCACTGAGTTCACCCTCGCCGAGGTGGTGTGAAGCATCCCCTCGACCCGAGTTCAGAGACCGTCCGGACATCTTCGTCCGGACGGTCTCTGCGTTCTTCAGACTGGCAGCTGCTACGCCTTGAGGGACGCATTACTTAGGTGATCCTAATGAGAAGTGTGAGCCAGGTTATGCGATTGTCGAGACATGAAACTCGATCATGTGTCCTTCGCCAGCGAACCAGACGGGTACAAAGCGACTGCCGAGAGAATCTCGGAGAAGCTCGGTGTGGTTCCCTACGACGGTGGCGTGCATCCTCGATTCGGAACCAGAAATCTGATCTTCCCCCTCGCGAACGGTCATTACCTCGAAGTCGTCGAAGCCTTGGAGCACCCGGCCGCGCTGTCAACACCCTTCGGCCAGGCAGTCCGAGCTCGTTCCGAGCTCGGCGGCGGCTGGATGGGCTGGTGCGTCTCAGTCGATGACCTCGCCGGAGTGGAGACCCGTCTCGAACGCAAGGCCGTCGACGGAAACCGCACCCCAGAATCAGGTCTGGAACTCAAGTGGCTGCAGATCGGAATCAAGGGGCTCATCGCCGACCCCCAGCTTCCGTTCTTCATCAAGTGGGCTGCCGACTCGTCTGAACACCCTTCGTCCTACAAGACCAATGGCGACGTCGCCATCGATACCCTGCAGATCGCCGGGGATCGTGACCGACTGCGCGATTGGCTGGGGACCCAGGATCCCAAGCCGATCCCGGAGATCCACATCGACTGGTCATCACCTCACGGCACCCCCGGCATCATGTCGGTCAGCTTCGAGACCGCAAAGAACGGCCTCGTCACCATCTGAGTCACCGTTGCAGACGTTGCCGGGCGACCGGCGGCGGACACCAGAGGGCATCACACTAACGCGGTGTGATGCCCTCTGTGCTTTCGTGCTGAAAGAGTTCCCTGCGTCTTCACTGGCTGGCGGCAATCAGCCTCAGGGACCGTTTCCGCATGGATAGACTGATTCCGTGAACACCTGGGAGAACGGACCACTGAACACAACGCATCAGCGGTTCGTCGAAGAGCATCTCGATGGCCTCGATCTTGTCGAAGACATGTCGTGGGGCCTCATCGACACCAGCGTTCTGCACGTGCGATCTTCCGGTGCTGACTTCGTCGTCAAATGTGCAGGCCCCGGCAATCATCACATCGGCCGTGAGATCACGGCCCATGAGTCATCGACTCAGCAGCTCGTCGATCTCGGCTTGACCAGTCGAATGATCGCGTCTGATCGGTCCAAGAACATCCTCATCACCACATATCTCCAAGGCCGATTGATTCAAGGTTCGTCTGTGGAGTTTGACTATGACATTCATGAGCAAGCGGGCGCAGCTCTGCGAGCCCTCCACTGCATGGACTCGGTGATGGACTCAGATTACGAACGGCGAGCGACGGAGAAGTCTCTGAACCTGCTGGGGAAGCCACACCGGATTGAACCGCTGACAGAACACCGTGCTCGTCGCCTGCTCACAGGCTACCGGCCGCGCCCTGTCGCTCTCGTGCCCACTCATGGTGACTGGCAGCCTCGCAACTGGTTGGTCCATGAGGAGCGATTGCGCGTGATTGACTTCGGACGTTTCGAATACCGTCCGCCTGCAACAGACCTATGCCGGCTCGCGGTCCAACAATGGTCGGCCTCGAACCGGTTGGAAGACGCCTTCGTCGAAGGGTATGGGGCCGACCCTCGGCATGAGGAGGTCTGGTTGATCGATCTCCTGCGTGAAGCCATCGACACGGCAGTCTGGGCATATCAAGTTGGCGACCAGCGATTCGAAGACCAGGGCCACCGCATGCTCGCGCGGGCGCTGCGCCGCTTCGACACGTAGCCGAACAGCCGAAGAGTGGGCATTCAGTACGAATGCCCACTCTTCGGCTGTGGAACCTTTAGATCAGACTTTGGCGCGGTCTGCGGTGCTTAGGTCAGTTGCCCCGGCCGAGTCCGTTGCCGTTGCCCCGACCATTGTTGCCATTGTTCCCGTTGCCGTTCCCGTTATTGCCATTGTTCCCGTTGTTGCCGTTGTTGTCCTTCTTCGGCGGTTTGCCGTTGTCCTTGCCCTTGCCGCGCAGGACCTGGACGACGGATGGACGCGGCATTGCAGCGACTCCTGCGTCGACATCGGTGGCATCGACGAAGTCCGGGAACTGTGAGTGCTGGTTGGCCCAGCTTCCGTCCTCACCTGGGTGCTGGACGGCGACGAAGGCTGATTTGTCGTCGTCGTGGATCAGCGGTCCGCAGACCTCTCCCTCACGCGGTACGGAGAGGAACTGCTCAACGCGGCCCCTCTGCTTGCCTTCGATCGTGACCTTGAACAGTCCGTCGCAGTACCCGATTCCATCAGGGGCACCATCGGTGGAGATCCACAGATTCCCGGCGCTGTCGAAGGTGACGTTGTCGGGGCAGGAGATCGGTGAGACCTGGTCGACGGGGAAGCCGGAGAAATAGGTCTTGTCACCCTGCTTCGGATCGCCGCAGACCATCAGCAGGGTCCAGTCGAACTCGGTGCCGGTGTGGTCGCCATTGCGTTCGGTCAGCTCCACAATGTGACCGTCACGGTTCTCGGTCCGTGGGTTGGCCTCATCGGCTGCTGCCTTGCCGTCGGTGCCGCGGTCCGAGTTGTTCGTGCAGGCGACGTAGATCTTGCCGTTGACCGGGTTCGGCTCGACGTCCTCGCAGCGGTCCATCTTCGTGGGTCCGACCTTGTCGGCTGCCAGACGGGTGTTGACGAGCACCTCGTCGATCGCCATCCCGGAGACCTGGGACTTGCCGTCCTTGATCAGCGGCAGCCACTGTCCGCTGCCGTCGAACTCTCCGTCGGCAGGCACTGCGCCGCTGCCGTCGATCTCGTTCTTCGGTGAGTTGCCGGTGAACTTCGCAACGAAGAGATCCCCCTCGGACAGGAGGGTGAGGTTGTGCGACAGATCGCCCTCGACGTACTTGTCCTTGGACACGAACTTGTAGAGATAGTCGAACTTCTCATCATCGCCCATGTAGGCCACAGCGTGACCGGAGTCCGCGATCGTGATGTTGGCTCCCTCATGCTTGAACCGGCCGAGGCTGGTGTGCTTGAGCGGAGTCGATTCAGGGTCCCGTGGGTCGACTTCGACGATCCATCCGAAGCGGTTCGCTTCGTTGCCGTAACCGGACTTGTTCGTGTCGAAACGCTGCAGATCGTCTTCCCACCCGTAGGCCGAGGCGTCATTGGTCAGTCCGTAGCGCCTATCGGCGTCCGACTGTCCCTGTGCCCTGAAGTAGGAGTTGAAGTTCTCCTCACCGGAGACCAGCGTTCCCCACGGGGTCAGTCCGCCGGAGCAGTTGCCCAGGGTGCCCTGGACCTTGTCGCCCTTGGGGTAGTCTCGCGTCCGGAGCAGATCCGAACCGGCGGCAGGCCCGGTGAACTCGTATTCTGTGCCGATGAGGAAGCGACGGTTGTTCGCCCCGTTGACGTCGACCTTCCACGGAGTCTTCGCGTTCCTGCGCTCAAGCTCGACGACGGTGAGTCCGTGTGCTTCACGGCTGATCGCCCGCTTCGTCTTCTCGTCCATGGAGTCGGGGTACATGATCGCATCGTTGCTGTACTCATGGTTGGCAAAGAGCAGTGCGCGGTTGCCGTCTCCGCTGCGATCGACCTGGATCTCGAGGAAGTCGTTGTTGTACCCGAACTGACGGCGCTGCTTCTTAACCGACTGGTTCTCTGGATCGAAGGGTTCCGAGTCGGGGAAGAGTGCATCGCCCCACCGCACGATGGGGTGCCAGGAGTAGCCCTTGGGGACGATGAATTCGTCGACCTCGTGGTGCACCGGGTCGATGGCCTTGAACGCGAGGCTCTTCCCCTTGGCTGCTGCGCTGCTGGCACTGGGGCTGGGCGCCGTCGTCACTGCGATCGCCAGGGCTCCGGCGGCTGAAGCACCGAGGGCGGCCCGTCGGGTCAGCTGGGTTCCCACGATGTCGCGGAAGTAGCTGTTCGATGACGTGTTGCAGATTGCCTTGCTGCATGCGTTGTCGCATTTGAGTGCGCAGGTGACGGGGCTTCGCTTGCCACGGACATGTCCGGCCATGGGCAGAAGTTCGCGTAGGGGTGCCATCGGTTCGGTTATCTCCTCGGATCGGGACTTTCGGTTCCCACCTCGCCAGGCGATGGGGAACTCACCCGATCGAGAATTCCACCATGACTTGGCCCCAGCGCTACCGCTTGGTGAACTGGGAGTGAACCCGCGGACAGCAGTGCATTACGTCAAACGAAACGTACCTAAAAGGATCCCGCTCGCCTGGAAGAGAATTCCTGCTCAGCCGACGTCGACGAGGCTGAGGATCCCCGGTGCCAGAAAGCCCACGGCGTCGATGATGAAATGCGCCCATACCAGCGGCATCAGTCTGCCTCGGCGCATGAAGTACCACCCGAAGATGATGCCCATGGCGACGTTGCCGATGAACGGCCCGATGCCCTGGTACAGGTGGTAGCTGGCGCGGAAGACTGCCAGGCTGATGATGATCGGCCACATCCCGCAGCCCAGACGCTGGAGGCGTTCGGCACCGAAACCGAAGATGATGACCTCTTCGACGATGCCGTTCTTCGCCGCAGCGAGGATGAGCACGGGAATCGTCCACCAATGATCGCCGAGGTTGGCCGGCTGGATCTCGGCCGTGATCCCCAGTGCCCTGCCGCCCGCGTAGACGCCGAGGGTGCCGATGCCGATGATGGCGAAGATCAGCGTTCCGCGACCGAGGTCCTTCCCGCTCTGACCGTTCACGCCCAGGCGAGTGCTCAGGGGCGGAGCATCGGTGTCGCGGGTGAGGAGGTAGAGGGCGAGGAGCACGGGAACGAGGGTGAACCCGATGTCGAGGATCTGGTAGACGAGGTCGAATCCGGGTCGCGGCGACATCGAGGTGTTGAGCTTCGCTTCGGCTTCGCTGATCGGGCCCCTGGTGGTGATGTCGACCAGCCGCACGATCGCGTAGACCGCGGATTGGCCCAGAGAGAGTGCCGCAACGAGACCGAGCTCGAACCACAGGCGCTTCTTCTCCTGTGGTTCGAGCTCGTTTCTCATGGATCCCACTGTAGTGGGCGTGGAATCAGTGCTTCGGTTCATCACCCGTGTCGCGGCGCTCGACCGAGGCGTCCGGAGCCGACGAGGTCGACTCGTCATGGTCGGCCACTGCCACAGAACCCGCCTCGGTGGTGGTGTCCGTCTGTGTGCCTGAGCGGGCACGATCCCTCGCGTCCGTTCCCTGCGCACCCCTCGCCTCGGCGACGTCGAGAACCTGTCCACGGGCCATGTTCTTCACGTGCTTCTTCTCCGCTCGTCGTTCCTTGGCGCCTTCGAGCAGGAGGTAGAGGACGGGCACGAGGATGAGCGTGAGCAGGGTCGAGCTGATGAGGCCGCCGATGACGACGATCGCCAGCGGCTTCGAGATGAACACTCCCCCGCCGGTCAGGCCCAACGCCATCGGCACGAGCGCGAAGATCGTGGCTGCGGCGGTCATCAGGATCGGTCGATAACGCAGTCGGGCGCCGTGGACGATCGCCGCCCGCAGATCCACACCTCGAGCCCTGAAGTGGTTGATCAGGTCGATGAGCACGATCGCGTTGGTGACCACGATGCCGATGAGCATCAGCAGACCGATCATCGAGGTCAGGCCCAGTGGCGTGTCGGTCAGCAGCGACAGCGCGATGGAGCCGGTGGCCGCGAACGGAATCGAGACCAACAGGATCAGTGGCTGCAGCAGCGACTTGAACGTAGCGACCATGATGACGAACACGATGAGGATCGCGGCGAGCATCGCCAGTCCCAGCTGGGAGAACGCTTCGTTCTGCTCCTGCGTGGCACCACCAGTGTCTACGCTGACCGAGTCGGGAATATCGACGTCGTTCAGAGCCGACTGCACATCGGCCGACACCGTTCCCAGGTCATCGCCTGCAGGTGTCACCGATACCGTGGTCGAACGCTGCGAGTCCGTGTGACGGATCGTCGGTGCGGTCTTGACCTCTTTCACCTCGGCGACGTCGCTGAGTTCGATGAACCGAGGCTCAGACGTCAGCGCCGGAGCGCCTGCCATGGCTCCCGGGTCAACGGCCGCGCCAGCGTCTCCACCGGCTCCACCGCCGGCACCGGCACCACCTGCACCGCCGGCCGCACCTGCACCGCCTTCGGCTCCACCGGCTCCGCCCGCACCTCCGGCACCACCGTCTGCGGCACCAGCGGCACCGGCAGCGCCACCGGCTGGTGCCGTCTCCTCCGGTTTGCCGGGAATCTTGAGGTCGCGCAGTTCGTCGACCGTGTCGGCGTTGCGGTCGAAGAGGAGCACCGAATGCGAGACATTGTCGATGACGACCTCACCGATGTTCTGGCCGTGCATCGCACGCTGCACGTACTGACCGATCGTGGCCTCCGTGAGGTTCTCCTCGGCGGCCTTCTCATGATCGACCTTGACCTCGATGACGGGCTGGACGGCTTCGAGGTCGCTGGTCACCGACTGAGTCCCGGGAACGCCTTCGAGCTTGTCGGTGACGGTCTTGGTGGCATCGTCGAGCTCTTTGGCATCCGAGGCCGAAAGGGTGACGTCGATGGTCTGGGCTCCGGGCATCGAGCTCTGGCTCTGCACCTCGACCTGTCCGACGTCGTTGAGGTCGTCGAACTCCTTCTGCAGCTCGTCGGAGATCGACTGCGCCGAGATTCCCGACTTGGAGGTGATGATGTAGGTGCCGGTGATCGACGAATCGTTCGTGAACCCGAAGGTGCTTCCACCGACGGAGAGCTGATAGGACTCGACGTCGCTGTTGTCTTCAAGGATCTTCTCGACCGGCTCGGCCTGCTGCGAGGCCTCATCGAGATCGGTGCCTGGGTCGAAGGTCTGCGAGACCTGCAGGCTGTCCTGACCGGTGTCGCCGAAGAGCTCGGTCTTCAGCTGCGGAATCATCGCCCCGGTCCCACCGAGGATGAGGACGGCGACCAGGATCATCACGACAGGGTGTTTGGTGGAGAACGAGATGACCGGCATGTAGGTCTTCTGCAGCCGTGTCACCGGCGAATGCATGCCGGCGAGCTCATCGACCTCGCCTGCTTCCTCATCGGTGGCACCGTAGTGGGGTGCCGTTGAGGTGGTGGCAGCGCGTGCGGAGCTCGCCTCGCTGCTCGGTTCGTCGTGGCGTCCGGCGGTGAGAATGTCCTGTTTCTTGGAGGCCTTCTTCGCAGCCTTCTTCTCGCTGCGCCATTCGGAGAGCATGCCCTTGCGGCTGCGGCGGATCTCCTTCTTCTCCGCGCGGGTGAGCTTGACCTTGGCCTCACGCTGCCGAAGGAACCAGTAGGCGAGGACGGGCACGATGGTCAGTGCCACGAACAGGCTCGAGAGCAGGGCGATGGTCGCGGTCAGGGCGAAGGGGCGGAACATCTCTCCGGTCTGACCCGAGACGAAGGCCAGCGGCAGGAACACGGCAACGGTCGTCAGGGTCGATGCGGTGATGGCTCCGGAGACTTCGGAGACGGCGGCGAGGATGTTCGCGAACTTCTCTCCTCCCGAGGCGTGCCGTCGTCGGATGGCTTCGATGACGACGATCGAGTCGTCGACGACGCGTCCGACCGAGATCGTCAAAGCACCCAGGGTCAGCATGTTCAGGGTCTCACCGCCCATCCACAGACCGACCATGGCGATGAGCAGTGACAGCGGGATCGAGATCGCTGTGATAATGGTGGCGCGGACCGAGAGCAGGAACACGAGGATGACGAGGACCGCGAAGAACAGTCCCAAGCCGCCTTCGACGAGCAGATCGTGGATCGACTGTTCGATGAATGGCGCCTGGTCGAAGGCGGAGACGAACTCGGTGTTCTCCCCCATCGACTTCTCGAGTTCGGGCAGCTTCTCGGACACAGCAGCGGAGACGTCGACGGTGTTGGCGTCGGATTCCTTCATGATCGACACCGACAGTGAGGGCTGGCCGTTGGTGCGCGAGATCGATTCCACGGGCTGGTTCTCGATCTTGACGTCGGCGACGTCGGAGAGCTTGATCGGGTCGTCCTTGCCGCTGATGACCAGGTCCTTGATGGCATCGACGGAGCGGATGCGGGTTCCGACCTCGACCGGTGCCGTGCCCGCATCGCTCTTCAGCTCGCCCGCCGAGGTGGGGATGCCGTTGGACTGGAGGATGCCGGCGATCTCGTCGAGGTTGGCTCCCTCATCTTCGAGGTCGTCTCGACGAATCGTGACCTCGACCTGTTTGGTCTTCGCACCGGCGATCATGACCTGTGAGACGCCGTCGATCTTCTTCAGCTCGGGTTCGGCGATGTCCTCGAGGTTGGCGGCGAGTTTGTCCTCGTCGGCGTCCGAGGTCACGGACAGTGCGAGGACGGGAATGTCATCGGTTCCGGCCGTGTTCACGGTGGGTTCGACACCCTCGGGCAGCGCGGCCTGGACCTGCGAGACTGCGCGTTGGAGGGACTTGACGACGTCGTCGGAGTCCTCACCGTATTTGGTGCTCACGGTGATCGAGGAACTGCCTGCCGAGGAGGTCGAGGTCATATCCTCGACCTCGGGCAGCGCCGTCAGCGCACCTTCCAAGGGGTCGGTGACCTCTTGTTCGACGGCCTCCGGGGTTGCGCCTTCGTATGAGGCGGTGACTGTGGCTTGGGGGTTTTCGAGGGAGGGGAACAGCTCCTGTTTGAGAGCTCCCGCCCCGATGATGCCGAAGATGATGGCGACGACGGAAATGAGCGCGATGAGTGCACGATTTCGCAGACTCAAACGGGTCAGAAAACTCACGTGGTGACTCTCTAGTCGGTGTGCACCCGCAGAGATCGGCTGCAGGGGGATGGTGCTCCGGGAACCAATACTAGTGATTCACACTATCCAAATCACGTGAGCAGTACCTGAGTGCCCGCGGGCGGACGAGCAGCGTGTATGCGTGCCGACGAACTGACTACCTTCGCGCCGCGAGACTCAGCTCAGATCGTCGTCGATCCGCTCGTTCTGCTCTGCCTTGCGCACCACACGGGGCCGGGTTTCACGACCGGTGAACCAGTAGGCGGCGGCCAAGATGCCGAGGACGCCGGTGAGCATGAACGCCCAGGAGTAGTCGAAGTGATCGACGACGACTCCGGCGATGATGGGTCCGAGGATGGCTCCCGCGTCGAGGGCCATCTGATATTTCGCCAGGACCCGGCCGCCCTTGCGATCGCGGCCGATGACGTCGGCAACTGTGGCCTGCTGAGCGGGGTTGGCCAGTCCCGAACCGATGCCGGCGACGACGGAGAGGATGAAGAACAGCCAGATTGAGTCGGTGAACGCCAAGGCCGAGGTGCTCACGCCGAGGACGAGCAGCCCCCATTGGATGAAGGGTTTGCGCCCGTAGGTGTCTGCGTATCTGCCGACGACGGTGACCGCTGAGGCGTTGCCGATCGCGAACATCGTCAGCGCCAGACCGGCGACCGCAGTGTCTGCCCGCAGGGCTTGGATGGCAAAGAGCGGGTAGATGGCCACGCGGATGCCCATGGCCGACCAGCCCTGAACGAACGCAGAGATCAGGGCGGCACGGTAGGCGGAGTCGGCCCACGCCTGCTTGAACGTCATTACCTCCATCTGCGTCTCGTCCTTCGTCGCCTCCAGGCGAGCACGACCGAGTTTGGTCGAGGAGCCTTCCGAAGCGGTGGAGGCGAGGAAGATGCGCACGACGATGGCGGCAATGAGGAGACCGACGGCGTAGATGATGAAGGGGATGCGCATACCCCACCCGGCCATCGCTCCGCCGAGGACGGGGCCGGCGATGTTGCCGACGAGGAAGGCCGTGGCGTAGGTGCTCGAGGCCTTGGCTCTGGCATCGATCGGTGCCAACCGAATGATCAGTGCCATCGCGGAGACGGTGAACATCGTTGACCCGATTCCGCCCAGCCCACGGAAGACAAGCAGCTGCCAGTAGCTCTGCGCGAAGGCGACGGCCGCGGTGGAGGCCGCGACGATGAGAAGGCCGGAGATGTAGATGCGACGTTCACCGAAGGCGTCGACGAGGCGACCGGAGGAAGGTGAGAAGACGAACCTGAAGAAGGCGAAGGAGGAGACGACGATCGTGGCGGCGGTGACTCCGAAGTTGAAGCTCGCTGCGAACTGCGGAAGAACCGGGGCGATGATGCCGTAGCCCAACGCCACGATGAAGGCCGCGGCGACGAGGACGTAGATCTCCTTCGGGAGCCTGCGTGAGGCAGCGGTCGACTCTAACTGCGCGTCATCGTTGTCTGTCACAGGGTATCGAGGAACTGCTCGGGGTCCGGCAGCGGCCGAGTGCTGTTGGACAGACGCTGTCGGTAGCGTTCGGGGACAGCACCGATGTAGAGCCAGCCCATGAGCAGTTCGCTCTCTTTCAGTCGGTGGAGTCTGCGCACGGCAGGTTCGTTGGTGAGGTTTCCGCTGCGCCACATGACGCCCCAGCCGGCCTGCCACAGAGCGAGCTCGAGCAGGTGACCTGCCCCAGCTGCTGTGGCGTGCTGTTCCCATTCGGGGACTTTCGGGTTGTCCTGTGGGGAGGCGACGAGGGCCAGGAGGAGTTCTGCCCGCAGCGGCTTCTCGTTGATCTCTCCGGCCTTGCGCTGCACGTTGCCTGCTTCGTCGAGGGCCTCGCCGAGGCGGATCCGATCGTGACCGCGGATGATGATGAATCGCCAGGGCTTGAGCCCTTTGTGGTCAGCAACCGAAGAGACTGCATGGATGAGTTCTCGCAGGTCGGCGTCGTTCGGGGTCTGCGGGTCAAGTTTCGAGATGGACCGGCGGGTGGCGATCGCGTGCAGAACGGGGTCGGCGACGATGTCGATCGAGCTCGGAACAGAATAGTCCGGACCCGCCGGACCGGGCGCGACCGTCATCTCGGTCTTCGACGAAGTGGATGACGAAGCCGCGGTCGAAGGAACAGCGTCGCTCGAAGACGCAGCGTCCGTCGATGGCGACGGTTCTGCGCCCAGCTTCCTCGCCCAGGGGCCAGTCTGGCCATCGAGGAAGTGCGCGCGCACGCGGTCCCTCGTCACATCACAGGCGTCGACGTCTCTCGGACGCCTCTTCTTGCCCGCCTTCTTCGACATTCAGCTCACCCAATCCGCAAACGCCTCCCGTGCATGGGACAGCTTCGGATCAATGATGACACGGCAGTACCCGTTGTTACGGTTCTCGGTGTAAAAGTCCTGGTGGACAGCCTCGGCGGTGTGGAAGACGCCCAGGGGTTCGAGGGTCGTGACGATCGGAGCCTCGAAGAGTCCCTGTGCCTCGGCGATGGCTGCCTCGAAGCGCGCCTTTTCTTCGTCGTCGGCGTAGAACATGGACGACCGGTATTGGGTGCCGACGTCATAGCCCTGAGCATTGAGGCTCGTGGGGTCGTGCCCGGTGAAGAAGAGGCCCAGGATCACGCTTTCGGGAACGATGTCCGGGTCGAAAGTGACCTGCAGAGCTTCGGCATGGCCGGACGTGCCGGAACAGACTTCGCGGTAATGCGGATTGGGCGTGTGGCCTCCGGTATATCCGGAGATCACCGAGGTGACTCCCGTGGTCCGCTGGTAGACAGCGTCGAGGCACCAGAAACAGCCAGCGCCCAGAGTCAGGGTACGAAGTTCAGTCATATTCCGTACAACGATGACGCGCGCAGGTTATTCCCGGTCGGTGCGAATCTTCAGCTCGCAGCATCCGGCGGCCTCAGAGGAGCATCGAACTCGGCAGAGTGAATCCGAGCTCGCTGGCCGCCTGCTGAGTTGAGGGCTGGTTCCAGAATTTCGCCACCGAGGTGTTCGTCGACAGGGATCGCATCTCTGCCTTGTCGAGGTACATGATGCCGTCGAGATGATCGGTCTCGTGGGCGACGATGCGTGCCGACCACCCGGCGACCACCTCGGCGATGGGCGTGGCGTTGAGACCAACGCCGGTGAGCTCGATCGAGCGCGGCCGAGCGACGACCGCCTGGTAGCCGGGGATCGACAGGCAGCCTTCGAAGAAGGCGACGTTCTCCGAGGTGGCGGGGGTGTATTCGGCGTTGAGGACGACGCGCAGGGGCATCGGGGACCGTTGCCGCACCTCGGCGGTCTCCGGGTCGAGGCTGCCGGGGTCTTCGGCGACGAACATCGACAGGCCGATGCCCACCTGTGGCCCGGCCAACCCCACGCCTGGTGCGGCGAGCATGGTCGCCCGCATCACCTCGGCGAGTTGGTTCAGTTCCGCGTCGTCGACCTGCCCGTCGAAGGGACGGGTGGTCTGCCGCAGGATCGGATCGCCGGCCTCGACGATCGGGGCCACTCCCCCGCCTGCTTCTGCTGCGGCGAGGACGGCGCGGATCTGGGCGGCGATGAGGGCATCGGCGTCGTTCATGGGCATGGTGCTGTCAGCTCGATCAGACGTCGCGGGCGACGATGAGTTCGGCGTGCTTGAGCAGCGGGGCGTCGATCATCTTGCCCTCGTAGGCAAACGCGCCCTTCTCGGACTTCGCGAGATCGAGCACGGCCTTCGCCCAGGTCAGCTGCTCTTCGCTGGGGCGGAACGCATCGCGGACGACGGGGACGTGGTTGGGGTGGATGGAGACCTTGCCGCTGAAGCCGGACTGCACGGCGTCCTCGGCCTCCTCAGCCAGCCCATCGAGGTTCGGGATGTCGGCCCAGATCGAGTCGAGGGCGAACTTGCCGTGAGCACGCGCGGCCAAGAGGGTGGAGTTGCGTACGTGCTTGGCGACGTCGCGGTATCCGCCGTCAGCGGTGCGCGAGGATCCCCCGCCGAGGTCGGCGATGAGGTCTTCGGATCCCCACATCAGTGCGTAGGCGTTGGGGGCGGCGGCGATCTCGGCGACGTTGACGGCACCCAGTGCTGTCTCGATCAGTGCGATGACCTGGTAGTCGCCGAGGACCGTGAGGTCGGAGGCATGTTCGGCCTTCGGCAGCATGACGGCCGTGTAGTCGGTCTTCGCCAGCATTGCCAGATCATCGCCGAGGTGGTCCGAATCTCGGGCGTTGATGCGCACCACCGTGCGGGTGGGGTCCAGGGGGTAGTCGATGATCGCTTCGCGGGCAGCGGCTTTGTCACCGTCGTTGACGGCGTCCTCGAGGTCGAGAATGACGATATCGGAGCGTTCGGCGGCCTTCGTGTAGCGATCGGGGCGGTCACCTGGGACGAACAGCCAGGCCGGCTTGAATTCCAATGTCATCGTGGTGCTCACTTTCCTGTCTCGTTCGCTGTGTCTGCGTGGCTGGAGTCGAACATCATGGTCTGGCGCACGGCCTTGGCCACGAGAGTCCCGTCCTGGTTGTAGCCGCGGTGCTCCAAGGTCACGATGCCCTGGCCGGGACGGGACTTCGAGTTGCGCTTGTCGAGGATCGTCGTCTCCGCGTACAAGGTGTCGCCATGGAAGACCGGGGCGGGGAAGGCGACTTCGGAGAAGCCGAGATTGCCCACGATCGTGCCCTGCGTCAGCTGCGTGACCGAGAGGCCGATGAGGGTGGAGAGAGTGAACATCGAGTTGACGAGTCGCTGGCCGAAGGGCTCGGTCGCTGCGAAGGCCGCGTCGAGGTGAAGGGCTTGCGTATTCATGGTCACGGCGGTGAACCAGGTGTTGTCCGCCTCGGTGATGGTCCGGCCGGGTGCGTGCTTGTAGATCGCGCCGACTTCCATCTCGTCCAGCCATAGACCTCGTTGTTCGATGACCTTCTGCTCACTCATGCGTCACTCCTCTGTGTCACGTGTGTCTCTGACCACTTGTCGTGATGCGAGCTTATCGTCTGCCGTTCGACGGCAGGCAGTCAGGGTCCCACGCTGGGACCCTGACTGCCTGCCGCCGATTTCTCCCGAGCATCTCAGCCGGCGATCTCAGCCTCGAATACGGTGAAGGCGGAGTTCCATCCGTCGTAGGCGCTGGCATCGGAGCCGGAGTCGTTGGGAATGCCGGTCAGAGCGAACGTCATCCGGGTGGTGTTCGCATCGACCTCCTCGAACACGACGCTGACCTGCGGAGCGTCGTCGACATCGCCTGGGCTTCCCCAGGTGAAGTCGAGCCTGTGAGGGGCCTCGACGACCAGGTATTTGCCCGCGGTGGGAAATTCCTGTCCAGTCTCGTCGATGCGCATGGTGTAGGTGTAGAGACCGCCCACGCGCAGGTCGACGCTGACGGACTCTCGCGGGGTGACCAACGTTTCCGGGTGGAACCAGCGGGCCATGACATCGGGATTGGTCCAGGCTTCCCAGACACGGTCTCGTGGCGCTGCGAACTCGCGGACGATGGTGAAGCCAGGCTCCTCGGTCGTTGGCTGTGCGGTGTCGGCTGCTGTGCTGTTGTGGTTCATGATGGTTCTCCTCCTTGAGTCGATCATTTCTCCTCGGCCAATACCTGGTCGAGGTTGTCGAACCGCTGCTCCCAATCCTCGTGTGCTGCCAGCAGCCAGCCTGTGGCGGTTGTCAGCTGTTCGGTATTGAGATGCACGATCCGTGTCTGTGCGCTCTTGGTCCTGGTGATCAGCCCAGCGTCCTCGAGCACCTTGAGATGCTGTGAGACAGCCGACCTGCTGATGGTCAGCGGTTCAGCCAACTCTCCTGCGCTGAGGTCCCCTTCTCGCAGGCGGTCGATCATCGCCCGCCGAGTCGGGTCAGCCAAAGCGCCGAACAGCGAACTCAGATTCATTTCAGCATCTCCTTAATTAAGTGAGTACTACAATACGGCGTGAGACACAGATGTCAAGGGCCTTCTGCGAAACCCGACCGGACGCATCGACCCGCTAGGCTGGTGGCATCGGCTCAACGACTATCTTCAGGAGAGACATGGATCGCGACTCGATCGAATGCTGGTTGACCGACATGGACGGCGTCCTGGTCAAAGAGAACAATCCTCTGCCGGGTGCCGCCGAGCTCCTCGCACAGTGGCGGCAGGCAGATATCCCGTTCCTCGTCCTGACGAACAACTCCATCTATACCGCCCGTGACCTCTCGGCCCGGCTCCGCTCGAATGGCCTCGAGGTTCCTGAATCGCACATCTGGACTTCGGCTATGGCCACAGCTGACTTCCTGTCCAACCAGGTCGAACACGGCACCGCCTATGTTGTCGGCGAGGCAGGACTGACCACAGCCATCCATGACGCCGGGTTCGTCATGACCGAGAAGGATCCCGACTTCGTCGTCGTCGGCGAGACTCACACCTACTCATTCGAAGCGATCACGAAGGCGATCCGGCTCATCCAGGGCGGTTCGCGCTTCATCGTGACCAACCCTGATGCCACCGGCCCCAGCCCCGAGGGAATCCTCCCCGCGACCGGCGCCATCGCAGCCCTGATCACCAAGGCCACGAACCGAGACCCCTATGTGGTGGGCAAACCCAATCCCATGATGTTCCGTTCTGCGCTCAACAAGATCGGCGCTCATTCGATGAGCACCGCGATGATCGGCGACCGAATGGACACAGATATCATCGCGGGAATGGAAGCGGGCATGCACACCGTGCTCGTCCTGACCGGAATCTCCTCCGCCGATGATGTCCGTCGTTTCCCATTCCGTCCCAATGAGATCGTCAATGGGGTTCACGAGCTCCTCGACGTCCCCCTCGATCAGCGGGAGACCCTGGGCCCAGACATCACCGGTTCCGCCTGAGGCGGCTCGCTTCGGCTAACACGGCCGCCACAGACTCACTGCAGAGACGAGGTCAGGCGCATCACGGACTCCAGGTAGCGGCGGATGTAGGGCCGCTGCTCCCACTCGTCGAGTGAGAGTTCACTGCTCTCGGCCTGGTACTCGGCGACCACCTCGGCGATGTCGCCGACGAGGTCTCCCCCGGTCGTGAGCAGGCTGATCTCGTAGTTGAGGCCGAATGAGCGCATGTCCAGGTTCGACGAGCCCATCACGGCGTACTCGTCATCGACGAGGAGGCACTTGGTGTGCAGGACCTGCGGCTTCGGGTAGCGGAAGATCCGCACCCCGACCTCCAGCAGCGAGCGGTAGTACGAGGCCTGAGCGAAGTCGACCATGAACTGGTCGGCCTGTTCGCTGACATAGAGTTCGACGTCGACGCCGCGCTCGGCGGCAGTGACGACGGCGGCCAACAGCGACTCATCGGGCACGAAGTAGGGGCTGACGATCGCCAGTCGCTTCTGCGCCAGATACATCATCGAGGTGAATACCTTGAGGTTTGGTTCGGTGGTGAAGCCTGGGCCCGAGGGGACGAGCTGCATGGCACTCGTCTGCCCACCCACGTCCGGCAGGTAGGCGTCACGATCATAGGTCCTGATCCCCAAAGACTCACCGCATTCTGTGTACCAGTCGGTGGCGAACACCGCCTCGACAGCGGCGACGATGGGTCCGGAGAGTTCGACCATGATGTCATGCCAGGCCCGGCCGATCTTCACGTTCGACTTCTTCAGGTACGAGGAGTCGATCATATTCTGGGACCCCATCATCGCCCTCTTCCCGTCGACGACGAGGAGCTTGCGGTGATTGCGCAGATCAATGCGCCGGGTCTTCCCACGCCAGGGGATGAAGGGAAGCATGAGGTGCCAGTCGATTCCGCCCTTGGTCAGACGTTTGCCGAGGCGGTGGAATCCCGGGTACTTCCGAGAGCCGATGTGGTCGAAGAGGACCCTGACCTTCACACCCCGACCTGCGGCGCGTTCGAGCGCGCGGAAGAAGATGTCGGTCGTCGAATCCCAGGCCATGATGTAGATCTCGACGTGCACGTACTCTCGGGCTTCATCGACGAGTTCTGACATTCGTTCGATGCTGGTCTCGTAGTCGCTGATGACACCGTGGCTGTCGCCGGTGACCATCGGCAGAGCCGTGAGCCTGCGCCCCAGCTGGGCGATCGACACGAACCCCGGGGCAGTCTGCAGCGACGGGGGCACATCGGGCAGATCGTCGGCGCCTTCGTGCATGAGCTCATCGGCCTGCGCCTGGATACGTGCCCGACGCCGATTGATGTAGGGGCTGCCGAGCATCAGGAACAGCGGGATCCCGACGAGAGGGACGAACAGGATGAGCAGCAGCCAGGCCGATGATGATGAGGGCCTGCGGTCCTCTGGGACGACGCCGACGGCAATGATCTTCACCACGTATTCGATGACGATCCAACTCACACCCAGGACCGATGCCACGACGCTGTAGTCCACGTACATCCTCTCTGTCCTCGACTGATTCTGTGCTCCACACTAACTGAGCCTGGTCCCAGCAGATGACAGCACCGCCCGCCGAGGTGGCCCTGCACTTCCGTACGGAAGCGTGGAACCACCTCGGCGGGCGGTGTGCTGGTCTCGGTGAGCTCAGATCCCGAGTTCGCGCGCGATGAGCATGAGCTGGACCTCAGTGGTGCCCTCCCCGACCTCGAGGATCTTCGAGTCGCGGTAGTGGCGGGCAACGAGGTATTCGTTCATGAAGCCGTACCCGCCGTGGATCTGCGTGGCGTCGCGGGCGTTGTCCATCGCGGCCTCACCGGCGACCATCTTCGCGATCGCGGCTTCCTTCTTGAACGGCATCCCGGCGAGCATGCGTGATGCGGCCAGGTAGTAGGCAGAGCGGGCGGCGACCACGCGGGCCTCCATGCGGGCGATCTTGAAAGAGATGCCCTGGAAGTCGGAGATCGGCTGGCCGAAGGCCTGACGTTCCTTGGCGTACTTCACGGATTCGTCCACGCAGCCCTGCGCTGCGCCGACGGAGAGCGCACCGACGGCGATGCGTCCCTCGTCGAGGATGCGCAGGAAGTTCGCGTAGCCGCGTCCGCGTTCGCCCAGCAGGTTCTCTTCGGGCACCTGCACATTGTCGAAGGTCAGCGGGTGCGTGTCCGAGGAGTTCCAGCCGACCTTGTCATAGGCCGGTTCCGCGGTGAAGCCGGGGGTGCCGGACGGAATCATGATCGTCGAGATCTCAGGGACCTCGCGGCCCGACTTCGAGGTCCGGGTTCCGGTCACAGCGGTGGCGGTGACCAGGCGGGTGATGTCGGTGCCGGAGTTCGTGATGAAGCACTTGCTGCCGTTGACGGTCCAGGTGCCGTTCTCCAACGTGGCCTTGGTCTTCGTTCCCCCGGCGTCCGAGCCAGCCTCTGGCTCAGTCAGGCCGAAGGCGCCCAAGCCGGAGGCGTCGGTGAGTTTGGGCAGCCATTCGCGCTTCTGCTCTTCGGTACCGAAGCGGTAGATCGGCATCGCTCCCAGGGAGACGCCGGCTTCGAGTGTGATGGCCAGCGACTGGTTGACGCGGGCGATCTCCTCGATAGCCAGGGTCAGGGCGAAGTAGTCCCCGCCCATGCCGCCGTACTCTTCGTCGAAGGGCAGGCCGAAGAGGCCCATCTCGCCCATCTTCGCAACGAGTTCGTAGGGGAACTCGTGCTTGGCATCGAGTTCGGCCGACACGGGTGCGACCTCTTCGTCGGCGAATTTCGCGACACCCTGGCGCAGGTCTTCGTATTCTTCGGGCAGCATGCCCGGAACAAAAGCTGTCATGATTTCCTCCCCGCTCAAAGCGTGGTCAGTGAGTTTCTAGTGGTCAGTTGCTTGCTGCTGCGGCCTCGTCGACGACGGTGGCGAGCACCTCGTCGAGTCCGACCTGCCCGCCTTGGACTGCGGTGACGGTGACGATGCCTGCCGCAGGTGCGGTGAGCACGTGCTCCATCTTCATCGCCTCAACGACGACGATCGGATCGCCCTGTTCGACGTGGTCTCCGGACTCGACCCGAACCGCGACGACGGATCCGGGCATCGGGGCGAGCACCTCGGCGCCGTCGAGACCCGGGGTCAGGGACGTATCGGCCTGGGGCCGGGTAAATGCGTAGACCCCGCGGTCGCTGCTGACCCAGATGCTGCGATCGCGGGCATCGGAGAACACCCGGGCGGTGGTCTGGACACCGTCGATGGTCAGATGCCAGAGGCCGTCATCATCGATTGTGACGGCGCTCGCCCGTGCACTCACGTCGGTTCCGGAGGCGAAGTCGTTCGGAGGGGCAGACGCATATGCAACCTCGTCGCCTTCGCGTACCGCGAGTTCGCCCGCTCCCGTGAAATTAAGGCGGACGCTGCCTCGGAAGTCCGGTCGTGAGGTGCGCCAGGCAGAGGGCCTCCCCCACGCCGAGGCGGTGGCTGAGTTCCGCGGCAGGTGTGCTGGCGTGAGCGCTCCGGTCAGTTCGGTTCCGGCACGACCGCCGGTGACGAGCACGGCCGTGGCAGCCAGCTGACGGTCGAGCTCGCCGGGTGCGTGTGCCAGCTGATCCTCGCTGAGGCGGTCGATGAGTGAGGTGTCGAGGTTGCCCGAGACCACCTCGTCGAGGCCCATCAGGGTGCGCAGGAAGTCGATGTTGGTCACGATCCCGGGCACCGCCGAGGCGGCAAGCGCGGCATCGAGACGAGCAATCGCCGCGGCACGGTAAGGAGCATGGACGATGAGCTTGGCGATCATCGGGTCGTAGTCCGAGGCGATCGTCTGTCCGGCGTCGAGTCCGGCGTCGACACGGATACCCTCGCCTTCGGGGAAGACGACGTCGAGTGCCCGACCGCCGGTGGGCAGGAATCCGCGGGAGGGATCCTCCGCGTAGATGCGTGCCTCGATCGAGTGCCCGGTCATCGTGATGTCGTCCTGGCTCAGCGGCAGTTCCTCGCCGGCACCGACGCGCAGCTGGAGTTCGACGAGGTCGATGCCGGTGACCTCCTCGGTCACCGGGTGTTCGACCTGGAGCCGGGTGTTCATCTCCATGAAGAAGAACTCGTCGGGGCGGTCGGCGCCGACGATGAATTCGACGGTGCCTGCACCGCGGTAGCCCACGGACTTCGCAGTTTCGCAGGCAGCCTGGCCGATTCGCGCCCTGGTCGCCTCATCGAGCAACGCCGAGGGGGCTTCCTCGACGACCTTCTGGTGGCGGCGCTGCAGGGAGCACTCACGTTCGCCGAGGTGGATGACATTGCCGTGCGAGTCGGCCATGACCTGGACCTCGATGTGACGCGGGGTCGCGACGAGGCGTTCGAGGAACAGCGTGTCGTCACCGAAGGAGCTCGCGGCCTCACGGCGGGCCGTGTCCAGAGCAGTGGCCAGCTCGGCGGGCTCGAAGACCGCGTGCATGCCTTTGCCGCCGCCACCGGCGGAGGGTTTGATGAGCACCGGGAACCCGATGTCGGCGGCCGCGGTGACCAGCGATTCGTTCGACATGGCCGCGTCTTTGGTGCCGGGCACCAGTGGGACTCCACGCTGGGAGACGGCATTCTTCGCGGTGATTTTGTCGCCCATCGTCCGGATCGCTTCGGCGCCGGGACCGAGGAAGACGATGCCAGCTTCTTCACACGCGGCGGAGAAGTCGGCGTTCTCGGACAGGAATCCGTAGCCGGGGTGGATCGCCTCGGCGCCGGTGGTCTGGGCTGCGGCGATGACCTTGTCGATGCGCAGGTAGGACTCGGAGGCTTGCGCCGGCCCCAGGTGCACGGCGGTGTCGGCGGCCTTGACGTGGGCGGACTGGGCGTCGGCATCGGAGTAGACGGCGACTGTTCTGATGCCCAGTCGGCGGCAGGTGCGGATGACGCGGAGTGCGATTTCGCCGCGGTTGGCGATGAGTACTGTGTTGAACATGGATGAGCTCACATTCTGAAAACGCCGTAGCCGCTGGCATTCAGCGGGCGTTCCATCGGTCCGAAACGGGCGAGTTCGAGTGCCAGGGACAGCACCTGTCGGGTGTCGGTGGGTTCGATGATTCCGTCGTCCCACAGGCGGGCCGTCGAGTAGTAGGGGTTGCCCTGAGCTTCGTACTGATCGCGGACGGGCTGTTTGAAGGTGTCTTCCTCTTCGGCGCTCCAGGTCTCGCCGCGGCCTTCGATCTGGTCGCGCTTGACCGTCGAGAGGACGCTGGCGGCCTGTTCACCGCCCATGACTGAGATGCGGGCGTTGGGCCACATCCACAGGAAGCGGGGCGAGTAGGCGCGGCCGCACATCGAGTAGTTGCCTGCACCGAAGGAGCCGCCGATGACGACGGTGAACTTGGGCACTCGGGCGGTGGCGACGGCGTTGACCATCTTCGCTCCGTGCTTGGCGATGCCGCCGGCCTCGTAGTCACGGCCGACCATGAAGCCGGAGATGTTCTGCAGGAAGACCAGCGGCACGCTGCGCTGATCACAGAGTTCGATGAAGTGGGCGCCCTTCTGCGCGGATTCGCCGAAGAGGATGCCGTTGTTGGCAACGATTCCCACCGGGTGTCCGTCGAGGTGGGCGAAGCCGGTGATGAGGCTGGTGCCGTACTCGGCCTTGAATTCGTGGAACTCTGAACCGTCGACGAGGCGGGCGATGACTTCGTGGACATCATAGGGGGTGCGTGAGTCGACGGGCACGACCGAGGTGAGTTCCTCCGGCGAGTGCAGCGGCTCCCGGGCTTCGACGACGTCCCAGTTGGCCGCCGGCTTTGGCCCCAGAGTGGAGACGATGTCGCGCATGATCTCCAGAGCATGGGAGTCATTGGCCGCGAGGTGGTCGGTGACGCCGGAGACACGTGAGTGGAGTGCTCCACCGCCGAGGTCCTCCGCGCTGACCTCCTCACCGGTGGCGGCCTTGACCAGGGGTGGGCCGCCGAGGAAGATCGTGCCCTGTTCGCTGACGATGATCGATTCGTCGGCCATCGCAGGCACGTAGGCGCCGCCGGCAGTGCAGGAGCCGAGCACGGCCGCGAGCTGCGGGATGCCTGCGGCCGAGAGTGTGGCCTGGTTGTAGAAGATCCGACCGAAGTGCTCGCGGTCGGGGAACACATCGTCTTGGTTGGGCAGGTTGGCGCCGCCCGAGTCGACGAGGTAGATGCAGGGAAGGTTGTTCTCCTTCGCCACCTCCTGGGCCCGCAGGTGCTTCTTCACAGTCACTGGGTAGTAGGTTCCGCCCTTGGCGGTGGCGTCGTTGGCCACGATGACGCATTCGCGTCCGTTGACACGGCCGATGCCGGTGATGATTCCCGCTCCTGGGCTGGCATCGTCGTACATGTCGTTGGCTGCCAGCGGGGACAGCTCGAGGAAGGCCGTGCCGGGGTCGAGGAGGTGTTCGACGCGTT
Organism: Brevibacterium zhoupengii; assembly: GCF_021117425.1. NCBI lineage: Bacteria > Bacillati > Actinomycetota > Actinomycetes > Micrococcales > Brevibacteriaceae > Brevibacterium > Brevibacterium zhoupengii. Next base: position 1,209,752 of record NZ_CP088298.1, on the reverse strand, counting down.
CGCGTGGCAGCAGCTTGCCCCGGTCGATGTGGCGCTGCCTGGACTTCTCGGGTCCGCCCAGGGCCGTGACCTGGATCCGTTCCCGGAGTTCGGCGATGAGCTCGGCGTGGGCTTCGGCGTTCGCCTGCCCCGTTGCCGGACTGACCGCAGTTCCCACTGCTCTCATTCCACTCCCCATTTCAGTTAATATTGGTTAACTGACTGCTATGATACTGCTCATAGCCGAAAGTGACAATGCGCACGATGGAACGGACTTCGAGCCGAGTGCGAGCGAAGGAGATGAGGTGACGGATATGGAGCCGAAGGCACCAGCGCGCTCAACGACGGCAGATTCGGGAACCGCCGGGACCACCCGCGCTGCAGCGAAGGCAGCACGTCGCGAACAACTGCTGTCGGTGGCGAAGAATCTCTATGCCCGGCACGGGTTCCACGGTGTTCGCCTCGATGACCTGGGCAAGGGCGCCGGGATCTCCGCCCCGGCGGTCTATCGCCATTTCGAGTCCAAGGAAGCCGTCCTCGAGGAACTCCTCGTCGGGATCTCTGAGTATCTGAACTCGGGCGGGGACGCGATCATCGCGCGCCATAAGGACGACAGTGCCACCTCGGCGCTCATCGAGCTCATCGACTTCCATGTCGCCTTCGCTATGAGCGAGCCCGAGCTGATTCGGATTCAGGACCGGGACCTTGCGGCACTGCCCGAGACCTCGAGGCGCACGGTGCGTCGCCTGCAGAGAAGCTATGTCAGCCACTGGGCCGAGGTCGTGGCGCAGGCCAATCCGGACTGGTCACTCGATGCGGCGACGGTGCGCGTGCACGCGGTCTTCGGCATGATCAATTCGACCCCGTACCAGGCCAGGCACTCAAGCGCCGAGGTGGTCGGGGTCGAACTGCGTGCCGCCGCTCAGGCGGCACTGGGGATCGGCTGAGGTCTGCCGACAGTCGCACGAGACTCAGGGGACGATGACGAGCTTTCCTCGTGTGTGCCCTGTTGCGCTGGTGCGAAAGGCCTCTGGCACCTCGTCGAGGCTCAAAGTCTGCGCCACCTCGACGGTGAGCTCACCCGCATCGACGAGTTCGGCGACTCGCGCGGTCTGCGAACCGTCGGGGCGCACCCAGATGTAGCGGCCACCGTGTTCGGCCACCGAAGGATCTGCGACCGAAGCATGCGCTCCGCCGTCCCCCAGCACCGCAAGAGTCGTATCGAGCACCTCTCCGACGAAGTCGACGACGCCATCGACCGGGCCGCCTGCGATCTCGTGGACGCGGTCGGCCAGTCCTTCGCCATAGGTCACGGGTTCTGCTCCCAAGCCGCGCAGGTACTCGTGGTTGGCCTCAGAGGCGGTGCCGATGACTCGGGCGCCGAAAGATTTTGCGATCTGCACCGCGAAGCTGCCCACTCCCCCGGAGGCTCCGTGGACGAGGACTGTTCTGCCGTTGATGTCGCCGAGCGCCTCGAGGGTGCGCAGCGCGGTGCCACCTGCCAAGGGCAGTCCGCCCGCCTGCTCCCAGCTCAGCCCCTTGGGTTTCGCGGTCACCGAGTGGACGGGCACGGCCACCTTCTCCGCGAATGTGCCGGCGCCGAGCACATCTTTGCGGGCGTAGGCGATGACCTCATCGCCGATCTCAAATTCGGGGGTGTCGAATCCGAGGCCGATAACGACGCCGGCCACATCCCAGCCGGGGGTGACGGGGAACTGTGTCGGCATGATGGCATCGAGATGACCGCCGACGAGTTTCCAATCGACAGGATTGACACCGGCGGCGCGGACCTCGATGAGCACGGATGCCGGCGGAACCTTCGGATCCTCAACCTCGCGAACCGTGATGTCGCTGAAGTCATCGGTGTACTGGTCATAGACTGCTGCACGCATAACGGCGGCCTTCCGGTAGTCATCAGTTGATGACTGATGAACACCGAAAGACCGCCGAGCTATTCCTGCGGGCAGGTTCTATTCGTACGTGTTGTTCGCTGCCGCACGCTCAACGAGCGATGCGGGCGGAGTGAAACGATCGCCGTAGGTCGCGGCGAGTTCCTTGGCACGTTCGACGAAGCCATTCAGACCACCCTCGTACTGGTTGACGTACTGGAGCACGCCACCGGTCCATGCTGGGAAGCCGATTCCGAAGATCGAACCGATGTTCGCATCCGGCACCGAGGTGAGCACACCCTCGTCGAGGCACTTGATCGTCTCGATCGCCTCGGCGAAGAGCATCCGCTCCTGCAGGTCCTCGAAAGGCTGCGTCGTCGAACCGGAATTGAAGTGCTCACGCACACCGGGCCACAGCTTGCCACGTTTGCCGTCCTCGTCGTATTCGTAGAATCCGGCGCCGTCCTTGCGGCCCGTGCGTCCGGCTTCCTCGACCATCCAGTCGAAGACCGCGTCGGAGGGGTGGCTCTCGCGCTGTCCTCCTGCGGCTTCGATGGCCTCCTCGGTTTCCTTCCGGATCTTCTGCGACAGAGTCAGTGTCAGCTCATCGAGCAGCTGCAGTGCACCGGTCGGGTATCCGGCCTGCAGTGCTGCCTGCTCCACTGTTGCCGGCTCCACGCCCTCGCCGACAGCGGCGACCGCCTCGGCGATGAATGTGCCGATCACACGGGAGGTGAAGAACCCGCGAGAGTCGGTGACGACGATCGGGGTCTTCTTGATCTGCTGGACGAGGTCGAAGGTGCGCGCCAGGGTCTCATCTGAGGTGTTCTCACCCCGGATGATCTCAACCAAGGGCATCTTGTCAGCGGGCGAGAAGAAGTGGACGCCGATGAAGTCGGAATCGCGCTTGACCCCGGTGGCCAGGTCGGTGATCGGCAGGGTCGAGGTGTTGGAGCCGAGCACTGCGTCGGAGTCGACGACGTCCTGGATCTCCTGGAACACCTGCTGCTTCAGCGGCACCGATTCGAAGACGGCTTCGATGACGAAGTCGACTCCGGCGAAGTCATCAGCCGAAGCGCTCGGAGTGATCCGGTCGAGGACGGCCTTGCTCTTCTCAGCCGTCGTCTTGCCCTTGGCCAGGGCTGATTCCTCACGCTTGCGCGCATAGGCCTTGCCCTTGTCCGCGGCTTCGATCTTGACGTCCTTGAGGACGACGTCGATGCCGGCTTTGGCTGCGGTGTAGGCGATCGCGGCACCCATCATTCCGGCGCCGAGGACGCCGAGCTTCTTCACCTGACGCGGTTCGGTGCCATTGGGTCGCGAGCCGCCGGAGTTGATGTGTCCGAGGTCGAAGAAGAACGCCTTGATCATGTTCTTCGCCACCGGGGTGTGGGTGAGGTGAACGAAGTAGCGGGTTTCGACTGCCAGTGCCGTGTCGATGTCGACGTAGGAACCCTCGACGGCGGCAGCGATAGCCGCGCGCGGAGCGGGCATCGGTGCACCCTTGGTCTGACGACGCAGCAACGCCGGAAGCGCGGGCAACATCGCGCCCAGTGACGGTGAGGTGGGTGAGCCGCCTGGGATCTTGAATCCCTTGACGTCCCAGGGCTGCACAGCCTCGGGGTTGGCCTTGATCCAGGCCTTGGCACGATCTTCGAGCTCGGCCACGGGTGCGAGTTCGTCGATGAGGCCGAGCTTGAGAGCCTCGGCTGCCTTGAACTTCGTCGACGGCAGGATGGCCTTCTGCAGTGCATTCTGGAGGCCCATCAGGCGTACAGCTCTGGCGACACCGCCACCGCCGGGCAGGAGGCCCAAAGAGACTTCGGGGAATCCGACCCGCAGGCTGGAAACGTCCTCCGCTGCAATGCGGTGATGTGCGACGAGGGCGACCTCGAGGCCACCGCCGAGTGCGGCGCCGTTGATGGCTGCGACGACGGGCTTGTCCAACGTCTCGAGGCGGCGCATGACCGCCTTCATGTGGTTGGTCAGTGCGGCTTCGGCCTCCGAGTTCTCAGGGTCTGCTGCACGCAGCTTATTGAGGTCTCCGCCTGCGAAGAAGGTCTTCTTCGCCGAGGTGAGCACGACGCCGGTGATGTCATCGACGTTAGCTTCGAGCCAGTCCACGATGCCTTCGAAGGCATCCTTGAAATGGTCGTTCATCGTGTTGACCTTGGAATTCGGGTCGTCGAGGACGACGGTGACGATTCCGTCCGAGTCAGTGGACTTGGAGTAAGTCGTTTCAGTGTTCGTCATGTCAGACCCTTTCGATGATCGTCGCAATGCCCATTCCGCCGCCGATGCACAGCGTGATGAGGCCACGCTTGAGATCGCGACGTTCGAGTTCGTCGAGGACGGTGCCGAGGATCATGGCACCGGTGGCACCCAGAGGGTGGCCCATGGCAATGGCTCCGCCGTTGACGTTGACCTTGTCATGCGGGATGTTGAGGTCCTTCATCCATTTCAGGACCACTGCGCCGAAGGCTTCGTTGAGTTCGAACAGGTCGATGTCCTCAACGGTCATCCCGGCCTTGTCCAGCGCCTTCTGCGTCGCGGGCGTGGGACCGGTGAGCATGATGGTCGGCTCGGATCCCGTGACGGCAGTGGAGACGATGCGAGCACGCGGCTTCATATTCATCGTCTCACCCACCTCGGCGTCGCCGATGATGACGAGGCTGGCCCCGTCGACGATTCCCGAGGAGTTCGCTGCGGTGTGAACGTGGTCGATCTCCTCGACCCAGTGGTACTTCTGGAGAGCAACCTCGTCGAAACCTGCCTGCGCTGCGACCTTGGTGAAGGCCGGGGACAGCTTCGCCAGCGACTCCACCGTCGAACCGGGGCGCATGTGCTCATCGGTGTCGAGCAGGGTCACACCGTTGATGTCTTTGACGGGGACGATCGACTTCTCGAAGTAGCCGTTCTCCCAAGCGTTGGCGGCGCGCTTCTGCGACTCCTCGGCGAATTCGTCAATATCGGTGCGGCTGAATCCCTCGGTGGTCGCGATGAGATCGGCGCTGATGCCCTGGGGCACGAAGTAGGTGTCGAAGTTCGTCGTCGGATCCTGTGCCCATGCGCCTCCGTCGGAGCCGAGGGGAACGCGCGACATCGATTCGACGCCGCCGGCCAGGACGAGGTTCTCGAATCCGCTGCCGACCTTCTGTGCGGCGATGTTGACCGCCTCGAGCCCGGAGGCGCAGAAGCGGTTGACCTGAACGCCGGCGACGGATTCGTCGAGTCCGGCCACGAGGGCTGCGGTGCGGGCGATGTCGCCGCCCTGTTCGCCCACGGGTGAGACGACACCGAGGACGAGGTCGTCGATCGCTTTTTCGTCGAGATCGGGATTGCGCTCGCGCAGGGCGTCGATGAGCCCTGTCACGAGATCGATTGGCTTGACGCTGTGCAGGGCACCACCGCGGTTCTTCCCGCGCGGTGTGCGCACTGCGTCGTAGATGTACGCTTCGCTCATCTGTTCCTCACAGTCCTAGGGAGCGGCCGACGATCACCCTGGTGACCTCGACCGCGGCTACGTCAATGACGACCGCTCAACCTCGGCGGCTGATCGATCGTTCAGTAACATTCACGTCACCATTCAATACCAGTTGACTGTGATGGTCAACACGAAAACCGGCCCGTGGGACCGGGGAGCCTGATACCTGCTCACATGTGCCGCACTTCACAAAGAATATGATGATTTCTAAGTACGGAAATCACGCCCGAAGTGCTTAGAATTGATCCACCTAACACTCTTAGTTTCCTGGAGAATCATGTCCTCGATCATTCCTGCCCGATTCGTTCCTGCCCGCATCGGGTCGAAGCTCCTCGCATTGTTCCTGGCCTTCGGCCTGCTCGCCGGCCCCATCGTGCTCGATGCCCCGCCCGCCGAGGCTGCCACGAAGAAGTGCGCGGTGAAGATGTCGAATTCTAAGCCGCGCCAGTACTCGAACACCTGGGTCCAGGTGTCGAAGGCCGGCTCGAAGTCCAAGATCACGACGACCGCGCATTACAAGACGACGAAGACCAAGAAATATGCGACTGCCTCAAAGAAGGGCAAGGCTTCGCTGAAGTACTACATCTCCGGCGCGACCCCGGGCAAGAAGGTCTCCGTGACCGTGGTGGCGAAGAAGGGCAAAACGACCTGGAAATGCTCGACGTCGTTCAAGCCGAAGAAGAAGTGACACCTCTGAAACACTGACCTAACGGTCGCTTGAAGTAAAAGCGTCTCGGATGGTCTCGCAGGCCGGATGCTGATGCATCCGGCCTGTTTCATGTCAGACCTGGACTGTAGCGTCGAAGATGATGACGACGGTCATAGAGACGAATGCAGACCGCGTCTGCTCAGCTCAATGCCGAATGCCAGAGGAGCAATCATGGACAAGAACGAAGACACCCGAGACTTGGTGCCGATTGCCGAAGAGTTGGCCGTCGCCGCCCACCGTGGGCAGGTCGACAAGGCTGGCCGTGACTATATCGACCACCCGCGCCGAGTCGCGGCGAATGCCCAGGTGCTCGCACACAAGGCTGAACTCCCCCGAGACGCGTCTGCTGCAGTGGTCGCTGCCGCATGGCTCCACGACGTCGTCGAGGATACGGAGGTCAGCGAGGCGAAGCTGCGCGCAGATTTTCCGACAGAGGTCGCCGACGCGGTCATAGCAGTGACTAGGCGCTCGGGCGAGTCACCGGAGGACTATTTCGCGCGGGTCCGATCGAACCAGTTCGCCGTCCTCGTCAAGACCGCTGATCTCGCTGACAACACGGATCCGGCTCGGCAAGGGCTGCTCGATGAGGAGACGCGGACGCGACTCGGCAAGAAGTACCGTCGGGCGTACGAACTGCTCGGCGTCGAGCCCGAGGTGCAGGGCGAAGTCAGCGGATCCTGACAGCGTCGATGACGTCGTCTGCGTGGAGTTGATGTGCAGTGGCCTGCAGGGTCGAATCCGGCTGCCAGGTCATCGAATCGAAGATCGCCTCCCACGAATTCTCTATTTCATCGCGGAGCTCAAGCGGCCAATCGGCTAACGGTAATCTCTTCCATTTCCCGAGCCGCGAGTCGAAATCAGCCTCAACCCGGCGCGCACGCTCGTCCCAGACCCCATAGTCCTCCCCATCTGCCCGAGGGACGTGCAGCATCCGATTGAGCGGCAGATGCCAGTCCGCGAACTCACTGATGAGCACCTGGTCGGGCGGCAGGCAGGCAGTCAGCAGCACGTCTCCCTTGGCCTGCTTGGCGTGCGTTCGGATTCGCCTTTGAGTCGGATTCGGCCACAGCCACACCATGCCGCCGGCGGGTCCTGGCACACCGCGTTCTTCCATGGCCCGCATCAACCACGCGTAGGCCTCCTGGAATTCGTCCCAGCCGCGAGTGGGATCACCGATGAGCACTCCCTCATCCAAGAGGGCATCATAGGCTTCTTTCGTCTGAAAGGTGCTCAGCGTCAGCAGCTCCTGCCGTGGGGTGGCAGCCCTCGAGGCACGACGCGAGGCAGCAGCAGTCATCAACGGTGCGATGAACCACGGCACGGCGGGCAGATCATCGAATGCGCGAAGACAAGACCGGTCGTTCCGAGCAGTTTCTGGCATAAGGACGATCCTTCCTCAGACACAGCTGCAGGGCCAACAAGCAGGTAGCAAAGAGGCCCTCTGCCACCATTTGTGGTGACTAGAGGGCCTGCTGCCGAGCCGCCTGCGAGAATCGAACTCGCGACCTATTCATTACGAGTGAATCGCTCTACCGACTGAGCTAAGGCGGCAACCGAGCTAACTCTAGCCAAAACCTGGACTCCTGGTCAAAAGGAGAACGGCCGAACCCGGACTCCGTAATGCAGCTCACATATGCTGGACTTCTCAGAGCATTCCCTTCCCAGCTCAGGAGACACATGACTACCTTTTCACTGTCCGTCCCCCAGGCCGCAGAGCTTCCGGGTATCGGTGCCGTGCTCGATTCGTGGCAGTCCGATTCAGGCCCCCTCCACCTCCACACCGGCGACCTGGGCTGGTATTCGCTTCGAGGTGCGAACGCAACTGCCCAGGCCATGCGGGTCTGGCGCTGCGGCGAGCGCATCGGCGCAATCGGTCTGCTGGATGGTGAGGATCTTCTGCGCCTTTCCATCGACCCCGGCCTCAGCGATGACGACTCCCTGACTCTAGAGATCGAATCCGACGTCATTTCGGCTAGCCGCGCCGTCTTCGGGCCGGGAGCGGCAGTAGTTGAGGCTAGGGGTGCAGCCCGACTCTGTGATCGTCTGAAGGCTCGCGGGTGGAATCAGGACGAGCCCTGGACCGCCCTGAACAGAGACCTGAGCCTGCCGGTGGAGGATCCCGGCATCCGGGTGGAGATCGCCGAGCCTGACGATGCGGAGGTCTGGACGGCTGTTCACTGGTCGGCATTCCGCGGCGTTCCCTACACTGCCGACGACAGACAGCGGTTCGTCGAGCGGTGGAACGAGATGATGTCTGGTCCTTTCTCCTCACAGGCACAGAGCCTGCTGGGCTATGACGATTCCGGGCTGCCGGTCGCAGTGACCACAGTGTGGTCCGCCGGACCAAACCGACCTGGGCTGATTGAGCCGCTGGCCGTCGACCGTGAACAGCAGGGTCACGGCTATGGAAAGGCGATCGCGATCGCAGCGGCGCGAAGCCTGCAGCGGCTGGGATCCTCGTCGGCAGCAGTTGCTACGCCAAGCGCGAATACAGCCGCTGTCGCTGCCTACTCATCCGCTGGCTATGTTCCCCGCGCCGAGGTGAGGGATCTTCGGCGAGACAAGTGAAGGTCCGTGCGCTGACGGCTTCGACCCACCTCAACCGTTAACCTGGTGCCAACAGACATTTCAACAGAGAAAAGGGTGACGCACGTGGTCGAGTTCGACTCGAGGGATTTCATGAGCGATTTCAAGGCGCTCATCGAATGTGAGTCGTTCTCCCAGGACCCCGAATCACTGGCCCGCAGCGCTCAGCTGGTCTCCCGGATCGGCACTGGACTGCTGGGAGCAGCTCCGCACATCATTGAGACCGATTCGCACCCTCATGTGCTGTGGCGTTTCGGCACCGGGCCCCGGAAGGTCGTGCTCATCGGTCATCACGACACCGTATGGCCGACGGGCACCCTGAGCGAATTCCCGTATTCTGTCGCCGACGGTGTCGTGCGCGGTCCCGGAGCCGACGATATGAAGGGCGGTCTGCTCATCGCTCTCTATGCGATGGCGCGACTGCGCGAACAGCGCGGGGATCTCGATGGAGTCAGTATCCTCATGACCGGGGACGAAGAGCTCGGGTCGCCCGGATCTCGTCAGATCATTGAGGATGAGGCTCGAGGCGCCAAGGCCGCGTTGGTCTTCGAAAGCGGTGCACCTGACGGGGCTGTGAAGATCGCCCGCAAAGGCGTCGCCATCTACTCCCTCGAAGTCACCGGTTTGGCCGCCCATGCCGGGGTGGAGCCGGAGAAGGGCATCAACGCCACGATCGAAGTGGCCAACCAGGTCGTGAAGATCGCTGCACTGCATGACCCTTCGGTGGGAACCTCGGTCGTGCCGACGGTCATGCACAGTGGTTCAACGACGAACACCGTGCCGGCCAAGGCCGTCGTCGGCGTCGACTCCCGGGCCGCCTCGGTGGCAGAGCAGGAACGTATCGACTCGATCCTCAGCGCCCTCTCCCCCACCGTGGCCGGGGCTAAGGTCGATGTCAGAGGCGGGATCAACCGTGCCCCGCTGGAGGAGAAGATGGCGATGGGACTCTACGCCCGAGCTCAACGCCTCAGCGCTCACCTCGGGCACCCGCCGCTGCGGTCTGTGGCTGTCGGAGGCGGATCGGACGGCAACTTCACCGCCGGAGTCGGAACACCGACCATTGACGGTCTGGGCACAGTCGGCGGCGGTTCGCATGCCAGGACCGAACATGCCCTGCAGGTGTGGATCCCCCGCCGCGTCGAGCTCACCACCGCTCTGGTCGGAGAACTCCTGAACGAGGACTGAACCTCAGAGAGCGCCGGTACGGTCGTCGAGCAGCCAGGGGTTCGACAGCAGCACGAACGCCGATTCGACGATGAGCACGGGCGACATGTTCGTCTGCAGTCGTCGTCTCGCCTCGGTGATGGCGTCGATGCGCAGCAGAGTCGTATCGGGTCCGTCTCTGTTGGCCTGCTCGGAGATGAGGTCGACTTCGCCGGCGTTGATCCACCCCTCGCGGATGCCCAACTGGTACATGAGGATATCGCGATAGAGGCTCATCAGCTCAAGGAAGATCCGGTCTAGCTCGTCATTGCGGGCCCGGACTGACCGGCGCTTCTGCTCCTCTTCGAGCTTTCTGATCTGCGACCTCGCCGAGGGCGGAATGGACTTCTCCGATTCGATGCCCAAGGTCGCCATGAGATCGCTGCGCTCCGAGGCATTGCGTTCCTCGACCCGAGACTTCGCAGTCTCCGCGGCTTCATCGACGATGCGGCCGGCCAGTCGGATCGTCGCGCCGACCGAGGTCAGCTTGCCCGGGATCGCGAGAATCTGCCTGCGTTCCTCATCGGCCGAGTCGTTGAGGGCCATGTACTTGGCCCGGCCGATGTGGTTCTGCGCCACGGCTGCCGCCCACTTCGCTCTCTCGGGGTCGACGTGGTCGCGTTCGATGAGGAGCTGCGCCACCGCGTCCCGGGAGGGAATGCGCAGACGCACGGGGCGGCACCGGGAACGGATCGTGGTGAGCACGTCGATGGGACTCGGTGCGCACAGCAGCCACACTGTGGCCGGAGGCGGCTCTTCGATCGCCTTAAGCAGAACGTTGGCCGTGCGCTCGCTCATCCGATCCGCGTCTTCGACGATGACGACTCGCCAGGGGGAATTGACCGGGGCCGACTGTGCTCGTGTCACCAGTTCCCGCACCTCGTCGATGGCGATGACCGACTTCTGAGTCGACATGATCGTCAGTGATTCGTGGTGGCCTTTGAGAACACGCGCCGTGACGTCCCCCTGCTCTTCGCCTCCAGAGATCAGAGCCGCGGCGAACGCGCGAGCCGCGTTGGACCTCCCGGATCCGGGAGGTCCGGTGAAGAGCCACGCGTGGGTCATCGCTCCCGGTGAGTACAGGGCGTGCTTGAGCTGGGTGATGACATCGTCCTGCCCGACGAGCTCGTTGAAGACGCTCACTCAGTGACCTTCCGGGTTGTTGAAGCGCTGGTGATTGCGTTCTCTCTGTTTGCGCAGCCGCTCCCGTGCCTGACGTTCGATCTCAGCCTGAGCCTGCAGTCGCTCTCGGCTCATCTGCCGAGCATTGCGCACGGGCAGGACCGTTGTCTTGGCATCCTCGTCGTCCCGGCTGGAAACGTCCTGGCTGGGTGTCTCGACCTGCTTGACGACGCGAGTCTGGGCTTCTTCGGAAGACGGAGTCTCGATCACGTCGGTCGGGTCACTGTCATCGTCGCCGTCGTCCGAATCACCGCTGCCGTGGGTCTGTGGCGCAGGAGCGCTCGGAGTGAAACCGCGAGCCGGCAGAACCGTGGTTGCGGCTTCCTCGTCGGTCTCGGGCTCGTCTCTGGTTTCAGCCTCGTCTTTGGTGTCAACTTCGGGCTCGGCGCTGGCAGACCGGGCTTCTTCTGACGCCCGGACCGGACACTTGTGTGACTGGTGAGCTGACCGATGATCTGAGCCCGGTTCCTCCTGTTCGGACTCACGGAGATCGGCACCGAGATCGACTCGTTCCGTCTCCACTCCGTCATTGCGTTCCTCGGATTCCCGACGACCGGCCGACTCCGGAATGAATCGTTCGCCTGTGAGCGGCACGAACCGGACCCCGGGCTCCGGCGTGAGATCCTCATCGTCGGCAGGCGAAGAGCTCGCAGACGAGTCTGATGACTCAAACTCACGGGCTGCCTTGGACGCCACACCATCGACGTCTTCGGACGGATGACTGTCGACCACCTCGGCGTCGGTCGAGGGATCGGTCGAGGTTTCGGTGGTATCAGTCGAAGCACCGGTGACGGCACCTGCGGTGGCGGAGCTTGTCGGAGCGGCAGACGCGCCGCTCATCTGCCGTGGCAGCCGGGTGCGGATGGCGGTGAGGATCTCGGCGGTCAGGTCTTCCTCGGACACCGAGGCATCGAGGACGACGTAGCGGTCGGGTTCTTTGTGCGCACGGGTCAGGTAGGTCTGGCGGACCCGCTGGTGGAATTGCTGGTTCTCCTCGTCGAGGTAGTTGTTCTCGCCGCGCTTGCCCATCCGCGTCGCCGCGGTCTCGGGATCGATGTCGAGGACGATGGTCAGGTGCGGGACGAGCCCCTGAGTCGCCCATTTGCTCAACGCCAGAATGGTCTTCGGGTCGAAGTTGCGGCCTGCGGCCTGGTAGGCGATGGTCGAATCGATGTACCGGTCGGTGATGACGATGCTGCCGCTGTCGAGGCTCGGGTCCACCAAGGAGGCCACGTGGTGGGCACGGTCGGCGGCGAAGAGCAGAGCCTCGGTCCGGGGGCTGGGCGGTTCAGAGTCGAAGAGTACCGAACGGATCTGTCGTCCGAGCTCGGTTCCGCCCGGTTCACGGGTTGCTTCGACGCTGTGACCTTCGTCGGCGAGGATCTGTGAGACGCGTTTGATCTGAGTGCTCTTGCCCGAGCCGTCACCGCCTTCGATGGCGATGAAGAATCCGGCGCCGAGGCGTTCCGCGGAGTTTCCGATGCCGTCGTTCGCACCGTTCTCGGCGGAACTGGGCGGACGGAATCCGTGCACGATGTCCACGGACAGTCCCTGCAGACCATGCGGGTCGAAGATGAAGAGCCCGATGATTCCGGCGACAAGAGCGGCCAGTCCCATGATGGCGAAGGCAACGTCGCTGGGGGTCAACATCCAATCCATTGCGGAGCCGACAGGGATGGTGATGCCGAAGTCGATGGCGTTGAGGATGAGAGCGACCACCGCACCGCCGACAGCACCGATGCGACGAGAGAAGTCGTAGGGCTGTGAGCGCACACCGATTCCGACGAGGAAGGCGATGACAGCCGCCAGGACGACCTTGCCGGAGAGCTCGTTGATCGCGCCCGTGGCGATCAGCAGGATGCCCGATACTGTCAGTGCGAACGCGGACACGCGCGGCCTCGACATCCCCGGTGCGAAGGTGGGGCCCATTTCGAAGCCGATGGCCCAGCCGACCAGGCATGACGCGAGCATGAAGGCGAATCCGGCTTGGCCGAAGCTGTGCGCGACGGCGGTGGGCTGCGCCAGGATGAATGTGGTTCCCAGCACCGCGAAGAGGGCGATGCACACCCACGGCATCTTGATGGTCGCGGCCGGCCTGGCCACGCGGGCCTTGGTCGAAGGGAATGCGCCTGTCGTCGCCGATTCCGCGTGGAGGGCTCGCTCGGGGGTGAGGAAGATGATGACCGCGCCGACGGCCATGGCGATGCCCACCAGGAGGCTCGTCCAGCCCAGCGCCTGTGTGCCCGCGGCAGAGCCGCCGATGATCTGGAATGAGAAGGAGACGAAGACGAGAAGTGCCGCAGGAATGCCGACACGACGCCATGGCTTCTCATTTGTGAAGGGGTTGATGCTCATCAGCAGGCCGACGACGGCACCGAGGAACAGAGCGGTGACCCAGGTCAGCCAGGCGCTCGGGGCAAGGCTGAGGACGATGAGCAGTCCAGCCTCGACGACAGCGGCGATGCTGAGGGCGAGTTTGCGGACGGCTGGCCCTTTGCTCGCCAAGATCTTCTGCGGGATGAAGAGTCCGGCTCCGGCGAGGACGAAGACGATGAGGAGAGACAGGCTTCCCAGCTGGTTGTCGAAGCCTCCCGCAGCCAAGCTGTCGGCCATCGCGGTGAAGGCTCGCCCGCCGATCGTGGCAAAGAATCCGCTGGTGCCCGCCACGACATAGCTGATCGCCACGAGTACGATCAATGCGCCCCAGGCTGCGGTCTCGGCAACCAACCGGCCAGGGGCTCCGGGAAGTCGATGTCCTGTAGTCGTCAACATACTCACAGACCTACAATATCTGCCGCGACTGACATATCTCTTGGAACAGACCGGATCTCTTCTCACCGATGTCTGATCCTCTACTCTTGATTGCGTGCACATAACGCGAACATCCATGTCAGCAGTAGCGACGACCGGCTTGGGTCCGATCGAGGAACTTGCCTTTGCCAGGGTCCTCCTCGACTCGGTCAAGCATGGCAGCCGAGGAGCAACGCTGCGGATGTACCGGCCAGCACCGACGCTGGCCTTCGGGGCCAGGGATCGGTTCCTGCCTGGGTTCCCAGCAGCCATCGAAGCGGCGAAAGATCACGGCTTCACACCTGCTCTGCGCAGCCTCGGCGGGCGTGCTGCCGCCTATCATCGGGGATCGCTGGTCATCGACCACATCGAACCCAGTGATGCGTTCATCAAAGACACCACGGCCAGGTTCTCCTCTTTCGGTCAGGACTATGTCGAGGTTCTGCGTAGCATCGGAGTCGACGCCCGCCTCGGCGAGATTCCTGGGGAGTACTGCCCTGGTGAGCACAGTGTGAATGTGGCCGGTCGGATCAAGGCGATCGGCACCGCACAGCGAGTGGTCTCGGGCGCGTGGCTGTTCTCCTCATCCGTGATCGTCGAGGATCCCGATCCCATCCGTTCCGTCCTCACAGACGTCGAGGCGGCCCTGAGCATCGAGTGGGATCCGGCCACGGGTGGGTCGATCAGCGAGGTCCACCCCGAGATCACAATCAACACCGTCGCCGAGGCGTTCGCCTCCTACTATGCCCACGCCGAACCGCACACGCCCGGTGAGCCCACAGCCGCCGAATTCGCGGCCCTGCCTGACAAGATCGGCACCCACGTGCTGTGACGACATCTGTTCCGTGACGAACCCTGTGGTGCACACCCTGTACTGCAACACCGAAGCAATTGGAGACGATGAGCTGATGAATGTGCGCGAAGCGACGAAGAGCGATCTGCCCGACATCCTCCGGCTGGTCCATGCCCTGGCCGTGTATGAGAAGGAACCCGATGCGGTCGAGGCCACCGAAGCCGATTTCGCTGCAGTGATGTTCCCGGAAGATGGGCATCCGAATACCTATGGCCTCGTCGCCGAGGTGGACGGACAGATCATCGGCATCGCGATCTGGTTCTACTCGTTCTCCACCTGGACCGGGAGGAACGGGATCTGGCTCGAGGACCTGTTCGTGGATCCCAATCACCGCGGAAACGGAGCGGGCAAGGCGCTGCTGGGGCACTTGGCCCAGATCTGTCAGAAGCGGGGTCTGACACGACTCGAGTGGTGCGTTCTCAAGTGGAACGAGCCCTCAATCGGGTTCTACCGTTCGCTGGGTGCGAAGGCTCAGGACGAATGGGAGACCTTCCGCCTCGATGGTGAGGCGCTTGACGCGTTTGCGAATCAGTCCAGCAGATAACAGTCTCGGCCAGCGACACGACTGAGTCGGCCACTAACAGCTGGGGTGGTCGTTTTGTGCTGAATCCGTCTAGGGAATTCACCACAAAACGACCACCCCAGCATGTCGCTGCGCCAACGGCGGAGGGCGCAGCCCGGTCAGGGAGTCTTTGGCTTGGCAGTCGTGGTCTTCTTCGCAGCGGTCGTCGACTTAGCAGTAGTCTTCTTCGCTGTCGTTGACTTGGTCGCCGTAGATTTCGCAGCAGTCGACTTCGACGCAGTCGTTGACTTAGCCGCAGTCTTCGCCGTGGTCTTCTTGGCGGTGCTCGTCTTGGCAGCTGTCGACTTCTTCGCAGGAGCCTTCTTCGCAGGAGCTTTCTTAGCTGGCGCCTTCTTCTTGGCCGGTCCCTTCGCACGCTTCTCCGCCAGGAGCTCGGCGGCACGGCCGATGTTCATCGACTCGACGGTATCGTCCTTGCGCAGCGTGGCATTGAACTCACCATCGGTGACGTAGGGGCCGAAGCGACCGTCCTTGACGACGACCGGCTTCTTCGAAATGGGGTCCTCACCCAATTCCTTCAGCGGTGCCGCTGCCTGACGCCCACCTCGCTGCTTGGGCTGAGCGTAGATCTTCAGCGCCTCGTCGAGGGTGATGTTGAAGATCTGATCTTCCTCGGTCAGCGACCGTGAGTCAGTGCCCTTCTTCAGGTACGGACCATAGCGGCCGTTCTGAGCGGTGATGTCGGTGCCCTCTTCGTCCTGTCCGACGACGCGGGGCAGACTGAGCAGAGTCAGTGCCGTCTCGAGGTCGATCGAGTTCAGGTCCATGGACTTGAACAGGGAGCCGGTGCGCGGCTTCGGCTTCTTGGCCCCACGCTTGGGCTTCTCTTCAGGCTCAGGCAGAACCTCGGAGACGTACGGGCCGAAACGCCCGTTCTTCGCCACAATCGTGTGTCCGGTCTCAGGATCGACTCCCAGTTCACGGTCACCGTCGCCCTGGGATTCGATGAGTTCAGCGGCCTTCGCCGCGGTCAGTTCGTCCGGGGCCAAGTCCTCAGGCACAGATACGCGCTTCGGGTCCGCGCCCTCTTCGGAGGCCGGGACCTCGAGGTAAGGACCGTAGCGGCCGACGCGCAGGTTCACGCCTTCGCTGATGCGAACGGTGTTGACCTCGCGGGCATCGATGTCGCCGAGGTCATCGACGACTTCCTTGAGTCCTTCGCGATCTTGAGACTTGTCGCCGAAGTAGAAGCGGGCCAGCCAGGCCTTGCGATCCTCTTCGCCCATGGCGATGCGGTCGAGTTCGGATTCCAGATCGGCGGTGAACGCGTAGTCGACGAGCCCGGTGAAGTGCTCCTCGAGGAGACGCACGACAGAGAACGCCAACCAGCTGGGCACCAGCGCATTGCCTCGGGAGGTCACGTAGCCGCGGTCCTGGATGACGGAGATGGTGGCCGCGTAGGTCGAAGGTCGGCCGATGCCGAGCTCTTCGAGCTGCTTGACCAGGCTGGCTTCTGTGAAGCGCGGCGGCGGGGCCGTCGTGTGACCGTCGGCTTCGGCCTTGACCACGGACAGCGACTGTCCTTCGTCGACCTGAGGCAGGCGTGATTCGCCGGACTTCGTGTCATAGCGTCCGGCGTCGGTGCCCTCTTCGTAGGCGGCGAGGAATCCGCGGAAGGTGATGACGGTGCCGCTGGCGCTGAAGCCGGCTTCGTGGCCATCGGCGAGGTCGGCACGGACCTTGATGGTCGCGGTCTTGCCCTTCGCGTCGGCCATCTGGCTGGCGACGGTGCGCTTCCAGATCAGGTCATAGAGACGGAACTCGTCGCCGCTGAGTGACTTCGATACCTGAGCCGGGGTGCGGAAGGAGTCGCCGGAGGGACGGATCGCCTCGTGAGCCTCCTGCGCCGACTTCTGCTTCCCCGAGTAGGTGCGAGGCGACTGCGGAACGAACTCGGGACCGTAGAGTTCGGTCACCTGCTTCCGTGCCGCGGAGATCGCCTGGCCCGACAGTGCCGAGGAGTCGGTACGCATATAGGTGATGTAACCGTGTTCGTACAACGACTGAGCCGTGCGCATGGCCTGACGCGCACTCATGCGCAGCTTACGACCGGCTTCCTGCTGCAGCGTCGAGGTCGTGAACGGTGCCGCAGGCTTGCGCGAATACGGCTTCGACTCGACGGCCGTGACCGTCAGCGCGTCCTTCGCGGTGCCGTTGAGCTCTGTGGCCAGCGCTTCGGCCCTGGCCTGATCGACGACGGTGGCCGCTGAGTTCTTCAGCTCGCCCTTGTCGTTGAAGTCACGGCCGGAGGCCACGCGGGCACCGTCGAGGGTCGCAAGGTTCGCGGCGAACGGACTGGTGCCGTCGGGCAGCCCCAGGTCGACATCGAGGTCCCAGTAGTCGGCGGAGACGAACGCCATGCGTTCGCGTTCGCGTTCGACGACAAGACGGGTTGCCACCGACTGGACACGACCGGCGGAGAGGCCGGCGCGGATCTTGCGCCACAGGACGGGCGATATCTCGTAGCCGTAGAGGCGGTCGAGGATGCGGCGGGTCTCCTGGGCGTCGACGAGTGCGACGTCAATCTCGCGAGTGTTCTCCAGGGCCCGTTCGATGGCCTCGGGGGTGATCTCATGGAAGACCATGCGCTTGACGGGGATCTTCGGCTTGAGGACTTCGAGAAGGTGCCAGGCGATGGCCTCACCTTCCCGGTCCTCATCTGTTGCGAGATAGAGTTCGTCGGCGTCCTTGAGGAGGCGCTTGAGTTCGGTGACCTTCTTCTTCTTGCCGGGGTCGACCCGGTAGTAGGGATCGAAGTCGTTGTCGACGTCGACGGCGAACTTGCCGTACGGTCCCTTCTTCATGTCTGCCGGGAGCTCGGACGGGGTGGGAAGGTCGCGGATGTGGCCGACCGACGCCTCAACGTCGTAACCCTCTCCGAGGTACCCAACGATCGTTCGCGCCTTCGTCGGAGACTCGACGATGACGAGACGGCGGGGCTGCTTCTCGGTTGTGGTCACGCTTTCACATTCCTCTCACGGCGCCGGTTGATCGAATAAACGGACGATCCGGCCCAATGTAACACTGATGTTCGTGCTCGACCTGCATCGGGTTGATGCAGTGAACCTCAACGACAACGGTTTTCGATACTACCGTTATTCCGGGTTTCAATCGTTCACAGGCAGCAGCGCACCGGCGGCGACGAGCTTCCTCACCTGGGCGATGAGCTGGTCTTCGAGAGCGGTCGGATTGACGTCGAGAAGCTGTGCCAGAGCCACCGCGGTCTGCCTCAGGCTCAGGCTGCCGTCGGCGACGGAGACGAATCCGGCCAGGGCGGTGTCGAGGTCGAAGACCTGCCCGAATCCGATCCCCTGCTCTAGGGTGATCGAGCTCGGATCTGATTCTCCGGGGACATGGTGGCGGTGCTCGACGAGGTCCGGGGAACGCGTGAAGACCGTGTTCGCGATCTCCTCGGCCCCGGCGGTGGCCAGCCATGACCTCAGCGCGAACGTAGTGGCGACGAACTGCCCGAGCCCATGCGGGTTGTTCGCAATCGCCGAGGTGGTCCTGACCGTGGTCTTGAACGTTGAGGACGACTGCGAAGAGGTGCCGGCACCCGCGTGGTCGGCAATCGTTGGGACATCGTTATCTGCGGCCTGCTCAGCCTCGTGGCTGTCACTGCCTTCAGCTGAGTCCGACTGCTTGTGCATGATGACATAGCCGAAGACGACCTCGCTCACGTCCCGGGTGGCGAAGTCATCCATCCACGCCGTGGTCGCAGCGTTCCATTCCTTGCTGGCACGAGGGATGCCCCCATCGCGGATCCATGTCTCCGCATAGGCGATGGGGTCAAGTCCTTCCCGTTCGATGACGAGCACCGAGGTGTCCGGGTCCGTGACCCAGGATTCTGGACCTGCATCCCTCGCCGAGGTGGTCTCCCAGTTCCCGAGACACACTGAGCGTCCGCCTGGTTGGAGAGAGTCGGGAATCGCAGTGAACAGGGACCGGACCAGGCGGTCGCCGGTCATCCCTGCGTCTCTGTATTCGAAGGTGGTGACGTTGGCACGAGGTGTGATGACGAAGGGTGGGTTGGATACGAGCAGATCCACCTGTTCGTGCAGTGGTTCGAGCATGGATCCGGCCCGGAGCTCGATGTTGCCCACCCCGTTGAGTTCGGCGCTGAGACCCGTCAGGTGCAGTGCCCGTTCCGAGATGTCGGTGGCGATGACGCGGTCGCTGTGTCGGGCCAGAAGCAGAGCCTGGATGCCGCACCCGGTGCCGACATCGGCGGAGACACTGACCTGGTCGCGAGGTGTCAGTGACACGAGGGTGCGTCCTGCTCCTCCGAGCCCGAGTACGAAGTCGCCGTCGAGGACATCGGGATTGATGAGAGTCCCGTGATCGCTGACCAGGTAGAGGTTCTCGTCGCCTGGGCGAAAGCCGCGCGGAACTCCGACCGGCAGATCATAGGGAGTGATAGCAAACGGAGCGGACACACATCCAGCAGTTCCCACCTCGGCGACCTCATATTTGCCGGTGTCGCCGTTGGTTCCAGCCACGAGCAGTCCCCGGTCGACGGCGACGTCGAACGCATCGTCGCCGAGAGCGGTCCGGGCGGTGTCGGTACTGACGTCACGATGGAAGTGGAAGAGCAGCGCCAGAGCCGCCAGATTCTGGTCGAATGACTCCTGCGTCTTCGCGTGCATCTTCGCGGAGTTGAGCACCTGTTCGCAGTAGTGGATCGCCGGTGCCGCATTGTTGCGCACCAATGCGGAGGCGATGGGTCCACCCCACAATTGGCGCAGTCGGGGCACGGTGTAGCCAGCCCGGTAGAGTCGGTCTGCCACGAGGGTCATGTCTAGTTCACTCACACCCAAATCCTAACGACTGCACCCCGATGACCCCGACTGCGCCATAATTGGGGCCATGGCCTCTTCTGCTCTTCTCGACATCGTCACCGGATTCGGTGCCAGGGATGAACGGATCGTCCATGTGCGCGATATTCCACAGCGCTTCGAACATGAGTCGGCCTGGCCGGACTGGATCGACGAGGAACTCAAACATGCCTGCCACGCCATCGGCGTGGATCAGCTGTGGGATCATCAGCTCGAAGCCGCCCAGGCCGCGCGCGAGGGATCCGACGTCGTCATCGCCACTCCGACCGCTTCGGGAAAGTCACTCGGCTTCTGGTTGCCGGTCCTCGAATCCATTCAGAACACCCGGGCGAAGCTGCGCACCTCCTCAGCGATCTACATCGCGCCGACGAAGGCATTGGCCGCAGACCAATTGGCGAACTTAGAGAAGCTCATCGTCCAAGGCATGCGCCCGGCCACCTATGACGGGGATACTTCGCAGGAGTCGAAGGACTGGGCCAGGCGGCACGCGAACATCATCTTCACCAATCCGGACATGCTCCATCGCGGGATCCTGCCGCAGCACGAACGCTTCTCCCGACTCTTCAAATCGCTGCGTTACATCGTCATCGACGAAGCTCACCGCTACCGCGGAGTCTTCGGCTCCCACGTCGCACTGATTCTGCGCCGCCTGCTGCGCATCGCCGCCCACTACGGGGCTCATCCCGTGGTCATCGGGGCTTCGGCGACGATGGCGAACCCGGATCAGGCGTTCTCCAAACTCACCGGGAGAGACGTCCACGCGGTGAGCCAGGATTCCTCTCCGCGTGCTTCGGGCAGCTTCGCACTGTGGGAACCCCCGGTCTCCCCCGGAGGCGAGCGCCGCAGCGGTTTGGTCGAGGCCGCCGACATCCTCACCGACGCCATGTGCGCCGGGTACCGGTCGATCGCGTTCATCGCCTCCCGCCGTGGCACCGAGGCTCTTGCGTCTACGGTCCGAGATCAAGTGGGCCAGGTCGATGACTCGCTGAAGGACAAGGTCGCGGCCTATCGCGGCGGCTACCTCGCCGAGGAGCGCAGGCTGCTCGAGTCCGCACTGCGTTCGGGTCGGCTGCTGGCTGTGGCGTCGACGAATGCTCTCGAGCTTGGCATCGACATCTCCGGCCTCGACCTCGTCATCATCTCGGGGTGGCCGGGAACCCTGGCATCGCTGTGGCAGCAGGCTGGTCGGGCCGGACGTGCGGGACAGCGGTGGATGGCGGTGTTCATCGCCCGTGATGACCCGTTGGACACCTACGTCGTCAATCACCCCGAGGTCATCTTCGATGCTCCCGTCGATGCAGGAGTCATCCACCCTGGCAATCCCCACGTGCTGGGCGGGCACCTGTGTGCCGCGGCCGCGGAAGTTCCGTTGCAGGAATCGGATCTTGTCCACTTCCCCGACAACTCCGCCGAGGTGCTCGCTGACCTGGTCGAGCGCAAACTTCTGCGGGCCCGGCCCACCGGATGGTTCTGGGCGAAGGACTCGTCCGCGGCGGATATGTCCGATATCCGAGGCAGCGGGGGCGGCCAGTTCCGACTCGTCGAGGCCAGCACCGGTGCCCTGCTGGGCACCGTCGACGAGTCCGGGGCCTTCACCGGCGCTCACCCCGGGGCGGTCTATACACACCAAGGGGCAGACTTCACTGTCCTCGATCTTGATCTCGAAGATCATGTGGCACTCGTCGAACGGGCCGAGGTCGACTACACGACGCAGGCAAGATCGCAGACCGAGATCGACATTGTCGACACCGACCAGCAGCGGACTCTGCCGTCTGGGGTGACTGTGTGCAGCGGAACGGTCGACGTCAAGGACCATGTCATCGCCTACCGGATGCGGGCGAAGCGCGGTGGTGCGATCATCGCCGAGCACGATCTCGATCTGCCCGAACGCACCCTGCAGACGAAGGCCGTGTGGTGGACGATTCCGCAGGCGCTGCTGGACGAGGCTGAGATCATCCACGCCGATCTGCCTGGTGCCGTCCACGCGGCCGAGCATGCCTCGATCGGCCTCCTGCCGCTGTTCGCTGGCTGTGACCGGTGGGACATCGGCGGAGTCTCCACGGCTCTGCACGCCGATACCGGCATGGCCACCGTCTTCGTCTACGACGGTTTGGCCGGTGGGGCTGGATTCGCCGAGCGCGGATATGAGGTCATCGAGGGGTGGCTGTCAGCGACTCGTGATGCGATCGCCGCGTGCGAATGCATCGACGGCTGTCCCTCATGCGTGCAGTCGCCGAAATGCGGCAACGGCAATGAACCCCTGGAGAAGGATGCGGCCCTGCGACTGTTGAGAGCAGTTCTGGACTGAGGATCTCCCTCGGAGCTGACGATCCGTTCTACTTCCCGGCCACGGCCTTCTCCTTCACTTTCGGCAGCGGTCCTGGGATCTCAACCTCGACCTGAACATAGGCGCTCTGCTCTGCCATCGAGGCTCGGCAGTCACTGACGACTGCTCCGTTGCGCTGCGCGACCTGCTTGGCGATGTCGCAGGGTTCGCCCGTGGCGAGTCCGCGAACCGCGTCGGCTGCCGCGAGCACCGCAAGGTCGGCAGCGCTCTGTGCGGTGCTGTGGGCGGCGAAGGCTTGGCTGAGCCCGCCGATGGCGGTGACAAGGACCAGGATCATTGAGCACAAACCGACAACGATGTTCGTCACGACGGGTCTCCTGTCACAGGCAGGCTCAGGGCTTCGCCGCCTGCAGAGCGGTCTCCCTCTGTTCGTGCCGTTGCGGCCGCCTCGACCTCGTTGAGGAAGATGATCGCTGCGGGCAGCTCGATAGTCACAGTCACCGTCGAGTATCCGCCCTCGGAACGAACGAGCACCTCGGAGGCCTTCCCGGCGTGCTTCTTCGCTTCGGTCACGACTGCGGCCTGTGGCTCGCCGCGGGCGATCTCCCTGGCCGCAGATCTGGCTGCGTCGAAGGCTCTCAGCTGTGAGAAGCCGACGGCGGCTGCCCCTGCGAGCACGACGATGAGAAGCACGATGGCGGGCATGACAACGGCAAATTCCGCGGTGGCCGTTCCCGCATCTCGGTGCCGCTTCGATCGTCGCGGTTCACAGGAGCATCCGGTCGTCATGTCAGGCCCCGAGGCCAAGTGCCGTTTGGATCACGCCGGTGACGAGTTCCTTGATCGGTTCTGACTTCAAAATGACGACCAACAATGCTGCGAATCCGCAGGCGGCAAGGGTGGTGATCGCATACTCTGCGGTCGTCGCTCCCGCATCGGGGCCCCACGCTTCCGGAGTCCCGTCGCCACGCAACGGTTCTTCAGCGTTGCCCTCACCCGCTCCAGCTGCAGGATCCGAGTCGGTGCCGGGGTTGGCGTACTCGGCGACTCCTGACCAATCGACGTCTTTGGTGTCGACGCGGCGTGCCTCACCCCAATGGGGGTAGAGCGGACCGTCGCAGTCCTTCGTCGTTGTTCCTATGCTCATAGTCTCCTCCTCGTTGAAGCCCACCTTCGCGGTCTGCGAAGGGAGTTTCAGTGTTGAAGCAGACGCACACCCACGTCCAGGGTCGACAATCAGGCTGTGGATTGCGATTTGTCGTCCACAGCCCGAACGCACGCGAGTCGTGCCAGAATCCACAGACTTGCGCACCCGAGTCGGCACGATTCACGAAGCAGCCTGCTCTGCCGTTGCCACCGCAAACGGGTGTCAGGGGGTCAAGGGATCAGGAAGTGAGCCTGTGGGTCAGGAATCAGCTTCTGCCGGCCCATTCCTCCTTGAGGATCGCCATGATGACCTCGTCGTGCCGGCGGCCATTGAAGAACACGGCCTCACGACGGCGTCCCTCTTCGACGAAACCGGCCTTAGTGTAGGAGGCGATGCCTCGGGTGTTGAATGCCCAAGTCTGCAGCTCGATACGATTGAGTCCCAGCTGCAGGAAACCGTATTTGATACCCAGCTGCACAGCATCGGAGCCGTAGCCACGACCGTGGAATTCCGGGCCGAGGACGATGGCCAGTGTGGCGGACTGGTTGACCGAGTTCCGCGCGAAGAGTGTCACGTGGCCGACGAACTCCTCGGTTTCGAGCAGCTCGATACTGAAGCCGACCGCGTCGGTGTCCTTATTTGCGCTCCACAGTGAGAACTGTTCGGAGACGCCGCCTTCGGGGCGTGGAAGGACAGTGTGATTCTGCAGGACCACGATCGAGGGGTCGAACCACCACTGTTCGAGGTAAGGAAGATCGTCTTCCTGCAGTGGACGCAGCCGTACGTGTCGACCTGTGAAGAGGTTTTCGGCGTATTCTTCGGCTTGTTCGACATTGGACAGTTGATTGAAGGGCGTAACCGGTGCCATTCCTCGACTTTACCAAGGCCGGCTGAACGCTCAGTCAGCAATTGCCTGAGTCAGCCAGAACTCAGCGCGGGAGCGGTCAGAAGAAGACAGTCGTCAGATCCGACAGCAGTGATATGACCACCGGAACAACCGAAAGCAGCAGAAAGGCAGGAAGGATGCAGACTCCGAGCGGCACGACGAGTTTGACACCGAGAGCCGCTGCCGCCTCCTGCCTGCGTCGACGGGACGAGTCTCGCAGTTCCTGCGCGACGGACTCGATGAGCGGGGCGGGCCCGACACCGGTGTGCTCGGAGAATTCGAAGACCTCGAGGACGGGCAGGAGTCGGTCATCAGCCGAGAGCTCCTGGCCTCCGATCGACATCGATCGTGCGACTCGACCCAGGCCCGACCGGTCCCCTGTCGCCTCGGCGGTCAGCGCCAGGGCGACCGGGATCGGCAGCCCGGAAGTGAGGCAGATGGCCACGAGATCAAGGTCGAATGCGAGCAGGTCATCGTCCACCCGCGGCGAAGAGCCGGAACCTCTCTGTGATTCCACACTTGGCTGTTCGACGCCATTTCTCGGGCGGTTGCCCGGTCCGTCCAACAATCGCCGCAGCCGACCATCGGATCTGCCCGACCACAGCAGTGCTCCTGTTGCGATGAGGATTCCCACGAGGAGTGCAGCCATGCTGATCAGGCCTCTGCTCGTACCATCATTCGTCTCATCCACCAGCGTCCGAGGAGGTAGAGAACGATGCCGCCGCCGATGCTCAGCTGGCCGGGCAGTCCTGAGAACAGTTCTACTGGCTTGACGCCGATGAGCAGACCGAGACCGACGCCGATCAGGGGCAGCCAGCTGAGGACTCGCACTGTCGCTTTGGGCCCGGCCATCGCAATGTGTCTCTCCCGATCAGCGTCCAGGGCGCTGCGCTGTGCCCGCGCATAACGCAGAATCATGTCAGCGGCGGGTGCCCCGGATCGTTCCGATACGGTCCACACGGACGACATGCCAGCGAACACCTCGGCGGCGGCTTCTGGCAGTTCGGCTCCTCTGGTGGCGATGGCTCGGCCGGGTTCCTCGCCGAGTGAGATCGCTCGCGAAATCGGTGCCAGTTGCACGTTCTGCCTGCTTAGGGTCGACATCACCGCCTGCGGAGTCATTCCGACCTTGAGCAGATGTGCACAGTTCTCCACCGCAGAAATGGCCCACAGCTTCTCCTGCTCGGGATCTGCTTTGGCGCGCCGTCCGACTCGGCGGGGCTTATCGCCGTCGGCGGGGGTGCGCAGCAGATCCTGCAGTCGTGAGGCCGGATCCAGTGGTGCGCTGAGTATCACGCTCAGCGCCACGAGCACGGCAATGGCGGTGACCATCAGGCGGCCTTCTGCTCGAGCACGGCTTCGAATCGGCTCAGGGCCCGACGGTTGAAAGTCCCTTCGGACAGCGGAGATGGTCGTCCCCACACAGGTTCCATTCTCACCCCGCTGCTGCTCTCACGGGTGGGAATCGCCAGTTCCGTGATTCCTCGGTCGGCTCCGACCCGTCGCAGGTGGATGACAAGGTCGATAGCGGTCGAGAACTGTGAGAACACGGCCTGCGGACTCATGTTCGCCAGTGCTCCCAGCGCCGCCAGACGGCTGGGAACAGCTTCGGCAGTGTTCGCGTGGATCGTGGCGCTGCCACCCTCGTGCCCGGTATTCAGCGCCGTGAGCATATCCCTGACCTCGGCACCGCGACACTCCCCCACGACGAGGCGGTCCGGACGCATTCGCAGGGCGTTGCGCACGAGGTCGGTCAAGGTCACCTCACCGCCGCCTTCGACATTGGCCTGGCGGGCGGCGAGCTGGACGACGTGGGAGTGACCGACGATGAGTTCTCGGGAGTCTTCGACGATGACGATGCGATGATCCGAATCAACAAGCCCCAGAAGCGCGCCGAGGAGGACCGTCTTCCCAGTTCCTGTGCCGCCTGAGATCAGAATGTTGGCACGAGATCGCACCGCTGTGGTGAGGAGCTCGTGCACGTCTTCGGGGATGAACCCGCCGGTGAGGAGCTGTTCGAAGGTGAAGCCGGCGTGGCGCGGAACACGGAAGGAGATCGTCGTATGGTCTCCGGAGATGGGAGGCACGATCGCATTCATGCGCACCCCGTCGGGCAGTCTGACATCGACGAACGGACTCGAATCGTCGAGACGCCGACCGCCCAGAGCAGCCAGACGCACGGCCAGAGAGCGCACTTCGTCTTCAGAACCCAGGGACAGGTCGAGCAGCCGAGGCCCGGTGCCGACGTCGGCGAAGATCTCTCGCGGGCCATTGACGAAGACGTCGGTGGTGTCAGCGACCTCGAGCACGGACTGGAGGGGACCTGCTCCGGAGAGCTGCGCGGACAACCTGTTCACGAGTTCCAGGAGCGCGCTGGAACCGAGCACGCGACCTGTACGTTGGACCGCCTCGGCGACTGCTGCCGTCGTCACCGGCCCCGGATTGTCGAGCAGGGTCTTGCGGACCTCAGCCACGAGCGAGGCGTCAAGCCATTCGCTCATTCCACCCACTCCCCCAGGAGTCGGTCGACGAGCTTTCCAAGTCGTGCCCCGCCGGGGATGCCTTCTCCTCGATCGACGGCTGCGGACAGACCGCGATCGTCGCGGATGCTGCCGGCAAGATCGAGTCCGATGGAATCGGCCAGGAGCTCGGCGTCAAGGCCTCCGGCACCGGTGTCGCGCACGACGAGACGAACGTCCGGATGGGATTGGGACAGACGTTTGGCAACTTGGGATGCCGCTACGGCGGAGCGGACCCGTGCCGGGGAGACGAGGAGGACATGATGACAGCGGCGCGTCCACTGCGGTGGGGCATGCCGTGGCAGATCGACGATGACGAGGTCGAAAGCCTGCCCGGCTGCGGCGAGGAAATCGTCGAACACGTCAGGGTCGAGTTCGAGGATGTCATCGCGACCCCAGGACAGGATCGCCAGGCCTTCGTGGCGCGGCAATGCCTGGCTCAGCGTCGAGGGTCGAAGCTGACCGCGCGAGGCGCTGAGATCGGCCCAGCGCGGTCCGGGAATCTGCTCGGCGCCCAGTACCAGGTCGAGCCCACCGCCCAGCGGATCGGCATCGACGAGGACCGTGCTCACATCTGGTCCTGCGCGGCGGGCGAGCGCGCAGGAGAGCACCGAGGCACCAGCCCCTCCACAACCTGCGACGACTCCGACGGTGACGCCAGGTGCCACCGGGGGTTCGACGGCTGCGATCATCCGGCCGCTCAGCCATTCCGCGGCGGAGGGCAGGACCGCCAGCTGTTCGACGCCGAGGTGGGCCGCGCGTTTCCATGTCGAGCTGGGTTCGTCCCCGTCAAGAACGACGAGAATTCGATCAGCATGGTCCGTGACCGGAGCTTCCCGCACATCCTCGCCCAGGAGAATGAGAGACGCGTTCTGCCAGCCGCCTGAGTCGGGCGGCAGGACTTTGAGGGAGATACCAATGCTTTCGGCGACTCGTGCGCATTCGTCGGTGATGGCGCCGAGGTCGGTGATGAGTGCTACCTGCATGATGACAGCCTGAGCGTACAGTCCGGGTAGAGGACAGTGCCCGGGGGCAGCCTGTGGACGAAATGCGAAAGGGACGGCCCCTGTGCACTCAAGTCACAAGAGCCGCCCCTTCTCGGTCGGCTTGAGCATCTCACCTGATCAAGCCCATCGCGGGCTCAGTCTGTGGGAATCAGCTCGGGTGGTCAGACGCCGTGCGCTCGGAATGTTGTCCACAGTTCGAGCGCACGAGTCGACCGTTGTAGGTTCAGCCTCGCTGGACGCCTTCGGTGTTGCGCAGGAGTCCTTCGCGACCGTCAGAATCGCGGACCTTGAACCACGAACCGTTGTCCTCGAGGCCGAGGAACCAGTCGCCGGGGTAGATCGTGAACACCGGCATTCCGGTGGTCGCGTCAACGGCTTCGCGCGGTTCGGGAACAGCGAACCAGAACGCCTGGATGACATTCTGGCCCGAGCCGCGATCGGATCCGTCCTGACCGGCGTCGTTCCGGTTCTCTTCCCGGTGGTCCGAACGTTCATCCGGGTTGCCGCCCGGCTGAACCGCGCTCTGGACGACGGTTTCCTCTTCGTCAACCGCGGAGGCGTTCGATGAGGCACTGGCGGCTCCGAACTGAGGCGCCGAGGGCGCATTCCGGGCGTTGTCTCCGCCGCGGTCCTCTGCGTCTTCCGGTGCCGAGTTCCTGTCGCCGTAGTTGGCCACCGGCACATACTGCGTCGGTTCGTCGGCTTCCGGTTGGGCGGTTCGTTCCGAACCGGACTCCCTAGCGCCTGTTGCAGCGGGACCGCTGACGACAGTGGCGTCGTCATCGGCTGCCCCAGCACGGGAGGCATCGACGCCTGTGTCGTTTCGGCGAACGTCTTCGGCGTTCGAGTGTGTCTCGGACCGAGCCTCGTTCGCGGAGTCGGGTGAACCTGCGGGCCCGCCTGAGCCAGCCGTGTTGGCTGAATCTTCTGAGTCAGACGAGTCCTGATCCGGTTTGAGCGCAACTCCATCGGAGGCACGGACATTGGTGTCCGAATCATGGGCGTTGACCTTCGAAGCGAACGAGCTGCTCTCCGCAGGGGACGCGGAATCGTCACCGGTCAGCGCTGAGGAGTCGTTCTGGTCCGAGGTCGCAGTCGCACCCGACTGGCTGGGTGCACGTCCGCCACGATCGACATTGCCTTCGTGGTCGGCACTCACAGTCCGGTCTGAACCGTCTGCGGTGCGGTCGGCCCGGCTTCCATGCGGTCCCTCGTCAGCCTCGGAGGCGGTGTCCGAATTGGGCGCGGCATG
Organism: Brevibacterium zhoupengii; assembly: GCF_021117425.1. Taxonomy (NCBI): domain Bacteria; kingdom Bacillati; phylum Actinomycetota; class Actinomycetes; order Micrococcales; family Brevibacteriaceae; genus Brevibacterium; species Brevibacterium zhoupengii. The sequence continues at coordinate 1,180,561 of NZ_CP088298.1, read as the reverse complement.
GCGTCCGCGACGACGTTCAGAATCCGTGGTCAATGCCGCATCCGATCCCCGGCCAGATTCCGAACCGCGGTCAGTTTCGGAGACGCGATCGGCTTCGGAGACGCGATCAGATTCCGAATCTCGGTCAGAATCGGAGTGGGCTGAGGCAACCCCGGCCGCGGCTGCCCCGATGCCGACAGCGCCTGCACCTGCGACAGCTGCGGCCGTGCCTGCATTCGAAGAATCGTCCTTGCCGCTCTCGGCCTTTGGCTCCGTGGCACTCGAGCTGTCTGCATTCGAGCTGTCTGCGCTCGAGGCAATTGGGTCGCTCGAGACACGAGCATCGCTGGAGCCCGTGCTGTCAGCTGGCACGGGTGCCTGCACTGCAGTCTCACCGTCATTGCTCCACGGGGATTCTTCACGATGAGCGCCGAAGCCGAATGTCTGCGTCGGTTCACTCTGCGTGTGCTTCGGGTCCTGTGAGTACTGAGCACCCAGGTAGGTCTGACCCGACCCGGTGCTCTGGACTGCCTGATCCGCCGAGTCGTCTGCACCCGATGCGGATTCGAACGACGCCCCTTGTGCCTGCTCCTCTGGCGGAGCATAGGGGCTGTTCTGGCCAGACCCGATGGGCTGGCCGAACTGGCCCTGGCCATCAGGCTGGCCGTTCTGGCCGAACTCATCGGCCTGGCCTGGCCCACCGGGCTGACCGGCTCCGTCGATCTGACCGGAGCTGCCGACCTGGTTGGGCTGGTTGAACTGATCTGGAGTCGCCGACTGTCCAGGAGCAGCGAATTGGCCGGGCTGTCCCTGCGGGCCCGACTGACCTTGCTGGCCGAACTGATCCGGTCCGCCTGGCTGACCGAACTGGTTCTGTCCACCGAACTGACCCGGGCCACCGGGCTGACCGGGATGCACAGGCGCTCCTGGCTGACCCTGCGAGCCGAAAGCTCCGTTGGGCTGGCTTCCGTTGGGCTGGCTGCCGTAGGGGGCGCCGAATCCGCCAGGGCCGTAGTGCGCGCCGGGCATGTTCGCCACTGGAGCGGGATGCTGAACGTGCTTGGTCACAGGGCGGGCCTTCGGGTGCGCGGCAACCTCGTCGCGAATTGCGAATTCCTTGTTGAAGAAGGGAAGCATCGTGAATACGCCTGCGAAGAAGGCGATCAGGGCTGCGAAGAAGGCGAGGTATGCACCGACGTGCCAGAACTGGACCGAGGTCAGCAGGTGGACGAAGGCGAAGGTGAACGCGGCACCGGACAGGACCGAGATCGCCTGATCAAGACTGAGCGAACCCACTTTGAGTCCGCCGTTGCCGAACTTGCTGACGAAGACCGCCGCCACGATCAGCCAGATGCCGAACACATCGAATGTCAGAGTGCCCATTGAGTCGACGGTCCAATGCCACAGCGACCATGAGAGGAACCCGTCGGACTTGAACGGCACGAAGAGGACGATCAGTGAGAGCAGTCCGGCGAAGAGCAGAAACAGATCGCGCAGCGTCAGCGGCCCGAGCAGCCCGGGACCGGTGCGAGGACTCTTCTGTGCTGCCGGACCTGCGGACCCGAACTGACCCGGGGCCGAACCATAGGGGCCTGGGGCGCCCGCACCGTACTGTCCTGGTGCTGAACCATAAGGTCCGGGACCCGGTGCTGAACCATAGGGTCCCGGTCCGGAGTTCTGCGGACCGGGGCCCGAACCATAGGGCCCGGGTCCGGCATTGTGCGGCCCTTGTGAACCATAGGGGCCTGGTCCTCCCGAGCCGACAGGTCCACCGCCATACCCTCCGGGTCCGGGCGACTGCTGATCGGGTCCTGCACCGAATGCCGGTCCCGATCCGTATGCCGGACCCTGGCCGAACTGTGGTTGGCTGTTCGGCCCGGGATTCTGCGCGTGCGGATCATGCCACTGCTGTGGACCTGATCCAGTTGGGTGCTGCGGCGAACTCATCGCTTACTCCAGTCGCGTTTGGGGACAGGGTCGTCAAATTTCATGTGTCTGTCTAGTTTCCATCCTGACAGACTCGAACCCCATCCTTGCAGAACAGGACCCCCTGCGCACTCCTTCTGTACTGCCTGTCAGATAAGCGTGAATCACCGAAAACGCCTCCCTCTCTTCTGTGCCGATGCATAAAGTGTGTTCTGTAGCACACCAGCATGGCAATTGCTACCCCCGAACACCACCGCTCATCGAACGGACGACGGTGACCTAAGCCCCCGTCTCGGGTATACAGTGCAACTAGAATTTTCGATCCATCAAAGAAGCCGGAGGGAAAAATGACCGACAGCACAGCAGAAACCGAAACCTTTGCCCCGCCTGAAGAGTTCGTTGCTGCCGCCAACGTCAAGGCCGACGAATACGACCGGGCCGATGCCGACTACCTGAGCTTCTGGGCCGAGCAGTCTCGAGACCTCGTCGACTGGAAGGAAGACTTCGGCGAAGTTCTCGACTGGACTGACCCACCCTTCGCAAAATGGTTCATCGGCGGCAAACTCAACGTGGCCTACAACTGCCTCGACCGCCATGTTCTCGCTGGCAATGGCGATCGCGTTGCCATCAACTTCGAGGGGGAACCCGGCGACTCCCGCTCCTTCACCTACGCAGAACTTCTCGCCGAGGTGTCCAAGACAGCCAACGTACTCACCGAACTCGGCATCAAGGCCGGCGACCGGGTGGCGATCTACCTGCCCATGGTCCCCGAAGCGATGATTTCGATGTTGGCCTGTGCCCGCCTCGGCGCCGCCCATTCTGTCGTCTTCGGCGGCTTCTCCGCCGATGCTCTGCGCTCACGCATCATCGATGCCGATGCACGAGTGGTCATCACCGCAGACGGCAGCTACCGCCGCACCAAGGCCACCAGTCTCAAACCCGCCGTCGACGAGGCCCTGTCGCATGGGGACACCCCCGTCGAAACCGTGCTTGTCGTGCGCCGCACCGGGCAGGACGTCGAGATGGTCGAGGGGCGCGATCAGTGGTGGCATGAAACCGTTGATCAGGCGAGCTCCGAGCACGAATGCGAATTCTTCGATTCCGAGAATCCTCTCTTCATTCTCTACACCTCAGGCACGACCGGTAAGCCGAAGGGCATTCTGCATACCTCGGGCGGCTACCTGACCCAGGTTCTGTATTCGATGAAGGCCGTCTTCGACATCAAGCCTGAGTCCGATGTCTTCTGGTGCACTGCTGACGTCGGCTGGGTCACCGGACACTCCTACGTCACGTATGGTCCGCTGGCCGCAGGCGTCACTCAGATTGTGTATGAGGGCACGCCTGACACTCCCCACCAGGGTCGCTGGTGGGAGATCATCGAGAAGTACAAGGCCACGATCCTCTACGCCGCGCCGACGGCAATCCGCACGTTCATGAAGTGGGGCGAGGAGATTCCGGCCAAATACGATCTCTCCAGCCTGCGTCTGCTCGGCAGCGTCGGCGAGCCGATCAACCCCGAGGCTTGGCGCTGGTACCACCGCGTCATCGGCGGTGAGCGCTGCCCCATCGTCGACACGTGGTGGCAGACCGAGACCGGCGCGCACATGATCGCTCCGCTTCCCGGCGTCATGTCGACGAAGCCCGGCTCCTCACAGCGTCCGATCCCCGGCATTTCCGTTGACGTCGTCGACGATGAGGGAAACAGTCCGGCGGGCCCCGAAGGCGGACTCCTCGTCATTCGCCAGCCATGGCCGTCCATGCTGCGCGGAATCTGGAACGATCCGGAGCGGTTCAAGGAAACGTACTGGTCACGGTTCGAGAACACCTACTTCGCAGGAGATGGCGCAAGGCGCGATGAGGATGCCGACATCTGGTTCCTCGGCCGCGTCGATGACGTGATGAACGTGTCCGGGCACCGCCTGTCGACGGCCGAGATTGAGTCGTCCTTGGTTGCCCACCCCTATGTCGCCGAGGCGGCTGTCGTCGGTGCCGCCGACGATACGTCCGGTCAGGCCGTCGTGGCCTTCGTCATCGTGGGCAACGATGTTGAGGACTCTCCGGAGACATCTGAGCTGCTGCGCCAGCACGTCGGCAAGGACATCGGACCGATCGCGAAGCCGAAGAAGGTCCACATCGTGTCCGAACTACCGAAGACCCGATCGGGCAAGATCATGCGTCGTCTGCTCAAGGACGTTGCCGAACACCGCAAGGTGGGTGACTCCTCAACCCTGGCCGACGCTTCGGTCATGGACCTGATCGAGGAATCAGTGGCGAAGTCCTGATCCTGCACTGAGACGAACCCGCCGGTGAGAACGGATGCTCCAAGTGAGGCGTTCGAGATTCATCTGGCGGGTTTTTCTCATTTTACTGACCGTATTACTTTGGTCACCAGGCACGTTCAGACTACTCTTAAGAAAGATTGTCCAAGTTTTTGTCGATAGGAGCACTCATGGCTGAGAGGTCGATCAGCGAACTGATCAAAGGCATCGGCGACGATTCCAAAGCGATCGCCGAGGAAGAAATTGCGCTGGCCAAGGCAGAGGCCACCGCTGGTGCGAAGAACTTGGGCATCGGTTCGGCGCTTGCCGTCGTCGCCCTGTTCTTCCTGTTCTTGTCATCGTTCATGGTGATTTTCGCCGGCGCTGCCGCATTCCACGAAGGCCTGGGTTGGCCATGGTGGGGAAGCTTCCTCATCGTCTTCGGCATCCTCGCGGTGCTTGCCATCATCCTCGTGCTGATTGCCCTGCCTCTGTTCAAGAAGGGCAACCCGGTTCCGGGCACAGCGATCGGTTCGGCCAAGTCCCTGGTCGCTTCGGTCAAGCGCGCGGTGAAGAACCCTTCAGGTCCTCGGTACTGACAGATCTCGCAACCAAGCACAGCAGCATAGCTCCAAACACTGGTGGCGTCGGGCTCAGCCCGGCGCCACCGGTGTATTCACCATCAACGCCGTTTGGCGGCACGCTCCTTGGCCTCGCGAAGAGTCTGACGTTCGCGCTTTCGCGCCTCTGCGAGGACTTTCTGCGCCTGCTTGACCGCCTTCTGCGCGTCGCGATACTTCTTGTCGGCCATGACAGTCGGGTCGCCGTCGGGAATATCCTCCGACCCCCCAGCCGCGACTCCCTCAGGCCCCGGCGCCTCACCGGCAGAGCCTGGCGCCCCACCAGCAGAGCCCGCCGCCTCGGTGTCTTCCTGAGTATCGGTCGCCTCCCCAGCGCGGGCACGGCCAACTAGCTCGATGTAGTCGGCAAGTCCGTCCAGCCCTCGTTCGAAGCCGAAGACGAATGGGTCGGATTCCGAGGTGAACACTCCAGCGTCGATGGCCCGACGTAAGAACGGGTAGCCATCTACTGTGATGACCGCGTCGAACAGGCGAGATTCCTGCTCGGACACCTCGGCGTCACTCAAGCCCTTCGCACGCCCCTGCTGCTGATATCCGGCCAGAATGGATCCTCTCCAGCGTGCGGCCCCGGTCACCAGCAAGGACGCGGCCATCTTCTCATCCTCGGTCAGTGACGTCGCATCCAGCGCTTCGAGACTGGCTTCGAGCCATGCGGAACTGTTCGGAGTGATCGGACTGCCGGTGATCGGCATTGTCAGCAGCCATGACTTGCGGCGATAGACCTCCGTCTGTGCCTCGTAGAGTTCCTCAAGCCTGGCTCGCCATTCAGCTCCCTCACCACTGATCTCAGGTGGCAGACCCGTGGCCTCCTCCTGCATGAGCAGCAGCAGATCGTCCTTAGCGCTGACATAGCGGTACAGCGACATCGGAGTGTATCCGAGACGTTTGGCCACAGCAGACATCGACACTGCGGTGATGCCCTCCTGGTCAGCGATCTCGATTGCAGCATCGACGATTCTCTCAACGCTCATCTCCCGCTTGGGCCCGCGCTGCGGCGTTGCTGCCACGCCCCAGGCCAAAGCGATTCCGCGCGGAAGCTGCTCAATCGGTTCTTCACTGTCCATCTCCTCATCTTATATTGTGTACGGCATATATTGCGTGTTACTGTCATATACAGTTTAACGAGTACACAGTAATTTCAGTTCGACGAAAGGCAGACCTCATGGACTCCACAGGCTCAGGATCGGCCTCAGCTCCAGCTCCGACCCCGGAACCCGCGTCAGTGTCCGCCAAGGCGAAGGTCGGCGGTGCAGCTGAAGCGATCACCTTCGCCGGGGTGACAAAGTCATTCGGGCACAAGACCGTTCTTCAGGAGTTCAACCTCTCCGTGCATAGAGGCGAGGTCTTCGCCCTGCTCGGAGCCAACGGAGCTGGCAAAACCACGGTCATCAACATTCTCACGACGCTCGAGAACACGGATTCCGGAACAGTGCACGTCATGGGAGTCGATGTAGGCACCGATCCTGCCGAGGCAAAGCGCCGCTTCGCTTTCACCGGGCAGAACGCCGCCGTCGACACGTACCTTTCGACTGCAGAAAACCTCGTCCTTCTCGGTCGACTCTCCGGCCTTTCCCGACGCACAGCGAAGGCACGGAGTGAAGAGCTCGCCTTCAGCCTGAGCTTGAAATCATTCATGGATCGTCGGGTGGGAACGCTTTCGGGAGGTATGCGACGCAGACTCGACCTCGCCCTCAGTCTCGTCGTGCCCGTCGACGTACTCATCCTTGATGAGCCGACCACGGGCCTGGACACCCGCTCTCGTCGCGAGCTGTGGGCCGAAATAGAACGGCTGTCCGGCGAAGGGACCACCGTGTTCCTGACAACACAGTATTTGGAAGAGGCCGATGCCTTAGCCGATCGGATCGGACTGCTCGATCGAGGACGGCTGACTGGCCTGGGCACGCCGTCCCAGCTGAAGGCGCGAGTCGGAGAGGACACCGTCGCCATTCACAACGAGGAGGGTTCGACGGTGGCAGAGGAACCGACAGACGGAACCGTACGTGGGATCACGGCAGTGCTCACTCCGCTCCTCGACGCCTCCCCCGAGGCCTCCGTCTCACTCCGCACCCCAAGCCTCGACGACGTCTTTCTGGCCTTCACCTCAACCGATGACAATCCCAACCACTGAATCCCACACCCGATCACTGATTCCCTCACCCATCACAGATCTTCACCGCCCACCGCCCCACAACTGAGATTGGACCATCATGACCGACCGCCGGACCACCGCTGCGAACGATGAAGCCTCTCCAGCTCCTTCTTCGGCCCCCATCGAGCCGCACCACCGAGTCAGAACCCGCAGCCGAGCGCCGGGGACCAGCGCAGAAGTCGCCCTCATCGGGCGCAGCCTGCGCCACGCAGTCCGCGATGTCGAATCAATGCTCATGGCTATTGCACTGCCAGTTCTCCTGATGCTCATGTTCACGTTCGTGTTCGGCGGTGCGCTCGATCCTGGAGGTGACTACGTCAACTATGTGGTCCCCGGAATCGTACTCACCTGCGCCGGCTTCGGTGCCGCCTCGACCTCGCTGTCGGTAGCGAACGACATGACCTCTGGTTTCGTCGATCGATTGCGCGCGATGCCGATGAGGGCATCAGCAGTCATCACTGGCCACGTGGTGGCGAGCCTCCTGAAGAATCTGTTCGCCACCGGAGTCGTCATCGCCGTGGCGGTGCTCATCGGCTTCCGACCGACAGCAGATCTGGGTCAATGGCTGATGACGATAGGTCTCATTGCGCTGTACATCCTGGCTATCACCTACCTCTTCGCTGCCATCGGATTGGCATCGAAGTCCGCCGAGTCGGCCAATGGATACGGCTTCATCCTGCTGTTCCTGCCATACGTATCCAGCGCCTTTGTGCCTGTCGAGACGATGCCAGGATGGCTGACGGTCTTTGCCGACAACCAGCCGATTACGCCGATCATCGATGCATTGCGCAGCCTGCTGATCGGCACCGAGATGGGCAGCTCCGGTGTGCTCGCGGTCGGGTGGTGCGCGGTGATTCTGGGACTCGCAGCCATCTGGGCCTCACGGCTGTTCACTGCAAAGGTCGGTCGCCGTTAACCTCACGGCACGACACATCGCTCCGCGGCCTCGACAAATTCATCGAGCCGAAATCATCAAGTCGAATTCGCGGAGAGGAACGTGCGGAACCGCGCACCGAACAGATATTCGACGATGCTTGCCCCGCGATCAGGTATCACCTTGTCGTCCGTTCGACTCGGCTGCGGCGGGCCGTGGGCTTTGTCGTTTCCTTGCAATCGCCGGCGCGGCTTCGCTGCACCCTTGTCTATGGTGTCGGCGTCGGTGTGGGATACGGCAGTACCCTCGAACTTGCCATCACTTGCCCGGGAGTCGAGGGGTTTGGTCCGCGTCTCGTAGCGGTGGCCCGTCGGCGTCTTCACGATCAGCTTCTCGGAAGTCGCCACGTGCTTCCAGCCGTTGAGCTCTTTGGCGAAGTTGCAGGCGGCGCACAGTCCCGAGGCGTTGTCCCAATCGGTGTCGCCTCCAGCGGCGTAGGCTGTGGCATGGTCGGCGTGTTTGATCTGCGCGTCGCACCATGGTGAGCGGCAGACATCATCACGGATGACGATCATGCGTCGCAGCAGTCCCGAGAACTCACGGCGGCGGGAATCCATGCGCACCAGCTGGCCGTCGTCGGGGCGGGTATAGAGCCTGCGCAGGAACACGCTTGCCTCATTCTCGGCTACGAACGTTCGTGCCGCTCCGGCGGGGAGCGGTCCGACTCCGGGAAGCCACGCCGGATTATCTCCGGGCCCGACCAGGCTGTCATCGTTCATCACGAGGTGGATCTCCGTGGGCACCGCTGCGGCGCACTCCTGGCCCGTGGTCCGTTCGACGAGGAGGTCAGCCATGACCTGAGGCTGCGTACGTCTGCCCGATTCTCCGGTCCCGATGAGCGAAGCCGACGACTTCTTCAGGTTTGCGTAGACGGCCACCGCCTGAGGCATGGGCAGCAGCGCGCTGAGGTATGCCATGTTGCCTGGTGCAGGACGAACTGAGACTGCCCGCTCTTCGATGCATTTCTCAAGGTGTGCCACGGCCGCCTGCTGATCGACCTGCTGTGCCAGGGCGCGGACTTCGTTGCCCAGCCGACCGACCCCCACCTCGGCGAGGCGATCAGCCATGCGTTCGTCGACCTGCCGACGTTTGTCCCTGGGGAGCCAGTCCGTTTCCTTCGCAACGGCTCGAGCCTTCTCTTCGGAGATGCTGCCGGTCCTCAAGGCCGAATAGGTCTGGGGCAGATCGACGAGCAGAGAACGCGAGAACTTCAGCAGCGAGCTGCCGCGAGCCCGAGACACCTTGCGAGCCAGCGCGATCTCCGCGCCGACGCCCTTGCCCTGCTTTTTGCTCGTCAGGCCTTCCTCGGCTTCACGATTGCGTCGACGCATGTCGAAGGTCAGGGTTTCTCTGGCTTGGGCCGCAGCAGCGGCAGATGTCAGTTCCTCGAGCGCAGTGATCCTGTCGATGGCTTCGACCTCGCTGAGGGCCGGAGGCAGATTCGACAGCGCCTCGTGCCACCGATGTATCTCGGTGATCACCTCGGGAACCGTCTGTGCTTCCATACCCATCAGGCTAGCTTTCGCTACTGACACGACATTCTTCGCAGGCGTTCCCCCTGGTCAGAAGTCGATGTCGATGTGTGCGTCGCGGTCCCAGTCCCCGGCCCAGCCGAGATGGTCGAGAGCAAAGTCGAGGATGCCTGCGGTGAAGCCCCACACCTTGAGAACTCCGACGTCGAAGGCCGGTGTCGTGATCTTCAGGTCCGGTCGTGAGAACGTGCCCCGATTGGCAGGTGCCACCAGGTCGGCAACAGAGACCCGGTAGACGGAGTAGGACTCCGATTTGTCCATCACCCGAACTGCGCCGGGCTGGGCCCAGTATCCGATGACTGGAGTGACCTGGAACCTACTGACAGGAATGTAGAGCGGATCCATCTGTCCGAGCACGTCGACCGTCGCGGGCACGATCCCGGCTTCTTCCTGGGCTTCACGCAGGGCTGCGGCGACCAGGGAGTCGTCTTCCGGGTCCCGTCCGCCACCGGGAAACGCCACTTGACCTGGGTGGTTGCGCAGTGTGCTCGCCCGTTGCAGCAAGACGATGTCAACATCGTCGACACCGAAATCTGCCAAGCGTGATGACTCGACTCGACCGGCGTCCGTGCGCGGCTGGCCTCCCCTGCCGAAGAGCATGAGAACCGCCGCGTCTCGCACCGAATCATCGTCCGGTGCCGGCGAGCGTCGCAGCCACTCTGGTGAACCGTTCGACGCTGCCAGATTCTCCAGCTGAGTCCGCAGCGTCTGGTCATGGACGACCTCACGGACATCTGCGGCCTGAACTGGGGCCTGCCCAGTCGAGTTGGGTCCTACCTGTCGATGTTCACTCGCGTCGGCGCTCATGCCTGGGGCGCCATTTCAAAACGCAACATTGCCCGCGCCTTCTCCGGATCGAGTTCTCCCACCCCGAACGAGGGACACAGAGCCATCAATGGGCAGGCTCCACAGGCGGGCCTGCGCGAGTGGCAGATGCGTCGCCCGTGGAAGATGACCCTGTGGGAGAGCAGAGTGAGATCCTTCTTCGGGAATAGGGCCGCGATCTCATGTTCGGCCTTGACCGGGTCGTCCTCTTCGGTCCACCCGAGTCTGCGCGCCAAGCGCCCCATGTGCGTGTCCACGGTCAGGCCCGGGGTGTCGAAGGCGTTTCCGAGCACCACGTTCGCTGTCTTGCGGCCGACTCCGGCGAGCTTGACGAGCCTGTCCAAAGAGTTGGGGACCTCGCCGTCGTAGGTGTCGACAAGTTCGTTCGCGAGTTTGACGATGTTGCGGGCCTTCGCCCGATAGAAGCCCGTCGAGTGGATGAGCTCCTCGACCTCGATGAGGTTGGCCACCGCCAGACTGTGCGCGTCAGGGAAGACAGAGAACAGTCCCGGCGTCACCGCGTTGACCCGGATGTCAGTGGTCTGCGCAGATAGGACGGTCGCGATGAGGAGCTGGAACGGGGTCTCGAAGTCGAGTTCACATTTCGCGTTCGGGTACACCTCGGCGAGGATGCGATGAATCTTCCTCGCCCGTCGGGTCTTGCCCAATGAGGTTTCCTTCGCGAACTTCCGCGCACTCTTCTCTGCCACCGTCAACACGACTCACCATCCTAATCCGTGCCCCTGATTTGCGCAGTTGCGTGCCTCACATCGCCGAGGTGGGTGTGCCCTTTCCCGGCGAACGGGATCGTCCATACGCAACCGTGGCCCACCTCGGCGAGGGTGGAGGAAACGCAAGCAAAACCCCTTGTTTTGCACTAATGCCGCAAACTCCGGCGCCTTTGCTGGTATCAGCACCGTTGACCAGGTAGATTTATCTGTGATTACCACGACAAGGAGGACACAGTGGATATTGAAGTTGTGCGGGGCGCCACGCTCTTCGCAGGTTTGGACGATGAGGCGACAAGCGCATTGATGAAGTTCATGAACCCGCGGAGTCTCCGTCGGGGAACCGTGCTTTTCCACGAGGGCGATGCCGGCGACGAACTCTATATCGTCTCCAGCGGCAAGCTCAAGATCGGCCGCGAGTCCTCCGACGGCCGCGAAAATCTGCTCTCGGTCATCGGACCGGGCGAGATCATCGGTGAGCTCAGCCTCTTCGATCCGGGCCCACGCTCGACCTCCGTCACCGCTGTCTCTCAGTCCGAGCTGCTCAGCCTCAAGCACGAGGATCTCACGACGTGGCTCGATGAGCGCCCGCGTGCGGCGATGAACCTGCTCAAGGCTCTGGCTCAGCGTCTGCGCCGGACCAACGAGACCGTTGGTGACCTCGTGTTCTCCGATGTTCCCGGTCGTGTTGCCAAGGCGCTGCTGGACCTTGCCTCTCGCTTCTCGAAGCCGGCACCCGACGGTGTCCTCGTTGCTCACGACCTGACGCAGGAAGAGCTCGCGCAGCTCGTCGGTGCCTCGCGTGAGACCGTGAACAAGGCTCTGGCCGACTTCGCAGCTCGTGGCTTCATCCGTCTCGAGGCTCGCTCTGTCGTCATCCTCGACATGGAGCGCATGCGCAACCGCGCCCGCTGAGCCACTGCGCAGCGGCTGCCGAGCCACTGAAACGCGCACGTGATACGAACGCCCAGGCACACTCTGTGCCTGGGCGTTCGTATTGCCTCAAATATCTGCCCTCACAGGGAGTGCCTCACCCTTGGTCGCCCTCGGCGAGGGCTCCGAGGTAGTTCAGCTGAGCCCGCACGATCTGTTCGGCTGCTCCGCGGACGCTCGGGTCGACATCGTGGTAGACGATGTCGCAGACTTCGGTGGCGCTCGCTGCTCCCTGATCCAGGGCGGCTCTGACCTGCTCGATGCGTTCGAGGCGATGGCTGCGGTAGTACTCGAGCACTTGGGCCGGGGATTCGATGCTGGGACCGTGTGCGGGCTCGATGGTGGAATAGCGCCCCTCGTCTAGCAGACGCAGCAGACGGTCGAGTGACTCCAGGTAGTCGCGCAGAGACCCTTCGGGGTGGGTGACGATCGTCGTCCCCTCCCCCAGGACCGTGTCGCCGCTGTAGAGCACGTGATCATGGATGAGACTGATGCTGTCCATCGTGTGACCTGGCGTTGCTACGACTTCTAGGGCATCGGTGGTGTCAGTGCCGAATGCGATCCTGTCACCATCGATCACAGGAGGTGTCAGACGGCTGAATTTCTCAAGCACTGAGTACACAGGCACGCCCGGTGCCCACTGCTCCACACTGCCGAGCATCTCCGAGTGGTCGGCGTGCTGATGGGTGAGGATGATGGCCGTCAGCGTTCGATCACCGATCTCGGACATGAAGTTGTCCCGGTGTTCGGCCATTTCAGGACCGGGATCGATGAGCACCGACGAAGTGTCATCAGCCGAATTGATGACGTAGGTGTTGGTGCCCGTCAACGTCATCGGGGACGGATTGTTCGCGCGGATCCTCATGAGTCCTCTGTCTCCTCCTCGCCGGTTTCGGCGTTGTCATCATCGTCGCTCAGGGACAGAAACCCTGGGCTCTGGTCGTTCTCGTCGTCACCGACGGCTACTGCATAGTCGCGCAGGGTGCCCTTGCGGTAGAGGTCGCGTCCGGGATGGATGACGACACGCCATTCGCCGTCGTCGTTGGTGACCTCGGGCCGCAGCGGGTGCAGGTCACGCACCTGGGCCATGGCCGCTCCGACGCTGGGCACATCCACCAGACTCTCCGCGATCAGCCGTGTGCTCGCGCTGATCCGGTCGGGATCCCCACCTGCGTCAGCGAGGATCTCCTGGGGTCGTTTCCATCCTCCGGACGTCTCGTTCGGGGACAGGAAGTCGATGTCCTGTCCAAACGGCACTGTGGCCAAGAAGAATGTGGTGTCGAAGCGGTGCAGCTGGGTCGCTGTGTTGATCCACCGCAGCCATGGTTTGCACAGATCCGGTCGCAGTCTGAGATCACGTTCGCGCAGGATCTGGGACCAGGAGATCTCGCTGGAGAACAGTCGCGCCCGTGTTCCGCGCCAATCCGTCTGTGGTGTGGCCACAATGTCCCGGTCGACGTCCTCGGCCAACAGGACGCCTGCAGCGGCGAATGAGATGCGGGCCGCGGCCGAGAAGTGGTGCAGTGCCCGTGACTTATTGTCGATGCTCAGTGTCCGCGCGCAGCGGGCTGAATTCCATCCGGCAAGAGGCAGGCTACGCAGGTCGCCGGGGCGTAAGTTGCTGACCGGGTAGGCCAGCCGGTTGCGATCCTCGATTCCCCTGGCATCAAGCTGCCGAGTGATGAAGGTTTCCACACCTTCCAGTGAGTCCCTGATCAATACGATCGCCGAGGCGGGTCGGGGAGCTTCGGGAACCGGGAACCGCCCGTCGGACTGCCATTGGTCCAAAAGCCAACGCAGCTCCGACGAGACGGGCAGGGTCCGTCCGCTAAGCGGCATCGTCCTCGACCTCGACGACGACCTCGACCTCGACGGGGGTGCCGAGAGGAAGAGTGTTCACGCCGACCGCGCTGCGCGTGTGCTGGCCCCGGTCGCCGAATATTTCGCCGTAGAGTTCGGAGACGCCGTTGATGACGGCTGGCTGCTGTGTGAAGTCATCAGCGGAGTTGACGAATCCGGTGACCTTGACGACACGCACTATCTTGTCGAGATCGCCGATGACGCCGGCGATCGCGGCGAGAGCATTGAGCCCTGCAGTTCGTGCCAGGTCGTAACCGGTCTCGAGATCGACATCCGAGCCGATGTGGCCCGTCGCCGGCAGCTTTCCGTCAACGACGGGCAGTTGGCCGGAGGTGTAGACGTAGTTGCCGGTGCGCAGTGCTGGGACGTAGACGCCAGCAGGAGCGGCGACATCTGGCAGGGTGAGACCGAGTTCAGCAATGCGGTCTAGGGTCTTCGACATGTTGGTTCCTTCGACGGGGGTGTTGACAGGTCAGGCTGATCTTCAGGTTCTGGTGCTCAGGCTGTGCTGATTCAGGCCTTGGGACGCTTGAGGTAAGCCACGAGTCCGTTGTTATCGGGGCCCGGGACAACCTGGACGAGTTCGTAGCCGTCTTCGCCCCACTGGTCGAGGATCTGCTTCGTCGCGTGGACGATGAGCGGCACGGTGACGTATTCCCACTTGGTCATGATTCTCCTTGAGTCTTTGTCTGCCCGAGTCCCCGATGCGTCATCGGAACGAGCGTCTGCATGGACCGAATGCCGATTGTTCTTTGGGTGCGCGACCGGCAATCATTGTCGTTCCCAACACTAGCCGAGAACCCGTGCACCTACAGCCACCCATGTCACTGTATGAAAGGCATGGATCGACGAGAGCGGGGTGGGACGATCGTCATGATCGTCCCACCCCGCTGATTCTCAGGATGTCCGGCGCTCAGTTGCCGCCGAGGCCCGGAGCTTCGTCTCCGCCTCCGCCGCCACCATCGCCGCCGGTGCCTCCACCGCCGCCGTTGTTGCTGCCGCCTCCGCCGCCGTTGCCGCCGCCGTTGTTACTGCCGCCGCCACCGCCGCCGGTGCCACCACCGCCGCCGTTGCCGCCGCCAGTGCCGCCACCGCCAGTGCCGCCACCGCCACCGCCGGAGCCTCCGGTGCTGCCGCCGCCGCCCATGTACTTGGAACTCGGCTTGGGGAATCCGGTGTTGCCCTTCGTCTCCTTGACAGCCTGGCTCATATAGGCCTGCCAGGTTTTGCCGGAGATCGTGGCACCGTAGACGTGTCCGCGGACAGCGCCCTGGCTGTTGTTTCGCCAATCGCGCGTTCCAGCCGGGTCACCGGTCCAGACCGCAGTCGCCAGCGTCTTGGTGAACCCAAGCAACCAGGTGTGGCCGACGTCGAAGTTCGTCGTACCGGTCTTTGCACCTGCTGGCACACCGATCTTCAACTGAGTGGTCGTACCGCCGTTGAACGTCTGTGACAGCGCATAGGCGACGCCCTTGGCCACCTCTTTGTCGAGGACTCGCTTACAGCCTTCTCCCGGCACATCGAGCTTCTTGCCTGAACGGTCCTTGATGGACAGGATCGGTTTCGGGCCGCAGAACTCGCCTTCGTTTGCGAAAGCGGCGAATGCTGCCGCCATCGCGATCGGAGTGGTCTCAGTCGTACCCAGGATCGATGACGGGGACAGCGCCTGGATGAATCCAGCTTCGTTCTTGAAGTCCAGCTTCTCGCCGCTGCCGTAGCGAATTCCCAAGTCCATGGCCGTGTCCATGACCTTGCACATGTTGAGCTGGTTGCCCATGGCAGCGTAGCCGGTGTTCACGGACTTCTTCGTGGCTTCCAGCGCGGTCATCGAGCCCTTGCCCTCACCGTCACCGGCGTTGTTCGGGTCCCAGTCACCGCCCATGTTCGGACAGCCCTCGTACTTCCAGGAACTTGCCGGGAAGTTGCGCTTCGTAGCGTTGACCGTGGTGTTGAGGCCGCGGCCGGATTTCAGCCACGTTGCCAGCACGAAGGGCTTCCACGTCGAACCGACCTGGAAACCGCCGCCGCCATTGTGTTTCCGGTCCACCGTGTAGTTGATGCTGGTCTTCTTGTTCTTTTCGTTCTTCTTGACCTCACCAACCGTGTATTCGCGGTTCTCAGCCATGGCGATGACTTCACCCGTGCCCGGTTCGATCGTGACCAGGGCGTGTCCGGCGCCCGAGGGGTCGCCCACGGGAACACGATTCTTGACCTCTTTGTCAGCGATCTTCTGAATGTCTGGATTGAGGCTGGTTTTGATCGTCAGCCCGCCTCGCTGCAGGAAGGCAATGCGTTCGTCGACGGTGTCGCCGAAGGTCTCGTCGTTCTTGATGACGTTCTCAACGTAGTCGCAGAAGAACTCCGCGTTGCTCTTCGCCGAGGTACAGCCGTTAGGTGTCTCATGCAGGTCGAGGTCGAGGTCGGTCTTGACCGCCTTGTCGTATTCCTTCTGAGTGATGTGGTCGTACTTGAGCATCTGCCCCAGCACCGTGTTGCGGCGCTTCTTCACCTGGTCGGGGAACCGCTGCGGGTTGAACGCAGAAGGGTTCTGCACAATGCCGGCGAGCATTGCCGACTGCGGAATGTTGAGGTCCTTTGCGTCGATGCCCCAGTATTTGTGGGCGGCCGCCTGCACGCCGTAGGCATTGGGCGAACCGGAGTAGTTGTTGATGTTCATGTAGCGGTTGAGAATGTCTTTCTTGTCGTACTTCTTCTCAACTGCCACCGCAAGTTTGGCTTCGCGCAGCTTACGCGCATAGCCGGCCGTGCCTTCCGACTCTTTGGCCGCTTCCACGCCTTCCCGGTCCTGCTCGGCATGAGCGTTCTCCGCGAGCACGTTCTTCACATACTGCTGAGTCAGCGTTGATCCGCCCTGGGTCGTCGAGGACACCATATTGTGCACCGCCGCGCGGGCGATGCCTTCGATGTCGACGCCGCCGTGTTCGAAGTACCTGTAGTCCTCGACTGCGATCGTCGCGTCCTGCATGTGGTCTGAGATCTCATCGAGGGGCACCTCGACTCGGTTCTGCCAGTAGAACTCTGCGATCTCCGATCCGTCGGAGGCGAGCATCGTCGACTTCTCCCCCAGGTCCTGGATCTCCAGGGTGGCGGGAAGCGAATTGAAGATCTCGACGGCACTGTTTGCGCTGGCAGTAGCGACGCCGACCCCGGGGATGGCAAGACCGGCGGCGACGATTCCCGCCACCGCGCTCACGGCGACGAACTGGAGGAACGCGCCCGTCTTGGTCGGATTCGGATTTGACTCAGGAGACACCATGCCAACAAGTTTAGCTAATACGAGTTGTGCAAATTCTCAAAAACCGTTGAGAACGTCAGCCTCTGGGAACCAAGGTCAACAGGCTGACCTCGGGACGGCAGGCGAAACGCACCGGTGAGAAGGGCGAGAAACCCAAGCCGGCAGAGATCTCGACAAGAGATTTTCGATACGGAAAGACACCTCTCGCGCGTGTCCTATCCAGGTCGCAGTTCGTCACCGGCGCTCCCCAGAAGGGGACCCGAATCTGACCCCCGTGGGTGTGTCCGGTCATGATGAGATCGGCCCCCGCCGAGGTGAACGCCTCCAAGGTGCGTGAATACGGCGCATGTGTGACGCCCACCTTCACTCCGGCAGCAGGGTCGAACCGAGGGTAGTCGTACGCCCTCGGACCGCGCCCCTGGCCCTCGCTTAGCTGGATTCGGTCACGGTCGATGTGGGAATCCCCGAGACCACAGAAATCGATCCTGGTCCCCCTGATCGTCAGACTCGCCTCGGCATTGTCGAGGAAATGCCACCCACGGGTTGCGGCGGGCGTGTCACCTGACGAAACGTGGCTGCCTGTCTCGACGCTGCTCGCCTCGAACCCGCGGATCAGGGCCCTGACATCGAGGTCGGGCTGACTACGGTGCTTCACCTCTGAGGGTGAGCGCAGATACTTCGCGGGGTTCTTCGCCGTGGGTGAGAAGAAGTCGTTGGAGCCGAGGACGAAGACGCCGGGAACGTCGAGGAGCCCAGCGAAGACATCGAGGACGGTGGGCACGATGTCAGCAGAGAGATTGTCGCCGGTGTTGACCACCACGTCGGGTTCCAGCCGGGTCAGCGCTTTGACCCATGCGGCTCTGTGTTTCTGCCAGGGAGCCAGATGCAGATCGGAGACGTGCAGCATTCGGATGCTCTTGGCTCCGGCGGGCAGTACCGGCAGTGTGTGGCGCCGGACCGTGAAGAGGTGCGGTTCGATGACCGCTCCCCAGATTCCGGCCGCCGCGGGGACTGCAAGGGCGCCGGCGAATAGTGCACGCTTCTTCATTCGTCCAACTCTAGTCGGCGATCCTCTCCGCTTTCCCACAGACTGCCTGACGGAGCCTCAGGCCACGGGCGCGACCGGATTCTCGTGCTCATCTGCGGCACGGGCCGTGCGGCGATGGTGTAGGTGCTTCATCCGACGCCGCCCCACGAGGCGACAGACGAGGTAGATGAGGAAGGAGATCGTGGTGACGAACGGACTGATCGGCACCACGGGTGAGCCCAGTGCGATGAGGATGCCGCCGACGGATGACGTGACGGCGAAGATGACGCTGAGCACCGGCACCCACACCGGGGATGCCGAGAGCTGGGTGGCAGCCGCCGCCGGAGTGATGAGCAGAGCCAGCACGAGGAGCACGCCCACCACCTGCACGCTCAATGCCACGGCCAGGCCGAGGACGAGCATGAAGACGATCGTCAGCCCGGACACCGGCACCCCTTTGGCGCGTGCGACCTCGGGGTCGAGGCTGGCGAACATGAGCGGGCGCCAGATCACGGCGAGCACCAGGAGCACGATCAGCGAACACACCACCAGGGTCATGATCTGGCTCGGGGTGATGGCCACGATCTGACCGGTCAGCAGCCCGAACTTGCTGGCGGCCCGACCGTCGTAGAGGGCCAGGAACAGAATCGCCAAGCCCAGGCCGAAGGGCATGAGCACACCGATGATGGCATTCTTCTCCGAGGCTTTGGCTCCGCCCACGCCGATGATGAGAGCGGCGATGATGGAGCCGATGATGGAACCGCCCACCACGTCGAACCCGATGAGCAGGGCGAACGCGGCACCGGCGAACGAGAGCTCAGAGATTCCGTGGACTGCGAAGGGAATGTCGCGGGCCATGACGAAGACGCTGATGAGTCCGCCGACGACGCCGAGCAGCCCGGCCGCGATGAGCGAGTTGAACAGCAGCGCCACCAGCTCGCCGTAGTCTTCGAAGGTGAAGAGGCTGCCGAAGATCTCCTGAGCCGTCATCAGATCGCACCTCGTTCTATGGTCATGTCACCGTCGTGGACATGATGGTCGACACATTCGGCCTCGCCGCCGACGACGATGAGCCGACCGCCCACCCGGACCACTTCGACTGGGGAGCCGTAGAGCCGGGACAGCGATTCGGTGGTCATCACCTCGGCGGGGGTGCCGACGAGGAAATGACCGCCGACGATATAGAGGACACGGTCGACATAGGGCAGGATCGGGTTGATCTCATGGGTGACGAAGAGGACTGCTGTGTTGCGTTTGACCCGCTGCTCATGGAGCAGACTGGCCACAACCTTCTGATGGTGGATGTCCAGAGACAGCAGCGGTTCGTCGCACAGCAGCACCGAAGGGTCGTTGGCCAGGGCCTGGGCCACGCGCAGTCGTTGGAGCTCACCACCGGACAGTGTCCCGGCTGGCGCATCGGCATAGTCGCGGGCGCCGACGGAGTTCAGCAGCTCGTCAACCTGCTGACGACGACGTCGGCGGAATCGGCCCGGCCCCCACCTGTGCCCGTCGATGCCCATCCGGACCAGATCGCGACCTCGCATCGGGGTGTGCTGGTCGATTCCGCGCTGCTGGGGAATGTAGCCGATGGCCGAATTGCCCGCATGAACATTCCTGCCGCCGACCTCGGCCGAGCCCGTCGACAGCGAATGCTGGCCCAGCAGCACTTTGAGCAGCGATGTCTTGCCGGTCCCGTTGGGTCCCAGCACCGCCACGAATTCCCCCGGCGCAACGTCGAGGTCGAGGTCATGCCAGAGCACACGCTCCCCGAAACGCAGTTCGGCGTCGCGCAGACTGATCACCGGAGGATGGCCGGCGGCCGTGGTCTGCTCTGGAGAAACGTGGGAATCAGGGGCCATTCTCAGTGTTCATGTCCTTCGAGCGCGGTGGAGATTTCGGTGATGTACTCGCCCATCCAATCCGCGTAGTGCGTATCGGCCGGCATCGTCTCGCCGAGGTCGACGACCGGAACATCGGACTTCTCAGCCGTGGATTTCAGCTGCTCTGCCTGTGGACCTGCCGCTTGAGTATTGTACCCAAGCAGGACCGCGTCCCCCGACGAGATCTGCTCCTCGGCCTTCTTCAGCACCAGCGGCGGCACATCGTTGCCCTCTTCCACTGCTTCGAGGAACTCATCAGAGGTGATGTTCTTCAACCCCATATCCGCAAACAGCCACAGCGGCACGGGCTCAGTGGCCGCGACCTCGTCACCCTCGTGCTTGGTCTTGGCATCATCGATCTGCGACTGCAGCTTCTCCAGCGTCTTCTTGTACTCATCGGCATTGGCCGCGAAGTCATCCTTGTGTTCGGGTTCGGCCTCGCCGAGGTGGGTCGCAACCTCGTCGACGAGCTTCGTCATCGTGGGCACCGAGTACCAGAGATGTTCGTTGAACTCCCCGTGGGCGTGCTCGTCACCGTCTTCTTCGGCGTGGTCGTGGCCCTCTTCTTCGCTGTGGTCGTGGCCTTCTTCTTCGCCGTGTTCATGGACGTGGCCGCCGCCTTTGGCTTCCTCATCACCGTGATCATGGGGTTCATTGCCGAGGTCCTCGGATCCTGGCAGACCGGAGATGGAGACCGTGTCGATGGTGTCGACGTCGACGTCGGAGGCCTCGAGCATTGTGGTCATGAACGAGTCGTAGCCGCCGCCGTTCTGGATGACCAGGTCGGCCTTCGACAGCTTCAGGCGGTCCTGTGTCGTGGCCTCATAGGAGTGCGGGTCCTGGTTGGGGTCATCGATGACCGCGCTGACCGTCGCGAAGTCTCCTGCCACTTGGGACACGATGTCGGCGTACACATTGGTCGAGGCGACGACCGAGAGCTCGGTGGATCCAGAGGCCTGCCCCCCGCACCCGCTCAGTGCCGCAACAGTGGTCAGAGCGATTGCCCCGGACATGATGCCGAGTCGGGAAGAGCGCATGGTGTGCCTTTCAGAGCGTGAGCGAGGGCCGGTGTGTCAACGACGTTCACCCTACTGCGCTCGAAGGGACACCACTAATATAAATATTTATATATAGCAACTTGTTTATGTGTGGAATCACGAGAGCCGCCCGAGACCAACGGTCTTCGGGCGGCTCCCATTCAGCTCAGCTCGAGCGTGCCTGTGATCTGTGCTCAGGCGGCCTGTGACTCAACCTTCTTCGCCAGCAATGCTGCGATCTGCACTGTGTTCAGGGCAGCACCCTTGCGCAGGTTGTCGTTGGCCACGAACAGGACGAGGCCCTTACCTGCAGGGGCAGACTGGTCGGCACGGATGCGGCCGACGAAGCTCGCGTCCTTGCCCGCTGCCTTCAACGGTGTTGGGACGTCCTCCAGTTCGACACCCGGTGCTTCGGCGAGCACCTCGGTGGCCTTTGCCGGGGTGATCTCGGAGTCGAACTCAGCGTGGATGCTCAGGCTGTGTCCCGTGAACACGGGAACGCGAACGCAGGTTCCCGCCACGAGGAGGTCTGGCTTACCGAGAATCTTGCGGCTCTCGTTGCGCAGCTTCTTCTCTTCGTCGGTCTCCAGCTCACCGTCGTCGACGATGGATCCGGCCATGGGCAGGACGTTGAATGCGATGGGTTCGACGTAGTTGTCCGGGGCAGGCAGGCTGACCGCACTGCCATCGCGGGCCAGCTTGCGTGAGTCGGCGACTCCGGCTTCGAGCTGGCTGGCGAGTTCCTCAACTCCGCTCACGCCGGAGCCGGACACTGCCTGATAGGTGCTGACGATGAGTCGCTGGAGGCCAGCGGCGGAATCGAGCGCCTTGAGGACCGGCATCGCGGCCATCGTGGTGCAGTTCGGGTTGGCGATGATGCCCTTGGGCAGTGTGTCCAGGGCCTCTGGGTTGACCTCGCTGACGACCAGGGGGACGTCAGGATCCGAGCGCCACGCCGAGGAATTGTCGACGACGATGGCTCCGGCCGCGGCGAAACGTTCTGCCTGGGCACGGGAAGTGGCCCCACCGGCGGAGAACAATGCGATATCGAGCCCGCTGGGGTCCGCCTCGGCGGCATCCTCGACGGTGATGGACTCACCGTTGAAATCGACGACCTTGCCGGCCGACCTCGCCGAGGCGAAGAGTCGCAGGCTGTTGATCTCGAACCCGGGATTGTCTGCCAGCAGGTCGAGCATGACGCCGCCCACCTGACCGGTTGCTCCGACTACTCCGATATTGACGCTCATCGTCCGGTACCTCCGTAAACCACTGCTTCGTCGTCTTCACTGTCGAGTCCGTACGCGGCATGTGCGGCACGGACGGCGTCGTCGAGGATGTCTGCTCGTGTGACGACGCTGATGCGGATCTCCGAGGTGGAGATCATGTCGATGTTGACCTGGGCATTGCTCAGGGCCTCGAACAGGATGGCGGTCACGCCTGGGTGAGAGCGCATCCCTGCGCCCACGACCGAGAGCTTGCCGATCTGGTCGTCGTAGCGGACCTGGTCGAAGCCGATCGAGGTCTTCACCGCATCGAGGGCTTCGAGCGCCTTGGCGCCGTCATCCATCGGCAGAGTGAAGGAGATGTCGGTCTTGCCGGGTTCGCGGGTGGAGATGTTCTGGACGATCATGTCGATGTTGATCTCCGTCGCGGCCATGGTGTTGAAGATTTCGGCAGCCTTGCCGGGAACGTCGGGAACGCCGACGATCGTGACCTTGGCCTCCGAGCGATCATGGGCGACTCCGGAAATGATTGCCTGTTCCATGTTGGACTCCGTTTCTGATTCCGCTATTGCCGGGGCCTTCGATCCCTGTTTCGGCCGGAAGGCTTCAGGAATGGGTGAGTCGGTCACCCAGGTGCCTTGATTACGTGAGAATGAGGACCGCACGTGCACGGGCACGTTGTACCGGCGGGCGTACTCGACGCACCGGAGCATGAGGACCTTGGCGCCCGAGGCTGCCATCTCCATCATCTCCTCGTAGCCGATCTCATCGATCTTGTGTGCTGTGGGCACGATGCGGGGGTCGGCGGTGAAGACACCATCGACGTCGGTGTAGATCTCGCAGACATCGGCATCCAATGCCGCTGCGAGGGCAACCGCGGTCGTATCTGATCCGCCGCGCCCCAGTGTGGTGATGTTCTTCGCTGTTTGGCTGACTCCCTGGAATCCGGCCACAATGGCCACGTATCCCTGGTCGAGTGCCGAGCGGATGCGACCTGGCGTGACGTCGATGATGCGCGCCTTGCCGAACTGCTCGTCGGTGATCACACCGGCCTGTGAGCCGGTGAACGACTGTGCTTCCTCGCCGAGGTTGGCAATCGCCATGGCAAGAACTGCCATGGAGATGCGCTCACCTGCAGTCAGGAGCATGTCGAGTTCACGGGCTGGGGGCATCGGAGAAACCTGTTGGGCCAAGTCGATGAGATCGTCGGTGCTGTCTCCCATGGCCGACACCACGACAACTACTTCGTGACCGGCCTGACGGTTTTCGACAATTCGCTTGGCCACCCGCTTCACCGATTCCGCATCGGCTACCGAGGACCCGCCAAACTTCTGGACGACTATGCTCACTGCAGTCTCTTCCTTATCGCTGATAAGTTCCGTGCCGGGCGATCGATTCCATGGTTCCAAACATGGTGGTCTCGTGCTTGCTTCGATCAGGATTTCAGCCGTGTCGGCTCTCCGGCACCTCGACCATTATATGAGGTCAGCAATTTCACTTCACCTTCGCCCGTCATTCAGACACCGCTCAGAGACGCGGTTTTCGCACCGACAGTCCGCCGGGATCCCCGTGCTGTTCACGATCTCGAGTACTCGAACGACGATGCGATCTGCTCGTCTCAGACGACGTGGTGGGCTCGTCTCAGTCGGGGCGGACATTGACGGTGAACAGGTCCCCGGGCTGACAGTCCAGAACCTGACAGAGTGCTATGAGTGTTGAGTATCTGATGGCCTTGGCGCGGTTGTTCTTGAGAACCGAGAGATTGGCCAGGGACACATCGACGAGCTTCGAAAGTTCAGTCAGACTCAGACCTCGTTGAGTCAGCAGCGAGTCCAGATGGCAGACGACGTGGAGTGAATCGAATTCCTCAACCATCAGACGAGGCCCTCGAGTTCTTCGGAAGCCTTCTGACCTGATTTGAAGCACCTGCGCAGGAGCTCGATTCCTCCGACGACGCCCAGCAGTAAGAACGCTTGGACCGTCGTCACGCCGGGACCTACCTCGTCGGCGATGTCGAGATCGCGCGAGACCATGTTGCTGCCCAGCACCATCGCGGCGAAATAGACCAGCCATCCCACGGCGATGAAGCTCTCGAGCACTCCGAGCGCCATGATCGAACGGCTGGTGAACGGGTCACCTTTGGCAATATCCCTGATGACGGGAACGATTGCGACTGCAGCGACTATGAAGGTGAGGATCAGCGCGATCTTCGCAATGAGGAGCAGGACCATCGTCGCGGTGGCCAGGTCGGTTGTGGACACCGTGATCTGAGTCAGTCCGCTCAGAGTCGCCTCTCCCCCTGGGAAGCCAAGTGTCGCCACAGCATCGGACTCGAATTCGAGCGGCAGCCTGATCTTTGCATGCACGAGGTCAGTGACCAGCTCTGTCACTGCATAGATCACGTAGAACCCAAGTGCCAGTCCCACCCAGAGTTCGTACCCCGTGCCGAACGCCTTCTGCTTGGCCGCATCGTCACCGCGCTTCACCCCACCCTTGGGCTTCCCGATGACGGCGTCGTCTGGCTCTTCGGGCATTTCGCTCTGCCCATTCTCCTGTGCCATGATCCTGCCTTCCTGCTTCGGCAAGTCCTCCTGGGTCATCAAACCGTCGACCCTGAATTCATCGCCTAGCTTCACCATTTCATATCGTTAGTCGATATATCGATAATCAACATACTTCACGATAATCGATATGGTGTCAAGAGAGGATAAGGGCTTGTAAAGAACAGCAGGAGGCGGCCGGCGAAGCCTGAATCAGTCCATTTCGCGGCGGCCCGAGAAGGCCCGCCCAAGAGTGACTTCATCGGCGTATTCGAGGTCTCCCCCGACAGGCAGCCCCGAAGCCAGTCTCGTCACAGTCACTCCCAGGGAGTTGAGCAGACGCACCAGATAGGTGGCGGTGGCTTCACCCTCGAGGTTGGGATCGGTGGCGATGACGCATTCCTTGACTTCGCCGTTCTGCAGACGCGGCATCAGTTCCTTGATGCGCAGATTGTCCGGCCCGACCCCAGCCATCGGATCAATCGCACCGCCGAGCACGTGATAGAGACCCCGGTACTCGCGAGTCCGCTCGATGGCCACGACATCCTTGGGCTCCTCGACGACGCAGATCATCGAGCGATCTCGACGTGGGTCCTGGCACACTGTGCACTCTGCCTCCTCAGAGACATTGCCGCAGATGTCGCAGAAGCGCACACGCTTCTTCACCTCAGTCAGGGCCTGTGCCAGTGAGCTGACGTCGGCGGATTCGGATTGGAGAATGTGGAACGCCAACCGCTGCGCGGACTTCGGGCCGATGCCCGGAAGCTTGCCGAATTCCTCGACCAGGTCCTGCAGGGCACCTTCGTAAACCGCGCTCATACTTCTCTTTCGTCAATGATCTCGCCGCCGAGGACTCGTGCGATCACGGCCACTCCGATCTGCGGGGCGTCCGAGATGTCGAGGTCCGTCTCCGGATCATACTCGTCCTCATCAGCTCCTGAGTTCTGAGGCCGAGCATCAGCGTGGGCGTCATCCGCTGAAGATCCGGGCATCGTGGAGTTCCCGTTCTGCGGGTACCCGTTCTCTCCGGTCTGGGCCGGTGGCTGCGGGGTGCTGCCACCGTGCTTTTCAGCAAGAGCGGCGAAACGGGACTTGAACGGCTTGGCCGCTCCATGCCCCTGTGGTCGTGAGGCCTGGGCAGGCGGCTGAGAGGCAGTCTCCGGCAGTCCCGAACCACCATCGGTGTAGTCACCGAGGAAGTCGAGATCGTCGTCTTCCGGGGGAGGTACGACAAGTGCTCCGACTTCCACAGCGCCCGAACCTGCGCTCGTGAACTCCTCGCCCGAATCTGCTGACCGGGTCTGTCCATCTGAGGAGTCGCCGAGGTTCGGGGCCTCTTCGTTGGGCCCGTCGTGCCAGGTCGGTTCCTCCCACCGAGGCTGTACATACTCCATCGGCGCGTCCTCCGGTGCCGCCGGTGCAGCGGCATGTGGCGCGGAATCCGCCCGGTGATCCATCTCCGACTGCTCAGGGACAGTGGTGCTCGAAGGATCGCTGAAGAAGTCCTCATCGGAGAGGTCGGGTACGACGATGTCCGAATCCGCCAGTGACTCATCCGATTCCGGCTGTTCGGGACTCTGAACTTCAGACGCCGCTTCGGCAGGTGCTGACTCCTCGACAGGTGTTGACTGACCACCTGAATGCTGCGCGTGGTCCGCCGCATTCTGGTCGATCGGAACGTTCTGGTCGGTCGGAGCGAGCTCTTCCCACGAAGCAGGCTCGTCGGCGGGGCCAGAGAAGGCACCTGATCCGTCTCCGGAATCATTGGAAGCGTCTGCAGATGGCGAGCCGGGGGTGGCTGCGGAGTCTGAACCAGAATCTGAGCCGGAATCAGAATCAGTCGGTGGCTGATCAGTCGGTGGCTGAGGTACCTCGTGTGCCGCCGGCTGTTCTCCCTCCTCGTCGTCATCGGACCATGGGCCCTGCGGAGAGCCGCTGGTCTCCCAGAACTTCTCGTGATCGACCTGCGGTTTGTCGACCTCGCGTGTGCCGACGACCGCGGCCACTTCCTGCGGACTGGGTCGTCTTTGGGCGGGTGCAGGTCCCCGATTTCCGGGAGCCTCGCTCGGCGCCGGCGCCGAGGCGCCCTTGCCGCCTGTCCCGCGTCCCGTATCTGCCTGGCCCGAGTTCCCGCCGATACGACCGACATCACCGATGTCGATACGTGCCTGGATGCCGAGGACGTCATTGATCGCCATCGCCAGCTTGGCCGCATGGTCTCTCTGTTGGAAGCCCTGAACGGAACCGGCATTGTTGAATCCGAGGTAGACGACTCCAGCGGAATACGACTGCGGGATCGCATTCGCAGCAATGATCGCTCTGGTCAGGCGGCTGCGTTTCTCGACTGCGGCAAGGATGCTCGGCCAAGCCCGTCGAATCGCTTCGATTTCGCCGCCGATGTTGCCGGCACCGGCCACGGCATCGCCCTCCGGTGCAGAGGCATCCGCTGGAGCTGATTCAGCCGGAGCTGATTCGGCCGAACCAGAGTCAGCGTGAGCTGGGTCGGCTGGTGGCTGAGGCTGCGGAGCCCGGGGCTCCGGTGCTCGCATCTCTGGTGGCTGAGGCTGCGAAGCCTGGTCAGGCTGCTCCTGAGACGAGGACCCTGCGACGGGCGCCTGGGCGGAGTCTTCGGCCAGCGACGACCGGTCTTCCTGTGGACTATCGGTTGGAGACGAGGCCGGTGGCTCGTTGAGCATGGACTCGGCAGCAGCCGCCATCTCGGCGAGCTCGTCGAAATCATCGCGTTGTGGCTGGTTCGGAGACGGAGCCTGGTTCGAGGACTGCGCTGCGGGAACCTGCGCGACCTGCGACTGCCCCGGAGTACTTTGCGACTGTCCCGGAGTACCTTGCGACTGTCCCTGCGCTGGCGGTGTGGCGTTCGATTGCCCGCCGTCTCCGGACGGGTCAGCCGCCTCCGACTGGGCAGGGGGAATGTTCGCCGCCGTTCCGGAAGCGGACATGCCGATGCGGCGTTCCATCCGTTCGACACGGCTGAGCACTGCATCGCGACTGCGACCCGAGCCGGGCAGAAGGATGCGGGCACAGATCAACTCGAGCTGCAGCCTCGGCGAGGTTGCTCCTGACATTTCGGTCAGGCCCTGGTTGAGCAGGTCAGCCGCTCGAGAGAGTTCACCCTGGCCGAAGCCTCTGGCCTGCAGAGTCAGTCGCTCGAGGCGGTCCGGAGGGACCTCCGGCAAGAAGGCATGAGCCGCCTCGGGGGCAGCATTGATGACGATGAGATCGCGCATGCGCTCGAGCAGATCCTCAACGAAGCGACGCGGGTCCTGCCCCGACTCGATGACTCGCTCGACAGCACGGTAGACACCGCCGCCGTCGCCGGCAGAGAAAGCATCGACGATGTCACTGAGCAGGGAATCAGGTGTATACCCCAGAAGCGCGATGGCCCCGGCATAGTCAACGCCGTCGGGACCCGAACCGGCGATGAGCTGGTCGAGCACGGACAGGGTGTCACGCACGGAACCGCCACCGGCGCGCACGACGAGCGGCAGAACACCCTTGGCAACCTGCACACCTTCGCGGCTGCACAGGTCTTCCATGTAGTTACCCAAAGCCTCGGGCGGAACCAGGCGGAACGGGTAATGATGGGTCCGCGAGCGGATTGTGCCGATGACCTTCTCAGGCTCGGTCGTCGCAAAGATGAACTTGATGTGAGGAGGCGGCTCCTCGACGATCTTGAGCAGAGCATTGAAGCCCTGCGAGGTCACCATATGGGCCTCATCGAGGATGAAGACCTTGTACCGATCCCGGGCCGGGGCATAGATCGCGCGCTCACGCAGGTCGCGGGCATCGTCGACGCCGTTGTGGCTGGCCGCGTCGATCTCCACGACGTCGAGCGAACCCGGGCCGCCGTTGGCCAGGTCCTCGCAGCTCGGGCACTCACCACAGGGCACCGGAGTCGGCCCCTTGGCACAGTTGAGACACCTCGCCAGGATCCGTGCCGAGGTGGTCTTGCCACAGCCTCGGGGGCCGGAGAACAGATAGGCATGGTTGATGCGGCCACGTTCGATCGCGGCCTTCAGCGGATCGGTCACATGCTCTTGACCGATGACCTCATCGAAGGTCTCTGGGCGGTATCTTCTGTACAGTGCGGTGGACACATGCTTAGCCTAATGCCAACGGCTGACACGACACACGCACCCGCTCCTCGTCGCCATCGTGAGCTTGCGCCCATTGCCGTTGTGGACGAGCGCGTGAATCGGGCACGATAGAGATCATGAGCAACTCCTCCTCCCATTCCCCCGACGACGATCGTGCCGGAAACGACCCGGCGAAGACCTACCGCATCGGACACAAAGAGCGTGACGAAGCGATCGAAGTCCTGCGCGACGCCGCCGGCGACGGTCGGATCACGGTAGAGGAACTCGACGAACGTATGGAGAAGGTCCACGCCGCCCGCTTCCCTGTCGACCTCGACGAGGTCCTGTCCGACCTCACCATCCAACTGCCCTCTGATCGTTTCCGCCCCGGTACCGCTGTCAGCCGATCGACTCCCGCGGGCCGGGCAATCGAGTCAGGCAAGCCATTGGTCATCAAGGCCGGCTGGGAGAGCGAACTACGCCGCGGACGGTGGCAGGTCCCGCCCTCCATCAGGTGCGAGCCGTCGATGTCGAACGTCGAACTGAACTTCCTCGAGGTCGAGACCGACCTTGAGGTCATCAATGTCGAAGTCGTCGCAGGAATGGGGTCGGTCATCGTCGTCGTTCCCGATGACTGGGCCGTCAACGTCGACGATCTGTCCAAGTCCTGGGGCTCGGTGAAGTCCGTGGTCAACGCGATCCCCGAGGGCCGCAAGCCGACCATCGAAGTCACCGGTTCGATCGGCATGGGCTCCTTCCGGGCCCGCTTCGCCAACTTCCTCGACCGGCGTCGGATGGCCAAGTGATGGAGCCGGGTCTCGGCGCCGTCATCTTCCTCATCCTGACCATCATCGTGGTCTTCAGCGTTGGCGCCTTCCTCGTCTACCGGGTGATGAATAGTCCCGACGCGCACATCGGCTCACGCCTGCCCACAGAGGATCCCAGCGCCGAGGCGGGGCCTGAGGACGGATCGGACCCTCCTTCGAATCCTTGAAATCCGGGGTGAAGCATGGTCGACTCAAGTTATGGTCGATGTCCAGATCACCCGCATCGAGCCCGACGACGTCGACGGGCTCACGCAATGGCGTGAGCTCATGTGCGAGGCCTACACCTTCGGTCGCACTGCCGCCTGGTGGCAGAGCCTTGAGTCGACTCTCACCCAGTTCGCCCAGCCCCGTTCGGACAAGTCCGACATCGCACTCGTGGCCCACCTCGGCGAGGTGCCCATCGGCGGCGCCGAGATCAACATCGTCACCGACGCCCCCGCCGACGTCGAAATCGGAGTTCTGCCCACGCACCGACGACAGGGGTACGGCACGTCGATCGCCGGAGCCGTCGCGGATCTGCTGCGCGGACGCACGGAGCTCGTCCAGACCGAAACCTACTGCCCGGAGGGCGTGGCCTTCGCACAGGCACAGGGCCTGATCATCGGCAACGAGGAACAGCGACTGCTGCTGGACCTGCCGGCCTACCTGCGCGATGATGCCAACCGCTACAGGGACCCGGCCGCGAAGTCACGACTGGCGACAGACCCTGATCCGAACGTGTCGATCACCTCGTGGATCGGTGGCTGCCCGGACGAAGCAGTCGAAGATTGGGCACGACTGCGTCAGCAGATGGACGAGGACGTCCCGGTCGGTGACCTCACGCGCATACTCAAGCATGCCGGTGCCGGCGCGATCCGCACCCATGAGGAGCGGATGGCCGACCAAGGCTGGATTCTGGTCAGCTCGATCGCCCACGTCAACGACGTCACCGCCGAGATCGATGACAACACGGCGGACGAGCCGGTTGCCGTCGGATACACGGAGATCATGGTCTCCCGCCACGAGACGGACATCGTCGTCCAGGAGGACACCTTCGTCGAGGCAGCGTATCGCGGTCGCGGCATCGGACGCGGACTCAAAGTCGCGAACATGCGCCAGCTCCACGAGATCCCGGAAGTCGCCCAGGCCTCCTGGATCCAGACCTATACAGCCACAGGCAATGGGCCGATGCACGCGCTCAACCGAGATCTCGGCTTCTTCCCTGCGGATTCCATGACCGCGCTCGAGGGACGATTCGACTACAGTTGAGTGTGAAAGTTCCGGCTATCTGAGCGAAGCAGGCAACCGTGTCATCGAATATCCTCATCACCGTCTTGGTGTTCATCATCGTCGTTCTCATCACGGTGATCGTCATCCGCAGGCGCGCCGCCAGCCGCCGCAAGTTCGAAGAGAATGCGGCCGCACCCCGCCGACCTCAGGATCCGTTCGCCCCCGAGCAGAACGCAGGCGGGGATCCGGAGACGATCAAGGCCGGTGACCTGCTCGAATTCGGCAATGAGAAGTTCTTCGTCCGCGGCACCCTGCGCATCTCAGAAGGCGGCTACGACTGGGCCGAGCACTTCTTCCAGGCCGACCAGTCCGCCACCCGCCTGTGGCTGACCGTCGAGAATGATCCCGATCTGCAGGTCTCCCGGTGGAGTGATCGCCCCGAGCTCGACATCGAGCCCAAGGCCAAGACCATCACCATCGACTCCACCGAGTACAAACTCGTCGAACACGGAACCGCCTCCTATCGCTCCGAGGGCACCACCGGCCTCAATGAGAAGGGCGGCGTCGACTACGTCGACTACGAGTCCGATGATCACAAACTGCTTGCCTTCGAACGCTTCGACCACGGCCGTTGGGAAGTGAGCACCGGCGAATCGATCCCGGTCGGTTCCTTCACCATCTATTCGGGCAGCTGATGACACTCACTCCCCCATTGACACACCCGGTGCCGTCCCAGCACCTGAGCGTCGACGTGGCCTTCGCCGATACGTCTGCCCAGGCGCTGACCTTCAGCCTCGCCCATGGCCGCATCACCCCTCTGGCCTCCGACTTCATCGACCTGCCGTCGTCGAATGGGCAGGATCGTTTGCAGCTCGAGCTCCACGTCATCGGCTCCTCCCACCAGGTGATCCTGAGCGAGAGCGACACCGACGCCTTCATCGAAACCTTCGCCTGCCTCGGCGAGGATGAGCGTCCCGGCTGGGACACGACTCGCACCACCGCTGGATCCTGGTCGGGATTCACCCGACATCAGTTCCGCAGTGAGCTCACAGATGTGACAGGCAGCTTCAGTGATGCCGCCGCTGAGGTGGTGGCCCGTTCGAGTGCCCACGACCGTCACCTCGTCGTTGACTTCCCCGGTGAACCGGGTGCGCTGACGGCGCTGGCACTGACCGACTGCAGTTCCGAGCAGCTCTCCTGGCAGAGCTGGCACTGCTATCCGCAGCACCGTCAGATCGTGCACAGCCACAGTCAGCTGAGGAGGAGATCATGAGCCACGATCCCAATGTCTCCATGGGTGGAGGCTCCTTCAACTTCGACGCCGAGAACGGGCGCGGCTCCGGCGGCGGAGACCGCGGGTCCGGGGGCAATCGCGGCTCCGGGCCCTCGAACAACAATTCCGGCGGCCCGAAGAAACGCTCCGGCTGCGGCACCATCATCGCTCTGGTAGTCATCGTCCTGATCCTCGGCAACATCATGAATGGCTGCACGGATGACTCGGACGGCTCGGGTGGCGGTGGCGGCGGATTCTTCTTCCTGCCCTTCTTCGGCGGCGGCTCCAGCAGCGTCGGATCGAACTACGGCGACGGCTCGGGATTCCGCGGCGGCGGACCCGGCACCGGCAAATGACAACGTTCGCGGCAAATGACAGCACCGACAGCACTCTGAAAGGCAATCATGTTGGCAGACCTCTTCCTTGAGATCGGGATCGTCCTCTCCTATGCCGTGAGCGGCCTCGCGCTCATGCTCATCGGCTACTTCGTCGTCGACCTCCTCACCCCGGGAAAGCTGCACGTCATCCTCTGGCAGCAGAAGTCGAAGAATGCCGTGATCCTCGTCGCCTCCGACCTCCTCGGTGTGGCGATCATCGTCATCGCCGCGATCCGGGCCAGCGCGGATGATTTCGTCTTCGGCATCATCTCCACCCTGGTCTTCGGCATCGTCGGCATCATCCTCATGGCCCTGAGCTTCCTGCTCATCGACGCCTTCACCCCCGGCAAGCTCGGCGATATGATCAAACCCGATGCGTTTCACCCTGAAGTGTGGGTCAATGCCTCCGCTCACGTGGGCATCGCGGGCATCATGGCCGCAGCGCTCCTTTGAGTTCACCGACAGAATCCGGTAACGCCGATACCGTCGGCGGCAGCAAACCGATCACGCTGCCGCTGAAGCCAGGACCCGCCCGCTTCTTCGTGCTCCTGGCCGTCTTCATCTGCGCCAGCTGCGGCATGGTCTACGAGCTCGCGCTCGTCACACTCGGCTCCTACCTCCTCGGCGACACCATCGTTCAGGCCTCGATTGTCCTCTCGGTCATGGTCTTCGCGATGGGCATCGGGTCCCTGGCCACGAAACGCCTGACCGAGTTCGCCGCAGTCGCCTTCGCCCTCATCGAGGCCGCGCTGGGCATCATCGGCGGCCTCTCGGTCATCCTGCTCTACCTCGCGTTCGCCTTCGCCGACATCTACACCGTCGCGATGGTCGCCCTCACCTTCGTCATCGGCGCACTCATCGGCGCGGAGATCCCCCTGCTCATGGAGCTCGTCCAACGCATCCGTGCGCAGAAGGCCTCCAGCGCTGTCGCCGATCTCTTCGCCGCGGACTACGTCGGCGGGCTGGTCGGCGGCCTCGCCTTCCCCTTCGTCCTGCTCCCGATCTTCGGCCTGCCAAGAGGGGCTCTGGCGGTGGGGATCACGAACGCCGTCGTCGGCATCCTCATCGTGCTCTGGCTCTTCCGCACCGAGATCCGCACCCGCACGCAGGTCATCTTGGCTGGCCTGCTCGTCCTCATCGTCGGCGGGCTCACCGTGGTCTGGGTGTTCACCGATGACATCGAGATGACGACCCGGCAGCGCCTCTACCGCGACCCGATCGTCTACTCCCAGCGCACGGACTACCAGGAGATCGTGCTCACCGAGTCGAAGAAGACCGGGGACACAAGGCTCTACCTCAATGGGGACCTGCAGTTCGCTTCGGCCGACGAATACCGTTATCACGAGTCCCTGGTCCACCCGCTCATGAACGGGCCCAAGCGCAATGTCCTCGTTCTCGGCGGCGGGGACGGACTGGCTGTGCGGGAGATCCTCAAATATCCCGATGTCGAATCGGTGACGCTCGTCGACCTCGACCCCCGCGTCCTCGAACTCGCCAAGACCTCGGACCACTTCACCGACTTCAACGAAGACTCCCTCGACGATCCCCGTGTGACGACCATCGCCGCCGATGCCTTCACCTGGCTGCGCGAAGCCGAGCACACGGCCTACGATGCGGTCATCGCCGATCTGCCTGACCCGGACGATGTCGCCACCTCGAAGCTCTACAGCATCGAGTTCTACGGACTGATCAAGCAGGTCATGTCCCCCGAGGCCAGGCTCGTCGTTCAGGCCGGCTCCCCGTACTTCGCTCCGGAGGCCTATTGGGGTATCGGGGAAGCCGTCGCTGAGGCGGGCCTGGCCACCACGCCCTATCACGTCGATGTCCCCAGCTTCGGTGACTGGGGCTACTTCCTCGCCGATGCCTCCGAAGGCAGTGAAGCCGAGGAGCAGGGCCCGAACGTGACAATCCCCCGGGATGCTCCCGAGGGATTGAAATTCGCGACGGCTGAAGTGCTCGCGTCCTCCACCACGTTCCCGCCCGACCGTGATCGGGCTTCCGTCGGTGATGTTGAGGCCTCGACCCTGCTCCACCCTCGTGTGCTCGACCAGGAGCGCGGAGCCTGGATCGGGTACTAGGCCCCGAGGAGTCCTGCCAGTCCGGCGAATCCTGCGATGGACAGGCCGAGCAGTCCGCCCAGTGCTGCCACTGAGACGAAGACGATGCCGAGGATGAAGCCCCATTTGCCCATCTCGTTGTCGGCGAAGCCCGCGCTTCGTGAGTTCTTGCGCGCCATATGGCCGGTGATGATGCCGACGATGGGGCCGAGGAAGTTGAAGCCCAGGAAGGTCGAGAGGGTCGCGACCAGCGAGATGATTCCCAGGACCTTGCCCGGATCTTCCTCCGCCCTGGCGCGGTAGGACTGCGGTGGCTGTGCGCCTGTGTTGTACCCCTGGTTCGATTCGAGGTAGCCCTGGCTGCCGGTGGTTGAGGGATATCCGGTGGTCGAGGGGTAGTTGGTCTCTGCTGTGTAGTCGGAGTTGGGGGTGGGGTTCATCTCTCTGCCTCTGCTTGTGCGGCTGCTGTTGGTATCAGCTTAGGAACTTGCACTTGGCAGGGGAATGATACAAACCGTTCAGCTGGTCGGGGGTTTTCCCCCGCCTCGCCCAACGATGCGGCCCCTCACTTCACATCGACGAGGGCATGCTTCTGTCGGCCCATCAGGTAGAGCAGGATCTCCACGGGCTCTCCGGTGATGGTGACCTCCTGGGCGCTGCCCTTGCTCCCGCCGGATCTTCTGCCCGTACTGTGCTGGCCGAATCCGGGGCTGACGATCGTGACGCGGCCTTCGGCCTTGGCGGCGAAGGGCAGGAGTGCGGTTCGGCACGCTGTCCACACGGCACGGTTCTCCGGCAGGGACAGCCGGCGTGGGATCCATTCGATCTCCGCGCGTCGGATGTCTTCGTGGTGGACGATGTACTCGGCGGTGTTCATCACGGATTCGACGCCGGGCCACCGACCCGGGGTCCACCTCGGCGGGGATGCCACGAGACCCAGCAGACTCGAATACGGCATCGAGGCATACGCCCGTTCCTGTTCCTCGCGCTTGCCTTCGAGCTTCGGCATGAAGATGCCGAGGGCGGCAACGGGGTGACGTTCGCGGATGACGAGATGAGTGGCAAGGTCTCGTGTCGTCCAACCCTCGCACAGCGTCGGGGCGTCTTCACCGGCCCTATTGGCTGTATCGACGAGGCGGAGGCGTTCGGTTCGGGCAAGATTGCTCATGCCTGAAGCTTGTCATCATCGCCTTGGATTCCTCTGAGTGCCCAGTCCTCCACGAAATCGCCGACGCGGGAGATCGAGCGGTAGTCAGCGAGCTCATCTCCCCTGGTGGGACCGTCGGTGACGATGACGACCGGTTTCTCGGCCTTCGCAGCCGCTCGCACGAAGCGCAGTCCCGACAGCACCGCGAGCGAGGATCCGAGCACAACGATCCCGCTCGCGTCAGCGCAGATGCGATTCGCCTCCTGCAGTCTTGCCGGAGGCACGGAGTCACCGAAGTACACGACATCGGGTTTGAGGATTCCGCCACAGCGGGGGCAATCGGCGACAATGAAGTCCGCCGTCTCCTCTAAGTCCACGTCACCGTCGGGGGCCGTCTCGACATCGATCGGATCGATGCCCACGAGTTTCGCGAAGTCAGGGTTGAGCTCGCTCAACTGGGCCTGGACCCAGTCCCGGTCGAACATGTGTCCCTCTTTGAGGCAGATGACGCGATCCAGGCTGCCGTGCAGGTCCATGACCGGACTGCGACTGCCCTCCTCCCGTGCCGCGGCCTGGTGGAGTCCGTCGACATTCTGCGTGACGATTCCGGCGACGGGCAGCTGAGCGAGCCCCAGGTGTGCCGCATTCGGTCGGGCCGAACGCATCCGCGGCCACCCCACCCAGGAACGCGCCCAGTAGCGGGCGCGCTGGTCGGGATGGGAAAGGAAGGTCTGTATCGTCATCGGCTGCCGGGGCACGGCGTCGGGTCCCCGATAGTCGGGCACTCCCGAATCCGTGCTCATCCCGGCCCCGGTCAGCACCGCCCACCCGGAGGTGTCGATTCCCACGGTCCCGGCAGCGCCGGTGAGCACGTCGATGATCTCCTCATCGCTGTGGCTGGGCTCGGGTCGTGTCCGCCCGCGGAGCGGATCAAAGATGACTGCCACGAATCCTCCCTCGTCGAAATGCTGCGGGGTTAGTCTGGTCCCATGGTCAGCATATTGCTCGTTCATCATTCCCCGTCACAGGCAACGACTGAAATCGCCGAGGCGGCCCTGTCCGGACTGCGCATGCCGGAGTTGGGTGACGTCGACGTCGTAGTCCGTCCCGCCTTGGAGGCGACGGCCGAGGACGTGCTCGCCGCCGATGGGTTCGTCCTCGGCACAACGGCGAACTTCGGCTACATCTCCGGAGCCCTCAAGCACTTCTTCGACACCACGTACGACGCGGTCAGGGAGCCGACCGCCGGTCGCCCGTTCTCCTATTGGATCCACGGCGGCTACGACACGACCGGGGCCGAGGTCGCGATGAAGCAGATCACGACGGGCCTGGGCTGGAAGCTCGCCTTCGACCCGCTCATCGTCACCGGCGAGGTCACCGCCGACCACCTCGGCGCGGCCACCGAGCTTGCGGCCACCGTGGCTGCTGCGGCTTCCTCCTGAGCCCGGCCGCGAGAACAACTTCATGAAAGTACTTACCAATATGGAAAGTACTTGCTACGCTGTAATCACTTCCACCAGGAAGTCACCGTCCCTCGGTGAGGACAGCAACGAAGGAGTTGTCATGACCACGCCCACCCCGCAGCAGGCCGAAGACCTTCTCTCGCAGGTCGAGTCGAATCAGGCCCAAGCCCGATCCAGCGATGCCTGGCCGCTGGTCACGATGCTCTTCGTCTACAGCGCGGCTATCTCCGTGGGGATCCTCGCCGTCGGACTCATCGAGGACAACACGACGCAGCTGATCATCCTCGGCGCCGGCGGCGCCTGGCTGGTGCCGGCCCTCATCGTCTATTCCGTCAGGGCCCTGAGCTGGAGCCGCCGTTCAACCGTCCTGCTCTGCACCTGGCTGCCGCTGACCTTCGTCGCTCTGTTCACAGCGATCATCGTCGACTCGTTCACTCCCACGTCGTGGGTGCCGTTCGCGGCCGCCGGCTTCCTCTGGGTCCTCTCCCCCATCATGTCCCTCGTCGGACTGCGCCGCTGAGAAAGGACGAGGCACGACCATGAACCCCTACATCAGCACCGACGACGAATCCGATGACACGATGGACAACCTCGGCGAG
This sequence comes from Brevibacterium zhoupengii, assembly GCF_021117425.1. Classification (NCBI taxonomy): domain Bacteria; kingdom Bacillati; phylum Actinomycetota; class Actinomycetes; order Micrococcales; family Brevibacteriaceae; genus Brevibacterium; species Brevibacterium zhoupengii. The sequence goes on along the minus strand of NZ_CP088298.1, from coordinate 1,142,784 downwards.
TCCCTGACTCGGATCGAATCAGATCTGAACAATCCCACTCGACTCGGAATCGTGGCGAGTCTGAAGAATCGGGACCGGGCGGAATTCAAACTCCTCCGCGATTCCCTCGGCGTCTCCGACTCCGTGCTCTCTCGCCACATCTCCGCCCTTGAGAAGGCGGGGCTGGTCGAGGTCAGAAAAGGCTATGTCGGCAAACGCCCCCGCACCTGGGTCGCCATCACCACGGACGGGAGCGCCCGTCTCGACGCTCATGTTCAGGCCCTGCGGGAGCTCGCCGGGGGCGGTGCTGACCAGCAGTGACGTTCTGAGGTTTCCCCGTTAGCATGGGGACAACCGATGCAAGGAGGCGTCCATGACCAGCAGCACAACCACCTCGGCGAACAGCGGACTCGAGTTCCGTGAACTGCACGAGGTCTCGGAGCTCATCAGATCCGGGCGGCTGAGCTCCCGGGCAGCCACCGAGGCCATGTTCGACCGGGTCGACGAACTCGACCCCCATCTCCTGTCCTACGTCACCCTGATGCGCGAATCGGCCCTGGCCGCCGCCGACGACCTCGATGAACGCCTGGCCCGCGGGGACTGGTTGGGGCCGCTGCACGGTGTGCCGCTGGCGATCAAAGACCTCGCCTACACCCATGACGCACCGACAGGTGCAGGCACCACGATCCACGCCGATTTCCAGCCCGACTTCGACGCCACCGTCGTGGCTCGCCTGCGGGCCGCTGGGGCTGTGATCCTGGGAAAGCTGCGCCTGACCGAGGGCGCCTTCACCGGGCATCACCCCGACCTGCCGACCCCGGTCAACCCCTGGGAGCCCAACACCTGGTCAGGAGTCTCCTCGAGCGGTTCGGGCGTCGCCACCGCCGCCGGCCTCTGCTACGGCTCGCTGGGCTCGGACACCGGCGGTTCGATCCGACTGCCTTCCTCGGCCAATGGGGTCACCGGACTCAAACCCACCTGGGGCCGGGTCTCGCGCAACGGCATCTTTCCCCTGGCGCCGAGCCTTGACCACATCGGCCCGATGACGCGCAGCGCACGCGATGCTGCCATCATCCTCGAGGCCATCGCCGGCCACGACCCGAACGACCCGACTTCGGTGCTTGAACCGGTGCCCCGCTACAGCCAGCAGCTCAGGCTCGAGACCACCCCGGTCGTCGGCTTCGACCGCGAACTGGCAGCCGAACATTTCGATGACGTCACCAACGAGATGCTCGAATCCACCATCGAGGTGCTCCTCGACCTCGGTTGGCGCGTCCTCGACGTGCGCACCCCCGACCTGCCTGCGGCGGCGCAGGAATGGACTGCCCTGTGCGGGATCGAGACCGCGGGCGTTCACGCAGAGAACTATCCGTCGAGGTCGGCCGAGTACGGTCCCGACCTCGCCGGCCTCATCGAGATCGGGCGTGGGCTCAGCGCCGTCGACTACCACGAGCTGCTCGAATCCAGGCGGGCATTCACCGGTCGCATGCGCGCGCTCATGTCCGACATCGACCTGCTGCTGCTTCCGGGCATCGGAGCCGCCTCACCGACCATTTCGCAGATGGAGAATCTCGGCTCTGACGCCGAGCTGTTCGCCGGAGTCACGATTCCCACGGCGCCGATCGACAACTGCGGCATGCCCTCGATCACTCTGCCTGCCGGCTTCACCGAGCGCGGCACCCCGCTGGCTGCTCAGTTCGTCGCCGGTGACTTCAAGGAGGGTCTGCTGCTGGCCGCGGGGCATACCTTCCAGCAGGCCACCGATTTCCACCGACAGCACCCTCATATCGTGGCCGTCTAGTCGAGGCTCACTGCGCCTGCCTGCGGGCCACGATCTCGGTGATCCAGGTCGGTGCGAAGGGGGAGGTGCAGTTCGGCGGGGTCGGATAGTCCTTGAGGACGCCGAGGCGGTTGCCGATGTCGATGGCCCGTGGCCGCAGGTCCTCGTTCTCGATGCCGATGTAGGACAGGGTTTCGTTCATCGCCCACTGCAGGCGCTCTTCGGCGCCGAGCATCTGTGCCTCGATGATGTCGAGGAGGGCTGACAGGTCAAGGCCCTCGGGTGATTTGTTCACTCGCTCGCTGGTCAGCGCCCAGCCTGCCGACGCCACGATCGGGTCGGGGTCGTCCATCCAGGCCAGGCGCAGTGCTTCGGCGTGCTTCGACTTCTTGACGATGTAGTTGACCAGCCAGGCGTGGACCTTCGGCACACGTGCCTCGCGCAGCATGGCATCGAGGCGCTGCTCGTCATAGCTGCGTGGGCGCATGATGAGGGTCGCGACGAGACGGGCCGCGGTGTCACCGGTGTGCCACAGTTCGACGGCGAGCTCGTCGTTCTTCTTCAGCTCCTTGGCTACGGCCCGCAGCTTGCCAAGATTCACACCGTGATCGTCACCGTGTCGCTCGTTGACGGCACGGGCCTTGGGATCCTCCATCGCCGCCAATGTCTCCATGACGCTGTCCACGCTTGCTTCAACCATGCGCTCAGATTACCGCGAGTTCGGTGCTCAGCGCTCGGAGTTCAGGCGAGCCGCCTGACGTATGAGGTGGTCGCGTTCGGCGAGGTTGCTCGCCTTGGCCGCGGCCTCGACGTAGAGCTTCGCCGCCGCCTCGTCCTCTCCTGCCCGTTCGCGCAGGTGGGCCTCGACGGCGAAGTAGCGCGGCAGAGTCTCATCGAGTCTGCCCAGTTCCGCCAGTCCGGCCACCGGCCCGTCGGCTTCACCGATCGCAACCGCACGGTTGAGGGACGCGATCGGGCTGTCGTTCAGCTTCAGGAGTTCGTCGTACCATTCGACGATCTGGGGCCAGTCGGTGTCCTCGACACGTTGGGCATCGGCGTGGAGTGCGGCGATGGCCGCCTGGACCTGGAATTCGCCGAGTTCCTCGCGGGCGAGCGCGGTCTGCAGGATGCCGACGCCCTCGGCGATGAGGTGGGAGTCCCACATGGACCGGTCTTGGTCGCCCAGGGTGATCAGAGCTCCATCGGAGGTGAACCGGGCTTCGCGGCGGGCATGGTGGATGAGCATGAGCGCCAGCAGCCCGGAGACCTCGGGGTGGTCGATCGATGCGGCGAGGACCCGGGTGAGACGGATCGCCTCTGCTGCGAGGTCGACGTCGCCCGAATACCCCTCGTTGAACACCAGGTAGAGGACTCTGAGTACGGCAGAGACACTGCCGGGGCGGTTGAGTCGGCGTCCGGACAGGGTGCGTTTGGCTCGGGAGATGCGCTGAGCCATCGTCGCCTCCGGCACCAGGTAGGCCTCGGCGATCTGACGGGTGGTGAGACCGCCGACGGCCCGTAGGGTCAGTGCCACCGCCGAGGCTGGGCTGAGGTCCGGGTGGGCGCACAGGAAATAGAGGTCGACGGTGTCATCGTCCGAGGTTGTCACCGCATCAGTGTCCAGTGCGAAGGCATGTTCCTCCCGCGCAGTGCGCGCGGACTCCGCACGGACGCGGTCGAGGAACTTCCGCCAGGCAACCGTGATCAGCCACCCCTTCATGTCGCGGGGTTCGTTGACCGGCCACGTGCGAAAGGCCTCGATCAGGGCATCCTGAACGGCATCCTCGGCGGTGGAGAAGTCTGCTCCCCTCCGCTCGAGGATGCCGATCACGATGGGGACGAGCTCCCTCAGTCCGTCGTACATGGGGTCACACCCATGAACGGACGGAGTTCGAGCCACTCACGGATCGGCTCGCCGCCGGCACCCGGTGCCGCGGAGAGTTCGCCGGCCAGTTCGAGCGCCCGATCGTAGGACTCGACGTCGATGACCATCCACCCGGCGATGAGGTCCTTAGTCTCAGGGAAGGGACCGTCGGTGACCGGCGGCCTGCCCTCTCCATCGAACCGGACGAAGGACCCTTCGGGCGACAGAGCCTGGGAGTCGACGAATTCGCCGGTCTCCTTCAGCCTCGCCGCGAAGTCGTTCATGTAGCCGATGTGAGCATCGACTTCGCCCGGCGTCCACTCCTCCATCGGGGTGTACTGCATGTACTCGGGGGCCATCTTGTAGTGCTTGAGCATCAGGTACTTAGCCATGATCTTCTCCTCTTATCAATTGCTCGTCGCGAACTTCGCTGACATCCCTGGGACGGAGCCACATACTCATTCTCGACATCCTCGGCGAGATATCTTTCAATTCTTCCACGGCTGGGTCCGATTCGGTCGTTGTAACCGACCTGGAACATGAGTCTCCGAATGCGAACACAACCGGGCCCACCTCGGCAGATTCCGTTGACAGAGTGGAGTCATACACACCACCTCACAGCATCAGGAGCTCACCATGAAGACCAAGAAGATCATTCGGTCCATCACCGTCGCCGGCGCAGTTGCGGCAGCACTGTCACTGTCGGCCTGCGATATGAACATCTCCTTCGGCCCTCCCGAGCAGGAACAGGAGCAGGCGCAGGGCCAGGGCCAGGAGAACGACGAGACCTCAGCGAATCCTGAGGAGCAGGAAGAGACCGCGCCTCCAGAGGAGGAAGCGCCGGAAGAATCTGCATCGAACGACACCACCACCGGAGACTCCCCCGATTCCTCGTCGAGCCAGGGCTCGTCGTCAAGTGGCGGCTACGGCACCTCGAGCTCCGATTCGGACTCGTCCACCTCTTCATCATCGGGCACATCCACCTCGGCGGGCGAGGGATCATCGAGTTCGAGCGGCGAACATGCCAGCGCCGATGACCCCGGGTTCGACATCGATGAGCACGGCAACGGCACCATCCCCGCTTCGCTGCTTGAGAAGGACATCAAGAAGGCGTATGCGAAGCAGGGCACGACCGTCGACGAGGTCGAATGCATCAATGATCTGATGATCATCTCCAAGAAGGGATCGGCCTCCTGCAACGTCACTGCCTACGGTGAGAAGCGCTACGGCACGGTCAAGGTCACTTCGGTCTCAGGCAGCTACGTCGGGTACTCACTCGACTTCCCCAGCTTCAACTGAGCGAGTCTGCGGAACAACTCAGGTCCGCTCATGGTTATGGCAGGTGCACGCCTTCACAGGTTGTGCACCTGCCATTTTGATCAGCGAGGAGCGTTCCCATGAGGCGCAGTGTTCAGTACACCCAGAACGGCGATATCGACCAGCTCCACATCGTCGAGGCCAACGCTCCCTCTGTGGGGCCGGGCGAGGTTCGTGTCGCGGTCCGCTATGCCGGACTCAACCCCGTCGATCTTGCGGTCGTCGGGGGCGCCTTCGGTGAGGCTGCTGGCCCGAAGGGCAATGGCGCTGACTTCTCGGGCGTCGTTGACAGCGTCGGTGACGATGTCACCGACTTCTCCCCCGGTGATCTCGTCTTCGGGGGTCGCCCGTTCCGGTCACAGACGACTCACCTGCTCATCCGGGACCCGGCAGACCGTCTCGACAAGATTCCCCGTGGCCTCGGCACCGAGGTGGCCGGAGGTCTCTACATTGCCGGGCGCACCGCGGTCGCTGGCATCCGCGCCCTGGCAATCACCAGTGGTGAGACCGTCCTCGTCACCGGCGCTTCGGGCGGAGTCGGAATCATCGCCGCCCAATTGGCGCTGAACTTAGGCGCCCGCGTCATCGGCACGGCCAGCCAGGCCAACCACGCGGCGCTGCGCAATCTGGGCATCGAACCCATCGCCTACGGTGACGGTCTCGAGGCACGGCTGCGTGAGGCTGCTCCCGAGGGCATCGCTGCCGCCTTCTCAACCCAGGACGAGGCCGAGGTCGCACGGTTGCTGAGTCTCGACATTCCAGCGCGGCGCATCAATTCGATCGGAGCTGGACCGCAGGTCGCCGACACATACGGGGTGAACATCGCTGGTGAGGCTGTGGCCGAGCGCGGCGATCTCGCCTGGTTGGCCAAGGCGATCGCCTACGGACATGTGCATGTGTCCGTCGCCGGAGTCTTCGCACTCGAAGAAGTCCAGAGCGCCTACCGGTTCCTCAAGGGATCGCACCCTGTCGGCAAGGTCCTCCTCCGCGTCGATGCCGATCCCCTCACCGTCGATCAGCGCGAGTTCCTCAGCAGCTGATCCCAGGAATACTGCGGACGGGTCAATGCGTTCTTTCCTATGACACCGACGAACGGCAGCTCGTGCTGGCGAGTCGGATCCGACAACTGACTAGGAGTAAGCACTATGGCAATCTCAGACAAGAAGGTCGCATTCCTCCTCACCCGCGGAGTCGAGCAGGTCGAACTCACCAGCCCCCGCGAAGCACTCGACAAGGCCGGAGCCACGACGACCATCGTCTCACCTTCGGAAGGCACACTGCAGGCGATGAAGGGCGACTGGGACCATGCCGATGAGTTCACCGTCGACGTCCCCGTCTCACAGGCCAAGGTGGAGGACTTCGACGCCCTCGTGCTTCCCGGCGGCACCCTCAACGCGGACGCCCTGCGACTCGACGAGGACGCGGTGGCACTGGTCAAGGCCTTCTTCGCAGCCGATAAGCCAGTCGCCGCGATCTGCCACGCACCCTGGATCCTCGCCGAGGCGGATGTGGCCAAGGGCCGGCAGCTGACGTCGTTCGTCGCGACGAAGACCGACCTGATCAACGCCGGGGCGAAGTGGGAGGACTCCGAGGTCGTCGTCGACGGCAACCTCATCACCTCCCGCAACCCTGGCGACCTCGACGCCTTCAACGCAGCCATCGCGAACGCACTGGGCTGAGGTTCTAGGACAAGCAGACAACGAAGAAGGCTCCCATCCGATTTCTCGGATGGGAGCCTTCTTCTCTCTGCGGAGGATAGGGGATTCGAACCCCTGAGGGCGTTAACCCAACCCGCGTTCCAGGCGAGCGCCATAGGCCACTAGGCGAATCCTCCGCGAGCCAGCCTATATGAGTCGTGTCGACAATGCGAAATCAAGATGGCCAAGTGTGAACCATCACACTAATCGCAGATAGAATCCCCTCCAGTCCCCGCCGCACCGGGCCTCGCTTCGACCTCGTTTTGTGCCTCGAGGATGCTCTCGACTACACTGATCGATGGCTCCCCGTGCGGCGTCATCTTGTGAACTCCCCCAGGGCCGGAAGGCAGCAAGGGTAAGCGAGCTCTGGCGGGTGCACGGGGAGTCCTTCGTTTCTCAAGGTTACAATTCCACAACTCCCCCTCCCTTATGTCAGTCCAGGTCAGGGCGCATCTCAACGACGATAAATGGGCTTTTCCCTTGGAATTCGGCCACTGCTTTAATACTTTCGTGATTTGGCTTCACTAGCATGGTCTGCAGCTCTCATCCCTTTGCTCGAACGAGGATCCCTGTTTTGTCACCCAAGAAGATTCACGGGGCGGTTGCTGCCCTTTCGGCACTCGCTCTGCTCACGGCCTGCACCCCGGCAGGCTCTGACCCCGATGCGACTCGCGATGGCGCGAAGACGGCCGAAGCCGAGGCCTCTGCCGAGCCGGTGTTCCGGGTCGGGACCGTCTCCGAAGCCGAGGCAGCCCAGGCGACGGAACAGGGTTCCTCGGCGAAGGCTTCGAACTCCACCGCCTCGGCCCCTCCCACCAGCACACAGACTTCTGCTCCCCAGCAGACCGGCGAAGTAGTCGAATCCGGCGCAGAGACAACAGTTGCCCCCAGCGAGCGCATCAGCCTCAGCGTCGAGAACGCGGCGCTGAGCGACATCTCCATCACCGAATCCGATCACCCACGCATCAAGTCCGATCCCGGAGTCTTCTTCGACACCGCCGGGAGCGAACTCGAAGCAGCAGACAGCACCGAAGACGCGAAGGCGGGATCTTCGACTCCAAGCGAATCCGCCTCGGGTGACTCAGACGCAATCACGGCCCCCGATGACGCCGCAGCCTGGATGTCCGCCTACGATCTCGTCGCCGACAGCACATACGAGCTCGCGGCCACAGCCACCTCGGCGGATGGAGAGGAACACGATTTCACCTCCACGGTCACGGTCTCAGCCGGCGACGCCTCGCCGATGGCGGTGCGCACGATCCTCTCCGACGACCAGACCGTGGGCGTCGGAGCTCCGATCATCCTCACCTTCGGCTCCACGGTGGCCAAGAAGTACCGTGACGACGTCGAGCACCGATTGTCGGTCAAGGTCACGGACAAGGACGGAAAGAAGCGCAAGGTTGAAGGCTCCTGGGCCTGGCTGCCCGATGACCCGCAGTCGCGCCTGCACTTCCGCCCCAAGGAATTCTGGCCCGCGCACTCGAAGGTCTCCGTCGACGTGCCGCTGAAGAACGTTCCCACCACCGATGACACCGTCGGCCAGAACGACCTCACACTCGATTTCGACATCGGTCGCAAGCAGGTCGTCAAGGCCGACGCGAAGACTCACCGCATGGTCGTCACGCGCGACGGCAAAGAGGTCATGAACTTCCCGGCCTCATTGGGTGCCGCGAAGTCCCCGTCCTACAACGGAACCCATGTGGTGATGTCCAAGGCATCGGACTACACGATGACCTCCGAGCAGTGGGACTACGAAACCGATGTGCGCTGGGCCGTGCGCATCCACAACAACGGAGAGTTCATCCACGCCGCACCCTGGTCAACCGGGGTGCAGGGGTCGGCGAATGTCTCCCATGGCTGCATCAACCTCTCGACCGCACGGGCCAAGCAGTACTACGACTCGGCGATCTTCGGCGACCCGGTCGAGATCACCGGTTCGAATGCCACCCTGACGACTGCGGCCAGCGATATCTCCGACTGGGTCTACGAGTGGGATGAGTGGAAGAAGATGAGCGCGCTGCCTACTTCTTGACGTTCTTTGCGGCCTTGTCGATCATCGGCACATAGCGCTCCAGCGTCCACGGGACGGTCAGCGGGTTGATGATCGATGAGGCGGTGACGAACGGCTGGTCTTCAGGAGCGACGACCGCACCGGACTTGATCGCGGGAATGTTCGCGTACACGCTCTGTGCCTTGATCTCCTTTTTGCTCTTCTCATCGGAGTAGAACGTGAAGATGAGGTCGGAGTCGTCGAGCTTGTCCGCATTCTCCAGCCCGATGAGCGCCGAATCCGTGCCCGGGGCGTCATAGTTCTTCTTGAGCTCGTCGACGACGGGGTCGGGAGTCAGGCCCAGCGCCGAGACCATCGCCACTCGCTGCTCATTGGGGTAGAAGACGCCGAGGGTGCCCGGGCCGTCGTTGTAGATGTAGGAGAAGGTCAGTCCCTCGTATTCGGGCCGCTTGGCCTCGGAGAGCTGCGTCTTGATGTCATCGACGAGCCCCTCGGATTCCTTCTCCTGCCCCAGAGCCTTGCCGATGGTCGTGATCTGCTCATCCCATTCGATCGTCCACGGCTGCTTGGGGTAGGCGACTGTGGGGGCGATGGCGTCGAGCTGCTTGTACTGATCCGCCGTGACGCCGGACCATGGTGCGAGGATGACATCCGGTTCGAGCTCGGCGATGGCTTCGACATCGAGCTCCGTATCTCCCTGGAACTGCTTCGGCAGCTCCTCGCCCTTCTCTGTCACCGCTTCATGGATCCACGGCATATAGCCGGTGTCATCGCTGCCCCAGGCGTACTCCTCCATGCCGACAGGGGTCTTGCCCAGCGCAATGGCGGTCTCGGTCGACCCCTGCCCGAGGGTCACGACGCGCTTGGGTTCGGCCTCGATGACGGCCTTGCCCAGTGCGTGTTCGATCGTGACGGTCTGGAAGTCGTCGGAGGCAGACTTCGCAGAATCCGCCGAGTCCTGGCTGCAGGCGCTCGCGCTGAAGGCGAGTGTGACGATGGTGCCTATGGCCATGGCCCGGCGAGAGAGATGAGCTGACATTCCTGCCCTTTCGTCTGTGAGGGTCGTGGTCGACCCCTCCACTTTAACAAAGGACAGCCTAACTTAACTTAGCGGCCTGGATGCAACTTGACCATGCCTTGATTGCCATCGACCGCATGTCGAGGCAGCCGGTATTCGTCTGCTCAGAGCAGAAATCCGCGTCAACCTCGTCGATTCCTCCTAGGATCGCATCATGGATGCACTTCACGTCACAGATGCGTACGCCGTGCAGACTCCGGCGCTGCTGTGGCGCGAGATGCTCGGGCGGGTGCTGCGGCTGCGTCGTACCGAGCTGGGGCTGACCCTGGCTCAGGTCTCACGCCGCTCGGGAGTCTCGACCCAATACCTGTCCGAGGTCGAACGCGGCCTCAAGGATCCTTCCTCGGAGGTCATCGAGGCGGTCGCTGTGGTCCTCGGCCTCGCACTCCCCCAGGTGCTCGTCCTCGCCGCCGCCTCGACGCCGACAGCCGCCCCCGCGACGGTGCCCGCAATCGGGCTCACCGGGCGGGCGCAGCTGTCTCTCGTGGCCTAGTCACACCTGCCGGGCACCTCAGCTCGTTCCGGAATCGAGGCGATTGGCTCTGAGCACCTCGAGTCTGCCCCGGTACTCAGCCTCGTCGATGTCACCTTGGGCGAAGCGCTCAGACAGTGTCGCCTCCGCGTTCTTCGTCGACCCGAAACGGCCCTGACCATCTGCCCAGGGCGGTCCCCCGGCCTGGCGCCAGCGGCGCCGGTTGAGCGTGATGATGAGGGTGACGATCAGTCCGATGATGAGCACCCAGAAGATGGGGATGAGGAAGAAGAGCGGCCAGGCCGCGGGTCCGTGTTCCATGTGCATGATGCCTCCTTGTCAGGAATCCACGTCGCTCGTGGACATGACATCAATCCAACGCCTGCAGCCGACTCGGCGAATCCCCCACCGGGAGTCACTTCGGATACTCGCTGAGGATGAGTTCCTACTGCTCGCGCAGCCACCCCGGGGAGACCAGCCCGGACTCATAGGCGAGCACGACGAGGTGGACCCTGTCACGTGCGGCGACCTTGCTCATGATGCGCGAGACATGGGTCTTCGCCGTCAACGGGGAGAGCACCAGCTGCACGGCGATCTCGTCGTTCGACAGCCCCTGCCCGACGAGGGCGAGCACCTCACGCTCACGTTGTGTCAGCACGTCGAGATGTTTCGTCGGCTCCGCCCGCAGCCCCAATGACATCCTCGACAGAAGGTACTTGGTCACCTCGGGTGAGAGCAGCGCCTCCCCCTCGGCGACGACGCGCACCGCTCGGATCAGGTCGACCGGTTCGGTGTCCTTGAGCAGGAATCCGCTGGCGCCGGCCCTGACCGCGCGCACGATGTACTCGTCGAGGCCGAAGGTCGTCACCAGCACCACGCGAACGTGGCCGAGGGCGGGATCGGCGGCGATCGCCTCGGTGGCCCACAGCCCATCGCCGTCGGGCATCCGGATGTCCATGAGCACGACGTCGACCGGCGTCGCGGCCAGCTTCTCCAGCAGCTCTTCCCCGCCGGAGGCCTGCACTCTCACACTGATGCCCGGTTCCGCGTCCAACAGCGAGGCGAAGCCGGCGCGGACCAGCTGGTGGTCATCGGCGATCGCCACTGAGATATCGTTCATGCCTGAGCCTGCCGATCTGTTCGTCTGTGCCCGCTGGTCCAGGGCAGCCGGACGCTGATGTGCGTGCCGTCCCCGCTCGCCGAGGTGATCGCGAAGGTTCCGTGGAGAAGCTTCGTCCGCTCCCGCATCCCGGTGATTCCGGTGCCTAAGCTGTCTTCGCGCCCGAGGCTTGCTGTGTCAGTTCCGTGGCCGTCGTCGCTGATCTCGATGTGCAGGAACTCGCCCTCACGGAAGACCCTGACGTTGGCCTGGGTGGCGGCAGCGTGGCGGACCACATTCGTCAGCGCCTCCTGCACGATCCGGTAGGCGGCCGCATCTGCGGCGCTGCCGGGGTTCTCTCGAGTACCGTCGGCTCGGAGCTCGCGCTGGTCATCGAGGTGGATGGCTGGTCGCCCGGTCATTGCGGCGATGAGTGCCGGCAGGTCGTCGAGGCCCGGCACCGGGGCCAGCGGCTCAGCCGTGCCTTCGCCGGCTGTGTCCTCGTCGGGGTCGGTGCCACCGGGTCCAGCGGCGTCCGAGCGCATCGTGTGGAGCACGGAGCGGACCTCGTTGAGTCCTGTTCGGCTCAGCTCCTTGATGGCGGCGAGAGCACGTCTGGCCTGCTCGGGATCGCGGTCGATGAGGTGCTCGCCCACACCGGCCTGAACGTTGATCTGGGATAGGGAATGGCCCAGCACATCATGGAGGTCTCTGGCGATGCGCAGCCTTTCGGCCGCAATCACCTCCTGGTGCCGGGCCTGCGCCTCCGCGGCCGCGATCCTCCTGCCCTCGTGCCTGCGCCGAGCGAAGGCTCCGATGCTCAGAGTGATGAGCAGACCGATCGTCGCAGAGGCCACGCGCCCCACCGACCATTCGACACCGAGGAAGGGACCGAGCAGCAAGGCACCCAACCAGACACCGGTCGCCGAGGCGATGGCCCAGATCTGGTGACCGCGAACCATGGCCACGACGAGAGCGAAGAGGAACGCCGCATAGAACGGTGTCATCTCAGGTCCGGTGAACCCCTGCGCCCACATTCCGCCCGGCCCCTCCCCTGACCAGGGGCCGTTGCTTGGACCGTGGCCCCACGCGCCGGACAGGCTGGAACTCGCCAGAGCAGCCCAGACGACGATGTCGACCAGCGTCAGCCCGGCGATGATCGCAACTCTCGGGCCCGGCCATCGTGCGCAGAGTAGGAAGATCATCGGGGACAGCAGCGCCACGGCGATGCGCACACCACCGGCCAGGGAATCGACGCCATCGTGGTTGGCCATGAACACGGCGAAGGGCAACTGCAGGAGCAGGGCCAGGACGCTCAGCGCAATCAGGCGCAGTCGAGGTCGACGACGGACGCGACGATCAGCATCGGGGTCGCTCGCCTCGGCGGGGGCACGGCTCATCCTCCGATCGTAGTCACTGACACCGGATTCGGCGTCGTACCACGGGAGTATCCGACCGGACTTCCCACGGAGCACCGCGGCCCCGGAGCACCTCAGAGAATCTGATCGACGAGGCCGAAGTCCCGTGCCGCCTGCGCATTGAGCACGAGATCCCGGTCGAGGTCGGCATGAATCTGGTCCACACTGCGCCCGGTGCCCTTCGCCAGCATCGCCTCAACGTCTCGGCGCTGCCGGGCGATCTCGTCGGCGGCGACGATGAGGTCGGGGATTGCCCCGCGTGCGCCCTCGGCATGGGGTTGGCGCAGCACCGCTCGAGCGTGTTCGAGCATCGAACGCTGACCGGGTTCGCCGGCTGCCAGGAGCACCGCGGCATCCGCGGCCGCCTGCCCCACGCAGATGGTCGCCACGGGTGCGCCGATGTGGTGCATCGCGTCGTAGATGGCGGTCATGGCCGTCAGCGATCCGCCCGGTGAGTTGATGTACAGCTGGATCGGGAGTTCACGGCTGCTCGCTTCGAGGTGGAGCAGCTGCGCGATGATCGTGTTGGCCACCCCGTCGTCGATCGGCACTCCCAGGTAGATGATCCGGTTGCCCAGCAGGTGGGAATACACGTCGACGATCTTCTCCCCGCCACCCGAGCGGTCTACGACATTCGGAATCGTGTACTGGCTCATGGCGCACCGATCCCGCCGCGCAGATCGGTCGGCGAGTCCACGATGCGGTCGATGAGCCCGTAGTCCAGTGCCTGTTCGACCGTGAACCACCGATCGCGCAGGGAGTCCTCGAAGACGCGCTCATAGGTCTTTCCCGTCGCCTCGGCGATGCGATGCAGGACCGTGTCCCGCACGGTGCGCAGGTCCCCGGACTGCAGTTCGATGTCAGCGGCTGCTCCCCCGATGCCCGATGATCCCTGGTGAAGGAGGATCCGGGCGTGGGGCAGGGCGAGCCGTTTGCCGGGGGTGCCCCTCATGAGCACGAACTGCCCCGCCGAGGCGGCCCACCCGAACGCCACCGTGACCACATCGTTGGGCAGAGTCTCGATCACATCGGCGATCGCGTGCATCATCGGCACCGATCCGCCCGGTGAGTTGATCCACAGGTGGATGTCGCTGTGGGGGTCTTCAGCGGAGAGGAGGATGAGTCGGGAAATGATCTCCATGCCGTTCTCATCGCGCAGCTCCCCATTGAAGACCACCGAACGGTAGGCGTAGAGCATTCTCTGGGATTCGGGGATGGGGGTCGTCGTCGGGGACTCGTCACCGTCAGCGAACCTCGGCGGTGGTGGGGTGGGTCGGTTGTGGGCATTCTGGGGTGCTATTCGTGTGTTCATGCCTCCACACTGGAGCCGGCTGTGCCGAGTCGGAAGTCTTTTCCGCCTTGAGCGGGAGGGTGCCGCCGTGAGCGGACGGCATGCCTGTGCGCCCGATCTCGTGGTGGTGCCGTGATAAAATCGGGCGAGATACCCCGACTGTGTCAAGGGAAGGCCGAGACGGAATGCTGCTGAATCTGTGGATGACAGTTCAGTTCATCGTGGTGCTGCTCAGCGCCGATGCCGATACGGTCATTCCTCAGTCGTCGATGCATCTGATCGTCCTCGTGCTGCTCGGTGCGGCACTGCTGTCGCCGGTAGCACCCTGGTTGGCAAGGGCTCTCTTCAGGTTCCTTCCTCTGTCTCCTCGTGGTCTTTGGGGACGGGGAGAGCGAACCGAGGTTCGCGAATTCCGCATGCCCGAGGAACCCGGGACTCCGGGCACCGCTCAAGCCAGAGCCCCCTCTTTCGTCGTCCGCTCCTTCGCCTGACCGACGACGTGATCTCCGTGCTCTTCCGGCACGGTCACCGACGCCACTCCTGCCTGTTTCCCTAACGGATCCTGCCTGTGGTGTCGCCCTGCGTCGTTCGGTCGCTGAACGCCCATGACGACATCACCACAGCTGCTCATCGCTGCATGGCCGAAGTGCCTGCATCGGCAGCGCCCAGGAGGGCCATCACCATGAACATCTACGAATTTCCACCCATCGAACTCCTCGTCAACGCCGCCTATTGGGTCGTCACCTTGCTGACAACTCTGCTCGAACCATTGGCTGGCACCGCAAGCGCTGCGCTCGCGATCGTGGTGCTCACGATCATCGTCCGCGCCGTACTCATCCCCGTCGGACTCTCACAAGTCAGAGCCGGCATCACTCGCAAACGCCTCGCACCGAAGATCACCGAGCTGCAGACCCGGTACAAGAAGAATCCCGAGCTCATGCAGCAGAAGATGATGGAGCTCTACAAGGAGGAGAAGGCCTCCCCGATGGCCGGCTGCCTGCCCGTGCTGGCACAGATGCCGGTGCTCATGGCCGTCTACGGAATCTTCATCCAGTCCACGATCGGCGGGCACGCCAATGACCTTCTCAACCATTCCCTGCTGGGCATCCCCCTCAACGCCGGCTTCGTGGGCCTCCTGACCGGCGGGAACCTGAGCGTGGCCTCGGCCGCGGTCTTCGGCGTCATCGTGATCATCATCGCCGTCGTCGCTGCCCTCTCGCGGCACCTGCTCACCCCCGACATGCCGCAGACCCCACCCGTGCAGGCGTCTGGCAGCCAGAACTCCAACACCGAGGGACCCGCAATGCCCGATCTCTCCGGCGTGACCAGGGTACTGAGCTTCATGCCCTTCATGACCGCGGTCATCGCACTGTTCGTGCCACTGGCTGCCACGCTCTACCTGATGACGACGACGGCCTGGACCTTGGCAGAGCGCCTCGTGCTCAACCGTGTCCTCAAGGTCCACGAGCAGGACGAGGCAATTCCTGCCGCATGAATGCAGCAGGGCCGGACCGGAAGACATCGCTTCCGATCCGGCCCTGTGCCGTGCAGGTGATCACCCTGGGCTAGCGGCTCTGCCTCAGACTGCCACGGGAACCTCGGGTGATTCCGCGATCACTCGCAGCGTTCCGTCGTCAACCGTAGCGCTGACCCTTCCGCCTTCGGACACTGCCTCGTTGACGAGGAGGTCGGCAATGCGGTCATCGAGCTCACGCTGGATTACGCGGCGCAGCGGACGGGCACCGAACTCGGGTTCGTACCCGGTATCGGAGAGCCACTCCACAGCATCCTCGGACACGGTCAGACCGATGCCCTGGTGCGCCAGACGCTCGACCGAACGTTCCAGCTGAAGACGGACGATGACGCGCAGCTGCTCACGATCGAGACGCGAGAACATCACGGTCTCGTCGATCCGGTTGAGGAACTCGGGACGCATGAACTCCTTGAGCTTGCCCATCACCTTTGCACTCAGGTCCTTCTCGGTGACCTTCGCATCGGTGGAGCTGAAGCCCAGCGGGGTGCTGCCGGACATGAACTCGGAGCCCAGATTGCTCGTCATGATGATGACGGTGTTCCGGAAGTCCACGGTTCGACCCTGACCATCGGTGAGACGACCGTCGTCGAGGACCTGGAGCAGCAGGTTGAAGGCATCCGGGTGGGCCTTCTCGACCTCGTCGAGGAGGATCACCGAGTACGGCTTGCGCCGAACCTGCTCGGTCAGCTGACCCGCTTCGTCGTACCCGACGTAGCCGGGAGGCGAACCCACCAGGCGTGAGACGGTGTGGCGTTCCCCGAACTCGCTCATATCGAATCGGATCATCGCCGACTCGTCATCGAACAGGGTCGCGGCCAGTGATTTCGCCAGCTCGGTTTTGCCCACGCCGGTGGGTCCGAGGAAGAGGAAACTGCCGATGGGACGGTTCGGATCTCCCATTCCCATCTGCGACCGGCGCACGGCCTTCGACACTGCATTCACCGCGTTGTCCTGACCGATGACGCGACCGTGGAGGATCTCTTCGAGTTTAGCCAGCTTGGCCTTCTGCCCCTGGGTCATGCTCGCCGCCGGGATTCCGGTGGCACGGGAGACGACCTGTGCGATCTGGTCAGCATCGACGATGCTCGGCTTGGCGTCGGCCTCAGTCTGGCCCGCGCCGTCGTCCGGGTTCTCCGCTGCATGCAGCTTCTCCCCGAGACTCATGACCTCGTCGCGAAGTTCCCCGGCACGCTCATAGTTCTCTTCGCTGATCGCGGTGTTCTTCTCGGTCTCGAGTCGTTCGATCTCCGTGCGCAGAGCCTGGGCATCGACCTGAGGCCCACGCCGCAGTGAGAGACGAGCACCTGCCTGGTCGATGAGGTCGATCGCTTTGTCCGGCAGGAACCTGTCGTTGATGTAGCGATCGGAGAGCTCGACCGATGCGCGGATCGCCTCGGGCGTATAGGTCACGTTGTGGTGCTCGGCGTAGCGGTCCTTGAGTCCGTCGAGGATTGCCACGGCATCGTCGATGTTCGGCTCCCCCACGCGCACCGGCTGGAACCGACGTTCGAGGGCCGAGTCCTTCTCGATCGTGCGGTATTCCTTGAGCGTGGTCGCTCCCAGCAGGTGCAGATCACCGCGGGCCAGCCTGGGCTTGAGGATGTTGCCGGCGTCCATCGAGTTGGATTCGCCGTTGCCGCCGGCACCGACGAGAGTGTGGAGCTCATCGACGAAGACGATCATCTCGCCGTCTTCGGCGATTTCGTCGAGGGTCCCGGTCAGGCGTTCCTCGAAGTCACCGCGGTAGCGTGTGCCTGCCAACATTCCCGGCAGGTCGAGTGCGACAACTCTCTTTCCCGACAGCTGTGCTGGGATCTCGCCGCTGTGGATGGCCTGAGCCAGTCCCTCGGCGATCGCGGTCTTGCCGACGCCGGCCTCGCCGAGTAGCACCGGGTTGTTCTTGGTGCGGCGAGCCAGGATCTCGATCGTCTCCTGGATCTCGTCGGCACGTCCGATCACCGGGTCGAGTTCACCGTCGGCCGCCAGTGCCGTGAGGTCCGTGCCGAAACGCTCGAGCATGGTCTCCTCCGGCTGGCCCGCTCCGGGACCGCCCTGCGGGTCGCCTGTCTCGGCGGCTTCGGCTCCAGCCTGCAGCCGCTCCTGTGTCACGCCCGCCTGGGCGAGGATGCGGCCGGCTGGCATCTCGTGGTTGAGCACGAAAGCGAAGAACAGGTGTTCCGGGTCGACGTAGGTCGAACCGAACGCCCGCGCCACCTGGTAGGCGTCGAGGAGCGCGCGCTGACCGGAACCGGTCAGAGTCAGTGCCCCTTCGGGCTTTGTGTTCGAGGACGCGGGCAGACGGTCTTCGACGGCGCGAGCGACCTGCTCCGGGTCAGCTCCGGCCTGGCGGATCGCCGAGACTCCGGGCTCGGTCTCTGCCATGGTGCGCAGAATGTGCAGGGCATCGACCTCCGCCTGACCGTGCTCGCGAGCGTAGTCAGCGGCGTTGTCGATGACCTCGTGGCTGCGCTTGCTCAGCAGCTTGTTGATGTCGACGCTGCGTCCCTGGCGCGCGCCCTGCTGTCCCTGCAGAAAACGGGCAAGGAACTCGTCGAATGAATCTCCGCCAGAACCGGCGGATCCGAAGAACGTAGCCAATCTGATCTCCTGTCGAAAGTTGAGCCTATACGACTCAATCAACGACGAAGGAGGTGGTCTTATTCCCGAGTGCCGTCCGGATTTCCCGACTAGCCCTTCGAAGGCCAGCCGTTGGGTTCACAACCCTGCAGGCCCTTGGTCTGCTGCTGCATGAGCGGGGCTGTCTCACCCGGACCCGGGCACGATTCGTGGCCGTGGCCCAGCGCGTGACCGACCTCGTGGTTGATGAGGTACTGGCGGTATTGGGTGATGTCGTCGAACTCATCGGTGGCAGACACCCAGCGCTTGGCGTTGAGGATGACGTTGTTGCCGTTGCGGCACGAGAGCTTGCCCAGGGTGCGCAGCGGCAGGCACATCGAGTCCACGGTGTCGGGACTGGCGATGGAGATCATCGCATCCTCACCCTCGTCGACCATTTCGATCGCGACGTTGTCCAAGTCCTGCCAGCCGCGCTTGTCTTGGAGCGTCGTGATGATGAAGGCGCCCGCTTCGTCGACGTCGATCGGCAGATTGTCCTCGACTCGCAGTGCGACCTTGAACGTTGTGCCCTCGTCCCGGTTCGGCCCGGTCTCCTTCTTCGGACGGTCCCACTCGCCGCTGCCCTGCATATCGATGTCATCTTCACTGACACCGGCAGCACCGGCCGATTCCACGTCCGGATCAGCAGACTTGCTGGATGTCGGGGACTTCGTCGGCGACGCCGACTCACTCGGCTGCGCAGAGGCGGAACCCTCACCGGACGCGACCGTCTCGTTCGAGGACGGTACCGGCCTGGTCTCCTGGTCCGAGTCGGGCGCGCAGGCGCTGAGCCCGATGAGCAGGGATGCAGCAACCACCGCCGAGGCTGACCTCAGCCGATGCGAGGGACCCAGCGACGACCGAAATGAGTGCAGTGGACCTTGTGAAATGCGAGGAGTTTGCGACACTCTGTCGAGTCTAGCGTTTCACAACCGCCTTCCTGAGACCTTTTGCTCAGAACTCGAGGACACCGCCGGGACCACGCAGGCGTGCGTGCAGCCGATGCTCCGTGCCTTTGACGACCTGGGAATCACCGGCACCGAGCACATCGAGAACGCGGCGGCTCGCCTCGGCGTCCGGGGATTCGATGGAGAACTCGAGGAGTTCGACCGACGGCAGGGCAGCCTCGGCGGGGTGGGTCGACTCGGCCCAGTCGATGAGGAAGGGCTGCGTGCCCTTGCTCGGCAGCGGAGATCGCGAGGTCAGACGCCATTCGAGCAGCTCGCCCTCAGCCGTCTCCCGGGACATGTCGCGGACTTCGCCGAAATCGATTCCTTCGGTGTTCGCTCCGGCGACCTTCGCAAGGAAGGCGTGCGGGTGGATGGCCCAGGTCTGGAGGGTCAGGCCCTGCGCCAGATGGGCGTCCAACGGCAGAGTGCCATCGGCTGGCAGCTCCTGCTGCGGATCGGGACCCAGGATCTCAAGGTAGGTGTGAGCACCTGCTGGCCAGCCGGCAGGGGTGAGACCGACGAGGTAGTTCGCGGTTCCTCGGCCCGGGTGTCGTCCCCCGGCCACCGCTGTGACTCCGGTGAGCCGTTCGAATTCGGCGACCCCGGCTTCGAGCTCGGGCACCGTGATGATGAGGTGGTCAAGATTGGCGGGAATCGTACTCAGATCGTCCATGATCCACCGGGACCTTTCAGTGTGGCGTGCAGGGTTTCTGTGACTCCTGCCTCAACCTCGATGGTAGTCCCCAAGGATCGCAGAACTCTGGATGTTGTGTCCACATCCGGACTCGTCGCCCAGAATCGTTCGAGACGAACAGAGGACATTGCCTGACGTGCAGGATGCGGAGAATCCTGCCAATCGATGAGGAAGGGCTGGATTCCGCCCAATGCCAGGGGCGTCCGCCTCGTCAGTCTCCACTCGAGAAGTGTGCCGGCAGGGGTGCGGCGGGTCATGTCATGAACCTCGCCGAGGTCGACGTGCGGTTCGCGCGATCGCGCAGCCGAGGTGACGAGACCGTCGAAGTCGTCCGGGCGGATGGCCCACCGCTGCACCGTCGGCTCGGTGATATCGGCCAGGCGCGCTGCCGCCAGCTCGGGATCCTGTTCGGGGTCGGGGCCGAGGATCTCCAGATAGATGTCGTGGTGCAGATTGCCAGGCTCGTCGCAGAGCTCAAGGCCCAGCAGCGCATTGGCCGTCCCCAGCCCCGGATGAGCTCCACCGGGAATAGGCTTCACACCGAGGATGTTGAGACATTGCTCAACACTTTCGGTGAGATTCGGTACGGCAATGACGAGATGATCGAAATTCGGAGGCAGCAACATGACTCAATGTTAAGCGATCGAATTGACGCTCTGCATGCCGATGCGCTTAACTCAAAGCATGCAGACACAACCAGGGGCCCGAATGCTGTGGCGTCGGATTCACATCGATCTCAAGAGGCTTACCAGCTCCAATTGTTGAGCTATATCAGCGACTGATTGAGCAACTGACCCACCCCCGATTTCGGTTTCATCTGCACAAAAGGAACACATTCCATGACGGACCTCCGTCCCTCCACCTCGGCGAGCCCTGGCCGCTCCTATGGTCGACGCAATTTCCTCAGCCTTGGGCTGGGATTGGGCACCCTCATCACGCTCAGCGCCTGCACGCCGAGTGATGATGCCCCGCTGCCCGAGGGCGGCGATCCGGTCCAGGGCGGGGTGCTCACGTACTTCGAGCCTCAGACGTGGACGCTGCTCTACCCACCCTCGGTCGGGTTCTATCCCAACGGCGGCATCATGAACAACATCTCCGCCCGCCTGCTGTGGCAGGATCCGAAGACCCTCGAGCTCTACCCCTGGCTGGCCACCGAACTGCCCGAGATCAGCGGCGATGCCACCGAATTCACCTTCACGATCCGTGACGGCGTCACCTACTCTGATGGGTCGCCGCTGACGGCGACGAACGTGGCCGCGAACTTCGATCTCTTCGGACGAGGCGATGAGGCTCGCACCCTTCCGGTCTCCGAGCAGATCTCGAACTACGAGCGCAGCGAGGTCCTCGGCGAGAACCGAGTCCGCTTCCACTTCAGCGCCCCCTCCCCCGGCTTCGCGCAGGCGACGTCGACGATGAATGCAGGCCTCCTCGCCGATTCGACACTGGCTCTGGATGCCGAAGGCTTCGGCCCCGGCGGTGCCACCAGCATCCACACCTGCGGTCCTTTCCACATCACCGAGGAGACGATCGGGACGAAGCTCTCCGTCCGGGTCAGGGAGGACTACGACTGGGCCCCACCGCATCTGAAACACCAAGGCCGGGCTCACCTCGACGGCATCGATTACCTGGCCAACAACGAGTATTCGGTGCGCATCGGCGCTGTGCTCTCCGGGCAGGCCGATGGCGTCCGCGATGTCCAGGCGCCCGACGAATCTCGCGTGAGTGAGCAGGGGCTGCGCCTCTATGCGAAGGCCACGAACGGCATCAACAACAGCATCAACCTCCGCTTCCGGCACGAACTGCTCGCCGACCTCACGGTCAGGCAGGCCATCATCGCCGCCGTTGACCGGCAGGAGATCGTCGACAAGCTCTTCACCCCCAACTACCCGCTGGCCACGGGACTGCTGGCCAAGGGCGCCATGGGCTACAAGGACCAGTCCGGGTCCTGGGTCCACGATCCGAAAGAGGCGAACCGACTCCTCGACGAGGCGGGCTGGTCCGGGCGCAACGCCGCCGGGTTCCGCACCAAGGACGGCCAAATCCTGGCGCTGAGCGTCAACATCGCCCTGCCGCAGCCACGCTCGAACGAGGTGCAGACCCTCATCCAGCAGCAGCTGCGTCACGTCGGCGTGCGTCTGTCCATCAATCCCGGTGACCAGTCCAAGCAGACCCTCGATGCCCTCGAACTCGACACGGTCCAGATCTACCATTCGATGGTCGCCCGCGCGGACTTCGACAATCTGCGCTCCAACTACTCCTCGGTCAACCGCGATGTCTTCCTCAACGGCAAGAACCGCGACGATGCGAAGGACGGAAGCATCGACCCCGACATCGACCGCCTGCTCGACGAACTCGCCTCGGAACCCGAGACGAAGAACCGACAGAAGGCCGCCGAGAAGGTCCAGGACTACCTCGTCGAGAACGCCTATGTGCTGCCGTTCTTCGAAGAGCCGCAGGTCTTCGCCTTCCGGCGCCGCGTCAACGGCTTCGCGACCGAACCGGTGGGCCGACCCGACTTCTACAGCACATGGCTGGCAGGGCAGAAATGATCCTCGACATCCGCTACCTCTACCTGCGCCTGGGCCAGGCACTGCTCGTGCTGCTGCTCGCGTTCACTGCGGCCTTCATCCTGCTCAGCCTCATCCCCGGCGACGGTGTCACCGCCAGATTCGCCGACCCTGCGCTGGGTCTCTCTCCCGACCAGATCGCGCAGATACGCACTGAGACCGGGGCCGATGAGTCTTGGATCAGCCGTTACTTCCTCAGCCTCGGCGGGTTCCTCACCGGCAAGTTCGGCTTCTCCGTCCAGACCGGTGCTGCAGTGTCGACGATCATCGCTGCGGCCCTGCCCTCGACCGCGGTGCTCGCCCTGTCCGGGTTCGTCTCCGCCCTGGTTCTGGCCGTTGTCATCGCGGTGCTGGCAACCTACGGGCCTTATCGCTGGCTGCGGAGGCTGCTCGACTCGGTGCCCAGCCTCTTCATCTCCATTCCCGTCTTCTGGTTGGGGATCCTGCTCATCCAGATCTTCTCCTTCCAGCTCGGGTTCGTCTCCGTGGTCTCACCCGGCCCCGCCGAGGCGCTCGTCCTCCCGACCCTGACCGTGGCGGTACCGCTCTCGGCACCCATCGCCCAGGTCCTCATCCGTTCCATCACCGACGTCAAGGCCTCCGGATTCGTCAAGGTCACCTCGGCGAAGGGTGCCGGCGAACTGTGGATCCTCGTCCACACCGTTGCCCGCAACGCCGTCCTGCCGGGCCTGACGATCATCGGCCTCGTCTTCGGTGAGCTCGTCGCCGGTGCCGTGGTCACGGAAACCGTGTTCGGGCGCAACGGAATCGGCCAGATCACCGCCCAAGCCGTGACCCACCGCGACAACCCGATCCTCCTGGCCGTCGTCGTCATCGCGACCTTGGCCTACGTGACGATCAACCTCATCGTCGACCTCCTCTACCCGGTCATCGATGTCCGGCTGCGCACAGCGCCCGGGGCCGCCTCGGCGGGGAAGAAGCCTGCCGATGAACCCACTCGCCGGGCGCTGTCGACGACCGCGGCCAGCGTCGGGGTCGACCTCGACTGGAACGACAAGGACACTCACTCATGAGCCTCATCAGCAGTCTTGCCCCCACCTCGGGAACCGGCAAGCCGGGCTCGGCGGCGAAGCGACGCAGCCGCACCCGCGCGAACATCGGCCCCGCCACCATCGTCTCGGCCCTGGTCCTGCTCATCGCCATCATGTGGGCGCTCTTCCCCGGACTCTTCACTCAGCATGACCCCAACGACGGCGGCACCACTTCGGCGCTGCTTGGCCCCAGCCTCGACCACTGGTTCGGCACCGACCAGACCGGCCGTGATGCCTACGCCCGCGTGGTCTACGGCGCGTCCCAGTCATTGCTGGCAGCGCTCGTAGCTGTCGGTGTCGGGCTCATCGTGGGCACGGCCATCGGACTCATCGCCGGCACCCGCCGCGGCTGGGTCGACGATGTGCTCATGCGCTTGGTCGACGTGCTGCTCTCAATCCCGGCGATCCTGCTCAGCCTCTCGATCGTCGTCGTCTTGGGGTTCGGCACCATCAACGCGGCCATCGCCGTCGGTGTCACGGCCATCGCCCAGTTCGCACGACTGTCGAGGTCTGAGGCGGTGCGCATCAACACCAGTGACTTCGTGGCCGCGGCCTACGGTTCGGGCGGCACCTTCTTCTCCGTCCTCGTTCGCCATATTCTGCCCAACTCGATCTCGCCAGTGCTGTCCCTGGCCGTCCTCCAGATCGGGTCCGCGATCCTCCAGATCTCGACGCTGGGCTTTCTGGGCTACGGGACTCCCCCGCCGACACCGGAGTGGGGCCTCATCATCGCCGAGGGCCGCAACTTCGTCGCCACCGCATGGTGGTTGACCGTCCTGCCCGGCTTCGTCGTCATGGCCATCGTCCTGGCCACCCACCAGATCGGCAACACCCTGCGAAAGATGACATCATGACAGAGTCCGCGCCCCTGCTGTCCGTGCAGGATCTCAGTGTCGCCTACTCCCAGTCCTCGGCCCCAGCCGTCGACGGCGTGACCTTCGCCGTGCGTGCCGGGTCGATGACCGCGGTCGTCGGCGAGTCCGGGTCCGGCAAGTCCACGACCGCGAATGCCGCCATCGGCCTCCTCCCGGAGTCCGCGCAGATCACGGCCGGGCACATCCACCTCGGCGAGGTCGATCTCGGTGCCTTGGGAACCAGCGCCTGGCGCGGGATCCGCGGCAGTCAGATCGGCTACGTCCCCCAGGACCCCGGTAGTTCACTCAACCCGCTGCAGACCATCGGCAGATCCGTCGCTGAGGCGCTGCGGATCCATAAGCGCGCCGATCGGAAGTCGGCCCGTGCCCAGGTCATCGAGCTGCTGGCCAGGGTCGGCATCGATCGGCCGCAGATGCGCGCCGATCAGTTCCCGCATGAGCTCTCCGGAGGAATGCGCCAGCGAGTGCTCATCGCCTCCGCGATCGCACTGCGCCCACGTCTGCTCATCGCCGACGAGCCGACCTCGGCCCTCGACGTGACCGTGCAGAAGCAGGTCCTCGACCTCCTCGATGAGCTGCGCGCAGAGACCGAGATGGGCGTCCTCTTCATCACCCACGACCTCGCCGTCGCCGGTGAGCGCGCTGATGAGGTCGTCGTCATGCAGTCCGGACGCGTCGTCGAGGCCGGGCCTGCGGCTCAGATCTTCTCCCGTCCAGCCACCGACTACACCTCGCGGCTCCTTGCCGACGCCCCGGCGCTGAAGACGACGCCCCACCACCGGACCATATCCACCGCCGCACTCGCCGAGGCGCAGGCCCCGTTCGTCTCGGTCGAGGGCCTGACCCAGGTCTATGCCCGCAACGATGATCAGGTCATCGGCATCGAAGACGTCACACTGCACGTCGAACGCGGCACCACCCACGGCATCGTGGGAGAATCCGGTTCAGGGAAGACGACGACGGGCAAGGCCCTGGCCGGGTTCCTCACCCCACAGTCGGGTCGCATCCGCGTCGGCGATTTCGACACCGAAGTCTCTGCACGCGGTCGTGCCGAGCGTGGCCGCCTGCGCGACTTCCGCCGCACGGTCCAGCTCGTGCACCAGAACCCGTACTCGGCGCTGGATCCGAAGCACACCATCGGCCAGATACTGACCGAACCGCTGCGCAACTTCCGCATCGGTTCACGGACTTCGCGACCGACTCTCGCCACCGACGCCCTGGAGAGGGTAGCTCTGCCGGAAGAGTTCGGCGAGCGCCGACCGGCCGAGCTCTCCGGCGGTCAGCTGCAGCGGGTGGCGATCGCACGGGCCCTCATCGCCGGCCCCGAGCTCGTCGTCTTCGATGAGGCCGTCTCGGCCCTCGACGTCACCGTTCAGGCTCAGATCCTTGACCTCCTCGACGATCTCCAATCTGACCTGGGACTGACCTATGTCTTCATCTCCCACGATCTCGCCGTCGTTCGACAGATCGCTGATACCGTGTCGGTGATGTCGCAGGGACGTCTGGTGGAGAACGGACCGACGGAGGACCTCTTCGCTCGCCCGCAGACTCAGTACACGCGCACTCTCCTCGATGCGATCCCCCGGCCCGTGATGCTCCACGGCGACGGGAACAGCGCCGCTTCGATCCCGACATTGCTCACCGCAGCAGAAAGTTGAGACTGACACGATGACGAACAGTTCCACCGGACCCCGGCTCGGATTCTTCACCCGCCTGCTCGAGGACGCCCCGGCAGCTCAGCGCTACCGGTTCGCACTCGAACAGATCCAGGCGGCCGAGGCCCACGGCTTCGACTCCGCGTGGGTAGCCCAGCATCACTTCTCGGCGACCGAGGGCGGCCTTCCCTCCCCGCTCGTGTTCCTCGCCCATGCGGCAGCCCAGACCTCGCGGATCCGCTTGGGCACGGCGATCATCACCCTGCCCATGGAGAACGGTGTGCGCGTGGCCGAGGACGCTGCGGTCACCGACGTGCTCTCCGGGGGACGCCTGGAGATCGGCCTCGGCTCAGGCGGAAACCCGAAGTCCTTTCCCGCCTTCGACACCAGCTTCGAGCAACGCCGTGAGGTCTTCGCCGACAACCTCGCATCGCTGAAGACTCTGCTGGCCGGTCAGTCTCTGGAGACCGGCCATGCGCTCTATCCGGAACCGACCCGGCTCTCCGGGCGACTCTGGCAGGCCACCTTCTCCTCCGGCGGGTCCGGAGCTGCCGGTGCCGCCAGCGATGGCCTCATGCTCTCGCGCACCCAGCCCCGCCCCCAGGACAAGCCCGAAGCACCCCTCGACGAGGTGCAGCTGCCGGTCATCGACACCTACCTGTCGAACCTTCCGGCCGGCGTTGATCCGCGTATCCTGGCCTCGCGCACCGCCGTCGTCGCCGATGCCGCAGCGTTGCCCGAACTCCGCGCCCTGACCGAACCGGCGCTGCGGGCCGAGGCCGATCGCCTCGTCGGCTATGACACCTCGGGGCTGAGCCTCGACGAGCTGCTCATCGCCACCGACACCTACCTCGGCACCCCCGAACAGGTCATCGAACGCCTGGCGACAGACCGTGTGCTGAACCGGGCCACCGACGTCAGCTTCCAGGTACACTCGGTGCCGGCGACGAATGAGACGACGCTGCGGTCCATCGAACTCCTCGCCACCGAGGTGGCACCGGCCCTAGGACTGACGCTGACGACGGAACAGGCGGCCTGACATGACCGACATCATCAACACCCTCGCCGGAATCGCTGCACAGGACCCCCTCGACAAGCTGCGTGATCACCGTGCACAGGCTAAGGACAACGCCCAGCTCAGCTTCGAAGCGCTGCTCGAACCAGATGAGACCGGTGGGTTCTCCCACCGTGACCGCTATGCCGTCGCCGCCTTCACCGCCGGTCTCCTGGGGGCACCCGCTGCCGAGGAGTTCTACCGTGACCTCCTCCGGGACGAAGACGAAGTCGCCTCCTGGGAGATCGCCGAACTCCTCGATGAGGTGCTGCTCGAACTCGACTCCCGCTCGATTGTGCGCGGGCCCTACGGAACCTACGAATCACCTGCCCTGGCCGCGGAGAACGTCCCGGGGCCCTGGCTGAGCGTGGAGAAGAAGTCGAGCCAGGTGCTGGGCGCACAGCTGGCCGCCGGTCTCGATTTCACCCAGCTCCTGGTTCTGCATCCCCGCGACTCACGTCCCGAACACATGGCGCTGCTCCTCGACGCGGGCTGGGACGAAGACTCGATCGTCACGCTCGCGCAGCTCGTGTCATTCCTCAACTTCCAAATCCGCATCAGCACCGGACTGACTGCCCTGGTCCACGCTCCAGCCGCCGCGCAGCCCCCGGTCGCCGACGATCCACCGGAAGCGGTCGACGATGACGGCGGGACCACCTCGGCGAGGGAATCTGCTGCCTCATCCAAAGGCAGCGAGGCTCTGGCCCGAATCGGCGAGCGCGTCAGCACCTACCCCGGACTCAGTCGTCCGAAGCTGTTCCAGCAGTCCGGGCTGAGCTGGGTGCCCTGGATCTCCCCTGTCGCCGAGGCGGACCTGTCCGATGTCCAGCGCGAGGCACTCATCGAAGCGGGGCGGGCGAAGAACCCCTACTTCCGGCTTCTGGCCAGGGATCCGGCGGCCCTGCGCGCACGGACGCTGACCGACCTCGACATCTTCTTCAACATCACCGACGGGCTCGGCCGGGCCGAGCGTGAGCTGGCCGCGACCGTGGCCTCTCGTCTCAACGGGTGCCTGTTCTGCGCCTCTATCCACTCGGATCGGGCCACGGAGGAGTCGGGTCGCCGAGATCTGGTGCAGTCGCTGCTCGACACGGGCATCGAAACGCCGTCGAACCTCGGCGACGCTGTCTGGGACGCTGTCGTCGACGCCTCCGCGGCTCTCACACTGACCCCGCAGGCATTCGGTCCTGAACATGTCAACGCACTGCGCGCGGCCGGCCTCGACGATGGCGACATCATCGACGTGCTGGGCTGCGCGGCCTTCTTCAACTGGGCCAACCGCCTCATGCTCTCCCTCGGCGAACCTGAGGTGCTGGCACCCGGAAAGTGACGTGGGTCAGGGTTGGCGGGCGGCCCTGACCACGACGTCGTCGATGGTGTTGGGATGACCTCCGGGACCGATGACGGAGCGATGTGCTTCCTCGGCCGTGATGACCTCCCAGATCGCAGAGTCGAGACGATCTGTGATCGTGGCAGCAGTCGCCGAGGCTGCGGCCGGCGGATGCGTGTCACTGTCGTGTCTGTGGTGGTGGAGGTGGCCGACGATGATCAGCATTCCGCCCGGGGCCACCCAGGACGCGATGCGCTCGTAGAAGTCCAGCTGCCCCATTGCCGGGTGCGCATAGTGGGTGGTGACCAGGTCATACCGCGTGTCTGGCTCCCACGTTGAGAGATCAGCCTGCACCCAACGCACGCGGTCGCTGACTCCAGCGGCCGCAGCGCGGTCCTTCGCGTAGCCAAGTGCCGCGTCCGCGACATCGACACCGGTGACTTCCCAGCCTTGAGTTGCCAGCCAGATCGCTTCTGCCCCGGCGCCGCAGCCCGCGTCGAGTGCGGTCCCGGCGGCGATGCTCCCGACCTCGTTGATCAGGTGCGGGTTCGGATCGCCTGAGCTCATCGCGGGGGCCCGCTCACCGCTCCAGGTCTCGTCCCAGTAGTGCTTGTCGAATGAGTGTGTCATCAGCTCGCCTTATCTGCTTGCTTGTTGCCCAGCTCGGCCACTGCCTGGTCGAGGTCTTTGAAGATGAGATCGGTGTTGATGTGCTGAGCGGCGAGCGCACCGGCTGCTGCGGCTCCGCTGACCTGAGCTCCGATGTCTGTGGCATTGCCGGCAACCCAGACACCAGGGACAGCGGTCTGTCCGAAGAGCTCAGTTTCGATGAATGCTCCCGCTGGATGAGCGGTGGGCTCAAGCCCGATGCCTGCGAAAAGTTCAGACCGCGCGACCATCGGTGTGGCAACGACCGCTGCATCGACGGCAACGACCTGGCCGTCGCCCAGACGCACACCCGTGAGCGTGTCGTCGGTGATCTCGAGACTCTCGATACCGCCGTCGACCACGGGAATGTCGAGTGCCTGCAGCTTGACACGTTCGTCCTCGGTGAGCTGGTGGTCGCCGACGAAGAGCGTCACCTGAGTACTCCACTGACGGAACAGGAATGCTTTGTGGACAGCCATCGGGGTGGTGACGAGAACACCGATGCGGCTGTCCCGAACTTCCCACCCATGGCAGTACGGGCAATGGAGCACGCCGTGACCCCACTGCTCGCGCACGCCCGGGATCTCAGGCAGCTCGTCGACCAGACCTGTCGCAACGAGCAGACGCCTGCCTGCAATCACGCTCCCGCTGCGCAGGGTGATCGTGAAGCCGTCCTCAGCGCCGCTGACCTCGACGACTTCATCGTCGATGAGCTCCCCGCCGTAGCCACGCACTTCTTCACGTCCTCGCTCCAGCAGCTCCTGAGGGCTGATGCCCTCGTGCCCCAGCAGTCCATGCACTCCGTCCGCGGGTGCGTTGCGTGGTTGACCCGCATCGATGACGGTCACGGTCCGGCGAGCGCGGGCCAATGTCAGGCCCGCACTGAGTCCGGCCGCTCCGGCGCCCACGATCACGACTTCTCGCAGTGCGCTCGCCTTCTCTGCCATGTCCATATTTCCTGCCATGTTCGTGTCCTCCCAAAGAATCAGGAACTGCCTTCACTGCGTTCCAATACTTCGATGGTGACGGCAACCCGGCGGTATTGCAAATGGTTTTGCCGAATGGCAAACTGAGGGGTATGGATGAACTCATGGACCGCACTCTCGACGCCGTTGGACCACGGCTGAAGCAACTGCGGCAACGCCGCGACATCACGCTCACCGACCTCTCCGCAGAGACCGGCATCTCGATCAGCACGCTCTCGCGCCTCGAAGCCGGTCACCGCCGTCCCAGTCTCGAACAGCTCCTGCCCTTGGCGCGGGCTTTCGGGGCCACTCTCGACGAACTCGTCGATGCGCCCCCGACCGGGGACCCGCGCATCAATCTGCGGCCACTGCCCACTCGCGACGACCGGACGATTCTGCCGCTGACACGTCGCGCAGGAGGCATTCAGGCCTATAAATTCGTGCTTCCCGTCGGGAACGACGACGCCGAACCCGAGCTGCGCAGCCATGAGGGCTACGACTGGGTCTTCGTCCTCAACGGCAACCTTCGCCTCGTCCTCGGCGAGCACGATCTCATCATGGAACCCGGCGAGGCCGCCGAGTTCGACACCCGCACCCCGCACTGGTTCGGCGCCACCAGTGCGGGACCCGTCGAGTTCCTCAGCCTCGTCGGCAAGCAGGGTGAGAGAGCCCACATCCGTGCGGCACCGAAGCGCCACCTCGGCGAGAATTAGCGGTATCTCAGCCGATGTCCATGAGCGTAGAGCGGATGATGAAGCGGTTGCCTGTCGGTGACTCGACGCTGAAGCCGCTGCCTCGTCCGGGAACCACATCGATCGTGAGGTGAGTGTGCTTCCAGTACTCGAACTGCTCGACGGACATCCAGAAGTCGAGACCTGACTTCTCGCTGTCATCGACGGGCAGCTCGAAGTGGCCGAGGAGGACGTCAGCCTCCGAGGTGAGGAAGTCGCCTTCGGGGAAGCACATCGGCGAGGACCCGTCGCAGCAGCCACCCGACTGATGGAACATCAGTTGGCCGTGCTTGGCGACCAGTTCGCCGAGGAGGTCGACGGCGGCATGTGTCATGGCCACCCTCGACTTCTCCTCCCCGTCGATGGTCGGCGCCGATTCCAGCGCCGCGGTCTGTGTAGATTCACTCATCAGAAAAATCC
Organism: Brevibacterium zhoupengii; assembly: GCF_021117425.1. Classification (NCBI taxonomy): domain Bacteria; kingdom Bacillati; phylum Actinomycetota; class Actinomycetes; order Micrococcales; family Brevibacteriaceae; genus Brevibacterium; species Brevibacterium zhoupengii. The sequence continues at coordinate 1,111,687 of NZ_CP088298.1, read as the reverse complement.
TTGCGCGTTCTCCGAGTAGCTGACCAGCAGGTTCTTCGTCTGCTGGTAGTGGTCGAGCATCATCAGGTGGTTCTCTCGGCCGATTCCCGATGATTTGTATCCGCCGAACGCGGCGTGTGCCGGGTAGGCGTGATAGTTATTCACCCAGACACGCCCGGCCTGGATGTCACGTCCGGCACGGTAGGCGATGTTTCCAGTCCGAGCCCAGACGCCGGCACCAAGTCCGTAGAGCGTGTCGTTGGCGGTTTTGATCGCGTCATCGTAGTCGCTGAACGAGGTCAGGGCGACGACGGGGCCGAAGATCTCCTCCTGGAAGATCCGCATATTGTTCGAACCTTTGAAGATGGTCGGCTGGACGTAGAAGCCGCCCGCGAGGTCGCCTTCGAGTTCGGCCTTGTCACCACCGATGAGCACCTCGGCGCCTTCATCCTTGCCGATCTGGAGGTAGGACATGATCTTCTCGTACTGATCGTTTGAGGCCTGTGCGCCGACCTGGGTGTCGGTGTCGAGCGGGTTGCCCTGCTTGACCGCTCGCACGCGTTCGACGCCCGCGGCCACGAAGTCATCGAAGATCGATTCCTGGACGAGAGCGCGCGATGGGCAGGTGCAGACCTCGCCCTGGTTGAGTGCGAACATCGCGAAGCCCTCGAGCGCCTTGTCACGGTAGCTGTCGTCTGCGGCGAGCACGTCTTCGAAGAAGATGTTCGGTGATTTTCCGCCGAGTTCCAGCGTCACCGGGATGATGTTCTGCGAGGCGTACTGCATGATGAGGCGGCCGGTGGTCGTCTCGCCGGTGAATGCGATCTTCTTGATCCGCTTGTTCGACGCCAGGGGCTTGCCGGCCTCGACGCCGAAGCCGTTGACGATGTTGAGGACACCGGCTGGCAGCAGATCACCGACGAGCTCGGCGAGGATGAGGATCGATGCCGGGGTCTGCTCTGCGGGTTTGAGGACGACGCAGTTGCCTGCCGCCAGTGCGGGTGCCAGCTTCCATGTGGCCATGAGGATGGGGAAGTTCCACGGAATGATCTGCCCGACAACGCCGAGTGGCTCGTGGAAGTGATAGGCGACCGTATCGTCGTCGATCTGGGAGAGCCCGCCCTCTTGGGCCCGGATCGCCGAGGCGAAATAGCGGAAGTGGTCGATGGCCAGTGGAATGTCGGCGGCCAACGGTTCGCGGATGCCTTTGCCGTTGTCCCAGGTCTCTGCGACTGCGAGCATCTCGAGGTTGGCTTCCATGCGATCAGCGATCTTGAGCAGGATGTTCGAGCGCTCGGTCACCGAGGTCTTTCCCCAGGCCGGTGCTGCTGCCCAGGCTGCATCGAGGGCGGTTTCGATGTCGTCGGAGGTGGAGCTGGGAATCTCTGTGAAGGCCTGACCTGTGACGGGAGTGATGTTGTCGAAGTAGTTGCCGTTCTTCGGCGGCACCCACTCTCCTCCGATGTAGTTCTCGTAGCGTGACTTGAACGTGACGAGGGAACCTTCGGTACCGGGTGCTGAGTAGACTGCCATGACACTCCTTCGTGTGAGTCCATCCGCTCGCCTCGCACGCACTGTTTCACGTGCCGCGCATTTTCGTGGTCGACTGCGCGAAGCGGATGTGTCCGTGTCCTCTCACCATAGGTCTCAGAGTGCGAGGGGACAATAGGTGTGTTGGGTTCGCCGCAGCAGTTCCAGGCTGAAGTCCCACCCCTTAGAGTGTGATGATGACCGCGCGCGTGGACAGTGCCCGACGAATGTCAGTCGAGATCGCTCGATTCGACGATTCTCAGGTCCGCGCGCTCCTCGACGCCGCCGAGACGGTTGCGGTCGGCATCGGAGGAACCACCAAGACGGTTCATATTGCCGGAACCCCGGTTTTTGTGAAGCAGCTGCCGATCACTCGCAGTGAGGAGACAGATCCCTTCGCGACTGACAACAGTGCCGGCCTCCCCTTCGCCTGTCACTACGGGATCGGCAGTCCCTCCTGCGGAGTCGGCCGAGAAGTGGCGGCCCACCAGTTGACCTCCGAGTGGGTTGATTCCGGCGAAGTGGACTTCTTCCCACTCCTTCTTGGGTGCCGAATCGTTGATCTGGAGCCCGACGTCGACCTCAGCGAATTTGACGGTGACGGACCGCCGCAGCAATGGGGAACCTCGTGGCCCCTGGTAGAACGAAGACTCACTGAGATGAAGTCGGCCCGATCAAGCATGGTGCTCTTTCTCGAGTATGTTCCCGAAACCCTTGGTTCTACACTGCACCTCAGCCTAGCCGTGGGCCGCGGAGAGAGCGTCTTCGCTGACGCAGTGGACCAGATCATCGCTGCAGCAGCTTGGATGGAGAAGCAAGGGTTTCACCACTTCGACCTCACAACGGAGGAAGAGTCAGCGCTGACCACTCATTCGGGCTTTGACCGGGATATCGCTCTTATGCACCTGTTCCACTGGGTTCTGTACGAACTCGGGTTCACATCCGGCCCGAAACGATTGGCGCTGCTGCGTGCAGCTGCGACCGATCCGGCAACTCCAGAGTTGGAGCCGGTTTGCGCGGGCCTCGGTGGCACGGGGATCGACCTGATCACCGCAGATGCGAGTGTCGTTGTCCGCATGACAGAGATGTTCACTGTCCTCATGAAGGATGCGTTCGGCGCCAGGTACGACGCTGGCTCTAGTCGGTCTTGAGAACGTTTCGCCGGAGGAGTTCCAGGCTGAAGTCCCACCCGTCAGAGAAGAAGTCGCGTGCCTCGCCTCGGCGGTCGATGGGAATGTCCTCGAAGGTGTGTGTGATAGTCACCTTCGTGTCCCTGCCACGAAGTTCCAGAGCGATCGCAACTCGGTCGATTGGGCCGAAGCGTCCGTTCGTCCGACGACGAATCACGAGGTTGCGCGGCTCGTTGACGGCAGTGATCTCACCGGTGAGCACATAATCATAGGAGTCGTCGTTGTAGCGCTCCTCGTAAGGGCTGCCGACTCTCGGTTCGAAATCGATCTGCACCGTCGGAGGCGGACACCACCATCTGCTGAGTCGCGCCGGGTCAGCCACGTGCCCCCACACCTCGGAGACTGCCGCTTTGACCACCAGCGATCTGGCGAAGCCCCAAACCGGGTCCGATCGGTCAGCACTCATACCGTAACGATTCCCCCGTTGGAAGGCATCGCGCCGTTGAACGTTATGGGTACAGCAGCAGCGTACTCAATGTCGACACTGTCGATCGCTTGGACATGCACATGCGGTTCGGTGCTGTTCCCCGAATTTCCGCACAGCCCGATTTCTTTGCCGATCTCGACATGCTCCCCGATGAGCACTCGAATGCTGCGGCGCTGAAGGTGGCACAACACGACCACGCCACCATCGCATCTGATCATGACGTGGTTGCCGGCGAGCGCAGGCCAACCTGCCTCGGCACGACGTTTCTGAGTCAGCGCGTACCCGATCGACGACATCCCGCGGTACGAGCGATGATCACGCTCAGTGTCATGAGAAGCCACGACAGTTCCAGCGACCGGAGAGAGCACCGGACGGCCGAAGCCGACGAAATTCTCCGGCGGCTCCGGGCGCAGCAAAGAACCGACGGTCAAGGGCGCCGATCGTCCAGAGCCATCGACCGGCACGAAGTCGATTGCGTATGAGGTCGCGAAGAGTGTCGTGCCGTGGCTCGGCACCCGATCGGCCGGACTGTTCTGGACCAGCCATCGGCCAGTGAAGGGGTAGTTCATCTCGAGCACGTCGGTCATCGTTCGTCACCTCGTGGAGTGCCCCGGCCGCACCGAAGCAAACAGGACCATGTCGCGACGCTCACCACCGACCTTGCGATGCCGGCCCTGGAGGCCCTGCTTGCGAACATACCCGGCGCGTTCGGCGGTGCGAATCGATGGGTCATTCCAGGGTTCGATGAAGAGTTCGACGAGGTGCAGACCCGGAACCGTCCATGCGAACTCGGTCAGGGCCGCGAGCGCCTCGGCTGCGTAGCCGCGCCTCCTCGCAAAGGGCGCTATCGCATAGCCGGCACTCGCCCGCCCCTCGTCGAGATCCTTCAGCCAGAGACCACAATGGCCGATTGCGACATCATCAGACCGGCGCGCAATGGTGAACGAAAAGCCTGCCCCTTCAGCATGCCGCTTCTGCTGCCGCCCCACCCAGGCCATGGCCTCCTGCACGGTGGCGTTTCCCGGCAGTGAGCCCGTCTGCGGCACATAGGGATCGGTCGACAGCGACTGCGCCATCGAAGCGTCTCGCGTTTCCACCGTCCGCAGCATAACCTGCCCGTGCGCCGGAGACTCCGCAGGCCAGGGCGGCAGACTCATCCACCCTCGGTGATGGGAACTTCAGCGGCCTTCGGGAACAGAATATTATAGGTGAGTCCCGCGACGGCAGCACCAGCAAGGGGTGCGAGGAAGAACACCCACACCTGGCCGAGCGCATCTCCGCCGGCGAACACCGCAACCCCGAACGAGCGGGCCGGGTTGACCGAGGTGTTCGACACCGGGATGGCGACGAGGTGGATGAGCGTGAGAGACAGGCCGATTGCCAGAGGGGCCATTCCGACCGGGGACCTGTCATCGGTCGCTCCGAGGATGACGTAGAGGAAGATGGCGGTGAGGACGAACTCGGCGATGAGCACACTGATCAAGGAGAACCCGTTCGGGGAGAATTCTCCGTAGCCGTTCGTCGCCAGCCCATCCTTCGCCAGCGAATAGTCCGGATTGCCCGAGGCGATGAGGAGCACGACTCCACCGGCGACGATGCCGGCCACCAGCTGAGTGATCCAGTAGGGCACGGCGTCCTTGACCGGAGTCCTTCCCGCGAGCACACAGCCCAGAGTCACTGCGGGATTGAAGTGCCCACCGGAGACATGTCCGACCGCATAGGCCATGACGACGACAGTGAGGCCGAAGGCCAATGCGACTCCGAGGAATCCGATGCCCATGTTGATGCCGTCATCACCGACGACCTTCGCGGCGAAGACAGCCGCGCCGCAGCCGCCGAAGACGAGTACGAAGGTGCCGAGGAATTCGGCGAAGACCTTTGAGACAAGTGTGGGTTTCTGCTGAACAGCCATGACGATTCATCCCATCTGTGATGTGTGCCACATATCATGCCGTTTCTCATACTACAGTCACATCTCAGCAGATGAACCCAAGTCGTACTGTCGTTTCCTCTCAGCTGGTACGCCGCGGCCTCAACCCAATGGCATAACCATGATCAGGCAGGGAGTCTGCTCATCCCAGAGGTCGGTCTCCTCGAGCGGGAGAAATCCCATCTTCTGGTAGAAGTGTCGGGTCCTATCGTAGTTCGGATCGGGGCTCGAGGCCCCCAGGGTCTTGACCTGCAACAGTGCCGCTCCCCGTGCCCTCGCATCACTTGCGATCGCACGCATCATCGCAGTGCCAACTCCCGTTCCATGCACGGATCTTTCGACGACCGTGAAGTGGATTTCGGCAGAGTGATCGAAATGCCACGACACCAAGGTGACGCCGACGACCTCTCCAGCATCGTCTCGCACCGTCCACGTCTCCATGGTTCGGGCATCATCGACGTACTCAGCATTGGATTCCGGTCTGCCGAACCACTCGGGCACCGTCAGCAGCAGACGATCCACATCATCGGGAACCTGGTCATCTCGGACTGCACTCCATCGTGTCTGCGTCATCTCACCCATGTTAACGAGCGTCCGTCCGGTACCGCCACCGCCACCTCGGCGCCGGTCGACGGTCTTGGTACGCTGACGAACATGAGTGAAGTCGACAGCCCGGTCCTGCGCCTGATTCCCTATCTCGCGGCCATCACGGTGACGATCTTCGCCACATTGGCCGTCACCAGCGGCGATGAGAGCAACCTGCTCATCACACTGGCCACGGCGGCCATCTCCTATTTCGGCACCTACTACATCGCCCGGCTCCTCATCGGTCTCATCGTCCGAGTCACCCGAGGCGAGGGGCACGACGACGAGGACTAGCCTTCATCTTCTGTCCTGGGCAGGCACGACGACCTTGCGGATGATGATCATTCCCGAAGCGGCCACGGGCACTGCGACCACGGCGCCGAGCACTCCGCCCAGGGTGCCGCCGGCGATGGCGGCGATGATGACGAGCGCACCGGGCACATCCACAGCGGCCTTCATGATGCGGGGGCTGAGGAGATAGGCCTCCACCTGCATGTACACGAGGTAGTAGATGGCCGCCGCGATTCCCAGACCGGGCGAGACCATGAGGCATGAGCCGGTGATGATGATGGAGCCGGTGATCGGGCCCACCAGTGGAATGAGTGAGGCGAGGAAGGCGATGAATGCCAGCAGCGCCGGCAGCGGGGCCCCGATGATGGTGAGGAAGACCGCCGAGCACACACCGTTGACGATGCCCAAGGACACCTGGCCGAGAACGTAGCGTCCGATGGAACGGGTGACCTCCTCGGTGACCGATTCGACGGTCTCTCGCGAGCTCGCCGCGACGAGCGAGAGCATGGCCGCCTTGATCGTCGGCATCGTCACCGCGAAATAGATGGTGAGGATGACGACGATGATGACACCAGCGAGGAAACTCAGTATTCCTGCCCCGATGGACACCACGCCACCACCGAGCGAGACCACATTCTTCGGGTCGGCGACCCAATCGCCGATGTTGTTGAAGATTCTGTCGAGGTCGACGGCTCCGGTGAATCTCCGTTCGAGGTCTGCCACCCAGCCCGTGGCCGCGAGGTTCGCGACGATCTCCGGGAGATCGCCGATGAACTGCTGGATCTGGCTGATGACGGCAGGGGCGATGAGCAGCACGGCTCCGGCGACGATGCCGATGAAGGCCAGGACCACGAGGACGACGGCCAGAGACCTGGGCAGCTTGCGCTCAACCAGCCACAGCACGATCGGTTCGAGACCGAGCGCGAGGAACAGAGCCAGACCGATATAGATGAAGACGGTCGCCACGGACTGCAGGGCCGCGATCAGCCCGATTGCCAGTCCCACCCCCAGTGTTCCGGTGAAGCCCACCCGGAATGCGCTGTTGAGAGTGAGGGTCTTCTTCTGCCCTTTGCCCATGATCCCCAGTGTAACCAGCGACCATGCACTTCAGAGCGCGCACGCGTTAGGATCGAGGTCGAGACCTGGCACAAACCTCCAACCGTGTAGAAAGTGGTACGTCGACGATGAGCTCCGAACCGAACAGCATCGATGTCTGGGAGGCCTTCCTCGACCCACAGGGCGAATTCTCGCTGCCCGATTTCTCCGCCGTCACTCCCGCATCGCTGATCGCCGCCGTTCGAGCAGCCACGGACTTCGCCCGGTCCGAGGTCGAGGCCATCATCGCCGATGAGAACGACCCCACGTTCGTGTCGACCACCGTCCGCTTCGAGTCCGCGACCATCCCCATGACCCGGATCTCTGCGGTCGTGTCCTCCGTGGAGTCGAATCATTTCCGTCCTGAGCTGACCGATTCCGTCGCCGAGGTGTGGGATCGCCTGTCCGCGGCCCGGACCCGCATCTTCCTCGACGTCGATCTCTTCCACCGCATCGAGCAGGTTCCGTCCACGGATCTCAACCCCGAGGACAAACGTCAGCAGGAGCTCACGGTCGAGGAGTTCGTGCGTGCAGGAGCCCGCCTCGGCGAGGAAGAACGCGAGCACATGAGTACGATCGCGGCCGAGCTCACGACACTAGGAACCTCATTCTCCCGTGCCCTGCAGAAGGACACCATAGAGCTTGCCGTCCATCTCGACGATAAGGCGCAGCTGGCCGGACTCAGCGAGGACCAGGTCGCGGCCGCCGCCACTCGGGCCGCCGAGCGCGACACCGACGGGTACCTGCTGCCGCTGAACAACTTCACCCAGCAGCTCGTCCTCGAGTCCCTGGAATCGGCTGCGACCCGCAAACAGGTCTTGGACAATTCGACCTCTCGCGGTGCCCGCGGCGGTGAGGGCGATACCCGGACTCAGGTCGCGGACACCACAGCATTGCGCGCGCTGCAGGCGAAGCTGCTGGGATACCCGTCCTACTCGTCGTTCGCCATCGACAATCAGACCGCCGGTGGCCCGGATGCGGCCGCAGACATCGTGTCCTCGCTCATCGCGCCGGCCAACGCACAGTTGGCCGAGGAGCTGGCCCAGGTCAAGGACCAATACGGCCTCACTGATGTCGCGCCCGAGGACGTCAAGCATCGTCTGGCGCAGTACCGGGCCGAGAAGTTCGACATCGATGCCGATGAGGTCGCCAAGTACTTCGAGTTCGACACCGTCCTCAACGAGGGCGTCTTCCGTGCGGCCTCGGGCCTCTACGGAGTCACCTTCGCCCCCCGCGAGGCCGTCTCTGCCTGGCACGAGGATGTGCGGGCCTTCGAGGTCACCGACGCCAACGAACGCACCCTGGGACTCATCCTCCTCGACCCCTACTCCCGGGACACGAAACGCGGCGGCGCATGGATGGGTGAGCTGGTGACAAGTTCACGGCTGACCGGGCACCTGCCCGTGGTCACACTCTCGCTCAACCTGGCCAAGCCCGGCGAAGGTCGCCCGACGCTGCTCAACCCCACCGAACTCAACACCCTCTTCCACGAGTTCGGCCACGTCCTCCACGGCCTGTTCGCGAACTCGACGTACCCGTCGACGGCCGGCACTGCTGTGCCCCGCGACTATGTGGAGTTCCCATCCCAACTCAATGAGATGTGGCGCTTCCACCCGCAGGTCCTCCCCCACTACGCCAAGCACGTGGAGACGGGCGAGGCGATGCCCGAGGCCCTGGTCACCGCTCTCATCGACAGTGAGAAGTTCGGCCAAGGCTTCGACACGACCGAGTACCTGGCCGCGGCCATGCTCGACCTCTCCTGGCATTCGCTGGAGGCCGGTGAGCACATCACCGACGTCCTGTCCTTCGAGTCCGAGGTTCTGACCGCTGCCGGGTTCACCGACCTGGTTCCGCCCCGCTACCGCACCACGTACTTCGGCCACATCTTCGCCTCCGGGTATGCCGCCGGCTACTACTCCTACCTCTACTCGGAGGTCATCGCGGCCTGGGTCAGCGAATGGTTCGAGGCCCAGGGCGGACTCAACCGGGAGGCCGGCGATGCCTTCCGTGAGGCCATCCTGGCCCCCGGCTACTCGATCGACCCGATGAGCGCGATCGAACGCTTCTTCGGCACCCGCCCCGATGTCGCACCCCTGCTGCGCAGGCGCGGACTGGCCGAACCTGTGGAAGAATCGGCGCCCGCCGAAGAACCGGCCGAAGACCCCGCCGAGGTCGATGCCGCCGAGCCGAAGGAGCACCGCAACCATGCGGCGGTCTCCCAGGTCCTCGAGGCCAACGGAATCGAACCACAGATCAGGCTCTTCACCGATGCCACCCCCACAGCAGCCTCGGCGGCGGAGAAGGTCGGCGTGGAGGTCGGAGCGATCGCCAACAGCCTGATCTTCTCTTCCGAGGGCCAACCGGTTCTCATCATGACCTCCGGTCGCCACCGCGTGGACACGGACTTCGTGGCCGGACTCATCGGCGCGGGCTCCCTCGACCGGGCCGATAAGGATCTGGTGCGCACCGCAACGGGACAGGTCATCGGCGGGGTCGCCCCATGCGGGCATCCGCAGGAGATCCCCACGTATGTCGACGTGGCGCTGAAGGACTATCCTGTTCTCTGGGCTGCGGCCGGCACACCGAACTCGATGATGCCGCTGACGTACGAGCAGCTGCTGGCGATCACCGGAGGGAAGGAAATCACTGTTGTCGAAGAAGGTGCCGAAGCCTGAGGGCTCGGAGGAACCGAGCATTGGAGGCCCGGAGGCGCTGAGCGCTGCGGGCAGACTGGCGGCCTTCGCCTCCTCCCGAGGACGCTACTATGCGGTGATTCTGGCCGTGTTCTCCGCGGTGCTCATCATCTCCAACATCTCCGCAACGAAGGTCATCGGCTTCGGACCCATCGTCACCGACGGCGGTGCCTTCCTCTTCCCCATCGCCTACATCCTCGGCGATGTGATCAGCGAGGTCTACGGTTTCAAGGCCGCCCGCAAGGCCGTCATCACCGGTTTCGGACTCCAGATCCTGGCGACGCTCGTGTTCTGGCTCGTCCTCATCTCACCGCCGGGTCCCGGCTATGAGAACCAGGACGCCTTCGCCGCCGTCCTCGGCTTCTACCCGCGCATCGTCGCCGCATCCCTGGTCGGGTACTTCTTCGGCCAGCTCCTGAACTCCTATGTGCTCGTGGCCGTGAAGAAGCGCATGGGCGAACAGAAGCTGTGGGTCCGCCTGCTCACCTCGACCGGGGTCGGCGAGTTCGTCGACACCCTGCTGTTCTGCGTCATCGCCTTCGCCGGGGTCATCCCCGGCCTCGACTTCATCAACTACATCGTCTTCGGCTTCGTCTACAAGGTCGCCGTCGAAGTCATTCTCATGCCCGTGACCTACCGGGTGATCAAACTCGTGAAGAAGCACGAACCCAGCTATGAGCTGCCCGGCGGAAGCGAAGCAGCCTAGCCGCGGTCAGGCCTTCTTGGCGTAGTAGCGGCCCAGCACCTCGGCCTCGAGCTCCGAGAAGCGGCCGTCGATCATCGCCTGCCGGATCTCGGCGACGAGGTTGACGACGAAGTACTCGTTGTGGACGGTGCACAGGGTGGAGAAGAGCATCTCCTTGGCCTTGTACAGGTGCCGCAGGTAGGCCCGCGAGTAGTTCTGGCACGTGTAGCAGGCACAGTCGGGATCCAGCGGCCCGAAGTCTCTGCGGTACTTCGCCCCGGTCAGATTGTAGCGACCGTCGCGGGTGTAGATCGCGGCATTGCGGGCCACCCGTGAGGGCGAGACGCAGTCGAAGGTGTCCGCACCGGTCTTGATCGCCTCGAACAGGTCATCGGGTTCCGAGATGCCCAGCAGGTGGCGGGGCTTGTTCTCCGGCAGCTCCTCGCACACCCAGCGGATGATCGTGCCGAGGTTCTCCTTCTCCAGGGCTCCCCCGATGCCGAAGCCGTCGAAGTCCATCCCACCCAGATCGCGCGCGGCCTTGCGCCGCAGGTCCTCGTACTGCGCACCCTGGAGCACACCGAAGAGCGCCTGGTAGGGCCGGTGCGTGCGCGCTTCGGTCTGGCGCTGGTGCTCCTCGATGCAGCGCAGTGCCCACTGGCGGGTACGCTCCAAGGACAGCACCTGGTAGCCGCGGGTGTTGACCAACGTCGTCAGCTCGTCGAAGGCGAACATGATGTCCGCGCCGAGTTCGTGCTGGACCCGCATGGAGACCTCGGGGGTGAAGCGGTGCATGCTGCCGTCGAGGTGGGATTTGAAGGTCACGCCGTCGTCGTCGACGTTCGACATGCGTTCCTTGCCCACGGCAACGAGGTCATCGTTCTGTTCGCCGGTCGACTCCATCGAGATGACCTTCTTGAACCCCGAGCCCAGGCTCATCACCTGGAATCCGCCCGAGTCCGTGAACGTCGGGCCGGGCCAGTTCATGAACTTACCCAATCCCCCGGCCTCGTCGATGAGGTCAGAGCCCGGTTGCAGGTAGAGGTGGTAGGCGTTGGCGAGCACCGCCTGACCGCCGAGTTCGGCTACCTCGTCGGGGCGCACGGCCTTGACCGTGGCCTTCGTGCCGACCGGAATGAACGCGGGTGTTGCGATGTCACCGTGTGGGGTGTGGATGACGCCGGTGCGGCCACCCTCGTCGAGGCGGGTGCCGACCTCGAACCCGAACCGGGAGCGGTCGTTGATGGGCGCTGTCTCAGATTCTGCGGAGGATTCGATTCGGGTCACCCGACCAGTTTAACTGGGAGCATGAGCCAGACCTTCATCCACCTGCTCCAGGCTGCTGTGCGCTCGGGCGACCCTATCGTCATCGACGGCGGCCTGGGTACCGCGCTCGAGTCCCGCGGCATCGATCTGAGCCACGAGCTGTGGTCGGCAGCCCTGCTCCGGGACTCCCCCGACACCCTCGCCGAGGTGCACGCCGACTTCATCCGCGCCGGTGCCCGGATCGTCACGACCGCCAGCTACCAGGCGACCCCTTTGGGTTTCGAGCGGGCATCGATCCCCGCCGAGGAGGGTCTGCGTCTCATCGCACGCAGCGTTGAGATCGCGGCTGGGGCCGGCGATGCCCTCGTCGCCGGGTCTGTCGGCCCCTTTGGTGCGGCATTGGGCAACGGCGCCGAGTACACGGGCGATTACAGCTTGAGCGACGAGGAGTTCGCGGCCTTCCACCGCCCCCGCATCGAGGCCCTGGTCAGTGCCGGTGCCGACCTGCTGGCCATCGAGACGCAGCCTTCGCTGCCGGAGGCCCGGGTGCTCGCCGGCCTGGCCGATGAGTACGGGATTCCCGCGTGGCTGAGCGTGACCCTGGCTGACCAGGGGGACCTCGCCGATGGTTCTCACATGGCCGACGGGACACCCCTGAGCGACCTCGCCGAGGCTGTTGCCGACTCGAGAATGATCCGCGCACTCGGCGTCAATTGCGTCCGGTCCTCACTCGTGACCCCGGCACTGGCGGCCTTGGCCAGCGCCACGGATCTGCCACTCATCGCCTATCCGAATTCGGGTGAGACCTACGATGCGACGGCGATGGAGTGGCGCGAGGGTGCGGCCTTCGACTCGAGCCCGAGGGCCCTGGCGCCGTGGGTGTCGGCCGGTGCCCGCATCATCGGCGGCTGCTGCCGGACGACACCGGCCGACATCGCCGGCTTGGCCGCGGCTGTGCAGGAACTCAGCCGAGCATCTTCCCCGGGTTGAGGATCCCCATCGGGTCAAGGGCGTCCTTGATCTGCGTGTGCATCAGCCTGGCTCCGGCATCGAGTTCGCGCCCGAGCCACTCGCGCTTGAGGAATCCGACTCCGTGTTCCCCCGTGATCGTCCCACCCAGATCCAGGCCCAGCTGCATGATCGCGGCGAACGCCTCCTGCGCTTGGCTGACCTGAGCCTCGTCTCCGGCGTCGAAGACCACCGAGGGATGCATGTTCCCGTCACCGGCGTGACCGGCCGTGGCGACCTCGACGTCGAAGCGGGCGTCGATGAGCGCCAGGCGTTCGAAGAACTCCCCGAGAGCGGAGCGCGGCACGCACACATCATCGACGAGTTCTCCCCCACCGCGGGTGTGGGCGTACTTCTCCATCGCCGGGGCGACCGCTCGGCGGGCCGCGACGAGCATCTGCGAATCGGCGGGATCGTCGGAGACGAAGACCTCGGTGCCGCCGTTGGACTCCGCGACCAGGCGGAAGGCTTCGAGTTCCTCCATCGCCCCGGCGCCCTTGGCATCGGACTGCACGAGCAGCAGCGCACCGACGTCGTCCGGGAGACCGAAGTCGCCGTAGTCATTGATCATCGCCACGCTGGGACCGTCGATGAACTCCAGCATCGACGGATTCGCTCCCGACCCCATGTACTCGGTGACGGTGCGTCCGGCCGATGCGGTGTCGGGGAAGATTCCCACTGCGGTGATCGGCTGCGTCAGTGCCGGTTTCAGGGCCAGCGTCACCTCGACGATGGTGCCCAATGTGCCTTCGGACCCGACGAACAGGGCCGCCAGGTCGAGACCGGCGACACCCTTGGCCGTTGCGCGGCCCAGCTTCGTCACGGTCCCGTCGGCGAGCACCACGGTCATGGCCCGCACATAGTCCTTGGTCACGCCGTACTTCACGCAGCACATGCCGCCGGCGTTCGTGGCGACGTTGCCGCCGATCGTCGAGATCGCCACCGATCCCGGATCGGGCGGGTAGGCCAGTCCGTGTTCGGCCAGCGCCGTCTTCAGGTCCTTGTTGATGACCCCGGGCTGGACGCGACAGGTCTGATTCACCTCGTCGATCTCGAGGACCTGATCCATCGCTGCGACATTGAGCAGGAGGCCGCCGTCGACGGCGTTCGCGGCACCGGACAGGCCGGTCCGTGCGCCCTGGGTGACGACGGGGATGCGGTGCTGTGTGGCGAAGGCCATCACTGCCACGACGTCATCGACCGTGCGTGCCCGCACCAGGGCCAGGGCCTGACCCGCCGGGCAGAACAGGGCCTTGTCGAAGGCATAGCTGTCGATGACGTCCCGGTCGGTGACCAGGGCGCCGGGGCTCAGCTGAGCCTCCAGGTCCTGGGTCGGAATCTCGGCTGTCACGCTCATGCGGTCCGCGAGGCTGCGAACTTCGTGGCCACTTCGCGCACCCGGTCAAGGGCCTCATCGGGTCCGATGCTGATGCGCACCCCGCCGCTGAGTTTCCGGACGGCCACGGCCTGCGCGGCGCAGGCGGCCTCGAAGTCCTGTGCGTCCTCGTCGGGCAGGCTGACCCACACATAGTTGCCCTGTGAGTCGGTGACGGTGAGTCCCGCATTCCGCAGATCCTCGGCGAACTGGTCACGGGTGGCCGCGACCTCTTTGGCTCGGACGAGGACCTCGTCATTGCGCGACAGTGATTCTGCGGCCGCGGCCTGAGCCGTCGAGGTGACGCTGAAGGGGGCGATGACCTGGCGCAGCGCGGTCGCGATCGTCGGATCGGCGACGCCGAATCCCACGCGCAGGCCAGCCAGGCCATGGGCCTTGGAGAAGGTGCGCGCCAACACCAGATTCGGGAACTTCCGGTAGGCGGCCATCCCATCGACCACCTCGGCGTCGGTGGCGAACTCGAAGTACGCCTCGTCGAGGACGACGATGACCTCGGCTGGAACCTCGGCCATGAAACCGTCGAGCTCGGCGGTCGAGATCGCCAGGCCGGTCGGGTTGTTGGGCGAGCAGAGCAGGATGAGGCGGGTCGTGTCGTCGATGGCAGCGACGAGGCCCGGGAAGTCGTGCCGACCGTCCTCGAGCAGGGGCACGGGGCGCTTTTCGGCACCGCGCGCCGAGGCGAGGATCGGGTACATCTCGAAGGAGGGCCAGGGGTAGACGACCGAGGTGCCGGCTTCGAGGGTGATGTTCGTCAGCGCGGAGAGAATCTCCGAGGCTCCGGCACCGGGCACGATCTCGGAGGCATCGACGCCGAGGTGGGCCGCGATATCGGACACCAGCTTCGTCGACTTGGGGTCAGGATAGTTCGCGGGCACCTGCCCGGGGTCGGTGATCGATGTGAGGACGTCTGGCAACGGTGCCAGGTGATTCTCGTTCGAGGACAGTTTGTACGGTTTCAGACCCGGTGTGGTGGTCGGGGGTTTGCCCGGCACATAGGGCGGGAATTCGGCCAGGGCATCACGAAGCAGGAAGCGATTCGACATGTGCCCATATTTGCACATCCTGTGGCGGGCGACACAAGGCGTCCACGGGCTAAACGTCCGAATGGTCGGAAAATGCGTGTGACTGCGGACGATCGCCGGCTGTGAGGTTGCTCGCACGGGACTCCTGTACGCAGGGGCGGGTTACTGGTTCGCGTGAGGCAAAGAGTAGTCTGTGAGTCGAATACATGTAGTCAGTGACGAAGGATGAGAGTCGAAATGCCCTCAACGCAGGAAAAGGTTGACGTTGTCTTGATCGGCGGCGGCATCATGAGCTCCACTCTTGGTGCCATGCTGACCGAACTTCAGCCCGAATGGGATATCCGGGTCTACGAGAAGCTCGACTATGTCGCCGAGGAGAGCTCCGATCCCTGGAACAACGCCGGCACCGGCCACGCCGCGCTGTGCGAGCTCAACTACACTCCTGAGGACGAGAACGGCCACATCGATCTCGCGAAGGCCTCGCAGATCAATGAGCAGTTCCATCACTCCCGTCAGTACTGGTCGCACCTCGTCGACAACGGCGTCCTGGCAGAACCGAAGTCCTTCATCAACCAGGTCCCTCACATCAGCTACGGCCGTGGTGAGAAGGGACGCGACTACATCAAGAACCGCTACGAGCAGATGGTCCGCAATCCACTGTTCTCCGAAATGGAGTACACCGACGATCCGGACACCCAGGCCGAGTGGCTGCCGCTGATGTTCGAAGGCCGCGGACCCGGTCAGGTCAACGGAATCTCGCGCACGAAGATCGGCACGGACGTCGACTTCGGTTCGCTCTCGCACCAGCTGCTCAACTACGTCGGCGACAAGGGTGCCACCATCCGCACCAGCCACCAGGTCACCGACCTGGAACGCTCCTCCGACGGCTGGGTCGTCACCGTCAAGGACCTGCTCTCCCACGAGACCCACAAGGTCAACGCGAAGTTCGTCTTCAACGGCGCCGGCGGCGGTGCCCTGCCGCTGCTGCAGAAGTCGGGCATCCCCGAGGGCCGCGGCTACGGCGGGTTCCCCGTCTCCGGCATCTTCCTGCGGACCTCGAACCCCGATCTCGTCGCACGCCACCAGGCCAAGGTCTACGGCCAGGCTTCCTTCGGTGCTCCTGCCATGTCGGTGCCTCACCTCGACACCCGTGTCGTCGACGGCAAGGATTACCTGCTCTTCGGTCCCTACGCCGGCTTCTCTCCGAAGTTCCTCAAGGGCGGCCGCTTCACCGATCTGCCCTTCTCGGTGCGCGGAAACAACCTGCCCACGATGCTCAATGTGGCCAAGGACAACACCGACCTCGTCACCTACCTCGTCTCCGAGCTGGCCGCGTCGAAGAAGGCCCGCTTCGAGTCGATGCACGAGTTCATCCCGAACATCGACCCCAGCGACTGGGAGTTCATCCAGGCCGGTCAGCGCGTGCAGGTGATGAAGAAGGATCCCAAGAAGGGTGGAGTGCTCAGCTTCGGCACCGAGCTCATCTCCTCGGCAGACGGCTCGATCGCTACTCTCCTGGGTGCCTCCCCCGGTGCGTCGACGGCAGTGTCGATCATGCTCAACCTGCTCAAGACCTGCTTCCCTCGCCAGTACAGCGCCTGGGAGCCGAAGGTCAAGGACATGGTTCCCTCGCTGGGCCGCAGCCTTGCCGATGACGAGACCCTCCTCAAGGAGCTCTCCGAGTACACGGCTCGCACCCTCAAGCTGATCTGATCGGCTGATAGCTGGCAACCGGCACGAGCTGACAACAGCTGAATACAGAAAGAACGGCGGACCCTGTGGTCCGCCGTTCTTCGTGTCTCAGTGCCTCAGTGTGTCAGCGTTTCACAGCTCGACCTGGCGGTTGACGTCCTTGTAGAGCAGGTAGCGGAAGCGACCCGGTCCACCGGCGTAGCAGGCCTGCGGGCAGAAGGCGCGCATCGAGATGAAGTCACCTTCCTGCACCTCCACCCAGTCGCCGTTGAGTCGATAGACGGCCTTGCCCTCGAGCACGTAGAGACCATGCTCCATCTCATGGGTCTCGGCGAAGGGGATCACAGCTCCGGGCTCGAAGGTCACGATGTTCACGTGCATGTCGTAGGCCAGATTGTCCGGATCCAGGGGACGCGTCGTGCGCCACCGGTTGTCGGTGCCCGGCATCGACGCGGGCTCGACGTCTGCTTCCTGACCGAACTTGGCCTCCGGGGTCAGCCCGGCCACAGGCTGGTAGCGTTTACGCACCCAATGGAAACGTGCCGCCTCGGCGCCGGTGGACTTCACACTCCACGTCGAACCGGCGGGCACGAAACCGTAACCACCCGGGTTCAGGGTGTGGGCCTGGCCCTCGTGGGTGATCTCGAGCGTTCCTGCCATGAGGAAGATGAACCCTTCGACCTCAGCCTGCGGCTCTGGCTTCTCCGAGCCGCCGCCGGGAGCGACCTCGAGGATGGTCTGGGAGAACGTCACCGCTCCCCCGGCGACCGGCTTGCTCAGCACCCACGACCTGGTCCCCGTCCATTCGGGCAGGTTCGAGGTCACGATGTCGCGCATGACGCCGCGCGGGATCACGGTGTACGCCTCGGTGACGATCGCGCGATCGGTGAGCAGGTCCGTCTGCGGCGGGTGCCCGCCGGTGGGCGCGAAGTAGGTGTAGGGGTCGGTCGTCGTCATGGGTGTGGTGTCTCTTTCAGATCGGTGCTGGTCAGTACAAGCCGGTGATGGGCCGCCGAGGTGGCCGGCAGATCACTCGGCCGCGCCGGTGGCGGCGATGTGGTTGAGTGTTGCGATCGACATCTTCGTCCGGCCGGTCACGAATTCCTCGGTGTGGGCGCCGCAGGAGAGCCCACGGCCCAGGTAGCGGGCCAGGGCCCGTGCTGTCGCCGGCTCGTCGAGGACGGCCGAGTCCTCCTGGAACACGTAGTTGCGCAGCCTGGTCGCTGCCCGCTCCGCGCCTTCGCGGTAGAAGCGGAAGGTGGCGAGGAAACGGGTGGGCAGCTGATGCGGGTGCATGTCCCAGCCCTGGTAGATGCCGCGCTTGAGGTGCCTGCGGACCAGTCCGGCATGCAGGCTCCAGGCGCGATGGATCTCCTCGGGCTCACCGAGGGGCATGATGTTCGTGGACCCGTCGGAGAGGTGGACGCCGGTGCCGGCGACCGCGAGCATCATCTGGTTCTTCGCGAAGTCGGCCACCGGGTGATCCATCGCCTGATAGGCGGCGGCGACGCCCATCGAAGCCGAGTAGTCGTAGGTGCCGTAGTGCAGTGAGGTGATGCGCCCTGCTCCTGCGTCGAGGACCGGTGCCAACGGGACGGTGCCGTCGGCGCCGAGGATGAGCTGCGGGGTCTCGACCTGCACCTCGAAGGTGATCGAGCCCTCGGCAAGCCCGTGCTGGGCCTCGAGTGCTCGGCAGGCGAGGACCATGGCGGACACCTGAGCGACGGTGCTCACCTTCGGCAGCGTGAGGACCAACTGCGTCGGCAGGGATCCATGGGCGGCGATCACCTCGGCGAGGAACAGGTCAAGGGTGCGCAGACCACGCGCCCGGGTCTCGGCCTCCATGCATTTGAACCGGATGCCGAAGAACGCCGGCGCACCCGTCTCGTCCAGGCCCGCGATCGCATTGCGTGCGGCTTGGCGGACGCAGTCGTCCTCAGTCGCGTCGCCCCGGTTGCCGAACCCGTCTTCGAAGTCCAGCCGCAGGTCCTCGATCGGTTCGGTGGCCAGCTTCGTAGTGACCGCCTCGGCGAGCATCTCCGCTTCCCGGGCGACCTGGTGCAGGTTGGGCATCGTCTGGCTGTCGGGTGCCACCGTCTCCTTGCGGGAGGCGATGATGACGCGTTCGGCCAGCTGGACCATTCCTCCGTGGGCTTCGACGCAGTCGAGTGCCTGCGCACCCCATTCGCGGGGCAGCGCCGGACTCGACAGATGCCCGGGGACATAGACGGTGTGCACGGGCTGCCGGACGTCACGGTCGCCGGGATAGCGAGTGCTCAGCAGCTCGTCAGTGTCCGCCAGGAGTGAATCGATGTCGGTCAACGTTGATTGATCCAATTTCACATTCTCTTTCGTAGCATCGTTGCGCGGGAGGACTGGTCTCTCCACATTGTCTCTCATAAAACGTCGACCGGCCTCCTGTTTCAGGAGACCGGTCGATGTTCAGGATGAGACTGCCGCAACCGCTGCCGCCACCTTCGTCGCCACCTCTGGGTCGAAGACCGAGGGCACCACGTAGCCGGGGTGGAGTTCCTCCTCCGGGATGCACGAGGCGATCGCGTCCGCTGCGGCGACCATGATGTTCTCGTCGATGTCGGTGGCCTCGGCGTCGAGGAGTCCGCGGAAGATGCCGGGGAAGGCCAGCACATTGTTGATCTGGTTCGGGTAGTCGCTGCGTCCCGTGGCCACGACGGCCGCGTGCTTGAGCGCCTCGGCGGGGTCGACCTCGGGATCCGGGTTGGCCATGGCGAAGACGAGGGCGTCCTTGTTCATCGCCTGGATGTCGGCGCCGTCGAGCACGTTCGGGGCTGAGACGCCGATGAACACGTCCGAGCCGACGACGGCCTCCTTGAGCGTGCCTTCGAAGCCCTCGGGGTTCGTGTTGGCCTGCAGCCACACCTTGTGCTCGGTGTCGACGGTCGAGTTCGGTCCGATCGCGCCGTTGCGCCCGCAGGCGATGATGTTCTTCGCCCCGGCGACCTGGAGCAGGCGGATGATCGCGTTGCCGGCAGCGCCGACGCCGGAGACGACGATGCGCTGGTCTTCGAGCTTGCGGCCCACGACTTTGAGAGCGTTCTTCAGCGCGGCCAACGTGACGATGCCGGTGCCGTGCTGATCGTCATGGAAGACCGGGATGTCGAGCTCTTCGCGGAGTCTGGCCTCGATCTCGAAGCAGCGCGGTGCCGAGATGTCCTCGAGGTTGATGCCGCCGTAGGCAGGGGCGATGGCCTTGCAGATCGAGATGATCTCCTCGGTGTCCTTCGTGTCCAGGGCCACGGGCCAGGCGTCGACGCCTGCGAACTGCTTGAACAGGACGGCTTTGCCCTCCATCACGGGCATCGCGGCTTCGGGTCCGATGTCGCCGAGGCCGAGGACCGCGGTGCCGTCGGTGACCACGGCGACGGTGTTGCGCTTGATCGTCAGCCGTCGGGCGTCGGCCTTGTTCTCCGCGATGGCCATGCACACACGCGCCACACCCGGGGTGTAGGCACGGGAGAGGTCGTCACGGTTGCGCAGGGGCACCTTGGGGGTGGATTCGAGCTTGCCGCCGAGGTGGAGCAGGAAGGTGCGGTCCGAGACCTTGTGGACCTCGACGCCGTCGAGCGTGCCGAGCGCGGCGGCCACCTCGTCGGCGTGGGCGACATCGCGGGTATCGGCGCTGACGTCGATCATCACCGTATGTGGGGTAGATTCGACGACGTCGAGGGCCGTGATCGCGGCACCGGTGGCAGCGGCGGCGGCCACGAGATCGGACGTCGATGTCCGACCGACTGCGGTCTCCACGCGAAGAGTGATTGAGTATCCGGGGCTTGGAACAGCCATGGGAGTTATCCTCTCTGATAAGTCTTTTCCGTATTACGGATATTATCTTCTGTATAGTGGAAAATCTAGCCAGAATGCCCTGTAGCGGAAACTTTCTTCCATTTCGGGACTAGACTGAGGGACAGTTTCGCTGAGCGATCTCCTGTTCGGCGATCAGCGCTTTCAGCCGGCGGCACTCAGCGTCGAGCCTGTCCGGCACATCCGCGAACACGATTTTGAATGGACGAGGAAGAGGAACTGGGATGACCAGCAATGACACAAAGGCACCCGCGATCCGGCAGACGAAGGGCGGCGTCCAATCCGTCGAGCGCGCCTTCGGACTTCTCGAATGCATCGCGAACTCCTCGGGGTCGGCAACCTTGAGCCACATCGCCGCCGAGGTCAGCCTCCCCCTGCCGACGATCCACCGCCTGCTCAACACTCTGGTCAACCTCGGCGTGGTGCGTCAGCTGCCCAACCGCGGGTATGCGCTGGGACCGGGCCTCATTCGCCTCGGCAACCTCGCCGGCGCCCAACTGGGTGCCATCGCCCGTCCCTACCTGCGGACCCTCGTGGACGAACTCGGCGAGTCCGCGAACGTCGCGACCATCGACGGCGACATGGTCGTCTACGTCGACCAGGTGGCCTCGCAGCATCAGATGCGCATGTTCACCGAGGTGGGCCGCCGTGCCCATATGCACGACACCGGAGTGGGCAAGGCGATGCTCGCCGGCCTCGATTCCGAGCAGGTGCGTCATATCGTGACGACCGCGGGCATGCCCACCCCCACGCAGTACAGCATCGGCACCCTCGACGACCTCGAAACCGAACTCGAGCGAATCCGCGACCGCGGGTACTCGATCGATGAGCAGGAGCAGGAGCTGGGTGTGCGGTGCTTCGCGATGTCGATCCCCGAAGCTCCGGCTCCCCTGGCGATCTCCGTGTCCGGGCCCATCAGCCGCGTCGACAAGGCCTTCTCAGATCGGGCCATCCCGCTGCTGCGCTCGGCCGCCGAGGCGATCTCGGAAGACATGCGCCGCGGCGCCTGAGGGCTGCCCGCGGGCCCTCAGCCCACTCTAGACACTGATAAACGGGTGGCGTGTCGAGAAACGTAGTTGCACACGTTTCTCGACACGCCATCCGTTTGTCGCCGGGACGGCCTAACTCAGGAATCGCCTCCGGCGGTGCCTGAGGTTCCTGCGTTGACCTCGTTCAGGCGGTACTTCTTCGCTGCCTCAACCGGCACCGAGCGGGCGATCTCGCCGCGGTCGGCCAGCAGCTGCAGGGTCCGGACGACCATCGAGTGGGCATCGATCTTAAAGTGGCGCCTGGCAGCAGCACGCGTGTCGGAGAACCCGAAGCCATCGGCACCCAAAGTCGCGAAGTCCTGCTTAAGGAACGGCCGGATGAGGTCCGGCTGAGTGGAGTCGAAGTCACTCGTGGCCACGATCGGCCCCGCCTCGGCGCCCAGACGCTCACGCACATAGGGGGTACGCGGCTCGGCCTCGAAGTTCTCGAGCTTCTCGGCCTCGCACTTCAGCGCGTCGCGGCGCAGCTCGGCCCAAGAGGTGACCGACCAGACCGCTGCCTCCACTCCCCATTCCTGGGCCAGCAGACCACGGGCCTCCAGGGCCCACGGGACTGCGACTCCCGACGCGAGCAGCTGAGCCTGCGGACGATCCCCGGCCCCCGCCTCGGCGCCGGTGCCGGCTTCTGCCACGCGATGGATTCCACGCAGGATCCCATCGACGTCGACATTCTCCGGTTCGGCAGGCTGGAGCATCGGCTCGTTGTACACGGTCAGGTAGTACATGACGTTGCGGGCGTCGTCGCCGAGGTCGTGCTCGCCGTACATGCGATGCAGGCCATCGCGCATGATGTGCCCGATCTCGTAGCCGTAGGCCGGGTCGTAGATCCGCACGGCCGGGTTGGTCGCTGCCAGCACCGGCGAGTGGCCGTCGGCGTGCTGCAGGCCCTCACCGGTCAGCGTCGTGCGTCCGGCGGTGGCGCCGATGATGAACCCGCGGGTCATCTGATCACCGGCGGCCCAGAAGGCGTCACCGGTGCGCTGGAACCCGAACATCGAGTAGAAGACGTAGATCGGGATCATCGGCTCACCGTGCGTCGAGTACGCGGTGCCGGCGGCCGTGAACCCTGCCGCAGCACCAGCCTCGTTGATGCCGACGTGGAGCAGCTGACCCGAGGTCGCCTCCTTGTAGGACAGGAACAGCTCGCGGTCGACAGCGAGGTAGTTCTGCCCGTTCGGGTTGTAGATCTTCGCCGTCGGGAAGAACGCGTCGATGCCGAAGGTGCGCGCCTCATCAGGGATGATGGGCACGATCCGGTTGCCGATGCCCTTCTCACGCATGAGGTCCTTGAGCAGGCGGACGAAGGCCATCGTGGTCGCGGCCTGCTGCTGGCCCGAGCCCTTCTTCGTCTGCGAGAAGGCCTTGTCGGAGACCGCGGGCAGGGTCTTCTTGCTGTTCTCGGGCTTCCGGTTGGGCAGGAACCCGCCGAGTGACTTCCGCTTCTCCAGCATGTACTGGACTTCTTCAGCGTCGTTGCCCGGGTGGTAGTAGGGCACCGCGTAGGGGTCTTCGTCGATGACCTTGTCGGTGATCGGAATGTCCATCCGGTCGCGGAAGGCCTTGACGTCGGCGGCGGTGAACTTCTTCATCTGGTGGGTGGCGTTGCGCGACTCGAAGGTCGTGCCCAGGCCATAGCCCTTGACCGTCTGGACGAGGATGACCGTCGGCTTGCCGGTCGTGTTCACTGCCTGCTGGTAGGCGGCGAAGACCTTGTGGTAATCGTGGCCACCGCGCTTGAGGTTCCAGATCTCATCGTCGGACAGGTGCTCGACGAGACCCTTCGTCTCCGGCGAGCGGCCGAAGAAGTTGTCGCGGATGAAGCCGCCGGACTCGGCCTTGAAGGTCTGGTAGTCACCGTCGAGGGTCTCGTTCATGATCCGGACCAGCTCGCCGGTGTGGTCGGCGTCGAGCAGGGAGTCCCATTCGCGACCCCACAGCACCTTGATGACGTTCCAACCGGCACCGGTGAAGACCGCTTCGAGTTCCTGCACGATCTTGCCGTTGCCGCGCACGGGTCCGTCGAGTCGCTGCAGGTTGCAGTTGATGACGTAGGTGAGGTTGTCCAGGCCCTCGTTGGCGGCCAGCTGGAGTGCACCACGTGATTCCGGCTCGTCCATCTCACCGTCGCCGAGGAAGGCCCAGACGCGCTGGTCGGAGGTGTCCTTGATGCCGCGGTTGTGCAGATAGCGGTTCATCTGCGCCTGGTAGATCGAGTTGATCGGGCCCAGCCCCATCGACACGGTCGGGAACTGCCAGAAGTCGGGCATCAGGCGCGGGTGCGGGTAGGAGCTCAGGCCATTGGGCGCCTTCGAGGCCTCCTGCCGGAAGCCGTCGAGCTGCTTGTCACTCAGGCGGTTCTCGAGGTAGGCCCGGGCGTACATGCCGGGTGAGGCGTGGCCCTGGAAGAAGACCTGATCGCCTCCGCCGGGGTGGTTCTGGCCGCGGAAGAAGTTGTTGAACCCGATCTCGTAGAGGGTCGCAGCACCGGCGTAGGTCGAGATGTGTCCGCCGACGGAGATCTCGGGACGCTGGGCCCGGTGAACGAGCATCGCGGCGTTCCAGCGCAGCCATTTGCGGTACTTGCGCTCGAGGCGCTCATCGCCCGGGTACGCAGGTTCCTGATCGGCCGGGATCGTGTTCACGTAGTCCGTGGTCGTGACCTTGGGCTGGGCCACCGAGTTCGATGCGGCACGGCGGCGCAGGGCCTCCATGATCTCGGCCGCACGCAGGGTTCCACGCTGGTTGACAAGCCCCTCCCAGGACTCGAGCCACTCGTCGATCTCTTCGTCACCGGTTCCCCTCGGGATCGCCGAGGTTGTGTCCTGGGTCATAGTTCTCCCTCTCAAACACGTCAGGCCCACGGGAAGGTGTTTCCCGTGGACCCGACTATGGAAATTATCAGCAGAAGCCGGCGATCTGCGCCCAGGCGTCCTTGTTCTCCTCCACACCGTCACGGGTGAAGGTGGCCTCGATCAACCCGTAGGGGCGATCAGCGACAATGAGCACTTCGTTCGGGTTCTCCAGTCCGAAGCGTTCGATGTCGTAGAGGAAATGGTGCTTATTCGGGCAGGAGAAACGGATCTCGTCGATCTCCGGCACAGCCTCGATGACCTTCTCACCCATCTGGTACAGGGTGTGCTGCAGGGCATGCGAGTAGTGGTCGGTGAACGAGTCGAGGATGATCCCCTTGACCTTCTCATAGGTTGCCTCGAAGTCGAGGTCCTGAGTGTTGTAGATCCACCGGGTTGCGATGTCGGTGGCCAGGATGCGGTCGTCGGTCTCCGGCAGGGTGGTGTACTTGTCCTTCGGGTAGCCGACGAAGCCCGATTCCGTGGTCTTGAGCACGGTGAGTCCGTAGAAGCCGGAGATCAGGGTGCTTGTGTCGCCGTCGCGAGTCAGCACCGCGGTACGGGTCTCCGGTGCGGACTTGTAGAACGAGTGGTTGTGATCGTTGATGCGCGACCAGCCGTACTCTTCGGCCGCCCAGCGTCCGCCGGTGACCCAGTCGAAGCTGGAGGTGAAGTGCTCGCCGAGTCCGAGGAGGAACTGTTCGGGTGAGCTCACGCCGAGCTCCTTGGCCTTCGCGAAGACCGTGTTCTTCTGGGTGTCGGTGGCGACGATGTGTTCGTTGTTGCCCTCGGTGTGTGCGGTCTCGAAGTCGCCCCACAGCTGGGAGGTGACGTTGAGGTCGCGGATCTCGTGACGTTCTGAGTCACGGAAGACCCTCATCAAACGATTCTCCGCCTTGCCGTACTGATTCGTTGTCAGTTTCACCTTGCTCATCTTCTTGCTCCTGTTGCTATGCCAGCGACCGCGCCGGCCTCGTCACCGAGTCCGGCTTGGCCGCTGTGACCAATTGATTTGCGAGGTTGCCGGGCGTCGAACCCGGCGAACTTCGGCGGTTTGTTGAGGATCTTCATCCTGCAGGGGGCCTGCTTCCCCTGATGTCTTATGGGTGGTGCTGTCCGCTCAGCTGCTCAGCTGCCTCGGTAGGTGCTGTACGCGAACGGACTCAGCAACAATGGTATGTGATAGTGCGCCTCGCCCCCCTTGACCGTGAAGTCGATCGTCACCTGGGGGTGGAAGTGATCCTGCCCCTGGGCCTCGAAGTAGGCACCGGTACCGAATACGATCCGATAATCACCGGCGCCGAGGTGGTCCGGTCCGAATTCCGAGACACGACCGTTGCCGTCGGTGCGGGCACTGGCGAGCACCTCGGTGCCGGAGTAGAGCGTGACCTCGAGGTCGGCGGCAGGGGTGCCGAGCGTGGAGTCGAGGGCGTGGGCGGAAATGAAGCTCATGCGAGGATTCCTTCGAGTCTGAGTGCGGCGATCTGGATCAGCTGCTCGCCGACCTCGGCGAGTTCGTCGGTGTCGGTGTTGGCCATGCGGCGCTGCAGCTCGGCGAGAATCTCCTCGGGGCTGCGACCGGCTGCGCGGATGAGGAAGACGCGGTCGAAGCGCTCTTCGTAGGCGGCGTTGCCTGCGGCGAGTCGTTCCTGTACGTCACCGTCGAGGGTTCCCAGGCCAGCCTGCTCACGGGAGGAATGGGCCGCCTCGGCGGACGAGCCCTTGGCCTTCTCCCCGATCCGGGGATGGTGGGACATGGCCTGGTTGATCTCGTCATCGGTCAGTGGGGCGGCGCTGGTGCGGGCGGCCTCGAGGGCGGCTTCGACTGTGGAGAAAGGGCGTGCGGCGACGACCCCGTCGATCCACCGGTCGACGTCGAGGCACGGGCGCAGGGTGGCGCGGGCGTCGTCGGTCGACAGCTGATTGAACTCGCTTAGGTCCACATTGACCTCCTGAGAAAATCGAGATGCTCAAGCACTGAGAATGTGTTTCACATCACGGAAGATTATTTCCATTTAACTGCTTCGAGTTTGACCCCAGGCTCGCGCTAAGTCAAATTTCAGAGTCGACTCTGGTGGCGCCGTCTGGCCGGATTTGGAAAAGTTATTCCACAAAGCGGATAATGGTGACAGAGCCCCCCGCGCAGTCCGCGTTCTGGGCACTTGGCCATCGTTTTCTCGACAATGAGGTTGAATGACGTCATGAGCATGGAAGCACCCACGATCGTCTGCGCGCCCGATTCCTTCAAGGGTTCGGCCGGCGCCCCCGCTGCCGCCGCCGCCCTCGCCCGCGGTGCCCGCCAAGTGTTCCCCGACTCGCAGATCACCGACCTGCCCTTCGCCGACGGCGGTGAGGGAACCCTCGATGCCCTGTTGGCCGTGTGGGACACCCCAGCTCGTTCCGTCGAGGTCGTCGATGCCCTGGGCCGCCCGACGACAGCCCTGTTCGGCATCTCCGCCGATGGGAAGACCGCGGTCATCGAGGCAGCTCAGGCCAACGGTCTCCCCCAGGTCTCCGACGTCGCCCTCGCGCCCGAGCGCGCCGATACCTACGGCGTGGGCCTCATCGCCCGCCACGTCCTGGACCAGGGCGTCGAAGAGATCCTGCTGTGCATCGGCGGCTCGGCGAGCACCGATGGCGGCGTCGGCATCGCCTCGGCCCTGGGCGCGGCCTTCACCGACGCTTCGGGCTCACCGATTGCGCCGGGCGGAGGCGGGCTAACGGCTCTGGCCAACGTCGATGCCTCGGGCCTCGATCCACGTGCCCGTAAGGTCCGTTGGCGCATCGCCGTTGACGTCGACAACCCGCTCACCGGCCCCCGCGGTGCCGCCGCGGTCTTCGGTCCGCAGAAGGGCGCCGATGCCGCGTCCGTTGCCGTCCTCGACTCCGGACTGGCCCACCTCGCCGAGGTGCTCGCCGGCTCGTCTGCGGAGGCGTCGTCACTTGCGGCCACGCCGGGCTTCGGTGCCGCCGGCGGAATCCCGCTGGCCCTGACGAGCCTGTTGGGCGCCGAGGTGGTGCCCGGGTCGACGATGGTCGCCGAGGCCGTGGGCCTGACCGAGGCCCTGGCCGACGCCGACATCGTGCTCACGGGCGAAGGATCCTTTGACTCCCAGTCCCTGGGAGGGAAGGTCGTCGCGGCCGTACGCGACTATGCTCCCGCCTCGGCGAGGATCATCGTCGTCGCCGGCCGCGTCGCCCTCAGCCCCGCCGAATGCCGCGAGGCCGGCATCACCGCGGCCCTGTCGATCGCGCCGGGCCCCGCCGACCTCGCCGAGCTCTCCGGCCGCTCCGAAGAGCTCATTGAAGCCACCGCCGCTCACGCGTGCGCGCTCGTGAGCGCGGGCGTCGCGGGCGCGGGCGCGCAGAAGAACTGACCACCACCAGCACAAGCAGTCACCTACGAAAGGACGCATCATCATGGCGACACAGCTCGAAGTCGGACAGAGCGCACCGGACTTCTCCCTGGCCGATGCCAGCGGAAAGACCTACTCGAAGGCGGACTTCGCCGGGCAGAAGGTCATCCTCTACTTCTACCCGAAGGCCGCAACACCCGGCTGCACCACCGAGGCCTGCGACTTCCGCGACAATCTCTCGTCCCTGGCCGCGGCCGGGTTCCAGGTGCTCGGCGTCTCCCCCGATGACGCCGAGGCACTGCAGGCGTTCACCGACGACCAGCACCTGACCTTCCCGCTGCTCTCGGATCCGGGCGCGGAGCTGGCGAAGGCCTACGGCTCGTTCGGTGAGAAGACGATCAACGGCAACACCTTCGAAGGCACCCTGCGCTCCACCTTCGTCATCGCCGAAGACGGAACCCTCTCCGACGTCGAATACAACGTCGATGCCGACGGCCACGTCGCCCGCCTCCGCGAGAAGCTCGGCGCCTGAGGCCAGCTCTCTCCTAAACCTCCCCGACGTCACTAATACCGCGCGGCGCCGCGATTCTTTAGTGACGTCGGGGAGGTTTAGCGTGCGACGATTCGCTCAGATACGATTCGTTTGATGTCCTCGAAGGGCCCTACGAGAAAAAGCTGCTTCCACGTCAGATGCACGACCCTGTATCCAAGTGCAGCCAGTTGCGCGTCACGAGCCTTTTCGTCTTCAAGCGCTCTCCGAGGAGTCCGAGGGCCCATGGAGTATTTTGCGAGGCCGTCCACTTCGACAATCACCTTCGCCGCACGATGACAGAAATCGACACGAGCGAAGACACGTCCGCTGCGGTCCCTGAAATCCACCTGCGGATCAAATCCACCGATGCCATGTTCGAAGAATCGTGCGGCGGCGACTGACTCTGCCGGTGACTCGCGCCGTGCATCCGCTAAATCCAGCGTAGTCCGGGCTCTCCTCTGAGCACGCGCTGTATCGCGTTCAGCAAAAGCCATCTCAATCTCTTCCATCGACGTCAGGCCCTGACGCAGAGCATGATCGACCATTGCCACCGCCGTTGCGAGCTCATAGGTCAGTGCGACATCGACAAGGGTCTGCTCAAGTGTGGTCACCCTATAGATGCCGATCGTCATTACGCTCTCAGGAGTCAGCTGTGTGTTTCGGACTCGAAGATGGCGATGCCTGCGCGAAGCGCCGCGCCGGATGACCTCCACCCGTTGCTCGGGAACGACGACGATCGGAAGCTCGTGGATGAGAGCGGCCGAGAGGTGTGAGAAGACTTCGCGTCTGCGACTCGTCCGCCCTGTTGCTTCTTCCTCGTTGACCTTCTCCGCTCGAGCGCGAACTAGGGCCTTGAGATATTGGTGCGCGTCTCGGCGGTCGTTGAAGAGCTCGAACTCCTCGGCATGCCCCTCGCGCACAGCGGCCCAGATGCTCTCATGCTCGACGTTCTCGCATGCTCGCTCGACCGCATAGCGACCCCGAGCGACTCGGCGAACACAGCAACGTTGAGCTCGCTCCAGCTCTCGTTTGGTGAAGCCAGAACGCAACAGTCGCCCGGTAGTCATTATCGAATACATACTGCAGATAATGACAACAAACAGCGTCACCCGCCACACCACGATGGAAACTGTGGATAAACCTGTGGATGACGCCCGCAATGAACCGACAAAACCTCCCCGACGTCACTATCCACGCGCGGCGCCGGGCGTAATTAGTGACGACAGGGAGGTTTACGGACCCGTGCCTCAGCGGGCGCGCAGCAGGTGGCCCTGCGGCTCGTCGAAGTTCACGGGGGCGCCGCGGAGGATCGTCTGCTTGACGGCGCCGCGGACGGTGCGGGCGTCGTAGGCGCTGATCTGGTTGCGGTGGTAGAGCTCTGCGGCTGCGACCGTCCACTCCTCGTCGGGGGCGAAGACTGCGAAGTCCGCGTCGTTGCCGAGCGCGATCGCGCCCTTGTTCTCCACCCCGGCGACCGCGGCGGGGGCCGAAGACATCCAGGCCACCACCTCGGCGAGGTCGATGCCGCGCTTGGCGGCCTCGGTCCACACGAGCGAGAGGCCCAGCTGCAGCGAGGAGATTCCGCCCCAGGCCGCACCGAAGTCGCCGGTGTCGAGCAGCTTGAGTTCGGCCGTCGAGGGCGAATGGTCGGAGACGATGCAGTCGATCGTGCCGTCGACAAGTCCTTGCCACAGGGCTTCACGGTTGGATTCCTCACGGATCGGCGGGCAGCACTTGTGCGTCGTCGCGCCGTCCGGAATCTCCTCGGCGGTGAAGACGAGGTAGTGGGGGCAGGTCTCAACCGTGAGCTTCACGCCCTCGGCCTTGGCCTCCGCGATCTGGGGCAGTGCGTCTGCCGATGACAGGTGCAGGATGTGGGCGCGGGCACCGGTCTCGCGGGCGGCTTCGATGACGCGGGCGATTGCGACGTTCTCGGCCTCACGCGGGCGGGAGGCGAGGAAGTCGCTGAATTTGCGGCCCGAGTTCTTCGGGGCCTCGGCCATGACCGAGTGGTCCTCGGCGTGGACGATGAGCAGACCGTCGTACTTCGCGAGCTCGGCCAGATCGGCGCGCAGCTCATCGGGCTCCAAGGGCGGGAACTCGTCGACGCCTGAGTCTTCAAGGAAGCATTTGAAACCGTAGACGCCCGCGTCGAAGAGCGGCTTGAGGTCACCGGTATTGCCGGGGATCGCACCGCCCCAGAAGCCGACATCGATGAAGGCCTTGGCCGCGGCGACTTCGCGCTTGATGTCGAGGGATTCGACGTTGACGGTCGGCGGCAGGGAGTTCAGCGGCATGTCGACGATCGTCGTCACTCCGCCGGCGGCTGCGGCGCGGGTGGCGCTGGCGAAGCCTTCCCATTCGCTGCGGCCCGGGTCATTGACGTGCACGTGCGAATCGACGAGCCCGGGCAGGAGAACCTGCGACTCATCGACGTCGACAACCTTCGCATCCGCCGAGGCGGCACCGCTGAGCACCGCTCCCACGGTGGCGATCTCGACGATCTTTCCCGCACGAACGCCGATCTCGGCCGCGCTCACGCCCTCGGGCAGAACCGCCCGCTGTGCCCGAATGATCAGGTCGAAGTCCTGGTCAGGACCCTGTGTACCGGCGTCATCGACGTTCATGCATCCTCCTCATGTGATCGGCCCGCGGGCCAAGCTCTCTGCTCGGCATCGATGCCGGCCGTTTTCCACGGCATCGATGCCCAATGTCTGCTGCGACGTGTCTCGCCAAGCATGTCAGACAAGTCCCGGGAGAGTCGGAATCAACCCTCCGACGCCCCCGGGACTATGGTATACCAATTGTGATGCAGCCGACATCTGATGCGACTGCTGCACCGCGTCCGCTGCGCAGCGGCTAGTAAGCCCCGACTACTTCGCCGCGGCCAGTTCGCCCATCGGCGTCAGCGCGGTGGGCGCATCTGCCGGAGTCTGGGCGAGGACGTCGAACTCGTTGATCGCGTCGAGGGCGGCGCCCATCGAGATGTTCGTGACGCGTTCGAGGATGACCTCGAGAACCACGGGAACCTGGTGCTCGCTCATGAGCTCCTTCGCCACCCGCAGTCCCTCGCCGATGAGTTCGGGGTCTTCGACGCGCAGCGCCTTGCAGCCCAGCCCCTGCGCGACGGCCACATGGTCGACGCCGTAGCTCGCTGCCTCACCCGAGGAGTTGATGTTCTCGAAGGCCAACGACACCTCATAGTCCATGTCGAAGCCGCGCTGTGACTGACGGATCAGGCCCAGATAGGAGTTGTTGACGACGACATGCAGGTACGGGATCTTGTGCTGCGCGCCGACGGCGAGCTCCTCGATCATGAACTGGAAGTCGTAGTCACCGGAGAGCGCGACCACGGTCTCATCCGGCTTGGCCTTCGCCACACCCAGCGCGGCCGGTCCGGTCCAACCCAAGGGTCCGGCCTGACCCGCGTTGATCCAGTGGCGCGGCTTGTAGACGTGGAGCATCTGCGCCCCGGCGATCTGGCTCAGGCCGATCGTCGACACATAGGTCACGTCCTCATCGAAGGCGGCGTTCATCTCCTGGTAGACGCGCTGCGGCTTGATCGGCATGTCCGTGTAGTTGGTCTTGCGGTGCTCGGTGGACTTCCGAGCCGTGCATTCGCCGGCCCAGCCGGTGAAGTCCGGCAGGCTCGCGCCGCCACTGCGACCGCGTGCGGCCGTGAGCAGAGCGTCGAGTGCGGCTCCGGCATCGGAGGCGACACCGTAGTCGGGTGAGAAGACGCGTCCGATCTGGGTCGGCTCGATGTCGATATGGACGAACTTCCGACCCTTGCGATAGACCCCCAGGTCACCAGTGTGACGGTTGGCCCAGCGGTTGCCGATGCCGATGACCAGGTCGGATTCCAGGAACGAGGCATTGCCGTAGCGCACATGAGTCTGGATGCCGACCATGCCTGCCTGCAGCGGGTGGTCGTCCGGAATCGCACCCCATCCCATCAGGGTCGGTGAGACCGGGATGGAGGTAGCCTCGGCGAATTCGACGAGCTTGTCCGCGGCATCGGCGTTGAAGATGCCGCCGCCGGCGATGATGAGCGGGTGCTTCGCGGCTGCGATGAGGTCGAGGATCTTCTCCGCCTGCGCCGAGGTGGCCGCCGGCTTCGATGGCACCAACGGTTCGTAAGTGGCGATGTCGAAATCGATCTCGGCCTGCTGGACATCGATCGGCAGGTCGATGAGCACCGGTCCGGGACGGGCCGAGCGCATGAGCTGGAAGGCCGACTGGAAGACCCCGGGGACCTGACCGGCTTCGAGCACGGTCTTGGCCATCTTGGTCACGGGCTTGGCGATGGAGGCGATGTCCACGGCCTGGAAGTCCTCCTTGTCGAGGACCGCGACGGGAGCCTGTCCGGTGATGCACAGGATGGGCTGTGAGTCCGCGGCTGCGGCGTAGAGCCCGGTGATCATGTCGGTCCCGGCCGGTCCCGAGGTGCCGAGGCAGACGCCGATGTTCCCGGCCGCTGCCCGCGTGTACCCGTCGGCCATATGGGAAGCCCCTTCGACGTGGCGAGCCAGTGTGTGGCGGATTCCGCCGTGGGCCTTCATCGCCGAGTACAGCGGGTTGATGGCCGCGCCCGGCAGGCCGAATGTTTCGGTGGCGCCTTCCTTTTCGAGGATGAGCACCACTGCGTCAACTGCGCGCATACGTGTCATTGTTCTTCCTTCGTTTCAGTGGCCCAGTCAAGGACCGAAGTTCAGTGGACCGGCGACGACGCTGTCGCCGGTCCGGTTCGTGGTGGGGATTACTTCTTGCCCGAGAGCTGCTCGACGACGGTGAACAGACCCGAGTGGTCGAGTCCTCCGTTGCCCTGCTGGACGGTCGAGGCCACAAGCTGGGCGACGGCCGATCCGAGTGGGATCGCGACGCCGGCCTCGCGGGCTGCTGCGGTGACGATGCCCATGTCCTTGTGGTGCAGTGCCAGCCGGAACCCGGGGTCGAAGGAGCGGTCGAGCATCTTCTGGCCCTTCTGCTCAAGAACCTTCGATCCGGCCAGTCCCCCGCCGAGGACCTGCAGCGCCGAGGTGGTCTCGACTCCGTAGGCCTCGAGGAAGACGACAGCTTCGGCGAGGAGTTCGATGTTGCCGGCGACGATGAGCTGGTTCGCGGCCTTCACGGTCTGTCCCGAGCCCGAGGGCCCGACGAGGACGATGGTCTTGCCGATGGCGTCGAAGACATCGGCCACGGCATCGAAGTCGGCCTGTTCGCCGCCGACCATGATCGACAGTGCACCGCTGACCGCGCCGGCCTCGCCACCGGAGACCGGTGCGTCGAGGGGCTTAAGACCCTTCTCCGCCGCCTGAGCGGAGAGGTTCTTGGCGACGTCGGGACGGATGGTCGAGTTGTCGATCCAGTACGCGCCGGACTTGGCGTGGGCGAGGATGCCCTCCTCGCTGGTGAGCACGTCTTCGACGTCGGGTGAGTCGGGGACCATGGTGATGATGACATCGGCACCGTCGACCGCCTCGGCGATGGAGGATGCGGCCTGGCCGCCTGCCTTCGCGAGTTCGGCGGCTTTCTCGGGTGAGCGGTTGTAGCCGCGGACGGTGAAGCCGGCGCTGACGAGGTTCTTGGCCATCGGCAGACCCATGATTCCGAGTCCGATGAATGCGATTGTCTTGCTCATGTTCGTGTCCTATCTGGTGAGGAAAGTCGGAGGTGGAGGCGGATTCAGTTCGCGAGCCATTCGAATGCGGTGGCGCGATCCTGCTTGTATTCGAGGGCGATGGAGCCGGTGTAGCCGAGTTCGTAGGAGCGGTTGATCCAGTCCTGCAGGGGCAGTTCGCCCGTTCCGGGTGCTCCGCGGCCGGCTGCGTCGGCGATCTGGATGTGTCCGAACTTCGCGGCGTCGGCCTCGATGACCGCGGCCACGTCGTCGCCGTTGATCGACATGTGGAAGAAGTCGGCGAGGACGGCGATGTTGCCAACACCCTGGTCGCGGACCCGATCGACCACCTCGGCGGCGTCTGAGGCGCGCTTGAGCGGGTAGTCCTCGGCTCCGGAGACGGGTTCGACGAGCACGGTTCCGTCGATGGCGGCCACAGCGTCGGCGGCGAGCTTGAGGTTGGCCACGGCGACTTCGTCCTGCTCCTCAGGCGTCTGGCCTTCGGTGCGCAGACCGTAGAGGGCGTTGAAGGCGCGACAGCCGGTGCGGCGGCCGATCTCGACGACGATGTCGACGTTGGCTGCGAAGTCGGCCTCGGCGCCCTTGATCGAGACCATGCCGCGGTCGCCGCCGGCCATGTTCCCTGCCCAGAAGTTCAGGCCCTTGAATTCGACGCCCGCGTTGTCGAGTGAGGCGATGAACTCATCGACCTCCGCCGAGGAGGGCCTCGGGTTGCCGTCGAAGGGCCACCAGAACTCGACCTGGCTGAAGCCGGCATCCTTGGCCGCCTGCGCCCGCTCCATCACGGGCAGCTCGGTGAGCAGGGTGGAGCAGTTGAGGATGTAGCTGTCGGCATTGGTGAAATCGAATGTCGTCATGGGATTCTCCTTCGCGTCGCTGCGAGTGTGGATTCATGTTTTCCGTATTGTGGAAACTCATTTCCGTTTGATGAAATCAAGCATAGGCAGGCAACTGAGACGGAGTCAACCCACCGAGGCGGATTAGTCGGAAATTCTCGAAGGCAGCGCAGTGCCGACGACTTGCCCCGAATATCGAAACCAGCTACCCGAATCGCGTATTTGACTTCGCAGAAAAAGAGGCAGAACGTAGTGGAGATCACACTTTGTGGAAGATCGAATCCACGATACGGAAGAGTAATGAGGCTTACTCCGGAAGGCTGAGATATGACCGAGAATTCGACGACGAAGTCCCTCCCACCCGGGTCCAAGCGACCCGAAGACGCGTGGCTCCCAGTGCCCAAGCTCTTCGCCTACGGGCTCCAGCATGTCCTCACAATGTACGGCGGGATCATCGCGGTGCCCCTCATCATCGGCAAGGCAGCTGGTGTCGACGGCGATCAGCTCGTCGCGCTGGTCACCGCCAGCCTCTTCGTCGGCGGCATCGCCACACTCATCCAGAGCATCGGCCTCCCCCTCGTCGGGTCGAAGCTCCCGCTCATCCAGGGTGTCTCCTTTGCCGGAGTCGCGACGATGCTCGCCATTCTCACCGGCGGCGGCAGCCTCAGCGACATCTTCGGCGCGGTCATCGTCGCCAGCGTCATCGGCTTCGTCATCGCCCCGTTCTTCGCGCGGATCATCCGCTTCTTCCCACCCGTGGTCACCGGGGTGGTCATCACGGCCATCGGACTCACTCTCATCCCGACGGCGGCCAATTGGGCCATGGGCGGCGATGAGGCCGCTGCGGACTACGGCTCCGTGCAGAACATCGCCCTGGCGTTCATCACCTTCGCCGTCATCCTGCTGCTGAGCAAGGTCGGCTCGGCCGCCATCTCGCGGCTGTCGATCCTGCTCGGCCTCATCATCGGCACGGGCATCGGTGCCGCCATGGGCATGACTGACTTCTCCGAGGTCGGGCAGGGCGCCCCCGTCGCGATCCCGGGACTGCTGCCCTTCGGCGCACCGACCTTCGACCTCGCTGCGATCGGGTCGATGCTCATCGTCATCCTCGTCATCAAGACAGAGACCGCGGCCGATGTGCTGGCCGTCGGCGAGATCATCGGCACCCCGGTCGACAAGAAGCGGGTCGCGGCCGGCCTGCGCGCCGACATGGCCTCCTCGGTCATCGCACCCTTCTTCGGCTCCTTCACCCAGTCGGCCTTCGCACAGAACGTGGGCCTCGTGGCGCTGACCGGGGTCCGCTCCCGCTTCGTCGTCTCCGCGGGCGGCGTCATCCTCATCCTCCTGGGACTCATGCCCGTGCTCGGTCAGGTCGTCGCTGCGGTGCCGATGCCCGTCCTCGGCGGCGCCGGCTTCATCCTCTTCGGAACCGTGTCGGGATCAGGCATCCGCAACCTCAAGGAGGTGAAGTTCGAGGGCAACATGAACCTCATCATCGTCTCCGCGTCCCTCGCCTTCGCCCTCGTCCCCGTGGTCAAGCCCGACTTCTACGAGCACTTCCCGTCCTGGGTGCAGACGATCTTCCACTCGGGAATCTCCTCGGCCGCGATCATGGCGGTGCTGCTCAACCTCCTGTTCAACGAGCTGCGCTTCGGCAACTCGACCAACCCTTCCGTCTACGCCGCGAAACCGGCACGCTTCCTCACGCCCTCGAACCTCAAGGATCTGCGCGAGGGCGACAAATTCATCGATGGGAAGTTCGTCGACTGCGACGGCGAGGAGATCCCACTCGTCCCCGATGAGCAGGCCGAGGAGATCCAAGCCGCGATCGACTGCGGTGACATCGTCGACACCGCCAGCGTGAAGCAGGTGGTCACCAGCGATTCAGACAACCACCGCTGACCCTCAGCCCTTCACGAGCCGGCCGTCGACCCACACCTGGGCGATGTCGGCTGGGGTCCCCATGGCGAAGATCTTCGCCAGGGCGTCGTCATCGCTGCTGGCGTGCTCAAGTCCCACGGCCAGCGGCTGACCCGCGGTCGGCTGGATGTAGGCGGCATCGAAGCGCTTGCCCTCGGACAGGTCCCCGACCTGATCGCTCAGTTCTAACGCCTCGGCGCCGGCCGCAGTGGCCAGGTGCAGCAGGTGTGCCGAGCTCAACGGCAGACCGCCGGAGGGATCGAGCTGCTGCATGAAGTAGGCCTGGACACCCTCCTTGAACAGGGAGAATCCCGTTCCCGCGCCCACGTCGGAGCCCAGTGCCACACGGACCCCGGCCTCGATGTGTCGGCGCAGCGGGAAGAACCCGCTGGCCAGGTTCGAGTTCGAGGTCGGGCAGTGCGCCGAGGCGGCCCCCACTTCTGCCATCCGCGCCAGTTCGCGATCGCTCGGGTGGACGTTGTGGGCCAGGATCGTCTGCCGGTTGAACAGGCCGGCCCGGTCGTAGGTGTCGAGATAGTCGAGTGCCTCGGGGAACTTCTCGGCGACACCGGCGATCTCGTCGCGGTTCTCGTTGAGGTGCGAGGTCACCCAGATGCCCGGGTTGTCGGCCACCAGCTGCCCGCCTGCAGCCAGCAGCTCTTGACCGGCTGAGAAGGAGAAGCGCGGGGTCACCGCGTACCGAAGGTGGCCCTTCCCATGCCAACGATCAATGAGGTCCTGGCTCTCGGACACGGACCTCTCCACGCTCGTCAGCAGCGGTTCCGGGAGGATCGTGTCGCTGGTGACCAGTCCCGATGTGATCCGCAGACCCACCTCGGCGGCCTGGGTGAAGAAGGTGTCCATCGCGGTCGCGAAGTGCGAACCGAAGACCATCGCCGAGGTGGTCCCCGCCGAGGTCAGTCCGGTGAGGAATTCGCCGGCCAGGGCCGAGGCGTAGTCGTGATCGCCCAGCTTCGCCTCTTCGGGCAGGGCACAGTGGTCGAGCCAGTCGAGCAGGGGCTTGCCGAGGTAGCCGATGGCACGGATCTGCGGGTAGTGGACGTGGGTGTCGATGAGGCCGGGGATGAGGACACCGGCACGGAGGTCGACCACCTCGGCGTCGGGATGGTCCGCGGTCGCACTCGCGAAATCGGTGCGGGCGGTGATCAGTCCGTCATCGACGACGAGAGCGACGTCAGAGTCGGAGCGCAGGCTTCCCCCGCTGAAGGGGTTAGTCGGTGTGTCGAAGACACGGGCGCGGTAGATGAACATAGTGGTACTCCTTGGAAAGCGTAAAAGTCGGTCTGTCGAAAGTCTCAGCCCATGCGCCGCAGCAGGTCGGCGGCGACGCTGAGCGCGATCGTCGCCGGCTGCTTGCCGGGCAGGTCTGGGAGGCCGATGGGGCAGTCGATGGTATCGACGGTTTCGGGTGTGTGGCCCTCGGCGATGAGATTCTTCCGAAAGCGCTGCCATTTGGCGCTCGACCCGATGAGGCCGATGGAGCCGAGGTCACCGCGGGTCAGTGCGGCATCGCAGAGATGAAGATCCTCGGCGTGGTCGTGGGTCATGATGAGCACGTGGGTGCCCGCGGGCAGCCCGACGAGCACCTCCTCGCCGACGACGGCGAACTCGCGGTGGATCGCCGCCACTGACGGCTCCAGTCGGTCGAGCTTCTCAAGGTGCTCGGGACGGGAGTCGCTGACGTGGACGTCGATGTCGTGGCGGGCCAGGATCCGAGTGAGTTCGAGTCCGATGTTGCCGGCACCGAAGATCGCCACCGAGGCGGGAACGGGCAGCGGTTCGAGCAGAACGCTGACCTCTCCCCCGCAGCACTGACGTCCGTACTTGGCCGGTGCCTTGTCATTGAGCCGCAGCGTGAGCATCTCCGGTTCAGCCCGGGACTCCCCCGACTCTGAGCCTGCGGCCGCGAGGATCTCGCGGGCGCGGGTGACGGCCGTCATCTCGAGATTGCCGCCGCCGATGGTCCCATGCAGGTCATCTGCGGTGACGATCAGCTTCGCGCCGGCCTCACGCGGGGCATGCCCGCGGACCGAGGCGAGAGTGACGAGGACGGCCGGCACTCGAGCCCTGCGAAGCTCGGCTGCTGTGTCCATCCAGGTCATGACGGGACACTGATGCCTTCTGCTGCCGTCGCGGCCGGAGGAGTCGTGACAGGCGAGCGCACCGATTCGATGGCCCAGAACACCGACTCGGGTGTGGCCGGCGAGTTCAGCTGCACGGACGCACCCGGCTCACCGAATGCAGCGACGGCATCGCGCAGAGCCTCACGCACGGAGAAGGCGAGCATGAGCGGGGGTTCGCCCACGGCCTTCGAACCGTAGACCGCGCCCTCTTCGTGCGCCTTGTCCAGCAGGGAGACGTTGAAGACCTCGGGGGCTTCGGAGAAGCTGGGGATCTTGTACGTGCTCGCGGCCTGAGTTGCCAGGCGTCCACGGCTGGGCTTGTCGGATTCGTCCCAGCGCAGATCCTCCAGGGTCAGCCACCCGGCGCCCTGAACGAAGCCGCCCTCAATCTGGCCCAAGTCGATGAGCGGCGAGAGCGAGTCCCCGACGTCATGGACGATGTCGACGCGGCGCAGCCGGTAAGAGCCGTCGAAGCGGTTGACCTCGACCTCGCTCGCGGCAGCGCCGTAGGCGAAGTACTTGAAGGGCTCGCCGGTCATCAGCGACAGGTCCCAATGCAGCCCCTCGGTCCGGTAGAACCCGGAGGCCGAGAGCTGGATCCGCTGGAAGTAGGCGGCATTGATGAGCTCTTCCCAGGTCACCGTCTTCTTCGATGACAGGGCGCTGACGATGCCGCGGCTGACGCTGACCTCGTGCGCCGGAGCCCCGAGGATCCCAGCGGCTACCTGCGTCAGACGACCCAGAATCTGCTCGCAGGCGTCCTTGACCGCACCGCCGTTGAGGTCGGTGCCGGAGCTCGCTGCCGTCGCCGAGGTGTTGGGAACCTTGTCCGTGCGCGTGGGCGCAAGCCGCACCGTGGACAGGGGCACACCGAGGGTGGTGGCCGCGACCTGCAGCATCTTCATGTGCAGGCCCTGCCCCATTTCGGTGCCGCCGTGGGTGACGAGGACGGAACCGTCCTTGTACACGAGCACGAGGGCCCCACCCTGGTTGAAGGCGGTGAGGTTGAACGAGATCCCGAACTTCACCGGGGTCAGAGCGAGCCCGCGTTTGACGTTCTCGTTCCGGGCATTGAACTCGGCGATCTCAGCTTCCCGAGCCTCCACCTCGGCGGAGTTCACGAGCTGGTCCCAGGCGGCTTCCATCCGTTCGGGATGGCGCACGGGCTGGTAGTAGGGGGTGTCCTGGCCGGCGGAGTAGAAGTTGCGGCGGCGCAGTTCGCGGACGCTGAGTCCCAGTTTCGGGGCGACTCGGCCGAGGATGTCCTCCATCACGAGCATGCCCTGGGGTCCGCCGAATCCGCGGAAGGCCGTCTGCGAGGTCTTGTTGCACTTCGCGATGCGTCCGGCCACCCGGATGTTGGGCACCCAGTAGGCGTTGTCGATGTGGCACATGGCGCGGGTGAGCACGGGCTCGGACAGGTCGAGGCTCCACCCGCCGTCGGCGGTCAGCGTCGCGTCGAGGGCGAGGATCTTGCCCTCGTCGGTGAAGCCGATCTTCCACGAGGAGTGGAAGCCGTGACGCTTGCCGGTCATGGTGATGTCGAGCGTGCGGTTGAGGCGCAGTCGCACCGGTCGACCGGTGAGCTTCGCGCCGAGGGCCGCGAGCGCGGCGTAGCCGTGGGGCTGCATCTCCTTGCCGCCGAAGCCGCCGCCCATGCGCAGGCACTGCACGGTCACCTCGTGGGCGGGAACTCCGAGGACGTGGGAGACGATGTCCTGGGTCTCGGTGGGGTGCTGCGTCGAGCATTGGACGAAGAC
Source organism: Brevibacterium zhoupengii (assembly GCF_021117425.1). Taxonomy (NCBI): domain Bacteria; kingdom Bacillati; phylum Actinomycetota; class Actinomycetes; order Micrococcales; family Brevibacteriaceae; genus Brevibacterium; species Brevibacterium zhoupengii. The sequence continues at coordinate 1,070,971 of NZ_CP088298.1, read as the reverse complement.
CTGTCCGCTCTCGTCGACGTGGGCAAGTGAGGCCTGGGTCTCGAGGTAGAAGTGCTCCTGTCCGGCGAACTCGAACTCGCCTTCGAAGACGTGTGCGGCATCGGCGAAGGCTCCTGTGGCGTCGCCCTTGTCGATGACGGGCTGGATGCCGTGGAAGCTCTGCGCATCGATCGCCTCACGCACGGTGACCAGCGAGGGCAGGGGCTCGTAGTCGACAGCCACTGTCGCGGCTCCGGCCTTCGCTGCTTCGAGGTCGGTGCCGAGGACCCAGGCGATGGGCTGGCCGAAGAACATCACTTCATCGACGGGCAGCATCGGCTCATCGTGTTTGACGCCTTGGTCGTTGACGCCGGGGACGTCTGCTGCGGTGATGACGCGGACGACTCCGGGCACCTGATAGGCCGGCTCGATGTCGACCGTGCGAAGTTTCGCGTGCGCCTGGGTGGACTGAACCGGGTAGGCGTGGAGGACTCCGGCGAGGCGTCCCACGAGGTCATCGGTGTAGAGGGCCTCTCCGGTGACGTGACCGAAGGCGCTTTCGTGGTGATGGGACTCACCGACGATGGGGTCGGTGGGTCGCTGTGAGAGCTGGCTCATCGTCCTGCCTCCTGTTCGGCATAGAAGCGTTCCAAGGAGGACCGCAGCATCGCGGTCCGATATTTCGCACTCGCCCGGTGGTCATCCATCGGGGTGCCTTCGGCGGCCAGAGTCTCTGCCGCTGCGTGGACGGTTTCGAGGCTCCAGGGTGCGCCTTCGAGCTGGGCCTCGGTGGCCGTGGCGCGCAGCGGAGTGGCTGCGACTCCCCCGAGTCCCAGTCTGGCCTTGGTCACGATCCCGCCTTCGACGGTGACCGCGTAGCCGATGGCGACCGAGGAGATGTCGTCGAAGCGACGCTTCGCGATCTTCTGGAATGAGGTCATGGGCGCCAACGGCAGCGGGATGCGGATGGCGGTGATGAGTTCACCGGCCTCGCGCACGGTCTGCCGGTAGCCGGTGAAGTACTCGGCCAATTCCACGACCCGAGATCCCATCGCCGAGGTGAGCACGAGCCGCGCGTCCAAGGCCAGGAGCGCCGGCGGGGTGTCGCCGATGGGTGAGCCCGTGCCGAGATTGCCTCCGATGGTGGCCGCGTTGCGGATCAGGCGGGAGGCGAACTGCGGGATCAGCTTGCCCAGCAGCGGGATCGAACCGGCGAGCTCGCGTTCGAGTTCGCTCAGGGTATGAGCGGCACCGAGTTCGATGTACTCGGGAGTGCGGCGGATGCCGCGCAGCTCGGGCAGACGGTCGATGGCCAGCATCGACTTCGCCCGTGCCCCCTTGATGTTGACCTCCACACCCCAGTCGGTGGCGCCGGCGACGACGAGAACCTCGGGTTCGCTCGCCAAGATATCGAGCGCCTCGGCGAGTGTGGAGGGGCGACGGAAGCGTCCGGTCTCACCGGTGGCTGTGTCCGCGCGGTGGATGTCGGTGCTCGCCGAGGCGGGGGCCGGGTTCTGCCGACGCTGGGCGATCGTGTCCCCGGTTTCGGGCTGGCCGAGTGCGTAGGCGGCGTCGCGGATGGGGCGGTAGCCGGTGCAGCGGCAGAGGTTGCCGGACAGGGAGTGGATGTCGAATCCGTTGGGCCCGCAGTGATGCTCGTGCTCGCCTGCGTCGGCGGTGGCCTCTGCGGCGTCGTCGGCGCGTTCGGGCCGGTAGTATTCGGCGGCCATCGAGCAGATGAAGCCGGGGGTGCAGTATCCGCATTGGGATCCGCCGCGCACGGCCATCTCTTCCTGGACGGGGTGGACGGACTCACCGTCGGCGAGGCCTTCTGCCGTGATGACTTCCTGGCCGTCAAGTGCGGCGGCAGGCAGCAGGCACGAGTTGATCGATGTCCAACGGGTTGATCCATCGGCATCGGGGCGGGCGACCATGATCGCGCAGGCCCCGCATTCGCCTTCGGCGCAGCCTTCTTTGGCTGCGGTGAGGCCGACTCCGCGGAGGAAGTCGAGAGCATTTGTATGTGGTGGCCCGTCGAATTCGTGAACGTCTGAGTTCACTGAAACCTGGGCGGTGGAACGTTGAGTTGCCGGAGCAGACATCGCACTTACCTCCTGCGCCTCGTCTATGCGGCGCACAGTGCATGGTTAGAACATTTGCTTCGTTCTTCGAAACTTCTGGTTATCCATGCGAACAGCAGCGAAGAACGTGGTGTCGAGTTGACGAGGTGACCCGGTTGACTGGGTGGCCCGTCAGTGCAGCGACTGACGGGGCTTCAGTCGCCGTGTGCGATCTGGCCCTTTCCCCACGCAAGATGTCCCAACATTTCGTTCATCCTCCCAAGATAGCCGAAATCGGTCCGCGAACGAAGTACAGCACGAATCCGGCGGAGACGACCCAGAGAAGCCAGTGCACGTCCCGGCCGCGCTTGCTCATCGCGTGGATGAGTGCCCAGGAGATGAATCCGACGCCGATTCCGTTGGCGATCGAATAGGTCAGCGGCATGGTGACCATGGTCAGGAACACCGGCAGCGAGGTCCTGAAGTCACTCATGTCGATCTCGCGGATCTGTGTGACCATCATGGCGCCGACGACGACGAGCGCCGCGGCGCCGGCCTCCATCGGGATGACGCCGATGAGCGGTGCGAAGAACATCGACACCAGGAACAGCACGCCCGTGATGCAGGCGGCGAGTCCCGTTCGGGCACCTTCGGCGATGCCGGCTGCCGCGTCGACGAACACAGTGTTCGACGAGGCGGAGGCTCCACCACCGGCGACGGCACCGATGCCTTCGACGATGAATGCACCGCGGATGCGGGGGAACATTCCGTCCTTCGTCTGCAGACCGGCGCTGCGGGCCAGACCGGTCATCGTGCCCATGGCGTCGAAGAAGTTCGTGAACACCAGGGTGAAGACGAGCATTGTGGCCGCGAGGACACCGATGCGCTCGAAGGCTCCGAACAGGTCGAAGGCTCCGACGAGGGAGAAGTCGGGCAAGGCGACGACCTGGGCGGGAATCTCAGGCGCGGCGAGGTTCCAGCCCTTCGGGTCCGGGCTGACCGGGTCGCCCACGGTGCCCAGCTTCGCGAATGCCTGGATGATCATGGCCAGGATCGTGGCCACGATGATGCCGATGAGGATTCCGCCCGGAATGTTGCGTGCGACGAGGATGCCGATGAGGATCAGCGCCACGACGAACACCAGAGTCGGCAGCGATGCGATCGACCCGTCCTGTCCCAGCTGGACGGGAGGCCCTGCCGGGGTGCGGGTGACGAAGCCGGAGTTGACGAAGCCGATGAACGCGATGAATAGGCCGATGCCGACCGTGATCGCCACCTTCAGCGCGTGGGGCACAGCATTGAAGATCGCTGTCCGGATGCCGGTGGCTCCGAGGACGACGATGATGATGCCGTTGATGATGACGAGCCCCATGGCTTCGACCCAGGTGACTTCCTGGACCACGGAGACTGCCAGGAAGCTGTTCATGCCCAGGCCCGCGGCGAGCGCGAAGGGGAGCTTCGCGACGACGCCGAAGAGGATCGTGATGACGCCGGCGACGAGGCCGGTGACAGCGGTCAGTTGGGCGAAGTCGAGTGAGTTGCCGGCGACGTCCTGTGATCCGCCCAAGATGAGCGGGTTGAGGACGACGATGTAGGCCATCGCCACGAAGGCAACGATGCCTCCGCGGATCTCTTGTTTGATCGAGGACCCACGTGATGTGATTTCGAAGAATCTGTCGAGCAGACCGGGGCTCCCGCTGCTGTTGTCAGCGGTCTTCGTGTCCCGCTGTTGGTCGTTGTCAGCCATTTTCATGGACCACCTCAAGTTGTTCGATTTGATCAGTCACCGACATCGTCGTCAGCGACCATGCGCCTTGAACATGCGCAGAGAAACGAAGCCTGCTCCCACAATAGAAATTTCTTTTCGCATCATGGAAAGACACTTCCGTTCCGACTGACCAGTTAAGTCTGTTTTGCATTATGTGTCAACGATCACAATCCGATCACGGCACCCGGCCGGCGACAGCTCGCGCATTTCGACCACACGCAATCATCGCAAACGTCGTGGTTAAGGCCATCAGCGGGGTCGGAAACAGCAAAAACCCCGAATGCCCTGTCTGACCAGGGCTTTCGGGGCCTTGCACTTTGGCGGTGGCGGTGGGATTTGAACCCACGGTAGGGGGTTACCCTACACAACATTTCGAGTGTTGCACCTTCGGCCGCTCGGACACGCCACCGCGGACAACATTACATTCGGCCCTACGTCGCGTCCAAATCGAGCGACCGTGACTTGAACCACGCGCACCGCGAACCGACGGAGTCGACCTCACACAATTCGGCCACCTCGGCGCCCTCGGATCCACCACCAGACTGCGACGCCTGCGAACACGAGAGGGAGGAGGACGAAACCAACCCCGATGCTCGGAATCCACAGCCACACATGTCGTGCCCGCGCGCCGAGGAGTTCAGGCAACAGCCACCATCCGAGCCCAGCAATCGCCACAGCGGCGAGCATCCAGACCACCACCCATCGCCTCCGAGCTCGCACCGTGAACCCGACCGTGATCGCCGCCGCAACGATGGCGGCGATGGCAAGGACGATCAGAACGGGAGTCGGCGAACCTGCATCGGCCGGCCCATCACCACCGACACCGCGAGCCTCGTCGAAGAGCCGTTCGGACAGTGCCAGCAGCTCCTCCTCATGGAGCATGCCGGAGGCGTTCATGGTGGTGACCACCCCAACCCCTCGCTCCCTGTCCAGGTGCATCGCACTGAAGTACCCCGGTGCGGTCCCGGAATGCCACACAACCCCGTCATCGCGCAGGCGCAGCCCCATACCCATCCCGCCGTTGCCCCCGGTATCGACCGGCTGCGCAACCATTTCGTCAATGACCTCTGCACCGTCATCGCTGAGACCCCATTGCACGAATCCGCCTAAGGCGTCGACCGGACCGCCCTGATACCCGTAGCCCAAGCCGGCGCCGTCCCGCGGGCTCGGCCAGCTTATGGCGAAGTCACCGATGAAGCGCGCCCCCGGAGACAAAGCCTCAGTCTGCCCCACGCCCGGAAAGTATCGGGATTCCAACCGTGAGAGGCCCACGCCGCTGGCCTTCTCAGCCACTGCCTGAACGAGAACGTAGCCCAGACTGCTGTATGAATGACTCTGTCCGGGTCGGTCAAGGAGCGATATCTGCGGTAGGCCGGCAATGACCTCAGCGGGTTTTCGCTCCGCGTCATCGACGTCGAGGTGCTCCGCACCGAAGGGCAGGCCACTGGTGTGCTTGAGCAGCTGGCGGATAGTGATGGAACGCACCCCAGGGTCCCTCTGCTCGCGAAGTTCAGGCACATGCTCAATCGCACGGTCGTCAAGATCGAGGCGCCCCTCGCCCGCCAGTCGGACGACGGAGGCCGCGGCAAGCGGCTTCCCCACCGACCCCCACAGCATGCGTGCATCGGCATCAAGCTCGTTGCCGTCGGCGTCCGTCCCGGCCGCCCCCACGTCCACTCCGTCTGCAGTCACCAGCGCGATGGTCCCGCCGGGAACACCTGCATCATCGACCGCTCGCTCCAGGGATTCTTCCAGCTCGTGCAGCTGAGCTGCTTCCGGCACATCGGCGGCAGCGTGAGCCTGGGCCGGCACAAGCCCACATCCAACCAGGAAGACCACGATCACAGCAGCAATTCCCTGTTTCAATATACCCATACGGTTATTAAACCATATGGTGATATGGTTATGGAATGCCCCGCACAGCCGATCACGAACAACGTCGCTCACAGATCATCGATGCCCTGCTGGCCACGGCCATGAACACGGGGTTGGGGTCGGTGACGATTGCGAATGTCGCACGCTCAGCGCAGGTGTCCGTGGGTCTCGTCCAGCACTATTTCGACTCCAAGGACGTCCTCGTCCAGTCCGCATACGGTGCCTGCCTCGATCGCGTAGGATCTCGCATCGAAGCGCTCATCGAGCTCGGCGAGCACCAGCGATCGCCGATCCGGGAGATGATCGAATCGGCATTGGGCCAGCTGCTCCCTGTGGACGAACAGCGAACTGCCGAATGTCGACTCCGACAGGAGTTCCTCGGGTTCTCCGTCCGAAATCCGCGCCTCGCAGAGACAGCGCGGCAACGCGACAGTGAGCTTCTCGCTCGCCTCACGACCGGCATCAGGAACGGAATGGAGTGTGGCGAGGTGGACCCGGATCACAATGCCGCGGCGTCGGCGAAATCACTGCTCACCCTCTGCCACGGCACCGCCATACGCAGTCTCCTCACGGGCAGCACCGACACCGAGTCGCTCTCTGCAGCAATCGGCGGCATCTTCACCGGCGAATGCGATAGACGACCCGCCCTCAATTGAGCAGGCAGACCCGGGCCCTCAGCCGGCGGAGCGATCCCGCTTTGCGGCGAAGAACTCACTGAGCAGGTCACGGCATCTGCTCGCGGCAACTCCGGAGTAGACCTCAGGGTGGTGGAGGGCGGCGCGATCTCGCAGCAGATCCCAGACCGAACCGGCGGCTCCGGCCTTCTCATCGAAGGCTCCATAGACGACTCGCACAATCCGAGAACCGACAACAGCCCCCGCACACATTGCACAGGGTTCGAGGGTGACGACAAGGGTGGCATCGTCGAGGCGCCACCGTCCGGTCACCTCGGCGGCATTGCGCAGGGCCATGAGCTCGGCATGGCCGAGTGGATCCTGATCGACCTCGCGACGATTGTGACCGCGCCCGATCACCGATCCGCTGCCATCGATGACAACGGCACCGACGGGAACGTCGTCATGCTCGCTGGCCAGGGCCGCCTCGGCGAGGGCGAGGGCCATCCACTCCTGGAATTGCAGGTGCCCACCGAAGCCGAGCTCCGCACCCTCCTCCGGCGAAGCCTCCTCCGGTGAACTCAGCGTGCGGCCTGAAGCTGGTCGGCGAACCCGACGGTCTCACCGACGTGAGCGACGACGCGGGCAGGGTCTGAGCGATACTTCTCCACCTGTTCGATGAGGTCGGCGGCACGGACCCCGCGGTCGGCGTAGATTTCGGCGTCGCCGCCCCATTCGGCATCGGCGTCGAACTCGAGCATCTCGACTTCTTCGCCCTCGTCTTCGTCGTCCTCGGCCGCTTCCTCTTCGAGACCGAATTCCTCTTCGGGTTCGGCTTCGTAGGCATCGGGCTGAGAGTCGAGGAAGTCGGCGAAGATCTCTGCGAAGGGGCTGAGCTCGACGGCACGCAGGTCGGACAGGAAGACGCGGATCTCGTTGTCCGTGCAGACTCGCACGAGGCCGAACCATTCGTCCTCGTGTTCGATGACCGCGACCGATTCGCCGTCTTCGGATCCGGCAGCCTGCATCATCTCGACAAGACTGTCGAGGTCGGACGCATCCCGCACATCGACATCGAGCGCACGAAACCCATCGCTGGTTTCGGCAAGGATCTCAGTGAAGTAGGACATGCCTCCATTGTGACGCTTCGGTCGACCTTTCACCACAGTTCCACGCGCGAAGATGAAAAGTTCCGTACCATTTCTCTTATGCGCCTTCATGTTGCCGATCACCCGCTCATCGCCCACAAACTCAGCGTCCTGCGTGACCAGAGCACCGACTCCGCCCGTTTCCGCCAGCTCACCGAAGAGCTCGTGATGCTTCTCGCCTACGAGGCCACCCGTTCGGTGGCGATCGAGGACAAGGAGATCACGACGCCGGTCACGACGTTCACCGGCACCCGTCTGGCCGAGCCCCGCCCGGTCGTCGTCCCGATTCTGCGCGCAGGTCTGGGCATGCTCGATGGAATGCTGCGCATCCTTCCCACCGCCGAGGTGGGCTTCCTCGGAATGGTCCGCGATGAGGAGACCTTCGAGCCCAGTGCCTACGCCGATCGTCTGCCCGATGACCTCAGCGGTCGCCAGATCTTCGTCGTCGATCCGATGCTGGCCACGGGCGGAACCTTGGCCATGGCCATCGACTTCCTCCTCGCCCGAGGCGCCCGAGATGTCACCGCGGTCTGCCTCGTCAGTGCCCCGGAAGGCGTGGAGCGAATCGAGAAGGACTACGCACAGTCCGCGAACGTCGAGATCTACACGGCGGCGCTGGATGAGAAGCTCAACGAGAAGGGCTACATCGTCCCGGGACTCGGTGACGCCGGTGACCGGATGTACGGAATCGTCGACTGAGGACCGTCATATTTCGTCACACTTGTCTCATTTAGTGGCGATCCTTTGCAACCGACGAGTTTTGTGACAAATAATGAAGCTATGACTTCTACGACGCACTCGACGCGAATGTGCCCCGCAGGCATGTGTATGCTCTGCGTTCGTTGTCGGTGACCGTCTCTCCGCTGTCCGGCCTCGAACGAGTACACGCAGACTCCGCAGCGGACTCATTCAGTCACAACGGCCCTTCGGGTCGAAGCAAAGGACAGCCATGTCGAATCCAGAACCAGCGTACGCACATCCACGCAGCGCAGCTGCCATCCGTCGCGCAGGAGCCCGGTTGAGTGCAGTAGATCCGCAGAACCCGCCCCATACCTTCGGTCCAGCCGGTGTCGTGCCCTCGCCGAAGGCAGCGCGCGGAATCATCGTCTACATCGGTCTCGATGAGTCCAAGGCAGCCGCCGACGGCACGAATCTCTCCGCGATCGCCGGCGAACTGCAGGCCTATGCCAAAGAGCTGGCCTCCCAGGCAGAGACCCAGGCGGTCATCGCATTGGCTCCCGAAGGCCGCGGCAACGACATCGACGCCGTTCGCGCCGTCGCCAACGGCTCCCCCGCAGCCACAGGCACCCCGGCGGGAACTCACGGTCCGGTGCGCTCGCGTATCCCCAACCGCGTCCATCCTCCGGCCCTGCGCCGCGAGGCTGAGCCGAGCATCGGCGAGGCCGCACCCACCGGTGGATTCGGCTCCCGATTCGATGGGAACTTCCAGAACAGAACCGCCGAGCGCCTACGCATCGACATTCCGCGCCGCGAGGTTCGCATCGACGGTGATCTCATCGATGTCACCACCAAAGAATTCGACCTCCTAGCGACTCTCGTCTCTCATGCCGACTCGACACTGCCTCGCGAGGAACTCATCACGGCCGTCTGGTCGGGTGGAGAGGTACCTGATGAGAGGACTGTCGATGTGCATATCCGACGTCTGCGCAGGCGGTTGGGCGAGTACTCCTCGGTGATTCGCACGATGAGGGGCTCCGGCTACCGCTACGACACACACCCAGATGTCACGGTGTGGTCGGCCACTGCCCACCGGTGAACGAGGTTTTCGGGTGCAAGTGAGACACGTCGCATGATGCACCCAGCATGAGGACAGACTCAGCGGTTAAGATTCTTAATCGATGAACCAGGAATATCCTCAACCCAGAAAAACGCATAGCCCGGCCAAGGGGATCACTGCGCTGATCTTCGGCGTAGCCTATGCGGCGTTTCTCCTGCTCCACCACCTGCTGCCCGCCAGAATGGGCATTGCGCTGCTTGTGGAGAGCATCCTGCCGTGGACGGGAGTCTTCCTGGCTCTCGTGCTGCTGATGTTCCTCATTCGCTTCTCGGTGCTCTCGGCAATCGGTTTTCTGGTGCCCACCGTGGTCTGGGCCTCGATGTTCGGATCCGCAGTGATACCTGCCGGCGACAGCGGCGAAGCCGATCTCACTGTCGCCACGCACAATGTCGGTGCCAGGCTGCCTGAGCCCACAGCGGCGGCGCAGAGCCTCATCGATGCCGACCCGGACATCGTCACGATTCAGGAGCTGGAGTCTCTGTCGGGCAAGATCATCCACAAGGAACTCGATTCCTCGTTCGATCATTCGCAGGTCGTCGACACGATCGGGGTCTGGTCGAAATGGCCGATGTCCGAACCCGAAGAGGTGGACCTGGGGCTGCAGTGGCCGCGCGCCTTCGCCACTACGGTGTCCACGGATCATGGCGACATCAGGTTCTACTCCGTGCACATGCCTTCGGTACGCCCCGGCCATGAGGCCATGCGCAATGCGGCGATCCGCAGATTGGCCACCGAGGTCGAAACCGATGGGGCCGAGCACGTCATCGTCGCTGGTGACTTCAACACCGCCACGACGGATACCAACTTCTCGACCCTCTCTCCTCCGCTGGAGGACACTCGGGTCGAAGCCGGCGGCGGCTTCGGCTTCACTTGGCCGGCTCGTTTCCCGGTCACCCGGCTCGACCATGTCCTCTACCGCGGGTTCGAAACCACCTCAGATGAAGTTCTCAGCCGCGGCTCGAGCGACCACCGTGCCGTCCTGGCCGGACTTGATCTGAAGTAGTCGCTTCAGCCGGTGCATTGGCCTGTCGGCTGCGGGGCTCGGCTTTGGGCACCAGCCTGTAGCTCATCGCTGATCTCCGCTCGGGTGAGGGCATATCCGGTCTCGTCGTCGGTGGCGGACCGGGCAAAGACCATTCCGACGACGTCTCCGTTGGCGTCAAGCAGCGGACCGCCCGAGTTTCCTTCGCGCACGATGCCGCGGACCGAATACACCTCGCGCACCACTGAATTCGAATCGTAGATGTCGAGGCCGCGGGCGTCGATCTTCTCACGCACTCGCGATGGCGAAATCGTATAGGGCCCGTTCTGTGGGAAGCCGGCGACCACGGAGTCATCTCCTGGCCCCAGCCCATTGCCGAAGTCCAGAGCGGGAGCATCGAGGTCTGGAACTCGCAGGACGGCCACGTCGGCTTCGGGATCGAATTCCACCACCTCGGCGGAATAGGGCCTGCCTTTGCCGCCGACTTGGACAGCGAGCTCGGTCGAACCGGCGACGACGTGAGCATTGGTGGCCACGAGTCCGTCGCTGTAGACGAAGCCCGAGCCTTCGGACCCTGCCGGGCAGGTGGTCGCGGCGGTCGTGATCTTGACGACCGATTCCTCGACACCACGGCCGACGTCGACCATCGCGGTATCGGGTTCGCCCACTCCGCGGATCTGTTCCGCCTGACCGGCGAAGACCTGCGGGAAGCCGGTGGCTTTGAGACCTTTGGAGATATCGCCCAGCGCGTTCTGTGAAGAGTACGGGATCGTCTGGTCGAAGGCGGCGATCACCGATGAGTCCGCAACCCACCGGTTCGGCTCAACCCACGGAGTGGTGCGGATGAAACCTGCCGCCAGCCAGATGACGAGGACATAGACGACTCCGGCGGTGACCGTGCCGCCGACCGAGTCAATGCCCTGCCCGAGTTCTGAGTCCATGGATCGTTTGATCCACACGCCGATCCCGTTGCCGGCAAAGGCGAACAGGACACTGAGGACGAGCGGCATCGATGCGAGGAGGATGACGACGCCGGGGTTCTCCATGGCCTGGGTGCCTTTGCTCAGGCTTTCGACCAGAGGTGAGAGCAGCCGGCCCACGATCCAGCCGACCACGAAACCGGCAGCCGTGCCGAGGCCGATGATGAAACCCTGACGGAACCCGGAGAAGAGCGCAGCGATCCCCAGGACGATGATGATGACGTCGACGAGTGCCACGGGAGTCAGCGGACCACGCTTCTCGAGGCTGCGAGAAGTCGATCGCGGGCGGAGGAGAACTTCTTCAGCTGGAAGCTTTCGATATCGCGTTCCTTCTGGCCGCCGACTCCTGCCAGGAGTCGCATCCGAGTTGTCGAGAGATCTCCGGAGGTGCGGATCATGGTGCGCATCTCTTCCTTGCCGCCGGGGAAGCTGTCGGCCCAGCGTTTGCCGAACTTACGGCCCTTCCATGTGGCCAGCATGTCGACCTCGGAATGGGTGAGCCATCCTGTGTTCGCGTAGTCACCGAGCATGTTCTGCGTGTGCAGGCGTTCGCTGCGGCGCAGGAGCAGCCCGAGAACAACCCACGAGGTCGTGAGGATGGTGCTGAGGATGATGAGACCGATGCTCGATGCAAACCCGTTGATCTGTCCCAGCGCGGTCATCGTGCCGTTCCACAGAGCGTGCAGAAGCATCCCGACCAACAGCCCGGGCAGCCACATCAGGATGATCGCCCACCATTGCCACTTGCGGGCGGCGAAGCCGATCGTCACACCCGCACAGGTGGAGAACGTCGTGTGCAGCATCGGTGAGAGCAGGCAACGGTGGATGAAAGTCCACAGAAGGTCCCCGCCGCTCTGTTCCCAGGCTCCGCCGAGGTAGAGGACGTTTTCGGTGAATGCGAAGCCCGCACCGATGAGGGCGCCGTAGACGAGTCCGTCGAGCGGGCCTTCGAAGTGGCGACGAGCCGCGAGAACGATGACGACGAGCAACACGGTCTTCGTCGTCTCCTCGACAATCGGGGCCTCGACGACGGCACCGTAGGCATCGGGCAGTGTCCCGACGCCGGCGACAAAGAGTGCGACCTGGCCGACGATGGAGAACACGAGTGTGAGGATGACGGCAGCGACGGCACCCCAGAGGAGGCAGAGTCCGAGGAGGATCTTCGGCTGGGGCTTCCAGCGATCGAGCCAGAGCACGTAGGCGATGATTCCGATCAGTGGAATCGCCGAGAGCGCGACCAAGGCGAAGAGCCTGAGGCCGAAGCTCAGTCCCCCGATGAGGGCGAGGATCAAGAGTCCGACGAACAGACCGACCACCGTGAGGATGGCGATGACCAGACGGACGATGTTAGCTGTCGACCCGGGCTCTTCCACCGGCTGAGATTGGCGCACAGCCCCGGTCCACGGAGTCTCCGAGACCACCTGCTGAGGCGCCTGCATATGTGCCCGGACCCGCATCTCCTGAGTCACGGTCGGCGCGAACCGCGCCTGCTCGTAGACCCGTCGCTGCATCGGCGGCTGGCCGTGCATCGGCGGTTGGTTCATCGGTGGCTGATTCACTGGACCGCCGAGGTGGGGGTTGCCCTGACCCCGGGAGGCAGGGTTCATCCCCGGCTGAGGAATCTCCCGAGGCGGCTGCTGCGGTCCGGGCCCCTGTGTCCCGGGGCCAGGCTGTTGCGGACGAGGCCGAAATCGGTCATTGTTCGGGCGCTGCATCGGTGGTCCCTGCTGCGGTGGACGCTGCTGCATCGGAGGTCCCTGCTGCATGGGAGGACGCTGCTGTGGAGGCATCTGCCCCTGCCCCTGCGTCGGCATCTGTCCTTGCTGCATCGGGGGCCCTTGGGGCGGCATTCCCTGCTGGGGCGAATCAGCAGGGTTCCGGGGGTCGGCGACCCGAGGCGGTTGCGCGCGCGGGGGCATGGGATTGCCCGGGTGCGCGTTCTGCTGCGAGTCGGGGCCGTTTCCGGGGCCCGCCTGATCCGACATATATCGTCCTTCTTCGTGTGGAGTACACCGCTGTGCCAAGTTTACGGTCCAATGCTGACGCCAGACCCAGAATGGTGTTGCCGTACCGCAACAGTCTCTGACTTTCGACGGCCGACTCACGTTCGCCGCCCTGTGGACGAATCACCACTCGCAGGACCAACTCGGCGAGGGACAGCCGCGAGAACATCGGTCGGCGCCCGATCGATCACAACGATACCTGCCGTGAACTGGGACGATGTAAACCAGCTGACTCGGCTGTCTGTCCACAGTCGTGCTGCAGTCGACATCGACTGATGTTCGTTTCCCTGTGGATACCGCGGGGTGAATTCACAGGCAGATTTTCTGCCCTGGTCAGACTCGACGCCTTCGCCGTGGAATCAGGGTATGACTACTCGCAGACGCTTCACACTCCGCTCAGCTCTCCTCTTCATGGTCCTGGCTCTGGCCTCACTCATCGGGCTCGGCCCGGCCATGGCCCAAGGACCACCAGCCTCGCTCGGCGAAGTGCCGATGCTCAAATCCAGCGAGGCCTATGGTCCCGGCATCTGGCATCACGCGCCGCAGGGCAAGACCTGGTACGGCTCCTACCGAACGTTCAAGGGCACGCAGGCGTACTGCATCGATGCCGGCAAGCAGTCGCCCCTTCCCAAATACTTCACGGATGCAAAACCGGAGAAGATCACCACGGCGCAGACGGCATGGGCGCTGCACGAGTACTCCGGGTCCAAGTCGGCCGCTGTGCAGGCCGCCCTGAGTGCGCTGGCGCGTCTGGATGAGACGATCCCACATGATCACAAGGTACCGCCGCAGAAGCCAGGCGATCTGGGGAAGAAGTTCAAGGGTGCGGCGAAGCAGTTCTCGAAGATCAGCGCCGAGGCGAAGAAGCTCGCGGGTCCGTATACCCTCGATGTCACCCTGGCCCCAGTCCTGGATATGCCGGTGCTCGAGCCGTATGGCAAGGATGCCCCCGGCGACGGTGATTTCGCACGAGTCGACGACAAGGATGACGATAAAGAGGTCCAGCTCCCCACAACTGGTGACCTCTCACTCTCGATGTCCCTGACCAGCGCCTCCGGCAACGCGGTGCCCGGCGTTCCCATCAAGCTCGACATCAGTGGAATCACGGACGCACCGACAACCCTGACCAGCGAGGCCGAACCAGTCATCACCGTCCTCAAGCCCGAGGCACCAGGCACTGTCACGGCCAAAGCTTCGGCCAGCCTCGCGCCAGAGACCGTCCTGCTCTACGAGCCCCAGAAGACCAAGCGGGTGCAGCGAGTGATCACCCCGGACGAACCAGTCGAGGTCTCTGCCCAGGCGAAGATCGATCTGGTCTCCCAACCTCGTGTGTCCACCGAAATCTCCGATCAGACTCCCGAGCCCGGCGATTCCATCACGGACACGTTCACGGTCTCTGGTCTGGTCGGTGACCACACGGTCACCGTCGAGCACGAGCTGTGGCAGACGGGCTCGACGCCCGAGCTCGGGAAGAAGAACGACGACGCCGAGGTGATCGCCGAGGTGACCTCGGAGAACGTCGGCAACGGTACACACCGATCAGAAGCGATCACAGTCCCTGAGGACTTTCACGGGTGGATGTACTTCACCGAAACGATTGCCGGTGACAAGTCCACGAAGGAATGGAAGGGCCGTCACGGTCAGCCCCGAGAAACCGGCTTTGTTCCGTGGGCTCCCAGCGCCGAGACGAAGGCAGTCCTCGATGTCACCTCCGTCCACGACGAAGTCACGGTCAACGGTCTGCGCCCGGGAGGTGAGGCAGTGATCACGATGACGGCCTATCACGCGGAGTCCGAGCCCGAACAGTCGAAGGACATCAGCGGAGAGGAGATCCACTCCCAGGACATCACCGTCATCGGGGACGAGAACGGCACTGCGACGGTGACTTCAGAGACCATCGACATGCCCGTCGGCTGGGTCACCTATGTGACCACGATCCAGGGCAATGACGATCACCTGACGTGGACGAGCGAATGGGGCATTCCCGCCGAAACCGTGCACAGGCCACCCGAGGACCCTTCCACTCCCCCGGCACCGCCAGAACCGACGCCACCGGAACAGCCCTCGACCCCGCCTGACGAGCCCACCACACCACCAGCGCCACCGGAGGCACCGACACCACCGGCACCTCCAGCCGAACCAGCACCACCGGAGGCACCAGAACCCCCGGTCGAACCGGTCGCTGACACACCTGCAGCCCCTACTCCACCGGCTCAGCTGCCGCGGACAGGAACTACGGGCAACGGAATGCTCATCGGTGCCGGAATCTTCCTCATCGGCCTCGGAGCCACAGCACTGATCATCACCGGCAGCCGTCGAAACAGAGAGTGAGGAGTAGAGAAGTGGCTCGGGGGACACACGTCCCCCGAGCCACTGCGTTGCTTCACTGCTGTCAGGCAGCAGCTCAGCTGTCGATCAGTCCTGAACCCACGTCTTCGCCCAGGCACGGGCACCGTTCATCATCAGGCCGACATCGGCTCCGACGAGGACGAACGAGGCACCCGCGTCGAGATACTTCCGAGCCTGATCGGGGTCGAAGGCATTGACGCCGACGAGTTTGCCGGCTGCCTTGACCGCCTCGAAGGTCCGCAGCACCGCATCAGTGACATCCGGGTGCGTCTGCTGCCCGAGGAGACCCATCGATGCCGCCAGGTCCGAGGGCCCGACGAATACCGCGTCGACACCGTCGACCGCAGCGATCTCGGCCGCGTTGTCGACTGCGGTGGCCGACTCGATCTGGATCGTCAGTGACACGAACTCCTCGGCCCGAGCCAGGTAGTTCGGAACCGCGTTCCACCGGGAGGCCCGAGCCAGGGCCGATCCCACCCCGCGCACACCGCGAGGTGGGTAGTACACGGAACGCACGGCCGCCTCGGCGTCGGCAGGGGTATCGATCATCGGCACGAGGAGGTTCTGCGCGCCGAGGTCGAGGTACTGCTTGATGAGTACCTGGTCGTTGACGGGCACCCGCACGACAGGGGTCGCGGGGTATCCGTTCATCGCCTGGAGCAGGCTGGTCGTGATCTGCAGGTCGATTGGCGAATGTTCGGCGTCAATGAGTACCCACTGCATCCCCGAGGCTGCGGCGATCTCCGCGGCCACGGGCGAGCCGGAGCAGACCCACATGCCGGCCAGATGCTCCCCCGCACCCAACTTCGCCACGCGCTGGGTGAGAGTCTGCGGCAGATCTACTTGAAACGGCATGTGATGACTCCCAGATCTCCGTAATCGGCGTGGACGGTATCGCCCGGGCTGACCCACATGGGGCGGGTGAAGGACCCGGCCAGAACGGTCTCCCCGGCCTGCAGGACATCGCCGTGTTCGGCGAGCTTGTTCGCCAACCACACGATGCCGCGGGCCGGGTGGTCGAGGACTGCCGCGGAAAGCCCGGAATCCTCGATCGACTCATTGCGGTAGAGCAGCGCGCCAACACGGCGCAGATCAACTGCGTCGACTGCCACCGGACGTCCGCCGAGGACCATGGCCCCCAGCGCAGCGTTGTCCGAGATCGTGTCGACGATGGTCCGGCCTTCCATCTCGATCCGTGAGGACAGCACCTCGAGCGCCGGCACCACGTACTCGGTGGCGCGCAGGACGTCGATGAGGCTGATGTCGGGCCCACGCAGCTCGTCCTTCAGCACAAAGGCCAGTTCGACCTCGACGCGCACGCCCGAATACTGCGAGTGGTCGATGACCGAACCGGTGTCATAGACCTGGTCGGCGAAGATCGCCCCGTAGTCGGGTTCGCTGATCCCCGTCGCCTGCTGCATCGGCTTCGAGGTCAGGCCGATCTTATGGCCGATCAGCCTGCGACCCGATGCCTCACCTCGGCGCCGCCATTCGTTCTGCACCGCGTAGGAGTCCTCGACGGTCATATCGGGGTACTTGGTCGTGAGCAGACCGATCTTCGTCCGGTCCTTCTCCGCTTGCGCCAGATCGTCGGCGATGGCCGCGATCGTTGTCTCATCGAGCATGTGCACGTCTCCTCAGAGCTGGTGGCCCAGTTTGAACTCGTCTTCTCCGTCGTCAGCACCCGAATGTGCCCCGAAGTCGCTTTCGGCATCCTCACGGCGGGTGTAGGAGAACCCGTCGGCGCCGATCGTGACGTCCATTTCGGAGTCGTCGGTGCGCTGCGTCAGCGCCACCGGGTTGCCCTCGAGGTCGAGGACCGTGGAGGCGTCGGTGTACCAGGACGGAACGACCGGGTTGCCCCACCAGTCACGACGCTGGTTGTCGTGGACGTCCCAGGTCACGCGTGGGTTGTCGGGGTCGCCGGTGTAGTAGTCCTGCGTGTAGATCTCGATCCGGTGACCGTCGGGGTCGCGCAGATAGAGGTAGAAGGCGTTCGAGACGCCGTGGCGGCCCGGTCCGCGTTCGATCGCGTCGGAGAGGCGCAGCGCACCGAGCTTGTCGCAGATGGCGAGGATGTTGTGCTTCTCGTGCGTGGCGAAGGCGACGTGGTGCATGCGCGGTCCGTCGCCGCCGGTCATCGCGGTGTCGTGCACTGTGGGCTTGCGGCGCATCCACGCCGCGTAGACGGTGCCCTCGTCGTCCTGGATGTCCTCGGTGACGCGGAAGCCCAGGTTCTCCATGTAGTTCACGGCCTTCGGCACGTCCGGGGTGACCTGGTTGAAGTGGTCGATGCGCACGAGTGCACCTGGGGAGTAGAGGTCGTAGCGCCAGGCCAGACGTTCGACATGGTCGACCTCGTAGAAGAACTCATAGGGGAAGCCGAGGGGATCCTGCACGCGCACCGAATCACCGATACCGGCGACGAATCCTTCCTTCTTCCGCACAACCGGGCAGCCGAGCTCACGGTAGTAGGCCTCGGCGGCGTCGACGTCTTCGGGGCTGCGCACGCGGTAGGAAAATGCGGCCACCGCGGCAACCGGACCCTGGCGGAGGATCAGGTTGTGGTGGATGAACTCCTCCATCGACCGCAGGTATACGGTGTTCTCGTCTTCTTCGGTGACCTGGAGGTCGAGCACGTCGACGTAGAAGTCACGCGACTTCTTCAGATCGGTGACGACGAGCTCCATGTAGGCGCATCGCAGAATGTCGGGTGCCGGAACTGATGGGACTGGAATGGTTTGGGACATGTGTTTTCCTCTCACTGCTTCCCGAAGACTGGATTGTGGACCTCGCCGAGGTTGATGTGCACGGACTGCTGCTCCGTGTAGAAGTCGATCGACCGGTAGCCGCCCTCGTGACCGAGGCCCGATGCCTTGACACCGCCGAAGGGGGTGCGCAGGTCGCGCACGTTGTTCGAGTTCAGCCACACCATTCCGGATTCGACTGCCTGCGAGAAGTTGTGCGCCCGCTTGAGGTCTGAGGTCCAGATGTAGGCGGCCAGACCGTACTTCGTGTTGTTGGCCAGCTGGAGTGCCTCTTCGTCTGATTTGAAGGGTGTGATCGCGACGACGGGGCCGAAGATCTCCTCCTGGAAGATCCGCGCATCCGGTGCGACGTCGGCGAACACGGTCGGCTCCACGAAGTTGCCGGTGTCGAAGCCTGCGGGACGACCTCCGCCGGCGACGAGGCGAGCTTCCTGCTTGCCGATTTCGACGTAGGACATGACCTTGTCGTAGTGCTCGGGGTGAACCAGTGCGGCCACCTCGGTGCTGGGATCCGAAGGCAGACCCACCTTCACGCGCTTGGCCTGAGCGGCGTAGCGTTCGACGAATTCGTCGTAGACGGACTCTTCGACGAGGATGCGCGAACCGGCGGTGCAGCGTTCGCCGTTGAGGGAGAAGACGCCGAAGACCGTGGCGTTGATCGCCGCGTCGAGGTCGGCATCGGCGAAGACGACGGCAGGTGACTTGCCGCCGAGCTCCATCGACAGGCCCTTGAGCCAGGGAGCGGCGTTGGCGAAGATCGTCTGACCAGTCGTCGACTCACCGGTGAAGGAGATCAACGGGACGTCGGGGTGCTTGACCAGTGAGTCTCCGGCGAAGCCCTCCTCGCCGTAGCCGTTGACCATGTTGAACACGCCCTTGGGCAGTCCGGCCTCTTCGAAGATGCCCGGCCACAGCGAGGCCGAGAGCGGGGTGAACTCGGCAGGCTTGAGCACGACGGCGTTGCCGGTCGCGATCGCCGGAGCCAGCTTCCACGACTCGAGCATGAACGGCGTGTTCCACGGGGTGATGAGTCCGGCGACGCCGATGGGCTTGCGGTTGACGTAGTTGGCCTGACGGCCGGGAACCTTAAAAGCGTCATCGACCTGGGCGACGATGAGGTCGGCGAAGAAGCGGAAGTTCTCCGCGGCACGGTTGGCCTGGCCCTTCGCCTGCGTGATCGGCAGACCGGAGTCGAAGGACTCCATCTCGGCGAGTTCCTGGCTGCGGGTCTCGGCGATGTCGGCGATCTTGTTGAGCACGCGGGCACGCTCACGTGGGAGCATCGTGGGCCATGGGCCTTCGTCGAATGCCTGCTTCGCCGAGGCGACGGCGGCGTCGATGTCGGCCTTCTTACCCGAGGCGGCCTTGATGTAGGGCTCGTTGGTCACCGGGTTGATGACGTCGAACTCCTCACCGTCGATCGAATCGACGAATTCGCCGTTGATGTAGTGACGGATCTTCTCCGGCAGGTTCGCTGGAGCTGCAGTGGACTCGGTCATGACTTGTCCTCTTCTCTGTCGATGATTCCTGTGCTTGCAGGGGTCTCGGTGGTTTTGGCTTGGGATTCTTGGTAGCTGGCCAGGGTCGTTGAGCGGTGATTTCTCACGACCCGTTCGATCTCCTCCGCCGAGGCGCGGGCTCGGATGAGTGCGACGATCCTGGCGTGCTCATCGACCGATCCGCGTGCCCGTTCGGGCACGAAGGAAAAGGTCGAGTTGCGCAGGTGGGCCAGGCGGTCCCATTCGACGGCAACCAGGGAGTGCAGTCGTTCGTTCGGGCACCGGCGGAACAGTGCCGCGTGGAATTCGTGGTTGAGCCGGGTGAACTCGGTGGGGTCGAAGTCGGTGAGCAGATCGCGCATGCGCTCATTGATCTCATCCGCCTCGGCGAGGTCATGCTCGTCCAGGAACTCCAGCGCCTGCGCGGTCGCGGCTCCCTCGAGGATCGCCACGGCCTCCATCGACTGTGCGTAGGAACTCTGGTCGACCATGGCCACGCGGGCTCCGACATTGCGTTCGAAGGTGACGAGTCCGTCTGCTTCGAGACGGCGGATGGCCTCCCTGACTGGGACGACGGAGGTGTCGAGCTCGAGGGCGATCTGAGCCAGCACCAGTTTGTGCCCGGGTTCGAAGGTCTGATCCGCGATGCACTTTCGGATCCAGCGGTAAGCCGTCTCCGCCTTGCTCAGCGAACTCGACCCCAGCGCCGCGTCGACTGTTCCAGCCGAGGTCATCGCGCGGCTTTCCACGCGTCGAACTTCTCTTTCCATTCGCCCTTGGGCGGGAACAGGGACTCGATCGGATTGCCGGCAGCGACCTGTTCGGCCACCCAGCCGTCTTCGATCTCCTTGGCCAGCGCAGCATCGACGACTTCCTCGACGAGGTCACGTGGGATGACGATGACTCCGTCGTCGTCTCCGACGATCACATCACCGGGCAGAACAGTCGCGTTCCCGCAGGCCACGGCCACGTCCGATTCCCACGGAACATGCTTGCGGCCGAGCACGGCAGGGTTCTTCGCCGTCGCGAAAACGGGAAGGATGCCGGCCACCTCGGCGGAGTCGCGGACTCCCCCATCGGTGATGACGCCGGTCGCGCCCTGAGCCTTGGCCCGCAGTGCGAGCACGTCTCCCAGAGTTCCCGAGCCGGCTTCGCCGCGGGCTTCTATGACGACGACCTCACCGGAGCGCAGGGAGTCGAACGCCCGCTTCTGGGCGTTGTACCCGCCGCCGTGGGACTTGAACAGGTCCTCACGGTTGGGCACGAAGCGCAGTGTCTTCGCCGTGCCGACGACCTTGCTGCCGGGAACGAGAGGCGAGACGCCTTCGATGACGACGTTGTTGAGTCCGCGCCCGCGCAGTTGCGCGGAGAGACCAGCTGTCGGAGCCTCGGTGAGCTTGGCTCGCAGGTCTTCGTTCAACGAGTTGTCGGCAGATTCCTCCGGTGCCAGACCGGCTTCCTCCCGCGATCCCCAGGCATCGGCCTGCAGAGCTTCGGTCACGGCCGGTGTGCTGCCCAGCTTCGGATCGAATTCGCCCGAACCCTCGACGACGTTTGTGACGAGGCGACCCGAGCTCAGTTCCGCTCCGGTGCTCGCCGAGGTGGCGCTGACCTCGACCTCGACCGTGTCCCCGGGAGCGACGACACTCGATCCTGCGGGGGTGCCGGTGAGGATGACGTCACCGGGTTCCAAGGTCATGTGCTGGCTGAGATCGGCGACGATCTGGGTCAGGGGGAAGATCAGCTGCGCGGCACTCGTGCCGTCGTCCTGCTTGATCTCGCCGTTGACCCAGGTGCGGATGCGCAGTGCCTGAGGGTCAGCCTCGGCGGCGGGGATGATGTTGGGACCCATCGGCGTGTAGCCGTCGCGGCTCTTCGAGCGCAGATTCGACCCCTTGTCGGGGGCCTTGATGTCGTAGAGGCCGAAGTCGTTGGATGCGGTCACGCCCTCGACATATGACCAGGCCTCTTCGGCGCTGACCGAGCGTGCCGCGGTGCCGATGACGATGGCGATCTCACCTTCGAAGGCGAGCAGCGAGGTTCCGGCCGGACGTTCGATCGCATCTCCCGATGCGGCCAGGGAGCTGGTGGCCTTGAGGAAGTAGGACGGCTGGGCCGGCCGCTTGCCACGCTGAGCAGAACGTGACTCGTAGGCCACATGGACGGCAATGATCTTGCCCGGACGGACTGGAAGACCAGCTGGAGTCGACATCGATCTCACACCTCATTTCGATTGGCTTTCACCCAGATCGTATATGATACGGTTCCGGAGAACAAGTAGTCCGCGTCACATGATTGAGGTCACGTCAGCCTTCCAGCGCTGCGATCTCTGCCCCATGTGACGACAGCGCTAACGCAGCAGTCTCAATGCGACACAGGAGTCATAGTGAGTAAACAGCACACCCAAGGCAGGGTGGCATTCGCGACCGTCGTCGGCACCAGCATCGAGTGGTATGACTACTTCCTCTATGCGGCGGCCTCGGGGCTGATCTTCAACCAGCTCTTCTTCGGACCCCTGGGTTCGACGCTGTCGACCATGGTCGCCTTCGCCACCGTGGGCATCAGCTTCCTGTTTCGCCCCCTGGGCGCCTTCCTCGCCGGCCACTACGGTGACAAGCTGGGGCGCCGAGTCGTCCTCATCATCACCCTCATCGCGATGGGTGCAGCCACAGCCCTGATCGGCTTCCTGCCGACCTACGAGTCGATCGGAATCGCAGCACCCCTCCTCCTCATCCTCCTGCGCATCATCCAGGGCATCTCGGCCGGCGGCGAATGGGGCGGAGCCGTTCTCCTGGCCGTCGAGCACGCGGAGGTCAAGCACCGCGGACTGCGCGGATCCTTCCCACAGATCGGCGTCTCCATCGGCCTCATCCTCTCCTCCGGCGTGCTCGCGCTGATGACGGCGATCGCTCCCGGCGACGCCTTCCTCGAGTGGGGCTGGCGAGTGCCGTTCTTCCTCTCGATCCTGCTCGTCGCGGTCGGATACTGGATTCGCCGCGGCGTCGAGGAGTCCCCCGTCTTCCACGAGATCGCCGAGCGCAAGGAGCAGGTGGCCAACCCGCTGGGCAAGCTCTTCAAGAGCCACTGGCTCCTCGTCATCCTGGCCTCACTGGTCTTCGTGGGCAACAACGCCGCCGGCTACATGACCACCGGCGGCTACATCCAGAACTACGCCACGGACCCCGCCGGCCCGGTCGGCCTCGAGCGCGGTCCGGTGCTCTGGGCAGTCTCCGCCTCCGCTGTGTCATGGCTGATCTTCACGATCATCGCCGGTGCGGTGTCGGACAAGATCGGGCGGAAGAACACCTACCTGCTGGGCTGGATGCTGCTGCTCATCGGCATCTTCTCCCTCTTCCCCCTGGTCAACACCGGCAGCATCTGGATGCTGTTCCTCGGCCTGGTCGTCCTGACTGTCGGGCTCGGGTTCACCTACGGACAGCAGCCGTCGATGTATGCCGAGATCTTCCCCTCCAGCGTGCGCTTCTCGGGGGTTTCGGTGTCCTATGCGATCGGGTCGATCCTCGGCGGTGCCTTCGCACCGACGATTGCGAAAGCCCTGGTGTCGGCCACCGGCACGACCACCTCGGTGGCCATCTACCTGGCGATCGTCACGCTCATCTCATTGGCCGCCACCCTGGCCCTGCGCGACCGTTCAGGCATCCCTCTCGGACCCGCTCACGAGGAGGAACAGTCCGTGAGCCCGATCATAGGCGTGCGGTCATGATGACCTGAGTAACGCTAGATCGTATATGAACTGCTAACATTGAGAAGTCACGAAGACGTGTGATGAACCGGAGGTTGACATGCATTTTCACCAGCACGGCTATGTGTCCGCAGACCCGCGGATCGAAGCCGCAGCAGGTTACGGAATCGATCGTCCAGCTGATCTGCCCGACGAGGTCGATGTCCTCATCGTCGGCAGCGGCCCGGCAGGGATGGTCGCCGCAGCCCAACTGTCACAGTACCCAGGGGTGAACACCCGACTCATCGAGAAGCGGGACTCGCGCCTGGTCATCGGACAGGCCGATGGCATCCAGGCGCGCTCGGTCGAGACGTTCCAGGCGTTCGGATTCGCCGAGGAGATCATCCGCGAGGGCTATCACATCATCGACATGTCCTTCTGGAACCCGGACCCGGCGAATCCCGAGCACATCATCCGCACGGGACGGCCGAAGGATGATGAGACCGGAATCAGCGAGTTCCCGCACCTCATCGTCAACCAGGCTCGCGTCCTCGACTATTTCGCCCAGTTCGCCAAGCAGTCCCCCGGGCGCATCGAGCCCGATTACGGCATCGAGTTCGTCGATCTCACGATCGACGAGGACTCTGCGTCGAAGCATCCTGTCAGCGTCACCGTCCGCTATACCGCCGGCGAGCGCGCGGGTGAGGAACGCACCGTTCGCGCCGGTTATGTCGTCGGCTGCGACGGTGCCCGTTCGGGCGTGCGCAAGTCGATCGGTCGCACGATGACCGGTGATCAGGCCAATCACGCTTGGGGCGTCATGGACGTGCTCGCGAATTCCGACTTCCCCGATATCCGCAATAAGTGCGCCATTTCCTCCAAACACGGCAACATCCTTCACATCCCCCGCGAAGGCGGGCACCTGTTCCGCATGTACGTCGACCTCGGCGAGGTACCTGAGGACGACGCACGCAAGGTGCGGCAGACGAGCGTCGACGAGATCATCGATCGCACAAACGCCATCATCAAGCCCTACAGCATCGATGTGAAGAACGTCGCCTGGCACAGCGTCTACGAGGTCGGGCACCGGCTCACCGACGCCTTCGACGACACCGATGACATCACTCCCGGATCACCATGCCCACGCGTGTTCATCACCGGCGACGCCTGCCACACGCACTCGGCGAAGGCCGGTCAGGGCATGAACGTGTCGATGCAGGACGGGTTCAACATCTCCTGGAAGCTCGGTCAGGTGCTGTCCGGACGCTCCTCGCAGGAGCTGCTGCGGACCTACTCCGCAGAGCGTCAGGTCACGGCGAAGAACCTCATCGACTTCGACAAGGAATGGTCGACGCTGATGGCCACTCCGCAGGAGCAGCTGCCGGACGAGACCTACCTGCAGGACTTCTACGTCAAGACAGCTGAGTTCCCCGCCGGGTTCATGACCGAGTACACCGAGTCGATGATCACTGCATCCACCGCACACCAGGAGCTGGCCACCGGCTTCCCCGTGGGCAAACGGTTCAAGTCGGCCAGGGTTCAGCGCAACTGCGACGCCAACTACATCCACCTCGGCCATCGGGCGCGTGCAGACGGCCGCTGGCGCGTCTATGTCTTCGCCGATGCTCCGGCACCGACCGATGCCACCTCGTCCAAGGTCACCGAGCTGGCCGACTGGCTCAACGCCGACCCGGCCTCGCCGTTGGTCAAGTACCGCCGTGCAGGCGAGGACCTTGACAGTCTCCTCGAACTCAGCGTCGTCTACCAGCAGGGTCACACCGAGTTCTCCTTCCCCGATGTGCCGACAGTCTTCCGTCCGCACGTGGGCGAGTTCGACCTTGAGTATGTGGAGAAGATCTACGCAACTCTCGACGGTGAGGACATCTTCGAGGAGCGCGGCATCAGCCGTGACGGCGCTGTGGTCGTGGTCCGTCCCGATCAGTACGTCTCGGGCATCTTCCCCTTGGATGCCCATGACGAGATCGGCAGCTTCTTTGACGGAGTGTTCGTCTCCGAACGGTGACTCGTAGGTCCTAGTGACTGGTCTGTTCTAGTGACGAGTCGGATCCATTGACGCCGACGTCTCTACAGTGTGGGAATGCCTCACCTGAAGAGACGTCGGCGTTGTCGTTGGGCGAGGAGTCCGCTGATGCCGGCGACGATCAACGTGATGCTCCCCAGCGCCCAGAAGCTCACTCCCGCCGCCGGAAACCCGATGATGTTGGCGCTGATCGATTCTCCGGACGCCGTTTCGCCTCTCCACCGGACGGCCGGCGGGTACGTCAGGATTCCGACCAACATAGGGTACAGGCCGACGCCGAAGGCCACGACGACCGCTGACCACCACGCCGGTGGTTCCATGGTCAGTCCGACTGCCGCACTGAGGATGACTGCAGTCCACGCAAGCAGAATACCGGGGCCCATATCAACGAGTTCGGTTGTGTTGAAACCCAGGGATGTGAGTGTCACACCCTCTTCGTCCGTCGCCTGGTTGTCCATGATCGGCACCCAGATCATGACGATCCAGGAGGCCAAACTCATCAGCGGCAGCAGACGCGCAGCGTTTTCAGCCAAAGTTCGTTGCTGGCGGGCGACGAGCCGGCTGTGGGTGTCTTGGCGGATACGTTCAGCCGACCACTGACGTTTAAGCAACTGCTGACGTTCAGCCGACCGCTGACATTCTCCGATGAGGCCGCAGATCCCCGCGGCGATCAGGGCCAAGCCCCCGACCGCCCATAATGCGGCTCCCCAGGCAGGAGAAGCGACTTCCATCCCGCCGATCCACCGTCCGCTGCTGTCCTGGCCATCCCACATCAGTGACGGAGGCTCGGCCATCAAGTTGATCAGCAAGGCCAGGACTGCGACGCCGAGACAGACCGTGACCCACGCCCAGATCCGCAGACGGTCGACGAGCCATGCCGAGATCACACAGGCGAGCAGGCAGCTCCAGATGATGACGAATTTGGGATCGAGGTCGCTGAGGTCGCGCGGAACATCACCCAACGAGGTGACGACGATCCTCATGGACTCTTTGGTGTGCAGACTGTTGAGCGAGCTGTCGAGGACCGGTACCCAAAGCGTGATCACCCACGCGCACAGCGCCAGAATCGGCAACAGCCTCGCAACGATTCGGGCCTTCCGCCCATCTGGTCGTTGGCGTGGGCGACTCTTTGCAGTCTTGCGCGCAATCACGGCTGTCGCCTCGGACGAGATCTGTCAGCAGACCATCCGACTCTCCCCGCTGCGCCAAGCGCCAAAGCTCCCACCAAACTTATGAAGAACCCGAAGTCGGGAAGTGCGACTTCCATGCCACCTGTCGGCATTCCGTCAGCAGTCTGGCCGTCCCACATCAGAGACGGCGGGTTGAGAGCGGCGACGACGAGAATGATGATGAGGAATACGGCCATGACCATCGCTGCACCGGACCACCAGCGCGAGATCCCGAAGAGCAGAGGCAGGATCGAGAAGACGACCACTAACAGCCAGACTGCGAAGAATCCCGGAACAGCAGTCGGCTGATCAAACGGGGTCTCCCCCAGCGACGTGATCCTGATCCTCGGCCCGTCATCGTTGCCGCTGTCGAGGATGGGCACGAAGATCGTGATCACCCACGCGGCGACAGTGGCCAGTGGCAGGAGACTCGCGATCCGGCGCAGGCGCCTTGTTCGGTCGGAGGGTCCATGAGAGCTGCCATCGTCAACGTTCATACTCAGAATCTTGAGGCAGATCGTGGTGTCAGCCGTGTCGGATTTGTTGCAGTCTCAGCACGTCACCCGGCGTCGAGCATTCCCTCGCGCAGCCCTTCCTCAACTGCGCTGCCCGTCGATGCCGCTGGCACACGCCGTCGGCCGGAGGACAGAGATCGCCCAGGCCTACGGGACCGGGGACGGTAACGACGACTTATCGTCGGCGGAATGAGTGGAGGATCGACCACCTCGGCGATTTCGCACTCGAGGGTGTCCCCTGCGGGCGTCGGCTCGGCCGCTGGCTCCCCTGCCGGCTTCGCTTCCACGAACTTCCTGGCCTCCGACGCCGAGATCGGGAGGTATGGCAGCTCCACCTCGCGCCCGCCGCCGTCGCCGTCGCCTGACTCCGACTCCAAATTCGACTCGGAATCGGTCTCAGGTGGGTCTCTCTGCGGTTCGAGCAGCCCAGCGAGTTGCAGCCGCCAATCGTCGGCGCCGTTCGCATCCGGTGGTGCTGTACCTGGTCGTGGGTATTTCATTCGTCTGACGAACGGAGGTGTTGCCGCTTCGTAGTCGAGGCCGCTCGGTGTGGTGACCTTCAGGCCCTGGGCCGTGGCTTCGTGCTTCCACCCTGGGTGTTCCTTGGCATAGTTGCAGGCCGCGCACAGTCCCGAGCCGTTCTCCCACGAGGTCGCTCCCCCGGATGCGTATCCCTCGGCGTGGTCGGCGTGCTTGATCCTGGCATCGCACCATGGCGTGCGGCACACGTCATCGCGGTAGACGACCATCTGCCTGAGCCGTCCGGTGAAGGTCCGGGAGCGTGATTCCATGCCCACCAGCTGACCGTCGGTGACCTGGGTGAACATGCGGCGGATGAAGACCTCTGCCTCATTTGCGGCGATGAAGCTGCGGGCCGTCTTGGCTGGCAGGGGGCCGTATCCGGGCAGCCACGCGGGAACCATGCCGTCGGAGAACAGGGATTCCGCCTCGATGACCAGGTGGACTTCGGTCGGAACCGCCTCGGCGCCTGCCTGTCCGGTGAGTCGCTCGACAAGGGTGTCGACCATGATCTGATTATGCCTGCGCCCCTTCGCCGTTCCGGCTGCCAGCGCTGAATCTGCTCCTTCTCGCAGTCCTTCGTAGACCGCGACCGCCTGCTGGATGGGCAGAATCGCAGAGACACGTCCCATCCCGTCCTCGAGCGGGGTCATCGACACACGCCGATTGGCCGTTGCCTTCTTCACTCGTTCGGCAGCGGCTTCGTCGTTCATCTCTTCCGCCAGGGCTCGCGCTTCGGTCCGCAGACTCCGCAGACCGGATGGCGCCAGGCTGGATTTCATTCGTGTGTCGACCTTGCGTCGGTCGGCGGTCGGCAGGCACGCGGTCTCGTCGACCATGATGCGTGCCTTGTCCTCGGAGATCTCACCCGAGGACAGCGCTTTGAAGGTGTTGGGCAGTTCGCCGACGATTGCTCGTGAAGCGGAGAGGAACTTCCGGCCGCTGCCCGGTGAGACTCGCTTCGCCAAGGCGATCTCCTCGGCGGCGTGAGTGCCGCAGTCGCGGTCCGGGACCTGGTTGAGCGCATCGCGACGCCGGCGCAGCACCTCGAAGGCCACAGCCTCGGTCGATTGCACTGAGGCGATCGTTGCTTTGAGGGACTCGAGGGCGCCGATCCGAGCGAGCGCAGCGGACTCGGTCACCGCAGATGCGGCGCCGCGCAGCATGGAAGCGAAGCGGTCGATCTCGGCGATGAGATCATGATCCGCCGGTGGAGTCTCCGGAACGGGTATCGCGTCCATACCAACACACTACGAGTCGCCACTGACACGAGATTTCCCGACCACGCGGGATACTAGCCGACGTCCCTCTGAATGCGGTTGAGCACCATGTCCATGGCCACGATGTTATGCCCGCCATCAGGGATGATGATGTCTGCATTGCGCTTCGAGGGCTCGACATAGAGTTCATGCATCGGCTTGACGGTGCCGATGTACTGGTCCTCGACAGACTGCAGCGTGCGTCCCCGCTCGACCACGTCACGCTTGATCCGTCGCAGCAGGCGAACGTCGGCGTCCGTGTCGACGAAGAGCTTGATGTCGAGCAGATCGCAGATCCGAGGTTCTGCGAAGATGAGGATGCCCTCGACGATGATGACCGGTGAGGGTTCGACAAGCGTCGTTCGATCGCTGCGGTTGTGGATCGAGAAGTCGTAGACGGGACTCTCGACCGCCTGCGAAGACCGCAGAGCGCTGAGGTGTTCGACGAAGAGGTCGTTGTCGAAGGCGTCGAGGTCGTCGTAGTTGACTTTCTCCCGTTCCTCGTAGGTCAGTTCATCCCGGCGCCGATAGTAGTTGTCGTGGAACAGTACTGATGGCGGGCCCGCGCACTTGTCCAACAGCGCCTGGGTCAGGGTCGTCTTTCCGCTGCCGGTGCCGCCGGCCACGCCTACAATCAAGGTCTCCACGGTTCAGCTATCCCTTTCGACTCTGCGAACTCCAGCACTGACTTTCCCCAAATTTATACCAGTCACCCTCGCCGAGGTTGTCCGGCGGGTGTGTTCATCCGCTCCGTGTCAGCTGTGCCCAGAGGTCCTGGTCGAACCTACGGCGAGCAAAGAGTCCGGCCATGTGCCTGACCGCGTTGTCGACTTTGCCGCGCCAGGCACTCACAGCGGTGTCAGCGTCGCCCAGCGACAGCGCTTTGAAGATCGCACGATCATCGATGAGGATGCGGTCGCTGGCTGGTGAGTAGTCGAGCTGCAGGACCGAGATGAACAGGCGCAGACGCAGGGTCAGAGCTTCGAAGGCTCGAGTGCTCTGCCGCAGTCCGGAGGCTCGTGCCAGTTCCTGCTGGAAGTGGAGGTCCGCGTCTTCGACGTCGATGCCGCTCTTCGTGGCCGCCGATGCCTCCACCTGCCGCAGCGCCAGCTGCACGGGTACGAAGTAGCGCTTGGGCCTCAGTGCCAGGGACCGGAGGAGAACCTCGCCCACTGCCATGCGTCCGGCGTAGAGGTCGAGGACGTCGAGGGTGGTGATCAGCGGAATCCTCGTTCCGCCACGGGAACCGTCGAGGAGTTTGTCATCGACCATGCGCCGCAGTGCGGCATCCACCGACGACCGAGGCACCTGCATCCGTCGTGACAGGAGACGCGGATTGATTCGGTCTCCAGGCTCGTATCCGGAGTCGATGATCTCCTCACGCAGTGCGATCGCCAGGTGTTCGGTGATGGAGCGCGTCTCCTTCGGCAACCACGAAGAGATCTCCATTGAGTCAGAACTAATGGAACTTCTCTGAGCATCGTTGTGGCTCGCCTCCCGCCACATGACCCCCTCGAAACCGTGGCGCACTCGGGCGGCGAGCATGTCGAGCAGGGAACCGGGTACGTCGCGGCACGCGGCAAGAGCAGATTTGGCGGCGTCGAGGAATTCCGCGAAGTCGCGATGGACTGCGATGTTCGCGCTCTCTGCCGTGTCTTGGCTCTCAGCCACCCCTCCGCTCGTCTCCTTGTGAGGATCGAATACGACGAAGCGCTCCCGCTCGCCTCCAGCCTGAAGCAGCTCGAGCATCGCCGAGGCATCAGTCTGCCGATGCTCACTGTCGAATCGCTGCGGCCAGTGTTGAACCCCGGCTGAACGCAGGGCGGCCACGATGCCGGCGATGCGGCGCTGAACTCGTCGTGCCGAGACTGCAATCGAGCCTCCACCTCCGTCACCACCACTGCCAGCGATATCATCTCCGCCTCGCTGATCAGCCGCGCGAATGCCGATGATGACCAGGGGGAATCCTCCCGCTACAACGGTGATCTCATCGCCGCCGCGCACCTGATCCCGTGGCACCGTCATTCCCCTCATTGCGCGAGATACGATGCTCTGGCTCAGACCGGTGGCCTCGGCCAGTGCCCGGGTCGAATAGTCCTTCCCCGAGATCCTCGCCCCTGCCGTGCTCACCAGGGCTTCGATGACCTGATCTGCCGTGCTCTGGATCTGG
Organism: Brevibacterium zhoupengii; assembly: GCF_021117425.1. Classification (NCBI taxonomy): domain Bacteria; kingdom Bacillati; phylum Actinomycetota; class Actinomycetes; order Micrococcales; family Brevibacteriaceae; genus Brevibacterium; species Brevibacterium zhoupengii. Next base: position 1,039,793 of record NZ_CP088298.1, on the reverse strand, counting down.
GGACGGCCGCTGCGCGGGCGATCTTCCAGGTCGGATCGCAACATCCACCGACGCAGACTCGACGGTGAGACGTCGAACTGCGCAGCCACCTCGGCGATGGAGGCTGAGGTCGTCCCGGCGACAGCGGCACGGCGCATCTCTGAGGAATACATCACTCTATTCTATTACTTCTGACTCAACTATGTCTGCGATGAGTCACGAACCCTTCACTCCGCATTTGCTCCGGCGCATACTGATCTCAACGATCCCGTCAAAGGTCAACGACGACGCGGGAACACTCGGCACAGAGCCAGCCAGACTCACCCAGAGTTCGTCCAACAGAAAAGGAACGAGCAGTTGTTGCACACAGATTCTGATCTCGATCAGCTCACCAGTCGCTCCATCGACACCGTCCGCAAATGGCTGCGCGTGGCAACGAGCAAGACCACTGCGAAGAACCCTGCGGCCGAACGCCTCTCGGCGGTGCTCTCGGACCCCAACGGACTCGACTTCACCGTCGGATTCGTCGATCGGGTCGTGCGCACCGATGACGTGCACGCCGCCGCCGATGCCCTGGCCGAGGTCGGCAAACTCGCTCCCGAGACGATGTCCGCACTCGACCGTGCCCAGATCAAGACCGGTGCCGCATTGGCCAAGATCGCGCCGCAGGTCGTCGTCCCCGCTGCTCGGACCCGCCTGCGCCAGATGGTCGGGCACATGGTCGTCGATGCCCGCGACAAGCAGTTCGGCAAGGCCGTCTCCACGTTGACCGCCGACGGGCACCGGCTCAACATCAACCTCCTCGGCGAGGCTGTCCTCGGTGATGGCGAAGCCGATCATCACCTCGAAGAGACCCACCGTCTGCTGGCGCGCGAGGACGTCGACTACGTCTCCGTCAAGGTCTCCTCCGTCGCTTCTCAGATCTCGATGTGGGCCTTCGACGACACCGTCGACTACGTCGTCGAACGCCTGCGCCCGCTCTACCAGCAGGCGGCGAAGGCACCGACCGGGTCCAAGTTCGTCAACCTCGACATGGAGGAGTACCGGGACCTCGAGCTCACGATCGCGGTCTTCACGCGTCTGCTCGCCGAACCCGAGTTCAAGAACCTCGAGGCCGGCATCGTGATCCAGGGCTACCAGCCCGATGCCCTGGGTGCCGTACAGCGCCTGAGCGAGTTCGCCAACGAACGCGTCTCCAACGGCGGGGTCGGAATCAAGGTTCGCCTCGTCAAGGGCGCGAACCTGGCGATGGAGACCGTCCACGCGGAGATCGCCGGCTGGCCCGCCACCACGTGCGACTCGAAGCAGTCCACCGACGCGAACTACAAGCGCGTCCTCCATTGGCTCTTCACCCCCGAGCGGATGAAGGGGCTGCGCATCGGCGTGGCCGGCCACAACCTCTTCGACATCGCTTTCGCCCACCACCTGTCTGTCGACCGTGAGGTCACGAACCGGGTGGAGTTCGAGATGCTGCAGGGCATGGCCTCGGAACAGGCCGCCGCGGTGACCGAGGACGTCGGAGACCTCCTCCTCTATGTCCCGGCCGTGCACCCGAAGGAATTCGATGTCGCCATCTCCTACCTCGTGCGCAGGCTCGAGGAGAATTCCTCGTCCGAGAACTTCATGTCCGGCATCTTCGACCTGGCCAACGGCAACGACGTCTTCGTCCGTGAGGCCAACCGCTTCGAAGACTCCGTCCGACAGCTCGAGGGCATCCTCGCGACAGACGGCGAGACTGCTCCCCTGCCCAACCGCGGGCAGGATCGTGCGGCCGAGCGCGATGTTCCGGACACGGCGCCGACCGAATTCTTCAATGAGCCCGACACCGATCCCTCGCTGCCCGCGAACCAGAAGTGGGTCAAGTCCATCATCGCCGAGGCGACCGCCCCCGGATACCTCGACGACCGCCCGAAGACGCCGAAGGTCGATTCGGCTGCGCAGCTCGATGAGATGATCGCCGGTGGTCGCAAGGCGGCGAAGGCCTGGCGCGAGCTCGGTGCTGCCGGTCGTGGTGAGATCCTCCACCGTGCGGCCGAGATCTTCGCCGCACGCCGCGGTGAGTTCATCGCCGTTGAGGCCGCCGAGGTGGGCAAGATGCCCTCGCAGTCCGATCCGGAGATCTCCGAGGCCATCGACTTCATCCGCTACTACGCTCTCAACGCCGCGGAGCTGGAGACCCTCGAGGGGGCGAACTTCGTCCCCGATGAGATGGTCGTCGTCACCCCGCCGTGGAACTTCCCCATCGCCATCCCCACCGGTGGCACCGTGGCAGCCTTGGCCGCAGGTTCGGCCGTGATCCACAAGCCCTCGAAGCCCACCCAGCACTGCTCGGCACTCATCATCGACTGCCTGTGGCAAGCCGGCGTGTCGAAGGACGTGCTGCAGCTGTGCACCCCGTCCGACCGTGACCTTAGCCGTCACCTCGTCGCCCATCCGGATGTCGATCGCGTCATCCTCACGGGTGCCTCCGAGACGGCCGCTCTGTTCAAGTCCTTCCGTCCTGACCTGCACGTCAATGCGGAGACCTCCGGCAAGAACGCCCTGGTCATCACTCCCGCGGCGGACCGCGACCTGGCCGTTGCCGACCTCGTGTACTCCGCCTTCGGCCATGCCGGGCAGAAGTGCTCGGCCGCCTCGCTGGGCATCATGGTCGGGTCGACCTATGATTCCGAGCGTTACCGGCGCCAGCTCATCGATGCCGCCTCGTCGATGGTCGTCGACTGGCCTGCGAACATGTCGGCAACCATGGGACCGCTGACCGAGGATCCCGCCGACAAGCTCGAACGAGCACTGACTTCTTTGGAGCCCGGTGAGTCCTGGCTGCTCGAGCCCAAGCAGCTCGACGACACGGGCCGCCTGTGGAGTCCGGGAATCAAGGACGGCGTCAAGCCGGGATCCTTTTTCCACCTGACCGAGGTGTTCGGGCCCGTGCTCGGTCTCATGCACGCCCGTGACCTCGACGAAGCCATCGAGTTCCAGAACGCTGTGGACTTCGGCCTCACCGGCGGCATCCACTCCCTCGATCCCGAAGAGGTGCGCACCTGGCTCGACGAGGTCCAGGTCGGCAACGCCTACGTCAACCGCGGCATCACCGGCGCGATCGTGCGGCGCCAGTCCTTCGGCGGCTGGAAGCAGTCCTCCGTCGGGCTCGGCTCGAAGGCCGGTGGACCGAACTACCTCATGCTCTTCGGTCACTACGCCGACGATCCCTCCACTCTGCCGGGAGCCACTGACGCGAGCCAGAACCTCGAGCTGGCGAAGGCCGACGATGAGCGGTGGCTGGCACGTGAGTTCGGTGCTGCGAAGGACCACACGGGCCTTCATTCGGAAGCCAACATCTTCCGCTACCGGCCCCGTCCGGTCACCCTGCGGGTGACCTCGGCGGCTACGGTGTTCGACTTGGAGCGCTCGCTGCATGCGGCGAAGTCCGTCGGATCAACGGTGCAGCTGTCCATCGCAGAGGACGTCGCCTCCGAGGTGAAGATCGCTGCCACGAACGCCGAGGCTGCGGCTCGCACCGAGTCCGCTACGGTCTTCGCCGACATGGTCGCCCAGGGTCGCTACGACGACTCCGTCGGAGCTCGCATCCGCGTGCTCGGACCGCAGGAGCCTGAGCTGCTGGCTGCAACGGCACCACGTCCCGAGGTTGCGGTCATCGATGAGCCGGTGACCTCCTCGGCGAGGGTCGAGATGCGGTACTACGTGCAGGAGCAGGCAGTGTCGATGACTCTGCACCGCTTCGGCAACCCCAGCCGCGACTTCCACGAGCTGGCGGCTGAGCTTAAGGCCTGAGCAGAGCGCAGTCGGTCGGGTGTCTGAGCTCAGTCACCCGGCCAGGCTGGAAGTTCGATCGGGTCTCGCAGGCTGCGGCCCATGGCGAGGTTTGCGACGGGAGGGAATCCCATCAGCCGCATCACAGTGTTGCGCAGGATCAGGCGTGGGCGGCTGCGCGGGGCGAATGCTGTGCCGAGCCCCTTGGCCGCGTCCTGTTTGCTGCGCAGCATCGGCATCAGCCGGTGTTCGTATGCGGCGAAGGCTCGGCGATGATCCTGGGGCGTGGCAGACAATTCGGCCGCCAGCACATACGCTTCGACCATCGCCAATGCCGAACCCTGACCGGCCAGCAACGACGGGCTCGCCGCGGCGTCGCCGATGAGTGCGACTCTGCCGCTGGTCCACGTGGGCATCCTGATCTGGCTCGCCCGGTCGAGGTAGAGCGTCCGCGCATGCGGCAGCTGGCGCAAGATCTCTGGGATCTCCCAACCGGCGTCGGCCAGACTCGTGCGCAGCAGCTCCTGTTGGGCACTGACATCGTCGATGGGCACTGGGCCGTGATGTCGGAAGGTGAGCATGAACATCGTCACGTCGTCTCGCAGCGCGACGCGGATCGCCTGAAATCCGACCTCGGCATGCATGACGGCGACGAGTTCGTCTCGTGGACGGTAGTCCGTGACATCGAATGCGGCGACTGCGATCCCGAGGTCGCGCTCGAAGTTCTCCTCCGCACCGAATGCCAACGTCCGAACCTGTGAGTGCAGTCCATCGGCACCGACAACGAGGTCGAATTCGCGTGGGGCGGCTTGGTCGAACTCGACGCTGATGCTCCGTTCGCCCTCCGTGAGTCGGGTGACGGTGTCTCCGAAGATCGTCTCGACTCCTTCGTCGAGGCTGTCATAGATCGCGGCGGCGAGATCAGATCGAAGGATGCTGACATATCGGCCGCTGGCTCCTGCGGCAATACGCTGGGGATCAAGCGACGCGACCTGATGGCCGTCTGATGCGACGTCGCGGACCTCCGTTAGTTCGTATCCTTCTCGCTGCAGCCTGGGCACCAGGCCCATCCGCTCTGCCACATCGAATCCGGTGCCCCAGAAGTCGATGAGGTATCCGCCGCGGCGCAGACCATGTGAACGCTCGAGAAGAGTGGGCTCATGTCCCGCTCGCTTCAGCCAGTAAGCCAGCGTGGAGCCGGCGATTCCGGCTCCGACAATCAGCACGCGCATCTTCTGCCTCCCTGCAGATCGATGGTTCGCCATCAGTCTAGATCTTTCAGCCTCAGTGCCAGACTCAGTACCAGCGCCAATACCAGTGAGGCATAGTACAGTCAGTTCACATCGTATTCACAAGGTCGTCACCGATGACGCCCCGACAACGGATAGTGTGCATGCGTCTGCGCCGTCATCTTCCACGGTGCTCAAACTCCGAAAGGCTCCCATGACAGTCTCCAAGACGGCCTCCTCGTGCGCGGCGCTCAGCCTCGTCGCGGCGATCGGCCTCACCCTTCCGGCAACGCCGGCAGCCGCTGCCGAGGGTCCCCACATCAGCGAGATCGCCTATACGCTCGACACCGACTTCATCGAGATCGCGGCCGAGCCGGGCACCGACGTCTCGGGATGGACCTTCGGGTCTGTGACTCGCGGCGGCAGCGTCCAGGCCGCAGAGAACACGACAACTGTTCCCGCGGGCACGACCGTCGGCGACTCCGGAGCACTCGCGGTCGAGGTTCTCATCACCAACTCCGTGAAGTCAGGGTCCGCCGCTGACGGCGACTACGGCTCGAGCGCCTATGCCATCGACGATGACGGCACGCTCGTCTCATTCGCCCAGATCGGCGGGGTCGTCGGAGGCAAGGGAGTCACCGGCAAGGCGAACACGAACACGCCTGAGGCTTTTGTCGGCAAGGATGCCGAACCCACGGGTGCCACTGCCGGAGGCGAGCAGTCGATCCAGCTTAAGAACGGCAGCTGGACGTCCGCGACACCGACTCCCGACGCGCTTCCCGGCGACGATGGCGACGGCGGCGGCGACGGCGACGGCGATGATCCGGCACCCGAGGACGTCACCCCGATTGCCGACATTCAGGGCACCGGCGAGGAGAGTCCCCTGGCTGGCACCACCGTCAAGACACAGGGAGTCGTCACCGCTGCGTACCCGACCGGCGGGCTGAACGGCTACTACGTGCAGACGCAGGGAACCGGCGGAACCGAGGACGAGACTCCCGGAGCCTCGGACGGCGTCTTCGTCTACTCTCCCGACTCGGTCAACGACATCAGCATCGGCGATCACCTCGAGCTCACCGGCGCGGTCTCAGAGCGCTACGGTCAGACCCAGATCTCCGTCAGCAGTACGGGAATGACAGTCCTGGATGAGCCCGCCGAGGCGGTCAAGCCGGTCGAGGACGCGTTCCCCACCGAAGCTGCCGCACGCGAGGCATTCGAGGGCATGCTCCTGCAGCCCAGCGGTGAGATGACCGTGGCCGACAACTACAATACGAACACCTACGGCGAGGTCGTCTTGGCCACCGGAGAGGGCACCCTTCCCCAGCCCACCGATGTCGCCCGCCCCGGCAGCGATGAGGCGAAGGCCGTCGAGGCCGAGAACCTTAAGCGCGAGGTCGTCCTCGACGACGGCGCGACCGTGAACTACCTGCAGAACGACAAGGACGTTCCTCTTCCCTATGTCTCAAACGACGCCCCTGTGCGTGTCGGTGCGAGCGCCACGATGACCTCTCCCGTGGTGTTGGGCTTCGACCATGAGAAGTGGCGCTTCCAGCCCACGACGCGCCTGACCGGGGACAACGCTGAAGCGATTCAGCCGGTGAATTTCGCCGACACCCGCACAGAGGCTCCGGAGGCCGTCGGCGGACAGGTCAGCCTGGCCAGCTTCAACGTCCTCAACTACTTCACGACGACCGGCGATCAGCTCTCCGGCTGTGACTACTATGAGGACCGCGAGGGCAACCCGATCACGGTTCGCGGCGGCTGCGATGCCCGCGGTGCTGCCAACGCAGAGAGCCTCAAGCGCCAGGAGACGAAGATCGTCTCGGCCATCAACAAGCTCGACACCTCGGTGGTCTCTCTCATGGAGATCGAGAATTCTGCCGCGTTCGGCAAGGACCGCGATGATGCACTTTCGACTCTGGTCGAGCGTCTCAACGAGGCCGCTGGCACCGATAAGTGGGATTTCGTTCCCTCCCCCGCCGATGTTCCCGCCGACGAGGACGTCATCCGCACGGCCTTGATCTATCAGCCCGCCGAGGTGGCTCCGCAGAAGGATTCGACGATCCTTGACGATGAGGCCGCGTTCTCGAACGCACGCGAACCCCTTTCGCAGGCATTCGCGCCGAAGGACGAGTCGGGTGAGGCTGACACGGACAAGACCTTCGTGACGATCTCGAATCACTTCAAGTCCAAGGGTTCGGGCTCAGGTCCGGGCAATGAGGACAGCGGCGACGGCCAGGGTGCCTCAAATGCGGACCGGGTGAGGCAGGCGACATCGCTCGTCGACTTCGCCGGTGAGCAGAAGGAAGCAGCGGACTCCGACTTCGTCTACCTCCTCGGTGACTTCAACGCCTACACGCAGGAGGACCCGATGCAGGTCTTCTACGAAGCCGGGTTCAAGGATGTCGCGTCCGAGATGACGGACAAGTCGACCTACGTGTTCAAGTCCCGCACCGGCAGCCTCGACCATGTGCTGGCGCTGGACTCTTCGAACTCGGAAGCCGGCCAGGCGGCGGCTCCCGGCGCGCAGGCTGATCTGCCTTCGAGTGCCTTCGATGCGATCACCGGTGCCGATGTCTGGAACATCAACTCCGTCGAGGCTCTTGCCCTCGAATACAGTCGCTTCAACTACAACATCAGCGATTTCTACGCCCCGGACCCGTACCGTGCCTCGGACCACGATCCTGTGGTCGTCGGGCTCTTCGGGGCCGACGATGAGGACGGCGGTTCGGACGGCAACCACAACGCCGGAAAGAACGGTGGAAAGAATGCCGGGAAGAACGGTGGGAAGAATGCTGGCAAGAACGGCACCGCCAGAGGCAATCACAATGCCGGCAAGAACGGCATAGACAAGGGCTTCTGAGCGCTCCAGCCTGGCGGTTTCAGACCGTGACGGCAACCTTCCCGACCATGAGCACCCGTGCCGTGCGGAACAGGGAGGCAGCCGTCACGGTCTTCGCCGTCTCATCCCAGACCGCGGAGGCGGTGACAACGCCCGAAGGTGTGCCGAGGCGGACCTCGGGGCCGGGCACCGAATGCTCGGAACGGGCGATGATGCCGTGGACGATGGTGCCGGGGATCTGCGCGGCCGCGGCCAGGCACATGGCGCCGGTACCCGGCACCGCTTTATGAGTCTGACCCATCGATACCATGCGAACGACGACATCGGAATCTCTCGCGCCCAAGCTGGTGCCGTCAAGCAGGGTCGTCGGCTTCTGTGAGGTCACGACCGCGACCTTGGGCACGACCTGCGGAGCGGTCTCCGGCGTCTCGCACAACCCCATCCGCACCGCCGCTTTGCGCCGAAGCTCCTCGATCATCAGCATCGAGGGACGATTGGCGTCGATGGACTCCGGAGACTCATCGCCTCTAAGGCTGATCGCCGAGGAGGGAACGATGACAACGGGCAGCGCCGCGTCGACCATGGAGACGTTGAACATGCGTCCATCGACATCGATCGACTCCGAGGGCACTCCGGTGGGCAGAAGCCCCGAGGTGCGGCTGCCTGCCGGATCGGGGTAGATGAGTTCGATCGGTGCTCCGGTGCCGCTGACACCGGTGAGTTCGAAATCTCCTGCGACCGCAGCCTGGCCGTCGACGACGGTGAGGCCGACGTCGACGAGCTTTCCGGTGTTCGTGTTGCAGAGGCGGAAGACGTGCCACCCGTCGGCTGCGGAGATGATCTCGGCCTGCAGGGCGAAGGGCACGACACCCGAGGACAGATTTCCGCAGTTGCCGGAGTAGTCCACGACCGCCTCGGCGACGGAGACCTGACCGAAGGTGTAGTCGAGGTCGACGCCTGCCCGCGTTGACGCGGACACCACCATCACCTTCGACAGCGAGGAGATCCCACCGCCCATGCCGTCAAGCTGACGGCCGAAGGCATCCGGAGAGCCGAGCGCAGAACAGAAGATCGCATCCCACGCCGAGGTGTCCCCGGCGATTCCCGGTGCCGGCACTTCGTCCAGCTCGGGCAGGGCATCGGCGCGGAAGTAGAGTCCCTTGCTCGTACCTCCGCGAACGAATGCGGCGTCGATCCAGTGAGTCATCGGCCGGCGTGGTCCACGGCTTTCGGAACGATGACCATCGCCGCGAAGCCAAGGACGGCGACGACGGCGAAGAGGTAGAAGCCCCACGGGTAGGCGATGCCCGCAGTGACCAGGGTGCCGGTGATGAACGGACCGACGATGGCGCCGAGGCGACCGACTGCCGAGGCCATGCCGAGCGCGGTTCCGCGTGCGGTGGGCGGGTAGATCGCTGAGACGAAGGCGTAGACGAGGACCTGGGCGGAGAAGACGAAGACGCCGGTGATGAAGACGGCGATGTTGAGCAGGATCTGGCTTGTCATCGGGATGCTCAGTGCCGCGAGGAACACTGCTGCGAGGAGGAACCACATGAGCACGATCGGCTTGGTGCCGTGCTTGTCTGCCAGCCAGCCGGCGATGATGAGTCCGACGACGGCGCCGAGGTTGAGCACGAAGAGCATGACGAGGGAGTCGGAGACTTCGTAGCCTGCGTCGGCCATGATCTTCGGCAGCCAGGTGTTGAGCCCGTAGACGAGCAGCAGACCCATGAAGCTGGCGGCCCAGACACCGATCGTGACCAGTTTGAACCGGCCGACGAACAGCCCTGCCATTCCGGTCTTCGGGGCCGCAGTCGTCGAGACCTCGGCTGGATGGGCCTTCGCGGCCTGAGCGTCGACGAACTCCTGAGATTCCGGCAGCTTCCACCACAGCAGTGGGACGAGCACGAGTCCGGCGACGCCGCCGGCGATGAAGAGCAGGTGCCAGTTGTGGGAGTAGAAGACGGCGAGCAGGGAGATCGCCACGGCACCGGCGTGGTAGCCGGTCATCGTCAGCGTCGTCGCCTTGCCGGTCTTGCCCGACTTGTTGTGCTCGCTGATGTAGGCCAAGCAGCCGGGCATCACGGCGCCCAGTGCCAGTCCGGCGATGAACCGGAATGTGGTGAACAGGGCGACGTTGGGAGAGAACGCGACGAGAATTGTGAAGATGGAGAAGAAGAGGACGCAGAAGATGATCGTGTAGCGGCGACCGAAGCGGTCGGCGATCGGTCCCACCGTTGCAGCGCCGAGGCCCACACCCACCAGGCTCAGTGTCGCGACGAGGGTCGCGGCCTCGGGGGTGAAGCCGATGGCGTTGGTCGCCAGGAGCTCGGGGATCACGGCCCCGAGCACGACGAGGTCGAAGCCTTCGAGGGCGACGGCCAGCCAGCACAGGATCGCCGGCCAACGAGTATCGGTCGCGCGAGCTGTGGTGGCAGCGTCAGAGGCTGCGGCAGGTGTGGACATCAGTGTCTCCGGTCGTTCAGGTGTTCGAGCAGTCGGTGTGCAGAGGAATCAGAAGGGGTACGGGGCGATCTGCGAGCGCATCGTGACCCACTGGGTTTCGGTGAAGGCCTCGATATTGGCCTCTGCCCCACCGAAGCGGGATCCGTTACCGGAGTCCTTCGTGCCGCCGAAGGGCACGTTCGCCTCATCGGAGACGGTCTGCTCATTGATGTGGACCTTGCCGGAATCGACGAGGTCGGCCAGTTCGATGGCCATGCCCACATCGCCGAGGATGCCCACGGACAGCCCGTATTCGCTGGCATTGACCAGTTCCGCGGCCTCCTCAAGAGTTGAGAATCGGCTCACGGGCGCCACAGGTCCGAAGATCTCCTGCGTCCAGGCCGGGTTCGACGGGCTCAGGTCCGCCAGCACCGTCGGCGGCACGAAGGCGCCCTCGCCGGTGCCTCCGGCGACGAGTCGGCCACCGTCTGCCTGAGACTTGTCGATGATGTCGCGGATGTTCGTGCGCTGTTTGTCATCGATGACCGGGCCCAGTGCGACTTCTTCGGTGGCGGGGTTGCCCACCGGCAGGTTCTTGGCGCGCTCGGCAAGCTGTTCGACGTATTCGTCGTAGATGGAATCGTGGACGAGGTGGCGGCCGGTGGTCATGCAGATCTGTCCCTGGTGCATGAAGGAACCGAAGGCTCCCGCCGAGGTGGCCGGACCGACTTCTGCCCCCGGAAGGACGACGAGTGCATTGTTTCCACCCAATTCGAGGTGGCAGCGTTTGAGTAGGCGTCCGGCAGCTTCGCCGACCTTGCGTCCGGCGGCCGTCGATCCGGTGAAGGAGATGACCGTGACCTCGGGCGCTGCGACGACTGCTTCGCCGGCTTCGCGGCCTCCGGGCAGAACCTGCAGGAGTCCCTCGGGAAGGCCAGCCTCGGCGAAGATGCGGGCCAGGCTCACACCACCGCAGACCGCGGTGCGAGGGTCCGGCTTGAGCAGAACCGCATTTCCCAGGGCCAGCGCCGGGGCGACCGAGCGGATGGAGAGGATGAGTGGGAAGTTGAACGGTGCGATGACGGAGACGACTCCGGCGGGCACCCGACGGGCGAACGACCAGCGAGGCTCGTTCGAGGTCAGGACCTGCCCCTTGGGGTGGCTGGGCAGGGCTGAGGATTCGTAGCAGATCTGCTCTGCGGAGCTGACTTCCAGCCCGGCCTTGGCCGGGATGCCACCGGATTCGCGGACGATCCAGTCGGAGAGCTCCTCGGCGTGTTCGGCCCACAGCGCACCGGCCCGGCGGAGGACGGCGGCGCGTTCGGCAGGTGGCGTCTTCGCCCATTCCTTCTGCGCGGCGGCAGCACGAGTGGCGGCCGCGTTCACATCGTCGGCGTTCGCAGAGCCCAGGCGGCCCAGGGTTTCCCCCGTTGCCGGTTCGATGACGTCATAGGACTCGTCGGCGCCGTTCGTCCACGTGCCGGTGAAGATCTTCTCGTGCCACTGGGTGCCGAGGAAACTGTTCTCGCTCATGTCGTTCGTCCCTGTTCCTTCGCTGGTCGGGTGGTGACTGTGATGGTCTCGTCCCGCGCTCACCTGCCGCTGGCTGCCGCTCCCTTGAGGTCGACCGATTCGGGCACAGCTGATGCACGGCGATGTCACGCCTACCGGCCACAATAGTGATGCGGACCACGAGGAGCCATCGCGGGTCCATTCATTGAGAATTCGAGTCGCCCGGGGCTACGATTGCGGTTATGGCGAACTCTCAATCGGGCGATTCCATGATCGATCGTCTGGTCCGGGTCCTCGGTTCCTTCGACCCCGATCATCAGAGCCTGAGCACCGAGGAGCTCTCCGAGAGAGCCGCCTTGCCGAAGTCCACGGCCTACCGGCTGATCAACGACATGATGCGGCACAATCTGCTGCAGCGTGACCCCAACGGGCGGCTGCGCATCGGCGTGGGAATGTGGGAGCTGTCGAATCGTGCTTCCGACGCCGTCGACCTGGCCACCCTTGCCCGACCTCATATGACGGCCGTCCACGATTTCGTCGGCGAGAACACCCAGCTGGGGATCCTGCGCGAACGCGAGGTGCTCATCATCGAGAGGATGTCGAAGCCGACTGCTGTCGTCCACCGTTCGAAGACGGCCGGGAGACTTCCCGCCCACGCCTCCTCGTGTGGGCTGGTGCTCCTCGCTCATGCTCCGAAGCATGTGCGCGAAGCCTATCTGCGCGGTCCGCTGGCTGCGATCACAGAGAAGACGACGACCGATCCGGCTGTCCTGCGCAAGATGCTCGCCTCGATCCGGACCTATCACTTCGCGGAGCTCGTCGGCCATATCGATGACGGCACCACGGGAATCGCGGTGCCCGTCTTCGACAGCACCGGACTGACGATTGCCGGCCTCGGAGTCGTCGTCGACTCCGAACATCACGTGGGCGGGCCGGCGATCATGCAGGCCCTGCGCACCGCCTCGGCGGGGATCACGAAGGACCTCGAGGCGCAGGGGAAATCAGTCATGGATTGATCGCGATGCCGATGAGCAGAGACACGACCGCCAGCAGAGGCAGAAGGCCCTGCTTGATCGCCGAGGAGGCGAGGTCGGGTGACGAAGCCACGAGCACGAGTGCCGCAGCGAGCATCGATCCGACTCCGGTGAAGACGAGAGTGAGACCGACCATCGGTGCGCCCGCGAGGCAGACGATGATGCCGATGAAGACCGCGAGGGCGAGGAAGAGATTGTAGAAGCCCTGGTTGAAGGCCATCGACTTCGTGGCAGCTGCATACTCTTCGCTGGTGCCGAATGTCGCCCGAGCACGCGGACTCGTCCAGGCCATCGATTCCAGGTAGAAGATGAAGACGTGCAGGGCCGCGGCCAGCCCTGCGAGAACGAGCCCGAGGATCGTCATGTACGGGCCTCATATCTGGCTCGTCGCTTCTCGGCCTCGACCTCACGGTTCTTCGGCGGGGCCGTGGTCACCAGCGCATCGAGGAGATGCTGGGTCGTGTGGGCGATCTCCTCAACGGCTGCTTCGAAAGCGGCGGCATTGGCCTGGGAGGGCTTCGTTGTGCCCGCGATCTTGCGCACGTACTGCAGCGCCGCGGCGTGCACTTCGTCCGAGGTCGCGTGGGGTTCGAAGTTATGAAGGGTTCTGATGTTCCTGCACATGGTCTTACGGTACGCCGCGAGACTGACACAGGATAGGGCGAGCGCCGCGGGGACTGGCCGGGGATAAACTTGCAAGGCACTGACCACGCCACTCACGGAGGATCATGAGCCGACACCAGCACCCCTCGAGCTTGGCGCTGTCCCCTGGCCAGGTGGCGAGCGTGCGCGCCCTGCGGCAGGATTTCTCTCAGTTGATCTTGGAGCACCGCTTCGTCATCAACGAATTGCTGACCAAGATCTCCATTCTGCGTGAGGAGTCCGAGCACGCTCACAGCTACAATCCGATCGAGCACATCACCTCACGGGTGAAGTCGCCGCGGAGTCTGCTCGAGAAGGTCAATCGGCGTGGGCTCCCGCTCGACATCGAGGTCATCCGCGCGAACATCACCGACATCGCAGGCATCCGCATCACCTGCAGCTTCATCGCCGACACATACCAGGTGCTGGAGATGCTGACCGCGCAGGACGATGTCCGGGTCGTGGAGATCAAGGACTACATCGCCGATCCGAAGCCCAACGGATACAAGAGCCTGCACGCGATCCTCGAGGTGCCCGTCTTCCTCAGCCAGGGACGGACCCCGGTCATCTGTGAGGTTCAGATCCGCACCATCGCCATGGACTTCTGGGCCAGCCTGGAACACAAGATCCACTACAAATTCGAAGGCGAAGTCCCCGATCGACTCGTTGAGGAACTCACTCAGGCCGCCGAGGTGGCCGGCCAGCTCGATCGCAAGATGGAGCAGCTGCATGCCGAGGTCCACGACAGCGAGCCCAACACTGCCAGCGAGGACTTCGATGACGAGGCGCTGCGCATCCTCTGGGAGCTGAGCAACCAGTCCGAGTGAACTTTATGGCGTGAGATCCTGTTGGCGGCGCGGACGAAACCTGCGAAACCAAGCACTTGTGTTCGCCTCGTCGACCTCAGCCAGCTCCCAATAGACGCGTCGGCCACCGGGCACGTCAAAGATACGTGTGCCGTCGCCGAGGAAGATGGGCGCGACGAAGACCTGCATCTCGTCGATGAGATCGACCTCGAGCGCCTGCCGACCGATGTCGGCGCTGATGATCTGGATGTCTCGATCGCCGGCGATGGTCCGGGCCCGATCGACCACCTCGGCGATGGAGCAGTTCACAGCAGTGATCGCAGTGTCCTCGGCGAGCTCCTCGGGACGGTGGGTGAGGATGAACTCGGTACCCTCCCACGCCCCGCCGTAGGCCTCGGAGGTCAGCTCGTCGCGCTCGGCCGCCTGGGCCTTTGCGGCGTCATAGCCACGACGGCCGGAGATGATGACGGCGACCTGGGAGGCGAGGTCCTCCACGGTGCCGTCAGAGAGCGAACCGAGACCGGACATCCAGGACATATCGTGATTCGGGCCGGTGATGAACCCATCGAGTGACGCCGTGAAACCCCATGTGACTCTTGCCATCGCTCCTCCTTGAGCAGAAGTGATTGCATTTGACAATCACTTTCTCTCAATTGAACCACCGGTGGACGGCGGTGGCAAGGCTGGTAGCAGGCGACGTGACCGAGGAGACGGAATTTCGGTGCTCTGAACTTCGTTGCCCCTGGTGAGAGCCACAAACTCTGGGCTCGTCGGATAATGGAAGAAGGTCATCACAATGGCAGATTTCACGGGCAAGGTCGCACTCGTCACCGGCGGAGGCTCCGGCCTCGGCGAAGCCATCAGCAAGGAACTCGCAGCCAAGGGCGCGAACGTCGTCGTCACCGACATCAATCTCGACGCCGCCCAGCGCGTTGTCGACGCGATCACCGGGAACGGTGGAACCGCCTCGGCGATCAAGCAGGACACGGCCGCGAAGGAAGACTCTGAGAAGGTCGTCCAGTTCGCCGTCGACACGTATGGCGGCCTCAACTATGCCGTGAACAATGCCGGCATCGGCGGGGCACCTGCGCCTGCAGGTGAGACTGACCTCGATGACTGGGACAAGGTCATCGACATCAACCTCAACGGCGTGCTCTACGGCATGCGCTACCAGATTCCCGCGATGCTCAAGGCCGGAGCCAAGGACAGCGCCATCGTCAATATGGCCTCGATTCACGGTTCGGTCGCTGCGATCAACAGCGGCGCCTACACCGCAGCCAAGCACGGCGTCGTCGGGATCACGAAGAACGCCGCCGCCGAATACGGAGCACAGGGCCTGCGCATCAACTCGGTGGGACCCGGCTACATCATGACACCGCTGGTCGAGAGCAGTCTCGACGCGGAGACCCTCGAAGGACTTAAGGCCAAGCACCCGCTCGGCCGCTTGGGCACCGCCGAGGAGGTCGCCAAGGTCGTGAACTTCCTGCTCTCGGACGACGCTTCGTTCGTCACCGGCGCCTACTACCTCATCGACGGCGGCTACACGGCGGCGTGAGGTTCGAGCCTCGCTGTCAGCCACGACTGGAAGCGGTGGGCGAGTACGACCGGGTCGACGAGGAGCTTGGGAATATCGGCGGCATTGCCTGCCTCGATGCTCACATGCAGCAGCGTCGGCCCGGTCGTCGTCAGCAGGCGATCGAATTCGTCGCGCAGCTGAGCTGCGTCCTCGGCTCGGCCGACCGTCCAGCCCGCGGCTTCGGCGAGTTTACCGAGGTCGACGCGTGAGGAATAGGTCGGCAGCCCTGCGGTCGATCCGTACACCTGATTGTCGAGGACGATGAGAAACAGTTTCTCGGCTCCTAGGAATCCTCCGGTGGGCAGCACGTTCGGGTTCATCAGCAGGGACCCGTCGCCTTCAAGCCCGATGACCTTGGGCAGGTTTGAGTCCTTGGCCGCCATGGCGAGACCGGTAGTAATGGAGCCGACAAGGCCCATCGAGTCGAGGACATAGAAGTGGTTGTCCCGGTTCTCCACGGAGGCCAGTTCACGACTCGTCGCCGCGCACGTCACGACGACCGGCAGTTCGGCGGTCAGCCCGTTGAGGACCTCGAGTGCTTCGATGCGCTTCATCTCAGGCCACCTTCCCATCGGTGTTCCAGAAGGAGCCGAGGACAACGACGGGACGATAGGTCATACGAGCATGAACACCCGCCTCGGCGACGGTCTGCTCCCAATCCTCGGACGATGAACGACGATCGAGCTCGAGAACGTGGAGTCCCGCAGTGCGCAGGATCGTCGGCATCGGCTGGCTGATCGAATGGATCATCGAGTTGTACTCCCCCGGGCCGCCACGGGTATTGGCGAAGATGAGCAGCGGCAGATGGTAGGACAGCGAGAACGTCGTCAGTGCCGTGAGGCTGTTGCCGAAGCCGTTGTCCTGCATGACGATCGCCCCGAACTTTCCGGCCAGCGGCAGGGCACCGAGGACTCCGACCGCTTCTTCCTCGCGGGAGAGCGGCTTCACTCGCTCTGAGATTCCGGCAGTCCCACCGTCGGCGGTGATCAGATGGTCGATGACAGGGGCGATGGTGACCGAGGGTACGTAGCCGATGAGGTCGGTACCGGCGCTCCAGATCCCATCGGCGACGGCCTGCGTATATGACTTCGTTGTCATGGAATTCCTCATTCCCTGTCTTCGGTCGCCCGGTGTTGGGTGATGTTGATGGCGTTGCCGTCGGGGTCGCGGACGAAGAAGCGCGTTACTCCCCAATCTTCGGTCGTCAGCGGATGGACGATGTCGAGGCCACGGTCGACAGCCTCGGCGTAGGCGGCATCGATGTCATCGACCTTGAGCGAGAGCACCGGGGTGATGGGAGCGGTGGCGTCCTTCGTGACGAGCTGGACGTGGGCTCCGGTCTCCGCCGAGGTGAAGCGGGCCACCCAGCCCAAGTTGAACTCTTCGGTGCCCAGGCCGAGGAAGTCTTCGTAGAATCCTCGGGCCGCCTCGATGTCGGATACCGGAATGTCGGGGATGACGTCGCGGATCTTCATCGTCTTCCTACTTCCGGTGCGTGGGGAGGCTCGAGCCCTCGCCTGATCTGGGACACGTTCTCCCGATTCTTTCCCCAGTCGATGATCTGGAGCGGAAACGCGCACTCGCTTCGGATGCGCACGACCGTCCCGCCAGGCACCTCGTCGACGTTGACGGTGAGGTTCTCTCTCCAGCGTCGCCAATTCACGTTGACCGACGCGCTCAGACGGCCAGGCTGCATGTGCACACCAGCGACACCCGGCTGCTTGTTGATCACCTCGATGGCTCTTCGCCAGACGTCAGCGGCGGCGAAGGGGATGGTCATGAACTCTTCGTACGTTGCGGCCATAATTAGAGCGTAACCCCAGTTCTCACCACTGGTCGTGGTCGAAGACCTGGCAGAACACGCTCGTCATCGAGTCGCTGAAGAGGACGAAGACCACCTCGGCGACCTGCTCCCAGCGCCCGCGTTCGCGGCCTTCGACGATCACGGAGTGGGCCGCCTCGGCGACGTCCCTGGCCGACCAGCCGTAGACTCCCCCGCCGATAGCCGGGAAGGCCACCGAGGTGGCGCCGAGTTCCGCTGCCACGTTGAGGCTGGCTTCGAAGCAGGATTCGAGCACCTCGGGGTCGGCTTCGCCTTGATGGCGGTTCGGGCCGACGGTGTGGATGACCCACCTTGCTTTGAGGGCACCGGCGGTCGTGGCGACAGCCTGACCTGCAGGAAGTCCACGTGGGTGGCTGGTTTGGCGTACCTCTCGGCAGGCTTCGAGCAGCTCGGGCCCGGCCGCTTTGTGGATGGCACCGTCGACACCGCCACCGCCGAGCAGACTTGAGTTCGCGGCGTTGACGATCGCGTCCACGGAGGCCTCGGTGATGTCTCCCTCGAGTACCGTGATCTTCATGGTCCGAGTCTAATCACCGCCCGCTTCGTCGCGCACTGTCCGCGAAGTCGTCGAGAACGCTGAGCACACCTGGTTGGCGCCAGACACGGTTCCTTCTGCGTCCTGTTTCCTCGATAAGAATGCCGCGATCGACCAACGTGTCGATCGCACGCAACGCAGTCACCTGGCTTGTCCCCAGTGCGGCAGCGACGAAGCTGAGATTGACCACTGGCTGTGCAATCAGTGTGGGCAGCAATGTCCATGACGCAGAGTCGCGCCTGACCCCTGCCAGCGCCTGCTTCATCTCCTGCAGCACGGTGAGCAACTCGTCCATGAGCTGTCTGCCCGCATGGCTGGCAAACCGTGCGGCACGCGTGAACTGAGCAATAATCGGCCCTGCATCACCGGAGCGAAATGCACCGAGCGCGGCGAAGTACGCACCGATGTCTGTGAGCAGTCCTGCTGAGATCGGTATCACCGAAGTGGTGACGAGCCCCTTCTCCTTGAGAATTGCGTGCACCAGAGCTCGGCCGGTTCTGCCATTACCGTCTGCAAACGGGTGAATGGTCTCGAACTGCGCATGTGCGACGGCAGCCTGTACTAGCACGGGAAGATCTTCTCGCGCGATGAATTCGACGAGATCTTCCATGGCAGAAGGAATCCGAGGGTGCGCCGGCGGTACAAAATCGGCGAGCAGCGGCCCGCTTCCTCCCGGTCCGATCCACACTTGCTGCTCACGGAACCGTCCTGCTTCGGAAGCCATCATCCGATCACTCTTCAGCAGAGCCCTGTGCATGTCGAGAATCGACTGGAGCGAAATCTCACCCGACACTCCGATCGCAGTCTCCATGGCATGCACGTTGCCCAGAACGGTTGTGGCATTGGCTTTCGTCGTCTCGTCAATGGCGGCAAGTGCAAGCTGAAGAGCCGATGTTGTCAGCTGCTCGATTTGTGAGCTGGATGCACTCTCGGTCCGCAGCAGAATGGCCGGCATAGGGCTGCCGATGCGATCACCTGCACCCAGTTTTCCTGCTGCGAATCCGTCGACCCGCGCCAAAGCTCCGGTGGCATCGTCGACGTCAGCATGCATGTCAGCCGGAAGATGCACCTCCCACGCAGCGATCTCCGGCACTAAGGCGGCACGATAGATACCGGTCTGGCGCTGAACCTCTCGACGGCTGAACATGTCCGGATTGACTGGTGACCAACTCAGTTCCTCACTATCCAGCGAGGGTACCGGGACCTCGATAACCGTCATTGCGCGAGCTCCTTACTAACACTTAATCAACTATCTGTTAGTTACAGTCTAACCAATTCACACTTCGCAGTCGATGTATCCACCGGACGTAGCCTGGAACCATGTGCAGACTTCTCGGCTACATCTCCCCCACTCCGGCGAGCGCAGCGGACCTCATCGGCACCGACGAATGCCGGCAATGGCAAGATTTGGGCAGATTGCACGACGACGGGTGGGGCACCGCGTGGATCAGTACTGATCCCACCGACGCCGAGGTGGTCAAGCGCTTCCGTAGACCACGTGAAGGTGCCGATGATCCACAGTTGACGGATGCACTTGATGCGGAGACGAGCATCGGTCGAATCTTCCACCTGCGGATGGCGACAGCGGGGATGGACGTGCACGAGGAGAACACTCACCCGTTCCTGGCTGCAGACATTGCTCTTGCTCACAACGGTTCCGTGCATCCGATCGAACGACTGCGCGAATATGTCACGACCGCCGAGGTGGAGCGCATCGGCGGGACCACAGACAGTGCCATCATCTTTGCACTCATTCTTCGACGCGTGGATGAGGGCGAGACACTGTTCGATGCAACGGTCGCGACCGTGCGGATGCTGCGGGCAGACTTCGACCATCCGGGGATCAACCTGCTCGTCCTCAGCGCCGAAGAGATGGTCGTCGTCCACGCGACCGCGGGAACGGCGATTCCCTATCAGAGCTTCGACACCTCGGGCACGGGCGGTGAGCTGCCGCTGGACCATAAGGACCACTACTACCGGATGAGCTGGCAGCACTTCGACGACGGTGCGATGATCGTGTCGTCTTCGGGCCTGGACCATAAGGGCTGGAACCTCATCGAGCAGAATACGGCGATGCGGCTGACCGTGGCGGATGGGGCGGAGACTGTGGTGGGGGTCTAAGTCAGGTTGCGGCAGTTTCCTATCCCGAGAAGTCCAGCGTTGCTCGCAACGGAGGTGGGTTTTGACCGCCAGCCGCTTTCATGCTCGGCAAAGAACGCGATTTCCAGTTCGTCTCCGAGGCCAAGCAGTCCGCCGAGGAGATTGGTAGGCACCTCTGTTTTATATGTGCCGTTGCCAGTGGAGGTGGTGTTCTCTGAAAGAGTGAATCCAGTAATTGGAGCCAATAAAGACCCAAGACCCTTGGTGGAAGCTTCAACGACGATGTCATCGAGTTGATAGCCCGCCGGCAGCCGCCAATGCACTACAACCCGGGCGCCCAAACCCAATACGCCACTCTTGTATTCGCAGGATTTGGTTAAGGTTGGCCCTGGGATCGTCGCGGCCTCGAACGACCCTGCGGCCTCTTGTGAGTCAGTCCACCCAGCCATCGTCGAACGCACGCCCGAGAGTCCAAGCACGAGCACAATGAGGAAGAGCCCGGTGATGAGGACACGGATTCGCCGACTGCGAAGCAGCTGATGCCTAGGGGGCTGAGTCATGATTTCCTCCGACTTCGTGTTCGTGCGACGACGACTGATCCTGCTGCGATGAGTGCGCAGGCGGCAAGCAGAATCCACAGCCAGCCTTCGATGCCAGTTCGTGGGAGGTCACCGGGGGCGTCGGGATCGCCAGGGGTTCCCGGGTCGCCAGGACCCAGCGAGACTTCTTCTCCTTGGCCGATCGCTGTCAGTCGCACACTGCTTCGCTGGCCGGAGACTGCCTCGGCGTCGGCGCTTTGGGCCAGGGTGACAGTCACTTGCACTCGGCGCTTCTCGTCACTGGGCATGTCGAGGAGCGGCCGATTATTCTCGGGATCTGCGCCGAGCTCACTGAGTGGGGTTTGGTGGATCAGTTCTTCACCGCCGCCGGCGCACTTGTTCATCGACACGATCTCTTCGCAAGCCCGGACATCAACGAGCAGTTCGTTGGCGATCGCTTCTGTCAGTTGCCCAGAACCGATCTCCAACTCCACTGTCCCTGGTTCCGGGGCATCAGCCCAGACGTCGACTGTCCAGTCCGCTGAGGCACCGGGGCTGAGATTGAGCATTCTCGACTCGTCACCGACGGCACGCATGCGCAGGTACTGGCCGCGCGCCTCGGCGGCGGTGTTGGTTGTGGCGGTGTCGCTGGCGGTGGTGGAAGCAGCCGCGATCATCGAGGACGCTGGGTCGATTGCTGGGAATGGGCCACTGCTCGTTGCCAACAACAGCGCTGCGACGGGGAGGGCGAGGGCGTGCTTCGGTGAGCGGGTTACAGCTGATTGGGATTCTTCGAGCATCGAGGCCGCGGCCTCGTTGGGAGTGCTGTCACCCGCCTCGGCGTTTTCATCACTGTCCTCTTCTTCCTCACGTCGTGGCCAGAAGGCCCAGACGACGAGCAGAGACGCTGCGATCGTGATTCCGCCAAGCACGAAGGGATCGCGGAACTGCTGAATGGTCGGGGCCACTCCCGGAATCGAGAACATGACCCGTCGCACGGTGTCCGCGGTGTAGGGCTCTGGGTCCTTCGCCTCGTTGGCGTCGCCCTTCATCTCGAAGGTGACCACACCGGACTGAGCATCGGTATCCAGAATCGATGTCACGCGGTGCGTCACCGGCAGAACCTTCTCACCACGGTCGGCGGTGATGATGTCTCCGACTTCCATCTCCTCGGCCGGGATCTCGTGGACGAAGGCGATTGAGCCGGCGGTGATCGTCGGGCTCATCGATCCGGTGCGGAACATCATGATCGACACGTTGAAGACGAAGCTGAGGATGACGAGAACGATGCACACGACACCCAGGGCGGCGAAGATGTTGAGCAGTGCTCCGCCGAGCCACGAGGCCAGGCCCGTCTTGCCTGACGTGCGCGACCTGGGCGTTCGCTTCTGGGCTATCATGATGCCCCAGCGTCGTTGGAAGTCTCGATGGACTCGGCGTCGAAGGTCCAGGTGTTCGCCGCAGATGATCCCTGAGCGGTGTTCGGAGACTCTGTGGGCAGAGTGACTTCGAAGCAGTAGGCCCTCACGTCGCCGGCGTTCGGCTTGATTGCTTGTTTGCCGGCACCGGTGGCATTGGACGCTAGGGGCACCGTTGTTGAAGCGCCGCCGTAGACATAAGTGGACGAACCTGAAAATGAATTCTCGCTGCAGGAAAAGGACGACTCAGCGCCTGGAGTGAGCGACGATGTCACCGCGCGATATTCAAGAGACTCGGCAATGCCACCGGCGTCACCGGTCGCACCGGCACTGGAAACCGCCAGCTCGCCGTCCATTGTGGTGTCCGGCGTCGTCCGCACGAACACCGGAGCGTAGACCTTTGAGCCCGGGTACATCCCGGACGCGTCAAAGGTCATATCCGTGTTACTGCTCCAGGAGCCGTCGACAGCCAGTTCGATGTTGAACGTACCGGCTTTGAAGGAACCCGAAGCTTCCTCGGTGTCGGTCCAGGCCGCCAGGGTTGCTGCTGAGCCGATACCGAAGACCAAGCCTCCAGCGAGGACAGCCTTGATGCGGCGGTTGCGCATCTGCCGTCGACTGTCTGAGCGGGTCTCGACAGAGACCCGCTCGGACGGATCGGGGCCGCGCAATGGACCCACCGGAAAACGCACGAAGGTTGGTGTGATTACTCAGCCGAGGTGGCGGTGAACTGCCACTGGGCGTTCGTGTTCTGGCCCTGATCCAGGGTGTCATCGGCTGTGACCTTGAAGCACAGCGTGACAGGTGCACCCTCAGTCGCATCGGCACCTGCCGTGAGGTCGAAGCCCTGAGCACCGGCAGTGGAACCGAGTGCTGTGCCAGCGGGGACGATCGAGGTGCCGGTCGCATCTGCGCTGCAGGCGCCAGCATTGGCCACGGTGACGATCTCGTAGGTCAGCGCTGCCGGGTTGTCGCCGCCTCCCGTAGCGTTTTCGAGCACGACGCTCGCGTCGTAGGAGGTTTCGCCGTCGAGGCGAAGGACGAAGGGGGCCGCTGTGGTGTCACCGGGAGTGAGGTTGTCGCCACCGGCGAGGTCGAAGCTCAACGATGCAGCGCCGTCGGTGCTCTCGTGGTCTGTGAAGGTGGAGCCATCGGTGCTTCCCTGCACATTGAAGGAACCGGCGCCGAAGGTTCCCTCGGCCCATTCGTTGTCCGTCCAGGCTGCCAGCGTCACCGCAGCTCCGACTCCGAGGACGATGCCACCGGCGAGGATGGCCTTGAACTTGCGTGAGCGCGTCGTCGACTGCGTCATTCTGACTCCTTGAAAAGGCACGTGCGTGCACAAAACACCAGAAATGGTGACTACATCATTATCGTAATATTACTTTTCAAGTAAAGCCATATATCACATCTGTGCTTTCAGGCACAGAGAGAACTCTAGAGAACATTCAGGAGAATTACGCGAAAACTAAACTACGCAGTAACAACGGCGGCCCTGCGAATACGCAGGGCCGCCATTGCAACGGGGAAGCTCGGGTAAGCGAGGGGAGGTCTGTGGCCGTTCAGCCCTTCTGTACTGTGATCGTCCAGCTGGCATCGCCGGTGCGATCGAAGTGGGTCACGGGATAGCCGTTCTCGGCTGCCCACTGAGGAATTGCTTCGGTGGCCTGAGTGCAATCGAAGTTGATGACGAGCTCATCGCCGTTGTCCATTCCGCCGATCGCATCCTTGGCCTCAACCAAGGGGAAGGGGCAGACAAGACCGTTTGTTTCCAATACCTGTTTCATACACTCCTGCTTTCTGCGGGCTGCGCGACACCTGTCCGCGCTCCTGACTTGATGGTGAACTTCGCGGCAACTCCTGCGCCGACGATCATGAAGAATGTTGCGACCCACCCCTGGTATTCGAACTGTGCGGTCGAGACCATGGCGTTGCCGACCGTGCAGCCGCCGGCGATTGCGGCGCCGACGCCCATGCCGATTCCACCGAAGACGGATTTGACTACGGTCGCCTGATCGGGGACCCGGATCCGGAACTCGCCGGAGGCCTTGGCCGCGATGAACGAGCCGATGAGAATGCCGATGACGAGCATGACGCCCCAGTCGACAAGCGAAGCATCGCCGGTGCCCAGGAAGGTGGTCAGGTTCGCCGACGGTGTCGTGATGCCCAGGCCGGAGTTGCGTCCGGTCGCAGCCGAGAGCGGCCACGCGATCGTGGCGATGACGCCGATGACCACGGCAGTGGCGAACGGGTTCCAGCGCTTCTCCGTGAGGATGTGGGCCAGGCCCTTCTTCAGAGGCGGCAGGGTCGCGACGGGGGTGGCGGTCTTCTTGTTGTGATGCACGGTGACGGCGATGGCCACGGCCGAGATGATCGCGACGAAGACCCACGGGCTCAGCCCCGTCGAAGCCTGGAGTGTGCCGCTCTCGATTGTGATCGAGCGCAGTCCCTCCGTCACCGAGGTGAGCGGTCCGTTCTTCATCACCGCAGATGTCAGCGCATAGAAGATCAGTGCGAACCAGCTGCCGACCAGGCCTTCACCGG
This sequence comes from Brevibacterium zhoupengii, assembly GCF_021117425.1. Classification (NCBI taxonomy): domain Bacteria; kingdom Bacillati; phylum Actinomycetota; class Actinomycetes; order Micrococcales; family Brevibacteriaceae; genus Brevibacterium; species Brevibacterium zhoupengii. The sequence continues at coordinate 1,014,978 of NZ_CP088298.1, read as the reverse complement.
CTCGGTAGTAGGTGCCGGTGGCACATCCGCCGGCGAGCACCATGGCGAAGCCGAAGATGAGGCCGCCGATGATCGAGGCCAGCCACGGGAACGGCGAGGCCTCCAAGGTGATGACGCCGAGACCGTTGAGCAGGAACAGCCCGATCGAGTGCACGGCGATGAGGAGGATGAGTGCCGAGAACCATCGTGTGTTCCCGGTCAGAGTGAGATCGCGGAAGGCTCCGGTCACGCAGAAGCGTCCTCGCTGGAGGACGAATCCGAGTGCCAGGCCGACGATCAGGCCGGTGATGATCATTCATGAGCTTTCTGCTTGTAGGCAGCTGACTGCCGTGACGATTCGTGCATGTGTTGAGCCAAAAATCATATTGGTGGGCCGCAAAGAACGCCCTATCCGCACATCACGAACACAACATCCCATATTGTGCTCAACAATCTGACCGATCGTCAACATCTCCGCCGCAATCCCCGTCAATCCGCGGCGCGACGATCACTTAATCTCATTCATTGATAACATCCTCGCCTTGTGTCAGTGACTGGGCGCACACTGAGAGGACGAATAAGGCAAGGAGGCCCAGGTGCCAGAATTTCAGACCGACGTCGCGATCGTCGGAGCAGGTCCGGCCGGGCTGCTGCTCGCCCACACACTGCACAATGCAGGGATCGATTCCGTCGTCATCGACAATCGCAGCCGCGACGACATCGCCCACACTCACCGGGCAGGCATCCTCGAAGCCGGTTCCGTGCGCATGCTCGAGGCCGAGGGCATCGAATCGCGTGTGCATACGGAGGGTCATCGCCACGACGGCATCGACATCCGCGTCGACGGCGTCAGCCACTCCTTCGACTTCCCGAGCCTCATCGGCGAATCCGTGTGGCTCTACCCGCAGAACGAGATCTTCGTCGATCTCTCCGCCGCCCGCGAGCGCACCGGACGCCCCACCTTCTACTCGGTCACCGACACTGCGATCGGCGACGTCGAAACCGAACACCCCTGGGTGAGTGCGACGACCGAAGACGGTGAGGAGCTGAAGATCAGCGCCCGCTATGTCGTCGGCTCCGATGGCTCCCGTGGACCCTGCCGATCGATGATCCCAGCAGACACGAAACAGCGCTTCTTCCACGAGTACCCCTTCGCCTGGTTCGGCATCCTCACCGAGGCCCCGCCCAGCCACGAGGTCCTCATCTACTCCCGCTCCGAACGCGGCTTCGCACTGATCTCCCAGCGCAGCGAAAACGTCCAGCGCATGTACTTCCAAACCTCCCCCGACACCGAGGTGGCCGACTGGTCCGATGACCGCATCTGGTCAGAGCTGCAGGCCCGGGTCGACGGTCCCGACGGCTTCGCGCTCAAGACCGGCCCGATCATCGACAAGAACATCCTGCCCTTCCGCTCGGCCGTGACCGAGCCGATGCAGCACGGCTCCCTGTTCCTCGCCGGTGACAGCGCCCACACCGTTCCCCCGACCGGAGCCAAGGGCCTCAACCTCGCCTTCGCCGACGTGTCCGTGCTCGCCCCGGCGCTGATCTCGGCACTCAAGGACTCCGACGCCGAGGCGCTGGCCGGGTATTCGCGCACCGCGACGAAACGCGTGTGGAAGGCGCAGAACTTCTCCTACCAGATGACCCGGATGCTCCACTCCGATCCCAACCAGGATGCGTTCGAAACGAAGCGCAGCCTCGGCGAGCTCAATTCGATCCTCGAATCCGAGCACGGTCGGCGCTACCTCGCCGAGTGCTACACGGGTTGGCCGAAGGGCTGAACGACTCACCTCTACACCACATCCCACACCGAGAAGAAAGGTTCGACCATGGGTGCACAGAAACTCTCCGGCCCAGATGATGCGGCCGAGTCACAGCAGACCCTGTCTGCCGAGATCGAGACGATCGAAAACGAACACAAGGAAGCAGTCGCGGCCGGAGCACCGCCGGAGACGCAGCCGCGCCTGGACTACCGGCCCTACCGGTCCTCGATCCTGCGGCACCCGACGAAGGACCCCCGCCACACAGACCCGGAGACGATCGAACTCTTCTCCCCCGCCTTCGGCCACCGCGATCTGGCGAACCTCGAATCTGACCTCACCATCCAGGCCGGTGGGGAACCGATCGGCGAACGCATCAAGGTCACCGGCCGCGTCCTCGACGGCGACGGTCGTCCGGTGCGCAATCAGCTTGTCGAGATCTGGCAGGCCAACTCCGCCGGACGCTACATCCATAAGCGCGATCAGCACCCGGCCCCGATCGACCCGAACTTCACCGGCGTCGGCCGCACCCTGACCGGCGACGACGGCTCCTACTCGTTCACCACGATCAAGCCGGGCCCCTACCCCTGGAAGAACCACCACAATGCGTGGCGGCCGGCCCACATCCACTTCTCGCTCTTCGGCTCCGAGTTCACCCAGCGCATGATCACCCAGATGTACTTCCCCAGTGATCCGCTGTTCGCCCTCGACCCGATCTACCAGTCGATCACCGACCAGAAGGCCCGTGACCGCCTGGTCGCCACCTACGATCACAACGTCACCGAGCACGAATTCCTCATGGGCTACAACTGGGACATCGTGCTCACCGGAGCCAACCGCACCTGGATGGAAGAAGAGGACGATGACTGACCAGAAGCTCACCGCAACACCCGGCCAGACCGTCGGACCGTTCTACGGCTATGCCATGCCGTGGCCCGGCGACAACGAACTCGTCCCCCCGGCCAAGGACGGAGCAGTGCAGCTCCACGGCTACGTCTACGACGGGGCGGGTGCTCCCGTCCCCGATGCGATCCTCGAGATCTGGCAGCCCGATGGCAACGGCAACGTCTCCCGCAGTTCTGGATCGCTGCGCCGCGACGGCTTCACCTTCACCGGCTTCGGCCGCAACGCCGTGGATCCAGAAGGACGCTTCGTCTTCTCCACGCTCAATCCCGGTGCAACGGAGGCGGGCAAGGCCCCGTTCATCAGCGTTGTCGTCTTCGCCCGCGGGCTGCTCAACAGGCTCTTCACCAGAATCTATCTCCCCGAAGACACCACAGCGCTGGCGGCCGATCCGCTGCTGTCCTCGCTCGATGAAGCCGACAGGAATCGTCTCATCGCCACCCGTGAGGCTGACGGATCGCTGCGTTTCGACATACGGTTGCAGGGTGAGGACGAGACCCCGTTCCTGCGGTTCCCCAGTCACGAAGACTGAGGAGGGTCGCACTGGCTACTCAACCGCGACCGCTGCGGCTGGAGAGGACACACAATGACTGACACCGTTGCCCATACGCGCCTCCTGTTCGCCCCCGGCGACCTGAGAGGCGCCGAGGCCATCGACGATGTCGCCCTCGCGTCCGCACTCGGCGATGTGGAGACGGCATGGATCAACGCTCAGGCTCATGCCGGGCTGATCTCCGCCGACGCCCGCGCCGAGGCGGTGGAGGGAATCGCAGCCACCACCAGGTCGCTCTTGGCTGACTCTGCCGAACTGGAGACGTTGGCCGCTGATGCCGAGTCCGGCGGCAACCCGGTCATTCCCTTCCTCAAAGCCGTGCGTTCACGACTCGGTGAGGATGCATCCCGTGCCCTGCACAAGGGCTTGACCAGCCAGGACGTCATGGACTCGGCCCTCGGGCTGCTCATGGCCCGCGTCGCCCGTCAGACTCATGCACGCCTCGATGTCATCGCCGAGCTGCTCGTCGGCCTCTCTGACGCCCATGCCGACACCGTGTGCCTGGCCCGCACTCTGACCCAACCGGCGTTGCCGACGACTTTCGGGCTCAAGATCGCGTCCTGGGCCGCCGAAGTTCACGAGGTCCAGAACCTGACCCCGCGCATCGACTACGTTCAGGTCGGTGGAGCTGCGGGGACCAGGGCCGCAATCCGCGAGTTCGCCGGGACTCAGACCGAGACGCTGCTCCGTGAGTTCCATGTGCAGCTGCGCGGGCCCGATGCCGCGCTGACCAGCATTCCCGTGCCCTGGCACACCGACCGCGTCCGGGTCCTCAACTGGGCCTCCCACCTCACCCAATGCGTGACGGTCGGGGCCTCGATCGCCCGCGATGTGCTCATCGGCACCCGCCCCGAGGTCGGCGAACTGGCCCTGGCCGCAACCGGCGGGTCCTCGGCGATGCCGCAGAAGCTCAACCCCACCTCGGCGGTGCTGCTCCACCGCAACGGCATGCGCGCTCCCGGCGCCATGGCCACATTGACCTCGACCGCTGCCGAGGCGATCGAGGAACGCTCCGACGGAGCCTGGCACGCCGAATGGCCTGCCCTGTCCGAGCTCATGGGCCTGGCGGTGTCCTCCCTCATCATGCTGCAGACGATGGTCGAGGGCCTGAGCGTGGACCCCGAGGCTATGCGGAAGAACGTGGACGCCGCCAGCCCCGGCATCTTCGCCGAACGCCTCAACATCGCTTTCGGCGACCGCCTGTCGAAGACCGAGGTTCAGGAGATCATCACCCCTGGTGGTGACCCTGTTACCACACTCACTGCGGCGCTGGAGAAGCACCCGGTCGAGGGCGAGGAGACACCTGACCTGGCTGGCTTCTTCTCTCCCGAGAACTACCTCGGCGACGCCGAGGACGTTCGACAGTCCATCATCGCCACCATCAACGGACCCGAGCCCGTCTCCCCGGGCCTCCTTCCCTTCGCCTCGAGAAAGTGACCTGACGTGGAACTCACCGCAACAATTCTTGCTGCACCAACTGCACCTGCCGCCGCGAACCCGCGCGTCCTCATCGTCCTGCCCTCACTGGGCACCTCGGTGGGTGCGCTTTGGCAGTCCGCTGCCACCCACCTCGGCGAGGTGGACCCAGCGACGACGATCATCGGCATCGACCTGCCCGGCCACGGCCGTTCGGCACCGGTCGACGTCCCCGCGGGAACGTCAGAGTATCCGCAGCTGACGATGAGCGACCTCGCCGAGGCGGTCCTGGCCACCATCGACCGGGTCCTGCCCGACGTGGCCGGTTCCCCCGACGCGAACTCTGCCAGCATCAGCATGGCCGGTGACTCGATCGGTGGCGCGATCGCTCTGCAGCTGGCCCTCGACCACGGTGATCGCTTCGACCACGCCGCAGTGTTCTGCACCGGCGCGAAGATCGGAGAGCCCAGCGGCTGGCTCGAACGCGCCGAGGTCGTCGCCACCTCGGGCACGCCCACGCAGGTCACCGGCTCGGCCGAGCGCTGGTTCGGTGAGGGCTTCATGGATCGCGAACCAGAGGCCTCGGCCGCGCTGCTGCATTCCCTGCAGGACGCGGACCGCTTCTCCTATGCCGCGCTCTGCCACGCACTGGCCTCCTTCGACGTCCGCTCCCGCCTGGCCGAGATCACCCTGCCGGTGCTCGCTGTGGCCGGAGCCGAGGATCAGCCGACCCCTCCGACGAAGCTCGCAGAGATCGCCAACGGCATCTCCGGAGCCCTCCTCGAAGTCATCGAGGGTGCGGCCCACCTCGTACCTGCCGAAGCACCGGCCGTCGCCGCGGGACTGCTCCACGAATTCCTGAATCCCGACGCCACGGGGGCCAACTCGGCAACACTGCCGACCGCCTCCGGGCCACGCGAAGCCAGCCGGGACGAGGTCCGCGAGGCCGGAATGACCGTGCGCCGTCAGGTCCTCTCCGATGCCCACGTCGATCGGGCCAATGCCAAGGTCGATGACTTCACCGCCGACTTCCAGGACCTCATCACCCGCTACGCCTGGGGCGAGATCTGGACCCGTCCGGGCCTGGACAAGCGCATGCGATCAGCCATCACGCTCACGGCCATGATCGCCGGTGGCCACGAGGCCGAGCTCGCGATGCACGTCAAGGCTGCGGTGCGCAACGGTCTCAGCCGTGACGAGATCAAGGAAGTCCTCCTCCAGTCGGCCATCTACTGCTCGGTGCCGAGTGCGAACACCGCGTTCTCCGTGGCCTCGCAGGCGCTGGCTGAGATGGACGACGAGGGCTGAACTTTCAGCGTGTGAGCTGACGCTGTTCGGATGGTCACATTATGTCTCTGGGGCTATCGGTGGTCAGCGCTGGGCAATAGGCTTGTTCGGTTGCGGTGATTCGCCCGGTTGCGTCTGCGACCGCGCGTGCCGCGGCTGATCAACCCACCCACTTCGTCCGAAGGGACTTCATGAGCGACGCCCCAGTGTCCCGCCGAGTCTACAAATTCGCCGTCTTCGCGCTTGCGATCGGCGCTTTTGCCATCGGTGTGACCGAGTTCGCCACGATGGGCCTGCTGCCCCACATCGCCCGCGAACTCGGCATCACCGTGCCCCAGGCGGGCCATGCTGTGTCGTTCTATGCCATCGGCGTCGTCGTGGGCGCACCGCTGATCACTACGATCGCCGCGCACATGGACCGCAAGCTCCTGCTGCTGTGCCTCATGGGACTCTTCGCCCTCGGCAATCTCGCCTCGATGCTCGCCCCCGACGCGACTTTGTTCAACATCGCGCGCTTCTTCAGCGGGCTCCCCCACGGCGCCTACTTGGGCGTCGGCGCCATCGTCGCGTCCTCGCTCGTGGCACCCCACCGTCGAGGCCGAGCCATGGCCCGCGTCATGCTGGGCCTGACGATCGCGAACATCGTCGGCGTACCGATCGCCACGGCACTGGGCAACATGTTCGGCTGGCGCAGCGCCTACGCACTCGTTGCGGCGCTCGGCGTCCTCTGCGTCATCATGGTCGCCGTCGCTGTGCCGAAGGTGAAGCTCGCCGGTGTGCCCTCGGCACGCGGTGAGATGAAGGCCCTGGGCCGCCAGCAGATCATCCTCACCCTCGTCGCCGGGTCTGTCGGCTTCGGCGGCATGTTCGCCGTCTACACCTACGTCACCCCGACCATGACCGATGTCGCCGGCGTTCCCCAGGTCGCGATCCCCTGGGTCCTGGCCGTCTACGGCCTGGGCATGACCGCCGGCTCCCTCATCGCAGGCCCCCTCGTCGACAAGTCCATCGAACGCTCGGGAATCGGCGGCATGGTCCTCTCCGCGATCGTGCTCGCCGCCTTCGGCGCCTTCACCCACATCGCCGCGATCGCGATCATCGCGCTCTTCCTCATCGGCATCGCCGGCTCCATGATCACCACGGCCCTGCAGATGCGCCTGCTGCGAGACTCCCACGACGCCCCGAGCCTGTCCGCGGCCATGAACCACGCCGCGTTCAACCTCGCCAACGCCCTCGGCGCCTGGCTCGGCGGCATCGTCATCACCGCAGGCCTGGGCTACCGCGCCCCGGCGTGGGTGGGCGTGGGCCTGTGCCTGCTCGGACTCATCGTCCTCATCATCGCCATCGCCCTGCGCCGAGGTGACGCGTCCAACCGCTCGACAGTCGAGGTCTGAGGCCCGCCCAGGTCGGCGACTGAGTTGTGCAGATCACTCGGACGTACGAGTAATCTCAGCTTCTGAAACCTGCGGGTCGCACTTTGTGAGACAGGAGTAGTGTCGAGCAGTCGTCGTTCACCCCTGTGTCCGGCGACCTTCATCTGACACGAGCACCATCCGCCCGTGCCTTCGTATCTCGACAACAGCGGAGCACAAAAGAAATGTCCACCGATACCCAGCCGGGCTCCCCGAACATGCAGCCCGGACCCGAGTCCGAGTCCGATGTCATCGCGGCGACTCGGAAGAACAACACCCGAGGCAAGGTTCTCACCGCCTCGATGGTCGGCACCACGATCGAATTCTTCGACTTCTACGCCTATGCGACAGCCTCGTCGCTGGTGTTCCCGGCCCTCTTCTTCCCCAACCAGACGTCGACGACTCAGCTGCTGAGCTCGTTTGCGATCTTCGGCGTCGCCTTCGTCGCCCGCCCCCTGGGCTCCATCATCTTCGGCCACTTCGGCGACCGCATCGGACGCAAGAAGACACTCATCGCCTCACTGCTCATCATGGGCATCGGCACCTTCCTCATCGGCCTCCTCCCGACAGCGAGCACTCCGGGCTGGGTCGTCCTGGCCCCGCTGCTCCTCGTCCTCCTGCGCTTCTGTCAGGGAGTCGGCCTCGGCGGCGAATGGTCGGGTGCGGCACTGCTGGCCACCGAGAACGCTCCGAAGGGCAAACGCGCCATCTGGGGAACCTTCCCGCAGCTGGGTGCCCCGGTCGGCTTCATCATCGCCAACCTGCTCTTCGTCGGGCTGAACAAGTGGACCTCCCCCGAGGCGTTCCTCGCTTGGGGCTGGCGCATCCCGTTCCTGCTCTCGGCGCTTCTCGTCGCCGTCGGCCTCTACGTTCGTATGTCCCTCATGGAAACTCCCGCCTTCCAGCTGGTTTCCCAGAAGCAGCAGATCTCCAAGGCCCCGCTCGCCACTGTCTTCAAGACGAGCTGGAAGCCGCTGATCCTCGGCACCTTCATCATGTTCGCGACCTACGTGATCTTCTACTTCATGACCGCGTTCACCCTCACCTACGGCACCTCCCCTGCCACCACGGATCAGGCGAAGTCCGCCGCCGAGGCGGCCGGCACGAGCTTCGATCCCGCCGGGTTCGTCGCGGGGCTGGGGTACACGAAGAGTGAGTTCCTCACCTACCTCATCATCGGCGTCGTGTTCTTCGGCATCTTCACCGTGGTCTCCGGACCGCTGGCGGAAAAGCTGGGCCGACGCAAGATGCTCATGGGAGTCACGGTCCTCATCGCCGCCTATGGTCTCGTCGTCAATGTGCTGTTCAATGCCGGAACCCCCGGCGTCATCATCGCCCTGATCGTCGGCTTCATCCTGATGGGACTGACCTTCGGCCCGATGGCCGCGTACCTGCCTGAACTGTTCCCCGCCAATGTCCGCTACACGGGCTCGGCGATCTCCTACAACATGTCTAGCGTCATCGGTGCGGGTCCGGCCCCGTTCGTCATGGTGGCCCTGTGGCAGGCCGAAGGCGGAACGATCTTCTACTGCGGCCTCTACATCATCGGGGCAGCGATCCTCACGCTCATCGCACTGTTCCTGGCCAAGGACACCACTGACCTCGACATGGAGGCACAGCTGAGCTGAGTGCTCATGCCCTAGGATCGAGGCGAGGACAGCCGACTCCGAGGAGGACGACCATGACACTTCCGCCACAACTGCAGCCCTTGATCGGCACTTGGCGGGGCACCGGATCGGGTCACTACCCCACGATCGAGCCCTTCAGCTATACCGAAGAACTGGTCTTCCGCGATGTCGGCAAACCCTTCCTGGTCTATCAGCAGCGCACCTCGTCACCCGAGGGGCACCCCATGCACATGGAAACCGGGTTCCTGCGCAGCCCCACTCCCTTAAGCGTCGAATTCGTCCTGGCCCAACCGACCGGGCACACGGAATTGGCCGAAGGCACCCTGACCTCGACCGAAGACGGGCTCGTCCTCGAACTGCAGTCACCACAGGTCCTCGTGGCCGCATCGGCGAAGTCGGTCCAGGCAACTGCCCGCACCTACCGGCTGACGAACGATCAGCTGTCGGTCGACTTCTCTATGGCCGCCGTTGGCGCGACCATGACCCACCATCTCCATTCGGACCTGGCCAGAGCCGAAGACTGATCCAGGCTCGGGACACGATCTCCCGGCCCCAACGGAACGTCAACACTACGATTTGGCAACGACCGCCTCGGCGATGGTGGGTTGGTCATGAGTGTGACTCATGACACTGTACGATTCCTTTCAGACGTTGCTCAGCCTTTCAGTGCGAGCGACACCTGCTATGTGGCATCGATGCCACCGACACTCTGGAGGAACCATGAAACGACGCTTGACTCTGGCCACAGTGGCCGTCGGCGCCATGCTCGCTCTGTCCGCGTGCGGCGGCGGTGGCGAATCGGAACCGGCAGCGACCGGCGAAGGTGGTGTCCCCCTCGTCAAAGAGGGCAAGCTGACAACCTGCACCCACCTGTCCTATCAGCCATTCCAGTTCGAGAAGGACGGCGAGGTCGTCGGCTTCGACGTCGATATCGTCGATGCCGTGGCGAAGAAGCTCGGAGTCGAGCAGGAGATCGTCAACACCCCGTTCGAAACCATCACCACCGGGGCCGCATTCAACCAGGACCAGTGCGACGTTGCCGCCGCGGCGATGACCATCACGCCCGAGCGTGAGGAGGCCATCGGCTTCTCCGAACCGTACTTCGCCGCCAACCAGGCTGTCCTGACCAAGGATGACAAGACCGCGAAGGATGCCGACGCGCTCAAGGACTTCAAGGTCGGCGCGCAGGCGGGCACCACCGGGCTCGACTATGCGACAGAGAACTTCAAAGACGCCGAGGTCATCACCTACGAGGACCTCCCCCTCTCCCTCGAAGCGCTGAAGAACGGCCAGGCCGACGCGGTCATCAATGACAACGGCGTTCTCTACGACTATGCCGCGAACAACGACGGCTTCGCGGTCGGCTTCGACATCGACACCGGTGAGCACTACGGCATCGGCATGAAGCAGGACAATGCCGAGATGAAGAAGGCCGTCGACGAGACCATCAAGGAACTCAAGGACAACGGCGAGTACGACAAGATCTACAAGAAGTGGTTCAACCAGGAGCCACCCAAGGAATGATCGGTGATCGGGCGGCCGGCCGCAGCCTTCGGGCTTCGGCCGGCCGCCCGTTGACCTGAGTGCGTCCAATCGCATTCTTTAGCCCCATCTGCACACAGGCGAACACGATTCCGCCGACACCGTTGAAGGACCTCACCCATGTCGACTTCACCAACGACGGGGAGCCGCGGCCCGACCGGCCCGGGCCACCCCGCCCCCAAAGCCAAGATGAGCAAACGCAAGAAGGCCAAGATCTCCCGCGGAATCCAATACGGGATTCTGCTCGTCATCGTCATCGCCATCATCGCCGTGGCCGACTGGCCCACTCTCATCGACACCTTCGGTCGCGTGGACATCGCAGTCAGCATGTTCCCCGAAGTCATCACCAAGGCCCTGAAGAACACCGTGATCTTCACGGCCCTCGGCTTCGTGCTCGGGCTGATCGTCGCGATCGTGCTCGCGCTCATGCGCCTGTCCTCGGTCGGCATCTACAGGTGGATCTCATTCGCCTACATCGAGTTCTTCCGTGGGCTGCCTGCCCTCGTCGTCTTCCTCGTCATGGGATTCGGACTCCCCGTTGCCTTCCAGGGATTCAATCTTCCGCAGCTGGTCATCATCATGATCGCGCTGGCCCTCGTGTCCTCTGCCTATATGGCCGAGACGATCCGAGCCGGCATCCAGGCCGTGCCCAAGGGACAGGTCGAGGCGGCTCGATCCCTGGGCATGTCCTCATCGCGGGCAATGTTCACCATCGTGCTGCCCCAGGCGATGCGCATCATCCTGCCGCCGCTGACAAATGAGCTCATCCTGCTCACCAAGGACTCTTCACTGGCCTATATCCTCGGGTCCTCGGTCGACGGGCGCGAGCTCGCCGCACTGGGCCGCGCCGAGATCGTCAACTCCGCGAACCTCACCCCATTCATCGTCATCGCAGTCTGCTACCTCATCATCACGATTCCGCTGTCGTATCTCTCACGGGTCCTCGAACGCAAATACGGTTCTGCCGAGCCAGGAGTGAAGTAATGACCACAACATCTGCCACAACTTCGATCATCTCGATCAAGAACCTCAAGAAGAGCTTCGGCTCGAACCAAGTGCTCACCGACATCAACCTCGAGGTCGACAAGGGTGAGGTCGTCTGCGTCGTCGGGCCCTCGGGCTCGGGCAAGTCGACGATGCTGCGCTGCATCAATACACTCGAGACACCCACCGGTGGGTCCATTGTCGTCGACGGCATGGACATGACGGACCTCGATCTCGACATCGATGCCGCCCGCACTCGCATCGGCATGGTCTTCCAGTCGTTCAATCTCTTCGGCCACCTGACCGTGCGTGAGAATCTCACCGTCGCCCAGATCAAGGTGCTGGGGCGCTCGAAGGCGGAGGCCGAGAAGGTCGCCGAGTCGAACCTGGCGAAGGTGGGCCTGTCGGAGAAGATCGACGCGAAGCCCTCATCCCTGTCCGGCGGTCAGCAGCAGCGTGTGGCTATCGCGAGAGCTCTGAGCATGGACCCCGACGTCATGCTCTTCGACGAGCCCACCTCGGCATTGGACCCAGAGACCGTGGGCGATGTCCTCCAGGTCATGCGCAACCTCGCCGAGGCGGGAATGACGATGGTCGTCGTCACTCACGAGATGGAGTTCGCCCGGCAGGTCGCTGACCGTGTGATCTTCATGGACGGCGGGTACGTCGTCGAGGCAGGCCCGGCGAAAGAGGTCATCGGCAATCCGCAGCAGCAGCGGACGAAGGACTTCCTCGCCCGCGTCCTCAATCCCGGCCAGCTGGGCTAGTCATATCTCACCAGTCCTGCACGGAGGCTGCGCCTTCGCCTCGAAGTTTGAGGAGGAAGCCGCAGCGTCCCTGCTGGGCGATCTCCCCGTGCTGGTTGTACAGGGTGAACTGCCGATCGAGGAGGCCTTTGTCCCCGGCCGAAACTAAGCGCTTGCCGAGGATCACCATCTCCATGGTCACGGTGTCGCCGATGTAGAGCGGCCGCTTGAACGTCCAGTCGTCGATGCCGGTCATCGCGATCGCGGAACTGGTGAACCAGCCGGCTTTGTCCATGAGCCCTGTGATCACCGCGATCCCCAGCACTCCGTGAAGGAGGCGCTTCCCGCCGTTCGCGTCCATGTACTCGGCGTCGGAGTGCACCTGATTCCAGTCACCGGAGAACATCGAGAACATGGTCAGGTCGGCCTCCGAGAGAGTCCGTGACGAGGATCGATAGATCTGGCCGGCATCCATGTCCTCGTAATAGAGGCTGTGATCGGTGGAGATGAACCTGCGGTCAGCGCACATCTCCTCGTGCTTCTTCTTGGATTCCTGCGTCATTGCCGACTCCTTCGTCCTTCCGGGCCGGAACGTTCCATTCTCGGATCACCTATTGCCAGCCCTTAATGTGATCTGTCATACTCATGATACAAGAACGAACGTTCTTCCCTGCTCGAAGGAGAGTGCTATGGCCTCAACAATTGAACCGCCCGTCGACCGCTCCGGGCCCGACACCGCCGATCTTGACCTCCCAGAGGAGAGCAAGATGACCAAACTCGCGAGTGCCTCGATCCTCGCGACGGCCCTCGAATGGTTCGACTTCCTCATCTATTCGACCGCCTCGGCGCTGGTCTTCGGTCATATCTTCTTCCCCTCTCTCGAGGGCGCGCTGGGCACAATCGCCTCATTCGGCACCTTGGCCGTCGGCTTCATCGCCCGCCCTCTCGGCGGCATCATCGCCGGCGCACTCGGCGACCGCTTCGGCCGCAAGGGACCACTCGTCGCCTCGATGGTCGTCATGGGTCTGGCCACCACCTCCATCGGACTCCTTCCCGGATACGAGACCATCGGCATCTGGGCACCCATCCTCCTCATCACCGCACGCCTCGTTCAGGGCCTCGGCGTCGGAGCGCAGTGGGGCGGAGCCACTCTGCTGCTGACCGAGCACTCCCCCATCAAGCGCCGTGGGTTCTACGGCTCCCTGGTTCAGCTCGGAACGGTCGCCGGCATCATCATCGGCAACGCGTTCTTCCTCTGCATCCTGCTCTTCGTCGATGAGGACGCCTTCATCTCCTGGGGCTGGCGCGTTCCGTTCCTGTCGGGAATCCTCCTCGTCACGGTCGGCATCTTCGTCCAGATGAAGATCGAAGAGACCCCGGTCTTCAAAACGATGCAGGCCAAGGCCAATGCCGCCACCGCCGACAAGGAGATCCCCAAGGTTTCGCTGCTGGCAGCCGTCCGCAAATACTGGAAGCAGATCCTCCAGGCAGCAGGCGCGTTCTTCGTCGTCAACGGCACCTTCTACATCATGATCTCCGGCATGCTCTCCTACGGCACCGCCAACGTCGGACTCTCGCAGACGACGATGATCATGATCGTCTGCCTCTCCGTCGCCACTCAGATCTTCACAATCCCGTTCTTCGGCTCCTGGTCAGATCGTCACGGACGACGCAAGATCTTCCTCCTCGGCACAGTCCTCATGGCGATCTGGGCATTCCCGTTCTTCTGGCTCGTCGACACCGGCAACCCGTTCCTCGTCGCCCTTGCGATCATCGTCGGCCTCACCCTCCACGCCATGATGTTCGGCCCACAGGCCGCTCTCTTCGCAGAGATGTTTCCTGCCGATGTCCGCTACTTCGGTGCTTCGCTGGGCTTCCAGCTCGCCAGTGTCTTCGCCGGCGGCTTGGCCCCGATGATCATGGTCTCGCTCATCGAAGCCACAGGGACCTCCGCGAGCGTGGCGCTCTACATCATCGTCATGGCCATCATCACCTTCGTCGCCGTGTACACGATCAAGGAGCGCTTCCAGGCCGACCTGCACGAAACCTCGCAGGAAGTCGAAGAGCGTGAGGCCCGCGAAAGGGAGGTATCCGCACATGTCTGAGCAGTCACCATCACTCGAGGAGCGCATCGCCCGCCTCGAGGACATCCAGGCGATCGGCCAGCTTCGCGCCCGCTACTGTCAGGCGCTCGACGACGGTCACTGGGATGCTCTGGCTGACACGTTCACCGCCGATGGCGCGTTCGTCGGACTCTCCACAGCCCGCGGTCGCGAGGAGATGCTCGAGTTCTTCCCCAAACTCAACTCGACGACCGTGACCTCGTGGTGGCACTTCAGCTCGAACGAGACCGTCGACCTCGACGGCGACTCGGCCACCGGCACGACCTGGCTGCTCCAGCCCTGTGTCGTCGAGGGTGAATCGCAGCTGGCTGCCGGCCGCTATGACGACACGATGGTCCGCACTGCAGACGGCTGGAAGTTCACCGAGCGCAAGGTCTCGTTCTTCTTCTGGTCCTCACTCGAGGCCGGTTGGGATGCAGCACGCTTCTCGTTCCCACCCGCAGCGGGAGCCGCCGATGCGCGCACCATGGAAAGAGTCGAGAATGCTCAGAGCGTCTGACACGCCCTCGCTCCCGTGTGCGATCGCCTCGTCAGTGCGCGGCGCTGGGACGACCCGCGGCACGCACGAGACCGAACACGAGATCGACCTGGAGGTCGGCCAGTTCGGCAGACGAAAGTCTGCCGTCGGGCCGGTACCACGTGGACATCGAGTTGCACAGGGTCACAACACCACGCGTGGCCGAGCCGAGGTTGCGCACATCGCAGTCCCCGGCCTCGACGCCCTCGGCGATGGCGGTTCGGAAGACCTTCTCGGTGCGATCGCGCTGAGCAACCACCTCGGCGCGGTTCTCGCCTTCGAGGTAACGGAACTCGGTGATGCCCACCACCGAGGCGCGCGGCTTCTCCACGATGAAATCGACGTAGGCCCGCACCGCGGCATCAAGCCTGGCCAGCGGTGCGTCACCGGCCGCAGTCACTGCCGTCTCAAGCGAATCGGCAAGTGTGCGGGCGGTGTCTTCGAGGACGACCTCGAGGATCTCGCTCTTCGAACCGAAGTAGTTGTAGAGGTTCGACAGCGAGGTTCCGGCTGCCTTCGCGATCTCACGCGTCGACGCCCCGTGGAAACCCTTCGCTGCGAGCACTTCGAGCGCCGCGTCGATGACCGTTTCGCGGTCGATGAATCGTGGCGCAGCCCGCCGCCTGCCTGACTTGTCCACATGCTCGTCCATTGCCACCAATCTTCTCACAAGCCCCTTCGGAAGGAATCTCCATGACACCGCCACTCGCCCCCGGACAGCGACTGCTCGCTGCCGCGCCCGTCCTCGCCCCGGGGTCTGCATTGGCTCTGGCCGACGCTGTGGCCACTGCGATCGGCACTGAGATCGTCGACTCCTCCGACCTGGCCTCAGCGAACTTGGTGTCCGCGAACCTCGAGCTGAAGGGGCAGCTCACAGAGGCCGCCACCCCGACCGCGGTCGTCACAGCGGTCCTGGCCGAACTGGACGCGCGTGTGCGCACCGAGGTCACCGCCTTCCTCAACGGTGACGCGGGAGTCGCCGCGGTCCTGCGGTTGGCCTTCACCGGCGCCGAGGCTGTCGACCGTTCCGATTCCGTCTCCGGCCTGCTGTGCCCCGGCAGCAGGGAATGGAACGCCGAGCTCCACCGTCGGCTGAGCGATGACGAATCATTCGCCCGCCTCATCGAGTCCTATGACGGAACGGTCGGAATTGCGATCGGCGGCCGCCCCGTGCACATCCGCTGCTACCGCGGCCAGGTCCTCGAGGTCGTGGCCCGTGCGGTCAAGGGCGCCGACTTCGTCCTCGACATCCCGGGCGAGGTCTTCATCGATCTCATGTCCTCGGATGACAACTCCTTCATGGAGACCGCCATGCTAGGGAAGATGCGCTCGGCAGGATCCGGCTACGAGTACCTGCGCATGACCAGCGCCCTCATCCGCATCATCGACAACGCCCGCGCCCTCGCCGGCACCGCCGGCTACGTCGGCGCGACCACGACATCCATCGAAACCCTGCAGGTGGCCTGACATGACGACACTGACCGAAACCACACCGACGACCGGCACGACCGTGGCTACGACACTGCGTGCGCACCAGCTCGTCATCGACGGCCGCCTCGCCTTCGTCGAGGACTGGGGCGACATCGACGCGACCCCGCTGCTGGCCCTGCACACAGCAGGACAGAGCGGCGTCCAGTACGCCCACGTCGCCGCCGACCTCGCGGCCCTGGGATACCGCGTCATCGTCCCCGACTTCCCCGGCCACGGACGCAGCGAACCCTCTGCCCACGGTCCGGTGACCGACCTCGGCGAGTATGCCGGGTTCGCACTCACCGTCCTCGATCAGCTCGGCATCGACCGCTTCGTCGCCGTCGGCTGCTCGATCGGCGGAAAGATCACGATCGATCTCGCCGTACGGGCCGGAACTCGCATCCGGGCCGCGGTCGCGATGGCTGCCGGGGCTGAAGCTGGCCATGTTTCCGTTCGAGGTCTGACCCGCGAGCTCAACGACATCTCGACTCCCTCGCGCAGTGACCGCACCTATTGGGGCACACGCGCCGTCGTCGGCTCCGCGGTCAGCGAGGAACGCCGCACCGTCATCGCCCGCATGCACTGCCGCGAGGACCCGATCATCTCGAACTCGGACCTCATCGGCTGGGGCCGTCACGATGTCAGCGCAGGACTGCCCGACATCGTCTGCCCCACGATCCTCGTCGCCGGTGAGGATGACCTCTGGATCGACGCCGAGGCGGTCCGTCGTGATGCTGCGTCCATCCCTCGAGGATCGTTCACCTTCCTCCCCGGGATCGGGCATTATCCGATGGAGGAGATGAGCGATTTCGCCAGCCAGGTCGACGCATGGGTGCGCACCTTGGAAACCAGCGACGAAGAAACGGAGACCACCCGATCATGACCGCACAGACCAGTACTCTCTACGGCCACCTGGCATCGTGGGTCGAGGCCGACCCGCAGCGACTGGCCCTCATCGACCCTGTGCCTGCAGACGCGCAGTCCGCCAGCGCTCAGACCGGCGGCCTCGACCACGGACACATTCGCGTCACCGTGGCTGGTCTTCTCAACCGTGCGAACCAGCTCGCCGCCCTCCTCGCCGAGCACGAAGTCGGTGAGGGCGACTGCGTGGCAATCTGGCTGCCCAGTTGGGCAGACACCTACGCCTGGCAGTTCGCGGCCTCGGCCCGCGGAGCCCACGTCATCGGCGTCAACACTCGCTACAACGTCGCCGAGGTCGGCCATGTCCTCACGAAGGCGCGGCCCAAGGTCCTCGTAATGGCCCACGGATTCCGCGGCATCGACTTTCTTGCCACCGCAACGAAGGCCGTCGACGAATCGCAGGAGGACGCACCCACGGTTGCCGTCTGGGCCGTGCCGGGGGCATCGGAGGAACCTGTTGCCGCCGACTATGACCTCGGTTCCGGGGCAGTGATCGTGCCCGCGGACGGCACCACCACCTCGGCGACGGATTTGTCGGCTGTCGAACCGATTGCAGTCGAGCCCAGCGCGGACCGGCTGTCGGTCGCGTTCACGACCTCAGGGTCGACGGGCATGCCGAAACTGGCCGCCCACAAGGAGACCGCTGTGGTCTCCCATTCGCAGCACGTCGCCTCACGCGTGGGATTCGAGCCCGGCGACGTTCTCGTTGAGCCGCTGCCCTACTCCGGTGTCTTCGGATACTCGGCGGGCATGGGTGCGCTCTTCGGCGGCTCCGCAGTCCTCCTCCACCCTGTCTTCAACGAACAGGAACTTGTCTCGGCCTGGGATCACTTCAACGGCTCCCACTTCGTCGGCGCCGATGACATGCTCTCGCGGGTACGTCGTGTCTGCGAAGAGTCCGGCACTCGCCTGGATTCGTGGAAGTGGGCCGGCGTGGCCGACTTCCAAGGCATGTCCGCAGACATCGCACAATGGGCCGCCGAATCATTCGGCACTCGGACCGTCGGCGTCTACGGTTCTTCCGAAGTCTTCGCGCTGACCTCCTTCTGGCCCGTCGACACGCCCGAAGAGCTCCGCTACTCCGGTGGCGGGCGACTGACCGATCCCGCATACGAGTACCGCATCGTCGATCCCCTCTCGAACCTCGATGTCCCTGAAGGGTCAGAGGGCGAAGTGCAGCTGCGCGGGCCCAATATCGTTGACAGATACC
This sequence comes from Brevibacterium zhoupengii, assembly GCF_021117425.1. Lineage (NCBI taxonomy): Bacteria > Bacillati > Actinomycetota > Actinomycetes > Micrococcales > Brevibacteriaceae > Brevibacterium > Brevibacterium zhoupengii. The sequence continues at coordinate 996,527 of NZ_CP088298.1, read as the reverse complement.
TCGGCGACAAGGGCGAAGGCGCGAAGAACTTCACGACCGGAGGCTGGTTCTGCACCGGCGACCTCGGCCGAGCCCAAGGACCCGACTCCTTCGAATACGTGTGCCGCATGGGCGACGTCATCCGGCTGCGCGGATTCCTCGTCGACCCGGCAGAGATCGAACTCCACCTCATCACCCACCCCGAGGTCGAGATCGTCAAGGTCGTCGGCCGCAACAGTGAAGCGGGGTCCCCTGAAGTGGTCGCCTTCGTCCAGCCCGTGCCAGGGACGAATCCGGATCCGGCCGAGATCAGAGCGTACTGCAAGGATCGTCTGGCCAGCTTCAAGGTTCCCACCGAGGTCCGCCTCGTCGAGACTATGCCCGTCACCGCCGGAACGAACGGGTCGAAGATCAAGGCAGCCGTCCTGCGCGAATGGGCGGCCAAACCGCTCGAGACGCAGAAGTGACGCTCTCGCTGCCACCCCCGACTAGCCAAGGAGACACACAATGACGCACAAACCCAGGCCACGCCCGAATACCCCGCACTTCATGACCGAGGAGCGACTGGAGATCCAGGCGCTTGCTCGCGAGTTCGCCCGCGACGTCGTCCTGCCACTCGCGAATGAACTCGACCCGGTTGAGGGTCAGTTCCCAGAGTGGTTTATCAAGCAGATGGCGGACATGGGGTTCTTCGGCATCCTCATCCCCGAAGAGTACGGGGGTCTGGGGCTCGGCGTCTTCGAGTACTGTCTCGTCGCCGAGGAACTCTCCAGAGCGTGGATGAGTGTTGGTGGCCTGTTGGCTCGCGGCAACGGTATGGGTGGCAACTTCTCTCCCGAGCAGGAAGCCAGAATGTTGCCGAAGGTCGCCACCGGTGAATACCTCGGCGCCTTCGCCCTCTCCGAGGCCGAGGCCGGTTCCGATGTGGCGAACATTCGTTGCAAGGCCACGCGTGCTGATGATGGTGGGTGGGTTATCAATGGCACGAAGATGTGGTGCACGTTTGCCGATCAGGCCGACTACATCATTCTCTTCGCCCGCACCTCGACCGACGAAGCCAAGCGTCATCGTGGGATCTCGGCGTTCCTGGTCGAGAAGGAACGTGGTGAGTTCCCGGAGGGTATGTCGGGGACTGCGGTGAAGAAGATCGGGTACTTCGGGTGGAAGACCTGGGATCTGAACTTCGACGACTTCCACCTTCCGGCTGATGCATTGCTGGGTGAGGAAGATCGTGGCTTCTACCAAGCAGTGTCGGGACTTGAGGTCGGGCGTGCGCATACTGCTGCTCGATCCATCGGTCTGGCACAGGCAGCGCTTGAAGACTCGATTGCGTATCTGAAGCAGCGTGTTCAGTTCGGTCACCCGCTCGCTGATTTCCAGCATCTGCGGTTCAAGGTTGCTGACATGGCAGCTCAGATCGAGGCGTCCAGGGCGTTGATGTATCACGTGTGCACGCAGATCGATTCTGGTGCACGCTGTGACAAGGAAGCGGCGATGGTGAAGTACCTGGCGGCTGAGATGGCGGAGAAGGTCACCTCGGAGGCCGTGCAGATCCACGGTGGAGCTGGGTACACGAAGGACTTCGCGGTGGAACGTCATTGGCGTGATGCCAGGTTGACGAAGATCTTCGAAGGCTCCTCGGAGATCCAGATGCGCATCATCTCCGACGAACTGCTCGGACGCTGACACAAACCAACCCTTCCGAGGAGGAAGAATGCCGAAGAACATAGTCATCTGTGAACCCGTGAGATCTGCCGTCGGCGGATTCGGCGGACAGTTCAAGAACCTGCCGCCAGAAGAGCTCGGCCGCCAGGTCCTCGAAGCACTCATCACGAAGTCCGGGCTGAACGTCGACGTCGTCGACGATGTCATCCTCGGCAACTGCTACCCCACGATGGAAGCTCCGGCCATCGGGCGCGTCGTCGCATTGAATGCGGGACTTCCGATCACCACGCCCGGCCGTCAGATCGACCGTCGATGCGGATCCGGTCTCCAGGCCATCGCCGACGGACACGCGATGATCAATGCCGGATTCGCCGATGTCGTCATCGCCGGCGGCGTCGAGACCATGAGCCGCGGCGCCTTCTTCAACGAAGAGATCCGCTGGGGTGTCAAAGGCTCCGGCATCGACCTCAAGGACAGCTTGGCCCGTGGCCGCGTCACCGCAGGCGGCACGAACTATCCAGTGCCTGGTGGCATGATTGAGACCGCTGAGAACCTGCGCGCCGAATACAGCATCAGCCGCCAGGAACAGGACGAATTCGCCGTCGCCTCGCACCAGAAGGCAGCCAAGGCCCGAGACACCGGCCGCTTCGACGACGAGATCGCACCGATCACGATCCCCGCAACCCGGAAGACCCCGGAGCAGGTCATCACGAGCGATGAGCACATTCGCCCGAACGCGAACGTCGAATCGCTGGGTAAGCTGCGCCCGATCCTCGGCTCTTCCGACGCCGAGGCGACTGTGACAGCTGGCAACGCGTCGGGACAGAACGACGGCGCCGCGCTGTGCATCATCGCCACCGAGGAGAAGGCACGTGAGCTGGGCCTGCGCATCTTCGCCCGCATGGTCGGCTGGGCCGTGGCCGGCGTGCCGCCCAAGACCATGGGCATCGGACCTGTGCCGGCTGTCGCGAAGGCACTCGAACGTGCCGAGCTCAGCCTCGGCGACATGGACCTCATCGAACTCAATGAGGCCTTCGCGGCCCAGGCCTTGGCCTGCACCCGCGAGTGGAAGCTGAGCGAGTCCGATTTCGCTGAGCGACTCAATGTCAACGGCTCCGGAATCTCCTTGGGCCACCCAGTGGGCGCGACCGGCGGACGTATTCTGGCCACCCTGCTGCACGAACTCAAACGTCGCGACTCGCGCTATGGCGTCGAAACGATGTGCATCGGCGGCGGTCAGGGCATGGCAGCCGTCTTCGAGAACCTCGCGAGCTGAGAGCCGGCCGGCGGAGGCCGGCCTCGTCGAGAGCAGACCTGAGCGCCGAGAGTCGACTCCGTGAAGTCGGCTCTCGGCGCTCAGCTATGCTTTCGGCGACAAGCGCTCAGGCGTCCCTGCGGGGACGCCTCCTCGCCTCAGATCGTGAAGCCGGCGGGGAACGGGTCGGTGGGGTCGAGCGTGTACTGCGCGGTGCCGGTCAGCCAGGAGCGGCCGGTGATCGTGGGGACCACGGCCGTGTGTTCACCGACGCTCGTCTCCTCGACGAGGCGACCGGTGAACGAGGTGCCGATGAAGGACTCGTTGACGAAATCCGTATCCAGCCCCAGGTCGCCGCGGGCGTGATGGACGGCCATGAGGGCGCTCGTCCCGGTCCCTCCGGGCGAGCGGTCCACCCACCCGGGATGGTTGATCAGGATGTGTCGGGCATGGGACGCGGTTGAGCCGGGAGCCAGGAACACAACGTGCTCGCAGCCGCGGAAACCTGAGACCGGGTGCACCGGCTCGATCTGTTCGTTGACCGCGGCCATGATCGCACGGCCGGCCCTGGTGAATTCCTCGCCGCGGTCGCGGTCGAAGGGGATGCCAATCCCGCCCGACCCCGGCTCGCCCCCAGCCTCAACGAACGCATAGTAGTTCCCGCCGAAGGCGATGTCGCAGCCGATTGAGCCGTAGCCCGGAACGTCGACGCTCTGGTCCAAGGCATGGGCGTAGGAGGGGACGTTGACGATGGTCACCGATTCGGCTCGACCATCACGGACAACCACCTCGGCGACGATGAGCCCGATGGGCGTGTCCAAACGGATGCGCGTCACCGGCTCTTCCACCCTCACCATGCCGGTCTCCACGAGCACGGTGGCCACGGCGATGGTGCCGGCACCGCACATCGGGAGCACACCGGTGACCTCGATGAACAGCACACCCCAATCGGCATCGGAACGCGTCGGCGGCTGCAGGATCGCCCCGGAGAGCCAACCCGTGCCGCGGGGTTCGCACATGAGGAAGGTGCGCAGGTCATCGGAGTTGGCGATGAACCAGTCCCGGCGCTCGGCCATCGTGGCCCCAGGGTAGGTCCCGACTCCCCCGGTGACGACCCGCACCGGCAGACCCTCAGTGTGGGATTCAACGGTCTGGATGAGTCGATTCGTGCGCATGCTCGCCTACTTCTTCGACTCGAGCTGATCCTTCGGCAGGATGACGCGATAGCCCAACCGAGCGTCGTAGCCGTGGATCTCCCTAGTGTCGAGGGCGGACATGAAGTCGAGCACCTCGGCGGTGATGATCTGACCGGGCACGAGCACGGGGAATCCCGGCGGGTAGGGCGTGACGAACCCGGCAGAGACCGGCTGGTCCCCCGACTCGAGCCGACGGCCCAGCTCCTCGGGGAGGACGTGTTCGATGTTCCAGCGGCGCAGTCCGGCGTAGTAGGCGGTGCGCAGGTCACCGTCGGGCAGTTGCTTCGACGGATCCTCAGCCGGCACCTCGGCGGCGTATGCGGGGGCGAAGGCGCTGAAGTCCGGCAGCGGCGGCATGATCTCGGCCGGCTCGTCGAGGGAATACTCGGCCTGGAGTTCGTGCGGGTCATTGAACTTCTCGGCCATCTTGACGAGGACCTCGATGAGGTAGGCCACAGCCGAGCGTGACGTGCCGATGTTCGTCATGAACAGCACCGTGTTGCGGCTCGTCTTATTGACCTGAATGCCGTAGCGGTCCATGAGGAAGTCGTGCTTGAAGGTGTCCCCGTCGACTCCGGTGCCGCTGATCTCGATCGTGATGCGGCTGGGATCGACGACGAACTCATCGGTCGTCCACGCATGCCAGAACGTCGCCAGACCATCACGCAGCGGCATCGTGCGCTCGGTCTGCCGGTACTCCTCGGGAATGAGGTCGGCCGCGGTGAGCACCCGGAAGGTCTTCTTCAAAAGCGGATGGCGCGAGACAGCCGAGGCCAGGCTCATTGCCAGGTCCAGTTGCTTCTGCACGAGGGCGAAGCCCTCCATCTCGACCTGCCGGCGCCCCAAATCCAAGGACGCGAGGATCTGGTAGTTCGGCGAGGTCGAAGTGTGCGTCATGTACGCCTCGTGGAACGACTCCTCAGCCCCGTGGGAGAACTCCTGGTCATAGACGTGGATCATCGAGCCCTGCCGCAGCGAGGTCAGCGTCTTGTGCGTCGACTGGGTCGCATACACGCGCAGGACCGCGTCCGGCGGCGGCAGCAGGGACTCGTTCAGCCACACCTCGTCGGGAGCCGGTTCACCGGTCTGTGCATCGAAGAGCCGCTCGCGCTGCTCCCGATATGCCCTGGCGTGGGCGTCGGTGCCGAGGATCGCCTCGAGCCGCTCGGCCGCGACCATGGCGGTGCGTTTGCGGGTGACCGGGTGGAACCGGGCGAAGGCGAACCACGCCTCGTCCCAGAGGAAGACGAGGTCGGGCTTGATTGCCAGGCACTCGGCCATGACCTTCTCCGGGTCGTAGACGATCCCGTCGAAGGTGCAGTTGGTCAGGGTGATCATCCGGACCTCGTCGAGGCGGCCGGCGGCCCGGTAGTCGAGCAGGAGCTGCTTGATCCGGTTCAGCGGCACCGCGCCGTAGAAGGCGACGTCGTTGAGCGGGTAGGCCTCGAGGTAGGCGGTCCTGGCGCCCGTGAGCATGAGCGCGTGGTGGTGCGACTTGTGGCAGTTGCGGTCGACCATGACGACCTCGTCGGGTGAGACGACGGCCTGGTGGACGATCTTGTTCGCCGTCGAGGTCCCGTTCGTCACGAAGTAGGTCCGCTTCGCGCCGAAGGCCCTGGCCGCCAGAGACTGCGCCTTCTTGATCGTGCCGACCGGAGCGAGCAGGGAATCCAACTCACCCGAGGTGGCGCTGGTCTCCGCGAGCAGCAGGTTGAGACCGTAGAAGTCGACGAAGTCACTGATCCACTTCGAGCCCACGACCGAGCCGCCGCGAGAGACAGGCAGGGCGTGGAAGACACCGGCCGGGCGGCGTGCGTGCTCCCGGATCGCGGTGAAGAACGGAGTGTCGTAGAGGTGCTGGACACGGCGCAGCAAGGACAGGTGGAGCTCGAACTGGTCCTCTCGGCGGAAGACACGGCGGAACCGATGGGTCAACGCTCCGGCCAGGCTCTCGATATGGGCACCGGCCATGAGGTAGAGGTCGAGTTCGGGGCGCAGACCCGCCAGGGTGTCTGCCAGACGCAGCACCCGCCGGACCGAGTTGAGCGGACTCATCGGCATCGTCGGCGAGTCGGTCGTGCCCTGGTGGGCGAGTTCGACGGCGCTGCGCAGGTCGCGGCTGAGCACCTGCCGGGTGCGGTCGGTGAAGCCGGGGCGGATGACGCAGGCGAGCAGGTTCGGGTTCGTCAGCGCCGCAGCCACAGCATCGTCGGCGGTGGGGACGATGACGTAGTCGTAGATGAACTGGTCGGAGGCGTGGCGCAGTTTGAGCAGGTCGGTGTGCAGCTCATCGCGGCCGCCCTCGGTGGTCTCATCGACGATGAGGACCTCGAAGCGGGGGCGCGAATCCTGGCGGTCCTTGTGCTCGGCACGCTCGTCCTCGGAGAGGTCATCGTCGACGACATCGGGGACCGTGGTTCCGCGCAGACGGTTGACGGCGCGCGTAATCATGTCATGGGCCTTGTCGAACTCACCGTTGGAGAGCAGCTCGGCGATGTCCTCGACATAGCGCTGCCCGAACCCGCCCCAGTACAGTTCGATCGTCTTCAGCGATCGCAGCGACCGCCAGACCTCGCCGTCGGCGGCGATCATCGAGAAGTCCCCGCCGCTGATGGCCAGTCGCTTGATCGCGAACTTCAGGTATTCCCAGGCATCCGAGCGCAGACGCCAGGTGCTTGCAGGCATGCCCGGATCGCGTTCGAGCTGCGACTTCTTCGGCCGAGACCGGAATCCCGTCTCCGCGGATCCCCCAGACGAGTCGGAGTCCAACCGCTTTCGGGGCGTCCCTCCGGCCGCTGCCGGTCCAGGCATAAATGATGCCTGTCCCGAGTGTTCGTCGGAGTCGATGCCGGTCATACTTGAGCCTCCTGGCGATGAACTATCTCGATGTCGAGCGATTCCCTGCGGAATCCGTTGTGCCAAGATCATACGGCGTTGTGCGACCGAATGTTCAAGAGTCTGCCCACATGAGACAAAAGAATGATAAGCATGAAGCCATGGACAACTCAGCGCCACTTTCCGCAGGTCACCTCCTCGTCAAGGAGCTCGAAGCCCACGGCGTCCAGCGTTCCTACCTGGTCCCCGGCGAGTCCTACCTCGACGTTCTCGACGGCCTCCACGATTCGACTATCACCCCGATCGTCTGCCGCCAAGAGGGTGGAGCCGGCTACATGGCCGTAGCCGAGGGCCGCATGACCGGCATCCCCGGGATCGCCATGGTCACCCGCGGTCCCGGTGCCTCGAACGTCATGGTCTCGGTCCACACCGCCTACCAGGACGCGACGCCGCTCGTCGTGTTCGTCGGCCTCATCCCCACCGCCCAGCGTGGCCGCGAGTCCTTCCAGGAATTCGACCTGAACGGCTGGTTCTCGACGACGACCAAGAAGGTCCTCACCCTCGATGACCCCGACAAGGCCGCCGAGGTGGTCGCCGATGCCATGCACACCGCCGTGACCGGCCGGGCGGGTCCCGTCGTCGTGGGCCTGCCCGAGGAGGTCCTGGTCAAGGCCAGCGCGGGGACGGTGCTGCCGCCGCGCACGCACGGTTCTGCTGCCCCCTATGCAGGCGATGTCACCGAGCTGCGGGCCCGCATCCTCCAGGCCGATCGTCCCGTCCTCATCATCGGCGGCGAGGACTGGTCCCCGGCGACCTCGCGCAGGATCGCGCAGTGGTCACGCGACCGCGGCCTCGGCGTCATCGGCACCTTCCGTGCCTATGACGGCATCGACCACGACTCCCCCAATTTCCTCGGCATGCTCGGCTTCGGTGCCTCCGCGGTCGCGAAGAGAACCTTCGCCGAGGCTGACCTGCACATCTTCCTCGGCTGTGTCCGCACCGATGTGGCCACCGATTCCTTCACCATCGGCACCGACGCCAAGACCGTCGTCATCGGCCCCGATCCGGACGCTCACGGACATTTCGGCAGCCTCGACCAGCACATCATCACCCCGGTCAACCGCTTCGCCCAGGCCCTGTTCACCGAGGACGGTGCACGTGCGTATTCGGTGTCCTCCGACGGGTCGATCAATGAGCCTGCTGTCGGAGATGAGCACCTGAGCGGCAACGACGAACCGGTGCCGCTGCCCGAATGGATCCGCCAAGCCCGGGCAGAACTCGAGGAATGGCGGGTGCCGGTGACCACCTCGGCGAGCTCTGACTCTGGTCGTGCCGGTGACGGCTTCGTCGACATGGATGAGGCCTTCGTCCATGTCAGGGAGCTGCTGCCGGACAACGCGATCATCACCTACGGGGCCGGGAACTTCTCGGGCTGGGCCACCAGGTTCCTGCCCACCCACGGCTTCCCCTCGGCGCTGGGCCCACGCAACGGATCGATGGGCTTCGGGCTCCCCGCCGCCGTTGCCGCCGGACTCGTTCATCCCGAGCGTCCCGTGTTCTGCATCGCCGGCGACGGTGACTTCCTCATGAACGGCCAGGAGCTCGCCACCGCCGCACAATACGGTGTCAACCTCACCGTCGTCGTCAACGACAACTCGGTCTACGGCACGATCCGCGGCCACCAGGATCGCGAGTATCCGGGCCGCGCAACTGGCACCTCCCTGTCCAGCCCCGATTTCGCGGCCCTCGCCACGGCTTTCGGCGGTATGGGACTGACAGTCGAACGCACGGAGGACTTCCGAGATGCCTTCGAGAAGGCACTGGCCCACAAGGGTCCCGCGCTCGTCCGCTGTCTCACCGACCCCGCGATCCGCGGAGCCCGGGTGTGAGTGCCACGCTGGCCCCGACCCCCACGCTGTAACTGATTCTGACGCTGCAAAGGTGACTGACATGAACATCGACGCGATCTTCACCGATCTCGACGCCCACACGCTCGACCCGGCACGTCCGCGGGCGAAGAAGATCGGCGTCTTCGCCGGGCGCATCATCGGCTTCGATGAGGAGCTCGACGGCGTCACCGCGGATCGGGTCGAATCGCTGGGCGGGGCCACGGTGCTGCCGGGCTTCAACGACGTCCACTGCCACACCGCATGGTTCGGACTCACCCTGGCATCGATCGACGTCACAGCGCTGCCCGGCGGCCTGCCCGATGTCTACGCCGCCCTCGAGAAGGCAGCTGCGACGACTCCGGCCGGCGAGTGGATCAACGCCACCGGCTACGCCCACCGCGACTACGACGGGCAGTACCCGGAGCTGTCCCGCCTCGACGAGATCACCGGCGACCGGCCTCTATTCATGCGACAGACCTCCGGGCATGCCGCCATCGTCAACACCGAGGCGATGAAGCGAGCAGGGATCCTCGACCCCGGCTTCAGCGACCCAGTCGGCGGCAGGGTCGTCACCGATGCGGCGGGCCACCCCACAGGCCTGGTCGAAGAGACCGCGCAGGGCCTCGTCCAGGACCTCATCCGCCCCTATTCACTCGACACGATCGTCGAGGCCATCGACCTTGCGACCGCGTACTACGCGAAGGAAGGCATCACCTCCTTCGGTGACTGCGGCGTCGCCTACGGCTGGATCGGACACTCCCCCATCGAAGTCAGCGCCTACCTGCGTGCGCGCGAAGAGGGCAAGCTGCGTGCCCGCGCCCAGCTCCTGCCGCAGGCCGACGGACTCCACGAGATCGCAGCGAACTCGGCCGACGGCTTCGGCATCGGCCTCGATGCAGGGGTGCGCACCGGCCTCGGCGATGACCTCGTCTCTCTGGGACCGGTCAAGTTCTTCATGGACGGGGCGCTGAGCGGGGAGACCGCAGCTCTGCGGGAGAACTACGAGGGCAAGGACCATCCCGGCTACCTGCAGGACGACGCCGAGGTGCTGCGCAAGCAGATCCTCGACACCTACGCCTCCGGGTGGTCCGTCGCGGTCCATGCGATCGGCGATGCGGCCGTGGATGCTGCCGTGGCCAACATCGTCGACGCGCAGGCCAAGTACGGTCGCCGGGTCGTTCCCAACCGGATCGAACACGCTGCCCTCGTCCATGATGAGCACCTATCCACCCTGGCCGACAACGGAATCGTCGTGACCCCGCAGTCCGCATTCGCCGAAGGCATCGGCGACGGAATGAACGCCTCACTGGGACCTGCACGTCGTTCCCTGATCTACCGCGCGAAGTCCTTCATCGATAACGGTGTGCTGCTGGCCGGCAGCTCGGATCGCCCCTGCGCCGACGGCAATGCGCTGCGCGGCATCGAAGCCTTTGTGACGAGGAAGACCCGCGACGGCGACATCATGGGCTCGGCCGAGGAATGCCTGAGCGCCGATGAGGCGATCGCCGCCTACACCTCGGTCGCGGCCGAAGCCTCCGGGCACGGCGCAGACAAGGGAACACTGTCACGCGGGAAGCTCGCGGACTTCGTGGCCCTCGACGCCCACCCCGCAGACGTGGCCCCCGAGCAGATCTCACAGATTACAGTCCGCGCCACCGTCCTCGGCGGCGACTTCACCCACGACGCCCGCTAGAACTCAGCGGGAGAAGTCGAGGTCGGTGAGCACCTTCTCGAAGACGCCGAGGCCGGTTTCGAGATCCTCTTCGCTGATGTTGATCGGCGGGACCACGTGGAGACGGTGATAGTTGTTGAAGGGCACCACCCCGTGTTCCTTGAGCGCAGCCACCACCGAGGCGACCTCGGGTGAGCCGCCACCGTAGGGTGCCAGCGGTTCCCTCGATTCCTTGTCCCAGACCAGTTCGATCGCCCAGAACGCGCCGACTCCGCGGACTTCGCCGACGTGCTTCGAGTTCTCCGCGATCTGGCGCAGCCTGGGCCCGATGATCTCCTCACCGATGCGTTCGGCATGATCGATCATGCGCTCCTCGTCCATCGCCTTGAGGGTGGCCACGGCCGCAGCACAGGCCAGCGGGTGGCCGGAGTAGGTGAGCCCGCCGGGGTAGGCCTTACGTGCGAAGGAACCGTAGATCGCATCATCCATGATCACTCCGCCCAGGGGCACATAGCCGGAGTTCACGCCCTTGGCGAAGGTGATGATGTCGGGCACCACATCGAAGTGTTCGAAGGCGAACCATTTGCCGGCCCGCCCGAATCCGGCCATCACCTCGTCGGCGATATAGATGATGTCGTGTTTGTCGCACAGGGCTCGCACGCCCTGCATGTACTCGCTGCCAGGCAGCATGATGCCGGCGGTGCCGGGGATGGACTCGAGGATGATCGCGGCGATCGTCGACGGGCCCTCGAGTTCGATGGTGCGCTCGAGGTGGCGCAGAGCCCTCTCGGTCTCCTCCTCCTCGGTGGTGGCCGAGAATTCGGACCGGTAGAGGAAAGGCCCGAAGAAGTGGACGACACCGGAGTCGCCACGGTCATTGGACCAGCGGCGCGGGTCACCGGTGACGTTGACTGCCGTCTCCGTGCCCCCGTGATACGAGCGGTATCGGGAGAGGATCTTGTGTTTGCCGGTGTGCAGCCGGGCCATGCGGATCGCATGCTCGTTGGCATCGGCGCCGCCGTTGGTGAAGAACACATGGTCCAGACCGGCCGGGGTGCGCTCGGTGATGAGCCGAGCGGCTTCGGACCGGGCGGCGTTGACGTGGGCGGGACTGATCGTGCACAGCAGGTCCGCCTGGTCCTTGATGGCCTGGACGACCTTCGGATGCTGGTGGCCGATGTTGGTGTTGACCAGCTGTGAGGAGAAGTCGAGGAACGACTGCCCCTGACCGTCGATGATGGTCGAGCCCTGCGCGCGGGAGACGGTCATCGGGTCGATGAGCTCCTGGGCCGACCAGGAGTGGAAGACATGCGCTCGATCGAGTTCGTAGGCTCTGGCGGATTCGTCCTTGATCGCCGAGATTTCAGCTTCGCTGAGCTGCTGCACAACGCATCACCCTTTCACCATTGTTCAGGTTCGTCCGCTCATCGTAGATCAGATTCCGGCGAAACGGTCCGGGCCCGTGGTGGCGGGGTCCGCGTCAGTGGTCTTCGGTAGAGTGATCGGCATGCCCTACCGCACGATCGCCGCCCCCGCTGAGACCGAGATCGAGATCAAGAAGTCACGCTTCATCGGGTACCTCGCGCCGGTCGCCGACGAGGCAGAGGCCAGGGAGGTCATCGCCGAGCGCCGCAGCGCCCATCCGAAGGCGCGCCATCATTGCACTGCGTTCGTCCTCGATCCCGATTCGCGCACACAGCGCTTCAGCGATGACGGCGAGCCGGCGGGCACCGCCGGGGCACCGATCCTCGACGTCGTCTCCGGACACCAGCTGACCTTCGTCGTTGCGGTGGTGACCAGGTATTTCGGGGGAACTCTGCTGGGTGCGGGAGGACTCGTCCGCGCCTACGGCCAGGCCACCTCGGCGGCCTTGGAAACGGCACGCATCGTGACGAAGCATGAGCTGGTGCCGGTGCGCGCCGAGGTGGACTACGCCCAGGCCAACGCCCTGGATCGAGCGGCCGGGAACCGGGGCTGGACGACACGGTCACAGTACGGTGCCGCCGTGGAGCTCGACATGATGGTCCCCGTCGCCGAGGTGGACGCGGCCCTGGCGATATACGCAGACGTCACCGCCGGTCAGGCAGAGCCCGCCGTCGGTGACGTCGAATGGGTGTGATCAGGTCTGGGTGTCGATCAGTGCTGAACTGATCAGTCCAGTGCTGCGATCTTCCCGACCTGTGCGTTGGTGAGCATGACGAGGTCCTCGGGACGGATCTCGATCTCGAGGCCACGGCGGCCTGCGGAGACGAAGACCGAGGAGTGCTCGAGTGCGGTGCGGTCGATGACGACCGGCACAGCATGACGCTGCCCGAACGGAGAGACTCCGCCGACCGGGTAGCCGGTGCGACGCTCGGTCTCGGCCACGCCTGCCAGCTGAGCCTTCTTCGCTCCGCGTGCGGACGCGAGACCCTTGAGGTCGAGCTGCCCGGACACGGGGACCAGGGCGGTGACGGGGGCGCCGTCGACCTGGATCATCAGGGTCTTGAACACCTGGTCAGAGCCGACGCCGAGCTTATCGGCTGCTTCGGACCCGTAACGGCGGGTGCTGGGGTCGTGATCGAAGCTGTGCAGGGTGTAGTCGATGCCTGCCAGGTTGAGTACACGGACGGCCGGGGTAGCCGCGCTTGTCGGTTTGGATGCCACTGTCATAAAGGGGTCGTGCCTCCTGCCCGTAAATCTGCGGGGACACGCGGAGCATTTCTGCCCGGGACTTTCGTCCCTGTGTTCCCGCGTCGATACGGACGGAATGTTGTATCGAGTGCTGATGGGTACCCGCCCACAATAAGCGAAGTCCAGGCTCGAGCGCCAATCAATGAGGGCGGATGAACCTCCTGTCACCGCCTACGACCTGGGATGACGCTGGACTTCACCGTCGCCTGCGGGGACTGCGGAGGGGCGCCTGGGTTCAGCCCCAGCCGATCTCGTGGAGGCGTTCGTCGTCGATTCCATAGAAGTGCGCGATCTCGTGGACGATGGTGATGACGATTTCGCTGCGCAGGTGATCGCGGTCCTCGGCAAAGGAGACGAGATTGTCGCGGTAGAGGAAGATGTTGTCCGGCAGCTCGAGGCCCGAGATTCCCCGCTCCCCCACGGGCGTTCCGTCATAGAGGCCCAGCAGGTGCGTGTTCCCATCCTCGGGCCGGTCCTCGACGAAGAGCGCAACATTGTCGAGCTCGTCAGTCACCCCCGCGGGAAGCTGGTCGAGTGCCTCATCAAGGATCGTTTCGAACTCGTCATCACTGAGGTCTTCCATGCCCCCAGCCTAATCGGAGGGCCTCCGAAGGAGCTGTGGACTGCCCTCTCGATCGCTGTTTCGCAGGGCTGCGAAACAGTGTGACCGAGGACACGGGTTGCCGGTTTGCGCTCAGCAAAACGGTTGGGATAAGCTTAACGTCGTTGCCCCGGGGGAATCCGAGGACAACCTGGGCCCCCATCGTCTAGAGGCCTAGGACACCGCCCTTTCACGGCGGCGACACGGGTTCGAATCCCGTTGGGGGTACGGTGTAGGATTGGAAAGTCCGCCACCACAACGGATACACTAGTTACACCAGTTAGGCCCTGTAGCGCAGTTGGTTAGCGCGCCGCCCTGTCACGGCGGAGGTCGCCGGTTCGAGTCCGGTCAGGGTCGCGGAGCACAAGGCTCTTCTTCGGAAGGGCCTTTGTTTCTCTCAACATGCTTCGGTATGTTGGCGGCTTGGCTCTGTAGCTCAGTTGGTAGAGCGTTCGACTGAAAATCGAAAGGTCACCGGATCGACGCCGGTCGGAGCCACCACACAATGAAAACCCTCGCCTCGGCGAGGGTTTTCGTGTATCCGCAGCCGGCCCAGGCCCAGTCAGCCCTCGCTGAGCACCGGCGGGGAGGCCTCGGGCACCTGCCGCCGACTGCGCGGTGGAAGTATTGTTCCGCGTCGATGAGCCATCCAGACGAAGACGGCACCTGCGAGAATGCAGATTGCAATGGAGAGCACGCTGCCCTCGGGACCGAAGTCTCCGCCGGTGAGGAGCACCGGGCCTGACATCGTCGCATCCAACAGCCCCTGCGGAGTATTGGCTCCGGAGACTTCAGTGCTGAAGATTCCGCCAGCAGCTATGTTCCATCCGAAATGCAGACCGATCGGAACCCACAGTCGTCTTGTCGCCATATAGGCGGCGGTGAGCATGAAGCCGGCTTCGACCGCAATGGCGATCGCACCGAAGAGTGAAGCGTTGGGGTTCAGCAGGTGCATGAGGCCGAACGCCAGTCCGGTTACCACCATGGCGATCCATGAGCCGGTCCGCTCTTCGACGACTCGGAACAGGACACCCCGGAAGATCACTTCCTCAGTGACCGCGGCTGCTGCCATGAGACCGAGCAGCCCCAACAGTGCTCCTGGAGATCCGAGCCCATCAACCGTGTACCCACCGAGGAGCGCAATGGCAGCGATCGCAAGAGAGAATAGTCCGACGCCGATGAGCGCTCCGAGGCTGAGTGCCCGGAGAGCACCTGCCGACGACACCTCGGCGACCGAGCGATGTTCAGTGCGCCGCACGACAGCGCGGTAGACGACGAGCGTCAGGGCTGCAGTAATGAGCCCTGCCAGGAGAGCCAACACCCCGTTTCCTCCAACGATATTTGCCGCGACCCCTCCGAGCGCGGTGACTGCCACAACGGCGACAAGCTGTTTGATGAGACGCACGACATTGACTCCATTCATAGGATGACCGGAAGCGTTCGCCCCGTCCATCCGCGACGATAGGGGGCACGTGTCTGGGCCGACATCACTCTGGAGAGTGAAAAGAGAAGAGACCAACTGGTTACGAATCAGTAACTATGGCATGTATTGTGATGTCAGTAACAGCGTCCCCATTCGAACCATGCGCTGAAACTCGAGATGCAAAGGAGCAAAAATATGACCCGCGGTACCCCTATCGAAGGTGCACGAGTACTGATCACCGGCGCCGGCAGCGGCATCGGCCGTCTGATGGCACTCGACGCCGCAGCGCGTGGAGCAGCGGAGGTTCTGATCTGGGATCTCTCAACAGAGAGCGGACAGCGCGTTGCCGACGAGATCGCAGCGACCGGCACCAGTGCCCGGTCCTTCACCGTCAACGTAGGCAACTCCAAACAGGTCACAGCAATCGCCGAAGACACCGGTCCCGTGGACGTCCTCATCAACTGCGCCGGAATCGTCACCGGCACGAAGCTGCTCGAGGCCGATGAGGCCGCGATCCGCCGAGTCTACGATGTCAACACCCTCGCCCTGTACTGGGTCACCCGTGCCTTCCTGCCCGGAATGCTCGAGCGCGACCGGGGCACAGTGGTCACCATCTCAAGTGCTGCAGGAATGGTCGGCGTAGCGAGGCAGACCGACTACTCGGCAAGCAAGTACGCCGCGGTGGGCTTCACCGAATCGCTGCGTGCCGAACTGCGCGCCGATGGTCACAACGTCAACACCCTCGTCGTCTGCCCGTTCTACATCAACACCGGCATGTTCGAAGGCGTCAAAACCAAGTTCCCACGTCTCCTGCCCATCCTCGAAGAGACCAACGTCGCCAATGACGTCCTGGACTCCGTCGAATCAGGTCGTGAGCAGCTGGTCATGCCGTCGCTGGTCCGCATCCTGCCCGGGGCGCGACTGCTGCCCACACGGGTCTTCGACAAGGTGATGGACTTCCTCGGCGTCAATAAGACCATGGATCACTTCACCGGCCGCCGCCCAGTGATCGCAGAACAGAACACTGCATCACCGGCCGCCGAGCTCAATGACGCCGACCCTGCGTCCGCGCCCGCACCACGCTGAGCAGCAACACGGCCCACTCCTCTCATTGTCTCCGCCCCTGCTGGTAGACAATGAGAGGAGCCCCGTCGGCACGGGGGTCGCCGGGATACCGAGGTCTCTGAGGAGGAGCGCGTCATGGCCGTCACCGATCTGGTCCTCGAAGGTGGGGGCGCCAAACTTCCCGGCCTCGTCGGCGCGGTCAATGCGCTGAGCTCGGCGAACTATTCCTTCAACCGCATCGCGGGAACCTCGGCCGGTGCGATCGTGGGCGCACTGACTGCCGCGGGAATTCCTCCGGAAAAGCTCATCGAAACGATCTTGGGCAAGGACTTCACGGACTTCGAAGACCTCAGCCCGGCCTTCCGTCTCGTGCCGTGGCTGGGGAAGATCCAGGGACTTGTGTTCCACAAGGGAATGTACCTCGGCTCGGCGCTCTATGACTTCCTTGACGACATCCTCGCCGCACAGGGCATCCGAACCTGGGGCGATCTGCGCCTGCACGATGCGTACAGTGCGCTGCCGCCGGAGCGGCAGTACCGCCTCGTCGTCATCGTCTCCGATGTCTCTCGCGGTCGCATGCTCCGACTGCCCTGGGACTACCACGAGGCACTGGGCGTCGACCCGGATTCGCAGTCGGTCGCCGAGGCAGTCTGTGCGTCCGCGGCAACTCCGTTCTTCTTCCGGCCCCGCTCTCTGGGGGCAGATCCGCAGACCGCAGGCGGTGCCTCGGTGCTCGCGGCCGATGGCGGCCTGCTCTCGAACTTCCCCGTCGACATCTTCGATCGCAAAGACAGCCAGCCTGCACGCTGGCCCACCCTGGGAGTGATGCTCTCGGCCAGAACGACGGCCGAAGCCGAATGGCGGCCCAATGCGAACACCTACCAATACGCGCTCTCGCTCCTGTCGACCATGATCAATGCCCACGACCGACGCCATATCGATGAGCCCTCGGTCACCGATCGCACGATCTTCGTCGACACCGGTGCACAGAGCAGCACCGACTTCGACCTGACACTGGCGGACAAGATCGATCTCATCGGATCGGGTGAGGCCGCGGCCGAAGAGTTCCTCAGCGCCTGGGACTGGCAGACATGGAAGGAACGCTACGACCGCAGGTGATCGCATCACCTGCGCACCGCCCGCTGCTCGTGCAACAATGTGGGCGTCGACAGACACGACGACCACCGAAGGAGCGATCATGAGCGACATTCCCAACGATCCGACACAGTGGCAGGACGAACCCGAGATGGGTGCACCACTGATGGATGACCCCACCCTCGACGAACCCACGGCCGATGAGCTCGATGATCCGGAGCTCAATGCCGCCGAGGCGGAAGCCGATGACGTCGATCCGGAACTCGACCCGGACCTCGATGTCGAACCAATCGATGCCGAACCCGGTGCCGATGGCCCCGAGGGCACAGGCATCGAAGGTGCCGATGATGCCCTGCTCGACGACTCGGGTGAGGGCGACGAACTTGATGCCCCGGACATCTCCGGTGAGTTCTCCACGGATTCCGCCACCGCGACTGATCTGGGGAATCGTCCCGGTGATGAGATGCTGACCGAGGACGAGGACTGAACCGAGAACTGAGCTGTGGCTAGTCGCCCAGCTGCGAGACCGCCCGGTAGGTCAGCACGTTCGCTGTCTGCGCCGGGCGGTCTTCACTCAGCCCGTTCAGTGACTGCGCTGCCGCTGAGATCGCGGCCCGGTAGAGCAGCGAACCGGTGCTGATGCGCGCCACTCCCACCTCGGCGAACTGCGTGCGTGAGTATCGCGGGCTGGCGAGAACATTGACCGGCAGCGGACTCGCGTCCACGATCTGTGCGACGACGGCCAGATCAAGGTCACCGGGAACGAAGATCCCGTCTGCCCCGGCATCGGCATAGCAACGCATCCGCTCGAGAGTATCGCCGAGGTTATCCTCACCGGTCCAATAAGTGTCGATCCGGGCATTGACGAAGAGTCCTGGGAAGGTCTCTTTGATCGCAACGATTTTGGCGGCGAGTGCGCGTGGTTCGACGAGGCGACCACGAGCGGAATCCTCGATGTTGATTCCCTCGATCCTCAGGCCGGCGCCCTCTCGTGGTGAGCCTGCCCCATCTGCAGAGAAGGCCTCGCGGAGAATGTCGGTGACGGCAGCCGGGTCGTCACCGTAGCCGTCTTCGAAATCGCAGGTGAGCAGGGCTTCGGGCAATGCCCGTCTGATGCTCCTCAACACAGCGACCATGGCGGTCAGCGTTGCCCGGTCTTCATCGGCGGCGCCGATTCCGGCGGCCACACCCAGACTGGTGGTGCCTACGGCAGGGTGACCCGCCTCGGCGAACAGTCGCGCACTCGCCACATCCCAGGCGCAGGGCAGGATGAACGGGTCCCCAGGTATGTGCAGCCGGTGGAAGGACGGGCGCGGGTCGGAAGTTGTGCTGGTCATAGCTGTGTCACCTCGGTGGTGAGAATCCAGCCGAGTTCGTCCCGACCGGTTGGTGTGAGTGTGAGTGCGCGAGAGCTGCGGCGGCGGACGATCCATTCCCGGTCGAGGAATTGTGCGCAGATGGCGTCGCCGAGCCACCCGCCGAGGTGGGTGCGTCGTTCCGTCCAATCGAGGCAGGCTCGTGTCAGCGGGCGAGAGATTGAGGCCGCGGTGGGGACATCGATTCCCCATTCAACTGCCAGGCCGGCAATTCCCGATTCGGTCACGGACGCCGTGCCATCGGCCCACCCTCTCGCGGTGACTGCCGCCCAGATCTGGACTCCCAGACGTCCGGCGATGTGCCGGTAGCAGGTTCGTGCCTCAAGGAGGTGCCCGTCGCGGGTCTTGGCCGCCAGGCTCGGAGCCGATTCGATCCGCTCCCCCGCAAGCGCACCGGTGTGTTCGAGCCAGTCGGCGATGTCCCTCGAGGCCAGCTGCACATAGCGGTGCCTGCCCTGCCGCCGTTCGGCCAGAACGCCGCGAGCGATGAGGATGCTGACATGTTCGGACGTCGATGACATCGGCGTCTGCAGGGCACGTGAGAGCTCCGTGAGCGTCCATGCTCTGCCGTCGAGGAGGCTCGTGCAGATCATGACGCGGGTGGGGTCGGCGATCGCCGAGGCCAGTGCGGCGATGTTCGGTGCCGATTCCGGGTGGCTCCTGTTCATAGCTTCGATGGTATGCCCCTGACTGTTCGGGCTCGGCCGAACTGTGAAGGTGACGGCTCAGCCGACCGAAAGTGTTCGTTTGACCCCGAGGATCGTCGCGATTGCCAGGCCGAGGATTCCGGCGAGGAGGAAGGGGGCGCCGTAGCCGCCCCAGACAGAGATGCCGCTGCCGAGGTAGACGATGAATAGGGCTGCCGAGACCCACACCATCATTCGTTCTGACTCCCGGAAGATGGACTGCGCGTTCCCTGCGGTCACGACGACCGGGAAATTGAGCATCTGCGGCCGCGTGGACAGCCATGAGGTTGCGGCGATGAGCACACAGAGCAGACCGACGAGGACGAACAGCGTCCAGCTCGGACCGTAGCTGTCGGCCCTGCCCGAAAGGTCGAAGTGGGTGGGGATCAGATCGGGCATAAACGGGTAGCCGGCCAGCAGGGCTGCGGAGAGCACTCCAGTGGCAAGCAGCGTCGAGCGTCGGATCCACTTAGTGAGAGTCCCGGTCGCATAGTTCGCCGCGTAGTTGTCGTGCCCCACCATATGACGATCGCACCCGTCACCAGCGGGCCGCTTTGGGCCTGGTGTCTCATGGTGACATAGGGTGGACTGCGATCACCTAGGCCGCGGACGGTAAGGAGCAGTCATGACTGATATGACGGTGGAGAACTCGGCGGCCGACCGCCTCGAATCCGCGCTGACGGGACGCATCGACCGGTCCGCGATGGACGAGATCGCCGATCTTGCCCACCAGGTTCCGCTCCCCGAACTGACCCGCCTCGTCCACACGAGCACTCCTCTGCAGTCGGCGGTCCTCTTCCGCATCCTGGACAAGGATGACGCACTCGCAGTCTTCGAGAACCTTCCACCGGGCTACCAGGCGGAACTGATCCAGAGCCTGCGGGAACCGGAGGTCGCCCACATCGTCGAGGGACTCGACCCCGACGACCGTGCCGAACTCTTCGGCGAACTTCCCGCCAACGTCGCCCGCAGGCTGATGAGCGGTCTCGATGCCGAAGAACGGGAGATGACCACCGCGGTCCTCGGCTACCCGAAGAAGGCGATCGGCCGGTACATGTCACCCGAGGTGCTCAGCCTCCACAGGGACTGGACCGCCGCCGAAGCGATGGAGGTCGTCCGCGCCCGCATCGACGGTCCTGAGACCGTCTACCTCCTGCCCGTCGTCGGGGTCGGTCGTGTCCTCTTGGGCGTGGTGTCCCTACGTAACCTCATCGCAGCCGAATCCGAGGACCTTGTCGGGGACATGGTGCGCGAATCCATCAGCACGCAGGCGCTGACCGATCGTGAGGTCGCCTCCCGTGAGTTCCTCTCCCACCGGCTCATCGCGATGCCGGTCGTGGACCAGGAGGACCGCCTCGTCGGGATCCTGACCATGGACGACGTCCTCGACATCGTCGATGAGGAAGATGCCGAGGACATCGCCCGCTCCAGCGGCTCCGAACCCCTCGACCGGTCCTACCTATCGAGCACGATCTTCCGTTTGGTCAAGAGCCGCATCGTGTGGCTGCTGGTCCTCGCCGTTTCCGCGATCCTCACCGTCCAGGTCCTCGAGGTCTACGAGGATCGACTCGACCAGGTCGTCATCCTCGCCCTCTTCATCCCGTTGCTCACCGGCACGGGCGGTAACACCGGCAACCAGGCCGCGACGACCGTGACCAGGGCGCTGGCCGTGGGCGAGGTGCGGATTCGCGACCTCGGGAAGGTCATCTGGCGCGAGCTGCGAGTCGGTGCACTGCTGGGAGCTGTGCTCGGCACTTTGGGCTTCATCGTCGCCGGCTTGGTCTATGGGTGGGCGATCGGGCTGGTCATCGGACTGACTCTGCTGTCGGTGTGCATGATGGCCGCGACCGTGGGCGGGCTGATGCCGATCATCGCCAAGCGCGTCGGGGCGGATCCGGCGGTGTTCTCCAATCCATTCATCTCCACGTTCTGCGACGCCACCGGCCTGATCATCTACTTCACCATTGCGACGACGATTCTGGGGCTGAGCTGATCGCAGTTCGTCTCGGCCGGTGAAAGATCCAACCACCAAGTCTTGTCAAGGTTTTGTTGACACTCCAGGAGTGTCAACCTAATCTTGACGCATGACCTCATTCAATTTCTTTGCAATCACCGAAGACCGCCCCTCGACCCGCTGGCAGTCACTGTTCGATGCCGTCTGGCCCGGCTATCGGTCCTGGTACCTCCGCGACGGGGACGCAGCCCGTCCCAGTCTGGCCACGGCCGAGGCCAAACTGCGTGAACACATGCCCGAACTCGTCCCCACCTGGCAGCGCCTGGTCGAACTCGCACGCGGGGACGAGACCGCGGCACGCATGCTCACGCTGTGGAACCCGCCGCGTTTCCTCCCCGGGTGTTCACAGGTTGCCCTGCAGTCTCCTGAGCCGGCGCTGGTGCGCAACTACGACTACGGGTTGGAGCTGTTCGAGCAGGTCCATGCCTCGACTCGCTTCGGCTCCCGCCGGGTGATCGGGACCTCGGACTGCCTGTGGGGTCTGCTCGATGGGATGAACGAGGACGGGCTCGCGGTCTCCTTGGCATTCGGCGGGCGTCCAGGCGACGGTGATGGCTTCGCCGCTCCGCTGGTAGTGCGCTTCCTGCTGGAGGTTGCCGGCTCCGTGCCGGAGGCCCTGCGCCGGCTCGAGACGATACCGGTGTCCATGTTCTACAACCTGACCATGATCGATGCCGATGGCACAGCAGTGACGGCCTACGTCGGTCCCGGGATGAGACCGGAGGTCATCGATGATCCGGTGGCGACGAACCATCGCGGTCGCCACCCGGAGTTCCCCGAGCATGCACGACGATTCCGCAGCCTCGAGCGACAGGAGCTGCTCACCGCGGCGGTGGAGCAGGGGTGCGATGTGCAGGAGATGGCCGAGAGAATGCTCACCCCCGGAGTCTTCAGCGACGACTACGACAACGCCTTCGGCACCCTGTACACTGCCGTCTATCTGCCGCTGCGCGGCGAGGTCGAATATCATTGGCACGACCGCACCTGGACCCGCAGCCTGAACTCTACCGAGGAGATGATCATCGTGACCCTCGATGAAGACAGTCCCGAACCGATACCTGTCGACGGGCAGCCCGATAGCCAGCCGATCGCGGAGCCGGTCAGGGAATTCGCGGGCTCCGCTGTGGCCGATCTGCTCGGCACAGCACGGCAGGCCGTCCACGATCTGTCCCATTCGCCGGACCCCGAGGCGTTTTCGGCGTTGCTCAGTCTCTCTGCCGAGGTCGGTGAGGCACTGGGGGCCAGTGCTCGCACGATGGCCGAGCACAATTCCTGGGCCCGGGTGGCCGAAATGGCCGACGTCAGCCGTCAGGCAGCCTGGCAGCGCTGGCGCTGAGCGTCCACGCGCCCCGGCCGTAACATCACGCCGACCACGCCGACCACAGCTGGGCGTAACGGCCACCCGCCGCGACCAACTCCTCGTGCGGGCCCTCCTCGACGACCCGCCCGTGGTCCATGACGAGAACCCGATCAGCGGTCTCTGCTTGGCTGAGGCGATGGGCGACGACGAGGGCACCACGTCCGGCGAGGGCGGCCTGCGCAGAGCGTTCAAGCACGTGGGCACCGGCGGACCCGGCCTCGGCGGTCGCCTCGTCGAGGATCGCGAAGTCGGGGTCGGCAAGCACCAGCCTGGCCAGGGCGATCGACTGGTCCTCAACGGCGCTGAGGCGTGTGCCGCCGTCACCGACCTCAGTGTCCAGCCCGTGCGGCAGAGCCCTCGCCCAGCCGGCACCGATGGTGTCCAATGCTGTGATGATCTGCTCATCCGTGGCCTCCGGTACCGGCAACGCCACGTTCTCACGCAGGGTCCCGGTGAACGTGTGCACCTCTTGGGCGACCATCGTGATGTGCCCGCGCAGCTTGTCGTCAGGCAGCTCGGTCAGCGACACCGACCGTCCCACCTCCCCCGCCGAGGTGGCTGTGTCCCTGGCAAGTTCGGCTCGGCCTCGGGTGGGTGCGGAGAGTCCCGCAGCGATCCGTGCCAGCGTCGATTTCCCAGCCCCTGTGGTGCCGACGACAGCGACGATCTCACCGGGATTCAGGCGCAGACTCACACCCTTGAGGACATGATTGCTCGATTCGGGATCCTCATCGTAGGAAAACCACAGGTCCTCCAACACCAGGGCGGGACGGTCGATGCTGATCTCGGTCGTCCGCCTCGGCGAGCTTGCTGCCTCATCGATGACGCCGACCATGCGGGTCAGTGAGGCTCCTGCAGATTGGACCTGGTCAAAGAGGCCGACCAGGGCACCGATCGGGTTGAACAGGCGGTGGAAGACCAAGGCCGCGGTGGTCACGGCACCAGCGGTCGTCTCCCCGAAGTAGACGAGGGCGAACCCGGCGATGAGAAGCAGGGAGAGCACGACAGCCTCGGCGCGGTTGTTGCGTGAGAAGGCGCGGGTGAGGAAGCTGAACACGCCGATCGAGAGGTCCCGGGCCTGCCCGGAGGCGGAGTCGATGCGGGTAAGCTCCCCGGACTCCGCACGGTAGGCACGCAGGGTTCGGGCGCCGGTGAGCCCGCCGAGGAGACGACCGGCACGGCGCCCGAAGGCAGCGCGCTCTTCCTTGTAGAGCGGCTCCGACCTGGGCAGGTACCAGCGCAGGGTGAGCCAGTACATCGGCAGGGCGACGAGACCGACGATGCCCAGGCGCCAGTCGATCGCGGCCAGACCGACAGCGGAGACGATGACGATGAGGAGCGATTCGACGACGAGCGGCAGCACCTGTGCTGCGGCCTCACTGATCTTGCGGGAATCGTCGGCGACCCTCGAGACCAGGTCACCGGTCCCCGTCGATTCGATGCGCTGTGATTCGAGGGTGAGTGCGGAGTCGACGACCTGGGTACGCAGGTCCGCGACGACGGGCATCGCGATACGGGCCAGCGCCCACGCGCCGATCCAGGTACCCAAGGCCATGACCACGCCGGCGACGGCTACAGCGGTCGCACACGTGATGACGACATCTGATCCGGCTCTGGCAGGAAGTTCGTCGACGAGGCGGCCGATCGCCCACGGTCCCACGAGCCCGGCACCGGCGTTGGCGATGCCGGCGAGGATGAGGACGATGAGCCAGTTCCAGCGGGCCCGCAGCAGCGGAGCCAGGTGGGCGAATGAGCGACGCCGGGAGGCGATCGCCAGTGTCGTCTGCGGTGTCTGCTCCGAGGGCGCGCTCATCGGCTCACCGCGTTTCGGTAGGCTGCGGCTGCGCCGTCTGTGTCGTCCGCGGCGGCGAGGAGTTCGGCGTGCTTGCCCACGAGGCTCGGGCCGGTGGTGGGCACGAACACGACTGAGTCGGCGGCGGCGAGGAAAGCCGGTGAGCTGGTGAAGATGATCGTGGCGGCACCACCGCGTGAGCTGCGCAGGTCCTGGAGCCCGAAGGCTATGCGTGCCTCGGTGACGGCGTCGACCGCGGTCGTGGGTTCGTGGAGGACCAGGACCTTGGGGTCGGCGTGCAGGGCTCTGGCCAGGGCCACCCGCTGGCGCTGCCCACCGGAGAGGTTCCCTCCGAGTTCCTGGATGCGGTGGTCGAGTCCATTCTCGACGAGATCGAGGAGTTCGTCGGCACCCGAAGCGGCCAGCACCTCGGCGCTCACAGGGGCCTCGCCGGCACCGAGGAACATGGTGATGTTGGAGCGGATGGTGCCTTCGAACAGGTCAACTGTGTGCGGTGAGACGAGCATCTGGTCCACCGTGGTGCCGCGGGCGTGGGCACTTAAGGCGGTGATCAGCGCGGTCTCCGACTCGGGTGCTTCGGCGACGATGCAGGTCAGGGTGCCGAAGATGGTGGTGAAGTCGACCGTGCGGTCCTCCCCCACGGCCCAATCGCGGATGCTGATCGCTTCGCCGTCGATGTCGATGGTCGGTGCGGCTGCGGTTGCAGGAGCGGTTGCGGGCGTCGTCGGCGCAGCAGCGTCGTTCTGTGCTATCGGCGACTCGGCATCGTCGATGTCGGTGAGCAGACGAGTGATCCGTTGGGCGGCTCCGTGGGATTGGGCGAAGAGGCCGACGATCTCGGCCAGGGCGCGCATCGGCTCGGTGAGGAATGCGGTCATGCCGAGGATGCCGATGAGTGCGCCGACGCTCATCTGTCCGTCGATGAGGCGCAGGCCGGCGACGATGAGGACGATGGCGAGCACGACCGACATGACGAGTGCTCCGAGACCGGCGAGGCGGCCGGTCCTCTCACCTGTGGCGATGCCGGCGGTCGCGGCCTCGTCCGAGGTGTGACGGTAGCGGTCCACGGCCCAGGTTTCACCGCCCATGGCCTTGATCACGCGCAGCCCGTGCATGAGGTCGGAGGCCGAACGGCCGGCTCGTGCCACGGCCTCGAGCTGTGCGTTGGCTTTGGCGGACACGGATCGTCCGGGCAGAGCCACGATGAGCAGCCCGATGGGTACTGCGACGAGGACGACGAGTCCGGTCACTGGGTCAGCGATGAGGAGGAATACGGCGGCCGTGATCATGCCCAGCACGGAGGCGATTCCCCGTCCCAGCTGGGCGAAGGACTGTGCCGCCGTGTCCGCGTCCGCCGATGCGATCGAGAGGACCTCACCGGAGGCACGGTCGGGTGGAAGGTTCGCCGAGGTGAGAGCCGCGTGGGTGATCTCCACGCGCAGGGCGTGCGCCTCGTGTTCGCGGGCAGAGTTGCACAATCGTGCACCGAATCTGTACCCGAGGCTGAGCACGGTGAAGAGCAGGGCGATGCCGAGGACGGAGACGAGGAGCATCGGGAGGGAGAGCGGGATGATCGCGACATCGACGACGATGCCGATGGCGACGGGAACGAATGCCTCACAGACCTGCCACAGCGACATCGTGATGACGCCAGGAAGCAGGATACCGAGCCGCCGGCGGACGGCTCTGCGGAGAAGCATCGAACCTGATGAGGGAGTCTGCGGCACGAAGGCTACCCTAACATTTTGCGAGGAGTCTTGAACGCCTCACTTGGGCTTACGATGGCTTTATGGGCAATAGGCTCGATGACAGAATCTCATCAGCGGCTGACCGCACCATCGTCATCACCGGTGGCAACAGCGGAATCGGCCGAGCGGCAGCGTCCATGCTTGCGGGCATGGATGCGCATGTCGTGCTTGCGGTGCGCAACCTGGACAAGGGACGGGCCGCGGCGAAGACGATGCGCGGACCTGTCGATGTGCGACAACTCGACCTCGCCGATCTCGCTTCGGTGCGTGCCTTCGCAGAGGAATTCACCGACCCGATCGACATCCTCATCAACAATGCGGGGATCATGGCCCCACCGCTGGGTCGCACCGCGGACGGGTTCGAATCCCAGTTCGGCACGAACCATCTGGGCCATTTTGCCCTGACCAATCTGTTGCTTCCCCAGATCCGAGATCGGGTGGTCACCGTCTCCTCGATCGGGCACCGAATGGGGACCATCGATTTCGATGACCTCAATTGGGAACGCAGACCGTATAAGCCGATGCCGGCCTACGGGCAGTCAAAGCTTGCGAACCTCCTCTTCACCTCCGAACTCCAGCGACGCCTCACCGAAGTGGGCTCGCCCGTCATCGCGACCGCGGCCCATCCGGGACTGGCGGCGACGAACCTCTACCGGCTGCAGGGCAACCGCCTGCTCGCATCTGTCACCGAGGCTGTGATCGGTCTGATCTCGCAGGACGAGCAGCAGGGTGCCGTGCCGACACTGTGCGCCGCCACAGCCGACATCCCCGGCAACAGCTATGTCGGCCCGCGCCGCTTCAAGGAGACCTTCGGACAGCCGAAGCTCGTCGGGCGTTCCCGCGAGGCTCAAGACGCCGAGGTGGCACGGCGCCTGTGGACCGTGTCCGAGGAGCTGACAGGGGTGGAGTTCCCCGAACTCTGAGGCGGGCAGGGCAATACCCCGCGCAGTACACTGGAAGTAGGCGCGAGGGGAGCGATGATCATGGTCAGCGGGTGCCAATGGAGTTCGATCCGCAGCATGGAGAGCGCACAGCTGTTCATGGACGAGGCTCGTATGCAGACGGAGCTGCGTGACGAGCGAGCACAGCGCAGGCATGAGGCTTTCGACTACTGGTGGTCGCGTTTCCGAAGCCTCATCCGCAGATCCGCCTGATACGACTCAGCCGCGCGTGGCAAGCTCGCCCTACCGGAACGCCTGCTCGCCCGTGATGTGGCGGCCCAGAATGAGCGTGTGAACCTCGTCGGTGCCTTCGTAGGTGCGCACCGATTCGAGATTGTTTGCATGCCGCAGCGGTGAGTATTCGAGGGTGATGCCATTGCCGCCGAGCATCGTCCGAGCCTCCCGGCAGATAGCGATGGCCTCGCGGCAGTTGTTGAGCTTGCCGACCGAAATCTGGACAGGGTCGAGTGTCCCTGCATCCTTGAGGCGACCGGTCTGCACGGCCACAAGAATTCCCTTCTGGATCTCGAGGACCATATTCACCAGCTTCTGCTGGGTGATCTGGTAACCGGCCAACGGTTTGTCGAACTGCATCCTCTCCTGCGCATATTTCAGAGCCACCTCGTAGGAGTCTCGGGCGGCACCCATCGCGCCCCACATGATTCCGTAGCGGGCCTCGTTGAGGCAGGAGAACGGTCCCTTGAGTCCGGTGACATCGGGCAGGACCGCCTCGGCGGGCAATTGGACATCGACGATGTCGATATCGCACTGGATGGAGGCCCGCATCGACAGCTTCTGTTCGATCGGGGTCGCGGTGTATCCTGTGGTGTCGGTGGGGACGAGGAACCCGCGGATGCCTTCGTCGGTCGCGGCCCAGATGACGGCGATATCGGCGATGGAGGCCAGGCCGATCCAGCGCTTAGCGCCATTCAGGCTCCACGAACCGTCGTCGTTGCGTGTTGCCGTGGTCGCCATCGATCCTGGGTCGGATCCGGCGGTGGGTTCGGTCAGGCCGAAGCAGCCGATGATCTCGCCCTTGGCCATGCCCGGCAGGTATCGGTTCTTCTGCTCTTCGGAACCGAACTTGTGGATCGCGGACATCGCCAGCGAGCCCTGGACGGAGACGAAGGTGCGCAGTCCGGAATCGCCGGCTTCGAGCTCCATGGCGGCGAGGCCGTATTCGACGGCCGAGCGCCCGGGGCAGCCGTAGCCGTGCAGGTGCATACCCAGCAGCCCGAGTTCGCCCATCTCGGCCACGATCTCGCGGGGGAAGATGGCGTTTTCGTACCAGTCGGCGATGTTTGGACGGAACCGTTCATCGACGAAGGCCTGCACCTTGTCACGCAGTTCGATCTCGGCCTCGCTGAAGAGCCCTTCGAGGTTGAGGAGGTCGGATTTGTCGAGGTCGGCGGCGTCCTGTGCAGTGGCGGTCGTAGTCATTTCAGGCTCCTGTGGTGGCTGGGTATGAGTGGTCGGTGGCGCCGAGGATATCCTCCGTATCGGCTCCGAGCTCGGGCGGCGCGGAACGCACGGGTGGGCGGACTCCGTTGAAGTTGACGGGGAACGCCACCTGCCGCATCGGTCCGGCGGTGGGATGGTCGACCGTCTGGACCATCCCGAGGGCTTCGGTCTGCGGATCGGCATAGACCTCGTCGAGGTGTTTGATCGGTGCAGCGGGGATTCCGGCGGCAGAGAAGAGTTCGCACCATTCGTCGACCGTCTTCGTCCGCAGCGTCGCCGAGAGTTCCTCGTTGACAAAGTCACGGTGTGCGAGTCTGCCGGTGTTGGTCATGATGCGCTCGTCCGCGCCCAGGTCAGACCGGTCGATAGCGGAGCACAGGCGCTGCCACAGTGAGTCGTTGCCGATGGCGATGACGAAGTAGTCATCGGCGGCCGGATAGGCCTGGTAGGGCACGAGGTTGGGGTGCCCAGAGCCCAGCGCATGCGGGCGCTTGCCGTCGGCGAAGTAGTTCGTCGCCCAGTTCACGTGCAGCGCCAGCTGGCCCTCGTAGAGAGAGGTCGTCAGGTATTGGCCCTTGCCGGTGCGGCTGCGCTCGAAGAGTGCGGAGACGATGCCGATGATGCCGAACAGCCCCGCACCCAGGTCACCCATGGCGAACCCGGCCTTCAACGGCGGTCCTCCTGCCTCACCGGTCAGGGACATGAGCCCACCGCGCGCCTGAGCGACCATGTCATAACCTGGTTCATCGCGCATCGGGCCGTGGTCACCGTAGGCGGATATGTGGAGGATGACGAGGTGCGGGAACTTCGCTGCCAGCTCCTTGTAGTCGAAGATCGTCTGCAGTGAGCTGCCGGGCCTGAAGTTCTCGACGAGGACATCGGCATCTGCCAACAGTTCGTGGACCTGTGCCTGTCCACGATCGGATTTGAGATCGATCGTCACGGACTTCTTGCTGTGGTTCGCGGCGTGGAAGTACGTGGCGTCGGCGCCGACCATGGGTGGGCCCCAGGCACGGGTTGGGTCTCCCCCCTCGGGGTGTTCGACCTTGATGACCTCGGCCCCGAGATCGGCCAGTGACATCGTGGCGTAGGGTCCGGCGAGGATCTTCGAGAGGTCGATGACGCGCACGCCGGCGAGCGGGCCGGTGAAGGCCCCACTTGCCGCGGTGCTCGTATCGGGTGTGGATTCTGAATCTGTGGTTCTCACGACTTGCTCCGGTGTTCTGTGGCTTCAGGCCACGGGTGCGGGTGCGGGGACGATGTCGGTTGAGACAGCATCGCGGGGCACCGTCTCGCCGTCGACGATGTCCTCGAAATGGGTGAGTGTGTCGACTACGGCATTCTCATCGGCAGTGATGTTGCTGCCGATGAAGGTCCTGGCGACGAGCAGCTTGCGGAAGTTGTCGTCACGGGTGACCTCGGCAGCGGCCTGTTCGAGCAGCAGGGTGGCCATGATCAGCTGCGCCAGATCGTCGGCATAGCCGCCGATAAGAGCCTCGGCAGCATCCGACTCGGCGTTCAAGACCACGTCACCGCGGTCGACGATCGCCGTCCACCTGGTCAGGAGCTCACGGATCTCAGGGCCCGCCTCGGCGAGGGTGATGGTGTTCAGTTTCTGCGTCATCGTCTCGGCCAGGAGCTGGTGCGTGTTCTGTTTGCGCATGCAGCGCAGGACGTCGAGGGCGATGACGTTGCTTGAGCCCTCCCAGATTGAGCCGAGGTGGGAGTCGCGGACGAGGCGGGCGTCGGGGAATTCTTCGATGTAGCCGCGACCGCCACGGATCTCCATCGCCTCGCCGGCGACGAAGCGGGCGCGTTTGCAGATGTAATGCTTGGCCAGCGGGGTGAGGACGCGGATCTGCGCGGCCGCGGAAGCATCCCCGGCGTCGGCTTTCTGGAGGGTATCGCCTGCGTAGAAGACGAGGCCGAGTGCGGCTTCGGCTTCGGCCTGCAGCGGCAGGAGTGTCATGCGCATCAGGGGTGCGTCGATGAGTTTCTTGTCGAAGACGACGCGTTCGCGGGTGTGGGCGAGCGCCTCATTGATGGACCGGCGCATGAGGGCGGTGGCGCGCATCGCGTTCGACAGCCGGGAGGTGTTGACCATCTCCGCCATCTGCCGGAATCCGCGCTCGAGCGCCCCGACCTGGACCGCATAGGCTCCGTTGAGGGTAACCTCGCCGCTGGGCATGGACCTGGTCCCGAGCTTGTCCTTGAGCCGGTCGATGACATAGGAGTTCTTCGTCCCGTCCGGGCGGTGCTTGGGCAGCATGAACAGTCCGACGCCGCGCGTGGTGTCATCGCCGCCGGGATAGCGGGCGAGGGTGAGGATGATGTCGGCGTCCGGGTTCGAGGCGAACCATTTGCGCCCGGACAGTGCCCAGTTCTCACCATCACGTTCGGCCACGGTCGAGGTCTGGGCGATGTCGGTGCCGGCGTGGATCTCGGTCATGAACATCGCTCCGGTGAACCGAAGATCGGGATCGGTCGAGATCAGACGGTCGATCGCCTCGGTGATCTGCTCGCCTTCGCCGAACTTCCGCAAGGTCCTCGCGGCTGCATCTGTCATCGACACCGGGCAGGCCAGGCCGAACTCGGCCTGGACGAAGACGTAGGAGAGGATGTACTTCACCAGGTGCGGCGGCACGTCGTCCCAACCATGCAGACCGCGGTGGGAGAGTGCCGAGAGGCCGTATTCCTCGTAGGCGGCCTTCTGCAGCTGCTGGTAGCTGTGGTGATAGTCGATGGCATCGACCCGGTCGCCTTCGCGGTTGAACTGGGCCAGGGTCGGCGGGTTCTTGTCGGCGATGTCGGCCAGTGGGGCGAGGCGCTGTGCGGCGTCGGCGCCGAGTGCGGTGAGCACCGGGGCGAGCAGCTCCTGATCGCTCGTGCCGAGGTAGGACTCGATGAGGGGATGCAGGGCGGGGTCGAGGTCGACGTAGTTCATGGTTCATTACTGTTCCATTTGTATTACACGGTGTCCAAGACGTAATCTCATGGCTATTATTTGTAATTCTTTATCAATGTTTGGCTGACAGTGGATACAGCCGGTCAACGACGAAAGCGGGAACCATGGAGCTGCGGCACTTCTCGGCATTCCTCGCCGTCGCGCAGGAGCTGCATTTCGGGCGGGCCGCGGAGACTCTGCACATCGCCCAACCGGCATTGAGCCAGATGATCCGCTCACTCGAGAAGGACCTCGATGTGCAGCTGTTCGAGCGGACCACACGTCGGGTGCGACTGACCTCCTCCGGTGAGGCCCTGCTCGAACCCGCTCGAGCGATCCAGGCACAGGTCGAAGGCGCACGACGCATCGCTCGGGCTGCGAAGGAGGGCGTGGTCGGCCGGGTGCGGATCGGCTTCGGCGGCACGAGTGGCTATTCGATCCTGTCCCTGCTCGCCCGGGAGGTTGCGGACCGGCAGCCGGGTATCAGCCTGGAGATGCACCCTCAGACGTATTCCGGTGAGTCGGCCCTGGCCGTTCGCGACGGGACCATGGACATGGGAATCATCTCCCCGCCTGCACCTGCGGGCATTGCCGTCCACGTCATCCGGCAGGAGCGGGTCATGGTCGCAGTCCCCACCAGCCACGAACTCGCTGACGCGGAGAGCGTGTCCATGGCCGACCTGCGGGAGCAGCCGTTCATCACCTATGCGCCGTCGCATGGTTCGCAGGTGCGGGAGGCGATGATGCGCCTGGCCGATCAGGCCGGCTATCTTCCGCACATCGCGCAGGAGGCACCGGATCCCTACAGTCTGCTCGCGCTCGTCGGCGCGCAGGTCGGGATCGCGATCGTCGTCGAGTCCTCGAATCACATCCGCATCGACGGGGTCACCTATGTTCGCCTCGCCGAGGGTGGGGATGCGTTCACATTGGCGCTCGGTTGGCGCCGCAACAATCCCTCGGAGGCTCTGGCTCGGGTCGTCGAGATCGTCCGAGAGATCCTGCCTGAGGCGAGTGAGACCTAATTCTCGCCCCGACGTCACTAAAACTCCCCGGCGCCACGCGAAAATAGTGACGTCGAGGAGTATTAGGGGAACGGGCCGGCTGCGGACTCGCGAGCGGCCGCGCCGGGGGCGCAGGTATTACCAGCTGATCACGTGCGGAACGCTGACGTGCTTGAGTCCTTCGAGCCCGAACTCGAGTCCGAAGCCGGACTTCTTCACGCCGCCGAAGGGGATGCGCGGATCCACTGCGCCGTGCTTGTTGATCCAGGTCGATCCTGCCTGGAGACGAGCTGCAACCTTCTTGCATTCCTCGAGATCACTGCCCCAGACCGAGGAGCCCAGGCCGACCTCGAGCTCATTGGCCCAGCCGATGGCCTGTTCGAGGTCGGTGTACTTGATGATGGGCAGAGCCGGACCGAACTGCTCCTCGGCGACCAGCGGGTTGTCGTTGTCGATGTCGGCCACCAGCGTGGTCGGGTAAAAGTAGCCCGGCTGGTCTGCAGCGGGGTCTCCGCCGGTGAGGACACGAGCCCCACCATCTTTGGCAGCCTGCACGAGTTTGGCGACGATGTCGTACTGCTGTTTGTTCTGCAGCGGTCCGAGTACGTTCTCCTCTTCCAGGCCCACACCCATCGGTGACTGCTTGGCCACCTCGACGAGGGCTTCGCAGACCTGGTCGTAGAGGGAATCGGGAACGTAGAGGCGCTTCATCGCCGCGCAGGTCTGACCGGTGTTGATGAACGCACCCCAGAACAGGTCGCCGGCAATGGCGGCAGGATCGGCGTTCTCAAGCACGATTCCTGCATCGTTGCCACCCAGCTCCAAGGTCAGCCGTGCCAGGGTGTCTGCGGCCGAGCGCATGATGGCCTGACCGGTCTTCGTCGAACCGGTGAACATGATCTTGTCGACGTCTGAGTGGGAGGTCAGTGCGGCACCGACCTCGCCGCTGCCGGGGACGACGGTGAGCACGTCGGCGGGCAGAACCTGGTTGATGACTGCGACGAGCGCCTGCACCGACAGAGGCGTGTACTCGGAGGGCTTGAGGACGACGGTGTTGCCCATCTTCAATGAGGGCGCGAACTGCCACACAGAGATCATCATCGGCCAGTTCCAGGGACCCACGGCACCGACGACGCCGACAGGTGCGTAGTGGAGTTCGGCGTGGGTCTCCTCATCGTCGACGAGGATCTCGGGTTCGAGCTCGAAGGCGGCGTTGGCCCGCAGCCAGGCGGCGCAGGCACCGACCTCGAAGCGGGCGTTGGGTCCGTTGAGCGGCTTCCCCTGTTCGCGTGAGAGCAGCTCGGCCAGTGCTTCGGCGGAGGCTTCGACCGCGTCGGCGGCCTTGTTCAGCAGGTCGCTGCGTTCGGCAGAGGTCCGCGCTGCCCA
Source organism: Brevibacterium zhoupengii (assembly GCF_021117425.1). Lineage (NCBI taxonomy): Bacteria > Bacillati > Actinomycetota > Actinomycetes > Micrococcales > Brevibacteriaceae > Brevibacterium > Brevibacterium zhoupengii. Next base: position 962,449 of record NZ_CP088298.1, on the reverse strand, counting down.
GTCGGACTGGACCTTGCGGGCGGCAGCGACAGCGGTGTCGATGTCGGCAGGACTGCCCTCACGGGTGCGACCGACAACTTCGCCGGTGGCAGGGTCGAGCAGGTCGCGGCCATTGGGATCGTCGACGGATGACAGCAGTCCGGCGAAGGTGGTGAGGTCGGTGCTCATGATTCTCCTTTATCGGGGGTTGATTGAGTGATTGCGGGATGGTCGGGTCGGGGCCTCATCCCAGGCTTCCACCTGTGCCGATGCCTGCATAGACCTGTGGGCGAATCGACCGGAGGACGAGGGCCCAGATGGTCCCGATGATGCCGGGCACGAGCACGATGGCGGGCAGCAGCCAGGACAGCACCGAGGTGCCTTCAAGGCCGATGAGGACGTTGAAGTTCACGACGATGGAGATGAAGAGGATGAGCAGACCGATCGCTGAGAGTCCCGGTGCGATTGCTCTGGTCCACCGCGAATACTCCTGCGAGTGAGAGCGCAGGAATCCGACGACGGCCAGCGCGGTCAGAGCCATGAGCAGGACAAGCCCGAAGGCACCCATGTTCGTCAGCCAGGTGAAAAGGGTGACGACGGGAAACAGCGGATCCTCGCTGCCGGCACCGGCGATGGCGAAGACGAGGATGACGACGAGTGCCAGCCCTGACTGGGCCAGAGACCCGGCAATCGGGGCACCCGAACGACGCGAGGTCCTGGCCAGAACGCTCGGCAGCACCCGATCACGCCCGAGGGCGAAGAAATACCGGGCCACGATGTTGTGGAAGGCCACGAGTGCGGCCAGAAGCGAGGTGAGGAAGAGCAGGTTCGCGAGGTCGACGAACCAGACCGGGGCATGTTCGCCGAGGAAGACGAACATGAGGTCGGGGCCGAACTCCTGCGATCGCCCGACGACGTTCGAGGTTCCTTCGGCCACGGTCATCGCCCAGGCGGAGAATGCGTAGAAGACGGCGATGATGCTGACCGCGATGATCGTCGCCCGCCCTGCTGTGCGCTTGGGGTCCTTGAACTCTTCGTTGTAGATCGCACCCGATTCGAAGCCCATGAACGCCGCGATCGAGAACGCCAGCGCCGCGCCGACTCCGGGGGCGAAGAGCTGGTCGGGAAGCATGCCACCAGCCGTGACGCCTTCGAGGCTGTGGCTGAGACCGATGATGTCGTAGATGATGACGACGAGGAATTCGGTGCCGACGATGATCCCGAGGACCTTTGCGGAGAAGTCGACCCGCAGGACACCCATGATCCCGACGATGACCCAGGCGATGAGCGCGCAGACCCACCAGGAGACCTGCAGGCCGAAGATGGAGTCGAGGAAGGAGGAGAAGACAAATCCGAACATTCCGGCGATGCCGATCTGCATCGAGTTGTAGGCGACGAGTGCGGTGACAGCAGCGCCCATCCCGACTGGCTTGCCCAGGCCCTTGGAGATGTATGCGAAGAAGGCACCGGCATTGTGCACGTGCCGGCTCATCGCCGCATAGCCGATGGCGAAGAGCACGAGAATGATGCCGAGAACGACAAACGACAGTGGGATTCCAAGGAGACCGGTGACCGCGAAGTTGCTCGGGACGCCGCCGGCAACAACGGTCAGCGGCGCCGAGGCGGCAATGATCATGAAGACGAGAGCGACGGTGCCGATGCGGCGGGAGTCGAGACCCGTGGTGGCTGGCTGGTCGGATGCGCTGTCAGGTTCGCTTCCCGTGCTGAGATTCACGCCCATGTGATCCCCCTTGCGATAGTGGCTGTATCGTCAGGTTCTCGCATCGAGGGCGGTCGCGTCTTGGCTCTGGGGGCAGGACTCTTGACTTTCGGCGCAGTCAGGTCAGCGAGCTGCGACGGTACTGGGCCGGCGGCCGGCCGACGACGCTGCGGAAGAGCCGTGAGAAATGGGCCGGATCGCCCAAGCCCCAACGGGCACCGATGGCCGCGACCGGCACCTGCACCTGTGCCGGATCGGCCAGATCCTGCCGACAGCGAGCGATCCGGCGACGACGAATCTCACCCGACACCGTCTCACCGCTGCCCTCAAAGACCTGGTGGAGGGCGCGCACGGACATGAAATGCGCGGCGGCAATCGTCGACGGTGAGAGCTGCGGATCGGCCAGATTCGCATCGATATAGGCGGTGATCTGCGACCACAGGCGCTGCCGCTCCCCCGGCACCTCCGCCTCGGCGAGTTCATCGGCCATGACCGTGGTGAGCAGATCGACGACATTGCCGGCCAAGCGAATGCCGACGGACCGGCTGAGTGTGGGCAGCATGGCACCGGCCTGGGTGATGATCTGCGTGGCCACGGCCCCCAGTTGATGCTCGGCGCCGATCGAGGTGGCCGTGAGCTCACCGACGGTGTCGGCGGGCAGGTTGACCCGCGACTGCGGGAACATCATGACGTAGGAGGAGAAGTCGCAGTCGAAGCTCAGCGTGTAGGGCCTTGAGGTGTCGTAGATGGCCAGCGAGCCCGGTGCCAGGGACACTTCCCGCCCGTCCTGGATGAGCAGTCCGTGGCCCTTGAGCTGGAGGGAGACCTTGTAGTGGTTATTGGGCGCCGCGGCAGCGCCGTCGGCCGGTCCTGCCGTCTCGCGGGAGATGAGACTCGGTGTGCGCAGCACGGCGTGGGGGTTCGCACTGATGTGGGACATGACGACGGAATCGTAGTCGCGGGCGCTGATGGTCCCTTGGAAACCGCCTCGGCGCTGGGGTTCCGTGTCCAGCGGCACGAACGAGTCCGAGACGAGGGACTTCCACCCGTCGAAATCAGACGCTGTGCTCTCTAGTAACATCTTCGTCCTCTGCAGAAACGACCGATCGTCGACCTCTGCGTCGGCGATCACTTGGCGCTCACTCTATCCCCAACGGCGCGGCGAGTCACGAGCCGGCCTGGAATTACCGACCAATTGGTCATGAGTTCGGAACATTGACCGTCATGCGGTCGATGACATAGTCGAGCTGGGCTCGGAAGCCTGCGAAATCGGTGTTCTCGGCGCCGATCATCGCGGTCGTCTGCGCACCGAGCAGATAGGTCAGGAGGACATCGGTCGCAGGCTCAAGGACCACCTCGGCGGCCAATTCTCCATCCGCGCGCGCCTGGTCGAGCCACTCCACGATCCACGCCCGCCACCGTGCCATGGTCTCGCGCGTGGTCCGGGCATGATCGGGACTCTGGGCCACCTCGGCGAAGAAGGACAAAACGATCCGGGCCTCGTCGTGGAGCTCGGGCGTGACCGGCAGGACCTCGGAGGCGAAGGCGCGCAGTGCGGCGATGCCGCGCAGGTGCGAGGTCGAGAACTCGACGCGGCGGTTCGTGGCCTCGAAGACGAAGAGGTAGGTGGCCGCGAGCAGGTCGGATTTGGAGGCGAAATACGACTTCATCGCACCGTTGGCGAATCCCGCCTCGGTGGCGATATCGCGCATCGTCGCTCCGGCCAGCCCCTGCCTGAGAATGATCCGCAGGGTCGCCTCGACGAGGTCGCGCCGACGCTGGTCGTGATCGACGATCTTGGGCATGCTTCCTCCGTTGCACCACTCTTGACTTTAATTTCTACAAGTGTAGATTATTAAGTGAGTCAGCACACATATACCACGTTGCAAAGGTGCACACATGTCCTGCCATTCCACTCCCGCTGAACCATCCTCCCCGACCGAACTCACCCCGTTCTCACTGCCGAGTCAGGATGAGATCGCGAGCGTGACCTCGGTGCTGCGCGAGGCCGGGCACTTCCCCGCCGAGGCGCGCCTGACCTACGTCGGCCTGCTCGATCCCGTGCGCGGTTCGAAGCGCACCACCGCCGAGGTGGACCGTCGTTTCCGTGCCCTCGTCATCGACAAGTCCGCCGGCACATCCCGCGACATCATCGTGTCCGCAACGCATGCCCGGGTCGACTCAGTCGCCGAGGTCGACTCGACGTCCGAGGGTGAGTTCCCGGTCATGGAAGAGGAGTTCGAGATCGTCGAGGAGGTCCTCGCCGCAGATCCGACGTGGCAGTCCATCCTCGCCCGACGTGGCCTGCCAGTCGAGCAGGTCCGTGTCGCTCCGCTGTCGGCCGGTGTCTTCGAATACCCGGAGGAATCGGGCCGACGCATCCTGCGTGGCCTGGCCTTCCTCCAGCCGAACGAGACCGATTCGGCCTGGGCGCACCCGATCGACGGCCTCGTCGCGTATGTCGATGTGACCAATCGGAGCGTCGATCAGATCCTCGACCTCGAGGACGTTCCGGTGCCCACCGAGCACGGCAACTACACCGATCCCGAGCTCACCGGTCCGCTGCGCACCACCCAGAAGCCCATCGAGATCACGCAGCCGGAAGGGCCGAGCTTCACGCTGACCGAGGGCAACCACATCGAGTGGGAGAAGTGGTCCTTCGACGTCGGATTCGACATGCGCGAAGGTCTCATCCTGCACAACATCGCCTTCACCGACGGCGAGGCCACCCGCACGATCCTCGATAGGGCCGCGATCGCTGAGATGGTCGTGCCCTACGGCGATCCCTCACCGGTGCGGTCGTGGCAGAACTACTTCGACACGGGCGAATACCTCGTCGGCCAGTGGGCGAACTCGCTCGAGTTGGGGTGTGACTGTCTGGGCGACATCACGTACCTGTCTCCGTGGGTGGTGAACAACCTCGGCGAACCGCGGCAGATCAAGAACGGCATCTGCATGCACGAGGAGGACGCCTCGATCCTGGCCAAGCACTCGGATCTGTGGTCGGGCGTGGACTACACCAGGCGCAACCGTCGATTCGTCGTCTCCTTCTTCACCACGGTCGGCAACTACGACTACGGGTTCTACTGGTACCTCTACCTCGACGGCACGATCGAGTTCGAGGCCAAGGCCACCGGTGTTGTCTTCACTTCGGCCCTGCCGAACGGATCAACGGACTTCGCCTCCGAAATCGCACCCGGCTTGGGCGCCCCGTTCCACCAGCACCTCTTCGGGGCACGTCTCGACTTCGCTCTCGATGGTGGCAAGTGCCGGGTCGAGGAGGAGGACGTCGTGCGTCTGCCGACCTCGGAGACGAACCCGCGCGGCAATGCCTTCAGCCGCAAACGCACCGTGCTCAGTACAGAATTGGCCGCTCAGCGGGATGCGGACCAGTCGAAGGCTCGGACCTGGGTGGTGACGAACCCGGAGTCGACCAACCGCCTCGGCGAACCCGTCGGCTACAAGCTCCACCCCACAGGCCTGCCGACCCTGCTCGCGGCCGAGGACTCCTCGATCCACCGGCGGGCGACGTTTGCGTCGAAGGCGCTGTGGGTCTCGCAGTATCACGAGGACGAGCGCTACCCGACGGGCGATTTCCCGAATCAGCATCCCGGGCATTCGGGCCTGCCCGGATGGACCACTGCGGATCGCAACGTCGACGGCGAGGACATCGTGCTGTGGCACAGCTTCGGCCTCACCCACTTCCCCCGAATCGAGGACTGGCCGATCATGCCCGTGGACACGGTCGGCTTCAAACTGCGTCCCGAAGGCTTCTTCGACCGCTCCCCCGTTCTCGATGTTCCCGCGCCGACATCGGGCGGACACTGCGGTGACTCCGACGGCGACTGCTGCGAGGGGTGAGTGATGAGCGAACTGATTGTCACCAACGGGCGTATCTTCACGAGCGACCCCGAGCGTCCATGGGCCGATTCCTTTGCTGTGACGGACGGCAAGATCTCCGCGGTCGGCAGTCTCGAAGAAGTCCGGGCTGCTGTGTCCGCCGACGCCGAGGTGGTCGACCTCGAAGGTCGGTTCGCCATGCCCGGGCTGGTCGATGTGCATGCGCATCTCGGTCTCGGAGGGCGTCAGCTCGCCTTCGAACTCCCGGTCCTGCCCACTGATGATGTCGCCGCGATCGCGGCGAAGGTCAGTCAGTGGCAGGCGGGATTGGAGCCTGGCCAATGGGTCGTCGGCGGAATCGTCGGCTCAACCGTGATGGATGATCTCACCCATGACGATCTGCGGACACTCGACGATGCGGCAGCAGGTCATCCCGTGCTGCTGCGCGATGACACGATGCATAACCGGTGGGTGAACTCTGCCGCGTTCGAGATCCTCGGCATCAGCGAGGAATCCCCCGACCCGGAGGGCGGAACGTTCGTCCGAGATGGGAACGGTCTGCACAATGGTGTCCTCACCGAGCTGGCCTGCAGTGCAGCCGAGGCCGCAGTGCTGGAATCGATCGACGATGTCGCTGGCTTCCACGCCAAGGCCATCGGCACCGCAGTGCAGACATTGAACTCCTACGGAGTCACTGCTGTCCAGGAATCCGCAACGATGGACTACGCCGTGCGGACGCTGCACGACCTCGATGAGGCCGGAGAGTTGACCGCCCACGTGGTCGCGTCGATGCCCGCGCAGCCATTCCTCGAAGAGGGCACCACCGGTGAAGAGCTGTACCGGGTTGGAGACGAGAACCATTCGACTCATCTGCATCCGACCTTCGCCAAATACGTGCTCGATGGAGTCCCGATGACGAGGACCTCGGCGCTGCTCACGCCGTACCAGTGCCACCACCTCGACGATGATCCGAACTTTTTGGGTGAGGCATTGTGGGACAGTGATGAGCTCGAAACGTCACTGCTTACTCTGGCTGATCGCGGGCTCAATGCGAAGCTGCATGCCACCGGCGACGGCGCGGTGAGGATGATCCTTGACGCTGTAGAAACGGTGCGACGCGAGCAGGGCTGGGATTCGAGGTTCCATATTGCCCACGTCGAATACGTCCATGACGATGATCTGGCTCGATTTGCGCAGCTGCAGGTTGTTCCAGATGCCTCACCGTATCTGTGGTTCCCTTCGGTGATGCAGGAGTCGATGGCCAAGCAGGTGTCGGCCGAGACCTTCGCACGGTCCTGGCCACTGCGGCGACTCCTCGAGTCCGGAGCGCTGGTCTCCTGCGGCTCCGACTGGCCCTGTGCCGCGCCCACCCCGGACCCGTGGACGGGTCTGGCGACTCTGATCACCCGAGCGAACCCGGACCCGGCAGTCACCGGAGAGCTCAACGTGACCGAAGCGCTTACCGTCGAGCAGGCGATCACGACGTTCACCTCCAACCCAGCCCAAGCGATGGGGTTGGGCGAAGTCACCGGAATGCTGCGTGCAGGAATGTCTGCCGACTTCATCATCCTCGACCGGGACCTGTTGTCCGCCGATCCCACCCAGCTGCATGAGACCACGGTGCTCAAGACCTATTTCGAGGGAAATCTGGTCTACGAAGCGTGAGCACCATCCGGGCTGCGGCGGGAGGCCTGATACAACTGGGAGCAGACTGCAATCACCCAGCCTGATCAGGAGGGGTGCGTTCTGGGCCTCCGCCTCGGTGCTGGCTCTGGTGCTGTGGTCGAGTGGGGCGCCGAGCGTCCTCTACCCGATCTACGCACAGAAGTGGGGGCTGAGCTCAGCGATCGTCACGCTGGTGTTCGCCTCCTACCAGCTTGCGCTGATCGTCGTCCTCCCCCTGTTCGGCAACCTCTCCGATCAGTTCGGTCGCCGTCTCGTGATGATCTGGGGTGTGGGACTGATCGCGGCATCGGCCATCGCCTTCGCGGTCGCCCCGAACGTCTCGTTCCTATTCCTGGGACGTGTGCTCCAGGGTGCCGGTTCAGGATTGGCGATGGGTGCCGCCACAGCGTCCCTGGTTGAGAACAACACGACGGGCAATGCCAGATTCGCCAGTTCACTGGCGACTGTCTCCACCGCGGCCGGGCTCACCATGGCACTCGTGCTCAGCGGAGTATTCGCCCGCTTCGCGCCCATGCCTCTGTTCTGGAGCTACATTCTCCTCCTGGCGCTGACCGTCTGTGCCGTGATCGCACTCGTCCTCACCCCGAACGATCGCCCCACCCAGACGCACAAGTGGCGGCCCCGAGCGATGCGCCTTCTCCCCGAACTGCGCCTGAGCTTCTCCCTGGCGACCCTGTCGGTGTCACTGGCCTACTGCGCGGGGGCGATCTTCCTCTCGCTGGGTGCACACATGATCGGACAGTTCGCCGGAACTTCGGACACAGCACTGGTGGGAGCGCTGCTGGGATGCTCATCGGCAACGATCGGACTCACCGGACTGTTCCTCGCCCGGGTTCGACCGCACGTAGCCCTGCTGGTCGGGACACTCCTGACACTCGTCGGCCTGGCACTGATGGCCGCGGCGGCGGCATACGGCTCACTCGGCATGTTCTTTGCCTGGTGCCTCGTCGGTGGAGCCGCCTACTCATTCGCCTTCACGGGCGGGTTGGGCGTGATCAACCAGGCCGCGCCGGTGCGCCATCGTGGTTCGACTCTGTCCCTGCTCTACCTCATCGCCTATATCCTGCAGGCCGCCATCGCAATCGGCATGGGCGCACTTGCCACCGCCCGCACACTGGGAACAGCGGTCGGCGCCGCCGCAGCAGCACTGACTGGACTGAGCCTTGTCGTCCTGGTGCTCAGCTATATCGATGCGCGGGCTCGACGCCGACCCTAAGTCTGAGCCTGAGAATTCTGCGGGAATGCAGCCTCAGAGGCGGATTCAGAGTCAGCCTCAGAGCTGGCGGAAGAAGTCGTCGGTCGTCGCGTTGGGGTGCTTGGCCAGGGGCGTGACCTTGACGTTCATGTAGGCGAACATAGGGAAGCCCTGGAAGGTCGCGTGCAGGAAGTCGAGGTCGTCGACATCGTAGATCGAGATATTGGAGTACTCGCCCACGATGCGCCAGATGCCCTTCATGATTCCCCGCTCCTGGAGATCGGCGGAATAGGCCTTCTCCTTGACCTGGAACTCGGCCTTGGTCTCATCGGTCATCGATTCTGGAAATACGACATCCATGCGTGCAACGAACAGCATTTCGCCTCCTGTAGTGGGTGAGAGTTTCTTTGGATTGTCACCTTAGGCCCATTCCGACCATGGGCAAATGTCAGCTGCTCAGAGTGAGACTCCGAACACCAGCGGAACCAGCGTGTACATGACGAGCATGATCAGCCCCAAGGAGATCAGGTTCAGCCATAGTCCGGCACGAGTCATCTGTTTGATGGTGATCTCGCCGGATCCGAAGGCCACCGCGTTGGAGGGTGTGGCCACCGGAAGCATATAAGCCGAGCAGACTGCCAAAGTGACCGCAATAGTCATAAAGAGCGGGTCGATGCCGACTCCGATGGCGACTGCACCGAAGATCGGCAGGAACGCCGCCGCAGTCGCTGTGTTCGACGTCATCTCGGTGAGTACAAGCCCGACAACGATGACGGCCACGATGATCACCCAAGACGGCATGCCGGAGAGGCCTGATACTTGGTTGCCGATCCACTCCGAGAATCCGGTGGCAGTGAACATCGCTGACAGTGACAGACCGCCGCCGAAGAGCAGCAGCAGGCCCCAGGGAATTTCCTTTGCTGCAGACCAGCGCAGAAGTGGGGTACTGGTGGGATCTTCCCGACGACAGCGGGCAGGTACCAAGAAGCAGGCGATCGCCGCGGCCATCGCGACTTGGGCATCGTCAATGGTGCCAAGGAACGGAGCGGTTTCGGCCAGCCACGGGATCATGGCGATGAATGGAACGAAAACCCAGAAGAAGATCGCTGCAGCGAAGATCCACGCGACTCTGCGCTCGGGTGTGGTCATCTTCCCCAGTTTGGCCAACTCATCACGGATCAGCTCTTCACCGCCGGGCAGCTGGTTGACCTCTGGACGGTAGACGATCTTGGTCAGCACCACCCAGGCGATGACAAGCATGACGACAGCCCATGGAACACCGATAAGCATCCACGTGCCGAACTGCATATCGAAGCCCTGAGACTCTTTGAGGTACCCCTTCATCAGGGCCATCGGTGGCTGACCGATGAGGGTCGCCGTCGACCCGATCGTCACACCGTATGCCACTCCCAGCAGCAAGGAGGCTGCGAACTTCTTACCTGCAGCGGCCTTGTCGATGGACCTGACCAGATTGAGAATCGAGACGGCAATGGGAACCATGATGACAGCAGTTGCGGTATTCGACACCCAGGCAGAGATGAACGCCGACGCAATCATCAGCCCCAGCACGATCTGAGACGGCTTGGTGCCGACCAGACGAATCGTCAGCAGAGCGATACGCAGATGAAGGTTGGACTTCTCGGTCGCCAACCCGAGGATGACACCGCCCATCACCAAGAAGATCACCGAACCCGCGTAAGGTGCTGCGACTTCCTGCATTGTGCCCATGCCGAACAGCGGGAACAGCACCAATGGCAGCAGCGAGGTGACTGGGATCGGCGCGGCCTCTGTCATCCACCAGATCGCCATCCACAGGGCACAGCCTGCGACGGCTCTACCTTCAAAAGCCAGTGACTCCGGCAGCACCCATGTCAGCAGAGCCCCGGCCACAGGGCCAAGAGCGACCAGCCACCAGTTGCGATTGCCGCCTTCGTCCAGGGAATCGCCAGAGGTGCCGGCCACAGCCTCAGAATCCGTCTCCATCTGCTGGGCTTCGTGTGCCGCCATTGCTTCCCCTTCGAATCAAGATGTGCGCACACCACAGAAGGTGAGCACGACCTCATTCACTGTAGAGGGGCGTATCAAGATACAGAAGTACGTATTTCTCAGTGTTTAATATGATTGAAGTATGAATCGGGAGTGATCATCATGAACATCGAGCTGAGGCACCTGCGCTACTTCCTCGCCGTCGCTGAGGAGAAGCACTTCGGCCGGGCCGCCGCGCGGCTGCATATGGCCCAGCCCCCATTGTCCAGCCAAATCAAACAACTCGAGTCCGCTCTGGGCACCAAACTGTTCGAACGCACGACCCGCAAGGTCGAGCTCACTGACGCCGGCAGGCTGCTGATGGAGCGTGCCCGCCAAATCCTTGCCGACCTCGAGGCCGCCGAGTTCGACGTAGCAGAAGTGGGTCGAGGCGCTGCGGGAGTGCTCCGCGTCGGCTTCTCAGGCACCGCCACTTATCGACTCATGCCGGAGATTCTCCGCCTCGCACAGTCCGAACTGCCCAATGTGCGGCTGCAGATCTCCGGCGAAATGCTGACCCCGCAGATGGAGACCGCGTTGCTGGAGAACCGGCTCGACGTCGCGATCCTCAGACCACCTGTGCAGTCGACAGAAGTTGCAATCGACGAGATCGAACAGACTCCACTCGCCGTTGTCCTTCCGCTCAACCATCGCCTGGCATTGAGCACGAACCCAGACGAGTCGCTGCCAATAACCTCACTGGCGGGTGTTGATTTAGTCAGTTATCCCCGCACTTCCTCGGTCGCTTCAGCGGTCTGGGAACTGTGTCGACAGGCTGGATTCCGACCGCGTATTGTCCAGGAGGCTACTGAAACGTCGACACTGATCGCCATGGCTGGCGCTGGCCTCGGAGTGGCACTGGCCCCAGCTTCGGCAGCGTTGCCTCTGCATGACACCATTGCAGTTCGCGCTCTGACTGAACAGGTCACAATCGGGCTTGGCGTCGCGTGGCGAACTTCCACGCTGGGAACCACCGCGACGCCGCCTCTTCTGTTGACTTCTTTCGCGCAATTGGCCCGGCAGGCGGCAGAGAACCTGCATAGAAGCACCCTTCGGCCTTGATCTCAATGGGAGAGCCATTCAACTTTGTATGCGACTACTCATCATTGACACTCCACGCACCGGCAGTGTCCAAAATTGTCTGTTCGTGCAGAGTTCCGCTCTTCCCCTGTTGCCGCCTGAAGCCGGTCACTAATCTAGCGTCATGAACGCCACCACCGCAGACAGCGCAGTCAGCCCGACCGACCTTCCCGATGAACACTTCGACTATGTCGTCGTCGGAGCCGGATCTGCCGGGTGTGTGATCACCCGCAGGCTCATCGACGCAGGTAAGAAGGTGTGCCTTATCGAGGCCGGCGGGGACGAGACGAACCCGAACATCGATCATCTCAACACCCTTGGCCTGATCTGGCATTCGAAGCAGGACTGGGATTACTACACGACTCCACAGCCGGGCGCGATGAACCGCAAGATCCACCTGCCCCGTGGCAAGGTCCTCGGCGGCTCGAACGCACTCAACGCCGTGATCTGGGTTCGCGGCGATGCCTGGGACTACGAGCAGTGGGTCGAATCCGGCTGCCCCGGCTGGTCCTGGGACGAGGTGCTGCCCGTGTTCAAGGCCATCGAGAACTATGACGGCGAGAGCACCGAGACCCGCGGAAGCGGCGGCCCCATGGACGTGCGTATCGACTATCCACGCAACCCCATCCAGGAGGACATGGTCGCCGCCGGGCAGCAGACCGGCTTGGACTACAACTCGGACTACAACTCCGGCAACGTCGAAGGCATCTCCCGGATCCAACTCAATGTCCGCGACGGCAAACGATTGAACACCTGGCGCGCCTACCTCAAGCCCCGCCTCGGCGATGGGAATCTCACGATCCTCACCTCGACGCATGCTCGTCGCCTCCTCATCGAGGACAAGACCGTCACCGGTCTTGAAGTGGACTTCCGCGGTCGCGTGGGTACGGTCACCGCCGACGAGGTCATCCTCACCACGGGTGCGCTGGCCTCACCGGAGCTGCTCCTGCGTTCGGGCATCGGACCCGCAGAGGAGCTGCGCGAGGTCGAAGTCGATCCCATCCACGACCTGCCCGGGGTGGGCAAGAACCTCCAAGATCATTGGCTCTCCCCCGTCATCTTCACCACCGGATCCAAGCCTGTGCCGATGGGTGAGGTGGCGCCTGCCGAGGTGCATCTGTTTTGGAAATCGAACCCCGACCTTCCCGTGCCCGACACCCAACCCCTGTTCTTCTCCGTGCCGATGTACGCCCAGGACTCCGCACCGAACGTGCAGACGGGGCCCGACAACGGCTTCACCCTCCAAGGCGGAATCGTGCGTCCCGAGTCCCGTGGCGAGGTCACTCTCAGCGGACCGAATCCGCAGGATCCGACGCTGGTCAACCCGAACGTCCTGTCCGAACAGGCCGATGTCGACGCTCTCGTGGCCTCGGTGAAGCAGTGCCGGGAGATCGGTCGCGCCGATGCTCTGGCATCGTGGCAGCCCACGGAGATCTTCCCCGGCGCCGAGGTGGCCGACGAGGATCTCGAGGACTATGTCCGGGGATCTGTCGTGACCTATCACCACCAGGTCGGCACCTGCCGGATGGGACAGGATGACACCGCAGTCGTCGACCCGCAGTCGTTCAAGGTCCACGGATTGGAGGGCCTGCGCATCGCTGACGCCTCGATCATGCCGCAGGTGCCCACGGGCAACACGAATGCGCCGACGATCATGATCGCCGAACGCGCGGCAGCAGCGCTCGTCGGGTCCATGGTCGAGGGGATCACCCCTCCGGGACAGTGACGCCAGCTCACCACTGGGCCGCCTGCTGGTAGTCTTCGATCTCGTCGGCCAGACTGCGAACGAGAAGGGTGTGTCAGTGACCGAGAACACCGATTCACCTGCCGCCGCCCAGGAGCTGCTGGTCACCATCGGGGCCGGACTGCTCGCAGGTGGGATCTCCTCCATCGACGTCGAGGACGCCCTGACCGGTCTCGCCCGCACGATGGGCATCAGAAAACTCCGCGTCGCCGCCCTCCCCCGCGGCCTGTTCCTCACCTCCGGGTCCGGGGACTCGACGAAGTTCGAACGCATCGGCCCCGACCTGCGCTTCGACCAGACCGCGAAGCTGCTCGACATCGTCGACGCGCTGCGAGCCCGGCGACTCACGATCGAAACCGCCACACTAAAGATCGAAACCGAGGTCCACGCGGCACCGCCGCGCTGGCCCGGATGGCTCTCCCACCTCGGCGCCGTCCCAATCGGCATCGGACTGTGCCTGCTGCTCGAACCCGGCCTGGTCAACCTGGCCTTCGCGGCCTTCGGATCACTCATCGTCGCCGGCGTCCTCGCCATCAACGGCCGCTGGCCCAACCTCAATCCGCTGCTGCCGGTGAGCTCGGCGTTCATCGTCTCCGTCATCGTGCTCGTCGGCTACCGGCTCGACTGGCTCGACAGTCCCCTGCGCACGATCGTCGCGACACTGGCGCTGCTGCTTCCGGGCAGCGCCGTGGTCACCGGGCTGACGGAGATCTCCGCAGGAGCGCTCTCGGCAGGCAGCTCACGGCTCGTCTCCGCCTCGGTGCAGCTGGCGATGTTCATCGCCGGAGTCGCCGGTGCGGCCGCGATCACCGGCACCGGCGCCGAGGCGCTGCAGAACTCCCAGCTCGCCGACTCGGTCTGGCAACTTTCGGCCCTCGGAGTCCTCTGCGCCACGATCGGGCTGATGCTCTACCTCTACACCCCGCTCGAGCACACGGTGCCGATCCTCGTCACCATCGCGGCCGCCGCAACGGCGCAACTGGGAATCGGCGCCGAGTTCGGCGCCGCCGTGGGCGGTCTCGCCGGAGCACTGGCCGCCTCGCTCGTGGCCGTCATCCTCTCCCGCCTGCCGCGCGGACCGATCTGGCGCATCAGCTACGTCCCCGCCTTCCTCATCGTCGCCCCCGGTTCATTCGGCCTGCTCAACGCCTCTCAGCTCGAGTTCGGCGACGGCAGCGGAGTCGCTGGCAGCATGCTCGCCGCGGGCGCAACGTTCTTCTCGATCGCCATCGGCACGGTCATCGGCGCAGCCGTCGCCCACACCGTCGAACCCAAGGACGAGATCGTCGCCTGAGACGCCTCACCGCTGAGAGGCGGTGAACGAAGCCTCATAGTCCTGCCGCTGATTCTTGCGCGCCAACAGCTGGTTGGGCACCATCGCCCCGAAGAGTCGGTCGCGGATCGCCAGCGGCAGCAGATTGGCCACCTTGACGGCCGGGCCGATGAAGCCGGGCACAGTAATCTCGAACCGGGGTCTGAGTGCGGACTTGACCACGCTGCGGGCCACCTCGGCGGGGGTGAGCAGTTTCGCCGCACCACTCGAGGTGCCTGCCGCCAGCGCCGTATCGACGACTCCGGGCATGATCGTGGTGACCACAACACCGGTGCCGCGCAGTTCCGCGCGGATGGCCTTGAGGTAGCCGAGCACGCCGTGCTTCGTGGCAGCATAGGTCGCCTCGCCCGGGGTGGGCAGGATGGATCCCGCCGAGGCCACGGTGATGAGGTGGCCACGACCGCGGGCGACCATGGCCGGTGCTGCGGACTTGATCCCATTGATCACGCCGAGCAGGTTGACCTCGATCTGTGCCCGGGCTGCGGAGTCCGGTTCCTCGGCGAAGGGGCCGACCCACATCAGGCCTGCATTGCCGATGAAGATGTCAATGGGCCCGAGCTCGTGGGCCACCTCGGTGAGGAACGCGTTGAGGCATTCCGGGTCCGAGACGTCGAGCCGGTAGGCGCTCACGCCCAGTTCAGCAGCAGTCTCCTGGGCTGCGTCGAGGTGGATGTCGCCGATGGCCACCTTTGCTCCGGCGGCCGTGAATTCAGCGGCGATCTCCCGACCGATGCCTCGGGCACCGCCGGTGATGGCTACAACCTGTCCGTTCAGGGAACGCTTCTCACTCATGCCGCCACCTTTCCCTTGCGAGGGGCGCGTTGCTGCCCCGATCGCGTCTCACGATCAAGTTCTCGCAGATAGTGGTCGAAGTCGACCTGCATCGTGTGCCGGGGCGAATCGTAGAACTGTCGCTTGTTGCGACGATCATCCTCATGCATCCGCCGCACCATCTCCTGCCGGCCCGGCAGCGCGTATTCCCCGGTGAGCGACTTGACGGCCAGCCTAGATTGGGCTTCGGCCAACGGCATCACTGCTCCGACGGGCTGCAGGAGCCCGATGAAGAACAGGCCGGGACGGTCGGGGTGGACCATGCGCTTGAACAGCGGCAGATCGTTGCCCTCGGCAGAGATCAGGTCCGCATCGAAGAACGGAAACGTCACCCGATAGCCGGTGGCCCAGACGATGAGATCGGCCGGAGCCTGACTCCCATCGGCGAACACCACCCGATCACCGTCGAGTCGTTCGATGCCCGGCTTCACCGTGATCGCACCGGCGCCGAGGCGGTCCCTGATTGCGTCCGACTGCACCGGATGCGATTGACCGGGTGTATGGGGCGGAGTGGGCAGGCCGTATTTTCGCAGGCCCCCGGAGAGCATCGCGGCGATGCGCAGCCGTGCCGCCGTCGCCCACCAGGGCGCCCAGCTGGGCAAGGCGATCTGATCGGCGGCCAGTCCGAACAGAGTCTTCTTCAGCACCCATTGGCCCCGACGGATCGAGAGGTTGACGCTGCGTGCCCGATGAGAGCCCTCGACGGCGATGTCCATCGCGGAGTTGCCGGCACCGACGACCACAACGTCGCGGCCCTCAAGCTGGTCCCCGCTGCGATAGTCGTGGGCGTGGATCTGCTCGCCGTCGAAGTGGCCCGGGTAGCCGGGGTCGGGCCAGCGCGCATCCCAGTGGTGGCCGTTGGCGACCATCACGGCGTCGTAATGGCGAGTCTCGGTCGCTGCTGTCTGGCGCCCAGCCTGATCGTGGGACGAGCCGGTGGTAGAACGGATATCGACATCCCAACCGTCGCGCTCAGCTCGGCGAACCTGGGTGACTTCGGTGTTGAAGGTGATCGTGTGGCCGAAGCCGAAGTGGTCGACGTAGTCCCGGAAGTAGGCATAGACCTGATCATGGCTGGCGTAGTGCGGATAGTCCGCGGGCATCGGGAAATCGGAGAAGGCCATACGGGGGCACGAGGTGTTGATCTGCAGGGTCTCGTAGCAGGCGCTGACGCCGTTGGGGTTGTCGTAGAGCCAGTTGCCGCCGAATTCGGTGCCCTTTTCGAAGCAGTCGAAGGGGACACCGGCAATGTAGAGGGCTTTGGCGGCGGCGAGGCCCGAGGCTCCGGCGCCGATGACGCAGACCCGCGGCAGTGCGGGGTCTGGTCGGATCTCCTCGGTGATCGCTGGGGCTCGATGTTTCTGTCTGACGTTGTAAGGCATGTCACAATACTGCCATTGAAAATCAAAATTTTCACTATACTGAGGGAATGAATATTCCTGCTCCCGACAATTCCTCCGACACCGACTCGGCGGGATTGTGGCGTGGGACGTCCCAGACGGACCGTGATGGGGCCCGTCGCGATAGGCTCCTCGCCGCAGCCCTCGAACTGTATGGAACGCGCGGCTTCCGTGCGACGTCGATCCAGGCACTGTGTCAGGAATCAGGGGTCTCGAGCCGTTCCTTCTACGACCTCTTCCCCGCCCACAGATCGGATGCCGGACAGGAGACGCTCACGGCGCAGGAATCGCTGCTCGAAGAGCTCTACATCATCCTCAACGAGGAGATCGGGCAGGCCCTGACGACGCTGACGATTCCTTCCGGGGCCAGCCTGCTCGAGGCTACGTTCCACATCGTCTCCACCGCCCTGATGCCGATGCTCAGCGACGAGCGCAAGGCCCGTGTCCTCGAGGTTGAGGCCGTCGGAGTCAGTGAGTCCCTCGAAGCCAGACGCAGAGCGACGATGCGCATGCTCGCCGCAGCGGTCGACTCGGCATTCGAAAGCGTACTGTCCGTCTTCGACCTGCCCGGATCCACATCCTCGCTGCGACCGGACGACGGCGGTCTGACCAGTCTCATCATCGTCGGCGGGATCACCGAGGCCCTGGTCCAGCGCGTGCACACCCCGGTCACTCAGCGTTCGTCGACTGATGACTTCCTCACCGGCATCGCCAAGGTGGCCATGCGCGCCCATGGGGTGTCCCCCAACGCTGGCGCATGACACGATTGGCCTGTGATCGGATCATGAGCTGACGCGCGAATTTCGCTCGTCAGCGAACTGGAGACACAGAGTCGCGCAGGAGAGACAATGGCTGTCGGACAGTCGTGGGCGGGGCGGGGCACAGGAGCTGCCGTCCTGGCCATCGTCGTGGCACAGTGGTTCGGAACGTCCCTGTGGTTCAGCCCCAGTGGTGCCGTCGACGGCCTCTCTGCCTGGCTCGGTTCGACACCGGCACAGTTCGGGTGGCTGATCGCGGCAACTCAGATCGGATTCATCGCCGGAACGCTGCTGAGCGCGGCGACCGGGATCGCCGACCGCTTCCCGCCCGAACGCATCTTCATCGTCTCCAGCCTCGTCGGTGCTGCACTGAACTTCGTGTGGACGCTCGGCCCCTCGGACCTCGTTCTCGTCTGGATCTCCCGCTTCGCCGTCGGAATGAGCCTCGCAGGCATCTATCCGATGGGGATGAAGATGATCGTCAAGCGGGCCCAGGCGAAATCCGCGCAGGCACTGGCCTGGCTCGTGGCCATGCTCACCCTGGGCACCGCGATGCCGCAGTTCCTGTCGGCAGCCGGCGCAGCCCTCCCCTGGCAGTCGATCATGTGGGGTTCATCTGCTCTGGCCGTCCTGGGAGCCGGACTCATCGCAGTGATCTCTCAACGCGGAACAGCGATCTCGGGTCGCGAGGAGAAGCCAGCGGACGCGACTGCGCCGCCAGATGTCATCGAAAGCCAGCCAGCTGTCACCGAAGACCCGGCTCTGCGCCGACTGTTCAGGGACCGGATGTTTCGCGCCGCCGTCTTCGGATACGTGGGCCACATGTGGGAGCTCTACGCCTTCTGGGCAGTTGTGCCCACACTTGTCATCACGGCCCTGACTCACCCGGGCAGCCCCACCGCCCTGGCGACGACGAGCTTCTTCGTCATCGCCTCCGGCGTCCTCGGATGTGTGGCCGGTGGAATCATCAGTCGCCGAACCGGCAGTGCCAAGGTCGCCGCAACAGCACTCGCCGGATCCGGACTGATGTGTCTGATCTACCCGCTGCTGCCCGAGGTCGGCCCGCTCCTCATCGCGGCTCTCGCGCTCTGGGGGCTGCTCGTCATCGCCGACTCTCCCCAATTCTCGGACCTCGCCGCCCGCCATGCTCCCGCAGAACTGACGGGAACGGGGCTGACGGTGATGAATTCCCTCGGTTTCGCCGTCAGTGTCATCAGCATCGTCATTCTGCAGAGCCTCATCGCAGCGATCGGAGTGAGCGCCGTATGGCTGCTGTTGCCGGGGCCGGTCCTCGGTCTGATCGCGATGCGGCCGCTGCTGATCAGGCGAAGGGCGCCGAGGACCGATCCAGACGAGTGACCTCGTCCTCACTGAGGCTCAGCTTCGGGGCTGCCATCAGGTCATCGAGCTGTTCAGGACTGCGGGCAGAGACGATCGGAGCGGTCATTCCCTTGGCCAGCAGCCAGGCGAGCGCCACAGTCGCCGGTGCCACGTCGTGGGCTTCGGCGATGGAGACCACCTCGTCGACGACCGCGAGCCCATCGGCGTTGAAGTAGCCCTGCACCATACCTCCACGGCTGGCCCCCTCAAGATCGGCCTCGGTGCGGTACTTTCCGGTGAGGAATCCTGCGGCAAGGCTGAAGTAGGTGAAGACGCCGAGGTTGTGCTCGCGTGCCAGCGGAGCCAGTTCCGTCTCGTAGTCACAACGGAAGACGAGGCTGTACTGGGGCTGGATCGCCACCGGCTTGGCCAGGTTCTCCGCCTCTGCCACAGCCAACCACTCGGCCAGACGGTCCTTCGAATAGTTGGACACGGCGATGTGCTTGGCCTTACCGGCACGCACGATCTCATCGAAGACCCGGGCCACCTCGGCGATGGGGGTCACCTCATCATCGCGGTGGGCATAGTAGAGGTCGACGTAGTCGGTCTGGAGACGCTGCAGGGAGGCGTCGATGGCGGAGCGGATATAGGCGGGGTCCTGCGTCTGGTGCTCGGGGTGGTCGCCGACCTTTGTGGCGATCACGACCTTGTCGCGGTTGCCGCGGGCAGCGAGCCAGGTGCCGATGATCGTCTCTGATTCGCGGCCGGTGTTGCCGGGCACCCACGCCGGGTAGGACTCGGCGGTATCGAGGAAGTTGCCGCCAGCGGCGACGAACGCATCGAGGACGGCATGGGATGTGGCCTCGTCGGCGGTCCAGCCGAAGGTGTTGGTGCCCAGGTTGATGGGGAAGATGCTCAGGTCTGTGCCCGGGATCTGAATCTGCTGCGTCATGATGCTCCTGTGTCCTCGAGGTGTCGGTGGGCAATTCACGCGCTGTACCGCGCGTTCTCACTCACCTCGTGCAACGACGGCCCCGGGCGCATAAATTCCCTTGTCAGCACACTCGGTCAAGCACGGAACTGGCTATTTGAGGAGCCGGTCCATGCGGCGATCGCTGAGCTTCCTTCCGCCGGTCTGACAGCCGGGGCAGTACTGCAGCGACTTATCGGCATAGGAGACCTCGGCGATGGTCGAACCGCACACCGGGCAGGTCTTCCCTGTGCGTCCATGAACGCGGAAGCCGCGCTTCTTCGCCGCTTTGACCTTCGCCGGCGGCAGATCGATGAGAGCCTCGCGGGCGTGGCCGAGTACCTCGCGGATCGTGTCGAGAAGGCTCGGCGCATCGACGCTGTTGGCCGTGGCGAAGGGCGAGAGCTGGGCGGTGTGGAGGATCTCGTCGGAGTAGGCATTGCCGATGCCTGAGATGAGCGACTGGTCTTCGAGCACGGTCTTGATCCGTGCAGTCGATCCGGCCAGCGTCGCTGTGAACTCAGCGGCGTCGATGGACAGCGCATCGGGTCCCGCGTTCGCGATGGCCGGCACCTCGCTGCGATCGACCACGAGGGAGGCCGCGGCGTTTTTCTTCGTGCCCGCTTCGGTGATGTCGAACCCGGCACCGGAAGCCAGGTGGAGGCGCAGAGCCAAGGGCCCCTTGCCCATCCTCACCGGGCCCGTGGGCACCATTTCATGCCAGACCAGCCACCCGGCACGGGCGAAGCGGCACACCAGCTCGAGCCCGTCGAAGGCGACGATGAGGGACTCGCCGACCCTGGAGACTCCGGTGATCTCGAGACCGTTGAGGGCCTCGAGCGGCGGATCTGCGGTCTTGAGGATGCTGAGCTCACCGATGTCGGTTCGGGTGACGAAGTCACCGACGACGCGTGGGCGCAGAAATGTCACCAGTGCGTCGACCTCGGGCAGTTCCGGCATAGGACCAGTATGCGCTTCTTGGCACCGGCGGCACACTACTCTTGTCGGGCCGCAGTCCGGGGGCTAACGTGGACAGACCACGTGAGTGCGTGCACTGCCACCACCGCAAGGAGGTTGACGATGGCTGAAAATGTCGCCCAGAAGCTCATCAGTTCGCATCTGGAATCCGGGACGATGACGCCTGGAAACGAGATCGGAGTCCGTATCGATCAGACGCTGACACAGGACGCGACGGGAACTCTTGTCGCTCTCGAGCTCGAAGCCCTGGGGCTGGACCGGATCCGCACGGACACCTCTGTGCAGTACGTCGATCACAACCTGCTGCAGACCGATGAGAAGAACCCGGAGGACCACATGTTCCTCCGCTCTGCCGCGCAGCGCTTCGGCCTCTGGTTCTCCCCTGCCGGCAACGGCGTCTCCCACCCCGTGCACCAGTCACGGTTCGGCAAACCGGGTGCCACTCTCATCGGCTCCGACTCCCATACCTGCGCCGCCGGTGCCTTGGGGATGCTCGCCATCGGCGTCGGCGGGCTCGAAGTCGCCATGGCCATGGCCGGCGATCCTCTCTATATCGCGGCACCGCAGGTCATGGGCGTCGAACTCACCGGCGAGCTTCCACCCTGGGTCTCGGCCAAGGACGTGATCTTGGAGATGCTGCGCCGCCATGGGGTCAAGGGCGGGGCCGGCAAGATCATCGAATACCACGGCGAGGGGCTGCGGGGTCTGAGTGCCATGGACCGCCATGTCATCGCCAATATGGGTGCCGAACTCGGCGCCACCGCAACCGTCTTTCCTGCCGATGACGCGGTCATGGAGTTCCTCGAAGCCAGCGATCGAGGTGAGGACTTCACCCGCATCGTCGCCGATGAGGGCGCCGAATACGATCTCACCGACTCGATCGACCTCTCAGCGCTCGAACCCCTCATCGCAGCACCGTCCTCGCCGGGCAATGTCCGTCCCGTGCGCGAGTGCACCGATGAGGAGGTCTTCCAGGTCGTCATCGGCTCCTCGGCGAATCCGGGACTGCGTGACTTCGCCGTCGTCTCCCAGATCCTCGAGGGCCGCCAAGTCCACGGGCAGGTGTCCCTCGACGTCAACCCGACCTCGCGGGAGATCCTCGCCGATCTCATCGCCGGCGGCTGGCTGACGTCTCTCGTCGGTTCGGGTGCGCGCATCCACCAGTCCGGCTGCATGGGCTGCATCGGCATGGGCCAGGCCCCGGCTGTGGGCCGCAACAGTCTGCGGACCATGCCCCGGAACTTCCCCGGACGCTCCGGCACCGACGAGGACGCGGTCTGGCTGTGCTCGCCGGAGACAGCGGCGGCTGCGGCTCTGACCGGGCGCATCACCGACCCCCGGGACCTCGACATGGACTACCCGCAGGTGCGGCTGCCGGAGAAATTCTCCGCCAACCGGTCCATGCTGGTGCCGCCGCTTCCCGTGGAGGAGGCCCGCGAGGTCGAGCTGGTCAAGGGCTCGAACATCTCCTCCCTGCCGGACTTCGAACCGCTGCCCGAGGACATCGATCTCGAGATCCTGCTCAAGGTCGGCGACAACGTCTCCACCGATGAGATCATGCCCGCCGGCTCCCGGGTACTGCCCTATCGCAGCAACATTCCCAAGATCTCCGAGTTCGTCTACATCCAGGTCGATCCCAGCTACGCCGAACGGGCCGCGGGTCATGCCGGCGGCCATGCGATCGTCGGCGGGGAGAACTACGGCCAGGGATCCTCTCGTGAGCACGCCGTGATCGCCCCGCGCTACCTGGGGCTGCGCATCGTCGTCGCCAAATCTCTGGCGCGTATCCACTGGCAGAACCTCGCGAACTTCGGTGTCCTGGCACTCGAATTCGCGAGCGAGGACGACTACGAGGCTCTGTCCCAGGGTGATGTCCTGGAGTTCCGTGGCCTGCGCGATCAGCTCGGCGCCGGGAAGACGATCAGCGCCGAGGTGGGTGGACGGTCGTTCGAATTCCGCCATACGCTCTCACCCCGGCAGGTCGACATGGTCCTGGCCGGAGGTCGCATCGCCCAGCGTGCCCAACAGGAGGCAGACCGGAAGAGCTGAGCTCGCCTCGAGGCTGCCCGTGGTCAGGGGCCCTCTCGTGGTCAGGGTTCTACGAGGAAGCCGCGCAGCAGTGCGGCGGTGCCGTCAAGATGCTCGGCCATGGCTGCGCGGGCCGCGGCTGCGTCTCCGCCGAGGATCGCATTGTGGATGCGCTGATGCTGGTCGTGGGAATGGACGAGGTTGGGTTCGATCATCGGGATCCGCTCAAGCAGTTTGTTCGCCCGGGTCCTGCTCTCGACCATGGAGCGCACCAGGCTCGGCGACCCGGTGACCTGTGCCCAAGTCAGATGCAGCTGAGAGTCCAAGCGACGGTATTCGGCCAGACTCGACTGCCGGCTCGCGTCCATGGCGGCAGCCAGCTGGCCCCGTTGGGGTGCGGTGAGATCCTGCCCCGCGGCCACCTCGGCGACGCCCATCTCGATGACACGACGCCAGGTCAGGGTGTCCTCGACCTCCACCGCGGAGAATTCGGCACCGAGGTGTGCACCCGCATCGGAGCCAGAGGCAGGAGCCCAGCCGCCTGCGGGAGTGCTGGAGACGAACGTTCCGCCGCCACGACCTCGACGAACATTGACCCAGCCGGCGGTCTGCAGCTCCGAGATCGCCTCACGCAGGGTCGCGCGGGAGACCCTCAGCTGCTCGGCGAGTTCGCGTTCGGGTGGGAAGCGCTGACCCGGCGGGATGATCCCGAGGCGGATGATCTGGAGCAGACACTCGATCGTCTCCTCGAAGATGTTGCCCGAGCGGGCAGGGGCGATGGCACGCAGCGCCGTCACCTGGCTGCCGGAGGCCTGCGCTTCATCTGCCTGAGTCACTCGCGTTCCCGTCGTCTCATGTCAATGCTGTGTCACTCGACATCATGCTATCCCTGCTCACAGCGGGGTCGTGTAGGCGTTGGTCAGCCCTCCGTCGACGGTGAACGACTGGGCGGTGACGAATGAGGCATCGTCGCTGGCCAGGAAGGCCACGGCGGCGGCCATCTCGGACGCCTCGGCGAAGCGTCCCATCGGCACATGCACCAGACGTCTGGCCGCCATCTCCGGGTCCTTGGCGAAGAGTTCGCGCAGCAGCTCGGTGTTCACCGGTCCCGGGCACAGTGCGTTGACGCGGATGCCTTCCTTCGCGAACTCCACGCCGAGTTCCCGTGACATGGCCAGCACCCCGCCCTTCGACGCGGTGTAGGAGATCTGGGAGGTCGCCGAGCCCATGAGTGCGACGAACGAGGCCGTGTTGATGATCGATCCGCGGCCCTGTCTGCGCATGTGTTTGAGCGCTGCCTTCGAGCACAGGTAGACCGAGGTGAGGTTGATGTCCTGGACCTTGCGCCACACGTCGAGGTCTGTCTCCGTGATCGAGGCGTCCGCCGGTGGGGAGACTCCCGCATTGTTGAAGGCGACGTCCACGCTGCCGTAGGTGTCGAAGGCCGTCTGGAACAGGTTCTCCACCTGGTCCGCGTCGGTGACGTCGGTGGGCACGAAGAGGCCCCCGACCGCCTCGGCGGCGGCTGTTCCTGAGTCTGCGTTGGTGTCGGCGATGACGATGTTCGCGCCTTCAGAGGCGAGGCGTTTCGCGGTGGCCAGCCCGATGCCGCTGGCGCCTCCGGTGACGACGGCTGTGCGTCCCGGAAGGCGCTGGCAGATGATCTGGTTGTCCCCGACTGCTGTGTCGTTCATGGTGTGTCCTTTGCCTGGTGGTGGTGTTCGTGGGGAGGTTGAGGCTGCTCAGTCGGTGGCGATGAAGAGGTTCTTCGTCTCCGTGAATGAGTCCATCGCGTGGGGGCCGAGTTCGCGGCCGATGCCGGAGCGTTTGAACCCGCCGAACGGGGTCGAGTAGCGCACCGCGGAATGGGAGTTCAGTGACAGGGCTCCGGAGTCGACGCCCCGGGCGACCCGCAGTCCGCGGCCCACATCGCGGGTCCAGATCGAGCCCGAGAGGCCGTAGGGCGAATCGTTGGCCATGGTGATCGCCTCGGCTTCGTCACGAAAGCGCTGGACGGTGACGACGGGACCGAACACCTCCTCGGTGACGATGCGATCGAGCGGTGACTTCGGAAGCACGACCGTCGGTGCCATCCAATAGCCGGCGCCACTGGGGGCGCTGCCGGTGAAGGCGATGTCGACGCCGTCGAGGAAGCTGGCCACGCTCTCGTGGTGGCCGGCGGAAATGAGTGGACCCATCTCTGCCTCTTCGCTGCTGGGGTCGGTGACGACGACTCCGGAGACTGCGGGTTCGAGGAGTTCCATGAAACGGTCGAAGACGGAGTCGTGGACGAGGATGCGCGAGCGCGCGCAGCAGTCCTGGCCGGCGTTGTCGAAGACTCCGTAGGGTGCAGTGGCTGCGGCGAGTTCGAGGTCGGCGTCGTCGAAGACGATGTTCGCGGACTTGCCGCCGAGTTCCAGTGTCGTGCGCTTCATCGTCTTGGCCGCGTCGGCCATGATCTTCTCGCCCACCGCGCTCGATCCGGTGAACACGATCTTCGCGACCCTGGAATCATCGGTGAACGTCTGTCCGACGACCGAGCCCTTGCCGGGGATGACCTGGAAGACTCCGTCGGGGATCCCGGCCTGCAGGGCCAGTTCGCCGAGGCGGATCGCCGTCAGCGGGGTCAGCTCGGCGGGTTTGAGGACCACGGTGTTGCCCGCGGCGAGTGCCGGCGCGAAGCCCCAGCCGGCGATCGGCATCGGGAAGTTCCACGGCACGATGATGCCGACGACTCCGAGTGGTTCGTTGAAGGTGACGTTGACTCCCCCGGCCACTGGTATCTGATCGCCGAGGTGGCGCTCGACTCCCCCGGCGAAGTAGTTGAGGACGTCGCGGACGTTTCCGGCCTCGCCCCGGGCGTTGCCGATGGTGTGTCCGGCCTCGGCGACTTCGAGCTGTGCGAGGTTGTCGATATCGGCGTCGACGGCGCGGGCGAAGGCGCGCAGCAGTTCGGCTCGCTCGGCTGGTGCCGTGGTCCGCCACCGGGTGAAGGCGTCGGCGGCCCGACCGATCGCGTCCTTCGTCGCCTCGGCGCTGTGCGATTCGACCGAGGTGATGAGCTCCTCGGTCGCGGGGTTGATCACTTCGGTCATCGGTGGGCCTCCGCTTTCGTCTGTGGTGTCGTGGTGTTCAGTGGTGGTGCGGGTTTCGTCTTCTTTGCGCGCCGGGCGGCAGCCTCTACGAGTCCGGTGAACAGGCGCAGATCCTCGAGCGTCTCCTCAGGGTGCCACTGCACCGCGAGCATCGACCCGTCCGGGGTTTCCAGTGCCTCGATGCACCCGTCGGCGGCGTGTGCGCTGACGATCAGGCCATCGCCGAGGCGGTCGATGGCCTGGTGATGATGGCACCTGACTGTGGCACCGGTTCCGAGCAGGCTGGCTACGGCGGTGTCGGGCGCAGTCGTCACGGCCACCTCGGCGAATTCGTCCTTCTTCTCTGCCTCGTGAGCGCCGTAGCCCGCAAGGTCGGGCACGTGCTGGTGCAGGGTTCCGCCGTGGACGGTGTTGACGATCTGGGCGCCGCGGCAGATCGCGAACACCGGCACATTCGCGGTGCGGGCATGACGGTACAGGGTGGTCTCGAAGGAATCGCGACGCACATTGGGCGCCTGGGTGCGGGGATGGGCCTTAGCATCGTAGAGGGCGGGGTCGACGTCATCGCCGCCGGTGAGGATGATGCCGTCGAGTTCAGCCACCTCGGCAAGCGTCCACGGATCTTCCGGTGGCAGGAGGACGACGCGGCCACCGGCGCGCGTGACGGCGGTGACGTAGACGCTGGGCAGGAACGCGGCATCACGGTCCCAGACTCCGAATCGGCCGCGACCGTAGTAGGTGGGCAGGCCGATGAGCGGTCGGCTGGTTCCTGGGTCAGCGGCTGGGTTCTGGTCAGAGTCGTTCGAAGCCACGCCGGACCTCCCAATCGGTGACCGCTGCGTCGAAGGCCGCCACCTCCACTTTGCCCGCGTGGGTGTAATGGTCCACGACCTCGTCGCCGAAGGCGCTGCGGGCGATGTCGGAGGATCCGAAGGCGGCCACGGAGTCGTGGAGGCGTCGCGGAATGCTCCGCACGTCCTGTGTGTAGGCATTGCCCTCAAGGGCCTCGGGCAGTTCGAGTTTGTTCTCGATTCCGTGGATTCCGGCGGCGATGAGAGCCGCGGTCGCGATGTAGGGGTTGGCGTCGGCGCCGGGGACCCGCTGTTCGAAGCGCAGTGCCGGGCCGTGGCCAACGATGCGCACGGCACAGGTTCGGTTGTCCCATCCCCAGCCGACGGCGGTGGGGGCGAAGGAGCCGTCGGCGAAGCGTTTGTAGGAGTTGATGTTCGGGGCGTAGAGATAGGTGAAGTCGTGCTGAGTGGAGACGACGCCGGCAACGAAGTGCTTCATCGTCTCGGACATCTCAGTGCCGTGGCCTGCAGGGAAGACCGGTGTTCCGTTGGTGTCGCTGAGGCTCATGTGGATGTGGCAGGAGCTGCCTTCGCGGTCGTTGGGCTTGGCCATGAAGGTCACCGACTTACCCTCCTGGTCTGCGATCTCCTTGGCACCGAGTTTGTAGACGACGTGGTTGTCGCACGTGGTGAGCATGTCGGTGTATCGGAAGCCGACCTCGAGCTGACCGAGGTTGCATTCGCCCTTCGCGCTTTCGGTGTAGAGGCCGGCGCCGTCCATCTCATTGCGCAGGCGTCGCAGGTAGCCTTCGACCTGGCCGGTGCCGAAGAGCGAGTAGTCGATGTTGTAGGTGCTGGCGGCTTCGAGGTTCCGATAGTCATTGCCCATCGCCTCGCGGTAGCCGGTGTTGTAGAGGGCGAATTCGAGTTCCGTGGCGCCGATGGGTGCGTAGCCGAGCGTCGAGAGGCGCTCCAGCTGAGCCTTGAGCACCTGTCGTGGTGACACGCTCAGCGGTGATCCGTCGAGGAAGGCCAGGTCGCATTGGACCATCACGGTCGCCGGGTGCCAGGGGATGCGGCGCAGGGTCGAGTAGTCGGGGACGAACATGAGGTCGCCGTAGCCGCGTTCCCAGGAGGTGAGTTCGTAGCCGTCGACGGTGTTCATCTCCACGTCGGCGGCCATGAGGTAGTTGCAGCCTTCGGTGCCGTTGTCCATCACCTCGTCGATGAAGAACCGTCCGGTGATCCTTTTGCCCTGGAGCCTGCCCTGCATGTCTGTGGCGGCGACGAGCACGGTATCGACGCGGCCGGCGGCGATCTCTGCCTGCAGCTGCTCCAGGGTCAGGTCTGATGAAGTCACGCTCATGGTTCCTCTTTTCGGTAGCACGCCCAGGTGACGCGTGCGCATCTTTGCGACGGTCTGCATTCCTGCGGTGATCACGCTTCGCTGCAGTGGTGGCGTGGGAAGTCGGTTGTCTGAGACATCGGTGGCTTGCAGGGGTTCAGGAAGACTCTCATATTTAAGGTATGTCACCGAACCATTGATGCGCAACAGTCCACATGAAATTGGGGACAATGCGGCTTTGAGGTCTACACAAACACCTATTGACAAACCATTTCCGCGGTGAGAAGCTCAACGACAGAACAGAGTTGTGAACTGCGTCACGCACTATTTTCGTGCCTTCCGCATGCGCCGGTCTCGGGGCCTGCGCCCGACGAGGGGCCTGATCCCGACGATGCCGATCGGTCAGCGACGACCGCTTCGGGACCGTGGACCGAGCCCTCTGGAAGCAATCATTTCGAGAAGAACGGTGTTCTCCATGAGCAATGAAGCCGCACCACCCGACGACCCGACACCAGGCCCGGCACTCAGCGCCGATGAGGCCAGCCTTGCCGAGCTCGGGTACAAACAGGAACTCAAACGTGGAATGTCGGGCTTCGGCAATTTCGCCGTCTCCTTCTCCATCATCTCGATCCTCGCCGGCTGCATCACCTCCTACAGCATCGCGCTGGGGTCGGGCGGACCGGCTGCGATCACGATCGGCTGGCCCCTGGTCGGCGTCTTCGTCCTCTGCGTGGCGTTGGCCATGGCCGAGGTGTGTTCGAAGTACCCAACGGCCGGTGGGCTGTACTTCTGGGCCGGTCGCCTCGCCAAACGCAACAAACGGCATTGGGCCTGGTACGTCGGATGGTTCAACTTCCTCGGCGAGGTGGCCGTGACTGCGGCCATCGACTACGGAGCAGCCACGACCATGATGGCCTTCGCGGCGCTGACCTTCGGTGTCGTGCCCACAGCACTCAACACCTTCATCCTGTTCCTCGTCATCATCACCCTGCACGGCCTGCTCAACACCTTCGGGGTCAACCTGGTCAATCTGCTCTCGGGCGTCTCTGCCTGGTGGCATATCGTCGGTGTGCTCATCATCGTCGCTGCCCTGTGGATCATGCCCACGAAGCACCAGTCGTTCAGTTGGACCATGACAGCCTGGCACAACGAAACCGGGTTCACGTTCATGCCCTTCGTCTTCCTCATGGGCCTGCTGATGGCTCAGTACACGTACACCGGCTATGACGCTTCGGCGCACGTGGCCGAGGAGACGAAGAACGCCTCGATCGCAGCACCTAAGGGCATCGTCATGAGCGTGCTGATCTCAATCATCGGCGGTTGGATCCTGCTGTATTCGATCACTGCCGCCATCCAGGACGGTTCGGAGGCAGGGCTGACCGCCCTCAATGCCACGGCGACGGGACTGCCGCCGGCGCAGGTGTTCCTCGATGCCCTGAACAATCCGACGATGGCGAAGTTCCTGCTCTTCATCGTCTGCGGCGCACAGTTCTTCTGCGGCATGGCATCGGTGACGGCGAACTCGCGGATGAGCTACGCGTTCTCCCGCGATGATGCGATTCCCGGGTCCAAGTACTGGAAGAAGGTCAACCCACGCACGGGTACTCCCACGAACTCGATCTGGCTGTGCATCGTGCTGTCCTCGGTGCTGACGGTGCCTGCGCTGTTCAATGAGACCGCTTACCTGGCGGTGACGAGTGTGGCGGTGATCGGGCTCTACATCGCCTATGTTGCCCCCGTGCTGCTGCGCAGGCTCAAGGGCGACTCGTTCAAGCCGGGTCCGTGGAATCTGGGCCACTGGAGCGCGATCATCGGGTGGGTCGCTGTCGTCTGGGTGATCCTGATCTGCATCCTGTTCGTCCTGCCGCCCACGTTGCCGATCACAATCTCGACGTTCAACTACTCCCCTATCGCGGTTCTTGCGGTGCTCATCATCAGCGTGGTGCTCTGGTACGCCAGGGGGAAGAAGCACTTCATGCAGCACCTCGACAAGGAGCAGCTGGCCATCGACGAGAAGAAGCTGCTCGACGAGATCGACGACTGAGCTCGCACAGACGCCAGCAACCCTCCGGGAGCTGAGCCACGTGTAGCGAAGTGGCTCAGCTCCCGGAGGGTTGCTGTGTGCTCAGACGGCGGAGTTCACCCCGCCTACCGACTCACGCAGTCTCGGACTTGTATTTGTCCTCGATAGCGCGGCCGACCTCTTCATCGATATTGCGCCAGTACTGGAAGACGTTGGAGAGCACGGGCTCTTCCACGCCGTCCTTGAGTGCACCGACGACGGTCTCGATGAGACCCTGACGCTCCTCTTCGGAGTAGACCTCGCGGATCAGTGTGTGTGCCTGACCGAAGTCGTCGTCCTCTGCGTGCAGAGTGGCGGCGCTGCGGACCAGCTCACCATCGGATTCCCACCGCGCTTCGACCTGGGTCTCCTCGGCCTGGTATGACCGGCCGTAGGAGTTGGGGGCGTAGACGGGAGCATCACCTGAATGGTGGTACTCCATCTGACCTTCCTTGTCATAGGAATTGTTCTTCGTGACGGGAGCGTTGACCGGCAGCTGGTTGAAGTTCGTGCCGATGCGGTTGCGCTGCGCGTCCGGGTAGGAGAAGACACGGCCCATGAGCATCTTGTCGGGCGAGATTCCGGTGCCCGGCACGGTGTTCGAGGGGCTGAATGCAGCCTGCTCGATCTGGGCGAAGTGGTTCGACGGGTTCTTGTTGAGCGTGAACTTGCCGATCTCCATGAGCGGGTAGTCCTTCTTCGACCAGGTCTTGGTGAGGTCGAAGGGGTTGAAGCGGTAGGTCTTGGCCTCTTCGTAGGGCATGATCTGGACGCTGACGGTCCAGGACGGGTAGTCGCCGCGCTCGATCGCATCGAACAGATCGCGGCGATGGATGTCCGCGTCCTCACCGGCGAGCTTGCCGGCTTCTTCGTTGCTCATGTTCTCCACGCCTTGGTCGGTGTGGAAGTGGTACTGAACCCAGAACCGTTCTCCGGCTTCGTTGGCCCACATGTAGGTGTGCGAGGAGTAGCCGTTCATGTTCCGCCAGGTCTTGGGCAGACCACGCGGTCCCATGAGGTAGGTGACCTGGTGTGCCGATTCAGGCGAGAGCGACCAGAAGTCCCACTGCATGTTGTTGCTGCGCAGTCCCGAATCGGGTGTGCGCTTCTGGGAGTGGATGAAGTCGGGGAACTTCATCGGATCGCGGACGAAGAAGACAGGGGTGTTGTTTCCCACCATGTCGAAGTTGCCGTCTTCGGTGTAGAACTTGAGTGCGAATCCACGCACATCGCGCCAGGAGTCGGGCGAACCGAGCTCACCGGCGACCGTGGAGAACCGTGCCAGCATCGGGGTCTTCGTGCCCTGCTGCAGGAACTTCGCCCGAGTGTACTTGGAGACGTCTGCGGTGATCTCGAGTTCACCGAAGGCACCGGAGCCCTTCGCATGGGGGCTGCGCTCGGGAACGCGTTCGCGGTCGAACCGCGCCAGTTTCTCGACGAGTGCGACGTCGTGGAGAAGGAGAGGACCATCGGCTCCGACGCTCAGCGAATGCGCGTCGGACTCTCGAGTGGCACCCGATTCGGTCGTCGAGGGCTTCGTGCCATCGAATCCTGGATGTTCATGATCAGCGTGTTTTGTCATAGCTTCTCCTTCAACCGATTGAGCGACAGGGAGCCATCTTCCCGGCCCACTACATCCATCATAGGACGAGCAGAACGCCTCAACATGTGCTGAAGCGAAGGGTCAACCGTGACTCCCCTGATATCGAGTTCCTGGCAACGTGCAGAAGACTGTCGCAGCCAATTTTCACACTATCCAGGTTCCCTCTCTGGTTCAACCAAGACGGCCCCTGGAAGTATTCCTGGTCCTCAGCCTTCGGCCGTCGCGCCGCTTCCACTTCCGGCCGAGCCCGATGCGGACCCACTTCCCGCACCGCTCGATCCAGAACCACTCGATCCTGCGCTGCCGGATCCGGAGCTTCCCGCTCCATCCTGGGAACCGGAGCTGGCGCCTGAGTCAGAGGAGCCTGCCGAGCCGCCGGAGGTATCTGCCCCGGTGTTGGATGAGCTCGAATCGCTTCCTGCTCCGCTGCTCTCGTCGCCGGTGGCCGTGGAGGAGGTGGATTCGGTGCCCTGGTCGGTCCCTGTCTGATCGGAGGCCTGATCGGACGCCGAGGAGGTGGTGGAGCTGCCCTCGTTCGCCGAGGTGGACTGTCCCTGGCTCGTGGTCGAACCGTCGTTGGTGCTGCCCGGGTTCGAATTCTGATGGGGCTGGCTCGCCGCCCCGTCTGCACCGGATTCGGAGTCGGCTCCGCTGTCCTGTGAGGTGCCGGTTTCGTCCCCGGTATTGGAGTCTCCGGATACGGACCGTGAGATCTGTGAGGTTCCGGGCGAGATGTCGGCCTCGGTGAATGATTCGGCCATGACCACGGCCCCCAGTCCGATTCCGAAGGTCGCCACCCCGATGGTCACCGGGTAGAGCACTCGTTTGCGGCGCAGCTTCTGCCACCACGATTTCGGTTCCTCGTCTTTGGTGTCGGCGCTCGCATCTCCGGCTTCCGGGTCACTCAGGTTCCCGAACGTGCTGGTGGCATTCGGTGATGGGCCCGCCTGGGTCTCTGCGACCGCGGTCGCTCGCTGCGTCTTGGTGCCGTGTGACTTTGCTTTGACGGCAGGAGCGAACTTCGTGCCGACTTCTTTGATCTTCTCTTTGCCCTTGTCGAGGCTGCTCGTATAGAGAGTCACCGCGAGGCCGGTGATGATACTGGCAACGCCTGCGCCGACGACCGTTCCGGCGACACCCAGCTGTCCGCCGATCACCGAGGAGGTGGCCGCGGCGGCAGCGCCGGCGAGGAGCTGAGTCGCGGAGACCCTGTTCTCGCTCTTCTCCTTCTTCTCAAGGACCTCGTCCTTGGCAGGCGGTTCGTCGACGGCTGTGGTGCTCTCCTGCATCATCCGAGTCGCCGACGCCGGCAACTCTGCTGACGTAGGCGACCCCGTTGACGCTGCCGACACCGGCGCTTCTTCGCGTCGGATCGGATTCGGCGGCATCACGGGCGTGGTCACCTGTGAGGGCGCCGTCGGTGACGACTGGGTGCTTCTGGCGTGTGCGGCGGCGAGTTCTTCGGTGATCAGAGGCAGGGTCTGAGACGCCTGCGCGGCTGCTGTGCCTTCTTGCTCATTCGGTCTGCCTGACTCATGCTGATTCGACACCAAATTACCTCCGATGACTGGCCTCTGAGTCCAGTATCGGCTGGCTGTTTTCGGGGTTCCTGACCCTTCCCTACGAAGGCTGGGACAACACTGTGAGAAGACGGCAACTCTATGGTCGCTGACCTGCGATGATACCGACCTGTGTGACGCACGGGACAGGCGCTTTGCAGGATATTCGCAGGTCCGGAATCGGTGTCTGCGACACCTTATTTCTCAGTGCAGAATGGCCACGCCGAGGTGGTCCGGAAACACGTCCATCGTCTCGAGTTCCAGCAGCTGGAATCTCGGGTATCCGGGGCCCGGTTCCAAGGTGACTGCGAATAGCCCTGAACCGGTGAATTGCGTCGACACCTGTAGGGCATTTTGTTCCGAGCCGGCTCGGCCAACTGTCTCGACCATGAGATTGAGCGCGAAGCACGGCTCGTCCAATCCGACGAGGGAGACGTTCTGCGCCCCACGGAATCTCACCGGTGCTGCCGGCGTCACCGAGTGCATCTGTCCGTCTATTTCAAGGGTCACCTCGGCGCCTATGGGAAGGAAGGTGCGCGCCAAGCCCGGCAGCGGCGAGAACTCGGCCTCACGGTCCAGTCGCGCGATGCTCAGGCGCCAGCGTCGAAGATCCGGGGTCAGTTTCTGGGACTTGATGAGTGAGACGAGCTCAGTCGTCTCCCCTGCCCCATTGGCCCACGGAACCGGATCGAGGTCGTCGAAAGAGGTGATCACGCGCATGTGATCACTCTAGTCTCGACTCAGCTCGTGGCTGCTGGTGAGAACGTCAGTTCAGGACGAGGCAGAACGGGTGACCTGCTGGATCGAGGAAGACGCGGAAGGTCTCACCCGGCTGGTCGACAGCCTTCCCTGCACCGAGTTCGACCACGGCGGTCTCGGAGACATCAAGGTCATCGACGACGACGTCGATGTGCATCTGCTGCGGGTGGGACTGCCCCGGCCAGCTGGGTGCGTGATAATCCTCGACCTGTTGGAAGCAGATCGGGGGCCAGGATTCGGATGTGATCTCTGCCCAGGTGCCGTCGTCATCGACTCTGACCTGCCAGTCGAGGAGTTTTCCATAGAATTCCGCGAGTTCACCGGCGTCGGGAGCATCGATGACGATGACGGGCTGCTTTGCGATAGCCATGGTCGAAGTCTACGCGTCGCCGGTGACACGGTGAATAGAGCAGGCAGGAAGGCTTGCTGTTCGCTACGCCCGGTCCGAAGTGCCCGCAGACACACCGATGCTAGGCTCGAAACACCACAGGGGAGCGCCAGGAGACAGGCGCTGAGAGTGCGCAAGCAGACCCTTCGAACCTGATCCGGTAAACACCGGCGGAGGAAGTGAGGTGTGACACCGATGAGCGATATCGACACGAAACACACGATCAGCAGCATTCGGCTGACCCCAGGAGGGCCGGTTGCGGCGCTGAGAGCGGAGGCGTCTTCCGCTTGGGAGGCTGCAGTCGGGCACAGATTCATCACCGAACTGATTGCCGGCACGGTCGACGATTCCGTGATGAGAAAGTACCTGATCCAGGACTACCAGTTCTTCGAATCATTTCTCTCGATGCTCGGCGCATGTGTCGCTCACGGCGATGCCGTAGGGCCGAAGCTGCGGTTCGCCAAACAGCTCGGGTTCCTTGAAGCCGACGAGGATTCGTACTTCCTCATGGCCTTCACCGAGGTGGGTGTCCCTGCGACCGACTACGCTGACCCCCAGCTGGCTGAGCCGACTGAGGGCTTCCGTGACCTCATGGACGAAGCCGTCGACTCGGCCTCCTACGCAGAACTGCTGGTCGTGCTCGTCATCGCCGAATGGCTCTACCTCGATTGGGGCGAGCGCTCGGATCCTATGCCTCCACGCCGGGTGCATTCCGGGTGGATCGACCTGCACCGTGGTGAGGATTTCCGGGCCTGGGTGCAGTTCCTCATCGACGAACTCGAGCGAGTCTTCCCAACTGGCGAGGACACAGAATCCAGCGCGGCGCGATGCCGACTGGCTCACATCTGGCACCGTGCGGTCGACCTCGAACTGGCCTTCTTCGACGAGGCGTACGCTAAGAACGAAACCCGGTGAAGCTGGAGCGCTCGGTTCACATTCTGCGTCCCTCGCATAAACGAGGTCGCTCGGATTAGGATTGTTGAGCAGAACAGGTGTGCGGGTGCATCCAGTCACCCTTCGCCGTCGCTGGAGGATGCGAGGTAATACAGATGAGCACACAGCTGCTTCCCGTAACGGACGATCCGGCAGTCTACATCATCCATGACAATCCGGAATGGATCGCTCCCTTTGCCCAGGCCCTCGAGCGATCAGGTGTCAATTTCGTTGAGTGGCTGCTGCCTGATGTCTCGATCGATCTCACGACGGAGCCGCCGCAGGGCCTGTTCTGGTCGCGGCTGTCTGCCTCGGCGCACACTCGCACGGATCCGCATGTCAAGGACTACGGACGTGCGGTGCTCGCTTGGCTCCAGGTCGCTGGGCGCACCGTCATCAACGGCGCCGACGTCTACGAGCTTGAGGTGAGCAAAATTCGCCAGCACCGTGAGCTTGCCGCTCGCGGCTTCGACACGCCCCGCACCTCTGCGGTCTTCGGCAGCGCAGCATTGTCCACTGCTGCACGCGACTTCAACCCGCCCTTCATCACCAAACACAACCAGGGCGGCAAGGGTCTCGGCGTGCGCCTTTTTCAGTCCCATGCCGAGCTTGACGAGGCTGCGAGCGACTTCGCTCCCGGTGGTGCGAACGAGCCGATCGACGGGATCACACTGGTCCAGGAGTATGTGCAGCCGGCGCAGCCGTTTGTCACTCGTGCCGAGTTCATCGGCGGCCGGTTCCACTATGCGGTTCGAGTCGACGTCTCCGATGGGTCCTTCGAATTGTGCCCCGCCGAAGCGTGCGAGATCCCTGGCGCTTCTGCCGCACCGGTCGACCCGTTCGCCCTGCGTGAGGACATCACCGCGCAGACGCCCCTCATCGGCCGGTTGGAGGCGCTTCTGAGCGAACTGCGCATCGACATCGCAGGCATTGAGTTCATCGAGACCGCCGATGGTCGCCAGGTCGTCTACGACATCAACACCAACACGAACTACAACCCGAACGTCGAAGACGGCGAGCGCACGGCTGGGCGTACAGCTGCCGCGGACCGGATCGCTGAGTTCATTGCCGGTGAGTACATCTCTGCTGGGGTTGCCGCGTCGCCGGTGCCCCACGCTTGATGCTTGCCCGCCGCTTAGTCCTCCGCCAACTGCTTTCACTGCTGCGCGAAGTCGACATCGGTGGGCGAGCTCTTGTTGCTGTTGATGGGCTCGACGGTGCGGGCAAAACCGTCTTAGTCCAGGAGCTCGTTGAGCTGGCGAACCAGGACGGCTTGCGCCCCGTTGCGTCACTGAGCATCGACGGGTTCCATCATCCTCGCTCGATTCGGTATGGCAACGGCCAAGGCCCCGATTCCTTCTACCGGGATTCCTATGACTACGAGGCCTTCTTCCGGTCCGTCGTCACTCCGTTCAGACATGGGCTGCCCATCGTCCCCGCGGTCTGGGATGTTGATGCCGATGCATCCGTTTTACCGGCACAGCGCGACCTGCCGCAGGACTGTGTCCTCCTTGTGGACGGTATCTTTCTCCATCGGCCAGAACTTCGCGTTGTGTGGGATGCGAGTGTGTGGGTGTAGGTTCCGTTTGAGGTCTCGGTCCCTCGGGGAAACGAACGCTGCTCTGGGCAGTTCGATTCTGATCCCGAGGCGCAGTCCAACCATCGTTATGTCGGCGGCCAGCGCCTCTATTTCGCAGAATGCTCGCCGTGGAGGTCGGCGACATGGATCTTCGACAATGAAGATCTGGAGCACCCCACCCTGCGGCGTCTCACTGAGGGTTCAGCAGGGAGCCCCGCCACTGAGGGCTAGGAGACTGCCGCTGTCACAGCCCGATCTCACACAGGTGCATGTCGATTGTGCCTCACGATCGCTGCGACGACGGCACCGACTGCGCAGCCGACCGCAATGAGGAACGGCACTCCGACAATGACTGTTTCGACGATCATGATGAATGTATGTTGGAACATGTTCGCCAGGATGTTCACCGCTGCGAATGCCACC
This sequence comes from Brevibacterium zhoupengii, assembly GCF_021117425.1. Classification (NCBI taxonomy): domain Bacteria; kingdom Bacillati; phylum Actinomycetota; class Actinomycetes; order Micrococcales; family Brevibacteriaceae; genus Brevibacterium; species Brevibacterium zhoupengii. Next base: position 925,025 of record NZ_CP088298.1, on the reverse strand, counting down.
ATGCTGACGAGGAAAAAGAAACCGGCTGTCTTCACCAGGCGCACCGGCAGTGTCCCCCGACGGTCACGCTCGCTCAATGTGTTCATCGCCGATCACCTTCGATCCCGATCATTGTCGACGCTGTCTGCGCCATCTGCGATGTGCTCTGAGGCTACGCCTGAAAGCTTGGGGTGCCATGAGGGCCACGGGCATGTTCGATGAACGAACGACGGCGCACTCCGCCCCGAGCGTGTCAGTCCTCTCCCCTAGACTGAGCTCATGAGCAATGCTGAGGTAGATGCCGTTGTCGTCGGTTCCGGACCCAATGGCATGGCCGCTGCGGTCACTATGGCTCGGGCGGGCCTGTCCGTGCAGGTCTATGAGGCCCAGTCGACCATCGGCGGCGGCGCCCGCACCCTCGACCTGGGCCTGGCTCCGGGCATCACCCATGACATCTGCTCGGCCGTGCACCCCTTGGCGATCTCGAGTCCGTTCTTCGTTGACTTCGACCTGCGTTCCCGAGGCCTCGAGTTCACCACCCCGGAAGTCTCCTACGCTCAGCCTCTCGACAATCAGCCGACCGCGCTGGCCTTTCACGATCTCGAGACAACGGTCGACCACCTCGGCGCGGCCGGACCCGAATGGCGGCGATTCTTCGCCCCGCTGCTCGAACGCGTCGATGATGCGATCTGGCTGTCGCTGGGCGATAAGCGCTCCATCCCGGAGACGCTGCGCGATGTTCCCGGCATCGCCAATGTGGTGAAGTTCGGGCTGCGGCTGCTGTCCCAGGCCAGCCCGGCCTGGAACATTCCGCTTTCCCACGAATCCACTCAGTCCCTGTTCACCGGCGTTGCCTCGCACGCCATCGGTGGGCTGCCTGCCATGGGCACGGCCGCTACGGCCACCATGCTCTCGACCATTGCCCACGCCGGTGGCTGGCCCTCCCCCGTCGGCGGTTCGCAGGCGATCATCGATGCCATGGTCGCCGACCTCGAAGCCCATGGCGGTTCGGTGGCGACAAACGCGCGCATCGATCACGTCACCGATATGCCGGCGGCTCGCGCGTACCTCCTCGACACTTCGGCGCTGAATGCGGCTCAGATCTTCTCCGGCTTCCTCCCCGCCCGTGTCGACAAATCACTGCGCAGCTTCAAGCAGGGCAATGCCGCGGCCAAGGTCGACTTCGTGCTCAACGGGCCTGTGCCCTGGGCCGATCCGGAGACCGCGCGAGCCGGCACCATCCACGTCGGCGGAGCCCGAGCGCAGATGGCCGCCGCCGAGGCGGATGTGATCGCCGGGCGCATGCCGACCCACCCGGTCTGCTTGGTCTCCGACCCGACCGTGTTCGACCCGTCGCGTGAGGTGGACGGCCTGCGCCCGTTGTGGACTTATGCTCATGTCCCCTTCGACTGCCCCCTCGATCCGGCCGAGTACATCATCAGGCAGATGGAACGCTTCGCCCCCGGCTTCCGCGACACCATCGTCACCTACAACTCGATCCCCGCATCAGAGATGGCCGGGCATAACCAGAACTACATCGGCGGGGACATCGCCACCGGGCTTGTCTCCTTCTACCGGATGATGGCCCGCCCGCGCACCAGCTGGGACAACTACAGCCTCGGCGTACCCGGTGCCTACCTGTGTTCGGCCGCGACCCCACCGGCACCCGGCGTGCACGGAATGAACGGCTGGTTCGCGGCTCAGCGAGCGCTGAAGACGCAGTTCGGCATCACCGAGGCCCCGAGCCTGGCTCCCTGAGGATCTGCCGTCGGCGGCGCGAATGCCTCCGCCACACACCATTGGCCACAGCGACCGCCACGACGACGAGGCTGGCACCAAGTGCCTGGCCCACGGTGAGCTGCTCGCCGAGGATCAGTGCCGCGAGGACGAGGGCGAGCACGGGTTGGATGAGCAGCAGGCTCGCCGTCATCGACGGCACCAGCCGGACGCTTCCCCGGTTGATGAGCAGCCAGGCCACCACCTGCCCCAGCAGTGCCAGAGCGATGAGGTACATCCACGCGCTTGGGCCGATCCCGGTGAGATGGATGCCGCCGGTGAACTGGGCGATGACCGCCGATGTCACCGCCGCCGAGGCTGTCGCCCAGGCTAGCGGCTGAATCGTTCCCTCGGCCTTGCGCCTCGTCCCTCGTCTGGTGAGGAACATGTACACGCCGTATCCGATCCCGGCGATGAGGGCGAGAACTGTGCCGAGTACGGCGTTGTCCCCCACCTCGGCCAGGGTCACGATCCCGCCCACCAGGCCGACGCCGATGAGCATCAGCGGCAGGGAGATGAGGAACCGAACACTCACACGCTCACGGTCGATGATGAGAGCCAGCAGCGGGAGCACGATGACCTGGACGTTGACGAGCACGGTCGCAACGCCGGCACCCACGAGGTAGATCGACGCCGTCCACGCAATGTAGTCGATGCCCAGCGCAACGCCGGCCGCAATCGCCCAGAGGATGCCCGATCGCGAAAGACCGCCGTGACGCCGACGTTCAAGAAGCGCCAACGGGATGAGTGCGATGACGGCGATCGCGCACCTCAGCACGGCGGTCGTCGCCGCATCCACGCCCGCGAGCTTGACCAGGATCGCTGAGATCGACAGGCACAGCGCACCCGCGAGCACCGCCGAAGCGGCGAGTGCTGTGGGTGCCTCCGGCGCTGGAGCGACCCTGGGTTTGACGGTCATATGCTGACCGTATGCCCGCGAATTCGATTAGGCAACGCTACCTAGAACGCCCCTGCTCTCACCTTCCAAAATCAGGTACAACTTAGATTCCTCTTCCGACGGTCGATCCGTTGATACGTCGAAATTTTTGCTTAATAATGACGGGCTGCGAGGGCGAACGAGACGCCGCATAACAATCGACTCATCTACAGTTGAACGACGGCCGGTACACGCCGGGACCGGAACTCCTTCGGTTGCATTCATTTCACCGTGGGTCGTACCAAAGATGCAATGCTGGCACCCTTCCGATAAGTTGTCGGAATCGTTTCTTGCCGCGCACTACCACTGTGCCCCGCGATACTTTCGAGAAGCATCTCGGCCGCTCGTACTCCCATTTCTGATCCATCAAGACTGACTGTGTCGATTTCAGGAGCGACGAATTCAGTCCACTCGTCATCGCTGAATACCAAGACAGACACTTCATCGGGAATCTTCTTGTTTCTTTCTAGCAGCGCCCTATAGACGTGTCTCGCTTGGTACGAGTCCGCTGCAAGTATCGCGGTGAATTCGGAATGTTCATCCAGCCAGCTGGTAACAAGTTCCAATGTATTTTCAGCTCGATGTGGATTCAGACAGATTTGATTGAGGTCAATGTCCTGCCCGAACTCCTGCATGTATTCCACAAAACCGCGCACGCGGAGGACTGAAGGACGGTTTGCTCCAAGAACTTCAATCCTCGCATCCTCGGTCGAAAATTCGATCGGCTCTTCCGACTGTACCGAAGCCACGAGGCCGATCTGTTGATGACCCTTCTGCAAAAGCCGTGCCGCGGCCTGCCTTCCTGCTTCTTCATTGTCGGACACAACACCAGAAATTCCAGCGGGAACTCGATCTAAGCAGACTGTTGGCACCGACTGGACAGCCTCGTTGAGATGGTCTGAGTGAGAGACGATCACGGGGGACACGATCAAGCCCTCAACGCCATGTGACAAGAGGGTTGCAATTCCCTCAATTTCGTTACTCAAACAGTCAGTGCTGTTAAACACGACAACCTGGTAACCTGCAGGATCTGCAACTCTGCAGATTCCACCGAGTGCTTCCGAGAACAAACCATCAGTGATGTCTGCGCAGACGAATCCGATAAGTTGCGAGCGGCCATTTCGCATTGCTTTGGCCATGCGGCTTGGAGCGTAGTTTAAATCCGCAGCGGCTTTCATGACTACGTCCCGAACTGAACCGCTCGTGTATCCGTAGCCCCCCAGTACTCTAGCGGCCGAGGCGCGCGACACTCCTGCCGCTTGCGCTACATCCTTGATGGTCGCGCTTTTACGTTTCATTTTCGACACGACCACCTTCGCTAATGTAGCTTTGCACAAATCGATTCGCCACGGCGAGACGCAAAGGCACTTCTTCAGCGTCCCTCAGCGTCAGTGTACCGACCAGTCGTCGTCTCGACGGCAGACCAGCCAAGTAGCACACTCCACGCCAGCAGCGAATCTTGAAGGCCGTGACCGCCGATAAATAGGGTTCGAATTCCTCGTTGGCCAAAATAGTCGTGGGCCTCGTCGACTTCTTCTGAACGCTCGCCCAAAATCTTTCTCTGGAAATTGGCGTGCGCCGTTTCGTGTGACGGTTGTGTCTGTCCCGATTTCCACTGAGCGATAGGGCCAAACTTCATAGGATCATCGACATCCAGATGCACGCTTGCCGATGCGCCGATAATCTGCGGATCTATCTCGGCTTTGTCCGGCTCATGAGAATTGAGAGAGGCGATGACAACGTCTTCACGTCCGCGGAGTATCTGTCCTTTTCTGACATCAGCGAGAAATAGCACGGGCTCAGCGCTTGATGTCGCGCACGCGATAACATCAGCGTCGGCGACCGCCTCAGCGATGGTGCTCACCATTTCCACGCCCTCTTCAGGAGTCTCCGTGGAACGGTTAAACGCCTTGATCGTGTCCGCATGCAGTACTTCACGTGCAAGCCTAGCTATATACCTGCCTTGAGCTCCGTACCCGACTACAGCAACTCGAGGAGGCTGCACGGCTCCACCTCGAGTGTTCGTGACTTTCGAGTAATCCAGCACTTCCCTGACCCCTGCTATCAAGGCACCTGCAGTTCGCATGACTGTAATGGCTCGGCCATCGATCAATGCCTGTGGGACACCAGTGTTTTCGTCAAACAACAACACTGCTGCCTGTACTGTGTCGAGACCGCACGCCGAATTGCCAGGTACCTGCATCCCAGTTTTCACACACATGCCGAGGCTTGGAATGAACCCCATGTGACCGAACAGAAGCGAATCGTCCGCGAAAGCAGAGAACTGCGCTGATGGCAGCGTTGAGGATAATCTTCCTTCCTCGCCCCCTCCGACGCCGCTTATCTTCGATGGAAGACGTGACATAACAGCTGCACGGTCAAGCAGATCGACATTGTTTTCGACAGAAATCGCATCGAAGCATTCCTCGTACCCAATCACTTTAAGCATGGAGATCACAAAACCCTTGCGAGGAAAGCCGCAGTACGCGGGTGGGTGCTTTGCCTGAAAACTTCAGACGGTGTTCCAGACTCGACAATCATGCCGCCATCCATAAACACGACTTTATCTGCCACTTCTTGAGCAAACGTCATTTCATGAGTAACGATCACCATCGTCATTCCGTCATCGACGAGTTTTCGCATAACATCGAGAACCTCACCGACCAATTCCGGGTCTAACGCCGACGTTGGCTCATCAAAAAGCATCACTTCAGGACGCATCGCTAGAGCCCTGGCTATCGCAACTCGTTGCTGTTGTCCTCCCGAGAGCTGCGCGGGCTTATGTTCCGCTTTGTCTGCCAAACCGACCGTCGCCAAAAGCGCACGGGCTTCTTCGTTTGCTAGCGACTCTTTGGTTCCATTGATAAGGCGGGGTGCTAGCGTAATATTCTCCAGCACGTTCAGATGCCCGAATAGGTTGAAACTCTGGAATACCATCCCCATTCGTTCACGCTGGCCGGCCAGTGCGGCCGGCTTCATTTCACGCAGGTCATCCCCGGTCCACGAATAACCCACTGGCTCGCCGCCCAAATATACGTATCCCTCATCAGGTCGTTCGAGCAGGTTGAGGCATCGCAACAGGGTACTTTTCCCTGACCCGGAAGGACCGATCACGCATTGGACCTCACCCATGTTGACTTCAAGATCCACACCCCGCAGAACATGGTTCGAGCTGAAACTCTTATGGATGTTATCTGCTTTGAGCAATGGCCACGTCATGACACGACCTTTCTTGGACCGAATGGAAGAAACTTCAATCGTTCGACATTGAGTATTGGTCGGTCATGAATCTTTCGCTCGACCATTTGCTGAGCCATTGTGAAAATCGTGGTCAGAACCAAATACCACAGCGTCGCCACGAGCAACAGTGGAATCGTCTGGTAGGTTCGCGAATAGATCATCTGCGCGCTGTAAAGCAGATCCGGTGTCGCCAGGACACTGACTAGCGATGTAAATTTCAACATCGAGATCAGATCATTGCCGATCGGCGGGATCACGATGCGCAGAGCTTGGGGAAGGATTATCCTAAGCATGACCTTATACGAGGGAATTCCTAATGCCGACGCTGCCTCCACCTGACCCTGGGGTACTGCCATAATCCCTGCTCGGATCATTTCCGCGGCATAAGCACTTTCCGTCAGAGCTAGACCCAGGATTGCCGCCGAGAACGAAGTCATTAGCGTGTTCATGTCCCACGCTGCCAAGTTCAGTTCTGTAAATGGGACCCCAATTTTCACCTGGGGTATCAAAGTAGCGAGGTTAAACCAGAAGATCATCTGCACGAGAGGAGGCACCCCTCGGAAGAACCAGATCCAGATCCACGATACTGCTGAAAAAAGTGGGTTGCGGCTGAGCCGCATGATCGCAAGCATCACACCCAGAGCCAGCCCGATGACCATGGCTAAAGCCGTCAACTGGATAGTTACCCAGAGACCACGCAGGATCTCCGAGTCGAAGAGATATTCGCCAACGACATCCCATTTCATATTCTGATTCGTGAACAGCAAATTGAGGAATGCAGCGATAAGTAGAACGACTACCGCTCCACCTATCCACCAACTGGGATGCTTAAGGTGGTGGACTTTCGTGTCCGAAGTCGCCAGCTTCGGAGCTTGCCGTCCGCGTATAGTTGTTGATGTAGACATAATTTTCACCCGTTCGGGTTGTTTTCTGTGATCAGGACTGCTTCCTTGAGATCGCCTTCTTCGTTGGCACCCCAGTCACGGCGGAGCTCTCCATATGTTCCGTCGTCGATAGCCGACTGCATAGCATCCCGCAGAATCGGTCCTAATGGGCTACCTTTCGGAACTCCCACACCGTTGTATACCGCGTCTACGATGAAATCGCCTACTTCGAGGCTGCCCGACTGCTTAGCCGCATATCCGAGTTTCCCCGAACCTGCCGCCACCAGATCGACGCGGTTAGAAGTCACTGCAAGTTCTGCCGAGGGCTGGTCTTTGAACTGCTGGATCTCCATCCGATCGGCACCACACAATTCCTCGTTGTGCGACGTCAGATAGTCATACTCCCAGGCTCCAGTAAGGACCGCGATAGTCTTTCCACAAGCATCCTTAGTCTCCTTTACCGCCTTGTCAGGGTTGTTTTTAGACCAAGCGAACGAGGTTCCCTCTTCCTGCATCGGAACAAAATCTAGGGTCTTCAAGCGTTCATCTGTGACACCGAGGCTCGCTACGGCCATGTCATAACGACCGTTATCCAGCCCTGGAACGATGGAATCGAATCCGCTTCCGCTGAGAGAAAATTCAACATCCATTTTCTGTGACCAAATTTGAGCAAGTTGGACGGACCATCCTTTGAATTCCCCATTTTCAACGTACTCTTCTGGCGCCCAATCGTTGTAGACCGCGACGTTGACCCCTTCGGCGAATTCATCCGGAACGCTGCCAGCGACAGCTTCATCTTTTTCAGCCGAGACTGAAGCACCCGGCGAAGCATCTTCACTCTTCTGAGCCTCGTCAGCAGAGGAAGCCCCACAGGCGGTGAGTAGCCCCAGGCTCAAAATGGCTGGTAATGCCAGTAATCGCTTCTTCATTTCTACTCCTTTGTAATTCAATGAAAATGCTAAGTTTCGGATTAAACATCTAGTGGCGTGCAGTTATCCGTTTCACCAGGCTCCGGTCAACGTAAAGTCCCAGCGACCCGACCGTAGTACAGACCGTGCTGGCCCTCGTTGTGGCTTTTCGGAGCGTGACTTCAACGGGAGACGAGGCAACAATGCCAGCCAAGACGCCGGCGATGAAGGCGTCGCCTGCCCCTAGCGTGTCTACGGCTACTATTCCCTCGGCTTCCGTAGCCCATTTGCCTTCCAAGGTGTAGTGCAGTGCACCACGATCGGCGCGCGTCATCGTGACCGTCTTCATCCCTGCCGAGATGAGTTCCTGGGCATGTCGGTCAATCTCCGCTTCGTTCCGGTCAGACGCAGAGAAGAAGCCGTGCGTGACATATGGAGATAGCGAGCGAGCGTAGTCATCATCGATATGGGAGTCGAAATCGAAGGCCAGGGGCGCAATCCGACTAAGCCGCTCAACATCGTCCTCCAATTCGGAGGAATAGCTTGTGTGAATAAGGTCTGCGCCGGATAGGGCATTCCATTGTTCATCGCCGATGCGAACAACGCCAGCGCCCCGATCGAAGTCCCCAAACTGTCGATCTCCGTCAACGAGATGAATCATCGCGTATCCAGTCGAGCCATCGGGGATTCGTTGCACATGCTCGACGCTCAGCCCGGTTGACTGCACTTCAGCCAGTACAGCAGCTCCAAGTTCATCAGCACCGACATTTCCGATGTATCGTGTCGGTATTCCTGAACGTTCCAAGTTGACCGCTACATTGAGGCAATTGCCACCGACTGATGCAGTCTCGAGATCCTCGAACACGTCCACGATGTTGTCACCGACGACTACTACCGTCATCAGTATTCGATCTTCCACATGTACTTGCGGGTGATAAGTGGCGTCTCGGTTATGCGTTCGACCTTTTTGGCGAGGAATGCGATGACCGAGCTGGCGTAGAGTAGTGCGGAGACGACTCCTCTATGAACCGGATCAACGCCAGTCATCGGCAGATCAGCACTGTCGAGAACTTGGGAGTCCGCACTGAAACGGCGGCCAAATTCCGCGGCTCTTTCGGCGATTGAACGAGTAGAATCTTCGCCGAGGAAGATGATTAGCTTCGTATTCTCGCTTACCATCTCGTGTGTCCCGTGAAGAAAATCGTTAGCACCCGAGGCGACCGCAACTATATTCTGCATCTCCATTAAATAGCAAGCCGCCAAGGTATCGGAGGCACCTTCGTTTGGGCCCGCTCCCACAATGAACGTCGCGTCAGACGTATTAGCGATAGCTTGGGCAATCCTTTCGAGTTGCCGGTCCCATATTCTATTTGCTTCAGGAAACACCCGTCCGTAGGTTGCAAGAACCGCTGGCGTGGGAATCGATTCGGATGTAACGCCGAATGCGGCCAATAGCTCATAAGCGATGACGCAGAGCAGGACTTGCTTTGCCTCGACACCGTTGTGATTGACAACAAATTCGGCATTCTCGGCACAAGCGTTGTCATTATTCTGGCAGACCAAAAGCACCGGAGACCCTGATGTCCTCGATATTTTGATAGCCTCCGCTGTCTCTAACGTCGTGCCATGAGTGGATGAAGCGATCACGACCGCATTTTCCCCGAGGCCCCGCGGGTACCTTGCTGCGAATTCGGCAGAATTCATAGCAACCACGGGAACTGGCGAGGCGTCCAATAGATATTTAATGACGCCGAACATGTAGTGCGACCCCCCGCAACCTAGCAGGTAGATTGCCGAGGTCTTTTCGCCCACACTCGCCCTAGCGAACGCGCCAACATCATCCAACGTTTTACCGCTGGCAACCTCGCTGATATCTTCAACCACGGTGTCCTGCATTCCAACGACGCCACGGGCCTGAACAGTCTTCGTCATCACTTCTCCTTTGAATGTGAGATCGTTCTCAGTATCATTCAGTGTGAAGCAGCAAACATGAGAATGTCAACGGTATTCAACATAATCTGAGAACGATCTCAGATGTTGGAGCAATTCTAAAGTGGATCGCACAATTAGTCTGTCCGATCAGCCTTGAGCTACTCGCGCAGGATGGCACCGAGCCGGGTCAGGGCATCGACCATCTCCTCGTCAGACTGACCCGAGTAACTGAACCGGGCATAGTTGCTGCGCTGCTCGGTCGGGAAGAACGAACCTCCGGGCACGTAGGCGACTCCGGCTTCGGGCAGGGCATGTTCGGCCATGAACGCCTCCGCATCGAAGCCTTCGGGGAAGGTCACCCAGGTGAAAAGCCCGCCTTCAGGAGTGGTCACAGCCACCTCGGCGGGGAAATGCTCGGCCATCGACGAGAGCATGAGATCGCGCTTGTCGCGGTAGACGGCACGGGCGCGTTCAATGTGGGCGTCGATGTCGAAGGACTCTAAGAACCTGGTCGTGGCGGTCATGTTCAGGGTCGACGACTGCGTGTCGGCAGCGAGCTTGAGCAGGCCCAGTTTGTCGAGGATCTCCGGTGCCGCGCTCACCCACCCCAGGCGCACGCCTGGGGCGAGGATCTTGGAGAAACTGCCGAGGTGGATGACCCGGTTCTCCGTGTCCAGCGAGCGCAGCGTCGGCAGCTGCTGACCTTCGAACCGGAGTTCGCGGTAGGGCGAATCCTCGAGGATGAGGACGTCGTATTCGTTGGCCAGCTCGATCAGGCGTCGGCGCCGCTCGAGGCTGAGCGTGACTCCCGTCGGATTCTGGAAGTCGGGGATGACGTAGATGAACTTGACGTTCTCCGTTGACCGCAGTGTTGCTTCGAGGGCGTCGACGTCCATGCCTTCGGAGTCCATGTCGACGGCGGCGTACTCGGGCTGGCAGGGGTTAAATGCGATGAGGGCACCGAGGAACGTCGGGTTCTCCGTGACGATGACGTCGCCGGGATTGATGAGGAGTTTCGCCACGATGTCGAGCCCCTGCTGGGCTCCCTGCAGGACGAGCACGTCGTCGGCATCGGTTGCCGCACCCTGGTTCGACATGCGCTTGGCGATCTGCGCGCGCAGTCCAGGCAGCCCCACCGAGGCGGTGTACTGGAGAGCCGTCGCGCCTTCGTTTGCGAGGACGTCGGCGAAGACCTGCTGGAGTTCTGCGACGGGGAAAAGACCCGGATCCGGGTAGCCACCGCCGAATGACGTGATCGCAGGGTCATCACCGTATTTCAGCAGCTCACGGATGGCGGACGGCTGGACCCGAGCGATGCGATCGGCGAACTTCGATGACACTTCTTCTCCCTTGAGAACTGGCGGCGAATCGGCTGGCCTGCGCGGTCATTCTGTCTGAGTACGGCCAATCACTTGTTGTGATGAGCTGATCGTATCCGCGAATCGCGCATGTGGTGACGGGTGTCCGTTTGGCGATCGCGTCCCCGCGGGGACGTCACGACAGGCGACGATGAGCGCATGATTGATTCAAAGATGAGCGCATGATTGATTCAAACCGGAATTGTCGGGCGACGGGGCGCGTCTCTGCGGAAGCATTGATGAGTGAAGGGAGACATCGTGATCGCTGAACTCAATACGCTCATCGACCTCATCGAATCGGATCTCGCAGACTGCGCCGGTTCCGCAGGGATCGAGGGTGAGACGGGGATCGACATCGAGAAGTTGGCGGGGAACCTCGGCACAACCGAATACCACCTGCGGCGCATGTTCTCGTCATTGGCGGGAATGCCGCTTTCGGTCTATATCCGGCGACGCCGGATGACTGTGGCCGCTGCCGATGTCGTCGCCGGACACGGGCTTTTGGGCATCGCCATCCGTTTCGGCTACGGATCGACGGAAGCTTTCGGCCGGGCGTTCCGGGCGGTCCACGGCGCAGGGCCGTCGGAGGTTCGGCGCAGCGGTGGCCCCCTTCGCAGTCAATCAACCATCAGGTTCCGCCTGACGATCGAAGGGAGTTCTTCCATGGACACTCGAATCACCGACAAACCGGCATTCTCGCTTATCGGTCATGCCAAGCGAGTGCCCCTCATCCACGAGGGCGAGAATCCGCATATCCGCGAGCACATAGAGGCATTGCCGACTGATGAGCACGCACGACTCAAGGCGCTCAGCGAAGCAGAGCCCACCGGGCTGCTCCAGGTCACAGCCGATGTCGACCCGGACTACCGGGAAGGCACCGAACTCACCTATCTGCACGGAGTCGCAGTCGGGACATCCACCTCGGCGCCGGAGGACCTGGACGTCATCAACGTCGACGCCGGCACCTGGGTCGTATTCACGACCTCTGGCTCCTACCCTGAGGCCTTGCAGTCGACCTGGGCGGCCACTGCAAGTGAGTGGTTTCCTTCGAATCCGTGGCAGCTGCGCCCCGGTCCGTCGATCGTTTCGATCCTCGATCGTGCGGCGGATCTCAGCACAGCCACCATCGAGCTGTGGTTGCCGGTCGAACGCGCATGAACCATCTGCCGAGGCGTCCCCGCGGGGACGCCTCGGTCCTCACCGCGTCCCCGCGGGGACGTCGGCCACGTCTTCGACGTCGGTAGGAACCACCTCGGCGAGAATCTTCGGTCCCTTCGCGGCCCGCATCCCCGCGCCGAGGACGCCGATGATGACGAGCGCCGCCCCGCACAGCTCACCGAACGACACTGTCTCGCCGAGGAAGAACCAGGCGGCACTCATGCCCACGATCGGCACCAGCATCGAGAACGGAGCAACGACTCCGGCCGGATTGCGCGACATCAACCATGACCAGATGCCGGAACCGAGGATTGTGGCGATGACAACCGTGTAGACGAGGCCAGCGATGCCCAACCAACCGGTCGGGGTCAGCAGCGTCGTCAGAGAGTGGCCGATCGTGCTCGGGCCCTCGACGAAGAGTGAGAGGATGAGCATCGGCACCGGCGGGATGACGGACATCCACATCGTGAATTTCACCGGCTCGACCGAGTGGGCCTGTCGGTTGCATATGTTGCCGATCGCCCACCCCAGACCGCCAGCGAGGGTGAGGAGGAACGGCAGGAAGCTCGCGCTCGAATCGAGGCGCTGCCAGCCGACGACACCCAAGCCGGCCATGGCCACCATGAGGAAAGCCATCTGCGATCCCCGGACCCGCTCGCGCAGGAACGTCATTCCCAGCAGCACCGTGAACGGCCCCGAGGCCTGAAGCACGAGGGAAGCAAGTCCTGCCGGCATACCCGCCGCCATCGCCCAATAGAGGAAGAGGAACTGCAGGAGACCGAAGCCGAGTCCATAGCCTACGATCCACCGGAACTTCACATCCGGCTTCGGGATGAAGAGCAGAGCGGGTAGCGCGAGCACGGCGAAGCGCAGGGCAACGAGGAAGAAGGGCGGGAACTGATCGAGGGAGAGATCGATTGCGAGGAAATTCAGCCCCCACATGACGGCCACCGAGGCGGCGAGAAGACAGTGCTTGAACGACATGACTCCATTGTTCTGCGCACTGACTGTTAACACAATCGAATTATTCTTCACAGACCTTGTAGCTGAACTTCATTCTTGTAGCATGGGCGCATGGATCCCAGGCACCTCGAACTGCTGCGCCAACTCGACGAACGCGGCAGCGTCACGGCTGTCGCCGAAGCCACGTTCCGCACGCCTTCGGCGGTGTCCCAGCAGCTCAAGCAAGCAACCAGGGAGGTCGGACATCGTCTCGTCGAACCTGCCGGTCGCAGTCTCAAGCTCACGCCTGCCGGGCGACTCCTGGCTGCCGGAGGACGGGACGTGGCCTCGGCACTTGCCCGCGTGGAAGCGGACTGGGAGGACTACCTCGGCGAGGCCTCCGGAGAAGTCCGGATTGCCGGACTTCCCAGCGCTCTGACCTACTTGGTGCCCCCTGCGCTCCGGCAGCTGCGAGAGACGAGCCCGAAGATCACCCTGCGCACCGTCGACGTGGACCTGGCCGAACACGAATTCGCGGGCCTGACCTCCGACGTCGACATCGTCGTCGCCCACAGCCTCATCTCCGAACGACCCGCGGGGACCAACGGGCTGAGCGTCGAGTCCCTGGCGACCGAACCCATCGACGTCGCGGTCGCAGATACCCACCCGCTGGCCGGACGGGACGAGCTGACGCCGGAGGATCTCGTCGATGCTCGGTGGATCAGCGTGCCTCACGGCTTCCCCTTCGCCACGATCCTGACATCGATAGAACATGTCACCGGACGCGAGCTCGAGGTCACTCAGCGCATCCGGGACAACCGACTCATCGAGGCGATCGTGTCCTCGAGTGACCAGGTCGCCCTGCTGCCGCGATTCACGACCCCGAAGGGCGCCGGGCTCACGCTTCTCCCGTTGACGGGGGTCGCGACCACACGTTGGGTTGTGGCGGTCATCGCCCCCGACACCGCCGAGCGTGCAGCCGTCAAACGCGTGCTCGACGCCCTGCGGCAAGACACTTAGCGCGTCACTGCGGACCGGTCAGCGAGTCGCCGCGAACCGCTTCGGCACGAGCTTCTCCAGGGGCAGGAACGCCGCCCAGCAGATGACGGTCGGGAGGAAGTGGATGCCCAGGGCGATGTAGGTCATGAGGTGGAAGAGCATGAAGAAGATGACGGCACCGTAGAGCCACTTGCCCTTGAAGAACAGCACGATCGGTGAGAGGAATTCGAAGACGAGAGTTGCCCACTGCCCGGCGATGAGCAGGCCCGGCATCTCAAGGAACGGCTTCGACCATTCGGCACCACGGCGCATCAGCGCCCAGATGATCACAGCCCCGTTGGCCCAGTGGGTGATGTTGCCCGAGGCGATCCACTTCATCACCACCGAGTAGAAGTAGGTGAGGACGACGGAGATCTGCACGACCCGCAGTGCCCACCCTGCCTTCGCCGAGGTGGCTCCCACATCGCGGAACCGTGCGATTCCGACCGTCGGCAGCACCACGGCGGCGATGACGAGTGCCATGTGGTCGTGGGCGACGTAGCCGTAGCCCTGCGTGTAGAACATCCACAGCCCGAAGGTGATCGCCACGGCCCAGCCGCTGATGCATTGGAGGATTCCGGCGGCCGCCAGCAGTGAGAAGACGATGATCGCGGCCAACAGAATCTGTGCGCCGAGGACGCTGACGGGTGGGATGTGGAGGAATCTGGCCAGCCACAGGGGCTGATAGAGCTCGGGAGTCCAGCCGTGCGGGATGACGTCGGCGGAGATGGTGAGCACGTCGATGATGACGAAGATGTAGACGATGACGCGGAATACCGCGACCCGAGCCAGCGGGAGCTGGGGCGTGAACCAGGCGATGACACGGTTGCCGGCTTTCACCTCGGCGGTGGTGGAGTAGCTCACTGCACCTCCCAGGTCGCCAGGACCTTGTGTTCGGGTTCGCCGACGCTGCGGCCGTTCTCCAGCTGGGTCACGGTGCGGCAGAGGATCATCTCCTCCGGCTTCGGCTCGTCCGGGTGCAGGCGCTCAAAGGAGTCGGCCATGGTCTGCATCAGTTCGGGGTTGGCGATGACCCGGTCGAGCTGGGATTCGATGTCGCCGCGTTCGATCCCGACGGTGTCCGTGTTGAAGCCGAGCCGGCGTGGTTCGTCCTCGCCGGGGAACTGCGCTTCGATACAGGTCGAGTTCACGGTCCCGTTGAGGTCCTTGGCGGTCGCGTACTGGGTGAGTGACCCGAGCGGGAAGAAGTCGTTGGTGTTGAGGAACTGCCCGCAGGTCAGGATGATCAGGGCCACCGCGGTCGCGCCGAGTCGCCAGATGATCGACCAGGTCGACATCGGCTTCGGCTTCGTGGCGGTCGCTGGCCTGTCTGCAGGCCCTGGCTCGCCGGCCGTGTCCGATGGCGGCTTTCTGTTCGTCAGGAGTCGACGCTTCTTCTCATCCATGCGCTGTGTGGTTCATTCTCTCGACGCCGCGGGTACGCAGACTATCGTAGCGGCCACTCACGTACCAGAGACTCAGGAGTTGAACGGCTCAGCTCAGGAGCTGCGGGCGTAGAGATTGAGCTGCTCCCACATCGCCGCGTACTTCTGGAAGCAGGCGACCGCGGTTTCGGGGTCGTCATTGGACAGCGCGGTCACCCACGAATCGACGAGCTCCGGGGCCTCATTGGGCCAGAGCACATCGCTCATCCCACCTAGATCGAGTTCGAGCACGGAATTCATATCGAAGCCGTCAACCCACTGCGCCAAGATCGAGGTCTGCTCGACCATGTCAACCACCTTGGATTTGTCGGCCACGGTCTCCGCCGCCCATTCCATCCTCGCCGAGGCGGCCAGAATGTCCGTACGAATGAGCACTCTCAGCCCGGCATCAGTTTCATTCGTGATGATCTGGTCTTCGCTCAGAGAGAAGAACAGCCACCATGACGGCGGCACATCCCAGGCCGAGACCCGGGTGAAGACCCGAGTGTCCTTGGCATCCTGGAGCCACTCGGCACGACGACTGGCAGCCCTCCTGCGCGCGGACTTCGGAGCGATGATGTCCAGCGTCGCCTTCGAGGTGTGCTCGCTCAGCGACTCGAGTGCCTCCCACCCGCGAATGTCCTCTTGAGCGGGGCAGTAGCGGTCCACTCCGTCCGAAGTCTGAGACGCTGGAAGGAAGATCGGGGTGTTGCGAAACGATTCGGCTACAGGGCTCGGCGGCAGTGAGATCAAGCGCTGATCGGCGTCGGCGGAGACCAGCTCCTCGACCCGGGTACGATTGTCTTCCACCTGGTCGTCTTGCAATGCGGAATGAACCACGGTGGGTTCGAAGATTCGCAGAGTGACGACATAATCGCGACTGTAGGACATGGGTTCAGCCTATCCAAGGTCGGGCTTCAAAATGGAACTTCCCAGTACGAACAGGTAGGATTTAAGCGCATAGCAGAGATCTAGTCCGGGGCGCTTCGCCCCACATGACGACGGAGGGGGTCACGCCAGTGGGTCGCGGCCGCGCAAAGGCAAAGCAGATCAAGGTTGCCCGGAAGCTGAAATACTACAGCCCGGACACCGACCTGAATAGACTCCAGCAGGAACTGGGTTCCGAGTCGCAGGCGTCCGGTTCGTCAGATCCGTACGACGACGAGCCGGACTATTCGGATTACGCCGACAAGTACAACGTCGACGATGACGACGAAGAAGACGACTATACACAGCGCGAATCTTGACCGATCAGCACTGATGTGATCGACGCTCAAAGTATCTGAGCTTCGGGTTCGCTCAAGCAAGAAGGCGGAGGCTACGGCCTCCGCCTTCTGCTTTGCCCGAATGCCTTAGGCCTACACGCCCCGGCGGTTCCACAGACAACCTCTGCAACGAGGCGTTTTGGAGTTGGCGGGGCGTTTTAGAAAGCTAACGGGGCGCCTTAGAGCTAACGAGATGGTTTAGCGCTGGCGAGGCGTTTTGGAGCTGGCGGGACGTTTTAGCGCCCCCGGCACCCTCAGCCGAGGATGGCGGCTCCGCCGTCGACGCCCTTGGCGCCCTGGACGTAGTCGAGTTCCGAGGCCAGTGCACCGTCATCGACGCTGACCTCGCCGAGCACCCAGGAGCCTGGGCTGGCGGCGAGGACACTGTCGACAGAGTCAGCAGAGGTCACGAGGACCATTCCGACGCCGAGGTTCCAGGTCCGCTCACGATCATCCTGCGGAACGCCGCCGAGATCGCCGAGGGTGGAGAAGACCGGCGGAATCTCCCATGAGGAACGCGACATCTTCGCCACGAGGCCCTTGGGCAGCACGCGCGCCACATTGGCCGAGAGTCCCCCGCCGGTGACATGCGAGACCGCGTGCACAGCATCGGGCAGAGCCGAGAACAGGGCATTGAGTTCACCGGTGTAGACGTGTGTGGGAACGAGGAGTTCCTCACCCAGGGTGCGACCGAATTCGGGCACGTCGCGATCCAGACCCCAGCCCGCCTCGGCGATGATGTGCCTGACCAGGGAATAGCCGTTGGAATGGATACCCGAGGACGGCAGTCCGATGAGCACGTCACCGGCTGAGACCTTCTCCGGCCCCAGCAGCTTGGACGCATCGACGACGCCGGTGGCGGCACCGGCGACATCGTATTCGTCGACGCCGAGCAGGCCCGGGTGCTCCGCGGTCTCTCCTCCGACGAGGGCGACATCGGCACTGGCACACGCCTCGGCGATACCCCGGACGATGTCGGCGATGCGCTCGGCCACGACCTTGCCGCAGGCGATGTAGTCGGTCATGAACAGAGGCTTGGCACCGCACACGATGATGTCATCGACGACCATTCCCACCAGGTCGTATCCGATGGTGTCGTGCTTGTCGAGAGCCTGCGCAATGGCCACCTTCGTACCCACGCCATCGGTCGATGAGGCCAACAGCGGGCGCTCGAAGTCCTTAAGCACGGAGATGTCGAAGAGTCCGGCGAAACCACCCACCTCTCCGACGACATTCGCGTTGTGCGTGGCCGCAACTGCGGACTTCATCATTTCGACGGCGCGGTCACCGGCCTCGACGTCGACGCCGGCGGCGGCATAGGTGGTGGACTTAGCTGGATCGGTGCTCAACTCAACATCCTTTTTCGGCGGGGGTGTTGTTGACAGGAATCGGGTATTCGCCCGAGAAGCAGGCGGTGCACAGTTGGCTGCGCTCCTGCTGGGTGGCCTCGACCATGCCGTCGAGGGAGATGTATCCCAGGGAGTCGGCGCCGAGGTTGTCGCGGATCTCGTCCATGTTCAGACCGTTGGCGATGAGCTCGGCCCGGGTCGCGAAATCGATGCCGTAGAAACAGGGCCACTTGACCGGCGGGGAGGAGATGCGCACGTGGATCTCCTTCGCACCGGCCTCACGCAGCATCCGCACGAGCGCACGTTGGGTGTTGCCGCGCACGATCGAATCGTCGACGACGACGAGACGTTTGCCCTCGATGTTCTCACGCAGAGGATTGAGTTTGAGTCGGATGCCGCGCTGACGCAGGGTGTCCGAGGGTTGGATGAAGGTGCGACCGACGTAGGCGTTCTTCATCAGCCCCTGCCCGAAGGGGATGCCGGACTGTTCGGCATAGCCGACGGCCGCCGGTGTTCCCGATTCCGGGGTGGCGATGACGAGGTCGGCATCGACGGGAAACTCGTCGGCCAGCTGTCGGCCCATCTGCGTCCTGGCCGCGTGCACGGTCTTGCCGTTGAGCACGCTGTCGGGACGAGCCAGATACACGTATTCGAAGACGCAGCGAGCCTGGTCCTGCTCGGCGAAGCGGAAGGAACGCAGACCGTCTTCGTCGATGGCGATGAGTTCACCCGGCTCGACGTCACGCACGAAGGAGGCGCCGACGATGTCGAGAGCCGAGGTTTCGGAGGCAACGACCCAGCCGTTCTCCATCCGACCCAGCGACAGCGGCCGCACACCGTGACGATCACGGGCGGCATAGAGCGTGTTCTCGTCCATGAACGCCAGCGAGAACGCACCTTCGACCTTGGGCAGAAGATTGAGCGCAGCCTCGGTGAGGTTCTCGCCCTCTTCGGTGGCGAAGAGCTCGGTGACCAAAGAGGTGTCATTGGAGGAGTCACGGAAGGGTCGGGTGCGGCTGACCTTCTTCGTCGCGTCCTTGACGACCTGATCGGCGTCATCACGACGACCATCTGCCATCGCCTCGAGCTCATCGAAGTTCGTCAGGTTGCCGTTGTGCGCCAATGCCACTGTCCCGAACGGGGTGGGCCCCAGCGTCGGCTGTGCGTTCTCGAACGAGGGCGAGCCCGTCGTCGAGTAGCGCGTATGCCCGAGCGCGATGTGCCCCTGCAGAAGTTCGAGATCCCGCTCGTGGAAGACCTGCGAGACCAGGCCCATGTCGCGGTAGATCAGGATCTGCTTGCCGTTGCTGGCAGCGATACCCGCGGACTCCTGTCCACGATGCTGCAGAGCGTAGAGCCCGAAGTAGGTGAGTTTGGCGATTTCCTCGCCTGGTGCCCAGACTCCGAATACTCCGCAAGCATCCTGAGGTCCGCGGTCCAGGGGGTCAATTTCGTGCGTTAGTTGCCCGTCTCCTCTTGCCACGTGAAAGATTGTCTCACATGACTGAGCCCACCTTCACAGGATGTTCAGACTCCGGTACTCGACGACCCGTTCCGGGGCTCGTCATCGGCACTGCCCTCCACCTCGGCGACGGAATCGGGTGACGACTCTGCATTGGAATCGGGTGACGACTCGGCGTTGGTATCCGGCGCTGCCTCAGCGCCGGCATCGGGATCCTCACCGTTGGCTTCAGCGATGCGACGACGCGCGATCTCCTTCGGATCATCGACCATGTCGATCTGTGCGCCGACGCGGTACTTGCGTGCTTTCCGCCGGCCCGCCCAGTCGAGGATCAGTGCCAGCAGTCCGCCGAGGAACAGCCCGCCGACGCCGAGAATGAGCAGCAGCAGGCCGGCTCCCTTGCCCACGGTGTAGCCGGTGGGGATCGCTTCGGGATCGACGAAGAGGGTGAGCGCACCCGCGACGAGAACGCCGAGAATCGCACCGAGTCCCATGAACACCGAATACTTGGGGCTGCGACGAACGGCGACGTCGATCTGGTCCTTCATGATCTCCTCGGGCATCGGTGTCAGTGGCGGGTCAGAGGTGCCCGCATTTCACGTCGCGGACAGTCTAGTCGAGATCACCTCCGTCGATTCCCAGGCAGTTATCCGACTGATCCCATAAGGTAGAGGCAGGCACAGTAGGACTTCTCACATAGGGGTGGACATGTCTCATACGATCATCGTCGGAGTTGACGGCTCCGCCAACAGTCAATGTGCGCTGCAGTGGGCGATCAAGCATGCACAGCTGACCTCCTCCGAGATTCGCCTCGTCGCGGCCTACACCGTTCCCGGCGTCAACATGAGCCAGGCCGACATCGTCTACCCAGCCGATTTCGACGTAGCAATCAAACGATCGGTCCAGCAGCTCGTCGACGACAGCGCCAGAACCGTCACCGACGCCTCGGTGCCGGTCTCGACCGTGGTCTCCCCCGGAGATGCCTCCGGAGCGCTGGTCGACAACTCGAAGAACGCCGACCTCGCCGTCATCGGCGCCCGCGGCCGCGGCGGATTCGCCGGTCGCCTGCTCGGGTCCGTGGCCTTGGCGATGCCCGCCCACGCACACTGCCCCACCGTGGTCATCCCCAGCACCTGGCCAGAGCGCCCGCTGCCGGAGAGGCCGCTGCCGATCGATCTGCCCGTGCGTTCCTCCTCCGCGCAGACGACCGCTGCCGAGTCCGGCGACAGGCGCCCGGACTTCACCGGTGAGATCATCGCCGCGATCGACCCCTTCGAAAGCGACGGCCCCGTCCTGCGAGAGGCAGCAGTGCAGGCTCGGATCTACGGTCTGCCCCTGCACCTGATCGGCATCACCGCCGCCCATGTGCTCTCGCCGGAGTGGATGCCCAGCGAAACACACCTGGAGAAGATGTACGACGAGGCCGTGACCTCGCGCGAAGAGGCGGCGAAGTCTCTGGCGGAGGAATTCCCCGAGGTTGAGGTCCGCTGGTCGATCTTCGATGCCCCCGCCACCGAGGTGCTCATCAGTGCCACCTACACCGCCGAACTCATGATCATCGGCTCTCGCGGCCGCGGCGGCTTCGCGTCCACCATCCTCGGCTCGACTTCCCAGGCAGTCCTCTCACACTCGGCCTGCCCCACCCGCGTGGTCCGCGTGCTCCGCCGAAAGGGTGGGAGAAAGCGCTGACGCTCCGCGAGAGGAACTCAGCCGAGGGCGATGAGGCCGATGCCGGCCACGACGACCACGGCACCGGTGAGCTTCATGGCGATGTTCTTCTCCCCGAAGAACCACCAGGCCAGCAGTGTGCCGACGATGATCGAGGTCTCTCGCACAGGGGCGACGAGGGACACCGGGGCCTGCTGCATGGCGAAGAGGACGAGCAGGTACGCCAGCGGGGAGAGGATGGCGACGGTGACCAAGGCTCGTTTGTGTCCGGACACGATCGACCTGAAATCCGCGCGCCGTGACGGCCCGCCGGGGATCGTCACAATGCCCAGGGCCATGATGATGGCGACGCAGGCCTCGGAGACGGCGAAGTAGAGCAGCGGTGAATCGGTGATGTGGTTGACGGAGAAGTCATCCCAGAGCGTGTACGAGGCGATGAAGGTTCCGATCAGCCCACCCCAGGCCAGACCCCGCCCCACGCCGTGGCTGCTTGTCGCTTGACCTCCGCCGATCGCCTGACCTCCGCCGACTCGCTTCGGGCGCACGGTCACGACCGCGATCCCGGCGATGACGACGAAGGCGCCGATGGTCTCCGGTGCCGTGGGCCGCTCCCCCAGGAACAGCACGGCGATGATGATCGTGATGATCGGGCCGACCCCGCGCGCCGTGGGATAGACGACGCCCAGGGGCGCATGGTCGTAGCCGGTCTGCAGGGACACCGAGTAGGCGATGTGGAAGATCGCGCTGAGTGCAGCGGCTCCAAGCAGGCTCGGACTGAACTCATGTGTCCCTGAGGCGAGCAGCCAGATCGCGATCGGGGCCAGAAGGATCGCTGAGAGTCCGTGATAGGCCAGCACGAAGGCGTAGCCCTTGCCGGAGACGGACTTCGCGGCGATGTTCCACAGGGCATGGGCCACCGAGGCGAAGAGCACCAGCCCGAGGACGGCAGGGGTCATCGAAGACCGTGACCAGACCGCGTCACAGCGTCAGGACCTCACAGCTTCACGACGACGGTCTTCGTCTGCGTGTACTCGTCGAGGGCTTCGATGGACTTCTCGCGGCCGTAGCCGGACTTCTTGAACCCTCCGAAGGGCAGTTCGACTCCCCCGCCAGCACCATAGGTGTTGACGAAGATCTGCCCGGCCTCCACCTCGGCGGCGACCCGGTGGGCGCGCGAGATGTTCTGCGTCCACAGCGCCGAGACCAGACCGTAGTCGGTGCCGTTGGCCAGGGAGATCGCCTCTGCCTCATCGCCGAAGGTCATGGCCACGACGACTGGTCCGAAGACTTCTTCCTGCGCGATCTTCGAGCCCGGGGAGACATTGTCCACGATCGTCGGCCTGATGAAGGCACCCCCGGCGAGGTCGGCGGCGAGCCCCTCGGGGCGGGTGCCTCCGGTGACGATCTGGGCGCTGCCGATGTCGGAGAGGAACCCTTCGACGCGGGCCTGCTGCTTCGTCGAGATCAGGGGCCCGAGCATCGGATCATCGGAGCCGTACCCGATGGTCACCTTCTCCATGGCGGCCGCCATCTTCTCGATCACCTCGGCGTGGATGTCCTGGGCGACGATGAGCCGGGACCCGGCCGAGCAGGTCTGACCGGCGTTCTGGATGATCGAGCGCACCAACGACGGGATGGCGGCGTCGACATCGGCGTCGGAGAAGACGATGTTCGCGGACTTTCCACCGAGCTCGAGCACCGTCGGGATGACTCGATCGGCGGCGGCATGGGCGATCTGCGAACCGGTCTGGGTCGAGCCGACGAAGCCTAAGTGCGCGATGCCCGGATGCGCGGCCAACGCCGCCCCCGCCTCGGCGCCCAGGCCTGTGACCACGTTGAACGCACCGGCGGGGAAGCCCACGGAATGGATGAGTTCGGCCAGGCGGACCGTGGAGCGTGGGGTCTCATCGGCGGGTTTGGCCACGGCGCAGTTGCCGGTGGCCAGCGAGGTCGCCGCGGCACGGCCGATGAGCTGGAGCGGATAGTTCCAGGCCACGATGTGTCCGGTCACGCCGTAGGGTTCGCGGCGGGTGTAGACGTGCATGTCCTCGGACATGGGGATCGAGTGCCCGTAGTAGGACTCGATGGTGTGACCGTAGAACTCGAAGTAGCGGGCACAGACGTCGACGTCGGCGTAGGCCTGAGTCAGGGGTTTGCCCGTGTCCTCGGATTCGAGGCTGGCCATCTCATCGCGGTTGGCGCGGATCACCTCGGCGGTGGCGACCAGCAGCTTCGATCGCTGCTCGGTGCTCGAGCGCTTCCACTCCTGCTGTGCCCGGGCCGCGGCTTTGACCGCCCGGTCGACCTCGTCGGCTCCGCCTCGGGAGACATCGCCGAGGTGTTCCCCTGTGGCCGGGTCGACGTTGGCGTAGGTGGTCAGTGAGGGGACGTGGCGTCCGCCGATGAATGAGGTGGTCTGGGTGATCTGGGCGTTCATCGCCGGCCTTCCAATTCTGCCGATGTGTACAGCGGGACGAAGTCACTGATGTCCGCGCGGGTACCCGAGGCGTCGACGACACCTTCGGCCAGTGCTGCGGAGAATTCGGTCTTGCCGGTCACGATCTCCAACCACACCTGCGCCGAGGTTTCGACGACGTTGGACGGCGTCCCGCGAGTGTGACGGGGGCCGGGAATGCACTGGGTGACGCCGAAGGGTGGGACGCGGACCTCGACGCTGTTGCCCTCCGCCCGTGAGGCGAGCTCCTCGAGAGTGAAGCGCACCGCGGTGGCCAAGGTCGACCTGTCCGCTGTTGCCGCATCGGCCTCGGAATGGGCCACC
This sequence comes from Brevibacterium zhoupengii, assembly GCF_021117425.1. Taxonomy (NCBI): domain Bacteria; kingdom Bacillati; phylum Actinomycetota; class Actinomycetes; order Micrococcales; family Brevibacteriaceae; genus Brevibacterium; species Brevibacterium zhoupengii. Next base: position 900,926 of record NZ_CP088298.1, on the reverse strand, counting down.
CACATCTCGAGTGCGTTGCGGCCCTCGTCAGGGTCTATTCTTCTGCGAATCGCCATCAGTGACTCTCCCTCTTACCTGATACTCGCTATATCTTCACCCACGTTGATCTGCCCGACAACTGCCGTCCGCCCCTCGGAATCGGTGCCGCCGGTGACGGACTCGGTGATCTCTGTGATGACCTCGCCGAGGAGGTCGTCGCTGATGTGTGGAATCGCTCCGGCCTTGCGCAGCAGGGTCAGCGCCACGAGCCCCGTGGCCCGTGAGGACCCGTCGAGGCACTTCAGCGCCACCGAATACCCGGACTTCGTGGCCATGACGATGACGCCTTCGGCTCCGCCCTTGGCGAAGATTCCGAGGCGCTCGATGACCGTGGTGTTCGGTCTGCCATGGCCTTCGATCGCCCAGGGCTCAGCGAAGACCGCCTGCATGAGGGTGCGAGCCTCGGGCGCATGGGAGGCAAAGTCTTCCGTCGCCGAGGTGGTCGCCGAGTCTGCCGGTCCCGTCGAGTCAGCGTCGGCTTCTGTGCAGCCCAACTGCACTACGCGGCCGATTCCCCTCGCCAGGCCGGTGAGGCTGAGGGCGAAGACAGGAGCTCCGCAGCCGTCGGTGCCGAGCGCGGCCGGGGTCTCACCGGCGAACGCCTCGACCACCTCGGCGATTGTCGCCTGCACCGGATGGGCGGGCTCAAGGTAGGTCGCGGTCTCGGCCCCAATGGCGGTGGCGGCCATGAGGAACGCTGCATGTTTGCCTGAGCAGTTGAAGTACAGGCGCGATTTCGGGTCGCCGGTGCCGGCTTCCTGCAGGCTGCGTCGGAAGGCACCGTCGGCGGGATGAGCAGACGGACAGCGGAGGTCGTCCACGCTCAGGCCAGCGGATTCGAGCATCCCGGCAACCGCCTCGGCGTGGCCAGCCTCGCATTTGTGGGACGCGGTCGCCAGTGCCGCCCAGGTGCCGGTCACCTGCTCTGTGAGACTCATCGCGGCGATCGCTTGCAGCGGTTTGAGGCTCGATCGGGTGAACACGGGGGCCTCCGGTGCGCCGAGGCTGATCAGGGGTGATCCAACCGGGTCGAGGACGACGGCGGAACCGATGTGGCGGGATTCGACGAACCCGCTGCGCTCGACGGAGGCCAACTCGGCGGCGTCGGCGGAAACGAAAGTGGAAGGAGTCACGCACTCAAGCCTACGACCTTATAGTCTGGTGGGGTGAAGGTTCTTGTCATCGGTTCGGGCTCCCGCGAACACGCCCTCGTCCTTGCTCTCAGTCGCGACCCTCAGGTCGACGCCGTCATCGCCGCACCCGGCAACCCGGGAATAGCTGCGATCGCGCACACCGAAGCCGTCGATATGAACGACGCCGTGGCAGTCACCGCACTCGCGGAGACGCTTGACGTCGACCTCGTCGTCATCGGCCCCGAGGCACCGCTGGTCGCCGGGGTCGCCGACGCGCTGCGTGAGTCCTCGTTCCCGGTCTTCGGACCCAGCTCCGAGGCCGCGGTTCTCGAGGGGTCGAAGGCGTTTGCGAAGGAGATCATGGAGTCCGCGAACGTGCCCACAGCACGTGCCGTGGTCGCCTACACCCCCGACGAGGCGGCCGCTGCCCTCGACGATTTCGGTGCCCCCTACGTGGTCAAGGCCGATGGTCTGGCAGCGGGCAAGGGCGTCGTCGTGACCTCGGATCGCGCCGAGGCTCTGACCCACGCCAGCTCCTGCCTCGAGGTCTCCGACCGGGTCGTCATCGAGGACTACCTCGACGGCCCCGAGGTCTCCCTCTTCGTCCTCTGCGACGGCCAGCACACATTGCCGCTGGCTCCGGCCCAGGACTTCAAACGCATCGGCGACGGTGACACCGGACCCAACACCGGCGGCATGGGCGCCTACTCACCCCTCCCCTGGATCCCGGCCGGCACCGTCGATGACATCATCACCACCGTCGCCCAGCCTGTCGTCGATGAGATGACCCGCCGCGGCACCCCGTTCGTCGGCCTCCTCTACTGCGGACTCGCCCTGACCTCGAAGGGCATGCGAGTCGTGGAGTTCAACGTCCGCTTCGGCGATCCCGAGACCCAATCCGTACTCGCCCGCCTGCGCAGCCCGCTGGGACAGACCATGCTCGCCGCCGCCGAGGGTCGCCTCGACGAGGTCGGTGACCTCGACTGGGATCCACGCACCTCGGTGACCGTGGTCATGGCCGCCGAGAACTACCCGAGCACACCCCGCACGGGCGACATCATCCGCGGACTCAACACGGCCGACGACCTCGACGACGTCCACATCCTCCATGCGGGGACCGCCCGCGCCACCGATACCGGCGCCGGGTTCGCTCCCGAGGACACCGTCATCTCCGAAGACGTCGCCGAGACCGGAGACATCGTCACCGCAGGTGGCCGCGTGCTCTCCGTCGTCTCCTTGGGCAATGGCCTCGACGAGGCACGGGCCAAGGCCTATGCCGCCGTGGACGAGGTCAAATGGGACGGCGAACAGCACCGCACCGACATCGCCGAGGTGGCTGCCCGCGGGCAGATCGCCGTGGCCGACTTCTACCCGGCCCCTGAAGAGTCAGCCCCCGCAGCGACTGGACTCGACTCCCAGGCTCCCGAGCTTCCGGGCTGGACGCATGTCTACTCGGGCAAGGTCCGTGACCTCTACATCCCCGATACGGCTGCCGATGCCGCCTCGGCCGAGCAGCTGCTCATGGTCGCCTCGGATCGCATCTCCGCCTATGACTGGGTTCTGGACTCGGAGATTCCCGACAAGGGCAGGGTGCTCACCGGCCTGAGCCTGTGGTGGTTCGACCAGCTCTCCGACGTCATCGGCAACCATGTCATCAGCTCCGATGTCCCTCAAGCAGTGGCCGGGCGCGGCCTCATCGTGAAGAACCTGTCGATGCTGCCCATCGAATGCGTGGCCCGTGGCTACCTCACCGGCTCCGGCATGGCCGACTACAAGGCCACCGGATCCGTGTGCGGAATCCAGCTGCCGGCCGGTCTCATCGAGGCCGACCGTCTGGAGCCCGCGATCTTCACGCCCGCGACCAAGGCGGAGCTGGGCGACCATGACGAGAACGTCAGCTTCGCTCAGATCACGGAGACCATCGGCGCCGAGGCGGCCGAGAAGGCCCGTGACCTGACGATCGAGATCTACCAGCGGGCCGAGGCCATCGCCCGCGAGCGCGGCATCATCCTCGCCGATACGAAGTTCGAGTTCGGGACCCTGCCCGACGGGACGATGGTCCTCGGCGACGAGGTGCTCACCCCGGATTCCTCACGCTTCTGGGATGCCGAGAGCTACGAGGCAGGCCAAGCGCAGGCGAGCTTCGACAAGCAGTTCGTCCGTGACTGGCTGACCAAGGAGTCCGGCTGGGACAAGTCCTCGGACACTCCCCCGCCGGCACTGCCCGCCGAGGTGGTCGAGAAGACCCGGGCCCGCTATATCGAGGCCTTCGAGAAGCTCACCGGCCAGAAGTTCCCCGCCTGAGGCTGAGCACAGCAACAACAGCTCTCACACCGACACAACTCTGATACCGACACAACGCCGCACCGCCGATACACCGCTGCACGCAGTGGTTACGGCGGTGCGGCGTTGTTTCGCGGGGCGGGCTGACCCCGACCCTGACCCTCACCTCACCCAACGACATCGCGCGAATATCGCAGACGTGACCACTGATTCAGCAGGGAAATATGCTGACTAGTCATTGTTTTCAACTCGAAACCATCTCATACAACGGAATCGGTGGATTCACCCCACCGGTTCCGCTATTCTGTGTGACCAGGGCCACACGGCCCCACAAGGGTCCACACAGCCCCACACGGCCCCACACAGGCCCACACGCAGACATGCAACACGGTTGGAAGTGACGATATGCATTATTGGAATGGCAGCTATCACGAAGGCAGCGGCAGACCCTTCACCCTCGTCAACCCCGCCACCGGTGAGACGACCGGAGAGTACACACTCGCGAACACTGCCGACGTCAACGAAGCCGTCGCCTCGGCGAAAGCCGCCTACCCCGCATTCAAGGCACTGACTCCAGGCGAACGTGCGGAGCTGATGCTCGGTCTCGCCACCCAGCTCGAGGCTCGCGCAGACGAACTCGCCGAACTCGAGTCCATACAGACGGGCAAGTCCATCCGCCTGGCCAAGGAATTCGACGTGCCCGGCTCCATCGACAATGCGAAGTTCTTCGCCGGTGCCGCCCGGCAGCTCACCGGCTTAGCCGCCGGCACCTATTGGGAGAAGTCGACGTCGATGACCCGGCGCGAACCCCTCGGCGTCGTCGGTTCGATCGCCCCGTGGAACTACCCGCTGCAGATGGCCGCGTGGAAGATCTTCCCCGCCGTCGCGGCCGGCAACACGATCGTGCTCAAGACCTCGGAGATGACTCCGGGAACCTCGCTCATCCTCGCCGAGGCCGCCACCGCGGCAGGATTCGCCCCCGGTGTCATCAACGTCATCGCCGGTGATGGGCTCGAAGCCGGGGAAGCGCTCATCACCCACCCCGACGTCGTCATGTCTTCGTTCACCGGCTCGACGAAGGTCGGCCGGCGCATCATGGAACTCGCCGCGGCCAAGGGCTCCCGCGTCCACCTCGAACTCGGTGGCAAGGCCCCGTTCGTGGTCTTCGACGACGCCGACATCGAGGCCGCCGCACGTGGCGCCGTGGCAGGGTCGCTCATCAACTCCGGTCAGGACTGCACCGCGGCCACACGGGCCATCGTCGCCCGCGAGCACTTCACCGCCTTCACCGATCGCGTCACCGAACTCATGAGCGGCGTGCGCGTGGGCAACCCGACTGACCCCGCCACCGACATGGGCTCTCTCATCTCCCTGACCCACCGTTCACGGGTCGCCGAGGTCGTCGACCGGGCCCGCGAAACCGGGGCCCGGATCCACTGCGGCGGAGCGATCCCGACGACGAACCACCTCGGCGAGGCCCTGCCCGGGAATACCGAGTCAACGGCCTACTATGCGCCCACGCTCATCAGTGGAATCGACACCGACGCCGAGGTGTGGCGTGAGGAGATCTTCGGTCCCGTCCTCGTCGCTCTCGCCTTCGACACCGACGATGAGGCCATCGAACTGGCCAACGACACCCCGTACGGCTTGGCGGCGAGCGCGTGGACGACGACCACGAACCGCACGATGCGCGCCGCGGCCGACATCGAAGCCGGGTGCGTGTGGATCAACGAGCACATTCCGATCGTCTCCGACATGCCACACGGCGGGTACAAGGCCTCCGGATTCGGCAAAGATATGAGCCAGTACTCATTCGATGAGTACACGCAGGTCAAGCACGTGTTCATCGACCAGCACGAGGACCCGCACCACGAATGGCAGGACACGATCTTCACGTCCTGAGCACTGGTGCACATACAATGACAGCCAGGCGGGCGCGTACGGCGCGCCGGCCTCACCTTCGACAAGGAAGTCGGGAGGGATCATGAACCTCGACGTTCTCGACGTCAGCATCTTCGACGGAGACTCCGTCCTGCCTGCGAACCGCATCAGCATCCGCGACGGAATCATCACCGAGATCGGCACCGGAACCGCCGCAGACCCGGCCGAACACACGATCACGGCCACGGGCAAGCTCATCACCCCCGGGTTCGTCGACGCCCATGTGCACACGACCTTCGGCGGGCAGGAGTCCCTGGCCTGTGACCTCAGCGAAGCCCAGGGTCTGCAGGCCTCGCTCGACGTCATCCGCAACTACTTGGCCGCAACGGCCGAGTCTGCCGTAGCGAACTCTTGGGTCACCAGCGGCGGATGGTCGATGTCCGACTTCCCCGGCGGGGCACCGAGTGCTGCGATCCTTGACGAGCTGAGTCCCGAGCGCCCCATCATCCTCCTCAGCGCCGACCATCATTCGGCGTGGGTGAACTCGAGGGCCATGGACCTCGCCGGACTCGACGACTCCACTCCCACCCCGCCTGGCGGCGTCATCGAGAAGGACGAATCCGGGACACCGACCGGGTGCCTGCACGAATCTGCCATGGACCTCGTCTCGATCCACGTCCCCGACGCCAGCGATGCCACCGTCCGCGCCGGACTCCTCGCCGGGCAGTCCTTTCTCCATGCCTTCGGCGTCACCGCATGGATGGACGCCATCGTCGGCGACTACTCCGGGCACCGCTCCCCCTTCGACGCCTACGTCCAAGCAGAGGACACAGGCGAACTGACCGCCGAGGTGGTCGGGAGTCTGTGGTGGCCCCGTGACGTCGACGACATCGACGCCCAGGTCGCAGCCCTGGTCAGGCAGCGGCGAGAACAGGGACAGTTCCGCACCACCTCGGTGAAGTTCATGCTCGACGGAATCGTCGAATCTCGCACGGCCGCCATGAGCAGTGAGTACGCCTGCCCCTGCGGTGGCTTCGGCACCAGCTACTTCACCCGCGAGCACCTGCACCGATCCTTCGCCGCCCTCGACGCGGCCGGCTTCGACATCCACTGCCATGCGATCGGCGATGCGGCCAATAGGGCGGCCCTCGACGCGTTCGCCGCCATCGAGTCCAACCCGGGCACCACCGCACGCGGGGACAGCAGCCGCCGGCACCACATCGCCCACGTTCAGGTCGTCGACCCCACCGACATTCCCCGCTTCGCCCAGCTCGGAATCACCGCGAACCTGCAGGCCCTGTGGGCATGCCACGACCAGCAGCTGCTCGACCTCAATCTTCCCTACCTCGGGGCCGAACGCAGCACCTGGCTCTACCCGTTCAAGTCCTTCGCCCATGCCGGGACTCACCTGGCCATGGGCTCAGACTGGCCTGTGTCGACACCGAATCCCTGGGAGGCGATCCACGTCGCTGTGAACCGTTCACACCCCGATGCCGGCGACCCGGCCCCGCTCCTGCCCGAACAGGCCATCGACCTGGCCACCGCGCTGCGCGCCTACACCTCCGGGTCCGCGCACCTGCTGCGCTCGGAGGCCAACGGCAGAATCCGCACCGGCCAGATCGCGAACCTCGCACTGGCCAGCGCCGACCCCTTCGACCTCGAGCCGCTGAGACTGGCCGAGGTGCACAACGAAATGACGATCGCAGGCGGCCGCATCGTCCACGACGCCACCACCGCTGAAAGGCAATCATGACCACGACAGCCACTCCCGATGCACCGGCGCCCACACAGCTTCAGCACTTGGAAGTTCAGGGGGTGAAGAAGGTCTTCGGTGACAACACCGCGATCGAAAGGCTCGACCTGTCGGTGCGCAAGGGCGAGTTCCTCTCCCTGCTGGGCCCCTCCGGCTGCGGCAAGACGACCCTGCTGCGCATGATCGCCGGTTTCGAAGCTCCCACCGACGGGGCGATCCTGCTCTCGGGAAAGGACATCGTCAGCCTCCCACCGCACAAGCGCCCGGTGAACACGGTGTTCCAGTCCTACCTGCTGTTCCCGCACATGAACATCGCCGACAACATCGCCTACGGTCTCAAACAGTCCAAGACCCCGAAGTCCGAGATCACCGAGAGGGTCCGCGAGGTTCTCGCCCTGGTGCAGATGGAGGACTTCGCCGGGCGCAAACCCGAACAGCTCTCCGGCGGTCAGCAGCAGCGCATCGCCCTGGCCCGAGCCCTGGTCAACCGACCCCAGGTCCTCCTCCTCGACGAACCGATGTCGGCCCTGGACCGGAAGCTGCGTGAGGAGATGCAGCTCGAACTCAAACGCCTCCACACCCGCCTGGACACGACCTTCGTCTTCGTCACCCACGACCAGGACGAGGCGCTGGCGATGAGCGATCGCATCGTGGTCATGTACAACGGCGTGATCCAGCAGATCGGAACCGGTGAGGACATCTACGCGAACCCGGTCAACGGCTTCGTGGCCGGCTTCATCGGCAAGCAGAACTTCGTCCCCGCCGAGGTGACCGAGATCAACGGTTCCACCGCGACGTTGAGAACGGCGAACGCTGTCATGGAAACACCCACCCTCGACATCCGACCCGCCTCGGCGACGGGGTCGGCATCGACGCTGAGCGTCGGGGACAAGGTGCGGGCCGCCATCCGCCCCGAACGCATGCGCGTGGCCCCCGCCGGGACCGGGGAATTGGCCGCGAACTCCGCCCGCGGTCGCATCCTGTCGGTGTCCTTCCTCGGCGACGTCATCCAGTACATGCTCGTGGCCGGGGACAACGATGAGCTCCTGGCCCGGGTGCCGGCGGCCGGCAATGAGCTGCTGGCTGCCGACGCCGAGGTGGACCTGAGTTGGAATGCCGACGACGTGGCCGTCTACGACTACGAGGGCGGTGTCTGAGATGGCGGGCAGGATTCCCGACGTGCGCTTCCTGGCGCCCCGGGCCGCATCGGCGAGGCTGAGCAGGCGAGCGCTCTTGGCCGGATTCGGTGTCGTCGGTCTGGGTGCGCTGAGCGCCTGCGGCCGGAACACGACGATGGCGAAGTCGCCTCCCACCGACGGCGAGCTCGAGTCGAAGCTCAACATGTACTCCTGGGGCGACTACGACAACCCGGACCTCATCGACGCGTTCAAGAACAAGAACGATGTCCTCGTCCAGGTCGACTCCTTCGGTTCGAACGAGGAGCTCATCGCGAAGCTCTCAACCTCGCGAGGAACGTCTGGGTATGACGTTGTGGTGCCGACCGGATCGAATATTCCGCAGATGCTCAAACACAATCTGCTCCAGGAGATCAACCTCGACATGATCCCGAACTTCGAGCACATGGATCCGAACTTCACGAACCAGTACTTCGATCCCGACAACAAGTACTCGATCTGCAAGGCCTGGGGCACCACCGGATTCGTCTACAACACGAAGAAGATCACCCGCGACATGAGCAGCTGGCAGGACTTCATCGATGTCGCACAGAAGGAAGCCGCCGGGACCACTTCACTGCTCGAGGACCCGTGGGAGGTCTCGGCCATCGCACTCGCGGCGCAGGGATACAGCCTCAACACCCAGGACGAGAAGGAACTCGAGAAGGCGCGCTCGATCATCCTCGACCAGCTGGCGCCGAACACGAAGGCCTATATCGGCAACGCGGCCACGGGCATGATCCAGGGCAGCTTCTCACTGCTGCAGGCCTTCAACGGTGACGCCCGGCAGGGACTGAGCGAAGTATCCGATCCCGAGAACTGGAAGTTCGTGTTCCCGACACCCTCGGCGAACCTGTGGACGGACTGCTGGGCCATTGCCACCGGAGCCCCGCACCCCGATTCCGCGCACGCCTTCATCAACCAGATGATCTCGCCGGAGACCGCGGTCGAACAGCTCGACTACATCGGCTACCCCATCGGCACGAAGGGACTGGCCGAGCAGGCGAAGGAAGCCGACCTCGATCAGCAGGAGCTCATCTTCCCCGCCCAGAAGGTCCTCGACCGACTCGAACCCAGCAAGCAGACCCCGGCCGATCAGATCCGCACGAAGATCTACGCCGATGCGCAGGCAAGGAGCGGAGCATGAGCACGCAGGCAGCCACACCAAACGAGAAGGATCCGACCACGCAACGGCCGAGTCGAAGGACTCAACGACCGACCAAGCCCGGCGGAATGTCGGCGAAGTTCTTCGGCGCCTCGGCCCTGTCGTTTCCGACCTGGGCATATGCGCTCTTCTTCTTCATCATTCCCGTCGCTCTCGTCATCTTCTACAGCTTCGGCTACAAACCCGACGAGTTCACGGCCGTGGCCACGGACAAGCTCTCCTTCGGCCGGTACCCCGATGCCATGTCCGCCAGCTTCGTGTCCACGTTCTTCGCGACCCTGCGGATCTCGATCGTCGGCACGATCCTGTGCCTGATCATCGCTCTGCCGTTCGCCTACTGGCTGGCCATCAAGGTCTCACCGGCCAGGCGGTCGCTGGCTCTGGCGTTGGTCATGGTGCCGTTCTGGACGAACTTCCTGGTCCGCACCCTGGGGTGGCAGATCATGCTCTCCCCCGACGGCTTCCTGTCCAATTGGATGCAGGGCCTGGGGATGCTCGATGGGCCTCTGGACATTCTCTACACACGCACGGCTGTGCAGATCGGTGTCGTCTACAACTATCTGCCGCTGATGATCCTGCCGCTCTTCGTGGCCATCGACTCCGCAGGTCAGAAGCTGCGAGAGGCCAGCTACGACCTCGGCGCGGGCAAGGTCACAACGTTCCTGCGCGTGACCCTGCCGATGGCGATGCCCGGAGTCGTCTCCGGGTGCCTGCTCGTGTTCATCCCGCTCAACGGTGACTACGTCACGGCCACCGTCCTCGGCGGGGCGAGCGGGTCGATGATCGGTCAGCTCATCGCCAACCAATTCAATACGGCCCAGAACTGGGCCGTCGGCGCGGCGATGGCGGTGATCCTCATTCTTGCCACCCTGGTGGTCGTCGGGGTCGGCTTCGGTCTGCTCAAACTCGGGCAGGCGATCGCTGCGAAGCTGGGCAGTGTGCCGCTGAAAGATGGGAGGGCCTGAGATGTCGAAGAAGAATACGTTCGCTCGTCGCACCCCGACGGACATCGGTCTCCACGTCTGGGGGATCCTGGTCTTCGCCTACCTGTTCATCCCGATCGCGGTGATCATCGCGTACTCGTTCAACACCGGCAAGGTGCTGGCGAACTTCCGCGGCTTCGGCCTCGACGCCTACATCTCCGGGATCAACAACGACGTCATCATCTCCTCGGTCGTCACCAGCCTCCAGGCCGCGGTGGGCGCGGCGCTCGTGTCAACGATCTTCGGCACCCTCGGCGGTGTCGCTCTGGCCCGCGCCCCGAAGGGCGCATGGTGGGCCCTGGGTCTGACCGCGATCCTCGGGCTCACGCTGGTCACACCCGAGATCGTCGACGGCATCGCGTTCCTGCCGTGGTTCGTCACCGTCGGCGTCGATTGGGGCATCACACCGTTGAACAACGGTCTGGTCAGACTCATCATCTCCCACTCGATGTTCTCCATGGCGATCGTGACGTTCATCGTCCGGGCTCGGCTGGCGGGCATGGACACGCAGCTCGAGGATGCGGCCGCTGACCTGGGCGCGACCCCGTGGAATCGGTTCAAGGACATCACCTTGCCCATCGCTGCTCCCGGCATCCTCGCCGGTGCGCTGATGTCGTTCACCGTCAGCCTCGACAACACGATCCTCTCCAGCTTCGTGCAGCAGCCCGGCTACACCCCGTGGCCGGTCTACATCTTCTCTGCGGTGAAGGTGGCCCTGCGCCCCGAGGTCGCAGCGATCTCGACCCTGATGTTCCTCCTCACCCTTTTGGCCCTGGCCTTCGTCGGCTTCGTGCTGCGCAAGGCGGGTGGAAGTTCGACAGAGATCATCAAGACGATGGCCGGCTGATCCCCGGCACCCTCGCCGAGGTGGGGCCCGGTTCCGCACTCCGGTTCGGTTCGTCTCACTTCACCATCACCCGAATTCTGTGACACGCTCACACTGCGAAGATTGTCGCCTGGCCTGATGAACGCCGCCGGGCAGAAGGAGAAATGACATGGACGTCACCGCCGCATTGGCCGACGCATCCACCGTGCCGTTCTGGCTCGATTCCGATCAGCGTCCCGAGCCCCTCCCGCCGCTGACTCGTGACCTCGAGGCCGACCTCGTCATCGTCGGAGGTGGTTTCACCGGTCTGTGGACGGCGCTGCAGGCGAAGGAACGCGATCCCGGGCGCCACGTCGTCCTGGTGGAGGCGAATTCGATCGGCTGGGCCGCCTCGGGGCGCAATGGAGGGTTCTGCGCCGCCAGCCTCACCCACGGCTATGACAACGGTGAGTCCCATCTGCCCGCTGAGAACGAGCGTCTGGCGCAGCTGGGGTTGGACAACCTCAACGAGATCGAAGCGGCTGTGACCCGGTACGGCATGGACGTCGAGTTCGAACGCACCGGTGAGCTCGACGTCGCCACCGAGGACTACCAGGTTCCCGAGCTGCGAGAGGCTCATGATCCCGAGGCCGGCTTCATCTTCTACGATCAGCAGGAGTTGGCGCAGATCGTGAAGTCGCCGACGTACAAGGGTGCACTCTGGGACTCTCGCGAGGTTGCGATGGTCAACCCGGCCAAACTGTGCTGGGAGCTGCTGCGGGTCATCCGGGAACTCGGCGTCGAGGTCTTCGAAGGCACGAAGGTCACCGATGTCAGTGACCGGAAGACGAACGTGCAGATCACAACCCTGGTGACGTCCCAGGCGCTGGAGGACTGTGCAAGCGCTCCGTGCAGCATCATCACCGCCAAGCGGGTGGCCCTGGCGACGAACGTCTTCCCCTCGCTGCTCAAACGCGTCAGCCTGCACACGGTCCCGGTCTACGACTACGCTCTGATGACCGAGCCGCTGAGCGATGAGCAGCTGACATCGATCGGCTGGGACGGCAGGCAGGGCATCGGTGACTGTGCGAACCGATTCCACTACTACCGACTGTCGGCAGACAACCGGATTCTCTTCGGCGGGTGGGACGCTGTCTACCACTACGGGCGGCAGGTGTCGTGGAAGTACGATCAGCGGGCTGAGACCTTCGAGACCTTGGCCGCGCACTTCTACAAGACGTTCCCCCAGCTTCAGTCAGTGAAGTTCACCCACAAATGGGGTGGGCCCATCGACACCTGTTCGCGGTTCTTCTCCTTCTTCACCACGGCCTACGGCAAGAAGGTCGCCATGGCCGCCGGCTTCACCGGACTCGGCGTGGGCGCCTCGCGCTTCGCGGGCACCGTCATGCTCGACCTGCTGTCTGGGCAGGACACCGAGCTGACCCAGTTGGAGATGGTGCGCAAGCTCCCTCTGCCCTTCCCACCTGAGCCAGTGGCCTGGTTGGGCATCCAGATGACGACGAATGCCCTCATCAAGGCCGACGGCAACGAGGGCCGGCGCGGTCCGCTGCTCAAGGCCCTCGACGCAGTGGGCATGGGATTCGACTCCTGAGGCTGACTGTGGGGTCCGCGGTTCGTGGCGTCCGGTTCGTGGCGTCCGCAGCTCGGACCGAAGGCGGGAGTTCCCTCCGTGCTTGATAGACTTTGAGCGAGCGCGGGAGGAACTCCCGAACACTTTCTTGAAGGAGCAGAACACGCATGGCACGTGTCGTCGTTGAGGTGATGCCCAAACCCGAGATTCTTGACCCTCAGGGTAAGGCGATCTCCGGTGGAATGTCCCGACTCGGCTTCACCGGTTTCGGTGAGGTACGACAGGGAAAGCGCTTCGAACTCGAAGTCGAGGGTGAGGCCACCGAGGAGGTTCTCGCGCAGGCTCGCGAAGCTGCAGAGAAGCTCCTGTCGAACCCGGTCATCGAAAACGTCGTGGCCGTTCGCGCCGTCGAGGAAGCCTGATGACCGCAGTCGCCAACGACCCCACCGTCGCCGAGGCTGGTGCTGAGTCCGGAGTTTCGATCGGTGTTGTGACGTTCCCCGGGACGCTCGACGATCGTGATGCCGCACGTGCCGTTCGTCTTGCCGGCGCGAAACCGGTGAACCTCTGGCACGCAGATTCCACGCTTGCCGGTGTCGACGGTGTCATTCTGCCCGGCGGGTTCTCCTATGGGGACTACCTGCGCTGCGGTGCAATCGCGGGCTTCGCTCCGATCATGGAGGCCGTGGTCTCGGCCGCGAATGCCGGAATGCCGGTTCTGGGTATCTGCAACGGATTCCAGATCCTGTGCGAATCACACCTGCTGCCCGGTGCCCTCATCCGCAATGACCACCAGCATTTCATCTGCCGTGACCAGGAACTGGTCGTGGAGAACACGAATACCGCCTGGACCGGTGACTACACACAGGGCCAGACCATTCGCATTCCGCTGAAGAACGGTGAAGGCGGGTTCGTTGCCACCGATGAGGTCCTCGACGAACTCGAGGGCACTGGTCGTGTGGTCTTCCGCTACCAGGGGCTCAACCCCAACGGTTCTCTTCGCGACATCGCCGGCATCACCAACGAAGCCGGAAACGTCGTCGGACTCATGCCTCACCCTGAACACGCTGTCGAGGCCGGTTTCGGCCCCGAAGACGGTGGCGGCATCGACGGTCAGGGGTTCTTCTCCTCTGCCGTTCGCACTCTGGTCAAGGGCTGACCTCACCGACTGACCCGGCAATACTGGCAGGCTGACGACACCAGGTCCCGACTCCACGGCAACATGCCGGGCGTCGGGACTTGGTGTCATTTCCATCCTGTTGCCAGCTGATGTGATCACCGCCCCTTAGTTATCGATGTACACCGTCAGCGGCACTGAGTCCTCGAGGTCGCCGCATTCTGCAGTGATGACGTACTTGCCCCACAGGTCCTTGTCTGAATCCGCCAGGTATCGGACTGACGCGGCCTCATCCTCACCAGCGAGTTGGCTCTTTTCCCAGACCTTCGTCTGACCATCCGCATTCTTCTTGAATACTCGGAAACGGATCTCATCGTCGGCCTCGCAGTTGACCATTGTGAGATTGACTCCGGGCCCGCTGAGCACCGTGTCGTTCGTCTCCGGCTCCGGGCTCACCAACAGAGTGCCATCTTTGTATTCACCGCGGTCGCCCTCGATGAGGTCGACTCTGGCGGTCATCTCCTTCACCCTCTCGCCGTCTCGTTCAACAGAGACCGTGAAAGAGACGCCCAGTTTGGGCACCTCGTCCACCACGACAGCTCCGTCGAAGGGCCCGTCCTTCTCCACCACGGATTTCTCGTCGTTCAAACTCGTGGTGACGACGTCCCCAGCTTCGAGCCCGTCGACGGTGTATTCGATGCCCTTGCCGTGCGAGACTTCGTACGGTGTCATCGTCGCGTATCTCACGGCCAAGTCTTCTTTGTCTGACGCGGAGGCCTTATCCGCACCACCGTTTCTATCGGGTGTGTTGCCGAGTCCGGCAGCGGCCGCTGGGCCTGCTCCGAGCGCGGTGATACTGAGGGCGACGGTGGCTGCAAGTGCGAGCTTCTTCATGGTGATCATCCTTCTTTCGAATCATGGGTCCTTGCCAAGTACGTCTGCCGTATTCGGTTATGCCAGTGACACTACGAAGGATGGATGTGGGTTGTGGAGTTGTGTTCATTGTGGTCATGACAGGGCTGTCATGACGGATCTGTCACTCTGTGATGACAATGAGACTTGCTCACCGTCGAGCTGAGCTGAGGCTGAGTCGGGACTGAGATCTCTGAACCCAAACCAGTTCGCGCAGCGTCCCGAAGCGCTTCGTCGTTCCTGTTCAGTACGTTGCCGCAGTCATGGATGCGAGGTGGAGCCCTGCTTCTGCACGTCGCTGCACGTGAACCGGGCACAGTCGGTACTCATGTGGTGCACAGTTGCGAGGTCACACGCTGATTTCTTTGCGCGTCACGCGCGATCCGATTGTTATGGACTGTTTCGGTCCACTGCTGTGCTCACTGCTGGGCGGGCCCAGACCAGTGAGCACAGTAGTGGAGCCTGCAGCGGATCCGAGCACGCGGGCAAGCAGCTCGTGCCTGAATCCGAGTCAGTCCTCCACCCATTTGAGGCCGACTGCCGTCTCGAGAGTCGCTGACGCAGCATGCATCTCGACCGACCACGTCTCGTCACCGACGACGCCGTCGACGTCGGCCTCACCCCACTTCTGGAAGCCCTCCACGGCAGCCTTGGTCTCGCTTCCGAAGTTGCCGTCGGGTTCCCCTGGTGAGGGCCAGTCTCCCTCCACCGAGCCGTTCTTCAGCACTTCCTGCAGATCGGCGACGGCATCATGGGTCGAGCCTTCTTTGAGCACAGGCATCGGTCCGCCATCAGGCAGTGCTTCCCAGGTGTCTTCGCCGACGATGCCATCAACATCCAGTCCTGCTTCTCTCTGGAAGTTCTTGACCCCTTCTTCCGTGACGGCTCCGAATATTCCGTCGACCTCGACCGAATGGTCCGGCACTCTGCGCAGTGCTCGCTGTGCCCTCTTGACGGCGTCGCCTTGAGACCCTCTGCTGATGATGGGCTGGCCAGGATTGGACATGTTTCCTCCTCAATCGGTGCCGATGGATCCACGATGTCAGAAGCACCGGCTGTAAATATTTGTGGAAGCAGCCTTGCCGCCACGAACGTCAATCTATGACCGCTGTTCTGCTTGCGACAAGGGTCCGACGTGACTCACACGGCGTGCCCGCGACATGCTGTCGGCACAGTTTCGCTGTTTGAGTGATGGCACGCAGTTCGGCCCCGGTGCACTGGCTCATCGGCAGATTCGATGAGTCGGTGTACCGGGGCCGAATGCCCTTGGGTCAGTATCGATTCGCGCCGACGGGCCGGGAGTAGTCACCAACCCGCCGGGTCACCGATCACTGCCCGGACTGAGCTTTGCGGCGAGCGAAGAGGATCGTCACCGCGCCTCCCAGAATCAGCGCGGCGCCCGCCGCGAGTCCGGTGATCTCAGCACCGGTGCGAGGCATCGAGCCGGCATTTCCGGAATCATCGCCTTCGCCGGAATCACCGCCGTTGTCGCTGCCACCGTTGGTGACGCCACCGCTGGTGACGAGGATATCGCCTTCGAGTTCTTCTTGGTCCGCACACTGCACGAACACCTTGTAGGTGCCGACGTAGGGAGCGGGATCCTCGCCGAGCCCGTAGATATGGACAGAGGCGGCTGAATTCTCATTCGCCTCGGCACTCTGTTCGAAGAGCTTTCCGCTGGGTTCGAGGCCCCAGACCTCGAACTTGACCTCACTGCCCGGTTCGCATTCGGTGACTGTGATCGTCACACCCTTGTCGGGGTTGATGAAGTCAACTGCGGAGATCTTCTCCGGATCGATGGAGAGCTTCGCCTCGGAACCGGAGTCTTCGTCGGCGGTCACAGTGAAGGTCGTCTCCGCGCTCTTATCCCCGCACGAGGCCATGACGAGGAACTCACCGACCCACCCTGTTCCGCCATCACCGTCGGGGACGAAGGTCACGGACCCGGCGGCATCCTCACCTGCTTCCTGCGATTCCTCCCACACAGTGGTGTCAGGATCACGCTTTGTGCTCACTCGGAAGTTCACTTCGTCGTCAACATGGCAGTTGACGAACGTCAGGTGGACTCCGTTCTCGAGGAAGTCCTGCAGCCCCTGAGTCTTGGGCGACACGGTGAGATCCGCGTTCGACTCATCTCCGTCATCATCGGTCACGGTGAAGGTCGTCTCCGCGCTCTTGTCCCCGCACGAAGCCGTGACCACGAAGTCACCGACCCAGCCGTCACCGCCAGTACCGGGGATGAAGGTGGTGAATCCGGCAGCATCTTCACCGGCCATCTGCGAATCCTCCCAAATGGTGGTGTCGGGGTCGCCCTGGCGAGTGATGCGGAAATTGACTTCTTCATCAACCACGCAGTTGACGAGGGTGATTTGGACACCATCGTTCATGAAGTCGTCCAGGTTCTGAGTCTTCGGCGAGACCGTGAGGTCAGCCTCTGCCTCCTCATCATCGGGTGCGACGACGGTGACGCTGCCGCTGAAGGTCTTGGGCTCCTCACCGGCGCGGGTGACAGTGACTGTGACACTGAGCGTGTCGCCTGCCTTGAGCTCGGTATTGCCGAGGATCGTTCCGGTGAAGGCACCGTCACTCTCAACGGTCGTCGACGTGTCCTCACCCGGTTCAGCAGTGACGACGTCTCCAGCTTTCAGAGGATCGATGGTGTATCGGATGCCCTGGTTGGGGTCACCGATCTCTTCGGCGGTCATCTCTGTCTTCTCAAGCGAGAAGCCGGCTTCGATCGCCGCGGATTCCTCTGCCCCGTCGTTGGCACCGTCTTCCTCCGTGCCGTCGTCAGCTGCGCCATCGTCAGCTGCGTTCGGATCGGCTGCGTCGTCCGTGGGCGGCTCGGTGGCCTCAGCGTCGCCCTCCGCTTCAGTGGTGCCTGTGCCCGGGTCGGCTGCGTCGGCGCCGGTATCGTCGCCTTCACCGGGCTCCGCGGGGACTTCGCTGGGAGACTCTGCGCCTTCTTGCGCGGCAGAGGCTTGGGTTGTCGTCATTGTGTTCGCGACCGCCGGATCGACTCCCATGGTGGAGACTGCCAGGGCGATGCTTGCTGCAAGTGCCAGCCGTTTCATAATGTTCCTTCCAGAGAACTGAGTGGCTGCCATGTTCGGCGATAAAAGGACCATACGTACGTAGTTAGCAGGCCGCGACTTTTGGTCTTTTAGTTCATGACGGAAATGTGATTGAGATATTCCGGAATGTTTATCCCTTTGAGACTTCGCTCTACTCCGGGATGCAGTCGGCCCTGCATCTTTCGGATCCAGCTCTCCCCAGCCACCATGTCTTTTGATCCAGGACCAGCGCCGGAGACTGCGTATCAGCGCAGACGAGTCCATGTCACGATTGTGCAGAGATAGTCGTCTGGGGCCGAAAATCGTTACCTCCGAAGTGAATGGATTCGGCCCCCACAGCCGAAGCTGCAGGGGCCGATTCGCCAGATGCGATCAATTCATCATTCGCAATGGGCTCAGGTTTCGGTGGCAGCACCGATGGCGTCACCAGCGCCATCAACGTCACCGGTGTCGTCGACGACATCCGTGCCGGTGTGATCGTCGACGACGATTCCGGTGTCGGCCTCGGCAAGCACCTCGGCGGTGAATTGCTCCTCCGCATCTTCGCCGCGGAACTGCGACATGTAGAGGCGGTAGTACGCGCCCTCGGCAGCCAACAGCTCCTCATGATTGCCGTGTTCGACGATGGCTCCGTCCTCCATCACCAGAATGGTGTGGGCGTCGCGGATCGTCGAGAGGCGGTGAGCGATGACGAACGATGTCCGGTCCGTTCGCAGCGCGGCCATGGCCTGCTGGACAAGCACCTCGGTGCGGGTGTCGACCGAAGAGGTCGCCTCATCGAGGATGAGCAGCGACGGGTCGGCGAGGAAGGCACGCGCAATGGTGATGAGCTGACGTTCACCGGCGGAGACGCTGCCACCGTCGGAGTCGATGACCGTGTCGTAGCCCTCGGGCAGCTGTCGCACGAAGCGATCGACCATGGTGGCCTGAGCCGCGGCCATGACCTCGTCGTCGGTGGCATCGAGTCTGCCGTACCGGATGTTGTCTCGGATGGTGCCCTCGAACAGCCATGCGTCCTGGAGCACCATGCCCACGTGGGATCGCAGGTCGGCTCGGGTCAGGTCCTGGGTATCGATGCCATCGAGGTAGATGTGACCACCGGTGATCTCGTAGAAGCGCATCACGAGGTTGACCAGAGTGGTCTTGCCTGCCCCTGTCGGTCCGACGATGGCCACCGTGTGACCGGGCTCGGCCGTGAACGAAACCTTTTCGATGAGTGGAGTGTCCTCGGTGTAGCGGAAGCTGACCTCGGAGAACTCGACCCGGCCAGGTGTGCGCTGCGGCAGCGTCTCCTGGGCGTCGTCGGGCTCTTCCTCCTCAGCATCAAGGAGTTCGAAGGTCCTCTCCGCCGAGGCGACGCCGGACTGCAGCATGTTCGCCACGCCTGCCATCTCCGAGATCGGCTGGGAGAACTCACGGGAGTACTGGATGAACGCGGTCGCGTCACCCAATGTCATCTGTCCCGAGGCCACCTTGAGACCACCGGCGACGGCGATGAGGACATAGCTGAGGTAGGACACGAACTGCATCGCGGGCATGATCATGCCCGACACGAACTGCGCACCCGCCGAGGCTTGGTACAGGGACTCGTTGCGACGGTCGAACTCTTCGAGCATGACCTCGTCACGGCCGAAGGCACGGACCACGTCGAGGCCGGAGAACGATTCCTCGACGTGTCCGTTGACTTCGCCCGTGTGTTTCCACTGCGCCTTGAACATCTTCTGCGACCGGGTGCCGATGACTCCGGCGATGACCGCGGACAACGGAAGCGCGATGAGTGCCAGCAGCGCCAGCTGCCAGGACACGATGAACATCATCACGCCGATTCCCACAATGGTCAGCGCCGATTGGACGAGCTGAGAGAACGCCTGCTGCAGTGCCTGCTGGATGTTGTCGACGTCGTTGGTCACCCGCGACATCACATCACCGCGCTGCCTGGTGTCGAAGTATCGCAATGGGAGTTTGTTGATGGTGCGTTCGATGTCTTCGCGCAGCCGGTAGACGACCCGCATGACGAGGGCGTTGAGGATGTAGCCCTGCGCCCACATGAGCATCGAGGCCACGAGGTACATGAGGAGGACGATGATGATGATCTGGCCCAGCGCGTTGAAGTCGATGCCCTGTCCGGGAACGACCTCTGCGGTGGCGAGCATGTTGGCGAAGTCGTCTCTGCCTTCGGCGCGGGCACCGGCGATGATGTCGTCGATGTCGGCTCCCGCTGGCAGCTGTGAACCGATGACACCGGAATAGACGATGTCCATGGCCTTGCCCAGCACCTTCGGAGCGATGACGGTGAGGATGACCGAGCCGATGACGAGCGCCACGACGTTGATGAGGCCGAGCTTCTCCGTGGCCATCAGCCCGAAGAGTCGTTTGACCGAGGGCCAGAAGTGCTTGGCCTTCCGGGCTGGGGTGTCGCTGAACATGTCCCCGTCATCGCCCTGGGGCAGGTACTCCTCTTCGCTGGTCTGCGTCGTATCGGGTTCGACTGCCGC
The DNA here is from genome assembly GCF_021117425.1 of Brevibacterium zhoupengii. NCBI lineage: Bacteria > Bacillati > Actinomycetota > Actinomycetes > Micrococcales > Brevibacteriaceae > Brevibacterium > Brevibacterium zhoupengii. The sequence continues at coordinate 880,520 of NZ_CP088298.1, read as the reverse complement.
CGCTGAGGTGGAAGATGTCGTCGAGGTGGTCGTTTCCTTGTTCGCCATGTCAGTTCACCCCTTCGGTGGCCAGCTGGGATTCGACGATCTCCTGGTAGGTCTCGTTTGCGTCGACGAGTTCCTCGTGTGTTCCCCGACCGACGATCTTGCCCTCGTCGAGGACGATGATCTGGTCGGCGTCTCGAATCGTTGAGACACGTTGAGCCACGACCACCACCGTCGAATCACCGGTGGTGTCGTCTAAGGCGCTGCGCAGTCGGGCGTCGGTGGCGACGTCGAGGGCAGAGAACGAGTCGTCGAAGACGAAGATCTTCGGCTTCGCAGCCAGGGCTCTGGCAATGCAGAGCCGCTGCCGCTGTCCGCCGGAGAAGTTGGTGCCGCCCTGGGCGACACCCGCCTCGAGCTGATCGGTCTTGTCGGTGACGAAGTCCTCGGCTTGGGCCGTGGTCAGTGCTTCCCACAGTTCCGAGTCATCGGCGAACTCGTTTCCGAACCGGAGGTTGGAGGCGATCGTGCCGGAGAACAGATACGGCTTCTGCGGCACCAGACCCACTAGCTGTGCCAGCTGGTGCCGGTTGAATGCACTGACGGGGACACCGTCGATGAGCACCTCACCCGACTGCGGATCGAGGAGACGAGGAATGAGGTTGACGATGGTGGACTTGCCGGCACCTGTGGCACCGATGATCGCAGTCGTCGTGCCCGGTCGAGCGGTGAAGCTGAGGTTCTCGAGGACGGGAACCTCAGCCCCGGGATAGCCGAAGGTGACATTGCGGAACTCGAGCTCACCTCGGCGAGGGAGTTCGTCGACGCCCTGTGGAATGGTCATGGACGAGGTGGAGTCGAGGACCTCGGAGATGCGCTCAGCGCAGACGACGGCGCGGGGAATCATCATCATCATGAACACACCCATCATGACGGCCACGAGGATCTGCAGGAGGTACTGCAGGAAGGCTGTGAGCGATCCGACTTCCATCTGGCCTGCGTCGACGCGGTGGCCACCGAACCACAGCACGGCGGCCGTCGCCAAGTGAAGGATCATCATGATCGCAGGGAACATGAGCACGAAGAGGTTGCCGACCTTGACTGAGGTCAGCGTCAGTGCCCGGTTGGCGTCGGCGTAGCGGTCGGCTTCGAAGGGTTCGCGCACGAACGCGCGGACGACCCTGATGCCGGTGATCTGTTCACGGAGGACACCGTTGATGTCATCAACCTGATCCTGCATCCGCCGGAACAGCGGCATGAGCAGGTAGACGAGGATGCCGACGACGATGAACAGCGCCGGCACGGACACCCACACCAGCCAGGACAGTCCCACGTCCTCGCGCAGAGCCATGATGATTCCGCCGATGCACATGATCGGGGTGGAGACCATGAAGTTCAGGGTCATGAGCACAAGCATCTGGACCTGCTGGACGTCGTTGGTGTTGCGGGTGATGAGGGTGGCGCTGCCGAACTTTCCGACTTCCAGCGTCGAGAGTTCGTCGACCTTGCTGTAGATGGCTCGGCGTAGGTCTCGCCCCACTCCCATGCCGGTGCGGGCACCGAAGAAGATGGCAGTGACGGCGGTGACGACCTGGACGAGGCAGACGATGATCATCGTCATACCGGTCGACCAGATGAAGTCGGTATCGCCTTTGGCAACACCCTGGTCGATGATCTGCGCGTTCAGGCTCGGCAGGAACAGGGCTGCGATGGTCGCGGCCAATTGCAGGACGACGACGAAGACGATGTAGAGCCAATAGGATCGGGCGTATTTCAGGGACAGGCGTAATAGGGCCACGGTGGAAGTCCAGTGATATGAGTGGTTCGCGAAAAGGCGTTGAGTATTTCAAAAGCGCAACAGACCATCTTACATGCGTTCCCCTTCCGAGCAATAGATCTGGCTTGCTTCTTCTGTGCTGACAGTTCACCACGCGGCACTGACATGAGCGGGTGAAACCAGGTCCGACCTCACCGGTGGCTGGGCGTGCCTCCTCGCTAATCGCACGGACACCTCTAGTCTTGAAATCATGAGCACAACTTTGCAGGACCTCGTCAATCGCGCCGTCTTCTTCTCCACCGAGATGCAGACGCACTTCGGCGCCCTCATCGCCGATGCCGAATGGGAGGTCGACTTCACCTCTGATCCGCATCTGACCTTCACCTCAGCTGAGGGAACCGTCTTGCGAGGTCGCCCGCATCTGCTTGGTTCGGAGTCGAGCGCGCAGAGCACGTGGCTGTGGGGTTGGGACAATGTCAACGAATTCCCCGAACCCGTCGTCAGTCTCGCCCATGAGGTCCGCAAGTTCGGTGCCACTGAGGATGTGGCCGAACTGATCACAGAAGAGCTCCCACTCGACGAGGAGTTGGCGCTGCGCCTGACACTGGCGGCGAAGGAAGCCACCGGAAAGTGGGCGCACTATCCGGCCGCTGCCGGCGCGGGTACGACTGTGTGGCTGCTTGTCGATGCTCCCGAGCTCACGCTCCCCGAGCCTCAGGTCAAGACGACTGTTCGGGCCCTCATGCAGGGACTGACGCAGACGACGGTGACTGATCATCGCGCCGCACTCGTGGCGTATGTCAGCAAGCGCGGTATTCCCACCGCGGAACTACCCGAGGGCGGTCTGCGTCTGCTCTTCGCCGATGGGTCGGCTGATCTGTCCTTTGACGAGGAACGCCGGATCTCCAATTGCGAGATGGGCGCACCTCTCGAGGGTGAGGCCGCGCAGCAGTACGCACAGGCCACCGGAATATCCACGACAGACGCCGAGGCTGTCGGAACTCCTGCCGGGGAGCCCGCTGCACAGCCGGTTCCTGCAGAGCCGAGCCCGGTCTCTGAACCGGCTGCCGCTGACACGAGCACGGCCGCTTCCACCTCGGCGGAAAATGCCTCTGCCCAGTCGCCGGCGGAGTCCACCACCGAGACACCACCAGAGACCGCCCCAACCCCATCGCCCGCCGAGGCGGGTGCCGGTGGCGAACGAGACTCGGCTTCCGCTGGTCCCACACCTGACACCGGAGAGGCCCAGCCGACGGCTCCCGAGTCACAGCCGGCCGCCTCCGCTGCAGACGAAGCGCAGGAAGACGATCGCCAGGCACAAGAGGCAGAGACCAAGCCCGAGGAACCGAAAAAGAAGAAGGGGCTGTTCTCGAAGCTCTTCGGACGTTGATACGTGGACGGTGGGTGTCCATCAACGGCTGATGGGCACTCGCGGTTCCCAACTGAAGTCGCGGTCGAAGAGGTACCGTCGTTCCGGACCAGGGATCAGGGGTCAGAGTTGTATCCAGCCCCTGGCCAGTGAGTCTGACGACGCCGGAGTCGTCGGTGGAGTAGCTCAGAGTCACCTCGTCCTCATATCGCAGTCCGACGGCTGCTGTCCCAGCCTTCGTCAGTTGACCAATGGCTGCCTGGCTGAGCTGAGAATCGCTGAAGTCCGGACGGCTGTCCCGGGAGACCCTGTAGATGCCAGCGATCTCGCTCGGCTCACCGAGTTGTCCCCAGTCGCTCGTCATGCCCATCGCGACCCCGGAGCCGAGCAGCATTGTGAATGCGAGCAGAGGTCCGGTCCAACGTGTGACCACCACGAAGACGCGGTGGTTCAATATTCGCCCTGCCACGCTCGAACTCGTGGGTTTGCCCGCCAGGAACCGAGAGAGTCGAGGCACGTTGGGGATGAAGAGGATGATCCTTGCCAACGCCATGACGCCTGAGAGCTGCTTGACGGGCACGTCGAAGGTCAGGTTGAGCACAGACACGACAGTCATGTCGACAGCGGCCAGGAGGGCGCGCAGCCACGCTGTGAGTCGGAACAGGAGGAAGGCAGCGGCGGCGACTTCGGCGAGACCTGGGAGGACCTGCACGAACGGAGAGGAGGCTATGAAACGCCATAGCGGTCCCATGGGGTTCACCTCGCCGTATTGGACGAGGCATCAGCGTAGTCGGCCCGCCCCATCTGCATGAGGAACACCTTCGACCAACCGAAGATGAGCACGTAGCCGGCAAGCCAGGCCCACAGAAGCCAATGCCCGGTCCAGAGGATCCGACCAGCGATCACTCGTGCCTTTAGGTCATGCATTCGCCTGTGAATGCAGGGAAGGGGCCACCCCACAAATGTGGAATGACCCCCAACCAAAAACAGGAAGGCCACCCTGTCAACGACAGGATGGCCAACCTCAAAGAATATTGCGGCAGTCACCTACTCTCCCACAACCACCAAGTTGCAGTACCATCAGCGCGAATGGGCTTAGCTACCGGGATCGGAACGGTTAACCGGGCGTTTCCCCACCACTATCACCACCGCAAAACCAACAAACCACCACCACCCGAATCACAAAGACTCAAGAGTGTAGTAGCGGTCCAAGAACCGTACAGCGAACGCGAACACCATCATGCAACATGACTCATTAAATATCTCGTCAAACCCATAGCGTTACTCACGCACACACCAACCAATGATTGTGGTTGATGAGTGATCGGCGTATTAGTACCAGTCAACTCCACACCTCACAGTGCTTCCATACCCAGCCTATCAAACCCATAATCTATAGGACACCTCACCCCACAAAGTGGGTTGGAAATCTCATCTCGAAGCAGGCTTCCCGCTTAGATGCTTTCAGCGGTTATCCTTCCCGAACGTAGCCAACCAGCCATGCACCTGGCGGTACAACTGGCACACCAGAGGTTCGTCCGTCCCGGTCCTCTCGTACTAAGGACAGGCCTCCACAAATTTCCTACGCACGCAGCGGATAGGGACCGAACTGTCTCACGACGTTCTAAACCCAGCTCGCGTACCGCTTTAATGGGCGAACAGCCCAACCCTTGGGACCGACTACAGCCCCAGGATGCGACGAGCCGACATCGAGGTGCCAAACCATGCCGTCGATATGGACTCTTGGGCAAGATCAGCCTGTTATCCCCGAGGTACCTTTTATCCGTTGAGCGACCACGCTTCCACAAGCCATGGCCGGGTCACTAGTCCCAGCTTTCGCTCCTGCTCGACACGTCCGTCTCACAGTCAAGCTCCCTTGTGCACTTACACTCGACACCTGATTGCCAACCAGGCTGAGGGAACCTTTGGGCGCCTCCGTTACTCTTTAGGAGGCAACCGCCCCAGTTAAACTACCCATCAGGCACTGTCCCTGAACCCGATCAGGGTCCGAAGTTAAGAAATCCAGTATAATCAGAGTGGTATTTCACTTGACGACTCCACCACCACTAGCGTGATAGCCTCACAGTCTCCCACCTATCCTACACAAACCACACCGAATCCCAATACCAAACTATAGTGAAGGTCTCGGGGTCTTTCCGTCCTGCTGCGCGTAACGAGCATCTTTACTCGTAATGCAATTTCGCCGAGTTCGTGGTTGAGACAGCAGAGAAGTCGTTACGCCATTCGTGCAGGTCGGAACTTACCCGACAAGGAATTTCGCTACCTTAGGATGGTTATAGTTACCACCGCCGTTTACTGGGGCTTAAATTCTCCGCTTCACCCCCAAAAGGGTTAACGAGTCCTCTTAACCTTCCAGCACCGGGCAGGCGTCAGTCCGTATACATCGACTTACATCTTCGCACGGACCTGTGTTTTTAATAAACAGTCGCTTCTCTCTGGCCTCTGCGACCACCACCAGCACATCCAGGAGCAAGTCCTGTTCACCGGGATGGTCCCCCTTCTCCCGAAGTTACGGGGGCATTTTGCCGAGTTCCTTAACCACGATTCTCTCGATCACCTTAGTATTCTCTACCTGACCACCTGTGTCGGTTATAGGGTACGGGCAACACACAACCTCACGCCGATGCTTTTCTCGGCAGCATAGGATCACCAGATCACCCCACCACAAGTGGGGCGCCCATCAGCTCTCACACTACGTGTGGGGACGGATTTACCTACCCCCACGTGCTACGACCTTAGACCACGACTACCATCGCGTGGCCTGGCTACCTTCCTGCGTCACACCTCGCGCTTACCGACTCCACACTCAGGTCCTTGCCCACACACCAACCAGACATCCGAAGACATCACGGGTGAGTAGAAAAGTTAGTATCGTGTGTTTTGGTATTGACGGTTGAGCGTCGGTACCAGAATATCAACTGGTTGTCCATCGACTACGCCTGTCGGCCTCGCCTTAGGTCCCGACTTACCCAGGGCGGATTAGCCTAGCCCTGGAACCCTTGGTCATCCGGTGGACGGGTTTCTCACCCGTCTTTCGCTACTCATGCCTGCATTCTCACTCGTACCGGCTCCACCACTCGTTCACACGGCGACTTCACTGCCAGCACGACGCTCCCCTACCCAACACCCCACCATTACGGCTACTTGGGGTGCTGCCACAACTTCGGCGGTGTACTTAGCCCCGCTACATTATCGGCGCTCAATCACTTGACCAGTGAGCTATTACGCACTCTTTCAAGGATGGCTGCTTCTAAGCCAACCTCCTGGTTGTCTTCGCAACTGAACATCCTTTCCCACTTAGCACACGCTTAGGGGCCTTAGTTGATGGTCTGGGCTGTTTCCCTCTCGACAATGAAGCTTATCCCCCACTGTCTCACTGCCACGCTGAACCTTACCGGCATTCGGAGTTTAGTTGACGTCAGTAACCCGGTGGGGCCCATCAGCCATCCAGTAGCTCTACCTCCGGCAAGAACCACGCAACGCTGCACCTAAATGCATTTCGGGGAGAACCAGCTATCACAGAGTTTGATTGGCCTTTCACCCCTAACCACAGGTCATCCCCTCCATTTTCAACTGAAGTGGGTGCGGGCCTCCACGCGCTCTTACACACGCTTCACCCTGCCCATGGCTAGATCACTCCGCTTCGGGTCTAGGACACGCGACTCATTCGCCCTATTCGGACTCGCTTTCGCTACGACTACCCCTCTCGGGTTAACCTCGCCACGCACCGCTAACTCGCAGGCTCATTCTTCAAAAGGCACGCCATCACCCCAACAAGGAGGCTCTGACGGATTGTAAGCACATGGTTTCAGGTACTATTTCACTCCCCTCCCGGGGTACTTTTCACCATTCCCTCACGGTACTATCCGCTATCGGTCATCAGGAAGTATTTAGCCTTACCAGGTGGTCCTGGCAGATTCACACGACATTCCACGAGTATCGTGCTACTCGGGCAAACACATATCGTCGGGGCCACATGTTTCGTCTACGGGACTCTCACCCACTCCGGTACTGTTTCCCACCAGCTTCGACTACACGCAGCACACATCAACGACTCGGTCATGCTGGACCGAACACGCATTCCCCACAACACCGCATACGCAACACCAGCACGTTTGACACGCACACGGTTTAGGCTGATCCAGTTTCGCTCGCCACTACTCCCGGAATCATGTTTTATTTTCTCTTCCTACGGGTACTGAGATGTTTCACTTCCCCGCGTTCCCTCCACGCATCCTATATATTCAGATGCGGGTCACCACACTCTCATGTGGCGGGGTTTCCCCATTCGGACACCCTCGGATCACAGCCCGTTTATCGGCTCCCCGAGGCTTATCGCAGATTTCCACGTCCTTCATCGGCTCCTGATGCCAAGGCATCCACCATGCGCTCTTACACACTCATCACACCCAAAAAAAATGGTTGCAAAATGTGTGTGCGAAAATTTTTCACACTAAGATTTCACAAGAAAAATCACATTACATAACAACCCAAACAAATGTTCGGGCTGTTGATGCTCGCGTCCACTATACGATTCTCAAACCACTACCAAACACCACCCACACCCGGGCAACACTGCATGCTGCTGGTCTGGACGGGTTGGTCCTGTTGGTTGAAACCACATGCAACCATGACTGGTTGGTTTGTGATTCCAGGACCCAATAACGTGCCTGTTTCCTATACGCCCACCAACCACCGTCACACGAGGCACATACCCCGAACAACGCTGTGTGGACGAGCCAAATAAGTGATGTTCCACCCTTGAGCTCCCAACCGGCACCACGTACGGGTGACACGTTGGGGTTCTGATGTGTGCTCCTTAGAAAGGAGGTGATCCAGCCGCACCTTCCGGTACGGCTACCTTGTTACGACTTAGTCCCAATCACCAGTCCCACCTTAGACGGCCCCCTCCCCATAAGGGGTTGGGCCACCGGCTTCGGGTGTTACCGACTTTCGTGACTTGACGGGCGGTGTGTACAAGGCCCGGGAACGTATTCACCGCAGCGTTGCTGATCTGCGATTACTAGCGACTCCGACTTCACGTAGTCGAATTGCAGACTACGATCCGAACTGAGACTGGCTTTAAGGGATTCGCTAAAACCTCGCGGTCTCGCATCTCTCTGTACCAGCCATTGTAGCATGCGTGAAGCCCAAGACATAAAGGGCATGATGATTTGACGTCATCCCCACCTTCCTCCGAGTTGACCCCGGCAGTCTCCTATGAGTTCCCACCATCACGTGCTGGCAACATAGAACGAGGGTTGCGCTCGTTGCGGGACTTAACCCAACATCTCACGACACGAGCTGACGACAACCATGCACCACCTGTACACCAACCCCAAAGGGGAGGAACTGTTTCCAGAACGGTCTGGTGTATGTCAAGCCTTGGTAAGGTTCTTCGCGTTGCATCGAATTAATCCGCATGCTCCGCCGCTTGTGCGGGCCCCCGTCAATTCCTTTGAGTTTTAGCCTTGCGACCGTACTCCCCAGGCGGGGCACTTAATGCGTTAGCTACGGCGCGGAGAACGTGGAATGTCCCCCACACCTAGTGCCCAACGTTTACGGCATGGACTACCAGGGTATCTAATCCTGTTCGCTCCCCATGCTTTCGCTCCTCAGTGTCAGTTACAGCCCAGAGTCCCGCCTTCGCCACCGGTGTTCCTCCTGATATCTGCGCATTTCACCGCTACACCAGGAATTCCAGACTCCCCTACTGCACTCTAGTCAGCCCGTACCCACTGCACGCGCAACGTTAAGCGTTGCGTTTCCACAGCAGACGTGACCAACCACCTACGAGCTCTTTACGCCCAATAATTCCGGACAACGCTTGTACCCTACGTATTACCGCGGCTGCTGGCACGTAGTTAGCCGGTACTTCTTCTGCAGGTACCGTCACCCGTAAGGGGCTTCTTCCCTGCTGAAAGCGGTTTACAACCCGAAGGCCGTCATCCCGCACGCTGCGTCGCTGCATCAGGGTTTCCCCCATTGTGCAATATTCCCCACTGCTGCCTCCCGTAGGAGTCTGGGCCGTGTCTCAGTCCCAGTGTGGCCGGTCGCCCTCTCAGGCCGGCTACCCGTCGTCGTCTTGGTGAGCCATTACCTCACCAACAAACTGATAGGCCGCGAGCCCATCCCCAACCGAAAAAACTTTCCACCATCACTCATGCGAGTCATGGTCATATCCGGTATTAGACCCAGTTTCCCGGGCTTATCCCGAAGTCGGGGGCAGGTTACTCACGTGTTACTCACCCGTTCGCCACTCATCCACCATGTGCAAGCACACGGTTTCAGCGTTCGACTTGCATGTGTTAAGCACGCAGCCAGCGTTCGTCCTGAGCCAGGATCAAACTCTCCATAAAAAAATTATGTTACGAATGAATCCCAGCAAGACAGCCAACCAAACGATCACGGGGTGACCGAGGCTAGCTAAATGTTCATGTTCACACATGCTGGCGTGACCACCCAGCGAAGGGTGACCACAAATGTGTGAACATGTGATTGTCTTACCAGAAAAATAATGTTTCTGGCATCACTATTTGTTCAAACAAACACGCTATTGGATTCTCAAACCACAAACACTCACCCATCACCACAACCCATCATCTGGGCGTGTTCACTGGGGGTGTCAGTTTCAATTTATGTTGGCTGCCACCAACGTTTCCGTGTGAACCAGATCAAACTGTGTTTGTGCTGGTCACACCCGGTGAAAACTGTTCTCGAAGAGTTCGTTTTCTGCGGGGCAACGAGATACAACTCTAGACCAGGCCGGTCGCTGCGTGCAACTCGAAACCGGAAATCTGATCGTGACGCCCACCACATGCACCTCGCGACCCCGATTGGGCCCGGCAGAACCCGCGCCATTGCCCGCATCCGTCGGTGTTACGGTCGCTTCATGACTGCGGAAGAGACCCCTCCCCGACCCACGGCCGTCATCGCCGGCGCCTCCGGCTTCATCGGCATTTCACTCCTCGGGCCCCTTGAGTCCTGGGGCTATCAGGTTCGGACCATCGGCCGGGCTTCAACGTCGGGCGCACATGTCTCATGGGACGATCCGAAGGCGATTGCCGCCGCCATCGATGGTGCCGACCTGCTCATCAACTTCGCCGGCCGCAGCGTGGGCTGCAGGTACACCGATTCCAACCGCCGCGACATCTGGGACTCCCGGGTGCTGACCACACGCACGCTCAACGATGCGGTCAGGGCCGCCTCGGCGCCACCTCGGCTGTGGATCAACTCGAGCACGGCCACGATCTACCGCCATGCCATGGACCGACCGCAGACAGAAGACGACGGTGACATCGGTGAGGGCTTCTCCGTTGATGTGGCCAAAGGGTGGGAACACGAATTCTTCCGCGGCGACCTGCCCAGCACCAGACGGGTGGCGTTGCGCATGGCGATCGTGCTCGGCGATGGTGCGGCGCTGAATATGCTCGCCACCGCAGCCCGGTTCGGTGCCGGCGGCCCTCAGCTGGAAGGCCGGTGGTTCGGACATACGAGATACCGCGGCATCGGCCCGAACGCCTCAGGCCCACGCGTGTGGCGCGGACACGAACTCAGCCACGGCAGGCAGCGGTTCAGCTGGGTGCACATCGATAATGTGGTGCGCGCCATCCGGTTCATCGACGACCATGAGGAGATGACTGGGGCACTCAACGTCTCGAGCCCTGGCATCTCGGACAACACCACACTGATGGCGGCCCTGAGACGTGCCGTACGAATGCCGATCGGCATTCCGGCACCGCGCTGGCTGTTGGAGCTGGGAATGATGGTGCTGCGCCAGGAATCGGAACTGGTGCTCAAAAGCAGGTGGGCCTACCCGAAGCGTCTGGAAGAAGCAGGGTTCGAATTCAGATGGACCGATATCCGGGCCGCGACGAAGAGCCTGCTGCGGTGATCACCCGACCGACTCCGCCGGCAGATCAGCCGGCGGTCACCTCGGCGGGGATGCCTGCCTGCACACAGTCGGAGCAGTGGGGCTGACGGTTCTTCTCGGTGCAGTCATCGCAGCGCAGGTACTGCTGCCGACAATCCAGGTTCGCGCAGTTGACGAAGTTCGGGGTCGGCTTCTCACACGCGACGCAGTGACCGATCGATTCGGCACCGTCGCCGAACTCCACGTGCATGCGCTTGTCGAAGACGTAGAGGGACCCGTCCCAGTACCCGGTGTTGCCGAAGGTCTCTCCATAGCGGACGATTCCGCCATCGAGTTGGTAGACCTCTTCGAAGCCGCGGTTCTTCATCAGCACGGACAAGACCTCGCAGCGGATGCCGCCGGTGCAGTAGGTGACGACCGGCTTGCCCTTGAGATCGTCGTACTTGCCTGATTCGATCTCGTCGATGAAGTCTCTGGTGGTGTCCGTCTCCGGCACGATCGCGTCACGGAACTTCCCGATCTGGGCCTCCATCGCGTTGCGTCCGTCAAAGAAGACAACCTCGTCGCCGCGTTCGTCGAGGAGTTTGTGCAGGGCGCCAGGTTTGAGGTGTTCACCACCGCCCTCGACACCGGCTTCGGTCACCGTGATCTCATCATCGGTGCCGAAGGTCACGAGCTCGGGCCGGACCTTGACGCTCAGCCGCGGGAAATCATCGCCTTCGCCGTTGGACCATTTGATGTCGGCCTTCTTGAACGGCTCGTAGGACCGTGTGGCCCGCACATACTTCTTGACGTCGAAGATGTCTCCGCCGATGGTGGCATTGATGCCGTCCTTCGACACGATCACGCGCCCCTTGAGACCGAGACTCTCGGCCAGCGTGTGCTGCCACAGTTTGACCGCTTCGGGGTCGGCAAGAGGGGTGAATACGTAGAACAGGACGATCTTGGGAGTTGCCATGGCCCATATTCTAATTGGCGAGACCTTGGGCGGTACCCGCATGTGGCGCAGACTACTGGTCGGTTCGATCACATAATCCGCTCATCAATGAGACCGGCTTCCCCTCCTCCCCCGCACCACGGCTAAGATTGGCTCTGATGCCGTGTCGTATGAAAGGGCCGTTAAGAGGACATGTCGAGTAACCTCAACTCTGCGAATTCCACGCAGGTCGAATCCCAGCAGGTCGAAACCGATCAGGCCACTTCCAAAAAGGTGAAGGAGACCGTCGAGTTCGCTGCTGCGAATCCCGACGTCGATCAGCCCTATGCCGACCTCGGATTGAAGGCCGACGAATACGCGCAGATCCGCGAGATCCTGGGACGTCGCCCCACCTCGGCGGAGTTGGCGATGTACTCGGTCATGTGGTCCGAGCACTGCTCCTACAAGTCCTCCAAGGTCCACCTGTCGAAGTTCGGTGACAAGGTCACCGAAGACATGAAGAAGCACCTGCTCGTGGGCATCGGTGAGAACGCCGGCGTCGTCGACATCGGTGACGGATGGGCTGTGACCTTCAAGGTCGAGTCCCACAACCACCCCAGCTACGTCGAACCCCACCAGGGTGCGGCCACTGGTGTGGGCGGAATCGTGCGCGACATCATCTCGATGGGCGCCCGCCCCGTGGCCGTGATGGATCAGCTGCGCTTCGGTGCCATCGACCACCCCGACACCTCCCGCGTGCTGCACGGAGTCGTGTCCGGAATCAGCAACTACGGCAACTCCCTGGGCCTGCCCAATATCGGCGGAGAGACCGTCTTCGACTCCGTTTACCAGGGAAACCCCCTGGTCAACGCCCTCGCCGTCGGTGTCATGCGCCACGAAGACATTCGCCTGGCCAATGCTTCCGGCAAGGGCAACAAGGTCATCCTCTTCGGTGCTCGCACCGGTGGCGACGGGATCGGCGGAGCCTCGATCCTCGCCTCTGAATCCTTCGATGACACGAAGCCCTCGAAGCGTCCTGCCGTGCAGGTCGGCGACCCCTTCGCCGAGAAGGTCCTCATCGAATGCTGCCTCGAACTCTTCCACGCCGGAGTCGTCGAAGGCATCCAGGACCTCGGAGCCGCCGGCATCAGCTGTGCGACCTCGGAACTGGCATCCAACGGTGACGGCGGCATGCACATCGCCCTCGACGACGTGCTGCTGCGCGATGAGACCCTGACCCCTGAGGAGATCCTCATGTCGGAGTCGCAGGAGCGCATGATGGCCGTGGTCACCCCCGAACGACTTGATGACTTTCTGGCGATCGTGGGCAAGTGGGACGTTGAGACCTCCGTCCTCGGTGAGGTCACCGACTCCGAGCGCCTCGTCATCGAATGGCACGGCGATGTCATCGTCGATGTTCCTCCACGCTCGGTTGCACATGACGGACCGGTCTACGAACGTCCGATGGTTGAGCCCTCATGGACCGCTGAGGTGGCCGCGAACACGGTGGAAGCCGCTGGCCTGGTCAAGCCTGAGAGCAACGATGAGCTGCGCTCGACCGTGCTGCAGCTGGCCGGTGCACCGAACCTCGCATCGAAGAACTGGATCACCTCCCAGTACGACAAGTACGTGCAGGGCAACACCGCCCAGGCATTCCCCGACGACGCCGGAGTCATCCGCGTCGACGAGGAATCCGGGCTCGGCGTCGCCATCGCCACCGACGCCAACGGCCGCTACTGCTACCTCGATCCGGCTCGCGGCTCGGCGCTGGCGCTGGCCGAGGCTTACCGCAACGTCACCACTGCCGGGGCCATCCCGCGTGCGGTCACCGACTGCCTCAACTTCGGCTCCCCCGAGGACCCGGAGATCATGTGGCAGTTCGCGGCCGCCGTCGAAGGCCTCGCCGAGGCGTGCCAGGACATGGGCATTCCCGTGACCGGCGGCAACGTCTCCCTCTACAACCAGACCGGTGGTGTGGCCATCCACCCGACCCCGGTCGTCGGTGTCCTCGGCGTCTTCGACGATGTCACCCGCGCCACCCCGAGCGGCTGGAAGGAACCGGGCCAGACCATCTACCTGCTCGGCACTACCGAAGCCGAGCTCGACGGTTCGGCGTGGGCCGACGTGACTGCCGGCCACCTCGGCGGCGTGCCTCCGCAGTACAAGCCGGGTACGGAGAAGGAGCTCGGTGAGATCCTCATCAACTCCTCACGTGATGGCATGATCGATTCCGCGCACGACCTGTCCGAGGGCGGTCTGTCGCAGGCACTCATCGAATCCTGCCTGCGCTACGGCACCGGTGCCCGCATCTGGCTCGACGAGGTCTGCGAACGCGACGACATCGACGTGTTCACCGCTCTGTTCTCTGAGTCCACAGCCCGTGCGATCGTGGCCGTGCCGCGGTCCGAAGAGGTTCGCTTCAAGGACATGTGCACAGCCAGGCACTTCCCGTTCATCCGCATCGGCATGACCGACACCGGCGATGAGGCACCGGTCCTCGAGGTCGTCGATCACTTCGAGATCGGTCTTGACGAGCTGCGCGAGACCCATGAGGGGACGCTGCCGAAGCACTTCGGCTGAGCGTTTCGCAACGCTTCACCACAGCGAAGGGACCACCGGTCTTCGAATCAGCCGTGACTCCACGGTTCGTTCGAAGTCGGGTGGTCCCTTCGTCGTTCAGGCACCGCTCCGGGCTTCTCGCCGACCAGGTGCAAGACGACGAATCCGCCCAACGCAGCTGCCAGTGAGACCAGCTGTGTGAGAACCGTCGACGTTATGTAGGAACCGCCGAACGAGTTCAGCTGCCATCCGAGAAATGACACGATCAGTCCCATCACCAACGCATACGCGGCGGCAATGAGGTGAGTCCACCAGACCCGGTTGCGCGCAAGGTTCCAGGCGATGAGCCATCCGGCCATCAGGACACCGACGTGAAAGGCCCAGATGATGCTCTGACCGATCATCGCCAGCTGAAGGATGCCGAAGCCCCCGCCACCGCCAGAACCTCCGAGGCTTTCGACCATTTGGTTCACGATGATCGGCAGCAGGTACGGCAAGGCGAAGGCGTAGATGGAGATTGCCAGGAGCACTCCCATCCCGATCAGCCGCATCTTCACCGGGCTGGATCTCACGATGAGGAGCGCGACGAGTCCGAGGACGAGTTCGATGACCGCGACCCCCGCGGTCAGGGACGAAAAGAGGACGGAGGGTTCGAGTTCACCACCGCGGATCAGCATCGGCAGCATCCAGATTTCCGACACGGAGCCGAAGGCCAGTGCGAACCAGAACAGGATTCGCGCCGTCCAGCCGGGTCCCGCGGAAGCCTGCTGATTCATGCCATCAGTCTAGATCGACCCAGACCGCGACCGCACCCATTTCCCCGGCTGGCAGCCTCAGCACGTGACCCAACATGACAACACCCTCGCATGCGGACCGGCTTATGTGATTGCCTAAGGGGGAACGAATCGCCTGAAATGCCGCTTCACAACCAGAGGAGTCACACATGGCCACGATCCGCACCTCGCACGCAGGTTCCTTACCCCGCACCCCCGAACTCATCGAAGCCAACAAGGTCAAGCAGGCTCAGAACCACGCCCGCCTTGCCGGTGAGACCGTCTCCGAGGCCGCGACACAGGAATTTGACGAGCTCCTCGCCGCCAGCGTGGCCGATCTCGTCAAGCGCCAGAAGGACCTGGGTATCACGAACCCCAACGACGGGGAGTACGGTCATTCGATGGCCGCGGACTTCGACTACGGCGCCTGGTGGCACTACTCCTTCGCCCGCACCGGCGGACTCGAACTCGACAATGTCGACAAGTGGGAAGCACCGGCCGTGCGTTCAGAACCGGGCAAGCCGGTGCTGACCAGCTTCGGCGACCGCCGTGACCGCAACCTCTTCCCCGGCGTCTACGGCGACGCCAACGCTGGCACCGATACCGGTGACCAGCCGCAGTTCCCCAAGGCCACCAGCGCCATCAGCTACGTGGGCCAGGACCAGGTCGCCAGCGACATCACCAACCTCAAGGCCGGTCTCGCAGCCGCCGGGTACGGTGAACGCGACGGCTACATCAACGCCCTGTCCCCCGGCTCTGCTTCGCGCATCGCCAACGAGTACTACAAGACCGATGAGGAGTTCATCTGGGCGTGGGCCGATGTGCTGCGTGAGGAATACCTCGCCATCACCGAGGCGGGCCTGACCGTGCAGATCGACGACCCGTCCTTGGCCGAGAACTTCGACCAGATCAACCCGGAGCCGTCCTTCGCTGACTACCGCTCGTTCATCCAGGTCCGCATCGACGCACTCAACCACGCTCTGCGCGGCATCGATCCGGCTCAGGTGCGCATCCACACCTGCTGGGGTTCCTGGCACGGACCGCACGTGACGGATCTGCCGTTCAAGGAGATCGTCGATCAGGTGCTCACGCTCAATGCCGCGGGCATCACCTTCGAAGCAGCCAACGTCCGCCACGAACACGAATGGCGGATCTGGGAAGACACGAAGCTGCCCGAGGGCAAGTACCTCATCCCGGGCATCGTCTCCCACTCCACCAACGTCGTCGAGCATCCCGAACTCGTCGCCGACCGCATCGAACGCTTCGCGAAGCTCGTCGGTCCCGACAATGTCATGGCCTCGACCGACTGTGGCCTGGGCGGTCGCGTCCACCCTGAGATCGCCATTGCGAAGCTGCAGTCACTGACCGCCGGTGCCGAGATCGCCGGAAAGCGTCTCTGAGCCTTTCGCCCACTTCACGCTCCGCTGCCGAGTTCCTCCTCGAGGCAGGCGGACAGCGTGGGGTGGGCGAACTGGTATCCGGTCTCTTCGAGCCTCTCCGGGCGCACCTTCTGATCGGCCAGGGCCAGCTCTTTGGCTCCATCGGCTCCGAGCACCAGTTCGGTGACGAAACTTGGTGTCGGGAAGCGTGCTGGTCGGTGCAGGTGGGAGGCGAGCGCCTCGGCGAACTCGCGCTGCGACACCATGTCCGGGGCGACGGCGTTGACGGGTCCATGCACGTAGTCGGTGAGTACCGCGTGCACGTATGATCTGGCCAGATCGTCGAGGGAGACCCAGGCCAGGCCCTGTTCACCACTGCCCAAACGACCTCCGGCACCGGCCAGGTACAGGGGCGTCTGAAGCTTGAGGAATCCGCTCAGTGAGGTCAGTGCAATACCCGAGCGGATCGACACCCGGCGGATGCCCAGCTCTTCAACCCGTGCCGCGGCGGCTTCCCATTCCTGGCACACTTCGGCGAGGAAGCCTTCCCCGGCCGGAGCGGTCTCGTCCACCGGCTCTTCAGCATGGGATCCGTAGATCCCGACCGCTGAAGCACAGACGAAGACTTCGGGTCGTTTCGCCTCGGGCAGGGTGCGCATCGTCTCTGCCAGCAGGGTCGTCGAGTCGATGCGTGAGGAGCGGATCTCCTCTTTCGCCTTCTTCGTGAACCGGGTGGCGATGGTGCGCCCGCCGAGGTGGACGACCGCATCCGCCCAGGCCAGGTCGCGCGGGTTGATGATTCCCAGTTCGGGGTTCCAATGCGATTCGTATTCGACCTTAGGAGTCCGACGCACGAGCAGGCGCACGAAATGTCCTGCGGTGGAGAAGAGTGCCGCGACCTGACGGCCGACGAGTCCGCTGCCACCGGCGATGAGGATGCGTTTGCCCTTCTTGTGCGTCAGCAGCGGTGCGTTCATGCGTTCGAGGAACTCGATGTCCATGAGCATGCGCCGTTGCCTGGCCTCAAACGTCGCTTCCAAGTTGTGGATGAGGCTGCGGTCGATCGCATCGAAGCCCGCTGGGGCCATCGAGAAGTCGATGTGGTCATCGATCTTGGTTCCGCCGGCGACAGAGGTGAACTCGTGGGTGTGCTTCCACTGACTCAGTGGGCCCTTCTTGAGTTCGTCGACGAAGGAGAACCGGGATGGTCCTTCGGAATGCACGGAGCTGAATGGTCGCCGGACGAGGCCGTAGCTGCCGGGCACACTCGTTTTGACTTGGGCCACCGACCCGGGTGAGAGCGGAGGGTAGCTCTCCTCGACGATCTCCTGGGCCCAGTGCGGGGACAGCCGAGTCAGTGCTCCGGGCTGTGCGTGCCAGAGATAGGTTGTCTCGGCGGCGAGCGGGACTTCAGATGTCCACTCGAAATTGGTCATGACATCCCTCCTACTCCAGATGATGCCACCGGAGTCTGAGAGTGTGACCTGCAACTCGCCCAATGCTGAGTGAATTATCCCCGCCGATGTGGGCGCCGCCCCGCGCTGGACCGCATCGAGAGCACGCCTCACCGTCGAGAGCCGACCGGAGCGTCGACCATCCAGCGGAACGGCAAGAGCCGACCGCAGGGACTCACCTTTCGATGATGCGGTCGGCTCTCGACTACTCGGTGCCTAGCCGGCACGCGCCGGCGCCTCAGGCGGCTAGCCAGCGCAGCCGGCGCCCTCAGGCGGTGGTGTCGGGGATCTTCCCGAACCTGAATGCGGTCCAGAAGTCTCCGCGGACATAACCGTTCTCGGGTTCCGGATCAAAGTCCCAGTGCCGGACCGTGCCGATCTTGAGCGCATCGGCGACGAGCTGCCGACTCGACTGGCTGCCGAGCACATGCTCTTCGAGATGCTCGAGGTCATAACGCGAATCGAGCTCTGCACGCATCGTGGCCACGAGTTCGGCATAGGCGGCATCGCCGGCCCGGTTGACCAGCTCGTCGGGATCGGATTCGAGGTCGAAGAGCAGCTCGGGATCCCCCGGGCAGATCGTGAGCTTGTACTGTCCGCGGATGAGCGTGACCTGCGGCCGGTACGTGCCTTCGGCGAAGTACTCGATGATGACGTCACGGTCAGCAGGTCCGGTCTCCCCCGCCGCCTCCTGCCGAGCGGACTCGAACAGGGAGACGCCAGTCGCAGCAGGGTCGGAGGTACCTGCCAGCTCCAACAACGTCGGCATCAGGTCGACGAGGCTCACGGGGTTGGCATACCGACCCGGCGTGACCGCCTCGGCGGGGCCGTTGATGATGATCGGGACACGGGAGGACTGCTCGTAGGGGGACATTTTGTACCACAGGCCCTTCTCCCCCAGCATGTCTCCGTGGTCGCTGGTGACGATGATGACCGTGTTGTCCTCGAGCTCGAGTTCACGCAGGCGCTGACGGATCTTGCCGATGTGATCATCGATGTAGCTCACGGCCGCATAGTAGGCCCGACGTGCCCGACGGATGTCCTCGGTGCCCGGTTCCTTCTTGTCCAGTCCGCTCATCGTGCGCAGCCGGTGGCTGTGCGGATCCTCGGCGATGTCGGGAACCTCGGGGTGGGCTGGGTCGGGGATCTCCACCTCGGCGAACCTGTCCCAGTGCTCACGCGGCGGCTCGTACGGGTCGTGCGGGTGGATGAACGAGGTGACCATGAGGAACGGCTGGTTCTCACCGGCGGCCTGGTTGGCCCGCACCCGTCCGTTGAGGTGACGCAGGGTCCGGAAGATCACCTCGTCATCGAAGTCCTGCTGGACGTTGGCCTTCGCAGCACCGGCGGTGAAGACCGGATCGGCCTCGTGGTACCACTGCAGCTTCTGATCCAATGGCCGCTGCCAGTCGGGGACCATATCGAGGTCGGCCGGGTAGACGTCGGTGGTCAGACGCTCTTCGAAACCGTGGTGCTGATCGGGGCCGATGAAGTGCATCCGCCCGATGAGTGCGGTGTGGTAGCCGAGCTTGCGCAGACGGTGGGCGAAGGTCGGCACCGAGGCAGCGAAGTCATCGCCGTTGTCGAGGCAGTCGATGTCGGAGGGCATCCGGCCCGTCATCATCGATGCTCGCGAGGGTGAGCACAACGGGGTGTTGCAGTAGGCGCGATCGAAGACCGCTCCGTCGGCTGCCAGGGCATCCATGTTCGGGGTGAGTGCGGCGGTGTCTCCGTAGGCTCCCAGTGCCTGAGCGGCCATCTGGTCGGCCTGGATCACTACGATGTTCGGCGGTTGCATATGCTGGTCACGTCCTTTCTCAAAACGTCAGGTCTGCTCTCTGTGAAAGCATGGTCTGCGAAGTCAACTGCGGTGAAGACCTGCGCAGGTGTGAAGATGGATCAGGTTCGTACGAACCTGTTTCTCAGATGTGGATTGAAGGTGGCATCGATGGCCTCATGCTGCGGCCCGGCACGGAACTCGCCCATCGGAGCGAGCCAAGAAGAGGCTTCGCCCGCCGAGGTGGGTGTTGAGCGAGAAGAATCCCGCACCGAGGTGCGAATGTCGGGCGGGGAATCGACCGCTGCGTCCGCTGCCCAGGGGCAGCTGCTGGCAGAGCTCGCGGCTCTGGCTCCGCAGGATCTGGCAATGATCGGCCTGGCCGGCGGCAGTTTCCTCATGGGCAGCGAGGACCCTCTGGCCTATCCCGATGACGGGGAAGGCCCGGTCCGCGAGGTCAGCGTCGAGGGCTTCGCGATCGCCGCAACGACGGTCACGGTCGCGCAATTCGCCGCGTTCGTCGCCGCGACAGGTCATCGCACCGATGCCGTAACTCATGGTGACTCCTTGGTCTTCACCGGCCTGCTGGCCGAAGGTCTGGCCGAGACCACTCCCTCTGTGCAGGCTACCCCTTGGTGGCGTCCGGTAACAGGAGCTACCTGGCTTCATCCCTCCGGGCCCGGGCCAAGCGGTGTTCCCAGTGTTCCGGGCTCGACGCTCGAAGGTGCGAGCCTCAACGACTGGGCCAGGCATCCGGTCACCCACGTCTCCCATACCGACGCCGAGGCATATGCCCAGTGGGTGGGTGCCCGACTGCCGACGGAGACCGAATGGGAGTTCGCGTCCCGCGGCGGCCTCGAACAGCAGCCCTACCCCTGGGGTTCGGTTCGCGAACCCCAGGGACTGGCCCACATGAACACCTTCACCGGTGTCTTCCCCAACGCCCCGACGATGCCGGTGGGCACTGTTCCCGCCGACGCGTTCGCGCCCAACGGCTTCGGCCTGCACAACACGACCGGAAACGTCTGGGAATGGACGAGCAGTCATTTCAGCGACCACGACCAGCGCCCGGTTCTGCGCGGCGGATCGTACATGTGCCATGACTCGTATTGCCGGAGGTATCGAACCTCGGCACGCTCGGCCGCGACACCGGACACATCACTCGGTCACACGGGATTCCGGTTGGCTCTCGACCTCTGACCTCGCCGAGGTGGCTTCGGAGTCGTCGTCCCCGTCCTCCTCGACGTCGGTCGTCTCAGGCGTCCACCCGTCGGCCCATTCGCCGGTCTCGTAGTCATAGCCGACCGGTTCCCCGTCGGCATTTGTACGCTGGTACCAGCCGGTGTAGTCCTCGTGTTCGGAGTCGATGCCGCCGTTGGCGCCATCACCTGGATCGGTCTGCACAACCTGGAGGGCGAAGTCGTCACCGTAGCGATCGGCACCGGCGACCACCGCGTTGTCGACGGCATTCTGTGCATACTTGCGGCGCAGTGCGAGCGGATCGGTGCGCAGCTCCTTGAACCACGCGACGATGATGAAGAGCATGATGATGGCGAACGGCACCGCTGTGACGATGACGAGCTGTTGCAATCCTTCCAAGGCACTGGCGTTGCCGAGGAGGAGCATGACGACGGCGATGCCCGACATCACGAGGCCCCAGAAGACGACGACCCATTTCTTGGGTTCCTGGTCGCCTCGACTTGTCAGCATTCCCATCACGACCGACGCGGAGTCCGCGGAGGTGATGAAGAAGATCGCGAGGACGATGATCGCAACGAACGGCAGCCATTCGACGAAGGGCAGGTTGTCGATGAGGGTGAAGAACACCTCGGGGGCTTCCATGCTGTCGGTGAATCCGGCTGCACCCTCCCGGTACATCCAGATCGAGGTTCCGCCCATGATGCCGTAGGCGACGAAGAGCAGAGTCGAAGGGATGAAGATCGTGCCGAGGATGAACTGGCGGATGCTGCGGCCCCGCGAGATCCGGGCGATGAACGTACCGACGAATGGGGACCAGGAGATCCACCAGGCCCAGTAGTAGACGGTCCACACGGACTGGAATTCCTGTGTCTC
This sequence comes from Brevibacterium zhoupengii, assembly GCF_021117425.1. Lineage (NCBI taxonomy): Bacteria > Bacillati > Actinomycetota > Actinomycetes > Micrococcales > Brevibacteriaceae > Brevibacterium > Brevibacterium zhoupengii. Next base: position 858,564 of record NZ_CP088298.1, on the reverse strand, counting down.
AGCACCCCAGGACAGGGACCGGCCCATCATGTCGAAGAGTGAGCCCAGGTACTCCATGAGCGCCGAGGGCAGCAGGTTGAGCAGGAACAGCGTCGGGCCCAGGAAGAGGACAAGGGCGACGATGCCGACAGTGAGGATGATGTTGATGGATGAGAGGTAGCGGATGCCCTTCGAGACACCGGAGACCGCGGAGACGATGAAGCCCACGGTGAGGACGCAGATGATGACGACGAGCATATTGTTCGTCATCGGTCCCGCTCCGCTGACGATGCTCACGCCCGTGCCGATCTGCATCGCTGCGATACCCAGGGCGGCAGCGGTTCCGAACAGGGTCGCCACGATCGCGAAGATGTCGACGAGCTTGCCGGCGAAGCCCTCGGTCTGGCGCTTGCCGAACAGGGTCTGGAAGATCGAAGACAGCAGCAGCGAACGTCCGCGCCGATAGGCGGCATAGGCGATCGCGCCGCCGACCAGGGCATACATCGCCCAGGCGTGGAAGCCCCAGTGGAAGTAGGTCTGAGCCATCGCCCCGTGCAGGGCCTCTGTGGATTCGGGGTCATTCGTCAGCGGAGGTGGGCTGATGAAGTAGGTCAGCGGTTCGGACGGGCCGAAGAACAGCACGCCGATGCCGATGCCTGCGGCGAAGAGCATCGCCACCCAGGAGAAGGTGCTGAATTCCGCCTTCTCATCGTCCTTGCCCAGCGGGATCTTGCCGTAGGAGGAGAACGCGAGGATGAGGAGAGCGACGAGCACGACGATGGCGACGACGTTGAAGAACCAGCCGACGTTCATCGTTGCCCAGTCGTAGGCGGTCTGAGCCACCGAGGCGACGCTTGAAGGACTGGAGATTCCCCAGATGACGAAGGCCACGGTGAGTGTGCCGGCGACGGCGAAGATGATCCTATCGAGGGAGTAGCGACGACGCTGCTCGTCGATCGCGATGCCCGGCACCAGGATCGGGTGGGTGTTGTGCGGGTACTGGGTGTTGTTCTCCGGCTGGTCTTCGCTGGGATGCCTGGGGCGGCTGTAGTCGAGCTTGCCCAGGTTCTTGCCGGTCTCGCGGCTCATTCGCCTGGCGTCGGCCTTGAGCTTGTCGCGTGAGGCTCGGCGTTCGGGACGCAGGGACCCGGAACCGTCCGAGCCGAGAGTCGGTGCGTTGGCACCAGTATCGGAATCTGTTCCGGCGGGTTGGGAATTGTCTGGCGTGGAGTCATCGGACATGCAGCGATGGCCCTTTCTCAATCGTCGAGGAAACGGAAGATCAGAAGTTGCCAACGTGGCCTAAGGCTCTGAACCGCACCACCCGATTGCTGCACCTTCCCATGAATCATTGGCGTAACCAGCCGTGGGATGGGGTGCTGTGCGCGTGGCAGAAAGGGTCCGGGCACAGAGGTCTGCCCTGAAAATACCCGCCTGTGCCATACTTTCGGACCCTAACAGCTTCCTGTGAGCTTCTCAAAGGAATCCTGGCACTACCCGGCGCAGAAGAGGAAGTTCAGCCGAGCTCGACGAGGATGACTCCGACGACGATGCAGCCGATCCCCAACATCATCCGTCGGGTCAGCGGATCTTTCCAGATCACGCGCCCGAGCAGGCAGACCAGGACGACGCCGATGGCCGACCACAGACCGTAGGCCACGCCGAGAGGCATCCCCGCGGCGAGGGTGAGGCTGAGGAAGAAGAACGCCAGGGCATAGCCCGCGCCCACGGGAATGAGCCACCGCTTCCGGTGCATTCCGACGCTGGCGCGCAGACTCAGGGTGGCACCGACTTCGCAGACGACGGACAGCAGCAGCCAGAACCAGCTCATGCGATCACCTCCTCGCCCGTTTCACGAGGTTTGTCCTTGGTCGAGGTTTCGACCAGGACGACGCCGACGATGATGATCGCGATCCCGATCATGGCGCCGATGCTCAGAGTGTCACCGAAGACGACCATTCCCAGAACGGCGACGAGAGCAACACCGAAGGCGGCCCAGGTCCCGTAGACCACGCCGATCGGCAGGCCCAGGCGAAGGGTGAACCCAAGGAGAGTGAATGCCAGCGCGTAGGAGATGACGACGAGGGGAATCCAGAGGGGATTCTCGATCGTGGCTCGCAGCATCAGAGTTCCCGCGACTTCGGCGATGACGGCACCAGTCAGCAGCACCCACTTCCTCTTCATGCTTCCACCTCCTGCGCTGTCTTTTCCTGCGCTGTCTCTTCCTGTGCTGCCTCTGCGCTGTCGACGAGTGCCAGCGCGTGACCCCGGACGGCTGCGAGGTCATCGGCCAGGAACACTCCGGTGGCCTCTGACATCCAGGCGCCGTCGGCGCAGAATCGGGCCGTCGTCAGCAGGCCGCGAGCGCTTGCACCGAGACCTGAGATGTCGAACCACGGGCTGAGGCAGCGATCCCACGATGCGGCAAGCGTGGGGTGATAGAGCGCATCGGAGAAGATCCAGTAGTCGGCTCGTGACACCTCGGCCGTGGTCGCGACCGAAACGTAGGCGCGATGCCGGTCGAACGCAGACAGCTCGACGGGCTCACTGCCGGTATGGTCGTGCAGTCGCTGATGCCACTGCTGTGCGGCGTGATCGACGAGGCCGAGCATGAGCGCTTCCTTGTTCGGGAAGTGATACATCAGTCCCGGCTTCGTCAGGCCCGCGGCCTGCGCGACGGACTCGAGGGAGATGGTGACTCCTTGGATGGAGTCATTGCTCTCAGCCAGCGTCTTCGCAGCCTGCAGAATGCGCCCACGTGTGTCATTGACCATGCCTTCACTTTACCTTCCGGTTGGTAAAGTCCGCGAGGGGTGGGCAGGGTGAGACCAGTCACCGCCCGGTGTTGAGCGGCCACGCTCAGCGGGCAAGGTTCAACTGGCCAGGTAGCGCGCCTCGATCAGCTCCACGATCTCTTCGCTGGCAGCCACAGCATCGAACTTCGGGTCTTCGACAGCCTCGGCGACTACCGCGTCGATGGCTCCGCCGACGATGAGCGCGGCGGTGCGCAGCTCGACTTCATCCGTTGCTCCGCGCGACTTTCGCGCCGCTGCCAGAAAGTCTGCCACCGGCTTCCACCGTACCGAGCTCTCCGCCCGCTCCCCTCCGTGGATCAGCGCTTCGATGCTCACGCGGGCGTGGCTGGGATACCTGACGAAATGAGCCACCAGGGAACGCACATATGCAGCGGGACGCTCCTCCACCTCGGCGGCCTCAACCGCTCCACCGACCGATTCGACTACCGCGTCGAGCACATGCCGGTACGCGCTGCTGACCAGATTCGACTTGTCGGTGAAGTGGTAGAGGACGGTCGGCTTGGTCACTCCTGCGCGGTCAGCGATCTGTGACAGCGACACACCTGAATACCCATGATCAGCGAGGAGCTCGATGGTGACGTCGATGATCTGCACGCGCCGGGCACGCCGGGTGAAGGTCAACGCCGGTTCACGTGATCGTGCCTCTGCAGGGTCTTGTGTCATGCAGTGATTCTACCTTACGGTTGAAGTACTGACCGATCGGTAGAGGGGATCTGATGGACGCTGACAATGAACGACGCGCCCGACCGTGGCTGCTGCGTCCTCGGGTGCTCGTGCCGATGATTGCTGCCCTGTCGATCGCGGCCCTCTGCGGATACTTCCTCCGGCCTCCATCGCCTGTCGGCCATTGGAACAACGCCGAGGGGGAGGCCGAGTTCTTCACCGCCTACGATCAGGCATTCGAGAGTATGCCGGAGCCGGCGGAGACGATGGACGTTCGCACCAGCTTCGGCGTTGTCCGCGTCTACCGGTTCGCCGGGACCGGAGACGCCTCACCGATGCTGCTGTTGCCGGGAACCGCTTCGTCGACACCGGTCTGGGCGGACAACATGCCGTCTCTGCTCAAGCTCGGCGACGTCTACACACTCGATCTCCTCGGCGAACCGGGCCGCAGCATCCAGGCATCTCCGATTTCCGATGCTGAGGACGAAGCCGAATGGCTCGCCGAGACGGTCGCTGCGCTTCCAGAGGACTCGGTGAACCTGATCGGGCTCTCGTTGGGCGGTTGGACGGCGGCCAATCTCGCCATCCGCCACCCGCAGCATGTGAAGACGCTGACCCTCATCGATCCTGTCCAGACCTTCGACGGCATACCAGTGGAGACGATCCTGCGCGCGATCCCCGCCACCGTGCCGTGGTTTCCCAAGGCCGGACGCGATGCCTTCAATTCGTATACGGCCGGAGGCATCGAGGTCGAGGATGTGCCGGTGGCAGACATGATCGAGGCCGGGATGCACCACTACTCGATGAAGAAGCCCCAACCGACTCGGATCACGGAGCCGGAGCTGGCCGACCTATCGATGCCCGTCCTGGCGATCATTGCGGGACGCTCGGTGATGCATGACCCGGAATCCGCCACAGCAACGGCACGGCGAGCTTTGGGCACCGAAGCAGTCCAAGTCTATGACGACGCCTCGCATGCCCTCACCGGAGAATATCCCGACGAGATCGCAGCCGACATCGGGGACTTCATCACTCGCCTCTGACTAGCGGCCCCGTCAGTTCAGCAGTGCCCGGTCCCCCAGTGTCGCGCCCTTGAGCTTGGAGAATTCACCCAGCAGAGTCTTCACCGTCAGCGACTTCTTCTCTTCAGCCGAGGCCTGATAGATGATCTCGCCCTCGTGCATCATGATGAGCCTGTTGCCCAGCGCGATCGCCTGTTCCATGTTGTGCGTGACCATGAGCGTGGTCAGCCCGTCATTGGACACGATCTTCTGCGTCAGATCCGTCACGAGTGCCGCACGCTGCGGGTCGAGTGCTGCGGTGTGCTCGTCGAGCAGCAGGATGCGCGGCTGGGTGAACCCGGCCATGAGGAGACTCAGCGCCTGGCGCTGTCCGCCGGTGAGCAGACCCACCTTGGTCTTCAACCTGTTCTCCAGGCCGAGTTCCAACGTGGCCAGCTCATCGCCGAACAGGTCCCGCCTCGCCGAGGTGGTCCCTCGTCCCAGCCCCCGTGTCTTGCCGCGCTTGAGCGCCAGAGACAGGTTCTGTTCGATCGTGAGGTCCGGGGCGGTGCCGGCCATCGGATCCTGGAATACTCGACCCAGATACTTGGCTCGCTTGTACTCGGGCATCCGGGATACCTCGGCGCCGTCGATCGTGATCGATCCGGAGTCGATGGGAAGTCGGCCCGAGATCGTGTTGAGCAGGGTCGACTTTCCCGCGCCGTTGGAGCCGATGACGGTGACGAAGTCGGACTCTTCGAGTTCGAGGGACAGGTTCTGCAGGGCCTTGCGTTCGTTGACGGTGCCGGGGAAGAAGGTCTTCGAGATGGTATCGATCTTGAGCATGTGTCTCAGTCCTCCTTCGATTCTGAGCCGGCAGCTGTGCCTGCGGCCTTCGCAGACGACCCCGCGGTGACGCTGGTGGTGTCTTCACGGATGTCGACCGTGCCGGCAGGAACCTGTGCGCCCGCTTCGTTGGCAGGATCGTCGGCGGCCACACCCTTCTCGGGGGCCCGATTGCCACGGGATCTCAACGAGGGTATCCGTTTGAGGAATCCCCATCTGGGCAGCAGGAGCGCAATCACGACGAGCAGCGCGGTCGTCAGCTTCATGTCGTTGGTGTCGAGTCCGGCGCGCAGGGCCAGGAAGATGATGAGACGGTAGATGACCGAACCCATGAGGGCGCCGAGGCTGGCCATGAAGATGTTGCGGCTGCCGAAGACTGCCTGGCCCAGAATGACCGAGGCGAGTCCGACGAGGATAAGGCCGATGCCCATGCTGATGTCGGAGAACCCTTGGTATTGGGCGATGAGGGCGCCGCAGAGTGCGACGAAGCCGTTGGACAGCGCCAGCGTGAGCATCGTCGTGTTGTCGGTGTTGACGCCGAGGCTGCGGATCATCTGTCGGTTGTTGCCGTTGGCCTGGATCGCCAGTCCCAGGTCGGTGGTGAGGAACCAGTCGATGGCGAACTTGAGAATGAGGGTGAAGGCGAGCAGCACGGCGATGGAGACCCAGGTGCCCAGCAGCATGTTCTCCCGCAGTGGGGTGAACACGGTGTCTTCTCGCAGGAGCGGGAGGTTCGCCTTGCCCATGATGCGCAGATTGATCGACCACAGACCGATCATCGTCAGAATTCCGGCGAGCAGTCCGTCGATTCCGCCCTTGGTGTGGAGGAGTCCGGTGATGTAGCCGGCGATGAGTCCTGCGCCGATGGCTGCCAAGGTTGCCAGGAAGGGGTTGACCCCGGCGATGATCAAGGATGCTGCGGTGGCACCACCCGTGGTGAAGCTTCCGTCGACGGTGAGGTCGGGGAAGTTGAGAACCTTGAAGGTCAGGTAGACCCCGAGCGCCATCGCTCCGTAGATGAGCCCGAGTTCCAGTGCTCCGAACATGTGTTTCCGATCAGGTGGTGATGTGAGGCGTGGGTAGGTGTCGCCGGCCGGTCACAGGACCAGGGAGGTCACGAGACTCGGCCGATCACGGGACGCGGCCGGCGACGGGGGTCGATCAGTCGATGACCTTGTCGGCTTCGTCGATGAGCTTCTTCGGAATCTCAACGCCCTGGGCCTTGGCGGCCTTCGGGTTGACGACGAGCTCGAGGTCGGAGCTGGTCTCGACTGGCATATCGGCTGGCTTCTGGCCGTCCTGGAGGATCTTCAGCGCCATCTTGCCGGTCTGCTCGCCCAGCTTCGTGTAGTCGATGCCGCGAGTGATCGCCGCACCCTGTTCCACCTGGCCTGCTTCCGACCCGACGAGGAGCGCCTTGTTCTTCTCGGCTGCCTGGACCATGGTCGTCACGGCCGAGACGACGTTGTTGTCGGTCGGAACATAGTAGGCGTCGACCTTGCCGAGGGAGTCCACAGCCTGTGCCAGCTCACTGGAGTTGGCGATCGTGGCTTCCTTGATCTCGACGCCCATGTCCTTCGCAGCCTTCTTGGCAAGATCCACCTGCACCTGCGAGTTGACCTCACCGGAGCTGTAGACGATGCCGACGGTCTTGGCATCGGGATTGAGGTCCTTGACGAGCTCAAGCTGATCGGCGACGGGGTTGAGGTCGGAGGTACCGGTGACGTTGGCGCCCGGTGCATCGTCAGACTTCACGAGGCCGGCTTCTTGGGCGTCGGTGACGGCGGTGAAGAGCACGGGAACGTTGGTGATCGCCTGCGCGGCTGCCTGGGCTGCAGGGGTGGCCACTGCGAGGACGAGGTCGAGGTCCTCGTTGGCGAAGGTCTGCGCGATCGAGGTCGCGTTGGCCTGCTCGCCCTGAGCGTTCTGCTCATCCCATTCGACGGTGACATCAGCATCTTCGAAGGACTTCTTGAATCCGGCACTGGCCGCGTCGAGCGCCGGGTGCTGAACCAGCTGGGAGATGCCGATCGAGTAGGAATCGCCGCCCTCGCCCTCACCGCCGGAACCGTCTCCACCTGAACAGGCTGACACCGCAATAACCGAACTCACCGCCACAATCGCTGTGGCCAGACGCCTGAGACGCATTCTTCTCCCCTTTGAAAAAACCGGTCCACCTGTGCAGAACCGGGACGAACCCTGTCATCTGTTCCCGGTCGGGCCCAACGGTGGGTCGCACGTGGAACTGCAGACGACCCACGCACCGATACGATTCAGATCATTCTGATTCCGCAGTCGGCCAGGGGTGCGACTGTGATGACAACCACTCTATTGGGCGCCGCTGACACGACCGACCAAAACAGGGTTTTGGAGACAATCGTCCCGGTATTGTTATCTGTCGCGACAAACGTCCCCTGGTGCTGCGCATCCGCCGCCCATGCGTCCCGGTCCGGCGCCCCCGCAGGGACGCCGCACCAGAGGATCAGGCGTCGATGTCGACGTCCGATCGGCCCAGCACGTCGAGGATCCATGCGAAGTCGAAGGCGGTTTCCTTCCACGAGTCGTATCGTCCGGAGGCACCACCATGGCCGGCGACCATTTCGGTCTTGAGCAGCACATCGGCGCCGACCTCACGCAACCGGGCGACCCATTTGGCCGGTTCGACGTAGAGGACTCGGGTGTCGTTGAGCGAGGTCACGGCCAAGATCTTCGGGTGAGCCACCTCGGCGACGTTCTCGTACGGCGAATAGGAGCGCATGTATTCGTAGACGTCCGCGTCGTGGAGCGGGTCGCCCCACTCCTCCCATTCGATGACGGTCAGGGGCAGTTCGGGCATGAGGATCGACGTCAGCGCATCGACGAAGGGCACGTGGGCGCTGACCCCGGCGAAGAGCTCGGGTGCCATGTTCGTCACCGCTCCCATCAGCAGTCCGCCGGCAGAGCCTCCTGTGGCGACGAGCTGGTCCGGGCTCGTCCATCCTGTGTCCACAAGGTGGCATCCGGCAGCGATGAAGTCGGTGAAGGTGTTCTTCTTCACCGTGGTCTTACCCTGGTCGTACCAGTGGCGGCCCATCTCCCCGCCGCCGCGCACGTGTGCGATGGCGAAGACGACCCCGCGGTCGAGCAGGGAGAGCCGGGACACGGAGAAGTACGGGTCCATGCTCATTTCGTAGGAGCCGTACCCGTAGAGCACCAGCGGTGCGGGCTTGGCTGGGGCCTGCTCGTGGGAGTCACCTGCCCTCGCCGAGGTGGCTGTACCGGAATCGAGATCGATGAGGTCGGTGCGGTAGACCAGGGAGATCGGGATCTGGGTTCCGTCCTCGGCGTTGGCCCAGACGAGGGATTCGCCGTAACGGTCGAGGTCGACCGACCCGAGAACGGGCTGGCGTTTGAGCACCGTGTCAGTGCCGTCTGCGACGCTGTGCTGATAGATCACAGCGGGCGTGGACATGGAGGTGAAGAGGAGTCGGATGCTCGTCTGTGTGAACTCCGGGTTGCCGGCGAATCCCAGGGTTCCGGTCTCGCGAGAGAACGGCAGCTCCTGCAGTGGGCCGAAGGGTGAGCCGGTGCCCAGTTCGATGATGCCGACTCGGGCGAACCCGCCTCGGCGATAGCTGACGACGATGAAGTCGGCGAAGGCATCGACGTCCTCGATGCGCAGCCCGTCGACGTCGTCGAGCAGCACCCGCCCCAGAGACGCCGGGTCGGCAATGGCACCGGGCTCGTCGACAGCGTCAACGGGCTCCCGTGCGGTGCCGGCCGGATCGGAGGCGGGAACGTCGATGATGTCGAAGTCATCGCGGTCTTGGTTGTGGGTGATGAGAAAACGATCTTCACCGGCGATGACCGCGTGTTCCACGGAGTATTCGACACCGTCCACACGTGGCCAGACCACCTGCGGGGCGGCGTCGAGGTCATCGGCCTTCAGCGACCAGAAGCCGGTGGTGGTCTTGGACCCGGTGACGATGAACATGTACGTGCCGGATCGGGAGAATCCCGATCCGACGAAGAACCGTTCATCGGGTTCATGGAAGATGCAGACATCGTCGCTGCTGTCGGTGCCCACGACATGACGCCACACCTTCTCCGGGCGCCAGGCCTCGTCGACGGTGGTGTAGAAGACGAAGCGACCGGCGGGGTCGATCGAGGCACCGGCGAAGGTTCCTTCGACGGTGTCGGGCAGGTCTTCGCCTGTGCTCAGGTCGCGCAGCCTCAGCGTGTACCGCTCGTCGCCGGAGTTGTCGACGCCGAAGAGCAGGTACCGACCGTCGTCGGTGAGGGAGAAGGTGCCGAGTGAGAAGAAGTCCTGACCTTCGGCTGCGATGTTCGAGTCGAAGATGACTTCCTCGCCGGGCAGCGGTTCCTCGCCGACCTCGGGTGGAGTCCAGTCGGCATCGTCGGAGATGGGCGCCCGGACGCTGATCCCGTAGTCCAGACCTGCCTTCGTACGGGAGAAGTACCAGTAGCCTCCGCGCCGGGTCGGCACCGACATGTCGGTTTCCTTGATCCGGGTCTTGATCTCGGTGAAGATCGAATCACGCAGGGGCTCGAGCTGGGATGTCTGTGCATTCGTCCACTCGTTCTCGGCCTCGAGGTGAGCGATGACCTCCGGGGACTCCTTCTCGCGCATCCATTCGTAGTCATCGATGAAGGTGTGGCCGTGGTGGGTGCGCTCATGGGGGATCTTCTTGGCAACGGGGGCGCCGGGGGCAGTGTCATTCATGGTCCCAGCCTAACTACCTTGAGTGCGACGACGGTGCACACATGTGGACGGTGTGCTCACGACGCATTGCACCCGGCCTTCGGCTCCCCCGCCACACACGTCAATCACTCTCGCTTCCCGGTGAGCAGAATGAGCAGAACGCGATCAGTGCGCACAACCGCGTAATGTGACGCGCATCAACCTAAGCTATGACGAGCCTCACATGTAGTTCACAACTGATATGAAAGTTTGGTCAATGACGAACCAATCCGCCTCAGACCCTGGCGCAGATCCGCGGCCCGAGCCGGCCCATCCGAATCGGCGCATGTTCGGTCGCATCGCCTACGGTGTCATCGCAGTGGCAGCCATCGGAACGGCCACCACCTACTCAGTCAAAGCAGCTTCGGCCAAGGGCGACCTCTCATCGAATCTCACGCTCATCGCACCTGCCGGTGCCGGTGGCGGTTGGGATGGTTTCGCCCGAGAGACCCAGCAGGCCATGCGAGTGAACAATCTGGCCAACAACTCCCAGGTCGTCAACATCCCCGGAGCCGGTGGCACCATCGGCCTCGGCAAGTTCTCCACCATGGCCGGTCAGGCCGACACCATTCTGGCCACCGGCACTGCAATGGTCGGCGGCATTGCGCTCAACAAGTCGCCCGTCGGTTTCGACGACACGACCCTGCTGGCGCGGGTCGCGGAGGACTATGACGTGCTCATCGCCGCCGCTGATTCCCCCTACAACACGATCGACGACGTCATCAGCGCCTGGAAGAAGGACCCGGAAGGGTTCGTCTGGACAGGCGGATCCGCCGGTTCCGTCGATCATCTCACCATTGCGCAGCTGGCTCTGCTGGCCGGTATTCCTGCCTCGGGCATCACCTATATTCCGAAGTCCGGCGGCGGAGAGGCGATCCAGACGCTGCTCTCGGGCACCACGGACTTCGCCTCCTGTGGCTTCAACGAAGTCTCGGACCAGATCGAAGCCGGTCGCGTCAAGGCCCTCGGCGTGGCCGCGCCGAAGCGCATCGCCGGCTTCGATGACGTTCCCACAATGACAGAGCAGGGCTACAAGGTGACCCTGACCAACTGGCGCGGCTTCCTCGGCGCCCCCGGCATCAACGAGGACCAGACCGGGCAGCTGGTCGACATTCTCAAACAGACCCGCGACAGCGCGGAATGGGCCGACGCCCTCGACCGCAACAAATGGACAGACGTGTGGCTGACCGGTGATGAGTTCGCAGAGTTCATCAAAGAGGACACCTCCCGGATTGAGAAGCTGCTGAAGGAGTTGGGACTGTGAGCACCACCGCGTCAACCAAGAAGACGACCAGGACGGCCCACCTCGGTGCCGGAACCTGGTGGCAGGGTCGATCAGGCCTCCTGGTCCCCCTCATCATGGCCGGATTCTCCACCTACCTGCTCATCGGCATCCTCACGATGGAAGTCGCCGAAGACGCCGATCAGCCGGGGCCGCAGTTCTTCCCCATGATCATCATGATCGTCGGCTACGTCCTCACCGTCCTGCTCACGATCGCCTATATCCGCAATCCCGAACCCGTCGACGTCGATGACGATCTCCCCGCCGAGGTGGAGGAGGAGAAGGCGTTCTCGACACCTGTCACCTCGGCGGTCTCGGCTTCACGCCTCGACCCGCATGAGGAGGATGAACCGGCCCAGGATCGCCAGGCACTTGCCAAAGCACGAGCCGAAGACTCCTCGCACCGCACGCACAGTGACTTCGTGTCCCTGGCCTGGGGCGCCGGTGGCTTCGCCGCGTTCGCCCTCATCCTCGAGTTCGCCGGGTGGATCCTCGCCGCAGCTCTCCTGTTCTGGTGTGTGGCCCGGTCGATGGGGTCGAAGCGACCGCTGTTCGACCTCACCATGGCACTGACATTCTCGTCCTTGGTCTACATCGCGTTCTCGGTGTTGCTGGGGCTCAATCTTCCTTCGGGAATCCTGGGAGGTGGCTTCTGATATGGACGCTCTCATGTCCCTCTTCGAAGGCTTCACGCACGCGCTGACGCCGATGAACCTGCTGTGGGTCCTCGTCGGCTGCTTCCTCGGCACCGCCGTGGGCGTGCTGCCGGGCCTGGGCTCGTCGATGGCCGTGGCACTGCTGCTGCCGATGACCTTCGCCCTTGACCCGACCGGCGCATTCATCATGTTCGCCGGCGTCTACTTCGGTGGTCTCTTCGGTGACTCCACCATGGCCATCCTGATGAACACTCCTGGTCAGGCATCGGCGATCGCCTCAACGTTCGAAGGCCACAAGATGGCCCGCAATGGGCGAGCGCCGCAGGCTCTGGCCACGGCCGCGATCGGGGCCTTCATCGGCGGCTTCATCTCCTGCTGCCTGGTCGTGTTCGTTGCACCGGCATTGGCGGACTTCTCGACGAACTTCGGCCCGGCCGAGTTCTTCGCACTCGCGCTGTTCGCATTCGTGGCAACGTCCTCGGTCGTTGCGGACTCCGTGCTCAAGGGCCTCATGGCTTTGGTCCTCGGCATCGGATTCTCGGTCATCGGCATCGATTCGGTCTCCGGCACCGAGCGCTTCACCATGGGTGTTCCCGAGCTCTTCGACGGAGTTTCACTGGTCACCGTGACCGTGGCGATCCTGGCCCTGGGCGAAGTCTTCTTCATCGCCTCGCGGATCCGCCGCAAGGTCAACGACAACACGATCAACTCCTCGGGTCGACCCTTCCTCTCCCGCAAGGAGTTCGGCGAGGCCCTGCCCGCGTGGCTGCGTGGGACTGCCATCGGTCTGCCCTTCGGCGTGATTCCCGTCGGTGGTGCCGATGTGCCGACGTTCATGTCCTATGGTCTCGAGCGCAAACTCGACTCGAAGCGCAAGGACCCGCAGTTCGGTGACAAGGGCGCCATCCGCGGCCTGGCCGGTCCCGAGTCGGCAGGTTCTGCCACGACCGGCATCGCCATGGGCGCCCTGTTGGCCCTGGGTCTGCCGATCTCCGCGACGGCTGCCATCATGCTCGCCGCATTCCGTCAGTACGGTCTGCAGCCGGGACCGCTGCTCTTCGATCGGTCTCCGGAACTTGTCTGGGGTCTGCTGGCGAGTTTCTTCATCGCCATGATCGTCCTGCTCATCATCAACCTGCCTTTCGCTCCCCTGTGGGCGAAGCTGCTCAAGATCCCGGATCCCTACCTCTACGGCGGCATCGCGGTCTTCTGCGGCTTGGGCATCTACGCCACCTCGGCCTCGCAGTTCGAGCTCATGATTCTGCTGGGAATCGGCATCATCAGCTTCGTGCTCAAGCGCTACGGGGTGCCGTTGGCACCGCTGATGATCGGCATGGTCCTCGGACCGCTGGCCGAGTCCAGCCTGCGTGATGCCCTGTTGGCTTCGGGCAACGATGTCTCGGTGCTCGTGTCCTCGCCGATCACCATCGTCCTCTACATCATCCTCATCGGTGCGCTGCTCTACACCGGCATCGGCCGTGTGCTGGCACGCAAACGACAGAAGAGGAATGTCGCCGAGGCGGTGCCTCGGGACAGCGAATCGGTCGGCTCATAGGATCTGACTCCTGACGACGAGTGGCCCCGCGGATGATTCCTTCGAATCGTCCGCGGGGCCTCGTGCGTTCCGCCGATCTCAGACCAGCGCGATTCCCGTTGGGGCGCCTTCGAGCTCGGTCACCGTCCGCGAGGTGCCGCGGGTCAGGTCCACGGCGCGGATCTCCCCGGACAGGTCCGAGACGTAGGCCAGTCCGCGAGGCAGATCGGGTGCGAGTCCGATGGCTCCGTGGAAGCCGCTCCAGCACGGTCGGTGCTGTGATGGCCTCCCTCGTTGCCGGGATTCGGGCTCGCACCTGCCAGATGGCCCACGGAAGCTCCTGCAGAAATACGTCGATGTCGGCGACCTCGGCCAGAAGACCGGCCACGGATTCTTCGACTACTCGAAGGATTCAGCCGAGTCGAAGTGATGCCCTGACTCCAGGGATTTCTGCATTCACGCCTCGTAGCTGATCGGCTCCTGCTCGGCACCGTGCTTCTCGTCGGCCGTCGTCGACAGAAGACGGCCGGCGCCCTTGAGTCCGAAGCTCGTGAGTACGGCCGCGATGAGGACGAGGACAACAGCCCCACCCGCGGCCCACTGCACGCCCAGGTCGAAGGAGCCCACCGCCGCCTCGGTGATCTGCTCGCCCAGGCGACCGCCTTGGGCACCTGCCTGCTCCAGGGCCGAACCGAGGGTCTCGAACTCGGCACCTGATGCCTTGGTCCCGAGCGTCGCCTGCAGCTGAGTGCTGTAGACCATGGTGGTGAGTCCGCCGAGGACCGCGGTTCCCATCACAGACCCGAACTCGTAGGCAGTTTCGGAGATCGCCGAGGCGGCTCCTGCCTTGTTCGCGGGCACTGCGGCCAGGATGAGGTCGTTCGTGATGACCTCGGCGGTGCCCAGTCCCACTCCGAGAATGAGGAACGAGATGAGCATTCCGGCCACCGAATGCTCGGGCGTGAAGGCCACGATTCCCAGTCCGATTGCGTTGAGCACGAGGGCGCAGGGGACGACCACACGAGGCTGCAGGCGGGCGATGATCGGCACCGCCGCGTAGCCCGCGGCGATCGAGGTGATGAGTCCGGGGACCAGAACCAGCGCGGCCTCCACGGGTGAGAGCCCGAGCACCAGCTGGAGCAGCTGCGTCCCGAAGTAGAGAAATCCGGCCAGGCCCATGACACTGAGCAGGTTGGACAGCACCGCAGAGGTGAAGACCTTGTTGGCGAAGAGTCGAACGTCGAGCATCGGGTTGCTGGAGGCGAGCTGACGCACGACGAAGCCCGTACCCGCAAGCACAGTCACAGCGAGGCTGGCCCAGAAGAGCATGTCCACGCCATCGGCCATGACGTGCTTGATGGCGAAGACGAGGGGGGTAAGCATGAGCATCGAGAGCACGATCGACAGCGGATCGATCCGCCCCGGGTTCGGGTCCCTTGATTCCGGCAGCAGGAGGAGGGCCGCGGGGATGAAGATCGCGATCAGCGGCAGATTGATGAAGAAAACGGAACTCCAGTGGAAGTGCTCGAGCAGGATGCCGCCGACGATGGGCCCGAGCGCGGCACCGCCGCTGAACATGGCAGCCCAGGTGGCGATCGCGACGCGGCGGTCCTTGTCGTTGAGGAAGATATTGCGGATGAGCGAGAGGGTCGACGGCATCAGCGTGGCACCGAAGAGGCCGAGCAGCGCACGAGCGACGATGAGCATCTCTGCCGTGGTGGAGAACGCCGCCAGCAGCGAAGCAAGCCCGAAGCCGACAGCGCCGATGACGAGCAGCTTGCGGCGCCCGACTCGGTCACCGATGCTGCCCATGGCGATGAGGAGGCCCGCGAGCATGAGCGCATAGATGTCGACGATCCAGAGGAGCTGAGTACCTGTGGGATGGAGGCCGGTGCTGATGGCCGGTATCGCGAATCCCAAGACGGTGTTGTCGATCGAGATGAGCAGAACAGGGATCATCAGCACAACCAGGCCAGCCCATTCGCGCCTGCCGGCGCGCACGTGTGGTGTCTGCGTTGTGAACATGAAATCCACTGTACCGTCTAGACGGTACAGTTAAAAGTCAGGGCACGAATTTCTCAGCTCATTCCCACTGACATCGTCGTGCTCAGACCTCCGTCGAGCGGGATCACAGTCCCGGTAAGGTAGGAGCTCGCCTGCGAGAGCAGGAAGGTGAGAACTCCTGTCACATCGTCGGCGGTGCCGATGCGCTGCAGCGGGTTGGCGGCCGCGATCTCATCGCCCTTCTCCTCAAGGATCCACGACATCATCTTCGTCGGAAACGGTCCCGGAGCGACAGCATTGACGAGGATCGTCGGGGCCAAGGTGGCCGCCATATGTCGGGTGAGATGGTGGACCGCAGCCTTGGACGCCGAATAGGAATAGTTCTCATAATTGGGCACCGCCAGCCCGTCGATGGATCCGATGTTGATGATCCGCGACGGGCCTGCACCACGTTCGGCACCGGCTTCGAGCAGTGGACGAGCGCGCTGGGCCAGGGCGAAGGGGGCCTTGACATTGGCTCCGAGGACCTTGTCCCAAGCATGGTCGGGGAATTCGTCGAATGAGGCTCCCCAGGTGGCCCCTGCATTATTGATCAGAGCATCCAGATGGTCGGTCTGTTCGGCCACGGCATCGACCAGCTGGCTCCGACCAGCCTCGGTGGTGATGTCGGCAGCGATCGCGTGGATCTCACCAAACTCTGACAGAGCCTGTCCTGCTTCGAGCGCAGCCTCCTTCTTGCGGGAGGAAATGAAGACTGTGGCCCCCTGACGCAGCAGGCCTTCTGCGATCATGCGGCCGATGCCGCGGGCGCCGCCCGTAATGAGGATCCGTTTGCCGCTGATGTCGAACATGGTTCCAGTAGTCACTGTCGCACTGCCTCTGCAGTGTCGAAGAGCCGAACATACTGCCTGCGAAGTTCGTGCTTCTTCACCTTGTTGCCGACAGTCTCGGGTAACTCGTCGACGAAGATCACGGCCTTGGGTGCTTCGAAGCCGGCCAGTCGGGTCTTGGCGAACGCGATGATTTCATCTTCGTCGACCGTGCACTCCGGTATGGTCCGCACGAGGACTGTTACGGCCTCACCCCACCGTGGGTGGGGCAGGCCGATGGCGACCGCACGGTCGACAAGGTGATGAGTGCTCACCACTGACTCGACGCGGATCGAGGATACGTTCTCCCCTCCGGTCTTGATGACATCCTTGATCCGGTCGTTGAGGATGCGCAGCCCCTTTTCGCCTGTACGGAAGGCGTCACCGCCGTGGAACCAACCGTCAGCAAAGGCTTCGGCAGTGGCCTGCGGATTGTTGTAGTAACCGGCCATGAGAGCCGGCGAGCGATAGATCCCTTCGCCGACACCCCCGTCGCCATCATCGCTGCCGCCCGGCTTCTTGATGCTGCCGTCGGCATCCATGATCGCAGCCGCTGTCAGCGGATGTGGCAGGCCGACGTAGTTCTCCTGCGGCGAGGTCCGCGCATGGAGCTCCTCATCGGCGCCGATCCAAAACCGGTGCATGATGCACATCTCCGTCTGTCCGATTACACCGACCACCAGCACGTCCGCTCCCATAGAGTCTTTGACCGAGGCATACGACTCGGCTCGCAGAGGGGCGAAGGAATGAAGGATGCTCGTCACCGATCCGGCATCCAGTCTCGGGTCCCGACGCAGTTCGGCATCAAGATGTTCGAGCATCTGTGGTGAACCCACGTGCATCGTCGTGATGTGATGCTGGTCGATGGCGAAAGCCAACTCCCTGGCATCAGGCCTGCGCCCAACCACCACTCGCCCGCCGGCCAGCAACGCGGCATAGATGAGCACCTCGCTGACGTGATAAGTCACCGACACGAAGATGCCTGCCACCGAGTCGAATTCGAAACGCTGCCCACGAGTGACGATTCCCATCGAGGACAGAGCCTCGAACATCGTCTTCGAGTGTGATCCCATGACGCCCTTGGGCAGTGCCGAGGTTCCAGAGGTGAACTGAATCTGCCAGATGTCGTCACCGTGAATGGTGACATCGGGTTCGTTCGCAGGAGCCTCGGAGATGAAATCTGCAAAGCTCACTGCCCCGTCCGGCAGCGGTCCGCCGACCGCGACGGTGGTCAAGGTGCCGACGTTCTCCGACTCGAACACGGGCCGGACACGGTCGGCGAATTCGGCGTCGACGACAGCCCAACGTGCCCCCATGTCCGCGATCAGCGCAGCCATCACCTCGGTGGCTAGATTCGGGTTCAACGGGGCGATCGTCACACCTGCCTTCGCCGCACCGATCTTGATCAGCACCGACTCGAGGGAGTTCTCGCAGATCATCACGAGGATCTCCCCCGGCTGGACTCCAGCAGTCAAGAGCGAATTCGCGAACTGGTTGGCCCTGTCGTCGGCCTCGGCCACGGTCACCGAGCCACCTGCGGGGTTCTCGGCGGCACCGATGTGGCCGGTGAGGACCGTGCGGTTCGGCTGACTCCAGCGCATCCGTTCGAAGATATCGCCCATCGACAGCCTGTGCAGGCGGGAGTCGGCTCGCCTGCCGCGAAGTGTCGTCACATCGAATTCCACTGCGTATGTCCCCTTCACTCAGACGCTGATGTTCTCGACTGTTGGCACAGCACCGTCCATGTCACGCATCAGCCGGGACTTGTGGACGGCAGCGTAGACCAACGGAGCACCGACTGCCGTCAATGGCCAGATGATGTAGACGAACACCGCGGTCGTGGTCGGCAGGCCGCCGAGCATGGCGGAGCTGCCGGTGTACGCGTGCGCGACGACGAAAAGCGCGATCAGGACGAGGGAGAAAGCACTGATGAGGATCAGGTTGGCCCGGCTCCACTTATCGGTGGAATTCAGTGCGCCGAAGAGCATCATCACATAGGCAAGGAGCGGAACTGCATAGTAGAGGGCCTGCCAGACATCGAAGATGCTTCCGACCGCAGTGGCGAGGCACGCCAGGGTGACGATGAGGACGAGCACATCGGTCTTGTCGAGCCCTTTCGCTGTCACTGACTTCATGGCTGCTGCTCCCCTAGGTGTTCCGCTTCCGCTGTTGGCGTTGATGCCGTAGGCATGGGCGAAGCCTTCCTGTGAACCGCGTGATGGGAACAGCAGGGAGATGACGACGAACAGGACCGCAGCGGTCGCGATGACCATTGCCCCATCCTGCATGTAGGTGGGAATGGTGATGATCTCCTCGCTCGTGAGGATAGTGAGCACCAGGTTGCCGAGGACGCCGAAGGACACGGCGATGGTTGTCGCCAATCCGGTGGCGCGCTTCCAATACAGCCCGAAGACGACCGGAGCAAACACCGCCGAGGCGAAGGCTGCCCAGCCGATGGCGCCGAGGAGGAAGACGACCTGCGTGAGATAAAGAGCGAACACCAGCGAGCACAGAACCACGAAGGCGCTGGCCAACCGGTTCCACATCAGCTCACGGTGGACGACCTTGCCCAGCGAGCTGGTGAGGTCACGCACCAGTGATGAGGCTCCGATGGTGATGAAGGAGCTAGCGGAGGACATGATCGCCGCGAGCAGTCCGGCCAGGGCGAACCCGGCGAACGCCGGTGTCGTCATGTTGTCGAGGAACCACGTTGTGGTGTTGTCGGCGTTGTCGAACTGGGGTGCCCTGCCCTCGAAGGTCAGTGCGCGGGTTGCCAGGCCGATGGACAGGGCGAACAGGGTCGTCACCGAGTAGCCGAGGGCCGCGACGAGTGAGCCCCAGCGCAGCTGTGACCCTGATTTGAGCATGAGGAACTTCGTTGCCAGCTGCGGCTGGGCGGCGGTGCCGAGAATCGCCAGGAAGATGAAGCCGAAGATCCAGGTCATCGGCTGTGTCGCATCGATCTTGAGGAATCCGATGTCGTTCTCTGCGATCGTGGCCAGCATGGCTGACCATCCGCCCACGGTGTTCGTGGCGATGAAGAATGCGGCCACGGCCATAACGATCATGAGCAGGCCCTGGATGAAGTCCGTCCAGACCGCAGCGAGCATTCCACCGGCGATCGTGTACGCGGCGACGATGGCGGAGCCGATGATGGCGCCGACGGTGAGGCTGATGCCGAAGATCAGGGACATAATCACGCCGAGAGCTGTCACCTGCGCTGTCATATAGGCGACCGAGCCGATGAACATCGCGATCGACATCGACATATGGGCCGACCGGTTCGGGTAGCGGACGCGGATGATGTCCGGGATGGAGTAGACCTCATGGGCTCGGGCTACCCGATGCAGGCGCGCGCCGAGGAGGAACCATGCCAGTGCGAACCCCAATGGTACGAGGAGTGCTGCTCCGACGACGGCCTGAATGCCCCAGGCGTTGGTATTGGCCGTGTGGCCGATCATCCCGAACCCGCTTTGGATCGAGGAGAAGGATGCGATGGCCATGACGAAGAAACCGAGCGACTGCCCGGCGACCAGGAAGTCCTTGGCCCCTTTCATTCTGGTGTTCGCCCAATAGCCGATGGCGAACATAACGATGAAGTAGACGATGACGATGGCCAGAACGATTGTCATGATTGCACCTTTGCAGTGACGGTCGGATCGGACGGTGTGGCTGTGTTGCTCGGTGTGGCTGAAGCTGTGGGAAATTCGTCGGTCGTGGTCATTTCGAGATAGCGACCGGTCTGGTCGAAGGCGGAACCGGTGATCACCGTGGCGGAGACATCGCTGATCGCCTCCCAGTGTGCGGCAATTGCCTCGGGGCTGCGTTCGTCTTCGGAGAGGAAGACTCCTGCTGCCTCGACCATCTTGGCAACGGCGAAGACTCCCCCACCGGCGCCCAAGATCGTCTTCGTCGGAGCGTTCTCCGAGACGAGAAAGACCGCTCCAGGGGTGATCGATTCCGGTGACATGACTTTCCATGAGGCCTCGTCGAACAGTCCCTCGGTCATGTCGGTGGCGGCCGTGGGTGCCAAAGCGTTGACGCGGATTCCGTACCGTTCGCCTTCGATGGCCAGGACGTTCATGAGCCCCACGATCCCGGACTTCGCAGCACCGTAGTTCGCCTGCCCGAAGTTCCCGTAGATTCCCGACGCCGAGGTGGTCATGAGGACCCGCCCGTACTGTTGGGTGACCATGTGGGGCCACACCGCTTTGGTGCAGTGCACGGACCCCATCAGATGCACGTCGAGGACCGAACGGAATTCACCGAGGTCCATCTTCGCGAATGTCTTGTCTCGCAGTATGCCGGCGTTGTTGATCAGGATGTCGATCCGCCCCCATTCAGCGATGGTGTGACCGACCATGGCTTGAACCGCCGAGGCGTCGGTGACGTCGCACGAATATGCAATCGCCGTACCACCGGATGCGTTGATCTCCTTCGCCACCAGTTCCGCCGGGCTGTCCTCTCCACCTCGGTCGCGGATCGGGGCGATGTCATTGACGACGACGCGGGCTCCGCGCTGGGCCAGCGACAGTGCGTGAGACCGCCCCAGCCCTCCGCCGGCACCAGTCACGATTGCTACCTCTTCATTGAAGTTCACTATTGCCTAAGCCTCTCACCAGTCATACTACCGAGTATCATCCTTGATTGGGTACGAATTTATCCCGCTGGAGTACACGTGTCAAGACCCAGTTGGTCGAGTTCGACGAGATTGCTCGTTCTCGCTGCTGATTGGCCGTGTAGCCTAGCGACAACATGGTCAGGGATTCACAACATGGTCAGGGATTCGGAAAGGACAGCTAGGTGAAGTCGCTGGAAGCAGTCGAGGTCAAGCAGTGAGCGCCGACGTAGAAACATCTGCGGGAGCGTCCGAGCAGATTCATCAGGGAATCCTCGACGCAGCTGCCACTGAGTTCATGCTCGGCGGCTACAACGCCACCACCATTGATGACATTGCGACTGCGGTCGGAGCCACCAAGGGCTTGATCTACTACCATTTCCGCTCCAAGTTCGACATCTTCCTAGCCGTCTACAAGGAAGGCATGGTGCGTTCACGAGCTCGCGTCGACCCGTGCGTCGACGGGCCAGGCACCGGCTTCGACCGTCTTCTCGCCATGTCCACGGCCCATGTACTCCAGATCATGGTTGATCTCGGCTACCACCAGGTCGTACATGAAGGCGTCCGCGAACAGCGCTCAGTGGCGCTGCGCCCCAGGCAGCGTGAGCAGCTGGCAGAGCTGAATCGACTCAGGGCCGAGTACGAGGACCTCTTCAAGTCGGTGGCGATTGCCGGGATCGAGGATGGTTCCATCCGTCCGTTGGAGCCCAAAATGCTGGTCCGGACGCTGCTGAGCAGCCTGAACGCAGTCGACATGTGGTACCGGCCGAAGCCCGACCAGTCCGAGGCAGATCTGGCCGATCTTGCAGCACAGGTCACCGACATCATCGTCAGTGGTATCGACCGCCGCTGAAGCGGCGACACCCGCATCGACTAGGCTCGGCGCTATGGCACGCAACTCCACCGACACCAAAGAGAAGCTCCTCGACGCCTTCGACATCCTCCTCGATAAGCGAGGCATCTCGGGCGCGACGCTGGATGCGGTTGCAGCGAAAGCTGGCGTGTCCAAGGGCGGTCTGCTCTACCACTACGGGTCGAAGGCGGAGCTGATCAAAGGAAGCCTCGAACGACTCGACCGGCTTGTCGACGAGGACGTTGCATCGATGAAGGCCGCCGGTGACCGCCTGCATATGTACTACCTCGAGACGTCGGCCGAGACGGGTACGCCGCTGGACCGCAGTCTCATCGCAGCCAGCTGCCTGGCACAGGAGAATGACGAGGCGAAGGATTCGCTGCGGAGGACCAGAGAAGCCTGGTTCAACGCGCTCAATGAGCATCTCGGTGATCCCGATCTGGCGATGACGGTTCAGCTCATCGGCGATGGCATGTACTTCAATCAGAACTTCGGTCTCTCCCAGGACGATGCTCTCGCCCATGTGAAGAAAGTGCTGACGAAGCTGGGACTGTAGCGCGCTGTCCCACCACACCCAACCACGAGCCTCCCGCCCTGCGTTCACCATCGCTTAGCTGGACGATTTGGGCATATTTTCTGTCCGAATTTCTGCCTGGAACGTCCAGCTACAGGGACGGCAAGGTACCTACCTCAGGTTTTTTGGGTCAGAAGCGTGCGTAGTCACTCGCTGACTCACGTTCGATTTGCTGTGGACAACGATTTACTGTCCACAGGCCCAGAATCTGCTCTCCTATTCTGGGAGTAATTGCGCCAACATTGCACCCATGTTCAACGACTCGACCTGGGAGATGCGCGATTATCCTCGACTGTTCCGAGCCCAAGACTCAGAAGCACTTGGGATCACTCGCCATAGACTTCTCCACACTTCCCGTTGCCCGGTTGTCCTCCCCGGAGTACGCATGGATAGGGAGACACTAGAGCGCTTCCGCACTCCACGATGGGCCGCCCAAGACTGGGAAGGTGACGCTTTGCGCCTTCGCGCCGCCGTACTCAAATTCCCTCACGTGGTCGCAAGTCATGCCACTGCAGCTCGGCTTTACGGCTGGCCATTGCCTTCACCCCTGATGAATGCCCACCTGCACGTGTGCACTGAAGATCCGAATGCTCGAATTCGGATTCCCCAGGTCACGCTCCACCGTTCAGTGCATTTTTTGGCGTGGAAGTGGCTCGACCTGCCATTACTCCACCCGGCCGAAGTCTTCATTAGCCTTGGCCCTGACCTGTCTTTGCGTGATCTGGTAAAGCTTGGGGATGCGGCCGTGGGCAGGTGGCACGGACCAGCGCAGACAACCATTGATGATCTCCACCAACGGCTCAAGAGCCACATTCGCGTACCGGGCCGAAATCACATACTCGCCGCACTGAGCCTGATTCGCCCAACAGTCGACTCCCCCACCGAGACAGATCTGCGCCTGTGGACAAGGATCGCTGGACTGCCGGAACCAGTCGTCCATCCCCAGGTCTACTGTCGAATGCTCTCCCGCATAGTCGAACCCGACCTGGGCTACCCAGATGCGAAGCTTGCGCTTGAGTACGAGGGAGAGCACCATCTAAGGTCGAAAATTCAGTGGACCAACGACATCGAACGCGATGACGCGCTACGCCACGAGGGCTGGACCGTCGTGAAAGTGACCAGCAGAACGGACTATCGACTGCTTGAGTCCAAAATCCGACACCACCTGGGTCTCCGTTCAAGATGAAGGAAGAGGAAGCTACAGCGTCTCAAGGTCGCAAGCCAGTCAAGATTGATCGCGCGACCTCTGTTAGCTGGACGTTCTGGGGTGATAATCCGCGAGCTTGCCAGCCCAAAACGTCCAGCTAAGGTGCCTCAGCACTCGCGGAGTCTGCCGCGCGACACCTCACGCCAAGTGGTGCACATCCTGCAGGCGATACACCGGCGTCTCCAGCCCCTCATACCGAGCCTTGAGCTGAAGTGCCAGGTAGAGCGAGTAGTGCCGTGACTGATGCAGGTTGCCGCCTTGGAACCAGAGGTTCTCCTGCTGAGTGGGCTTCCACATGTTGCGCTGCTCGCCCTCCCACGGGCCGGGATCCTTCGTCGTGTCCGAGCCCAGGCCCCAGCATTTGCCGACCTTGTCCGCAGTCTCTTGATCGACGAGGTCAGCGACCCATCCGTTCATCGATCCATACCCTGTCGCATACACGACCAGGTCAGCCGGCAATTCAGTCCCGTCATCAAGCACGACGGAGTTCTCGGTCAGATGGTCGACCTCGCCCTTGGCCAACTTCACCTTGCCTTCAGCGACGAGTTCCGCCGAGCCGACATCGATGTAATAACCCGAACCCCGCCGCAGGTACTTGAGGAACAGCCCGGACTCGTCATCGCCGAAGTCGAGGTCGAAGCCGGCGTCTTCCATCCGCTGGTAGAAGTCCTTGTCGCGTTCTTTCATCTGGTCGTAGAGCGGGATCTGGAACTCGTGCATGATCCGATACGGCAGTGAGCCGAAGATGAGATCCGCCTTCTCTGTGGTGACACCGTTGGCGAGCGCCTTCTCCGAGTAGAGGTCCCCCAACCCGATCTCCATGAGGGAATCGCTCTTGACGATGTGGGTGCTCGAGCGCTGGACCATCGTCACCTCGGCGTCGTGTTCGTAGAGTGCACCGCAGATGTCGAAGGCGGAGTTGTTGCTGCCGATGACGACGACCTTCTTCCCCGTGTAGGCGTCGGGGCCGCGGTGCTGCGAGGAGTGCTGCTGCTCGCCCTGGAAGATATCGGCTCCCGGGAATGAGGGAACATTCGGTTTGCCCGACATCCCCGTAGCCATGACCAGCTGGGTGGGCTTGAGTGTGAGCTTCTCCCCATTGCGGTCGACCTCAACTGTCCACTGCTTAGTCGCCTCGTCGAACTTCGCCGAGGTGGCTGCCGTCGATGACCAGTACGGAATCTCCATCACCTTGGTGTAGAACTCCAACCAATCGGCGATCTTGTCCTTGGGTGCGAAGACGGGCCAGTTGTCGGGGAACTTCAGGTAGGGCAGGTGGTCGTACCAGACGGGGTCGTGCAGGCACAGCGACTTGTACCGTGAACGCCACTGGTCTCCCGGCCGCTCCCACCGATCGATGACGAGCGCTGGTACTCCCATCTGACGCAGACGAGCGCCGAGCGCAATGCCGCCCTGTCCCCCGCCGACGACGAGAGTGTACGGCTGTGCGGTGTCGCCCCAGGCTGCGTCCTCCTCGGCAAGCTTCTCCGACCAGCTCTTCCGTTCGGGGTCGACGCCGTGTTCGGCGCCCTTGATCCGGCGGTCGCCACGCGGCTCTTCGTGGCCTTTCAGCTCCTGCAACGAGGTGAGGAACGTCCATGCCCTGGTCTCACCGTCTTCGGCGATGAGCCGGACCAGCCCCTTGCCTCGTCCCACCGAGGTGGCGAAGTTGAACCAGACTGTGGTCACCCCGTCCGCGGACTCCGCAGGTTCGGCGAGTTCGAATTCGCTTGGGTCCACCCGGTTCAGGTTCGTCGTCAGCAGATCTCTGACTCCATCATGGTTCTCCACTGTCGTGAGGTTCCAGGAGAAGGAGACCAGATCTCGCCAGTAACTCGTCGTGGCGAAGAGTCCCACCGCGGCCTCGATATCCCGAGTGCGCAGTGCGGATTCGAAGCTGCTCAGCCACTCGGTCGCGATGTCATCGGCGGTGAGCTGTGTGCGATCAATTGTCGTTGTCATGTCACTCCTCTTCTTTGAGCTGTGTACCCTCAAGCTATCCCGCAGGGAACAGTCGCGGAAGAGTTGCATCGAGTTGCATGGCCAGGGTCGATCCCCACGCCTATACTCGTGACATGCCTCAGCCGGATCTGGCGCATCTCGCCAGAGATCTGACACGCATTCACGATGCAGTGATCACCGGCGCATCGCCGCCGGAGCAACCGCGAGCGCTCGTTGCGCGCTCGTGGGATCGAATGCTGCGCCTGGGCCTTGACCCTGCTGGTGACAATCGCAGAATCTTCTCCGCCGAGGCGGACGTGGAGTCCCGCAGACAGCGATCGAAATTGCGCCTCATCGTCGAAGAGCTGAAATCCGTGCTGCTGAGGATGCCCGATGCAGGCAGCTTCATTCTCGTCGTCGCCGATGCCGAAGGCGTGATCCTCTGGCGTGATGGCGCCACCGCGGCCAGACGTCAGGCTGACGTTCTCGGATTCGCTGAGGGTGCCCACTGGTCCGAGTCAAAGGTGGGAACGAATGCCATCGGCACGGCTCTGGCCGAGGAAGCGCCGGTTCAGCTCTTCTCCGCGGAGCACTTCGAAACCTCGCAGCACCCCTGGTACTGCAGTGCGGTTCCCATCCACGACCCCGTCGACGGCAGGCTCCTCGGCGTCGTCGACATCAGCGGGCCGGCGCTCACTCTTCATCCGGCCGTCCAGTCTCTGGTCACGACTGCCGTTCATCTGGCACAGGCGAGGCTCTCGCTCATCCAGCAGGAGCAGCTGAACAGCCTGCGTAATCGCATGTCGACCGTCCTCAGCGGCAGTCGTGGCCCGGCTCTCGTCGTCGATGAAGATGGCTGGGTCGCCTATCAGCACGGAGTCCGCAGTCGGGACCGAATCGAAGTGCCGGCCCCTGATCGCACGATCCTCATTCCCGGTGCTGGACTGTGCCTGCCGGAGAAGATCACCGGAGGCTGGTTGCTGAGACCGGCAGAGGCCGCCGACGAGGCGCAGGTCTCGGTCACGCTGAGACAGACAAACCAGCCCGCCGTGCTCGAGATCAACTCCGGCGGCGATCCACTCACGGTTCCGCTCACGCCACGGCGTGCGCAGATCCTCGCCGCGATCACCTCGGCGGGGCCCTCTGGGATCAGCGCCGCCGACCTCAGCCGCACGCTCTACGGTGATCCCGAGCATCTGGTCACTGTGCGCGCCGAGGTCTCCCGCCTGCGCCGGTCGATCGGCGCGCTTCTGGCGACGCAGCCTTATCGCTGGGCTGAGGGTGTCAGCGCCAGACGTGCTTAATCCAGCTTGATCCGTCTCTGAGATAGCACCTGCACGGTCAGTTCCCCGCCGCGTCGAGCCACCACCGGTAGCGCATTCGCAGTGCTCTCTCTGTGCTGGCGATCGCGGCAATAAGACCCAGACTGAGAGACAGCCATAGGGGAAGGCGAATCAACGGCTCAACGGGTCCGATCTGTTCAGCAATCGGTGGAATCCGCAAGATCGGCACGACGATCTGTTGGAGCAGCAGGCCGACGCCCACCAGAAGCGCAAGAATTGAGACCACTCCGATCACACGACTCAACTGCGGCCGTCGATCGTCGAAACGGGCTCGACGGCCCTCTGCGGAATGAGCATCGGGATGCAGTTGCCACTCAGTTCCGGCATCGGACACGAAGTGGCAACGCTTCAATCCGAAGTTGCTGGCGGCGACCTCAATCGCTCCACCCTCGACAGGGAAGACTGCAGGTGCTCGGGATACTGCGTGCTGGCGACCGTTGCGGTAGAGAAACACCTTCACGTAGCCGTTCTCGTCGGTCTTCCACTGCCGCACGTCCACTGAGTATTCAACCGAGCGACCAGTCGAATCGACGTTATCCACGTGGAAGAGCGACCGACCCAGCAGTTGCCACCACCGGAATCTCTTCAAGAGCCTTCCGTCCCCCGGCTCTATTCTTCTGACTGCTCGTTGTCGGCGCCATTGCTTGAACATCTGGGTGCCTCCCCCGGCACTCGACACAAACCCAACACACTGTGTTGGTGGATTTACCAGTACACTAACACAGCGTGCTGGTCGGAGAAGTCACAGAGCAGAAGGTGTGTGAATGAGTGAACGTCAGGACTCGAGCACTCGTGAGCGAATACTCGCCGCAGCCGCAGACATCATCGCCGAAGACGGTGTGACGGCGAAGCTGAGCGTACGGGCGATCGCGGCACGAGTAGGAGTGAGTACAGGGTCTCTGCGCCACCACTTCCCCACCCAGCAGGCGCTGCGGGACGAAGTAATGCGGCGCACCTATGACTGGATGCTGCCGGACTCCGACATCCACAATTCAACGATTCCTGCCCGGGATCGGCTGGTCGAATGCCTGCGTCAGGTGCTGGCAGCGGCCAGGGCCGGAGCTGAAGCACGCGAGGCGATGACGGCGGTCAGCACAGCGTTCATCGTCGCGGACCAGACCGAGCAGCTCCGTGAGACGTATCTGGCTATTCAGCGTGATGGGCAACGCAGAACGGAGGATTGGCTGCGCGTGCTCGCCGATGAGGGCGAGATTCCCAACCGGGGCGACATTCCACGCTTTGCGCGCTTCCTGTGCACCGTCCTTGATGGCATCGCCCTCGAACGGGCTCTGCCTGCCGAGGACTCACTCGCGCAACGGGAGACGCAGACCCTCTACCTTGCGGTCGATGCCGTGCTCGGGCATCACTCCTGACCGGCATCAGCACCCCGGTACGTTCCGAAGCTCCACAGCACTCCTTCGGGGTCGGTGACGCTGAAGTCGCGTGAGCCGTAGTCTTGTTCGGTCAGTCCCATGACCTCGGTCGCGCCGGCTGCGATCGCGCGATGATAGAGCTCTTCGACCTGGCCCGTAGCGATGTAGACCGAGCCGGTGGCGACTCCGGTCTTCGTCATCACGCCGCCATCATCGCGCGTGGAGCCGAGCATGATTCCCCCACCGTCGGGCCAGCGCAGTTCGGCGTGATCGACTCGCTGCGGGTCATCGGCGTTCGTGTACTCGGCGACGACCTCGAAGCCGAAGGCGTTCTGCAGGAAGGCGATCGCCGCCTTCGCATCGCGGTAACTGAATGTGGGCCAGATATTGGTTCCGGTGTTCGGTGACATGACGTGTCCTTTCTTCGTCGTATCGGTTCACACCATCGTGAACCCGGGGCCACCTCGGCGGCTTGGACATTTGGGAACTGCGAGGACAACTGAGCCTCATGGTGCAGTGACATCTACGTTCACCGAGGCAGGTCCTCCCTGATCCGGTGTACCCCAGTTCTGATCCTGCCGCACCACGGGATCCTCGCTCAGCCACAGGGTCGGGTTGGTCCCGGTGAGCAGGCGGAAGTCGCGGTTGAGGTGGGCTTGGTCGGCGTAACCGCAGGTCGCGGCGATATCTGCCAACGTTCGAGTCTGCGTCGAGATCATCCTCCTCGCCCGATCGAATCGCATGACTCGTGCGGCCTCCTTCGGCCCGATGCCGAATTCTGCCCGGAACACTCCATTGAGGTGGCGCCGGCTCCAGCCGACCCGGTCGGCGACGAGTGAGACCGGAAGTCCGCCGTGACTGCGAGCGATCTGCCACCACGAGTCCACCACCTCGGGCCGGGGCCGGGAGCCTTCGTGGACGGCGCGCACAAGGATCTCGTCGATGGCGTCGAAGCGGGCAGACCAGGTCGTGGCTTCGTTGACGCGTTCGTGCAGCTCGGCGGCAATGGGGCGTGAGATTTCGGCGAGGTCGTGCGTGCGATGAGCGAGTTCAACGGCAGGGGTGTCGAAGAGGATCCGTGGCGCGAAGGGGGTGAAATTGATCTGGATTCCGGCCATCGTGCCGTTGTGTCTGATGAGTGTGGGCGCCAGATGCAGACCCGCGAGCAGTACGTCGAACGACTCGGTGCGCTCATTTGCCGCGTCGTATTGGTGCAGCGGTTCGTCGATGGAGACGATGAACGTCAGGGTGCCCGATGGCAGACCGAGATGCGTCCCTGCGGGAACGCCGGCGATGTCGTAGGCGACATAGTCACCGACGTAGGGTCTCAGGCGCGGGTGTGGCCTGCGCTGAAGATCATCCCGAGTCACCGTGGACATGACAGCAGTGTAGACCCGGTCCCTCACGTCTCGACGGTCGCACCCCACACCAGGTCCGTGAACTCCTTGTCGAGGTCGAGTCCGAAATCATCCGCGAGCACCTCGGCGAAGTCCGTGGCATCGGCCAGGGTGCGCTCCTGCCGGTCGGGTCGCGCACCGCCGATTGTGCGGCGCAGTCGGCGGCCCTCCAAGGTGACCCGGCCGCCGTCGGGAAGCGGCAGTGCGAGAATGGGCGGGCCGGTGAAGCGTGACCCGGGCTTCGTCGAGGAGAACCAGTTCGCCAGCTCGAGGTCCATCTGCTGGCGAGGGGCCTCACTGAAGGCATAGACGGTGTGAAATTCCTGGTCATCACGGGTTCGTGACTGAAGCACCCAATCGCCGTCGGCTCGCAGCTCCGGCACAAGCGCAGTCCTCGCGGGGACCAGGCGATGTTCGCCGTGGGGCGTCATTCTCGCGGCAGCAGCTTCGCCGAGTTCGAGCGCAGCCTCCGGCGTTCCCCCACCGAAACCCGGATCGATGAGAAACCGACGGCCGTCGAGGTCGACGATGGTCGCCTGGTGGGTCAGTGCTCCCGGGGCAGTCTGCCTGTCGCCGAGGTGGACCCGAGCCAGAATCGGATGTGCGCTCAGCCCCAACTCGGTGACGACCCCGCGGATGAGCGCGGCGTGCTCATGGCAGTATCCGCCCCGACCGTCGGTGAGCAGTTTGTCCGCGGCTCCGTCGACGTCGATCGCGACGGCCCTGAGGTCGCCCCTGGCGCGAAAGGCGGTGACATCGAGATTTTCAAAGCAGATCGCGTGCGTGTGCGCGACCAGGATCTCGTCGAGAAGGTCGACAATCTGCGCGCGTGATCCCTGCGCACGTCGACGCAGCTCGGGGACGGAAACACTGAGCCCGAGCCGTTTCGCATAACGGCTGAGAAGCGAAGGATGAGTCATAGGTCGACCTCCATAGGGTGCCGCACCGGCGTCGTCGTTGTCCGATTCAATCCTATGATTACTGCCGCGGTAAACCCTATTTCAACTCAAATCTCTCAACCCATTGACATATGCAGGTAAACGCCTGCATATTAGAGATGTGACCGACGCCGACTCACTCGACAAAGTGTTCAAAGCCCTCGCCGACCCAACCCGCCGACGGCTCCTTGACGTCCTACGCCACGAGGACGGACAGTCACTGAACGAACTCTGCGAAGGCCTCTCGATGGCCAGACAGTCAGTGACTCAACACTTGAACAAGCTCGTCGACGCCGATCTGGTCGCGATCGTCCGCCACGGAAGAGAACGACGACACTATCTGAACTCGTACCCGATCCATGAGATGCAGAATCGGTGGACCCGCGAGTTCGACCAGCACCACTTCGACGTCATCGACGCCGTCAAGAGAAGAGCTGAGGAGACAGCCATGAGCACCACCGAAGAATTTCCCGATTTCGTCTATGTCACCTACATCCGCTCCACACCACAACAAGTGTGGGACGCGCTCACCGACGCTGAGATCACGCGCCTGTACTGGGACGATGTCGCTGTCGTCTCCGACTGGCAGGTCGGATCCACCTGGGCCCACCACAAAGGAGGCCCCGATGGGCCAGCCGACGTATGGGGCCGAGTCCTCGAAACGGACCCACCACACAAACTCGTCTTCACCTTCCAATCCACCAACCAGGAGCTCGACGACGAGGGATCCATCGCCTCATACCTCATCGAGCAGTCAGGCGAGGTCGTGAAGCTGACAGTCACCCACACCAATTTCCCGGACAACGGGCTGCGCAATGGGATCTCAAAGGGCTGGCCCGCGGTTCTTGCCGGGCTCAAGTCCTATCTGGAGACTGGTCACGCACTGCCCGAGGACAGCTGGGACATGGCGGTGCGCTGAGCACGGCTACCCCAGCAGCACGGCCTCAATGCTGCAGCACGACCCCATTCCTGCAGCACGGCCTCACTCCTGCCACGCAGTCTCCGCCTGCAGCACCGACTCCAACAGGCCGGGGAAACGAGCGTCGATATCGTCTCGGCGCAGCGTCAGGCGACGGTTCCGGCCGTGCAGTTCGCTGATGATGACACCGGCCTCGCGCAGCACCTTGACCTGGTGCGAGCGCGTCGACTTCGGCACGTCCGGCCCCAGCGCCGAACAGTCGACCATGTCCAGCGGTCCGGATCGCAGCTGCTGGACCAGGGCCAGCCTGGCCTCGTCGCTGAGAGCGAAGAGCACTGAGGTCAGCTCGATATCCTCGCGCTCCGGGTGCGGCAGTTTTTCATTGGCAACCATAGTTCGATAATAGTTGAACTGTTTGAGAATGTCGTATAACCTCCAAGAATGGTTCCAAAAGTTTCGAACACTATGGAGGAGACTTCAGTCTCCGCAGTTCAGCCGGCGCCCACCTATGCCTGGTGGTCCCGCGAGCGCTGGCGCCTGCGCCTGGTCCTGATAGCCACCTCGGCGATGATGGCCGGAGCGAGCGCTCCGTCGCCGTTCTACCCCGTCATCCAGGCCGATTTCGGCTTCGCTCCTGTGATGATCACGGTGGTCTTCGCCGCCTATGCCGTGGCATTGCTGGCAGCGCTGCTGACTGCCGGTGCCCTCTCCGACCACATCGGACGCCGCCCCGTCATCTGCGCGGCGTACGTCGCGCTCGCCATCAGCATGTTTCTGTTCTGGCATGCCGACAGCGCCGCGACACTGATTCTTTCCCGAGTCGTGCAAGGCATCGCCAGCGGAATCCTGCTGTCGACTCTCTCGGCGACGGTCGTCGACCTGGAACTGCCGCACAAGCCAGGCTCGGCCTCCTCATGGAACGCAATCTCGGCAATGGCGGGGCTGGCCATCGGCGGACTGTTCGCCGGAGCGACTCTCGCTGTATTCGTCGACGGCAGCGGAGCCGCAGTGGTCTTCGGAACTTTCGTAGCAACGTATCTGCTGCTGGCTGGCATCATCTGGGTCCTGCCGGAGACCTCGGCCCGACGCCGAGGCGCATGGGCTTCACTGCTGCCGCGCGCGGCTCTGCCTCGTGAGGTCCGCAAGGCGTTCCTGTTCGCGGTGCCGGCCTTCGTCGCCGGCTGGGCCACGGGAGGCCTGTACCTCTCGCTCGGTGCCAACATCATCACCGCCGAGTTCCATTCGAGTTCCCACCTGGTCAGCGGTCTCATCGTCACGATGCTCGCCGGGGCCGGAGGACTGGCCGGCTTCTTCATGCGCAACCGATCCGCGCGCACCGTCACCCTCTACGGCACGGTCTCGCTCGCCGTCGGCAGCACTCTGGCTCTGGTGGCCCTGGCCCTCACCTCGACCGAACTGTACTGCCTCGCCGTCATCATCACCGGAACCGGCTTCGGAACCGCCTTCCCTGGTGCCCTGAAGACCATCCAGGCAGTTGTGAAGCCGGAGGCCAGCGCCGAGGTGATGGCCGCAGTCTTCGTCGTCTGCTACCTGGCGTTCGGCCTTCCGGTCGTCATCGCCGGGGTCCTCGTCCCCGCCATCGGACTCTTCGCAACCGCGTGCTGGTACGGCGGATTCGTGGCCCTTCTCGCTCTCTGCGCGGCACTCCTGCGCTGGTTCAGTAGCGGAGGCCAGCACTTCGCCGATACGCAGAGTGCCCAACATCCCACCCGGAGCGCCTAAGCTCACGCCCAGGTCTGTGGTTTCAGTCCATGCTGGCCGCGGTATTTCGGGGACTCGGGTTCACTCCAATCGCCGAGGAGGTTCTCCGGCAGCGCATAGACCGTGACCTGGAGAGGATGACAGTTCTCAACCGGATCCTCGTTGTCCTCGCCGAACATCGGCGCGGAGAGATCTCCACCTGGGCAGGTCGAAAGTGCTGCCAGCAAGTCCTGCTCGGCGAAGAATTCGAAGTGGTCTCCGGGCTTCGCCGGGCATGTCTTCATGAAGTATTCGTCGTTGTCGTTCAGGCCAGTGCACTGAAATACGTTGAGCACATCGTGGACGTCGAACTCGGTCAGCCCGTACGGAAGGATCGCACGCACCAGGTTCGAATGGCAGTGATAGTCGAAGTCGACGCCGTTGAGCATCGTGTTGACGTAGGGATCGCAACGCGTACCCAAGGTGTCATGGAGTCGACCGCCCTCGGCGTCGGTGCCGTAATCGGCCAGGGTGTCGCCGACGATCGTCGCCATCGGACGCAGGAACGGCAGCGTCGACCACAGCCGGTCGAACGTCGACACATGCGCAGCTTGGAGCTGACGAGTCCGCGAGGCCCAGAACCGTTCCCGGGGATCATGTCGGTTCCACAGGTTGAGGTCACCGACCTGCGGCCCCTCGACGGTCGAGATCCGGCAGACGTGGCCGGCTGGCACCTCCCAGGCCTGACCCGAACGGATCGGGATGGTGAACTCCTCGACGACGCGACGGTCCTCGAAACTCTCCCCGATCGCGGAGTAGAAGTCACGGTCGGCCTGGAGCGCGGGGCCTTGGTAGGCGGCTTCGGTCAATCGCGGTTGCTGAGACATGTGGTGTCCTTCCCAGTGGTAGGTCTATGAGCAGATCTCGCTCCACCCTAAGCGCAGTTTCAGCGCACGCGGGTGCCCTCATCGGTAACCGTTGCGGCAACAGCCCGTTCGTCATTAAGTCGCTTGATGGTGAAGCCTGTGTATCCGTAGATGATGTTCAGCAACGGAACAATAAATGCGAACAAGATCCAGGGGATAAATTCAGTGGGTTGCAGCCCGAACACGCCCGCTGCGAAGACTGCTGGAACGCCCCAGGGGACGAGGTTGATGCCGACGGTTCCTGCCGCTTCTACTACACGTGAGAGATTGAGCGGCGAGAGGTTCAACCTTTTGTACGGCTCCAAAAATCCTCGCGCGGGCAGGATAATCGCAAGGAACTGAGCGCCGCTCGAGAATCCGACGAGAAAGGTCGCGAACACCGACGCGGATATGAGTGTCCCGGCGCGTCTGATTCGACTTATCAATGGTTCAATGAGTGCCGCGAAGATGCCAGTCTTCTCGAGAATTCCTCCGAGGGCAGTGGCGACGATAACCAATCCGATCGTTTCCAACATCGAGGTCACACCCCCATTGCTCAACAGACTGTCGATAGCTTTCTGCCCACTTGCCGAGACGTATCCTGCGGTCATCGACTGAAGAGTTTCAGTAAGCGACCTACCTTGCACCAGCAG
The DNA here is from genome assembly GCF_021117425.1 of Brevibacterium zhoupengii. Taxonomy (NCBI): domain Bacteria; kingdom Bacillati; phylum Actinomycetota; class Actinomycetes; order Micrococcales; family Brevibacteriaceae; genus Brevibacterium; species Brevibacterium zhoupengii. The sequence goes on along the minus strand of NZ_CP088298.1, from coordinate 823,751 downwards.
TGCTGTTGCGCCGCCCATGATCGCAATCAGCAACAGTGCGGGAACTGCCGGAACCCGCATGACGATGAGAACCAAAGACAGCACGACGACGATAAGCAGCAGCGGATGAATGACGAACTGATCCTGCAGACCTGAAAGAATCGAGTCTTGACTCGAAACCGACGAATCAGTGGTGCCGGTGATGTTGTAACCAATTACCCAGTAGAGCGTCGCGCTGATGAGAAGTGCCGGGATCGTGTCCCACAGCATGTGGCGAATATGGTCGAAGAGCTTCTCTCCAACCATCGCAGGGGCTACATTCGTCGTGTCAGAGAGAGGTGAGAGCTTGTCACCGAAGAATGCCCCGGAGATGACCGCACCGGCTACGATCGGCAACGGCATCTGCATACCTTCACCGATCGCCATGAATGCCAATCCGATTGTGGCGATCGAGGTGAAGGAACTTCCCAATACCAGCGAGATGAAGGCCGTGATCAGGCACACCAACGGTAGGAAGATGCTCGGATTGATAAAGCTGAGCCCATAGTAGATAAGTGTCGGAATGATGCCACCACTGATCCAGGTTCCAATGATCATGCCGATCAACAACAAAATGAACACGGCGGGCAAGGCTTTACTCACTCCGTCGGCCAAGGACTGCTCCAGCTCCCGCCAAGAGTATCCGAGGAGTTTGCCGATGACAGCGGCCGCCGTGATTCCGGCGATGATCGGAATAAGCATGCCGATGCCCCACACCGTGGTCGACATCAGCGCCATGCCGACCAGAGTCAGCAATGGCAGAATCGCGATCATGAAATGTGGCTTCTTGTGCGTAATCATCGTTGTCACCCGGTGAGAGTTGTCGGTCTGCTGCTTGGTGGGGCGGTCTGAATTCAGCGGCTGCATAGCGGAAGAACATCGAGGTCGTCGGGGACGATTGCTCTCACCCTGGGCTCTGCCGCCAGCTGCTTTCTGAGCGATGGAGCAGACGTTCCTGGCACCAAATGGTGTAGCGCCAGCTGACCAACGCCTGCGTCACGTGCGATTGAAATAGCGTCTGCGATAGAAGTGTGTGAACGTTCGTGATGGCTGCGAGTTGCGCGGGCGCTAGGTGAGCTTGGGTCCGCGAACTTCGACATCAGCCATTCCAGATCAATTGCTTCGTGCAGGAGCAGATCGGCATTCTCAGCAAGTGCGATCATGTTCGAGGTGTAAGCGGTGTCTCCCGAGATCACCACCGATCCGTTATCGGTGTCGAAGCGGTACCCGAAGGCAGGCGCCATTGGCGGATGTTCCACGAGAATCGCAGAGACCTTGACTCTGGCATCCTCATACACGACGAAGGGAGCCATATCGGGAGACGGGTTTTCATTAGGTTGGAATCCCACCGATTCAGGGATGACGATGTCCTGGGCCGCGATCGCATCCAGCGGAGATGGTCGTAGGCTGTCGAAAATACGTTCGTTGAGGTCGGTCGCGTGTGCCTCCACGAGGCGGGTCAGAGTGTCGACAGTCCCTGGAGTCGGCGCGCGTTCCGATACTGGCCGTGGCTCTGACTTTGCATGTGGCGAAGCATGTGGGAGTGCACCTCTGTCTCCAGGCCCTATTAGAGCGATAGGGTTGCGGCTTTCATCGGTAATTTCGTAAGTGCTGAAGAGCGCGATTGAAGTCAGATCGACGATGTGGTCCGAATGCAGATGGGTCAGGAATATGGCTGCGACGTCGTTGAACCCGAAGCCTGCTTGGATCAGTTGACGGCCGGCGCCGTACCCGCAATCCACTAGGTAGACGGCATCACCGACAACGACGGCAGTCGAAATCCCTGCGCGGACACTCTGTCCCTGGTACCGCCACCAGCGTGGCCCACCAGCAGTCCCCAACGTCACAACATACGGCTTCCCAGTCTCCGACATGCTCTGTAATCGCCCCTCTCATCAGACAGCTAGCGTGTTGCTGTCAAGTGTGCGTCACCACACCAGTTTTGTAGAATCAATTGATCCTAGGAAGCAGATAGGAAATATTGATGAGCGAGATCACCCTGCGACAACTGGAGTACTTTGTCGCCGTCGTAGATGCAGAGTCAGTGACCGTTGCTTCACGGAAGGTCAACGTCTCCCAAGCAACCGTATCCATGTCCATCGCCCAGCTCGAGAAATCGCTGGGGACGGCCCTGCTTATTCGGCAGAGGGCGAAAGGCGTCGCACCGACGCGTTCAGGGCGAGAGTTCGCCATTCGCGCCAGACGTGTGCTTGCGTTGACGGCCGAGCTAGAAGACGTTGCGAAGGCAGAGATGTCGGGACCGATTGAGGTCGGATGTGTCTCTTCACTGTCTCCTCAGGTCATCCCGCCGCTTGCTGCCCATTTCAGCTCGGAATTTCCGGAGGTCGACTTCAACTACCGTGAGGGGTCCGCAGATGAGCTGCAAACAGCCCTCGCCGAGGGCATCGTAGACATTGCCATTGTCTTCTCCCGGCAGTGCGTCAACACAGTGACGGCCGAGGAGCTTGCTAATGTCACGCTGAAGGTAATGCTTCCGAGCAATCATGCACTGCACAATCGGCCCGATATCTCTTTCGCAGATATTGCCAGCGAACCAGCCATCTTCATAGACCTTCCTCCCAGCAGAGACAGATCCATCGAGTTCATGCGTTCGGCCGGAGTCGAACCACGGATTCGCTGGACGAGCACAAACCTCGCGACGGTAGAGGCCCTCGTTGCAAACGGCCTCGGCTATTCTCTGCGCTACGCGCTTCCAGGCGAAACACGCTCTCCGGATAACGGAGTCATCGAGGTTCCAGTCTCCGATCCAATTCCGAAAAATGGAATCAGCGCGGCGCTACCAACCGGGGTCCGAGCCTCGCACCGAAGCGAGGAAGTCATTCGCTATCTACGTCAGCACTTTGAGCATTGAAAGCACATCGGCGGTGACCTACACAGAGAAGGTCACCGCCGATGAGACAAAACCCCTGGAGGTCCACCAGAAGCTCAGTCCAGCAGGTCGTGCCGCACGATCGACTGCTCACGGTCAGGACCGACGCCGATGACCGACATCCGGCAGCCCGAACGCTCTTCGAGTGCGAGCACGTACTTCTGCGCGTTGTCCGGCAGATCCTCGAACGTGCGAGCCTCGGTGATGTCCTCGGTCCAACCGTCGAAGTACTCGAAGATCGGCTTGGCGTGGTGGAAGTCGGTCTGCGACATCGGCATCTCGTCGTGGCGGACGCCGTCGACTTCGTAGGCCACGCAGACGGGGATGGACTCGATGCCGGTGAGCACGTCGAGCTTCGTCAGCACGTAGTCGGTGAAGCCGTTGACGCGTGCTGCGTAGCGGGCGATGACGGCGTCGTACCAACCGCAGCGGCGCGGGCGTCCGGTGTTGACGCCGAACTCACCGCCGGCCTTCTGCAGGTACTCCCCCATGTCGTCGAAGAGCTCGGTGGGGAACGGTCCGGCACCCACACGTGTGGTGTAGGCCTTGACGATGCCGACGACGCGGTTGATGCGGGTGGGTCCGATGCCTGAGCCGACGCAGGATCCTCCGGCGGTCGGGTTCGAGGAGGTCACGAACGGGTAGGTGCCGTGGTCGACGTCGAGCATCGTGGCCTGGCCGCCTTCCATGACGATGACCTCGTCACGGTCGAGCGCGTCGTTGAGCAGCTGCTCGGTCTCGGCGACGTAGGGGCGCAGGCGTTCGACGAAGGGCAGGAAGTAGTCGACGATCTCTTCGACGTCGACGGCCCGGCGGTTGTAGACCTTGACGAGGAGTTCGTTCTTCTGGCGCAGCGATCCTTCGATCTTCTGGCGCAGGATCGACTCGTCGAAGATGTCCTGGACGCGGATGCCAAGGCGTCCGATCTTGTCCATGTAGGCCGGTCCGATGCCGCGTCCGGTGGTGCCGATAGCGCGCTTGCCCAGGAACCGTTCGGTCACCTTGTCCAGGGTCTGGTGGTAGGGCGCGACGAGGTGGGCATTGGCCGAGATCCGCAGTTTCGAGGTGTCTGCACCGCGGGATTCCAGAGCCTCGATCTCTTCGAACAGGGCTTCGAGGTTGACGACGACGCCGTTGCCGATGACCGGGGTGACATTCGGGGAGAGGATGCCTGCCGGCAGGAGCTTGAGTTCGTACTTCTCACCGCCGACGACAACCGTGTGGCCCGCGTTGTTCCCACCATTGGGCTTGACCACGTAGTCGACGCTGGTGCCGAGGATATCGGTCGTTTTACCTTTACCTTCGTCGCCCCATTGAGCGCCGACGACAACGATTGCTGGCATGAGAGTTGTTCACCTCAAAGTGAAAAAAGGGGATGTCATTACCCAGATAGTCTACTGGGTCACCATGACATGGCAGCGAGCAGGTTGCACCGAACCGCAGCGGGTTCTACGCCCCAGCTCCCTGAGTCCGCTGCGCAACGACCTGTTCACGCAGGATCTCCGCATGCCCACAATGCTGTGCCAGCTCACGCAGCATGTGAAGGTAGACCCAACGCAGCGGCAGCGGTCCCGACCGGTGCCCGGTGAGCACCGTATCGAGAGTCATCCCCTCCACCGCACGATGTGAGCGCTCGGCAGCCTGCCGATAGGCCTCGGTGATGCTGGCCACCGTATCCTCCTCAGCGAGGATGAAGGAATCGCTGGAGTCATTCGGCATCCCGTAGTCGGTTCGATGTCGTCCCGTCACGACCTCGCCGAACCACACGGTCTCGACGAAGATCGCGTGCTTGGCCAAGGACAGCAGAGTCGTCCGACTGGGCACCAGGGACCGCCGGGCCTCGTCCTCACTCATGCCGTCCAGGCACGCCAGGAGCTTGCCGCGATGTTCATCGACGAAGGCAGGCAGCTGCTCATCGATGGGAGCAGTCCTGATATCACGCTCTTTGGAATCGGCCATGGCCCCAGCATAGGCCTCACTCTCGCCGAGGTGGCCCGCCGTTGACCTGCCGACTCACCCGCCCAGCCACGCCTCTTGCCCCGCCGAGCTCGTCGTACTTATGCTGAGACCACCAGTAGTTCCGTCGTTCGGGCAAATTGCTCCTGAACATCGCCGGTGACGTCGACGTCAGGCTTGCAGCCCCGTTGGAGGTCGTCATGTCAATCGCGAGCCCGTCAGCTTCATCCTCAGCGTCAACGCGCCCCACCCTTCCCTTCGCCAGCCGGGCCGACAGCCTCGTCGGCTCTGTCATCGATTCCTCCGTGGCGATGCTCGCCGCCTACGACCACGACATCGTCAAATTCGGTATGGGCTCACCTGCCCCCGATATGCTGCCGGCCGAGGACTTCGCTCAGATCGCGAACAGCGTCTTCACTCCGGAGAGCTTCACCTACGGGGAGACGCAGGGCGAGCCGATCCTCATCGACGCTCTGCTGAACTACCTCCAGGAGACCGATCAGATCCCGGCCGAGCACTTCGGCAACCGTGAACGCCTGGTCATCACCACCGGTGGTATGCAAGGAATCGACCTCGGGTTCAAGCTCTTCGTCAGCCCCGGCGACCTCGTCCTCTGCGAGGCCCCCACATACACGAACGGCTCGGCCACGGCGCTGAGTTATGAAGCTGAGATCGCCGAGGTGCCGGTTGATGACGAGGGCATGCAGGTGGATGCGCTCGACGACATCGTGGCCCGGGCCGGTCGCGCCCCCTCGGTGATCTATACGGTCCCGACGTTCCAGAACCCGGCAGGTGTGACGATGTCACTGGCCCGCCGTGAGAAGCTCCTCGAGTTCGCCCACCGCCACAATTCGGTCATCCTCGAGGACAACCCCTACGGCACCCTGCGCTTCTCCGGGGAGGACATCCCCTCACTCAGCCAGCTCAGCCCCAATGATCCGCTGATCTTCGGCGTGCGCACCTTCTCGAAGTTCGTCGCCCCCGGCCTGCGCATCGGCTGGCTCGACATCGATCCCGAGCTGCGCGGCCTCATCATCAACGCCAAGCAGACCATGGACTCGTGCACGAGCCTGCCCACCCAGCACATGGTCGCGAAATGGCTTAACGACGGCAATGCCGAGACCCACGTGGCCCACCTGCGCAGCTCCTACGGCGAGCGCAAGAATGCCATGACGTCCGGGCTGGAACGACTCTTCGGACCCGAGATCCGGTCGACTGATCCCGATGGAGGCTTCTTCCTGTGGGTGACGTTCAACGACGACACCATCAACACCGAGGACCTCATGCCCCTGGCGCTGGAAGAAGGCGTGGCCTACATTCCCGGGACCGCGTTCTCCCAGACCGGTGACTTCACGAACGCGCTGCGCCTGTGCTTCGCCTCGGCGGAACCGCAGCGCATCGAAGAAGGTCTGCAGCGTCTGCGCCGTGCCGTCGACAAGTACTCGTCGGCACGTTCACACGCCCGTCACTGACCCTGCCCTGCCCCCTCACTCTCGCCGAGGCGGCTGATCCATTGGATGAGCAGCTGGGTCTCGACTGTGCCGAGGATTTCCGGGTGCGCTGCCGCGCATTCGATCACAGAGTGCCCCAAGCGCTGCCCCTTTTCGCTGGCCTGCGCTGTTCCGGTGATCGCTGCGAGCACGCCCTCACGCACGCCTGCTGAGAGATCCGGATCGGCTCGGCCCTGGATGATCAGTCGCAGCGTCACTCCGATGTTCGTCGCCAGGATGTGGGCCGCAGCCTGTTCATAGCCGACCACGAGCCGCCCCTGCTCCTCGGCCCGTCGCGTCAGCGAACGAAGGATCTCGCTCGGCTTCGACTGCGCCTCCGGCGAATAACCGGGCCTGACCTTGCCGTACATGAGCGTATAGAAGCCCGGGTTCTCCAACCCGAATGACACGTGCGCATCCCAGCCCATTCGCAGGTCCTGGATCGGATCGCCACTGGATTCGGAGGCTGACTTGGCCGACAGATACATGTCGAAGCCACGTTCGATCACAGCCTCGATGAGCCCCTGCTTGTTGCCGAAGAAGTGATACAGAGTCGGCATCTTCACACCCACGGCGTCGCAGACCGCCCGCAGCGAGAAGTCCTCCCCGGGGGCCGCCGCAATGAGGTCCGCGGCCGCATTGAGCAGCCGAGTCCGTGTATCGAGCGAAGCTTCTTCTGTCATGTCGCTATATTATCGTGTATTGTCGCTATAGCCAGATGTACCACCGATATAACGGAGATGCCATGACCGATCAATCACTCCAGGGCAAGCACATCCTCATCGCCGGCGGCGGCAAGAATCTGGGCGGGCTCATCGCCCGGCAGGCCGCCGAGGCGGGTGCTGATATCGCCATCCACTACAACTCCGAGTCCTCCCGCACCGAGGCCGAGGCCACGCTCGCCGCGGTCGAGTCGAGCGGGGCCAAAGGCGTACTCCTGACCGGAGACCTCACCCGGCCCGCCAACGTCGAGAAGCTGTTTGCCGATGCCACCTCGGCGCTGGGAACGATCGACATCGCAGTGAATACGACAGGCAAGGTGCTGCGTAAGCCGATCGCGGACACCACGGAGGACGAGTACGACTCGATGTTCGACATCAACTCCAAGGCCGCGTACTTCTTCATCAAGGAGGCCGGGAAGCACCTGGCGGACAACGGCAAGATCATCACCATCGTCACGGCGCTGCTCGCGGCATTCACTGACGGATATTCGACTTACGCCGGCGGCAAGAGCCCTGTCGAGCACTTCACCAGGGCCGCGGCGAAGGAGTACGGAGATCGCGGAATCTCGGTCACGGCGATTGCCCCGGGGCCGATGGACACCCCGTTCTTCTATGGTCAGGAAACACCCGAACGGGTGGAGTTCCACAAGTCGCAGGGCATGGGCAACCAACTCACGAAGATCGAGGACATCGCGCCGATCGTGCGTTTCCTCGCCACCGAGGGCTGGTGGATCACCGGCCAGACGATCTTCGCCAACGGCGGCTACACCACTCGCTGAGACCAGCAGACAATCAACCAGCAAGGAGCACTCATGTCAGATCTGCAGATTCCCGAACCCATCGCCAGCTTCATCGACACCGTCAACGCTCACGACGATCAGGGCTTCCTCGACGCCTTCGCAGTCGACAGCACCGTCGACGACTGGGGCCGTGAATTCACCGGCCGCGACGCCATCAAGGCATGGAGCGACAAGGAGTTCATCGGCGCGACCGGCGTACTCTCCCCTGAAGAGGTCTCGATCGACGGCAGTGAAGTCACCGTCATCGGCGATTGGCGCTCAACACATGCGAATGGTCGATCCTCGTTCACCTTCTCCGTCGACGGCGACAAACTGAACCGGATGACGATCCGCGAGGGCTGAATCAGCTCACCCGCTCACGGGCCGTCGGATGCCAGTCATCCGGCGGCCCGTTCGTCAATCTCCTGAGCACACGCACCTCTGTGGCACAATGAAATCGGCGTTTGGCGCGTCACGGCGGTGGGGCTCGCCGTACCCAACCTCGGTTCTCCGACAACAGTCCCTACCTCGACCGGCGTCAGCATGCCCAGAAGGTAGGAGTTCCCATGAGCAGTGCCCCCAGCGGCAACAGACCCGTCCACCTTCGCCTGCCCTACCTGGGGCTGGCGCTCATCGGCGGCACCTTCGGCACGGCCGCCCGTGAAGCGATCACACTGATCTTTCCTTCGACAGACGGCACCCCGTGGGCGATCTTCACCGTCAACATCCTCGGCGCATTCGTACTCGGCCTGCTGCTTGAGGCACTGACTCGGATGGGTCCGGATGTGGGCCGCCGACGCCGGCTGCGGATACTGCTCGGAACCGGATTCATGGGCGGATTCACCACGTACAGTGCACTGGCCACGGATACGGCGAGCCTCCTCGGCGAGGGTGATGTCGGGGCCGGGATCATCTATGGGCTGGGCACGGTTCTCATCGGCGGTTTGGCCACCTGGGCGGGCATTGTCGCAGCGACCGCCTGGAAGGGCCGCTCCCCCAACGCGCCGGTGCGGCGAACCGACGATGACGTCCGAGGCGGTGGCGGGAAATGACGCCGCTGATCTTCATCGCCCTCGCCCTGGCCGGGGGCATCGGTGCCGTAGCGAGAATGCTGCTCGACGGGATCATCAGATCCCGTGTGAACAGCGCCATCCCGTGGGGCACGATCACGATCAACGTCTCAGGCTCGCTGGCCTTGGGGCTGCTGACCGGTCTGGCTGGCGCGGCAATCGTGCCCGAGGCCTGGCAGCTGGTCATCGGCACAGGATTCCTCGGCGGCTACACAACCTTCTCCACAGCGAGCCTCGAGACCGTCCGACTCATCCAGGAACGCCGATGGGCCCTAAGCCTATTCAACGGCATCGGCACGCTGGTGGTGGCGACTGCAGCGGCAGGGTTGGGGCTATGGATCGGCGGGCTGGGCTGATTCGAACCGGCTCGCGCGTTTACCCTGTAAACTTTTCAATCACGAAATTCTCGTATTCACGCGTACTCGGCTAAGCTTGTGATTGTCGAAATCGGTTGATATGTCGATTACGATGTAAACACCCGGATACATCCCCAAATAATATGTGTGACGCCTCCACCCCACCTGAGGCGTCACACACTTCAAGCAAAGGAACAACCCCCATGGGTTTCATCGCTTACCTCGTCCTCGGCCTGATTGCCGCCGTCATCGCAAAAATGATCCTTCCCGGACGTCAGGGCGGAGGCTGGATCCCCACCCTCGTCGTCGGTGTCCTCGGAGCCATCGTCGGCGGCTGGATCGGCACTGCACTCTTCGGCGTCAGCGTCGATTCGTTCTTCGAAATCTCCTCCTGGCTCTGCGCCATCGGCGGCTCGATCATCGTCCTCATCATCTGGGGACTCATTACGGGACGCAAAGGCGCCAAAGAGCGTCGCTGACACCAGGTTCACATGACCGAACCCAGATCTGATCTGACATCGATGGCCGTGGCCCCACCGCTGAAGCGGCAAGGCCACGGCCATCGGCGGTTGCGCACCGCATCGGCCGAGCCCGCAGGTAGGATCACTACGATGGACCGTCGAGGCTGGGCTGAGACATGTCGCCCCTGATGACCGTTCGCTTCAGCCACAAGGAGAACTCATGAATCGCACACGCCTGTGCCGTAAGGACGTCGTTCAGGCCGCGATCGCATACATCGACGAATACGGAGTCCAGTCCTTGACCATGCGACGACTGGGAACAACCCTCGATGTCGAGGCCATGGCCCTGTACCGGCATGTCTCCAGCCGCGAAGAGCTCGTCTCCGCGGCCGTGCGCGAACTCATCGACAGCCTGTTCGACGACGAACTCATGCAGACCCAGCCCAAGAGCTGGGAGTCCTACTTCCATCACGTCGCGAACGCCATGCGGAACCTGGCGCTGACTCATCCGAGAATGTTTCCGCTGCTGATCTCACAGCCTCCAGAGGCACCATGGCTGCGGCCACCCCTGCGCAGCATTCGCTGGGTGGACCATTTCCTCTCATCATTGCTGGGCTACGGATTCTCCGAGACCCATGCGGTCAACGCCTATAAGGCCTTCACCAGCTTCCTCCTCGGCGACCTCCTCCTCCAGGTGACCGCCATGGGCATCGACATCGTGCCGATAGCCGGTGACGGTGACGAACCTGAAGAGGAGCCCGCCGAGTATGCAACGGTCAGGCGCCTGGAGGACAAACTGGCCGAAGACCACTCATCCAGAGAGTTCAATGACGGATTGGATGACCTCATCGAGCGCATCCGCACCGCCTCTGAACTCTGAGCCGACTCAGGGCCCTGAACCGCTTCTGGGCTCTGCGGCTTACTTGTATGCCCGCAGGTACTGCGTCGGCTTGTAGTCGATCTCGTGACGCAGCGCGGCGGCAGCGCGAATCGGGAAGTTGGGGTCGCGCAACGATTCGCGACCCAGGAGAACCACATCCGCTTGCCCTGTTGCGAGGATATGCTCGGCCTGGAATGGCTCGGTGATGAGCCCGACTGCGGCTGTGGGGATGTCAGCCTGCTTGCGGATCCCCTCGGCGAAGCTCGTCTGGTAGCCGGGGCCAACTGGGATCTTGGCCATGACATTGCCGCCGGTAGAGACATCGACGAGGTCGACGCCGTGCTCCTTCAGCCAACCGGAGAGCTGTGCAGTGTCATCGAGGCTCAGCCCACCGTCGGTCCAGTCCGTCGCGGAGAGGCGCACGAGCACGGGAACCTCTTCGCCCACCTCGGCGCGGGTGGCATCGACGACCTCGAGGAGGAAACGGGCACGGTTCTCCGGGGTTCCACCGTAGGAGTCGGTGCGGGTGTTGGACAGTGGGGAGAGGAACTCGTGGAGCAGGTAGCCATGCGCGCCGTGGATCTCCACGAAGTCGAACCCGGCTTCCATCGACCTGCGCGCAGAGGCCGCAAAGGCAGCGACAGTCTCGCCGATCTCTGCCTCGGTGAGCTCTCGTGGCGTATCCAGTCCAGGGAAGGGCACCGCAGAGGGCGCGAGGGTCTCCCAGCCGCCTTCGTCTTCGGGGAGGCTGCCTTCATTTCCGTTTCCCAGGTCGGGGTAGGTCGAAGCCTTACGTCCGGCATGGGCGAGCTGGATGCCTGCCGCGGCTCCCTGCGAGTGCATGAAGTCAGCGATCGGGGCCAGAGCATCACGCTGTTCGTCATTCCACAACCCCAGGTCCTGCGGAGAGATCCGTGCCTCTGGAGTGACACCGGTGGCTTCGACGATGATGGCGCCTGCGCCGCCGCTGGCCAGGGATCCGTAATGGACGGAGTGCCATGGTGTGGCGACGCCGTCGAGGTTCTCTGCGGAGTACTGGCACATCGGCGGCACCCAGGCACGGTTACGGAAAGTCAGGCCGCGCAGGGTGAGTGGTTCGAACAGCAGATGAGACATATGACCTCGTGATCGTAGGTAGTGGGCTCGAGTCGTACGTGCTGGACTCAAGATGAAGTACGAGTTTCCTCGTACTTCGACGTTTACCGTACTACGAGGAAAGACGTACAATCAAAGGACAGCGAAGCAATGTGACACAACAATCACCGAGGCGATCAGACAAGGAGGCGGCACATGAGAACCCTTGAACACCCCGAACGGGATGAGATGCGGCTCGATACCGTGCTCGCCGCGCTTGCCGACCCGATTCGCCGGCACATCGCCTGCCGCCTGAACAACACAGACCACAATCACGCCTGCGCCACATTCGAGCTGCCGGTATCGAAGTCAACGTCGACCTACCACTTCAGGACACTGCGCGAGGCCGGCGTGATCCGCCAGGAGTATCAGGGCACCTCGATCATGAACTCGCTGCGCAAGGACGACCTCGACGCCCGCTTCCCCGGTCTGCTCGACGCCGTCTTCACCGCCCAGAATATTGAGGGCGGAGCGGCGGTCGTCTCGAGCTGAGGGCGGCCGAAGATCAGTTCGGGGCCACAAGAAGCTGGCTGTTTTACAACTGTCTGAGTCCTCACCGCCCAAATGGCTCAGGGCAGGGAATTGAAACTGGTTTGGGCATAGCGTAAGAGTCCCAGAGCGAAAGGCTCAGCTCCTGCACGAACCCGGACCACGTCCGCACCCGTCTACCGAGCGCTATATCCCCCGTCTACGTGCAGCACTGTTCCCGTCGTGCCACTGGACTGATTCGACAACAGGAAGACCGCTGCATTAGCGATCTCCGCCGGATCGTTTAGCCGGCCCAAAGGTGTCCGGGAAATCCACTCGTTGTACGTTTCAGGAGATTCAGCTTCGAGATTGTCTAAGATCGGCGTAGCCGTATATCCCGGAGCAATTGCGTTCACTCGGACACCGGAACTTGCCCATTCCACACCAAGCAACTCAGCCATGTGAGCTACGGCCGCTTTAGTCGTCCCATAAGCAACGTGAGTTTCTGGTGACACCACTTTGAAGCCAGCGATCGACGAAGTAACTACGATCGAGCCCGTACCCCTTTCTATCATGCGCTTACCAAACTCCCGGCAGCACCAGAAGACACCGTTTAGATTGATGTCGACAGTCTTCAGCCACAAGCTATCGGGATAGTCGACCGCAGCGGAGCTGGGTGCAATGCCAGCGTTGGCCATTAGACCGTGGACAGGCCAATCGTCATCTTCCAATTGTTGCGCGCAGGAGGCCACTGCTTCAGGATCGGTGACATCTAACAGCTCAAAACGCAGCGAGCCTCCGGTTGCCTGCTCGACATCTTTCACCGCGCGGTGACCACCTTCTGGATCATTGTCGGCAATGACAACACGGCCCCCGGCTCGCGCCAGCGCCGTGGCGGTTGCTTTCCCAATTCCACCGGCACCCCCGGTGATGAGAAAGACCTCTCCGTCGAAATTGCTCATCAAACATCCTTTCTTCGATTCGTACTTCGCGATGTCAGCAGTTGCATGAACCCCACATCACGGTCGGCGACGGCCTCGTCCCAGCAGCTGAGCGGCACCTCACGTCGACGCGCCGACTCCACCTCGGCGATCATGTCTTCGGTCCACACGTCTGTTTGGCCACGCTCTGCCCCCATGCGCTGGTATGCAGCTCCCATACGTTGCGCGTGCGCACGAATACCTCCACGAACATTGAGATCGCTGGTTGCAAACGGACCAAGTACTGCCCACGAGGACGACGCGAACTGCTGCAGCTACTGGTAGTCGATCCCGAGCCGCTCGCCCATCGGCTGCATCGACTTGCGCCGGCCCTCCAGCATCAAACCCCGCAGGTACAACCCGCCCTTGGCCCGCTGGTCCTTCCGGGACAGCGAGGCGAACACCTCGGCCACGAACGACTCCAACTCACCCCGCACCCACTCAATCTCGTCCTGACGCATGCGGCGCGATTAACAGGACCCGACACAGATTAAAAGACCTAACCAAGTACTACTAGCCACCCTGCCCCGCGGCCGGGCCGTGCCGTCCATCTCGGGGCTGCCCCCGCCCTGGTCGAACTCCAGCACTACATCACCCAGCCCTACGGTGACGACGTGACCGGTTCCCGGGACTACTACGAGCATGGTCCACCTTAATCGCCGGCCCCCACGACCTACCAGAAGGGCGGCAGATTCCCCGAACTCAGGCCGCCGAAGTAGCAGAGGTGCGTGCTTCTTTACCGGTTCATGCCTCGTTCTTGGTGCCGGGCCTAAGCGCAGCCTTCGTGACTGATCCGGAAGCCACGTCAGCGAGAGCGTCGTTGATCTCCTCCAGGGGGTAGACGGAGAGGATGGAGGCCAAGTCGTGGTTCTTGACGAGCTGGGGCAGCGACTTGACGTACTTAACGTAGTGGGCCGGAGCAAACCCCCACGATCCGAACACCTTCAGTTGCTTTTTGGTGATCAGATGCGGGTTGATGGGCGTGGGCCCATGGTCCGTGTATTGGCCCAGCACCAATAGCTGCCCATTTGGACGTGCCAAGTCGATGGACTCGGCAACAGCTGAGGGAACACCGGCACACTCGATGACCACGTCTGCCCCTCCGCCATGCGGGGTGAGCTGTCGGAACGCGTCCAGACGTTCCGGAGCGGTCGGGTAAGAGTCCATATCAACACCCGCGTCTGCAGCCCCTATTTGTAGCGCCATTTCAATGCGAGAGGTGGGCCCGCCAAGTATCACGACAAGTGCAGCACCCATGGCTTTGGCATACATGGCGGAGGCCAGGCCCACGGGTCCAGCGCCCTGAACGGCGACGACGGACCCCGGTTCAATCTTGAGGTTCTCGACCACCCCATGGATTGCCGTTGGACCGGCACACCCCAAGGTGATGACCTCCTCGAAACTCACCGAGTCGGGGATCTTGATGATCGTTGTTCCGGCCTCCAGGACTATCATCTCGGCCCAACCCCCCTGCAGGTGGGGGAAATCTGATGCACGACGATTAATGCCATAGATTTTCCGATTCAAGCACAGAGTCGGTTCCTTGAGCACTAGGCACTCGTGGCAGGAACCACAAGGGATATTGTTCGCCCAGACCACCCGGTCGCCCACCGCAAGGGGTTGTCCTTCGACGTCTGTGGTGAGGCCATCGCCTAGCTTCCGAATCCAGCCGACGGCCTCGTGCCCCATCGCCAGGGGCAGCGGGACATTCAGGTGTCCAGTTCGCAGATGGACGTCCGTTCCGCAGATTCCTCCTAATGCTACCTCGACGAGGGCGCCTCCAGGAGAAGGTTGGGGATCCGGAAAGTCCTGCAAGGTGATGGGTCCATTGATTTCTTCGAGAACAGCAACTTTAGGCACAGGCTTCTCCATTTGATCGGGTACGGGTCTGATCTGTCCTAGTGGACAGGTAGGGCTCACGTGAGGGACTTGGGATGATGCCGCGGGCCGGAGGTGCAGACGCTGCTAGCGTCCGACGCTACCGCCAACCGCCGGCTCGGTAGACACCTGAGGGGTTGGCTCCTGGTGCTTTCGGCTCAATGCGATCGCCACGAACCCCACGAGTGCCGCGATGGAGACATAAAGAGCGATGGACATCGACGAGCCTGTGTTCTGAATCAAGGACGCGGCGATCACAGGAGCCGGCGCCGAGGTCACGATGCCTCCGATCTGATAGGCCAGCGAGGAACCGGTGAAACGCACCTCCGGTTGGAAGAGTTCAGGGATGAAGCTGGCGACAACGGCATAGGCGGTGGCGTGAGCAATCGGCAACGCCAGAATCATCGCCACGAGGGCGCCCAGAGGCTGACCGGTGTCCACCAACCAGAAGACGGGGAAAATGAAGAGCGCCACCATGACGGCGCCGGTCAGCATGATCTTCTTCTTACCTACCCGATCCGCAATGACGGCCACCAACGGAATCGTGAAGACCGCGAGGGACGACGCGACGATCAAGACCACAAACACGGCATCCCGCGAGAGTCCAGCATGATCAGGCCCGTAGCTCAGCAGGTAGACCGAGGAAATATAGAAGATGATGTTCGGCGAGGCCAGCGTGAAGATGCCGAGGAGCAGAGGCCACCAAGCTGTCCGCAGAAGTTCGAACAGGGGGATACGAACTTCTCGCTTGTCGGCCTTCATCTTCAAGAACTCAGGCGATTCTGTAATGCGCAGACGGATGAACAGGCCCACCACAATCAGCGCAGCCGAGATCCAGAACGGAACGCGCCAGCCCCAAGAGTGGAACGCAGGCTCATCCATCATTTGCATGAACAGGAAAATCGTCGAGGACAGGACGAGGGCCGCAGGCACACCTGACTGTGTCCAGGAAGCGTAGAAGGCTCTCTTGTTCTGGGGGGCATGTTCGAGGGCCATGAGGACAGCCCCGCCCCATTCGCCGCCCACTGCGAGGCCCTGAAGGAAGCGCAGGGCCACGAGAAGAATAGGTGCCCAAATACCGATGGCGGCATAGTTGGGCAGGAAGCCCACCAGGAACGTCGACACCCCCATCAGCATTAGTGACCAGACCAGAATCGTCTTACGACTGACCTTGTCGCCGAAGTGGCCGAAAATGATGCCGCCGAAGGGACGGGCGATGAAGGCCACGGAGAATGTGGCCAGCGAGGCGAGAGTCCCCGCTGCAGGGGACAGGTCCGGGAAGAATTGGTCGTTGATGACCAGTACCGCCGCCGTGCCGAAGATGTAGTAGTCGTACCACTCAATAGTGGTGCCGATCATGGAGGAGCCGGCTACGCGCCTCACCCGAGCCCGCTCGGATTGCTTAGTCGTTGTCATTGTTCTCTCCCTATCGCTAGCGCGAGGTCACTGCTTTGTAACTTGGATTACAGTTATGATGACTTGCATGTAACGTGTAAGTCAACTCTCGTGCACTAAGTTCCTAGTACCGGTTCACGTCACCGACATCCTGGAAGGATCCGTTCCTCATGAAGCCATCAAACTGGACAACCTTGTCCGCGCCCCACGGTCAGATCGATGTGCCGACCGGGCTTTTCATCGGCGGAGAATGGCGTTCTGCGTCGAACAGCAACACCTTCGATGTTCAGAACCCGGCCGATGAGACGGTCATCGTCGCAGTGGCAGACGCGTCACTGGAGGATGCGTTGGAGGCCCTTGAGGTCGCTACCAGGGCCCAGAACGAGTGGGGAACGACGACAACCCGTCACCGCTCGAACATCTTGCGTCGCGCCTATGATCTGCTGCTCGAGCGTAAGGAGGATATTGCCTGGGTCATGTCCTTGGAGATGGGTAAGCCCCTGGCTGAGGCCCGCGGTGAAGTACAGGTTTCTGCCGACTACATCCAGTGGTATTCCGAACAGGTCCCCCAACAGCGGGGTGGATACAGTGACGCCCCCAACGGTGGCTACAAGATCATCACCACTCACCAGCCGGTGGGCCCGTCTTATCTCGTCACGCCGTGGAACTTCCCGTTGTCGATGGGTGCGCGCAAAGCCGGTGCTGCCCTCGCCGCCGGTTGCACTGTGCTCATCAAGCCCGCAGCACTCACGCCGCTTTCGACCCACATGTTTGTGCAGCTTCTCCATGACGCAGGAGTTCCCCAGGGAGCACTCAACCTCATTACGACCAGTTCTGCCTCGGGCCAGTCGAAGGCCCTTATGTCAAGGCCAACGTTGCGTAAAGTCAGCTTTACTGGATCGACCGCAGTCGGAACGACACTGCTCAAGCAGGCCGCAGATCACGTGATGACCTCCTCCATGGAGCTCGGAGGAAACGGGCCGTTCGTCGTACTCTCGGATGCTGATCCAGTCGAGGCTGCAGCCGGCGCAGCGGTAGCGAAGTTCCGAAACGCAGGTCAGGTGTGCGTCGCCGCGAACCGGATCATCGTGGAGAAGTCGGTGGCACCCGCATTCCGAGAGGCTTTCTTGGCCAAGGTCGCCCAACTCAAAGTCGGCCCGGGCACCGAAGAGGGCGTTGACGTGGGACCCCTTGTCGATGGGAACCAGCGCAACAATGTCCAGAAGTTGCTCGAGGATGCCATCGATCAGGGTGCAGTAGTCATAGCAGGCGGCGAGGCCGTACCCCGGGCCGGATTCTTTTTCGCGCCGACCGTGGTCGCTAACGCCTCTTTGGATTCTGCCCTCGCCACCAAAGAAATCTTCGGGCCGATCGCGTCCATCTACGAAGCGGAAAGCGATGATCAGGCGATTGAGGTCGCGAACAACACGCCGTTCGGGCTGGTTTCCTACGTCTACACGCGCGATATCACCAAGGCAATTCAGGCAGCGGAACGCCTCGAAAGCGGAATGGTTGGCATTAATCGTCCCGTAGTCGCGGACCCAGCCGCGCCGTTCGGTGGCATTAAAGCCTCGGGGCTTGGGAAAGAAGGCGGTCACAGCGGCATCGAGGAGTACCAGATCGAAAAATATATCGCGGTGACCGTATGACCTGCGAGGCAACAAATGTGTCTACGGCGGGCGCCCATGGCGGGCGGAGTTGTACTCAGCATTGCTGCGTCAGCCAATTGATGGCTTCGTCGGCGTCGACCTCGCCGAATTCGGGACGATTCCGCGTTTCCTGGCGAATCAAGATTCGGACGGTATTGGCAATGTGTCGCGATACGGCACGGCCGACGGCCACGGCGTCCCCTCGGCGGTATGCGGCGATGATGTCGGCGTGGTCATCAAAGCACTCCATCGCGGTGCGCGAGGTGGGGACCGTACCTACTCCGGTGCTGAGCACGAAGTCGCGCTCCTCCTGGAGCAGCTCCCGCGCCTTGTCGTTCCCGGCGCCGGCCATCAAAGCACCATGGAAGTCACGATCCGCGCGCAGGACGGCTCCGGGGTCGCCCGACTCCGCCGCGACACGAAACAGCTCCACGGCGGCCTCGAACTCCGCCACGGAACTGTCTGTCTTCAACTGTGCTGCACGCCGAGACATCGGAACCTCGAGCATCAACCGCACTTGGAACACCTCGATCAATGATTTGACTGAGGTATTGAGCACGCGCACCCCGCGGTTCTTCTCGATGATGACCATGCCGCGCCGCGAGAGGACCTGCAACGCCTCACGGATGGGCGTACGAGACACGCCCAGCTGGCGAGCCAGCTCTGAACCGGTGTACAGCCGGTCAGGGACCAAGTCGCCCTTGATGATGGCGCCCCTGATCGATTCGACAGCCTGATCGGTCAAGCTCACACCACGACTGACAGTATCCATTCCTCCAGTATCCCAAATCCAGCACCAGAGTCTATTTCAAAGGAGCAATCCAACAATGTCCACATATTCGTTCGGGGTGATCGGCGCAGGAATCATCGGCGCCGCCGTGGCCCGCGAGATCACCCATCGATTTCCGGGCGCAGAGGTCACCGTCCTTGACAAGGCAGATGCCGTGGCTGACCACCAGACTGGACACAACTCAGGTGTCGTCCATGCCGGACTGTACTATCAGCCCGGTAGCCTCAAAGCGCGCCTGTGCCGCCGAGGCGTTGACCTATTGCACGACTACGCCGGCGAAAAGAACTTGCCGTTCGACAAATGCGGCAAGATCGTGGTGGCACTAACACCGGAGGAAGAAGCCCGACTGCGGGATATCAAGGAGAAGGCGCTAGCCAACGGTGTGCCCGACGTCGAACTACTCGGTCCCGAAGGCATCCGAAGCGTTGAACCTAACGCAGTCGGCCGAATGGCACTGCACTCACCCCATACCGCGATTATCGATTACGCCGCGGTCACGCGCGCGCTCATTGATGACGTCCAGCGCGCTGGGGGGCGGGTGATTCTGGGGGCCGAGGTCGTCTCCATTGCCAATAGGGAACAGGGTTGTGCAGTAACCGTGGCGCGTGGCGGTGAGCAAAGCATCCACACCTTTGATCACCTCATCGCTTGCGCCGGACTGCAGTCCGACCGAGTCGCGCGTCTGGCAGGAGGGGCTGCCTATCCTAAGATCGTGCCGTTCTTTGGCCAGTACTCGCAGTTGGCCCCCGAACATCGAAACATCCTGAATGGCCTGGTGTATCCGGTGCCGGATCCGGCATACCCATTCTTAGGGGTTCACCTCACTAAGCGGGTAGACGGGGAGATGCTCGTCGGCCCCAACGCGTTCTTGTCTTTTGGTCGGGAGAACTACAACGGCTGGCGGATTGGGCTCAAGGACAGCATCGACGTGGCGGCCAGCCCGGGCTTCTGGAAGTTCGCCGGGCAAAATATGCACGCCGCGGTGCAGGAGTTCGGTGCGGTTCTTTCCCGTCAGAAGTTCCTGGCCGGTGCTGCAGCATATGTGCCCAGCCTGGAAGGAGCCGTATCCACACCCATTACCCGCGGCATCCGCGCACAGGCCATGGATCGACATGGCCGCCTCCTCGATGACTTCGTCATCGAGGACATCGGTAGCGCGACCCTAGTGCGCAATGCGCCCTCGCCCGGTGCAACTTCGTCACTTGCAATCGCAGAACATCTCGTCGAAACAATCGGCGACCATCCCCGCTTTACCAAGTATGGTTCCCGTGGAGAAGGGGGTCGTGGCTAGTAGTACTTGGTTAGGTCTTTTAATCTGTGTCGGGTCCTGTTAATCGCGCCGCATGCGTCAGGACGAGATTGAGTGGGTGCGGGGTGAGTTGGAGTCGTTCGTGGCCGAGGTGTTCGCCTCGCTGTCCCGGAAGGACCAGCGGGCCAAGGGCGGGTTGTACCTGCGGGGTTTGATGCTGGAGGGCCGGCGCAAGTCGATGCAGCCGATGGGCGAGCGGCTCGGGATCGACTACCAGTAGCTGCAGCAGTTCGTGTCGTCCTCGCACTGGGCCGTGGAGCCGGTCCGCCGGCGCCTGGCGGCCAAGGCGATCGGGTTGGTCCAGCCGCAGGCGTGGGTGATCGATGACACCGGTTTCCCCAAGGACGGGCCGGCCTCCCCGGGGGTGGCCCGTCAGTACTCCGGGTCGCTGGGCAAGGTCGCCAACTGCCAGATCGGGGTGAGCGTGCACGCGGCGACCGATGCCGCGTCTTGCCCGCTGGGCTGGCGGCTGTTTTTGCCCGAGTCCTGGGACGATGTGTGCGCCGAGACCAACGAGGACGCCGAACACGCCGCGGCACGACGGGCGAAGGCCGCCATCCCGGACACGGTGCGGCACCGGCCCAAGTGGGAACTGGCGTTGGAGATGCTCGACGAACTCGCCTGTTGGGGGCTGGCCCCGCCGCCGGTGATCTGTGCCGACGCCGGTTACGGGGACAACGGCGCCTTCCGCACCGGCCTGACCGAGCGGGGCATCGACTACATCGTGCAGGTCAAGGGAGCCACCAGCGTGCACCCGGCCGAGGCCACCTTCGAGTTCCCGGCCTACTCCGGGCGCGGCCGCCCCCCGGCCCGGGCCAGCTACCGAGACGGCCCGCTCCAGGCCAAGGACCTGGCCGCGCCCCTGGATCCGGAGGCCTTCGAGCAGGTGTCCTGGCGGGCCGGTTCCCGTGGCACCCTAGCCACCCGGTTCACCGCGGTGCGGGCACGCCCGGCCAACCGGAACCTGCCCCGCAACCCGGACGGATCCCTGCCGCAGTGCTGGCTGCTGGTCGAATGGCCAGAAGGCGCCGAAGCACCCACCGACTACTGGCTGTCCACCCTGCCGGCCGACACCCCGATCGCCGAGCTGGTCCGGCTGGGCAAGATCCGCTGGCGGATCGAGCACGACTACCGTGAGCTCAAGCACGGCCTCGGACTGGACCACTTCGAAGGCCGCACCTGGGCTGGCTGGCACCACCACACCACCCTGGTCACCGCCGCGCACCTGTTCATCACCCTCCAGCGACTGACCGCCGACCTGGAAGACCCCTGAAACGTCTTCGACGACGACGGGACCGGCGAGGAGGAGGGCGCGGTGAGCTAAAGGAATGGAGCTTGCTCGGCTTCGACGCCGCCGCAAGCTCCGGTGAAACGGTCGGTACTGGTCGGTCGTCGTCGGTCACCACCGGATGGCGGCGTCCCCCACGCTCGGCGTTTGCGCAGGTCAGCGGTTCGTTCGCCCAGTGGGCGCATCAAGCGATAGACGCAAAGCCGACGTGATTAGGTCGTCGGTTCGATTCCGACAGGCGGCTCCGGCGAACAGCCCCTGACCTGCGGAAACGCAGGGCAGGGGCTGTTCGGTTCTGGTGGTCGCGCGATGCGCTGGCCTCACGGCTCTGCCCGACACCGACGTCGCTCTCCTCTGCGACGGACCCTCGCCGGCTGAGCGCTCGCGGCCGGCATCCTGTCCGTGTGCCGATAGGCCTCGCGCCGCTCGGCAACGCAGCGTGGCGTTGCGTCGCGACCTGGCGACGGCTCGGCGGGGCGCGATCGTCTCGTGCGTTGGCGGACTACGGGAGCTTGGACGCGAGGACGTCGGCCGCCAGGATCTCGGGTGCTGCGCTGAGGAGGTGCTGGTTGGCCGTCAGGGCTGCGACGATGGCGCCGTTGGCGTGGGCGTCGCGAGCGGCCTCGTCGGGGAATGCATCGAAGATCCAGAAGGTGTCGGCGTGGGTCCTGACCGCGAACCAGACAATCGTTCCTACTTCTTCGTTGGCGAGTGCGACAGCGCCGGCGAGCAGATCGGCGACCGCGTCGTGCTGGCCATCGGCCGCGACGATCTTGGCGACGAAGGCATACGGAAGTGATGCGGGTGTGGACATGAGGGACTCTCCTTGACGTCGGGGTTCTTCGTGGGACAAGTTCAGCGTATGACGAGCGAGGGCCGGTGGGTAGTGGCGTATACGGCAGTATTGCTATTGTTTACGTCATGCGTATCGGACTGATCGCGATCGACGGCTGCTTCGGTTCGGCTATCGCGTCGATCATCGACATCGTGCGGGTGGCCGACGGAGCCCGCGGCGATGTCGACCCGCGGATCGACCCGATCAAACTCGCCATCCTCGGACCGAAACGGCGAGTGACCACGACGGCATCGATGACCCTGTCGGTGGACCACCCGCTGTCGGAGTCCGCAGAGTTCGACGTGGTCGTCGTCCCTGCGCTTGGAACCCTTACGGCCGCCGCTACCAACGACGCCCTCCAGAGCCGAGATGCTCGTTCGGTCATCGCCTCGCTCGGGCGCCTCGACGAGGCGACCACCCGGATCGCCGCGGCGTGCACCGGCGTGTTCGCTGTCGCCGAGACCGGACGGATGCATCATCGGCGGGCGACGACCAGCTGGTTCCTGGGGCCGGAGTTCCTGAAGCGCTATCCGACCGTCGCCCTCGATCTCGACACCATGGTCGTGGTCGACGGGAACCTCGTCACCGCCGGCGCCGCGTTCGCCCACATCGACCTCGCGCTCTCACTCGTGCGATCGATCAGCCCCGACCTGGCCCAACACGTCGCCAAGCTCCTCATCATCGACGAGCGCCCGTCGCAGGCGGCCTTCGTCGCCTACGAACATCTCCGGCACGAGGACCCGATCGTCGTCGAGTTCGAACGCTTCGTGCGCGCCCGCCTGGACGAACCGTTCAACGTCGCCTTCGTCGCGCAGTCGCTCGGCACCAGCCGGCGCACCCTCGAACGACGAGTCCGTGCGGCGCTCAACCTCACTCCGCTCGGCTTCGTCCAACGGCTTCGCATCGAGCGAGCTCGGCACCTCTCAGCAACCACGGACCTCACCTCCGCCGAGATCGCGCTACGGGTCGGCTACGCGAACGCCGAGACTCTGCGCTCCCTCCTGCGTAGGGAGCGACGCCGTTCCTGACCTATCGCCATGCCTGTAGCCGGTGTGCTAGTACTCGACTGGAACCAGCTCTCAGCACGTCGCGTCGACGCTCCTGCGTAGCCCCTGGACGACCCACTCGACACGCCCGCAGCATAGGCCATGTGACGTGTCCCGGCTTCCCGGACGGTCGGGGTTGGGTGGCTGTGATGTCGCTGCGTTCTCGTCGAGAGGATCAGCAGACCCGATCAGAGTCGATTGGGATAAGACGCGAAGGCGGTCAGGTCAGGGCGGCCGAAGCCGGCCGGCGGGGTAGCGTCGGACACGTCGAGGTCTTTCGGATGGATGGCGTAGGAACCTCCGTCGTCGGGAGATCTCGACGTCTATCTGCGGACCGACGCGCCCGGCCGACCTACACCCTCATCTGGGAAGAGCCCTTTTGCACCCTCTTCCAAAAATCGTGTAGCAATCGACAAACCAATACCGCGAGTAGCACCGGCAACTATGGCCACTTTCCCCTGTAACCGTCCCATCGAACCTCCCTGTCCAATAGTGTTGTTCACGCTGCCGCGATCCAGTCAGCCCAGTAGGAGGTGGCGGAAACGTATTCACTACAGACTTTCGCACAGTTGCAGAGTCACTCAACGTCTCAATTTGAGACCTTTGATGTGACAACAAGTGGCCCAAACTAAGTGGAGTAACGAATCACATTTCACTCACGAAGAGGGACCTCAAATGAATCGACTAAAAAATAAGGTGGCTATCATCACCGGCGGTGCGGCAGGAATGGGCCGCACTCAATCTGAGCTCTATGCCCGTGAGGGTGCATCGGTGGCGGTCATTGACATAGACGAAAACGGTGGAGAGCAGACAATCGCAGCAATCGAAGCTGAAGGTGGAACAGCCAAGTTCTGGAAAGTGGATATTTCCAACGAGGCACAAGTAGGTTCCGCCGTCGACGAAGTTGTTCAGGCGTTTGGACAAATTGATGTCTTGATCAATAACGCTGGTGTAACCGGTGCGGACAAACCTACACACGAAGTCTCAGAGGCAGAGCTCGATGCAGTTTTGGGTGTGGATGTCAAGGGCCTGTTCTTCATGACCAAACACACCGTCCCGCATCTCAAGAATGCAGGTGGCGGCTCGATCGTGAACTTCGCGTCCATCTATGGATTGGTAGGGTCACAAGAATTGACGCCGT
Organism: Brevibacterium zhoupengii; assembly: GCF_021117425.1. Lineage (NCBI taxonomy): Bacteria > Bacillati > Actinomycetota > Actinomycetes > Micrococcales > Brevibacteriaceae > Brevibacterium > Brevibacterium zhoupengii. The sequence continues at coordinate 799,216 of NZ_CP088298.1, read as the reverse complement.
ATCACGCCGCCAAGGGAGCCGTCGTTGCTTTGACCAAACAGGATGCGGTGACCTACGGCAAGGACAGCATTCGGGTGAATGCTGTGGCTCCAGGCACGATTTTGACTCCGTTGGTAAAAGAGCTCGGGTCTCGGGGACCTGGAGGACTCAATGCCTACAAGGAGTTAATGGGCGCAAAACATCCGATCGGTCGGTTGGGAAAACCTGAGGACGTTGCCTACGCCACACTGTTCCTCGCCTCAGATGAAGCAGCCTTCATCACTGGCGCAGTGTTGCCAGTCGATGGCGGCTACACAGCCCAGTAGCAATCTAGAAGCCCTCGCCCCTACTCCCCCGCCGCAATCGCATCGATGGCGGCCGGGTCGGACGAGCGCAGGAACTCTTCGATCCGAGCAGCTTCTTCACCTTCGCCGATCGCACCGGCGGCACGACCCAGAGCATTGAGCGCGCGCAGGAATCCGCGGTTGATCTCGTGCTTCCACGGGATCGGACCGGCTCCACGCCACCCGGCGGCACGCAGCGCATCGAGACCACGGTGGTAGCCGACGCGGGCATAGGCGTAGGAGTCGACGAGGCGGCCCTCGCTGTGTGCTTCATCGGCCAGGATCGCCCAGGCCAGGGATGAGGCAGGCAGGCCAGCGACGATGTCGATGGGCTCTTCGCCGGCGTCGATGCGCTTCTTCGCCTCCACATCTGCATGGTCATCGGGCAGGTAGGTCGGCTGTGGGCCGAGCTGCGCGGCGTCGAGGTTTCCGATGTGCGAGGGGTTGCCGATGGGCTGTGTCATGTCATCTCCTGATCGTTGGTGTCATACAGAATTTCAGTTGGACTTCACTTCTGAAGGCTGGATGGAGTACGGGTTGGTGCTCAGGGCTCCGAAGATCCCAGCCTCGGCGAGTTTCTTCAGCTGCTTCTCATCCTTGACCCCTGTGACCCAGATGTCGAGATCCGAGCCGGTCCAGGTCGAAGCATCTGCCGCATCGACAGCCATCATCGTGTACCCCGCCTCGGACAACGACTGCTTTGATGTTGCCGTCGGATCACCGGTGAACATCACGGCCACCTCGGCGTCGGATGCGGCCTTGGCGACCTCGGCATCATCGGTGCGCACGATCGTCGAATCGGCGATGTCAGCCTCGGCGATCTTCTTCAGCGCTGGGGCCGCGACCTCGGGCGATTCGATCAGGGGCATGAGCACGGTGGCTCCAGACATCTCATCGACCATCTGGTCCCAGGTGATGGGCTCACCGGGTGCGGTGTTCTTGCGCGGAGGCTTGATGTCCTGGTCCAGGAACGAATCACGATCCAGCGAGGACAGGTCATCCTCGAGCCCCATCGCCTTGGGCGCGGACTTCGGATTAGCGGCGACGATGGTGCCATCGCCGAGTTCCGACAGTGTCGGTGCGGGCAGGTACCCGAACTTCGCGTTCTCGGTGAAGGAGAACTTAGAGTTCGCCGGGTAGACCTCGGAACCGCCGTCGAGGGCGGCGACCACGGGCTTTTCGAGCGCGTCCACGGTCAGTTGGGCTTTGCTGCCGAACATGTTGAAGCCGAGGACGGCGAGGACTGCGATGACGACGATGATGCCGGCCCACAGCGGAGCGTTGAAGCTCTTCGGCGCCGGACGCTCGGGCACCGGACCACGTTCTGGCACAGGACCACGCCCGCTCTCGAGCGCATCTTCGGCAGGCTGTTCGCTTCCGGCCTGTGCGCGAGCGTTCTGTTCACGTTCGCTGCGACCGTACCGACGATTCTTCTTGCTCAACGACTGCCGTCCTTCGTCGATCCGGCCCCGGTGACCAGCCCCCGCAGGAAGCCGGCGCCCCAGCACAGATGCATGGTGGGCAGGATGAGGCCGAACCAGGCGCGTTCGCGTCGTCCGCAGTCCTTCGCCGCCGAGGCGGTCGCGAGGATTGCTGACACGTATCCCAAGCTGGGGACGTGGACCAGAGAGGTGAAGCGGCGCAGGAATTTCGGCCATGTCTTCGTCCGCCCCGTGAGCTGCAGGAGGGCTTCGATGACGCTGGCGCCCATCCCGAGGACGAGCACCGGTGGCGCGAAGTAGCGCAGCGAGTTGGCCGATCCGTAGCGACGGATGAGTTCAGCGCGCCAGATGCCGGTGGCCCAGAACTGCTGGGTGATCTTCGACCACGAGTCACGTGGCCAGTAGGTGACCTCCATGTCCGGGTTGAACCAGATGCGCCCGCCCGCGTTGCGGATGCGCAGGTTGAGTTCCCAGTCCTGTCCACGTTTGATGCCTTCATCAAAGCCGCCGAGGTGGTCGAAGACCTCACGACGGTAGACGCCGAGGTAGGCCGACTCGGCCTCGCCCGCTTCGTCCCCGGAATGGTAGGCAGGACCGCCGAGGCCGACCGGTGACATGTAGGCCCGGGCCACGGCCTTCTGGAAGGAGGTGTGACCGCGGGCGAGCATGAGTCCCCCGCAGTTCGCGGCCTGGGTCTGGAGCAGGGTGTCGATGGCCTGCTTGGTGTAGTCGGTGCGCAGGCCGGAGTGTGCGTCGACGCGGATGATCACCGGGTGATGGGTCGCGGCGATGGCGAGGTTGAGGCCGATCGGCGTTGCAGCCTGCGGGTTGTCAACGGTCTGGATCCTCGGATCGTTGGCTGCCATGTCCGCAATGATGCGGTTCGTGTCGTCGGTCGAGGGCCCGAGGGCAAGGACGATTTCCTTGTCTCCCTCATACTCCTGGGCCAGGATCGTCGTGATCGCTTTGGCAATGTGCTCGGCCTCGTTGAGGACCGGCATGATGAAGGAGACACCGGGGCGTTCGGCCAGTGGCGGCAGGCCTTCCGGGGTCAGGATCTCAAGAATTTTCGACACGCCTTCAATCTTCCCACATGGCCGCCGTCTCGGTCTTGAGGGGTTGCTCAGCTGGGCAGGTCCCTCCACCTCTGCGCCACTGGGTCCCATTGGAGGTGTTCCACGCGTGACGCAAGTGCCGGATCGGCGAAGGCGAAGCACGCAGTCAGCAATTCACGGAAGCTCTCCGGAGTGGTGCTCTCCAACCGTTGCCGCTTTCTCCAATTTTCCCATTTGAGCTGCACCAGTTTGGGCATTGCTCCCAGCAAGGACTCAAGCGGTTCCACCTCAACATTCCGATGGTTGGCGACGGCATCAATACCTTGCCGCAGGTCCGACCCTCGAATCCTGCGAGTGCGCGCAATCGCGACAATATCCGTGAAATCGCGCCAACGAGTGTTCAGTTCACCACGTTCGATCGCAGTCACGATCTTTTCAGCGAGCACCATGTGGTCTGGGTAACCAGTTAATCGCAGTGTGCCGCCGAGGAGAAGCGGCAGCTCAGTCTCTGTCGGGGCAGGCCAGATCGGGTCACCAAAGTTGATATCAACATGGAGCGCCACCTTGGCAGTTGCCAGTTGCGCAACGACCTTCACACGAACACCTGTGTAATTGGCTTCATCTCGAATCGGCTCGCCGCGCACCGAGTTCGGGTCGAATTCCAGGCCATCCGCAATCGTGATCGCGGCAATTTTCCGAATCCGTTGCTCTACCTCAGGTACGTCGTTGGGAAAGCCAGATGCGGCCAGGCCTACGTCGCGTGTGGGTCTGCGAGAGGCAAAGGCCGCCATGAGCACTCCACCTTTGAGTACGAAGTCGGGTGAAAATTCAGAAGCCGCGATGCGCGCGAGGAGGCCTTCCAACGCATACAAAGTGATGTACTCAGCCGGGTCACGCTGATGCCGTTGCGCCAAATTGCGCAGATCGTTGTACGCCCGCCCCGCAGGGCTGTCTCTGGGTGGAACAGGAGGTGTCATAGCAACACGTCCAGTGCGATTCGGAGTTTCGGCAGTGCCTTCGGGAACGATGACGCAGTTTTCAGCAAGGCCGATGGAGTATTGCCACGGCGACGCAGCCAGCGGCGAAGTGCCTCATGGGCAACATCGTTTCCCTCGATGTGCATGAGACGGAAGCAGTCGATGATGGTGCGCTCTGACGAATAGACCGAAACTGAAAGTTCATTGTCGATCGTGATCTGCTCACGCCCAATACTGAAGGTCGATGAATCGAAACTGTGCCATTTCACGTTGGCAATCCCCGAAGGAGGGCGGGTGCCGCGAGGCAGAGCAATGGTTGATTCGAACGGTATCGCATCGCTCAGATCGTGGTGAACGAGGGCACTGGTAAGACATAAAGTGGCGGATTCTTGCGCGACCGTCGCTGCCGCGAGGGACGTAAACGCGGGATCAATGACACCAGGGCGCATGTAGACCCCTCGCCCTACTCTCTCGATTTCGCCCTGCTCGAGCAGCGTGTACACATGGTGCTTCTGCACGCCGGCCAGGAGCGCGTCCTTGAGCGTGAAGGTTGCAGGGAGTGCTGTATTCGGCATCGCTATTTCCTAACTGCTTACACATATAGCATATCTGTGCACAGTTAGTTTCACAATGAAAAATCAACACGCATGACGCCGCTCCTCCACCCGAACCTCCCCCAAGGCTTGTGTCCGCGAACACATTCAGCGTACATTGGCAACATAGGACATCAGACGTCTTATGTATCAGTCGGGTCTTCGCAGTGGTGCAAGCCCGTTCGGACTCACGTGAGGAGGGAGCATGGACGCTCCGGGACTCGGCGGCCTGAATTGGGCCGTGATCATCATCTATTTGCTGGCAACGCTGGGAATCGGGGTCTGGTTCACCCGCAAGGCGAGCGCCGGAACCGACTCCTTCTTCAAGGCCAACGGTCGCATCCCAGCGTGGGCGGCAGGCTTCAGCATCTATGCGACGACGCTGTCCGCCATCACCTATATGTCCACGCCCGAGCAGGCCTTCCTCACAGACTGGTCCTACGCGGCCGGCAATATCGCCATCTTCGCGATCGTGCCGCTGCTCGTCCTGTTCTACATCCCCTTCTTCCGCAAGCTCGACGTCACCACTGCCTATGAGTACCTCGAAGAACGCTTCGGGCCCACCATCCGGGTTCTCGGATCGGTCCTGTTCGTGCTCTTCCACATCGGACGGGTGGCCATCGTGATCTACCTTCCGACACTGGCCATCAGCTCGGTGACCAATATCAGCCCCGTGCTCGTCGCCGCCGCGGTCGGCGTTCTCTCCGTCGTCTACACCTTCCTCGGCGGCATCGAAGGCGTCATCTGGTCCGACGTGGTGCAGGGCATCATCCTCCTCGTCGGCGCAGCCGTGATCCTCGTCTTCGGCATCGCCGCCCTCGACGGTGGTCTGGCCACAGTTGCCGCCGACGCGGCAGCAGACGACAAGTTCATCTCGGCCGACAACTGGAAGTTCGGTGGAGCAGCGGCAGCCATCCCGATCGTCTTCCTCGGCTCCGTGTTCAACAACCTCCACCAGTACACCGCCAGCCAGGACGTGGTGCAGCGCTATCAGACGACCGATTCTCCGAAGAGCACGATCCGGTCCCTCATCGTCAACGGGTTCCTCGCACTGCTGACTATTCCCCTGTTCTACGGAATCGGCACCGTCCTCTACAGCTACTACCAGCACGCCGAGGCTCTGCCCGAAGGATTCAACACCTCGGCCCTGGTGCCCTACTTCGCCGTCACCGCACTGCCGGCAGGCATCTCAGGTCTGCTCATCGCCGCGATCTTCGCGGCCGCACAGTCGACGATCTCGTCGAGCCTGAATTCGATCTCCGCCTGCGTCACCGTCGACATCAGGGACCGGTTCTTCCCACCCAAGAACGGTCTGGCACGCACGGGCGTCGGCTTCTCCCGACTCGTCATCGTCATCGTCGGAGCGCTCTCGGTCGGGGTCGCCCTCTACCTGTCTGCGACCGATCAGGCCCAAACCTGGGATCTCTTCCTGTCCATCACCGGACTCTTCGGGGTTCCCCTCGCCGGTGTCTTCGCGCTCGGCATCTTCACCAAGCGAGCCAACAGCGCCGGAGTGCTCAGCGGACTCGTACTCGGTGCCGGGGTCGCCTGGTACGTCCAGGATGTCGCAGGCCTGACACCCTTCGCAGTCTCCGCTGTGGCCTTCGTCGGCGCCGTCGTCTTCGGCTACGTCATCTCCCTGTTCACCGGCTCGAAGACCCGCCGCGCCGACCACGACGTGACCGCACTGACGATCTACGGCAAACGTGACCAGTACACACGTCGCATCCCAACCTCCCCGACGACAACCTCGGCGGGGGACAGCAACAACATCAAGCAAGGACTGACCAATGAGTGAATTCCACGGCATCATCCCCCCACTGCTGACACCGCGCACCGAGCGCGGAGAGCTCGACCGCGAGGGCACTTCGGCCCTCGTCGACCATCTCGTCCGCGGCGGGGTGCACGGCATCTTCGTTCTCGGCTCCTCCGGCGAGGTCCCCTATCTCACCGCGAGCGAACGCGATCAGGTTCTGACCACCGCGCTCGAAGCCGCCAACGGTCGGGTCCCGATCCTGGTCGGCATCAGCGAACAGACAACCGGCCGCGTCCTCGACGAGGCGAAACGCCTGCTCTCGATCGGCGGAGACGCCGCTGTGGTCACCACCCCCTTCTATGCGCTGTCCGATGCAGCCGAGATCGAGCAGCACTTCCGCACGGTCGCGAAACGCCTCGACGTTCCGGTCTTCGCCTACGACGTCCCCGTGCGCACCCACTCCAAACTGCCCCATGACGTCACCGTGCGCCTGGCTCGCGAGGGTGTGCTGGCCGGAGTCAAGGATTCCTCGGCCGATGACGTGTCCTTCCGTCGTCTCCTCATCGAGACGAACGATCTGCCCGACTTCGCGGTCTTCACCGGCCACGAGGTGGTCGCCGACGGTGCGCTCCTCGGCGGCGCCGCCGGCATCGTCCCGGGTCTGGGAAATGTCGACCCGGCCGGATACGTTCGCCTCTTCGACGCCGCCCGAGCCGGTGACTGGACAAGCGTCGCAGCCGAGCAGGACCGTCTGGCCCGCCTGTTCCAGATCACCGCCGCACCGACACCTGGACGCGTCTCCCCCGGTGCCGCCGGCCTCGGCGCATTCAAAACGGCCTTGCAGCTCATGGGCGTGATCGCCTCCAACCGCATGGCCGAGCCGATGCTCGCACTCGATGCAGAGGAGACTAACCGCGTCAGGGAGGTCATCTCCGCCGAGGGACTTCTGTGACCTCAGCTCCAGTCGTCGCCGTCGATGTCGGAGGCACGAAGATCCGTGCCGGTTCCGTCATCGACGGTGTCGTGGACCATCTCCGGGAGGTGCCGACGCCGGCTGCTGCAGGTGCTCGCGCCATCCTCGACTCCATCGCCGAGGTGGCTCGCGAGGTCATCCGCGACACCGAAGTCTCAACCGCTGCTGGTTCCACCCCCGCCTGGCACATCGGCATCGGATCCGCGGGGGTCATCGATCCCGACACGGGATCCGTCGTCTCGGCCACGGACTCGCTTACCGGTTGGGCGGGGACAGCGTTGACTGCCGAGATCACGGCGCGGCTCGGGGTCGAAGCGCGGGCCGTCAACGATGTTCATGCCCATGCCCTCGGGGAGGCTCTGGCCGGTGCCGCTCGCGGAACTCAGATTTCATTGCTTGTGGCCGCGGGTACGGGCATCGGGGGCGGATTCATCACGGAGAACCGTCTGCTCACGGGCCGCCGTGCAGCGGCGGGGCACATCGGTCACCTTCCGGTCGCCGCCGCGCAGGGACTGCCCTGCCCCTGTGGCGGCCGGGGACATCTGGAGGCGATAGCCTCCGGCCCTGCTGTGCTCTCGGCCTACCAACGAGCAGTCGGGGAACACGGTCCAGGTGGGCTACGGGTGACTACGACACGTGAGCTGGCCGAACTCGCCGATACCGGGGACGCATCGGCACAACGTGCGTTCGAGCAGGCGGGCCGAGCCTTGGGCTCTGCCCTGGGCGGTGTGGCCAATGTGCTGTCTCCCGAGGTCATCGTCATCGGCGGGGGCCTTTCGGGAGCCGGTGAGCTGTGGTGGGCCCCGCTGCGTGAAGCGTTCGCAGCCGAACTCATTCCCGCTGCTCGCGGGCTGTCCGTTCGCCCGGCACAATTGGGACAGGACGCGGCTCTCATCGGCGCGGCGAGCCTGTGGTCGAAGAGCCGCGGATCCACCGACGGGACCACAATGACCAGCAGCGAGGAGTCCCAAGGATGTTGACCAAGCAGGAGATCGTCGATTCCCTCCGCGGAGGCCTCATCGTCTCCGCCCAGGCCTACCCGGGTGAACCCATGCGGGATCCTCGGACGATGGCTCAGGTCGCGGCCTCGGCTGTGCGCGGTGGTGCGGCCGCCGTGCGCATCCAAGGCATCAGCGACATCCAGGCCACACGATCAGCGGTGGAGACTGCGATCATCGGCCTGTGGAAGGACGGTTCCTCCGGCGTCGTCATCACGCCGACCTTCCAGCACGCGCACGCCGTGGCGCTGGCCGGCGCTCATGTGGTCGCACTCGACGGCACGCGCCGGCCACGCCCGGACGGGCTGAGCCTGGCACAGACCATCGCACGTTTGCATGAGGAGACGAACGCCCTGGTCATGGCCGATTGCGGCAGCCTCGAGGATGCGCGATCTGCGGCCGCCGCCGGTGCCGACTTCATCGGCACCACTCTGGCCGGATACTCGGGTGAGCGCCCGCCGACGACCGGTCCCGATCTTGAGCTTGTGCGTGAGATCCGGGAGGCGGATCTGGGACCGATGCTGATCGCCGAGGGTCGCATCCATTCGCCGGCCGATGCGGCAGCGACCTTGGCCGCCGGTGCCGAGGCCGTGGTTGTGGGCACAGCGATCACTCACCCGTCGACGATCACATCCTGGTTCGTCGACGCCTGCACGCCTGGCTGATTGAATGACTGACTGACTTGCTGGCTGACTGGCTAGATGTGAGCCCCTAGCTCAGAGCCTCTGTCCTTCGAGTCTGCTCGCGTAGGTGTGTCGGTAGTAGTCGCCCAACTGCAGCCTCGAGGCGGCCGCGTCGTCGACGAGGATTGTGACATGGGGATGCATCTGCAGGACCGTGGCCGGCCACATCGATGAGACCGGGCCTTCGACCATCTGGTGCACGGCTTCTGCCTTATGACCGCCGGTGGCGATGAGCATGAGGTGACGGGCCTCGAGAATCGTCCCCAAGCCCTGAGTCAGACAGTGCTGCGGGACTGCGTCGACATCGTCGTCGAAGAAGCGAGCATTGTCGATCCGCGTCTGACGGGCCAAGGTCTTCACCCGCGTCCGTGAGGACAGGGATGATCCGGGCTCGTTGAAGGCGAGGTGACCGTCGGTGCCGATACCGAGGATCTGCAGATCGACTCCCCCAGCCTCGGCGATGGCACGGTCATACTCCGCCGAGGCGGCGCCGAGGTCCTCAGCCGTCCCATCCGGGCCCTGCACCGCACCCTTGGCGAAGTCCACGCGCGAGACGAATTCGGAGTCGATCACATTGCGATAGCGCTGTGGATGCGAGGCCGGCAGCCCCACATATTCGTCGAGCATGAAGCCGCGCACCTCGGCGAAGGAAAGTCCGTCCCGTTCGTGACGCTTCGCCAGCTCATCGTAGACGCTGAGCGGGCTCGATCCGGTGGCCAGGCCCAGCACGGGTGAGGGCTTCTCACGAACAAGGGCCTCGATTGCGTCGGCGACCAGCGTCGACAGCTCGTGTTCAGGGGCGATGATGACTTCCATCAGCTCTCTTCTCTCAGTCGACGTCGCGGTCGAGGGCTCGGGCAATCGGATCGTAGTGGACTGTGATCGCGGCATGGAAGGCCTCGACATCTCCGGCTTGAGCCGCCTCGAGCATCTCCCCGTGCGCTTTCGCGGTCTGCTCCAGGTCGGCGGCCACGGCGACGTTGAGCCGGGGCAGCACTGCTGTGTGCACGTCCCAGAAGGCGGCGACGAGTTGGCCGACGAGCGAATTGTCCAGGGCCGACAGCAGCCCTGTGTGGAAGGCCCGATCCTGCTGGGGAAACGATCGCCCTTCCTTGGCCATGGCGACCATGTCGTCGACAAGAGCTGAGAGTTCGGGGTTCACTGTGCCCTGCAGACTCTTCACGATCGCCTCGGACATTCCGAAGTCGAGGGCCTGGCGGACTTCGACGACGTCGCGCAGTGCTCGCAGGTCATCGCCGGGGCTGAGCACACCGCGGAAGACCAGTGCCTCGACGAGCGCATCGAGGGACATCTCACCGACGTAGGTTCCGTGCCCGTGCCGGACGTCGACGATGTCGAGCGTCGACAGTTTGCGGATGGCTTCCCTGACATTCGATCGGGAGACGCCGAGGCGGTCGCAGAGTTCCCCTTCGGTGGGCAGGGGATCGCCGGGCCTGAGTCCATCGGAGAGGATGAGATCCTTGATCCGATCAGATGTCGTTGTCTTCGCCATCCTCGCCCTCCACAGATCGATCCGCACCGGACCTCCAGTATACGTCTGACATCAGATGTACTGCCAATGCATAGACTGCGGCACCGATCCTGCTCAGAGAGCCTGCTCAGAGTCCGCGGGAGATGAGCTCCTTCATGATCTCGTTCGTGCCGCCGTAGATCTTCTGCACACGGGCATCGGCGTACATGCGCGCGATCGGGTATTCCATCATGTAGCCATAGCCGCCGAAGATCTGCAGGCAGCGGTCGATGACGTTGGTCTGCGCGTCCGTGGCCCAGTATTTTCCGGCGGAGGCTTGTTCGGTTGTGAGCTTCCCGTCGATGTGCAGCTGGGTGAGATGGTCGACGAAGGTCCTGGTGGAGAAGACTTCAGTGGCGCATTCGGCGAGGACGAACTTCGTGTTCTGGAACTTCATGATCGACTGCCCGAAGGCCTCACGTTCCTTCGCATAGGCCACCGCTTCGCGCACTGCGGCCTCGGCAGTCGTCGCTCCCGCCACGGCGATCGCCATACGTTCCTGCGGCAGCTGCTGCATGAGCTGGATGAATCCTCGGCCCTCGACTCCGCCGAGGACGTTGCCTGCGGGTACGCGCATGTCCTCGAAGAACAGTTCGCGGGTGTCCTGTCCGCGCTGGCCGACCTTGTCCAGTACGCGTCCGCGGGAGAAACCGGGAAGGTCGGCCACCTCGGCGACGATCAGGGAGACGCCCTTGGCGCCGGGCTCTTCGCTTGTGCGGGCGACGATGACGAGGATGTCGCAGTGCGTGCCATTGGAGATGAAGGTCTTCGAGCCGTTGATGACGTACTCCTCGCCATCACGCACGGCCTTGGTCTTCACGCTCTGCAGGTCAGATCCGGTGCCAGGTTCGGTCATGGCGATCGCGGCCACCAGTTCGCCGGTGGCCATTCCGGGCAGCCACCGCTTCTTCTGCTCCTCCGTGCCGAAGGTGTTGATGTAGTGGGCGATGATCGTGGAGTGGACGCTGTTGCCCCAGGCCGCGTCGCCGGCGAATCCCTGTTCCTGGAGGATGATTGCCTCATGGGCGAAGGTGCCGCCGCCTCCTCCGTATTCTTCGGGGATGGAGATGCACAGCAGTCCTGCTTCTCCGGCCCGGTTCCACAGTTCCCGGTCGACTTGGTGGTTGTCGATGAAGGTGTCCTGGTGGGGCACGATCTCTTTGTTCATGAAGTTGCGCACGAGTTCGCGCAGGTCATCAGTTTCCTGTGTCTCCCAGGTACCGCGGTATCCGTCGAGAATCATGGGTGCTCCCCCTTGAAGTCTGTGTGTCTTCGTGTGGTTCAGGTGCCGGGCGTGACGGTCGGGGCTGTGCCTGCCGCGGCTGCGCGGTCCGAGGCCACGGCGACCGGTTCGAAGGGAAGGTCGTGGGCTCGGGCCAGTTCCATCCACTGGCTCGTGGGCTTTGCGGCGAATGCCGCTTCGAGGCTCGCGTGGTCGCTGCCGACGTGCTGAGCCAGGGCTTGGGCGAAGACTGGTTCGACGCAGCCGACGGCAATGGTCCCGTCAGCGGTGTCATAGGTTCGGTAGAACGGTGATCCCCCACCCAGTGGGCCACCTGGTGAGCTGAGGCCGTGCCGGAATGGTCCTGCCGCCCGGGCTGCAGCTTCATCGAGCACGACGCGATTGACGATGCCGGTCTTCTTCTCACCTGTCTGCGAGTCGCGTTTGTGCAGTCCGGCCAGTGCTGCAGTCGCTGCGCTCTCGCCGCCGACGATGTCAGCGACGGGAACTGTCGGGGTCATGCCGGGCACGAGAGTTCCGTGGGCGGCCTGGTAGGTGAGGTCGTGTCCGGGGACGTCCTCCCGCTCCCCCGCGAATCCGACGATTTCGACGTGGACGAGCCCGTAGCGGTCGACGATGGAGGGCAGACCGAGCGATTGTGCTGCTCGCGGCCGCATGGCGGTGATGAGCACATCGGCTTCGGCTGCGAGTTCGTGGAGCCGGGCGATGTCTTCGTCCTCTTTGAGGTTGAACGTGAGGATCTCGTGACCGGAGGTCAGTTCCCGGTAGTACTCGGGGACAACCTGGGAGACCGGGTCACCCGCCGGAGGTTCGACCTTGATCACCCGCGCTCCGAGGCTTGACAGGCGGGCGGCCGCGTAGGGGCCCGGCAGATTGATCGCGAGATTGATGACCGTGACACCGGCCAGAAGATCGTGCTCGCTCATGGTTGGTCCTCCTGTCGAACCCTGCTGCTGACGCTGCGAAATGTTGCTGAACTCAAGAAGCGCTTCCCTGATATTGAAAGACTGTATAAGCTATTGAAAGATTGTTCAATGGTCTGGATGCGAGAATTGCCCAGGACAGAGCGTCAGGGACAGGCCGTCCAGACAGATGCTGACCACAGACCACGCCGGGAGGAGCGCCATGGCGGAGACCGACGACTTCGGCTTCCCACATGCCGGCCACGACGACCTGACAAGTCGTGCCCGGATTCGCAATGCCGCCCTGCACCAGTTCGCGGTCAAGGGTTTTGCGGGCACCCCGCTGCGCGCCATCGCCACCGAGGCAAGCGTCGCCATCGGGCTCATCGGCCACTACTTCGGGTCGAAGGAGGGCACCAGGGAAGCGGTCGAGTCCTGGATCGTCGGACTCTTCGCATCCGCCCTTGATCGTGCCGATTCCCAATCGGCCGACAAGGTCGCTGACGTCACTGTCCGCGATGAGACCGTGGCACAGATGCTCGCGGACAATCCCCTCGTCGTCGACTACCTGCGACGTCAGGTCCTGGAGATGCCCGCTGACGGAATGCTCATCTCACGCTTGGCCTCTCTGACGATGGAAAGCGTCGAGGCCATGCGCAACGCCGGGCAGGCATCGGCCAGCCGTGACCGTGTCGAACAGGTCGTCACCGCCATGGTCCGCCAGCTCGGCAGGCTCTTCCTGCAGCCTCTCGTCGATCAGGTTGTCGATTCCTTCCCTGAGGACGAACGCCCAGCCATCCATCCGGAACTGCGCGTGGAGATCACGACCGCACAGTAGGTGGCTCGTGTCTCCGACTGACCGGCCGCCTTCGCAGCAGTCGGCCCTCGCGCAGCAGTCGGCCCTCGCGCAGCAGTCTCCGTCACGACTAGAGTGGGTCAGCAACAGATGTTGTAGGAAACAGCGCACCCCACTCACGCTCGGAGGAGCCATGGAAATTCTCACCGGAGGCGTCATTGCCGTCGTAGTCGTCGTCCTCATCCTCGCCGTACTGTTGTTCGGCAAGTTGAGGACCAGCATGTTCTTCACGGTCAAGACCCAGGAGAACGTCATCGTCGAGCGCTTCGGCAAGTTCAAAAAGGTCGCCAAGCCGGGCCTGAACTTCAAGATGCCCCTCGTCGAAACGATCAGCAAACCGATCTCCCTGCGAGTTCAGCAGCTCGAGGTCAACATCGAGTCGAAGACAAGCGACAACGTCTTCGTCACAGTCCCCGTCGCCGTGCAGTACGTCGTCGAGGAGGAGAACGTCACCGACGCCTACTACAAGCTGGCGAACTCCGAGGAGCAGATCAGGTCCTATGTCTTCGACACCGTACGCTCAGCGCTCTCGGGCCTGACCCTGGACACGGCGTTTGAGTCGAAGGACGATATCGCTGAAAACGTCGAGCGCCGGCTCTCGGAGTCGATGCGCCGCTACGGGTTCAAGATCGTGAGCACCCTGGTCACGGACATCACCCCGGATTCCAAGGTTCGCGATTCCATGAACTCGATCAATGCAGCCCAGCGTGACCGTGTGGCCGCGCAGTCCTTGGCCGAGGCCGACAAGATCAAGCGCGTCACTCAGGCACAGGCGGAGTCCGAAGCGATGCGCCTGCACGGTGAAGGTGTCGCCGCACAGCGCAAAGCCATTGCCGAAGGCATCGCCGAACAGTACTCGAAGCTGCAGTCGGTGGGCATCGACAGGACAGCCGAACAGCTGCTCATGCTGACCCAGTACTTCGACACCATGCAGAACGTGGCCCAAGAGGGTCGTTCAAACGTGCTGTTCATGCCCTCGAACCCGGGTGGCCTGGGCGAGATGACACAGGAGATCAGGAACACCCTGTTCGCAGCCAATGCGTCTGAGGATGCGAAGAACACTTCGGGGCTCAAGGGCGCCACCGGACCCCGGTCACAGAAGCAGGCCGTGTCGAAGGCAGCGCAGAGTGCACCCGCTGACACGAAGTCGGCAATGAAACGCGCAGTCGACGCCGTCAGGCCCAATACCAATCACCAAGGTCAGACCCCCGAAGACTCCTGAGGATCCCCAAGGACTCCTGAGCTTGGCCTCAAGGCCTGACTCTATGGGCTGACTCAGCCTGAGACGAACGACAGAACGGGCGCCGGTGCGTCAGCACCGGCGCCCGTTCGTCTGTCTACAACCAGCTGGTCGCAGTCAGGAAGTTCAGAACTTCAGGGAACTTACTCCCGAGCAACACCATCTGCATCGGCGGCAGACTCAACCGCTGCAGCCACAGCGGGAGCGACGCGTTCATCGAGTGCGCCGGGCACGATGTAGTCCGGGCGCAGGTCGTCACCGACGAGGTCTGCGATCGCACGCGCGGCGGCGAGCTTCATCGCATCCGTGATGTCGGTGGCTCCCACGTCCAAGGCGCCGCGGAAGATTCCGGGGAACGCGAGGACGTTGTTGATCTGGTTCGGGAAGTCGCTGCGCCCCGTGGCCACGACGGTCGCGTACTTCGCTGCGATGTCGGGCAGAACCTCGGGGTTCGGGTTGGACAGGGCGAAGATGATCGCGTCATCGGCCATCTGCGACAGGTGCGCCTCGTCGATGGTGCCGCCGGAGACGCCGATGAATGCATCGGCACAGTCCAACGCGGCATCGATTCCGCCGGCAATGCCGCGAGGATTCGTCTCTGAAGCGAGTGCCTGCTTGGTCTCGGTGAGGTCGCTGCGGCCAGCTTCGACGATGCCCTTGGAGTCGAGGACGACCACGTCGCCGACGCCGGCATCACGCAGAATCTTCACGACGGCCACACCGGCAGCACCGGCACCGGAGACTACGACGCGCAATGACTCGAATGACTTGTCCACCACTCGCAGTGCGTTCGTCAGCGCAGCGAGGACGACGACGGCGGTGCCGTGCTGGTCATCGTGCATGACTGGGATGTCGAGGGCAGCCTTGACCCGGTCTTCGATCTCGAAGCAGCGCGGTGCGGAGATGTCCTCGAGGTTGATGGCACCGAAGGTGGGGGCCATGCGCACGATGGTCTCGACGATCTCATCGGTATCGTTGGTGTCGAGCACGATCGGAATGGCGTTGAGGCCGGAGAAGCTCTTGAACAGCGCGCACTTGCCTTCCATGACCGGAAGTGAGGCCTTGGGGCCGATGTCGCCGAGCCCCAGGACGGCCGAGCCGTCGGAGATGACGGCGACGAGGCGACCGGTCCAGGTGTGGGTGCGAGCCAGTTCGGGCTCGTCCTTGATCGCGGTGCAGACCTTGGCCACGCCTGGCGTGTAGGCGATCGAGAGATCGCGCTGAGTCTCGAGCGGGCGGGTGAGCTCGGCGGAGAGCTTTCCGCCTTCATGAGCGGCGAAGATCTCCCCATCGGTGATGGCAGGAGCTGAGGTCTGTGCCGTCGTTGCGGCGGTTTCGGTCGTAGTCGTCATGATTGATCCTTTTGGTCGTGTGACGGCCGGCGGGATACCAGTGCTGTCATCGAAGTTCGCCGATCACCGTGCCCGCACCGTGCGGTGCTTGGAACAGCGGTCGGTCAGGACTGAAGGCCACGCGAATGATGGTGCGGTGACGTCTGCGCTGGTGCCTACTCGAACCCCTTTGTGAAGGAATCGGCGACCATGCGCAGTGCAGAAGCGGCACGCACAAGAGCGAGCTTCGACCTTGTGGGTCGCTTCCGGCAACTTGGCCAGCATAGTCCAACACCGTCGCCAGGTCACCCGAAATCGTCACCTTCGCCGAGGTTTCCCGTCATTCCAGCGGCATGTTCATCAGACCTTTGACCACAGTTTGACCGCCGCGAGCAGCCGACTTCACTGTGCCCTGGGCTTGCCCGATGTAAAACGCTCGTTGTACCGTTGTCATCATGTCCACTACTCGCACCGACATCGTCACCAGCTGTGAGCCCGTCTTCGACGGGAATGGCTTCGCGGCAACCGGCATGGATGCTCTCACCAAGGCAGCGAACGTCTCCTCGAGGACCCTGTACAAGCATCTGGGCAGCAAGATCGGGCTCACGATTGCCGTTCTCCAGGCGCGGATGGAACGCTTCTTCAGCACGTGCACGGCGTCGACCTTCGACGAGCTGCTCACCGGCCTTGAACGTTGGATAGAAGCAGAAGGTGCCCGGGGCTGCCTGTTCCTGCGCGCTCAAGGAGAAGCCGACACGCTTGGCGCCGGGGCTGGGGTCTCCACCGTGGTCGCGGAATATCGGCGGCGCCTGCGAGAGCTGATCGGCCACCTCGTCGTCAATGAGCTCGGTCGTGAAGATGAGGCCCTGTCCGATGAGCTGCTCATCATCTTCGAGGGTGCAACATCAACAGCCTCATATATGGGCCCGCGAGCAATCGCTGCGGCCCGCAGTGCGGCGAGCGCCGTGCTGATGGAAGGAGATCCATGCACCTGCTGACCGTCTTCGCCCACCCGATCCGCACAAGCTATCCGGGCGCGGTGATGGATTCCTTCCACACACCGTTCGCAGCTGCAGGCCACTCGATCGATCTCCTCGATCTCCATGCCGAAGACTTCGACCCACGATTCACTGAGGCGGACCACGATCATTTCTGGGGCGGTCCGATCCCATCCGGCATCGCCGACATGCACCGGCGAGTCGAGGTCGCGGACCGGTTGGCGTTCGTCTTCCCTGTCTACTGGTGGTCGATGCCGGCGATGATGAAGGGCTGGATCGAGCGGGTCTTCACCGGCGACTGGGCCTATCAGTACGGCTCGGGTGTTGCCGATCGAGGCAAGGAGCCGCTGAACGGACTCCTCCCCCGCGTGCCCACAGCACTCTTCGGCGTCGGTGGTTCCAAACAGCGCACCTATGACAAATACGGGTATGGGGACGCAATGCATGCCCAGCTCGATATCGGCATCTTCGCCTACTGCGGCATCACCGACGTGGAAAGCCATCTCATCTACGACGTCGAGGGCGAGCACAACGCCGACAATCGAAGCGCCGGCATCACCCAGGCACGAAACATCGCCACCGCATTCGCATCCCCGAACCGCACGCCTCGAAACGCCAAAGCGGAATACCTCGAGAGTCGGTCAGCGCGCTCGGCCTGAGAGTTTAGGACGGTCGGCTTCCTAAACGAGACCGATGATGGTTGACCATGAAGCGAAAGACACATCCGCTCGTTCTCGTGCTCATCTACCTCGGGCTGATCACAATTCTCATTCTGCTGTTCCACGACCCACGCTTCACCGCCAAGGAGACCACAGTCAGCGGTGGTCCGGGGCAGGATTCCGTCAACATCGCAGACACTCGGGTCAGGTGTGAATCGATCATCATGCTCGGCTGGCCGACCGATCGCGCCTACCCCGATGAGGACGCGCAGTCATCGAGCAGCTGGGATGCCGAACTGCCCAGCATGTCCGCTGAGGCCTACGACGCCTTTTCGGCCGACTTCCAACAGGAATGCACGGAACGCCGCGACACCTATCTGGGGTTCATCATCATGATTGTTGTCCCCACGACCGCTCTGCTGTCGGTGGCAATCAGCCGCAGTTCGGCTCAGCGCAGGTAGATGCGGGTGGGGTCGAGATCGTCCCTGAGTACCGCCAGCTCTTCTGACGTGGGAGCCTGAGTCGTTTCGAGATCGCTCGCGACTTTCAGGTCCCATCCGGTCTGGCGGACCACCTCGGCAGGGTCAACTCCTGGGTGGACCGCGCTGAGCGTGAGTTCCTCGTCCTGGGCGAATCGGGTCATGATCCCCAGGTCCGTGATCACGTGCGTGACTCCGGCGCCGGCGGGCATGGTGCCGACCTCAGACTGTGCCGCCCGGTGAGGACTGGGCGAGGTGACGAAGTCGAGAGTCTCGACAAACGTGCGCGGGGTGTGGCGGCGCATGACGAGGAAGATCTCAGCCGCCCCTGCCATGGCTTCGATGGCACCGCCGGAGCCGGGGAGCCTGCTGTCCGGATGCTCCCAGTCGTCGCCGATGAGGGTGGAGTTGAGGCTGCCGTAACGGTCAACCTGTGCGGCTCCGAGGAATCCGACGTCGATGCGCTGCCCCTGCAGGACGTAGTTGAACAGGTGGGTCATCGGAATCACCGAGGCGGCCCCCGGTACCAGCACCGAGTCGGAGATGGTGCGCGGCAGGTCCGGCGGTCTGGCTCCGGTGACTCCCGATTCGTAGACGATCTCGATCTCCGGGGCCACAGTGCGCTGGGCCAGTGAGGTGGCCAGTGTCGGCAGGCCGTGTCCGGCGAAGACGACGCGGCGTCCGGCGAGTGCTCGGGCAGAATGGATGGTGAGCAGTTCACTGCTCGTGACAGCCCCGCCGTCCTTCTTCAAATCGGTGTGATCAGATGTGCCAGCGGTCATTCCCGGCCTCCATAGTTGACGGGTGTCGAATAGGCGTCGCGGATGCCCAGCTTGTCGAAGTGGTCTGCTCCCAGCAGTGCGAGGAACTCGTCGTGGTCTGCGGTGTCATGGATGTTCGTCTGCAGCCAGGTCTTCACCGCCTCGGCGTTGCGGGCAAGTGCTGACCAGTCTCGGGAGAACGCGTCGTCGCGGTCGTAGTAGCCCTGCACGGCGTGCGGGTGCGCACCACGGGGCACTTCCACGACAGCGTCAACGATGTGGGAGGGAACGATGGTGCGGTTCGGGTCGGAGCGGATGATGGACTCGTCGACGATCTCTTCGACAGTGACGATGAGTCGCTGGCCTGCGAAGGCGGCCTCGGTCTGGATTCCCAGCATCCCCCAGGCCTGCACATTTCCGGCCGAGTCGGCACGTTGGGCGTGGATGACCGTGAGGTCCGGGTTGAGTGCGGGCACGACGTAGATCGGTGGGCCGCCGAAGGGGTCGTCCACGGGTCTGATTCGAGGGTTCTTCTGGGCGAGATCGCTGCCGCGATAGGAGGCGATCGGCTGGAATGGGAGCTTTGATGCACCGGCCTGATACCTGGCCACCATTCCGCCGTGGCTGTATTCGTCGAACCACAGCGGTTCGGGATCCGAGTGCTCGATTCTCCGGCGCAGTTCGTAGAGGGAGCCTGCCGAACTGTTGGCTACGAAGGCTGCGATCAGACCGGTGAGGCAGTTGGCGCCGAGGAGCTGGTCGACGATGACATCGCAGGACATGCGCGCCAGGGTGAGGTTCGAGTATTTCTGTCGGATGATTTCGTGCGCCGCAGCGACCGGAACGAGGTGCCCGAAGCCTTCCAGTGCGACGGTATCCCCATCGTAGAGATGGGTGCTGATCGCCTCCGACAGGCTCGTCGTCTTGTCCATCGCGTCCTCCTTGAGCATCGATTGACTGTGACCTCGATCATCCTGCCAAAATCATTTATGCCAGTCCAATGTAAATACTGTCCTCCATTCATACAGTTTGAGCATTATTTACACCTGGCCTTTGAACCGCGCAATTATTTCGACCGAACGATCGCTTAGCCTTGATCGGCACCGTAGACTCGAACTCGATAGGCATTTGCGCGCACCGGCTCCAATGGCGGACGGTCGAGACGAGGAGAAGCATGAGTGTTCTGTATCTGGTCCGACACGGCCAGGCATCATTCGGCACCGATGACTATGACCGACTGTCCGATCTGGGCAAGGAACAGAGCTACATCACCGGCGAGCACCTCGGCGCACAGAACGTCGCGCCGATTCGCGTCGTCCACGGAGAGATGCTGCGCCAGCGACAGACCGCCGCAGGTATCCAGTCCGGACTAGCCAGCGCCCTGGAGCCTCAGATCGATTCCGGCTGGAACGAGTATCAGGCTTGGGAGCTCACAGGCGCCCTGACCGACACCGATCCGCGTGCGAAGCAGGATTCGAAGATCTTCCAGGCCGAGCTCGAACGCGGAGCTGCCCGCTGGGCCAGCGGTGAGCACGACGGCGACTATACGGAGACCTTCAAGGAGTTCACCACCCGCGTCAACACAGCGCTCGATGACGCGTGCGCTGCGATGAGTTCTGGTGAGTCGACGATCGTCGTCTCCAGCGCCGGAGCCATCGCGTGGACGGCGGCCAGGCTCCTCGGCGGTGGCTTCGACCAGTGGATGGCGTTCAACCGGGTCACCGTCAACACCGGAATCACGCGCATCATCACCGGCCAGAGCGGGACCAGCCTCATCTCCTTCAACGAGCACGGCCACCAGGTCCCGGAGAAGGTCACCTACCGCTAGTCGGCGCCTACAGCAGGTACGGAGCCAACGCAGACAATGCGACGAGGACCAGGCCACCGCCGATGCGTGAGGAGATCGACAGGAACGGCAGCAGGTTCAGCCTCTGCGAGGCCTGAAGGACCGCGAGGTCACCGCTGGATCCGAAGTCGGCCAGTCCCAGTCCTGCCGAGATCGCCGATTCGATCCAGTACAGCTTGACCAGCCAGCCGACGAAACCGGCGACGAGAGCAGCGACGACCACGGTCAGCAGAGTCATCGCCATGTATCCGGGGTCCGAGACCAGCGAGAGAACTTCATCGATGTTAATGGCGATCACGCTGATGGCGACGAGGATCGCAGGAATCATCGCATTGGCGACGAAGACGTACCAGAGGTCAACCGACTCCTCCACGTACTGCGGCATCGGGACGAAGATCTTCGCCAGCGCACAGATGAGGATGAGGAACACGTAGGCGTGGAGAACCGGGAACAGATCGCTGAGCAGGTTCGACACGGTGAAGAGTGCACCGGCGATGAAGAAGCCCATCGCTGCCAACTTGACGGCCGCAGCCGGTGATTGGAGCTTTTCGGCAGTCGCCTCGGGCAGACGGACTCCCTGGGCGAGGACGCCCTGGCCATTGAAGGCCTTGAAGCGGTGCCCCTGCTTCTTGCCCACATTGTTGAGAACTGCGGCGATGATGATGCAGAGGATGTTGGCAACGGCGACTGCTGGCACCAGCGCCGTCAGGTACTCAGCAGCAGACCCACCGCTGTTCTGAGCGATGATCTCTGAGATCGGAATAGCTCCGGCTGCGACACCGCCGCCCAGTACCGGTCCGGCGACGAAGAAGATCGCATAGCCTGCACCAACGCCGGTGACCTGTCCGATCAGTCCGATCACAGTGAAGCAGGCAGCGATTGTAGCGATGATCGGGACCAGAATTCGGGCGCCGGCCTTGATGAGCAGGCTGCGAGGCATCCCGAGGATGCTGCCGGTGATGAGCGCCGCCACGACGAACTCCCCGAACCCCGAGGTGTCATAGAAGCTGGTCACCAGGCCTTCGACGGAGCCGGGCATGACACCGACGTACTTGAAGATCGCCGGGACGAGGATGCAGAGAATGACCCCGCCGCCGATCACCTTGAAATAGGGGATGGAGTTTCCCACCCACATCAGGATTCCGCCCAAGGAGATGACCACGGCGAAGGCCGCCGTCATTCCGGTCCCCTCTGATGTGAGACTCACTGCAACGAGGGCGATGATCGCCATCGGAATGAACGCCAGGACCGGCAGCCCCATAATCGTGCGATCGAACGACCTGGTGGCCTCCTGCACTTGCTCCGCCTGCGCAGAGTCCTCTTTGACTTCTCGACTTGTCATGATTGTTCCGGTCCTACCTGGTAGACAAACTTCGTTGATTGCATACAGATCCGTGTATGGTGTTTCTAGAATCGGCTCCATTGCTGGGAACGATTGAAAGCATACCTCAGAATTTCGCATAATTGTATGCAACTTGTTGTTTCAAAGGAGAACCAGTGAACGAAGAGACATCGCGCGCCTCAGGCACAGGACCGCTGAGGGGAATCCGAGTCCTTGAGATGGGACAGCTCATCGCCGGACCGTTCTGCGGACAGCTGCTGGGCGACCTCGGTGCCGAGGTGATCAAGATCGAGGACCCCAAGAACGGTGATCCGATGCGCCAATGGGGTCAGGCCACCGTCAAGGGCTCATCACTGTGGTGGTCTGTCCTGGCCCGCAACAAGAAATCCGTGACCCTCAACCTGCGCACCCCGGAGGGTCAGGAAGCTGCACGAGCATTGGCCGAGTCTGCCGACATCGTCGTCGAGAACTTCCGCCCGGGCTCGCTCGAGAAATGGGGTCTGAGCCACGAGGAGCTCCAGAAGAACAACCCCGGGCTCATCATGCTGCGCGTCTCCGGGTTCGGCCAGTCGGGCCCCTATGCCAAGCAGGCCGGCTACGGCTCCATCGGCGAGGCCATGGGCGGTCTGCGTTACGTCGTCGGCGACCCGTCCACTCCCCCATCACGAGTCGGGGTGTCGATCGGTGATTCCCTGGCGGCCCTGTTCGGAACCATCGGTGTTCTCGCCGCACTCCAGGAAAGGCACAACAGCGGCCTCGGCCAGGTTGTGGACTCCGCGATCTACGAATCCGTCCTGGCAATGATGGAGTCCATGGTCCCCGAATGGGCAGACGACGGAATCCAACGAGAACGCAGCGGTTCGACCCTGCCCAAGATTGCCCCCAGCAACGTCTACCCCACCGCCGATGGGCAATGGCTCATCATCGCCGCCAATCAGGACACCGTCTTCGCACGCCTGGCCGCGGCCATGGGCAATCCCAAACTCGCTGACGATCCTGAGTACTCCACCCATACGGCTCGAGGCGAGCGCCAGGCCGAACTCGACGAACTGGTCGCCGAATTCTCCTTGCAGTTCAAAGCCGATGACCTGGTCGAACTCCTCAACGAGCACTCCGTGCCGGTCGGGAAGATCTTCCGGGTCGAGGACATGCTCAGCGATCCGCAGTACAAGGCCCGCAGGTCCGTTGTCGAAGTCGAAAGCAAGGACTATGGGTCGGTCACGATGCAGAACGCCTTCCCCAGGCTCAGCCGCACCGACACCGCTGTGCGATGGGTCGGGCCCGATCTCGGCCAGGACACCGAGGATGTGCTCACAGAGGTCGGCTATGACCACGATGCACTCACAGATATGAGGGACAAGGGAGTGATCCGCTGATGTGGAATCTGCCAGAACGTGCTCGCATCGTCGAGGTGGGGCTCAGAGATGGTCTCCAAGCCATCGATACGCCGTTGTCCACCGATCGTAAGATCGCCATCGTCTCCGAGATGATCGCCGCCGGGTTCAAGGAGATCGAAGTCGCGTCCTTCGCTCACCCGAAGGTTCTGCCGCAATTGGCCGACGCCGAGGCGGTCCTGGCCGGAATCCCCCGCCCACCCGATGTGCGCTTCCGCGCTCTCGTCCCCAACGCCAGGGGCGCACTTCGAGCCGCGAAGTGCGAGCTCGACGAGCTGACGTTCGTCGTTCCGGCAGAGGACGGCATGGCGCTGAAGAACCAGGGAACGACGACGGACGGTCTGCTGGACCAACTGGATGAGATCAGAGAGGTCTCACGAGGGGCCGGCCAACGACTCATCGTCGCTGTCGCCTGCGCCTTCTTCTCCCCCTGCTACGGACCGGTGTCGAAGGCGGCGCGCGACAAGGTCGTCCGCAAGGCACTCGAGGTCGGCGCCGACGGCGTCTACCTCGCCACGACGACCGGTGAGGAGACTCCGTTGGAACTCTTCTCCGGCATCAGCGAGACGAAACACGAATTCCCGGACCTGGAAGTCGGAGCGCATCTGCACAACCGCAACGGCTTCGCCCCAGCGAATGCACTGGCGGCCCTGTCCGCCGGTGCCGACTGGCTCGAATCCTCAGTCGCCGGGCTGGGTGGAGACATGTGGTTCCCCGGCGACCCGAGTGTCCTCGGCAACATGGCGACCGAGGATCTCATCCACTTGCTTGATGGAATGGGCATCTCCACCGGCATAGACTTGAACCGTGTCAGACATATATCTGAAGGTCTCATCGAAGAGACGAAGTTCCCAGTCAGCTCGTTCGTCAGCCGAGGTGGTACCCGTGAGGAACTCGCCAACGCGTCGTGGGACTAGTGTCCGATGCCTGTAGACATTGACGCCGCACCGCCCCAGTTCGGCGACTCGCATTGGACCGAAGTCAGCTCGCGCATCCTCGGCTTGGTGGTCTCTGGGGACCTGCCGCCGGGATCGTGGATACGCGAGAACGACCTTGCCGGTCGCCTCGGCGTGAGCAGGACGCCCATTCGTGAGGCCTTCCGCGAACTGGTGGGCGTCGGTGTCGTCGAGGTTGTTCCGCGGCGTGGGACGCGCGTGCGCAGCTATGACGCCGAGGAGATCGAGCAGATCTACCGCTCACGTGCGGTCATAGAGCCCTACGTCATGTCCGAAAGCGTCGGTCGGCTCACCGAGGATGACTTCGCGGCTCTGTCCGAGCTGACCGAACAGATGAAGAGCCTCGGCTCGGATCCGAGAACGCGGCACCGCATCGCCTCGGTGAACAACGAATTCCACGCCATCTTCATCCGCAGCAGCGCAGCTCAGTCCCTCATTGCGACAACGTACAACCTCATGATTCCCATCGTCGTGGCGAAACTGTTCGCCTCATACTCGGACAATGATGTGTCATCGAGCATGAACCATCACGATGAGCTCATCTCTGCTGCCCGGGCAGAGGACAAGGAATGGGTCGCCGCGGTGAGCAAAACCCACATCATCAGCGGACTCAACCGGTTCAAGGCCATGCAGATCGATCAGACGCCTGGTCAGGACGACGCCGAATAGCCCCCGCGCGCTGCCTCTACTGCCTGACTCTCCTACTGCCCGGCCGAGCGACCGTCCTTACGCAGCGGCGGCGCCACGACGCCTTCAGGGATCGGCGGCAGGTACGGAGTCTTCGCCATGATCTGACCATGCTCACGTTGGGCCTCGGCCAAGAGTTGAGGATCGGTCGCGATCGCCGTCGCGGTGGCCGCCATGGACTTCGCTGCGTGGATCATGCCCTTGTGCGCGGACGGCAGCTTACCCTGAGCCACCGTCTGCCAGGCGTGGAACGGAGTACCCAAGGCTGCCGTGGACGAGCTGATCTGGACCGTGGGCACCACCCAACTCACATCGCCGACGTCGGTGGATCCGGTTCCCTGGTTACGTGGCATGTCCGGATGGAACGGGGCGATGTCGTCGTGGAGGGCACGCTGGTCTCCAACGTCCCAGCCGACCTTGCGCTTCGACTCGGCGATGGCACGATCATTCAGGCCCACGGCGAACCCGGCGGCCGCGGCCTGATCTGCGGCGTCGAAGGGCACCGGGCCCAGCTGGGTCAGCACACCGTTGAGTGCCTGCTCGAGTGCGTCGTTGGGCAGCACCTCGGCGCAGGCACCGTCGAACTCGATCTCCAGTTCTGTCTCGGTCATCAGCTCAGCGCCGCGGGCGATCTTGACCACGCGTTCGTAGAGTTCCTGCATCTGCCGGGTGTCCTCGGCGCGGACGACGTAGTAGACGCTGGCGTGGGCTTGGACGACGTTGGCGGACCTGCCGCCGGCATCGGTGATCGCGTAATGGACGCGAGCGCTGTCGGGCATGTGCTCGCGCAGGAAGTTCGTTCCCACATTGAGCAGTTCGACGGCGTCGAGGGCGGAGCGGCCCAGGTGCGGCATGGCGCCTGCGTGCGCGGCAATGCCGGTGAAGTGGAAGTAGACCTGTGAGTACGACAGTGTCAGGTGCTGCCTGGCGGTGGTCGTCGGGAACGGGTGCCAGGTGACGGCGGCGTCGACGTCATCGAAGGCACCGGACTGAACCATGAAGGTCTTGCCAGCGGCGGCCTCTTCGGCCGGGCAGCCGTAGTAGCGGACCTGGGCGTCAATGCCGGCGGCCTCAAAGTACTCGGCCGTGATGACCGCGGCCATCAGCGCACCGGAGCCGAGCAGATGGTGATGGCAGCCGTGCCCATCACCCGAGGTGTTCGCCGGATCCCGGGTGCGCTGAGGGTTGCCGGCCTCCTGACTGATGTCGGCCAGGGCATCGTATTCGCCGAGGAAGGCGATGATCGGTCCCGAGGTGCCGCGATGGGCACTGAACGCGGTCGGGATGCCTCCGACCGCCTCGGTGATGGTGAATCCGTGTGCCCGGGCAGCGGCCTGGTGCCTGTCCTGAGCGCGGTACTCCTCCCAGCGCATCTCGGGATCGTCCCAGATCGCATCCGCCATTGCGGTGAATTCAGGTGCTGCGGCATCGGCCCTCTCGACGAGGGCGTTCAGGTGTTCCGTCTCCAGTGATCGAGGCGGAGGTGTGGTGGGGTCTGCGGTCATGGTGGCGCCTTTCGCGGGGTGGGGTGGTGGCGTTGGCTTCAGTCTGGCCCGATCGATGTCAGTCCTGCTTGACCGCCTCAGCCCGCGGACTCGCCACCGACTGCGCACCCGAATCGGCGGCGTCGGCCGAGTCGGCTGCGTCGGCCGAGTCGGTCGCCTCGCCCGCCTCCGTCTTGGGTGCGGGCTTGACCATCAGCATCGCGATGACGGCGGTGAGGACGACGCCGAGGAACGGAGCGGCGTTGGCCAGGGCCGGTGCCAGCGGGGCCAGCCCGTAGATGACGACGATGCCGACGATGAGGGCGATGACGATGAGCTTGGGCTGTTTGCGGTTGCCGATCACGTTCTGCATCACGAAGGCCCCGAGGACAGCGGGAACCACGAAGGTGGTCACGGCACCGAGCACACCGGCGGGGATGACGGTGAGCAGCCACTGGCCGAAGATGCCGACGATGAGCATGAGTCCGATGACGTGGATGAGAGCGGCCGAGCAGATGGCCAGGGTCGCTGCGATCTGTGCCTGGGGCGTGCCCGGTTTGGCCTTGATGCTCTCCTGCGCGGTGACAGCTGCGGGGAGAAGTTTCGTAGAGATGTTGCCGATGAGGAAGGCCTGATACATCGCGCCGGGACCCAGGATCGGGAAGTACGAGATCGGTTCGATGACCCAGATGACGCCCATCACGGCAGCGATCGCCACGACACAGGTGACCAGGGTCATCGGTTCGATGGAGTAGCCTCCGAACGCGACGAGCATGATCGGGCCAGAGAGCATGGCGATCATGCCGGCGAGCATGGTGATCGGCCCCCACTTGGATGTCGTCTTATCGAAGCCGGCCATGGGATTTGTGATGGTGTTGGTACTTGCGTTCATGGTGTTCTCCCTGGGTCTCATGAGATGAAGTAGCCGACGGCGATGGCGACGATCATGGCCGCACCGAGTGCGAACTCGCGCAGCATGGGTTTGTTCAGCCACTGCGCGCCCAGCGTGAGCAAGAGCATCACGCCCGCCGAGGTGACGAAGACGATCGCGGCATCTGAGCTGGCCGCGAACTCCTTCAGTCCCAGAGTGAAGAAGGCACCCAGGAGTGCCGCGGTGGGCAGGAGCGCCCAACGGGCGGAGCGTTTGCGTGCGGTCTTCGTCGTTGTCCCCTCGCCCATGCCGCGTTTCATGATCGGGGTCATGATGAGGGTGACGACCATCCAGCCGCTGCCGCCGATTGCCAGGGCCAACAGCATGGTCACGAGCATGTTGCCGTCGACGTTGGGTTCGCCGAGTCCAGTGCCCATGACGCCGAGGGCGAGGTTGGCTGCGATGGTCTCGTAGGCAGCGCTGCCGATGAGTCCCAGGCGGGTGATCGTGCTGGGTGTGCCGAAGAGCGGAAGCAGGGCGAGTGCCACCAGGCACACGGCGACCGAAGGTCCGATTGCGGAGATCCCTCAGGCCCTGAAGGCTGTGTTCACCTCGGTCCCGCTCATGCCCACCTTGACCGCGGCAGACTTCGCTGCCCGCAGGTAGATCACGCTTTGGACGGCGATGATGACGAGGACGGCGATCGCACCGATCCACAGCAGCGGATGGCTAACCGTCTGAGCCAGAGTCGACGTGGTCTTCTCCATATGTTGTGCCTTTCGCGTCGCGTCGTTTCCCGTCGTTGGGTCAAACGATCTGCCAAGTGATGCTAGTCACGCAGTGTGCTCCGAACGCTAGATCGTGGAAAATCTGTGAGAATTGAGCATATTGTGATGGATTCTCTGATGTCAGACAGCGATGCCCGGCTGATTCACGCACTCCAGCTTGCTCCCAGAGCCACCTGGAGTGAGCTTTCACGGGTCCTGGCGCAGAGTCCTGTCGTCCTGGCTCGGCGTTATGAGCGCCTCCGTGCTGCCGGGGTGGTCAAGGTCATCGGTCACCCTTCTGGCTTCAACATCAGCCGCAATCTTGCCTTCGTCGAAATCGACTGCGAGCCCGGATCGCTGGCCGCGGTCACGGAGACCTTGGTGGAGCTTCCGATGGCGATGACCTTGGACGTGACGTCCTCGGGCACCTGCCTGATCGCCACGTTGATCGCGCCCGACGATGAGTCGCTCGCGACCGTTCTGCTCGACACTTTGCCGAGCCTGCCGGGCATCCGAGAGGTGCAGACACACATTGCCACCTCGACTCTGAAGACGGGCGACAACTGGAACCTCAGAGCCTTAGACGCCGAGGAGGTCGCCTTGCTGCCGGCCCCACGTCCCCCGCGGGCCAGGGCCGCACGAACCCTTGACCCGCAGTTTCGCAGTGAGTTGATGGCCAGGTTGGGCGAGGACGCCCGCAAACCCGCTGCTGCCCTGGCGCGTGAACTCGGTGTCAGCGAGCAGAAAGTCCATGATGCGATCGCTCGGCTCTTGCACACCAAGGAGTTCCTGCCGCGCGCAGATGTGACCAGTGCGTGGAGCGAATGGCCGGTCCACGTCTGGTACTTCGCCGACATTCCACCGCGCCAGCTGAGCACGGTTGCCACAGCACTGTCCGCGCATCCGGAGATCCGCTACGTCGGCACCTCTGCAGGGCCGGCCAACCTGGCCTTCGACGTGTGGCTGCGCAACTTGGGCGTCATGCACGTGTTCGAGGAGAGGATCACATCGCTGGCCCAGGCCGGAATCAAACTGCGCCGCCAGGTCATCCTGCGCACCCCCAAACGCGTGGGACACGTCCTCAACGATGCCGGTCGGTTCACGGACCGCTACATCGCACTCTCGGGACTGTGAACCTCAAACTCCCCGACCCGCCCAGCCCTGCGCGACGCATATACTCGCGGGCATGGAGCCTGAGACGAGATCGCCGTACGAGCGAGCCCTCGGCTCCCAATTGTCTGAACTGCATCCGGTGCTGCAACGCTACTTCGCAGCGATTCCCGCGGGCTCGGTCGGGATCGGTGAAGGCACCTTCGAACGCTTCGGCACCAAGCGTTGGTGGATGCGACCAGTGCTTGCGTGGTTGGCGCGCCGTCATGTGATCGTGCCCGGAATGCATCACAAGGTCCCGTTTCGGATCGAGAACCGCACCGTCGACAGCCAGCAGACCGCAGCCCGCACCCTGAAGCTGGAGTCGGGTACCTGGACGATGGTCGACGCGGTGTCCCTGTCCGAGTCCGGTCGCGTCGTCGATGTGCTGGGCCGACCAGCCCTGGTCGAAGCTGCCTTCGCTGTCGCTGCGGATGATGGTGGCTTGAGCCTGAGCAGTCGTGGCGTCACCGTGCGGTTGGGGTCGGTTCGTCTTCCTGTTCCGAAGGTGATTCGTCCGGCGATCGCTTTGAGTGAGCGCTATGTCGCCGAGGTGGCTCGTCAGTACGTACGACTCACCGTCGACGTCCCCGTCCTAGGGCGGGTGTATGAGTACAACGGGTCGTTCACCTATCGAATTGAACAGGAGCCGAGAAAGCGGAGACGCCCGGCCCGGCCTTGTTCGTGCGAAGTCCACTGCGTAGCCTCGGGTGATGGTGAAGTATCGGTGGACAGCAGCTGACATGCCCGCAATGGATGGCCGCACGGTGGTCGTGACCGGGGCCACCAGCGGTGTCGGAGCCGCCACCGCAACCGCGTTCTCACACGCAGGAGCCCACGTCGTTCTGGCAGTCCGTGACACGCAACGTGGCCAGAATGCGGCTTGCGCCATGGGCGGAAGCACCGAGGTCAGAGAACTCGATCTCGCCGATCTGTCCTCGATCAGATCGTTCGCGCAGTCGTGGAACGACCGACTCGATATTCTGATCAACAATGCAGGAGTCGCCGGGCACCGAGGCGCTCAGACCAAGGATGGTTTCGACCTCCAGTTCGGCACCAACCATCTGGGCCATTTCGCACTGACCAATCTCCTCCTGCCGCACGTCACCGATCGGGTGGTGACCGTGGCATCCGGTGCGCACAAAGCAGGTGAGATCCATTTCGACGACTTGACCTTGAACAAACGCAGATACGGATTTGCAGAGGCATATGGCCAATCCAAGCTGGCCAATCTGCTGTTCGTCCTCGAACTCCAGCGTCGCCTGCGCGGGGCCGATTCGAGTGTTCGTTCTTTGGCCTCACATCCCGGCTACTCGGCGACGAGTCTGGGCACTCAAGGCCAGCACAAGGCGCTCGTCGCCGCAGCCAATCTCGCCGGACGGCTCTTCGCCCAAACCAGCGAACACGGGGCCTTGCCCACATTGTTCGCTGCGACCCACGACCTCCCTGGTGCCAGCTACATCGGTCCGGATGGTCGCGGGGAGTTGCGCGGCTCCCCCACTTTGGTGGGGCGATCAGCCAAAGCCAGCGATCTCACCACCTCCCGCCGACTGTGGGAGGTCTCCGAGCGGCTCACCGGCGTCAGCTTCGGATTCGATACGGACTGATTCACCCGCGATTCTCATCCCCCGCCTGTTTCCGGGCGGTGAGTTCGGCCACCAGTGCGCGCACCAGGGCACCAAGGCGGAACCTCTCGGGGATCAACGGCTCGATTCCGTGCTCCACCAGTGGTACCGCCGTGACGTTGCCGACCACCGCGGCGAGCACACCGTTCTTGTCGGTGAACGCGGCGACGACCTCAGGAAGTAACCCCTGATCACGAGCGGCGTCCAAGAAGGCAGTGACCCCGGGCGCCGAGGTGAAGGCCACGGCATCGCAGCGACGATCCGCGACGAGGCCGACGGCGTCCGCCACGGCGTCCGGATCGGGTGCGGGACCCCATCGGTAGACCACCAGTGAGCTGACCTCGGCACCGGCTGCGGCGAAGGCGTCGTCTAAGCCGTCGGCGCCAGCACCGTGGTGCTGCACTGCGATCCGAAGTCCGTGCACGCCCTGTTCGAGGAGGACCTGCTGGATCTCGGAGTTGGTTTCAGATTCGGCCACCCAGGCCGGTGTCAGCCCAGCGGCTTGGATCGCGCCGCGCGCCTTGGGACCGCGGGCAATGATCCGGGCCCCGGCGATCATGGCGTGCCACTGTTCGCTCAGACCCTCTGCCTCAGCGACTTCAGCCCAGCCGTTGAAACCGACTCCGGTGGTCACGATGACGACGTCGGGCTGTTCATCGATGAGCGCACGGGTGCGTGCAACGAGTTCGGGGTCATCGACGTTCGGGATGACCGAGAGTGTGGGTGCGTGCACGATCTCCGCGCCGTGGCGTTCGAGGGCAGTGGCGAACTGCTCGGCCTTCCGCTGAGCAGTCAGGACCACACGGCATCCGGACAGCTGGCCGCTCAGTTCGCTTCGAGACTCATCCATGGACACATCCTTGCGCCCATAGGCAACAACGGCAACTCACACATCAAGGCGAGCGCCACGGATGTCCGCTCAATTCCTCACCCATGCATCCGCGCGCCTTTCACCACCCGATCGACCGCGTTCTTCGGCCCCCGCAAAGCGATCCCCACCAGGTTGAGATCCTCAGCAGCGACCGATGCCACGGCCTCACGGTTGGCCGCATCGTGTCCGGTCGAGAACAGTTCCTGCGTATAGACCGCCAGCGGAATCCCGCGGCCGAGCGCCTTCTCCCGAGCCTTCGCCAGCAGCGCTCCATCGGCCGTCATGACGAGGACCGGTTGGCGCAGCATCGGCAGATAGTCATTGCCGTCACCGTCGCGGTAGTTCTCCCCCACCAAACCCGGCTCGCCGGTGGCAATGCCGCTAGTCAGGAACGCCGTGACGTTGAGTTCCTGCCAGGGAAGCAGGTCATCGCGGAGGACCACGACGACCTTCGTATCGAATCGGACCACCTCGGCGCCGGTTGCTCCGACTGCATCGGTGGACGTGCCTGCATCTGTCTCTGCTGCGTTCGCGTTTTCGTGCATGCTCCCACTCTGTCCGGTTTCCACAGGTGGGTCTTGTACGTTTGTGACATGGCAGATGTGATCCACGCGTGGCACCCGAATGTACCCCTGGTACAGGAGGTCCTCCACGCACGGTTCAAGCATCATGCCTACCCGTCCCACACTCATGATTCGTGGACGGTCCTGCTCGTCGATCAGGGCACTGTCACCTACGATCTGGACCGGCACGAGCATCAGACGACGAACTCGACGGTGACGCTGCTGCCGCCGCAGGTGCCCCACGATGGTCGCTCGGCGACTCCCGATGTTCCATTTCGCAAACGCGTGCTTTACCTCGAACCCGAATGGCTGCCCCTGGGCGCCGTCGAGGCGGCGGCGGAGACACCGATGCTCTTCGATCCGAATGTCACCACGACCGTCGACCAGATCCATGCCGCGTTGACTGACCCGGCCGATGTCCTCGCCGCCGAGTGCGGAGTCCTCGCCCTGCGCGACCTCGTCCAGCCGCACTTGAAGTCACCGGTCGACACTGCTTCTGACACCCCTCTGGCCCGTCGTCTGCGTCACCTGCTCGATGATCGCCTGGAAGAGACCTTCACCATCGCCGAGGCGGCCGCTGACTTGGGTGCCCACCGCAGTCACTTGGTTCGGGTGTTCACCCAGACCTACGGGATCGCCCCGCATCAGTACGTCATCGGCCGCCGCGTCGACCGCGCCCGCAGGCTGCTCCTTTCGGGACACTCCCCCGCCGAGGCGGCCGCCCAGTCCGGTTTCCATGACCAGTCCCATCTCACCCGGCATTTCCGCCGGACCTTGGGAACGACCCCGGGTGTCTTCGCAGCGTAAGGCTCGGTAACAGCGCAGGAAAAGCGTAGCCCCGCATCGCTCATTCGAATAACCTCATGAGGCTCATGAAAGCATTTCGGCAAAGGCCCGAATGTCCTGAGCCAACAGATCCGGCGCCTGTAGGGACGCGAAATGTCCACCGCGCTCGTACTCGGTCCAACGGATGATCGTGTGAGAGCGCTCGGCCAGCGAACGAACGGATGAGTCGCCGGGGAATTTCGCCACCGCTGTGGGAACGCCGGAGTTGGCACCGGCTGCGAATGCGTCCCCTGCTTCCTTGTACAGTCTCGCTGATGACCCAGCCGTGCCCGTCAGCCAGGTGGTCGTAACGTCGGTGAGGATCGCATCCCACTCAATAGGAGTCTGCACCGAGGCCTCAGGGTCGTAGTCGACGAACCATTCCAGGTCCCAGGCGAGAAGCCCGGCCGGTGAATCGTTGAGCGCATGGGCCAGCGTCTGCGGCCTCGTGGACTGGATTGCGGCGTATCCGCTGCGTTCCTCCCACCCAGATGCCGCAGCGTAGACAACCCCTTGTTCTTCTTCACTGAGCCCTTCGAGCGGGTCCTCTGCCGTCCAATCAATAGCTGACAGGGTGATCAGCCCATTGGTGTGCACACCGCGCACATGATCAGCGTCGACTCTCCCGATCTCAGGTCCGAGAAGTGATCCGAAATCACCGCCTTGAACGAGGTAGTTCGTGTACCCGAGGCTGCGCATCAGTTCCGCCATCATTCGCGCGGTCCTCTTCATGTCCCATCCCGACTCAGTGGTTGGGCCAGAGAAGCCGAACCCCGGCAGCGATGGCGCCACAACATCGAAGGCAAGGCCGTCCTCAGGGTCGGTCAGCCGAGGTAGAAGAGGCAGGAAGTCAGCAACCGTACTGGGCCATCCGTGCAGCAGAAGTAACGGAATGGCGTTGGTGGCTTCGGCGCGAGCATGCAGGAAGTGCAGCTTCTGCCCGTCGATGACGGTGGTGAACTGGGGGACGCTATTGAGGCGAGTTTCGTGGGTTCGCCAGTCGTATTCGGTGCGCCAGTATTCGACCATGTCTCGCAGATAATCGCCGTTGACCCCATGCGACCAGCCGACGCCAGGGAGCTGGTCCGTCCACCGAGTTCGAGCCAGACGATCGTTGAGTTCATCGAGTTCGGATTGGTCGACATTGCTCTGAAAAGGCTGCGCTTCAGACATAGAAACAGCATGGCAGACGGGTGTGACACGGGCTGTCTACATACTTGCCCGTCAAACTGCGTCATCTGCTTGATAGAAGCCGGGAAGAGACCTTCACTCTCACCAGTTCAGTCAACAAACGCGCAGCTAACGACTCCCAGATCGTCAAACCTCGCCGACACCGAATCCCCCGGTTCCACAGGAATGGGTTCGCTGCACGTGCCCGTAGTGATGTAGTCCCCTGCCTCCAGACCGATGTCGACGGCGGAGAGTTCATTGACCAGCCAGGTCAGTGCGGCGGCTGGGTCACCGAGAACGTTTCTACCAACGCCCTCAATGGTTCGGGACCCGGATGGGCCATCGACGTCGGCCGTCATCGACACCTCAGCCAGATCGCGCGAGGACCAAGTCTCCTTCGCCGCCGGTCCCAGCACGAATCGGTGGCCGCAGGCGTTGTCGGCGATCATCTGCAGTGCACCGGCGGTGGTGACATCGGTGAAGCGGGAACTTGGCAGTTCGATGCCGAAGTGCAGTGCGGCCACCGCCTCCACAACCTCGTCGAGGGTGTAAGGTTTGGGCGCGGAGGCAGCGCCGTGCCGAGGACGAACACGAACTCCGGCTCGGCCAGACACATCGAGTTGCCGCTCAGCGACACGGCCTCCCCATCGCCTTGGACGCGGTCGGCGAGCACGCGACCGCCCAGCGGACCGTCGACGTTGATGTGCCGTTGCCCGGCTTCACTCGTCGCCGCGATCTTCCACCCACGGGTGGGCTGCCCTTCCAACTCGGCATAGCGGGTCTGCATCGCGTAGGCCTCTGCCCGAGTCGCAGGAACAGCCTCAGCCGGAAGCGCATCGATCACCGCCCCCTGCAGACCCACCTGGTGCACAGCGGTGGCACCGCGTTCGATCTTCTCCGTCGAAGACATCGCACTCACATCCGTCATGGAATCAGTCTGGCATGGTGCGATCGAACCGTGGAGGTGTGATCGTCAAGCGGTCACAGCGTCAGCACAGTCTTCGGCAGGTGACCGTCGTCCATCTGCCGATGAACCTCCACAACGTCTTCGAGCGGGACTGTGGCCGGAGCGGGCACATGAAGATCCCCGTTCTCGATGAGCTCAGCCACGTATTCGAGCGCGACATGATCCGGTTCGACGATGACGTTCGTCCAGCGAACACCTACCTGCGTGGCCGCTGCGTCGAGGCCCTGCTGCTGTCCCGAGGGCACTCCGACGACGATCCCGTCCGGCTTGGTCAGTGGAACTGCGCGGAGGGCGAACTCCCCACCGATGAGGTCGATGACGACGTCGACATCGTGAATCGGACCGCCGCCGAGGTTGGGGTCGTCGAATTCTTCGATCGCATAGTCGATCACCCGGTTCACACCGAGAGACTCGAGATGCTTCAGCTTCTCCCCAGTTGCGTGACCGATGACAATCGCGCCGAGCTTCTTCGCCATCTGCACAACATAGGTGCCGACGGTGCCGCCACCTCCGAGGACGAGAACGCTCTGACCGCTGCGCACATCCGCGGCTTCGTGCACGATCTGGTACGCCGTCGTGGCAGGCAGAGGGATCGACGCGGCAGTCGCAGAATCCAGAGAATCGGGAATGCGCACGAGGTGGCGAGACGGTGAGGTCACAAATTCGGCATACCCGTTGGCCGGGTACGGAAAACGGGGCATCCCGAAGACACGGTCACCGACAGAGAAACGGTTCACCCCATTACCCAAGGCGGAGACCTCGCCTGCGATATCCCATCCGACCGTGATGGGGAAAGCGCCCATGAGCTTTGCCACGGACGCACCTCCACGGGTCTTTCCGTCGACCGGGTTGACTCCCACATGGCTGACGCGCACCTGAACCTCGGTGGGAATGGGTTCGGGTATCGGTGCGTCCTCGATCAAAGTGAGGACTTCCGGGCAGCCGAATTCGTTCTGGACTACCGCGCGCATCGTGCTCATCTCTCCTCAGTTCGGCTTCGAGTCGTCTCGTTCGTTGTCCTCCGCGTGCTCCCGCACCCAGTCAAGAACCGTGCCCGCAATATCCTCAGCCCGCGATTCCGGGAGCCAATGCGAAGCCCCTTCAAGAGGGACGAACCGGTACGGGCCTTCGACATAGCTGGCGCTGAGCTCCGCCGAACCTCGGGTGAAGGCAACATCGTCGCTGCCCCACACGAAACTCGTCGGAACGGTGATCGGAGTACTCTCCACCCGCTCGCGTCCGTCCGCCGCCTGGTAGTACTTCAGCACCGACTCCATCGCGCCGGGCTCACTCAGCCGCGATACGTAGGAGGCGGCGATATCCGGAGGAACGTCGCTGTCGTAGAGAGTGATGAGCCGCTCTCCGTCATTGCGCAGCAGAGTGCGGGCAACACCGTCCGGATGGTCCTGGATCGCGCGCATGTAGCCCATACGCTCGTACTGATCCGGGTCCGCCCGCACCTGCTTGGCATGGGCGATCGGGTGGGCCGTTGACACGACATTGCAGGTCAGCAGACGCTCGGGATGGTTCGCGGCGAAATGCCAGGCAACCATCCCACCCCAGTCATGGCCGACCAGATGGAACCGGTCGAGCCCCGCAGCACGAGTCACCGAGTCGAGGTCGGACACCAGGTGCGCCATCGTGTACTCGTCCACCGAATCGGGTCGGACCCCAGGCGAATATCCGCGTTGGTCATAGGCGAACACGCTCATCCCGTGCTCGAGGAGTATCGCCGCTGTCTGCTCCCAACAGGACGCGAACTCGGGCCAACCGTGGAGCAGAACTGCATCTCCGAGCTGCGGATCCGGATGAGCAGGCCTCGCCTGAAACCCTGCGAACTCTCCAGCTGAGGTACTCACCGTCAGTGCCCGCGCCTCAGCGACGAACGGCAGCTCGGCCAGTCGCCCCGCCACCGATGCGTTATCGAACTGGTCACCGGCATTCAGCTCAGACGTCGTTGTCGATGCCATCGTTCAGTCTCCTCGGCGAGAGCCATCGGCCGGGATGCCCAGCGCATTGACCCACAGCTTCGTTGCGGTCTCCGCAAGGAGGTCATCCGAGCCCCAGCCTGGCTGCTTCAGTGCGTACTTGTAATACGCCATGCGCCCGACCATCAGCGACAATGCGCTGGCAGACATCACCGGGTCAAGACTCGGATCAGCATAGCCCTCGTCCTGGAGCTTCTTCACCCATTTGCAGTTTCTCTTGGCGAAGGCCTGCCCTCGATCCAGGCGCAGCTGCCTGAACTCCGGATCAACAGCGGCGACCTGCTCAAGCAGGAGCATCAGTTTGGCATTGCGCTTATATGCCTTGATATAGGCACGGTTACCGGCATCGAGTGACTCGATGACGCTGCGATTCTCGTGGTGCTCCTGCGGCGGACCGGGGTGGAGCATATCTTCTTGAGCCTCATGCAGAACTGCGGCGAGAGCCTCTTCTTTGCTGTCGAAGTACGTGTAGAAGGTGCCGGTGGAGCACTGGGCTTCCTTCGTGATGTCCGTCAGCCGCGAATCGATGAACCCATCGCGTTCGAAGACAGTGCGAGCCGCAGCCACGAGAGAGGCCCGAGTCCTGAGTCCGCGCGGGGTCGATGGAAGATCACGCCTCGGTGCGGCATCACCCAGTACGGGCAGTTCTTTACCCTGTTCTTCGGTCTTCGACATGATCAGCCCATCATACAATCCGCCGACACACCGAGGGTGTTCACCGACCCCGTCATGACGCCAACCCGTTCTCCCTGGCGACGTCCCAACCGTGGTCGACCATCGCTTGGATGTTCTCCGCGGTGAGAGTGGCTCCGGCGGCGTTCTCCGGATTGTCGAGGACCCTGCGATAGACGCCCTCGGCGATGATGGCGACTTTCCACACGCCCAGCACATGCCAGAAGCCCAGCGCCTGCCCGCTGCGTCCCGAAGCCCGCAGGTACTCCGCAGCCATCTCCGCTCGCGTGGGAAAGCCGTCCAAAGTGGAGGCGGTGAACATTCCGCCCGGCATCTCACCGGACTGAGTCCAATACGCCAGCGCGCTGCCCATATCGGCCAGAGGATCACCCAGAGTCGAGAGCTCCCAATCCAGAACAGCACGGATCTCGCCCGTGCTGTCGTCGATGATGACATTGCGGACGTGGAAGTCACCATGGACCAGCGCGATCTCATCCGGTGCTGGAACGTGCTCGCGCAGCAGATCGGTCAGCGCATCAAGGTCAGGCCGATCCTGAGTTCGGCTCTCCTCCAGTTGTCTGCTCCACCGTTTGAGCTGCCTCGGCGCGTAGGGCTTCCGCGAAGCCAGGCCGCCCAGCCCCACAGCATCGATATCGACGGCATGGATCTGGGCAAGCGTGCGAGCGAGGTTGAGGCCGAGACTGCGTCGCACCTTCGGATCCAGTGAACGCGCAGTCTCCTCATCGTCGATGACAGTGCCCTCGACATGCGTCATGAGGAAGACCGGAACGTCGGCAACAGCCTCGTCGGTGCATACACCGATCGTGGTGGGCACGGGCACTCCCGTTCCCTGCAGCGCCCCCATGATCTGGTGCTCGCGTTCGACGTCATGCGCCGAGGCGAGAAGCTTTCCCAACGGTGGCCTGCGCGCAATCCAGGACTGCCCGGACTCGTCATCGATGCGGTACGTGAGGTTCGACTGCCCCTGTCCGACCCGAGTCCCTGTGAGGTCACCGACGACGGTCTCCCCCGCACTCCGCATCCAGACGGCGAGCGCAGTCAGGTTGAGCTCGACGCTCATCCGGCCTCCCGAGCGGTCTTTCGCCGACGCAGCTCCCGTCGGGCGATCGAGCGCTTGTGCACCTCGTCGGGTCCGTCGGCCAGTCGCAGTGTGCGCAGGTGGGCGTAGAAGCCGGCCAGCGGGAAGTCGTCGGTGACACCGCCGCCGCCGTGGACCTGGATGGCTCGGTCGACGATCTTCAGCGCCATCTCGGGTGCCTTGACCTTGATGGCCGCGATCTCCGTCGCCGCTTCCCTATTGCCCACGGTGTCCATCATCCATGCCGCTTTGAGCACGAGGAGGCGGGTGGCTTCGATCTCGATGCGCGCCTCGGCGATCCACTCTTGGATGTTGGCGCGCTCGGCGACGGGCTGCCCGAAGGTCACCCGCTGCTGGGCCCGGTCGATGAGCAGGTCGAGGGAACGTTCTGCCATACCGATCGACCGCATGCAGTGGTGGATGCGTCCGGGGCCCAGTCGCGCCTGGCTGATGGCGAAGCCTTCGCCTTCGCCGGAGAGCAGCGCGGACTTGGGCACCCGCACGTCTTCGAAGAGGATTTCGGCGTGACCTTCGCGGTCCATGTACCCGAACACAGGCAGTCCGCGGACAATCGTGATTCCCGGAGTGTCCTTGGGTACGACCAGCATCGACTGCTGGCGGTGGGTCTCGGCGCTCGGGTCGGTCTTGCCCATGACGATGAAGACCTTGCAGTTGGCGTGAAGCGCATTCGAGGCGAACCACTTCCGACCGTTGAGCACGTAGTCGTCACCGTCGGAGGCGATGCTCATTTCGATGTTCGTCGCATCGGAACTGGCCACGGCCGGCTCTGTCATGCAGAAGGCTGAGGCGATCTCTCCCGCCAACAGCGGCTTGAGCCACTTCTCCTTGTGCTCGTCGGTCCCGAAGAGGGTGAGCACTTCCATGTTTCCCGTATCCGGGGCGTTGCAGTTGATGGCCTCAGGTGCGATCTCCGGGCTTCGGCCCGTGATCTCGGCGAGGTGGGCGTACTGCACGTTCGTCAGTCCCGCACCCCATCCCTCGTAGGGCAGGAACAGGTTCCACAGCCCTTGGCTCTTCGCCTCCCGTTTGAGGTCCTCGAGGATCGGCGGGTGGAAGTTCGGATCCCCGGCCTCCGCTCGCTGCTGGTGGTAGACCGACTCTGCCGGGTAAACGAATTCGTCCATGAAGGCGTTGAGCTTGTCCTGGTATTCGCGGGTCTTCTCGTCAGGTGCGAAGTCCATGGTTCCTGCTTTCTCATCAGTTCTGATCGGTAGAGCGAAATGTTTCGGTACAGCGAAATTTCTCGGTTCTGCGAAAGACGCTCACCTCGCCGAGGCGGCTGGATCGTTCTCGTCTCCGTTGACGTCGAGGAGCACTTTGCCTCGAACCGAGCGGGAGTCGATGATCTCGAGTGCTTTCCCTGCCTCCTGCATCGGCAGAACAGCGTGGATGCTCGGGTTGAGGATCCCCGCTGACAGGTGCGGCCACAGCGACTCCCACTGCTGAGCCACCATCTCGGGCCGGCCGGCCAACGCGGCACCCCAGCCCACGCCTGCCACGGAGATGTTGTTCAGCAACAGTCGATTGACCTTCACTTCAGGAATCTGGCCCGCAGTGAAGCCGAGCACGAGGAGCGTGCCGAACGTCGTCAGGCACCTCAGGGAATCGGTGAACCGGTCCCCTCCAACGGGGTCTGCGACGAGGTCGACCCCGTGCGGGAAGATCTCTTTGACTTGCGTCTTGAATCCCTCGGCGAAGACCACATGCTGAGCGCCGAGGTTGGTCACCGTTTCCGCCTTCTCCTCAGTCGAGACGACGGCGACGACCTCGGCTCCGTAGGCGAGCGCGACCTGGACCAGAGCACTGCCGAGACCGCCGGCAGCACCGTGAATGAGGACGCTCTGCCCTGCCTCAAGGTTTCCTCGTACACGCAGTGCGAAGTCGGCCGTGAGCAGGTTCATCGGCATTCCCGCCCCGGCTTTAAGAGACACAGTCTCCGGCAGGGGCAGGACACTTGCGGCGGGGACTGCCATGACCTCGGCGTAGCCTCCGGTGCCGGCGACGCCGAGGACACGGTCACCGACAGCGAAGTCGGTGACTCCTTCTCCCACTTCGCGTACCGTTCCCGCAACCTCGGACCCCATGGTGTAGGGCAGGGGCGGCTGCATCTGATACTGCCCGCGGGATTGCAGAAGTTCGGGGAATGTCACGCCTGCGTAGGCGACGTCGATGAGTACCGTGCCCGGTTCGGCCGTGGGTGCGTCGACGTCGGCGAGGCCGAGGGCGCTGGGCCCGTCGGTGGCGTTGAGCTGTACTGCCTTCATGATGTCTAGCCTTTCTTGTTCACGTCGTCTTAGAGGCCTGTTGATGCGACGACTCCGCCGTCGACGACGATGGTTTCGCCGACCACGTAGTCTCCGGCGCGTGAGGCGAGGTAGGTTGCGGCCCCGGCCATGTCTTCGGGTGAGCCGATGCGTCCTGCGGGGACACGCTTTTGGATTTCATCCCCGTGGTCGCGGGCGTCCTTGTTCATCCGTGAGGGGAAGGCTCCGGGGGCGATTGCGCTGACGATGACCCCGTCCGGGGCGAGTTGGGCGGCAAGTCGTTTGGTCAAGTGAATGACTCCGGCCTTGCTCGCGTGGTAGCTGTACGTCTCGTTCGGGTTCGTCCGGATGCCGTCGATGGAGGCGATGTTGATGACCTTGGCCAGATGGTCTCCACCGGCAGCGGCTGCACGCAGTTTGGGGGCGAGTTTCTGGGTGAGGAAGAACAGTGCCTTGAGGTTGAGGTCCATGACCTTGTCCCAGCCGTGTTCCGGGAACTCGTCGAAGGGTGCGCCCCAGGCGGCTCCGGCGTTGTTGACGAGGATGTCCAGGCTCGACTCCTGCTCACGCAGTCGCGAGACGACGGCGTCGAGTCCCTCCGGGGTGGAGATGTCGCCGGGGATGGAGGTGCAGGTCCCCTGTTCAGACATCTCAGCTGCCGCCGCGTCGCATTCCTCGGCCTTGCGGGCGGTGATGTAGACGCGCACGCCGAGTTGGACGAATCCTTCTGCGATCATTCGACCGATGCCGCGCGAACCGCCGGTGATGAGAGCGCTGCGTCCGTCGAGGCTGAATAGTGTTGTCATGTTCATGGCATTCATCCTCAGACCTCGGCTCCATGCTCGGTGAAGAAGCCGATCGATTCGGCCACGCACACGGGTTTGTCGATGCCTTCGGCTTCGAAGACCTGAGTCGTCGTGATCTGCGCGGAACCGGTCTTCTTTCGCTCCACCTCGGTGACGGTGGCGAGCATGCGAACACGTGAGCCCACTGGTCGGGGGTTGGGGAAGCGAACCTTCCCGTACCCGTAGTTGAGGCTGTGAGCGAAACCGTCGAAGGCCATCAGCTCCTCCATGAAGGCCGGACCGAGGGAGAGCGTGAACAAGCCGTGGCCGATAGTTCCGGCAAACGGTCCTGCCGCTGCCCGCTCCTCGTCGACGTGGATCCACTGGTGATCATTCGTCAGATCGGCGAAGGCGTTGATGTCGTCTTGGACCAGCACATGCCAGCCGGTCGGTCCGAGCTCTTGGCCGACGAGCGCCTCGAGGTCGGCGATCGAGGTGGGGCGAATGGGGCTTGTCATGGTCTGCCTTTCGGTGGGTGCGGCGCAGTGCAGGCGAGTGCAGATTGAACGATCACACATGCGCACTTGAAATTGAGTTCATATTCGATAACGTAAGAGTAGCCGTGTGAGCCGCATCACTTCAAGTGGCAGTGGCATCTGGTGCACGGTCGAGCCACGTATGCGAAGGAGCAGCACCCATGGCACAAGTGCAGACTGTCACCGGCCCCATCGACAGCAGCAGCCTCGGCAGAACCCTCGTCCACGAGCACATCTTCATCGTCAACGAGGAGATGCGGCAGAACTACGACATGGGATGGGACGAGGAGGAGAAGATCGCCGACGCCGTGGCCAAGCTCAACGATCTCAAGGCCGCAGGCATCGACACGATCTTCGACCCCACCGTCGTCGGGCTCGGACGCTACATCCCCCGAGTTCAGAAGGTGGCGGAGCAGATTGATCTCAACGTCGTGGTGGCCACGGGGCTCTACACTTTCAACGATCTGCCGCATAAATTCGATTACCACGGCCCAGGGCTGCTCATCGACGAGCCGGAGCCGCTCGTCGGCCTCTTCGTCTCCGATATCGAGAACGGCATCGCAGACACAGGAGTCAAGGCGGCGTTCCTCAAGTGCGCCATAGAAACACCCGGCCTCACCCCTGGAGTCGAGCGCACGATGCGCGCCGTCGGCCAGGCGAGCGTCCAGACCGGTGTGCCCATCACGGTCCATACGAACCCGAGCACCGAATCGGGCCTGGTGGCACAGAGAGTCCTCAAGGAGGAGGGCGCGGATCTGAGCAGAGTGGTCATCGGGCACTCCGGGGATTCGACCGATATCGACTACCTGATGACGATCGCGGACAACGGATCCTTCCTGGGGATGGACCGCTTCGGAATCGATGCCTATCTCCCGAC
The DNA here is from genome assembly GCF_021117425.1 of Brevibacterium zhoupengii. NCBI lineage: Bacteria > Bacillati > Actinomycetota > Actinomycetes > Micrococcales > Brevibacteriaceae > Brevibacterium > Brevibacterium zhoupengii. The sequence continues at coordinate 755,657 of NZ_CP088298.1, read as the reverse complement.
CGAGCAGCGCGTGGAGACAATCGTCGAACTCGTCCGCCGCGGATATGCCGAGAAGATCACTCTCGCTCATGACGCATCGTGCTATATCGACTACTTCACGCAGGAGGAGAAGGAGACAGCGCAGCCCAACTGGCATTTCCGTCACATCCCGGACGAGGTCATTCCGACTCTGCTCGAACGCGGTGTGAGCGAGGACGACATCGACACGATGCTGGTGAAGAACCCGCGCCGCTATTTCGAATGACATCACTGCCACAACAGACATCACCCACGTAGCAGTCTTCAACGAACAAAGGACGCCGCATGCCCCCAAACTCCACCGCCAGCCTCAGTCGCAGAGACTCAAAGGTCCACGCTGGAAAGCACGGACGACTCCGCGCGGCCGGACTCGTCGGCTCATCGATCGAATGGTATGACTTCTTCCTCTACGGCACCGCTGCCGCACTCGTCTTCCCTCATGTGTTCTTTCCTGACGCGGAAGGCATCAACGGCGTACTCCTGTCGTTCTCAACCTTTGCCACAGGCTTCATCGCCCGACCGATCGGCGGCCTGCTGGCCGGCAACTACGGCGACAAGCTCGGCCGCAAACCCATGGTCGTCATCTCCCTGCTGGGAATGGCGATCTTCACGTTCGCCATCGGCTGCCTGCCGTCGACCGGGAGCATCGGCCTCATCGCACCGATCCTGCTCGTGACCTGCCGGTTCATCCAGGGCGTCGCCTGTGGAGCACAGTGGGGTGGCCTTGCGCTGCTTCTCAGCGAGTCGGCAGGACCCAAACACCGGGCGTTCTCTGGTTCCTTCATGCAGGTGGGAGTCCCCTGCGGTGCCTTGCTGGGCAATCTCGTCTTCGTCATCGTCTCCACGTCCATCAGCCATGAAGCCTTCGTCTCCTGGGGTTGGCGGGTCCCGTTCTGGGCCACCGCGCTTCTCGTGCCGGTCGTCATGTACATCCAGCTCAAGATCGAAGACTCCCCCGAGTTCGAAGCACTCAAGCAAGAAGTCTCGGAAGCCTCGGCGAACAGACCCGCTGTCGTGCGAGCACCGCTGTGGCAGGCAGTGAAGTCGAACTGGAAGACGATCCTGCTCGCCTCCGGCACACTATCGGCCACGAACTGCGTCTTCTACATCACGATCGCCGGCGCCCTGTCCTACGGCACGACCTACCTCGGCATGGATTACAACAGCATGCTCATTGCGGCCATGCTCTCCACCGTCGTCGCGATCCCGGTGACTCTGCTCGGCGGCAGGTTGGCCGATCGGATCGGCCGTCGACCGGTCATCATCTTCGGCGGAGTCGGGATCCTTATCTGGGCGTTTCCCTACTTCGCTCTCATCAACGCAGCGAACATGGCCATGTTCACGATGGCGGTCAGCGTTGCCGCCATATTCCAGTCACTCGTCTATGCTCCGGTCGCCTCGTACTTCGGGGAGCTGTTCGCACCGCAGATCCGCTTCTCCTCGGTGTCCCTGGCCTATCAGCTCAATGCGATCATCGTGTCGGGCTCGACGCCCATCGTGATGACCTGGCTGATCGCGAAGATGGATGGCTCGACCGTGGGCATCGCCCTCTTCGTCTGCGCCACGGCAGTCATCACCATCGGCTGCGCCATTGCCCTGAGAGAGACCAACCCCAAGGAGGTCAGGCAGTCCCCGACGGCCGTTCCCGGCGAGCATCTGCACGCCAACAGCATCGGAGACTGAGCACCCAGACACAGCTTGAGCGGCAGGGACAGATCCCTGCCGCTCAATCATTTCCGCAGTGGCCTTCAGCTCATCAGTTCCCCTGCAGCTTCGCTTGGTAGCGGCGCATGCCGCGGATCCAGCGCTCGTAGTCCGAGCCCTTCATGCGGTACATGTCGAGAACCTCGGGGTGGGGCAGGATGAGGAAGGTCTCAGCTTCGATGGCGGCCATCACGGTCGTGGCGACGTCGTCCGGTTCGAGGACATTGCCCGCCTCGGCGACTGCCCGCTGTCCAGTCAGGGCATCTCCGGTGACCGCGTCGGGATCCTCGCCCCACAGGATCTTCGTGTTCACGCCCATGGGCGCGAGCACGGATACACGCAGCCCCTCGTCGCCGTAGGTCACGGACAGCCATTCTGCGAAGGCGAGCGCCGCGTGCTTGGTCACCGAGTATCCCGCTTGTCCGATCTGAGTGAGCAGTCCCGCCGCCGAGGCGGTGGCGACGAAATATCCTTCCCGACGAGCCGTCCACTGAGGTACCAGGCGTTCGGCTGCGCGGATGTGGGCGCGCAGATTGACGTCGAGGATCCGGTCCCAGTCGCCGTCGCCGCCGAGTCCGGTGGCGCCGCCGATCCCGGCGTTGGCGAAGTAGAGATCGACCTGGCGCAGTTCGCGCTCGGCGGTATCGACCAAGTCGGTCACGCCGTCTGCCGAGGAGACATCCCCGGTCCAGTGCGCCTGCCCCAGCTTGCCTGCTGTGTCTGCGACCGCCTCGTCCAGGTCGGCGAGGAGCACTCGCGCACCACGTTCGTGCAGGGCAGCGGCGATTGCGGCGCCGATCCCTCCGGCGGCCCCGGTGACTACTGCGTTTCGTCCTTTGAGCTCCATCGTCTCCCTCTCTGCAAAGTGACCTCACCTCATTGTGTGCCAGGCCACATCCATCTATAGTTGAACCCGCACTCAGTTTCAAGTAAAGGGAGTCTCATGGCCGCGACCCAACGCACATCGCTCATCGATCTGCTCATCCCCTGGGCGGAGACGATTCCTGATTCCGTTGTGGTGCGCACCCCGCCTGGCCCAGATCGGGTAGAGCTGTCTCAGCTGCGCTTCCTCGGCGAGGTCGAGGCTGCGAGTGATCGCTACCGCGCGGCAGGACTGGTGCCGGGAGATCGGACCGTGCTCATCGCCCCGTCCTGTCCAGAATTCCTCATCGAGTTTCTCGGCGCGCATGCTGCGGGACTGGCAGTCGTGGCCGTCAATCCTCTGTCGACGGCCAGAGAGCTGGTCTACATTCTTCAGGACTCGGACGCCCGTCGTCTCGTGGCCCATCCGGCCATGGCCGAGGCGGGGAAGCTCGCGGCAAGTGAGGCCGGCATCGAATTCGCCACCCTGCCGCTGGTCGGCAATGAAGGGCCGAGCCTGGAGCTCAGTGCTGACGGTGCCGCCATCGTCGATCGTGTCGAGTTCGAATGGAACTCACTGGCCGCACTCCTCTACACCTCGGGAACGACGGGCAAGCCCAAGGGCGCCATGCTGTCCCTGGGTAACTTCATCGCCACCACGGACATCGTCAAGGAAATGACCAAGACCAGCCCGGACGATCGGTCCGCGACCGGTCTGCCGCTGTTCCACGTCTTCGGCCTGGCCGACATGGCGCTGCCCGCGTTGAGTGCCGGTGCCCCGCTCACTCTCTTCCCACGGTGGGATCCGCAGGCTTTCGTCGATGCCCTGACCGAGGACGAGATCTCTATCATCTCGGGTGTGCCCACCATGTGGATGTCGGTGCTGACGAACGCTTCCGAGGTTGAGACTCCTCATCTGCGCCTCGTGAGCTCCGGCGGTGCGGCGATCGCAGGAGAGGTGATCCGCAAGGTCGAATCACGCTTCTCAGCACCCGTGGCGGAGGGATACGGGCTGACGGAGACGGCCGGGCTGGGCACGTTCAACCCACTGTTCGGGACGAGGAAGGTCGGAAGCGTCGGCCCGTCCACCCCTGGGTTCGAGGTCAAGGTCATCGACTTGGAAGGCTCCCCGGTTCCTGCAGGCGAGGTCGGTGAAGTGGTGCTTCGCGGCCCGGCGGTCATGCTCGGGTATTGGAAACGCCCCGAGGCCACCGCCGAGGTGCTCGATGACGAGGGTTGGTTCCGCACCGGCGATCTGGGACATCTGGATGAAGACGGATACCTTTTCATCGTCGACAGGATCAAGGACCTCATCATTCACGGCGGCTACAACGTCTACCCGCGCGAAGTCGAAGAAGTCCTCTACGAGATCCCCGGAGTCGCTCAGGCCAGCGTCGTCGGAACCCCCGACGAGAAGTACGGGCAACAAGTCACTGCTGTCATCGCCCTGTCCCCCGGCGCTCACCTCGATGCCACCGAGGTGGAGAGGTTCGCCCGAGAGAATCTGGCTGCCTACAAGATCCCGCGGATCATCGAGTTCGTCGAGGAACTACCCAAAGGCCCGAGCGGCAAGATCCTCAAACGCGAGATCGTGAAGATGTACTCAAAGACGTCGTGACGTCGAGGTTATCGATCAGCTCACGCTGAAATGCCTGTTCGACCAGCGTTTTCCACCGCTCCAGCGGGATCCTGTCATGCACGTCGACGAGAGCCCGCCGAACAGTGGTCGCGGGGATGCCTTCGTAATGCGTCAGATCCTCGTCGGGGACATCCATCCGCGTTTCGAGGTCGACCCATTCGGGAAGGGTCCTGCGCACTCGACGACGAGTCGCCACCCGTATACGGTGCGGATTGAACTGCCCCAGGCCCAGCAGATCGAGCACAGTTTCCCGCTCCAGGAACGCCCCTTCACCGGCCAGTGCCACCGCCGCCGCTGGCTCGGTCAGGTCTGTCGTGGGCACACTACGGTGGGTGTACACACCCTTGCCGTACGCCTGCAGTGCGCCGCGCTGGGAAAGCTTGCGCACCTCTACAGCGGGCACTCCTGCATCCTCGGCTTCGGCGATCGTGACGACACCGTGCTGTTCTGCAGCGATCTCCCACAGATCGTGTCGGTAGCCCATGACTTCACCTCTCTCCTTGTGCCAAAAGCGTACCAGTTTCGGTACGGTTTTGACATCCTTGGGCGCAGCCTACCCATCAAACCCACCGATACTCATATTCCGGGCGCCCCGGCGTTCCGTGGCGTGGTTGCTTGACCGCCTGCTTCGTCTTCACCAGATGCTCCAGATACCGGCGCACCGTGACCCGCGAGAGGTCCAAAGTCGTGGCCACCTCGGTCGCCGACACCGGCGACGAGGCGTCGCGGACAACTTCAGAGATCGCCGTCAGCGTCTCCTCAATCAACCCCTTGGGCAACCGGCCCGAGGACACGGACCGCAAGGCGCTGAGTGCATTGTCGACCGAGGCCTGCGTGGCCAAGGAGCCAGCACCGGCACCGTCGAGGTTGAGGCGGAAGTCCCGCTGGTTCTCCAGCTTCTCGCGGAAGATCGTGAAGGTGAACGGCTTGATCAGATACTGCGTCACCCCGCTCGAGATCGCGGACCGAATGACCTGCAGGTGGCGCACCGCGGTGATCGCGATGATGTCGGCACCATAGCCCTTGGCGTTCATTCGTTGGGCCACGTCGAGCCCGTGCGAATCGGTGAGGTTCATATCCAGCAGCACGATGTCGACCGGCTCCCCAGCAGCCCCGAACGCCTCGAACTTCTCCAGCGCATCGTGGCCGGACAGGCAGGTGCCGGCGACGACGAATCCGGGAACTCGGCGCACGAAGTCGGCATGGGCTTCGGCAGTCATCGGGTCGTCTTCGACGATGAGCACCCGCAGGTCGTCATTCTTCGCCATCGTTGCCTCCTCCCGTCAATGGGAGTGTAACCGTGAAGATCGCTCCCCCGTCGGAATCGACTTCGAGATCTCCCCCGAGCCTCGTCACGGCCTGGCGCACAAGCACCAGACCAAAGCCGCGCCCACCGGATCCAGCCGGAGCGGCCTTCGCAGAGACGCCGAGGTGGAAGATCGCGTCGATCGCCTCAGTATCGATCCCCGGTCCGGAGTCTGCGACCGTGATGATGAGCTCCCCATCGGCGGCGACGAAGTCCGCCCACACGTGGCGTTCCTCAGAGTCCGCGGCAGCGTCGAAGGCATTGTCGAGGAGGTTACCGGCCACAGTGACGAGGTCACGGGCGTCGAGGCTGCTCGGCGGCAATTCACCGGAGGCGGTGACGGTGAGTTCGATGCCGCGCTCGTGGGCTTGGGCGGCCTTGCCGATCATGAGTGCGGTGATGAAGGGTTCGTCGAGGGAGTCGACGAAGGAATCGGTCAGCCGCTGTGATTCCTGCTGGTCACGAACGGCGAAGTCCAGAGCCTCCCGCGAGCGCCCCAGCTCGATCAGGGTCGCCACGGTGTGCAGACGGTTCGAGTGCTCATGGGTCTGGGCTCGCAGAGCCTCAGACAAGGTCCGCATCGTCTCGAGCTCACCGGTGAGTTCCTGAATATCCGTGCGATCGCGCAGGGTCGCGACCGTTCCCCCGGAATCAGACGTTCCCCCGGAACTCGAACTGAGCCCACCACGATCCGGCTGGCTCGCCTGCTTCTGGTTGACCACGAGCACCCGGTCACGGGTCAGGTGGATCTCATCAACGGCATCCCGACCGGACGAAAGCAGGACCTGCACGGACGAGGGCAGGGCCACCTCGGCGAGGGGAATGGGGGTGCGGTCATCGGGCTCGGGCAGACCCAGCAGCTCTGCGGCCTCATCGTTGTAGAGGACCAGGCGCCCGTCATCGTCGACGAGGATGAGGCCCTCCCGCAGCGAATGCAGCGCGGAGTCGTAGAACGCGAACAGGGACTTCAGCTGCTCGGGCCCGTAGCCGAGCGTGACTCGGCGCAGGTAGCGGCTGAGTATCCAAGAGCCCAGCCCGCCGAGTCCGATCGCGGCGAGGCCGACGATGATGATCTGCGGCAGTGCGGCAGCCCGAGCCACCGACAGCGTCTTCAGCGTCACTCCGACGGCGACCATGGCTGTGACCTCGCCGGATGAGTCGGTGACGGGCACGATCGCGCGCACCGACTCCCCCAGCGTGCCCTCGTACTCCTCGACCTGGCTCTCACCGGTCAGGGCCTGGTCGATGCTGCCGATATAGGCCTTGCCCAGCTGCTCAGGATCCGGGTGGGTGTAGCGGGTGCGGTCGCGGTCCATGATCGTCACGAAGTCGACCTCGGCGGTGTCGATGACGGTCAGCGCATAGGGCTGGAGCTTCGCCGAGGCGGAAGAATCTCCCGAGTCCTCGACAGATTCGATGACGAAGGGGTCATGGGCCAGGGTCTCGGCGATGGAGAGCACCCGCTCCGAGGTCGCCTGCCGGGCAGAGCCCAGCGTCGAGACGTAGCTGGTGATGGACAGCGCGACGCAGACGACGGCGATGAGCGCCAACTGCACGAAGAAGAGCCTGCGCGCCAACGTGCCGCTGCGTCGCCGGTGCCGGGCACGACCGTGCGTCCCGGATGCCTTCACTGCCCAACTGCCCCTTGGTCGATGTCTCGAATGACGCCGCAGACGATTACTTCTTGAGCTTCTTCTTTTTCTTGCCTCCGATGGTGAACATCAGAGCCAGTCCGATCGCGGCCAGCCAGGTGTCTTTGGCCACGGCGGTGCCGGACTCGGAGGGGCGGATGCCGTCGTCTTGGGTCATGGAGTCAATCGCGAAGTAGTTCGCGACGAGCCCGGCGGAGAACGTCGTCAGTGCGGCTCCGGCGATGCGAGTGGGCACGAAGGGCAGCAGCAGAGCGGCACCGACGGCGATCTCACCATAGGACAGGAACTTCCCGAACTGGGCCGGCGTCATCTCTTCGACCATCGGGACACCATTGATGGCCATCTGCTGCAGGCCGGCGGCGGATTCCTCATCGAGGCCGAGCTTGCCGATGCCGGAGTTGAGGATGAACGCACCGGGAACGGCGCGCAGAAGTGCTGTATCGATTCTCATGAGCAATCCCTTCAATTCGTCAAGTCGTACAGCCCTACAATAGTCGAGGATGTGATCGCGGCCATGAACACTATGAACGCAACCGAGACAACCGTCACAGCCTCTGGAATGCTCATGGGGAAATTCTTCGCGGCCCGATTCCGCGAGCACCACCACTCAAGGAGGAGACATGGCAACGTTGCCATCAGACAATACCGTCGCCGAGGCGGGTCCCACCCCACCGCAGCGCAAGAAGGACCGTACGCACTGGCTCTACATCATGGTCATCATCGCCGTGTTCGCCGGTGCCGCCATCGGTCTCATCGCCCCCGAGGCCGGTAAGGCGCTCGAACCGCTGGGCAAGGCCTTCATCGCACTCATCAAGATGATCATCGCCCCGATCATCTTCTGCACCATCGTCCTCGGCGTCGGCTCCGTGGCCAAGGCGGCCACCGTCGGCAAGGTCGGCGGCATCGCCTTGATCTACTTCCTCATCATGGCCACCTTCGCCCTGGTCATCGGCCTCGTCGTCGGCAACCTCATCCACCCCGGTGAGGGCCTGAAGCTCGAGCCCTACGAGGCGGCTGCTGGTGGAGAATCCAACGGCACCGTCGACTTCCTCATGAGCCTCATCCCCGGCGACATCGCAGTCCTGCCGACCCTGGTGCTGGCCCTCCTCGTCGGATTCGCCCTGCAGTCCATGGGCAAGGCCGGCGAACCCGTCCTCAATGGAATCGGCCACATCCAGGCCGTCGTCTTCAAACTCATGATGATGATCATGTGGGCCGCCCCCGTCGGCGCCTTCGGCGCCATCGCCGCAGTCGTCGGCAAGACCGGTTGGGCCGCGATCGGTGCGATGGCGACCCTCATGGGAGCCTTCTACCTCACCTGTGCACTGTTCATCGTCATCGTCCTGGGCTCCATCCTCAAGGTCGTCACCGGCCTCAACATCTTCCTGCTGTTGAAGTACCTGGCGAGGGAGTTCCTGCTCATCTTCTCCACTTCTTCGTCGGAGTCGGCTCTGCCGCGTCTGATCGCGAAGATGGAGCACGCTGGTGTCTCGAAGCCCGTCGTCGGTATCACCGTGCCCACCGGGTACTCGTTCAACCTCGACGGCACCGCCATCTACCTGACGATGGCCTCGCTGTTCGTCTCCAGCGCCATGGGCATGCCGATGAGCATTCCTGAGCAGATCTCGCTGTTGGTGTTCATGATCATCGCTTCGAAGGGTGCCGCCGGAGTCTCCGGTGCGGGACTGGCAACGCTGGCCGCGGGCCTGCAGTCACACCGCCCCGAACTCCTCGACGGCATGGGCGTCATCGTCGGCATCGACAAGTTCATGTCCGAGTGCCGTGCCCTGACGAACTTCACCGGCAACGCCGTGGCCACCCTGCTCATCGGCAAGTGGACCCACGAGATCGACATCGACCAGGCACGTGCAGCACTGAACGGCTCCAGCCCGTTCGACGAGCTCTCGCTCGAGCCCGATGCTCACGGAACTCCGGCAGCCACCGCCGGTGACGAGCCCGGCGAGAAGGAACGGGTCGCCGCCAACGCCTGATCCTTAGCTCGGCGAGACCGCCTTCAACGCGGGTGCCGATACTCCCCCACCGTGGGAGTATCGGCACCCGCGTCGTTTCATTTCCATGATCGCCGAGGAGGTCGCACTTAACTCTGGTTTGCACGGATCAATTGATTGTTTTTCTCTAAGATCCGAACGAGACTCTATGGCTTGGCTCGTAATATTCGGGCCGTACGAGTGTCTGAGCCTGGTTCCTGTCTCGTCGACTGGATAGTACGACTATTTCGCCGAATGTGCTGCCGATAATTCAAATGACTCGAGCATCGATTCGCGGTCGGAGTAAGCGCCTGTGAACATTGTGAATGCAGCCGCGGCCTGGCCGACGGCCATGTGCGCTCCCCCGAAGACAGCGCACCCCACATCTGCTGCTGCCTTCACAAGAGTCGTGTGCAGCGGCCGATACACCGCGTCCCCCACCCACATTCCGCAGTGCAGTGCATCGACAGGAAATGGGCTGGCATTCGAGACACCCGTCATTCCGATCGGCGTGGAATTGACCAGTCCAACGGCGCCACGAGCCGCGTGCGATATCTGGTCTGGTGCAATCGCACGCATGCGACTATTGTCGAAGGCCGCAGACAGGCGCCCAATCAGTGCCCTTGAACTAGCAGGATTGATATCGGCGATCGACAGTTTCGGCACTCCGGCACTCAACAACGCGTATGCGATGGCCGATCCTGCTCCACCGGCACCGATCTGGATGACCTCGCCTGCGCTCGCGTCGACATGAATGGCCTCAAGTGCTGTGGTGAAGCCGGAATGGTCGGTGTTCCGGCCGATCAGTCGTCCCTCTTCTACCACGATCGTGTTGACTGCGCCCAGCAGGGTTGCGTCCTCATCGAGTTCATCGAGTGCAGGTATCACCGACTGTTTCGCTGGGTGGGTGACGTTCAACCCGTTGAACCCGAAGCTGATGGCCTGTTCGACCAGTGCTGGCCAGTCCGGCTCAGCGATACCCATCAAGCACGGGTCGATAATACGATATACGAGCGGAATCCCCTGCCTCTTCGCTTCATTCTCATGCATCACTGGGGTCAGCGACTGGGCAATGTTCTCCCCGAGCAAGCCGAGCAGAACCGTACGGTCATTGGTCGTTGGGCCGGTTTCCGGCGCTTCTTTGGGGCCTGGACTCGAGCTGAAGCCGTTCATACCTCTGACAACAACCTCTCTGTTGAACGCCTGAGCTGCTTCGCATAATTGAGAGCGCCGAGTTCCGCAGTAATTTGAGCATTGGGGACTTCCAGGCTCAGCGGTATCCCAGCAGGCGCAGACCGAATGAGGTCGACAAGCGGGAGCTCGCCGTCACCCGGTGGCAGCCGATGGGCGCGTGACTCCACCTTTCGTGGTTCGCCATCAGCAGTCATGCCGCGGGGCAACGGCTCCCTGATCTCAATGGAGTTCGGAACATCGAGTGGTCCATCGCACAGCTGCAGTACCGGAATCAACGATGGATCTAGCTGTGCAACATCGCTGGGAGTGCTTCCTCCGCGCTGGATATGGAGAGGGTCAAGCATCAAGTGTGCACCTGCCGACGAGGCAAGTTCTGAGGCTTGACCAACTGTGCTGATGGCGTTGTAGCTGATCGGTTCCAACGCCGGGACGATCCCGTATGCCGCAGCGTCGGAGACAAGTTCGGCGAGGGTGTCTGCAAGCCGAGAAGTGTCCGGGTCCTGCCCGGCGAGGTTGAGAGTCGTAGCGCCCAGTGCCGCGCCCGCCTCGAGCATCGGAAGCCAGGCTTCGCGACCTGTATGTCCGTCAAGTGACAGGAATTCGATATCACGCACTCGAACTCCGGTGTCGTCGAGACGGGCGATTGTCGACCGAGACATCATTGAACCTGGTGACTGGTCAGGTATCTGTTCTGTTGGTGTCGCACCACGAACGCGGATGCCGACAAAGTCGAACCCTGACTGCGCAGCGATGTCGATCAGTTCGTCTGGTTCCAACTGGAGCAGACTCAGATGTGCAATTCCAATGTCGTTCATGCGACGTCGTCCTGTCCTGCAAGAGAGTTCTGTGTTTGTGGATGACTGTGCGATTCAGGGACCCCAATGCTTTCCGAACCGACAGGGCGGTCCGTCGTCTCGGGAGATTCGGGCTGCCCGGATCGCATCGACTGATACATTGCGCTCATCGTGCGCAGTGACCGCAGTGCGTCTTGTCCGCTCACCAGCGGTGTCGCACCGGAGCGAACTGCCGCTACGAAGTCAACGATCTGCGCAGCGTGGAAGGGCGCCAGGGATGCGTTGATCCGATCTAGGGAAACATCGGCCAAGACCTCTCTCGGGCCGTCAAACGTTTGTTGTTCCGACACCGCCCAGACGTCATTGACTGCCTCGGTGCCCTCGGGATATTCCAGGAGTCCGACGGTGGCACCGGTGCTTCCGGTGATGGCGATTCGCTGGCCGAGGGCAGGAGTGAGCGCTGTCGATGCAGTGAACTGGGCGATGGCACCGCTTGTGAACTTCAAAGTTGCCGCCAGGGTGTCCTCGACTTCGATGTACTCACCGTGCTTGAAGGTGTCGGCAGTCGTCATCACCCAGTCGACATCCCCGAGGTACCACTGCAGCAGATCGACGTAGTGGATCGCCTGGGTCATGAGCACTCCGCCACCGTCTGTCTCCCATTTTCCTCGCCACGGGGTCCCGGTGTAGTAGGAAGAATCGCGGTGAAGAAGAACTTCTGCCCGGGCCATCATTGGATCGCCGATGGTCCCGTCGTCGATGGCTCGGCGAATACGTTGTGCGGCCGGCCACAGGCGTCGCTGGAAGACGCAGCCGAAGACGACTCCAGCGTCGCTGCACGCGCTCACCATGCGCTCTGCGGCCGCCACATCGATGGCAATCGGCTTCTCGCAGAGCACATGAACTCCTCGCTTCGCGGCGGCGACGACGACCGCCTCGTGGGTGGGGTGCGGGGTGCACACGCTGATGAGGTCCACACCATGGTCGAACAGTTCGTCGAGAGACGATGCGGCAAAAGCGATGTCGTGGTCAGCGGCAAATGCGCGGACCCGGCGGTTATCAGTATCGAAGCACGCGACAATCTCGACGCCCGGTACATCGCGATATGCGGCCACGTGATTGCCAGCAATCGCTCCACAGCCGATGACTGCTGCTCGCAGCAATTTCGGCTCGTCGGCGAACACAGCTTCAGCAGTCATGAGTCAGACTTCCTTCTTAGCAGAGAGGCCAAGCTTCTCGGTCGGAGTCCTATAGGTCTCGGGGCAGAGCAGTGCGCACACTCCGGAGATACCCACACAGACCGAGGCGAACAGCGCGACTCCGATCCAGTTGTGATCGGAACCGGAGATGGATTGGGCGATGGCCGGAGTGAACCCTGCCAGCAGCAGGCCGATCATCAGGCAGATCGCCATACCGCTGTATCTGACGTTTGCCGGGAACTGTTCTGGGAAATACGCGGGATAAATGCTGTTGGTCATCGAGTAGGCGCCGGCGACCAGCAGTATTCCGAGGATCCAGACGATGACGGTGTTCGATGGTTCGCCATTGGCCAGAGCCCACAGGAACGCAAATATCAGCACTATCTGGAGCACCGTGCCCGTGATGAACAACGGCTTGCGTCCGAACTTGTCGGACAGATGAGCCCACATCGGAAGAGTGAAAACTGCGATGAGGTTAGCGACGCTGATGAAGGCCAGCATTTCGCCTTTGGGAATGCCGGAAACTTCCGTACCGTATGTCAGCGTGAAGACGTTGATCATCGTGTTCACCATCGTGAACAGGCTCATACCGGTCACCAGGAGCAGCTTCTTCGGGTGGCTTTTCACGAGTTCGAAGACGGGAACCTTGACCACAAGAGCCTTGGCCTTGGTCTCGACGAATACCTCGGGTTCGTCGAGGGTCCGACGCAGAATCAGAGCGACGACGGTGACGACGGCGCTGAGCAAGAAGGGCACGCGCCATCCCCAGCTCATCACAGCTTCCTCCGGCAGCATCTGGATCGGAATGAAGACGGCAGAAGAAATGACTATGCCGAAGGTGATTCCGGCCATCGTCCAGCTCGAGAAGAAGCCTCGCCGATTATCTGGCGCATGCTCCATCGACAGTGAAGCCGAACCTGGCGATTCACCGCCCGCTGAGAGCCCCTGAGCGAGTCGCAGGACGACGATGATGATCGGTGCCCAGATTCCGATTTGAGCGTAGGTCGGGATCAGTCCGATCACGAAGGTTGAGGCCCCCATGAGCACCAACACCGCGATGAGCACCTTTTTCCGGCCGATGACATCGCCGAGGTGGCCCCAGAGCAGCGCTCCCAATGGCCGGGTGATGTATGCGACGCCGATCGTCGCCAGGGAGAACAGCTGTCCACTCGCCCCAGCTCCAGGGAAGTAGAGATCCTGGAGGTAGAGGGCAGCAGCTGTGGCGAAGATGAAGAAGTCGTAGTACTCGAGCGCGCTTCCGGCGAAGCCCGATATCGCAGCGTTGCGAGCGTTCCTGCGTTTCTTGTCGGAGTGGGTGACGTGTGACGTCGGTTTTGCAGTCATGGTCATTGGATTTCCTTTGCATCGACCGGATCAGCACTTCGTTGTGTGCTCCGCCGGCAATGAGTCACTGACGTGTCGGGAAAGCTGTGCGCCGACCCTGTGGGCGGTGCCGCTTTTTCGAGTGTGCGTCCGTGATTGAGGAATGTCCAGGATGTAAAAGGTCTAGAACTATGTGCCGATTCTACTTAGTGGACACCGCGTCCCCACCGTCAGAGCCCCCTTCGGTCGACGAGGCGTCGTCGCCGACCGAATCCCCAAATGCGTCGTCAATGACCCGCATCAATGCCTTCAACGGCACGGAATCGTTTTCGTCTGACCAGACGACACCGTGTCGGAAGGGGTAGGGACGATCCTCAATCTCAACCCAGGTCGCCGCCTCAGGCAGAATCGGCACCACCTCGGAGGATACAAGTGTCACGCCGACTCCGGCAGCGACCATACTGAGGACGAGGAACGGGTCGCTCACAGTCTGCGCGACCTGCGGATTGAATCCGGCGCCCTGGCAGATCTGACGGGCGATCACGGTCATAGAGGAGTTCCCATCGATGGGTCCCATCACGAAAGGTTCGTTGCGCAGCTCGGTTACATGAAGTGATTCGCGCTCGGCCAATGGATGATCGACGGGCACCACGACGCCGACATGCTGCCGGGAGATCTCACGAGTGCGCAGAGGCTCGTCGACCTCACCGATCAAACCGATGAATGCCGCATCTAGATCGCCCTTCTGCACCCTGCGGATACCGTCAAGCGTGCGGACGCCACCGACCAGCCGCAGTTCGACTCCGGGGTAGGAACGACGCAATGAACGGGTCAGCCGCGGCAGTGTGTGGTGATTGTGCACACCGGAGAATCCAATGCTCAGCTGACCTGTCGGAATTCCCTGCGCACTCTGAGTGGCATCGACCGCATTCCCCAGAGTCTGGATGACCTGGTAGGCATAAGGCAGCAGCGCCTCCCCCGACGCGGTCAAACCGACCGACCGAGTGCTGCGCTCAAAGAGCGGCGACTTGAGTTCACGTTCCAGGCGGCGGATCACCTGGCTCAAGGGCGACTGGGCCATGTGCAAGCGGGCAGCTGCCCGCCCGAAGTGCATCTCCTCGGCAACGGCGACGAATGCCTCCAACCAGCGAATCTCCACGCTTCTCCCTCTCCTGATCCCCTTCACCTAGCCGCTCCGACGGCCCGTCAAGCATATCCGCGATTATGTCTCCAAAGCTACATAGTTTCGGATAGATAAAGAATCAATAGCACAGAACCCTTGTTCGGTGGCTCCGTGCCATGCACGATTTCCACATGCCCTCGATCACCTCATCGAGCTTGGCGTGTATCGATGGCGGATGGCTGACGGTGCTCGCCACCAGACCCGCACACAACCGCGAATGGAGCAATGATGCCGCGCAGAACCACTGGTCCGACGGACCGCACCAGCGAGCTGAATGGCCATGATGGCCTGGGGGGCCGCTCCGCTGTCGAGACGAACGAGTCCTTCGACGTCGTGGTAATCGGCTCCGGCGCTGGCGGGCTCTCCACCGCGGTGACAGCGGCCCATCACGGCCTACGGGTGCTCGTCCTCGAGCGGGATCGCCATTGCGGTGGCGCGACCTCTCGCTCGGGTGGTTGGATGTGGGCGCCCCGCAATGAGTTCGCACTCGCTGACGGAGTCGACGAGTCCATTGACGACATCAAGACCTACCTCAAGGCCGCCGTCGGAGACGATTACGAGGAAGCCAGGACAGACGCATTCCTTCGTCACGCACCGGACATGGTGTCCTTCTTCGAACACGAAACCTCGCTCAAATTCGTTCCCGGGGAGAAGATCTGCGACATCTACGGTCAACTCCCCCACGCTGGCACAGGCCATCGCTCGGTAGGGCCCAAGCCAGTCAACGGTCGTGCCTTCTCCAAGGAACTGCGTCAGATCATGTCGCCACAATATTGGGAGACCTCATTCCTCGGCATGGGAATCATGGCCGGCCCCGACCTGCAAGGCTTTCTCTCCGCGTCCAAGTTCAAAGCCAGCGGTTGGTGGCATTCGGCCAAACGCGTCCTCGGCTACACCTTCGACCTCGCAACGCAGGGGTCTGGCATGCACTACGTCAACGGAGTCGCGCTGGTCGCCCGCTTGATGAAATCAGCGGTCGACAGCGGAGTCGACATTCGTGTTAATCACCGAGCGATCCAGCTGATCAAAGACCACACCGGGCGCGTCACCTCGGTCGTGGTTGATACGCCTCACGGACGCCGTACATTCTTAGCTGAACGCGGCATCGTCATCGCCGCGGGCGGATTCTCGGCGAATCCCGGCATGCGGAAGGAACACTTCCCCCACAATCGGGACAACGATGATCATTGGACTCTGGCACCGGACACTGCAGACGGCATGGGCATCGAACTGGGCCGCACTGTCGGAGGCGTCCTCGACACCGGAGGAACCTCTCCTGCGGCTTGGTGCCCAGTCTCCCTGTACCCCTATCGAAGCGGCCGCAACGGCGTGTTTCCACACATCATGGACCGTGCCAAACCCGGATCGATCAGCGTCACTCGCAACGGAAAACGATTCGTCAATGAGGCGAACGGATACTGGGACTACGTCACAGGTCTCAACGCTGCTACCAAGGACGGCGATGCCGCTGAAGCGTGGCAGATCGCCGACTCCCGTGCCGTGGCCCGTTATCCATTCGGCTTCGCCATGCCGCGCCCCGTCCCGAAACTCCCATTCCTCAATTCGGGCTATCTGATCAAAGCCGACACCCTCACGAAGCTAGCCGACAAATGCGGTATCAACCCCGAAAGTTTGGTCAGAACAGTCACCGATTTCAATCGCCGCGCCCGCCTCGGCGAAGATCCCGACTTCCACCGAGGTGAGACACCATTCAATCGCTACGGAGGCGATCCCGAAGTACAGCCGAACCCAACTCTCGCACCGATCGAGACCGGACCGTTCTACGCAGTCAGAGTCCGTCAAGGGTCCTTCGGGACTTTCGCCGGATTGCGGGCCGATGACAAAGCTCGGCTGATCGACGATACCGGCGAACCGATTCCTGGTGTGCACGTGGTCGGAGTCGATCAGAAGAACCTGTTCGGTGGGCACTACCCGGCTGGCGGGGTCAATATCGGTCCCGCTATGACCTTCGGTTACATCACTGGTCTCGAGCTTGCGCAATCGCTCGCGGACGAACATGAAGGAACGAACTCTGCACTTCGGGAATCGGCCGTCATTTCAGGCGCGCACGCATCCCGTTAAGGGTTTCGGCAGGCCCCTGCCCTAATTCTCGGCTCATCGGCAATTGGTGAGCCACCAAGCAGAATCAAATCAAGGAGGACCCAGAACATGTCACTCTTCGCAGTTACCTACAGCTACGCCGCAGGATCCGATACCGGTCGCGATGAGCACCGCCCCCTGCACCTCGAATTCCTCAAGACACTCAATGAAGAGGGCACACTCGTCGTCAGCGGTCCCACGGACGCCGATGGCCCGGAACCGGGGGCGCTCCTCATCATCCGCGGCGAATCGACCGAAACGGTGAACGCCACCATGGAGAAGGACCCCTTCGCCCAGCGCGGATATGTGCAGCGCACGGTCCAGTCTTGGGACCCGAAATTCGGGGCTTCGCGTCTCGACAAGTCGAACTGAGGCCACGCGATCATGCTTTCGGTTCGAACCGTTTCCGCGAAGTCACTCGAGTACTTCGAATCTGCTCAGCCCGAACCAGGAATCGGAGAAGCGCTCATCAAGGTCGAGCATGTGACTCTGTGCGGCACCGATCTCCACATCTGGGAAGACGATTACACCTCGGAGCTCCCCCTCGTTCAGGGACATGAAATCGCCGGCACCGTCGTTGCCTTGGGCGAAACCGTTCAGGGCACAGACACCACCGAAGTTTCTGTCGGCGAGCGCATCGTCATCGATCCGCTCATCAGCTGCGGCGAGTGCCGTACCTGCCGACGCGGGCGTGCGAATGTGTGCCCGAACCTCGTCGTCTTAGGCTGCTACTGCGATGGTGGGTTCGCGGAATACCTCAGCGTCTCCGTGGACAAATTGCACCGGCTGCCCGACGGCCTTCCCACCGAGCTCGGACCAGTGGCCGAACCCGCCGCGATCTCTCTCGAAGCTGTCACTCGAGGCCGCGCCGAGGCTGGCGACACGGTTCTCGTTCTCGGTGCCGGCCCGATTGGGCTGCTCTCCACTCTTGCTCTGCACGACCTCGGAGCAACAGTGGTCACAGCCGACACGAATCCTGATCGCGTCGAGATGGCCACCTCTATGGGCAGCGATCACACTCTGCTCATCAATCCCGGTCAACCGTTTCCCTCACGAGAGCTGTCAGAGATGATCGGCGAGGAGGCACCGGACGGGCCTGACCTCGTCATCGAAGCCACCGGGTTACCCGCCTCTCTGGAGAACGCACTGCGTGCCGTGGCACCAGCGGGACGCGTCGTGCAGGTGGGGATCTCGGCCCATCCGACTAGCTTCCCGCTCAACCTGGTGCCCTTCAAGGAGATCGATCTGCTGGGCAGTCGCAATAGCCAAGGTCTGATGCCCGAAGCGCTCAAACTCATCTCGCGCCATGTTGACACTGTGCGCAGTCTGATCACACACCGTTTCGATGTCACCGATCTTGACAGTGCGTTCCGCACTCTTGGGGACCGTACTCAACGGGTGGGGAAGGTCCTCATCGATATGCCGAGGAGAACTCGATGATCACGACCCCAGTCAAAGAGCTCCCCACCGATGTCAATGTTGTGGTGATCGGTTCGGGTGCGGCTGGACTCACTGCGGCGACCCGAGCCGCAGATGCCCACGAACGCGTCGTGGTGCTGGAAAAGGCCTCATTGTTGGGAGGAACAACTGCAGTCGGAGGAGGCGTGATCTGGGCACCCGCCAATCCACTCGGCGCCGAGGCAGGTTATGAGGACTCCCGTGAAGCCGCCATCGACTACGTCACCGCCGCTACAAACGGACAGCTGACCGAAGCCGAGGCTGCCTGGTATGTGGACAATGCGTCAAAGGCGATCGAATATCTCGAGGAGCACACCCAGGTCTCGCTGACTCCCCTGGCACGACCGGACTACCGACTCGAATGGCCGGGAGCCACACAGGGCGGCCGCAGCCTCGACAACAATGCCTTCGACGTCGGGGCCGTTTCGGGCCTGCGCGAAGCTATTCGGCCAACCAGCTATTTCCCTCTTCTGACCATGGCCGAGCGCGACGACCTCAATGGTGCCGCCGCTGACCCCGAGCTTCTCAGGCAACGAGCCGAAACCGGAGTACGGACCATGGGCGGTGCTCTTGTGGCAAGCCTGCTAACCTCGGCGCTCGAACGCAATGTATTAGTGACAGCCGGTGCGCCCGTCACCGCACTCACTCGCGGTGAGGACGAACGCTGGCACCTCACGGCGGGTGCAGACACTGAAATCGTCGCCGACGCCGTCGTCATCGCTTCGGGAGGATTCGAATGGAATCCGTCAATGCAGAACTCGTTTCTCTCCCATCCGGTCGCCCCGATATCAGCTCCTTCGAACGAAGGCGACGGGCTCGAACTCGGCTTGCGTCTGGGCAGCGCCGTCTCCGATATGACTACGTTTTGGGGCGTACCGGTCATCACTCCTCCTGAGCAGACATATGACGGCAGGCAGTCCGGTCGAATGGGCAATGTCGAAATGACCCTGCCCGGATCGATCACCATCGGTGCGGATGGCCGACGGTTCCTCAACGAAGCCCTCAACTACCACGACGCCAGCCGAGTCTTCGGAGCCGTCGATGCCCATCGTCTGGCTCCGAAAGGCTCTCCTGCCTGGTTGGTCTTCGACCGCCACTATCTCGATTCCTACCCTGTCGCCGGGTCAACCCCAGGCCAGCCCGCGGACTGGATGACCGAGGCCGACTCCGTCGAACAGCTCGCCGCAAAGATCGATGTCGATCCCCGTGCGCTGGCCGATCAGATTGCACGGTTCAACGAAGACGCCGATAGCGGAGTCGACCGCGACTACGGGCGCGGCAGCACCCCACAGGACAGGTTCCTCGGGGACGCCAGCGTCAGTCCGAACCCCTGCCTTCGAGCGCTGAGACAGGGACCGTTCTATGCAGTACCGATCCACTGCGGCACGCTCGGCACGAGCGGCGGTCTCAAAGCCGACGAACACGGACGAGTAGTGAATTTCGAAGGCGAGGTCATCCCAAATCTCTACACAGCAGGAAATGTGGCGGCTTCCGTCTTCCACGGTGCCTATCCAGGCGGAGGCTCCACCCTCGGTTCGGCCGTTGTCCGCGCCTTCGTCGCCGGAGACCACATCGCGCAGTACTGAGTTTCCCACCATCAAGGAGCCATCATGAGCACTCAGATTTCCACATCAATCCCCACCTCCGCCGGTGAACAACCGGCCAAACTAAACGACGGCGACCACGTCGATCTTGTCGTTGTCGGCGCGGGTGGCGCCGGACTCTCAGCCGCAGCCTACGGTGCGATCGCTGGCTTGACGACTGCGGTCATCGAACGCACCGAATACGTCGGCGGGACAACAGCGTTTACCGCGGGCACAACCTGGGTTCCCGGCACACACCATGTCCAAGAGGTGGGAGCCGAAGACAGCAAGGATGAAGCACGAGAATTCCTCGACGCAGCAGTCGGCTCTCACTCCCCTGCAGAGCTGCGAGAGACATTCCTCGATCTGGGCCCCGAAGCCGTCACGGTGATGGAGAACGGATCGCATGTGACCTACCGGGCCCGTAAACTTCACCCCGACTACCTCACCCAGCTCCCTGGATCTCGCCTCTCTGGTCGCGCTCTTGAACCGTACCCATTCGACGGCGCACTTCTCGGTAAACGTCTGGAGCTTGTGCGACCGCCACTGCCCGAATTCACAGTTTTCGGCGGCATGTCCTTGGAACGCGATGATATCGAGCACCTTCTCGGCGCACATCCCAAAGACGAGTCCCGATTACACCTGCTCACCTTACGTCGCGCATTCCGCGACTCCTTGCAGGAACATGGCACCGACAGCCGCCGCACCATGGGCAACGCCCTCGTCGCCGGCCTGCTGCACACACTTGACGAGCGAAGAGTACCGGTCCACACACACAGCGAGATCAGCTCGATCGCGCGTATCAATACCGGAGCGAAGGCCCCGTCATCACCAGCTACCGAAGGCCGGCAACCGACCTATCAGGTCGTCATCAGCCAGGCCGGGCACGACATCACCATTACAGCCGCCAACCTCATCTTCGCCAGCGGTGGTTTCAACCGCAGCCCACAGCGTCGGGCACAAATGTTGCCCGGGCATGACATGGAGTGGTGCCCAGGAGCGCCCGGGCATACCGGGCAGGCTCATGACCTAGTCGACGACCTCGGCGGACGCTATGGCACGAGCGCCCTAGCGCACACGTACTATGCCCCCGTCTCCCGGCGTCGCCGGCCCGATGGCTCCTGGGCCGTCTTCCCTCATTTCGTTATGGATCGCGCCAAACCGCATATGATCGTCGTCGATCAGGACGGCCACAGATACCTCAACGAATCAACGAGCTATCACCTCTTCGGCATGCGAATGGTCCTCCACGATCACGAACGCCCAGGCAGGTCGGTTCCCTCATTCCTCATCACCGATGCCGAGGGAATGCACCGGTATGGACTCGGCATGGTTCACCCGTTCCAGAGCGAACGGAAACTGTTGGAACAGGTCGATGAAGGATACCTGTACCGTGCCGATTCTGTGCCTGGACTCGCAGATCAGCTTGGCGTACCAGCCGAAGAACTGGTCCACACAATCGAGCACTCCAATGAGCGAGCCCGCACAGGTGAGGATCCGGACTTCCACCGCGGCTCCAATGATTACGAACGATTCAACGGGGATGCCAGCTCAGCGACAGGGCATCCCAATGTCGCTCCGGTCGAGGGAGGACCCTACTACGCTGTCCAGCTCTTTCCCGGCGATATCGGTGCCGCGACCGGCTATGTCACGGATGGCACGGCGGCGGTGCTTGGCGGCGATGGTGCTCCGATTCCGGGAGTCTACGCAGTGGGCAACGACATGCAGTCAGTCATGGGCGGAACGTACCCCGCGCCAGGAATTACGATCGGGCCAGGGCTGGTCTTCGCCTATGCCGCAGTCCGCAACATTGTCGGCGCCCCGCTGCCCGGCGCTGAAGGATGACCATCTGCCGCGGCTGAAGGTGGGACGAGTGCCCACGCATCCTGAGGAATATCGCGCACCCGTCCATTGTGTCTTTGCCTCACCGAGGCAGCCATGCAGTTCCGCAGCCCGATCCCTGTCATGCCATCCCGCCGAGGCGGTTCACTGCGCCACGTACCCACCATCAACTGACCAGGTGGCACCGGTGACAAAGGAGGCCGCATCCGAGGCGAGGAAACACACGACTTCCGCGACCTCCTCCGGCGTCCCCAACCTGCCTATAGGCATCTTCTCGACCATCGTGTCTCGGACACGCTCGTCGAGGCTCGCCACAAGGGGAGTATCAACGTAGCCGGGTGCGACTGCGTTGACCCGGATCCCCTGATCGGCATAGGTGAGGCCGGTCGAACGGACCAGGTTGACTAGGGCCGCCTTGGACGCGGAATAAGACGTCGACCGATCTTGCCCGACCAACCCGAGGATCGAGGACACTGCGACGATCGATCCGGAACCGGCGGCTCGCATCTGGCGCAACGCGTGTTTGAAGCTCAGCGCGGTGCCGGTCAGGTTGATGTCGATCACCTGCTTCCAACGCATGACATCGAGCTCGTCGATCGGCGCCTTGGGTTCCGAGACACCAGCGTTGGCCACGAAGATGTCGAGTCCGCCGTATTCGTCGACGGCGGTTCTCACCAACGCAGCGACCTGCTCCTCGTCAGTAGTGTCCGTGCGCTGCGCAATGACATCGAGGCCTTCGGCAGCCACGGAGTCGGCGAATTCCTGCGCAATCTCGGAGATGTCGCCGATCACCACCCGAGCCCCACGTCGCGCCAACATCTCAGCGATGGCGGCACCGATCCCCGATGCCGCGCCGGTGACGACGGCAGTGGCATCGGAGAACGGCAACGCCAGACGCCCCGTCACGCACGAACCTGTTGTGCCCGCGTCACTGTCTCAAGGTTGCCCGTCGTCGCGGCAACCTCGGCGATATCGCGGCCCATCCGGTATCCGAAGACCAGTGCGGGTCCGATGTGCGAGCCATATCCGGGGTACCCGCCGCCGAAGATCGAGACGGCTGAGGCTCCGACCGAGTAGAGGCCGGGGATTGTCGAACCGTCCTTGCGCACGACTCCTGAGTGCTCGTCGGTCTGGAGTCCTGCGAAGGATCCGAGGTCGCCCATCTGGACCTTCGCCGCGTAGTACGGACCTTTGTCCAGCGGTGCCAGGTTCGGATTGGGCTTGTGCTCGGGGTCGCCGCGGAAATGATTGTATGCGGTCGATCCGCGTCCGAACTCGTGGTCCTCGCCATTCTCCGCTCCCGAATTGAAGGTCTGGACTGTATTGGCCAGGTTCTCCTGCGGCACGTCAATCTTCTCCGCGAGTTCGGCCAGGCTCTCGGCCTTGACCAGGTATCCGGTGTCGTAGAAGTACTTGCGCGGGATCGGCCATGGTTTGGCGTAGCCGATGCCGTATTTGTGCATGCACTTGGCGTCGGCGATGACCCAGCCGAAGGTATGGCGGGCTCCCTTCTCGTGTTCGAGCATGGCGCGGCCGAAGTCGTGGTAGCTCAGGGCTTCGTTGCCGAAGCGCTGACCTTCCGGGTCGACGGTGATCATTCCCGGCAGCCCGATCTGGCGCAGGTGCGGGAACAGGCGCTGCCGTCCATCAAGATGTTTGAACACGGTCACCGGTGCCCACGAGCCTGGTGTGAAGACGTCATTGTTGATGTAGCCGCCTGCGTCGATGGCCATCTCGGCGGAGGTGCCGTTGTGACCCTGCGTGGGAGTGAAGTGGTTGTCACCATGCGGATCGTGGGGGAAATACTTCGTCCGCAATTCCTCGTTGCCGGTGAAGCCACCGCCGGCCAGCACCACGCCCAGGCGAGCGCGAATGTTGCCGGCGTGCTTGCCCGACAGCACCGCACCGGTGACTTGTCCGTCCTCGCGGATCAGTTGCTCGACTGGGCTCGAGGTCCAGATCCGCACTCCCAGCTTCAAGGCCGATGCAGCCATTCGCGTGATCAGTGCTGAGCCGTTGGTGCGCTTCAGCGGCTGCTGGGAGACTGCCTTGTCGGCCCAGGTCTTCAGCAGTTTCCGTGCCACGTATGTAAAGGACTTCAGTGACTGGTTCGCGTGGAAGAACTCATTGAGGTCCGGGCCCACCTGGGGCATGTAGCCGAACACAGTGTAAGAGGACAGGTAGGGCTGGAGTTCCTTTCGTCGTTCCCCGAGCATCCGCACGTCGGCATCGTCGGGCAGCAGTGCTCGCCCGCCGATTCGCGCTCCGGGCAGATCCATCTGGTAGTCCGGTGCCTTGTCGGGGTAGACGAAGTTGACGTCGGTGTTCTCTTCGAAGAACGTGATGGCTTCGGGAACCGTGTCGAGGAACGCAGTGACTCCGGCTTCATCGTAGGTGTCTGGAGCAAGCGCCCGGAGGTAGGCCTCGGCTTCGGCTCTCGTGTCTTCGGATTTCTCAGCACCCTTGGGGTTACCCGGCACCCACGCCCAGCCTGCTGAGATGGCCGTGGTGCCGCCGATGTAGCGGTTCTGTTCGGCGACGATCACGTTCAGTCCCTGGTGGGCTGCGGTGATCGCGGTGGCCAGTCCGGATGCCCCGGAACCGACGACGAGGACGTCGCAGACCGCGTCGGCGCCGGAGTTGAGGTTGTAGCGTGGGGTGGAAGTCATTGAGGGGACTCTCCTTTTCTGTGGTTCTGGTGGCGTTGTGTGTTCGGTATTCGGTGGCTAGTGCCGACCCGGGGCCGAAGAATTCTGCGCATCCTTCGACACGGTGGCAGTCGCTTGGCCGGCCGATGGTTCCTTGTCCCATTCGCCCGTCGCCCGCAGATAGGGTTCGCCGAGGCGGGCGACCGGAGTATGGGCCGTCTCCCTGGCTGTCAGGCAGGCGAGGATGGCGATCGCGGAGCAGATCGCACCGAAGACGGCGACCGGAATCCAGCCGTGATCACCATCGGCCATGAGCACTCCGGCGATGGTGGGGCCGAATCCGGCGACGACGAGTCCGAGCTGGTTTCCCATGGCCATGCCCGTGTAGCGCACGGGCGTCGCGAAGAGTTCACCGAAGTACGAGGTCCAGATTCCGTTGAACCCGGAGTACAGCACGGTCATGAACGCGATGGAGGCGGCGGCGACCAGCCAGATATTGCCGGTGCTCAGCGCCATGAAGTAGAAGAAGAAGGCGATGGAACAGCCGACGAAGGATGTGAGCATGAGCGGTTTGCGTCCCCACCGGTCGCTGAGGGCACCGGCGATCGGCATCATCAGCATGGACAGTCCGATGGCGACGGCGTTGACCGCCAGGATCTGCGGCTGCTCAAATTTGCCCGTGTTCGAGGCGTAGGAGAGTCCATAGACGCTGAAGAGGGTCTGCATCACCGAGAAGATCGACATGCCCAGGACTCGCAGAACATCGGGGCCCTGGTAGCGCAGCACGTCCTTGGCCGGCAGCTTCTTGACGGCACCTTCGGCCTGTTTCTGTTCGAACTCCGGGGTCTCGTCGAGCCGACGACGGATCCAGAATGCGATGACCAGCACGACGGCGGACAGGTAGAACGGTATCCGCCAGCCCCAGGACAGCATTGCGTCTTCGGGCAGCGCGGTGATGGGAATGAAGACCAGTGTGGACAGCACCATGCCGGCGGCGTAACCGGTCATGACGAAGGAGGTGAAGAAGCCTCTCTTGTTCTCGGGTGAGTGCTCGATGGTTAGTGATGAGGCTCCCGAGGATTCGGCACCAGCGGAGAACCCTTGGGCCAGTCGGCAAACGACGAGCAGGATCGGTGCAAGCACACCCACTGAACTGTAGGTCGGCAGGAAGCCGACGCCCAATGAGGCCAGTCCCATGATCAGCAGGACAACGAGCAGGACATTGCGACGACCGATGCGGTCCCCGAAGTGTCCCAGAACGAGGCCGCCGAGCGGACGCGCCACGTAGGCGACTCCGAAGGTGGCGAATGCGGCCACCGTTGCCAGTGCAGGGTCGCCTTCGGGGAAGAAGAGCTTCGGAAACACCAAAGCTGCCGCGGTGCCGTAGATGAAGAAGTCGTAGTACTCCATGGTCGATCCCATGAAGGCGGCGAGCGCCGCTTTGCGCGGAGTTTTGCGTGCTTGGACGCCTGTGGGCGCGGGCTGAGATATCGCGTGTGTCATGAGGTGTCGCCTTTCGGCATCAGAGCTCGAAGTCCACATAGGCCAGCTGCTCAACATTGGGCAGAGAGAATGGCTTGATGGCTTCGTGCGCAGGGTGAGAATTGTAGACTTCGATGTCTTCGGGTGTGGAGAAATCCGCGATGATGACGTGGTCCCAGGATTTGTCCGTGTGCAGAACGTCGGGGCCGTGGACGAGATTGAGCAGACCGGGTATCTGCTCTTGCAGCCCGTCGAGTCCTGCCGTCCATTGACGACGGACATCATCGGTGAACGAAGGCTTCCAGCGGAACATGACGATGTGGCGGATCATGCGTCGACCACCGCCGCCGAGGCGGGGGCTCGGTCCGCAACGGAGAATTCTGCACTCTGGCCGGTCATCGTTCGACCCGCCAGGTAGGCCATCGTCATCAACGGTCCGAGGGTGGCGCCGGCTCCGGGATAGCCGGCTGCGTAGGGCGACTCGGTGACATTGCCTGCTGCGAACAGTCCTGGGATCGGCAGGTGGTCGGGGTCGAGGACCTGACCGTTGCCGTCGGTGGCCACACCTCCGCAGGTGCCGAATGCCCCGTTGACGACTTCCATGGCGTAGTACGGGCCGTGCTGCAGGGGTGCCAGCGATGGGTTCGGCCACGGATTGTCGTCATCACCCCAGTAGCGGTCGTAGGCGGATTCGCCGCGGCCGAAGTCCTCGTCGATGCCGCGTTCGGCCATCGGATTGAATCGTTCAATGGTGGCCGTGAGGTTCTCGGCCGGTACGTCGATCTTCTGGGCGAGTTCTTCCAGACTGTCGCCGGCGATGAGGTAGTCCGGCAGCGGCTGCCCGGCGCGATGTTCCAGGATGCCGTAGCGCTTGAGGTAGGACTGGTCGAAGACAACATGGGCAGGGGTGTTCAACGTCTGGTTGCTTGCCGAATCCCACGAGTGAAGAGCCCGGGCCAGGTCGTTGTAGTTCTGTGATTCGTTGGCGAAGCGTTCGCCGTGCCTGTTGATCATGATCGACCCGGGGCCCTGTCGTTCGAAGCGCAGCAGCGTACCGATGGGCTGGCCATCGCGCAGGCCCCCGGTCACTGACATCGGTGCCCACCAGGCTTCGCGGGTGCCGCGAATGGTGGCGCCGATGCGTTGGGCCATCTTCAGCCCATCACCGGTGTTCGTCGGTGGGGAGCACTTCGTGTACAGGCGTGAGGCCAGGAGAGAATCGGCGAGTTCGTGATCCCATTCGAAGCCTCCGGTGCCCAGCATGACTCCGGTGCCGGCGTTGAAGGCGGCACCGTCGTCGAGGACGATGCCGGTGATCCTCCCGTTGTCCGTCGTCAATCGTTCAACACGAGCCTCAACGGCGAAGACGACGCCTCGAGACACGCACGCAGCGACGAGCATGGAGACCAGAGCGTGGCCCTTGGCCGCGTACCCCTGGTCCTTGCGTTCCTGGAGCTCCTGCCAGGGGAAACGGGTGAAGGCACCCCAGCGTTCGTATTCCTGCATGCTGAACGGCAGTCGACCATCGGTTCTGATGTGGTCGAAGAGTGTGCCCAGATCTGCACGGGCGTTGTACAGGTCCGGTTCGATCGTTCGCCCGCCCTTTGCAGCACCGGGCAGATCCTGTCGATAGTCAGGGAAGTCATCAAGGAACAGGAACTTCAGTCCCAGCTCCGCAACAACGAAGCGGAGCATGTCGACGCCGTGGTCAAGTGCTGCGTCGAGGAGCTCGGGGCGTCCCCTGCCACGGGCGACGGCATCGGCATAGATGCGTCCCTCGCCCCGGGAGTCGTTCATGCCGGCCTCGCGGGCGAAGTCGTTGTCAACGATCCAGAGCATGCCCCCGGATACTGCCGAGGTGCCGCCGAGCAGTTCGGACTTCTCCAAGACGATGACACTGAGACCTGCATCTGCGGCCGTTGCCGCTGCGGTCAATGAGCTGGCACCCGAACCGACAATGACGACGTCGAAATTGCGGCTTTGGGCTGCCTCTGCGTTTGCGTGGTTGAGGTATCTCATTCAGCCTCCACTCCTCTCTGATGTGGACATCACCCAGAGTTGCCCACGTCACAGGCGACCGGGAGTAGATGATCCATTGAACAGAACGGAATGTTCAGCTGAACGGGACAGTCACATGCTCAGTCCATTAACCGCCGCACGCGGGGAGCCTCCAACCGCACTCCCAGGCGCCGGCTGGTCGCACGCGATGCGAACCGCAGCTGGGGCACAACCACGTTGAGGTCTTCCTCGCCGCGTGGTCTGATCACGGTGAGTGCGGCGATCACCGTCCCGTGGTCGCCGTAGACGGGCACGGAGACACCACTGGATTCGGGC
Source organism: Brevibacterium zhoupengii (assembly GCF_021117425.1). NCBI lineage: Bacteria > Bacillati > Actinomycetota > Actinomycetes > Micrococcales > Brevibacteriaceae > Brevibacterium > Brevibacterium zhoupengii. The sequence goes on along the minus strand of NZ_CP088298.1, from coordinate 727,349 downwards.
ACGATGATGCCTTCCATCGCCGCATAGCCCTCGTGCCTGATGCGTGCAAAGACTCGGCGCAGCTCGTGCGGCTCGACGATCGTCTGATCTGTCAGCTTGTCCAGGCGTCGACGCAGCATCAGTTCCTGCTGTTCAACAGAGCCGAAGGCGGTGAGCGTCAGACCAGCCGAGCAGGCGTGGGCCGGGAGCCGGCCAGCCACCTCGGTGATGTTGACGACAAACTCATCGGGTGCCAGTCGTTCCACGTAGAGTGCATCGGTGCCATCGAGTACCGACAGTGAGATGTGGACGTGAAGAGCCTGAACGAGGTCCTCCATCGGCGGGAGGGCAGCCTTCCGCAGGTCGGAGGCTTCGGCTCCGCGGGAGGCGATCTCCCAGAGCCTATGCCCGTGCATCCATTTGCCGTTGAGATCACGGATCACCACCCCCTCGGCTTCGAGCTCATTGAGAATCCGATGGACCGTGCTCACCGGCAGTTCGGTTTCACGCGCGATCTCGCGCAGGCCCCGGCTCTGCGTGTGGGGCCCGAATACCGACAGAATTCTGATCGCACGATGGATAACCGATTCACCGGAGGGCGAGTTCGCCATAGATACCTCCCTGTTAGGAACAGGATAGTCATGACTCCGCACTCTGATCCATTGAACGAAACAATCCCGTCACAGCCGGTTTTGCCAGATCTAGCCTGAAGGCATGACTGATTCGACCGCCACAGACATTGGAAACACAACTCGCACCGGCCGCGCTTACGGCAAAGTTGCCCTCATCTCCGGGGCCGCTCAGGGCATGGGCGCCTCCCACGCTCGCGCTCTTGCCGCAGAGGGCGCCAGCGTCGTCATCGGGGACCTGCAGGACTCAACCGCGCAGGCCCTTGCCGACGACATCAATAAGGCCGAAGGCAGAACTGCGGCCTCGAGCACTCACCTCGACGTCACCAACTTCGCCTCTTGGGAGGGGGCAGTCGCTTCGACAGTCGAGACCTTCGGCCACCTGGATGTGCTCATCAACAACGCCGGAATCTACACCCCCGGTTCGGTCATCGACGCCGAGCTCGAGGACTGGCACCGGACTCTCGACATCGATCTCACCGGCACGTTCTACGGAATGAAAGCCGCGGTCGAAGAACTGAAGAAGAATCCGACCGCCTCGATCATCAACATCTCCTCGATCGCGGGCCTCGTCGGTTTCAAGCACCGTGCCGCGTACTCGGCAGCCAAGTGGGGTGTCCAGGGACTGACGAAGACCTCCGCGCTGGACTTGGGCGAATTCGGGATCCGGGTGAATTCGATCCACCCCGGGTCGGTGACCACACCGCTGACTGCTGGTCTGAAGCGCGGCCTGGGACAGGTCCCGGCCGGTCGTGCGGCTGAGGTCGACGAGATCAGCAGCCTGGTGCTCTACCTCGCAAGTGATGAGTCACGGTTCGTCAACGGATCATCGATCGCCATCGACGGCGGAGAGACTGCCGGCAATAACCTGCGAGTAGATTCCTAAACCCCAACGTCTCCACCGTCAACGCCTGAGCCACGCGCACCCGTGTCGTCTCGTTCCCACCCTCACCGAGGCGGTCGCCCCGTTTTCGTGACATCATTCCCGAGGACGAGCGAACAGGAGGCATGAACGTGGGACCCAGTGCAGGCAACGCCGTGAACCCCACTGCCTTCCGCGGCACGCTCGGACTCGCTCTGGCCATGGGTATGGGCCGGTTCTTCTACACCCCTGTCCTCCCCCTCATGGTCGCCGCTCTGCACTGGTCCACGACACCGGGTGCCTGGATCGCGACCGCGAACTATGTGGGATATTTCTTCGGCTGCTTGGTCATTGCCCGTGGCTGGGTCGACCCCGACCGCGTCACCTACAGGGTCGCTCTCGTCGCTTCCACTCTGTGCCTGTTCGCCGTGCCTGTGAGCGAGAGTCTCGCGTGGCAGGGTGTGGTGCGCACTCTCGCGGGCGTCGCCTCAGGTCTCATCTTCGTCTCCATCACCGGGCACATCCCGTTCGTGGCCCGCCGGCCCCTGGACTCCGGCGTCGTCTACGCCGGTGTGGGCACCGGCATTCTCATCTCCGGGGCCATCGTCCTTGCCGCCAGCAGTGTCCTCGACTGGCGCGGACTCTGGCTGGTCTGCGCAGTCATCAGCACCGTGTTCACTCTCATCGCCTGGAACTGGCCACTGCCTGCCCGCAATGAAGGAGACAGCCAACCCGCGCAGACCACTCCCCCACACGCGCAACCAACAGACACCCCCGTCACCCCGACTCGACGCCGCGCTTTGGCCTCCCTCACCGCAGGCCACTTCTTCCAGGGTGCCGGCTACATCATCATCGGCACCTACCTTGTTGTTCTGGCCGAGCCCGTCTTCGGCGAGAGCGCAGCCGCATCGACCTGGATCGTCGCTGGCGCGGCGACCGCGGTCTCGCCTCTGATCTGGTCGAACGTCGCTGCTCGCATCGGCACCCGCCGAGGACTTGCCCTGTGCTATTCGCTGCAGGTCGGTGGGGCCGTCCTCGCCGTCTTCTCCACCAACCCCATCCTGCTCTTCGTCTCCGCAATCCTCTTCGGCGGAACCTTCATCGGGGTGGTCATGATGGTCATCGGAGTGGGCACGCAGATGGGCATCTCTGCCGCGGCCGCGAAGCTGATGACCTGGTACAGCCTCGGCCAGATCGCCGGCCCCGCACTTGTGGCAATCGCCCTGAGCGAGACCATCATCGGCAGCTTCATCGCCGCCGCGATCCTTCTGGCCCTGGGCATGGGGCTGACCCTGTTCGGTGCGCTGAGCGGCACCACCGAGAAGTGACGCCGAGGTGGCCCTGCACTCCCGTACCCACCCAACAACATCTGTTGCCTCGTCCCCGCTATGATTGAAACTGCAGGCTAAGTACTGATCACACCGAGGGAGACGCACCGCGATGGCGAAGCTGAAGAAGATGGTCTCGGCAGTAGGTTCGATCAAGGACCTCAACAGCGCCCGAGCCGAGTTCGACGATGCCTCCCGCATCCTGCCCGACGAGGCGATCTTCCCACCCGATGACATCCGCCCCGGCACCACCGAGGCTCGCTCTCTCCTGCTGCGGATCACGCATCCCGGTCAGGCACATGAGACCACCAGCCAGGGTGACACCTTCGCCATCATCCATATCCCTGAAGCCAATGACTTCGCAGCCGTGATGACGCTCAACCCTTCGGCGCGGATCGAATCAGGTCTGACCTTCGCCGCCATCGCCGATGAAGGCGGTGGGCAGGTCATCGTCGCCATGGTCGAAGACATCCTCGGTGTGCGCATCGATCACGTCGCCGAACTCGAATCGGCAGCACTGGGCCAGGTCATCACCGAACTCGGCGGCCTTCCCGTCTACAGCCGCGCAGAATTCTCTGCAGGCGGCACCGACTTCATCGAGGGCACCAACCATCTCACCGCCGACACGGCGGGAATCTTCACCACGGCCGATCCGATCGACGACGCCGGCCAAACACGCACCCGCAATCAAAGAGCTGCACTACGTGCCCTCATCCAGGCCCTCAAGACAAGCGGCCTGGCAAAGGATCCCAACAAGGGCGCAACAGTGCTCGGTCATTTCGCCAGCGGCATCCACCATGATGCGGGGCTGACGACTCTGGAGCTTGGCAAGATCGCCAATACCCTCCGCCAACTTGAATCAGATGACACAGCTGTGGTCACCATTCCAACGACTTCGCGCCGCGAAGACGACGGTACCGTCATCATCGACTTCGATGCCGAAGCCATGCCTGCGCTCAAGGACGCACTGACTGGCAAGGACTTGCCCGACTTCTTCCGGTACTTGGTGTCACTGGGGTACTGACCCTACTTCTTGCGCATGATGAAGACAGTCACCGAGCTGCCTGCGATATCAATATTGAGCTCGTCATCGTTAGCACCCGGGCTCGCTGACGCACTCGCACTGCCAGTCTTCTTCGGGCCGCTGTAAGGGATCGAATCCGGCAACGGGTTGGCCGGAATCACTTTCGTCGCACTTTTCGCATCATTGGACGGCCCGTACACCTGCGAAGCCTTGTCCACCGAAAATCCTGACGGCATCTTCAGCGTCACCGGATTGCCACCAACCTCCGCCGCGTCGTTGGCGTTGACGATCGTCGTCACGAGCGTCTTCCCCTTGTCTTTCGACACGGTGTAAGCACTCATGTTCCCACCACCCTTGACCGAGGTCTTGGTGAACGTTCCACCGATGCTCGGGACGACGAGTCTGAGACCCAGCATGTTTGGGCGGGGAACGAATGTATCGGATTGTTGCCCATGATCGGCTGGGTCGCAGATAAGCGACATCGGAGCTCCCCCATTGCACGCACCCAGCATGGAGTGCATCGCCATCCGTTCCACGCCAAGTTGCGCAGCGTAGAGCGTGTAGTCGGCTGCCCACAGTGCGGAAGCGTTGGTCAATGAGGTGTCGTTCGTTCCGGGGCAGCTCGTTGGTCCGGTTTCTTCCAACCAAAGAGGCAGGTCAGCCGCATCGGCCTTTTCCTTGCCGATACCGATATTCTTCTTCGCTGACTTCTTCGCCAAGGGATCAATGAGATTCTCTGCTTGAGGTCCGCGTCCGGGTACCTTCCCGGAGCCGCATTCCGGGAGCTGATACCAGTGCTGCGAGATCGAGGTCTTGTTCTTGACGTCGGAATCGGCAAATGCGTCCATCCACTCGCCGTCATAGACGTCGGGACCGATGATGGGAGCATCAGGTCGCTTCGCATGGATCGCCTTCGCATACGCCTCGAGCTGCTTAACGTACTCCTCCTTGTTCCACCCTTTGCCTCGAACCGCCCCGTTGGGCACGTCCTTAACCGTGTACCCGTTCGGCTCATTCCCAATTGCAAGACCGACCAAGGAATCGCCGAGGATATCGACCGCATGCGCAGCCATGTCGGCTCCGCGTTTCGGGTCATAGGTTCCTAGCGGAATCCCAAGAGTTACTTTGGAATCTGTGACATCGACAAGCCTCTTTAAGCGTTTGAGATCGCTTGGGGTAACGGTTACTTCCTCCGGGTGCTTAGTTCTCTCGCCGTTCGAGGACCAAAATGTCCGTCGGTCAAGTGAGTTACCCCCGAAGCGCAAAGAAGGTGAACCGAGAAATTCCAGCTGACCGGCGAGATTCGATAGCCCCGGATCCAACCGCGGGTCGACCAAATCTGTTGACTCAAACGAAATACCAAGATTGGCGTGACTCAGTTCTCGACGCGTCTCCTCGGCTGTCGCCACGATGAAGGCAGATTTCCCGCTGACATCTACCTTAGTATTCTGCTCGAATTCGGTAGGCATCGGACTCGGCTTTGAGGTTCGGCTCGAACTTTCTGGGACTACACCGTCGCGATCGGAATCCGTACAGCCAGTCACTACTAGAGCAATCGCACACGAAACGATCACCACCGTATTTGCCCACATCTACCGTAGCCCTTCTTATCACCAACAGTCTTGACTATATTGCTCTAAAACCACTGCGCAAGCCTGAAACTACCTGTTTGGTGACCGATAGGCGCCCCCTCAACGTCTCCTTGAAAAGATGCCCAAGGCGCAACAAGTCGTCGGCGTTCAAGGTGTCACCACCGGCCGCACCAGTGACTACTCCAAGGAGGACCAGGCTTACGAGGAATCAGCAGAATCTAACCTCAGGCGAGCCCGTAGAGTCCTAGATTGCTGCCTAAAGTGTTGACCACTAGGAAAATACTAGAATAACTGCTGGTTGAGGTTGGTGACATCAGCGAGCTACTATTCCGTGCAAGACTCGTCAAAGCGACCCAGCTAAGCTCAGTACATGACCTATAAAGCACAGCTCACATCAGAGATCCTGGAGGATCTCTACCGACACAAGGTCTTCTTCAGATACAACTCTCCTCCCCTCCAGGACGGGAGGTACGGCTGGGTCAAAGAAGACACTGAAGTCAGCTTGCCCTCGCCGGTCACTCTAGAACAGAATTCCGCACTATACGGGGGGCCGTACCGAGGACTAGTTGGAGGAGGCAGTGCTTCAGGTTTCAATTCTATTGGCTCGTTCTCCTACACATACTCGGCGTTACCTCACGAGGTCAGCATAGGTCGATACTGTTCAATCTCAACTGGCCTCAAGATCCTCGATTCCACTCATCCAACCGACACAATCACCTCGTCCGCAATTACTTTCAGACCGCGCAACAAGCTCTTTTCGGAACATATGACTCCTCAGCTGCACGAGCACTCAAAGACCTTTCCAGTCCGACCCACAGCTTTTCCCATAATCGAGCATGATGTGTGGATTGGATCTAATGTCGTGCTCTCGCCAAGGATACGAATCGGCACTGGAGCAGTCATAGCCGCTGGATCGCTCGTAACCAAAGACGTGGCTCCCTACACAATCGTCGGAGGCAACCCAGCTCAACCCATTCGACGCCGTTTCACCGATGAGTTATGTACAGCATTGATCGACTCTCGCTGGTGGAACTACGAGCCAACGCAAGTTTTCAATCAGGACCTAAGAGCGATTGAAACATTGATCGATCGAATTAAAGACAATCTGATCGAACCCTATGAGCCGTGGTCGATCACTCTAGGCAAAAATATCGACTAGTCCGAGAAGATGTCCGCCTAACCAAGTCAGGGTGACCATCCCCAGCAAACCGACGCATAAAACCAACTAATCGAGCCCACGATTTCACCGGCGGAATCCAACGCACCAGGCCTGGGCTCGGTCAAGATGCGACGAGTAATATACTAAGAAACACTTTTGCTATTCGCGGTATGTCACGCTAAGCGATACCCCAGCTAGTGACGACCGAGACCGTCCCGCTAGGCCAACAGGAGCCAGGTCAATTGCCCAAAGTTAAGGATCTTCAACCGCTATCGAACCTGGCGAACGAGACTACACCATCGATCGGGTACTTCGGTGGAAATTGGTTTGATCGACTAGACCTCCCCCACCATGGAACAATAGCTCGAGTCACTATCGCGAGAACTGACAACGAAGCAGACTTTCTGAACTTGCGCGGCATCCTCGCCCGGAAATCCGGGAAAGTAGTTCATCTTGATGACGATCAGATCGAGATTCTGCAAAGTTCAGTAAGGAAAGAGAACAATTATCTACCTCAAGGCCTCTCAAGTCTGGAGAACCTCCACACGATGCGGGAAAAGAACCCGTGGTGGCAGATCAATCTCAAAGAACCAATCCAGATTGATGCTCTCCAAATTTTCAACCGAGCAGATAGCCTTGGCCTCCGTTCTCGAGCCATTCGAGTCACAATAGAAGACGCAGAATCCAAGGAGTGCGTCCTCTATGATTCGACGTCCAAGGCCCACCGAGCCACAGTATTAGACGACGTTTCCGCTATTGCAGGCGGCGATGTGGCAAACGAGGAAATCCAAAATGTTGCTGAGGCCAGACGATGGAGAAATAACACCGTGCGTGCGGTGGTCGAACGGGTAAAAATGGGCATGCCGCTACCTAATCGAGCTGTGCGAAATTCTCTGTGCGCACTGATACCGACAAAGAGAGCACCGAATAGTTGGCACGAGTTGCAAGGAGACGATTGGTTCCTCCTAGCCTACATACTTTGCGCACAGGTCCATGAGATGCCCGGTGCACGCTCAGCATACAGAAACTTCGAATTTGTTCTGCCAACTCGCGAGCACCTGGAGAGACTCGAGTCAGAAATCAATAGGGCCACGAAAAGCATCGGCGCAAGTGCCATGCAGCTCCTACACCATGGCCTCAGCCCTAAAGGCGAACTTAAAAAGAAGCTCCCGGAACTAAGAAGACTCGTAAAAGACCTCGCTTCCGACCTCCACTCTTACAACCAGTCAACTCTGTTGGCCGCATACGGCAGCCTTCTCGGTGGCGTGCGAACGGGACACCTCATTGAACATGATGACGATTTCGATGTCTTTGCCCCCATTCATGCGTCTTCTAAAGCCGAGTACATAACAAAACTGGACGAACTCCGCGACTACCTGAAGGGACGCGGTTGGAATGTCCACGCCAACGGACAGTACTTCAACTCCCATGTCACCAAACCCAGCGTAACGGCGAATATTGACCTATTCGGACTATGGATAAATGACAGAATAGCTACTGTACACATGGAGAACATGAAACTCCGAGAAATTCCCAGCGAGTGGTTTGAGACTGGAAATAGCATAAGCATTGACGGTATCAAGATTGCAATTCCTAAACACGCCGAGGATTTCCTATCCCTTAGATACGGCAGCAACTGGCGTCACCCAGACAAGTACTACGACTGGCGATGGAAGCTACGTTGAATTCTGATCAAGCAACTTTTCCTCAAGAATGAAAGTGTCTCAAGTGAGTTGGCAAACATTTCCAGATAACACACCCAGCCTTATAGAAATCCATATTAGGCTGACTGATCTCTTGACTGATTACAAATGGACAGGCCAGAAGATATGGGCCGGTCGCACCAGCGTGTTCGCCTGGGAACGAGATTTTGCTGACCTCGCCTTTGATCTACGGATAGTCTCAAACCGTTGTGAACTTGAACTAGTATCACGAAACAAACAATATTCGTCGCAGGTAGAGAGAATACTCAGGTCCACAATATCCAATGTCAGAAAAATAGAGTCAAATCGGTACCGAATTGCAGAGCTCATTCTTACCGCCAACACACCAGAGGAACATTGCTCCAAAGAGATTTCGAAAATTATTGAAAAAATCCGTAAGGCCATAGATTCTGGTTTACACAATACAGTCAGGTGGACTGACGCGATCACTGGCGAGATTGTAGAGTACAGCGAACGAAACGCCAGAAAGGATAGCTCTGAACTAATCGTCGTCTTCTCTTCAATCCGAACGAATCGCAAATGGCTGGATTTTGATGGACCAAATGGCACCTCAATGAATTCAAACAGGGCTCATTTACTCTTCATCAACGATGAGTCTAAAAAACAATATTCTTATAATTTAATGTGGTCTGGTTCTCTGGATATCTTCGAAGCGACTACTCGGTTTCTTTTAGAGTATTGCAAAACTCATGGATTTAAAATGCAGGACGTTACAATTGCAGGAATGTCAAAGGGAGGGACAGCGGCAATTGCGTACGGCCTAAGACTACGAGCAAAAAACATAGTTGCACTGGCGCCCCAACTCTTAGTATCCCGCTATCTTAGCAATAACCGGCCGGAAATACTTGCCGGCATCCTTGGAGAGGACAAGGACACCGCCATTCTGGATTCAATTATTCGCAAAGAGGCTTTGAATCTAGACAACCGCCCAGACCACCACACTAACCTACACATATTAACGTCGAATTCAGACCCAGACTGCACAGATGGAATGTCAGAGCTATTAGAGATGTTGCCTGAGACATTTCACTGCAACGTGTGGAAAACAAGCAGCATGAATGCCGACAGCCATCATAGAACAGTCTTATATCTCTCGCCGTTATTTCTATCGATCCTGTCTGCAATCGGAGTCGGCGTGGAGCCACAACAATGCGCGCAGCTCCGTTCTCCGAAGCATTTGTACAATGAAAATCAACAGGAAGCAGTTTTTCAAATGAATGAGGACCAAAACGAATTACTGAAATCTTTGCTTGTTGAATTAAAGGCGATGCGGATCACAGCGAACAGGTCACTTGAGATTTCGTCCAAACTGCTCTGGGAGTCGCAGACCAACCGCCATACCCAGAACGTGATTCGCAACTCTTCAATGACTAGGATCTTCGAAGAGATCCAGACGACTGTCGACACGAAGCAACTTTCCTTTTTAGACACCGTTAACTCACTGCGCGATCGTCAAATCAGCTTTTCAAGATTCGGTGACGGAGAGATCCGGTTAATGTTGCGCCCTCAATACAATCTGAAATTTCAAAAGAATTCCCCTCAGCTGGCCGAATCCCTACGTGCTGTGCTGGCAGATCAGACGGGTCAGCTCCTAGTGGGCTTCCCCCACTTTTATCGCGAACAACACTGGTCGGAGGTGTGGAGTGATGTGTGGGACCAGTTCAGACAACTGATCGAACACCGAGGAGTTTACGGTAACAGCCACGTATCCCGCCCGATATTCTTCGAAACTCTAGGTCAGGCTGGACTAGACGCCTGGAGGGAAGTTTGGAATGGAAAATCAGTAACCGTCGTTACTGGACGAGGTGCTAGCTTTGATCTAGTCCCCGAGCTCTTCTCTAATGCGACGTCCGCTGCAATCATAGAATCTCGACCGGAGAACGCTTTTTCGGATATAGACAGGTTGCTAACTCGACTAGAGCAAGATTCTTCAGAACTTATCCTGATTAGTTTAGGGCCAGCCGGAACTGTACTGTCACATCGGCTTTCATCAATTGGACGCTGGGCTATCGACATTGGTCATATTAGCGACAGCTACCGGTACGCGTTTAACAGCGGCGACTGGCCCGAAAAGCAATACCAATCCTAATTCGGCGTTAATTGCCATAAGTCAATTTTCCACCAAAGCGCATTAAACGCTGATTCGGCAATACGCATCAGTAGCCCGCTCTTTTAGGACAGCACATTTAAACCAGCGGATAAAAAACCTTGCAATGAGGGACGTCTTTTATGCATGCATTCTGTCAATATACTTCGTACTTCGAAGAATCGGCTCTCTGCTCGGCGCTGCTGGGATAGTCGCAGTTTAACTCGACTAGCCACTTTCAATCTCCGAAGTCCACTCCGGATCGGACGAGATCAGCTATCTCGCTCAAGGCGCTACTGCTAACATAATTCAGACACTGTTGGCGAGAAATTTTTCGAAATTTCCTTGCCGATACCACTACAACTACTGGAGCACCACGTCGATGACTACCAAGACCTCTGTGGCACGAGCTATGCGCAATCTCGGGCTTGGCCGGATTGTAGATTCCAAAAAGCTTCGCGAGACGATCGGTGTCCCTGTCTACGGCCACCAAATATCTCGAGAGTCGCTTCCGTCTACTAGGGATCTCAGTCCGACGCTGACGGTCGTTGTCCCCGCCTACAACGTCGCCGAGTACCTGCCGGCGTGCTTGGACTCGGTTCTTGGGCAGTCTTTTACAAACCTCGACGTGCTTGTGATCAACGATGGTTCCACAGATGACACCGGACAAGTGGCCGACGATTATGCGCGAAGGCATAGGCGGGTCAGGGTGATCCACCAGCCAAATGCGGGTCTAGGAGCCGCCCGAAACAGGGGCCTGGACGAGTCTTCAAGCGAATTCATTACATTCGTGGACTCCGATGACACGGTTCCGACTGGCACATACGAACGCGCAATGCGCTCGTTGCAAGCTACGAACTCAGATGTCTGCATAGGATCAGTATCAAGATTTGATCAGAGGAATAAATGGCTGCCGTTCTGGGTGCATCTGGCACACGATAAGGATCGATATTCGACTACCGGCCAAGAGTTTCCGGAAATCATGTGGGACGTATTTGCTTGGAACAAGGTCTACCGCCGAGCCACTTGGAATCGACTAGTCGGGAGATTTCCTGAGGGAACGTTGTATGAGGATCAAGAGTGCACCGCGAGACTCTTTGTCGGGGGTGCCAAGCTCGACGTATTGAAAGATGTTGGTTATAACTGGAGGTTGCGCGACGATAACTCATCTATTACCCAACAAAAAACCAGTGTAGACGACCTTAGGCAACGTCTAGATGTCGTATTTAAAGTACGCGATATTATCGATGATGCGGGTGACGCCTATATAAGCCACTGGTATGCGAAGACCCTCGGCGAAGATCTTTACTTTTACATTCGCGAAGTACCGCGAGCCTCGGACGAATTCTTTGAACTGCTATCAACGCGAACAGCACTCCTGTGGGATGAAGCTCCGGAATCTGCGATTAGTTCCATCGACCCTGTTCGTCGGATACTAACGTACTACGTCTCACACAAAAGCCGCGAAGAATTGGAGGCGCTCCTCGTACATCTTGAACGAACGGGAAATGCTTACAAAGGGACAATCGTAGACGGCTTGCTCTACTTCTCAGTCGGAGACATTGGCGGACACGATTTTTCTATACCGACTGAACTCCAGACGGTCGTGCCACAGAGCATAGAGCCCCGTGTCCAGATTGAATCGTACGCGTCACCATCGAATGGCGACATAGTATTTACTGGCTTCGGCTTCCTGCCCAATTTCGACGCGCCCTGTGGATATTCGGCTGATCTATTCGATCCCACCACCGGTTCGGTAGAAGCAACGCTTGAGGTAACGAGCAGCGACGGGCCGGTACCGCCAAATCTTTCCAGTTATTATCACGACTACCGGAACCGCCGTTTTATACTTACTATCCCTCGTTTCGTTGTAGATAGCCTAGCGGCGGACCTGGAGACGTCACAGGGCCCTCAATTAGAACTTCGGTTCCATTTACATTTGGGAGAGTACACATGGACTGTGACTAACCTAAAACGCGATCTTCACTCATCTGCTGGGTATCCGCCTGCGTCGTCAGTTACTGACAGAGGTGCTCGGCTTGCATTTCAAGGAGATCCCCGCCAACACACGAGCGTACTGGTCTTACGTCCAACTCTAATTGCGAGCCGAATTGAAATAGTCGACAACGAGCTTGTTGTTCAAATTGATCCACTTTCCAACTCTAGAGTTGATCTGTCAACGGCATGGCGAGATGGTGCGTATCTCGAACTGACAGCAAACTCAAAGGCAGCGGGACAAGCGCCAATAGTTGACGTCGATGATCGACTCGAGGGTTGTCTGGCTTTACCCTGCAGAACGTATTCGGCATCCAAATCCGTTGACCGCTTCGACCTCCATATAGTCAATAGCTCTGGTATGCGGTGGGCACTTGCCATCAATCGTGGTCAAGCAAGTAGGCGCCGGGACCAGGACTTCGTTGTAGGAATGTCGGGCTTTGGATACGCCGTGCTGGATCGGCCGGTGCAAGCCGCCACCGCAACAGGTATAGGAATAAGCGAAGACGGCACCACCCTAACTGTCACGGGTTCGTTTACTCTCGAGCCCGCGGTAGCAAGGTCCGTGACTCCCACGTTCGCTCTGGTCGGAACCCACAGCATAGTTCATCCGAATTCGGCTGAAATCGACCATGGTCAACGTAAATTCAAAGTTGCGTTTCAGCTCTCCGACCCCAAGCATGTTCCCACATTTGGTTCGATTCAGAATGACAGTTATATTCTCCAAGTTCTCCTGGCAACCGGAAAATCGCACCCTGCCGCTGCTTGGATAGCCGCGTCCTATTCTCTAGAGGATATTTATCCTCAGCAGATATTGACCCCATCCAATTTGATAACGATAAACACAATCGGAAGAAGCCGCTCCGTTCGGATAGATCTATCTGAACGTCTTGATCCGGCCTCAGAACTTGGAAGGAAGAATCAAGCCTCAAATTCCACGGTCTTCATTTCTCCGCGTAGCGGGTTCAACGAGTCCACCGTTCTGTTCGAGAGCTTTGCCGGGAGCGCTGTCGCCGACTCCCCGCTTGCCATTGACACCGAGATTGCACACAAGTTTCCCGGTGCCACGCGACTTTGGACGGTACGGAACCCCACGACGGCAGTTCCAAACGGTGCTCAAAAGGTCATATTTGGTAGCCGCGAATGGTTCACAGCATTAAGCACCTCAAAAGTCCTGGTCAACAACAACAATTTTCCTCACTTCTTTCACAAACATCCGGATCAGGTATATTTGCAGACGTGGCATGGCACTCCGCTTAAGAAGATTGGAAATCATGTCCCGCCCAAGAGCTTGTCGCTTAGCTACCGGAAACTAATGCAACTGGAGTCACAGAGTCATTGGGACCTGTTACTTGCTCAGTCAGAATGGGCTGGCAACATACTTCGAGAGGCGTTCGACTACTCCGGCACCGTGTTAGAAGCCGGATACCCGCGCAATGACGTACTCGCCAGTCCATCAGCGTCTGCATCGGCTCGGCTCGCTACTCGCCGCCGTTTGGGCATCGGCCCGGAGCAGCGGGTTATTTTGTACGCACCTACCTGGCGAGATGACCTAAAAGAACCATCAGGACATTACAGCAGGGTTGACTATCTTGATGTTGCTAATGCCGCTAAGGTACTTGGAAGTTCTTCGACAATCCTATATCGCGGTCACTCAAATTCTCTCGACGCTAGCCCGAAGAAGCTCCCCCCGTCTGTTATCGACACGAGCAGGTACTCAGACATCAATGACCTTATCGCTGCATCCGATATTCTTGTCACGGACTATTCATCGATCATGTTCGACTATGTAGTCACTGGTCGCCCAATAGTCTTCCTATGTCCGGATATGGAAGTCTATCGTGATGCCGTACGCGGATTCTATCTAGATTTCGAAGCTATAGCCCCGGGCCCAATCGTGCAGTCCTCCGGAGACGCGCTGGACGTTCTGAGATCTGACGAAATGTTTTCAGTTGACGCGACGGAACGCTATACTGCGTTCGTTAATAGATTTGCAGGTCTGGACGATGGGTATGCGTCAAAACGAGTAGTCGAACGATTGAGCAGCGTACTCGGATGGACTATCTAACTCATAAGACAATCTGACGATCGGTGTGTTTGTCTAAAGACTCGCGCGAGAATTGTCTTGCAGATCAAATACAGGCGACTGACCAGTGAGCTTTCCTATTAATCTTGCTGTTCGCAAGCTAATTTAATTAGACGGTCGATTAATACATTTAAATCTGAATAGCTTGAATTAAATGCTCTGTCCGAGTTGGCCGCAACATGCAGTCCCTGTACAGCTGCGACGAGTTCGGGAATCGAATCTGTAACAACCGCGCGTCTCGGAAACGCAGAGTAGAGGCCTCTTTCGGTTTTATATGCTGAGAGGTCTGGGACGAAAAGAACTATTGGTCGTTTCAAAAGTTCAAAATCGTAGGCTATCGAAGAGTAGTCTGTAACTAGAATATCCGCTGCGACCAGCAGTGATTCGACATGGGGTTCGGTTGAGACATCCAGAACATTGTGACTTTCCATGGGGTTCACCGTACTCACGTGGTGGGCTCGGACCATCACCTTCGTGCCAGTCTCATCTGCTAGATCTTGTGGATCAATGAACTCATCCCAACGCATCGTCTTGCCTTTACGATGTCGTTCTCTCCAAGTCGGAGCAAACAGAACGACTTTGTCCGATTGCCTCAGGCCCAATCGGGAACGTATCGAACTGGTTGAGTTCTCTAGGGCGCCGATTCGAGTATTCCGTGGAGCTTCCATGACTTGAACGTCGCCGGCATAGCCGAGGCCTGTACATAGATTCCTCGAAGCGCTTTCGGATTGAGCCAGTAACAAATCCCATTGAGGCACTTGGCGCTTCATGGTTCTGCGGTAGGTCAAGGACGTACGTCGCCTAGGTATATCCCATAACAACTTCTTGATCGGCGTCCCATGCCAGGTCTGTAGGTAGAACTGTCCGGGACGTTTACTTACGTAATGTGGAAAATTGCTGTTATTGATCCAGACACGGCTAGTAGCGAGGGCTTTGTACCATGCCTTGGTCCCTTCGACAATTGGAATTCCACCTTCGGGAACATCCACCCGACGGTCCTGAACCGACCAGTAGAGCGGGATGTCAGGTCGCTCGGCAACGATTGCATCAAATATTGCGCGTGGGTTGTCGTTGGCGGATTTCCCATTGTATGACTCGAAAACGATTGCTTTAGTTAACGGGCCCCATTCCTGCTTACGCAACTGAAATCGTCCGTATTTCGTTCTCTCTCGCGGTGACCATGGTGGTGAAGCGGTGATGGCAACTGCGCTTGAACTACGGCCTTCGATTCGAAGAGTGTTCCATTCGGCGAAGCAGTCTACGGGCCGAACTGCAAGTTTCTCCGCCACACGAGCCCATCCGTTGGAAGAGTCAAAAGATTCGCCGAAACGGACATAATACCCACCAGAGACTGCAGCTATGGTTCCACCTTCGGTCCCTGTCTTCGTGAGCTTGTAGACAGCTGTGAAAGAACCGTCAGCGTGCATTGAGAACAGAACCGGAGCTATGGTTTGTGACGATGATTTGAGTACGACGCTCAATCTTTCTGGTGGATCAATTCGCCCTGTTAACAGCAGCCGGTCTCGGTCACTGCTGGCACCGGTGATACTCACTCGCTTAAACCGTTGTGAGAGCCAAACTCTGCCCGCCATATTAGGTTCAGGTCTGACCCTGTCCGTTTTAGGCAGCAGGTAGTCGATCACTTCGTGAAATACGTCGGTCGTAGTTCCATCGGATAGTTGTGCTCTGGCTTTCCAAATGCGTTCGCCACCGGCTTCATATTGATCAGGCGGAGATGGAAGGTAACCAGTAAAGTCCGACTTGTTTTCTGCTGTCAGTCGGATCACTAAATCCTGATGAACAAGCTCAAGAGTGCGAATTTGCGGTTGGCCCATTAGAGTTAGCGTGATCGATTCACCTCGTAGTGTCACACGCTCTGCAACGACCTGTGTTCTCGGCATGATCACAGGACGGATCGAAAGTCGGTCATGATCATCCGCGACCACGGTTAGTCTTTCGCTGCCAAGTATCGGGCTGGGCGCGATCATGCCCACCACCGTCGTCGATGTCGCTGGCGAACACAGATGAACGTCGTAAGTTTCGAATGATCCTACGAGGTCAATTCCGCGCGGAGACAAGTCTCCGAGATCACTGATGTCAAGGCGAATCCGGAAACCGCCTGTTTCATAGCTACGCCATGGATCGCCGGTATCCAAGTCAACTCGATTGTCATTACGCGGCTCGACGGGCAAGTCGAAGACTGTAGCACCATCCATTGTGCCCCGCATTCGCACCTTGAGTACGGATGGATCGATACCAGGGATATATGCACATCCCTGAAGCTCGATCTTTCGATCGTCTACCCATCGAGCATTTCTCACAACGGCAACTGGCCTAAGGTCAATGAGCTGGGCTTTCAACAGGCGTGGCGGCAGCTTGGTTGTGAGCCTAGCGACGTAGCTTGGAGATACGACCCAGTTCCCCTCGACATGCTCAAGTGGAACCGCCGTTGTTTCTTCCGCCCACGTTCCCAGAATCTCTTCGATATCGCTGATTCGGCCGGTGGCGACCACCCACATCAAGAGCCTCATTTGTGCGGGAATCAACTTCCACGCGCCACGGGGCATTGCCTTCTTCAAATCATGTGCCGCAGTACAGAGCGTGTTTCGGAATCGCTTGGACGCGGTATCCAGATACTCGGCATGCATTCCAAGGTCCGTTCCGACCCAGATAGCATATGCATGTTCCCGGACGCCTTCAGGCTCGTGCTCCAAAGTGTGTGCAAGAGCCTCAATCACCTCAAGTTTTGCGTTGAGGTCCGTCAACTTCGCCTTACGACGAGAGCGGGTATTCCGACCATCTGCGAGTCGCCAAGCATAGACATCTTTGGTCAAAACATCGATTGCAGCGGCTCCGACTAGAGCGCGATAGACTGGCTCCTGATCTTCGTAATTGGCAAAGCTCGTCATTTGTCCAACATGACGATTCCAGAAGTCACGGCGATAAACCTTGTTCCACAGGACAGGTTCTTCGAGCAGCTCCGGCATATCGTCCAGACGGACTGCCAGTCGCTGCCGCTCGTGGACTCGCGCCGTTACCTTCGGTCTTGTCCTGCCAGTCGACCCGATTCTGACGTAAGAACCTGTTGCAATATCAGAACCTGTGCGCTCCAGGGAGTCAACCATTGTGGAATAAGCGTCGGGCAGCGCAATGTCATCGGCGTCGACGAAGGCCAGGTACTTACCCGACGCTGACTCAATACCTCGGTTGCGGGCCGCAGCAGGTCCTGCGTTGTCAATGGTAATGACCGATACTCGATCATCCGCACGAGAGATATCGCACGCCTTTCGGGCAGTTTCGTCTTTTGACCCGTCGTCGACCACGACTACCTCAAGAACTATGTTCTTCTGCTCGAGAATGCTTCCTAGACATCGGTCGATGAAGTCCTCTGCGTTGAACGCGGGAACGACCACGCTGAGAGTTGGAGTTTCGTCCGCGGAAGACCTACGAGTAGCCGGTGGTGTTGAAGATCTTGCCGTAGATCTGGCTTTCTGCGAATACTGTTTGAGACCATTAAGCCCGCCGTGCCTCAGATGCCACAGTGCCTTTCGCCACGGTTGCTCAGTCAATGGTGCTCACCGCCGAACTCCTTCACATGTCCGACAATACTGCCGACGATCGAAAGGTAGTCGGCCTCCCGATAGTGGAACGGCTGTGGGCCCCATTTATGGCTCTTGTCGATTCGGACTTCGCTGCTTGACCTCACCACTGAGGCTACTGCCTGCGAGCGTGCTTTTCTACGATACCTGATGTAGTTGGAGTTAGCGGTTAGAGCTCTGTCAGCATAGTCTTCGGCCTCCGTTGGCTTGACGGTTCGCAGGCTTGTCCAGGCTTCGCCGATACCTTGCCCTCGGGAAAGGACCCGGCCCGCGTTTCGAGTACCCCGCTGGAGCTTCCGCCATTGGCGGCCAATCTTTGCGATGCGATCATTCTGGGGATGTTGTGCACCATTGACTGCACCCGCCCATTCGATATCGAGCAGCACAGTCTTTTCCCACAACCCTGCTTTCTCGAGACCTGCTCTGAGCTTGTCGAACCCGGACTTCCATGCCTCAAAATGCTCGTTTGTACCGAATTCCACCAAGCGCGCACCTGCCTGGCGCGCAGTCTGGGCCACACCGCTGGATTCGACTTCGAGCGAGTTTGTTATGGTCGTTCCGTCACGAAACAACCAAAATCCTCGCCGTTCATCAACAAGGTCAATGAGGACGAGGTCAAGGCCCTCTGCATTCTTGACTATTCTGGCGACACCGTTCCCATTGAGATCGCTAGTCACCATCCGCTTCTGGAACGCAGAATCGAGTCCGCTGATGTCCACACCCTTGGTACCGTGCGGTGACTCAAGGCTCGTCACCGAATGTCGTGCGACATAGGCAACCACATTCGACTCAGGAATGTACTCACAGGTGTCACGGCTGACACACGAGCCAAAGATCGCAATATTCATGTGTGTGAATCCTGAGCAATCGAGTCGGTCGTCTCCCTCAGTTTCTGACGCTCGAGATAACGTTCATCAGCAATCTTGCGTGCCCTGGATTCGAGGCGTCGCCCCGTGAGGTCGTCTGATGCCGCCACTGATGAGGCTCTGTCCTTCGGATCCGCCGCGCGGAGGACAACTCTTTTATTGCTTGGACGCAACCGCAGAGGCGGTGGCTCGTCGTGGATTCGTGGCGCACTGACTGCCTCCGACGCCGGTTTGGGCAGGACTGGAAATTTCGCGGGGGGCAGTTGTTCGACGTCGATCTTCTCCGTCCACACCTGTGACTCAGCTGCGGCCAAGAGTGGTTCTTCCGTCGCTTCGATTTCTTCGACGTGAGTCTGACGTTTGACGTGGCGAGCGTTCTTTGCGGGCTTCACCTTGGAGCTGCGGGCAGCATGACGTGGGATCGGGTCTTTGATCAGTTCCGGTTCAAGAATATTGATCTCATCGCTGACCGCGTTTCTGACGACATCGTGAAGCAGCTTGTCTGCGATATCTTCCTTGCCCTTGGCCACGTTCCATGCCCACCAGCGGTACCTCTCCGCCACAGCTTCGGCCGGACCATCCATGAGGATTTCGCCCTTGTGCATCCACACCGCACGTGTGCACAGCTCTTGGATCACTTTTGCTGCGTGGTTGACCAGCAGCATGGTGCCGGCCTCGGCCAAAAGCTCATCCATGGCACGTTCACTGCGCTCGGCGAAGGTTGCATCGCCAGTCGACAGAGCTTCATCGACAAGAAGGATCTTTGGTCGTGCAGCTAGAGCGATCGCGAATCGCAGTCGTGCTCCCATGCCAGACGAGTATGTTCCCATTGGCCGATGAATTGCTGATCCCAAGGCAGAGAGCTCAACAACGTAGTCGTAGGCCTCGACAGCTTCATCCGGAGAGAGCCCCATGGCAAGGCAGCCCAGTCGAACATTCTCACTGCCCGACAGTCCAGGTTGAAGTGCAGCGCTGACTCCAAGAAGGAGCGGCTGATAACGCACCAGGATCCGTCCGCGGTCTGGTTGTTCTACACCTGCAATATTTCGCAGGAACGTTGATTTGCCGGAACCATTCGCGCCGACGATGCCGACCATTTCACCTTCGCGTGCGACGAGGTTGACTCCGCGCAGGGCACGCACCGTTGTTTGGTTCTGACGGCCGAGAGCAGCTTGACCCAATCGCCGTAGCCCTTTCGACCTGTGGCTTGGATCATTGGTGTTGACTGTATAGCGAACCTGCACGTTCTCCGCGATGATATTCGGAGCATTGAGATCAGAGGCGGCCATAGCTCTCCTCCCCTCGCCAGAAGAAGAGGAACCCGACAACAAGCAGACCAAATGCCCATACGATCCCCATCGCCCACATCCAAGCCGGCGAATCGACACCATAGAGCAGAGAATTCCTGGTCAAGGTCAGGTACGAATGCATTGGGTTGAACTGCATCGCTGCCAAAATTGCGGGGTGATTGTCCAACCGATCCTCAATAGAGAAGAACACCCCGGAACCGTAAAGCCAGAACCTGCTGATGATTGACATGAAATTGCTTAAGTCAGGGATTTTATGCCCCACTCTGGCGAGCAGGCAGGCCAGGCCGACGTTGAAGATCGTCTGCAGAGCGATGATTGGAACAATGAGAAGCACTCGCCAGGTGATCACCTCGGTCGGTTCAATGACTGCGATGAGGAGGATCATGACGACGACGCTGGGGATGAAATCCAGGAAATTGCGAACCACCGTTGAAATCGGCAATGCTGCTCGCGGAAATTGAAATCCTTTGATCATCGAAGCACCGGAGCGAATCGAATTGGTTCCGCCAGTCATGCTCTTACCCGTGTACTGAAAGAAGAAGACACCGATTACTAAGTAGCCGATGAAGTTATCAATTCCTCGTGACGATTGGAGGATGAAGCCGAAGATGAACCAGAACGCCAGCACCGACAATAATGGGTTGAGGAACAGCCAGCCGTAGCCGAGGAGGTTCTTCCTCGTCGAGCTGCTCATCTTGGCCCGGGACTCCGCGATGATGAAGTGGCGACGGTTCCACAGGGCTGCCAGGTAGCTGCGCAGGCTGGTTCGTTTGCCTACGGGGACGAGGCCCTCGCTCGAGACAGAAGGGATCGTGCTCAACCCGAGCGGATTATTCGTCTCACTCACTTGGCACCCACCTCCATAAGCCGAGAATAGACCTGACTATATCGCTGGCCGATGTCCTTCCACCTCCGTGTTGCAAGGACGTGGTCACGCCCGTTCTTTCCAAGTCTGATTCTCGCACTATCGTCACACGCCAGTTCTGAGAGCACTCCAGCCAAGTCATCTGGGTTGCCCGTGGCAACTCGCAGTCCTGCTGACTCCGGGACAAGTTCGTTCAATGCCGGCAGGTCGCATGTCACGACTGGACGACCCAAGCCCATCGCCTCGATCGGCTTGATCGGCGTGACGAGTCGGCACACGGGCTCATTCTTCCGAGGGACGACTATAGCGTCGAGACCGAGCTGGTACTCGATCGCTTCAGTCTGGGACACCCGCCCGGTAAAGACCACGTTCTCACCGAGGACAGCGGCACGCTCACGCAATTCGGGCAGTGCTACACCGTCACCAGCGATGAGGAGCCGAAGATCAGTGCCCTGAACGCGTGCCAGGATGACAGCATCGACAAGATCATCGAGGCCTTCGTATCCAACAATGGAGGCCGCAGTTCCGACCCAGATGCCGTCCGTTGGCAGTCCGAGCCCGGCACGCACCTCGGCGGGGGCTCGTGATGTATCCGCATCCACCACAGCCTCAGACACAGAGTTCGGTATGAGCGTGATCTTCTCCGTTGGGACCCCACCTTCGATGAGGTGGTCGCGCATGGACTCTCCCAAGGTGATGACAGCGTCAGCAGCCATCGCGACTTCGATCTCTTTGGCCCGCATCAGTGTGAATCGCTGGCTTTTACGTCGCGCGGCGCGTTCCTCAGTGCTGTCCCCGGCCGCGGCCCATGTCTCTTCCAGAACCCCGCGAACCTCGTAGACCCACGACGCGCCGATGCTCCGTGCGGCAACTCCGGTGGCGAGTCCATTGACGTAGTGCGTTGTGGTGTGAAGGATCTGCGCGTCTCGCTCCTGTGCCTGAGCCGCGATCCAACTTGCCTGATCGCTCAATCGTGCGGTGGGGGTGGGTAGCGGACGCAGCGGGATCTGTCGCAGGTAGTCGATTCCTTCGATAGTCTCGACGGGTCCCGAGCTGAACCGTCCAATCGTCACCGGATACGACGGTCGCGTCACAGCAGCCACGCTGTGCCCCGCGTTCTGCAATGTGGTGAGAACAGCATGTGACCGGTAGGCGTAGCCGGAGCGGGTATGGGGCAGAGAGTTCGTCAGCACGTGCAGGGACGTCGGATGGGAATTCTCGTCTGGTTCCGCCGCGCGAACCGGTCGGGCGACGACGAGTTCATTCACCGTCGGCCACCACCCCGGCTGAAGACAGAGCCGCTCGTCGACAAGTCGTGCCCGTCGTCGAGCGTTGACAGGAAGGGCGTCGATTGCCCCGTCGATTCGCCCCTGTGCCCAAAGTATCCGCGAAGTCAGCGCGGAAGCGTCCGGCAGTGCCGCCGCAATTCTTTCCGCTTCGCTCAGCAGACCGAGGTTGAGCGCAATCTCACCGAGCAGTCGCGACGGCGTCAGCGATGTCGAGACTAGATCCTTGGCTTTTGACTCTCGACCCAGCAGCCATGCTGAAGCGGCTTTGCCGGCGTCCCCGGGTACTGTGCCGAATGCTCGACCGACGAAACGCGAGGCAGGGCCGGGCAAACGTCGGGCAAGCTGCATGCCGAAGAAGACGCGATCATCGTTGATATGTGCTGTGGCAGTGACAGCCACGTTGACGATCTGACGAGCGAGGAAGCGCAGGCTCATGCGACCACCTGTTGAAGAATTCTCTCGTAGCTGTGGCCCATAGCCGCAGCGGAGGCGTGCCGGATCACCCATTCGCGAGGCTCTTGACCGGCAGGCGGATTTGCGCCGAATGCGTCTCCAGCTTCGATGCGCTTGCGCATCGTCATCATCGCAGTCGACACCGAGTCGACATCACCTGGCCGAGCGACTTCGCCAGCCGCAGTGTCGGTGATGATGTCGGCAGCCTCCCCCGCAACCACGCCGAGGACCGGGATCTGGCGTGCCATGAGCGAATAGAGCTTAGACGGCACAGTGTATTCGTAGGACTCGAGGGAGCTGAGGCTGACGAGTCCGGCATCTGCCCAGCCCCAGTGGGCTGCGAGTTCTACTCCGGCATGCTGCGGAAAGAACTCCACGAAGACGCCTGCTTCGGAAGCAACTGCGGTGAGGTGTGAAATGTCGACGCCATCGCCGACGATGCGCAGTCGCACCCCCTCGGTGCGTGCCAGGGCACGAATTGAGGTGCCGAGGTCCTGTGACCGACCCACTGTGCCCACATAGAGCAGATTGAGACCCGTCTTCGCCTTCGCAGTCTTCGGAGAGACGAGGCTGGGTCCCTCAACGTCGGACGAGATTATTGGGATCGCCCCCGTTGCGGTAAGGCCCGAAGCCCCGGCGAGCTCCGCAGGCGAGACTCCGCTCCGCACGACTTCGGCAGTGACGCCACGGTCTTCCAGACGACGTTTGAAACCTTCTGTGGTCACGACCACGACCGCCGCGCGCCGTTGCGCGCGGGTGAGCAGATTCGGCAAGAACCTGCGCTCGAGTGGGTGTGTGAGCGTGCGCGGCAGGTACTTCCCTACGGCACCGGTGACCAGGTTCATCTCCGAAATGAGGTCGGGCCAGGCATCGCGCACTTCGGCGATGTGCGGTACGCCCAGGACTCTGGACAGGGTGTCCCCGGTGAGGAGGAACGGCAGGGCCGGAGTCGTGGAGACGATGACATCAGGTTTCGCTTTGCCCCGGAGCCGGTCAATGACGGCGGACATCGCGCCGGTGGCCGACACTGTCTGGTCAAGCACCTGCCGCGCCATAGATGCCCCGCTGTGCAGATAAGGCACGCGCAGGATCCGCTCGCCGTCGACGCCTGTGTCCCAGGTTCCGCCAAGGCGGACTTCGACTCGACGCCGGCCCCGGCCAACTCCGGATCCGAAGAATCCAGCTCGGTCTGGATACGGGTAGTGCGGATGCGGAGCGACAGTGATGACCTGATGTCCCGAGGCGCGGAGGTGGTCGACAAGGATCCGCCATCGTCGCTGGGGGGCACCGACCTCAGGATAATAATAGTGACTGAGAAGCAGGATCTTCATGCAGTGACCGCCTTTGCTGTCTCACGTCTATTCAGCCACATCGGCAATAGTGCGTAGAGGGCCAAAAGGACTGCCCAGAACACATGAGACGGATAGGTTGCCGCAGTGTTTCCTGCGATCAGGGTTGGTACGGCCAGAATACAGGCGAGGACACTCAGCGAAGCGTGGAAGAGGGAGACGTTTCCGTGTGACCAGCCGGCCTGTTGGATCCGTTGGTAGATGTGCTGGCGGTGTGGAAGCAGGATGTTCTCTCCCTTGAACAGGCGCAGCACGAGGGTGAGCCCGACGTCGAAGAGGATGAAGATCATGGGTGCGATGATGACGACGATCGGCACACCGATCACGAACATCCACACCGCGATGGCGAAGACCGCAGCACCGATGCCGTAGCTTCCCGTATCACCCAAGAAGGCCTTTGCACGACCGAGGTTGAACGGCAGAAATCCGGCCGCGGCTCCGGCCAGCGCCAGGGAGAGAAGCGCGAGGTCATTCTCATCGATGTAGTACCCAACGAAGGCGAACCACGCGCCGGTGACGATCGACCAGCTCGCGACATAGCCGTTAAGTCCGTCGACGAAGTTCACCGCGTTGACCAGCGTGACACCGATGACGGCGAAGACGAGGACGTGAGCGATTCCCTGCGTGGAGAACAGAGCGATGCAGGCGCTGAAGACGACAGCGAGGATGACCTGCCCGAGAAGACGGCCGACCGGCTGCAGCGAATCAAGGTCGTCGCTCATTCCGATAGCGGAATAGCACCAGGTCAGCACCAGGAATCCGAGGGGTAGCATGAGACTGCCGAGACCGAATACGCCATGCTCGGTGACGCTCCAGACCATCGCCAGGACCGTCGCCACGGTGATCCCGCAGCCGATGGCGACTCCCCCGCCGCGCACGGTTGCCTGTGTATGGGATGAGCGGTGGGACGGCACATCGACGACGCCCGCCCGACGCAGCAGCGGAAAGGCGACGAGAGCGCTGAGCGTCGTAACGACGGCGGCTACGACGAAGATCACCAGCGACTGCAGATCCATCAGCTGGGGGTCCCGACATCTTCAGCTCTATCACCTGAACCGCTGATCTCCGGACGCTTGCGCTCCCGCGACGGAGCAAGGACATGGGTGAGGTCCTCTTCGAGCTGTGTTCGCCGAGTATAGACACCGGCATCTCGGGAGGCGTCGACGAGTCTTCTCAGCGCGTCCAGGTCGATCGGAGTGATCGGCACCTGGGTGATGAGCGGATGGGTAGGCCTCACGTCTTCCTCGCCTGGAGACAGAAGCGCCTCGGTCAGCTTCTCCCCTGGACGCAGTCCGGTGTAGACGATACGAGCGTCGGAGCGCCCACTGAGTGCGATAACGCGGTTGGCCAGATCGTTGATCTTGATCGGTTCGCCCATGTCGAGGACGAGCGTCTCGCCGGGGCGGCCGATGGCCGCAGCCTGCAGCACAAGTTCGCAGGCTTCATCGGCCGTCATGAAATAGCGGGTAACTTCGGGGTCTGTGACCGTGACGGGATCCCCTGCCGCAACCTGAGCGACGAAGGTCTCCAGCACCGATCCGCGGGAGCCGAGCACATTGCCGAAGCGCACGGACATGTACTTCCGGCCCGAGTCGGCTGCCACAGAGGCGACGGCCCGTTCGATCGAGAACTTCGTGCGTCCGAGCACCGAGGTGGCTCCAGCGGCTTTGTCCGTGGAGATGTGGACGAAGGATTCGACGTCGTTGGCCACCGCCGCGTCGAGCAGGTCGAGGCTGGCACCGACGTTGGTGCGTACGGCCTGTTCCGGGAAGCGTTCAAGGAACGTCAGATGTTTGAGCGCTGCCGCGTGGAAGATGATGTCGGGTTTGACCTCAGCGACGAGCGCATTGATGAAGGCGGTGTCTCGCAGGTCACCGAGCACGAGGTCTTCACTGGTCAGCAGCGCCGAGCCTTCGAGTCCGAGCTGGGTGGCGTGCAGACCGGACTCGTCCCGGTCAGTCATGACGATTCGGGCTGGGGCGAAGCGGGCAACCTGTTTGCACAGCTGGGAACCGATGGATCCGCCGGCACCGGTGACAAGGACGACGCGGTCGGTGATAGCAGACGAGATGTCCTCGACGTTTGTCGTGATCGGCTGGCGTCCGATGAGATCTTCGAGACTGACGTCTCGGAAATTGCGGTGCCTCAGGTCGGCCACATCGAGTGAGTCTGGTTCCGGTCGGTTGTAGTCGGAGACCGCGAGCTTCGGCATGATCTTGATCTCGACTGGCCTGGATTCGAGATTCGAAGCGATGGCTTGGAGTTCCTCAGGAGGCAGGTCGGTGATGGCGATGAGCACAACGCTGGCCCCGGTTCGGTCAACCTGATCCGCAATGCTTGAGATGGGTCCGAGCACGCGGATACCGTTGTAGCGCAGATGTCGCTTGCTCGGATCATCGTCAAGCATCCCGACAGCCGCGTATTCGCCGTGGGAGTCCTGGGCGATCATGTCGAGGGCCAGGGTTCCCTGGCTGCCGGCCCCGACGACGAGGGTCGGCCGAGAGGAGCCGGAGGACGTCAACGTCCGATGGCGCAGATTGCGGCGAATCCAGTTCTCCAAGCTCTTGACCACGAGCATCATGGCTCCGGCCGCGATCGGCACGCTGGTGGGAATCAGCAACCGGTCAGCGAGGACGAATTCGGCGACCCACATAATCCCCACGCCCAGGGCCACCGTTCCGGCAATCGCCGCGAACTGGTCGGTCGAGCCGCGGCGATAGCGTCCACGATAGACAGCCAGAGGACCGCAGATGAGAAAGACGACGAGGCCGATGCCCGCGCACACGAACATCCCGGGGAAATTCACCCGATCGAAGTAGAAGTCGTACCGAACGAGGGTCATCGCGACGACGAGGAAGGCGAACACAATTCCATCGGTGACTGAGAGGATGAAAGCGAAGAGGCCCTTGGCCAAAGGGGTGCGTGAATGTATGGGTCCGGAGTTGCTTCCCACATTTCTCATTTCACTCGACTCACGCGCTCTGATTCGGTGGGCGAATCTGTGAAACAGACCTTGCCACAGCGGCCGCAGCCAGCGCTTTCCAACTCCCCGATTGTACTATTGAATATGACAGAACTGACATAAAAGTAGTGTGGCCAACATTAAGATTCGGTTGCGGGTCCTGGTCCATTGCAAGCCGGCATGGCTGAACGGAGCGAGAGTCTCCGAGAAGAGGAATGCACTTTGGCCACGACGCCGCTTCACACCCTGAGAACTGCACTGTGGCATTGGCGAAAAGGCGGGTTGTCCCAACTGTCGGCGTGGAGCCGCCGTCGCTCGGTCGCTCAGAGCACGGCAGAGGCCTCTCCACAGATCGCCACAGGATCGCTGTCCGAAGAGGTTCTGGCCGAGCTGTTTCCTCCACTGCCGGTCCCCGATCGCACCCCGGTGTTCGCAAACACCCGTGTCGGTGTCATCCTCGACGAGTTCTCAGCTCAGAGCTTTGGCTTCGAATGGTCGACCACGGAACTCACTCGCAGTGACTGGTCCAATCAACTCGATGGCCTCGACTTCGTCTTCGTCGAATCGGCCTGGAACGGCAATGGCGGTGACTGGAAGTTCAAACTCAATGGCCCTTTCGGCCCAGGACCTGACATCGTCGAGCTGCTCACGGAATGCCGACGTCGAGGACTGCCGACCGTGTTCTGGAACAAAGAAGATCCGCCGCACTTCGAAGACTTCCTCCCTCTGGCGAAACTCGTCGACGTTGTGTTCACCAGCGATGTCCGGCTCGTCACCGAATACCGCGCACGGCTGGGACACGACCGTGTCGCCGTGCTCCCGTTCGCTGCCCAGCCCGCTATCCATAACCCGTCCAGACCTGCCAGGAACTTCGCGGCCCGTGATATAGCCTTCGCCGGGATGTACTTTGCTCACAAGTATCCCGAGCGCCGGGAACAGATGGATCTTCTTCTCGGTGCGGCCGAAGCGGTTTCGAGCCGGATGCAGCACGGGTTGGAGATCTTCTCCCGATTCCTCGGTGACGACGAGCGCTATCAGTTCCCCGGCAGCTTGGCTGACCGAGTTGTGGGTGGTCTCCCGTATCGGAACCTGCTCACCGCCTACAAGCACTTCAAGGTATTTCTCAATGTGAATTCGGTGGTCGACTCTCCCAGCATGTGCGCCCGGCGTATCTTCGAGATCTCTGCTGCCGGGACCCCTGTCGTGACGACTCCCAGTACAGCGACCAGGGAGTTCTTCCCCACTGCGGAAGTCCCCCAGCCGGAGACTTCTGAAGAGGCGGAGTGGACGCTGCGAGCCTATGTCCGCAGCCCCGAACTTCGGGATCGTTCCGTGCATCTGGCGCAGCGGCGGATCTGGGCCGAGCACACCTACTCTCACCGGGCGATGACTGTCATGGACTCACTTGGAGTCGACTACGAGCGGCCCTTCCCAACCTCCGTGTCGGCGGTGGTGTCGACGAACCGTCCGGACCACCTCGGCGAGGTGCTGACCACACACGCTTCTCAGGTGCACGGAGACACGGAGCTCGTGCTCGTCACACATGGTTTCGATGCTCCCGCCGACCTTCGGGTACGGGCGCAGAATCTCGGGATCGAGAACCTGCAGATCGTCGAGGTCGGAGACGACCAACCGCTGGGAGTCTGTCTCAATCGGGGCATCGCTGCCGCCTCGGGAGATGTCATCGCGAAGATGGACGATGACGATGTCTACGGCGCCCACTACCTGAGCGACCAACTGGCCGCGCTGCGATATTCCGCCGCCGACCTTGTCGGAAAACAGGCGCACTACCTGCACATGCGCGGCAGCGACATCGTCATCTGCCGGTTCCCGGAGCGGGAGCACAGATTCACAGACCTTGTCATGGGTCCGACCCTGATGGCATGGAAGTCGACGCTTCTGGAACACCAGTTCGCCGAGCGCACCCTGGGCGAGGACACAGACCTGCAGAAGCGACTCATCACGGCCGGCGCCAGAATCTACTCGGCCGATCGCTTCAACTTCGTCCAGGTCCGGGGATCGCACTCGCACACCTGGACTGTCGAGGACAACCTGCTGCTGGCCAATGGGGATGTCCACGCATTCGGATACGCGAAGGGGCACTACTGCTTCTGAGCCTTCTCGAGCACTTGCCTAGGGGTGCCGGGGAACTCTTCATGAGTGGAGAGTGAACTGTTGATGAAACCAGCACTGTCGCCTGGTTTCCGCCAGTAGCGTGGCTGAGAGCTGTGAAGAATCCGCAGTGGAAGCGAACCTGGAGCCCACTTGAAAATCGCTACGAAGGAAACCGAGGGTGTCGACGTCATCCGACGCAATGTCGCCGCAATCGTCGATGAAGCGTCGAAGTCGAACGTTGATCTCACACAGGAACTCATCACGGCATACGATCGTGAGTCGAAGCTGCTCGGTGGCATCCGCAAGCGTGAGAAGGAGATCGCTCGACTGAAGGCCGTAGTGGCGAAACGAGACGCGAAGCTCGCCTCGGTGACGGAACGCCTGGAGCGCCTCCTCGAGTCCAAGGCCATGCGGGTCCAGCGAGCCTATTGGAGACTGCGTCGCCCCAACGGCAACGGCACTCGCCTCGAAGGGTCCGTCAAGTGAAGGACTCCGAGGTCAAGCGCAGACAGGATCAGATCGGGCAGCGAGTCCAGGAGCTCAAGTCGCTGCGGACCCGGCAGAAGGCCCTCCACGAGCACACGATCTCCGGCTATTTCCTCGACGGACTGCTCGGTCACCACCCGTACCTGGAGCAGGCGAGGACCAGGGCCGAATACCTCGAGCGCTACTCGTCCTTCGCAGCCCCGGTCGAAGACAAGATCTCGGGCCTCATCGCCGAGTCGCAGAAGCTGCCTGTCGTCACCGGTCAACGTTGGGACACCCGACGCAATCTGCGCATCGGCATCATCGCCGACCGTTTCCTCTACGACTCGCTCAAAGATGCAGCACGCTTCGTGCCGCTCGACCCCGAGAGCGGTGAAGAGCAGATTGCGGATCTTGACCTTCTGCTCATCACCTCAGCATGGCGTGGGCTTGACGACGAATGGTTCAACGTCGCACTGTCCGGTTCACCGGCCAGGCATGCGCTGGAGACGTCAATCGTGCCTCTGGCCCGGGAACACGGAATCCCGATTGCGTTCTACTCGAAAGAGGATCCCCCGAACTACGCGCGTTTCGCATCGTTGGCAAAGCTGGCCGATCACGTGTTTACGAGCGCGGTCGAATGCGTTCCCAAATACCGCAGCTACCTCAGTCCAGAAGTGCCTGTATCCGTGTTGCCCTTCGCGGTCAACTTCGTCCACCACAATCCGCTGGGCAGCATGCGCCATCAGGGACGAGAGTTCGTGTTCGCTGGCTCTTGGCTGGAACACAAATACCCTGAGCGCAAATCTGCCGCCCTGCGGATCTTCGACGGGCTCCTCGAAGCCGGGGCTGATCTCACGATCGTCGACCGGAATCTGGAACTGGACGAGGAGCGCTTCGCGAACCCCGAACGCTACCTCTTCCCTGAGCGCTATCTTCCGCATCTGCACCGCCCGCTCGATCATGAGGTGCTATTGGGCCTCCAGCGGCTGCTGCCGGTGAGCATCAATCTCAACTCGGTCGCTGCCAGCCAGAGCATGTACGCCAACCGTGTCATCGAGCTCCAGGCGATGGGCACCTTCGTCGTGTCCAACTACAACGCTGGCATGAATTCGCTCCACCCGCAGGTGTGCATTCCCGACAGCGTCCTCGACATGAAGCAGACCTATCAGGCACTGACTCAGTCGAGCATCCGGCAGGCACAGGTCGCAGGCATCCGGCATGCGTTCACCGACAACACGGCTTTCGACCGGATCGATACGATCGCCGAGGCGATGGGACTGAGCACCGGTGCAGCCGAGCACACCGTCTACGTCGCGGGCCTCTCCGCGCAGGAGTTCGACGAGTTCCGCGCGAGCCAGACCTATGCGGGTCCTTTGGCGCTGCTCGCCGCCATGGGCGGCAGCCAGGTCGCAGGAATCGATGGGGACGTCGTACTTGATCTGGCAGGAAGCCTGTCGGCAGGCCCGCACCTGGTCCAGGACGTGGTCAATGCGTTCCGGTATTCAGACGTCGACGAGGTTCTCGTGCGACCGGTCGACACCTCAGACGATCTCTTTGAATACGTCGAGCCCACGGAACGGTCCACGACCGACGAAGCCTACCAGCAGATTCGGGCCGTGTGGGCACAGCCGGGGACCCGCCTCGGCGAGGTTGCTGATGGGCACCGTACGACCTTGGCCATTGCCTCCGATCTCACGGCTGAGCGCGTCGAGTCCAGCACTGTCACGGCCGAGCCTGAGATCAGTGTCGTCGTACCGGTGTACAACAACGGCCCGCACCTGAAGTTCAAATGCTTCGAGTCTCTGCGCAGGTCCTCGATCTTCGATCGCGCCGAGGTGCTCCTCATCGATGATGGGTCGACCGATCTGGAGACTGTGGCGATCCTCGACGAACTTGATTGCGCCTATCCCAACGTTCGCGTGCACCGGTTCCCGCCCGGTGGGTCCGGAAGTGCCTCTCGACCGCGGAACAAAGGTCTCGAACTCACTCGCACCCCGTATGTGACGTATCTCGACCCCGATAACGAGCAGACGAACGACGGCTTCGCCGAGCTCCTCGAGATGGTCAAGGACAACGAGTATCAGTTCGCGATCGGCAACATGGTCCGGTTCAAGGACAAACGCATCACAGTGAAGAACGCGCCGATCCTGCGTCCCGTCGTCGGCGAGGACGGGGAGCTGGGCGACAATGCTCTCTCCCGAGTGAAGTTCCAGCCGATGAGCATCCAAGCCCTTGTCGCCGATACCCGGTGGCTCAAGGGTCTGGGCATCTACCAGCCGGTCGGTGCTGTCGGGCAGGATTCCTACTTCTTCCAGCAGATGCTCTTCCATGCCAGTCGAATCGGCCTGACGAACACGGCCATCCACACCTACTACGCAGCAGTGACGAACTCGACGGTCAACGCCATCGGGCCCCGCTTCTACGAGAAGTATCTGCCGTTGGAAGAGCACCGTGCCACCTGGCTACGGGACGTGGGCCTGCTTGAGGACTACAACGCGAAACGGCTCGAGCCCTTCGTCAAGGGGTGGTTCGTGAAGAAGCTCGATTTCGTCGCACCAGAAGACCAAGCCGTGTGCCGATCGCTGATCCGTCGTCTGACCCGGTTCTACGGCAAGTCCACATGGGCGGACCCGGAGCTCGCTACATTCCACTCAACGGCACATGGTTGAGACTGAGGAAGTCACAGCACCGCCCATAGACAAGCTCGGAACGCTTCTGCCCGGTGACCCTGTGACTCGACGTCCTGGGCGTTTTCAACGCTTCGATTTCCTGGCAGGGACAGTCTCAGTGCCCGCTATGCTGTGGTGCCGTTCCGAATCCACCGGCACCCTGCTGATTGCGTTCAATGGTGCTGTTCGCCGAAAGAGGGCGAAGAACCCGGCCGAGGTCTTCCAACGCAGCACCTGGGTTCATGACATCAACTCTGATGTCCTCTTTCTCGCCGATCCGACACTTCGCTCCGATAATCAGATCTCCATCGGGTGGGGGCAGGGGCACGTCGGCGCGTATGCGATCCCAGCGATGGCGCAGACGGCTTTCTCTGTGGCCACCGCATTGGGAATACCCTCGTCCAAGCGGGTGTACTTCGGCAGCAGCGCAGGCGGCTTTCAGGCTCTCCAGATCGCCGCCCGCGACATCGGGTCCCGTGCACTGGTGAATAACGCCCAGATCGATTGGACGCTCTATGAACCGCAGAACGTGGAGACGATCTGTCAGAACACCTACGAAGGCCAAGAACCGGCGGTGATCGCACAGAACCACCCTGACCGAACATCGGCGGCGCGAGCCTTCTCCGAGTTTGAGAACACTCCCCGCACCCGATACTTCGTCAATGCCGCCAGCGACAACGATGCCGACAAACAGCTGCCGGCGCTCGTCTCTGCAGTTGGAGCCGGGGCAGCGAGCGCGCAACCACGAATCGACATCTCCGTCTACGTCGACCCCACCGCAGGACATACCCCTTTGCCGAAGCCGACAACCATCACAGAAATCAACACACTTCTGAACGAACTGGTCCCAGCGCATGAGTGACCCCACTCAGTTGGCTCAGGACCCGCAGACCTCGCATGCTTCATTGCTTGCAGCCATTGAGAGGTCGAGCGCTCTCCTGGCCGAGCCCGAAACCGACTTCAGCATCCTTGCGCAGAAGATCTCCGGAGAACTCAGCGAAGTCGCATGGTCGAATCTCGCATGCCGAATCCTGTTCCGCTGCGCGGCTCTCGAGGGATCGCCCAACCGCGCCCGCTTTGTGTCTCTCGTGCTCAGCACCAGAGGGCATACAGAGGCGGCCCGATTCCTCGCAGACCATGCTCTATCGGCCGGGGCAAAACCGTGGCAGCGACGTCGATTGACCGAGCTCAGGCTGATGCCACCGACAGCTAATACCTCCGCCCTCGCTTCCGCGCGCAGCCGGTTTTCTCTGGGAATCAACGATGACGGTCAGGTCCAGATTGCGGAGGACAATCACGAGTCCACGACTGGTTGGCTCTCCGATCTGATCACGAGGTTAGACAGCGAGCCTGTCGGCATCCATCACGACGTGCTGACGATCAAGGTCGGGAGCGCAGACGAGTCTCTGCGCACTCTGCGCTCCATCCTCCCGATCATCCGGTTGCTGCCCGTCGTGCCGATTCTGCTGGCTGAGTCAACGGCCGCTGTTCCCAGCCTTCTGGAGTGCCTGTCACCTGAGAGGTCGGAGGGCCTCAACCCTGTCATCGCCACACCCAACTATTCGGGTCGGTACGCGCTCATCACCGCAGGAGGCGGTGAACTCCTCGACGCGGGTCCTGCTGAGGACCTGGTGTTGGGAACAGTTGATGATGTGGCCGCTGTCGCCTCGGCGGTGGGCTTGCTCGATCTCTACGACTCACCGGCACTGAGCACTCATCGAGCCGAGCTCGTCGAAGCTTTCCGCACTGAATCAGCTGCTCTGCTGTCCGCGCAGAGCTCCATTCGTGCCTTCTCGCGGGTCCTGCGGTTCCGCGGAACCCCTCGGACAACTTCGCAGCTGAGGGTACGGCTCATGGACCACCTCGTGGCCTCGGGATTCTTCGATGAGTCACGGGCGCTCCTGAACACCGCGGCGCCGAGTGATCGGGACCGCGTTCGCAGTGCACTGTCGATGCGATCGGTGCCGAAGCAGGGGCATCATGAGTTCGATTCCGTTGGTTCCTTCGATGGCCCAACCTCGGCGGATTCGAGCACCTACTCCTTCACAGTCGGCGGAATGCCGGTCGATCTGCGCTTCGATGACAGAGGCTTTGACACGACTGTTGTGTTCTTCCATCCCGCGATCACGAAGGTGGTCAAACGGTATCCGTTATTCTCAGGAGCCACCTTCTCCGAACACCTCAAGGCGAACCGTCTTTTCATCAGCGACCCCTCCCTCTATGTCGACCAGCGGCTGAAACTCGGCTGGTACGCCGGCAACAAGCATCAGCCGGCGTTGCAGGATGAACTGGCTGCGATCATTTCCAGGTTCATCCGGCCCGAGCAGCGTCTCATCTTCTTCGGTGCCTCCGGAGGCGGATTCGCCTCACTGTTCTATGCCACGAAGTTCCCCGGCTCCATCGCTGTCCCGGTCAACCCGCAGACGATGATCGGAGCGTACGTGCCCGCGATCGTCAACCGATATCTCAGCTATGCTTGGGATGGAAGGGCCCTCGATGAGCTGTCGATCTGCACTGATGTGCGTGAGCTCTATCAGGAGCCGGTCGACAATCAGGTGGTCTATGTGCAGAACTCTGGCGATGCCGATCACATGGACAACCACTATGCGCCGTTCATGGATGCCCTGCCACAGGACCATCGTGTCTCTTCACTGCTCGTCGACGCCGGCGAGGGGCACGTTCCCCCACCGCGTGGCCAGCTCGGGCAGATCCTCGAAGAGGTCATCGAGGGTGCTCTCCCCGGCCAGCGGCCTCAGACCACGCGCAGAGTGTAAGAGAGCGTATTCACTGCATTGTCACCGTCGAACTGCCGCAGTTCGATGCCCCACCGGGAAGCGCGAAAGCCCTGCTCGATTGACCACGAGCCGTCATCGGCGTCGCATACGGCTGTACCCATCTGCTTGAAGTCCTTGCTGCCCCTGACCCAGAGCTCGATTCGGGTCCCTGGAGTGCCGACTCCGAAGAACTCGTTGCGACCGGGTTTCATGCGCTTCCCCGGCAATGGGGAACGTGCATAGAAGAACGGCTCGGAGTCGCCGAAGATGTCGGAATTGATCCGAATGCACTTCTCCTTCACCACCTGCGTCCGTTTCCGCAGATCAAGCAGCTCGTACTGCTGGGGTTGGGTGCGCCGCCAAGTCAGGCCCATCGTCGCTGGGGTCGACTCATGATCGCGCACGCTGGCTATGAACGCACCGAGGTCGATCCCGAACGGGTCAAGGTCCGCCTGCTCGAGAGCACGCATTGCATCGCCGAATTGAGCGATACGGGACTCGTACTCCCCGTCACCCTGCCGGTGGTAGAGATAGAGCCAGTCGTCGGTTGGCGATTCGACGCTGTGGGCAAGACCGCCTCGTTGGGCAGCCGTTCGCAGCCACTTACGGTGCGAGGACAGCATGAGATCGCCGACCTCATCAGCGAAGCCGAAGAACGAGGAATTCGGCACGTGGCTGGGATAGACGAGTTCACCGCAGTTTCCCCGTGGCGCGTCGATGCCCAATCCTCGAGGCGTGGTCGCAACCTGCGCACCGTTGGCGTCCGGTTCGAACACCCCGAGGTGCGCATCATGGAGGCGAGCGGAGATCGCGTCGTCGTCATCGAGCATCTGCGCGTGAACGCGACGACGGGGGTGCGCCTCTGCCCGTATCGCTTCACGGACGGTATCGCTGAGCCGAGAGTGATCAGGAACAAAGCGGAACCGCACCCGATCCGACAGACCGTGGGCATCGAAGACGTCATGAATATCGCCGAGGATGTTCGACGGAAGATCTGAATCGACCAGGATCGCCCAGATCAGGTCCCGCTCCCCCATGTGCGCGACGCTGGCGGCGGTGATGCTGTTGAAGAGCCCGAGCCGGGTTCTCCACCAGACGGGGTCGAAAATTCCGACACCCATACGAGTGACAAGGACTGTGCGCGCCTCAACTGCCATTGTCTAGCCCGTCAGCCGGCGAAGACGGCTGCTGGGGAGAACTCGTCGGTGCGGTCCCCGACTCCCAACAGTGCCTCGATCGCGGCCACGGAGCGTGCTGCCCCACGACCGTCACCGTAGGGGTTGACTGCTTTGGCCATGGAATCGTAGGCCAGCGAATCATCGAAGAGTCGGGCCACCTCGGCGATGATGAGGTCCTTGTCGGTTCCGACGAGCTTGACGGAACCTGCGTCGACGGCTTCGGGTCGTTCGGTGTTCTCGCGCATGACGAGGACGGGCTTGCCGAGGCTC
This sequence comes from Brevibacterium zhoupengii, assembly GCF_021117425.1. Taxonomy (NCBI): domain Bacteria; kingdom Bacillati; phylum Actinomycetota; class Actinomycetes; order Micrococcales; family Brevibacteriaceae; genus Brevibacterium; species Brevibacterium zhoupengii. Next base: position 690,718 of record NZ_CP088298.1, on the reverse strand, counting down.
GGTGCCTCTTCCTGAATGCCGCCGGAGTCCGTGAGGACCACGTCGGAAGAGGCCATGACCGTGGTGAACTCGCCATAAGACAGCGGCTCCGTGATGAGGACGTTGTCGAACTTCTCAACCCGCGGAAGCACAGCTTCGCGCACAAGCGGGTTGCGGTGGGCGGGCAGGAGGATGAGGAGGTCGGGCCGCGCCTCTGCAAGCTCTGCCAGGGCATCGCCGATGTTCTCCATCGCCGAACCCAGATTCTCCCGACGGTGCGTGGTGACCAGCAGCTTCGGCCGGTCGGCGGCCACAAAGTCCGCGACGATCGGGTCTGTCGGGGCCACGTTCATGTCCACGGCGAGGTGGAGTGCATCGATGACGGTGTTGCCGGTGACGACGACGTCGGCGGGGCTGATGCCCTCGGCAAGAAGGTTATCGCGCGAACGAGGGGTCGGGGCGAGGTGGAGTGCTGAGAGCTGGCTTGTCAGCTTGCGATTCGCCTCCTCGGGGAAGGGGCTGTGGAGATTGCCCGAGCGCAGACCTGCCTCGAGATGGATGACGGGGATGCCGCGGTTGAACGCCGCGATCGAGGCTCCCATCACGGTCGTCGTGTCACCCTGGACGAGGACGGCATCTGGCGCGTTCTCTGCCAGGACGGAGTCGAGTTCAGCGATGACTCGGGAGGCGATGCCGTTGAGCGTCTGGCCCTTGGCCATGATGTTGAGGTCCGTGTCGGGCACGATGCCGAAGAGGTCGTTGACCTGGTCAAGCATCTCCCTGTGCTGGGCGGTGACTAGAGTGCGAGAGCGCAAGGAGCTGCTGGCCTCGATGGTCCGAATGAGAGGGGCCACCTTGATGGCTTCCGGCCTGGTGCCGAAGACAGTGAGGACTGTGGGGGTCAAAAGCACTCCTGGTCAAGAGAACTGGGGCACCGCATAGAACGCGGACGAATCATCCCCATTATCCCATCACGTTTGCGGCACAATCGTGCACCGATTATCGACCCTTCGCCGCTCGTTCACTCACTATTGTCCGGATCGCCACACTAAGTGCCTTTCCGTCGACCATTCTGATGTAGTTGCCCATTCTGCGATTCGGGTAGCATCAGAATCTGTTCAGCAACAGTTTGGAGCACCATCCATGAACGCCATCGCTCTCAATAACCGCCCCTCGGTCGCAGTGATCGGGCTCGGCTACATCGGTCTGCCGACTGCCGCGGTCCTCGCCAGCTCCGGTGCGGATGTTGTGGGGGTGGATATCAACCAGAATGCCGTCGACGTCATCAACGCCGGCCAGGTGCCATTCGTCGAGCCCGATATGGCGACAACTGTTGCCGGCGTCGTCTCCCAGGGATACCTCCAGGCGACCACCGAGACTCCGCACGCGGACAACTACATCGTCGCCGTCCCGACGCCGTTCACCGATGGTAAGAAGCCGGATCTGTCCTACATCGAGACAGCGGGCAAGCAGATCGCACCGCTGCTCGAAGGCAATGAGCTCATCATCCTCGAATCGACCTCGCCTCCCGGTGCAACCGAGTTCCTCGCCGAGACGGTCCTCGCCGCTCGTCCGGACCTCACGCTCAAGCCCGGCAGCGCGCATTCGATCTACTTCGCCCACTGCCCTGAACGCGTCCTCCCAGGCCGCATCATGATCGAGCTGCGCACCAATGACCGCATCGTCGGCACCCTCAACGGTGAAGCTGGCGAGCGAGCGCGTGAACTCTACGAGCTTTTCTGTGAGGGCGAGTTCCTCATGACCGATGCTCGCACGGCCGAGATGGCGAAGCTGACAGAGAACGCCTACCGCGACGTCAACATCGCCTTTGCGAATGAGCTGTCGATGATTTCCGATGGCCTCGACATCAACGTCTGGGAACTCATTCGTCTCGCCAACCACCACCCGCGCGTGAACATCCTGCAGCCGGGGCCCGGAGTCGGTGGTCACTGCATCGCCGTCGACCCGTGGTTCATCGTGGCAACCGATCCGGAGCGTTCTTCATTGACTAGGACCGCTCGCGAAGTCAATGATGCGAAGCCGGGGTTCGTCCTCGACAAGCTCCTCCCCCAGGCCAAGCGCATCAACGATGTACAGATCGCAGCGCTCGGGCTGGCCTTCAAGCCCAACATCGACGACCTACGTGAGAGTCCTGCCCGGCAGATCGTGGGACGGCTGGCAGACGAACTTCCGCAGGCGAACATCATGGCAGTTGAACCCAATATCGAGGAACTGCCGTCCGAGCTGGACGCGAGAGAAAACGTCACGTTGACGGAGATGAACGAGGCCGTCCGCGCCGCCGACATCGTGCTGCTGCTCGTCGATCACAACGAGTTCGTCCGCCTGGACCGGACGTTGTTGGCACAGATGATCGTGCATGACACTCGGGGTGTGTGGAGCTGAGGGGTGCAACTGCGCAATAGATACAGGTGGGCGCCCGGTTCAAGGAACCGGGCGCCCACCTGCATTCACACTAAAGTCAGTCCTTCTGCGCCTTTGTGAACGCCTGGTATTCCCTGATGACCTCGAGAGCCGGTCCGTCTGCGCGCAGGACACCCTGCTCGATCCACAGCGCACGGTTGCAGGTGTCTCTGATCGTGCGCATCGAGTGCGAGACGAGGAAGACCGTACCGGCGTTCTCTCGGATCGCACGGATTCGGCCCTCGGACCGGTCACGGAACTTCTTGTCACCGACGTTGAGCGCCTCATCGACGATGAGGATCTCGTGCTGGACAGAGGTCGCGATGGCGAACTTCAGCCTCTGGGACATGCCCGAGGAATACGTTCGCATCGGCAGATCGATGAAATCGCTCAGTCCGGTGAACTCGACGATATCGTCGAACCTCTCCTCCACCTCGGCGCGGGTGAGCCCGAGAGCCAGGGAGCCGAGAACGATGTTGCGCGCACCGGAGAGGTCGGGAATCAACGCTGCGCCGACGCCGAGGAGGTTCGGCCTCGAGGTCGCGTAGATCGCACCCTCCGAGGTGGGTGTCAGGCCCGTGATCGACCGCATGAGGGTGGATTTTCCGGAGCCGTTGCTGCCGATGATTCCGATGGATTCGTTTTTGTGGGCGACGAAGCTGACGCCTTTGAGGGCATGAACCTCTCGGAGACCGCGCCGCTTCGTCATCACGTCTTTGCTGCCGAGCTTGAGCTTCTTGCCCGTAGCCAAGGTCTTGTAACGGACGTGGACGTTGTCGCAGACCACGACGGGCGGGTTGTTCCTCGTCACGTCGGGCATACTGCCTGTGTCGAAAGTTTCCGGTTCTTCCGTCTCACTCATCGCGACCGAACCTTTCCTCGGCCTGCCAGAAGAAGACGAAGCCGATGATGAAAATACCGAAAGCCCAGATGGCAAGGTGCCAGAAGTAGTCGTAGGGAATGACTCCGTCCTTCATGAGGATGCCGCGAGCGATTGACAGCACATTGTTCAGTGGCTGCCAATCGGCGAAGGGCTGCAGGTCTGGATTGATCTTGTCGACCATGACCTTCAGGTCGAAGAAGACGCCCGATGTGTAGAAGATCATCCGCGAAATGAACGGGGTGACCTGGGAGAGGTCACGGAAGTGGACCGTGGCGCGCGCGAAGATGAATGCCACACCCTGGTTGAAGATCCAGAACAAGATCACCAATGGAATGAAGAGGAACCAGTCCCAGTCAGGCCGAGCACCAAAGAGGATGACCAGAATGGCCATGAATATGAAGGTGGGGATGAAGTTGAGCAGATTCTGGAACACAGTTGCAATAGGCAGAACGATGCGCGGGAACGGCAAGGACTGCACAAGGGATGCGTTCGTGATGATCGACTTCGCACCGCCGTTCATCGAGGTGTTGAAGAATTCGAGGACGAAGACGCCGATGACGACGAAGGGGGCGAAATCGGCCGGGCGCGCGGTGGCGCCTTGCATGATGAGGCCGAATACCGTGCCGTAGATGAGTGCTGAGAACGCTGGACGCAACAGCACCCAGAGCATGCCGAGGCGGTTGCGTTCGTTCTCACTCTGCATCTTGTACTTGGCCAGAGTGAAGGTGAAGTCGCTGCGAGTGATCAGCTGCTTGATGTACTCGGGCAGTGATGGCCGCCCGCCGACTCTTTCGAGCCCATGCTCCTCAGCTAGCTTAGCCATATCCATGTACAGAAGTTTCTCTCGTCGGCGACTGGGGCGAACATCAGGAAGTCTACGTGATGAGGGTAGCCGATTCTCACAGTCGGCTATGAGCCTTGAAGTCGAAGTCAGGGTCCTCGATCTGAGCCCTCGTCGGAATGTTATTACCCGCTAGTACGCGACGAGCCGCGGCTTGCAGAGGAGGCCAGTTGAGCGTCTCGACTCCGATGAGCTGTGCGTCTGGGGCTGATTCATCAAAGTGGAAGACCTGGAATTTCTTCCCGCTGGGGTCGTGCCTGATGATCGTATCTGTCGCATCGGGGCTGGTCAGGCCTGCAGTGAAGACTTTTTCCGGTCCCTGGAAGCTCCAGTGCCACGGGATATCTGACCAGGGTTCGTCGGTGTCCCCGTCGTCGGCACTGAGCAGTTCGGCAAGGTACTTGCCGTGGCTCTCAGCCACGGGCTCACATGCCCACGGGTGGTCGAGGGCGAAGGCTCCGTCGGTGATGAGTGCGCAATCACCCGCAGCCCAGACTCCGGCGTGAGATGTTGCCAATTTCTCATTCACCTCCCACGCCTCGGCGGGTCGAACGCCATCGATGGGAATCAGAGCCGGGCGAGCTCCGACGCTGGTGACGAACAGGTTGTGAGTATCTGCCGGGATGTCGTCCGGGCTGCTGGTGTGGGCCACGAACTTCACACCGGCGTCTTTGTGCTTTTCAAACAGTGCCGTGCGCACGTGTGCTGAGAGCTGTTTCCGCAGTGGTTCGTCACCGCGCAGATAGACGGTGGCCTCATGTCCGGCAGCGACCGCCGAAGTCGCGACCTCCATGCCGAGGTAACCGGAGCCGAGTACTCCGACGTTCAATGGTCCATCGGATTCGGCGACGAACTTTCGGATCCATTCAGCTTCGGTCAGGTTGTACACGGGCAGGGCATCGGGATATCCGGGGATCTCCGGTCGGTTCGCCTCCATGCCTGTGGCGAGAATGCAGTGGGTGAAGTCCAGGGTCTCCCCCGACGCCAGGTGAACGGTGCCGGCCTGCTGGGACTGGTCGGCCACCTCGGCGAGGGTGATCTCTGTGGCCTTGTCACGGACGAAGGTGATGAGGTCACTTGCCTCGAGATGGAAGGGCAGGTGGTACCTGGAGTCGTCGAAGAGGTGCTTCGACAGTGGGGGCCGTTCGCTGGTCTCCCCCGCGGCCGGATCGACGAGTGTGACCGCCTGACCGCGTTCGCTGAGCTCCCGGGCGGCGGTGGTTCCGGCCAGCCCTGCACCGATGATGACGATCGTCTTTGCCATGCCTTCATGCTATGCCCCGGTGGTTGCGTTGGACGGAAGTGCTAGGCAGGTTTGGTCGCTTTGCCGTCGAGCCAGAGGAGATCGGACTCGTCGCTGTGGCTGCCTGTGGTGCCGACGTGCTTACCGTCGATCTGCGGACCCTTCTTGATGACATGGACGAGGGCCATGCCGTGGCCGCGGCCAAGCTCGTAGTCGGTCTTGAGCCAGTCGAGGATGACTCCTGCCTTCACCGACGGGTCGTCATAGCCGCGGGACTTAGCTTTGTCGATGAACTCGCGCGGAGTGAGTCCGGTCTTTTCTTCGATGGTGTCGAGGTAGGCCTGGAATGACATGCGAGTGTCCTTCAGTTGTGGGCACTGCGATGTGCCGCTCTGTGTTGAACCTATAGCGCGGAGTGGGACATCACAAGAGGGCAACGGCGAGGAGACATTGGGCGGTGACTTACGGGTGGATGCAGGCCGCGGGGTCCGTGTTTAGACTGTGGGCATGGATGAAGAATCAGTCTCCGTGACAGAGATCCCCGAAGGTGCCGCCATCATCGACGTCCGCGAGGACGACGAGTGGGAGGCCGGCCACATCGACGGCGCACTGCACGTGCCGCTGGGCGAACTGCCCACCAGACTCGACGATCTCCCCCTCGATGACGACATGTACATCATCTGCCGCACCGGCGGCCGCTCCCACCGCGCCGTGGCCTGGCTGAGCAACAACGGCTTCGACGCCATCAACGTCGAAGGCGGCATGGGGTCCTGGAACCTCGACCACGGGAAGCCGATCGTGTCAGAGAACGGCCAGGAGCCGTGGGTGAAGTAAGGACTGCTTCCCTATCCGCGAAGTATCACCTGAAGCTCTTCCGTCTCATGCGCTTCATCGCTACACTTGAGGCATGGAGGTGCGAACATGTCGACCCCGATTCCAGAAGACTACGAAGTCCGAGATGTTGCCGATCATTTAGAGGTGACCGGCCTCAGCTTGAAGGTTGGCAGTACGTCGCGCCGCCTCCGGTTCCCTGTTGGAAGGATCCGGTCCACTGATTGTGGAAGAACTGGCAGAGGAACTCGCCATCACCATCTCAGCCGTTAGTCGGCTTGACGAGGGAAGCAGATTGCGAAGCTCTCTCCGATAAGGTGGTGACATGCTACCGACTCCCGACAATCGTCCCAACGCCCGGGGGTCGATGACCGACTCAGTCATGGAACACGTCCGTACCTCGATCGTCGAGGGAAGCATGGCTCCCGGCGAGTGGTACAGCGTCTACCGCCTCGCCGATGAATTGGAGATATCTCGCTCCCCTGTGCGCGACGCACTGCTGCGCCTCGAAGAGATCGGAGTGATCCGCTTCGCCAAGAACCGTGGCTTCCAGCTGGTGCCGACCACGCCGGAGGATGTCGCTCAGATCTTCTCGATCCGTGCAGCCCTAGAGATCCCAGCCGCGGGAAGGGCCGCCCAGTCAAAAACGGATGATCAGGCTGATCGCATCACCGAGCTGCGCCAGGCGATGGACACTGCCGCCGCGGACTCCAATGAGAAGGATTTCTTCGATCGCGACCAGGATCTGCACGCAGTGATCCTGGACGCAGCGGGCATGGACCGGGCCCGCGAAATGGTCAACAAACTCCGCGTCTCCACCCGCATGCTCGGGGCCTCGACGTCCCAGGGCCTTCGCACACTTGAAGACATCTCCAAGGAACACGAACCCATCATCGTTGCCGTCCTCGGCGGAGATACGAAAGCGGCGCGAGATGCCATGGATCGGCACCTCGCGGCCACCGGAAGACTGCTGGTTCAACAGGCCCTCAGCCGATCAGGTGATGAACGTGACGCAACGACACTGTGGGACCAATTGACCGCAGGGTATTTCGGCGAGACGAGCAGCGGCTAGCCGGGAGCGGGCACCCGTCAGGTGCCGTGCACCATCGGCCGGTCATTCCCCATGTGCAGGCTGCTTCTCCGAGGGGAAATAGCCCAGCGCGAATGCAGCCAGCGAACAGACTGTGGCCAGCGAGAACGCAGGCCAGTTGAGCAGGGACGCAGCACCGGCGACGATTGCTCCTTGGCCGGTTAGCACTCCGATGAGCTGACCACCCACAATTCCCACTCCGAGTAGCAGGAATGCGGCCAGCGAGAACCAGAACAGTCCGAGAACAGCCTTCTTCATGATGTCTCCTTCAAATCTGAAAGTGGTGGGTCAACTTGGAATTGGGAGGAAGCCCATGGCGATAGCCCAGGCGATGGCGATGACCGGTGCCACGAACCAGACGATGAGCGGAACGAACATTTTGCGCGGTTCCACCTTCGCCATGCTCGAAGCCAGATAGATGGGAGCACCCACCGGCGGGGAGGCGCCTTCGGTGGACGTGCACACCAGCATCGCGCACACTGCCACAACGGGAGGAATGCCCATCGCATCCATGGCGATGACCGCCGGAGCACCAATCGCAGCCGCAGTAGCCGTTGAGGACAGCGGGGTGGCAACGATGACTGCGACGATGCAGATGATGAGCACCAGCAGCGGCACAGGCAGGTCGACGGCACCCAGCGCCGAGGTCAGCTGCTCACCCACGCCGAGCTCGGACATGATGGTCGAGGCCGCCAGCGCTGCGAACAAAGAAATGCCGACCGTGGCGAACTGTGGTGCTTCCTTGCGAAGTGCATCACCGACCTGCGACCACCGGCCGGCCAGACGGTGGCGTCCTTCAACGAGCGCGATGATCGAGATCAGGATCGGCACCCACACGATGATGGAGACCTCTCCCATGGGCCCTTCGCCGATTCGTGCCTCGGCGGAGAGCCAATCGAAGAGCGGCCCGAAGGTCAGGACCACGGGGATAAGGATCCCGAGGAAGATCAGTGTGGAGGACCAACCATCTTTCAGAGCATTACCGAAGGAGAGGATGTGCGATGCCTTCGCTGGCTTCAGCCCGTCCTTGCGAGCCCAGTACCAGACGACGATCATCCGGTACAGCACGCAGTAAGCACCGGCGACCATGAGCGAGACGTAGACGTCGGCACCGGTGACGCCGAGCGTGGCCGGGATAGCAGCAAGGACGATGAACATGGTGGAGTTCGGCGGCAAAGATACACCGAGACCCGAGTTGCCCGCGACAAGAGTGGCAGCCCGAGTGGAGGTCCAGCCGTTTTCCTTCATCCACGGAATCGTCACCGCACCAACAGTCGCAGCGTTGCCTGCCGTTGACCCCGCGACCAGGCCGATTGCCGCTGAGCCTGCTGTGGATACATAGGCTGCACCGCCGCGCAGCCTGCCGAAGATCGAGTTGAAGATGGTGATCAGCCGCTCGATCAGGCCCGTCTGACTGACGATGACGCCCATGAAGACAAAGGCCATTCCAGCGAATGTGACGTCATTGTCCAACGCGCTGACGACGCCAGCGCTCAGTAGCTCGAAGAATCGTGAACCACCGACCGCAGCGGTGCCGACCAGCGCGACGAGCAGCGCCTCGGCAATGGGCCGTTTGAACGGGACGTTGAGGACCACTGTGATCGCAATGAACACAGCGAGAGCGAGAATGCCCATAGGTGTACTCCTGGTGATGGATAAGTTTGATGAATCAGATCAGATGTGTGGGCGCAGTGCCGACCGGAGCAGCTGCGCAGTGTGCACTCCGCGTTTCGTTTCGTGCTGACTTCCAGCCAGGCCCTCGCGGATCTGCGTGCGGCAGGAGAAGCCGTCGGCAATCACCGCGTCAGAATCGGGAAGTTCGCGAACACGTGGTAGCAACTCCCTTTCGCCAAGTTCACGCGACATCTCACCGTGGCCCGGTTCGAAGCCCCAGTTGCCTGCCAGACCACAACAACCGGTTTCGATGGCGGATTCGTCTACGCCGATCCTCTCCAACGCCGAGGTGGTCGTTCCGTGGGCACGACGTGAACGTTCGTGGCAGTGCACCTGGGACAGACCGTGCACGTCGAGAGATGCGAAGGGCCACGCCGCCTCGTTTGCATCGGCCTTCTCGCCACGGCGCTCGACGAGGTCTCCCAGCGTTAGAATCTGAGGGCTCAGAGTTGCCGCTCGGGGATCATCGGTCATCAAGAGTGGAGCTTCGTCTGCCAGCATTGCCGCACACGAAGGTTCGAGCACAACGACGGGAGTCGACCCGTCGATCCACTCTTCCAGACGATCGAAGGTGCCTCTGAGGATGCGCTGCGTTTCGGTGAGCTGACCGGTGGAGTGCCAGGTGAGTCCGCAGCAAACGAAGCCGCTGGGCACCACAACCTCGTAGCCCATGGCGGTGAGCACCTCGTAGGCGTCCTCGGCTACATGTGTGTCCATGTGGTTGGTGAAGGAGTCCGGCCACAGGACCACCCTTTCACGGGCAGCCGTCTGTCTCTGTCGCCGCTTCTTCGCAATCGACTGGAAGCTGCGCGAGGCGAAGGTGATCATTGAGCGGCTGGTGTCGACACCGCCTAGGCGCATGACGATCTTCTCCACCGGCTTGATCGACAGGACAGCGTTGGCCAAGGTAGCCAGTCCCGGCACGAGGTGCAGGAAATGGCTGGTCAGCGGCAGCCAGCCCATCGAATAGTGCGCCATAGGTCGGCGTTTCTTCTTGTAGTGCTGGTGGAGGAACTCTGTCTTGTACTTGGACATGTCCACATTGACCGGGCACTCATCGGCGCAGGCATGACAAGACAGGCAAAGGTCCAGGGCATCCTTAACCTCTTCGGAGTCGGTGCCATCGGGATAGAGCTCGCCGCGGAACATTTCGGACAGCACTCGGGCTCGACCTCGAGTGGAGTGCACCTCGTCTTTGGTGATCTGGAAGGACGGGCACATGGCGTGTTCCTCCGACCGGCACAGCCCCACACCCACACAGCGGTTGACGGCATTGACCAGGGACCCGCCATCGCGGTTGAGGTCATGGACCGGCAGGAACTCAAAAGTGCGCTGTCCTGGTGCCGGCCGGATGCCCGAATCGATCTGATCGGCGTCGATGAGCACACCGGGGTTGAGCAGGCGTTGGGGATCGAAGATCGACTTGACCTCGACGAAGGAGCGCATGATCTCTGGTGTGTACATGACCGGTAGCAGTTCGGACCGGGCGCGACCGTCGCCGTGCTCACCGGAGAGTGAACCTCCGTGTCGGGCAACGAGTTTCGCGGCGTCCTGCATGAACGCACGGAAGACGGCCTTGCCCTCATCGGTTCCCAGGGTGAAGGAGATTCGCAGGTGCACACAGCCTTCGCCGAAGTGCCCGAAGGGAATGCCGCGGAGCCCGTGCTGGTCCAAGAGTGCGTAGAGAGCACGCAGGTAGTCGGCCAGGCGTTCTGGTGGCACGGCGGAGTCTTCCCAGTTCGGCCAGGCCTCTCCCCCGTCGGGCAGCCTCGTAACCAGGCCGGCGGCGGATTCGCGAATGCGCCACAGTCCTCGCATCTCTCCCGGGTCGGAGACGAGTACGGATGCAATGGTCGGGTGATCCGGGTGTGCGGCGAATCGATCGAGCAGATCCTGTGCACGACCAGTCGCCTCGGCGTGGGTCTCACCCGTGGTCTCACAGAACAGCCACCCTCCGGCCGGGCGGGAGCCGTTCTCGTCGGTCACAGCACCGGGGAGGTTGGACCCGGCTTCGGAGCCTTGGGAAATGCGTAGTGTGTCCAGCAGGTCACCACCCATGCCTTCGGAGGTCGCAACGCCAGGCAACCGCGTCAGAGGGGCGGCAGCTGCTGCGTCGAAGACTGTGGGAAAGGCCAGTACGGCCAGTGCCTTCTGCTTGGGAATTGGGACGAGGCGGACGACTGCTTCAAGGATGATGCCCAGGGTGCCTTCGGATCCGGCGAAGGCCTTAGCCGTGTCGAAGCCGTTCTCCTGCAGAAGGTAGTGCAGTCCGTATCCGGAGACCTGTCGGGGGAACTGTGACAGTTTCGTCCGGAACTCACCGAGGTGGTTGTCACGAAGGGTACGCAGCTGCTCATCCAGCGCTGGGTCGGAGGTGCCGCCTCGGCGGAGGATGACGGTGGATCCATCGGCGCGCAAGATAGTCAGTTCTTCGACGTTGTCGGCGGCTGTTCCCCACGCTAGCGAATGGGAGCCGCAGGCGTTGTTGGCGATCATTCCGCCGATGCTGCAGCGCGAGTGAGTCGACGGGTCGGGGCCGTAGGTAAGGCCGTAGGGTGCTGTCGCTGCGCGAAGGTCATCGCAGATCGCGCCGGGTTCGATGCGAGCCGTCAGCGTCTGCGGGTCGATGTCGATGACGCGGTTGAAGTGACGCGAGACATCGATGATCAGCCCCTCGCCGATTGCGTTGCCGGCCACCGATGTGCCGCCGCCGCGCATTGTCACTGACCACTGGCGTTCCCTGGCAAGAGCGAGCCCCGCCTTGATTTGGTCGACAGAGTCGGGTTCGAGCACAGCCTGCGGGATACGTCGGAAGATGCTTGCATCGGAGGTATAGGCGCCGCGAGTCGCGGTATCGGTCCGCAGCAGTGGTTCGACATCGGGCAGCTCGACATCAGCGGTGGCGCCTACGCCAACAGGGACGGTCACAGAATTCTCCTGAAAGATCCTTGTGGCGGAAATCACCACGAGAGAAGACGGTAGCATGTTACTCGTGGTAGTCCACAAATCGGGCCGTGAAATCTCATAGAACGGCCCTGTGTCCCTGCAGGACTCACTGCCTTGTATAAGAGAAGCTGTGCTGGTGAGCGTTACCCCGCTGGGTCCGGGATCTCGTCGGGACGGTATTTGGGTAGGCGTGAGGCCGGAAGTGCCGCGACCAGACTGATGCCGGCAAGGATGAGGAAGCCGATCTTCAGTGTGCGCAAGCGCTGTTCGGCATTGAGTTCGACTGCCTGTTCGATCTGATCCGGCGTTGCCGTCGTCTCTGCGAGGACCTCTTCGAGTTCGTCGTTGCTGATGAAGTTGACGTTGTCGAGGTCGACTTGGGCGACGATGCCTTCGGGCAGGCCTGCGTGGTCATCGACGGCGTTCATGATCCCCGCGCTCAGCACGGTCACGAGCACGCCTCCCATCACCGCGGTGCCCACCGCCGAGGCAAGGTTCTGTGCGGTGCCGCGGATTGAGCCGACGTCTCCTGCCAGGCGCTTGGGTGCGGCAGTGACGAGGACGTTGAAGACGAGGGTGACGAGAGCACCTTGGCCGATGCCGAAGACTATGAGGCCGAGGATCGTCGGCAGAGTCTCCCAGTTGTTCGTGACCACGAAGGCCAGCCACACCAGGGCCAGAGTCGTCAGGCCGAATGAGAACAGGGCGATCGTTCGTGGTGCGTAGCGTTTGTAGAAGCGGACGATGAGTGTGGCGGTGACGAACACAGTGAGGTTGAACGGCAGCATCGCCAAAGATGTATCGAACGGGGTCCGGCCCTGCACCACTTGAATATAGGTGGGGACGGTGAAGTTCACCGCGGCCTCCATCGCCACGACGACGAACATCGCGTACACCGCGGCGCGCTCTGTGGGTCTGGCGAGCACACTGATGTCGACCAGTGGCACCTTCCCGCCGGCGATGCGCCTGCGCGTCCACATGAAGAACGCCTGGCCGAGGACGATTCCGATGATGACGAAGACCGGTGCCGGGGAGAGGCCTGCGATGGAGAACGGGGCTCCGTCCTCGGCGCGGATGATGCCCCAGGCGTTGAGATTGTTGAAGCCCATTGTCAGCAGCACGATCGCAGCGCCGATGAGCGCCGAGGCGACCAGGTCGATGCGAATCGTCGGGTCACCCTTGTCCGAGCGCAGTTTGAAACTCAAGGCGAAGACGATGACAGCTAGACCCAGGGTGATGAAGAAGATCGGTCGCCACCCGACCAGTGTGCCCAGCGTGCCACCGATGAGGAAGGCGCTCATTCCCGAAAACGCACGTGCTGAACCCAGTGAGCCGACAGCGGCTGCCTGCTGCGCTCCTCGGTAGTTCTCCGCGATGAGAGCCACGAGCGCCGGCACGATGATAGCGGCGGCAGCACCGGCCAGTATCTGCCCGCCGATAGCCCAGGCAACGGTGCGGGAGAAGATCATCAGCAGCGACGACCCGGCGAAGACAATGAGCACAACCCGGAAGATGATCACCCAGCCGATGCGCTGGCCCATCTTCGCGCCCGTCATGACCAGGGCTGCGACCGCGAGACCGTAGACGACGATCGTCGATGAGGCGACGGTGGGAGCCACACCGAAGTCCTCGACCATTCCGCCCAGCGAAATGGGAAGCGCCGCAACGTTGAAGGACATGAGCACCTGGGCGAGGAAGAGCCCGATCATGGGAGTCCACGAGGTGCGCTCCTCAACTGCTTCGGGCGACGACTTGGCGGCAGACACGGCATTTCCTTTCAGCGGGTACGACTAGCAACGAGTGCGACTATCGGCGGAGTGCGACTATCGGCGCTGCGGCTAACGATGCGGCGGTTCTGGAGACGAAGCGAAGAGGTTGAGGCCAAGAGCCCGAGAGAGATCGAAACAGGCCCGTTGTCCGCGGACACTGTTTCCGGCGGAGTCGAGTCGAGGTGAGAAAGTGCCGAGCGCGCCCTTGCCCGGAGCGATCGCCACGATCCCGCCAGCGACCCCGGACTTCGCCGGCAGACCGATCTCGAAGAGCCATTCTCCGCTGTTCTCATACATTCCGCACGATGCCAGCAGAGCCAGCGTGTCCCGGGCGACCTCAGCCGAGACGACGCGTTCACGGGTCACCGGGTTCACTCCCCCATCGGCCAGTGTCGCGCCCATGACCGCGAGATCATGGGCGCTCACCAACAGCGAACACTGGCGGGTGTAGATGTCGACGCTGTCCAAGGGGTCCGTGATGATTCGTCCGTAGCTCTCCAGCAATCGGGCGAGCGCCTTGTTGCGTTGATTGGTCTCGATCTCGGAGCGATACACGCGCCCGTCGAGTTCAAGGCTCCGACCGGCAAACCGGGAGAGTCCGGTGCGAATGGTCTCCCACTTCTCGGCCGGAGTCTCACCGGTCACCAGCGCCGAGGTGGCGATCGCTCCGGCATTGACCATCGCATTCATCGGGTGTCCGTCGTTGAGTTCGATGGCCATCACAGAGTTGAACGGCAGTCCAGTGTTGTTGACCCCGATACGCTCGTGGACGAACTCGTGGCTGCGAGCCTGACAGACCAGGGCGAAGACGAAGGCCTTCGAGATCGACTGGATCGAAAAGGCCACCTCCACATCACCGGCCTCATGGGCACGGCCCGTGGTGTCGGTGAAGCTAAGGCCGAACCAGCTCGGATCAGCCTCGGCGAGGATGGGGATGTAGTCGGCGATCTCGCCTTCGTCGAGGTCACGGTAACGATGATGAGCCTCGGCGAGGGTCCGGGACGTCGCAGAAGGAGCGGGCAACTGGCCGGTGAAGGCACGCTGCTCGGTCTGTGTCTGTTCGCCTTCGAACACGTGTGATCTCCTCGTCGAGAACAGGTTTTGTTGCCATATCTCGTTACTGTCAGCGTAGTCCCCTGAACGGTTCCTGGATAGATGGCACCGGCGAATACTCGCCCCCGATGGACACTCGCCGTCCACGATGCGGGAACTCCGTGGACACAACTGTGCGGGGTGGCTGGTCTTTGGCAAGGTAGAACTATGACTACTCGCGCCGGCCAGCTGGCCCAGGACAGGGATCTCGTCGATATCTCCGCACTGCTTGATTCCTATTACGATCTCGTCCCCGATTCCTCCGTGCCCGCGCAGGCCGTGAGCTTCGGGACCTCGGGACACCGCGGCTCGAGCTTCAACCGTGCATTCAACGAAGCCCACATTGCAGCGATCACTGCCGCCATTGTCGACTTCCGGAAGAAGCAGGGCATCCACGGGCCCATCTTCTTAGGTCGTGACACCCATGCCCTGAGCGAACCCGCCTTCCTCACCGTCCTCGAGGTCCTCGCCGCAGCGGAGGTGCCCGCGCGCATCGATGAGCGTGATGGCTTCACGCCCACACCGGTGCTCTCTCACGCGATCCTCGGCTTCAATGCTGGCAAGTCCACAACGGATGCGCAGGCCGACGGCATCATCGTGACCCCCAGCCACAACCCGCCCTCCGACGGCGGCATCAAGTACAACCCACCGCACGGCGGCCCTGCCGGGTCGGAGACGACGACGTGGATCGCCGAGCGCGCGAACTCCTACCTCGAGGCCGGCTGGGAGAAGATCCCACGCACCGGCTTCCAGCGGGCCTTCCACCTGGAGAACACCGAGAACTTCGACTTCATCGCCAACTACACCGAGGACCTTGAGTCGGTCATCGACCTCGACGTCATCCGCAGCTCCGACATCCACATCGGTGCTGACCCCCTGGGCGGAGCCAGCGTCGACTACTGGGCCGCGATCGCCGAGGACTTCGACCTCAACCTCACCGTCGTCCACCCCGAGATCGACCCCACCTGGTCATTCATGACCCTGGACTGGGACGAGAACATCCGCATGGACTGCTCCTCGCCCTACGCCATGGCCGGGCTCATCGCCTCCCGCAACGACTTCGACATCGCCACCGGCAATGACGCCGATGCCGATCGCCACGGCATCGTCACCCCCGATGCCGGACTGATGAACCCCAACCACTACCTGGCGACCGCCATCGACTACCTGCTCGACAACCGACCCGAATGGTCCACCAGCGCCGGCATCGGCAAGACGCTGGTCACCTCCTCGATCGTCGACCGCATCGTGTCCGCCCACGGCCGCAAACTGTTCGAGGTCCCCGTCGGCTTCAAGTGGTTCGTCCCCGGACTCCTCGACTCAACCCTGGCCTTCGGCGGCGAAGAATCTGCGGGCGCATCGTTCCTGCGCCGCAACGGCAAGGTCTGGTCAACAGACAAGGACGGCATCATCATGGCCCTGCTGGCCGCGGAGATGACCGCGAAGACCGGTCAGACTCCCTCCCAGCGCTATGCGGGACTGGCCGCGAACTTCGGCACCAGCGCCTACGCCCGCCAGGATGCCCCGGCCACCCGGGAGCAGAAGGCGAAACTGGGGGCACTCGATGCCTCCCAGGTGAAGGCGAAGACCGTCGGCGGTGAACCGGTGACCTCAACACTGACCTCGGCGCCGGGAAACAACGCACCCATCGGCGGACTCAAGGTCACGACCGAGAACGCCTGGTTCGCCGTGCGCCCCTCGGGCACGGAGGACGTGTACAAGATCTACGCCGAGTCGCTGAAGGACGAGGACCATCTGCGGACCGTCCAGCACGATGCGCGGACCTTGGTCGACGGGGTGCTGGAGTAGGAGCTGCGCTGATTTCGGCCAAGACCGGTTTCACCTGCTTCGGCAGGTCCAGGGCCGGTCTTCTCCTTTGGACTCTCCATTGGACGACGCGATGACGGTTCGCGATGTGCAGTATAGTGCTCATTATGTCCACGAAGAGTCCACGCATTCAGACCTTCCTCGATCGCGTCGGGCACCGGGTACGCAGCCTTCGCAAGACGCAGGAATGGACCATTCAACGGCTGGCCGACGAGGCTGCGCTGAGCAGACGAATGCTCACTCAGATCGAGCTGGGCCAGGCGAACCCGAGCCTGGCGACCATCGACCGTATCGCCCACGCACTTGACGTGACCTTCGCCGATCTGGCGCTGATCGACCCTGCTACGTCTAGTCCAGGCGGCCCGACGGCCTCGCCATCAGTCCTGAGGGTGTCTGCGAACCTCGGCAGCACCTCGCATACGGATCCCGGTGATCAACACACACTGGCCTGGGAAGGTCCGCACGAGAGCACCGCGTATATCCTCGGCGCCTCGTCGACTCCTGGGACAGAATTGTGGCGGTGGCACTTGGGGCCGAGCGTGGCCTATCAGGCTGAAGCCGACCGTGCCGGGACCGAGGAGATCCTTCACGTCCTGTCCGGAGAGCTCGTGGTCGAGATCAGCGGTGAGTCCCTGAGTCTGGCGGCGGGTTCGTCGACTCGAATTTCGACCGACCAGGGATATTCGTATACGGCAGGCCAGGAGGACCCGGTCGACTTCATCCGTGTGGTCATCGGGGCCTGATTGATGACGGAACCAGAGGCTGAATCATCGCCGGGCGAGCGCGGTTCTTCGCGAACTCGCATCAACGTGCTGCGCTGGCAGATCGGGTACGGGACCTTCGGTGTCCCGCAGGCAGCGGCACCGATCGCCTTCGCCCTCCTCGCACTGCCCCTGACCGGATCCGCCGAATCGGGTGCCGGCCTGGTGTTCGCGATGACGGCGGCCCAGATACTGGGCTCGGTGCCCATCACCCGCCTGGGGCACCGCTTCGGCAGCGTCGGCTACCTGCGCACACTCATCGCCTTTCGGACGCTTGGCCTGCTGGCGGTGACGATCCTGGCCGCGGTCTCGGCACCCTTCGGCTACCTCGTCGTCGCCGTCATCGTGGCCGGCCTGGTCAACGGTGCGGCCCACGGGTACATGCGCACACTGCTCAACCACCTCGTCGAACCCTCGGGAATGCCACGCACCCTAGGAATCGCGGCCACCCTCAACGAGGTCGCCTTCGCCACCTCACCGGTCCTGGCATCCATGCTCGGGGCGTGGTCACCTGTCGCGGCGATGGCAGTGGTCACCGTCCTCGGCGCGGGGCCAATGCTGCTCATCCCTGCAATTCCCGAGGCCCGGTCGGCACCTGCAACCGTGTCAGGTTCGGGGCGGCGAGCTCCGGTGCCGGGTGCGGTCTGGATCTGGCTGTTCGCCTCCGGTGCGACTGGAGCTTCCATTGCCGGAATCGAGGTGGGAGCGGTGTCCTTCGCACTGTCGTTCGGGCTCAGCCCCGCCTGGGCCTTCCTATTCGCCTTGGCAATGTGCATCGGTTCGGTCCTCGGTGGGGTGTGGGTGAGCATCCGCAACCGTATGCCCGGGCGCTGGAAAGTCACCTCGTTCTTCGCCATCACCACCCTCGCCTTCTCCCTACTCCTCATCGACGGACACATTGCCCTGACTCTTACCGGGGCTCTCATCGTCGGCTGGTTCCTGCCGATGCTCGACACCTTCTATCTGCTCGCCCTCGACAGTCTTGCACCGGAGGAGCGTCGGGCGGAGATGTTCGCACTGCTGCGAACCACGAATGCCCTGGGCATCATGGCCACCAGCGGGCTCCTCGCTCTGCTCGGGCTCACGGCAGCCCTTGTCGCAGCTCTCGGGCTGCTCTTCATCGCGACGGTCCTGGCCGCGGTCTACTTCACGCGGGGACAGCGGAGCCGACGGGAAGTGCCCTTGGAGTGAGCCGTGACGGACCACGTGCTGGTCTGCGCGGTCAACGGTGACGGCGGGCCACCTCGGCGAGGTTATCCAGCATACGCAAATACGTTTGCGGTATATTTGTGACATGAAGACAAGGGAGGCGGCACAGCGGCTGGGTGTGTCCGAGCGCAGAGCCAGGGCGCTGGCTGCCAGTGGCTTGCTTCCTGCACGGAAGGTCGGAACTGCCTGGGTTGTCGATGGTGTCGCAACCCGACCTGGGCGCGGGAGGCCGCTCGCGCCAACGGCTCAACGCCAACTCACCGAAGCGCTCCACAACCGATCGCTCGCCGGACTTCGCGGCCACGATCGGACGCGCACAGCCCAACGGCTCCGAACACTGCGTTCCTCTTCAGACCCTGCTCTTCTGCTGCGTCGCTGGTTCCCGCGAGGCGCCGTCCTCAGAAACGGCATTCCAGTGAATTTCGGCCACCGGATCGTGGCGCTTGCCCATCTGGGCAAGGACCAGGAAATCAACGAGCTTCTGGCGAGGAAGACACCAGAGTATCTGAGGTCGCCTGACGATCTTGCGGAGATTGTTGCGAGTGAACGGGTGATCAGCGGGCTTTCGATGGCGGATCTGGCTGTGCGGGCGGACACCACGGTCGACGTCATCCGAGCCCTGGAGAAGAGTGGAACATACACTTCACCTGCCGCTCTGCGCAGCATATTGCGTTCACTTGATGTCTCTCCTACTGCGCTGCCCCCATTCGAGGTATCGACGTGAGAAGGCTCGAGGCGTGGCTGGAACATCAGCATGCAGGGACATTCATCGAAGAAAACGGCCGTCTCCACTTCGCCTACGACGACGATGCGGCCACACCGATCTCGCTGTCTCTGCCGCGTGAGGGCCGGACGGCAAAGCTGGCAGCGACCCGTTTCCTAGAGAACCTCTTGCCGGACAACCCGCGTGCCCGCAGGTGGATGGCCGACGTGTACGGGGTCGGCTCTCTCGACACAATCGACCTGCTCATGGCGGCCGGGGGCGACGTAGCCGGCGGACTCGTTCTCCTTCCCGAGGGCCAGGAGCCCGCGCCAGAAGTCCCGGAGCTGAACCCGGCTCTGGAGCGAGACATCGCAGCCCGCATCCGCGCCCTCAAGGACAACTCGGATGCATGGACAGTGCAAGGCGCAGTGGAACGGTTCTCACTTGCCGGAACGCAGGGAAAGTTCACTCTGGCGAAGGTGGAGACCGATTGGTACTGGTCGAATGCAACCGTACCGTCGACGCACATCGTCAAACCCGCACGCACCGACCTCCCGGGCCTGGAGGAAGTCGAAGCGGCAACGCTCGCACTCGCTGATCGCATTGGCGTGCCTGCGCCACCTGCAGAAATCCTGACTGCCTCGGGGCAGACGGCGTACCTCATCGAAAGGTTCGACCGAGTGCCCTCCGACCGGTCCCCCTTGGCACGTCGCGTGCACACGGAAGACCTAGCTCAGGCCCTCGGACTCGCCCCGGGGTCGAAGTACGATCCGACGGCGATCCAGATCGTCGATCTGCTCAAGGCCCACGACACCGATGATCGCACTCTCCAGGAAGCATTTCTCCGGCAGCTTGTGTTCAACACGCTCATCGGAAACGCTGATGCTCACGTGAAGAACTACTCACTCGTCCTGCGCCCCGAACGAATCGAGTTCGCACCGTTGTACGACGCAGTTCCGGTATCGCTCTATCCGCAGTACGATCAGCAGCTCGCCATGCGCATTTCCGGAGCAAGGTATTCACGGGCAGTCACCGCAGCACACTGGCGAAAGTTCTCCCACTCGGCAGGAGTGGATGCCGAACGGATGATGCAGATCGTCACCGATGTTGCCGAGAGACTCCGTGAGCAGTCGGCAACGGCGTGGAATACGGTCTCTGCTTCCCAGGCCGAGCGCCTGCGTACCGAAATCGACCGAACAACGACCTTGTCCCTACGCGGCTAGCCCCGGCAGTACTGCTCGCAGCAAAACTGGTACGCAGCTGTGCGACGGCGACGTCGGGCCACCTCGGCGAGGTCCGATCACGATCGGGTTTCACTGTTCAGTCGAAAACGTAGCAAACAGTGCTCGGCAATAACCGTTCGTCACGGTCGGGTCGACTCAGACGTGAACTGCAGCGGACCGCGCTATCAGGCAATGGATGTTGCCGTGTGGCTGTCATTGCGCAGACATATTTCTGCCGCTGCCGCACGACTGCAAACTTCTCGTCTCCAAGCCGTTACCCGCTCCGAGCGTCCTCCCAGCCGCCATGGTTCTGACTTCAAGCGCGGACGCAATACTGGGCCGCGTTGCTGATGTGTCACCGGTGCGGTGGCCTCTGGCACAGAAGACATCACTCGCAAGAGACATCTCTCGAAGAAGAAGGAGCCACATCATGAAGACCACCATTCGCAATCGCGCAGCAGCCCTGACAATCGCAGCCGTCGCCGGCGTCTCCGGAATCGCACTGGCAAGCGGCCCCGCACTGGCGGCTCCCGCAGCAGTCACCAGCGCAGACGCCTCACCGCAGTCGGTCCATTACCCGACGGACACCAGCATCTACGCCGATGAGCTCGTCAGGGCCTGGGGCGCGGA
Source organism: Brevibacterium zhoupengii (assembly GCF_021117425.1). Lineage (NCBI taxonomy): Bacteria > Bacillati > Actinomycetota > Actinomycetes > Micrococcales > Brevibacteriaceae > Brevibacterium > Brevibacterium zhoupengii. The sequence goes on along the minus strand of NZ_CP088298.1, from coordinate 669,596 downwards.
CAACACGGAGCGGATCGAAGGATTCGCCACGCCTGAGGTTGTCGAGGCCCTGAACGAGCACGGGGCCGAGGATGCGAAGCATTGGGTTCGAACAGGCGGTGACGGAGCCGCGGGGACCATCTATTCGACCTATAAGAACACCGCGACAGGAGAGACCATGTCCGTCGGTGTCTCCAATGAGGAAGTCTCCAACGGCGGCGAATGGGGCGCACCCCACGGAGTCCACACGGTTCAGTTCGACAACTGACCTGACGGCACCCACCGTGGGTGCGAAGAACCCCGCCTCTTAATACTCAAGGGGCGGGGTTCGTCGTGTGCACGGGTGGGCGGGGACACCTCGGCGAGGGATCGGGACTGACGGTTACAGATGCGACTCCGGGGCGTTCTTGACGTAGTCGTCGAGGGTGTCGTTCTTGTAGGCGTCCTGGACCTTCTTCAGTTCCTCTTCGTCGACGTTGACGATCGACTGGCCGTCGCTCGAGGTGCCGACCCCCGCGGTTGGGGAGGTGAAGAACTCGATGTCGCCGGGGCGGACGTCGCGCATGGCGAAGGCCGTGGCGGAGATGTACTGGGCGTCGAGACCGGAGTCGACGTACATGTACGGGGAGAAGTTCTTGACCATGTCCTGGATCTTCTTCGGGTTCGACAGGGTGTCGGCGGAGATGATCTCGTTGGTCAGGCCCCGGATGAAGGCCTGCTGGTTGCGGGCGCGCTGGAAGTCACCGTCCTGGAAGGACTTGCGCTCGCGCACGAAGGTCAGCGCCTCGTCGCCGTCGAGGACGTTCTCTCCCTTTTCGAAGGTGTAGCCGTTCTTCTCAAACGCCTGCTCCGAGTTCACCATCACTCCGCCGAGGCTGTCGGTCAGGGCCTTGAAGCCTTCGAAGTCGATGATCGCGACGTGGTCGAGTTCGGTGCCGATGAAGTCCGAGACCGTGGACACGGCCAGCGGCAGACCTCCGGTCGACAGGGCGGAGTTGATCTTCGCCTTGCCGTGGCCCTCGATGTCGACCCAGCTGTCACGCGGGATCGACATGACCTGGACGTTGGAGCCGGACTCCGGGATGTGCATGACCATGATCGTGTCCGAGCGCAGACCGCGGGAGTCGTTGACGTCGACCTGGTCCATCGGCTCATCGGAGCCCAGCAGCAGGATGTTCGTGCCGCCGTCTTCCTTCTGGTCATCGGGACGCTGCGTGCCGAAGATCTGCTCGTCGGTGAGCTTGTTCGCGTTGTTGTCGAAGGTCCGACCCACATTCCACAGGTAGAGGCCGACACCGAGCACGCCGAGGATGACGATCACCAGCAGGGCGACAAGGATCTTGCGCCACACCTTCTTCTTGCGGCGGGGTCGCTGAGGTCGCTCTTCCTGGCTGTCGAACAGTTCATCGAAACTGCTGTTGTCCGTCATCGGCACTCCGGGTTCAGTCAATGCGGCGGGAACGCCGGCGGGGAGAAGATTGCAATCTCGGCAATTATATAGCTTTTGTTACATTCCCCCGGACACCTTGGTCGGAGTGCGCGGCGGATACGTGGCAAGAGGTGTGCCTGGAGCTGCGGTTCGGCACTCGCCTGCCCTCGCCGAGGTGACTCGACTCACCGGTAATAACGCCGTATCCGTATGGTGGACGCTGCGTGCGCTGGGTAGACTTTCCTGGTGTTCAACAACTATCGGGAAATTCTGTCTCTTCCCGGTGCTCTCAAGTTCTCTTTGGCCGGTCTTGTTGCGCGGATGCCGATCGCCGTTCTGAGCCTGGGAATCGTTCTCTTCATCCAAGGCGTGAGCGGCTCCTACGGAATGGCTGGCATCGTCGCCGCTGTCTTCATGGTCGTGCAGGCGCTGGCGGGTCCCGGGATTGCTCGCATGGTCGACCGCCTGGGCCAAGCCCGGGTCATGGTGCCCATCGTCATCGTCCACCTCATCGCCCTGGCCCTCCTCATCGTCAGCGTCTACGAGGAATGGTCGGTCGTCCTGCTGCTCATCTTCGCCGGTCTCGGCGGAGCCACCGTGGGTTCCGTCGGATCGCTGATTCGTTCGCGCTGGTCACACGCCGTCAAGAGCCCGAACCAGCTGCAGACCGCCTTCTCCTGGGAGTCCGTAGCCGATGAGCTTCTCTTCGTCTCCGGACCGGTCGTGGCCACCGTCCTCGCCACCGCCGTATGGCCACCTGCCGGCATCATCCTCTCAATGGTCTCCGCTGCGGTCGGTTCCACGCTGCTCTACATCCAGAAGTCGACCGAGCCCCCACCGATCGAGCGCAGCACCGAGGCCAAGGGACACGTCGTGTCCAACCCCGGCATCTTCGCGATCATCATCGTCAACGTCTTCCTCGGCGTGAACTTCGGCGCGATCGACGTCATCGCCGTGGCCTTCGCCGAGGAGCAGGGCGTGAAGTCCCTGGCCGGACTGCTGCTCAGCGCCCTGGCTCTCGGGTCGCTGCTGTGCGGTGCACTCTACGGCGCCAAGACCTGGAGCACGCCGAGCCATCACCGGTTCGGCGTCGCCGTGTCTCTCCTGGCCATCACCGTCAGCCTCATGCTGCTGGCACAGAACATGTGGTCCTTCGGCGTGCTGCTCTTCCTCGTCGGCTCGACCATCGCCCCGAGCCTCATCGGCGCGAACTCCGTGGTCGAACAGCTGGCCCCGCCCAGGCGCCTGACCGAGGCGTTTGCGTGGCTGGGCACCTCGTTGGCCTTCGGAGTCGCCTTCGGCTCCGCCATCGCCGGCAACATCATCGACTCCGCGGACGCAAAGACCGCCATGCTGCTGCCCGCCGGCTGCGCCATCGTCGGCGCCGTGCTCGCACTCTCGCTGCTCAAGCGCCTCAACCCCTCGCGGTCCAGCCACGAGGCCCGACTGCGCAAGGACGCGCTGCGGGGGTGAGTCTCCCCGGAGGCTTGATGGCTCGCGCGAGGTGGCGCGCCCGCGGGGTTGTGCGGTCGCGGGGTGGTCTCAGTTCGGGCGGGCGTAAGCGAATCGCACGCGGCACCCTTAGCGTCGCTTCGCACCCGGAGCGTCATTCGGCACCCGGAACGCTAAAACACCCCGTCGCAACAGTATGACTTAACGCGAAATGTAGGCGAAGTGGGCCTGCGCCTCGAGCACCTTGCGAACGGCCCCGCACCCACCACTCTTAGCTCCAAAACGCCCCGTTGCCACGGTATGAGTTGGCACTGACGGTAGAAGTCGGCAGCAGGTTTTCGGCAGCGAGTCTGTGGTTTGTTCACTTGTCGCCGTCGTCGGGCCACTCGGTGTCGGCGCGTTCTTCTTGTCCGCGGATATCTGCGCGCATCCGATCCCATTCGGCCACTCGCTGGCCGATGATGTGTTCGTAGCCATTGGTGGTGGGCCGATACACCTTCTGCGGTTCCATGCCCTCGGGGAAGTAGTTCGCGCCGGAGAAGCCTCCTGGCCTGTCCGGGTCGTACTCGTAGCCCTCTCCGTAGCCGAGGTTCTTCATCAGCTTCGTCGGGGCGTTGAGAATATTGGCCGGAGGCATGAGTGAGCCGGTCTTCTTCGCGAGCTTCTTTGCCGCATTGAACCCACGATAGACGGCAATGGACTTCGGCGCGGTTGCAAGGTAGACGACGGCCTGGGCGATCGCGAGTTCACCTTCCGGGGAGCCGAGCCGCTCGAACACATCCCATGCCGCCAGCGCTTGCTGGACGGCTTGAGGGTCGGCAATCGCGATGTCTTCGTTGGCGAATCTGACCAGCCGTCGAGCGATATAGAGGGGATCTTCGCCACCCTCTAGCATGCGCGCCAACCAATACAACGAAGCATCAGGGTCAGAACCGCGCATTGATTTGTGCAGAGCGGAAATGAGGTTGTAATGCCCTTCTTGGGCCTTGTCGTAGATGGGTGCTCGCTGCTGAACCAGCTCGACAAGGCCAGAGGTGTCGAGTCTCCCGCTGACAGTTTGAAGCTGCTCGAGGAGGTTGAGCAGGTAGCGGCCATCACCATCGGCCATTGCCACCAGGCCATGCCGTGCCTGTGGATCAAGCGGCAGTTCTCGCTCGGTGGTTTCCTCTGCCCGTGCGATGAGCGTGGTCAGCGCTTCCTCGTCGAGGCGTTTGAGGACGAATACCTGGCAGCGGGAGAGCAGTGCGGAGTTGAGTTCGAAGCTGGGGTTCTCCGTGGTCGCGCCGACGAGCACGATCGTGCCGTCCTCGACGTAGGGGAGGAAGGAGTCCTGCTGGGCGCGGTTGAAGCGGTGGATCTCGTCAACGAACAGCATCGTGCCCTGACCGATCTCGCGCCGCTTAGCTGCCGATTGGAAGACTTTCCGGAGTTCTGCGACACCGGAGAAAGTGGCTGAGACGGACTCGAAGACGAGGTTGGTGCGTTCGGCCAGCAGTCTGGCAATGGTTGTCTTCCCGCACCCCGGCGGCCCCCACAGCACCATCGACACCAGCCTGCTCTCGACGACCATCCGACCAATCGGTGCCTCATCGCCAAGAAGATGATCTTGCCCGATGACATCTTCCAGGGATTCCGGGCGCAGACGATCGGCCAGCGGACGGCCCACGTCGTCAGGCTCAAACAATGACGGTGGTTCTTGGCTCACAATGTCACCTCCATCTTCATCTTCGTAGCCTAGGTGCAGCGGTGGCTGTGCTCGTGTGAACGGATCTTGTGCGGCAGTTGTTCCCAGACAATGGCACACCCACCATCACGAGCTCTAAAGCACCCCGTTGCAACGGGACGTTTTGGCGCTAACTGTGGGCGTTACGGCGGTCTGCAACGGGGCGTTTTGGTGCTGAATGTAGGCGTTGCCGAAGCACAGGCCTCAGGCGCGGCCCTTCGACGCCAGTGTCACGCAGCCAAGACTGAGCAGGCAGACGAGTGCGACTGCGCCCAACGAGATGCCGTAGGGCATGATCGGCAGCAGGGCCGCGAGCACCGTGGGCAGCAGGAAACCGGAGTAGGCCAGCGAATAGTAGACGCCGGTGATCCCCGCGAGGTCTTTCGGCTCGGCGATGGCCTGGACGATGACGAGCCCGGCGACGACGCAGATTCCGTACGCGATGCCGAGCACGATGGCGACGACGAAGGCGACGATCGGGTCGGCGACCAGGGCCGCGACGACTGCCAGCCCCATGCCGATGGTCATGAGCGTGAGCCCGACGACCAGCGCACGTCCGCCCGTCCATTTGTTGATGCGTGGGACGAGGTTCTGCACCAGCGCTCCGGCGCCCAGGGTGACGACGGTGAGCACGGTTGCGTACATGGTCGTCCACTCCCCCAGCGCGTTCTGGACCAGGGCGGGCATGACCGCGTAGGCGACACCTGCGGCGGCGAAGACCCACGGGGCGGCGGGGATGATGAGCCTGATGAAGGTACGGTGACCGACGAGCGGAATCCGCAGGCCTCGCCACCAGTGCTGGGCCAGCCTACGTTCCCTGGTCAGAGTCTCTGGCGCAGTGCAGACGATGATCAGCGCCGCGATGCTCAGCACAGCGTGAACCGCGTAGGGAATCACCCCGGGCAAGGGCCCCCATTGCGCCAGGCATCCGGTGACGGCAGCACCCATGGCGAATCCCACGGTCAGCGTCAGTGCCGGGAGGCGAGCGCCGGCGGTGATTCCGGCCTTGTGGTCATACGGTGGGGAGGAGAGTTCCTTGATCCAGCTCGTACCCACCGACATCGCGACACCTACGCCGACTCCGGCGAACACGCGGCCCACGCACAGCAGCCAGAAGAGGTCGAAGCCGACACCAAGAAGAACGCTGCCGATGATCGCGGCGATGGTTCCGGCGATGATGATCGGTTTGCGTCCGCGTCGATCCGAGAGCGCCGAGGCGACCAGGAGTCCCGGTATCAGTCCACCGACGTACATGCCGAGCAGGAGGTTGGCCTGCCAGATGGCGTAGCCGCCGTCCTCTTCGTACATGTGGACCAGTGGCGTGAAGTGGTTGCCACCCCAGGCGAGCAGGAACATGGCGGGGACGACGCGAAGCCAAGCACCGCCTCGTCGAGGGTGAGGGGCCTGGTCTGTGTCTGTCGGCGTGTGGGCGCTCAGCGCGGGATTGGACTTCATCATTTCCTGGTTTCGGGGAAGTGCGAGGATTTAATGTGCTCGCGCACGACCGTGCCGAAGCCCTTGGCGTCGCCGCGTTCGGCCAGGTCGGTGAGTTCGGCGTGCTCGTCGAAGAGCAGGTCGAGTGGGTTCGGGTTGTCGATGACGGCCTGGTAGGTCAGGCGGGCCAGGCGCGGGCCCATCGTGGTCAGCATTTCGTCGACGATGGCGTTGCCGCCGCTGCGGATGATGCGGGCGTGGAAGGCGTAGTCGGCGCTGGCGAAGTCGAGGTGATGGCTGGCTGTCAGCGCCTTCTGCTGTCGGTCGAGGAGCGTGCGCAGGTCTGCCGCCAGCGGCGCGAAGTCGCTGTCGAGAGTCAGTGCTTGGACGGCGTCGGTCTCGAACATGGCGCGCACCGCAAGCAGGTCGCGGCGCTCCTGACGCGTGACTGTGGTGACGATCGCGCCCTTCTTCGGCACGAGGCGGACCAGTCTCCAACGCTCGAGCTGGAGCATCGCCTCCCGAGCCGGTGTCCGGCTGGCCTTCTGCGCCTCTGCGAGGTCGGCCTCTGTGAGGAGAGCGCCCGGCTCGTAGCGCTGTTCGATGACTTCGCGTGCGGCCCAGGCGGCCATCCGAGCGGCGATCGGAGAGGAGTCGTCGGTGCTTTCCCACGGGAGCGTCAGCAGATCGTTCATGCCTCCACGCTAACAGATGCATACATTGATAGATGCATCAGCCACGTGCGGCACCGGCAGGCATGTTCAAATGTCAAAGACTCTTGACATGGAGATGTCAAGGATGTTTTACTTTTTATGTAAAGCATCATTGACATTACGAAGTGAACGTCGGGAGGCGAAGTGGAAGTTCAGACCTCGAGCCTCAAGCAGGTCCGCAAATCAGCCGGACTGACACAGGCTCAGCTGGCCCAGCTCACGGGCGTATCCCGCCAGACCATCATCGCGACCGAACGCGGCGACTATGCACCCAGCGTGTACCTCGCCTTGCGGATCGCGAAGGCCCTGGCCACGACAGTCGAAGAGATCTTCTCGCTTCAGGAGGAATCATGAACAGTATGAGCAAGAGCCGCAAGCCCAACGAGTTGGCCAACAGGTTCGCCGGACTCAATGACCCCTCGATGGGTGATGAGCGCGAGCGCGATGTCGTCCTCCGGGCGTACACGTTCGGATCGGTCGTAGCGATCTATGTGTTCTTCGCCCTCGGACTGCTCTTCGCCGTGATCGGAGCCGGGCTGTGGACTGTGCCCATCGTCCTCGGCTCAGGAGTCATCGGCTTTGCAGTCTCGAGCTACTGCAAGCGTGAGGGCTTGGATTTTGCATCCGCCACGGCACGCGTCGCTCCTAAGCGACTTGTTCTCTCTCAGATCATCGGTGCAGTATTCGTCATCCTCTGGTTGGTTGCCATCGTGTTCCACCAGACCGCCGGGCACCCGCTCATCGACGTCGGCCTGGGCACGATGATCGCAGGCTCGAGCAGCACGTCGCTCATCACTGGAGCAGCCGTCGGCGCACTCATTGCGCTCGCCCTCATGCTGGTCGCTCGCCAGCGCAAGATCAAGCAGGCCCGCATCGAGGCCGCCCGAGCCGACGAGATCGAAGACGTGGACTGAGCGACTACGACAACCCAACGGGAGCCGCCGAGGTGGAGGATCACCTCGGCGGCTTTCGTGGTGGTCTGGGATTGTCTTTCGCTTATGAAAACTTCTGAGAACTGCTACATTGATGTCTGGCCATTTGGCCATCATGCGCTTCGATGACACGACACGCGAAGACCCTTCTGGGCACTTCTGACACGGCACGGTCGAGCAACAACACCCGCCGACACGTCAGGAGAACTGATGACCTCATCTGTCCAAACCCGCCCGCGCTCCACCGGACGCGCAGGCTGGATGATCGCCGTCGCCGCAGCCGCCGCGTTCCTCGCCACCTTCAATGAGACCTTCCTCAACGTCGCCTTCACGCCGATCATGTCCGACTTCGGCATCAACGTGAGCAGCGTCCAGTGGCTGACCACGGGATATCTGCTCGTCGCCGCGGTCTTCGTCCCCGTCGCAAACGTCCTCTACCACCGCTTCCCCACGCGCACGCTGTTCATCAGCGTCGTCGCGATCATGGTCATCGGCTCCGTCATCGGCGCACTCGCCCCGACCTTCAGCGTCCTTCTCATCGGCCGCCTGCTCCAGGCCATCGGCACCGGCCTCCTCACGCCCATCGGCATGAACATCACTCTGGCGGTCTCGCCGCGGGAGAAGCTCGGCATGAACATGGGCATCATGGCCGCTATGACCACGCTCGGGCCCTCGCTGGCCATCGTGCTCTCCGGCGCGCTGCTGACCATCGCCCCGTGGACGACCCTGATGTGGGTCTTCGGCGCCCTCTGCGTCGTCGCACTCATCGCCGGCGCCATCTTCCTGCGCACCGTCGCCGAGCTGGGCCGCCCCGTCCTCGACATTCCATCGTTCCTGCTCGTGGCCCTCGCCCTCGTCGGCATCCTCTATGGTGTGACCGCGGCCTTCGGTGGTTCTGCTCTGATCGCCGGTGGCGCCTTCGTCGTCGGACTCATTGCCCTGTGGCTCTTCATCGTCCGTCAGCGTCGCATCGAACACCCGTTGCTCGACCTGCGTCCCTTCTCCAGCAAACCCTTCGTGCTCGGCGTGATCATCACGATGCTCGGCCTGCTCTTCGTCTTCGCCATGAACGTCGTCATCCCGCTCTTCCTCCAGGGTGCGCGCGGCATGGAGCCCATGGGTGCCTCGATCACCCTGGCCCCAGGAATCCTGCTGACCGTGATCCTCGGCCCCGTGGCCGGTCGCCTGTTCGATCGCCATGGCGGCAAGTGGTCGATTCCGCTGGGCTTCCTCGTCATGGCTGTCTTCGTGACCCTGGTCGGCGTGGCCGCCGGCGGCACGTCGATCCTGCTGTTTGGAATCCTCTACATCCCGGCTGTGCTGGCCACCGCGTTCGTCATCGGACCGGCACAGACCTTCGCCCTGTCTCATCTCGACCGTGAGACCAGCCCACACGGCGTCACCGTGGTCTCGACGAGCTTCCAGATCGCCGGCTGCGTCGGGACCTCGCTGGCCGCAGGACTCTACGGCGCGCTCAGCGCTGCTCGTATCGATGCTGGGGCCGGCGAGCTCGATGCGCTGCTGACCGGGTTCCACGGGTCCGTCGGGCTTGTCGTGCTCACCTCGGCGATCGGCATTGTGTTGGCGATTGTGGCGTACCGGTCTGTGCGTGGCTGGGGTTCGGGTGCGTCGGAGTCGGCGGATGTGGGTGCGCATGAAGAGGAACTGCCCGCGGTCTAGTAAGCGCCGCTCACCTCGCACCATCAGCGCCATATCACCCTGTTGCAGTGGGGTGATTTGGCGCTGACTGTAGGAGCAGCAGAGTCGGTGCCAACGTCCTCATCGCACCTCAAGGCAGCGAAGACAACGCCGGTAATGCCGATAACGCTATCGATACAGCCAACGTCGTCAGTACATATTGCGACATATTCTTTACTCAATGAACCTTGTCGGTTACTGTAGTCCTCGGCGCTATTCCTGCGCTCAAAGCCGAGCACACTAGCGGAGGAGTTTCCCGGGCACCCACGAATTGGGTATTCGGTGATGTGATCAACGTGGAATCAGTTATCTGGAGCGCCATCACCCTTAGCTTCATCACCGGAATGCTGTCGAAGGCATTGCCTCGGGTTCCCGGCGCAGCCGTGGGCACCGCGTGGGGAGCCACCGCGCTGGCAGTGACCGCAGCTCTCTTCATCAAAGACACCACCGACACCAACATCGAGATCGTCGGGCTCGGACTACTCGCCACTTTCCCAGCCTTCCCCACAGGCTTCACTCTGATCAGCTTGGTCGGGGATTGGAAGCGCGAGCTCACCGCCTAAAGATTCAGGCGGTGAGCTCGCGGACCAAGGAATGCCGCTTCACTCCACGAGCTTGCCGACCTGGCTGATCTCCTCGTGGCGCATGAGCTCGGCGACCTCGGGATCGACTGCCGGGATGCTCTCCTTCACAACCCCGGTCGAAGGTGACCAGACGAGGTTGACCTGCAGGTTCTCATCCTGCTCGGGGTAGTCGCTGCGGTTGTGGCAGCCGCGGGTCTCACGGCGCTCAAGCGCGCATTCCAACGTCGCCCGGGCGGCGAGTGCCGAGGATTTGAGGTCGAAGGCATGCGAGAGGTCGGAGTAGCCGGCGATGTCGGGGTGGATGCCCACCTCGCTCATTCGGGCTTCGATCGACGCAAGCTTCTCGAGCCCTGCCAGCAGTCCGGCCTCATCGCGGACGACGCCAGCGTGCTCCGTCATGAGGTTGCGGATCTCGCGCTGCAGGGCGCGGACGTTCTCCGTCCCCTCGGAGGACAGGAGATCATCGATCTCAGCCCGCGCCTCGGCGATGGCAGACTGCGACCTCACCTGCGCACCCAGATCCGACGAGTACGCAATCGCGGACTGACCGACGATGCGACCGAAGACGAGAAGCTCGATGAGCGAATTGCCGCCGAGGCGGTTGGCCCCGTGCAGCCCGGACGAGGCCTCGCCGATGGCCCACAGTCCCTCGACGTCGGTGCTGTGCTCGACCGGGTCGACCCACACCCCGCCCATCGAGTAGTGCGCGGTCGGGGCGATCTCGATCGGTGACTGGGTGATGTCGAGCATCTGCGTCTCCATCATCGTCTGGAACACGCGCGGCAGGCGGTTCATGATGGTCTCGCGCGGCAGGTGGGAGACGTCGAGCCAGACGCCGCCGTTTTCGGTGCCGCGGCCCTCGGCGATCTCGGTGTAGGCGGCCAGGGCCACGCGGTCGCGAGTGGAGAGTTCCATGCGTTCGGGGTCGTAGCGTTCCATGAACCGCTCCCCCAGTCCGTTGCGCAGGATTCCGCCCTCACCGCGGGCAGCCTCGGAGACCAGGGTCCCGGCGGCGTTCTCGGGTTCGATGATGCCCGAGGGGTGGAACTGCACGAGCTCGGCGTCGCGCAGGCGGGCCCCGGCTTCGACGGCCAGGCGGAAGGAGTCGCCGGTGTTCTCGTCGCGACGCGAGGAGGTGCGGCGCCAGATCCGGTTGTGCCCGCCAGCGGCGAGGATGACCGCGTCGGCATGGATGCGGTAGCGGGAGCCGTCGACGATGTCGAAGCCGAAGGCGCCGAAGACGCGGCCGTCGGCGACGAGGAGTTTGGTGATGTAGACGCGGTCGAGGATGGGGACGTTCAGGGCCTCGGCACGATGAATGAGGGTGCGCTGGATTTCGAGTCCCGTGTAATCGCCGGCGAAAGCGGTGCGACGCCAGGTGTGGGCGCCGAAGAAGCGCTGCGAGATCCGACCGTCGTCCTCCTTCGCGAAGTCCATTCCGTATCGCTCCAGGTCAGCGATTCCCTGCTCGGCTCCCTGGGTGACGATTTCGACGGTGCGGGGGTTGGCGAGGTCATAGGATTCCTTGATCGTGTCGGCCGCGTGCTGCTGCCAGGAGTCGTCGGGGTCCATCGTGGCCAGGGCCGCGTTGATGCCGCCGGCTGCCAGCGAGGTGTGGGCGTCGTCCTTGGGTCGCTTGCCGACGGCGAGGACGTCGGTGCCGGATTCGGCGACCTCGATCGCGGCGCGCAGGCCGGATCCGCCGGTGCCGATGACCAGCACCGAGGTGGAGATCGTGTGTTCTTTGGTGCGGGCATTTCCCTGAGTGGTGTTCATGTCTTCCACGCTAGGCTCGGCCACTTCATGCGTCCAATGTATTGTTTCGCTCAACTCAATAGCGATACGCTATGGTCATGAATCTGGAACAGCTCGCGAGCTTCGTCGAGGTCGCCAACACGGGTCACTTCACAAAGGCCGCCGCCACTCTTCACCTGGCACAACCGTCGTTGAGTCGGCAGATTTCGACACTGGAGAAGGAACTCGGCTCCGAGCTCTTCCATCGCGCCCACGGACACATCAGTCTCACCGCCGCGGGCGAGACCCTGTTGCCGAGTGCCCGACGAATGCTCGCCGACGCCGAGGCGGTCCGCCGTGACATGGATGAGCTCGCGGGACTGCGCAAGGGTCGCATCCGCCTGGGTGCGACCCCGACGTTGTGCGTCAGCTTGGTCGCTGAGGCCATCAGCGGCTTCCATCACGAGCACCCCGGGGTCGAGCTCGAGCTCGTGGAAAAGGGCTCGCGAGAACTCATCGAGGCGCTGGGTGCCGGCGAACTGGACCTTGCACTCATCACGCGGACGCTGAGCCCGAGTGCGCAGATGCCCAGGCTGCGGATGCAGGGGGTACTCAGCGAGGACCTCGTGGTCATCGCCGCGGCCGAGTCACCTCGGGGCGGTGCTGACTTTCTGCCCGGCGACACGGTGACTCTGGCGGACGTTGCCGCACTCCCCCAGGTGCTGTTTCATCACGGATACGATCTGCGTGTAGCCACCTCGGCGGCCTTCGATGCCGCGGGACTGGCACCGAACATCGTCGTCGAGGGAGCCGAGATGGACGCGGTGCTGCGCTTCGTCGAACGCGGATTGGGGGTCGCAATCGTTCCGGCCATGGTCCTCGTCGACCGGCCCCGGCTGACCTCGGCACAGCTGCTGGAACCGAGCCTGTCACGCACGGTCAGCCTCGCCACCCGAGCGGACGTACGGCCGACCAGGGCCGCCTCGGCGATGGAGACAACGATCCTCTCAACAGCGAGAGTGCTGGCCGAAGAGGACACCGGACTGGCGGCGCATGTGCGGCTGGTTGGGTGAGGTCTCCAGCGGAAGCTGGACTGAGCTGATTCCACATTCAGTCCGAGCGAACTACCTTGTCTAATCTCATTTCACCCCGACATAGAAGTTCAATATCAGGTGTAGCCACTTTGGGTCTCATTAGAACCGAACGGGCGTGGACGCAGGCCAGTTGCGATGCCCATCAACTGATGGCGACTGAACCAAAAAATAACCGTCTAAGACTAACGTCAATCGCTCGAAACATATCAGCACAATTCGCTTTCGAAGACACAGCCACGAAATTAAGACGGATTTTCTATTTGCTGGAGTGTCCAGATCTTGCCCAACCTCTGGATATTGAGTCGCCGCGCTGAACTACCAAAGCATGTTTGGTCAAGCCGGTTTAACATTCGCAACCGCCTTAGCTCGCTCCAACATTGCTTCCTGGCTTCGCCTATTTCTAACATCGTCCTTGCGCAAGCTACGCCCTTCTTCGAGGGGCATCTTAAATACTTCTGTGGCCAGTTCTACGGCGGTCACAATAGCCGCTTCAATCTGCTCCGAGAAAATCTTTTCCGTAACGCGAAATTTTAGCTTCTTCGGACTCCTAAGCTTGCTCTTCGCCTGGTCGAAGTCCGCGGACTCAAACAGCGGCACAAGATTCGGATTGATCAGTGCGGAAACCACCAGCGCGATATGATATTTCGCCGCCTTGAGTGTTGATGATTCAGGGGTACGAGCAAAATATCGATCAATTCGATAGATGATCCAAGCCGCGTAGTAGTACGCTTCGACCGGGTAGTCATCCCAAACATAAGAGTCTTCCACTTCGAGGTCTTTCGGTGACGCAATCGCGCGGGAAGAGTCTCCGAAAAGCGTCGCCGCCACAGCCCGATTAAGCTCGGGCGTAGTGACAACCCGAGTCCGTGCAAACTCAAGTGAGGCACCACGGCCTTGCCGCTCGTATCGGAGACCATCTGCCCCGGTTTGAGCGAAGTACTCCTCGACATTCTTAGCAACTTGCGAACTCGCCTGAATGTCTGATGAATTAATGGCCGTCTGGAGATTGGTAGCGATAGCTACGCTAGTGCGAACTCCCGGATCCGTAGAGCTGACTATTTTTACCGGAATCCATAGATTGGTTAACAGCTCTCGGTCATACATCACTTCCTCTGTCTCCGCCCATCTGACCAACTGATGACTAGTTTGCCCACCGTTGACAACCTGGTAGCCCGAGATAAAGAATCGGTCCCCAAGCCCACGAAGTTCGGTAGCGATGATCGTCAGTCCGTTGTTCAGAAATGGGAAATGTTCCCTCTCTTCCGACTCCAGAGTATCCAGAATTCGACCGTTAACTGGATTCTGCGACCCAAGATCTAAACGAACGTTGTCGTCGAAGATCCCAGAACGGAATTCTCCTGAATCATCTTTTAGGAGCTTCATCAACTCGTAAGCGGAGACCAACCCGATGTAGGCTTCACTGACGCGCGCAGTGGCGGGGATTGTCTGACGTTTCTCGAAATTGAACTGGATGTTCTGCGGCCCAAATCGTTCCTTCTGCTTCGCAGCGAGCTCTTCATGACCGTGTGTCCGCATTTCCAAACCTTCAGAGTAGGCACCGATTTCACGGATTCGTTCAAGTGCCTTCGTGACCTGAAGCTCAGACTGTGCGCTCTTGCCGTCCCTCGAACTGGTAGTGACATAGTAAAGTTCGCACGGAATGCGACTGTCCTGAAATTTGTCACCGTTCTCAGCAATCCGGTCAATAAGATTGCCAAGGTCCACAAGTCTCGGCGGCAGGCTGATGCTGCCAGGCTTCATTCCGTATTGCGTCACGGCCTCGACTCCGTGGAGAAATTTGGCGATGAGCTTCGAGTCGTAAGATTCGCTTGTCTTGGCTTGAATAAAGATCACCTTAGCGGAGTTAGTACTCTGCTCTACAATGAGTTCGTCGATCTCTTCTGGTTCGAAAACAATCTGCCCATTGACGACTATTGCACCGATGTCAATGCCTTCATCATTGCCACCGCCCAACACAGACCGCTCAATCGCTTGCACATCGTCGCGCAGATACTGAAAAAGATAGTTTGCCGATACATATCGCTCGAATAGCTCAGCCTCTGAGCCATCGAATCCGAAATCACGGGCAAATTTAGTGACGCGCTTGCTTGTTAGTGTGTGCACTCTATCTCCTATTAGCAACTGCAGGAACCTGCGCGGGTCCTTGGACGCTCTAAGCGCGGCGAGACTCTCGTTTAACGGATCATATCCCGGATGGCATGCAGCTGTTTGCCGTGAAAAGTTCATCCGATCCCTGCACACAATGTGTCGCGTATCTATAGCGCTTCCATACGCCCTACCGCCTGTACAAGCACGGAGTAGAGGGCCTCTTCATTCACAAGCATCTCAATGAGATGACGAACCTAGCCATCCTTCAAGACTCTGCATCCCTCTTTAGCCGTGCAATTACATACGATTGCGGGCAGGTTGCTTCGTATATGGGCATAAGGGAAGCCAGGCGAATGTCTGGTTGTGCACGGTACGGCCGGTGACTCCAAGCACGGCGCGCGTCCGGATCCCGGCTAGAAACGTCCTCGCTCCACCTACCTACGCAGCGACTTGCTCTCTTTGGACGACGTTATGGCATCCGGTTGTCGTCCAAGGAGCCGAGATGGATGCATTACTCCGGTTCATCGAGCGCAGGCTTGGAGTCGCGATCGTCCCGACCCTGGTCCTCGTTGACCGTCCCCAGCTGGGTTCAGTTGAGCTGGTGGAGCCGCGCGCGTCGCGAGAACATTCAGCCTCGCCAAGCGAGTGCCGACCGAAGAGGACACCGGATTGGCGGCACACGTGCGGCACGTGAGGCAGGACCTTTATTCAGAACCAAGCGTCGGCGAGCAGCTTGAGGGACCGCTCCGCCACTGCCGGGTCGTAGGCGTAGGTGACGGTGATGAGCTCGTCGGCACCGGTGCGCTCAACGAACTCCGACAGCTGACGGGTTGCCGTCTCCGGTGAACCGACAGCGCTGATTCGGAGCATCGGGCTCTCTCCGCCTCCGGCGAGTTCACTCGGGTCGACGGGTGGCTGGAGATGACGGCGGCGGCCGCGGCCGATGTCGGCGAACATCTGCTTCACTGTCGTGAACTCGCGCTCGGCCTCTTCGTCTGTCTCGGCCACCAGCACATTGATCCCAGCCATGACGTAGGGCTTGTCGATCTGTGCGGTAGGAGCCTCGGTGGTGAAGGATTCGCGGTAGACGCGGATCGCTGCATCGATCTGGTCGGGCGCGAAGTGAGAGGCCAGAGAGAACGGCAGCCCCAGCTGACCGGCGATCGCGGCACCGTTCGTCGTCGACCCCAGCACCCAGATGGGAACCTCGGTGTTGGCAGAGACAGCAGATTCGATGGGCATCGTATGTGCCTTGCCCTCGGAGCTGAACCAGCCCTGCATGTCATAGATGTTCTGGGCAAAGGACTGCGGTTCGGCCGAGGAACGGCTGAGCGCCTGCGCTGTCATTCCATCGGTGCCGGGCGCGCGACCCAACCCCAGGTCGATGCGATCGCCGTGAATGTTGGCCAGTGTTCCGTACTGCTCAGCGACCATGAGTGGAGCATGGTTGGGCAACATCACTCCGCCTGATCCCACACGGATCTTCTCGGTCACCGACGCGGCTTGGGAGATCAGCAGCGCCGTCGCACTCGCGGCCAGTCCCATGGTGTTGTGGTGCTCAGCGAACCACAGACGGCTGTAGCCGAGCTCATCGGCCAGGCGTGCGGCCTGCATCGAGGTGTCGATAGCTTCGCTGGCGGTGGATCCTTCACGGATAGGGACGAGGTCGAGAATATTCAGTGGAACGGACAAAGCGATGCGGTCCTTCGTTCGAGAAAGCAAAAAGTTCAGTTACCAGGGACAACAGCGGCTCGACGTGGTTCTATTCCGACTCTGCTGTCCCGTTGCAGTCGCGTTGCTGGTCCGTGCGCCTTAGCGCTTCCCGTGCCTCTGTGACCCTTCACTCCGAAATAGGCAAGTAGATTGATCAATTTGTTTGTACAATGAGGTAATGCCCGATCCGAACCTTGCTGCCGAGTTCCGCAGCGCGCTCCGCCCACTCATCCGCCGCTTCTACGCGGAACGAACGACCTCGCGAGGGAAATCCGGCATCCTCACTCACCTGAACGAACGGGGACCGGCCACGGCATCCGAACTCTCAGTGGCAGAGCGGATCACTCCGCAGGCGGTCGCCGTGGCACTGCGCGAATTGGAAGAGCTGTCGTATGTCACCCGGGCACGAGACGACATCGACCGTCGCAAGGTCCGCGTCCAGATCACCGAGACAGGGCGAAGCGCACTCGCCAGCGAACATGAGGCCGGTACACGGTGGTTCGCCGACGCGCTTGTCGAACATCTCGATGCCTCCGAGCGTGCAACGCTGTCGGCGGCAGTTCCCGTGCTGCGCAAGCTCATGCGGGAGTCCGTGGATGAGTGAGCCTCAACCAGGCGGTCGGCTGCTTCCCGCGCTCGTCTATGCGGCACTGTCGACGGCGATCGTCAGCTCGCTGGGCATGCTCCTCGTGCCGACGATCTCGACAGAATTCCACGTCTCGATCAGCGCCGCACAATGGATGCTCACGATCAACCTGCTCGTCGGCGCGATCGTCACCCCGGTGATGGGCCGCCTCAGCGACGGCCCGCATAAAAAGAGACTCCTCGTCGGCGCTCTCACCATCATCCTGGTCGGTTCAGTGGTCGCCGCTCTTGCCACGAACTTTGCCGTTTTCCTCATCGGGCGCGCCCTGCAGGGACTGAGCTACGGCATCGTGCCCATGACGATCGCACTTGCCCGCCGGTATCTGCCTGCGGAGAAGAGCACGCGCGGCATCGCCAGCCTGTCGGTGACCGTGTCGACGGGAATGGGCATCGGGTACCCCCTGACGGGACTCATCGCAGGATCGCTGGACTACCAGTTCGCGTTCTGGTTCGCAGCGCTCTTCGTCGCCACAGCCATGATCGTCGTGATCGTCGCCGTCCCATCGGGACCAGACACCCAAGCACCGCGAGTCCGCTTCGACGTGCCCGGTGCAACAGTGCTCGCCTTCGGGCTCGCGGCGCTGCTGCTCGGAGTCAGCGAGGGAGAGACCTGGGGCTGGGCGACCCCTGCGACCTTAAGCTGCTTCGCGGTCGCTCTCGTCTTGCTCACGATCTGGGTCCTGCTGGAGCTGAGGGTCAAGCATCCGCTGATCAACCTTCGGGTCCTCCGCAGCCCGGACGCACTCGTCGCGAACCTCACGGCCATCACGCTGGGCACAGTGATGTACATGGTGCTGTCGATCGGCAGCATCATCGCGCAAGCGCCGAGCGAGACCGGCTATGGTGTCGCCCTGCCGGTGTTCTGGGCCGGCTTCGTGATGCTGCCATTCTCGGTCGGCAGCTTCCTCGCCAACCGTCTTGTCCGGCATCTGACGAAGCGGATCCAGATGACGACCCTGCTGCCGCTGGGCGCAACGCTGGTCACCACGTCATCAGTACTGCTCCTATTCGCTCACACCGAACTCTGGGAAATCCTGATCGGAATGTTCGTCGTCGGAATGGGCGTCGGCACCACCTATGCCGCGATGCCAGCGCTCATCGCCCGCAGCGTGGCAACAGAGGAATTGGGCAGCGCCGTCAGCTTCAATCAGGTGCTGCGCACTGTCGGCGGATCCTTCGGCAGCGCGATCTCCGGGGCGGTGCTGGCCGCACACCTGGGTGCAGATGGCCATCCGAGCGGGGACGGCATCTTCCTGGCCCTCGCAATATCGGCGATCGGGTGTGTCGCGGTGCTCATCGGCCTGCTCGCCGACCGAGCGCGCGGCAGCTGCACAGCCGCCTGACGCATGCGGCCAGGCCAGCGCGTCCACGCCGCACTACCAGCACAGAGCGGGGCTCCGGAAGTTCATCACTCCCGGGGCCCCGCTCTGTGGATTACGTGCCCTGCACGCATCACGTCACAAACTCAGTCGCGCTTTGGACCGTCTCCCGAGTCGTCGTCCCTGGTGCCGGGCAGGCCCTGGGCCTTGCGGCGCATGAGGAGGACGACGATGACGATGATCGCCAGGCCACCAACAGCGAGCAGCACGATCATCGGAGTCGACATGCCGGAATCGCTTCCGGTCGACTCGCCGATCTCGCCGCGCTCTTCGGTGTCCTTGCTGGGCTCGTCGACGACGCCGCCGCCGAGTCCGGCCTGCGAGGACTGTTCGACCGAGCCGCCGGCGCCCTCGGCGTCAGCGATTGTGAAGTCGAAGTCACCGGAGATCGGGTGACCGTCCGAGGACACCACCCGCCACGTGACCTTGTAGTCGCCGGGCTTGAGGTTATCGGGCAGGGCCACGGTGAGCTTCTTGCCGTCTACAGCGAGCTCACCAGCGGAGACGTTCTTGCCGTCGATGACGACCTTGACCTCTGAGCCGACCTCCTGGACCTCACCGGAGAAGACCATCTCAATCCATTCCGGCTGCTGGTCGACCGTCGATCCGTCCTCAGGATTCGAGGAGACGAGCTGGTCGTGAGCACTGGCCGGGGCAAAAGCAAAGACACTCAAGGCAGCCACCAGCAGGGCAGCGAAGCCGAGCTTGAGGGCGGACCACGTGGTTCGAGTCATGTCAGTTTTCTCCTTCAACAATTACCTTCAGTATCACCGAGTCTGCTCGGCCAAAGAGTGCAGATAGTCTGTGATTCCCGGCACGGACACTTCAATTGTCTCAACAGTTTCTTCGAATTTCTTCAATTCCCCTGCCCACGGGTCCTCAACGTCCGGTGCCGGGGCATCGACGGCATCGTCTGAAGTCACTCGGGGATCGAATTCGCGCAGCATATGCAACCGCGGACGTACCTCGGCGGGGAGGTCTGCGATGAGGTTCTGCAGGGCACGGTAATGCCTGCGGGTCATCCCGATGGCCACGTCACGTTCGGCCAACCATTCGGACGTGATCTGCCGGGCGACATGATCATCGGTGCGGTACCCGGCCGTGGTCAGCACCCGCGCCTGGGTGGGGTCGATGGGGTTGCCGGCCTCTTCATCACTGATGCCGGCCGAGTCAACAACAGCCTCGGCGTCGTTGAGCTCCAGATGATGCTGGAGCACACGTTCGGCCGTGACCGAACGACAGATATTGCCCGTGCACACGAACACCACGGATGCCATCTTCATACGATTCTCCTGCTCGATCCGATACCCATAACTGTCGCGGGCCACCAGCGAATCCGCACCGGTGACACCTGGCCATTCTGTCTACTGATCACGATACTGTTGCACCATGACTTCTGAAACATCGAACGCCTCGGCGCGCCCTCAGGACGATCTGTTCCGCCACATCAACGGCGAATGGATCGACTCGTTCACCATCCCCGACGACCGTGCCGGCGACGGCGCCATGCGCGAACTCTTCGACACTGCAGAGACCAAGGTCCGCGACATCATCACCGCCGTCTCCGACGCCCCGCAGGAACCAGGCAGCGAAGGCCAGAAGGTCGCCGACGTGTTCTCCTCGTTCATGGACCTCGACCAGATCAACTCACTCGGCGTCACTCCCCTGGACTCCTCCTTCGCCGCCATCGACGCCGCCGAGGACAAGTCCGAATTGGCCAACCTCCTCGGCCGCCTCGAGGTCGAAGGCATCGGCGGCGTGCTCGGCGGCTACGTCACCGCCGATGCGAAGGACTCCGACATCTACGCCCTCTACCTCGACCAGGCCGGGATCTCCCTGCCCGACGAGGACTACTACTTCAACGACGACCACGCCGAGGTGCGCGTGAAGTTCGTCGAGCATGTGAAGAAGATGTCCGCCCTCGGTGGGATCGGGACCCGGAGCAACATCTCCGACGCCGAGGTGGCCGCCAAGGTGATGGCGTTCGAAACCTCCCTGGCCCGCCACCATTGGGACCGGGTCGCCTGCCGTGACGCGGAGAAGACCTACAACAAGGTCACCCTTGATGAGCTGCGCGAACTGGGGCCGGGCTTCGACTTCGACTCCTGGTTCTCGACCCTGACCGCCGATGCCGACGACGAGCTGACCTACCTGGTCATCGGCCAGCCCTCCTTCGTCACCGGAATGGCCGAGGTGTGGGAGCGCACCGACATCGAGACCATCAAGATCTGGCTGCGCTTCTCGGTCCTCTCCGCCACGGCCTCGCTGCTGACCGACGAGATCGTCGAGGAGAACTTCGACTTCAACGCTCGCACCCTCTCGGGCACCCCTGCCCTGCGGGAGCGCTGGAAGCGCGGTGTCGGACTGGTGCAGGGCCTCCTCGGCGAGGCTGTTGGCAAACTCTACGTCGCCCAGGAATTCCCACCGGAGGCCAAGGACGCCATCGACCATCTCGTGGCAATGCTCATCAAGGCCTACGACAAGTCGATCAACGAGCTCGATTGGATGAGTGAGGAGACGAAGAAGAAGGCCCTGGTCAAGCTCTCGAAGTTCACGCCGAAGGTCGGCTATCCCGAGGTGTGGCGCGAGTACCCGGCCGCAATCGATTCCTCGGATCTGGTCGGCAATGTCCGCCGCTGCGCCCGCGCCGAGCATGCGCGTCAGATCAAGCGCATCGGCAAGGAGATCGACCGCACCGAATGGCTGATGACGCCGCAGACCGTCAACGCCTACTACCACCCGGTGATGAACGAGATCGTCTTCCCGGCCGCGATCCTGCAGCCGCCGTTCTTCGACGCCGCCGGTGATGTCGCGGCGAACTTCGGTGCCATCGGCGCGGTCATCGGCCACGAGATCGGCCACGGCTTCGACGACCAGGGCTCACGCTATGACGGCGACGGCAACCTCGTCGACTGGTGGACGGCCGAGGATCGGGAGCGCTTCGAGGAGCGCACCAATGCCCTCATCGCCCAGTACGAGGCACTTGTTCCCGCCGGTCTGGACGAAGCGCAGCACGTCAACGGCGCACTGACCGTGGGCGAGAACATCGGCGACCTGGGCGGACTGTCCATCGGCTGGAAGGCCCTCGAGCTGGAGCTCGGTCGGGTGCCGTCAGCTGATGAGGCCGCGACATTCTTCGAAGCCTGGGCGAAGGCCTGGCGGGCGAAGATGCGCACTGAGGAGCGCGTGCGTCGGCTGAGCATCGACCCCCACGCCCCGGAGGAGTTCCGCTGCAACCAGGTCGTGAAGAACATGACCGCCTTCCATGACACCTACGGCGTCACGGAGACCGACGGCATGTACCTCGCCCCCGAGGAGCGCGTCACCATCTGGTGAGTAGGGTGCTGATAGGCAAGGCCAGTGAGCATGCTGCAGAGCTGGCCAGCTAGATTGACTCGCTGAAACTACCTGACGGCGGCTCGGACACTGCGAAGTGTCCGGGCCGCCGTCTGTTTGTGCAGCCAGCAGCAACGGTGGCCGCTAAACCGCTCCGACGTCACTGATGACGCGCGGCGCCGGGCGCGTTTAGTGACGTCGCGGAGTTTTAGGGTGAGTGGAGCGGCGCTTCAGCGGTGCTGGCGGATGAGGCTGACCACGCGGAAGTCGAACTCTTCCCAACTGTTGATCGGGGCATCGGACTCCATCGCGGCTTCGAAGTCCTCGATCTCAGCGAGACTCGACTCCAGCGGAATGTCATAGGGCATCTCGATGTAGAGGAGTCCGCTCGCATCGGTGTGCACGACGTCGAATCCGGCGTTCTTGGGCGTGAGCTCATTGTTCATCACGATGAGCAGTTTGCCCTCGGTGCCCGCGTACTCTTCTTCGATGCCGTCGACGTAGCCTTCGGACTCGCGCAGCTCGCGCTGGGCTCGGATGACGAACTCGGCATAGGCGCCGATGCCGATCACGGGGATGCGGGAGGTCAGAGCCTCGGTCGCGACCTTGACCAGGCGCGACCTCGCCTTGCGCGTCAGCGGCGCAACTTCGCCTCCGGACATGGCGACGCCGTCGAAGCCGACCAGCGACAGGGCACTGTGTTCGTGATTCGGGTTGAGCAGGGTGATGTCGAGTCCGAAGCGGTCGTACCACGGCCGGGTCACTTTGGCGCTCTCCTCGTCCCACCAAACGTAGAACAGGAACGGCACGTTGATGCCGGCCTCCGAGAAGTAGAACGGCGGGGTGCGCTCGCCCGCGGTGACTTCGAAGGGAACGACGTTGCCTTCGATCGGGGCCGGGCAGGTGGCGAAGGCGGTGAACGCGAACGGGTAGTTCACGGCCCTGTTGAAGTCGACGACCAGTGAGCCGTCATGGTTCGGGATGCCCAGGTCCAGCGTTCTCCACGCGGGTGTGGAGACGCCGTTCGTGGAGTCGTGGAAGTCCAGCTGCAACCCGCTGGCCGGGTTGCCTGTGGCCAGGAGTGTCACCTCGCCCGCCTCGCTTGTGAAGGACACGGTTCCGACTGCAGACGTTTGGACCTGCAGGTCATTCTGCGCTGTGTTGATCGTGTGCGCTTCGGGCTTGTCGAACGGAGTGAACTTGGCGAGGAAGACGAAGTTGGGGTTCGGGTCGAAGACGGGAACTTCGAAGAACTTGCCCAGCAGCGGCGATTTGGAATCGCGCACCCGGATCCCGATTCGGCCGGCACGGTCGATGAGTTCGTAGAGCACGCTGCCGACGGTGAACCACTGAAGGGACCCACCGGTGGGCAGCTTGGCGCTGAATCCGTTCTCTTCCACGCGCACCTCCGGCCCTGAGATCTCTGGGATCTTCGGCAGGATCGTGGTGTCGCTCGGCACCGAAGCCGAGCTGGAAGGAGACGCATCATTGGTGTTCGGGCCCGCCTCGGCGGACTTGCTCATGAGGTCGAAGGTCGCGGCAGCAGGACCGGCTTTGGTCCCGGGTTCAAGGGCCACGCTGACCCAGCCATCGTCGTCAATGGTGAAGGTGCCGGGGGCCTCGGGCCAGGTCGTCGTCTCTTCGAGCCAGTGCAGACCGGACACGCTGAGCCAGCCGAAGGGAGTCGCCAGTGCCGAGTTCCTAGAATCCCGCCAGGTGTTCCATTCGGTCACGAACTGGTTCACTTCGAACACTCCTTGCATTGCGTTACTTCTCGGCGCTGGTACTCGGGCGATGGATGACGAAGCCCGAGCGGTCGATGGCTCCTGTGACACTGGCCCCTCACCCGCCGACGTGTCGACCCGGATTCGAGAACAATGCCCTTGTGGCCAAAGCTACCGCAAACGATAGGCTGTGGAAATGAGTACATCGCCCGTGAGATCACGTACGAAAACCCAGGTCGCAGCCGATCTGACAGACTTCATCAGTTCTTCTCCCAGCTCCTATCATGCCACCGCCACGGCGGCTGCACGATTGGAGGCCGCAGGTTTCTGCCGACTCAATGAGCGCGAGATCTGGTCTCTCGAGCCAGGTCAGGGCCACTATGTCATTCGCGACGGTGCGATCATCGCATGGCGGACTCCGGCAGGCAAAGCCGGCGACTCTGTGGCTGACTCGAGTGAACAGTCCGATAACTCGGGTGGACGCTCCGCCACGATTCCCGGCTTCCGCGTTTTCGGTTCTCACACGGACTCCCCAGCCTTCAAGCTCAAGCCCGGCAATGAGTTCACCACAGAGGGAACCCGCCAGATCGGCGTCGAGATCTACGGCGGTCCGCTGCTCAATTCGTGGCTCGACCGAGAACTGGCGTTGGCCGGGCAACTCAGTCTCGACGACGGCTCCGTCGTCCTCGCTACGACCCCGCCGATTGCGCGCATCCCGCAGCTGGCCATCCACCTCGACCGTCAGGTCAACGACGGTCTGACGCTGGACAAGCAGCGTCACACCACACCGATCATCGGCCTGGCAGATCTCGCCGAAGCCGATGTCATCGAGATCCTCGCCGCCTCCGCCGAGGTGGATCCTGAGCAGGTCGTGGGACACGACGTCTACACGATCCCCGCCCAGTCCCCCGGGCTCTTCGGTGCCCAGGAAGAGTTCTTCGCGGCGCCGAGGTTGGACAACCTTCTGTCCGTCCACGCCGGGGTCAACGCTCTGGTCGACGTCGATGCTGCGTCCTTGGATTCCATCGCGCTCTTCGCCGGATTCGACCATGAGGAGATCGGGTCGAACTCACGCTCCGGTGCCTGCGGGCCGTTCCTCGCCGACGTCACCGAACGCATCATCGCCTCCCTATTCCCGAACTCGTCGCGCAGCGAGTACCTGACTGCACTCGCCTCGTCGATCTGCGTGTCCTCGGATGCCGGGCATGCAGCCCACCCGAACTATCCGGAACGTCACGACCCTCATGTCCGGCCCCACCTCGGCGGCGGTCCCCTGCTGAAACTCAACGCCCAGCAGCGCTATGCCACGGATGCTGTGGGCACCGCGGCCTGGTCACGGGCGTGTGCGGCGGCTGGCGTCGAGTACCAGAACTTCGTGTCGAACAACGCGATGCCCTGCGGATCGACGATCGGCCCCCTGACCGCGACCCGCCTGGGCATGACCACCGTCGATGTGGGACCGGCCCTGTACTCAATGCATTCGGCGCGCGAAATGGTCGCCATCGACGACGTAGTGGCACTCGGTACTGCCGCGAAGGCGTTCCTGCAGGGGTGATGTTGCCGCAGGAGCTGCCGGTGTCGCCGGGAGAATGGCCGCGCAGCGTGGGGCCTCTCACGCTGTCTCTGCCTGATCCTGCGGGCATCGATGCGGTCCTGCGCTGGCGCAATGATCCCTCGGTGACGCAATGGCTGATTCAAACGCGCGTCGACCCCGAGTCGTTGAAGCAGGAATGGCTGAGCAGCCTCACCATCCCCTCGCAGCATGTTGTCATCGCTCGACTCGGTGATGAGGTGGTTGCGTCGGGGTCACTGTGGATCGTCGACGGTATGGGCCAGGTCCATGGAGACCCCGAGGCCTACAGCAACCGAGAGGCAGGCATCGACTATCTGGTTGACCCTCGTTTTCGCGGTCGCGGCTTCGCCTCCCTGATTGCCCAGACGATGCTGGGCCTGGCCTTCGACGAACTTCACCTGCGTCGAGTAGCCGCAGGCTGCTTCGCCGACAATCTTGCTTCTAGGCGCATCCTCGAGAAGTCGGGCATGCGGCTCGAACAGTACGGAGTCCGTGACTCCTGGCACGCCGACCATGGTTGGCTCGACGGATGCACCTACGCGATGCTCGCCGAGGAGTGGGCCTCACCGCAGGCATAGCTGCTGCGCCCCGGGTCCACTCCGCGCCCACACGCAGTTACTGACCGGTCTAAGTTCCATAGCCCCGCTTTGAACATGGGCTATGAAACTTCGATCGATCCCTTTCCGATTTCCCGAGGAGTTTCACCCAGTCTGAACTCCCGTGGGGTTCCGACCCCGCGCAGCTGAATCTTGCGGAGCTTCGATCCCACGGGGCACGGTTGCCAGCCACGCTCAAATGAACAGGTTGCGGAACAGTACACGGGTTGCAACCTATGTACTGTTCCGCAACCTGAAGTGGCTACGCGAAACGACTCCTTGTTCCGCAACCTGACGCTGTCGCCGGAAGCTTCCGGCTCAGCCCAATCGGTGAGCGACCAATTCAGCCCATCCGGTGGGAGGCCGAAGCCCTCACGACGACCCGAACTTACTTGTTCAGCTCATCCAGGGCCTTCTGCGAACCCGGGTGGAGTTTGATCGGATCGGGCGCCTCGGCGGTGTCAAGTTTGATGTCCTTCGCCGCTGCGTGGACCTTCTCCAGATCGGCCTTCTTGTCATAGACCAGCTTCGTCAGCGCACACGCGGTGCCTTCGTCCATGTCGTTGCGGACCATGAGGACGTTGGGGGTGGCGATGGTCTTGACGGCTTTGACGCCCTTGTAGGTGTCGGCGGGGATCTCGTCGACCTCGTAGACCGGGTTGATCTCCTTCATCGGAGCCTCGAGCTTGGAGATGTCGAGGATTTCGACGTCCTTGCCGTTGGAGGTGAAGAGGTCGGTGACGCCGGCTGTCGGCAGTCCGCCGGACCACACCATGCCGTCGATCGTGCCGTCCTTCATTCCGTCGACCGTCTTGGTCAGGTCGAGGCGCTGGGTGGTCACGTCGCCCTCTTTGAGCCCGGCCGTTTCGATGAGACGGTTGGCGATGACCTCGGTGCCCGACTTCGGTGAGCCGGTGGAGATCGTCTTGCCCTTGAAGTCCTTGACGGACTTGATGTTCGCGTCCTTGCGCACGACCACGTGTGTGAAGTTCGAGTAGATGCGGGTCAGGGCCGAGATGTCCTCGGGCTGCTTGAAGTCGGCATCTCCGTTGACGGCGTCGGCTGCGGTATCGGCGAGCGAGAACGCGATGTCGTAGTCCCCGGATGCCAGCTGCTGCAGGTTCTGCACGGAGGCGCCGGTCTCGGCCGCGGTGGCCTTGAGGTCGGTATTGTCGGAGATGATCTGCGCCAGTCCGCCGCCGAGGACGTAGTACACGCCCGTCGAGTTACCTGTGGCAACCGTGATCTGTCCCGAGGCCGCGGTGCAGTCGCCACCTCCCTCGCCTGCCGGTTTGGCTTCCTGCTTACCGCCGCATGAGCTCAACGCCAGCACCGCGGCAACGGCTGACGCCGTGATTGTGAACATCCTTGTTCGCTTCATGGACTTCGTCCCTTTCTCAGTTGGACTCGGCCGGAGATCCGGTCGAGTGTGTTTCGGTGGATCCGATACCGCTGGTAGTCGCCGAGGTGGTTCTCGGTTTGCGACGCAGCAGCAGGTGGACGATGACGGCGAGGATGAGAGCGGAGAACCCGATCATCATCGACATGGGCTGGAGGTAGAGCAGGGCTCCTGCGGCGATGAAGCACAGGATGCGCTCGGGCCAGCCCGCTCGGCGGATGATCCAGCCACCGGCACCGGCGGCGAGTGCGGCCACGGCGAAGGCGGAGACGAGCCCGGTCCACACTGCGCCGATGAAACCGCCCTGGGCCACGAGGCTGGCACCTTCGGGCGTGAAGGTGAAGGCCAGCGGGACGAGGAAGGCGGGGATCGCATACTTGCAGGCCTGCCACATGGTTGCGATGACCCGACCGCCGGTGATCGCTGAGGATGCGACGGCCGCCAGAGCGGTCGGGGGTGAGACCTCGGATAGGACCGCGTAGTAGAAGATGAACATCGCGGCGGCCGCCTCGGGGACACCGAGTGAGATCAGCGCCGGGCCGACGATGACCCAGCTGATGATGAACGAAGCCGTCACGGGCACTGCCAGGCCGAGGATGGTCACGGCAACGGCAGCGAAGATGCAGGTGAAGATGAGGACCGCGGTCGGGTCTGTCGACAGTGCCTGGGCGCCCTTGATGAGGATGTCGGAGATGACTTGGCCGAGGCCGGTCTTCGTGATCGTTGAGACGATGATGCCCGCGGCCGCACACACGCTTGTCACCGGCAGGACCGAACGGATACCCGATGACAGAGCACCGTAGAAGACGTCCCAGATTGCGGCCAGGATGGTCTTCGGCTCGTTGAGGCGGGAGAGCACGATTTCGATGATTCCGAAGCCGATCCCGACCAGGGTGGCGTAGACGACGGCCTTGAAGGGTGCCATGCCCATGGAGAGGAAGACGACGATGATGCTCAACGAGATGAAGTGGTAGAAGCCCTTCTTGAGGATGGGCCACGCGCGCAGGCCTGGGGGTGGCGTGTAGTCGACCTCGATCTTGCGGGAGTCGATCTCGATGGCGAGGAAGATGCCCAGGTAGTACAGGAGGGTCGGGACCACTGCCCAGAGCAGGACGAGACCGTAGGAGACGTTGAGCAGCTCTGCGATGATGAAGGCCGCTGCGCCAAGCGTTGGGGGTGAGAGGATCGCGCCGATGCCGGAGGCCGCGAGCATTCCGCCTGCGTTCTCTTTCGGATACCCGGCCTTCTTCAGCACCGGCCAGGTCACGGCGCCCAGTGAGACTGCCGTGGCGGTGCCGGAACCGGAGACCGTGCCCAGGAGGAATCCGGAGAGTGCGACGGTGCGCCCGGGTGCGGCTTTCGATTTCTTGAATAGTGAGAAGCTGAGGTCGATGAAGAAGCTTGCGGCTCCGGTCTTGTCGAGGACGGCTCCGTAGATCGTGAAGAGGACGATGTAGGTGGCTGCGACGTCGAGGGGGATGCCGTAGAAGCCGGACGCATCGTTGTAGAGAGCGTTGACGATCTGGTCGAAGTTCTGGCCGGCGTGGGAGCCGGGCCAGCTGACCGGAATGTAGGCGCCGTAATAGCTGTAGAGGAAGAAGACGAGGCAGAAGATCGGCAGGATC
Organism: Brevibacterium zhoupengii; assembly: GCF_021117425.1. NCBI lineage: Bacteria > Bacillati > Actinomycetota > Actinomycetes > Micrococcales > Brevibacteriaceae > Brevibacterium > Brevibacterium zhoupengii. The sequence goes on along the minus strand of NZ_CP088298.1, from coordinate 640,725 downwards.
AGGCCCGTGGTTCGCCGCGTTGCCTCGAGGACGAGGAGCAGGAGAACTCCGCCCATCATGACGTCGAGCGAGGTCAGCGAACCCTGACGGTTGAGGAATTCATTGAAGCCGCCGGAGAAGAAGGGCAGCACCGGGTAGGCGCAGGTGAGGAACGTGAGGACGACGAGGACCCAATCGATGATCGAAGGGTTGTCATTCGACCGACGCTTCGCCTTAGTTCGGCCAGCAGTCTTGATGGTGTCTGCTGTCGTGGTGCTGTCGACCGTGTCGGTGCCGTCGACGGCCTCGGCGGCGTCCGCTGCTTGGTCTGCGACGTCGGTCTTGCGTCCGAATCCTGGCCGATAGCAGATGAAGACAAGCGGTAGGACGAATGCCAGGAACCACATGAGGTAGTACTGGTTGCCCTGGGCCAACGGGAAGAAGACCTGCTTGAGCACGAACAGTGACACGACGAAGCACACGATCCCCACGCCGAGATCGAGCCGGCGGGTCAGGGTGCGCTGAGGAAGTTCCTCGTCGTACTGCGCGATCAGTTCGTCGACGTTCGTCTGCGGAAGTGGACTTGCAGGCGGCGCCTCGGAAGGTCGTCCGGACATCGTTGTCCTTTCAGATGCTCGGGCCGAAAAGCTCAAGCCAATTTGCTCAGGGCCTGTTGTGAACCACCTCACAATATACCGAGCGTCCACTCACCTTCCCCTCTAGCGTCCCGACCCGTGGTCATATTGTCGAGATCGTTACCCGCAGTACCGATAGTTGGGACGGCAGCGTCGACTTCCAAATAGAACGACACCTCGGGTTGCCTGCTCTCGTCCCAGAAACCACCAATTGAGATGAAACGTAACTTGTCGAATACGAGGGTATGTTTGAGCTATGAATTCCCCGATTCCGGTCTTCGACGCTCATCTCCACATCATCGATCCGAAACATCCTCTGGTCGAGAACAACGGCTATCTGCCGGACCCGTTCACGGTCGAGGACTACCTCATGCGCATCAGCGGCCTGGGCATCGCGGGAGGAGCCGTCGTCGCCGGGTCCTTCCAGGGGTTCGATCAGTGCTACCTCGTCGATGCTCTGAGTACGCTGGGCCCGGACTTCGTCGGCGTCACCCAGCTGCCCACCGACACCACGGATGAACGCATCCTCGAACTCGACCGCGACGGAGTGAAAGCGCTGCGCTTCAACGTCGCCCGAGGCGGCTCCGCGGTCCTGGACGACATGGAACACATGGCCCGTCGGGTCCATGACCTCGCCGGATGGCACTCTGAGCTCTATATCGATTCCCGCAGCATCGACGAGGACCTAGGTGACCGCATTGCCGGACTGCCCGCGGTGAGCATCGACCATTTCGGGATGCACCGCGACGGGCTGCCTGCCCTGCTGCGCTTGGTCGAACGAGGCGTGAAGGTCAAAGCCACAGGTTTCGGCCGCGTCGAACTCGACCCGGTCACCACGATGCGAGCAATCGTCGACGTCGACCCCTCGGCCCTCATGGTGGGCACGGACCTGCCCTCGACCAGGGCACCTCGACCATTCGAGAACGCAGACTTCGACATCATCCGAGACACTCTGTCACCCGACGAGCTCACCGCCGTGTGCTGGGACAACGCCGCCAAGTTCTACCTGGGGCGCGAACGCGACTGATCACGGCGGAAAGGTGCGCCTGGCAGTGGGGCCAAGGCGCGCCTGGCGCTCGCAGCCCATGCCCAGATCTTGGCCTCTGTTGACCTCGATCAAGTAGCATTCCACGGATGAACTCCCAACGATCGAATCTCGCCTCCACCCTGCACAGTCTCGATGGCCGCAGCTACGGAAATTACAAGCAGATCCGTGGCAGCTACGAGTTCGGGCCAGTCACCGTGTTCATCGACCGGGTCCAGGTCGACCCTTTCGCCTCCCCATCGAAGGTCCGGATCAGGGTCAACCGCGCCGAGGCAGGCTTCCCCACTGACATCACCACCGAACGGGCCGATCGCATCGCGGCCTCTGACTTCCTCCTCCGCGTCGGTGATTCGTTCCTGCACCGCACTAACCGACGGTCGATCATCCTCGGACGTCCGGGCCAGGAGGTGCTCGAACGCACCAATGTCGTCATCGACGATGACGGCTTCGAAGCACGCCTGCTCGTCAATCTCCCGGCTCGCGGCCGGCGCATCTTGGGCCATCAGGCAGCCGACATCCTCACCCGCGACGTGCCCGAGCTCGCTCAGGCCATGTTCGTCCACTCCAATCTGCGCGCAGATGATCTGCATGAGCACGTCCAGCTCCACCGGGATCAGCTGGAGCTGCAGAACCACCTCGGCGAGGAAGGTCTCCTCGCGTTCATCGGCAACGATTCGATCCTGCCGCGGCGATCCGGAGACTCGGACCTGCCGATGGATTCTCACGCTGTGGCGTTTACCAGCCCCAGCTCGCTGGAGCACACCGTCACGCTCTCGAGCGGACGCAGCCTCACGGGCATGGCGATCCCGCGTGGCGTCACCGTCATCGTCGGCGGCGGGTACCACGGCAAGTCGACGATCCTGCGTGCTCTCGAACGCGGCGTCTACCCGCACATCGCAGGCGACGGACGCGAATGGGTCATCACTGAACCCAGTGCCACCTCCATCCGGGCCGAGGACGGTCGCGCCGTGACCGGCGACGACATCTCGCCCTTCATCAACAATCTCCCATCCGGCACTGACACAGGCTCCTTCACCACAACGAATGCGAGCGGCTCAACCTCGCAGGCGGCCAACCTCGTCGAGGCCGTTGAGGTCGGTGCCCGTTCACTCCTCATCGACGAAGACACCTCGGCGACGAACTTCATGATCCGCGATGAGCGCATGCGTGCGCTGATCCCAGCCGATCGCGAACCCATCACACCGTTCGTCGACCGCATCCGCCCGCTGTTTTCCGAACGAGGGGTGTCCACGGTCTTAGTCGCCGGTGGCTCGAGTGCGTTCTTCGAGGTCGCCGACCACGTCATCGCCCTCGACGCCTACGTGCCGCAGGAGGTCACTGAGAAGGCGCATGAACTTGTCGGTGTGAACCCGGCAGATTTCGCGAGTACAAACCCAGCCGGCTCAGGCGATGACAAGTCCAACTCAGCCGGTCGCAGCGGTGACACGTTTGCGACACCTCGGCCTCGGATTCCGACGGCGAAGGCACTGCGCCCCAGTTCGAAGACGAAGTCGGCGAAGGCGAAGGGTCTCGGCCAGGTCCAGTTCGGCAAGGCATTCATCGACCTCAGCGCCGTGGCTCAGCTCGTCGATGTGCAGCAGACGGCGGGCATCGCCGAGGCATTGGAGTACATGGCAGAGATCTTCGACAACCGGACCTCACTGACCGAGGCCCTGGCCGAGATCGATGACATGCTCGATGCGCAAGGCGTCGATGGCCTGACCGGCAACCGCGACCATCCGGGACATGTCGCCCGACCGCGGGCCCAGGAGATCGCGGCAGCGCTTAACCGCTTCCGAGGGCTGCAGCTCGTCGAGTGACGCCTAAGCGTCGAGCAGCTTTTTCAGATCCTCGGCCGTCGTCACCGGCAATGAGCACTGCGTTCCCTGGCAGACGATGGCGGCGCCTTTGGGCACCTCAACCTCTGCACCGTCTTCGGCAGGGACGCCTGTTGCGCCGGTAACGAGCGTGACCGCCGGGTGCTTGGCCGCGATGCTGCTCAGCGTCGCATTCCGTGTTGCAACGCGAACCGGCTTGAGAGCCCGTTCTGATTGCCACAGCGCGTGGCCGCAGCCGCGAGGCGCTCGGCCGGCAAGCGCCCGGTATACGCCGAGCAGTCGGTCACGCAGTTCAAGTAGCCCTCCGGTGCTGAGGTCATCGGCAACGTCGGTGTCAACATGAGCGCTGCTGCCTGCACTGACGTCAACGCCGATCTCAGCGAGCAGAAGAGCCACTTCTGCTGCCGCCGAGCGGCCGGAGGGCACCGTATTGTCGACCGGGTCGGAGGCTCTCACATCGAGGATCTCATCACCCATGGAGTCGAAGACCTCGAGCACCTCATCCTCGGCCGTGAAGTTGGCAAACATTGTCGCGCCCCATGACTTGAGGTCGCTCACCCGCACCGATGCATCCGGAAGCTGGCGGACCGTGATCCCTGAGGTGATGAACTGCGCCCAATCGGCGAGGCCCGCCTGACCAGGTCCCGGGGTGTCACCGGTGAAGCTGCGACGAACGTCGAGCAGCGCACCGGCACCAAGTTCGGAACCAGCGTCGGCACTCGGTCCGGAGCCCGAGCCGCCGAAGCGCGCCACCATCGCATCCCACAGGTGCGCGGCCTGACTCCCCCAGCCCGCCGCTGCATCAGTGGACAGCGCAGCATCCGTGTACAGCGCCGCCTCGGCCAGGGCAGTGATCGCCAGCGAGTTCCATTCGGTGATCGTCTTCTCATCGCGAGCAGGCTGGGGCCGCTGGTCCAACAGCTTCCTGAGCCCGTCCCTCTGCGCGGCCGTCGCGGCAGTCTCCCACGGAGCTGGGTGGTTCTCATCGAAGGGCACCTCGTCCATGCCCAACCAGTCGATGATGCGGATCGCGGCAACGACGGAGCCAGACAGCTCTGCGGCGGCGGGGGAATCGACGAGCTGGAGCAGCCCCTCCTCCCCCACCTCGGCGAACTCCTCGGGTGTGACGACGTAGGCGGCCCCCTCTTCGAGTACCCCGTCGCCGTTGAGGGAGTCCGCGTCGAGGGCTGCGATGAACCGATCACCGTCGGACATGTCCGTGGTGAGGAAGTTCGCGGTGTCGGTGATCTCGCGTTCGGCGAGCGCCAGCCATTTCGATTCTGGGTTGAGGGCACGTTCGACCTTCGCCCACTGGACGGCGGCGCGCAGGTAGAGCGCATTGTCGTAGAGCATCTTCTCGAAGTGCGGCACGAACCACTGTCGGTCGACGCTGTAGCGGGCGATGCCGCCGCGCACCTGGTCGCGCATGCCGCCGCTGGCGATCCGCGCAAAGGTGCTGCGCACCGCAATGAGACAGTCGAGGACGAGTTCGCCCTCGAGATGTCCGTCGGCTCCCGGCCTGTCGACTTCACCTTGAGCCAGAGCTCCTTCCCTCGCCGAGGTGGTTCCGCCCAACCGTACGAACGTGGCCAGGAGCTGCATCAGGTTCATCAGCGGTGGGAACTTCGGGGCCTTGCCGAACCCGCCCCATGCAGGGTCATAGGAGTCGAGCAGGGACTCGGCAGCCGAGTCGAGTTCCTCAGCGCTGAGCAGCTCGGACGCGGCCTCGGCCGGCAGGGCATCCGAGACGGCGCTGGCCATATCGGCCAGGCCACGATCCATTCGCTTGGTCATCTCGGTCACCTCGTCACGGCGCTCGGTCCACGACTGGGTCACGGCCGCGAGCACCTGTGTGAAGGCGGGCAGGTTCCCCCGCGGAGCCGGTGGGAAGTACGTCCCGGCATAGAAGGGGCTGCCAGTAGGGGTGGCGAAGATCGTCATCGGCCATCCGCCCTGCCCGCGCATCGACTGGAGGGCGTTCATGTAATAGGAGTCGATGTCCGGCAACTCTTCACGGTCGATCTTGATCGGCAGGTAGTTCTCATTGATGACGCGCGCGATGGCCTCGTCTTCGAAGGATTCGTGGGCCATGACGTGGCACCAGTGGCAGGTGGAGTAGCCAATCGAGATGAGCAGCGGCACGTCACGACGGGCCGCCTCGGCGAGGTTGTCCTTCGTCCACATCCGCCAATCGACGGGATTGTCCGCGTGGGCGCGGAGGTACGGGCTGGTGGAGGACGCGAGTTCATTGGCCATGGACCCAGCGTCTCATTGAGCAGCCCGAGTTGAGAACCGGCGTCTCATTCCACCGACGAGGACGCCGCGTTCAGCAGGCGGGAATGGGTGCCGAATGCCCTCAGACGGGCCACGATGAGCACCACCCCGACGAGGCCGCCGGTGGCGATGAGCACCATGAATGCAGGCCACAGCCCGAAGATGTCGAGTGTGGTCGCAGGATTTGCCTGCCCGAAGGTGAGCCCGACGAAGACACTCACAGCGACGATGGGCATGATCGCTTGTGGCAGCAGGCGCAGACTACGACGCCACCAGGGATGCTGCGCTCGCTTCCGCGCCCATCTGTCCGAGCGGAGCAGCCCGCGGATGCCCAAGACGAGGGCGAGGAGCGTCAACGCTGCGAGGCAGAGGTCGACGACGGTTGCCAGTGGGAATCCGAGGTCGGGGTCCGTCCCCTCGGAGATATCGATGAGGCCGGTGCTGATGTCGTACTGGTGCTGGCGGATCGGCGTGAAGCTGTCGAGGAGCACAACGGTGGCGCAGCCGCTGGATGGCACGAGGTCCTGGCGTGCGGTGTAGCGCGTCAGTGATCCGCCGTGGCCGACACGTTCCGGGTCAGCTGTGCTGGTGAGCTGCCACCCCAGACCGTAGGTGCCGGCGTTGGGCTGGGGAGTGTGGGACTCTTCGACGAGGTCCGCGCTGAGGATTCGGGTACCGTCAGCTGTCGTGCCTGCCCGCTGCTGCATCCCCATCCACTTGGCCATGTCCTCAGCGGTGCTGATCACCCCGCCGGATCCGCCGATGTCTGCAGTCAGTTCCCGAACCTGGAGCCACAGCCCGTAAGCGGTGACATGGCCAGCATCGAGCCCTGGCCGATCGGCGGCAGTGACCTCCGAGGTGGTGTCGTCCATCCCCAGCGGAGTGAAGATGTTCTCGTCGAGGTAGGCATCGAAGTCCTGACCGTCGACGACCTCGACCATGCGGGCGAGCGTGCGGTAGTTGAAGTTGCTGTATGCATAGGTGGAGCCTGGTTTACTGGCCACGTCGAAATCGGAGATCAATGCGACGCTGCTCTCCAAAGACCCGGTGGAGGCCACAAAAGTGGGGTTCGGCAGTCCGGAGGTGTGGGACAGAAGCATACGCACGGTGATCGCCGAGGCGTCGGCGCCTCGGATCGAGAAGTCGGGCAGGTAGTCGGTGATCGGAGCGTCGAGATCGACCTTCCCAGAGTCTACGAGCTGAAGAACGGCGAAGGCGGTGAAGGACTTCGACACCGACCCGATTGCTATCGGGGTGTCGGTGGCGACGTCTCCGGAAGCTCCTGTCGTCACGACCTCGCCGTCTTTGACCATGGCGTAGCTGGCGCCGGGAAGGCCGTGTCGGGAGGTGTAGTCGGAGACGAACTCTTCAGCGTCATTTCCCTGGTTGCCAGCAGCATTCGCCGGCGCTGCCGACATCATTGCGGCAAGACTGCATGCCAATACGAGAGCTGCGGCAATCGAAAAGATGCGCCGCGCCGTGGAGGAGGTGATACTGATCATGGCCACCAGCCTAGGGACTTCGGACCGGTCACAACTAGGGGGTCGATCCCCACGTCCGAGGGAGGGAACCCCATCTGTATTGACCAGCTTTCCATGAGAGGATTCCTACATGCATGACCCGACGGCGCTGAACGAATCGACCGCCCTGAATGAGGCGGTTGCTAAGAATGAAGCGGTTGCCAAGAGTGAAGCGAGCCCCATCCGCTTCACGATCGTCGCACTCGCGTTCGTCGTTCACTTCGTCGCTTGGGTCGGCTTCTGTGCTCTCATGTTCGCGAAGGCTGAGTATTATTCAGCCCAGAGCTTGCCCGCTGGAATTGCCATGTCCGCCCTGGCTTGCCTGGCCGGCGCCGCTGCCATCGTCATCGCGCGCGAGCTTTCGCCCATCCCGCGCAGCATCATCACCGTGCTCAGCATCGCCATCTTCGGAATCTCGGCCATCGCCGAGGTAGTCGGAAGTATCGAACGACCGAGGCCGGAAATGTTGGCGCTGACCTTCACAGAATCCGCACTGCTCATCGGCGCGTTCGTGTTCCCCTTCGTCATTGTGGGGGTCCTCATTGCTGTAGTGGGCAAGGCTGCGGCGGCAGACCGGGCGACAACCGGCCCGGGAATCGTTCTCCTGGCCTGCGTGGTGATCGTGTTCTGCTGCCACGTGCCGATGTTCCAAGCCTTCGAACAGATTGCACTGCCCTCGTGGTATCGGTCGGAGTGGCCGATCGCCCTGAGCTCTGCAGTCGCCACGGTCGCCGCAGTGTTCCTGCTTTTGCGCGCGCAGGTCAACGCTTCGTCACCAGGCTGGTCGCTGGCCATCAGAGCTTCCGGCTTCATCACCCTGGTCTGCGGAATGTATCTGTGCAATCTCGCCACAGGTCAGCTGGTGGCCTTCTTACCTCTTGGCGACCTGATCCCAGCGTTGTGGCAGGGAGCCGTGTTGGGGCTCTTCATCGGTGCTTCGGCTTTGTTCGTCTCTGTGGCAGTGGCGAAATCTCGGCGGTCCTGAGGCCCAGCTGCACTGAAGCCCGGCAGTTCTGAGGCCCAGCTGCACTGAAGCCCGGCAGTTCTGAGGCCCAGCTGATCTGAAGCCCGGCAGTTCTGAGGCCCAGCTGATCTGAAGCCCGGCTCAGAGGTCTTCGACGACCTCGAGAAGTCGATCGGGACTGTTGGTGATGATGCCGTCGGCGCCGAGGTCGATGGCCTTCTCCATGTCCTCGACACTGTTGACAGTCCACACCAGGCTCGACATTCCCAACTCGTGGACGTGGCCGAGGAAGGTCGCGTCGGCTGCGGTGTATTGCGGGTTGACCTGATCGACCCAGGTGGCAAAGTCGAGCAGTTCGTCTGGGCAGGGCCGACCCAGAACACCGACGGGGATTTCTGGTGCCAGAGCGTGGAACTCGCGGACGAAGGCCCAGTCCCCGGATTGGACGACGAGCATTCCCGCGGCCAAAGCCCGGTCCAGATATTCGGGCACGGCAGTCAGGGACTCAACGAGCACCTCGGCGATTCCGGGATATTGGGCGGGCTTCTTGACCTCGAGCAGCAGCCCGGTGCGGGTCACGTGCACCAGATCCAGCACCTCGGCGAGGTGAGGGACTTTGACTCCGTTGTACACCTGCCCCTTCCACGAACCCGCGTCGAGGGTGGCGATCTCAGCGGTCGTCATGTCGCTCACGCTGGTTTCGGCACGGTCGGGGTAGATCGTGCGGACGTTGGTGGTGCGGTCAAGGGTGGCGTCGTGGATGACGATGAGATCGCCGTCCTTGTTCATGTGGACGTCGATCTCGATCATGTCCGCACCCTGATCGATGCCGGCGACGAAGGCGGGGATCGTATTCTCGGGATGCTGCTCGGATGCTCCTCGGTGAGCGATGACCAGCGGAGGAACGCGGGTGTGCGTGACTTCGGCGGTGGATTGGTTCAAGAGAGTGATTGGCATGGCGGGGACTCCTCAGGGGTGGCGGCTCAGAGCGGCGGTGAGCGGCCGGTGACGCAGTTCGTTGCGGATCAGACTAGGCAACCAGAGCAAGGGCAGGGTGATGATTGGGTAGACGCGACGTGAACCCTGGCAGAGCAGAGCTCAAGAGTGCAGCCATGATTCCGTCTTCTCACTCGACTGCCTCATAGTCTTCAATGAGCCAATCGCCGCCTGCTTACGCGCTGCAGGAGTGGGTTAATGGCAGACTGAAGGCAAACACAGCGGACGTTCAGGCACTCTTCTGCCCGAACCTCTGACCGCATGATTGCCGAAGGAGGCTCAGTTCCATGGAGATGCTGCAGAACGCACTCAACGGGATCGATTCCGTATCGTCCTATGTACTCGTTGCAGTGCTGATTCCCACTGGTCTGTATTTCACAATCCGCACCGGAGTGATCCAGGTGCGGATGCTCCCCGAGATGTTCCGCACGCTCGTCGAGCCGGGTGGACGAGACTCCGAGGGCAATAAGAACATCTCCCCGTTCCGAGCCTTCTCCATCTCCGCTGCCTCGCGAGTGGGCACGGCCAACATCGCCGGCGTGGCCTTGGCCATTTCCCTGGGCGGCCCCGGTGCGGTGTTCTGGATGTGGCTGACGGCCGTCGTCGGCGGTGCCACCGCGTTCGCCGAGTCCGCGCTCGGCCAGGTCTACAAGATGAAGGACGGCCCGAACTTCCGCGGCGGCCCGGCTTACTACATCCGGCACGGAATGAACATGAAATGGCTCGGCCTGGTCTTCGCCGTGATCGTCGCGATCACCTACGGCATCGTGTTCAATACGGTGCAGTCGAACTCGATCGTCGACGCGGTCGGTGCATCATTCAACGTCGAGGACTCGAACTTCGCATTCTCAGCAATTGCCGGTGTGGTCATCGCCGTCGGCGCCTACCTGATCTTCGTCGGCGGAGCCAAGCGCATCTCGAACGTCTCCGCCTACCTCGTGCCGATCATGGCCGGTCTCTACCTGATCGTCGGGATCATCGTCGTGGTGCTCAACCTCGGCGCCGTCCCCGACATGATCCTCACCATCTTCACCGATGCGTTCAGCATGGATTCCATCGCCGGTGGAACGCTCGGCTCGATCATGCTGATCGGCGTGCAGCGCGGCCTGTTCTCCAACGAGGCCGGAATCGGCTCCGTCCCGAATGCCGCAGCCACAGCATCGGCGTCGCACCCGGCCAAGCAGGGATTCGTGCAGGCACTGGGCGTGTACTTCGACACGATCCTCGTCTGCTCGATCACAGCGTTCATCATCCTGCTGTCGAACCCCGAATACGGCAGCTCTGCCGAAGGTATCCAGCTGACGCAGACGGCTTTGAGCGGGCAGCTGGGCCAGTGGGCGATCCACTTCCTCACCTTGGCGATCTTCCTCTTCGCCTTCTCCTCGATCCTCGGCAACTACTACTATGGCGAAGCCAATATCGAGCATCTGACCACCAGCAAAGCCGCCATGCGGGTCTACCAGGTGATCGTGATGGTGTCGGTGTTCATCGGGGCGATCGCGGCACTGGACATCGTCTGGACCGCGGCGAACATCTTCATGGCGATCATGGCTCTCATCAACCTCTTCGCTCTGCTGATGCTCTCACCGCTGGTGTTCAACCTGTTGAAGAACTACCAGCAGCAGCGTCGACAGGGCCTGGAGCCGGTCTTCCACCGATCCGATCTGCCCACGTTCAAGCGCATCAACACTAACGTCGATGCCTGGGACGGCACAGACGAAGTCACCACTGCGAAGTTCTGGCAGGACCGCGGCAAGAAGGTGCGCCCGGACGACGAGTGATGCTGTCGGCACGTTGATCCTGAATGCACATCGGGCGTCCCTTCTCTGGGGGGCGCCCGATGTGGTTGTCACTGTTTTATACCGAGTAGGAAGTTGCCATGGCTGTGGATCGCATGGAGTTGGCCAAGTCCCTCGCCGAGGCGACCGGGTGGTCGGTCACGGCCGATGCCCATCGAGTGACGTTTACCAATGATGATCCACCGCAGGTGGTCGTCTGGACGGTCACTGACGCCGAGATCGGCGAACTCCGTTACAACGAGAACCTCCGCGCAGCACGATACGAAGGCAGCAAGACAGCTGAGCCCGGCGTCCTGGGGCTGCCTCTCGGCGAAGCACTGGGTCCGTTCGAAGGGTCTCGCGGATATATGCACGGGACTGACCTGAGCATCCGTGAGTGACCTCGGTGTACTGCCCAGGGAGGTCAGTTAGCCGACATCACTCGCAGATGGTCAGCGCTTAGCCGACTTCGAGGTGGCGCCGGTCGCCCAGCTCGACTGGCCGAAGGTCACGCGGTAGGTCTTTTTGCTCTTCGTCTTGACCTTGTACGTGGCCTTGCCCTTTTTGGCCGTGACCGTTTTGAGCGTCTTCCACTTGCTGCCGGACTTGACCTGGAACTTGACCTTCGGGCTGTAGCTGACCTTGCCGTACTTCTCGGGGTTATAGACCTTCGTCTTCGAAGTCAGTGTGACAGTCTTCCCGCTGCGCTTAGATGCGAGGGAAGCGTAGGTCTTGCCGCGGACGTAGAAGTATCCCTTGGTGTAGTCGGTGCGCGCATACCAATGCGAGTTGTAGTTGGCATCATCATAGTCAGCGCTGATCTCAGAAGGCCCGATCCTGTACTTCCCTAGTCCCTCCAAACTCGGGCAAATCATTGCCCGATCTTTCGTTGAAGGCGAATGATAATTGCCAAAGTACGCGGAGGTGGTGCTTCCATGGCGGCCAGCAATATCTGCCTCCACATCCCAACTGTCCACCTTCGACTTCTTGTACTTCATGTGAACATCAAAATATTTGCAGTTGCCGTTTGAGACAACCATGTTTTTCGCCGACAGCTTCGTGACGTCGAACGACATTTTTGCCGCCTCCGCGGACACAGCCGGACCGACAACGAGCGCTACAGCGGCAATGGCAGAGACAAGGGCACGCCTGATGAACTTCATGGAGACTCCATAGGGTGGAATTGAGCAGAGGAATGCCAGAGTCGGAGTCTTGGAGTGTGTCAGTCGGCAGGCAGCGTCACGATACTTGAAGTGTCAATAAGCCGAAGAGTTTCACAGCTGAAGTCTGTGGACGCAGCAGTGGCTGCACCAGCACAAAAAGCTGGCGGCCACGGAACCGGGGCGAAATCCGCAGATTGCGGATCTTCCTCAGTTCCGTGACCACCAGCTATGGGGTCCGGGGGCCGGACTCAACCTCGGTGACTGATCAAGGGATCAGCCACCTCGGCGATGGAGCTTTTCAGCTCATGAGAGGATCTCAGTCCTCTTCGACGATGAGCGGGTAGACGCCGTTCTCGTCGTGAGTCTCACGGCCGGTGACCGGCGGGTTGAAGACGCAGGCCATGCGCAGCTCTTCTTCGGCGACCACGGTGTGCTTCTCGTGTCCGTCGAGCAGGTACATGGTGCCGTCCGAGAGCGGGTAGGTCTCGCCGGTCTCCTGATCGGTCAGAGTGCCCTTGCCCTGCACGCAGTACACGGCTTCGACGTGGTTCTGGTAGTGGAAGGTCGAGGTCGTTCCGGCGTAGATCACGGTGTCGTGAAGCGAGAAGCCGACGCGCTCCTTGCCCAGCACCATGCGGCGGCTGCGCCAGGTCTCTGACTTGATGTCGCGGTCTGTGTCGTTGAGGTCATCGCGGTTGACTACGTACATTCGTGGTCCTTTCAAACGGGGTATCAGACGGGTTGCCGATGCATCAGTCGAAATGTCGACCGATCCACCGGCAACGCGTCATTCAAGTTTCATGGTTGAGTCTCGGCGAACCGAAGCTCAGCTTTCCAGGCTCTCGCGCTCAGCTGGGAGCAGGCTCAGACCGCCGCAGGTTCTGCGGCCGGAGCGAACTTCAGCACAGCAGCCTCGATGATGTCGAGACCCTGCTCCAGATCGTGCGAGGAGATGGTCAGCGGAGGCATGATCTTCGTAACCTCATCCTTGGGACCTGAGGTCTCGAGGAGCAGGCCGTTGTCGAAGGCTTCTGCTGCCACCTTGCCGGCGACCTCGGCATCCTCGAAGTGGAGTCCGGCGAGGAGGCCACGTCCACGGATGGATGCTCCCTCAGCCTTCTCCACGATCGAGTCGAGGCGCTGGTGCAGTGCGGCGATGGTGTCGGCCAATTCGTTCTGGAAGGTGTTGTCGGCCCAGAAGTTCTTGATCGCGGCGGTCGCCGTGACGAATGCGGGGTTGTTTCCGCGGAAGGTTCCGTTGTGCTCGCCCGGCTCCCAAACATCGAGCTCAGGACGGAAGAGGGTCAGCGCCATCGGCAGACCCGAGCCGGAGATCGACTTCGACAGGCAGACGATGTCTGGCTCGATGCCGGCCTCTTCGAAGCTGAAGAAGGATCCGGTACGGCCACAGCCGGCCTGCACGTCATCGACGATGAGCAGGATGTCGTGCTTCTTGGTCAGCTCGGACAGAGCGCGCAGCCATTCGGCGCGTGCGGCACGGAGGCCGCCTTCACCCTGCACGGTCTCAACGATGACAGCGGCTGGCTTGTCGACGCCGGAGCCGGAGTCTTCGAGGACCTTCTCGAGCCACAGGAAGTCCGGGATCTCGCCATCGAAGTAGTCGTCGTAGGGAATCTTCGAGCTGTTGGTCAGCGGGATGCCTGCGCCTTCGCGCTTCATCGAGTTGCCGGTCACCGACAGCGATCCCAGGGTCATCCCGTGGAATGCGTTGGTGAAGGACAGCATGTGCTGACGTCCGGTGACCTTACGAGCCAGCTTGAGGGCAGCCTCGACGGTGTTGGTTCCCGTTGGCCCAGGGAACATCACGGTGTAGTCGAGTCCGCGTGGCTTGAGGATGAGGTCCTGGAAGGTCTCGAGGAACTCACGCTTGGCTGGGGTCTTCATGTCCAGCGAGTGCAGGACTGCACCCGACTGGAGGTACTCGATGAGAGGGTTCATGACGACGGGGTTGTTGTGCCCGTAGTTGAGGGCTCCAGCGCCGGAGAAGAAATCGATGAATTCCTTGCCGTCTTCGCCCCACTGCTTCGCACCCTGTGCCTTGGCGAAGGTGGCGGGCCAGGAGCGCGAGTATCCACGCACCTCTGATTCGCGGGTTTCGAAGATGTCGGGCTTCGTGGTCTTAGAGTTGTCGGTCATCACTTGAGTCCTTTCGACTTCTGGATTACGCACTTGCCTCGTGAGCAAGCGCCAAGGCGGTGGCCGCGACCGATCAGCATCGGATGCGACTCTCGCCGGTCGGCACCCTCAGACGGGATCAGCTGATCCCTCGGACGCCAGGTGGCACCAAGCTTTTCAGCGGTGCATCACAGTGGTGCGATTTCGTACAGGTATTCTGTGTCGTGACCGTCCGGGTACAGTTCCGGAGTGATCAGCGCGCTACGTTCGCAATTTGCGTCACGCTGCTCGGCGAATGACTGGAACAGACGGTTTGAAGCGTCGTTGTCATCGGTGATCGTCGTCTCCAGGCGGAGCGCATTGGTGCGATCGGCCAGCTCGTTGAGCATGGTCTTCGCCAATCCGTGTCCGCGGAAGTCCGACGAGACTGCGACCTGCCAGATCATGAGCGTGTTAGGCCGATCCGGGCGGGTGTAGCCGGTGACGAATCCGGCGGGCTCTCCGCCGATTCGCGCGATCGTCGAGGTGGCCGAGAAGTCTCGGCACCACAGAATGTAGGAGTACGAGGAGTTCAGGTCGAGAACGGCCGAATCTTTAGCCAGTCTCCACATGTGTTGACCGTCTTCCATAGTTGGAACACGGACATCGGTTTCTGTTTGAGGTTCAGCGACTGCGTTTCTCACGCCTTCAAACCTAACGACCTGAGGATGAGCGTCAACTCGAAAACCGGCGATTCACGCCACATTCAGTGGTGATTCCCGCGCGTGTTCCGAACGTAACGAACCGGGGTTTCCCCATGGCATCTCTGGGATGCGCCAGGGCGCTCTTGGGCGCTCATTCCGCGGCAGAGCTTCGTTATCGTTTCGTTACATTTCACCGCTTTTGGAACAGCGGTTCCACGGTTGTTCCACGTTCCGGCACTACCTCAGGGCATGACTTCGGGATGACTATTCGGAGTGCTGGAGACAGGCATTCGGCCGGATGGCGTGAATAGCAGGGAGGGTTGTTGGATCACTGTGACTGGGGATGTGAGGCGGAATCCAGGGTGTGGATGGAGCCCATGGATGGAGGTGGGCGGGGCAGGTAGGTCTCAGATACCGGCCTCCCCCGCAGCCGAATCAGGCAGCAGGGAGAGACCTCGCACCGAGACAGCGCCTGCGTGCCCAAGTGCTGGTGCGCACTCCGGTGTTGTGACGCGCAAGCGTGGTCTCGAGGGCGTGGGTGGGTGAAGACCCCGCGCAGCCTTGCGCAGGGCGGCCACCCAGGGCCGCCCACACGGCAGCTCCCCCTGGTTACCTCAGCATTCGACGACGTTGACGGCGAGGCCGCCCTGCGCTGTCTCCTTGTACTTCGAGCTCATGTCCGCACCTGTCTGGCGCATCGTCTCAATCACCTCGTCGAGGCTGACCCGGTGCTGGCCATCGCCCCACAGTGCCATCCGTGAGGCGTTGATGGCCTTGCCTGCCGCAATCGCGTTGCGTTCGATGCAGGGGACCTGCACGAGCCCGGAGATGGGGTCGCACGTCAGGCCCAGGTTGTGCTCCATGGCGATCTCGGCGGCGTTCTCGATCTGCTCCGGGGTGCCGCCCATGATCGCGGCCAGTCCCCCGGCAGCCATCGAGGAGGCGGATCCGACCTCGCCCTGGCAGCCCACCTCGGCGCCGGAGATGGATGCTCTCTCCTTATAGAGGACACCCACCGCCGCCGAGGTGAGCAGGAAGTCCACGATCGCCGCGTGCTTGGCAGCTTCGCCGCCCTTGGTCACCGACTCCACGTAGTTGAGTGCATAGTGGAGGACTGCGGGGATGATGCCGGCAGCACCGTTCGTCGGTGCGGTGACGACGCGTCCGCCCGAGGCGTTCTCCTCGTTGACGGCCATGGCGATGAGGTTGACCCACTCCAAGTAGTAGCCGGGGTCGCGGTCGGGATCCTCGGCCTTGAGCTTGAGGTACCAGTCGTGGGCGCGCCTGCGCACCTTGAGCCCGCCCGGCAGGTAGCCCGAACGGTCCAGAGACGCCGAGGCGCATTCTTCCATCACGGAGTAGATGTGGAGGAGGCCGTGACGGATCTCGTCCTCATCGCGCATCGACTTCTCGTTGGCGAGCATGATCTCGGCAATCGACATGTCGCTGTCCTTGCAACGCTGCAGGAGCTCGACGGCCGAGTGGAAGGGGTATGGGAGCTCTTCGCTGTAGGACTGCAGCTCGGCGTCGATGACTGCGTCGGCAACGGCGAACTCAGGATCACCCCCGGCAACCTCGTCAGAGTTCGAGGGATCATCGTTCTCATCATCGACGGAATCGTCGTCGACTGATTCGGCTGCGTCGGCAGCCTCGGCGGCCTGCTCCTTCTCCACGAACTCGGTCTCGGAGGTGACGAAGCCGCCGCCGACGGAATAGTAGGTCTCTTCGGCCAGGGTCTGGCCTTCGGCGTCGAAGGCTGTGATGGTCATGGCGTTCGTGTGGCGAGGCTTGATGGTCAGGGGACGCTTGACCATGTCGTCCTCAGTGAAGGCGATTTCGACGCCGTCCCCGACTGCGTCGCCGAGGAAGATCGTCCCGGTTTCGGACATGCGGGTCCGGCGGGCGGTGAGTTCATTGGCTTCGACGGCGTCGGGTGCACAGCCTTCCAGGCCGATCAGGATGGCGTCGAAGGTGCCGTGTCCGGCACCGGTGGCGGCGAGGGATCCGAAGACATCAACCTTGATGCTTGCAACGGATCCCAGCTTGTCGCCCAGAAGTGTGAGGAAGCTCGATGCCGCTCGCATCGGGCCGACGGTGTGGGAACTCGACGGGCCGATGCCGACGGTAAAGAGATCGAAGACGCTCAATGGCATGGAAGATACTCCGATTCTTTTCGGGTGATCGATGGGACCGACCGGGCCGGGTCGTTCCGGCCCGTTCGAGCCGGGTGATTCCAGCTGTGGTCGGTCCCATCGGTCGGAGGGTGTGTCAGAGGGAGTTGGCCTCTGCGTAGCCTGCTGCGTCCATCACTTCGCCCAGTTCGTTGACGTTGACTTCGAACAGCCAGCCGTCGCCGTAGGGGTCGGAGTTGAGCACGCCGGGGTTGTCCGTGGCGGCCTCGTTGATGGCCGTGACCTCGCCGGTGACTGGGCAGTAGAGGTCGGAGACCGACTTGGTTGATTCGACCTCACCGCAGGTCTCGCCGGCGGTGACGGTGTCACCGACCTCAGGCAGGTCCACGTAGACGACCTCGCCGAGGGCGTCAGCGGCGACTGCGGTGATGCCGATCTTCACCGTGTTGCCGACAATGGCGTCGGCTCCGGCGTTGATCCACTCGTGCTCAGCGGAGTAGGTGAAGTTCTGTGGGAGCGGGGGCAATTGCGCCATGATGGTCCTTTTCTGCTTGGTTGACAGCTAGTTGGTGAGCAGGTGCCCCCAGTGTACGAGCCACCGGGGGCAACAGCATCAGGATCGGCGGATCAGTTCTCGTCGCGTTTGTAGAACGGCAGCTCGGTCACAGAGAACTCATGTGCCTTGCCGCGGATGTCCACGAATACGGGCGTGCCGGGATCGGCGAGTCCGCGGTCGAGGAACGCCAGAGCAATGGGGTGGCCCAACGTCGGCGAGGGCTGTCCGGAGGTGATGGTGCCGACGGCGGTGCTGCCCTCGGCGCCGACCTCGTCTGCCGAGGCGAAGACGCTGGCACCGGATCGTGCGGCACGACGACCTGCGGAGGTGAGTCCCACGAGCACACGCGGAGGCTCGGTCTCCCCCAGCTTGGCCAACGCGTCACGGGCAGCGAAGTTCTCCTTCGTCTTGAACCCGATCATGCGGCCGAGTCCGACGTCGAAGGGCGAGGTCTCGAGGCTGAGTTCGTTGCCGTAGAGCGGCATGCCCGCTTCCAAACGCAGCGAGTCACGCGAGGCCAGGCCGCAGGGCACGAGGCCGTAGTCGACTCCGGCAGTCGTCAGGGTCTCCCACAGGCGCTGTGCGGCGATG
Source organism: Brevibacterium zhoupengii (assembly GCF_021117425.1). Lineage (NCBI taxonomy): Bacteria > Bacillati > Actinomycetota > Actinomycetes > Micrococcales > Brevibacteriaceae > Brevibacterium > Brevibacterium zhoupengii. Next base: position 622,435 of record NZ_CP088298.1, on the reverse strand, counting down.
TTGGGAATGTAGAGCTCGAAGCCGTCTTCGCCGGTGTAGCCGGTGCGTGCCAGCATCAGGTCGATGCCTGCGATCGTCAGCGGCATCCACGCGTAGTACTTCAGCTCCCGGACCGCCTCGCCGACGGTGATTCCGGTTGAGTTCACCGAGGAATCATCCGCGGAGCCGTCGACGGCTGCATCGTTTGCTGATGATCCGTCCGCCGAGGTGGTCGCTGGCCCGAATTCCCCATGTGCACCCTCGTCGAGGGCGCGGAGGATGATGGCCTCGGAGTTCGGCCCCTGTACGGCGATGAGGGCAGTGTCTTCGGACTCGTCGAAGAGTTTGGCATCGGCTCCCGGGGATTCGTCCCGCAGGAAGGCCTGCAGTCGTTCCTTCAGGGTCGCGACGACGGTCGGGGTGTTCGAGGCGTTGGGGACGATGAGGAACTCTTCGTCGCCGATCCGGTAGGTGATGAGGTCATCGAGGAGGTAGCCTGCCTCGTTGACGAGCACACCGTATTTGGCCTTGCCGATCTTCATCTTCGAGTACTTCGCCACGAGTGCGTAGTCGAGGAATGCGGCAGCGTCGGAGCCGGTGAGGCGGACTTCGCCCATATGGGAGAGGTCGAAGATGCCTGCGGCTTCGCGCACCGCGCGGTGCTCAGCCAGTTCGGACCCGTACTTCAGCGGCATGTCCCAGCCGCCGAAGTCGGTGAAGGATGCGCCCAGCTGGGCGTGGATATCGTGCAGCGGAGTCTCCCGCGGCGAATTATCAGTACTCATCAGTCGTCCTCTTCCTCATTGTCTTCGAAGGCCTCTGGCGGTGGGCAGCTGCACACCAGGTTGCGGTCGCCGTAGGCACCGTCAATCCGGCTCACCGGTGGGAAGTACTTGGTCTGGCGCAATCCCTTGACCGGGAACACGGCCGTTTCGCGGGAGTACTTGGCGTCCCAGTCATCCATGACCACGGTGGCCGGGTGCGGGGCACCGGCCAGAGGTGACTCTTCGTAGGAGTAGGTGTCGCCGATGGCATCGATCTCTGCGCGGATGGTGCGCATGGCTTCGATGAAGCGGTCGAGTTCGTCCTTGTCCTCGGACTCGGTCGGTTCGACCATGAGGGTCCCGGGGACCGGGAACGCCAGGGTCGGGGCGTGGAAGCCGAAGTCGATGAGGCGTTTGGCCACATCCTCGGCGGTGACGCCGGACTTCGCGGTCAGCTCACGCAGGTCGAGGATCGTCTCGTGGCCGACGAGTCCGTGCTCACCCGAGTAGAGGATGGGGAACACGTCGTGGAGCTTGGACGCCAGGTAGTTCGCGCCCAGGAGTGCGGCACGGGAGGCCTCACGCAGACCGTCGCCGCCCATGAGTTCGAGGTAGGCGAAGCTGATCGGCAGGACGCCGGCGGAGCCGAACATCGAGGCCGAGATCGGCAGTTCGTGAGCGTCTTCCTTCCCTGCCACGAGTTCCGCCGAGGTGGGATCGCCGGGCAGGTACGGGGCGAGGTGCTCGCGCACCGCGACAGGTCCGACTCCGGGTCCGCCGCCGCCGTGAGGGATGCAGAAGGTCTTGTGCAGGTTGAGGTGGGAGACGTCGCCGCCGAATTCGCCGGGCTTGGCCAGTCCGACCATGGCGTTGAGGTTCGCACCGTCGACGTAGACCTGGCCGCCGGCTGCGTGGATCTTCTCGCAGACGTCACGGACCTCGGATTCGAAGATTCCGTTGGTCGACGGGTAGGTGATCATGATCGCGGCGAGCTTGTCCGCGTTCTTCTCGATCTTCGCATCGAGGTCGGCGATGTCGACCGATCCGTCTTCGGCGGTCGCGATGACCTGGACCTTGAGTCCGGCCAGGACTGCCGAGGCGGCGTTGGTGCCGTGGGCCGACTGCGGGATGAGGACAACGTCACGGTCGGTGTCGCCGTTGGCGACGTGGAAGTTGCGGATCGCGAGCAGTCCGGCCAGTTCGCCCTGGGAGCCGGCGTTGGGCTGCAGGGACACACGGTCATAGCCGGTGACCTCGACGAGCGAGTTCTCCAGGCGGGTGATGAGGGTGCGCCAGCCATGCGTCTGCTCGGCCGGAGCGAAGGGGTGGATGGAGGCGAACTCGGGCCAGGTGATGGGTTCCATCTCTGCCGCGGCGTTGAGCTTCATCGTGCACGAGCCCAGTGGGATCATCGTCCGGTCCAGTGCCAGGTCCCGGTCGGCCAGAGTGCGCAGGTAACGCATCATCGAGGTCTCGGAGCCGTGTGCGCTGAAGATCGGGTGGGTGAGGAACTCGGTGGTGCGGTGGAACTTCTCGTCGAAGGCCGGGGTGGGTACGTGGTTGGCTCCGAATGTGCCCGCCGAGGCGGCTTCGAAGTCCGCCTCATCGACCCGGGCGATGATGCCCAGAGCTTCGAGCAGGCCGTTGGCATCGGCGACCGAGTGGGACTCGCCGAAGGAGACGCCGATGGTGGAGTCGTCGATGACGCGGATGTTGAAGCCGGCGCGTTCGGACACGACTCGGGCGGCTTCTGCGTCGGCGACGCGGATGGCCACGGTGTCGAAGAACTCACGGGTGACCACCTCGGCGCCGGGTGCGGTGTCCGCGGCGGTCGCGAAGGCCTGGGCCAGGCGGTGGATGCGGGAGGCGATACGGGTCAGGCCGACGGGACCGTGATAGACGGCGTACATCGAGGCGACGTTGGCCAGCAGAGCCTGAGCGGTGCAGATGTTGGACGTGGCCTTCTGGCGGCGGATGTGCTGTTCGCGGGTCTGCAGGGCCAGACGGTAACCGGGCTTGCCCTGGGCGTCCTTGGAGACACCGACGAGGCGGCCGGGCAGCTGACGCTGGAGACCGGACTTCACCGCCATGAAGCCAGCGTGAGGTCCGCCGAAGAACAGGGGAACACCGAAGCGCTGGGCCGAGCCCACGGAGATGTCGGCGCCCTGAGAGGCGGGATCCTTGAGCAGGGTCAGGGCCAGCAGGTCGGCGTCGAAGGTGACGAGGGCGCCGCGATCATGGGCGCCGTCGACGGCCTCGGTGAAGTCGCGGATGACGCCGGTGGTGCCGGGCTGGGCGCAGACGATGCCGAAGATGTCCTCGCCTGCGAGTCCTTCGGCCAGGTCAGCGACGGTGACGCGGAAGTCCATGGCCTTCGCGCGGGCACGGACGACGGCGATGGTCTGCGGGTGGAGTTCGGAGTCGAGGACGACGGTTGTCCCCTTCTTCACGGCCCGACGCATCAACAGGACCGCCTCGGCGACGGCGGTGGCCTCATCGAGGAGGGAGGCGTTGGCGATGTCGAGGCCGGTGAGATCCTGGACGACCTGCTGGAAGTTGAGCAGGGCTTCGAGGCGACCCTGGGAGATCTCGGGCTGGTACGGAGTGTAGGCGGTGTACCAGGCGGGATTCTCGACCAGGTTGCGGCGGATGACGGCCGGGGTGATCGTGTCGTAGTAGCCCTGACCGATCATCTGCGTGCGCATGACGTTCTGGCCGGCGATTGCGCGGAGGTCGTCGAGGACCTCGGCCTCGGAGCGACCGGTGGGCAGGTCGAGTCCGTCGATCTGAATGGATTCTGGGACGGCTGCACTGGAGAGCGCTTCGAGGGAGTCGTAGCCGAGTTCGGCCAGCATGGCCGCGGTGTCGTCGGCACGGGGGCCGATGTGCCGGTCGGAGAAGGGGCGTTGGGTGTCTCCGGTGGGCGCTGTGGTGTGCGCGAGTGAACTTGTGTGGGCGAGTGAACTGGTCATTGCCGTCCTCGGGTCGGTGTCGCGCCCGCCTATGGAGGACGCACTGAGCAGTGGTGGTCCTCCCCGTTCTGTCAGACTGACAGCGCGCGAGCGCGGTGGCGGTCCTTCAGATATGCCTGCAATCGGTGGTACTGGGCCTGAGAGTTTCCCGGGGAGGGAATTGCACCTACGGCGCTGCGATGTGCAGTTGCGGCAACTGAATCAGTTGCGGCGACTGCGCAGCTCTCCCACGTCATGTCTTAACGGCAGTATTCAATTGTGTGGTTTCGCTTGTTGTTTGTCTGATGCTGCGTGTTGCTGGTGTGGCTATGTACTTATGGCGCTCAGTCTAGTGGCTGGGTTCACGGCGGACAAACACCGTGATGGGACTCGGCGACCGGGGCATCGGGCCAGCTCGAGTGGTCGAGAGTTGAAGGCCACTCATTTCCTGAGGAGAAACGGAGATTGATGTGGAGAGACGGTCGCCGAAACCGAATTCGACGACCATCTCTCCTCAGTCCGTGACGCAGACCCAGACCGTTCCCCTTCATCGAATGAGGCAGGTCAGGCGCTTCCGCCGGCGGTGATGACTCCCCCGTCTGCCGTGAGCACCTGAGCGGTGATCCAGTCGGCATCCGAGGATGCGAGGTAGGCCACGGCAGCGGCGATGTCTTCGGGAGTCCCGAGGCGCTTTGCCGGGTAGGCGGCGGAGACTTCTTCTTCCCTGCCTTCATAGAGCGCGGTGGCGAAGTCAGTCTTCACCACGGCAGGGGCGACAGCGTTGACCCTGATATCCGGGCCGAGCTCGACGGCCAGCGACTTGGTCAGGTGCGAGACCGCTGCCTTCGAGATGCCGTAGAAGGAGATACCCGGGCTCGGCCGCTCCCCTGCGACGGAGGAGATGCTCACCACGCGTCCCTGGTTCTCACGGAAGTTCAGCTTCTCATGGTGGACGGCCTCCTGAACCCACGCGAGTGTGCCGAGGACATTGACGTCGAGGATCTTGCGGGCCGCGTCGAGGTCGAGATCGATGAGCGGACCATAGACGGGGTTGATGCCGACATTGGTGACCAGCACGTCGAGGCGACCGAATTTCTCCGCGATCGTGTCATAGACCTCTGCCCGGTGCTCGGGGTTGTCCGACTTGCCTGCGATGGCCAGTGCGGCGCCTTCGGGGAACTGAGCGACCGCCTCGGCGAGGGCCTCGGGTTTGCGCGCGGTGAGGACGACGGTGGCGCCCTCGGCCTGCAGCCGCTGGGCGATGCCGAGGCCGATGCCGCGGCTGGCGCCGGTGATGAGTGCAACCTGGCCGGCGAAGCGCTTGCCGAAGTGAGCCTGGGCGTCCGTGGTGGCGTGCTCTGTCATGTGTGAACTCCGTCGTTCGTGAAGGAAACCGAGCGTTCGCTCAGTACTGTATTTGTATCGTAGGCACGAGCAGGCGAGGATCACAAGGAGAAGCCAACGGAACGCAGAAGGAGTTCGCGGATGAACCACCTGGAGCACACCCTCGACCTCGGATCTGCCGACCTGTTTCCCTTGGCACGCGAGGCGATTCTGACGTGGAAGCTGCAGGAATCTGCCGGAGTCATCTCGCGCCCGGTGCGGCGAGCGCATGTCGGTCAGATCGTCGATCTCTGGCTCAACCCGCTCTGGCCGCGTCGAGCGGTGCGCCTGCGCGGTCGCGAGCTCTCGATTCCGGTCGGCTCATGCGAAGTCATCGAGGTCATCGACACGGAAGTGCCCGACAGAGAACGGCGGTTTCAGCGAGCGGCGGGATTCGCCTATCGCACGCTGCCGGGTCACCTGGAGTATGGGGAACAGACCTTCCTAGTGACAGTCAGTACGGACGACCGCCTGCGCGTCACCATCACGTCCGAATCGGCTCCCGGGCATTCGCTGCTGAGAGCCTTCGCCCCGCTGTCGGTCTCGGCGCAGAAGGTGATGGCCGTACGCTACACCAAGGGACTCGCTCGGTTGCTGCGGAGCTCGGGAGCGCAGAATCCGAGTTTGCAGCGGTAGTCAGATCGAACTTGGTCGGCGATCACGCTCGGTAGGCTGACGTCATGACGGATGAACCTGACCGGGCTCTCAGCACTGCTTCTGCCCTGATGAGCAGGGAGCTCAGCCTCGTCGACATTTTCACCGGTGGCCAGCACGCAACCACGCTTCTCGCACATGACGGAGAGTCTGAATTCGTCGTCCGGGCGTTTCCCGCTCATCAGGATGCCGCGGTGAGAGAAGCGGAGATTCTCAGTCGGATTTCGGGCCTTGGCGTGTGGGTTCCTCAACTGGTCGCAGTCAACCGCGACCTTGGCGAACCTGTCATAGTCACCTCTCGCGTGACGGGCGCCGCTCCCGACGTTAACCTGTCGCTCATGGTGATCGCTGCCGAGATGGCAGCCGCCCTGATTCGAATCCACGAACTCGACGGGACCGGGTTGCGCCCCATTCCAGCCGAGCCGCCGCGTGGACAGTCTGCACTTGCTCTTCGCGCCCAACAGGAATGGGACACGTTGGATATCGGCGACCCGGTGCTGACACACGGTGACTTCTGGTGCGGGAATGCGCTGTGGGAAGCCGATCGACTCACCGGAGTCGTCGACTGGTCGGGAGCGCGATCGGGTCCACGTGGAGTTGACCTGGCATGGTGCCGTCAGGACCTCGTTCTCCTCGGATCCCCCGAAGCCGCAGGCATGTTCCTTGACGAATACGAGCGGCTGCTGGGCGCCAGGGTCGATGACATCACTGTCTGGGATGTCCAAGCTGCGGCTCTAGCTCATGACCGGGTCGAGACCTGGCTGCCGAACTACCTCGGCATCGGCAGGTTTGAAATGACTGCGGAGCTGCTGCGCGAACGACTGGATGGATGGAACTCCGCGCTGTAGATTCGACTGCAGATCCGGCCCAGATCACTCCACGGTCGGCAGCACATCCTCGGCGAGGGCTAGCACCGCCTCCAGCGACGACTTTCCATGGTCGGTCCGGTGGGCCAGGTACAGCGTCGAGGGTTCCTGCTCGATGTCGAGCGGCACGGCCACGGTTCCCGCCTCACGCGTATTCGCAGAGACCGAGTCGAAGGTGATTGAGACCCCAAGCCCTGCGGCGATGAGGGCCCCGATCGTCTGCGAATCCGGGGCCACCTGAGCCACGCGAGGCGTGAAACCGGCATCGTGGCATAGTCGCAGCGTATTCTCGCGCAGCGTCGAACTGGGATGGGCGGGCAGCGTGATGAAGTCTTCGTCGGCGAGCTCATCGACGCGCAGGGAGGAGCGCCCTGCCAGCCGATGGTCTTCGGGCAGCGCTGCGCACAGGCGTTCGATCATAACCGCTCGTCCCGTCACTTCCGTCGGCTGCTTGTCCCATCTGACCAGCGCGAGGTCGAGGGTTCCGTCGACGAGCCGGGCCAGCCCCTCCTCGGCGAAGACATTGGATTCGAGGCTGAAGACGATTCCCGGATTCCGCCTCCGCGAGGCTGCCACTAGTGCCGCAGCCAGGGCACGCGAGGAGGATCTGGCGAAGCCGAAGCTGATACGCCCCGTCTCCCCTGTTGCCGCCCGTTGGACGGAATCGACGGCGAGACTCTGATATTCGAGCATCTTCCGGGCAGGTTCGATCAGTGCCTCACCCTCCGGGGAGAGCTTCACATTCCTGGTCGTGCGCTGGAACAGCGAAACCCCGAGCTCGTCCTCCAGCGCCCGAATCGTGCGGCTCAGCGGGGGCTGGAGCACTCCCAGACGCTCGGCGGCGCGACCGAAGTGCAGCTCCTCGGCGACGGCGAGAAATGCACGCACCTGCGCAATCTCCATCATGTTCCGCTCTCCTCTGCCGCTCTCTTAAATATCATTTCCGATAACAATTGCTTCTCATTATTGCTCACTTTGCTATATTGTGGGGTGAAACACTCTGAGAAGCCTCAGAGACGAGCAGAATCACCGGGAGCGTTCATCGATGAATGGCGAGACAGCCGCGAGCCAGGCGCCAGCGGATCAGGGCAAGACCGCAAGCGATCGGGCCGAGTCCCTCGCCGACTTCCTCCCTCGCACCGGTAATGGCCCCTTGAGCGGTCAGCTCGTCATTGACTTCTCGCGCGTCCTCGCCGGCCCGTATTCGACGATGATGCTCGCCGACCTCGGCGCCACAGTCATCAAAGTCGAGGGCCCGGGTGGGGACGACACCAGGCACTGGGCGCCCCCGGTTCGCGAGGACGATGCGACCTACTATCTGTCGATCAATCGCAACAAGTACGACATCGTCCTCGACTTCTCCGATGTAGACGACCTCGACGTTGCGAAGAAGCTCGCGGCCCGAGCCGACATCATCGTCGAGAACTTCAAACCCGGTGGGCTGCAGAAGTTCGGCCTCGACTACGACTCGGTCAAGGACACCAACGCAGAGGTCATCTATGCCTCGGTCACCGGCTTCGGCGCCCACAATGCGCTGCCCGGATATGACCTGCTGGTGCAGGCGATGTCGGGATTCATGAGCGTCACCGGCGACCCGGACGGCTCCCCCTACCGTGCGGGAGTCGCCGTCTTCGACGTCATCACCGGACTTCATACGACGATCGGCATCATGGCCGCCCTCCAACACAAGAATCTCACCGGTGAGGGACAGCTCGTCGAAACCAACCTCATGTCCTCGGCGATGTCGGGGCTGGCCAACCAGTCGGGCGCCTATGCCGCCGCGGGTGTGACACCCGCACGCATGGGCAATGCTCACCCAAGCCTCTACCCGTATCAGCCAATGGCGACGAAGTCCGGTGACCTGATCGTCGCCGCAGCCAATGACGGTCAGTTCGCCAAGCTCGCCACCGCATTGGGACGGCCGGACCTCGCCGAGGACGAACGCTTCGCCAAGGCCAAGACCCGCAATGCCAATCGTGACGAGCTCGAACCCGAACTCCTCGCTGCACTTCAGGCCCACACAGCTCAGGAGTGGTTCGAGAAGCTCACTGCCGTCGGCCTACCCTGTGCGCCGATCAACTCGATCGCCCAGGGAGTCGAACGCGCAAAGGACCTCGGCCTCGAACCCATCGTCGACACCGGCGGCGGCGAGCGCGTCATCCCCACGATCCGCAATCCGATCACCCTGTCGAAATCCGAGGTCTCCTACGACCTCGCGCCACCAGAACTCGGCGCCGATTCCGATCGGGTCCGAGCCTGGCTCGACAGCCTCTGACCACCTCGGCGAAACCAGACAGCCACCTCGGCGACCACACGAACATCACCTCAACCACAAGGAGAACGAAGAATGGATACTTCGGAACTCGACGACATCCTCTCGATCGTCCGCGAATTCGTCCGCGAGAAGGTCGTGCCCATCGAACTTGACATCGAGACCGATGATGCCATCCCGGAGACGATCATCAGGGAATCCGCCGAGATGGGCCTCTTCGGCTGGGCCCTGCCCGAGGAGTACGGCGGGCTGGGCATGAATGCCGAACAGGACGCCCAGTTGGCGATGGAGCTCGGCTACACGACACCGGCGTTCCGGTCCGTGTTCGGCACGAACAACGGCATCGCCGGGCAGGTGCTCGTCAACTACGGCACGGATGAGCAGAAGAGCCAGTGGCTGCCGAAGCTGACCTCCGGTGACGTCGTCGCCTCGTTCGCTCTGACCGAGTCCGAGGCCGGCTCCGATCCCTCGGGAATGCGCACCCGCGCCGTGCGTGAGGGCGATGACTACGTCATCAACGGCAGCAAGCGCTTCATCACCAACGCCGAGTCCTCCGATGTGCTCATGGTCTTCGCCCGCACCGACCCGAACGCGAAGGGCTCGAAGGGCATCTCCGTCTTCCTCGTCCCGACGAAGACGGCCGGTGTCACGGTCGGAACACACGACAACAAGATGGGTCAGGCCGGGGCGTGGACTTCGGAGATCTTCTTCGACGACGTCCGCGTGCCCGCTGCCAACCTCATCGGCGGTGAGGAGGAGAAGGGTTTCTACGCCGCGATGGCCTCGCTGAACAAGGGACGCCTGCACATCGCCGCGATCTGCGTGGGTCAGGCAACCCGTATCCTCGATGAGTCCGTGAATTACGCCGCCGAGGCGAAACAGGGTGGAGAGCCCATCGCCCGGTTCCAGCTGGTCCAGGCCATGCTCGCCGATATGTACACCGAAACCGCCGCCGCCAAGGCCCTGGTCCTCGCTGCCGCGAAACGTTGGGACAGCGACGAGGACCGAAAGCTGGGCCCCAGCTCAGCCAAGCTCTTCGCCTCCGAGGCGCTGGGTCGCATCGCCGACAAGGGTGTGCAGATCCAGGGCGGCACGGGCTATATGCGCGAATCCGCCGTCGAACGCTTCTACCGTCACGCTCGCCTCTTCCGCATATATGAGGGAACCTCGGAGGTCCAGCGCGTCGTCGTCGCCCGGCAGCTGCTCAAGGGTGCCCACAAACCGCAGTTCAACCTGTAAGTCACGCACGTCCAATCCTTCGCACATCACGATCCACGAAAGAGAGCTCTTATGACTGACTCCACCACCGCCGCATCCAACGTCCAGGCTGTGTCCGAGATCCCCGGACTGCTCACCGGCAAGGTCGCCGTCGTCACCGGCGGCGCGCAGGGACTCGGCCTGGCCATGGCCCGCAGTCTCGTGAACTCCGGGGCGAAGGTCGTCCTCGGCGACATGAACGAGGAGAGCCTGCAGGCGGCCGTCGCTGAACTCGGCGGCGCCGATTCTGCCGCCGGAGTAGTGTGCAATGTGGCCTCTCTGGAGAACACCGAGAAACTCGCCGAGGCCGCCATTCAGACCTTCGGCGGCGTCGACATCTGGGTCAACAACGCCGGCATCACCCGCGATGCGACGATCCGGAAGATGACCGAGAAGGAGTTCGACGACGTCATCTCCGTGCACCTGCGCGGGACTTGGAACGGACTCAAGGTCGCCACCGGCCTCATGCGCGAACAGGACCGCGGCGGCGCGATCGTCAACGTCTCCTCCATCAGCGGCAAGGTCGGAATGCTCGGCCAGTCGAACTACTCGGCGGCGAAGGCCGGCATCGTCGGCATGACGAAGGCCGTGGCCAAGGAAGTCGCGTTCAAGGGCATCCGCATCAACGCGATCCAGCCCGGCTTCATCAACACCGCGATGACCGCGGCCATGCCCCAGCACGCCATCGATTCGAAGCTCGCCGAGATCCCCCTGGGCCGTCCCGGAGAGCCCGAAGAGGTTGCCTCGGTGGTGCTGTTCCTGGCATCCGGCCTCTCCAGCTACCTCACCGGCACCGTCACCGAGATCTCCGGCGGTCGCCACATCTGATCAACAGCGAGCCCTCGCCGAGGTGACCCGACGTCCCCGCGGGGACGTCGGGTCTTCGCGTTGCTAGGCCGAAGATCAGCTGAACTGAGGGTGCCCGCTGCCGGGCAACCTCGGCGAGGATCGGCGAGGTCAGTCTTGGCGCGACTTCCTGCGCGGGAGTTTGACGACACCGAAGACGAGCATGCCCGCCAGCGGCAGCAGCGGCCACATCCAGGTCACACCGTTGGCGTCGACCATTCCCACGTCTGCCATGATCGCCAGTCCTGCACAGATCGATGCCGCGGCGGCGATCGGCATCCATATTCTCGGTGCCGGGCGATCATCGGGCTGCGGAGTTTCGAACCGGCCGAAGATCACCACGAGGAGGCCGGTGATCGCGAGCAGTCCCAGGCACCACAGCGGTCGGGTCAGCCACCACACACCGGTCAGCGGGGTAGGCAGCAGCGCCTCGGCGTCGAGTGCCAGAAGCACATGGGCCAGTGCCGTCAGTGCGGTGAGATGCCACAGGAACCAGGTCATGATCCGCTGGTTCACCAGAACGGTGAGCATCCACAGTCCGGGACTGCGCAGCAGTGCCGCCAGCGGCCGTTGCAGCATGAGCACGATTCCGGCCTGCGCCATTCCGAGGAAGGCCATGGTCACCCGGGTCGGGGCCGAGTTGGAGATCGCGTCGGTACCAGCGGTGATCATCGAGACCGGGTAGGGGCCGAATCCGACGAGGAGTCCGAGCCCGATCGCACCGATGGCGAACAGCAGCAGGCAGCGTTTCAGGCTCGAGAGTCTGCCGTCGAGCCACGCGTAGCCGAACTGGTGGAAGCTGGCCCATACGAGGAGATAGTTGGGGTAGCCGGCCAGGATACTGCCTGTGGTGATGCTGATGAGGTCGATGACCCCGGCCGCGGTGATGCCGAGGATGATCGACCACCAGCCCCATCTCTCCCACAGCACTAGGCAGGGCGGGGCCACGATGGCGACGAGCAGATAGGCGGCGAGGAACCAGGTGGGCACCAGCGCCATCTGTGAGGCCAGCTGCACCGCAGCCGGTTCGGACCCAGTACTCAGGGCGATGACGCAGGTGACCAGCCAGACGAGCAGCAGTGGGATGAGCGGCAACCCCAATCGGCGCAGGCGAGCGCGCAGCCATTCGGCGTAGCCGGTGTTCTTCCGCCTGGCCGAGCGCCAGGACAGTGCGTTGGAGTAGCCGCCGACGAGGAAGAAGATCGGCATCACCTGGAACACCCAGGTCAGCGGGTGCGTCCAGCGGGCCTCATCGAGGAGTCCATGGGGTTCGATGCCTCCGGTGGAGCTGACAGCGATGATCGTCCAGTGCCCCAGCACGACGACGGTGATCGCAGCAGCACGGAGGAAGTCGACTTCACGATTGCGGGAAGCGGGGGTGGCGGCATCGATCTTCTGTGCCTGAGCCATGAACGAACGAGGCATGCGTAAGGATCCTTATCGGCAGGACGAGATGAGGGGTGGGCCGTCACAACGAGACGGTCGGCGGGTGCGCGGCAGGTCAGGCCTGGTACTTCACCTGGCCGCCGACCACGGTCAGTGCGACCGTGGTGTCACGGATCGCCTCGGCGTGGGCGAAGAGCGCCTCCTCGGACTCATAGCCGAGCAGCCCAGCGTGGTCGAGCGTACTCAACTCCGTCAGACCATCGGCGGCGCAGGGGTCAGTGTCGACGACGATGAAGTCGGCGTCCATGCCCGGTGCCAGATAACCTCGGCGATCTTCGAGTCCTGCGGCATATGCCGGGCCAAGAGTGTGCTGCCGAACGGCTTCTACTGCGGAGAGCCGACGCCGAGGCTGGAAACTCGTCGTGGCATCTCCGGAGATGTTCGCCCTGGTCATGGCCGCATAGATTGCGGCGAAGGGATTGGCGGGTTCGACCGGACCGTCGGAGCCGAAGGCCACATGCGCTCCCGCGCTCAGCAGGTCCGGCCAGGCGTAGGCGGCGAGTTGGGCCGATTCGTCGATGAGGTGGAGCAGGTGCAGGTCAGAGATGCAGTGGCGAGGCTGCATCGAGGCGATGACCTCGAGTTCGGCGAATCGGGCTACATCGTCCGGCTGGATGAACTGGGCATGTTCGACCCGGTGGCGCAGGGGTCGCTCGAAGCGCTCCTCGGCGTCCTTCGTGGTTTCGCGGAGGCGTTCGAAGACGTTGAGCACGTGGTGGTTGGCCTGGTCGCCGATGGCGTGGATGGCCACCGAGATGCCAGCCTCGGTGGCGAGCCTGGCGTTGTCGAAGAGGTCGTCCTCTGACATCTGGGCGATCCCGTAGTTGGCGTCGACCGCCTCGGTGCTCAGTGCCTCTTCGGGCAGCGTCCCGGGGTACGTGTAGTACTCCTGCTCGGATGCTTCTGCGGAGACGCCGAGGTCCCCGGACGCTGCGATCTCCTCGGCTGAGTCGTCCCGCTCGCCGTCCCGCTCGCTTTCGTGCGCGTTCGGGTCCGGGAACGGTGAGGACATGTGGCTGGTGTGCGAGCCCAGGGCTCCGTCGGAGAAGAGCTTCAGTCCGCCTCGGTGCAGCCAGTCATCGCCGTCGCCGGTGTGCCATCCGGTTTCGATCGCCCAGGGCACCTCGGGTCCGCGCAGGTATTTCGTCACGCGAATGTGCTGCCGGTCGGCCTCCCTCAGGTCATACCAGCCCAGGGTTGAGGCGATGGAGTCGAAGTCATGGATTCCGGTCAGTCCCTGGGACAGGAACAGCTTCTGGGTGCGGTCGAGTCGTTCGACCTGTTCCTCACGCGTGGGTTCGGGAATGTAGCGGGCCACCAGGTCGGTGGCGTCTTCGCGGACCAGCCCGGTCAGCCATCCCTCGTCATCGCGCACGAACTCCCCGCCGAACGGATCCGCAGTGAGGTCGTCGATGCCGGCGATCTCGAGTCCATGGGCGTTCGTCCACAGCGTGTGCAGATCGACCGACCACATCGCCACCGGGTGGTCGGGCACGGCCTGGTCGAGCAATTGCCGATCGGGGTATCGCGGGTCATCCCATTTGTTGAGGTCCCACCCGGACCCGACCACCCATTCGCCGAAGGGCATCTGACTGGCGCGTTCACGGATGGCCTCGACCGCCTCGGCGAGGGATCGGACGTTCGAGAGATCAAGGTCAGTCAGGGAGTCTGCGTAGTGGACGGAGTGCATGTGTGCGTCGACGAGGCCGGGCAGAACAACCTGGCCGGCGCAGTCGATCTCCTCGATCTCGAGGCCCGGAATCACCGTGGTCGCACCGATTCCGCCCGCCGAGGCGAGCGCTGCCGTCGTCGAGGACTCCGTGGCGGCGATGTCGAGCAGCTCAGCCCTGGTGCCCACGGCCACGATCGTCTCGCCGTTGACGAGGATCGAGTCGGGTGCGACCGCCGAGGTGGTGTCGGGGGCGGCGGGGTCAAAACTTCGCACGACGGCATTGGAGAACAGACGCATGAGCACCAGTCTAGAGCGCAGGGAGTGCTCTTCCTGACAGGTGTGCACGGCAGTTCTTTCCTACTCCGATGGCCCTGGTCTCGCACTCCCGCACGCCACACTTTCTACCGGGAGTAGAATCCGTGTCATGGCCAATGTTTTCAGCTCCCAGGACACCCGACTCTCTGCTGGTGCCCGCCTCACCCTCCCCGCCATCTGGCTCGGCCTCATCATCGGCATCTCGCTGATCGAGGCGCCGCTGAAGTTCACCGCGCCGGGCATCACGATCCCGCTGGGTCTGGGCATCGGACGTCTGGTCTTCACCGCCATGAACTGGGTGGAGATCGCCATCGCCGTGATCATGCTGTGGTCGGTGCTCAAGGACCATGTGGGCCGGTTCTACCGGTGGTTGGCCTGCGGCATGATCGCCGTCCTCATCATCAAGGTCACCGTCATCCGCCCCCTGCTCAACGACCGCACGGATGCTGTGCTCGCCGGTGTCGATGACGGCGGGTCCAGCCTGCACCTGTTCTACATCGCCGCCGACGGGCTCCTCATCCTCGGCCTCATCACCATGCTCATCGTGGCAGCTCGCCGTTGGGTGCGGGTCCAGCCTGCAGTCGAGGCCTCACCCCGGAGTTGATGTCGGCGAACGTCACGCAGCAGACCCCACCGCCCACACGCGCTTAATCGTCCAGGGACACAAACCGACTGTTCGCATTGGTCGCCATCACCAGCGGCAGATCGTGGGTGGCCCACACGATCGTGTTTCCGGCTTCGGCCAAGGCTCTGATCAGGCGGGCGAAGCGCGCGGCGTTCGAGGCATCGAGTGCCGCGGTCGGCTCATCGCAGATGATCGTGTCGGCTCCGCTGGCCAGGGCCCTGGCCAAACACACCCTGGCGGCCTGTCCCCCGGAGAGCTCACCGCACTTGTGGTCCAGAAGTTCGGGTCCCAGCAGAGCCCGGGAGAGAATGTCGATGCGTTCCTCAGCGTCTATGCTGTGGCCGCGGATGTCAGCGGTCCGGTCGATCACCTCGGCGACGGTGTGCCTGGGGTTGAGCCATTCGCGTGGGTTCTGTGGCACCAGCACCCCGCGCTCACCGCGGATGTGGCCGGAGGTGGGGGTGAGGAACCCGGTCATGGCCAGGCACAGGCTCGTCTTGCCGCTGCCTGATCCGCCACGCAGCACGGTGACATGACCCGCGGGAAATTCGGCGCTGACCGGTCCGATCCGGGTGGTCCCATAGTCGATTTCGAGGTCATGCAGCTCCATCGGCGTCGCCTCGAATCTGTTGGTCCCAGCCATCGTGAAGGTGCAGCAGCGCCCCGTCCAGACGACGCAGTTCGTCTCCGTCTCGATATTCCTGCCCGCCGAGGTGGCCCGACGTCAGCGGCAGCGGGTGGGCTCCCGCGTCCGGGGCGGCTGCGGCCAGGGCTCGACTGTAGGCATTGTCGGCCTCCATTCCCAAGAAGGTGCCGACGGTGCAGCTCTCGACGATGTGGCCGTTGAAGATGACGGCGACGTGGTCATCGTCACGGGCGTTCCTGGCCATGCCGGAGAGATCGTGGGTGACCGCGAGGACGGCGGCTCCGCGGGTGCGGGCACTCTCGTCGAGGATGGCCACCATCGCATCGGCCTGTCGGGGGTCGAGTCCGGCAGTGGGCTCGTCGCACACGAGCAGCCTCGGAGTGTGCGACAGGGCCGTGGCCAGGGAGATGCGAGAGATCTGTCCACCGGAGAGTTCGTGCGGGAAGCGCCGCAGCAGCGCGGGCTCGAGTCCGAAGGGACGCAGATCTGGGTCCTTGATCCCCGCGCGTTGGAACCATCGGCCCAGGCGCAGGTGCGGCGGGAAGGTGTCCATCGCATTCTGCGGAGCCCATGCGAAATCCCTGCGTTCCCGCAGGCCCGCCAACCGTTTCCGCCCCCGTCGGGTGCCCAAGTCGACTTGCTCAGTCCCCATGTCGAGGTGACCGGCGACGACGGCTCGGCGCGGGGTCAGTCCGGCGAGCAGATTGCAGAGCGTGGATTTTCCGGCCCCGGACTCTCCCACCAGCCAGGTGATGTGTCCCAACGGCAGGGTCAGGGACAGGTCGGTGAGGATATGGGCTCCAGCAGACGGCAGCCGCAGGGAGCATCCAGCCACGGAGAGAGCATTCACAGTGATCGTGGCCTTTCTCCCAATCGGCGGGACATGATCGTCGGCGGCAGGAGCAGCAGCATCAGTGCCAGGGTCGGGACGAGCAGTGTCCACCATGCTCCCACAGTCATGTCGTTGCGGCCCCAGGCGATGAGGGGTCCCAGCGAGATCGCGGCCGGGTCGACTCCGATGCCCAGGAACGAGGTGGTGGCTTCGTGGACGACGGCGGAGGGGAAGGTGATCGCCATGGCCGCGGCCACTCGCCCCCATACGGCCGGCAGCAGATGCCAGACCAGAATCTGGCGGCGGGTGGCGCCGAGTCGGCGGTCGAAGCGCACCCATCCGGAGTTCCATTCCTCCTTGATCTTGGGTCCGATGAGCTGGGCCGCGATCGGCCAGTGTGTGAGTGCCACCGTGACCATGATCGCCTCACGTCCTCCGCCGAGGATGCCCACGACGATGAAGGTCAGCAGCATGGAAGGCACGGTGACGGTGGCGATGAGCAGCGCCGTCGAGATCCTCGACAGGGCCCGCGACAGTGTGGAGACGAGGCCGATCACGGCCCCGATGAGGGTGGTCGCCGAGGCGGTGATGAGTGCCGCCAGAGCCGATCCCCCGGCCGCGGTCCAGGTGGTTGTCACAACGCTGCGACCGTAATGATCCGTCCCGGCGATGCCGCCCTCACCTGGGGGCAGCAGGGAGTTCGCGAAGTCGGTGGCCTGTGCGGGCAGGAAGCGTCCGATGATGAGCAGCACCAGGACTGCTGCGATGGCGATGATGGGCAGTCGCAGCCTCATGACCGGTCACCACCTGTCCTCGTGGTGCGCACCAGCAGCACGAGCCCGGTGGTCACGCCCGCTGCGATCGCGGTGACGGTGGCCAGCAATGGCAGGTCGGCTCCGGCAGCGGCTTGGACGAGTGCGTTGCCCAGTCCCGGGTAGGCGAACACCGCTTCAACAGCGGCCTCACCCAGCACGATCATGGGCAGGTAGACCAGTGCCGGGCTGCGCACGGCACCGAGGATGGTGGGCAGCACTGTGCGGATCCGGGCTCTGTGGCCAAATCCGCGGCCGATGAGGGAACGGGCCCACGGCGTCGACCACACCTCGGCGGCGGAGGACCGGGCGGCGGCGATGAGCGGGGCGGCCCACGCGAGCGCGATGGTGATCGCCACCCCGGGGATGAGGGTGACGGGGGCGCTGGTGGCGGGGTTGGGCAGCTGGGCGCCCCAGACCACGACGATGATGAGCGCGATGAGGAAAGAAGGGATCGCCAGCCAGGCGCCGAGGACACCCGAGGCGCTCGGGTTCTGGGCCAGGCCCGGAAAGCGGGCCAAGGCGATGGAGACCGCGCCGACGACGATCAGGGTGATGGCCGCGGCGCAGAGACTGGCGGCGATGGTGTTGAGTCCGCGGGAGGCCACGATCTCTGCGACCGGGGCGTGAAGAATCCTGGATTGGCCCAGGTCACCGGTGGTCACAGCCGTGACCAGCCACTGCCACCAGGCGGAGAACCAGCCACCCGTCTGATAGGCGGCCTCGAGGTCGGCTCGGGCCTGTGCCGAGGCGAATTCCCAGCTGCCAATGGTGTGCGCCAACGGGTTCGCCGGTGAAGCCGCGGCCAGCGCGAACACGCCGGCGCCGGCGGCCAGCACGGCGGAGATCATCCCGCCGAGAATGATCGCGCACCGGCACACCACGCTTGTGCTCGGGGCGGCTCTCAGCTCTTCGTCCACTCCGCCAGGTTCCACCACGGGCCCCAGTCGGAACCGTGGACATGGGGTTCAAACGTGGTGTCCGGGACATCCCAGCCATCGGTGTCGGCGACGTAGGTGTGTTCGAGGAAGGCGACGATGAGGTAGCTGGGCTCGTCCATGTAGAGTTCCTGGACTCGACGGTAGTCCGCGTTCGCCTTCGTCTCGTCGGTTTCCTTGGCGGCATGGTCGAGGAGTTCGTCAGCTCCGGGGACTGCCACGTCGGAGGGGTTGTCGAAGACTCCGGAGGTGTTTGTGTGGGTGTGCAGGGCCGCCCTGATCTGGTGGTCGATGTTGTAGGGCTGCTCCCCACCGGCGTAGACGATTGCCTGCTTGGTCATGGACTTCTCGATCTGGTCCCACTCCCCGGCTTCGACCTCGACGGTGATGCCCAGGGGTTTGAGCTGGGCGGCGACCTCGGCGGCGATGTCCCCGCGCACCGAGTCCCCGGCAGGGTAGGTGAAGGGGATGCTTGCCTGTTTCCCGTCCTTGGACCGCAGTCCGTCGGCGCCCTTCGTCCAGCCCGCCTCGTCGAGCATCTTCTCCGCACCGTCGACATCGAGTGCGAACTTCGCCGAGGGTTCGTAGGCGTCACCGTAGAACTCACCGACCGGGGTCGAGGCCGGTGTGCCGTGACCGCCGAGGACCTCGTTGACGATCTTGTCCCTGTCGATGGCGATGTTGAGGGCCTTGCGCACCGTCGCCGAGGCGGTGAATGGGTTGTCAGAGGGCAGTGTCAGTCCCCGCCAATCGGCAGTTCTCGCGGTGACGATGTCGTGGTTCTCACCGGCGATCTTGTCGACCGAGCGGGGCGGCACGGCGGCTCCGGAGACCTTTCCGTCGGCGACCGCCGCCGCCAAGGCCGACGAGTCCGCGTAGGCCTGGACCGTGACCGATTTCAGTTCCGGTGTCGTGCGCCAGTAGTCGTCCCTGGCCTTCAGCACCGCGGTGTCCGTTGTCAGGGAGTCCAGGACGTAGGCGCCGGTGCCGACGGGTTCGCTGTTGACGCTCCAGTCGGCGGCCGGTGTGCCCTTCTCGATGGCTTCGCTGGGCAGGATGCCCAAGGTCAGTCGCGAGGCGAAGGTGGGGGTCGGTTCCTTGAGTTCGAAGACGACCGTGGACTCGTCCGGTGTTTCGATGGTCTCGATCATCCGGAAGGCGTCGACGACCTCCGAAGCGGAATCGGGGTCGATGACGGCCCGATAGGTGGCCGCCACGTCTGAGGAGTCGAAGGCGGTGTCATCGGAGAACTTCACGCCCTCACGCAGCTTCACCGTCCACGTCGTGGAGTCCTCATTCGCCCTCGGCGCCGCCTCGGCCAGAGCCGGTGCCAGCTCCGGCATCTCCCCCGTACCCGAGTCCTCCTGCAGGCGCAGCAGTCCGTCGTAGAAGGGAGAGTTGCCGTCCACCGAGTAGCCGTTGACGGGGTTGTACCCGCCGAGGTTCTCGGTGCCGATGACCAGCTGTGAGTCGCCTCCGCTGGGGGCCTCGCACGCCGTAAGTACGAGTGCGAGTGCCCCCAGAGAGGCCACCCACGCCGAGGTTGTCCTTCGTCTCATCTGATCTGCTCGGTTCAGTGCTGGTGGGCTTCTTCGCCTTCGGCATGGGTGTGCATATAACCCTCGCCGTCTTCTTCGGCGTGGAAGTGCGGTGCCATCGGGCCCGGGTCGACCGGGGTGTGGTCGCCCTTGACGAAGCGGGCGTGGACTTCGCGAACCCAGTCGGCCAGAGCCTGAACGGTTTCGGGGGCCTTACGGGAGACTCCGAGCACGGGTCCGCCTTCGCGGGCCTTCTTCGCGTCCTCGATCATGAGGTCGACGTCGACATCGACGTACTGGCCGAGGTCGATCTTGTTGATGATGAGCAGGTCGGCCCGGCCGATTCCCGGTCCTCCCTTGCGTGCGACGTCGCCGCCTCCGGCAACGTCGAGGACGAAGATCTGGGCATCGACGAGGGCCGGGGAGAATGTCGCGGTGAGGTTGTCGCCGCCTGATTCGACGAGCACGATGTCGAGCGGATCGAAGTCCTCTTCGAGAGCCTCGACGGCCAGCAGGTTCATGCTCACATCGTCGCGGATCGCGGTGTGCGGGCAGGCTCCAGTCTCGACGGCGCGGATGCGCTCATCGGGCAGGACTCCGGCTGCCTTGAGGAAGCGGGCGTCCTCGTCGGTGTAGATGTCGTTGGTGATGACGCCGATGCGGAACTCCTGCGCGAGTGCGGTGCAGATGTTGGCGATCGAGGAGCTCTTGCCGGTACCGACTGGTCCGGCGATGCCCAAGCGAAGTGCGCGTTTTCCGTTGCTCATTGTCTCTCCTTCTCTTCGTGGTGGTTTTTGTGAGTTGTGGTGGTCAGGTGGATTGTGGTGGTCAGCGTGGCACGGCCGACCAGGTCTGTTCGCGGCCCCAGGGTTCGCCGATGTGCGTCAGTGCCGCGTCGAGGCGTTTGCGCAGCGCTAGAGCATCGGCTCCCACCGCGGTGATCTGTACGCAGGTGTCGTCGACGGGCAGGATCACTGTCTGCGGGTCGATGACCACGGTCTCGTTCGGCAGGCCGCCGTCGGGGTCGACGATGACGATGGATCCGACTCCCAGACCCCGACCGGCCACGGCGGGTGAGTCGAAGCCGGGACTGTTCGGGCCCAGGTCGAAGCGTTGGATGCTCAACGGGGCACCACCTCGGCGGACGTTGAGGGCGGAGCTGAGGTCTCCGGGGTCTTCGCCGTGACGGCCGAGGACGAGTTCTTCGCGGTAGAAGAGTCGAGCGTCGGCGGCGAGGTCGATGTCGACGGTGTGTGAGTGTCGGCATCCCTTCGCGGCGATCACCGGTTCGGGCACCCACACCAGGGTCGCGGCCTCGCCGACCTGGGCGTGCGATTCCAACAGCGAGGGGTGCCCGTGCACGCCGGGCAGCACGAGCGTGGCCGAGACTTCCCTGATGAGCAGGCTCGACCCGTCGCCGACGCTGACGTCGAAACGGTAGTGGTCGCCGCCGAGCGGCCCGGCGGCTCCCGAGGTCAGCGCGATGCGGGCGGCGTTCGGATCACGATCGATGAAGGGTTCGTGGCCGCTGGCACCGGTGGGTCGGGGCACCAGTGGAGCTTGCGCGCGCAGACCCGAGACGCGTGTCCCCGGCTGGCCGGGCTCGCTCAGTTCGGTCGCCACGGACGCCCGACACGTCATTCCGCTGGGGCCATTGGATTTCACGTCGGCAGTCGCAGCGGTGTCGGAGATCCTGCTCTCAGGATGCGAATAGTCGAACATGATCCTTCACATGCATCTCGGCGGCGAAATCTGACAGGGGCGAACTCAGTGCCGGCAGGTCCCGGGCCGGAGTGAGTTCGTAGGCCGCGGCTGCCTCGGCGGCGACGTCGAGTTCTTCACCCAGGGACAGGATCGCGCCGTGGGCCTGGAAAGGGTCGATGCTCATGAGCTTGACCGCGGCGGTGGCCGGTCCGGTGACCGCTTCGTGGAGTACGACTGCCGCGGTCTCCGCAGCCCCCACCCCGAGGGCTTGACCGACTGCCCCGTAGACGAGTGGCTGCTGCAGTCCCTTCGGCAGGTTCTCCAGCAGCGGGTGCGGATGGATCCGCTGCATCGACCGCAGCATCAGCGTCCCCAACCATTCCCCTGTCTTCCGCAGGGCGGGGGCAGGTGTGCGGGCGCAGAGCTCCGCGTCGAGAATAGTGAGTCGGTCCCCCACCTCGGCGAGAGAATGGTGGTCACCGAGGATGTGCCGGGCCGAGACCGCGAAGGCGGCGTTCATCAGTCCGGTCGTGTGCAGGCGTCCGCGCAGGAAGTCCTTCAGGTCGGTCACGTCGGTGACCCATCCTTGGCGGATGGCCTGTTCGAGTCCGCCGGAGTGCGCGTACCCGCCTGAGGGAAGTCGCCCGTCGCCGAGCATCAGGAGGGTCGCGCGTGAGGTGTTTCGTGTCATCCCTGTTCTCAGAACAGGAAATAGCGTTGGGCCATGGGCACGAACTTCGCGGGTTCGTGTTCGATGAGCTCGTCATCGATGGTCACCGCGTAGGTGTCGGAGTCGACCTCGATCTTCGGACGTGCCGAATTGTGGATCATGTCGTCCTTCGTGATTCCACGCGTCGAGGTGATCGGCACGAAGGGCCTGTCGACGTTGACCTTGTCCGCGATGCCGTCGGCGATCGCATGTTCGGACACGAACGCCAGGCTCGTCGCAGCGGCCGCGGAGGATCGGAAGTTGAAGCCCATCCGCTCCGATACCGGCTGCGGGGTCGGGATCGAGGCGTTCGGATCACCCAAGGCCGCCACCGCCGCCATGCCGCCCTTGAACACGGTGTGCGGGCGGACTGCGAACATCGAAGGCTGCCAGAGCACGAAGTCGGCAAGTTTGCCGACCTCGATCGAGCCGACGTGGGCGTCGATGCCGTGGGCGATGGCCGGGTTGATCGTGTACTTCGCGACGTAGCGCATGGCGCGGTTGTTATCGGCCCGATCATCGCCTGCCAACGGTCCACGCAGGCGTTTCATCTGGTGAGCGGTCTGCCAGGTGCGCATTGCGACCTCACCGATGCGGCCCATGGCTTGGGCGTCGGAGGACATGATCGACAGCGCCCCCATGTCCTGGAGAACATCCTCGGCGGCAATGGTTCCCGCCCGCACCCGGCTCTCGGCGAACGCGAGGTCATTGGGCACCTGCGGGTTGAGGTGGTGGGCGACCATGACCATGTCGAGGTGTTCATCGACGGTATTGGTCGTGAACGGCCTGGTCGGGTTCGTCGAGGCCGGGAGGACGTTGAGCTCCGAGGCGATCGTGATGATGTCGGGTGCGTGGCCGCCGCCTGCGCCCTCGGTGTGGAAGGCGTGGAAGGTGCGCCCCTTGACTGCGGCGAGCATGTCTTCGACGAAGCCAGCCTCGTTGAGGGTGTCGGAGTGGATGGCGACCTGGACTCCGGTGTCATCGGCCACGCGCAGGGCGTTGTCGATGACGGCCGGGGTTGCACCCCAGTCCTCGTGGATCTTGAAGCCACCGGCACCACCGCGCACCTGTTCGAGCAGTGCTTCGTCGTTCATGGTGTTGCCGCGTCCCAGGAAGAGGACGTTGACCGGCCAGGGGTCCATGCTCTCGAACATGCGAGCCAACCACCAGGGGCCGGGGGTTGCCAGTGTGGCCTTCGAGCCTTCGGTTGGCCCCGTTCCGCCGCCGACCATTGTCGTGGTTCCGGCCATGAGGCCGACCTGGAACATATCGGGTCCGACATAGTGGACGTGGGTGTCAACGGTGCCGGCGGTCATGATGAGTCCGTTGCCGCTGGCGATCTCCGTGTTCGGACCGATGACCAGGTTGGGGTCGACTCCGTTCATGGTGTCGGGGTTGCCGGAGCGTCCGATGCCGACGAATCTGCCGTCGCGGATGCCCACGTCGGCTTTGATGACTCCCCAGTGGTCGAGGATGATCACGCCGGTGATGACGAGGTCGGGGGTGCCTTCGGCGCGGGTCCGTGATGATTGGGCCATGGATTCCCGGGCGGATTTGCCGCCGCCGAAGACGACTTCGTTGCCGCCGACGCAGTAGTCCTTGTCGATCTCGATGACGATGTCCGTGTCGGCCAGTCGGACTCGGTCACCGACGGTGGGGCCGAACGATGCCACGTATTCGGACCTCGATATGTCAACCATCCAACTCTCCTCTGCACTCTCCTCGGAACCCCAGGGCAATACGGGCGCCCTGAATGGGAACGAGTTCGACTTCCTCATCGGCTCCCGGTTCGAAGCGCATCGCGCCACCGGAGAGCACATTCAGCCTCTTGCCCCAGGACCGTTCGCGGTCGAATTCCAATCCGGGATTGACCTCGGCGAAGTGGAAGTGCGACCCGACCTGGATCGGTCGGTCGGAGACATTGGCGACGCGCAGGGTCGTCACGGCCAGACCGACATTGATCTCGACGGGCTCGTCGCGGAGGAAGATCTGTCCGGGGATGACCTTGTCCGCGGCCGTGACCGGTGCTGCGGACTCCTCACGTGGACCCTGCCTTGAACCCGATCCGGGGCGTCGGGGTTCGCTGGGGCCGCTGGGTCCCGAGGAAGGATGTCGTTCACGCTCGTCGATGCCCGGTTCTTGGACCACTGTCGGTGCGACGTCGTCGTAGTCGCGGCCCGGATCATCGCTGGGATGCTCGGCGTCGATGTCGCGATGCTCGGGCTGGAGCTCTTCGTTCTCGAACGGGTTCGCGCCCTGCTTCTCGTCGTCGGGTCCCGTTCCCGCCGGTCCGTGTTCGTTGCTCATCATTGGAGCGGTCCTGTCACGGTCACAAGCTTGGTCCCATCGGCGAAGGTCGCCTCGACCTGAACCTGAGTGAGCATTTCCGGTACCCCTTCCATGACGTCATCTCTGCTGAGCACGTGTCGGCCCGATTCCATCAGGTCAGCAACACTCTTGCCGTCCCTTGCACCTTCCAAGAGATAGGAGGTGATGATGGCTGTCGCTTCGGGCAGGTTGAGTTTGAGGCCGCGGTCTTTGCGCTCCAAGGCCAATTTTCCGGCCGTGTAGATCATCAGACGTTCTTGCTCATACAAACTGAGAAACACTTTTCCCCCGGTGCACTCGAAAGGTATGTATCAATTCGCAAAGGTGATGCGGAGGCTGCCTGTCACACCGGGTGCTCGAGACCCGGGCAGGGCACGTCGAATGACGTCCTGAAGCAGCGTCTCACCCGCGAGAATACGCTCATGCAAGCAACCTTACCCATCGCTTTTTGGCAGTCAAGTCCACAACGGAGGTCGTCTGCGGCCGGGGTTTCAGCGCGGGGTCAGGAAGGGGCCAGTGCGGGGTGGGCGCGGGGTCTGTTCGGGGGCAGTTCTGGGTCGGTTCGGAGTCGCAGCGGAGTCAGTTCTGCGCGATCGCCGGTCCCCGGGAGCGGGTCCGGGTCCGCGCTCTCTCGAGAAAGGCCGCAAAGAGGACGTCTCTGTCGGTCTTGCTCGCCCCAGCTTCTTCCGGGTGCCATTGCACCCCGAGGATCCAGGTGTTGTCCACGCGTTGTGTTGCTTCGACGATTCCGTCAGCAGCCCGCGCGGCCACGGACAGACCAGTGCCGACCCGACCGACTGCCTGATGATGCCCGTTGCGGACGGTGAACTGCTCAACCTGATAGAGGTCGTGGATGATATGCCCTGGTTCAAGTTGCACCACTTCGTCGAGGAAGAGCGGCTCCCCTGGGGCGCCTTTGTGCAAGTGGTACGGGTCGAGATCGGGAATCAATGTGCCACCACAAGCCACATTGAGCAGCTGGGATCCACGACACAGGTGCAGCATGATCGAATCCTCACCGATCCCGCGAGCAATGATCTTAAGCTCACGCTCATCGGCTCGCCGGTCCTTGCCGTACTCGTTGGGGACGACCTCGGTGTGGCCGTAGATCGTCGCGTCGACGTCTCCCCCACCGAGAACGAGGATTCCGTCAGCGGCTGCGATCGCCTCATAGTCCGGTTCACCGCCATCGCTCACATCGTGAATGACGGCCTTTCCGCCGAGCTCGTGGATCGAATCGACGGCAGTGATCGTCAGATCTTTCTGCAGTGAGATCGAGCCCTCGGTCTGCCCGGGCATATTCAACCCCACGATCACTGCGATCTCAACATCCGCCTCGGCGGTGGGAGATGTTGTGAGCACGTCTGCTGGAACAAGGTCATGCACGGTCACTGCGATTCGCTTTCGTTGGCTGTGGTTGTTCGGCTGCGCGCTGGCCGCACGAGATCAGTGTCGGTTGTTCAGCTGCGCTTCTGGCGGTGTTCTTCCGCCTGGGTGACGATCCATTCGAACAGTGCCCGGTCCACGGGCTCTGATTCCGCGCGGTCTTCGGGGTGCCACTGCACCGCAAGGATCGTGTGGTCGTCATCTTCGACGGCTTCGACACAGCCATCGGTTCCGCGCGAGGTCACGCGCAGTCCCCGACCGAGTTCGTCGATGGCCTGGTGGTGATAACTCGACACAGTGACGTTCTCGCTTGTATCCAGGGCCTGGGCCAAGAGCGAACTCGCTTCGACGCTGACCGGGTGGATTTGGCCGACATGGTCGACGTCACCAGCTGGCCAATGCTGGAACAGGGTCCCGCCGCGCTCCACATTCCACAGCTGCAGTCCCCGGCAGATGAAGAGAGCGGGGATGCCGAGGTTCTCAGCCGCGGCGATGGCCGCAGCGTCAGCGTCATCCTGAGACGGCAGGTCCGTCCCTGCGTAGGACTCGTCAGGCTCTTGCCCATAGCGCTTCGGATCGATGTCCGATCCTCCGGGCAGGACGATGCCGTCGACACGGGAGTACAGGCCGCTGTCGATCACCGGCGGCACGATGACCGGTTCCCCGCCAGCAGCGGAGATCGACCTGAGCACAGCATCGGCGACAACACTGCCCGAATGCCGCAATCCCCGCACCTGCCCGGACGACATGGCGGGGACGGCGATGAGCGGCCGCGATGAAGCCGTATCTGAGGCAGCGGTCATGAGGGTCGTCCTGCAGACAGAGTGTCGGCTGGGAAGGGCAGGTGCGGCATCCACCGCGCCCACACCTCGGCGAGGCGACCATCGGCGATGACCTGCGCCAAGGCGGTGTCGAGGAGCTCAAGCATCGGGGCGTTGTCCTTTGCCACTCCCACTCCCCACGGGTTTCGGGTCTGTGCCGTGAAGGCCAGATCGAACTCGGGTTCATCACCGAGCGGAACTGTGACGACATCATCGTCGACCATTGCGTCGACGGTGCCATCACGGACCGCCTGGATCATATCGGCGAAGACATCGTCCGTGGGGCCGAAGGGCACGAGCTGCGCACCGGGGAACGTCTCTGCCAACACCATGTTGGCACTGCCCTCGATGGCTGCGACCTTGTACCCGCCGAGGTGGTCCGGTGCGGTGGCCCGATCACCGGCGCGGACGAGCACCGATTCGTTGAAGACCGCGTACGGGCGGGTGAAGTCCACCTGAGCCTGCCGAGAGGGGATGATGCCCTGCCCGCACCACACGGCATCGGCGTCGCCACGGATCACAGCCGGAATCATGTCGTCCCAGGGCACGATGACCCACTCGAGCTCACGGCCGAGCACCTCGGCGACGAGCTGCGCAGCTTCGGGTTCGTACCCGGTGCGGGTGATGCCGCCGTCCTTCGACTTATCAAACAGCGGTGCGGCCTCCGAGTCGATGCAGGCGAAGCGGATGTTCGTGCCGGTCATGGGATTGCCTGCCAGTACTGGTCGAACTCCCACTGGGTGAGCACACCGCAGTACTGTGCCCATTCGTTCTCCTTCATCTCCAAGAAGGTGTCGGCAAGTGCAGGAGGCAGTGCTGTCCGGACGAACTGGTCATGGCGGAAGGCCTCGACGGCTTCACCGAGGGTGCGCGGCAGTTCGATGCCTTGGCTGCCGGCTTCCGGCGGCTCGACCTGATTGCCGATTCCGTCGGCGACAGCCGCAGTGAGCAGGGCATGGGACAGGTAGGGGTTGACGGAAGCATCGGGGACACGCACCTCGGCGCGTCCGTTCGAGGAGATCCGGATCATCGAGGCACGGTCGTCCAGACCCCAGTCGGCGCGAGCCGGGGCGAACTGACCCGGATCCCAGAACCGCTTGTAGGAATTCACGGTCGAGGCGAAGATGAGCATCATCGCCGGGGAGTTCTTGATGATGCCGCCCACTGCCCAGCGTCCCAACTGGGACAGGTGCAGTTCCTTGACGCCTTCATCTTCGAAGGTGTTGACTCCGGCTTCGTCCCACAGCGAGATGTTGTGGTGGCAGCCGGCGCCCATCTCACCGATGAAGGGCTTGGGCATGAAGGAGGCTTCGACATCGAACTCCCGAGCAACCTGGGAGCAGATCTGACGGTAGGTAACCAGGCGGTCAGTGGTGTTCTCGATGTCGTCGAAGTTCCAGTTGAGCTCGATCTGCCCCCGGTCCTCATAGTCGCCTTCGATCATGTCGAACCCGAGTGCATCGGCGTATTCATGGATACGCTTGTAGATCGGGCGCATGCCTTCGAGGTATTCCACCTGGTAGGCAGGGTTGTAGCCGGGGATGGTCTTGGGCGTGATGGATTCGCCGACCCAGACCATTTCGGGCTCCGTGCCGGACTTCATCGTCAGCCCGAAGACGTCCTTGAGCAGCGAATGCGTCCGCTTCATGTGCGCACGTGAGTCGTGGACATTTGGTCGTCCCGCAATGTCACCGAGGTGGTCCGGCTCGTAGGTCGAGCAGAAGATCCGTCCGACTTCCCCGTCCCAGGGCAACGGGTTGAAGGAATCGGCCTCTGGCATCGCCACGAACTCCTTCGAGTTGATGTTCGCACCGATGGGGTTGCCGTGGACATCGTTCTGGAAGTCCATGAGCGCGTTACGGGTGAAGTTCACACCCTTCTCGAGGTTACGCACGAAGTGTTTGGCCGGGACCACTTTGGCCACGGTGCGCGAACGCAGGGTGGGCACCATGTAGTACATGTATTCGACGCCCGAGCGCTCGATCTTCTCTTTGAGCGCCTCAACAGTGTCGTTGTCGGTGTTCGCTTCCCGGTGACGGTCGAGGGCGCTGTTGTCGTCGAGCTCTGAAGCGATGCGGGAGCGGAACACCTCGGCGAGGTTGGTCCCGTGGGAGGCGGTCCGGCGGCGAATCGCTTCGACGGCGGGATCCTCCTGAGCAGTCTGGGCGGTGAGCGGGTCAGTGATCGTCATTGTTCATTTTCCTCTGTTCGCGGTTCGGCAGCTCTGCCGAACGGTCGATCCGGGAGCACCCGGAAGTGATGCGGTCTCAGTTGTGGGATGAAAATTCTGTTGCGGGTATCAACAGTCGGTGTCCGCCCTCGGTGTCAGCCGCGGGCTTCGAACGTCAACGGCAGACTGATCGGGCCGGTGTTTCCGGAGTCCGGCAGCCAGGTGTCACCGCCCGGGCAGTTGAGATTCGTGATGCGGGAGGCGAGAATCGGCAGAGCTTGGCTCATGTCTGCCCGCGCAATGTAGTGACCGAGGCAGTGGTGGATGCCGCCGCCGAACGTGAAGTGCGGTTTGCGATCTTCGAGGGTGATATCGACTTCGGGGTTCGGGAAGGCACGCTCGTCCGAGCCTGAGGTGTGGGTGAACAGGTGCACCGTGGTGCCGGCGGTGAACTCGATTCCGCCCAGTTCGAAGTCCTCGATGACCTCACGTGTCACCCAGCGAGTCGTGGGATTGACTCGCAGCACTTCTTCGAGAGCCGGCTTCGCCAGTTCCGGGCGCTGCGCGAGGATCTCCCACTGCTCCGGGTTTCGGATGAAGGTCTGGATTGCGAGGCCGAGTTGATTGCGAGTCGTGTCCATGCCGCCGAAGAGCATCAGCACCAGCGCATTGCGCAGTTCCTCGGCGTCGAGCTTGTCCCCGGACTCACTGAAATGAACCAGACGGGAGACGACGTCCTGGCCTGGATCTGCCCGTCGTTCCTCGATGAGGCCTTCGACGAATTCGTAGAGTTCGCGGACCGCTTCGTCGACCTCGTCGATCTTCTCCTTGATCGATACCGACAGCGCATAGCCGACGGTGTTGGCGCGGGAGGCGATGAAAGGCCAGTTCTTGTGGTCGAGACCCATCATGGCGCACAGAGCGCGGGTGGCGAAGGGTTCGGCGAAATCGCGCACGAAATCGCATTCCCCGTTGTCCGCGAAGGAATCGATGAGCTCGGTGGCGATCTCTGCGAACTCGGGCTCGAGCTTGCGCGCCATCGACGGGGAGAACGCCGGGTTGAGCAGCCGCCTGATCCGATGGTGCTCATCGGACTCGAGCACCAAGAGGTTCTTCCGCCACCATTCGTGGAACGCTCCGGAGTGAACTCCATGGTGGTCTGGCCAACGGGCGCTGCCTTGGGAAAGGCTCTGGTTCTTCAGCAGTGCCGCAACCTCGTCGTATCTCAGGACGGCGTATCCGTAGTTGGTCCGGGCGATCCAGGATCGCTCGCGGGCATCGCGAACCTCTTCTGACGCCATGGCGAAGCCCGGCGCAGCGATGTCGAGATAGGGAAGTTCGGTCGTGTCGATGGTTGTGCTCATCAGCGTCACTCTCCAGCCAATCGTCTTTGATCAACGCTTACAGTGAATCAAACATTCACTTCTGCATGAATCAAACCATATGTGACTCATGGCACGCAAGCCCCTCCCTGCCGGTAACTTATCTGGTCGATGAGCAAGAAAGCGGGATTCTCGGAGCAGCACTTGCCGAAGTCTCCCCGATCCGCAATGATTGAGAAACAAATGTTATGGTCGTGAGGCTGACAGCTCCTCGGCGATCATTGCGACCGGCGGGCCTCGGCTCGGAGTTCAACGGAGAATTCGTCGACAGATGGAGGTCGAACCATGAATGCTCAGACACCCAGACATATTGCGATCATCGGCAGCGGTCCTGCCGGCTGCTTCACGGCGCAGGCTCTGCGCCGTCACTGGAAAGATGCAGAGATCACTATTTTCGATCGCCTCGCCGCTCCCTACGGTCTCATCAGGTACGGCGTCGCGGCGGACCATCAGCATACGAAGGCCGTGACTCGACAGTTCGACCGCAACTTCTCTTCCGGTGACTTCAGATTCGCCGGCAATGTCGAAGTCGGCACCGACATCGACCTCGCTTCTATCCGTGCCGAGTTCGACATCGTCGTTCTGGCCACTGGACGCTGGCGCGATCGGACGCTGACGGTTCCGGGAGCCCATCTCGACGGAGTGCTCGTCTCCGGAGACATCGTCAACGCGCTCAACACCGTGCCGCGACCCAATATCCCGATGCCTGCAATCGGCCAGAAGGTCGTCGTCGTCGGTGCGGGCAATGTCGCCCTCGACATGGTGCGCTTCCTCATCAAGACTGCCGCGGACTACGCGGACAGCGATGTGAGCCCGGAAGCTCTCGATTCCTACCTCGACTCACCAGCCACGCACGTCACCGTCCTCAGCCGATCCCCCATCGCCTCGGCGAAGGCTGATGTGGCGATGATCCGAGAGTTGGGCAAGATACCGGGAGTCCGCATCACCGTTGCGAACTCGAGCCCTGCCACCGAGGACAACACCCTCGGACGCAAGCGCGAGGCCGCCTTCGCAGACCTCACCTCGCATGAGGTCGAGGACGCACGCGCACACGTTCACTTCGTCTTCGGTGCCACTCCTTCGCGGATCGGCGGCACCCAACATGTGGAGACCGTCCATCTGTCTGCCGCACCGGCCGGAGAGGCGAGCGTGATTCCTGCGAACACAGTCATCTCTGCGATCGGTTTCGACGTCAACGCTCCGGGGCATTGGCATTATGCCGAGGAGTACGATTTCGCCCCTTCGGACGACCTCGGCCGCGTCGGCCCCGGACTCTACCGCTCGGGATGGCTCAAACGCGGACCGGTGGGCGCAATTCCTGCGAACCGCTCCGATGCCCATCAGGTCGCCAAGGAGATCATCGCTGATTTCGAGTCAACCGACGTCGACTCGGCTGACTCTCCGTTGAAGTCCGCCGGCGGCTACGAAGCCCTCCCCCAAACGTTGAGAGACCAAGCGGTGAGTTTCGCCGACTGGGGGCGGATCGATGCTGCGGAGCTCGCGAATGCGGACGAATCACGTATCCGGCGCAAGTTCCATGACCACGAGGACATGCTCGCCGCCGCACACCCGCAGAATGCATGACTCGTACCACCGAAGACATGAACGGCGCAGCCGAGCGCAAGACCTTCACAACTGGGAACATCGAACGAAAGAGATGAAATGAATACCGTCGTCCTCTATGGAACCGAATCCGGCAACTCGGAGCTCATCGCTCAGGACCTCGCCGACAAGCTCAACGCGGACGGTCACTCCGCCGAGGCCATCGATCTTCAGGATTTCGAACCAGAGAGTCTCACTCCTGAGAACTTCTACCTCGTTGTCTGCTCCACTCACGGCGACGGGGAACTCCCCAATACCGCAATCGAATTCCATGAGAAGTTCACTGCGTTCTCCGGCGACCTCACCGGTGTGAAGTACGCGATGTTCGGCCTCGGAGATTCCTTCTACGAAGAGACTTACAGCCAGGGCAGTGAACATCTCGATCGCCGTTTCACCGAACTCGGCGCTACTCGAATCGGTGAATACGGCAGGCATGATGCCTCTTCCTGGGACTTGCCCAGTGATGTCGCGCTGGAATGGCTGCCCACTGTCATCGAGGCCGCCGAGGCTGCCTGAACCTACGGCTATGCAGGTTAGGATTTCGGCAGAGGCTAGGATCTGAAGAAACGTGAAGTCAGGAGGGGTGGGGCCGTTGGCGAATTCGTTTGCATTCGTTCCGGCGTCCCAGGGACCCCATGGCCCTTTCGGCTACGGCGATGCTCTGGCCG
Source organism: Brevibacterium zhoupengii (assembly GCF_021117425.1). Taxonomy (NCBI): domain Bacteria; kingdom Bacillati; phylum Actinomycetota; class Actinomycetes; order Micrococcales; family Brevibacteriaceae; genus Brevibacterium; species Brevibacterium zhoupengii. Next base: position 589,869 of record NZ_CP088298.1, on the reverse strand, counting down.
ATCGGATCGTCACTGCGATCTCGTTGGGATCGATCTCCGTGGGAGAGCGCCTGCCTGCAGAGATCGAGCTCGCCGCGGAGTTCAATGTCGCGGTGGCCACCCTGCGTAAGAGTTTGGCGGTTCTGCGAGAGAACGGAATCGTCGAGACCCACCGTGGCCGCAGCGGCGGAACCTTCATCGTCACGGTGCCTTTCCCCACGGACGAGCAGATCCGGAACTATCTCGCGAGCCTCTCCATCGTCCAGTACCGTGACTACGGCGATGAGCACACTGCGGTATCGACCGGCGTCGTCCGGTTGGCCTGCCAACGAGCTCACACCCAGGCTGTGGCGGAACTCGAGCATGCCGCTGCCCGCATGAAGAATGCGAGCACCCCGGCCGAATGCTCGGCTGCCGACAGCCGGTTCAATATGCAGTTGGCCATCGTGTCGCAGTCACCGCGTCTGCTGCGGGCAGAGATGCGCCTGCAGAGTGAGATCCTCGCTCTCAAATGGTCTCCGGCAGGAGCAGCCGCACAGGTCTCTGACGTCATCGCCGATCATCGCGAAGTCCTGGAAGCCGTCAGCGATCGCGATTCCGACCGTGCGGAACGAGCCGTTGAGGCGAACATCCGAAAGACCGTCTATAGTCTCATCGATGTGAAGCTCACTCTCGACTCGAACGGCGCCGACACTGCGTCGGCACGGTGAAACAGCCACAGGAAGGGGCGGCATGGCCCACTCACAGGTAGAAGAAGTCGCGCGCGGATTGGCAGCCTGGGTCGAAGACCTCCTCGTCGATCTCGAGCGCCTGGAATCATCCCTCAGCCCGCGGCTCGTCTCAGACTTCGCAGGCGATCCACCTCATGAAGTGAGTTCGAAGACCCGCAGAGCCCTCGGCAAAGACGTCGCCGACTTCCTCGAAGAGCATCCGGGACTCGACGGCGCCGGCCTCATCTTCCAGCTCTCGCAGCTCAAACCGGAAACCGCCAGAATCGAGTGGTGGGTGCGGGATGAAGAGAAGATCAATCGTCGCGATTTCATCCTCGATCCCGACTCCGATCGGTTCTATGACTATGAGTACCTCGAATGGTTCAAAGGCGCCTTCCATGCCGGCACCCGCACCGTGGCCGGACCCTACATCGACCACCTGGGCGTCGACGACTACCTGTTGACAATGGCTGTGCCCTGCTCCGTCGACGGAGTCAAGGTCGGGGTCGCCGGCATCGATATCCTCATGAATGACGTCGAGGCAGAGCTTCTGCGGATCCTCTCACCCATCTCCGGGTGTGCAGTGCTCAGTCGCCACAATCAGGTTCTCGTCGGCAACTCAGCGCAGCTGAGCACCGGAGTGCGCATCGCAGTAATGCCTCCGGGGTATTCCCGAATTCCGATCGCCGTCGACAATGTCGACCTCAGTCTCGTCTACCCGGACCCTCAGCTCAGCTGATTCAGCATCACAGCAGGCAGCCTCCCACATAACGAGAAGCCCCCATGTCATCGGCTGCTGCCGGTGACATGGGGGCTCAGTTCGTCTCTGGCTCAGGCCCCTATAGTCGAGGCTCATGACTTGGTACCGCCGACTGCACAGCGTCTCCGGCTGCGCCCCTGATTCCGCTCCGACGCTCCGGATGAGCGCCGAACAGATAGAGCGCTCCGACCAGGACCACTCCCAGCGTCATGAGGCCCACGATCCAGGCGTCGTACCAGGGCACTCCGGCCACCGGCCAGACGACGATGACCATCGCAAAGACCTGGTAGACGAAGGCTGAGATCGATATCAGCCAACCCCATTTGCCCATGGTGAACTCTCCGCTGGGCTTCCAACCCTTCATGCGAGCTCTCAGCGAGGCGAAGACCACCGACGAGAATGCCAGATAGATCCCGAAGGAAGCGAAGGAGATGATCGCCAGCAGTGCGTTCTCGCTCAGCAGGGAGATGAGAATGACGGCTGAGGGGATGGCACCGGCCACGATGAGGGCGTAAGGAGGCACCGCACGGGTCGGGCTGAACTTGCGCAGGAACTTCGAGAACGGCAGCTGATCATCGCGACCCATCGAGTACATCAGGCGCGAGGCCGCAGCCTGCAGAGAGATCGTGCACGACAGGAACGAGATGAGGACAATCGCCATGACGAGCTTGAAGCCGACTGGCCCGAACGCCTCCATGAAGATCGTCGTGATCGGATCGGGGATCGTCCCGTTGATGATGTCCTCAAAGCTGCCGACTGCCAGAATCAGCCCTAGTGCGATGAACATCGAGGCGAGACCGCCCACGTAGATCGTCATCCGCATGGCTTTGGGAATGACCCGACCGGGATTGCGGACCTCCTCGGCGACGTCGCCGTTGGCTTCGAAGCCGTAGTAGAGGTAGATTCCCATAATCGCCGCGCCGACGAAGGCGACGACGAACGGGGTCTGATCCTGCATGTCGCTCGGGCGGAAGTCCTGGAACAGCACGGAGAGATCATGCTTGCGCACCGTGAGGAGGAGCCAGACACCGATGGCAGCCGATGCGATGATCTCCACGACGAAGCCGACGAATGCGACATTGGCGAGGAATTTGGTTCCGCACAGGTTGGCAATGGTGGCAAGGAAGATGATCAGCAGCGCCAGAAGCACATTGGCGATGGGTGACATCTCGATGCCCAGCAGAGCTCCCAGGAACGGACCCGCACCATAGGCTACCGAGGCGATGGTGACGTTGATGGCGATCATGTAGATCCAACCGCTCATCCACCCCCACTTCTTGCCCCAAAGGTGTTTGTTCCACGGATAGATGCCGCCTGCGATCGGGTACTGCGAGACCACTTCGCCGAAGACTGTGGCCACGAGCAGCTGACCGGCGCCGGCGATGATCAGCATCCAGAAGGCCGGAGGCCCTGCCAGCGCCATAGAGGCCGCGAACGTGGCGTAGACGCCCACGACCGGCGAAAGATAGGTGAATCCAAGGGCGAGGTTGCCCCAGAATCCCATATCGCGTTTGAAGTCTCCGCCTGAGTGATGACCGTCATTGGCCGTACTGGGGACTGAAGTCGATTGAATATCCATGCTCCCGATTCCTTCGTTGGAGTCGAAGCTTGTCGGATCAGCGTTCTTCCGCGTTGCGAGTCGCGGACCGCCGTCTCGACAAAATTCGCCGAACTAAACCTTTGATACTGCGTCTTTAAAGCAAACATGGCGCCGAATAGATTTGATTTCGGATGACGCCATAGCCCCCAGAGCCCGCAACTGCCAGCTTTCCCCCTTGAAATACTAGGGCTCTGGGTTTCACTGTCGAGATGGATCGACAACGATCCATCGTGATAACCAGTTGGAATACTATCAACTCTAGATGTTTAAGCCAATAGACTCAGAGTAACTACTCGGCAACAGTTTCAGCGCCCCTCAAGGCGCGTTGCCGACCGCGGTTCAGTAGTACACGGCCAGCCGACCGCGCGGGCCGTCGATGACCTCGACCGGGGTGTCGAAGACGCGCGAGAGCACCTCGGCGGTCATGATCTCCTCCGGCGTTCCGAACTCGACGACGCTGCCGGTCTTCACAGCGCAGATATGGTCGGCGTAATGACCGGCGAAGTTGATGTCGTGGAGGACGATGACGATGGTCCGCCCCATCTGCGTGGCGGCCCGACGCAGGTGCTGCATCATCTGCACCGAGTGCTTCATATCCAAATTGTTCAGCGGTTCGTCCAGCAGGACGTAGTCGGTGTCCTGAGCCAGCACCATGGCCACATAGGCACGCTGCCGCTGTCCGCCGGAGAGCTCGTCGATGAACCGGTCCTCGAGGTCATTGAGCTCGAGGAAGTCGATGGCCTGGGAGATGATCTCCTCATCGGCGGCGCTCAGGCGTCCTTTGGAATAGGGGAATCGGCCGAAGCCGACGAGCTGGCGGATCGTCAGCCGGGTGATGAAGTGGTTCTCCTGGCGCAGGATGGACACGATCTTCGCCAGGTCCTTCGACTTCGTCGACGACACGTCATAGCCGGCGACCTCGATCGCCCCCTCGTCGATGCCCAGCAGGCGACCGATCATCGTCAGCAGCGTTGACTTCCCTGCGCCGTTGGGCCCGACCAGTGCCGTGACTCCCCCGGCAGGGATCTGCAGATCGACGGGACCGATCTCGACCTCGTTGCTGTAGGACTTGCGGACATCGCTGAGAGTGATCACAGGCGTCCCTTTCTCATGATGACGAAGAGGAATGCGCCGCCGCCGATGACTTCGATGATGATGGAGACGACGCCCTCGGCGTAGAACAGGTTCTTCATGATGAAGTACGCCCCACCCAAGACGACGAACCCGAGGAGGCCCGCCATCGGCAGCACGTATTTGTGGTCGTAGGTATCGGAGAATTGGTAGGCGAGCATCGCGACGAGGAAGCCGAGGAAGATCATCGGTCCGATCATCGACACAGACACGGCCATGAGGATCGAGACGAAGAACAGGACCTTGATCATCTCGAACTTGTGATTGAGCCCCAGGTTGCTGGTTGTGTCCCGCCCGAGAGCCAGGACATTGAGCCGCGAGGACATCATGTAGATCGCAGCACATGCCAACAGGCACAACGGGATGGAGACCGGCAGATAGCTGGAGTCCGAGTTCGAGACCGAGCCGAAGAGTCGGGCCGCGAGGACGTCGAATTCGCTGGGTGTCAGGGTCCGCTGCATGAAGGTTGCGATCGATCCGAGCCCGCCGCCGATGACGACGCCGATGAGCAGCATGATCGCGATGTTGCCGTACTTGCCCGAGAGCAGCCAGCCGTAGAGCGCGAGCGAGAGTCCGACCATGAGCAGCAGCTGCACGGTGAAGGGCACCAGACCTTTGAGGTCGACGATCGCGGTAACTCCGAAGAAGTACATTGCCCCGGTCTGGATCGCGACGTAGAGGGATTCGAAGCCCATGATCGAGGGCGTGATGATCCGGTTGTTCGTCACCGTCTGGAAGGCCACGGTCGCGAACGCCTGGCACAGGGCGACGATTGCGATGACGACGAGGTTCTTCATCCGCATCTGCGCGATGAGCCAGAAGCCCTCGTCGGTGATCGGCATCGGGTTGTCCCAGGCCAGAAGGCCGAACGCGATGGCCACCGAGGCGACGATGAGCCCGGCCATGATCGACCAGTACCGCCACTTTGATTTCGACGTGGCCAAGGACCCGGAGGATCGCCGAGGTGGACCTGTGGTCCGCTGCGAGTGATTCGCCACCGAGGTGGTTGTGGATGCTGTGGACTCGGTCGTGTCTGCGCTCATGGTGTGCCTCAGCCCCGCTTTCGCTGTCGCAGGAGGAGTCCGACGAAGACTGCGGCACCGACGATTCCGAGGATGACGGAGACGGGCAGTTCGAAGGGCACGATGATGACTCGGCCGATGAGGTCGCAGACCGTGACGATGGCGATGCCCAACAAGCAGACCCAGGGCAGATTGCTGCGCAGATCATCGCCGCGGATCATCGACACGATGTTGGGCACGATGAGGCCGAGGAACGGCAGGCTGCCGACCACCACCGTGACGACACCCGTGGCGATGGCCACGAGGATGGTGCCGATGAGGATGACCTGGCTGTAGTTGAGTCCGACGTTCGTCGCGACCTCTTTGCCCAGACCGGCGACGGTGAAGCGGTCGGCGGCGATGAAGACCGCGATGACGACGATGACGACGACCCACAGGATCTCGTACTGGCCGCGCAGGATGGAGGTGAAGCTGCCGGCGAACCAGATGCCCAGGCTCTGGAGCATATCGGTCTGGACGGCGACGAAGGTCGAGATCGCTCCGACCACTGCGCCGAGCATAATGCCGATGATGGGCACGATGAGCGACGACTTGAGCGAGACTCGGCGCAGGAACAGGAAGAAGACCAGTGTGCCGATGAAGGCGGCGATGATGGCGCCGATCATTCGTGCCAGGATCGAGGCATCCGGATAGACGATGACGGTGAGCATGAGGCCCAGCCCGGCCCATTCCGTGGTGCCGGTCGTCGTCGGTTCGACGAACCGATTCTGCGTCAACAGCTGCATGACCAGGCCGCACATGGCCATCGCCGCGCCGGAGAGGACGAGGGCGATGGTGCGCGGGACACGGGTGATCTGGAACATCTCGGCTCCCCCGTCACCGCCGAAGATGTCGTAGACACCGGTGACCAGTGAGAGGACGAGGAGGAGCAGAACGACAACAATGCCCACCGCCAGCTTCCAGCTCACCAGTCGGTTCTTCGTCTCCGCAGAATTCTTCCTCGCCGAGGTGGCCTCGGCTGCCGCGACACCGGCCGCCCCCGAGGTGGGGGCGGCCGTGTGATCGGCAGAGCCGTTGCGTGTACTCGTCATTCTCGCGATCTCAGATGCGGTCTATCGGTATTACTTCTGCTCTTCGAGCTTGTCCGCGAAGGAGTTGAAGAATTCGGTGTAGGTCTGGATGCCTTCATTGAGGTAGGTGTCCTGCGGGAAGTAGACGATTTTGTCGTCCTTGACCGCGGGGACGTCCTTGAGTGCTTCGGACTTCTCCAGCACCTCGGCGGCAGGCGCCGATCCTTCATCGCGCTCCTCGGGTGCGAATGAGGCGTCACGGTCAAGAACGACCATGAGGTCGGGCTTTGAATCGGCAATCGCTTCGACGGAGATGTCATCGCCCTGATGATCTTCGCTGCTCGCTTCGACCTCGAGTGCCGGGTCGAGACCGAGGATGTCGAAGACCGGCCCGACGGTTCGTCCGACCGAAGGAGCGGCGTAGCCGATGTCACCCGCCGAGGTGATGAGGCCCATGGCGCTGTCATTGCTGTCATAGGCGGCCTTGGCTCGTTTCACCGAGGCATCGTAGTCGTCAATGATCTTCTGCGCTTCGTCCTGTTTGCCGAAGACCTCTCCCAGAGTGGTCGTCTGGCGTTTGAGTTCGGAGCCGAAGTCCTCGCCGTCGCGGGGGTCGAGCTCGAGAACGGTAGCGTCGGGAGCCAACTTCGCGAGATCGTCATGGAACTGCGCGAACCGCTGACCATTGATGATGAGGTCTGGCTTGGCCTCGACGACCTTCTCAAGGTCAGGCTCGCGGTGCGAACCGAGGTCGAGGACCGAATCGTCATTCGTGTAGCTGAGATCCTCAGACATCAAGGAGACAGCGCCGGCGCTGAGTTCGACGCCCCAGGTGTCGAGAGTCTCGAAGGTACGGTTGTCTGTGGCCACCACAGAAGCAGGAGGGCTCGCCACGCTCTGCGCTCCGTTGTTGTCCTCGATGTCGATGGTGCTGCCGGTTTTGGCGTCGGCGCCGGTGTCATCGGCGGCTGCTTGGCCGCAACCGGTCAGAGCGAGTGCAACCACACCGGCCAAGGCGGTGTAACGAAGGCGAGACGAACCCATAGTGATCTACTTCCTGCAAAAGTCATTGACGTCAGATGAACACGAACCGTGAATTAGCTTAGCCTAAGCTTCACACAATACGTGACAGTAATCTAACGTTATTCATCTCACATTCACTGCGGGCATAGTCAGGCAGTGAGCCAGAACAGCCAGCGTGCCAGAACAGGGGGAATCGCCCAGCCAGATCGAGGGCTGTCAGATCGAGGCGATGAGTCGTCGCACTTCCTGCTCGGATTCTGCTGCGGCGGTGGGGCCACCGGATCCACCACGGTGGACATGGGCACCGGCCTCGGCAGCGATAACCCCGCCCCCGGCATAGTCGTAGATTCCCAGTCCTCGTTCGGCGTAGCCGTTGACCTTGCCTTCTGCGAGCATGCACAGATCGATGGCTGCCGAACCGCAGCGGCGGATATCGTCGTAGCCGTCCATAAGGGTCAGCAGCTTTGCCAGCTGCGGACCGCGATTGTCCCCGGTATAGGCGAAGCCGGTTGCCAGCAGTCGGCCCGAAAGCTCGGCCGGCGTGCCGTGCAGCCGTCGAGCAGGGATGGCTGGTGTCGCTCCTCGGAACCCGGACAGCTTCCCCTCGACGCGGTAGGCGCCCTGACCCTTCGCACCTAGCCAAGTGGCATTCAGCCCCGGGGATGCCACGAGTCCGATGAGCCACCCCTCCTCATCCAGTCCTCGCCCATGGTCTCCGCCTGCCACGCAGACACCGACGGAGAACGCATAGTGCTCGATGTTGCGCACGTAGTTGACGGTGCCATCGATGGGATCGACGTGCCATTCCAGGGGCTGACCGTCATCGCTCATGTCGAGCAGGTCATTGCTGCCGGGATCAAAGCAGTTGAGTCGGCTCAGAAGCTGGGTGTCGAAGAAGCCGGTGGGATCCAGCGCTGGGGCACCTTCTTCGCCGACCATGACGTCAGCGGGTCGAACCTTCGCCAGGTAGCCGCGGACCAGTGATTCGATCTGCGCATCCGCGAGAGTCACGAGGTCATTGGGTGAGGTCTTCGTGTCCACCACCGAGGCGTCAAGCTGCGCGCCGAGGGAACTGCGCCAGGCCACCATCTGCTCCCACGCCATCGTGGCCAGATCCGAGGCGATCCGGATCAGGGGAAGTTCACTGACATCACTGGGCAGAAGATTTGTCTCGGAGCTCATGGCTCAACTCTAGTCGGCCCTCGCCGACCACCTCGTGTAACAACACTGCAATACAGATGCGAGTGTGTACTTCTTGTATCTAAGCCGCTCAGACACCCTGTCAGGGACGACTGCTGCTGAGAATTCCACCAACTGCACCTCACTGCGGAGAACTGAAATCGACGATCTGAAAGCAAGCTTTTCGATCACATTCGTTCGCATTCAGGACGACTTTTCAATACCCGAGTGCAATCGCTCCGTTAATGTCACATGCACGCTCTTCACATGGTTTCCACAATAAAGAGGTCTTGTTATCAGATAGTAATAAAACGAATGACTTCGACCATGACTCAACGCCCGAGGCGGGCGCCCGCGCCGATCACCTCATTGTGATGCGCGGGCAGCATTGCCCACCTCGGTCGACCTGCAGCGTTTGAGCGCTTCACCAGCACCCTGCTGGCCTTATTATGCGGTGGCTGGAGCTGATTTTGCGGCATCGGGGCGCTGAACCTGCCCATGCCGACGCACGATCTCCTGCACCGCCTGCGATGAGGTGCCTGCCGCCTCGGCGATGGAACCGAAGGTCGCACCCTCTTCACGGGCGCGAAGAATCGCCATCACGTAATCAGTGTTGATTTTTGCACGCTGACGAGAAACCTTCCGGACCGCACCAACTAAGGCTGTCTGATCAACTGTTAATTCACGGGCTCGACGCGACATGGTTTCTTCCCTTGCTTACGACTCTGGCTCGATGCCATCTAATGATGTAGTTCCATTAAATACCATGCATATGACAATAATCCAATAATTCCCGAATTACAGAAGAGAAGGCGCTTTTCCGGCACCTTTTTATAACAGTTCAATAACATCCCGGCTCGATTTCCCTGGAGCGGCGACCAGCTCCGGACAGAGTCGGCGCTGTCCCACGCTGAGCTCGGGAGTACACGGGAAATACGTGAAGTGGCACAATGCGAACATGACGACTTCGGCGCAGAGCACTGGTGCACTTCGAACGTCTGCGGAGACAGAGATGTCCCTCGCCGATGTTCTCTCGACCGAGCTGAGGACGGCGGGCGTCCGTGACTTCAGCGTCGATGACACCGACCGTGCCGCCTACACCTCGGATGCGTCCCTGTTCCGTTTGGTCCCGCAGGCCATCGTGTTCCCGCACGACGAAGCAGACGTCTCGTCCACGCTGGCCATCGCACGTCGGTTGGGTGTTCCCGTCACCAGCCGCGGAGCCGGCACCTCGATCGCCGGCAATGCGATCGGCACTGGCATCATCCTCGACTTCTCCCGCCATATGAATGAGGTCCTCTCACTCGACCCCGACGCACAGTCGGCCTGGGTCCAGGCCGGATGCATCCACGCCCATCTGCAGGCGCAGGCGCGACCCCACGGATTGCGCTTCGGCCCTGACCCCTCCACCCACACCCGCTGCACGATCGGCGGAATGATCGGCAACAATGCCTGCGGACCACGTGCGCTGGGCTACGGTCGCACCGGTGACAACATCCTCGCCCTGGTCGTCATGCTCGTCGACGGCACCGTCGTCACCCTCGACGACACCGACTCCACAGAGACGTTCCCGCGCCTGCACGAGCTCGTTGCCGGGCAGCTGGGCACCATCCGGACGAACCTGGGCACCTTCTCTCGTCAGGTCTCCGGATACGGACTCGAATCCCTGCTGCCGGAGAACAACTTCGACCTGCGTCGAGCCTTCGCCGGGTCCGAAGGCACCTGGGGCATCGTCCTCGCCGCGAAGATGCGTCTGGTCAGGGACCCAGCCCATACCGCGGCGGTGGTGCTCGGATATGAGGACATGGTCGCGGCCGCGCACGACGCTCCCCTGCTCAAGGGTTTCCCGGTCGCGGCCTGCGAAGGCCTCGACAAGCGCATGCTCGATCGGGTCATCGAGACCAAGGGCGCCGAGGCGGTCCCCCGTCTGCCCGAGGGCGCCGGCTGGCTCGTGGTCGAGCTCACCGGCGAGGACGAAGCCGAGCTGGTGGATGAGACGAAACGGCTGATCCGCGAATCTGCTGCCTTGGACTCTGCGGTGCTCGGTGCCCATGCCGCCGCCGAGGTGTGGGCGATCCGTGCCGACGGTGCCGGACTCGTGTCGCGGACACCCGATGGTCGTGACGCCCACGCCGGGTGGGAGGATTCGGCGGTTCCGGTGGACAACCTCGGCGACTACCTGCGTGATCTCATGGACCTGCTCACCGAGCATGGGCTGTGGGGCATTCCCTACGGTCACTTCGGTGACGGGTGCCTGCACATGCGTGTGGACTTCCCGCTCGAAGACCCCGACGGTCCGGAGGTGATGCGGACGTTCATGGTCGCTGCGACGAAGCTCGTGGCCCGCTACGGCGGGTCCGTCTCCGGTGAGCATGGGGACGGCCGGGCGCGATCCGAGCTGCTGCGTCTCGTCTATCCGCCGGCGGTGCTCGATCTGTTCAAGGAGGTCAAGGAGCTCTTCGACCCGCAGTATCTGCTCAATCCGGGGGTCATCGTCGATCCCGATGCGCTGACCGAATCGCTGCGACTGACCCAGCTGCCGCTGCGCGAGGAGCTGCCCGGAAATCTGGCGATGAGCTACGAGGGTGAGTCCGCCGGGTTCGCCTCGGCTGTGCATCGGTGCACCGGTGTCGGCAAGTGCCGCGCCGATTCCGCCGACAGTGGTGGCGTCATGTGTCCGTCCTACCAGGCCACGCGCGATGAACGGCATTCCACCCGTGGTCGTGCCAGGGTGTTGCAGGAGATGGTGTCCGGGGATCTCCTCGATTCCTCCTGGCAGTCCCCCGAGGTCGCCGACGCCCTCGATCTCTGCCTGTCCTGCAAGGCCTGCGGCACCGAGTGCCCGACGGGGACGGACATGTCCACCTACAAGGCCGAGGTCCTCTATCAGTCCTATAAGGGCAGGCTGCGCCCGATGAAGCACTATTCGCTCGGGTTCCTCCCGCAGCTGGCACGCGCCATCACTCCCCTGGCGCCGGTGGTCAACCGCGTCTCAGGGCTGCCTGGGCTCACGAGTGTCGCCAAGAAGATGGCCGGGATCGATGTCCGCAGGTCCATTCCCCAGTTCGCGGCCACGACCTTCCGTAGGTGGTGGAAGACCTCAGGCTCCGCCCCCGCCGAGGTGGGGGCCGCGACGATGACACGCGAGGTCGTTCTGTTCGCCGATTCGTGGTCGAATCATTTCGCTCCTCGCATTCTCGCTGCCGCCGTGGCCGTGCTCGAGCGTGCTGGTGTCACCGTGCGTGTCATCGACCAGACCGTGTGCTGTGGCCTGCCGCTGATCTCGACCGGGCAGCTCGACGCGGCGAAGGCGAATCTGGGAGAGACGATCAGTGCACTCGATGCGACCGGGGATGTGCCGATCATCGGGGTCGAACCCTCATGCTTGGCGACCCTGAAGGACGATTCGCAGAAGCTCTTGGCAAATGAGGCCTCGGCCCGGGTCGCGGCACGGGTGCAGACCTTCGCCCAATACCTGCTCAGCGTCGGCGCCGAACTCCCGCACCTGGATGGGGTCGAGGCTCTCGTGCAGCCGCACTGTCATCAGTCGGCGATCTTCGGCAACGCCGCAGACAAGGAACTCCTGGCCCGAACCGGTGCCGCCTCGAAATTCCTGGGCGGGTGCTGCGGACTGGCCGGAAACTTCGGCGTTGAAGAGGGCCACTACGAGACCTCGGTCGCCGTGGCCGAGGTGGCTCTGCTGCCGGCGCTGCGCGAGCAGGAGGCGCTGCGTGACCGAACCCCGAATGCGGTCGGGGCCGGTGGAACTGCGGGGACGGGAGTCGTTGCCGGCGCTGGTGACCGCGCCCGGGTCGTTCTCGCCGATGGCTATTCCTGTCGCACTCAGATCGCCGACCTCAGCAACGCCCAGGGCGTGTCACTGCCGGAGCTCCTCGCCTGGGGCTGGGGTCTCGAACCCAGCCGCTAGTTCAGCGAGGCGTATCGCCTCGAGTGGCTGGAAGCTGCGGCTTGAACCCTCAGGCCTTGGCGGTGAGGACCGGGACCTCTGCCTCGAGCAGGATCCGCTGTGCCTGTGAACCGAGGATGAACTTCCCGATCGCCGAGCGTTTGCGCAGTCCGATGACGATGAGCTGAGCGTCGTGTTCTTCGACGAGTTCGTTGAGCGTTCCCGGCAGGTCGTCCTCGTGATCGGGCTGGAGCACCTCAACCTCGACGTCTGAATCCTTGCCCAGAGAGACGATGCGGTCGATGACGTCTTGGTCGATCTCGGTTGGGGTTCCACTGGCTCCGCGTCGTTGGGAGTTGATCACGACAGCATTGCTCGACCGAAGTTTGGCCTCTGCGAAGCCCGCGCGCAGAGCCGCCTCACCCTCAGGAGCAGGAAGATAGCCAATGAGAATCGTCATATCGAGAAGTATATTGGCTCGGCCCTGATTCGTTCATTCCCGTATCATCCACAGGACATCCCACGGTCACCGCCGCCGCACTCCAAGACCGGCCGCGCCCCGTATCCAGGCGCACATCACCGCTCAGTCCGTTCGGCCGCGCGCCGGTTCCGTGCTGCCGGTTCTGCTCACGTGAGCCGCCCGCTGTCCCAGTTCACGCAGCGCACCGAGCAGTTCCGGTGGCTCGATGACCCGGAAATCCACGGGAGTCGCGGCAGTGATCACGGCCGCCCACGCCAGGTCCTCGACCCCGAATTCGACACGGGCACCGTCGCCGGACTTCGTGATCGTCGCGGTCCGCGTCGGAAACCACGCCTTGGCCTCGGCCACGGTGGCGTCCACGTCCAGGATCACCGTGTGGCGGTACGCAGCGGTTGTGACAGCGGAACTCACGGCCACCTCGGCGTCGGGATGGTCTCTGGGAGCGAAGGCGAACGTCGTTTCGTGGATCTCACTCATCCGGTCAAGCCGGAAGACCCGCCAGTCGCTGCGGGTGAGATCCCAGGCGTAGAGGTACCAGTGCCCGCCGAGGACGACCATGCGCACCGGCTCCACGCGGCGCTGCATCGTCTCGGATCTCGTCTCTGATCTGGTCGGGCGTTGTTTCTCATGGGCGAATGTGAGGACGTTTCTCGACGCGATCGCCGAAGTGGTCGTCATCACCGCGGTCATGTCGACGCCGGGTTCATGACCGGGGAGGACAGACACGGCCGTGCTGATGTCCCCGATTGTCCTGTGCATGGCCGGAGGCAGCATTGTGCGCAGCTTCGCGGTGGCCGATTCCGCATCAGACGTACTCAGCCCGGCGCCATTGAGCAGGGCCAGACCGACGGCTGTGGCCAGGGCTTCACCGGTCTGCAGCTGCAGTGGAGGCAGGACCGTGCGCGAATGGGCGCGGTATCCGCCAGCGGCTCCGGGGAGGGATTCGATGACATAGCCGAGTTCGCGCAGGCTCGCGATGTCGCGGCGGATCGAGCGTGGAGTGACGCCGAAGCGTGCGGCCAGTTCACTCGCGGTGTAGGTCCGTCCCGCGGAGAGCATCCCCAAGAGGGACAATAGGCGAGATTCAACGGTCATAGCGGACATTATATGTCCGCATAGGTGGAGACACTGGTATCAACGATCCGGGGACGACCGGATCGACGACACACGATCAGGAGCTCTCATGGCATTCTTCGCCCCGTCAGTCACGACCGAAGCCGACGCGTTGTTCACCTACCTCGAGCAGCAGTGCACGCAGCTCAAGCTCACGGCCCTCGACCTCACCGATGAACAGGCTCGCAGCACCCCGACCACGAGTGGGCTGAGCATCGCGGGCCTGTTGGCCCATGCGGCGCAGGTCCTCAACGGGTGGCTGCTGCAGGTGAAGGAGCCTGAGCGATACATCGATGAAGAGGAGTATCCGACGATCAACGACGGGCTCGGACTCGATGGAATGTTCGATGGATCAGCGGTTCCTGACCTCGACATCGCCGAGGTGGTGGTGATCTTTGAGAAGAGCATCGCCGAAATCGAGGTGGCTCGTCAGGCTGTCGAAGTCAATGGAACCGACCTGGGCACCGTGGTTCCGATGCCGGGCAATCCCTGGATGCCCAAGGACTTCGTCATGAACGTCCGGTGGATACTGTGCCATCTCACCACAGAGATCGCTCGCCATGCCGGGCATGCCGACATCATCCGCGAGTCCATCGATGGGGCGATCTCCTACCAGCTCAACGCCCAGGCCGACGGCCAGCCGTGGCCTCCCGCTGAGTGGAGCTGAGCTCTTCCGCTCGAGCTGAGCCGAAACAGAGAGACCCGGATGTCGGACCGCAGCCTGTCGAGTGGCTGCTGTCCGACATCCGGGTAGTCGGTGAGTTCAGATCAGGCCGCGAACACCGCACCCTTCGACACCCTGTCGACCAGGTGGTCGGAGTAGGCGGGCATCGTGAGGAATTCGGGGAAGTCCTCACCCAGTGCGCTCTTGCGGAAGACCTCAACCGCTTCCGTGTAGTGGTCGGCGGGGTGGCGCTCGATGACTGCGAGCTCCTCGCCCATGTAGCGCTCGACCAGGTCGCGGGTCAGCTGCTTGCCGTTGTCCAAGGTCACCGAGTGGCGGATCCACTGCCAGATCTGGGACCGCGAGATCTCTGCGGTCGAGGCGTCCTCGAGCAGGTTCTCGAGGGCAACGTTGCCGGTGCCGCCCAACCATTCGTTCATGTAGCCGATGGCCACGCGGATGTTGAGGCGAACACCTTCCTCGGTCACCGTCTTGTCCAGTCCCGACACGTCGAGCATGTGCTCGGCGCAGGCGTGGGCGTCGACGCGGCGGTTGTCGAGCTGGTTCGGCTTGTCGCCGAGTGCTGCGTCGAAGACCTCCAGCGCGTCATCGACGAGTCCCGGCTCGGCCACCCAGGTGCCGTCGAAGCCGCGTGAGGCTTCGCGAGCCTTGTCTTCGCGCATCTTCACTATTTCTGAAGCCACGAATTCCTTGTCCGGGTGCGTGGTCATGAGGTTGCTCATGGTGCCGATCGCGTGTGCTCCGCGACGGTGGCAGGTTGAGACGAGACGGTCGGCGAATGCCTGCAGCAGCGGCAGTCCCATGGTCAGGTGCTCACGATCCGGCAGCACCCACTCCGGGGAGTTGCGGAAGTTCTTCACCAGCGAGAACAGGTAGTCCCAGCCGGCTGCGTTGAGTCCTGCACAGTGGTCGCGCAGTTCCCACAGGATTTCTTCCATCTGGAACACGGCGGTGATCGTCTCGATGTGCGCCGTGGCCCGGATCGTTCCCTGCGGCAGGCCCATGTAGTCCTGAGCGAAGACGAAGATCTCGTTCCACAGGCGAGCTTCGCGGAAGGATTCGAGCTTCGGCAGGTAGAAGTAGGGTCCCGAACCGCTGTCGACGAGCCGGCGGGCGTTGTGGAAGAAGTAGAGACCGAAGTCGACCATGGCGCCCGAGGTCTCTGTTTCCCGGCCCTGGCCGTCTACGTGGAGCAGGTGCTTCTCGGGCAGGTGCCAGCCGCGGGGGCGCAGTCCGATGGTGGGCTGCTGGCGGTTGTTCACGCCGGGCAGATTGCCGCGGATGGCGTTGAACAGGTTGAGCTGTCCGCCGATGATGTTGGCCCAGGTCGGGCTGGTCGCGTCTTCGAGGTCGGCGAGCCAGACCTTCGCACGGGAGTTCAGCGCCGCAATCACTTCGGGTTCGGAGACGGGGCCGGTCAGCTCAACGCGGCGGTCTTCGAGACCGGGAGCTCCGGTCGAGCCGGCGACCTTCCAGGTGGTGTCGGCCCGGATTCCGGCGGTGTCGGGGGTGAACCTCGGGAACGTGCCGTTCCGGATGCTCTGCGCCTGACGTCCGCGGACACCGAGAAGTTTGCCCAAACGGTCGCTGAAGCGATCGTGGAGTGCCGCGATGAAGTTGAGGGCGGACTCCGAGAGGATTGTGTCGAAGCCTGGTTCGATGGGGGCGTTGATTTTGATGTGAGACATGGGGCTTCTCCTCACCCGTCGGAATGTGTGCTGCTGATGTGTGGTGCGATGGCGGTGATGCGGTGCTTCGATGGTGATGGTGCTGCTGTGTGTTGGTGGTGCTGCTTGTGTCGCCGAGGTTGTGGTTGGTGTTGAGATGACCGGTGGGCCGGCGCGGATCAACAGTGCAAACCCCGTGAAAACACTGTCGACCCGCGCCGAGTACTAGGTGACCGGTCCACCGGCAGTGCCGGTGCCTGTCATCCGGTGACCGCTCGGGTCACCGAGGGCTCAGCTGAACTGAGCGGATTCGGTCGAGCCGGCCAGAGCGGTCGTCGAGGACTCTGGGTTCAGGGCCGTCGAGACCAGGTCGAAGTAACCGGTTCCGACCTCGCGCTGGTGCTTGGTTGCGGTGTAGCCGCGGTCCTCGGCAGCGAACTCGCGCTCCTGCAGCTCGACGTACGAGGTCATCTGGTTGCGGGCGTAGCCGTGAGCCAGATCGAACATCGAGTAGTTGAGTGCGTGGAAGCCGGCCAGCGTGATGAACTGGAACTTGTAGCCCATGGCTCCCAGCTCGCGCTGGAACTTCGCGATGGTGGCATCGTCGAGGTGCTTGCGCCAGTTGAACGACGGCGAGCAGTTGTAGGCCAGCATCTGGTCCGGGTACTCAGCATGGATGGCGTCGGCGAACTGCTTGGCGGCGTCGAGATCCGGTGTGGAGGTCTCCATCCACAGCATGTCCGCGTAGGGGGCGAAGGACAGTCCGCGGGCGATGCCTGCTTCGATGCCGTTCGTGATCTTGTAGAAGCCTTCGGAGGTGCGCTCGCCGGTGACGAAGCGCTGATCGCGTTCGTCGATGTCCGAGGTCATCAGCGTGGCTGCCTCAGCATCCGTACGGGCGATGACGAGGCTGGGCACGTTCTCGACGTCGGCCGCGAGGCGAGCCGCGTTGAGGGTGCGGATGTGCTGCGAGGTCGGGACGAGAACCTTGCCGCCGAGGTGGCCGCACTTCTTCTCGGAACCGAGCTGATCCTCGAAATGCACACCGGCTGCACCGGAGGAGATCATCGAGCGCATGAGTTCGTAGACGTTGATCGAACCGCCGAAGCCTGCTTCTGCGTCGGCCACGATCGGAGCGAACCAGTCGTCGACGTTCTTCTTGCCTTCCGAGGTCTCGATCTGGTCGGCGCGCATCAGCGCATTGTTGATCCGACGCACGACCTGCGGCACCGAGTTGGCCGGGTAGATCGACTGATCCGGGTAGGTCTGTCCGGCGTTGTTCGCGTCGGCGGCGACCTGCCAGCCGGAGAGGTAGATGGCGTTGAGGCCGGCCTTGACCTGCTCAACGGCCTGGTTGCCGGTCAGTGCACCGAGTGCGTTGACGTAGTCACCGGACTTGATGTCGGTGGAGGCCACCTGGTTCCACAGGCGCTCGGCGCCGTGGCGAGCCAGTGTGTGCTCTTCGATCAGCGAACCGCGCAGTTTGACGACATCCTCTGGCTCGTAGTCACGAGCGACTCCCGACCAGCGGGCGTTGGTGGCCCAGTCGCGGCGGATGGCCTCAGCATCGTGCAAGTTGCTCTGCGTGGTGTTCTCAGTCATTCTCATTCACTCCTCGTCGTTCGGGGTTGGTGAGATCAGTCTGCCGTGGCCGCAAGGGGGTCGATAGAGATTTCTTTGATGAATAATCGCCTGTTTTCCGGTTTTAGAAATTCTGGCGTTCTGTCATACTGATTCTCACTGCATGTGAACCAGGCCACGCTGTCGACGGGAGCCGCAATGACAAGCAACGAGACGGATACGAGGGCCGCTGAACAGGAGGCGGATACTCTCAGCATCGGCAGAAGAATTCGCTTTTTTCGCAAACAGCGCGGGCTGACCCTCACGGAGCTGGGCGAGCAGGTGGGGCGTGCTGCCTCCCAGATCTCGACGATCGAGAACGGTAAGCGAGAAACTTCTGTCACTCTGCTCAGCGCCATCGCGAAGGCCCTGCACACGGAGGTCACCGAGCTCCTCGACCCCACTCCTGTCGACGGCAGGCAGGGCCTCGAACTCGAGGCCGAGCGCAACCAGGCCTCGCCCATGTACTCCTCGCTGGGTCTGCCGCAGGTGCGGATCAAGTCGCTGCCCCACGACGCACTTGAAGCGATCGTGGGCCTGCAGCGACAGCTGGGCCAGGTTCTCGAACGTCGGGCCGCGACACCGGAAGAGGCCCGTCGGGCCAACCGGGAGCTGCGCGAGCGGATGCGCGAGAAGAACAACTACTTCGCCGACTTGGAGGCCCAGGCTGCGGAGCTGCTGCGCCTGGCCGACTACGAGTCCGGCACCGTGTCACAGCGGCAGACGGCGATGATCGCGGAGAAGCTGGGCTTCAGCCTCCACTACGTCTCTGACCTGCCGAATTCGACCCGGTCGATCTCTGATACCGCGAACAACCGTCTCTACCTGCCCAACGCCGATGCCGCCGCGGATCCGCGCTCCCATCTCCTCACGAGCCTTGCCGCCCACGTTCTCGGTCATGATTCCCCGAAGGACTTCAGCGAGTTCCTCCAGCAGCGGGTCGAGGCGAACTACCTGGCCGCGGCGGTGCTGCTGCCGCAGAGCGCTGCCGTGCCGATGCTTGTCGAGGAGAAGCGCAAGCGTGAGATCTCGGTCGAGCACCTGCGCGATATGTTCGGAGTCAGCTACGAGATGGCCGCCCACCGGTTCACGAACCTGGCCACCGAGCATCTGGGGCTGCCCGTGCACTTCATGAAGGTCCATCGCTCGGGCACGATCCACAAGGCGTACTCGAATGACGGTCTGCCCTACCCGACCGACCCGCTCGGCGCCATCGAAGGACAATTCGCGTGCAAACGGTTCACCTCGCGCACGGTGTTCCGAGTCGCCGACAGATTCAGCCCGTACTACCAGTACACGGACACCCCAGAGGGATCATTCTGGTGCACCGCTCGAGTGCTCCCCGGCGGTGACTTCGCCATCAGCGTCGGCGTTCCATTCGCCCACGTGAAGTGGTTCGAGGGACGGGAATCACCGATCCGGTCGAAGTCGGCCTGCCCGGATCCCGCCTGCTGCCGGCAGGCACCGGAGGACCTCGCCGAGAAGTGGGAGAACCAGGCACTGCCCTCGGCGCAGATGCACGCATCCCTGCTCGCGGCTGTGCCCCCGGGCGCCGTCCCCGGCGTCGATGACACCGAGGTCTACGAGTTCCTCGAACGCCACTCCGGCTAAGTTCGCACGCCTCAGTCGTCCGCGTCGGCGGGCCCGTCGAAGACCTGGTTCGCGATGCGTTCGGCCGTCGCCAACGCCGAGGTGGCCCCTGACTTTGGCAGGCTTCTGACCATGGTGAGCCTGCCGCGCGTGGTCACCCGCAGTTCGTCCACGAGCGTGCCCTCGGCGTCGATGGCCTGTGCGCGGATGCCGCGCGAGTCCGCCCGGACGGCAGTGGCGTCGATGGCCGGAACGAACTTCCGGATCTCCTCGACGAAGGCCGAGGTGCTCACGGCCGACTTGGCTCCGCGAGCGGCGGTCTTCGCTGTCTGTGCCGCAAACTTCCAGAACCCTTTGAAGCCGACCGTCGACCCCATATCGCCGAGGTTGAAGCCGTGCTTGTCATAGCGTTCGCGCCCCAAGGACACGATGGTGTTCGGGCCCAGGACGAGTCCATCGTTGATGCCTCTGACCACGGACCTCTCGGAGAACGGGGAGCTCGGATCGGGAACAGTGCTGATGATGCCCCGGACCACCTCGGCGGGGGCCTCGACGGCGTAGTAGTCGCTGGTGAACGGGACGATGCGGGGGTCGTCGTCGAAGCCGGAGGCCACCGCCAGCCGGTCGGCCTGGAGGCCGGCGCAGACGATGACGAGGTCGAACACCTCCGTGTCCTCAGCACGGTCCGGACGATCACGCTCGCGAGCCGCCGGGCGTTCACGCTCATGGGTCGCCGGACCATCGCTCTCCGAGGTCGGACGCTCAGGTTCGCCAACTGGGCGACCGCTCTGTGATCCCGGGCGTTCACGCCCCGAAGTGGGATTGGTGAATCGCTCGCTGAGGCTGCCGATCGTGTCTTCGACCTGTTTGAACCAGTCCTTTTCGCCGAAGCGGCTGCGCAGCTCGTCGCGGAAGTCGATGACCGGTCCGGTGGTGTTGTCCCCGCGGTAGGTTCGCGGCGCCTCGTGCACCTGATCGTCGATATCGCTGCGCTCGGAAGTCTCGTCGCGGCCAGAAGAATTGCTGTGGCCTGAAGAATCGTCGTGGCCTTCGGAATCGGTACTGCCGACAGCATCGCCATCGCCTGCCACATCGTCGTGTGACTCCGGTGCTGCCGCGCGCATGCGCAGGCGCACCTCGTTGCTCATCACGTCGAAACCGGTGACCTCGGTACCCAGGCGGAACGTACCGCCGGCTGCGCTGACATCGGAGGCGAGCGCCTCGGCGAGAGCCGTGAAATCGGTGACAGCCGTGTGCGGCGCGTACAGCGCGAGGACGCCCCTGGCGTTGGGTTCGACCTCCCGCATCTCCTTGCGGTCAAGCAGCCGGACTCCCGGGATCGAGTTCGCTTCGGCCCGGGCGAGGATCTCCTCAAGACGATCGGCCTCATCGGTGTTCTGCGCAACCAGCAGCTGGCCGCACTCCCGGTAGGGGATGCCGCGTTCGGACACGAACGGGACCAACAGCTCCACACCTCGGCGGGCGAGCTTCGCCTCCGGCGACCCGGGCTGCGCAGCGAGGGCAGGATCCACGACCCCCGAGGTGTGCCCGCTCTGATGTGCGGCGAGGCGTTCGGCCTTGTCGAAGACGGTGACTTCGGCGTCGGGGAACCTGTTGGTGACCTCGCGGGCGAGCGCCACTCCGACGATCCCGGCACCGACCACGGCCACTCGTGAAATACTCATACAGCAATCTTGGCACCGATCGCGGAGAAGGAGAAGGATGTCGACGGCCCTGAACTGGACTGGCAAGGACGCCGCCTTCGCCCTCGGTCGAAGGCTGATCTCCACGGATGCTTCCGGTCACCTCGGCGAGGGTCCGCACTTTCTTCGCGAGGGTGAGGCCTACGTGCCCACGATCGACGAGAACATGCTCGTCGTCGGGGACAATCTGCCGGCGCTGACCGGACTGTTGGCCACGCATCGGGGGCGGATCAAGGTCGTCTACATCGATCCGCCCTACAACACGGGCAATGCGCTGGCGTATAAGGATCACGGGCACGATCACGCGAGCTGGCTGAACTTCATGACGCCGCGGCTCATGCTGGCGCGTGAACTCATGCGCGAGGATGGGGTGATCTTCATCCACCTCGACGATGGTGAGAGTGCCTGGGCGCAGCTGTTGGGGCATGAGATCTTCGGCGAAGCCAACTCGCTGGGCACCCTCATTCATCAGCGAGCGAAGGGCGGAGGCAACTCCCCCTCCTTCGTCCGCGGTCACGATTATGTCCATGTGTGGGCCAAAGTCGCTGATCAGGCGGGTGCGTTCCTGACGGAGAAGAAGGCACCGGCGAAGCTCGAGATCATCGACGGCAAACGCATGCTCGTCGAAACCGATGTGCTGCGCGCCGGCTTCGGCCGCTACGCCCGCGGTCAGGAACGTCGACTCATGTACGAGGACATCCTTGAGGTCAAGGGCGGGAAGAAGCTCGCCGAGGTGGATGCGAAGTTGGGGTCGGGCGAATATGTTCTGCGCCCCTGGGGTCCAGCGGGCAAACATGCCGTCGTGCGGGTGACGCCGGCGGAGAAGGCGAGCTCCAAGCTCTACTCGATCGTCAAGGCCCTGGGCGGGCAGAACGACCTCGAGGATCTCGGGCTGGGTGGGATCTTCAGTTATCCGAAGCCTGTCGAACTGGTCAAGACGCTTGTGGCCTCACAGACCTTCTTCGATCCCGAGGCGATCGTCCTCGACTTCTTCGCCGGCTCGGGCACAACCGCGCAGGCGGTGATGGCGGCCAACCAACGCGATGCAGGCTCACGCACGTTCATCCTCATCCAGACCCCGGAACCGCTGCAGACGAAGAATGCGCGCAGCCTGGTGGGCGCGGATTCCGAGGACGGTTTCCCCGAGATCAGCCGCCTGACAGCGGAGCGGATCCGACGTGCCGCGAAACGCCACGACCCTGAGCTTCGCTTCACCGAAATCACGGTGGCCGAGCAGTGAATTCTCACCGGCACCCTTGAGTCTTTTCTGGTGGCGGTGTAGGAATACATCAAGGCTGATCTGTCGGCAATGAT
Source organism: Brevibacterium zhoupengii (assembly GCF_021117425.1). Lineage (NCBI taxonomy): Bacteria > Bacillati > Actinomycetota > Actinomycetes > Micrococcales > Brevibacteriaceae > Brevibacterium > Brevibacterium zhoupengii. The sequence goes on along the minus strand of NZ_CP088298.1, from coordinate 567,315 downwards.
TTCGAGAAGAGTGATCTTGTGCCCACCTATGTCTATCGATGCACGACCTGCGGCGACACCGAACAGGAGTCTCCGATGAGCCGGAAACCCGAATCCGTCACGTGCCCCGGCTGCCACGGCACGGCCGAATCCGCGTTCACCTCGCCCCACCTCGGCGCCGGTTCCGGGACTGCCTTCGGCGTCATCGATGCAACGAGGAAGAGCGAAGACGAACTGACTCGGTGAGAACTTCAGCGGAGATCCAGAATCGGATCGTAGGCTGAAGACCGACCGGCCATTACCACTGGATGCCGGTCGACACTACAACTCGGCGTCGGGCCCAGTCCTCGGACTCACCTCGACGTCACGAACCCTCTTCACAAGGAGCGTCTATGTCAGTCGTCGCCATCAACACCCTCACCGTTCCCGAAGCTGCACGCGGCGAACTCGAGAAGCGCTTCGCGGCACGCAAGCACTCCGTCGACGGTTCACCCGGCTTCGAAGGCTTCCAGCTGCTGCGCCCGGTCTCCGGCGGCGACCAGTACTTCGTCTACACCCAGTGGGCCACCCGCGAAGACTTCGAGAACTGGCGCCAGGGCCGCAAGCCCTCACACGAGACCAGCGGCAAGGAACCCGTCTCGGAGCAGGCCAACCTCCTCGAGTTCGAGGTCGTCGACCTCGGCGAGTGAGGGCCGCCCTCGACGAGGGCACCGGATCGCGCTCTAGCTGTCGTTGTCCTTGTCGAGTTCACTGAAGGTCTCCACGTTCCGCGGCGTGCCGGCGATGAGGATCTCATCGTTGGCATAGAGCGTGACTTCGCGGTCGGCGATGTCCCAAGAACCGCCTCCATCGCGTTTGAAGGCGACGATCGTGACCCCGTACTCAGTGCGCAGACCCAGCGAAGCCAGCGGAACGTCGGCGACTCGCACCGGCGGTGTGGTTCTGGCGAGGACGAAATCCTCATCGATGGGCAGGAAGTCCGAGATGTGTCCCTTGATGAGGTGAGCCAGGCGTCGGCCCATGTCGTTTTCCGGGCTGACCACGTTCTTGACCCCCAGCTGATGGAGGATCTCGGCGTGGGGTTCGGTGATGGCCTTGGCCCAAATATGCCGATTGCCCAATTTGAGGATGCGTGAGGTGATGAGGATGCTCGCTTCGAGGTCGCTGCCCACTGCGATGACGACCCTGTCGACCTCCTCGATACCGGTCTGCTGCAGGACAGTCTCATCGGTGGCATCACCGCGGGAGACGTAGGTCAGCGCCTCGGCGTGGTCCGACACAACCTCCTCGGAGATGTCGATCCCGATGACCTCGACTCCGTGTTTGACGAGTTCCCTCGCCAGGGATCCGCCGAAGCGGCCCAGACCGATCACGGCCACCGCTCCATGCCGGGCAGCAGGTTTCGGATTGCCGGCGAAGAACACCGCTGGCCGAGACAACCATGACTTCTCATTCATTTCGAGATCCTCTCTGGACTGTCAACAGTACTGTCATCCATCAGCCGATCAGCGGCCTTTCCTTCGGCAGTTCGAATCGTTGTGGGCGCACTCGCAGGGCCAGCACCGAGGCGACCGTCACCGGGCCGAGTCGCCCCAGGGCCATCGTGATGATGATGACCACCTGACTGAGTCCCGGCAGATCCGCTGTGATCCCCGTCGACAGCCCGACGGTTCCGAAGCCTGAGATGACTTCGAAGAGGATCCGATCGAAGCCGAGCGACGGAGCGTCAAGCATGATGACCATGGTTGCCGCAACGATGAGTCCCAAGGACAACACGATGACCGTCGTTGCCTGCCTGTGCACGGACCGGGACACTCGCCGGCCGAGCAGATTCACTGCTCGACCACCGGTGATCTCGGTCCAGGTCATGGCACCGAGCACGAGGAACGTCGTGATCTTCACACCACCGGCGGTACCGGCGGGACCTCCTCCGATGAACATCAGAATGTCCATTCCCAGCCAGGTCGCGGGATGCATCTGCGAGATGTCGACCGAGTTGAACCCGGCCGTGCGGGTGATGGTGGACTGGAACGCAGACGCCTGGATCTTTCCCCACACGTCGAGAGTCCCCATGGTGTTCGGGTTGTTCCATTCGATCACCGCGATGTAGATCGCTCCACCGAGAAGCAGCACCGGCGTCATGACGACGACGGCTCGGGTGGTCAGACTCCAGGTCAACGGTGACCGGTAACGCCTGGCCAATTCGATGACCACCGGATACCCGAGGCCGCCGAGGATGACGGCGCAGCTGATCGGGCCGCAGATGAATGGGTCCGCCACGAAGTCCATGAGGCTGTTGCTGCGCAGACCGAAGCCGGCGTTGTTGAAGGCTGAGATCGAGTGGAAGACCGCATTCCATACCGCGGCACCCAGCGGCTCGTCGTAGAAGAGACGCAGACGCACGAAGAGTGCCACAGCGACGACGAACTCTGCCCCTAAGGCGAGCGCGACGATGCGCCGCACCATGGGCGCGATTCCGCCGATCGTCGAGCTCCTGGTCTCCGTGGCCACGGATTGGCGGAGCCGCAGACCCGCCTTGCCTGCTACCACGATTGCCAGGAGGGCGGTGAAGAGAAGGACCCCGAGGCCACCGATCTGGATGAGGACGAGGATGACCGCCTGACCGAAGAAGGTGAAATCTCCTCCGGTATCGAGAACCGCCAATCCGGTCACGCTCAGCGCCGAGGTGGCGGTGAAGAGTCCTGACAGCAGCGAGATGCCGCCCGGTGCCACCGTGGCGGCAGGCGTCATCAGCAGTCCCGTACCGATCACGAGGGCTGTGAGGTATCCGATCACCACACGGGTGATGGCATCACGATGAGTGCTGTGCACAGCGAGAAATCTAGCATCAAGTCACCCACCAAAACCATGGCACGACAAACTCACAGGTCGTGTTCTCACCGCTTCACATGCTCTGGCTGAAAGCCGACTTGCGCTGCGCAATGGCACCCACGTCCGTTTCGGAGCTGACGTTGAGATTACCGGCCGGAAACTCTCAGAATCCTGCTACTGTGCACAACAGCAGAGTCGGTTGAAGAGAGGGATGCGATGTCGCAACAGCAGCAGACAGAGGTCGATGACCGAGGCCACGGTTTCGTCAAGGCGCTTGGCTCAGTCGATGCACTATTCATCGGATTCGGGGCGATGATCGGCTTCGGCTGGGTCGTCCTCACCGGCGAATGGCTCAGCGGTGCCGGCACCCTGGGCGCGATTCTCGCATTCGTCGTCGGCGGCATCATCATGTGCTTCGTCGGCACCGTCTATTCTGAGATGGTCGCAGCCATGCCGCACGCTGGAGGTGAGCACAACTATCTCATCCGGGCGATGGGCCCCAAGGTCTCACTCTTCGGGTCCTGGGCGATAACTGGCGGCTACATCAGCGTTGTCATGTTCGAAGCAGTCGCAGTTCCGAAGACCGCCCTGTATCTGTTCCCCAACCTCGAACACATCAAGCTGTGGACCATCGCCGACTTCGACGTCTACCTCACCTGGGCCCTCGTCGGCACCGTCACCGCGATCATCATCTCCTGGATCAACATCCGCGGCGTCAAGCTTGCCTCGCTGGTGCAGACCTTCGTCGTCTCATTTCTCATCATCGTCGCCTTCCTCCTCCTGGCCGGTGGCCTCGTCGGAGGTGAAGCTGCCAACACCCAACCTCTCTTCACCGGTGGCGGCGCCGGCTTCATCGCCGTAGTCGCTGTCGTACCGTTCCTGTTCGTCGGCTTCGACGTCATCCCGCAGTCGGCAGAGGAAATCAAGCTTCCACCGGCAAAGATCGGGAAGCTGGTCGTTGCTTCAGTCTTCATGGCGATCGCGTTCTACATCATCATCATCTGGATGACCTCGCTGGCGATGCCTGCCTCGGAACTGGCCACCCACGACCTCGTCACGGCCGACGCGTTGGCGACGATGTTCAATTCCGCCTTCTGGGGCAAGCTCGTCATCGCCGGTGGGCTCGCCGGAATCATCACCTCGTGGAACGCATTCCTCATGGGCTCGTCCCGCCTGATGTGGGCCATGGCCGTGGCCGGCATGATTCCTGCCTGGTTCGGCAAGCTGCACCCTAAATACCGCACCCCCGTCAACTCCATCATCTTCATCGGCATCCTCTCAGCCCTGGCTCCGTTCCTGGGCTCAGCGGCTCTGGGCTGGATCGTCGACGCAGGGTCACCGGCGATTGTCATCGCCTACTTCCTCGTCAGCGTCGGATTCATCATTCTGCGCAAGCGCGAACCTGCAATGGACCGCCCCCTGCGTATTGGCGGCAAGGGCAATGGCGGCATGATCATCGGCACCGTCTCGGCCGTGCTCACCCTGGCACTCTTCATCCTCTACCTGCCCATCACCCCGTACTCCGCGCAGCTGGCGTGGCAGTCGTGGGCGATGTTCGGGCTCTGGCTTGCCGTCGGCATCGTCTTCATGTTCCGACTGCCCACCGGTGTCAAGGCAGGACCGAATGCGGAGAACGAACTGCTCGCGAAGGTGAAGTCGCTGCGCAAGAAGTGACGCGCGGAGGAACCGCCGCAGGGAGAAGCCGCCAACGACGCGCGGCCCGAGACGCGGCAGCTACAGATTCGGCAGCCTGAGACTTGGAGGCTGATCCGCAGCGCAGAACGGTTCCTGTTGCATAAGAGTGCGGCCATCGGAGACAGCTCCGGTGGCCGCACTCTTTTGACCGGACTTCAATGACCGGACTTCATTGCGGGATCGCTGGCGGGATACCCGTCACCATAAGCAGCAAAACACCCCGCCGCAGGTGTATGAATTGGCGCTGCCGGTGCCTCGAGTGAAACCAACGGTGGTTATTGGCACTGCGGAGAGGGAGCAGCTGCGCGGGGAGGAAATGGAGTTGCGGGAGGCAGGCAGAGGCGAGCGCGGCCACCGGCATATCGCACAGTGACCGCGCTCGGATCAGGGGAACGGAGCCTAGAGGCAGAGACCTCCCGCTATCCAGTCGCACGCCGCTGCCTCAGACGGCGGCGTCGAGACCCCTGCCCTTGAGCAGTTCGCGCTGGTTGGGATTGACGCTCGAACGGAACGGCATCTCCACCACCTCGGCGCGGACGGGCTCTCCCGGGTTGTCGGCAAAGGGCTCGGGCAGGTGCACCCAGTACTCTGTGCCCAACGCCGTGGCCTCGACCGGCACATGGGCCATCGCGATATTGGCCTCGAGTTCCGGCGAATACCACGGTGAGGTCACGTAGCCGACCGCCTCACCATCGGCGCTGGCGCTGACAAGCCAGAAGTCCGGCGCGTAGTCCGTGATCGGCTTGCCGCCGACCAGCAGACCCACGAGCTGCGTCCTGAACGGCGGAGTTCCGGCTGCGATCTGCTCACGAACAGCTTCGAGCTTCGCCTTGCCGATGTAGTCGGCTTCCTTCTTCCGCGGCACCTGGTAAGAGAGGTTGACCTGGAACGGGTAGGTCTCGAAGTCCATGTCCTGGCCCCATGAGAGGATGCCCGCGGCGATCCTGCGGTGATGGCTGGGAGCAACGACCTTGAGGTTGTAGGGTATGCCGGCGGCGAGCACCGCGTTCCACATGTCCTCGGCGTACTTCGTCGAGTCCTTGAGGTAGATCTCGTAGCCCTTCTCCCCCGTGAATCCGGTCTGGGAGATGATGACGTCGTGGCCGCCGACTTGGGCTTCCATGAGTCCGTAGCTGGGCAGTGTGCGTCCTTCTTCCCCGACGAGATCGGCGATGACATCGACGGACTTCGGCCCCTGAACCTGCACCGGCGAAACGTCGATCTCGGCGATGGTGACGTCGAATCCCTTGCCGACATTGACGCCCTGCAGCCAGAGCATGAGATCGGTGTCGGAGAGACTGAACCAGAATTCATCGATCGCCACTCGCAGCAGGATCGGGTCGTTGAGGATGCCTCCGGCCTCATTGCACAGGATCACATAGCGAGCGCGCATGACGGGGATCTTGGTCGCGTCACGGGTGATGACATAGTTCACGAACGCCTCGGCGTCGGGGCCCTTGACCTGAATCTGACGTTCGACGGCGACGTTCCACAAGGTCACGTCGTTGACGAGGGATTGGTACTCGACCATCATCCCGCCGTCTTCGCGGGGCACATAGCCGCGCGGGTGATACATCCGGTTGTAGATCGAGGCCCGCCAGCAGCCTTCCTGCATGGACAGCTCCCAGTACGGTGACTTCCGCACTCGAGTGTCGATGAGCATCTCGACCGGTGTGGGGCCTGATTGGCGTAGGTTGATTGGGACTTGTCTGTCGCTTTGGTCCACTGATGGAACGTTGTTGTCCATGATGTTCCCTGCCTCAAACAGTTCTATAATATGGAACTGGATTCCCATATTATGGGTACAATTAGTGTAGGATCGAAGTATCGACGGACGCAAGGGTTTCCGAAGAGAATCATCATTCGTCGACCACTTCCCAGGAGTCTCTCAAGGGAGCCGAGGATGTCACAGGAAGTTCTGGCCTCACTGCTGAAGTCCGCACGGTACGAAATCCTTCCTACCGCGGGCGTGGTCGACCGTGTCCACGAATATGTCGTACCCGGCCGCGTGATCACCGTGACCGCCTCGACCGGCCTGACCCTCGAGGCGACCCTGTCCACGGCAGAACAGCTGCAGGCGCTCGGCTTCACTGCCGTCCCCCACATCGCGGCACGAATGGTCCAAGGCAGAACCGAACTCGAGGAGATCGTCGACCGCCTGACCCAGGCCGGCATCGATCGGATCTTCGTCCCGGCCGGCGACGCCACCCCTCCAGCGGGTGGCTATGCGGGTGCACTCGACCTCATCATCGACCTCGCGAGCATGGCGGCACCGATCCAGCATCTCGGCGTCAGCGCCTATCCGGAAACCCATCCGCTCATCCCCGACGATGTCACCGTCCAAGCGATGTGGGACAAACGCGACTACGCCACCCACCTCGTGTCGAACCTGTGCTTCGACCCCGGAACCATCGCCACCTGGCTGGCCAGGGTGCGAGCACGCGGGATTGACCTGCCGCTCGTCCTCGGCATCGCGGGCAAGGTGGAACTGGCGAAGCTGGCCCGGGTCGCATCGAAGATCGGCGTCGGCGAATCGACGCGGTTCCTGCGCAAAAACACCGTCACATTCACCAAGATGGCCAAGCCCGGCGGGTACAACCCACGGAAGTTCCTCGACAAACTCGCACCCGTCCTGGACAACCCGTCAATGGGTGTGGCCGGTCTCCATATCTACACGTTCAACCAGATCAAGGACACCGAGATCTGGCGGCGCAGGCAGCTTGCGGCTCTCGGCCATAGCGACGAGGTCCCCAGCACCTCCTGAGGCAGCAGGCGTGCCTGACCGACAACAGATTCGCGTGACCATGTCACACTTCGAGCCCGCCATCCGACAAGGTAGGTGACAGGCGAAATACGCCTGCCGCAGCGTTCCCAGCGGAACGAGCAGTTCCTGTCAGAAAAGGACACTCATGACTCGTATCAGCCTCAACCAGGTCAGCAAGAAGGGCTACTCCCATGTCGCTCGACTCGACACCTACTGCCGCACCGCACTCGGCGACGAACTCTACGATCTCATCAAGCTCCGCGCCTCAATCGTCAACGGCTGCGGCTTCTGCGTCGACATGCACTCCACCGACCTGGAGCGCCTCGGCGTCCCCTCCCGAAAGCTCTTCGCTGTCTCAGCCTGGCAGCACGCCGGCGCCCTGTTCGATGAGCGGGAGCGCAGCGTCTTCGCCCTTACGGATGCGGTGACGAAGCTCGGACCGGAGACTGTCACGGATGAGATCTGGGACGAGACAGCCAAGCACTTCAACGCCGAGCAGCTCGGCGACCTGCTCCTGGCCATCTCCACGATCAACATCTGGAATCGCCTGGCGATCGCCACCGAGACCACACCGCCGGTCGACGATGAAACAGCAGCGCCCGCCGAGGTGGCCGTTGACTCGGGCGCGGAATCATCGGCCGACTGATCTACATTGGGAAGGTGGACGAGATCGAGCTCGGCATCGCTGAGGACACAGACACCATCACCGAGGCGACCCGCGCCTGGGACGCTGAGAAGGGTCGTCTGTTCGGTATCGCCTACCGCATCCTCGGCGATGCCGGCCACGCTGAGGATGTGGTCTCGGAAGTCGGCATGGCTGCGGTCGTCCACGAACGCAAGGCCGACGAAGCCATCGCTTCCTGGCCGGCCTGGCTGACAACAGTGAGCGTCCGGCGTGCGATAGACCGCTCCCGGCACCTCTCCAGCATCAAGGAGGACTATCCGGGTCCGTGGCTGCCTGAGCCGGTCGCAAACGATCAGCTGCCCGAGGACGCGGTCGCGAACCGGGAGCTGCTGTCACTGACGCTTCTCCACCTTGCCGAGCAGCTGAGCCCGGAGGCTCGAGCGGCCTTCGTCCTGACCCGGGCATTCGACATGAGCGCCGAGGAGGTCGCCCGAATTCTCGAGAAGAAGCCGGCCGCTGTGCGGCAGATGGTCTCACGCGCAGCACGCCGCCTCGACGTGGATCAGCAGGTGACTCGTGCAGCGGACAGGAGAGCGCTCACTCGCCTCATCGACGCCATCCACAGCGGAGATCTGTCCACAGCGCTCTCGCTGCTGTTGGCCGAGGACGCCGTGTTCTGGGCCGATGGCGGAGGAAAGGTCGCCTCGGCCCTCAACCCGATCTTCGGTGCCGAACGGATCACTCGGTTCCTCGACTCCGTCATCACCCCGGGCGACCCGAGCGGTCAGGATTTCAAGGGAATCGTCGAAGTCAACGGCGGGGTGGCTGTCGACGTTGTCCGTGCTGGTCACAACCATGTCCTTGAGGTGCAGGTCGATGCCGCCTCTCGCATCGCCAGCCTGCGCCTGGTGAGCAATCCGGACAAACTGGGTCGGATCTGAACTCGCAGGAAAACCTCTCACTCCTCACCGGGTTGAGGCATACCATGACCTCAGAGAGGGATGTTGCCCGACGCCGCTGTGGTGCAATCACAGCCTGTGGCGCCCGTCGCTGAGATCGTGACCCGAAACTCGGGGCTTCATCTTTCGCTCGGGAGGAGATCGTGATGGGGCGTTTTCTGGCAATCGCTGCGACACTCAGCATCCTTGTCGCCCTGGGATGGGCGGCAGCAGTCGGACTGTGGGCATGGTGGGTGATCGGGGCACTCGTCGCCGCCGTCATCGTTCTTGCGATCTACGACCTCACGCAGAAGAAGCACGCGATCCTGCGCAACTATCCGGTCGTCGGGCACCTGCGGTTCCTGCTCGAGAGTCTGCGACCAGAACTCCAGCAGTACTTCATCGAACGCAACTGGGACGGCCGCCCCTTTGACCGCGACACACGTTCGATCGTCTACGAACGATCCAAGGGCATCCACGGGGAGAAGGCCTTCGGCACCGAACGCGACGTCAACGCCGCAGGCTACGAATACCTTGTCCATTCCACCGCCCCGGTGCCCGCCCCTTCGACGCCGCCACGGGTCATGGTGGGCGGCCCCGACTGCTCACAGCCTTACAGCATGTCGCTGCTCAACGTCTCGGCGATGAGCTTCGGTGCCTTGTCCCCCAACGCGGTGCGAGCGCTCAATCGCGGAGCCGAGTTGGGCGGCTTCGCCCACGACACCGGCGAGGGTGGAATTTCGCCCTACCACCTCGAGAACAATGGCGACCTGATCTGGGAAGTCGGCTCCGGATACTTCGGCACACGCACCGCCGACGGCCGGTTCGATCCGGACCAGTTCGCGCAGCAGAGTTCACGTGACCAGGTGAAGTGTGTGTCCCTGAAACTGAGTCAGGGAGCGAAGCCGGGCATCGGAGGCGTCTTGCCGGCGGCGAAGGTCAATGCGGAGATCGCGGCGGCCCGCGGAGTCCCGCAGGGAGAGAAGTGCGTCAGTCCCCCAGCCCACTCTGCCTTCAGCACTCCGACCGAACTCATCGAATTCATCGCCCGTATGCGTGAACTGTCGGGTGGCAAACCGGCTGGCTTCAAGTTGTGCGTCGGCTCCCGTGTCGACGTGTTGGCGATCTGCAAGGCCATCATGGATGTCGGTACGGCCCCGGACTTCATCATCGTCGACGGCTCCGAGGGCGGAACGGGTGCGGCTCCTCTCGAGTTCGAAGACCACATGGGCACACCGCTGACCGACGGACTGCTCACCGTCCACAACGCGCTGGTCGGAACCGGTCTGCGCGACCAGATTCGAATCGGGGCCAGCGGCAAGGTCGCTGCCGGCAATGACATCGTCAAACGCCTCGCCCAGGGAGCGGACTACACGAATTCTGCGCGAGCGATGATGATGGCCGTCGGCTGCATCCAGGCCCAGATCTGTCACACCGGGCTGTGCCCCGTCGGCGTGACGACTCAGGATCCGAGGCGGCAGCGGGCCCTGCACGTCGGCGACAAGAGCGAACGCGTGAAGAACTACCAGGAGGCGACGGTCGAGCAGGCCGTCGAGATCATGGCGTCAATGGGTGTCAGCCACCCACGGGAATTGCGCCCGGAGTTCCTGCAGTGCAATGTCTCGCGCAATGAGCATCGCTCCTATGCCGAACTCTACGAATGGCTGCAGCCGGGAGAGCTGCTGGCTCAGGCACCGCAGTCGTGGGCGCAGGACTGGGCCCACGCAGACTCAGGCTCCTTCAGGAACTGAGTTCTCAGCTGCCGCCGAGTCTCTTAGTCACCTGGCGGGCAGCGTCGACGCAGATTCGGCTCAACCTCTCAACGGCTTCGTCACCGACCCGGAATCGCGGTGCTGGGATGAGGATCGCTGCAACTGTGACACCGCGATGATCCTTAACGGGCGCGGCTATCCCGACCGCCGCTGAAGAAGTCTCACCACAGTTGACGGCGACACCTGTCTCTGCGACCTGCTCCAGCCGCGACAGGTATCCGTCGATGTCCAGACCAGTGTCATCTTGGCCAGATGCCGTAATGGCGCCGTCAGCAATCATCTCGCGAATCCGACCCGGATCCTCATCTGCCAGGAACACCTGGACGGATGCGCTCAGAGCCGTCCCATACCGAGAGCCGAGGCTGGAGGTGTGCTTGACCTCGTGTGAGCTGGGGATCTGTTCAACTGTGATCGACTCAGTACCGTTCCAAACCATGAGTGCGCTCGTCTCGCCGGTCTTGGCCGTGAGGTCCTGCAGGATCGGGTAGCTGGCGCGTCGGACATCGAGATCGGCGAGCAGCGGCCCGGCAATCGCAATGATGCCCAATCCGAGTCGGTACCGACGCGACTGCCCCTGCTCGACGATGCCTTCGCGTTCCAAGGATGCCAGGATCCGCGATACCGAGCTCTTGTGCAGGCCGACCTTCGGGGCGATCTCGGTGACGCCGAGTTCCTGTCGATCCGGGCTGAAGCAGCGCAGGACCGCGACCGCGTTCTCGATGACCGATGCACCGCGGCCACCGGAGTCGGTTGACGATTTCTGTCGGGGCATACGCCACATCCTAATCTGCGCCCAGGCCAATTGGTCTGCACCGAGCTGGTCTGGCCGAGGGGAACTGCGTGAGAACGCATTCGGGAGGGCCGGCCAGATGGCGTTCAGCTGGTCGGCCCTCCCGATCGGGGAGACAGTGCGAGGACGTCCTCAGGCGGGGATGATGTTGTGGTCCGGGCCGAAGGGGAACTTCGTGATGTCCTCGCCGCCGTTCTCACCGACGACGACGATGTCATGCTCGCGGTAACCGCCTGCTCCTGGATCGCCGTCGAGGACGGTGATCATCGGCTCCATCGAGACGACCATGCCCGGCTCGATGACGGTTTCGATGTCCTCACGCAGCTCCAGACCAGCTTCGCGTCCGTAATAGTGGCTGAGAACACCGAACGAGTGGCCATAGCCGAAGGTGCGGTTGGCGAAGAGGCCATGCTCGATGTAGATCTCATTGAGCTCGGCAGCGATGTCCTTGCACACAGCACCGGGTTTGATGAGTTCGATACCGCGTTTGTGCACCTCGACATTGACATTCCACAGTTCGAGCGACCTGTCGTCGGGCTCACCGTAGAAGAGCGTGCGTTCGAGTGCGGTGTAGTAGCCGGTGGGCATTGCGAAGCAGTTGAGACTGAGGATATCGCCCTTCTGGATCTTCCTCGTCGTCGCCCAGTTATGAGCCCCGTCGGTGTTGATACCTGACTGGAACCAGACCCAAGTGTCGCGGATTTCCTGTTCGGGGAACGTCTTCGCGATTTCGTGGACCATGGCTTCGGTACCGATCAGGGCCAACTCGTATTCGCTGATGCCCTCGGTGATCGCCGCTTTGATGGCTTCGCCACCGAGGTCGCCGATCCGGGCGCTGTGTCTGATGACCTCGATCTCTTCGGCGGATTTGATCATGCGCTGGCGCATCGACTCTTGCGAGATGTCGATGAGAGTCGCATCGGGGAAGGCGCTCTGGATCTTATTGCGATTCTCCAGCGGCAGGTTGTCGTCTTCGACGCCGAGACGCTTGGCCTTAATGCCTCGCTGACGAAGCCCCTCCTGGATCGCGAAGAGGTAGTTGTCGCGGCGCCAGTCGGTGTAGACGATGTTCTCGCCATAGCTCGTGCGCCATGGCATGCCCGCATCGATGTTCGCAGTGATCGTCACGGTGTCGTCTGGGGTCACCACCATCGCATAGGAGCGCCCAAAGTAGGTGAAGAGGAAGTCCGAGTAGTACTTGATGTTGTGATACGAGGTGAGGACGACCGCGTCCAGCTCCTTCTCGACCATGATCGAGCGCAGCCCGGTGAGGCGCCGTTCCATTTCGGCATCGGAGAAGGTGAGTTTGGTCTTCGACCCGTTGTGCAGGACCTTGAGGCGTTCGAGTTCCGCGACATCGGTGGCCGGAGTCGACGTATTGACAGTCATGTGTGCTCCTTTGAGAAATTCGATCCGTCCTCGTTGACGCTCGTCGTCATCATCGAGACCGTGAACATGTTGCGTTCATTACAACCATGTTGCACTCACCGTAAGCTCCGCTGAAGCCCCCGTCAAGCGTTCAGAGAACATTCCCTCGCCGAGGTGGCCCACCGTCAGCGCGTTCAGACCGAGTGATACTTGCTGGGTATCTGCCGCAGCACGCGAAGCGCGACCATGAGTCCTGCGATCCTGCCGGTACCTCGCGGATCGCCGCCGATGAGCGTGAATATCCGCTGCAGCCGATTGTGCATGGACTGCCGTTCGAGGAAGAGTGACCTCGCCGCCTCAGCGGTGTTGCATCCCGAGCGCAGCCACGCTTCGAGCGTATCGACGAGGTGGGTGCCCTTCTGCGCGTCATGCCCGATGACTTCGCCGAGCAGTTCCTCCACCAGGCGCACCTTCGCCGCCGATGTGAGGTTCTCCGAGACCATCCGGTCGATGATGGAACCATCGGAGTCGAAGACCTCTGCCCGGTTCGGGCTCGCGGCGGCCAGCTCCAGTGTCAGCCGCGCCTGCTCGAGGGAGTAAGCACCACCCCGGACTCCGTCGACGACCGGGCCGACGCAGATTGAGGCACCCAGCTCGTCGATGCTCTCTTCGAGACCTGCCAGCACATCATTGCGCGCCCGCCGCTGCTGGCGCGGAGAGAGGACGGCCAGCCCGATCATCTCGCCCGGATTCGCGTAGACGATGACTCGTTCCGCGCGCCCATCCAGTGCCCGATCGACTCGTCCGCGCAGACGATTCGCGTCGGTTGTCCGAGCAGAGATCATCACGAGCGGAAATTCTGGGTCGATGCCTGCCGGCCCGCATAGGTCGGCAAGTGCCGCTTCTCTCCCGTCGGCCGCAACGGCGCGGATGAGCTCGATACCCGCCATATCTCCCAGCGATGGGGGCCGCTGCTGGAGCAGAGCAAGGGAGAGCACATCGGCGACTCGATCTCCGACGCTCTGGACCAGGGGTTGCTGCAGTGAGGACGCGAGATCCATCCGCAGCGTGGCCGCGATGATGCCGCGCATGGCGATTTCGACGTCGACTGTCACCCCAGAGTTCACCCGGACCTCTCCGACTTCGAGAAGTTCATCGGAGGTCGTCCCCGGAACCAGCAAAGAGACCGAGACTTCGAGTTCGACCGCGATCACCTCGAGCAGCTGTCGGATGCCCGCCCCGTTGACGAGCTCGACCGCTACCGCATGGGAGACTGCGTCGGCTCGCTGAAGAGTCGATACCGAGTCACTGACCAGAGCGCTGTTGATCGACTCGGCGATCTCAACGAAGGGGACGACTCGTCGCAGCTCGATGAGCGGCAAGCCGACTTCGATGGCTGTCTGGATGATGTCAGAAGGGATCTCCGGCAGTTCGCTGCCGGTTTCAACGGCCAACGCGGAGACGTGATGGGCCGCCAACTCTCGTATGTAGGAGCTTCGTCTCGACTTTGATGCCACAGCCAAAGCTGTTCCGCCTGAGAGCAGCAGCTCCTCACCACGCAGCAGCGGCCCGATATCGAGAACCTCGCTCGAATGGACCCAGCGCACACGAGCATCGTCCAGCTTTGCGCCGCCGGCTCGAACGATCGGGTCGCCGGACTTGAACGAAGGATGAGCAAGGATGTCGAGCAGATTCACGAGAATGACACTCCGTCATGTCGGTGCGGGAATTTGATTGACAGAATACTCGTTGTTGCGCGGGTTCGACGCACATAGGCTGACACACATCGACCAATGGAGGCCCCGATGACCGTGCATTCCACCGACACGTCCGCAACAGATTTCGGCGAGTCCGACGTAGAGGACCAGCTTCAGGCAATCCCTGAGAGAACACGCACCACCCGCGTCGGAGGCCAGTTCTGGATCTGGGCCGGAGCCAACCTCGCACCGATCAATTGGGTGCTCGGCGCCCTCGGCATCAACCTGGGCCTCGGCGTCCGCGACACCATCATAGTGATCGTCCTCGGCAACCTCGTGGGCATGTCCCTCTTCGGACTCTTCGTTCTCCTAGGCCAGAAGACGGGTGCCACCGGCATGGTGCTCGCCCGGGCAGCCTTCGGTCGCCGTGGCGATTATCTTCCTGCAGCAATTCAGGCTGCGGTGACGATCGGCTGGTGCGCCATCAACACCTATGTGATCCTCGACCTCGTTCTTGCACTCTTCGGCAAGATCGGATGGCTTGATCCGGCCGACCACAACTACGGGTGGAAGATCGGCACGGCGGCGTTCCTCATGGCGTCACAGGTGCTCATCGCCTGGTTCGGCTATCGAGCGATCGCCGCCTTCGAACGGTGGACAGTGCCGCCGACAATCGTCATCCTCATCGCCATGTCGCTCTTCGCTTGGTTCGGCATGGACATCGACTGGGGTTACGCCGGTCCTCCTGGGCAGATCCTGCACGGCTGGGAGCGCATCGCCGTGATGAGTTCGGTGATGACGGTCATCGGCATCGGCTGGGGCATCACCTGGTTCACCTACGCTGCGGACTACTCGCGGTTCGTCAGCAAATCGGTGCCCAAGCGCAAGCTGTACTTCGTCTCGACCATGGGCCAGTTCCTCCCCGTCGTCTGGCTCGGCGTCCTCGGCGCGAGTCTGGCCACCAAGTCACAGTCAGTCGACCCCGGCAAACTCGTCGTCGACAACTTCGGCGCCTTGGCCATCCCGGTCCTCCTCCTCGTCATCCATGGGCCGATCGCGACGAACATCCTCAACATCTACACCTTCTCGGTGGCCAGCCAAGCCCTCGACATCAAGGTCAAGCGCAATGTCCTCAACCTCTTCGTCGGCATCTTCTCGTTCATCGCCGTCATCTTCTTCATCTACCAGGAGGACCTGGCAGCGGTGCTCGACAGCTTCCTCAGCTCACTCGTCGCCTGGGTCGCATCGTGGGGCGGACTGATGCTCGTCCACTACTACTGGCTCAATAGAATCCGCCCCATATCGGCAGACCGTCTCTTCGACCCGATCGGTTCCAAGCGACTGCCCGACATCAACTGGGCAGGCGTGTGCGCACTCATCGGCGGCATCTTCGCGACCTGGCTGTTCATGGCCCAGTCACTCGAGGTCCTGCAGAGTCCGCTGGTTACGGCAATGGGCGGCCTCGACCTCTCCTGGCTCGCGGGTCTGACGGTCAGCGCGACCATCTACGCGATCTTCGGCCCCCGCACCCACTTCCGGTACGCGGCCAAGCTCTCCGCTGAGACCGCGCGAGCAGAGACCGCACCCGATGCACCGGCCCCCACACTGATCAAGGAGAAGCCATGACCATCGTCGTCGGATACGTCCCCTCACCCCAAGGCGAAGCCGCCCTCGACCGTGCGATTGTTGAAGCAGGACGTGACTGCGGGTCGAGACTCGTTGTCCTCAACGCTTCGAAGAGCGATCCCATCGAGGACGATCGGGCCATCGCCGATCGCAGGCAGCTCGAAGCGGTAAAGAATCGGCTGACTTCGGCAGGCATCGACTTCGACATCAAACAGACCCTTCGCGGACAGGACCCGGCTGGGGAAATCGTCGATACGGCGGACAACCTCGGCGCCTCACTCATCGTCATCGGGCTGCGCAGACGGTCATCGGTGGGAAAGATGATCTTCGGAAGCACCGCCCAAGGAGTGCTCATGAATGCCTCGTGTCCGGTTCTCGCTGTAAAAGCGCTCAATCCTCGCTGATTCCACGAGCGAAATCACTTCAAGTCGCCAGCACGGGTCACCGTGTTCCACGGCAATTCAAAAGAACAGGACATACCTCAATGACCGTATATATGGACGAGCTCGATGCCTTCGCCTATTCCACTAAGATCGGATCGGGCTCTCCTGTGCTCATTCCCGCGGGATCGATAGAGCAGCATGGGCCACACATGCCGCTGGGCGTCGACACCCTGCTCTCCCGCAGAATAGCTGGAGAGACCGCAGGCCTTGTCAATGGGCTCGTGGCCGCGCCGATCGTCTACGGCTATAAGTCCCAACAGCGTTCGGGCGGAGGAAATCACCTCCCTGGGACAACGAGCCTTGACGGGCACATCATCACGGCGATCGCCAAGTCACTCGTCCTGGAATTCGCCGGACATGGAATCAAGCACATTGCATTCATCAACGGACATTACGAGAACTATCAGTTCCTCTACGAAGGGACCGACCTCGCTCTGCGTGAACTCGCGTCGGCGCGCACCCACGATGTCACAGTCATGCTCATGTCCTATTGGGACTTCGTCGACGACACAACAATCAATGAGCTCTACCCCAATGGCTTCACCGGCTGGGATCTCGAACATGGAGGAGTCCTCGAGACATCGCTCATGCTCCACCTCTTCCCCGACCAGGTCGACATGACGCAGGTCATCGATGCCCCTCCCGCACAACTGCCGAACTACGATGTCTTGCCGGTGCGCCCCGAGCTGACACCATCCTCAGGCTGCCTGTCCTCCGGCGCAGACGCCACCGCGGGCAAGGGAAAGATCCTGCTGGAAAGGGCAAGCAGAGGCATGAGCGAGGCCATCCTCGCCGAGTTCGCCTGATCACTGGCGACTGGGTATCACTGCTCGCCGATGTCTTCGTTCCAGATTTCACCGCGCTGATCGAGCATCTGTCTCATCAGGGCTACGCACCGTTCGTCGTCAGCGACGAGGAGTTCCACGTCGTGTGCGGCCAGCAGGTCTTCGGAGACCGTGAAGTTTCGGTTCTCACCGATGACGATGCGGGGGATTCTGTACAGCAGCGCGCTTCCAGCGCACATGAAGCACGGTGACAGGGTCGTGTAAAGAGTGCATTCGCGATAGACAGATGCCGGCAACCGTCCCGCTCGTTCTAGAGCATCGGTCTCGCCGTGAAGGATCGCACTGCCCTGCTGAACTCGTCGGTTGCGGCCCACTGCAAGAACCTCATCTCCGTGAGCGAGGACCGCACCGATCGGCACGCCACCTTCATCCCATCCGAGCTCGGCCTGTTCGATCGCCAGATCGAGCATTCGCCGATCCAGTGCTGAAAGAGATGTCCGCGGGGACTGCGCATTCGACATGAGAACTCCAATCCAATCAGTAACTCACCGGTGAGTGACCTTGCGCTTAAGGCTGCGGGAGAGCAGACCGGCTTCGTCGACGAGGAGTTTGCCGACAGTCTCGTGGTGGTCAGCGATCCGCATGGTCGGACCCGAAATGCCGACAGCTGCGACAACTCTGCCGTCGACGCCGTACACTGGTGCGGCCAGAGCATCGAGGCCTTCTTCGAATTCCTCGTGCACGATTGCGTACCCGCGTTCGCGCACCTCGGCGAGGTTGTCCATGAGCTCTTTTCGCGAACCCAATGTGTATGGGGTGCGGCGTTCCAAACGGCCGGCGGGGACCGGAATGATCTCGTAGGCGTACATGATCTTACCCAGCGCCGAGCAGTGCGGCGGCACCTCGACATCGACCCAGTTCGTGGCGCCGAGGACGAAGGTCGAATCGACCTGTGCGACTTGGACGACGCCGGTGGAACTGGGAACGGCGAGGTTGACCGTCTCACCGGTCTCTTCACTCAGCCGCTGGAGAGTGGGATCAGCGGCGGTCACCAGAGTTTCGACCCGGTCAAACCGCGACGCGTAGGTCGCGAACAGAGACCCGCCGCGATAGAGCCCGTCCCCGTCACGTTCGACGAGCCCATTGCGTTCGAGGGCGGAGAGCAGGCGTGAGACCGTCGAGCGCGCCAACTCCGTCGACTCCACCACCTCGGTGTAGGAGATCGGGTCATCCGCCTTCACCACCAGCGACAATATCTCTGCCGCACGATCGATCGACTGGGTCCCATTGGTCATAACGCTCAACTCCGTCGGGGAAAGATACGCCGCGGCACCATCGGCACTCCGGCGGCATTCACCCTACATCACGCGTGGTTCGCCCCTGTCCGCGTTGTGTCATGTGAGCTACAGTTTCGAAATGAGCAACAGCGAGACGCACTCCGGCTCCGTGCACTCCGGTTCGGTGCAGTCGGTCGACCGTGCCGTGACGATCCTCGAAGTCATCGCCCGCACCGGACTCGCAGGCGTCACCGAGATCGCCGCCGAACTCGGCGTGCACAAGTCAACGGCCTCCCGCATCGTCTCCACGCTCGAAGCTCGCGGCCTCGTCGAACAGGACCAGCATCGCGGCAAGTACCGTCTGGGCCTGGGCATCCTCCGCCTCGCCGGGGCCACCACTGCCCGCCTCGACATCGTCCAGGAAGCCCGCCCCATCGCCAAGCTTCTGGCCGAACGCACCGGTGAGACGATCAACGTCGCAGTCCTCTCCGATGGAGCAGCTCTTTATCTCGACCAGGTATCGGGCAATGCCTCGGTCCAGAGCCACAACTGGGTCGGCCAGCGCATCCCTCTGCACGCGACCTCGAACGGCAAGGTACTGCTATCCGGCTTGAGTGAGGCCGGCATTCGCACAGCGCTCGAGTCAAAGCTGCCGACCTACACCCCGCACACGGTGACCTCGATCCCCCGCCTGCTCACGGAAGTCGCCGAGGTGGTCGCCGCCGGATTCTCGGTCGTCATCGATGAGCTCGAGGTTGGCCTCACCGCTGTCTCGGCCCCGATCCGCAATGCCCACGGTGATGTCATCGCCTCGATCTCTGCCTCGGGTCCGGGGTTTCGCTTCACCGACGACAAGGTCGATGCCGCAAAGGACTTGCTGGTGGCTGCGGCGACTGACATCTCGTTACGGTTCGGATGGCGCGAGGGCTGAGGATCGACTGCCGAACACACCCTTGACACACCTCGGCGAGCGGAGGACGATCAAAGCACTCAGTCTCACATGGTGCGTCAAGTTGCTTATTACGCAACATGTGCCGTTGAAGGCGAAGATGCCTTCGGAGAGGAGCCTGCCATGGCTTCCGTTCCCACTCAGGCCAGTGTCGTTGTCGTCGGCGCGGGCATCGTCGGCAACAGCCTCGTCCACCATCTGGCCGAACTCGGCTGGAGAGACATCGTCCAGGTCGACAAGGGCCCACTGCCCAATCCGGGCGGGTCGACCGGGCACGCCTCGAACTTCATCTTCCCGGTCGATCACTCCCGCGAAATCACCGACCTCACCCTCGACAGCGTGCGACAGTACCAAGAACTCGGCGTCTTCACGCAGACCGGCGGCTTCGAAGTCGCCCGCACCCAGGAGCGCATGCAGGAGCTGAGACGCAGGATGGCCTCGGCGCAGGCCTGGGGCATCGAATCCCACCTGGTCGCCCCCGAAGAGGTCGTCGAGAAGGTGCCCTTCCTCGACCCATCCGTCATCGTCGGCGCCTTCTGGACACCGACGGTCGGCGTCGTCGACTCCGTGGGTGCGGGCACCATGATGCGCGAATCCGCGCAGGCCAAGGGAGCACTGACGGTGTCACCGAACACCGAGGTGACCGGCATCGACGTCGAGAACGGGGCGATCGCACGAGTGCACACCACGAAGGGTGTGATTGAGACCGATAAGATCCTCATCGCCTGCGGAGTCTGGAGTCCGCGCATCGCGGCCATGGCCGGTGCCGCAATCCCGCTGACACCGGCGGTGCACCAGATGATCAGCGTCGGCCCGGTCCCGCAGCTGGCCGAGCAGTCGGGTGAGATCACGTTCCCGATCGTGCGCGACATGGACACCTTCTGCTACGAACGACAGCACGGGGCGGACATGGAGATCGGCTCCTACGCTCACCGCGCGATCCTCCACGACCCCGAGGAGATCCCTTCGATCGAAGCCGCGAAGCTCTCCCCTACGGAGATGCCCTTCACCGATGATGACTTCGACCCGCAACTCGAACAGGCCCTCGAACTCATGCCCGATGTCCTCTCCAACCCAGACGTCGAGATCCGCTACGCCATCAACGGCCTCCTCTCACTGACCCCGGACGGCGCCCCCATCCTCGGCGAATCACCCGAGGTCAAGGGCCTGTGGTCGGCGGCAGCGGTGTGGGTCAAGGAAGGCCCGGGCGTGGGCCGGGCCGTGGCCGAATGGATGACGAACGGCCTGCCCGAGGTCGACGTCCAAGGTGCCGACATCGCCCGCTTCCACCCCCACCAGCGCACCCGCGAGCATGTGAAGGCTCGAACCTCAGAGGCCTTCATCAAGACCTACGGCATCGTCCACCCGGGCGAGCAGTGGACCTCCGATCGCAACGTCCGCCTCTCCCCCATGCACGAGCGCGAGAAGGAACTCGGCGCCGTCTTCTTCGAGGTCGCCGGCTGGGAGCGCCCGCAATGGTACGAATCCAATGCACCCCTGCTCGAGGAATTCGGCGAGCGCGTGATGGATCGCACCGCCGAATGGGACTCACGCTGGTGGTCACCGATCACCAACGCGGAGCATCTGGCGATGCGTGAGCGTGCCGGTCTCGTCGACCTCTCGAGCTTCGTCATCTTCGACGTGTTCGGCCCCGCCGCCCTCGACACAGTCCAATCAATCGTGCTGGCGCAGATGGATGTGAGCATCGGCCGCGTCGTCTACACCCCGGTCCTCGACGAGGCCGGCGGATTCCGCTCGGACCTGACCATTATGCGACTGGCCCACGACCGATTCCGCGTCGTCACGGGTGCCGCCCACGGCATGGTCGACGTCAAATGGTTCGCCGACCGGCTCCCGGAGACCGGGGCGCAGATCGCCGATCTCACTTCTTCGTGGACGACGATCGGATTGTGGGGGCCACGAGCACGGGACATCCTCTCCCAGGTCACGAAGGCAGACGTGTCCCACGAAGCCTTCAAGTTCGGTACTGCCCGTTCCATCGAGATCGGTTCGCTGACGGTGCTGGCTTCCAGAATCTCCTACGTCGGCGATCTGGGCTGGGAGCTCTACGTCCCCATGGAATCCGGGCTCAAACTCTGGGATGTCCTCACCGAGGCGGGCCGTGAGCATGGGCTCGTGCCCGTCGGGCTCGGCGTCTACGGAACCACCGGCCGCATCGAGAAGGGCTACCGCGCCTTCGGTGCCGAACTCGACTCCGAACGCAGCGTCATCGAGGTCGGTATGGCCCGACCGAAGGTGAAGGCGCAGAACTTCGTCGGCCGCGACGCCCACCTGCGCCACCGCGAGGAGGACCCGAAGACGGTCCTCTGCTCACTCACGGTCGATGACCACACGAGCAGCAGCGGGGAGAAGCGCTACATGCTCGGTGGGGAACCCATCCTGTCCAAGGAGGGGCAACCGCTCGTCGATGGACATGGACGGCACTCATGGGTCACCTCGGCGGGGTCGGCCCCGAGCCTGGGCAAGCATGTCCTCATGGCCTTCCTTCCTCCCGCCGAGGCGGTCCTGGGCAACCAGCTCACCGTCGTCTACATGGAGGAGGCCTACCCCATCACGGTGGCCTCGATCGACGCCACTCCCCTCTTCGATCCCGACAACGAGAGCATCCGGAGGTAGGCCATGGACATCCTCGTCTGCATCAAACGCATCCCCGACATCTCGGGCCAGATCACGCTCGACGCCTCCGGCACGGACATCGACGATGCCGGTCTGGGCCACACCACCTCGGCGCACGAGGAATGTGCGGTGGAACTGGCCATTCAAACGGCCGCAGCCACAGGCGGCACGGTCACGGTCTTGACTGTGGGCCCCGCCGAGGCGGTCGAACAGCTGCGCGCGGCCGTGGCCGTGGGCGCCAACGACGGGATTCTCATCGAGGCCGAGGACCCGGGTGCGTTCGGGCCCGAGGATATCGCCCAGATCATCGGCGATATCGTCCGTGATCGCGCCGAACAGGGACAGTCCTTCGATCTTGTGCTGCTGGGAAATGATGCCGCCGACACCGGCGATTTCCAAGTCGGCATCCGCCTGGCCTACGACCTGGAGTATCCCGTGCTGACAGGAATCCAGACACTGACGTCCAGTGGAGGCGGCGCAGGCAGCGGCGGCGGATCGGGGTCGATCGAGGCACGCGGAATCGGGCCAGCGGGGACCGAGGTCTTCGCCCTCGATCTGCCTGCCGTCATCGCTATTCAGGAAGGCGGCGTCGACCCGCGCTATCCCTCGATCACCGGGCGAATGAAGGCGAAGAAGGCTCGCATCACCGAATACGTAGCGCCCGAACCGGGCACCGGGAACCCGCGCATCGGCCTCGAACTGCCGCCGGAGAAGACAAGCGAAGTCACCATCCTCGGCGAGGGGCCCGATGCGGCCGATGCCCTGGTCGATGTTCTGGAAGAGATCGGAGTGATCAGGTCATGACTCTCGTATTCGTCGAAACAGATGAGTCCGGCCAGGTGGTGCTGACCTCCGCCGAGGCGGTCACCTTCGCCCGCACGAACGCCGACGTCCTCGCCGGGTCGACCCTCGACGTTGCCGTCATCGGCGCCCTCCCCGACACCGCCACCGAGCAGCTCGCAGCACTCGGCGTGGAGACCATCCACCACCTCGAACACTCTGACCTCGAAGCGTATTCGGCACCTGCCTGGGCGCAGGCTCTGGTCGATATCGCGCCGGAGACGGGGACCGTGTTGGCCTCGGGCACCCCGCGCGGCATGGAGCTCATGGCACATGTGGCTGTGAGGACCGGGTCGCGGATGGCGGCCAATGTCGTGGCCGCCGATGAGGAGGGTCTGCTGCGGCAGGTGCTCGGCGGGACGGCCTTCGAAAGGCTCGTCCTCGACGGTGACCTGCAGGTTCTCACTATCGCCGGTCACGCCTGCACTCCGGAGGAGACCACTGCGACGAGCCCCGAGGTGCTCGACTACGAACTCGACATTGCGGCCGAGGATCTGCGGACCCGCGTGGTCCGCACCGAGGTTCACACCGTGGATGGCAACGACACCTCGGGCCTGACACAGGCTAAGGCCGTCGTCGGAGCTGGCCGCGGGGTCGGTTCGGAGAACGGATTCGGCGAGGTCCTCGAACTCGTCGACCACCTCGGCGGGGCACTGGGCGTCTCTCGCGTCGTCACCGGTCTTGGGTGGCGGCCGCATGCGGAGCAGGTCGGGCAGACCGGCAGCCGGATCGCACCGGATGTCTACATTGCCTGCGGAATCTCCGGCGCGATCCAGCACATGGCCGGAATCGAAGGCGCGAAGACGCTCATCGCGATCAACACCGATGAGGAGTCGACGATGGTCCAGCGCGCCGACTACGCGATCATCGGTGACCTTCACGAGGTCGTCGGCGCAGTCAACGAGGAGATCAGGAATCGCCGCGGCTGAAGTCGAACGCCGCGGCTGAGAACACCACATCTGAGGCCGAACGTCATCGAACTCCGTCGGAATTTCCTTTCGTCGACCAGTCCTGTTTAACTATAGAACGATCGATCAGGACGGTACTGAGGTCGATTTCGGCACCTATCGATAATCTGACACGATGAGTGCCGATTGCCGAGAGATAAGAGGTCATTTGTGAAGACGTTCGAGTATTCCCCCGAGGTGCGCTGGTCCGATCAGGACATGCTCGGCCACGTGAACAACGCTCGCCTGATCACCCTCATCGAAGAGGGTCGGATCCGATGGATGCATGAGATCAAGGCCGGCCACATCACCGGCGGCGGCCTCCTCGTCGCACACCAGTCCATCGACTATTTGGTGCCTGTGATGTACGGACCAACGCTGACGATGAGCGTGTCCGTGACAAAACTCGGCAACTCTTCGTTCACCATCAACACTCGCGGTGACCAGGACGGACGACAGGTCTTCGACCACAGCGTCGTGCTCGTCCACATCGATCGTGATTCTGCGAAGCCCGCGCCTCTGACCCCGCAGCTGCGAGCCGTGTTCGAGGAATACCTCCCCGAAGCCGACTAAAGCCCGGCCGTCTTACAGCTCGACGGTTGGCCCGTCGGCCGATTGCTCAGTGGACCATCGGTGCACAGATGCAGGCTCGGTTGCCATCGGGATCTTCTAGAACCCAGTAGGATGGCGCAGCCTTGTCGCTGACGAGATGGCCACCCGCGGCGAGCGCCGCAGCTATCCTGTTCTCGGCCTCATCATGGCTGACCCAGACATCAAGGTGCCAGCTCTGCGGGACCGCTGACTCCGGCAACGGGAACCGGCTGTTCTCTCGCGGTTCTTGCCACCACAGCAGCGAGTTCATCTGACCAGTGGGGTCGACGAGGTCGCCTCCCGAGTGCACACCAGCAGTTTCACCGCCGAGAAGCGCCGCATAGAAGGCGGATGTTCGATCCCCTGAACCCGTGTCGAGAGCGAACTCGGCTTGCATCAGGCTCGCAGTGTCAGCGGCCAGTCCCGCCTCAGCAGCAAGTTCGCTGATCTTTCGAGCAAGAGCAATATCATCGTCGGTCACCCCGCCGACACTGTGACTGCTCAAGGTGACAGTGACACCAGTGCTCGTGAGAGCGATGTCCGGAGCATGGTTCGCCTGTTCTGCAGCTTCGCCGATTGCGTTGACGAAGACCAGCCCTTGGGCGAAGTCGTCAGTCGGGAACCGTGCTCTGATCGGTCCGGCCAGCTGCCTCCAATCCTCGATACCGGCGTCGAAGATCTGTGAGCTGGTGAGGACTTCATTGTTTCCCACGTTCCACTCTTCCTGTGCTTCGCAATTGTGCCTGGCTCCCTCATTCACGCTAACGGAGTAACTCGATTCCTGCGCCAAGATGGCCGTTCTGTTCATGCTCGGCCGATTCTCATGCGCATAGCCTGAAGGCATGAAACTCGACGCGATCTCAATCATCACCGCAGATATGCCCTCCGCCGTACAGTTCTACTCCGTGCTCGGCCTCGACCTCGTCGACGGTGGCGCGGATGCACAACACACGGAGTTCTCCTCCGGCAGCCTCCGCCTGCTGCTCGACACCGAAGCGGTCATACTCAGCATCGACCCTGAGTGGACGCGGCCGACCGGTGGTCACAAAATGTCCTTAGCCTTCGACTGCTCCACCGCCGAGGCTGTCGATGCGACCTTCGCCCAGCTCACTGCCGGTGGCAACGGTGCAGACCCCGTGGCCGGCGTCGTCCATGAACCCTGGGACGCGTTCTGGGGCCAGCGCTACGCCGTGGTCTCCGATCCCGATGACAACACGATCGACCTCTTCGCAGCACTGACTTCCCAGCCCGAGCAATGACGTCACAGTCCCAGCAGTGACTTCTCGTCTCTCCACAGATGAGCCGCGTCAGCGTATCCTGCCGCAGCCGCGGCCGCTGTGCGGGTGCGCCCGGCGTCGATGTGCGCCCGAGCGGCCCGCCAACGCAGAACCTTCGCCAAGTGCTTGGGCCCGTACCCGAACCAGTCGGCAGAGAGCCTCCGCAGCTGCCGCGGTGAGTACGCGAACTGCGCGGCCACCTCGGCGATATGACTGGGTTGCTGGTCAGGGCTGACATCCAAGAGCGTCGCCAGCTCGACCGGCCTGTGATTGAACTCGACCCGGGACGTCAGCTCCTCGGCAATGCTCATCAGCCGGCTGGCGGAGTCGTCCGCGAAAGGTCCAGTACCTAAGGCTCTGCGTCCGATGACCGCATCAAGCGGGGTGACCTGGTCGACGAGTTCGGCCGCCGAGGTCGCCAGCAGCTGCGGGAGCACACCGGGGTCGAACCTCAGCCCCACAATCGGCTCTGCAGCGGGCTGCTCCGACGCCCCGCCAGCTGCGCCTCCGTGAGTCGCCGGAGCACTGAAGGTGCGAGCGCTGGAGTCTGCTCCGGCGATGACGACGCTGGATTCGATGACGATGAGGTCCATGCAACCGTCGGGTACGATCAGGGACGCCGCTGGTGCGATGGTCGCGGGCGGGACCCGCACGGCCACCTCGGCGAGGTCAGGCGATGGGGTGTCCTCCGGGGTCGAGGTCCACAGTGCGGCGCGCAGCCGGGGAATGCGCATCTCCGTATACATGTGGTGCTCGTCCTTCTTCAGTTTCGAGCGGTATTCTTGGAATCCATCGGCCCATCGCAGGCCGACGCCGTCTGCTCTCAGACTAGCCGGTACTCGACTCCCCAGGAAGGAACAATGGCTGCTGCATCCCCCTCGCCGACATCAGCGCGTCGGCAGGCACGGCATGTCACTGTCTTCCTCGACGTCGATGGAGTCCTCAACTCCTACCCGGTGCCCAAGCTGCGCATCATGGCCGAAGGTCGCAAGAAGCTCCAGGCCTGGCATTACGAACTCCACTACAAACCCGCGGTCATCGCCTTCTTCGACCGCCTCGTAGAAACTCACGAAGTCGACATCGTGTGGCTCTCCACCTGGTCAGAGCGCTGCAAAACGGAGTTGGAGCCGAAGTTCGGTCTCCGCAACTCCTTCGAGGTCATCGAGATGCCCGATGAGACCCACAACCGGTATGCCAACGATCCGCACCTGTGGTGGAAGGCCCGTGCCATGGAGGACTGGCTGGCTGAGCATGAGCATGGTCGGGCAGTGTGGATCGATGATGACCTCGCCGCACCGGCCACGCGCGACTACTTCGCCGAGCACTATTCGCCGAACCGCCTCAAGCTCATCGCTCCGAAATTCGCACAGGGCCTGACGAAGGCACACCTGAAGGAGATCAAGGAATTCGCCTACCCGAAAGAGGATTCATGACGCGTATCGGCCTGCTCGATTCCGGACTCGGGCTGCTCGGCACCGCCGATGCCCTCTTCCATCTGGCACCACACGCGGACCTGGTCCTCGCCATGGACCCGGATTTCACACCGTATGGCAGCCTCAGCCCGGAAGCGCTCGAAGCCAGGGCCCTGAATTCGGCTGCAGTGCTCGCCGAGTGGGACCCCGATGCCATCGTCATCGCCTGCAACACCGCCTCCGTCCAAGCACTCGAAGCCGTCCGCGCCCGCTATGAACCGGACATTCCCGTCATCGGCACCGTTCCAGCGGTGAAGATGGCGGCCGGAACTGGTCAGGACTTCGCGATCTGGGCGACCCCGGCGACAACCGGCAGCGCCTACCAGCAGAACCTCATCGACACCTTCGCCGCTGAGGTCACCGTGTCAAAGGTGGCCTGCCCGGGCCTCGCCGAGGCGATCAACGACGCTGATCTGCCCACCATCGATGCCGCAATCGATGCCGCGCTGAACCAGATGGATCCCGGCATGGAGACCATCGTGCTCGGGTGCACCCACTACGGCCTGGTCGCCGAGCGGATCATGGCCGCCCGGGCCGGTGCGATCACGCTCTTCGACTCCCCGATTCCGGTGGCGAAGCAGACCCTGCGCAGAATCGGCGTCGAAGCCCACGGTGTGAGCCCGAACCAACCCGATACCGGCGAGGTCATCGCCACCTATGCTTCGGGCCGGCCCATCAGCCTGCCGCAGTCCCTTGCCGCCTACCCCGCGGGCAAGCGGCTGCTGGCTCGGGAACGGGCAACAGCACCGACGCGCTGAGTCGCCGACGTCTCGCCTGTCGAACCCTCAATCAGCTGACTGCTCTTCGAACTGTGCACGGATCTTTGAGCTGTGCCCGGGAAGCGGATCAATATTTTCGCCGAGGCGGGTCTTTTCTGCCCGCGCAGGCGTAGCGTTGAAGGGACAGTCAGTCGTCTGAGGAGGCGGTTCGATGTTCCTCTTAATTCTCATCTTCGGTCTGATCGCGCTCGGGGCCATCGGCCTCGGAAACAGTCTGAAGATCGTCAAACAGTACGAGCGCGGTGTCGTGTTTCGCCTGGGTCGAGTCATTGATGAACCCAAGCGCCCCGGGATGACGGCCATCGTCCCGTTCGTGGACAGGATGGAGAAGGTCAGCCTGCAGATCATCACCATGCCGATCCCTGCCCAGGAAGGCATCACCCGTGACAATGTCACCGTCCGGGTGGATGCGGTCATCTACTTCAAGGTCGTTGATCCCAGACGTGCCATCATCGATGTCGAGAACTATCAGCTCGCCGTCGGACAGGTGGCGCAGACGTCCCTGCGCTCGATCATCGGCCAGAGCGAACTCGACGATCTGCTCACGAATCGGGAGCGGCTGAACCAGGGCCTGGCCATCATGATCGACAGCCCTGCCGTCGACTGGGGTGTGCACATCGATCGAGTCGAGATCAAGGACGTGGCCCTGCCGGAGTCGATGAAGCGTTCGATGTCTCGTCAGGCAGAGGCCGAACGTGAACGCCGTTCACGTGTGATCATCGCCGACGGTGAGTTCCAGGCCTCGAACAAGCTCGCCCAGGCCGCAAGTGCGATGGCCGATACACCCGCAGCCCTGCAGCTGCGCCTGCTCCAGACCATCGTCGAAGTCGCCTCCGAGAAGAACTCGACATTGGTCCTGCCCTTCCCGGTCGAGCTGCTGCGCTTCCTCGAGGGCAACACCCCGAAGGCGGCAACCTCAGCCAAGGACGTCCCCGCGGGGACGTCGAGCACCGAGGGCACCACCTCGGCGGCGAACCCCTCGTTGAGCGCCACCTTCGGGGCCAAGGACACTGGCCACTCGCTGGATGATCTCAGCGGGATGGTCCGTGCCCTGTCCGATTCGATGAGGCTGAACGAGACGATGCATCTGCCCTCATCGATCAAGCTGCCGGGCAGCGAGAACGACACGACCGCCTCCGTGGAGGAAAGCACGGAGGACAACCGGGCGCCCGCGTAGGCTGTGGTGTTCAGCGAGCTACCATCCCGAGTGACTACGCTTGAGGCATGGACCTGAAACGCACCAGCAGATCAGTCATCATCAACGGCGTCATCGCGATTCTCGTCGGACTCCTGATGATGGTCTGGCCCGGCACCAGCGCCGAGGTGGTCGTGCGCATCTTCGCCATCTGGCTGGCCGTCATCGCCGTTTCCTCCTTCGTCCTGGCGCCGAAGGGCACGCGTTCGGGAAGCCTGGCGGCTCGCTCGGTGCTACTGATTCTGCTGGGGGCGCTCATCTTCTTCTCCCCCATGTTCTTCGCCGCCTTCGTCACCATCTTGACCGGGTTCGCGGTTATCTTCTTCAGCTTCCTCGCCCTGACCGCATCCCTGTTCATTCGCCGTCTAGGTGTGCGGATGTGGTGGGCGCTCACGCTCATCGGTGCCGTCGGCATCGTCCTCGGCTTCTTCTTCCTCTTCGCCCCCGACGCCGGCGTCACTGCGCTCATCTTCACTCTTGCCGGCTTCATCGTTCTCGTCGGCATCGCCTTGGTCGCACTCGGTTGGCGCCTGCGCAAGACCGCTCAGGCCATTCGTCAGGATCCGCACCGCAGGCCCCCGGAGAACGGCGGCGATGTCATCAGCGGCGAGATCATCGAATAGCTCGCGGCCACCTCGGCGAGTTCAGCCACTCGTCCTGGTTTCGATCGATTTCGGCCCAAACCCTGGAACATCAGCAAGGTCACGTGCTAACTTATCGGGTATGGGAACATTAAATTGCAGCGCAACGACAGCGCTGACCTTCTACATTCGTGATCGCCGCGCCTGACGGCGCGCTCGATTCACTTTCTGTGATCCACTGACCTCATCGAGGCATCGGCACCAACAGTCCACTGACGAATCTGTCGGCGCTGAGCCCCTCGAGCAGGATCTGTAGCAGCGCGCTGTCGACCCGGACGATCATCTGCATCCGGGGCGAAGCCGCAATTCACTGACGTATGTCACTGCGCATTGCGCTGCCTTGGGTGCTCCCTTCTTCACTTCCGGAGCGCACCCTTGCGAACTCATTCATCATTCGGCGGCCGACACGAACTCGGCCAGAACTTCCTGCACTCACGCTCAGCCCTGCACACGATCGCGAACCTGACCCGCGCCACCACCGGCCCCATTCTGGAGATCGGACCCGGCACCGGCGCGGTGACTGCCCAGCTGTACAAGCTCGGCAGGCCGCTCACGCTCGTGGAACTCGACGAGACGAGGATCAGTCACCTTGAACACACATTCCCGCGCGCTCAAGTCAGGCACGCAGATATTCTGACGTCCAGGCTCGACCAGCCAGTGATCGTCGGCAGCCTGCCCTTCCACCTGACCACACCCATTCTGCGCAGACTGCTGCGCGCCCGGAAATGGCAGAACGCGATTTTACTCACCCAATGGGAAGTCGCCCGCAAACGCGCCGGAGTCGGCGGCTCGACCATGATGACCGCCCAATGGGCGCCGTGGTACAACTTCCGACTCATCGACCGCGTACCTGCCCACGCCTTCACACCGAAGCCCAGCGTCGACGGTGGCATCCTCACCATTGATCGCCTCACAGCCAGCCTCGTGCCTGACCGGCACAGGTCGGATTACCAACAGTTCGTCCGCACGGCCTTCACCGGACGCGGACGTGGGATGAAAGGAATCCTCACCACAATGAATCTCACTGATCGCTCCACACTGCAATCGACCATGGACCGCAATGACGTCAGAGGAGACACCTTGCCACGAAACCTTGAACCCCAGCAGTGGGCCGGACTGTATGCGGCACTGCGCACAACTGAAACCCCATCGGCTGCACAGAAGCAGAGCAGGAAATCACGAGAGAAGGGAAACACCATGCGAAACGACAAAGGAGACGAAAAACCGGTGATCACGGGCGAGATGCCGATCATCGGCGCCGACCAGGCGAACAGGAAGCTCGAGGCGCAGATCCCTGGTCTCGATCCCGATGCCACGTCGAAGAGCCATGACAAGGGACACCTGCAGGCCGAGCGCGGCTATATGCCACAGCATGGCAAGCCGTCCCAGCCGCAGCCGCGGTGGAACCTGCCGCGACGCCAGGGCTGAGACTCAGCACACCCTCGGCACCACCTCTCACACGCGGGCACGATTCGTTCGTGCCCGCGTGTCCATCATCACAATCCGAAATCTCGCCGCTCCACAGGCAAGCCCCTCTTGCACCAGAAGACGCTTACATAGCATCTGACCTGGAATTTCACGTGAACACGAGGCAAACTACATCTATTGTGCACCTGATGTTCTCTACCCGCGTGCAGTGTGTTCACCTCCCATTCATCTGCTTCTTAACCTAGCGGACATTTGGAGTGAGAATCATGGGAATCAACCGGAAACACATCTCATGAACCTCGCTAGGAGAAGCGCATGACCCAGGCTCTGGCCCCAGAGACCTTCACGCCGACGCAGACCGTCGGTCGTAGCAATGATCGCCTCTGGCACCTCGCCTTCGGCCTGCTGCTTGCGGGCAGTCTCATCGCCTTTACTCTGTGGTCATTCGGCTATGTCGATCAGGACGCACCTCGCATGGTGCTCATCACGACAGTCATCTTCGGTGCGTTCATGGCCTTCAACATCGGCGGCAACGATGTGGCAAACGCCTTCGGCACCTCGGTGGGCGCCGGCACGCTGACGATGAAGCAGGCGCTCCTCGTCGCAGCCGTGTTCGAGGTCAGTGGTGCACTGCTTGCCGGTGGCGAGGTCACCGACACCATCAAGAGCGGGATCGTCGAC
The DNA here is from genome assembly GCF_021117425.1 of Brevibacterium zhoupengii. Taxonomy (NCBI): domain Bacteria; kingdom Bacillati; phylum Actinomycetota; class Actinomycetes; order Micrococcales; family Brevibacteriaceae; genus Brevibacterium; species Brevibacterium zhoupengii. The sequence continues at coordinate 535,287 of NZ_CP088298.1, read as the reverse complement.
CTCAATGCGGTCTCCCTCAACCCGATGGAATTCGTCTACATCATGATGGCGGCCCTCCTCGGTGCCGCAGTCTGGCTGCTGATCGCCACCCGCATGGGCTGGCCCGTCTCGACCACCCACTCGATCATCGGCGGCATCATCGGCGCCTCCCTGACCATCGGTTTCGTCACCGGCACCGGCGGCTTCGCCATGGTGCAGTGGTCAGAGGTCGGCATGATCGCGATCTCCTGGGTCCTCTCCCCCGCCCTCGGCGCCATCGTCGCCTTCCTCATCTACGGGGCGATCAAGAAGTACGTCCTCGGCAATGCCCTGTCACAGACCCTGAAGCCCCACATGCTGACGTCGACCGGCAGCGACAATCAGGCGGCAGAGGCGGAAATGGATCTCGAACGCGACCCTTCAGCCACATCCGCTTCCACTGTCGGTTCACACTCCACGCTGCAGCGCTGGGTTCCGCTCATCGCGGCCGGCGGTGCCATCATCCTCACCGCGATGCTCCTGTTCAAGGGCCTGAAGAATCTCGACGTGACGGTCGGCCCCATCGGCGGCACCCTCCTCATGACGATGATCGGCCTCGCCGTGTGGATGGCAGTGTTCGTCTTCGCCAAGACCCTTCGCAAGCAGACAGTGCCCCGCGCGACGTTCATCCTCTTCTCCTGGATGCAGGTGTTCACCGCCTCCGCATTCGCCTTCAGCCACGGATCCAATGACATTGCGAACGCGATCGGGCCCTTCGCCGCCGTCCTCGACGTCCTCAAGACCGGCACCATCGACTCCGAAGCGACCGTCCCCTTCGCCGCCATGCTCACCTGTGGCATCGCCCTCGTTGCCGGTCTCTGGTTCATCGGCCGCAAGGTCATCGCCACGGTCGGAACCAAGCTCACGGAGATCCACCCGGCCTCCGGCTTCGCCGCCGAGCTTGCTGCTGCCGGCGTCGTCATGGCCGCCTCGATCAGCGGCCTGCCCGTCTCCTCAACCCACATCCTCATCGGTGCGATCATCGGCGTGGGACTGGTCAACCGCTCAGCGAACTGGAAACTGATGAAGCCGATCGCCATGGCCTGGATCATCACCCTGCCCGCTGCGGCGACCATCGGCGCAATCAGCGTACTGAGTCTGCGCACGTTCTTCAGCTGAGGCACATTCGTTCACCTCTTCGGCCCGGACCAGCATCTGATGCATCGGTCCGGGCCGAAGCGCGTTTCGACAGGCACGGAGCTCGGCGAAGCTCGTGTCAGCCTCGGCGGATAGGATCAATCTTACGTTCACGAGTCGTGGCCATCGGTACCTGGCCGGCCGCGCGGCAACCCGTCATCGACCGGGTGCCCCAGGGATAGAACGGGTCAGCGCCACACGGCGTTGGCAAGATTCGATTCGGGTGCACTGCGCCCGAGGAAGCTGGTTTCACCGTGTCTGCATCTTCTGGAAATCACTGGCCCGGATTCACTGACGAAGAGGCCCTCATCTGGGGCCGAGTCCTTCTCCTGCACTCTCCGCATCCGCAGAATGCCACCATCAAGAACCTCATCAACAACACACTCAAGGCCGGACGAATCGTCGGCTCCGCCAGCTGGGTCAAGGTTGCCACCGAAGCCCGCAACTGCGGTTTCACTCCGGATCTCTACCTGTCTGTCTTCGACTCCCTGCAGTCGATCGATGCCAAAGTGCACCCCGCTCATCCTGCCCATCGACGGCACACACATCCGAATCACGTGCCCGGAGTCCCCTTCGAACCGGAGCTGTGGGCAGACGTACCGCGGCTCGTGAAAGACGAGGGATACAGCCCGGCGGCCTCGGCAGAACTCGCTCTCTACTTCGCGGACGCGAGCTACGCAGAGCGTTAAGCAGATCTGACGAGTGCCAGGCAGATCCGAGGGCCTTAGCCCGGATGGTCTGCCTCAGCGCTGAGCCAGATACACCGCCGAGGCGACCGTTCGGTCGATCGCGACCGGTTCGCCGTCGATCGTGACCGTTACAGTCGAGGTGTCGGCAGACAGCTCACTGTCCGCGTCTGCCACCTCGACTGTCGCACCCGGGCGCACCCCCACCTCGGCGAGGTGGGCAAGGACTGAGGGATCCGCGTCCGAGACCCGGATGACCGAGTAGGACCCGGGGCCAGCTTCGGCGAGGAGAAGCGAGGAATCATGGGACTCGACCTGTCCATCGGGACCCGGGATCGGATCACCGTGGGGGTCCGTCTTGGGGCGGCCGAGGAAGGCGTCGATGCGGTCGACGAGCCGGTCAGAGGCCGCATGTTCCAGGATTTCCGCTTCGTCATGGACCTCATCCCAGCCGTAGCCCAGGGATTCGACAAGGAAGGTCTCGAGCAGGCGGTGCCGACGCACCATCGACACGGCGATCGTCTCGCCCTGCGCAGTCAGCACCGGCGGGCGGTAGGGGACGCGGACGATGAGCCCGAGCTCGTCGAGTCGTTTGAGCACCTCGGTGACATTGGCTTTCGTCGTGCCGAAGCGGTTCGCGAGCTCGGTCGCGGTCATCGGTGTCCCGCCCCACTCCTGGGCCGACCAGATCGCCTTGAGATAGTCCTGGCTGACCTCGGACACTTCACCTGCACGCATGCAGTCAGCGTAGCCGATGGGATCGGACGCGGTCCTCGTCTAAGGTCGAGCCTGAGACCTGAGCAGACCCAGCGGAGCAGACGACCATGACCATGCACCTCGGACGCACCATCACCACCGGTGTGATCACCGCTGCCCTCTTCATCGGCATCTTTGCCGCCGTGAACGCCGGCCAACCGCTGCGGGCTGACGACAGTGCCGACCCATCGAATGTGCCCGGTCTGGCGTTTGGTCTGCTCGGGCTGTTATCGGTGTTCTCCGCCGTGGTCTCATTCGGGCGCCGGTCCCCGATGCACGAGCAGCAGCAACGTGAAGGGTCGGGACCGACCTTCCAGACCGCGCTCCACAAGTATTCGCTGTCCGGGATCCTGCTGATGGGCCCGGTCCAAGGCGTCTGCTTGTCTCTGGCAACGCTGATCTGCCGCAGTTTCGCCGTCGACACTGGCACACCGGGCTCCATGTGGGCTGAATTCTTCTCCGGTCCCCTGCCTTGTCTCGCGGTCTTCGCAGCTGCATGGGCGAGTACGAACATCGGGCTCTCGTATTTATCTTGGGCCATGCTCGTCCGAAAGATCGTAATTCTGTCGGTCCTGGGTCTCCTCCTCTTCGTCGCACTCGGCGTCGGCATCATGATGGCGTTCGGATGGTTGGAGGCGGCTAACCCCCTCGCCGGTTTCCTCGTCGCCGTCGTCGTCCTGTTGGTGACTCTTCCTCTGGTCATCGGAGCACGGAAGCTGGCGTTGACGACTGGCCCGGAGCGCGTCTGAGACGAATCTGGAACATCCTTCGACTGCGAGTGCAGTCCCGGCCTGCAAGAATTGCAGGTATGAGGATGAGAACGCATAAGTTGAGCACCACTTTGTTGTATGCAGTCGTGCTCGCGCTGTTCATGCTGATCGTCTTCGCCCTCACGAACGCCGGGATCGACCCTCGAGCCAACCGTCTTTTCGGAGACTTCGATCCCAAAGGCGCAGCCACGGTGTGCTTCGGTCTGCTCGGTCTCTACCATTCCGTAGCGATCATCTTGTTCGACGAGGATGACTCGCCGAAATCCTCCGAAGCCCCTCCCGACCCGCATGTTCCCCGCCCACCTGATTCGTACACCGGCTTCATTCGCCAGGCCTGGTACAAGGTGCTGTCCGTGGGGCCGATCTTCGCGTTCATCTGCGCAGCCTCCGTCTTCGTCTGGCATTCCTTCGCCGAGTATTCGGGAATTCCAGGCACGGTCTGGGGCGACTACGCCACTTCGGCGACCCCCGCGCTCACTCTCTTCCTCTTGTGCTGGGCCTGCACCAATGTCGGGCTCATGTTCGCCGCCATCGCCGAGGCCTTCAACCGTGACCTCGCCGGCATCTTCATCGCTGCCATGCTCGTGATGTTCCTCGTCGCCATCGGCAACACCGTCGGCTTCATTCTCCTTGCCGACCAGCCGACAGTCGAGGCACTGACATTGGCCCTCATCGTTTTTCCGTTGAGCCTGCTCGCCCTCATCGGTGCTCGCGCATGGGCGATCGTGAGAGTCAATCGCTACGACGCGGCCCATCCCCACGGCAGCTCCTCAAAACCACGCCGCTCCCAGAACCAGCGCCGCTCCCAGAACGAGCGCCGCTCCCAGAATCAGCGCCGTCTTCAGGGACCTCCGCCGCAGGACATGCTCGAGCCCGGCGAGCGGCTGCTCATGCACTTTCACGGCGACCACGCCCCAGAACCCCAGATGCTCATCGCCACGACCTCCAGGTTCGTCCGCGCCTCGATCGTCCGATCCGACCGCACCTTCGTCCTCGAGCAGGCCAGTCCCAGCCAGCTGGTCGGTGCCAGCTCGCATCGCGAAGGGTACGATATCGTGACCGTCGCCCACTTCCGCGACCGTCAGGACATGCGCGTTCTCGGCGGCAGCCCCGAACAATCCCAAGCCTTCGCCGAGGCGGTCACGCACCTTGCACGCACGGGACAGATCCACCGCTGACGCGCCAGCCTGAGCGTGACCGAGCGCTCTGGCCTGAGCGTGACGGGCCGGGCTGAACGCGACACAGATCTGGAACATTCCTGCATCGTCTGCGACGACCGCAGCTGTAAGACTGCAGAGCATGAGGTTAAGAACACACAAATTCTTCATGACAGTGGTCTACGGCGTCGTACTCACTGTCCTCGCACTGGTCGCCTTCTCCGCGATCAATGCCGGTATCGATCCTCGGATGGTCGACCGCGGGACCATCAACCCCAAGTATGCGGCCACGGTGGGGTTCGGAATTCTGGGCCTCGTCCACTCCATAGCCATCATCTACTTCACCGACGATGATGCCCTCGCCGCAGATGGAGGCCGTGTCGAACCCACAATCCCCGATTCGGCCACCGGCTTCATCAGGCAGGCGGGGTATCGAGTGTTCTCCGTGGGACCGATCTTCTCAGTCTTCGCCGCTGCCTCGATCTTCATTTGGCATGCGATCGCCGCCGTCCCGGGAGAATCTGGAACAGTGTGGGGAGACTACGGGTCCTCACCGTTGCCAGCCCTCAGCGTCTTCCTCGCCTGCTGGAGTGCCGTCAACATCGGCTTCACGCTTGCCTCCTGCGCCGAGGCATGCCATCGCAACCTGTTCGGACTCTTCGTCACGATCCTCTTTGCCATGTTTGTCGTCAGCCTCGGGATCACCGTCGGCTTCCTGTTCCTCCCCGTGCAATCGACCGGCGGTGCTCTGATCAGCAGTGCCATCGCATTCCCGGTGAGCCTCTTCGCCCTGGTCGGGAGCCGCGCATGGGCGAAGGCTCGGGTAGCTCGCTGGGACGCAGTCCATCCTCGCCCGATGCCGCAGCCGCAACCTCAGTTGGACGACATCGATCCCACAGCTCCTGGCACTCACTACCCCGGTGGGCCGCCGCTCGATATGCTCCGCCGCGGCGAAAAGCTGCTCATGCACTTCAAGAGTGAGCGCACACCGGAACCGCAGCTCCTCATCGTCACGAACCAGCGGTTCGTCCGCGCCTCGATCCTCGGATCCGACAGGACCTTCATCCTCGATCAGACCGAGCCCGGGCAGCTGTCAGAAGTCACCTCACAGCGCGTGGGACACGACCTGATGACGACTGCGCACTTCCACGACCGTCAGGACATGCACGTCGTCGGTGGGGACCCGATGCAGTCCCGGGCCTTCGCCGAGGCGGTCGGCCGGTTCGTACGAACGACACAGCGACGATGGAGAAGAACCGGACCGAATCGATTACAGCAGAACCGAGTGAAGCAGGTGCGAACTCGACCGTTCGGAACGACGCAGATCCACCGCTGACGACAAGTCTCCTGTTCCTCCTCTGACAGCCTCGTCGGCCCTCGTCAGAGCGCAGAAGACCGGCGTTTCAGGGAGGACCGAACCATAGCGAGGGTGGGCTGAAAACAGGGGGCGGATTCTCTGGCAAAATCCCGAGAGCCTAAGATGGATCGGTGCCCTTTGGGGTGAGTCCCAAGTTTCCGACCGGAGGTTATGCGTGCAGGATCCCAACGATGAGAAGATGAAACGGCCGATCGTCGAGCGTGAGCGCTTCGGCGGAACCGACAGACCAAGCCGAGACGTCGACCCCGAGAAGCGCCCTCCGATCTCCAGCACGGAGATGAGCCGCGGCCCCGCGGAACTCACGGACGAGCGGGGATCTCGGGTCAACTGGAAGGTCTTCATCATCTCCTCGGCCGTGATCCTCGGCTTCTCGATCTGGGCGATGCTCATGCCCGACTTCGCGCAGACGACGATGAAGTCGATCGTCGACTGGATCGCGACGAACCTCGGCTGGTACTACGTACTGACTGTCACCGTCGTCATCGCCTTCGTCCTCTGGGTCGCCCTGTCCAAGGAAGGCTCCGTGCGTCTGGGACCGGACCATTCCCGCCCCCAGTACAACCTCTTCACTTGGGTCGCCATGCTCTTCGCCGCGGGCGTGGGCATCGACATGCTCTTCTATTCGGTGACCGGACCGATCACCCAGTTCCTCCAGCCGGTCAATGCCGATCCCGAATCGGCCGCCGCCGCCCAGGACGCCGTCGTGTGGACCATGTTCCACTACGGCATCGCCGGCTGGTCGATGTATTCGCTGCTAGGCATGGCCATGGGCTACTTCGCCTACCGCTGGGGCATGCCCCTGTCGATCCGCGCGGTCCTCTACCCTCTGCTGGGCAAGCGGGTGCGCGGTGCCACAGGCGACGTCATCGACATCTTCGCCCTCGTCGGCACCGTCTTCGGTGTCGCCACCTCGATGGGCATCGGCGTCGTCCTGCTCAACGTCGGCTTCTCCGAACTCTTCGGTCTTCCGCAGGGCCTCGCCCTCCAGATCGCTCTCGTCCTCGTCGCCGTCGTCATGACGATCGCGGCCTGCACCTCCGGTGTGGACAAGGGCATCCGCCTGATCTCCGAACTCAACCTCTGGGCCTGTGCGGCGATGATGTTCTACATCCTCGTCACCGGCAAGACGGCCTTCCTCCTCAATGCCTTGGTCGAGAACATCGGGCGCTTCATCTTCACCCTGCCCGAACGCACCTTGGCCACCTTCGCCTATGTCGATGACGGCTCCGCTTGGATGGGCGCCTGGACGCTGTTCTTCTGGGCGTTCTGGCTGGCCTGGGGTCCCTTCGTCGGGCTGTTCCTGGCCCGTATCTCCCGCGGACGCACTCTGCGTGAGTTCGTCATCGCGGCTATCACGGCCCCGGTGCTCTGCGACTTCTTCATCGTTTCAATCTTCGGCAACTCCGCCCTGTCCGAGGTCTTCAACGGCAATGATGACTTCGCACAGCAGGCCATCGACTCCCCTGAGCAGGGATGGTATGCCCTCCTCGACATGTTCCCTGGCTCGACCTTCCTCATCGGTCTGGCCACGCTCTCCGGTCTGCTCTTCTACCTCACCAGTGCGAACTCCGGTGCGATGGTGATGTCGAACTTCTCATCGACGATCCCCAACCCGGAAGAAGACGGCGCGAAATGGCTGCGGATCTTCTGGGCCGTCGTCACCGCTGTGCTGACCATCGCCATGCTCGTCGCGGGAGGGGTGACGACGATGGAGTACGCGACCCTGATCTTCGCCTTGCCGGTGACGGTCATCGCCTACCTCGTCATGGCCTCCTTCTCGAAGGTGCTGCGCATGGAACGAGCCGAACGAGAGGGCCGGACCCGCAAGCGCCGGACCACGGCCGCCCACGGTGGCAGGACTCCGGAGAAGACCTGGCGTCAGCGCCTGGCGACTCTGCGCTCCTACCCATCGAAGAAGTCCGTCAACAGATTCGTCAACGAAGTGGTCGAACCCGCGCTGGAAGCCGTGGCCGCGGAGTTCCGCGAACTCGATTACACGGTCGAGCTGACTCAGCAGACAGGCCCAGAATCGGGAATCACAGAGTCCACGCTCATCGTCGACATGGACGAACAGCGCAACTTCCACTATCAGGTCGCCGCTGTCGAACACAACGTTCCCTCCTTCGGTGCACGCAATGCCCCGCGCGGCGATGACGTGTACTACCGGATCGAGGTCTTCACCCAGACCGGCTCCGAGGGCTATGACCTCATGGGCCTGAGTGGGCAGCAGATCATCGACGATGTCCTCGACCGCTACGAGAACCACCTGTCGTTCCTCGCCTACTCGCACGAACACTCCTACCAGTCGGTCGTGACCCCGCCGACTCCCCCGGCCACGGATTCCGTGCCAGCCGTGCCCGAGTCGCCCGATGATGTGGAGGAAGTCGAGCCGGAACCGGCAGACGGTCCCCGCTGACGCACTGAACCGCTGCTGGCTGCGAACTCAGCCGAATGTGAACCGAGGCTGTCCCCGACACCGGGGGCAGCCTCGGCGCATTCATCGGGCGCTTCGCCACTTCCCGGTGGTGCCCCACTTCGAGGTGTTGCGCGATCGCGCTCCGGGCACCATAGTCAGAGCAAGGGACAGTGTGGGCCTGAAGAGACTCACGCAGACGCGAGAACCGGGAGGTGATCACCGTGGACACGACCGCGGTGCTGTCATTCTTGGCCGCCGGTGACTACACGATCGCCCGAGAGATCATCCAACGCGGGTTCGCGGCACTGTTCTTCATCGCCTTCCTCAGCGCCTGGAACCAGTTTCCCGCTCTCCTAGGCGAACGTGGTCTGACTCCGGCACCACGATTCATCGCGGCCACCACCTCCGCTCAAGCACCGAGCCTGTTTCGGTGGAAGCGCTTGGCCTACACCGACCGCCGACTGCGCATCGTGTGCGGAATCGGCATGCTCGCAGCCATGACCGTCGTCATCGGTCTCCCCCAGGCCGGGCCCGCATGGACCACGATTCCCGTGTTCGGACTCATGTGGTGGCTCTACTTCTCGATCTCGAGCATCGGGCAGCGCTTCTATGGCTTCGGCTGGGAATCGCTCCTTCTCGAGGCCGGGTTCCTCATCGGCTTCCTCGGCTCCCACGAGGTGGCACCCTCGCTGCTGATGATCCTCTTCCTCCGCTGGTTCGTCGTCCGCGTCGAGTTCGGGGCGGGCATGATCAAGATGCGCGGCGACAGCTCCTGGCGGGATCTCACCGCCATGGACTATCACCATCAGACTCAGCCGATGCCCGGTCCCTTCAGCCGCCGCGCCCATCTCATGCCCGGGTGGTGGCATCGCGGGGAGACGCTGGGCAGCCATCTCGTCCAGCTCATCGCACCGTGGCTGCTCTTCCTCCCCCAACCCATCGCCTCGTTCGCGGCCGCCGCCATCATCATCACGCAGCTGGCGCTGGTCATCACCGGCAACTATGCCTGGTTGAACTGGGCGACGATCCTGCTCGCCTTCGCCGGGATCAGCGACTCGTTCCTCGCCTGGATCGTCGGTGGGCCCTGGCCCGGATGGGGGTGGCCCATCGGGTCCCTCGCCGAGGTGGCCGGGTCGTCGACGTCGAACGCTGAGTTCGGGTCGGCTGGGTCGGCCGACGTCCTCTCCCTGTGGTGGGCGATCCTCATCGCGGTCTTCGTCATCTGGCAGTGCGTACTCAACGTCCCCGCTCTGCGCAACCTGTTCTCGTCACGTCAGAAAATGAACGCCAGCTTCAACCGGTGGGGTCTGGGCAACGCCTATGGCGCCTTCGGCTCGATGACCGAGTCCCGTGATGAGATCATCATCGAAGGCACCCTCGACCCGGGCGCGACCATGGACTCAGGCGACTGGCGACCCTACGTGTTCAAGGGCAAGCCAGGGAATGTGCTGAGGCGCTCCCCCATTGTTGCGCCCTATCATCTGCGCCTGGATTGGCTGATGTGGTTCGCAGCCCTCGGCGACTACCGGCAGTCCTGGTTCTACGCGCTGCTCGAGCGCATCGGGAACGGCGACCCGCAGATCCGCACGCAGCTGGGACCAGATCCCTTCGACGGTCAGGCACCGGCCCTCATCCGGGTACGAGTCTTCACCTACCGCTACGCCACCGGCGAGGAACGGCGTGCGGCCGCGAACGAAGGCCAACCTCGGCCGTGGTGGGTGCGGTCGAATCCTCGCACCATGGTCGAGCCCACGGACCTGCGGGACGGGTGAAACCGACAGGCTCGCCTGCGTGCCCGAGTTCAACTGCGTGCGCGGGCTGACCTCAGTCGATACCCAGCGCCAAGAGCACGATGAGGACGACGTTGAGGGCGATGATGAGTCCCGAGGCCAGGATCGCAACGATCGTGATGATCCGTGAGTTCGCGTACTGGCCCATCACGCTCCGATTCATCGTCAGCCGGACCAGGGGCACCATGGCGAAGGGAATTCCGAGGCTGAGCACGACCTGGCTGAGGACGAGCGACCAGGTCGGGTCCACGCCGAGGCTGAGAATGATGAGCGCGGGAATCATCGTCACCGCACGTTGCCACACGATCGGGACGTTGACCCGCAGCAGTCCCTGCATGATCGATGCCCCCGCGTAGGACCCGACAGCACTCGAGGCCAGGCCGGAGGCGAGCAGTCCGATGCCGAAGAACAGGCCCACGATCTCGCCGAGGTTGGCGCTCACGACCGCGTGTGCGCCCTCGATCGTGTCGGTACCGTCCTGACCGCGCAGTGAGGCCGCGGCCAGGAGCAGCATCGCGATATTGACCGAGCCGGCGATGACGAGGGAGAGCACGACGTCCCAGCGACTGGCCTTGAGCAGCTGAGGAATCGAGGCTCGCGGGGCGGTGCCGTGGCGATCAACGGACAGCGCCGAATGCAGGTAGATCGCGTGGGGCATCACGGTCGCGCCCAGCATGCTGGCGGCCAGGACCACTGAGTTCGTGCCTTCGAGTCTGGGTACGATTCCACCTGCCGCTTGTCCCCAATTCACATCGCCGACGAACAGGCCTGCTAGAAAGCCAATGGCGATGATTGCGAGCAGGGTGATGATCACCGTTTCGAAGGGGCGCTGACCGCGGGTGGACTGGATCGAGAGCAGGAACAGGGACACGACGCCGACGATGAGGCCGCCCAATAACAGCGGCAGGTCGAAGAGGATCTTCAGGGCGATGGCACCGCCGATCACCTCGGCGACGTCGGTGGCGATGGCCACGACCTCCGCCTGCCCCCAGTACGCCAGTCGCGACCGTCGGCTGAGCCTGTTGCCGAGGAGTCCGGGCAGTGACTGCCCGGAGACGAGCCCGAGCTTCGAGGACAGGTATTGGACGAGCACGGCGATGAGGTTGGCCGCGACGAGGACCCACACGAGCAGATATCCGTACTGGGCGCCGGCGCTGAGGTTCGCGGCGACGTTGCCGGGATCGACGTATGCGATTGCCGCGACGAAGGCCGGCCCCAGCAGGAAGAATGTCGACACCTTCTTCGGGCGTGCAGCAGTGACGGAAGTGCCGGAGCTGGTTGGATCGACGGTCATAAAGTTAAGGTACATTAACTTTTACTTGTGGGCAACACCGCGCATTCTACTTCAACTGACGAGCAATCTGGGCGACCGCCCTGGTAACTGAACACGGAAAGGCTTATGATCCGACTATGCCCACTGAACATGTTCACTCACGCGCTGGTCGTCGTCTGAGGACTGAGGAGAAGATCATCTCCTCCGCCGCCGATCTCTTCCTCGAGCTCGGCTACAAGGCCACGACGGTCAGAGGCATCGCCAAACACTCCGAGGTGTCCGTGGGCAGAGTGATGGCCGCCGGCGACAAGGATGTCCTCCTCGTCCGCTGCTACGACCGGTGGATCGGACAGCTCCAATCCGGGACCTACACTCTTCCGGCTCGGGCCCGTGCCATCACCGAGGAGGCACCTCCTGCACGTGGCGGCGCCAAGCCAGCGGCCACCTCGGCGGTGCAGAACCACCTCGTGGGGATCTTCCTGCCCTTCCTCGAATTCTTCGCCTCTCACGAGGATCTGTCCCGGGACTATGCGGCCGCACTGATACGCGAGGCGGGCAAACCCCAGGTGTTCGAGACCCTGGCGGACGACCTGCAGGACAAACTGTCGTCAAGTCTGGTCTCGATCGGGATCAGCGAAGCATATGCCCAGGCCAGTGCTGTCGCGCTCTACGACTCCTATCTGGGCATCCTGTTTAGGTGGGCGGCCAGCGATATGAGTCTGCACGAGGCCACCGATGCCCTCTCACAGAGCATCGCCTTCCACACCCAGCTGCGCAGGCCCGTATGAGACTGCGCCCCGAATCACGGAGATGATTCACCATGACCCTGCTCCCCGATCCCTGGTGGCCGGTGGCGGTGATGGCCTTCATCGTCGGCGTCGACGGACTCCTGACCTTCTGGCCGCCGAAGGTCATCGCCGACTGCTTGGACGGAGTCGGACTCCCCCGCGACTGGTGGTGGGTGCTGGCGGTGGTGAAGTTCCTCGCGGCGGCGGGGCTGATCGCAGGCTTCTGGATCCCGGGGGTCGGACTGGCCGCGATCGTCGGACTCATCGTCTACTTTCTCACCGCAGCCGGGGCCCATCTGCGCGCGGGCTACATCGGCCGCGACTTCTGGCTCAACTGCCTTGGGATGCTCGTGCTCAACGTCCTCGTCCTCGTCATCTGCTTCCTCGTCTGAGGTGGCGCCCAACCATAGGTACCGCCAGACCTGAGTTGTTGCAGTTTCCGATCATTCTCGAACCGGCGTGCCCGGCTGCTTGTTTTCCCTTCTCGGAGATTTCATAGTGGAGTCAGGGCCGAGAGGACGGCACCGAGACGGAAGGATTGGCAGCGTGGCCGAATCTGCAGAGGACCGATACGCCCGATGGCAATGGATCCACGAGACAGCGGTGATGACCGGGTGGGACTTCGCCGCCCTCGGCTCGCGTCTCGTCGCCGACGATCCGCCCTGGGATTTTGACCTGACCTGCGCCAAGGCGATGGCGCGTCTGCAGCCGTGCCTCGATATGGGAACCGGCGGAGGCGAGCGCCTGAGCAAACTCGTCAAAAGTGTCAGCACCGTAGGAGGCTTCATCAGTCGCAGATCCTCGGTCCACGCCAGCGAAGGGTGGAAGCCGAACCTGGAGTTGGCCACCTCGGCGCTGGCCGAATACAGCATCGAGGTGCGTGAGTACGACAGCGAGACCGGGCAGCCTATGCCTTGGCCCGACGACTACTTCACCCTCGTGATGAACCGACATGAGAGCTACGACCCGGCGGAGCTCGCCCGTGTCATCGCACCCGACGGACGCTTCCTCACCCAGCAGGTCGACGGCACGGAGGCCGGCGAATTCCGCCTCTGGTTCGGTGGCCGGCCCGAAACCCCGGAGAATCAGCTCGGGCCCCGCCTCGACGAGCTCGAGGCCCAGGGCTTCACCATCACCGATGCCGATGAGTGGACCGGCACGATGGAATTCGCCGACGTCGAGGCGATCATCGAGTACCTCGCCTACATCCCCTGGGACGTTCCAGGATTCACGGTGGCAGACAACCTCGTCGCCCTCGATCGGCTCGCGACCCGCAGAACTCCGATCGAGGTGACGCAGAAACGCTTCCGCATCGCCGCCCAACGGTAGTCAGTCCGTTGCCCCCCCCCAGCAGATGGTCAGGTTTTCCCGACCCCGGACACAGGGAAGCCGCATGGGCGGGCAGGAGTCGGCGTCGATAGTGTCGAAGACATGACCTCGCCGGACTTCATGTATCCCCAGCCCACCGATGATGAGCTGGCATCGCAGCAGCCCTCTACCGCAGCGCTGGGACTGGGACATCACGTGCACGGTGGCAGCAACGGCGCCAGTCACAGTCACGGCAGCGTCATCGGCCAAACACCTGCCTCGCTCAACACGGAGACTAATCACGGCGGGATGTCTCCCGCAGGTGCGAACCGCCCGCTGCTCGGCAAGCTCGCCCTTGTCCTCACCATCATCGCCGCGGGGCTGTCCCTGCTCATCTCGATCATTCTCGGCATCACCATCGGCCCGATGGAGAACGCCAACGGCTACTACTTCACCGACGCCCCCAGCTGGTACCAGAACCTCGCGATCGTATTCGCCGGACTGCAGGTTCTGTGTGCCGCACTCGGATTCACCGGCCTCATCATGGGTATCGTCGCAGCTGTTACCGGCCGCGCCAGGACTCAGGGCATTGTTGCCATCTCCATCGCGGTCCTGGCCCCCTTCATCTCCTTCGGGGTATTCATGATCCTCAGCTTCACCTTCGCCTGACGCAGCGGGCAGTTCAGCCTCGGATTCGTCCGACATTCAGACTGACTCTTGACACGATCCGTGTCTCCGGGGACGATTAAACAAATCGATTTGGCCGCCAATGATGCACGGCCCGATCAAGATGCGTTTCCGAGGAGAGTCCCATGACCGCCGCACCCGAAGCAGCCGAGACCGTCCATCCCGTCGATCAGCTTCGACCGATGCACAAGCTCATCCCGTTCGCGATCCAGCACGTCCTGGTCATGGTGGCCACACCGATCTCTTCGGTCTTCCTCATCGCCGGCGCATTGGACCTCGACGAAGCTGCCACCTCGGCGATCTTAGCGGCGGTCTTCATCTTCTCCGGTCTCGGGTCGATCCTCCAGTCAGTCGGGGTGTGGAAGATCGGCGTCAAGCTGCCCTTCGTCATGCTCCCCGGCGGCGCGGCCACCGTCCTGTTCATCACGATCGGCCAGGGAACCGACATCGAAACTGCCGTCGGCGCAGTCATCCTCACCGGCGTCTTCTACATCCTGGCAGTCACCCTGTTCGTGAAACTGCTCAAATTCTTCCCGCCGCTGGTCATCGGGATCATGGTCATCGTCATCGGCGTCAACCTCGTCCAAGTCACCGGCAAACTCATCGTCGGTGAGGCCGACACAAAGGAGTTCGGCGATCCGCAGAACCTGCTGCTCGGCCTCATCACGGTTGTCATCACCGTGCTGTGCTTTCGGTTTCTGCGCGGAATGCTCGGCAAACTCTCGATCGCACTCGGACTCATCGGCGGCACCATCGTCGCCGCGTTCATGGGTGCCACCGACTTCGCCGCACAGACCGGCGGCCCGCTGCTCGCGGCCCCGACGCTCTTCCCCTTCGGCACCCCGAAGTTCGATGTCATCGCCGCAATCCCGATGCTGCTGTGGGCCCTGGCCTCCATGGCCGAGGCGACAGGACAGACGATCATCAACGGCGAGATCGTCGAGAAGAAGGTCGAGGCCAGTCGCGACGTTCCACGGCTGATCCGCGCTGATGGCATCGTCACGATCTTTGGTGGACTCTTCGGCACACCGGCAATGGTCACCAGTGGTGAGAACGTCGGCATTGTGCGCGCCTCGGGTGTACGCAGCAGGTTCGTCACGGCCTTCGCCGGCGTCCTCCTCATCATCATCGGCATCAGCCCCATCGCCAAGATCCTCAACGGCATTCCGGCGGCAGTCGTCGGCGGAACCGCAGTCGTGGTCTTCGCGATCATCGCCGTCCTGGGCATACAGATGCTCGCCAAGGTTGACTTCAACCAGACCGGCAACCTCATCACGGCCACCGTCGGATTGGCTGCAGGGCTTCTCCCGGTGCTCATTCCGGGCATGTACTCGCAGCTCTCCCCCAACCTCGCGTCGCTGCTGGGCAGCGGAGTGGCGATGGCGGCCTTCGTCTCGGTCCTGCTCAACCTGCTCTTCCACCACACCGGCAAGCGCAACAGGCACCCGAAGAGCCGGACCGCGATCGATGATCCCAGCCACCTGGAGCAGCGCCCCGGCGATTACCGGATCTGAGTCGATCAGACCAGTCAGGCTCTGCTGAGCTGCTCAGTCAGGCTCTGCTGAGCTGCTCAGGCCGGTCCGGCTGATCAGATCAGGCGGGCCCTGACGTCGATTCCCTGATGACGAGTCTCGGGGCGGACGCGCTCGAGGCTTCTGGTCCGGAGTCACCGTCGAGAATAGCGACGAGGCGTTCAACGGCCTCGCCCGAGATCTCGTCGAGTCCCAGGTCGACAGCGGTCAGCGGCGGTGTGCTGGTGCGGGCGCGCAGACCGTCGTACCTCGTGGCGATGAGCAGATCGTCACCGATCGTCCGTCCTGCCTCGACTCCTGCCCGCACGGCACCGGTGGCGAAGGCATCGATGGGAACGATCAGTCCGTCGACCTCCGGATGCTCAGCAAGCAGCCGGGACGAGGCACGGTACCCGCCGTCTTCACCATCGCTTTCATCCGCCTCGGCGATCACAGGGGTGAAGCCGATACGAGCGGCAGCACCCTCATAGACCTCTCGTGCGGCGGCCTGCGATCGGCGTCGATCCGCGCCCACAACGAGCGCCGGATGCTGTGCTCCGCGCTCTATGAGATGCGAGACGAGAAGCTCTGCAGTCTCCGAATGGTGCAGGTCCACGACGCGTTGGCTCGAGGGACCGTCGATGGCCACGAAGGGGATTCCGCGGTCATTCAGCGCCGCAGCGATGGGGTCATCGGTCGCCGGTTCGAGGAGGATCGCACCGTCGATGTCGAGCCGGTCGACGGGATTGGCATCGCCGTCGGGTGGAGCGAGGACGAAGACGTAGCCCTTGAGCAGAGCAGTCCGTGCGCACCCCATTGCCAGCTCCGTGAAGAAGCCCAGCTGAGACGGACCAGCAGAGATCGCGGAGGGCATCGATGACAGAAGGGCGAGCGCCTGGGAGCGGCCCGATCGCAAGCCTTGGGCGCGGACGCTGGGACGATAGTTGAGGCGAGCGGCGACGTCTTTGACCTTGTCCCGTGTCGCCGAGTTGACCTTGCCCAGACCATTGAGCGCATGGGACACGGTCGTGCGCGAGACACCGGCTTCACGTGCCACATCGGCGATCGTGGCGCGGCTCGGACGCGAAGAATCTCCCATGACCTCAGACTACTGGACGAACATTCAGGACTGGATGATGACGATGGCGCCGGAGATGATCGCGAATCCGAGGACGATGTAGCGCAGCACGGGGCCGTCGAGGCGGTGGTGAACGTACTTGGACAGGAAGGATCCGATGGCCAGGAAGGGCAGCATTGCGAGGGTGAAGAGCATGACGGGCCCACTCACCTGCCCGCTGATGGCCAACACGATGAGGGAGATGACCTCTCCGACGAGGAAGCACACGGCCACCGTTGACCGCAGCTCCGGGCCGGGACTGTGCTGGTAGGCCAGGGCGTAGGGCGGTCCGCCGATGCCCGTCGAGGTCTCGGTGACGCCGGTGATGAGTCCGACGATGGCCAGGACTGGCTTGTTCGGGGTGAATTTCGGTGCCAGGAGCGCGATGACTGCCGCCACCAGCGTCGACCAGCCGATGAGCAGGGCGAGTTGGTGAAGGTTGACGATGACGAGGATCCAGAGCCCGAAGAACGTGCCGGCGAAACGGCCCACGCTGATCCATTTCACCCCGTGCCAGTGGATGTCGGCTCGCTCTCTAGCGGCAACGTAGAAGTTGAGCGGGATCATCAGCACCAGCAGCATCACGGGGATGAGGCTCGGGTCGATGAAGCTCACGACCGGGGCTGTGATCATCGCGAAGCCCATGCCCGTCGAGCCCTGCACGAAGGCAGAGAGCAGCACAGTGATCGCGACGATGGAGAAGGCCAGGATCGAGAGGCCGAGGACCGTCACGGGCGGTGCTCGCTCATCCACGCGGCGCGATGTTCACTTGCCGACGGGTCGATGCGGGTGATCGGAGAATCGGCGACGACGCGGTGTGAGACCTCGCGGGCACGTTCAAGGAAGGCACGTCCGTCCCAGTCGACGGGCCACCCCTTCTCGAGCCGGAGTCTGCCGTCGACGATCACGGCCTCGATCTGGTCGCGATTGGCGATGCGCACGAGCTCCCAGGGCACATCCCAGGAGGGCACGAATTCGGGAACGTCGAGGTCGATGACCAGCAGGTCCGCCAATGCTCCGGGCGCGATCTCTCCGACCTTTCCGGCCAGTCCAACTGCGTCGGCTCCCCCGCGCAGTCCCTGCTCGAGCCAGGTCCAGCCGCCGCCGCTCGAGGAATCCCCGACATCCATGCCTGCGGTCAGTCGCTGCGCGGTCTCGGCCGCATCGAGGAGGCGGAAGGCGTCGGAGCGGGTGCCATCTGTGCCCAGGCCGACGCGCATTCCCAGTTCGTGCATGAGCAGAGCCGGGGAGACGGCATTGCCCTTCCAGGAACTCGCCACCGGGCTGTAGGCGACGGCTCCTCCGCTGTCGGCCAGGAGCCGGATCTCGCGTGGAGTCAGAAGGGTGGCGTGCGCGGCCAGCAGTTCTGGACCCAGCGCGCCGAGGCGGGCCAGGCGCTCCAGTGGACGCTCCCGGCTTGTGATGAGGGACCGTTCGACCGCGGCGAGATGTTCGTTGAGGTGGGTCTGGAAGGGGACTCCGGCCTCGCGTGCCAGCCGCGTGACCGCGATCAGGGCCTCGTCCGAAGCAACCTCGGGGATCGAGACGGCCAGGGATGGGTGGACGAGACTCTCGGCGTCCCACCTGTTCAGGTGGCGTTCGGCGGCGGCGACCACCTCGGCGACCTCAGCGGTCTTCGTCCCCCCGCCGAGGTCATTGCAGATCACGCCGAGGACGCAGCGCAGTCCCACCTCGGCGGTGACATCGGCGATCGCGGAGACGTCGACGCTGGCGCGGGTGCCGGCATCGGCGACTGTCGTGAAGCCCCCGCGCAGGGATTCCCATGCCGCCAGGCGGGTGGCGACGTCGATGGCCTCGGCGTCCATGTTCGCCTCCATCGGCACCCACACGCGCTGGAAGATCTCGGAGGGTTCGCCGAAGACGAGTGACTTGCCGAAGGACTGCGTGAGGTGATGATGCGCGTCGATGAAACCGGGCATGAGGAGACGGCCAGGCAGATCAATGCGGGAGACATCGGCGGGCGCTTCAGCAGCCACCGATTCGAGCGGTCCGACTGCGGCGATGCGTCCGTCGGCTATGAGGATCGCGTGATCGCGCTGGGGACCTTCGGGGAGGAGGACCTGTTCGGGAACGAGCAGCGTCGGGGCCTGGTGCAGAGCGCGCAGCTGAGTCATGTCATCCTTCGTCGTCACAGGGGCCTCGGCGACCCTGTTTTCGTCGTGGTCAACGATATCGGAGTCCCTTCGGACAACCGCCGGCCAAATCGATTTGGTCACAATCAGTCTACGGGGCCTCGGTCGCGCGCGTCAACGGCCGAGTAGGCCGCGGCCTACTCGACAATCGACCGTGGGCAGGGCACAGAATCAACCCCGTAAAATAGGTACATGACATCATTGCCCCTCACCCCCACCTCGGCGGCTACCGGGCAATTGAACTGCCACTATTTCAACGATGGACTGTGCCACTCCTGCACCTTCATCGAGACGCCCCACCACGATCAGGTGGCGGACAAAGAGGCCTGGTGCGCCGAGGTGCTGGCCGACCACTCCCCCGATTCCTGGTTGCCGGCGGCCGTCGGCGCCGACCGCGACTTCCGCAATCGCGCGAAGCTTGCTGTGGGCGGTGCGACCGGCGCTGTCACCATGGGCATCCTGGATCAGGACTTCCACGGCGTCGACCTGCGCGAGTGCGGAATCCAAGCCCCGCAGATCCGCGCGGTCATCCCGACGATCGCGGACTTCCTCAACGGCACCGGGCTTGCGCCCTATGACGTCAAAGCGCGCCGAGGTGAGCTGAAGTTCGTCCACGTCACCGCGGCTCCGTCGGGGGACCTCATGATCCGGTTCGTCGTCCGCTCCCAGCACGGACTCGACGTGCTGCGCTCCAGACGCGACCGGCTCATGGAGCTGATTCCCACAGCGACTGTCATCTCCGTCAATCTGCTACCCGAGCATAAGGCCGTGCTCGAGGGCAGCCGCGAGGAGATGCTGCTCGGTGACTCGCTGCGCATGAATCTCGATCGGGTCGACCTGCACCTGCGTCCGCAGTCCTTCTTCCAGACGAACACCGAGGTGGCGATCGGTCTCTACAACCAGGTCGCTGAGTGGGTCGATGAGATTGCGCCGGCCTCACTGTGGGATCTGTACTGCGGAGTCGGTGGGTTCGCGCTGTACTGTGCGGAGGCGACTGACCAGCAGATCTCGCGCAAGGTCACCGGCGTGGAGCTCAGCGAGCAGGCCATCGAATCGGCAAAGATCAGCGCCGGCGAACTCGGCTTCGAATCTCGAACGGGTGCCGGCGTCGAGTTCATCGCCGCTGATGCCACAGAATTCGCCGAGTCGAACCTTGGCACAGCCGAACGACCGGATTGCGTGATCGTCAATCCACCTCGGCGAGGGATCGGGTCCAGGCTGTCGGCAGCACTCGAGGAATCCGGGATCGAACACGTCGTCTATTCGAGCTGCAATCCGCTCACTCTCGCCAAGGACCTCGACCGGATGCCCAGCTACACGGTCGAGCGGGCGCGAGTCTTCGACATGTTCCCGCACACGAAGCACCTCGAGGTCGCGGTGGTGCTGAAACGTCACTAAGGGCGCCCGCTCATAGTCCGCGCACCTTTTGACTCAACGGATCCTCACACACGCCAGACGAAGCGAAAACGGTTGGTAAGTTCTGCTCGATTCAGGCGTCTGGATCGAGCAGAACTTACCAACCGTTTCGAGGTTCCATGGCTTGAGAGCGGTTGAATCCAGAGAACCCGATGGCCCTTACGTACGGGCGAATGATCCTCGAGTCGACTATGCTGTTGTCTATGACCGGACAGGCTTTCAGCCGCTCACGGATCGGTAACCCGGTCGACCGTTGAGCCGCATTGGCCGCGAGCGCAGAATTCGCGGTCCTCCCCTTTCGAGAAGTTCTCCCGCACAGAATCCACTTTTCGAAAGGACACCATGTCAGCAATCTTCAATCACACCATCATCGCCGCCGCCGATCCGGCGGAATCGGCTCAGTTCTATGTCGACATCCTCGAGGCCGAGCACACTCAGTCGTGGGGACTCTTCGCCAACATCATGCTCGACGAGGGCGTGATGCTGCAGTTCGCATCTCCCCCGCCGAACTTCGAAATCCAGCCCGTGCATATGGCCTTCATCTGCACGGATGATCATTTCGACCGTGCGGTGGCGCTGTTGGACGAACGTGGCCTCGATTACTGGGCAGATCCGCAACGGAAGCGCCTGCACGAGACGAACACCGAGCACGAGGGGCGAGGCGTGTACTTCCTGGACCCTTCGGGCATGTACCTGGAGCTCATCACGAAGCCATACCTGTGAGGCTCGGGTCCGTTGCACGGTCTGGTTTGCTGGTCGTAATGAACTGCAGACCAGGCTGTGTAGGATCTGATTCATGCGGCGTGAAGGCTCAATCCTGGTGGTCGGAGCACTGGTCGCAGCCTTGCTCTCAGCTTGCGCATCGAATCCACCCCGAAGCTCTCCTTCTGACGGCACGCCATCGGCGCATGCGGTGGAGCTTCCGCCGGCCGGGGGTCTCCCCGACTACCAGCTCGGCGGCGCGTACGAGCCGACCGAGGACGTCAGCATCGTTGCGCGTGACAAATCAGACGAACCCGCCCCTGGTCGCTACTCGATCTGCTACGTCAACGGCTTTCAGACGCAGCCTGATGAACTCGAGGCCTGGGACTCTGATCTGCTGCTGTCCAAAGGCGGCAATCCGCTTGTCGATCCCGAGTGGCCCGATGAAGTTCTGATCGACACGTCGACCGGTGACAAACGTGAGAAGGTCTTCGACACTGTCAGTCCGTGGATACGCGAGTGCGCAGCGGCAGGCTTCGATGCCATCGAGTTCGACAATTTCGACTCGTTCACCCGGGCACAGAAGGCAATCGACATCGAAGACAATGCGGCTCTTGCAAGTTCCTACGCTGAGCTCTCTCATCGCCTCGGCCTCGCCGTCGGACAGAAGAACGCCGCAGAATTCTCACGCACCCTGCACGACGAGGTCGGCTTCGACTTTGCCGTCGCCGAAGAGTGCTCTGCTTTCCGAGAGTGCGAGGAACACAGTCGCGTCTACGGACAGGCGGTCATCGACATCGAATACACCGACAATCTCCCTCGCGACTGGGACGAGATCTGCGAAGACCCCGAGACACCGGGTTCAGTCGTACTTCGCGACCGCGACCTCACTGTCGCCGACAGCCCGAAGCACATCGCTCGCCACTGCTGACGGGCGCGCGACTCGTCACGACAGCAGGCTCTGGCGGAACCGCTCGACGACGGCCGGGAGTGGACCGCGCTTGCGGTGGACGACAACTAAGGTGCGTTCGATGACTGGTGCGATCGGTACGCTTTCGATGCCCTCGAACTTCACCAATGGAACGACCATCTCTGGCACGACGGAGACACCCAGGCCCGCTGAAACCAGTCCTCCGACGGCCGGGATGCTGCGCGCTGTCTGCACGATGTCCACGTCCACATCGTGCTTGGCGAAGGCGTGGGTGACCAAGGGTCCGATGCTGGTCACGGCGTCGAAGCCGATGAATTTCTCGCGAGCGAAGTCGGACCAGTCGAGTTCATCCCGGTGAGCGAGTCGGTGACCAACGGGCATGATCGCCACCAACCGGTCTGAGGCAACCCCTTCGACTTCAAGCTCGGCCGGGATGCTGGAGTCGAGTGCCAGAATTCCCAGATCGACTGTGCCGTTGAGGATCTTCTCGGCCACGTTCTCCTGCGGCTCGTCATGGATCTTCAGACCCACCTGCGGCAAATCGCGTCGGAAGTCAGAGATCACGGAGGGAAGCAGCGTCGCCGTCACCGAGGGCAGGCATGCCACCCGCACAACCCCGTCATCACCATTCATGTGCCGAGAGATTCGATCAAGCGCCTCATCGTAGGTGGCGACGGCCATCGAGGCATGAGCGGAGACCTCCTCGCCCAAACGAGTCGGCACGACCGAGCGTGTGCTGCGATCGAAGAGTCTGCCGCCGATGCGCCGTTCGGCTTCGGCCAGCGCCCTGCTGACGGCAGGTTGAGAGATCTGCATGTCCTCGGCGGCGAGAGTGAAGCTCCGCAGCCGGTGCAGCGCCTCGATCGTGCGCAGGTGGTACATCGCCAGATTGATAACCATAGATCATCAGTGTAGAGCGAATCGGTATTGGACGCGCCCCTCAATGACCCTGGATCATAGAAGCTGATCTCTGAGAAAGGAATCAAAGGTGCTTTCACTCATTGGATACGTATCAATGCTGGTGATCCTCGCTCTGCTGCTCATGCAGAAGGTCTCACCCATCGTTGCACTGGCCGGAGTCCCGATCGTCGCGGCTCTCATCGCAGGCAACTCACCGTCCCAAGTCAGCGAATTCGCATTGGCCGGCATCACCAGTGTCGCCAGTGTCGTCGTGATGTTCGTGTTCGCGATCGTCTTCTTCGGCATTCTGCGCCACGTCGGATTCTTCGACCCGATCATCGACAAGATCATCAGATTCGGCGGTTCGTCACCGAAGACGGTCGCCCTGGCAACGACGCTGCTGGCCACGGTCGCCCATCTGGATGGCGCGGGCGCGACCACGTTCCTCATCACCATTCCGGCTATGCTGCCGATCTACCAACGTCTGGGCATGAGCCGCCTGACGCTGACAGCATGTGTGGGTCTCGGCGCGGGTGCCATGAATACGCTCCCCTGGGGTGGGCCGACCGCTCGCGCTGCGGCCACCGTCGGTGTCGAGGCGAATGAAGTGTGGACACCGCTGATCCCCGCTCAGATCGTCGGAGTCATCGCCGCGCTCGGCGTCGCCTGGTTCCTGGGCAGTCGCGAAGCCAAGCGCATCGCCAAGGGAAAGCCCTCCGAATTCGCCGAGGCGGTCCATACTCACGATGCCAACCAGACCACACGGTCCTCCGGTGCTGACGACGTAGGGGCACAGACCACCTCGGTGATGGTGGATTCCAACGCCCGCGGCACCGCCTCTGGTGCCACTGGCAGCTCTGCGGTCACTGGCGACGGAGCATCCGATGCTGGCAAGGCTGACGCCGTCGTCGAAAAGGACCACCGCAACATCCCGTTGTGGGTCAACGGCCTCATCCTGCTCGCGACTCTCGTGGTGCTGATGTGGGGCATCGTCTCACCGGCCATCGCGTTCCTCGTAGCCACGATCCTCGCGCTCATCATCAACTTCCGCGGCCTGGAGAATCAGTCCCGGCAGTTCGACATCAGCGCCAAATCAGCCATGCTCATGGCCAGCACGCTGTTGGCTGCAGGGGTCCTCCTCGGCGTCCTCGATGAAAGCGGAATGATCGAGTCGATGGCCGACTCCGCAGTCCACGTCCTGCCGGCCGGGATCATGCCGATCCTGCCCATCGTCGTCGCGGTGCTCGGCGTGCCCATGAGCCTGTTCTTCGGCCCCGACGCCTACTACTTCGGCGTCCTGCCCGTCCTGTCCGCGGTGGGTTCGAACTACGGCATCGATCCGGTCGTCCTCGCACAGGCCTCTGTCATCGGGCAGGAGACCCTCGGGTTCCCCATCAGCCCTCTGACCGGGTCGTTCTATCTGCTGGTCGGGTTGGCGAACGTCCCGATCGGCAAGCACATCCTCGGCCTCATCGGCTGGGCCTGGCTGGTCAGTATCATCGTGCTCATCGCCGCAATCGTGATCGGAGTGATTCCCCTGTGGGTAGCTTGAACCTATCGAGCCAATCCGGGCTCTCGTCACCGCCCAAACCTGCACACCATGTGCGGGTGGGAGCCGGCGCCGGATTCGCCGGGGATCGTCTCGACCCCGCGATTGCCTTGGCCGAGCACGGCAAGCTCGACTTCCTCGTCTTCGAACTCCTCGGCGAGCGGACTGTCGCCGCTGCTCAGCGACGCGAGCGAGAGACCGCGGATACCGGCTTCGATCCGACCTTGGTCGAGCGCATCCGGTCAGTGGCCGGCCACTGCTTCGCCAACGGCACCCGCATCGTGACCAACGGCGGTGCCGCGAATCCGCGGGCTGCTGCTCATGCCGTCGCCGAGGTGGTTCGAGAGTTGGATATCAACCTGCCCGTTGCCTATGTCACCGGGGATGACGTCCTTGGCATCGTCAACGATGAGGATCCGCTGACCTGGGAGACGGGGCAGCCGGCATCCGCCTCCGACGGCGAACTGATTTCGGCCAATGCCTACCTGGGTGCCGAGCCGATTCGGCGTGCTCTGGACTCCGGTGCGCGCATCGTCATCACCGGTCGTGTCGCAGATCCCTCGCTCTATGTCGGCGCTCTGGCACACTACTTCGGCTGGGACCACGGCGATGCCGATCTCATCGGCCGTGCCACGGTCATCGGGCATCTGCTCGAATGCGCCGGTCAGGTGACCGGCGGCTACTTCGCCGACCCGGTGACGAAGCCTGTTGCCGGCCTCGCCCGTCTCGGGTTCCCCTTCGCCGATGTCGACGCCGATGCGCAGGCTCTCCTGAGCAAACTCAAGGGTTCGGGCGGCGAAGTCACCACGCGCACCTGCACCGAACAGCTCCTCTACGAGGTCGCCGACCCCAGCGCCTATATCACCCCCGATGTCATCGCGGACTTCTCCCGGGTGAGCTTCGAAGAGGTCGGCGACGACCAGGTACGTGTGAGCGGGGGGACGGGATCACCTCGGCCCAGAGACCTCAAGGTCACTCTCGGCTACAACTCCGGGTGGCAGGGCGAAGGACAGATCAGCTACTCCGGACTCCGGTCGAAGGAACGGGCCGAGTTGGCGGCGGCGATCGTCCTCGAGCGCCTCGAAGATCTCTACGATGTCGATCCCGAGTCGGTGTTCGTCGAATACATCGGAATGGCCGCGGCCTTCCGCGGTCTGGTCAAGGTCGATGACCCCGCCGAGGTGCGTCTGCGCATCGTCGGAAGCGCAGCGACCCGGCAGGAGGCTGCGATCATCGGTGATGAGGTCGAGGCGCTCTACACCAACGGTCCGGCCGGCGGTGGTGGTGCCCGGAAGACCGTGCACAGCGTCGTCTCGGTCAAGTCGTGCAGTGTGGATCGAAGGATTATCGAGGAGTCGGTGAACGTCGAGTTCGTCAACGGATCGCCGGTAGGACCGGTGCCCGGCAGCATCACTGACAATGGCCCGGCCGCCAGAGGAATGGGAGGAAACGAATGACCACCATCGACGAACTCGCGTCGGTACGCACCGGAGACAAAGGCGATACCCTCATCCTCGGCGTCATCGCCCATGACCAGTCCGCGTATAGCCGCCTCGATCAGGAGCTCAGCGCTGAACGCGTTGCCCTCCACTTCGGCCTCGACGCGCAGACTGTCACTCGCAGTGAGTTGCCGACTCTGCACTCCTTCAGCTTCGAACTCACCGGGCTGCTCGGCGGCGGAGTCACCGGCTCTCCCAACCTCGACGGGCACGGAAAGACCATGAGCTACCACCTGCTCACGCTCGAAGTCTGAGGGCTGGCAGGCCACGCGAGATACCTCACACTCTTCGTCAGAGTGCCGAATCGAGGCAGGCTTTGCTGACATAAGCGCATACACTCGTCACCTACGAGGCTCCACGAACACCCCAGTTCGCGGAGCCTGTTTCTTGCCATAGCGCACTACCCCCACCGCCCCCTGACGAAGACTCCTGCCCGCCGCCCAGGTGGATTCGAGTTTGGAGACCACGATGACGATGATGGACAACCACGTACCCGAACCGGAGCCTGACCCCGGGACTGACCCCGGATCTGAAGCCGACTCGGAGCCTGACCCCGCGGCAAGCACTACCGATACCGCACAGGCAGAATCACAGGAAGCCGCCGACTCCGCTCAGCACAGCAATATCGGCAGCGTCTTCTACTGGTCGGTGGCCTTCGTCATCGCCTTTGTGCTCTGGGCCGCGATCTCACCTGAGAGCCTGGGCACCATCATGACCACAGCGATGACCGCCGTGTCATCGGGCTTCGGCTGGATCTACCTCGTCGTGCCATTCGCCGCGATCGTCATGCTCGTGTGGTTCGCCGCCAGCAGATTCGGCCGTCTTCGGCTCGGGTCAGCGGATTCGAGGCCAGAGTACAGCACCTTCGCCTGGCTGGCGATGGTCTTGGCCGCGGTCATGGGCATCGGCCTCGTCAGCTACGGTGTGGCCGAACCGATGTCGCACTTCATGGTCCCACCACATGGCCTGGCAGAGCCGGAGACCATGGACGCCGCGGTCCGGGCAATGCAGTTCTCCTACCTCGACTGGGGCTTCCAAGCCTGGGCCATCTTCGGAGTCTTCGGCCTGGCCATCGGCTATTCCACACACCGGAAAGGTCGGCCGGCTCTCGTCTCGACGATGCTGCGCCCAGTGCTCGGTCGCTTCGTCGACGGCTGGGTCGGCAAGTTCATCGACATCCTCACCATCATCGCCACCCTGTTCGGAACGACAACGTCGCTGGGCCTCGGCGCCTCTCAGATCGGCGAAGGCCTCAAAGTCGTGTTCGGCGTCGACGCCACCCTGACTCTGCAGGTCGTCGTCATCGGTGTGCTGACGCTGCTCTTCACCGGCTCGGCTCTGTCCGGCGTCGGCCGTGGCATCAAATACGTCTCCCAGATCACCCTGACCATGGCGACCATCCTCGGCCTGTTCGTCTTCATCACCGGGCCCAGCGGCTTCGTCGCCAATCTGTTCGTACGCTCGGTCGGTTCCTTCGCCGGCGACTTCCTGCAGCTGAGTTTCATGACGCCTTCCAGCGCTGCAGACAGCGAATGGATGCTCGGCTGGACCTACTTCATGATGGCCTGGTGGCTGTCATGGAGCGCCTTCGTCGGAATCTTCCTGGCCAAGATCTCCAAGGGCCGAACGATCCGCCAGTTCGTCGCCGGTGTGCTGCTCGTTCCAAGCGCCGTGTTCTTCCTCTGGTTCACCATTATGGGCGGGTCCGCGATCAAGCTCGACATGGGCGGAGCGAAGATCGGTGAGGCGACGTCTGCCAATCTCGACACCGCATTCTTCAGTCTGCTCGAGGAACTCCCGCTCACGCTTCTGGCCTCGATCTTCACCATCATCATGGTGATCCTGTTCTTCGTCTCCTCTGCTGACTCGAACACCTTCGTGCTCAGTTCGCTGTCCTCGCGAGGTTCGTTCGAGCCGAACCGGCCAGTCATCGCCACCTGGGGCTTCCTCACCGGCGCCTGTGCGATCGTGCTGCTCCTCCTCGGCGGACTCCAGGCTCTGCAACAGGCGGCGATGCTCTCTGCTGTGCCATTCACCGTCATCGTCGTCGTCCTCGGAATCGCTCTGATCAAGGAGCTGAAGAGCGACCACCAGATCGTCGAAGAGATCGCCCGCGAAAAGCGCGTGCTCGGGCTCTGAGCCTCGCTCTGGCCCCACGCTTCATCGAGCGGACCACTTAACTTCGACGGGAGACACTATAACCTGCTCCCTCGACGCCAAGTGGTCCGCTTGATTGTTCTGGCTGAGGATGGTCACCGCAGCCAGAGGTCACCGCAGCTTTGCGGTCATCTCGGTGCCGGCAGAACTCATAAAGCACGGAAATCATTTTTATGAGAAACACTTCCAATTCATAAAAACTAGAGCGGATCATCGCGAGCTCTGACTGGTTTGCCGCGCGCCTCTGCGCTGACCCCGTTCGCAATAACGTTAAGCCGGTTGAGAACCGATCTGTCCTAACCACTCACCATCGAGCTCGGGTAGAGTCTGGGACATGTCGAGTCCCGAATCAGACAAGTCAGGGCTGTCGGTCACACCGTCAGCCCCTTGAACCACTAGTTTCGACGCCCACAATCTGCGTGGGTGTATGTCTGGCGCAATCTGGGCGCTGACCGTGGTGGCAAGAAGATCCATTTTTTGATCTCTCACCTCGGAGTACTCGATGCCTTTTGCTCTCTACATGCTTGCCCTGGCGGTCTTCGTCATGGGTACTTCAGAATTCATGCTCGCGGGACTCCTCCCCGCGATCGCAACCGAACTTGAAATATCGGTCGGCACGGCGGGGCTGCTGACCTCCGCATTCGCGGTCGGTATGGTCATCGGCGCGCCAGTGATGGCAGCATTCGGTCGCCGTTGGCCACCGCGGCACACGTTAGTCGTCTGCCTAATCGTGTTCGCAGGAAGCCACATCATCGGAGCGATGACGTCCGCTTTCTCCCTCCTGCTCATCACCCGGATACTCAGCGCTCTTGCAAACGCCGGGTTCCTCGCCGTAGCTCTGAGCACGTCCGCTATCCTTGTGCCGGAGAACCAGAAGGGGCGTGCATTGTCGATCCTGCTTGCCGGCACGACGATCGCAACCGTCGCAGGTGTCCCTGGTGGGGCGCTACTCGGCACAGCACTGGGCTGGCGAGCCACGTTCTGGGCGATCGCCTTACTCTGTCTTCCCGCGATCTTCGGAATCATACGAGGCATCGCGAATACTGCCGCTCAGACTGCATCCACCGCATCTTCGCCAAGTCTTCTTACGGAACTCGGCCAGTTGGCGACGCCGCGGCTCGTCTTAACCATGGCACTTGCCGCGCTGATCAACGGAGGGACCTTTGCGGTATTCACCTTCCTCGCGCCGGTCGTGACTGAGACCGCGAGGCTGGACGAATTCTGGGTGCCGCTCGCCCTGGTGATGTTCGGCAGCGGTTCGTTCTTCGGCGTCACGATCGCTGGACGACTATCAGATCAACGACCCGGCACAGTGCTTGCTGTCGGTGGACCTCTGCTGCTGGCAGGCTGGGTCATGCTGGCCGCGACAGCGTCGAACCCCGTTGCTCTTATCGTTCTCGTCTTAGTTCAGGGCGTCCTGTCGTTCGGCGTGGGCAGCACATTGATCGCTCGTGTGATGTATGCAGCGTCGGGTGCACCGACCATGGGCGGTTCGTATGCAACCGCAGCATTGAACATGGGAGCTGCCGCTGGGCCGGTGCTTGGCGCATTCGGACTATCTACCGACCTGGGTCTGCTGGCGCCGGTTTATGTCGCCTCGGCGCTTACTGCAGTATCACTCATCATCATGTTCCTCTTACGGTGCACGCTCATGAAGACCGGTCCGGAGGCCAACCGGTGATTCATCCGAATGCACTTTTCGCACTTCGTGTCCGTCTCCGATCGGCCTCACTCTGGCCCCACGCTTCATCGAGCGGACCACTTAGCTTCGACGGGAGACACTATAACCTGCTCCCTCGACGACAAGTGGTCCGCTCGATTGTTCTGGCTGAGGATGGTCACCGACTCTTGAGAGGTCACCGCAGCTTTGCGGTCACCTCTGCGGCGGCTGCGAGGACCTTGTCCACGAGCGGTTCAGTGACAGCGTCCTCGTCCAGCGCTTCACCGGAGGCTCCTGAGCCCAGCGCATCCCCAGCGAGCGAGAGCCCGATCGCGGCGATCGGCCGGGAGAGGACATCGTAGACGGGGGCGGCGATCGTCGAGATCCCGGGGGTGACCTCGCCGTGTTCGATCGCCCATCCGGCCCGTCTGTCCTGGGCCAGGATTGCGTTGAGCGCCTTGACCGTGGTCGGGCCCTGGCCGGTGCGGGTGACGAATCCGGACTCGGACTGGAACATCGCCAGCACCTCAGACTTGGGCAGCTGCGCGAGTATCGCCCGCCCGGTCGCCGTCAGGTAGCTGGGCATGCGCACACCGGTGGCGGTGATGACCGCGACGGACTTCAGGGACTGCTCTTTGAGCACGTACACGGTCTCCCAGCCGCGGATGACGGCCAACTGTGCCGTGGCCGAGGTCTCCTCCGCCAGCTGACGCACGATGGGCTGAGCCAGGCGCTGCAGCGGGTTCGTGCGCAGGTAGGAGCTGCCCAGTTCGTGCACGCCGGCACCCAGCACATAACCGGATTCGGTGCGCACGACGAGCCCGAGTTCCTCGAGCACGGTGAGCAGCTCGTAGGCACTCGAGCGCGGGATCTCCAGCGCCCGGACCAGGGCACCGGCGGTGATCGGACGATTCGATGAGGCCAGATGCCGAAGGATCGCGATCGAGCGCCGCAGTGCCGGAACCTCAGCCACGGCTCAGTCCTCCATCCCCAGGGCGGCGAACGCAGCCCGGTAGAGTTCCGAGATCTCGCCGAGTTCGGTGTGCACGCCGTCGCGGACTCGCACATGGGCGCCGCTGACGGTCATTGCCACGTCCGCCGAGGTGGCCGAGAGGATGACCTGCTCCCCCACCGATCCGAAGGTGCGCATGCTGTCGGTTCTCACCGCGATGAAGTCACACGCCTTGCCCACGGCCAGTTCGCCGACGGGCAGGTCGAGGCTGCGTGCCCCGCCCGTGGTCAGGGAGCTGATGAGCTCGGCCGGTGAGAATCGTCCGCGTTGGCCCGAGCGAAGTCGCTCCCCGGCTTCCAGACCCTGGGTTTCACGCAGCGCGTCGAGGACGACGTGCTGATCGGAGCCGATCGAGATCGTCGCTCCGGCATCGGCGAGTTCGCGGGCAGGTCCGATGCCGTCGGCCAGGTCGGCCTCCGTACATGGGCACATCACGATGTTGGCTTCGGCCCCACCCAGGCTCGCGATGTCGTCATCGCTGAGGTGGGTGGCGTGGACGGCAGAGAGATTCGACGCGACCACACCCGAGCGGTCGAGGACCTGCGTGGGCGTTGTGCCGTAGGCGGCTTGGCAGGCTTCGTTCTCCGCTGGCTGCTCGGATAGGTGCACGTGGACCGGTTCGTCGAGTTCGGCGAATCTGGGCAGGTTGGCTGCCGGGACCGCGCGGATCGAGTGGATGGCCGATCCCACGTGGACGAAGCTCTCACCAGGGGCATTGACCGGGAACTCGGTGGCGAAGGACTCAGACAGAGCAGCATGGCGGTCCATGTATCCGTCGATGGTCCCGTCACCGAACCGGGCCTGCTCTGCCGAGAGCTCGGAGTCGATGCCACCGGTGAGGTAGCAGGTGTCGAGGAGTCGGATCCGCATCCCCGCCGAGGTGGCCGCACGTGCCAGCGCCCGTTCCATCGCGTGGGCGCGGGTGGAATCTGCAGCGGCGGTGTCGTCGGCGGCGGCGCCAGATGTGCCCGAGCCATATGGTGTTCCGTCAGGAGCATGGTGGACGTAGTGGAATTCGCCCACCGAGGTGTAGCCGCCAGCGAGCATCTCCGCGAAGACCGCGCGAGCCACCGTTTCGTAGTTCTCCGGGCTCAGCTTCGCAGCCACGGAGTACATGACTTCGCGCCAGGTCCAGAAGGTGCCGCCGTCACCGTGGGTGCGTCCGCGCAGGATGCGGTGGAAGGCGTGGGAGTGGGCGTTGACTCCACCGGGCAGGGTGAAGCCGGGAACCACCTCGGCGATGGTGGGTGGGGTGTCGATCTCGGTCTCGACCGAGGTCAGGGTGCCCGTCTCATCGGCGGTGAGGAGGACGCCGGCGGCGACCTTCCCGTCGACCCAGGCGGTCTCGCACCAGAAGCGCGTGCTCATGACTCATCTCCTGGTGCATCTGCCACTCCCAGTTCCCCTTCGAGGACCTTGACCAGGGCGGAGACTCCGGCGCGCTGGTCATCGACCTCGCAGGCCTCTTCTGGTGCGTGGGAGACGCCGGTCGGGTTGCGTACGTAGAGCATCGCCGAGGGCACGTGTGGGGCGAGGATGCCCGCATCGTGTCCGGCCCCCGAGGGCAGCAGCGGTGCGTCGGGCAGCACGGAGGTCAGCCGGGAGTTGAGTTCGGCGGTGAAGTACGTCGTCGGAGAGTAGGACTCCTGAGAGATCGACACCTCGACGCCGGCACCTTCAGCATGCTCGCGGGCGCGCTTCGAGATCGCCTCGAGGACCTGCTTGACGACAGCGTCATCGGCGTGCCGGATGTCGAGCCAGAAGCTCATGCCCGAGGCGATGACGTTCGTCCCGCCCGGGTGGATGAGGGTGCGTCCCACGGTGGCGACTGCCTGGTCGTGGCTGGCGGCGAGCACGGGGATGTCACCGATGACGCGGCTGCCGGCGACGACCGGATCGGCGCGGTGGCTCATCGGCGTGGTTCCGGCGTGGTTGCCCTGGCCGGAGAACGCGAAGTGCCAGCGGCCGTGGCCGATGATCGACGAACCGATCGCCACAGCCTGGTCGGTGTTGATGAGCCCGATGCCCTGCTCGACGTGGAGTTCGATGAAGGATCCGACCTTCTCCAGTCGGGCTGTGTCGGTGCCGATGCGGTTCGGGTCGAGACCGTATCCGCGGGCGACGTCGGCAAAGGTGTCACCGTTGGCGTCGGTGAGACCCAGTGCACGGTCGGCGTCGATGGCGCCGGTGATGAGGCGTGATCCCAGGCAGGCGACTCCGAAGCGTGAGCCCTCTTCCTCGGGGAAGACGGCGAGCGCGAGTGGACGCTGGGCGCGGTCGAGTGCACCGGAGGATTTGAGTTCGTCGAAGGCTGCCAGCGCCGAGGCGACGCCGAGGGGGCCGTCGAAGGCACCGCCGCCGGGGACGGAGTCCAGGTGGGAGCCGGTGACGACGGCGTTGTCACCGGGCGCGGTCGCCCACGCCCAGGTGATGCCGTTGTCATCGATCTCGGTGTCGAGGCCGCGTCGGGCCGCCTCGGCGAGGAACCAGTCGCGGAGTTCGCGTTCGGTGTTCGAGAAGCCGGCGCGTTGGTAGCCGGGGCCGCGGGTGTCACGGCCGGTGTCCTCGATCTGGGCCAGGAGGGAGACGACGTCGCTCATCTCAGTTCGCCTCGCCCGAAACGTTGGAAGCCGCGCCGTTGGTGCCGGCCTCGTCCGGGTGAGTCGTTGCCGCGTCGGTACCGGAGGCTGCGGCGGCAGCGTCGAGGTTGCCCAGGGCGGTGAACTCGGGGTCGTTGACCGCTGGTGATCCGCCTTCTGGCAGCCAGGTTCCGGCAGCGGAGGTCACGGTGTGCTGCAGCGGTGAGACCGACTCGGCTGCGGCGACTAGGGAGCCGTCTTTGACCTTGGCGATCGTCTCGGCGAGTTCCGGGGACAGGAAGCGGTCGGGGCCTGGGCCGGGAACGGTTTCGCGGATCGCGGAGATCACGGCGCCGGTGACAGGGGCGGGTGCTGCTTCGCGCATATCGCAGGCCCGGGAGGCGGCGTAGAACTCGATGCCGACGACGCTGGCGAGGTTGTCGACGACCTTGCGCAGCTTGCGGGCGGCCGACCAGCCCATGGACACGTGGTCTTCCTGCATTGCCGAGGATGGGATCGAGTCCACCGAGGCGGGGCTGGCGTTGCGCTTGGCCTCGGAGACCATCGCGGCCTGGGTGTAGTGGGCGATCATCAGGCCCGAGTCGACGCCGGCGTCGTCGGCGAGGAACGGGGTGAGGTTCTGGTTGCGGGTGACGTCCATCATCCGGTCGGTGCGGCGTTCGGACATTGAGGCCACATCGGCGGCGACGATGGCGAGGAAGTCCAGGGCATGCGCCAGGGGTGCGCCGTGGAAGTTGCCGTTGGAGGAGACCATGCCGTTGGTGAGCACGACGGGGTTGTCGATGGCCGCACGCAGTTCGCGCTCGGCGACCTGCGTGGCGAAGGCCACGGCATCACGGGCCGCACCGTTGACCTGTGGGGCGCAGCGCATCGAGTAGGCGTCCTGGACCAGGTGGGTCGAGTCGCGGTGGCTGGCGGTGATGCCGGAGTCCTTGAGCGAGGTCAGCATGTTCGCGGCTGCCGCGGACTGCCCGTCGTGGGGGCGCAGGGCGTAGTGGAGTTCGGGGGCGAAGACGGCGTCGGTGCCGAAGAGGCCTTCGATGCTCATGGCAGCGGAGACGTCGACGGCGGTGAGCAGGTTCTCCAGGTCGGTCAGGGCCATGATGAGCATGCCCAGCATGCCGTCGGTGCCGTTGACCAGCGCCAGGCCTTCCTTTTCGGCCAGGGTCACTGGAGCGATTCCGGCCGCGGCCAGCACTTCGTCGGCGGGTCCGGCGACACCGTCGGGTCCGGCGGCCACGCCTTCGCCCATGACGACGAGGGCGCAGGCAGACAGTGGGGCGAGGTCACCCGAGCAGCCCAGTGATCCGTACTCGTGGACGACCGGGGTGATGCCGGCGTTGAGGAGGTCGACGTAGGTCTGGAGCACCTCGGCGCGCACCCCTGCCCGGCCGGTGGCCAGGGTGCGGGCGCGCAGGAGCATGAGGGCGCGCACGACCTCGCGTTCGACGGGTTCGCCGACGCCGGCGGCGTGGGAGCGGATGAGTGATTTCTGCAGCTGGGTGCGCAGTTCGGCGGGGATGTGGCGCTGGGCCAGTGCCCCGAAGCCGGTGGAGACTCCGTAGACGGGCTTCTCGGCCTGGGCGAGGGCGTCGATGGCTTCGCGGTATTTGTTCACTCGCGCCAGAGTGGTCTCGCTCAGGGCCACCTTCGCATCGTGGCGGGCGACGTCGACCACCTGGGCGAATGTGAGGGTATCGGGATCGAGATCGATGAAGACTGACATCTGGGACCTTTCGGTTGAGTGAGTTATACGTTCGTGTGGTGTCATCAGATGGTGACGACGTGGGAGGGTCGAGCCCGGCCCTGGGTTGTTCAGACCGGCGGTTCAGACTTGCGGTTGAGACAGGTGGTTCAGACCGGCGGTTCACAGACCTGCGGTTGAGACAGGTGGTTCAGACCTGTGGTCGGTTGTCGGCGACGAGCTCGCCGCCGGAGTAGACGCGTTCGACGAGCTGGACCCCGGGCCGGTAGGCCAGGTGCCGATAGCTGGGGGCATCGAGGATGATGAGGTCAGCCCGAGCTCCGGCGCCGAGGTGGCCCACGTCGGTTCGTTGCAGGGCGTTGGCTCCACCGGCGGTGACGGCCCAGACGGCCTGTTCGACGGTGAAGTGCATATCGCGCACGCCGATGGCGACCGTGAAGGGGATGCTGTTGGAGAAGCCCGAGCCCGGGTTGCAGTCCGTGGCGATCGCCAGGCTCACGCCGGCCTCGACGTAGCGACGAGCGTCGGGGTAGGGCTGGCGGGTGGAGAATTCGATGCTCGGCAGCAGCGTGACGACGGTGCCGGCTGAGGCGAGGACTGCGAGGTCCTCATCGGAGGCGAATGTCGCGTGGTCGACGGACACGCAGCCGAGTTCGGCTCCGAGTTTGAGCGCTCCCCCCTCGGTGAGCTGGTTGGCGTGCAGTCGTGGTTTCATGCCCGCAGCCTTGCCGGCTTCGATGATGCGACTCGTCTGCTCTTCGGTGAAGGCGCCCTTTTCGCAGAACACGTCGATCCATTTGGCGTGGCCGGTCGCGGCCGGGATGATCTCGTCGATGACGAGGTCGACGTAGCCTTGAGGGTTCTCCTTGAACTCCGGCGGCACCACATGGGCGGCGATGAGTGTGGACTCCTCGGTGTGCCGGTTGATGATCTGCAGTGCGCGCAGCTCATCCTCCAGCGTGAGTCCGTAGCCGGACTTGATCTCGAAGGTCGTCGTGCCCTGCCGGGTGGCTTGGCCCATGAGGTGGACGAGGTTGGCCTCGAGCTCCTCATCGCTGGCAGCCCGAGTGGCCGCCACTGTCGTGGCGATGCCACCGGCGGAGTACTTCTGCCCGGCCATGCGCGCGGCGAATTCCTCGGACCGATCACCGGCGAAGATGAGGTGATTGTGGCTGTCGACGAAGCCGGGCAGGACGGCTTTGCCTCCCACGTCGATCGTCTCCAGTTCCACTCCCCCGCTCGCCGAGGTGAGGGTGCCGTTTTCGATGTCATCGTCGTTGACCACCTCGGCGGTGGTGGAATCGGCCTCGCCGAGGTGGTCCTGAAGAGCGGTGTCCGCCTGGGCGGACGGCCCCGACCACAGAATCCGACCGTTGTCGATGAGCACTGCGGCGTCCTCAATGACGTTCAGAGCGCCGATTGTGTCGAGGTCATTGACGACGAGTTCGCTGATCCCGGTGATGAGCTGCAAGGGGGTGTCCTTCGCGGTCGAGAGTAGTTCACTCTCAGTATGGACCGCACAGGCTCACCACTGAAGCGTCAGCGAAGGAATTTGTCCGATATTTCGGACAGTTCGTGATCGGCGACTCACACCACTGTCTGCCGACTCTTCGAGCCTCGGTCACCTGCGTTCATTCGCGCTGTTGCTGCATTCGACAAGCGTCAGGTATCCGTCCTCGTCGAGGAATCCGAGGTCTCCGGTGTGCAGCCAGCCGTCTTTGATCGCCTCGGCCGTCGCCTCGGGGCGGCCGAGGAAGCCGCGCATCACAGTCTGTCCGGAGATGATCACCTCACCGGTTTCTCCTGCAGGCAGGTGCTGGCCGTGCGGGTTCCGGATGGCCACGGTGATTCCCGGCAGTGCTGTTCCGACGGTTCCCAGCCGGCGGGTGCCGTCGTTGCGGTTGATCGTTGCCGCTGCCGAGCATTCCGAGCGACCGTAGCCTACAAGGATGGGCACGTCGAACTTCGCTTCGAAGCGGGTGATCGCGTCAATCGACATCGGGGCATCCCCACTGAAGACGAACCGCAAGGATGTGGCATCGACTGTGGGTTCGTTGCTGGATTCCAGGGCCGAGCAGATCGCCGGTCCTGCCGAGAAGTAGCTCGGTCGTTCCTCTTCGACGATGTCCCAGAAGGTTGTCGGATCGAACTCCGGCAGCAGATGAACGCTGCCGCCGAACATGAGGGGCGAGACGGCCCCGGCAAGGAGGCTGTGGCCGTCGAAGAGGGGCAGCACGAGGAGACTGCGCGTGTCCTCGTCGAAATCGATTCCGCTGAGGATCGACCACACCATGGCCGAGACGTTGGAGTGACTGAGCAGGCAGCCCTTCGGCGGGCCCGTCGCAGCTGAGGTGTAGACGATGAGCGATCCGTCGCTGTCACGGACGTTGACGGCACTGAGCGGTTCGGCACCGCCGCGGTAGCAGTCGTCGTCGACGGAGAGAAAGCTGAGGCTATTGACGTCGGCCACCACCTCGGCGCGGGTGTCGCCGACGAGCAGAACGGCGCCCGAGTCATCGAGTTGGAAGCCCACCGCGTCATCGTCCAGGGCAGGGTCGATCGGGTTGAGCACCGCGCCCAGGGACCAAGCTGCGAACATCGTGGTGATGACTCCGCGGGCATTGCACAGCAGCACACCGACCACGGAACCGAAGCCCACGCGGAAGCGGGCACTCATGGCGTGCGCGGTCGTGGCCACGGCAGAGGCGAATTCGGCGTTGTCGCAGCTCCCGCCGGGCCAGCTCAGGCACGGCCCGTCCGGGTTGGAGCGGGCACGGTCGGCGGGGAGCCCGACGAGATCGGCCACGGGGAAGGCCGAGGTCAGGGCCGCCTCGGCGACCTTCCGCCCTGCGTGAGCCTCCCAACCTTCGCATGTCGACGCATCGGCGTGCGTCGTCGCCTTGCTCCTGGTGGGCACTGCTGCGGTATTCGAAGTCTGCATAGATCAAGCGTATCCAGGCATGATGGTCAGCACACTGGTCGCGATGTCAAAGCATTCCCCATCCTTGGGTCAAAGCTACAAACAGATTGTCAGAGCTTTCGACGAACGCCTCACCACAGCCGACAGTTCGCGCTAGTCTTCTCATATGGTCGCCTCTCCTTCGTGGACGCCCGGCGACGGGCCCGGTCCCACGCCTGCCACCGCCGAGGTGGTGGCACAGCTCTCCCGGATCGCCGGGAAGCTGAGTCCGCGCTTGCCGGAGCTGACCGCGACCGTCTACGACTATCTGGCCACGCGGATCGCCGAACTCGGTGAGGAGCGCACGCTCCTCGATCTGCTCCGCGCGAGCATCGAGGGCAATATCGAGACCATCTTCCATGCGCTCCGGCACGGGATCGCTCCGGACAACCTCGAACCGCCGGTCGCCGCCTACGAATACGCGAGACGACTGGCCCAACGCGGGATCTCAGTCAACGCCCTGGTCAGGGCCTATCGCCTCGGTCAGCAACGGCTGCTGCAGGCCGCCTACGACTTCATCAGCACCGAGGCCGAGCTTCCGATCGACCTGGCTCCGGCAGTGTTCCAGCGGCTGGTCGATGAGGTCTCGGAATACATCGACTGGATGTCGCAGAAGGTCGCCGTCCTCTACGAACAGGAACGCGAAGCCTGGCTGGCCAATCGCACAACTGCACGCCAATCTCAGGTCAGAGGCCTCATCGAAGGCGGGGATGTCGACGCCGCTGCGGCCGCGGCAACCCTGGGTTACAGTCTCACCGCCCGACACGTGGCCGTCATCGCCTGGACCCACCATTCGGCACCCGACACCAACGATGGTCTGGGCAGATTCACCTCCGCCATCAACGCCACGGCCGCCGCAATGGGCTCCCCACGCTCGGCCCTGATCATCAGCCGCGACCAGGACACCGCCTGGGGATGGATCACGGTGCCAGAGGACTGGGAGTACGAGGAGTCCCTCCGCGATCGAGTTCGGCTCAGCTCCACCGAAGCCGCGCACTTGGCGCTCGGCTCCGCCCACACCGCGGCACAAGGATTCCGGCTCTCTCACCAGGAAGCCCTGCGAGTCCAGAAAGTGTGCCTTGCCGGACGGACGCCGGTGCCGCTGCGCTCCCACGACGACCCCGGAATGGCTCTCGTCTCGTTGCTGTCCACCGATGTCGAGGCGGGCCGGAACTGGGTGCGCTCCGTCCTCGGTCCGCTGGCAGAGGACTCCGAGGCCAATACCCGGCACCGCTCGACGCTGCTGGCCTATATGCTTCACGATCTCAGCTACACGGCCACAGCGACCGCGATGTCGATGCACAAGAACTCGATCCGCTACCGCGTGGAGATGGCCGAGTCGATCCTCGGCACGGATCTGGGATCGAATCGCCTCAACATCGAGGCAGCCCTCTACGCCCACAGCTACATATTCGAGTCACAAGAATCC
Source organism: Brevibacterium zhoupengii (assembly GCF_021117425.1). Taxonomy (NCBI): domain Bacteria; kingdom Bacillati; phylum Actinomycetota; class Actinomycetes; order Micrococcales; family Brevibacteriaceae; genus Brevibacterium; species Brevibacterium zhoupengii. The sequence continues at coordinate 495,823 of NZ_CP088298.1, read as the reverse complement.
GTTCCGGACTGAGACCTGCCCCGGACTGAACTGAGGTCCGGACTGAGCTCAGGCGGCTCCGACGCACAGGGCCAGCTCAGGCGGCTCCGACGCACAGGGCCAGCTCAGGCAGACACCACCCGGATTCCTCTGGGCGCGGGTGAAGGGCAATCCGACCAGCTCGGCAACGGGGAAGAGGACGTCGTCAGCGGCCTCGGCGCCTCCTCCATTGCTGTGAACCGGTGCGGAAGTTGTGTCCGATGTCGTCATGACTCAAAAGTAGCTGCGACTGTGACCTCGCAAACTCAGGCAACCGCGTGCCCTGCTCACCGACAGGACCAGATACCTGTATCACTCTGCGGAACAGTACACAGGTTGCAACCTATGTACTGTTCCGCAGAGTGAAGCGTCGCGGCTCGAGCGTGGTACGCCCAACGGTTTGGACGCATCACGAGAAAGGGACCGATCGAAGTTTCAGAGCCCCTCTTTGAAGCTGGGCTATTCAACTTCGATCGATCCCTTTCGAAGACGCGCTGGCGTGCAGGCGAGCCAGGCGTGCAGGCGCGCTGGCGAGTCAGGCGCGCAGACGTGCTGGCGTGCAGGCGTGCAGGCGAGCCAGGCGTGCAGGCGAGCCAGGCGTGCAGGCGAGCCAGGCGTGCAGGCGAGTCAGGCCCAACGCGTCTCGGCGCACCTACCCCGCGGCCGTTACTGCGCGGCGGACTCCTCGTCGCGCTTGTCGAGCTCCGAGATCATAGGAACGCGCATGCCGCGTTCTTCGGCAACCTCGGCGGCGCGGTCGTAGCCGGCGTCGACGTGGCGGATGACGCCCATGCCCGGGTCGTTGGTGAGCAGACGGGCGAGCTTCTTGGCAGCGAGCTCGGTGCCGTCGGCGACGGAGACCTGACCGGCGTGGATGGAGCGGCCGATGCCGACGCCGCCGCCGTGGTGGATGGACACCCAGGTGGCACCCGATGAGGTGTTGACCATGGCGTTGAGCAGCGGCCAGTCGGCCACGGCGTCGGTGCCGTCGAGCATGGATTCGGTCTCACGGTAGGGGCTGGCGACCGAGCCGGAGTCGAGATGGTCGCGGCCGATGACGATCGGGGCCGAGATTGTGCCTTCGGCGACGAGCTGGTTGAACAGCAGACCTGCCTGCTGACGTTCCTTGTAGCCGAGCCAGCAGATGCGTGCCGGAAGGCCTTCGAACTCGACGTACTCGTTGGCGGCATCGAGCCAGGTGTGGAGGTGCTCGTTTTCGGGGAAGAGTTCCTTCAGCGCCTTGTCGGTGACCTCGATGTCCTTGGGATCACCGGAGAGGGCAACCCAGCGGAAGGGTCCGAGTCCTTCGCAGAAGAGCGGGCGGATGTAGGCCGGGACGAAGCCGGGGAATTCGAAGGCGCGCTCGTAGCCGGCTTTGCGGGCTTCGTCGCGGATCGAGTTGCCGTAGTCGAAGACCTCGGCACCGCGGTCCTGGAACTCGACCATGGCCTTGACATGTTTGGCCATGGATTCTTCGGCGCGGATGGTGAACTTCTCCGCGTCCTGTTCGGCCTCGTCGTGCCAGTCATCGACGCTGACGCCGATGGGCAGGTAGGACAGCGGGTCATGTGCCGAGGTCTGGTCGGTGACGATGTCGACCTCTGCGGCCTCGGGACGGTCGAGGATCATCGGCAGGATCTCAGCGGCGTTGCCGACGAGTCCCACGGACAGTGCCTGCTTGTTCTTCTTGGCCTCGATGACCTTGGCCAGTGCGGTGTCGAGATCGGTCTCGACCTCGTCGAGGTAGCGCTTGGACTTGCGACGATCCAGGCGGGTCTTGTCGACGTCGATGATGAGGCAGGCGCCTCCGTTGAGAGTCACGGACAGTGGCTGGGCCCCGCCCATGCCGCCGCAGCCGCCGGTGATCGTCAGGGTGCCGGCCAAGGTGCCGTTGTAGCGCTTGTCGGCGATGGCGCCGAAGGTCTCGTACGTGCCCTGGAGGATGCCCTGGGTGGCGATGTAGATCCAGGAGCCGGCGGTCATCTGGCCGTACATCATCAGCCCCTCGGCCTCGAGCTCGCGGAAGTGCTCCCAGTTGGCCCAGTCGCCGACGAGGTTGGAGTTGGCGATAAGCACACGAGGCGCCCATTCGTGGGTGCGCATGACACCGACCGGCTTGCCCGACTGAACGAGGAGAGTCTCATCATCCTCGAGATCATCGAGGGTGCGCACGATCGCGTCGTAGGCCTCCCAGGAGCGAGCCGCACGACCGGTGCCGCCGTAGACGACGAGGTCCTCGGGACGCTCGGCAACCTCGGGGTCGAGGTTGTTCATGAGCATGCGCTTGGGTGCTTCGGTCTGCCAGCTCTTGGCGGTGATCTCGGTGCCGCGGTCGGCGCGGATCACGCGTGAGGGATCGTGCTGGGTGAAGCCGGGCTTCGTGGTCATGTGACTCTCCTTGTCATCGTGTCCGGCAGAGCGGAATGGTTCCGGGGGTTCGGCTGTGCGGAGATTGATTCCCCAGAGCCGTTGTCGTCCCTGACTACACAATCCATTCTGACGGCTGGCGAGATTTGCGAAAGTGGTCTGGATCAAGTTCCGTCCGAAATATCGGACACCCTCGCCGAGGTGGGGCCTGGGCATCCGCGCCACCTCGCAGACGTCGATGTCACTTCCCCATCCATTTATGCCACCTACTTCTCAATCGAGACGATATCGATTCTGTAAGTAAAGATGAAAAGGGAATAGTGTGACGAGTGAAACACCGAATCTCCGAGCATCAGAGAAGAGGAACGACGATGTTCACTGCCCTCACCGCGGTCGTCGCGGCCACCGAGTCCCAGGATCTTCTGACCACCCGCACCCGGGCTCAGAGCTGGCGCTCGAAGGAGATCGGAATCCCCGACCGCGACCTCACCGACCAGGCACTGGCCGATCTCGCGACAACGGCGGCCAACCTCGGCGAACGTCCCTTCGAACGCACTGTCGCGGCGATCCAGGCCAGCCGCAGCGGGGACTACCCGGTCATCCCCGACATCACCTCGGCCGCCGAGGTCCTGCGCGAATTCCTCCGCGCGGGCCGCATCGACGGCTGGCTCTACATCCGCGAATCCGACGGCTACGTCCACCCTTACCTTGTGATGGCCATCGCGGTCGAACACGGGGACAAGACACGTGGTCCGCGCCTGAAGCTGACTCTCGAGGCCGACAATCCGACGGTCAAGCGCCCTTCCCGAGTTCCCCGCGTCCTCTATTTCGAAGATACCGAGATCGTCGGCAAGACCCCCGAGGAGGCACTGACTGCGGCCGGAGCCTTCCGTGAGAATCAGTCACTCAAGGACGAATACTCGACCCGTCTGGCCGAGTTCAAGGAGATCATCGACCACGGCTTCGGCTCTCAGTACATCTTCACCGGGCGCGCGATCCGCACCGACGACCATCGCGCGGCCAATCGTCGTGCCGGACGCAAGGTCGTCAACGACGTCGCCCCCGATGAGATCGCCGGCCTGCGCGGATCCACCCCTGCCGTCCTCTTCGACGAAGACGAACTGGGAACGATTCCGCTGCTCACGGCCGTGCGCGTCTTCGACCTCGGCGCCCAGGACTACCTCGACGTCAACACCGGCGATCTCGATGAGTACGCCTACGACCCGAGCCTGCAGGACAAGCTTGTCCTCCCCGACGAACAGCGCGAACTGCTCACCATCCTCACCTCAGACATCGGCGTCTTCACCGGCGACATCATCAACGGCAAGTCCGCCGGCAACGTCATCCTCGCCAAGGGTCGCCCCGGAGTCGGTAAGACCCTGACCGCCGAGGTGTATGCCGAGGTCATCGGCAAACCGCTGTACTCGATCCACTCCGGATCGCTGGGCATCACACCCGAGGCCGTACGCAAGAACCTCGAGGTCATCTTCGACCGGGCCAAGCGCTGGGACGCCGTACTCCTCCTCGACGAAGCTGATGTCTTCGTCCTCGAACGCGGCCTCGACCTCGTCCAGAACGCGATCGTCGCAGAGTTCCTGCGCACCCTCGAATACTTCGACGGACTGCTCTTCCTCACGACGAACCGGACGAACGGCGTCGACGAGGCGATCCTCGCCCGCTGTGCCGCCGTCATCGAATACCACGCCCCGAGCCCCGAGGATGCCCGCCAGATCTGGCAGATCATGGCCCGCGGGAACGACATCGAGCTCGACGCGGACCTCCTCAACCGCCTGGTCAAAGACTTCGTCGACATCACCGCCCGTGACATCAAGATGGTGCTGCGTCTGGCACTGCGCATCGCCGCCCACCGCGGTGCCGCTCTGAGCTTCGATGACTTCGTCCACGCCGCGCACTTCCGCGGAATCCACACGGTGGACGAAGAGTCGGCACACCTGACGGGTGCCTCGCAATGATGCTCGAGACCCGCCAGCTGCAGTACTTCGCCACCGTGGCCGAGGAACGCCACTTCGGCAAGGCCGCGGAACGCCTCAAGCTGGCACAGCCCTACCTCTCCCAGCAGATCCGCAAGCTCGAGCGACAGCTGGGCACCACCCTGCTCAACCGGACCACCCGCACCGTCGCCCTGACCCCGGCGGGAAGCCACCTCCTCGAACAGGCACGCCGGGTCCTGTCCGAACTCGACACTCTCGGCTCCGAGGTCCAACTCATCGGCGCGGGGCTCAAGGGTCCGCTGCGTCTGGGCTTCACGGGTTCGACAACCTATGGGGTGATGCCGCAGGTCGTGCGCCGCACAGCCATGGCCGCACCCAACCTGCAGCTGGGTGTCAGCGGCGAGATGACCACTCCCCGGCTCGTCTCCCAGCTGCTCGAGCGCAGCATCGACATCGCGCTCCTGCGCTACGGTTCCCCGATGAAGGGACTGAGCTACCAGGTGCTCGGACATGAGACCTGCATCCTGGCGGTACCGACCGGTTCCCCGCTGGACGACCTCGAATCGATCACAGCCGCCGAACTGGCCGAGACAGCCCTGGTCGGCTACCCGGAGAACTCCGTGGTCTCGGCGGTCACGACGGCGTTCCTGTCCGAGCAATCGGCGTCCCCCGACTACTCGATCCGCGCCTCGGAGACTTCGACTCTGATGTCACTGGTCGCCGCCGGGCTGGGACCGGCCATCGTCCCCCGCACGGCCACGGCCTTGGAGATCCCCGGCGTCCACTTCCGTGAGATCACCGAAGCGCCCCGGACAGAACTCGCGCTGGCGTGGCGCACAAACGAAGAAACCCAGACCGTCACTCGCATGGCCAGGATCATCACCGAGGTGGTCTCCGACGTCATCGACGAAACAGCAAGCGATCCGGCCGCATCACCCGCCGAACCGAAGGAGCACGCATCGTGAAGATCACCCACCTGGAGACGGTGCCCTACCGGATCCCGATGAAGAAGCCGCTGAAATTCGCCAGCGGCGCCGTCCACCACATCGAACACGTGCTGCTTCGCCTCCACACCGACGACGGCCTCGTCGGCACCGCGGACATTCCGCCCCGCCCCTACACCTACGGGGAGACCGTTGAGTCTGTCATCGCCGTCATCAACACGATCTTCTCCGATGCACTCATCGGCGCTGATCCCCTCGATCGCGCGGCGATCCATTCCAAACTGCATCGCACGATCGGAAACCAGACGGCCAAGGGCGGCGTCGACATCGCCCTCTGGGACCTCATCGGCCAGGCGTATTCGACCCCTGTCCACCGCCTTCTCGGCGGGTTCGCCTCCTCCTTGGAGGTCTCGCATATGCTCGGCTTCTCACCCACCCAGGCGGTCGTCGACGAGGCACTGTCATTCACGGAGACCTACGGAGTCCGCTCATTCAAGATCAAGGTCGGACGCCGGCCTGTCTCTCTCGACGTCGAACTCGTCGCCGCCCTGCGTGAAACGCTGGGGCCTGACGCCCTGCTCTACCTCGATGCGAACCGTGGCTGGAACGCCACCGAAGCTGCCCAGGTGCTAGCGGCCACAGCCGAGCTCGACCTCCGGTTCTTCGAAGAACCCAATGATGCCGCCGAGGTGCTCACCCGCCGTCAGCTTGTGACGAAATCACCGATTCCGATCGTCGCCGACGAATCGGCGCCCAACCTCGGCGATGCCGCTCGCGAGATCCAGACCGGCGGAGCCAACGCCCTGTCGATCAAGACCGCGCGAACCGGCTTCACGGAGTCGCAGAAGATCCTGTCCTACGCCGAGGCCCTCGGGCTCGACGTGCTCATGGGCAATCAGATCGACACCCAGCTGGGAAGCATCGCCACTGTGACCTTCGGTGCGGCGTTCGAGCACTCCTCGCGGTACCCGGGCGAGATGTCGAACTTCCTCGACATGGCCGATGATCTCATCGCCTCGCCGCTGGAGATCAAAGACGGGCACATTCAGGCCCCGACCGTTCCCGGCGTCGGCAATGCCGTCGACGAGGACAAGCTGGCCCATTACCGCATCGACCGCTGACCACCCCCACAAACCTGACGTACACAACATCAACAAAGGAGTAGACATGTCAGAGAACAGTTTCCAGACTGAGACCACCGCCAAGGCTGCGGACTCGGGCGCCAATGCCTCCGCCCGCTTCCGCGAACGCCAGGCTCAGGCCGGCGGCGGAGTCATCGACCACGAGCGCGTGGCACTTCTGGCCGGCAAGGCTGTCAAGGCGCTGACCGACATCGTCGAAGAGGAGCAGGTCAGCTACGAGGAGTACAACGCCCTCAAGGCTTGGCTGATCAAGGTCGGCGAAGACGGCGAGTGGCCGCTCTTCCTCGACGTGTGGATCGAGCACGCGGTTGAGGAGGTCGCCAACCAGGACCGTGAGGGCACGAAGGGCACCATCGAGGGACCCTACTACCTCGACGGATCGCCTGAGGCTGAGTGGAACGGCACCATCGACATGCGCCCCGACGAACCGGGCACCCCGTTCATGTTCAAAGGCCAGGTCACCTCGACCACCGGTGAACCCATCCCCGGAGCCAAGCTCGAGCTGTGGCACGCCGACAACCTGGGCTTCTACTCGCAGTTCGCTCCGGGCCTGCCCGAGTGGAACCTGCGTGGAACCTTCGTCGCCAACGAAGACGGAGAGTACGAGATCCACACGATCCGCCCTGCGCCCTACCAGATCCCCACAGAGGGTGCCTGCGGCCAGCTCATCGACGCTGCCGGGTGGCACGCCTGGCGTCCGGCGCACCTGCACTTCAAGGTGCACGCTCCCGGGCACAAGCTCATCACCTCGCAGCTCTACTTCCCCGGCGATCCGCACAACGATGACGACATCGCCTCGGCGGTCAAGCCCGAGCTGCTGCTCGAGCCCAAGGACAACCCGGATGCCGAAGGTGAGATGACGATCTACAACTTCGTCCTCGATCCCGAAGGCTGAGCAGAACTCGCATATTGAACTGATTCGGTCTGGCTGATTCAGTCACAGAGCAACGCGGAGGGCGTCACGGCAATTGCCGTGACGCCCTCGCTCATTCACATCTCGGCAGACCAGACCCTCACACCGGCGGCACGTCACCGGATAGGTGGACGGCGGCGAGTTCGGTGCGCGACCGGATCCCGAACTTCCCGTAGATGTGCGTGAGGTGGTACTGCACGGTCTTCTCTGCGATGAAGAGCTTGCGCGAGACCTCGGCGTTGGTCATTCCCTGCACCACGAGGTCGGCCACTGACATCTCCTGCGGGGTCAGCGGGACGTATCCGCCTGAGTCGGTGGAGTTCTTCGCCGAGGTGCGTGTGGTCTCTGACTCCGACATCCCGCGCCAGGACATGCCGGTGGCGCGCAGCTCCTGGTCGCAGCGTTTGACGAGGACCGTGGCGCCCACGCCTTCGTAGAATTCGCGCGCTCTGACCAGGCTCTCCACAGCGTCACGGCGGCGGTTGGCTCGGCGCAGCATCTGCCCGCGGCTGAGCAGGACCCGCGCGGCGGCCGTGTCCTGCTGTCCGTCGGTGAAGAGCTTGAGCGCTTGGGAGAAGCTCTCCTGAGCGGCGGGAATGTCGCCGCTGTCTTGGCTGATCCGCGCCGAGGCGACCGCCGCCAACGCGCGCACGTGGGACCTGGATTCGTGGGTGTTGGCCACGAAGTCGGTCGCCATCTGCCGGGCCTGGTCCGAGTGACCGAGAATGATGAGGGCATCGACGAACTCGGTGGCCCAGGGCCAGAACGAGTTCCGCTCCTGCGTCCAGGGGTCCACGTCCAGCAGCGCTCGCAGAGCAGCGGCGCGTCCGTCGTGATCGCCCCTGACATCGGCGGCCACGGCCCTCACCATCCTGGCCGGAACCTGCATCGCCAGGTAATCGCTGAGGATGGCTCCGCTGTCTGCTCGCCTCATCACCTCGTCGACGGGATGGCCGCGCCAGAGTTTGATTTCGGCCGCGGTCCAGTTCAGCAACGGTGCCACGAGCGTGATGTTGGCGTCGTCGGCCTTTCGCAGACCGATCTCTGCCGTGCGCAGGCCCTCATTCCATTCGCCGAGGAGGTATTGGACACGAGCCAACCAGCCATGGGCCCACAGCGAGATCCGCAGGGACCCGCGTTCGTGCTGGGTGGGAACGGCCGCCTCGAATTCTCGCACCGCCTTCCGCAGGTCACCGGCCAGCATCGACACCCAGCCGATGCAGAGTCGCACCCGTTGGTTCTGGGCCCCGGTGAGGTGACGATCACCCAGGTCATCGAGGTCTTCTACGGCCTCCACGATCTTGCCCTGAGCTGCAAATCCCAGGGCGCGCATCGCATGGGATTCGACGTTGGCAGGTGCGTCCGAATGTCCAAGGGACATCGCCCGGTTCGCCCATTCGCGGACCTTCGGCCCGTCCCAGCGCACCAGCGAATCAAGTGTGCGGCGCAGGGCAATCTGGGCCATCAGACCGTCATCATCGGTCGGGGCGGCCTCCGCCCTTGAGAGCAGGTCGTCGGCCTGCGCGGCCTGGCCGCGGTGGATGGCAACATTGGCCAGCACCGTCTCGCGCAATGTCGAGGGTGCGATGCTCTTGCCGATGTCGATCCACGGCAGGACCTCGATGACTCGACCGGCGCTGGCCAGTGCATCGATGCCGGCCAGCAGCTCATCATCACGGGCTGGGGAGGGCGCGAGGACTCTGGCCGCACCGAAATGCAGCTCGGCGGCGTCGGCCCAGCGCCCGTAGCGTTCGGCCACGACCGCGGATTCGGCCAAGCGTTTGGCGAGCACCTCGTCGGTGCCGGCTGAGGCCGCGGCAAGATGAACGAGACGCTCATCCTCGCGTGGAGCGGACTCCGCGGCTCTTTCGTGGAGGAGACGTCGAGTGGAGGCTGCGATGTCGGCATTGATCACCCGTGCCGACATTGGTCGTTTCAGGCCCAAGGTCAGCCGGCCGGCCGAGTTCCTTTCGACGAAGATCCCTTGGGCGACTCCGAGGTCCACGGCGCTGCCGGGTTCGGCCAGACCGGCCACGCATGCAAGGCGGTGCAGGTCCTGGGGTCCGCCGAGGATCGCCAGAGCGGAGGCGACATCCCTGACCTCTGCGGATTCGGTGGCCTCAATCGGGTCGAGGACTTCGCGGACCACGCTGAGCGGCAGCGGCAGGTCGGCCGGATCGGTGGGCCACTGCCGATCGGGCAGCAGGTCGAGGATCTCCAGAGCGGTGCGCAGGCGCCCGGAGCTCTCGGTCACGAGCACGGAGGCACCGTGTTCGCCGATGTCGTAGATCCCGTGGGCGCGTGCCAGCTCGAGGGCATCGTCGCGACCGAAGGCGGGGATCGTGACCCGTTCGGATACGGGACTGGTCGTCATGCGCAGAAAATCGGCGTCGACCTCGGCGGCGGTGGATGGGTCGACGGCAATGAGGAGGAGGACCCGGGTCGCGCGCAGACGCCGGGCCAGCTGACTGAAGATCTGCAGGCTCTCGGGGTCGGCGAGGTGAACATCATCGAGGATGACGATGCGCTTCTCCTCATCCTCCGTCAGCAGTTCCTCAAGCAGAGATTCCGCGATCTGCACCCGGTCGCTGGCCGCGCATTCACCGTCGACGGACTGCCAGATGGGGTCCCGGGTGCGCAGCTGTCCGATCAGCGCATAGGGCACCTCACGGCTCCATTCGGCTCCGGCGAGGACCTCACAGAATGCGTCGGTCTCGTCCTGGACGGCGCGCAGAACACTGGACTTGCCAGAGCCTGCGCCGCCCTCCAGGACGACGATCCGACCGCCGTCGTCGATGGTCTCCCACAGACCCAGTACGGCGCGCAGCGCCTGTGCCGGACCGGGGAGCAGATCGCGTTGTTCCGGGCCTGCTTGTGGTTGGTCTATCCCTGATCACCGCCACCGATGGGCAGGACGGACCCGTTGACGTAGGACGCCGCGTCCGAGGCGAGGAAGACGATGGGCCAGGCCTGCTCGGCCAGGGTTCCGTAGCGCTTGAACAGGCTGGATTCGGTCGTCTGCGTCACGACTTCGCGGAACCATCCTTGTTCCTCCTCGGTCTGGGCGCCCGGACCCCTGGGGATCCGGCGTTCTGGTGCTTCGGTGCCGCCGGGTGCGGTGGCTACGATCCGCACGCCCGCCTCGGCGGCCTCCATAGCCAGCGATGCGGTGAGCGCGTTGACCCCGCCCTTCGCGGCGGAGTACGGGACCCGGTTGATGCCGCGCGTCGCGATCGACGACACGTTGACAATGGTACCTGTCCCCCGTGACTTCATCTCGGGAAGCAGCGCCCGGCACATCCACAGCGTCGGGAACAGGGAGCGGCGGATCTCGGCTTCGATCTTCTCCGGTTCGTAGAGTTCAAAGGGCTTGGCCCAGATCGTCCCGCCGACGGCGTTGATGGCCACGTCGGGGAAGCGCAGCTTCTTCGCTCCCTCAGTGACGACGTGTTCCGCGCCCTCCCAGGTCTCAAGATCGCCCAACACCGTCGCCGAGGTGAGGCTGCGTCCGCGTGCATCGGCGATGTCCTTCGCCTCCGCTTCCGTATCCTCCACGAGGTCCGATCGGTCGGAGAGGATCAGATCCGCCCCCTGCGCGGCGGCGAGCAGAGCCGTCTCGCGCCCGATGCCCTGGGCGGCTCCGGTGATGAGGACGAGCTTGCCGGCCAGCAGCCCTTGGTCGATGAGCGGCTCAGACCTCATGCGGGACCACCTTGCTCATGGTGGCGCGGGAATGCTCGCTGTGGGCGCGCAGGACACGGCGTGCGGCCTCGATGTCGTTGTTCTCGAAGGCGTCGACGAGTTCGAAGTGCTCCTGGTCGACTTCGGGGGCGATCCAGCCGCCGTTCTTCAGGGCTTCGACGATCTGGCTTTGGACCTGGAGTCGGCGGAAGCTTTCGAGGAAGGCGGGGTTGTCGGAGAGGATGAAGAGGTATTCGTGGAATTCCTCGTTGAGCTTGCCGAACTCCTCGGCGTCGACGATCTCGTTGCCCTTGAGCACCGTCGAGACGTTCTTCGCCAGGCGACGGAACTGTTCGAGCTGCTTATCGGTCAGCCGGCCCATGAGCAGTTCTGTCACGGCGAGTTCGAGACCCGTGCGGGCTTCGAGGTGGGCCATAGAATCCTGGTGTGTGAAGGAGAGACGACCGGTCTCCATCGACGACACTGCGTCACCGGCGCTGACCTTGTCTCCGGCTTCCTTGATCTCCTCGGTGCTCATCGGTGCCCCGGACTCATCATCATCGGTCGAGCCCTTGGGTGCGAAGCGTTCGTAGTAGAAGTTCGCCGGGGTGATGCCCTCATCGCCGAGCCACTTCGAGACCGCGTCGACCATCGGCGGTGGACCGCAGAGGTAGATGTCGACGTCGCCGCCGGCAAGGTGCTCGTCATCGAGGAACTGGGTGACGTAACCCTTCTGCTCAGCGGTCGATTCCGGGTTGGACACGCAGTAGCTGTAGGTCAGTGTGCTGATCTTCTTCGTGTAATCCTCGAGGATGTCGAGGCCCACGAGGTCGGAGTCGTTGGTGACTCCGTAGACCAGGTGGATGGGTTGGTCGGTGCCGTCATCGGCGATCTTCTCGAGGATCGACAGGATCGGGGCGAGCCCAGTGCCGCCGGCCAGCAGCAGCATGCGACGCTTCGGCGGACGGAGGAAGAAGGTGCCGTAGGGTCCGGTCATCGTCAGCTTGTCACCGACCGCGGCGCGTTCGGTCAGGAAGGTCGACATGGCACCACCCGGGGTGTTGCGGACCATGAAGGAGGTCTTCTCGACCTTCGGGCCCGAGCTGAAGGAGTAGGAGCGGGCCTGGTCTGTGCCCGGGACCTGCAGGTTCATGTACTGCCCAGGCAGGTAGGCCAGGTCGTCACGCTTGTCCACGGACAGGGTGAAGCTGACGGTGGAGTCTGCGTGGAATTCCAGGTCGACGATCTCGGTTTCGAACTCCGAGGCCGAGGTCTTGGCGATGTCGGAGGTCGTGGGAACGTCGATGACCATGTCGGATTCGGGAGTGGCCTGGCAGGTGAGTACGTAGCCTTCTTCGAGCTCCTCTTCCGTCATCGCGTCGTCGATGAAGTCGCCCGGGTCGAATTCGCCCGAGGTGCAGAAGGACTTGCATGTCCCGCAGGCCCCGTCGCGGCAGTCGGAGGGAAGGTTGATCCGCGCCTTGAAGGCGGCTTCCATCACGGTCTCGTACTGGTTGACCTTGATGATCTTGGTGACGCCATCTTCGAAGCTGATGGCTACGTCGTTGCTCATGGTTGTCCTTCTTCTCTCTCGGGCTGCGCGTCCTCACGCAGATGGTCACTCCTCGGCGGGCCGCTCGGCACCGGGCGGGTATCGCCCAGCACTCGGCGGGTACCCGCCACGGTCGAATCGACCGGCTCAGATCATGTAGATGTCGATGAGCTGATGGACCGTGTCGTTCTTGAGGATGACCTTCTTGGCCGTGATCACCGGTATCTCCCCCGAGATGTCTAGGGTGTAGAGGCTGTGGCCGTAATAGGTCAGCGTCGACTGGTACCGGTAGTAGTGGGTGGTCCAGCTGAAGCGGGCTTCGACCGTGTCACCGTCGCGGCTGAGGAACTCCACGCCGCTGATGTTGTGCTCGGTGCGCGGTTCCGGCATGGATGTGGCGGCCGAACGGTCGGTCCTGATGCGGAAGACTCGGTCTTCGAGTCCGCTGCGGTTCGGGTACCAGATGAGTGAGATCTCGTTCTGGGGGTCCGTCGTGAGAGTGTCGTCGACATCCCAGGCCGGCATCCAGAACGGGGCGTCGGGGTGGTAGCACTCCAACCACTCCTCGAAGTTCCATTCGTCGAGGAGTCGAGCCTCACGGTAGAGGAACTGGCGGATCCATTCGGAGGTTTCGGGGTCGACGATCAGGCCGGACTTCGTCGCGGGTGCTGTCATGGTCATGATTGCGGGTTCCTTCCTTGGTGCTTGTGCGCTGCGTGCCAGCTACTGCGCTGCGTGCCAGCTACTGCGCCGGCTGCTGCTTCGGGACTTACTGCTGCTGCCGTGCTGCGGCACGTGCGTCCTCTGCGGCGAGCGCGTCCTTCATGACCGACTGCCAGTACTCGTGCTGGACAGGGTAGAGGCCTTCGTCCTCGGTCTTGGCACCCGAGGCGATCGGGTTGATGCCCAGTTCCTTGGCCTGTTCGTCGGGTCCATCGATCTGGTGTTCCTGACCGCGGGACATGTCGTTCCACGGTGACGCCGAGGCGCGGTAGGTCTTGTGCGCGGACCGGAACTCCTCGAGGTCGTCCGGTGTCGCCATGCCGGTGGCGTTGAAGAAGTCCTCGTACTGGCGGATGCGGTTGGCCCGAGCCTCCTGGGATTCGCCCTTCGGCGCGATGCAGAAGGTCGTGACCTCGGTCAGGTCGGCGGCGATCGGGCGGATATGCCGGATCTGCGAGCTGAACTGGTCCATCAGGTAGACGTTGGGGTAGAGGCAGAGGTTGCGGGAGATGTTGGTCATGAAGTTCGCCATCGTCTCGCCGTACTGCTCAACGAGGCGTTCGCGCTCTGACCACAGGGACCGGTCCTCGGGGTTCGTCCATTCCTGCCATAGCAGCAGGTGGCCGTAGGGGAAGGAGTAGAAGCCGCCCGCCACCTTGCCCCAGCCGCCGGCGTCCATGGCCTTCGTTTCGTTCTCCGACTCACCGGACTTGCGACGCGCGGTGGTGGCCGCGTAGTTCCAGTGCACGGAGGTCACGTGGTAGCCGTCGGCACCGTTCTCCGTCTGCAGCTTCCAGTTGCCTTCGTAGGTGTAGGTGGTCGCGCCCTTGAGGATCTCGAGGCCGTCCGGGGACTGGTCGACGACGGAGTCGATGATGACCCGAGTGTCGCCGAGGTGATCCTCCAGGGGTTGCACATCAGGGTTGAGTGAGCCGAAGAGGAACCCGCGGTAGCTTTCGAACCGTGCGACCTTGGTCAGGTCGTGGGAGCCTTCCTTGTTGAACTGCTCCGGGTAGCCGCCGTTGCGTCCGTCCTTGACCTTGAGCAGCTCACCGGAGTTGCGGAAGGTCCAGCCGTGGAACGGGCAGGTGAGGGTGGTGCGGTTGTCGGTCTTGCGGCGGCAGAGCATCGCTCCGCGGTGGGCGCAGGCGTTGATGAGGCAGTTGAGCCCGCCCTGCTTGTCCCGGGTGATCATGATGGGCTGTCGACCGATGTAGGTCGTGAAGTAGTCGCCGATCTCGGGGATCTGGGATTCGTGGGCGAGGTAGATCCAGTTGCCTTCGAAGATGTACTTCATCTCGAGTTCAAAGGTCTCTTCGTCCGTGAAGATCTGCCGGTTGACTCGGCGCACGCCTTCGTCGGGCCGCTCCTGGACTCCGTTCGCGATGAGATCTCGAGTGTCAGCGCTGAAATCGAGGGTATCGGTCATGGTGAGCCTCCATTGGTCTCTCGTTGAGTAGGTCTCTTGTTGATCACTCCATCCTGGTGGCCGGTGATGCAGTTCACACCAGGGGGACCCCTAGGACTGACCCAGGGCATCAGGACTGGGGTTCTCAGGGACTGTCACTGGGCACTGCGACCCGTAGTGTGACCGGTGACCTCACAGCGAAAACTGCTGTCGACCCGGCAACCACCATTGCTGGAGTTCAGAGAAGTCTCTGCGCGCACAAGGGTGTTCTGCGCAGAAGAGGAAAGGACCGCAATCGTGAATCGCATCGAAGCGCTGTATTCGGATCTCTCACGTCTCGGCCGGGAAACGGAGATGATGGACACCGTCATCACGATGCTCGCCGACGATCTCATGGAGTCAACGACCGCCGATGGGCACAGCAGGCAGGTCGTCATCTCCCGCGTCGTGGACGGAGGGTTCGAACTTGCCGGACTCATCAACGACAAGCTCAGCACCGCCTCCGCTGATTCCGCTGACGCCTCCGGTGACCTCAGCGATGACCCGGCCGATGATGTCCGCATCCGGTATCGCCGGTGCCATCTCGCGTTCACCGCAGCCGCCGCTCAGCTGACCAAACTGCCCGAGGACACCGTCTTCGACTACCGCGGCCTGCAGCTGACCCCTGGTGACATCGTGCCCCAGCGCATCGGGGAGATCGTCATCGCCCACGACTCCCTGGGCACCGCCTGGACCATCGAGGAGGCGGACCCCGATTCCGCCCTCGATGCCCTGGAGACCCTGATCAGACGATTGAGGATCGCCGAGGCGGCTCCCGCCTTGGTTGTGGACTCGACCGAGGGTGACCACTGGCAGATCGGGAACAACGGCCAAGCCGTCAACGGTGACCGCGAAGATCTCGTGCACTGGCTGGCCTGGGGCTACCCCGGTGAGCTGGAATCCGATTCTGAGCTGCCCACCTTGCCCACTCTTCCTCGCTGGACCTGAGCACGACTTGACCTGAACACAACTTGACTTGAGCACTGCCGGACCTGAGCACCGACGCTCACGTTCGACCACACCCCCTGACCACCTCGG
Organism: Brevibacterium zhoupengii; assembly: GCF_021117425.1. NCBI lineage: Bacteria > Bacillati > Actinomycetota > Actinomycetes > Micrococcales > Brevibacteriaceae > Brevibacterium > Brevibacterium zhoupengii. Next base: position 480,046 of record NZ_CP088298.1, on the reverse strand, counting down.
CGGGGGTGCCCCGGAATCTCTCCGAGGGCCGATCTCTGCACCGACCTGAAGGACTGAAGACCATGTCGCACACACTTGTCAGCGCAGCACCTGCGCAGGAACGGAAGACAGCGGGGTGGGTGGCGTTCGTCGCCTGCGGCGCTCTCGTCTTCGACGGCTACGACCTCACCGTCTACGGCACGATCATGCCCACGCTGCTCAACGACCCCTCCCAGCTGGGCGCACTCGACCCATCCACGGCGGGGCTCCTCGGCTCCTACGCCATGCTCGGCGTCCTCGTCGGAGCGCTCACCTGCGGGGCCGTCGGAGACTGGCTGGGACGCCGTCGCCTCCTGCTCGTGAGCATCTCCTGGTTCTCACTCGGAATGCTCTTCACCGCCTTCGCCACCTCGGTGATGGCCTTCGGAATCCTCCGCTTCCTCAGCGGCCTGGGTCTCGGGGCGGTGCTGGCAGTCGCCGGTGCCACCATGGCGGAGTTCGCTCCCGCGAACAAGCGCAACCTCTACAACGCCATCGTCTACTCCGGCGTCCCCGCCGGCGGTGTGCTTGCCGCAGGACTGGGAATCATCCTCCTGGAGCCGCTGGGCTGGCGCGGACTCTTCATCATCGGTGCCGCCCCACTCGTGCTCGTGCCCATCGCCTTCTTCAAGGTCCCCGAATCGCCGAGGTGGCTGCTCACTCGCGGTCGCCGCGAGGAGGCCATCGCCACGGCACGTCGTGCCGGCACCCCCTTGGTCGACGATTCCCAACTGGTCACCGACTCGGCCTCGGTCGAACGCACCGGCTTCGCCGCACTCCTCACCCCGCGCTGGCGCATGGCCACCATCTTCCTCGGGTTCCTGTCCTTCGCGGGCCTGCTCCTGACTTACGGCCTCAACACCTGGCTGCCGGAGATCATGCAGGGCTACGGCTATGACACCTCGGGGTCCTTGGCCTTCCTCCTCATCCTCAACGGCGGTGCGGTCATCGGTGCTCTCATCGGCTCGACAATCGCCGATCGCTTCAGCCCCCGGCCCATCATCGTCTCCACCTTCATCCTCGCCGCGATCACTCTCACCCTGATGACGTTCCAGCTGCCGATCGCCTTCCTCTTCGCGTTCATCGCGATGGCAGGAGTCGGCACGCTCGGCACTCAGGTGCTCGGCTACGGGTACGTGTCGACGTACTACACGACGAACGCCCGATCGGCAGGTGTGGCCTGGTTCGCCGGGTTCGGTCGCATCGGCGGAGTCATCGGCCCATTCATCGGCGGGTTCATCGCCTCCATCGGCCTCGGCGGGGCGCAGGCGTTCTACGTCTTCGCCGGCGTCGCCCTCTTCGGCGCACTGATGGCCTACCTGGTCCCCAAGCAGCCCGACCTGGAATCGGCCGGCACGACTCAGGTCGGCACGGACCAGACCAGAACGGATCAGGCGGCTACCGCCCCGGCGCCGGCTCCCGCTGCGACCGCTGTTGCACCTGCCGACCGACCCGCTCTGGCCACGGACGATGCCGGAGCGGCATCCCATCCTCAGAGCTGACAACCACCACGAGACGAGATCTGACTGTATGCACGAGAACCCGAACGCCACCTCGGCAAATCCGAGCTCGACGGGGAAAGAACCCCTCATCGAGCGCCCGACGATGCGGCTGCCCAGGCTGCGGGACATCCGCAGGGACATCGGACTCGAATACTGCCTGAACGCGGTCGTCGGTCTCATCTTCGGCATCACCGGCCCCATCGCCGTGACCATGGCGGTGGGGTTGGCCGGCGGTCTCAGTGACGCCCAGCTCTCGTCCTGGGTCTTCGGGATCTTCCTCTCCGCTGGTCTGGCGACCCTGGTCATGTCCCTGGTCTACCGGCGGCCGTTGGGCTTCGCCTGGTCGATTCCGGGCACCGTTCTCCTCGGGCCTTCCCTGCAGCATCTGAGCTTCGGGGAGGTCGTCGGGGCCTTCTTCGTCGCCGGTGTGCTGACCCTGGGGCTGGGCATGAGCGGGCTGGTCCGGAAGGCCATGGCCGCGATCCCGCCCCCGATCGTCATGGCCATGGTGGCCGCGATCTTCCTGCGCTTCGGCATCGACATCGTCGACGCGGGGCGAACGACCCCGGCCATCGTCATCCCGATGATCGTCGCGTTCATCGCCCTCACTGCGCTGCCGGGGTTGGCTCGCTTCATGCCTCCTGTCCTCGGTGCCCTCCTCGTGGGCTTCATCGCCGTCGTACTCCTCGGGCAGTTGGACCTCTCATCCGGTGGCCCGATCCTCGCTCATCCTGTGTTCACCCCACCGGAGTTCACCTGGGCCGCGCAGCTCGAGCTCGTCATTCCACTGACGCTGACGGTCCTCGTCGTCCAGAACGGACAGGGTGAGGCCGTGCTGCGCGCCGCCGGACATGCGACACCCGTCAACGCCTCAGCAGTGACTTCGGGCATCATGTCGGTGCTCAACGCCTGCTTCGGCGCGGTCTCGGCCTGCCTGACCGGACCGACCAACGCCCTGCTCACCTCCTCCGGTGACCCGAAGCGGCAGTACTCGGCGGCGGTCTTCTACTCACTCCTGTGCTTCATCGCGGCACTGTTCTCGCCGCTGGTCACTCGGTTCATGCTCGGCACCCCGGAGGCCTACATTCTGGCTCTGGGCGGAATGGCGATGCTCGGGGCGCTGCGGCAGGCCTTTGTCTCCGGGTTCTCCTCGAAGTACACCTTCGGTGCCCTGGTCACCTTCGTCGTCACGATCGCCGAGTTCGACCTGTTCAACATCCACGCAGCCTTCTGGGGAATCCTCATCGGCTGCATCGCCTCGCGGTTCCTCGAACCCGGTGACTACCGTGCCGCGGCGCATGAGCGCGAGGAGGCCCACCGGGATAAGGTGGCGGCCGGCAACGAGCGCTCCTGACACTCAACTCCGACTGCCGACCGAGCGACTCCTGCACGTACAGTGATGGAGGCACGCAACGTCGAGCATCGGAGGACTGAGGGATCATGAGCGAACCGAGCCTCCGGCGTCTGCGCTACTTCATCGCCTTGGCCGAGCACGGGAAGTTCCAGACCGCCGCCGATGCCATGAACATCTCCCAACCGGCACTGAGCGCCGAGCTCAGACGACTCGAGGACTTCGTCGGCAAACCGCTGTTCCTGCGCACCCCGTCCACCAGGCTCACACCCGCCGGACAGGCGCTCCTCCCCCACGCCAAGGCCGCGGTCGGGGCAGCGAATCGCTTCAACGGAGTTGCCACCGAGGTCGGCTCCGGTGATCCGACGACGATCGCCATCGGCACGGTCGCCACGTTTCTCCACCGCGGTCTGCCGGAAGCGGTGAAGGACTTCACCACCGAACGACCGCGCATCTCCGTGACCACCCGGGAGGCCACCTCGGCGAGTCAGAGCGACATGCTGCTGGGCCACGAGATCGACATCTCGTGCGGGCACATGCCGGTGCAGCACCCCGGCGTCATCTGCACTCCGGCCGCACGGGAGAACTTCTGGCTGTGCGTGCCATCGGAATTGAAAGGCATATCCCTCGCCGAGGCGGCCGACCGACCCTTCGTCATCTTCCGCAGGAGCGCCTCCCCCATCTACCACGACACTGTCGTCGGAATCTGCCGTAATCATGGGTTCGAGCCGCGCATCCAGCACGAGACCACGAGCTGGGCGACGGCGCTGGAGATGGTCGCGCACGGTTTGGGCATCACCCTCGCCCCGACTCCCCTGGCTCGCGCCTACCGCCGCGACGAGCGTCTGTCATTCAGTCGGATCGAGTCGGGTCGGAACGCGCCGCAGGCTTGGGTGACGATCCGACGAGAGGATCAGACCGGTCCGGTCGGCGACCTGAGCATGGCCATCGTCGTCGCCTCCGAAGCGTCGGCAGAAACAGGGGCTGCGACCTCGTGACGGGACGGACAGCCTCCTGACGCTGCCCACGACTTCCTGACAGCGCCGATTGATACTCACATGACAACAGTCGTTTGCCACTGCATTTGTCTCAGATACTGAAGAGTGAAAAGAAGTTATCGGGAATCTGTCCCGCCAGAAGACCGGTTGTGACCTGGGCTTCACTCACCTACATCACTGTTGGTTATGAATTTATAGCGCAAGGTTATTTGCCGCCGGCATTTCACCCGCTTACTGTGAATCCATCATCGACGGCGCTGACCTGGCCGTCGGCTGGTGCAAAGATGCTCCATCTGAGAGGACTCGCATGTCAGACTCCGTCAATACCGCCAAAAGCGCACGTAAGGCAGGAATCGCCTCCTACGTCGGAACCACCATCGAGTGGTACGACTTCTACATCTACGGCGCGGCTTCGGCCCTCGTCTTCGGTCACGTGTTCTTCCCGGAGAATCTGCCCGATGGAGTCGGCACTCTGCTCTCCTTCGTCACCATGTGGGCAGGCTTCATCGCTCGCCCGCTCGGCGGCATCATCTTCGGCCACTTCGGTGACAAGTACGGTCGCAAGAAGACACTTGTGGTCACGCTGGTCCTCATGGGCGCGGCGTCATTCGTCGTCGGTCTGCTGCCCGGTTACTCGACGATCGGTCTTGCGGCCCCCATCCTCCTCACTCTCCTGCGAGTCCTGCAGGGTATCGCCGTCGGCGGCGAATGGGGCGGATCCGTGCTCATCGCCAGTGAGAGCGCACCGAAGGGCAAGAGCATCCTGTATTCGGCCTTCGCCCAGCAGGGATCACCGACCGGCAACCTGCTGGCTACCGGCGCCTTCTTCTTCCTCGCGATGATGCCCACCCCGGAGTTCATCCTCTACGGCTGGAGGATCGCCTTCCTCGCCTCCATCCTGCTCATCGTCGTCGGGCTCGTCATCAGGCTCAAGCTCGAAGAGCCGCAGATCATGCAGCAGGCCCGCAAGAAGGACGCTGTGGTCAAGGTGCCTGTGGTCGAGGCGTTCAAGAAGCATTGGGCAATCATCCTCATCGGAGCTGGCGCTCTGCCGCTCGTGCAGGTCACCTACCTCAAGACCACCTTCGCCACGGCATGGGCCACGGACCAGTCCCACGACTGGGCCTACGGCACGTCGAGCTTCCTCGGCATCGTCGCCATCGCACTCGTCGTGCAGTTCCTCGTCCAGCCCTTCGGCGCAGTCATCCTCAGCCGGGTCAAGGACATGCGCAAGGCGATCTTCTGGATCGTGGTTCCCGAATTCGTCCTCATGCCGCTGATGTTCTTCGCCATCCAGACCGGCAACACCTGGCTGGCCATCCTCGGCATGGCTGCGGCCACCGTTCCGCACTCGATGTTCTATGCAGGAATCGGCGGCATCCTGGCCCGCGCCTTCCCAGCAAAGGTGCGCTACACGGGCATCTCGCTGTCTTACCAGCTGTGCTCGATGACCGTGGCCGGAGCCACCCCAGCACTGGCGCAGTGGATGTACACCAGCACAGACACGATTATGCCGGTGGCGATTCTCGGCGCATCCTATGCCGTGGTCTCGCTCATCTGCACGCTCATCTTGCTGCAGAAGACCGGCTGGGTGGCATCCGAGGACTCGAATGCCGAGAAGGCGGAGAAGATCGAACTCGCTGAGGAGACCGCTGAGGACGAGCGCCTCGCCGCCCTCGATCGCGAGGACGTCTCCCGGGCCTGATTCCGTAGGCGTCCCCGCGGGGACGCGGTCCGTTGTGTGAGGCGTCCCCGCGGGGACGCCTCACTTACTTATCGCAGGTAGAGCCGGACCGTATCGATCTCGTCGCGGAGAAGCCGGACCTCCTCGGCGGTGGGCTCCTGCGTGACGCTCAGATCGTCTGAGATCGCAAGGTCCCACCCGGTCTGCTCCTGCACCTGTTCGCTCGTGACGCCGGGGTGGACGTGGGTGAGTTCGAGCTCGCCGAGGCGGTCCTTGCGCTGGAGTATCCCCAACGGGGTGATCACGGTGCTGACCCCGAATCCGCGCGGCTGGATGAAGTCGGGATGTTCGGCAGCCCGCACCGGTGAGGCCGAGGTGACGAAGTCGAGTTCAGGCGGCATTGCCGCCGGGTCGTGGCGGCGGAGGATGACGAACACCTCGCCGGCATTGGCCATGATGTCAGCGGCGCCGCCGGAACCGGGCAGGCGCACCTTCGGCGATTCCCAGTCTCCGATGACCGTGGTGTTCAGCGAACCGAAGCGGTCGATCTGCGCTGCGCCGAGGAACCCAACGTCGACATTGCCGCCTTGGAGCACGTAGCCGAACAGGGCATGCATGTTCACGACCGCATCGGCGCCGGAGACGACGACCGAATCGGCGACGCCCTCGGCCATCGACTCCGGATGGGCTCCGGCCACACCGGATTCGTAGACCAGCTGGATGTCGGGGTTGAGGGTGCGGTAGGCCAGGTCGACGGCCAGCGTGGGCAGGCCGATGCCGGCGAAGACCGTGGTGCTGCGCGCGAGCATCTTCGCCGCCGCGCACACGACGAGTTCGGTCTCTGTGAAGTCAGCAGCTGTGGTCATCGTAGGCTCCGTTCTGTCGAGGCATCCGGTCGTCGTCCGTAGTCGACGCTGCCGGAAGGTCTGGGCGCCATCCGCAGAGCCTCGATCCGATCACGGCCGATCGCATCGAGGTATTCCTCGTGGTCCTTCGTGGTACGTATGTGCGCATCAATCCATTCGCGCAGCCGGGCGGGATCCTTTGAGATCGGTGTCCATTCGCGGTAGAAGGCGTTGTCGCGGTCATAGGAGCCCTGCACGTATGAGGGGTGAGCGCCGGTCGGGACGACGCAGACCGCGTCCACGGCGTGGGCGGGGATGAGCGTGCGGTTCGGGTCGGCCCGGACAACCTCGTCGTCGACGATCTCCTCGACCGTGACGATGACCTTGTCGGCTGCGTAGACGGCTTCCTGTTGGACTCCGGCGATGCCCCAGATCTGGACGTTGCCCTTCCGGTCAGCGCGCTGAGCATGGATGATCGTGACGTCCGGGTTGAGCGGGGGCACCACGTGGATCTTCTTGCCCGTGTACGGGTCGACGACCGCGCGGATGTCCGGGTTGATGCCCGGCATATCGGATCCGACGAACGAACTGATCGGTGCGAACGGGAGTCGGGCGGCACCGGCGTGATAGCGCAGGGTCATCGCATGGTGGGAGTACTCTTCGACCGGCAGAGGAGCGGGATCCTGCGATTCGATGCGTCGGCGGATTTCGTAGAGGCTGCCTGCTGAGCCCGAGGCGAAGAACGAGCACACGAGCCGATCAACGCATCCGGCAGCGATCATCATGTCGCTGAGCAGATCGGGCGTCATCCGGCAGAATGTGAGCCCTGTGATCCCTTGGCGGATGATCTCGTGGCCCGCGGCGAACGGGATAAGGTGAGAGAACCCCTCCAGGGCGATCGTGTCTCCATGGTTGACGAGCTTCTCGACCGCGTGCGGCAAACTGACGACTGTGTCACTGTCCATGATTCGCAGACTATATTAAAGACCGAGTTCTGCAAAAGACTCACACAATTATTACCGTATCGTGCAATAATAGTGGCTGTCGTGGGGATTGTGGATGCCACGTTCACGAACCAGAGTTTGCGCCAGTGAGCAGACCACCAGCGAGCGGGTCCCACCAAGCAGCAGAACACCAGTGAGTACACGGAGAGACCGAACATGGAACTGAGTCAGATCCGCGCCTTCGTCGCGGTTGCCGAAGAGCTGCATTTCGGCCGTGCCGCCGAACGCCTCGGGATGGCCCAGCCACCCCTGAGCCGGACGATCCGCGCACTCGAAGCCGAACTGGACGCATCTCTGTTCCAGCGCACCACCCGTTCCGTCAGCCTCTCCTCAGCAGGGGAAGCCTTCTACGAACCCGCCAAGCACATGCTCACCACCCAGCAGGCTGCAGTGGAATCCGTGCATCGATCATCGAGCGGGCAGATCGGCCGGATCCGCTTCGGCTACTCCCATCCCTCGTCGCGTCACTTGGTCGCCGCCCTGGTCGCTGCCTCGGAAGAGAACAATCCAGGCATCTCGTTCCAGCTCGAGTCGAGAGTGTACGCCGATGAGGGCCTCGAGCGGATCATCGACGGCACACTCGACCTCGCGCTTGTCAGGTGGCAGCAGCGGCCCTCGCTCATCGCCGGACGTCCGGTCCAGATCGAACGCCCGTGCGTCGCCGTTCCCCCTGATCACAGTCTTGCCCAACGCTCATCGGTCGACGTGGCCGAGCTCAGCGAGGAGCGTTTCGTCTTCCTGCCACCGCGCCCCAATTCGAATCTGCGCGAAACCGGGATGCGTCTGTGCCTCGACGCAGGGTTCGCGCCGAAGGTCGTTCAGGAAGCTCCCGATTCTCAGTCGATTGCGGCACTCGTGGCTGCCGGCATGGGCGTTGCGATCACCTTCGACTCGGTGGCTGCCGGCTATGGCGCAGATGTCGTCGCCGTCCCCCTCAACGCGGACAACGAGACGACGAAGCTCTACCTCGCCTATCGCCTCGACAATCAGGACGCCGCGCTCGACTCGGTCCTCGACATCGCCGAGGCGGTCCTGCCCACCGTGCGGTGACCAAACCCCCTTCCGACATATCGGACGAATCTCGCTCGGGACTCGTTGTCTTCCACTCTCCTCACCTCGAGGATTGTCCTCATGGACGCAACGAAGCAACTACTCTCCGGGGTCAGGGTCGCGGACTTCTCGCGCGTGCTGGCCGGGCCCTACGCCACCGCCATGCTCGCCGATCAGGGCGCCGAGGTCTTCAAGATCGAGATGCCCGGGCACGGTGACGACTCCCGTCACCTGGGTCCTTTCACCGACACCGGATCGACCTACTTCACTTCGCTCAACCGAGGGAAGCGCTCCATCGAGGCCGATCTCAAGGACCCCGAGGCGCATGCGCAGCTGCTCGACTTCATCCGCACCTGTGATGTCGTCGTCGAGAACTTCCGACCGGGAGTCGCGGCCAAACTGGGCCTGTCCTTCGAGGACATCAAGGCGGTCAAACCCGACATCGTCTACGCCTCGATCTCCGGGTTCGGCCAGACCGGTGAACAGGCGAAACGGCCCGCCTACGACACCGTCATCCAGGCATTGAGCGGACTGATGTCGGCCACCGGCTTCCCCGAGGGCTCCCCCACCCGAGTCGGCGAATCAATTGCCGATGTCTCCGCCGGAGTCTTCGCCGCCTTCGGCGTCTCGAGTGCACTCTTCCACCGACAGACAACGGGTCAGGGCGCCCACATCGACATTCCGATGCTCGACGTCATGCTCGCCATGCAGCCGACGAACACGGCCATCCACGCCGCCGGCTCGGCCCCGAACCGCGTCGGCAACCGTCACCCGATCTCGGCACCCTTCGACACCTATGCCGGATCCGATGGCCTTGTCGTCATCGCCGTGGCCAATGACAAGCTCTTCGGTGTCCTCGCGGCCACGCTCGGCAAACCCGAGCTGGCCACCGATGCCCGATTCGCTACCGACGGACTCCGCTCCGACAACGACGAAGCACTGCGCACCGAGATCGAGGGCTTCACCAGCACCCACACGGTGACCGAGCTGTGTACGATCTTCGACTCAGCCGGAGTCCCCAACTCCCCCGTCCTCAACTTCACCGAGGCCATCGACGGACCCATCGCCGCCGGACGCGGCCTCACCGCAACCGACGCCCGCACCGGGCATGCTCACCTGCGCCACCCCCTCCTCGTCGACGGCACCAGGCCGACATCCGCGCTTCCGGTGCCCCACCTCGGCGAGCACAATGACGACCTGCGCGCAGCGCGGCCGCAGACGACCACCGACTCGTAGACACCGCCACTCAGCGAAGGAGCAGGACCATGGGACTCGACATCAGCGCGGACGAGCAGGAACTCGTCGACGCCGTCACACAGATCAGCAAAGACGTCCTCGTGCCGCAGGCCGCGGCCGCAGATGCGAAAGAACGCGTCTCGGACGCAACCTTGCAGACCCTCGCCGAGGTGGGCGTGCTCGGTCTCAATCTTCCCGAGGAATTCGGTGGGCCCGGAGTCGGGTCCGTGGCGATGAGTCAGATGGTCGCCGCCGTCACCGAGGCATGCGCCTCGACCGCGTCGATCATCACCGCGCAGTTCCTCGCCACCGACTCGATCCTGCTCGGCGGCACCGACGCCCAGCGCGAATCGTGGCTGCCGCGCGCCGCGTCCGGCGACGTCATCGGATCGTTCGGGCTGACCGAACCGGGTGCGGGATCCAACCCGGCTGAGATGTCGACGAAGGCGGTGAAGGTCGACGGCGGCTGGCACCTCAAAGGCACCAAATGCTTCATCACGAACGCCGGATTCGCCGACTTCATCGTCGTCTACGCAAAGACCGATGTCGATGCGGGGCACAAGGGGATCAGCGCATTCATCGTCGACACCAAGGCCGCCTCGGCGGGGCTGGATTTCAATCCTCCGGAAAAGACCATGGGTCTGCGCGGCAGCCCGGTCTATGAATTCGTCATCGACACGATCGTGCCCGACGACGCGCTGCTGGGCGTCGAGGGCGAGGGCTTCACCACGGCCATGCGCGTGCTCGACCGGGGTCGCATCGAGGTGGCGGCGATGAGTCTGGGCATCGGCAAGGCCGCCCTCGACGCGGCTGTGGCCTGGGCCAGCGAGCGCAGGATCAGCGGCAAGCCCCTCAACCGGTTGCAGGGCATCGCCTTCAAACTCGCCGATATGTACACGAAGTACCGCTCGGCGTGGCTGCTGACGATGGACGCCGCAGAGCAGAGGGACGCCGAGGTGGACTTCACCCGGTCTTCGGCGACGGCCAAGCTCGCCGCCTCCGAGGCTGCCGCGTTCATCGCTGACGAGGCTCTGCAGATCCACGGCGGGTACGGCTTCACCAGGGACTTCCCGCTCGAACGCTACGTCCGCGACGCCAGAATCTACCGGATCTACGAGGGTTCCTCGGAGATCCAGCGCACAATCATCGCCCGCAGCCTCTCAGCCTGAGGACGAGCGCGAAACATTGCGTTAACGCAGTTCGATCTACGATCGACACGGAGCCTGAGGACGGGAGACCGATCCTCGGGCTCCGCGCTGATTCACCACTTCAACGGCTCCGCTAATTTTCCGAGATATCGGACAAAAGATGTGATGTGGACCTCGTATGGGACCTCAAGGCGGTGCCACACTGATCCTGATTCAACTTTCGAAGGAGAAACCCATGGCGAGCTCATCCAATTCGGGGATCGAAAAACGGTCCATCGAAATGGTGCCGGACAATGAACGTCACGGCACCGCACGATCCCAGTTCACGTTGTGGTTCGGAGCCAACACCCAGATCACCGCCATCGTCGACGGAGCACTCGCCGTCGTCTTCGGCGCCGATGCACTGTGGGCCATCATCGGCCTGCTCATCGGCAACGTCATCGGCGGAATCGTCATGGCCCTGCACTCGGCCCAGGGACCACAGCTGGGTCTGCCGCAGATGATCTCCTCGCGGGCGCAGTTCGGCATCATCGGGGCCATCATCCCGCTGGTGCTCGTCGTGCTCATGTACATCGGCTTCGCCTCAACCGGAGCCGTGCTCTCCGGACAGGCCGTCAACCTCATCATCGGTGTCAATACACCGGCGGTGGGCATCATCATCTTCGGTGCACTGACTGCCGCTGTGGCGCTGCTGGGCTACAAGTACATCCACGTGCTCGGTCGCATCTCCTCGGTGACGGGCCTGCTCGGATTCCTCTTCATCACCTACTGCGTGTTTACGAAGGTCGACGTTCCTGGACTGATCTCCGGTTCGTCCTTCGCGTTCCCAGCATTCCTGTCCGCGATCGCACTGTCCGTGGGCTGGCAGCTGACCTACGGCCCCTACGTCGCCGACTACTCACGCTACCTGCCGCGCTCGACTCCGGCGTCGAAGACCTTCTGGTTCACCTTCGGCGGGTCCGTCATCGGCTCACAGTGGTCGATGACACTGGGCGCCCTCATCGGCGCCGCCGCCATGACCGAGACCGGCAACGCCTTCGTCGAGAACCAGGTCAGCTTCGTCGGCGACATCGTCGGCGGCGGGGTCTACGCTCTGCTCATCTTCATCGTGATCCTGCTGGGCAAGCTCACCGTCAACACTCTCAACGCCTACGGTGCGTTCATGTGCACGCTGACGATCCTCACCTCCTTCGGGGAGAAGACGAACATCCGACGCTGGACTCGCGCGGTCTTCGTCATCGGCATCGTCACCCTCACCGTTCTCGTGGCGCTGTTGGCTTCGGCGGACTTCCTCGCGAACTTCAAGAACTTCGTCCTCGCCCTGCTCATGGTCTTCACCCCATGGAGCATCATCAACCTCACCGACTACTACCTGATCTCGAAGGACCGCTTCGACATCCCGGCCTTCTACGACCACAGGGGTCGCTACGGGAAGTGGAACTGGCGTGCCTTGGTGGCCTATGGAGTCGGCGTCGTTGTGCAGATTCCGTTCCTCGCCCAGTCCTTCTACACAGGCCCCATGGTCGAGAAGCTCGGAGGCGCAGATATCTCGTGGATCATCGGCATCGTGGTGACCTTCCTCTTCTACTTCTTCATGCTCCGCAACCGCAGCGTTGCCCCCTCGGAGACCATCTACCCGGACGTGGAGGCATTGGACAGCCAGCGCAGCTGAGACTGCGGACGTCCAGCGCAGCTTATGCGGTGGGAACTGTCTGCTTGCCTGGGGTCTCACCGTCTGCGCAGGACCACGCTGAGACCCCAGGCAAGCAGTCCGGTGATCGCGCCGACGATCACTCCGGTGAACAGGCTGGATATGGTGGCGAAGGTTCTCATGATGACTGACTGAAGCCCCGGTGCGAGTGCTGTGAGATTCCCGCCCAGCTGGGGAGGATTGTCTCTGAAGCTGATGTTCCACAAGATCTGGTGGCCCAGTGCGAGAAACACACCGTAGAAGGCACCGACAATCAACAGTGTCAGGAACGGGCTGCCCGGCCGCTTCCAGAGGACGACCGCGATCCAGATCAGTGGCGGGAGGAATACCAAGACAGCGTTGAGAAAGCCCCCTTCCGAGATCAGGTCAAGGTCATGGAGGACGACTCGTGGCACGGCAAGCAGTGCAAGTCCGACTATCGCAATGAGCGGGAAGCCCAGTCGCGATTGTCTGGGTGCGGGTAGCTGTGGAGAATCGAAGTTTGTCATATCTTCGACTCTAGAGATCTCATATCGTGCACCGCGTCCGCCGCTGATCTCGTTTCAAGTACGTCAGCAGGCGACGCCAACAGTCGCCTGTGGAAGACTGTCGGGTCGGGTGCTTCCGGCATATTCTGGGCTGTATGGGCACAGTGGTGAACAGGTCAGCGGGCAGGCCTCGGCCTGTTTGGGTCACCGATGCGCTGCTAGGTGCGGCGGTGGCGATCATCATGGCAGCTGTGATCAGTGCCAATCACGGTGGACGCAACGATCCCGACGCCCTTTCGTATGTGTGGGCGTTCGGCTTGGGCTCACTGATGCTGGTTCGACGACGCCACCCCGTGCTCGTGTTGGCGATCACTGTGCTGGGCCTGTTCGCTTACTACACGGCCGGCTATCCCGCCGTAGGTGTGGCTGTGCCGATTGCAGCAGCGTTGTTTTCAGCCGCTGAGTTCGGCCGCATTTGGTGGGCCGTCTGCGCTGGAGCGGTCGCACTCGCCACCAGCGTGTTCTTCCGACTCTTCGAAGGTCAGGACGTCTCCCTTGTCGTTGGATACGAGCTCGCAGGTCATGCCTTTCTCATCGCCGGCTCGATTGCCATGGGGGACAGCATTCGTTCTCGTCGCGCACTGCTGAAGCGTTCCCGAGAAATCGTGGCCCTCACGACGGACCGTGCCCAGCGCGATTCCGAGGCGAAGGCTCAAACTCAGCGCATCGCCGTTGCTCGTGACCTCCACGACTCGCTTGGCCATTCGACAACAGTGGTCTCTCTTCACACCGATGTCGCTCGAGAGGCCCTCGAACGGAAGAATGAGGCTGCAGCGATTGAGGCCTTGACCTTGATCAAGCAGACAACAGCCACAACCATGGTCGAGGTGCGCCGCACAGTGGCAATGCTGCGTGCTTCCGATCGGTCCTCGCGAAGCGCAGCGAGCCTCTCCAATATCGGGAGCCTGATCGATCCTGTGTCCGAGGTGACGTTCACGACGGACATTCGCGTGCCTGCCGCTCTGCCGGGGCTGGTCGACACAACAGCATTTCGGATCATCCAAGAGTCAGTGACCAACATCGTAAAGCACTCCACCGCCACGCGTGCCCATGTCGAAGTCGACTGTCGCAATAATGAACTCCGCGTCTCCATCACTGACAATGGTGAGCAGAATAATCCCAGTTCAGAAGTGGGCTTCGGGCACGGCCTCAGCGGGATGCATGAACGCGTCACCGCTTTGGGCGGCACTTTGAAAGTCGATTCGAGCGAAGGACGATTCGCTGTGAACGCGACACTCCCCTGTGGGAGATCCGCATGACACGAATCCTCCTTGCCGATGATCAAGAACTTGTTCGAGCGGGCCTCCGTGCTCTCCTCAGCAATGATCCGGAGATGATCATCGTCGCCGAGGCTGCCACTGGCGATGAGGCGATTGCCAAAACTCGAGAACATCACCCCGATGTCGTTCTCATGGATGTTCGCATGCCCGGTTCGAACGGCATCGAGGCGACTCGCCGCATCCGCGCCGACTCGGAACTCTCCGCTACACGGATCCTCATTCTGACCACATTCGATGACGACGATGACATCCTCGAAGCGATTCGCCTCGGCGCAGCCGGTTATCTTCTGAAGGACACACCAGCTGATGATCTTCGGGCTGCGGTGCGCACGGTTGCGCGCGGAGACAATGCTCTGTCCCCGCACATCGCCCGGCGAGTGATGGAACACGTCGCCGATATACCCTCCCAGCCTGTTCCGGATCCACGACTTGTAGACCTCACTGAGCGAGAGCTGGATGTGCTGCGCCGTGTCGCCCGGGGTGAGAACAACGCCGAGATCGCGAGTGTTCTCTTCATCAGTCCCGCCACAGCACGCACCTATGTCAGCAGGATTCTCCTCAAGCTGGGCGCTCGCGATCGCACAGAACTCGCCGTCATCGCCCACCTCTCGGGCCTCTACAACGACGGCTGAGGCTCAGTAGAGCTCACGGTGAACTCCTCCGCAGGACTTCCGGAGAGTCCGCGGCCGGTCACTTTAGTGACGAAGGTCAGTCAACCTCGGCAGGGCTCGAGGTGCCTGCCCCGACGGCGCGCGACTGCCGTGCGGCACTCACCCGGGAGATGACGAGGTAGATGATGACCATCGCGGCAACGCTGAAGATGACGATATAGGGGCTGTCCACGAACCCGGCAACGACAAATGAGACAGCGACGATGATCGCGTTGATGACCGCATAGGGAATTTGAGTCTTGACGTGATCGACCAGGTCAGTGCCGGCCCCTGTGGAAGCGAGGATCGTCGAATCGGAGATCGGGGAGCAGTGGTCGCCGAAGATTCCCCCGGAGAGCACGGCCCCGATGCACACGATGACAGCTGCATCGAGCCCGAAGGCGACCGGGATCGCCAGAGGAATCATGATGGCGAAGGTGCCCCACGAACTGCCTGTGGCAAAGGACATCACAGCTGCGCAGACGAAGATGAGGACCGGCACGAGAGCGGCGGGGACAACACCCGACATCATCTCGACGAGGAAGTTCGCGGTTCCCATCGCTTCGAGCAGCCCGCCCAAGGTCCAGGCCAGAACCAGGATCAGCACCACGCTGATCATCTTCTCCATGCCCTTGACGTACGTGCCGAGGATCGCGCCGATCGGGTTGACCTTGAAGATGAGCATGAGAGCGATCAGGACTATCGCAGCGAAGAGGTAGGCGGTGCTCAGCGCGGCACGGAATTCCTCACCCGGGACTGGCTCGGCGGGGAAACCGAGAGTCACGAGGATCGAGAAAAGGGTCACGAAGAGTACGAGCAGGGGCAGCCAGATGACGATCGGGCGGCTCTCACCGTTCGTCTCAGCGTTGACCGCGGAATCGGCCTGCCGCAGGGGCTTCGAGTTGGGCCAGTGGAGTTCTCCGGTATCCCGGACACGCTGCTCGGCTCGACGCATAGCGCCAAAGTCAGTGCGCGTCAGCGCTACAACGGGGATCGCGGTGACAGCGAGGATGGCGTAGAACTGGAACGGGATCGCCTGCACGAAGACCGTGAACTCGGAGGTCTGAAGTCCTTCCCTGTCGAACTCCTCGCGGATGAGTCCCATAATGTAGATGCCCCACCCGATGAATGGAATGAGCACAGCCACAGGAGACGAGGTCGAGTCGAGGATCCAGGCCAATTTCTCCCGAGACAGTTTGAGCTTGTCGAAGATCTTCTCGAAGATCGGCCCCACGATGAGCGGGGTGCCCAAGTCGGAGAAGAAGATGATCAATCCGCCCAACCACGCGGAGATCTGCCCCTTTCCCCGTGTATTGATGAGTCGAGCAGCCTTCGCTGCCAGCGCGGCCCCGCCACCTGAGCGCTCGACGAGAGCGACGAAGCCTCCGATGAAGAACAGCAGGATCATGACACCCGCGTTGTAGCTGTCGGTCACCACCGGTGCGAGATGATCGGTGACGAGCCCCATGGTCGTGGTCACCGGGTTGGGCCCAATGACAATCAGCAGGCCGACGAAGATTCCGGTGAACAGCGCAACGACGACATTTCTGAAGAGCACTGCAAGCAGGATCGCCAACAGTGGCGGAATCAGAGATACGACTCCCATATGGTCCATAGCCAGGGGTTTCCTCTTGGTCGTAGTACGTCGATGGACGGCTCGCCCATTCGAATTCAGCTAGTTCACATTAGCGGTTATCACTACAGCGAACCTTGCCGGACTCACTTATGAGATTCAGAGGTCGAGGCTGACGGAAAGGGCGAGGCCCTTCAGCAGTGTCATAGACGCTTCGAAAAACCGACAGAAGAAGTTACCAATGAGTTCTACTATCGAGTAGGGTTGTGATGTCCGTCACCAAGCGGAAGCCGAATCACTAACGACCGCGACGACGAGCACCCTCGCCAGATCGGTCGGAGACACGACAGCTGTCCGCGAATTCTCAACGCCGAGACACCCGACAGAACAGGATTGCACGCAGATGAGAACGTCCCGCCATGTAACGCTTCCACACGCACGACGCATCGCAACGGCGAGCGCAGCCGCCATTGCCGGACTGGCGCTCACAATGGGTGCGGTATCCGCTCCGGCTCAAGCCCAGGACCTTGTCCCGCAATCGGATAAGGAAGCCAAAAAGATGGTCGAAGACAGGCAGGCCGAGGACTCAAGCTCCCTCAATAGGAGCAACGTCCCCCAGAGCCTGAGCGTCGAGCAGGCCAAGAAGGCCGTCGAGAAGTCTGATGAGATCACCGCCGCCGACGTCGAGTACGCAGCAGCACTCGAGGACGTTCCCGATTCGGGAGTCCCCGAGGACTTCTACAAGACCCCAGCGACGCTGCCGGAGAAGAACGGCGGAGTGGTCAAGCAGGTGGCTTCGAAGTTCTATCTCGATCCGACCAAGCTGATTGAGCACAGCGCGAAGTCGGAGACGTTCATGTACAAGACCACTGACGAAAAGGGGACAGCGCGAGCTGCGACCGCCACGCTGCTGACTCCCGAAGGCGCGAAGGGAGACGCAAAGGACGCCGTCGTCATCGCCCCGGGCACACAGGGCATTGCCGACAAGTGCGCCCCCAGCCGACAGATGGGCATGGGCACCGAATACGAAGGCATCTCCGTCACCGCGGCGCTGGCGGCCAAGCGACCTGTGGTCGTCGTCGACTATGTGGGACTGGGCACCGAGGGTGCGCACAGCTATCTCAATCGAGTCGAAGAGGGCCGCTCAGTGCTCGACGCGGCCAAGGCCGTGCAAGAGGTCAAGGGAAGCTCGATCAACGCCGACACGAAGCTGCAGCTGCGCGGCTATTCGCAGGGCGGGCAGGCCACCGCGGCGGCCCTGGAACTCAAGAAGGACTGGGCGCCCGAACTCAACGTCGTGTCCGCCTCGGCAGGTGCCGTGCCCACAGACTTGTACAAAACAGTGTCCGGGCTCTCGAGCGTCTATACGGCCTTCGCCCTGTACGGGGTCGATTCGTTTGCACGGCAGGCGAATGTCGACATGACCAAGTACCTCAACCAGAAGGGTCTCGACGCCGTCGACCGAGCCTCAAACCAGTGCACCATCGAGGCACTCGTCTCGAACGCCTTCCTCGACACCGATTCCCTGACCAAGGATGGCGGCTCGTTCCAGGAGGTCATCGAGGAGAACTTCCTCGACGTGGCCGACAGGCAGAAGATCGGCCAGGCGGAGATTCCCGACATTCCGCTGCTCGTCAATCACAGCCGCCTCGACGACGTTGTGCCCTTTGCGCAAGGGAAGGGACTCGCGTCCACCTGGTGCGATGCCGGGCACAAGGTCCTGTTCCGGGACAATCTGGGACCGACTCATATCGGCGGATACATCGCCACTGTTCCCCGAATCGAAATCTTCACGAACCGCACGTTCGCCGGGAAAGCTCCGGTCGACAGCTGCTGGAGGCTGTGACCTGAGGCTGAGGCTGGAACTATGAGTTGAGGCAGTAAAGTGGCGACCGGGCCCGCTTTCGGGTTCCGGCCGCCACCTGCCAGCAACATATCCGACTGAGTGGACGTTTTGGTCCGAAAAGTTACCGACTTTTCAGCCCAGAACGTCCACCTTTTTGCGCCTGCAGGGGCCAACTCGGCAGTAGCCCCTCCGTCTCCGGTGTCCGTCAAAATCACTACATCACCGAACAGCACGGACCTTCGGGTGATTACCCGAAGGTCACGCGTATTCCGCGCATTCATGTTGCGCGAATCACGCAGTTCTGACAGAATGACTCCATCGATCGCCCTGGCCTCTGCGCGCTCCGCGCCGAGCCGAACGGCATCGCTCGGCGACGGCTTGCTCGCGCGGCGCACTCACGGCCGCAGTCCGCCAGCGATCTCGACATGATATTTGAACCGGAAATCGCGCAAGGAAGCCGAAAATGACTACGAATCACACCGCTGACGGAAATTCCTCCGACGGCGGCCCTACCGCAGACGCACCAGATGTCTCAGCGGCAATCACACCCAATGTCGACCCCTATCATCTCGATCCGGCAGACGTGCTCGAGCCGCCCACCACGTTCGCGGGAAAACTCAGATACCTCGGTCCCGGTCTGGTCATCTCGGCAGCGGTCATCGGCTCCGGTGAGCTCATCACCACGACTGCTTTGGGTGCCAAGGCAGGCTTCGTCCTCCTCTGGCTTGTCATCATCTCGACCGCGGTCAAGGTCTGGGTTCAGCTCGAGATCGCCCAATGGACAATCCTCTCAGGCAAGCCCGCGCTTGAAGGCTATGGGCACGTCGGGCCGCGACTCATCGGTAGAGCCGGGTGGATCAATCTGCTGTGGATCCTCATGGACTTCGCGAAGGTTCTCCAGCGCGGCGGCATCATCGGCGGTGCCGTCGCCGCCCTGTCGATCATGCTCCCTGTCTTCGGCGAACCACTGTCGACACCTTCACTCATCTTCTGGACAATCGTCTCCCTCGCCGTCGTCATCTCCCTGCTGGTAACGAACAAGTACAGCATCGTCGAGAAATTCTCCGTCGCAGCCGTCATTATCTTCACCGTCTCCACGGTCGGGCTCGCGCTCTCACTGCCCTTCACCGACTTCGCTTACTCATCGGCGGACGTCGCCACAGGTCTCACCTTCGCGATCCCAGCGGGCACGCTCGGTTTCGCGGTCGCAATGTTCGGAATCACCGGCGTCGGTGCTGACGAGATGACGACCTACACCTACTGGTGCCTTGAGAAGGGCTACGCCCGATACACCGGACCCAACGATGGCTCCGCGGAACGTGCGCGTCGTGCACACGGCTGGATCTCCGTCATGCGCACCGACGTCCTCGTCTCCTGGATCGTCTCGACCGTTTGCACTATGTCCTTCTACGTCATCGGCGCCGCAATCCTCCACCCCCAGGACCTCGTCCCCGAAGGCAATGAGATGATCACGACCCTGTCGTCGATGTACTCCTCGGTGATGGGCGAACCCGGCCACTGGATCTTCCTCATCGGAGCATTCGCCGTCCTGTTCTCCACCTTCATCGCTTCCTCGGCCAGCGTTCCCAGGCTATGGGCGAACACCGTATCCATCCTCGGTGTCTTCGACTGGACGAACCTGCGCACCCGGACTCGCATCATCCGCGTCCTCACCGTCGTCTTCCCCATCATCTGGGCGATGAGCTACCTCATCATCCAGTCCCCGGTGATCATGGTGCAGATCGGTGGAGTCGCCAGCGGTGTCTTCCTCGTCGCGGTCGTCATCGCCGTCTGGTACCTTCGCACCCGTGAAGTCCCTGCCGAGTTCAAGTCCAACAACTTCTTCACCGTGATGCTCGTCTTCGCCTCGCTGGCCATCGGCCTGCTGGGTATCTATTCAATATTCGAGACCTTCGGAATCGAGATCGGAGCCTAATGCGCCTGAGAGTCCTCACCCCTTCATTCGGCAAGCGATCGGATTCGCCCCGTGCCCGAGCTGAATCCCTGGGTCTTGAGCTTGAGCATCGGACCGAGAACCATCCCAAGGCCGGTCAGGAGCTCATCAAGGCCCTGGCCGGCGCAGAGGCGGTGCTCGTCGGACTCGACCGGATGGACGCCGAGGTCTTCGCCGGCTGCCCCGACCTCAAGGTCGTCGCCAAACACGGAGCTGGGGTCGACAACATCGACCTTGACGCAGCCACCGCCGCGGGGGTGACTGTGGTGAACACTCCTGGAGCTAACGCCGATGCCGTCGCTGATCTGACAATGGGATTCCTGCTCATGGGCGCCAGGCGTATTCGAGAGGCCGAGGAATCACTGCGCGGTGGTCACTGGGACGTCTTCTTCGGCACCGAGCTCAGCGGCAAGCAGCTGGGCATTCTCGGATTCGGCCGGATCGGCCGTGCCGTTGCCAAGCGAGCCGCTGGCTTTGGTCTGCAGATCAACGCCTACGATCCGTTCGTCCCCGACGAGTCCATCGCCGAGGCGGGGGCAAGGCCGCAGAGCCTCGCCGAGGTGGTGGCGGAGTCCAATTTCCTCACCCTCCATCTGCCCGGTGGTGAAGAGCCCTTGCTGTCTGCCGAACACATCGAATCAATGCCTCACGGTTCCGGGCTCATCAACGCCGCCCGTGGCGGATTGGTCGATGAAGCCGCGCTGGCGTCGGCGCTGCACCATGGTCGACTTTCCTTCGCCGCACTCGACGCGTTCGGCACCGAGCCCCCACCAGTGGACGATCCGCTGCTGCAGGCACCGAACCTCATCGCCACTCCCCATATCGGTGCTTACTCGGACATCGCGAACGCGAACATGGGCACCTGGGCTGTCGAAGATGTCGTCCGGATACTGCAGGGGAAGGAACCCCACTTCCCGGTTCGCTGATCTCCGAACACGCAAGGAGGGGCTGCACCGAACCGGTGCAGCCCCTCCTTGCGTGACTCAGACAGGGATCCCAGCCAGCTTCTGTGTCAGGACAGTCCGCGCCCCAGATCAGCCGTGACGGTTTCAGCGATCTGCTTCTTCGCCTCTTCGGAGAGTGCGTTGAATGGAGCCCGCGCGGGGCCGAGTCCAAATTCGCGGACGTTCGCGGCGTGCTTGACCACAGTGTTGGGATTGCCCAGCGTCAGGCAGTTACGGATCGGGCGAATGCTGTCCTGCGCGGCACGCGCACCCTCGGAGTCTCCAGCGACGAAGAGGTCGTAGATCGATGCCATGGTCTTCGGATAGACGTTTGCAATCCCGCTGATACCCCCGGCGCCGCCAGCGATGAGCGTCCACAGGATGAGTGAGTCATTGCCGGAGATGACGTCGAAGCTGTCGCGGTCAGTGCGCTCCAGGTACTGCAGGATCGTGTCGAAGTTGCCGCTCGAGTCCTTCACTCCGGTGATGTTGTCCACCTCGGCGAGCTTTTCGAGAGTTGCGGGTGCGACGGCATTGCCGGTTCGTGCGGGGATGTTGTAGACGATGACCGGAACCTCGACGGACTCCGCCACTGCGCGGAAGTGATTGGCGATCTCCGTCTGCGACGCCGCGGCGAAGTACGGGGTGATGATGGACAGCGCATCAGCTCCAGCTGCGGCCGCGTCCTGGGAGATGGAGATGGTCTCTCGGGTTGTCGCGGCACCTGCACCGATGACGACGGGTACCTGACCAGCCACCTCATCGATGACCATCCGGGCGGCTTCGGCTCGCTCTGCCGCAGACTGGGCGTAGAACTCTCCGTTGGTGCCCAGCGCGAAGATGCCGTGCACACCGGCGTCCAACTGACGGCGCACATGAGTTCTCAGAGCCGATTCGACGATCTGTTCGTCATCATCGAACGGAGTGGCTGCTGCGGCGAGGATACCTCTTATTGAGGACATGGGTCTTCCCTTCGAAATGGTGTAACTAGCGTTCAGCGGTTGTACTTCGGCTGCGAACCGCGTACCGAAACCGTGGCGGCGTCGATCGCTGCGAGAACATCTTCGGGCAGAGGCCCCTTGGCCACGGCGGCGATGTTCGCCTCCAGCTGAGAGACGCGGCTGGCGCCCAGCAGCAGCGAGTCGATCCCCTGCGCTCCGGCTACCCACCGAAGAGCCAGTTCGGGCTGCGGGATGCCAGCATCATCGGCGACGGCGGCGAAAGCTTCGACCACGGTCAGCACCGAGTCAGAGAGGTACCGCTGCGAGTACATCTGCGCCAGAACCGAGCCTGTGAAGCGGTCCGGGGTGCCGTCGGTGGATGGCCGGCGGGCCAGTAGTCCACCGGCAAGTGGGTTGTAGGCCATCGTCGCGATACCGTGGGCCGCCCCGCATTCGAGCCATTCGTCCTCGATCTGACGGGCGAGAACACTGTACACATTCTGGGCGATCACGGGCCGCGGTGCACCGGCAACATCCGCGGCCGCAATGACGTCCACGGCTTGCCAGGCAGCGAAGTTTGAGATGCCCAGGGCCTTGATTTTGCCCTCAGAATGCAGCTGCGCCACAGTGCCCATGGTTTCCGAGAGGCCCGCAGACCGGTCCGGCTGGTGCAGGTAGTAGAGATCGATGGTGTCGACATCGAGACGACGTAATGACCCCTCGACGCTGGCCCGCAGTCCTACCGCCGAGAGCGGCGAATTGTCACCGGCGTCGGCGTGGGGCATTCCTGCCTTCGTCGCCAGCACGATCTTTTCACGATGCTTTTTCACCAACGGTGAGATGAGGCCTTCGGTGGCCGACTTCGCGTAGCCGTTGGCGGTATCGATTCCGGTGATGCCCGCATCCAGCGCTGCCTCGATCACTTCGTGTGCGGTCGCCTGCGGGACGGTGTCTCCGAAGGTCATGGTGCCTAATACCAGCGGCGACAATCCGACGGAAACACCCTCTAGTGGGAGGCTCTTGTCTGCTGTCATACGGTGCTCCTCGTCGAGTGAATGATGCGATCCAAATCAACAGCATCATCTCATTTATGCGCGCAACGTGCAACGAGTTGCGCATTTCGCGCACTCATGACAATCTGGAACTCCAGCCAGATCGGACGCAAAGGAGTGCCATGCCCACACGCGACCCCGGCATGCTCATCCTTGCCGATGACCTCAGCGGAGCAGCAGAGGCCGCAGCAACCCTCGGAACCTCCGTCCGTATCCTCCTCACCGACGTGGAGGGACGGCCGGTCGCAACCGAAAACACGAAGTCCGCTTCACAGGATGTCGCCGTCGACCTCGACTGCCGCTATCTCTGTCACACGATCGCCGCGGAACGCACACGCTCAGCACTGCAGACATTGCGGACCGAGAATCAGACCACCGTCATCAAGATTGACTCGCTGCTGCGCGGCAACATCAAAGCGCATCTGTCGGCGGCGCTGGAGAACACAAGCGGACCGGTCATCTTCGCCCCCGCCCTCCCCCAGCACAATCGAACCGTTGTCGATGGCGTCCCCTATGTCGACGGTATTCGACTTGCAGAGACTCGTGCCTGGAGCATTGAGGACACCTCAGCCCCGGAGGATCTCAGCAGCCTTTGCCCCGAAGCACCAACTCGCCTGCGACTGGACGTTCTGCGCACGAGCACTGCCCGTGAACTGATCGACCGATTCCGATCCAGCCGCCTCGTCACAGCCGACGCCGAAACCGTGGATGACCTAGAACAGATCAGCACCCTTGCAGCATCGATCGGTGCCACTGTCGTCGGTTCCGCGGCACTGGCCCGCGTCATCGGCGAGGCTCGACCCCAGAGGCCCATCGCCACTCTCATCGAACGGCCCGCTGCATCGAACACTCCGGTTCTCTTCATTCTCGGCACAGCGGCAGATCGCATCGACGATCAGGTCGCTCACCTGCTCGCCCACGCACACATCGACGTCCTCGACATCCCGGCTATCGAGGTCTCAGCCTGGAACGAGAACTCCGACGACTTGCGTGCCACCTCCGCAGTGATCCGGAAGCGACTCACAGACGGCGGTCTCGTCATTCGACTCACGGACACCGGAGATTCCCTCGACCCGCGGCCGTTGCCGGGCCTCTTAGCCGAACTCGTTGCGTTGTCACTCACAGATATCGGACCGGTCCACCTGGGCGCCACGGGAGGCGAGACAGCACGCGCACTCCTCAACCGCCTCGGCGTCGAGGAGATCGAAACCATTCGGGAGATCCACCCGGGCGCGGTCCTTTCTCAGGTGAGAACCACCTCGGCGAGGGCTGGCGAACTCATTGAGCTCAGCCGTGTCGTCACACGACCCGGCGGCCAGGGAGACGACGATTCCCTCACCCTCATCCACGAGTCACTGACCCACGGGACAGCGGCCACCCCGATCACCGCGAACACCCTCGCGAACCACAAAGGAGAACGAATGACATCGCGCCCCACAGTCGCAGTGACCATGGGCGACGGAGCCGGAGTCGGTCCCGAGATCTGCGTCGCCGCCTGCCTCGACCCCACAGTGCTCGAAGTGGCTCGGCCCGTCGTCATCGGCGATGCAGCTCGGCTCAAACAGGCCGCTGAGATTCTCGGGGTCGATGCGTCGATCCGCGTCATCGACTCCCCAGCTGCGGCTGAGGACTCCTCAGACACCATCGACGTCATCGACCTCGATCTGCTGCCCGCGGATCTGGCGTGGGGCCAGTTGTCCGACACTGCCGGCGACGCTGCGTTCCGCTACATCGAACGAGCATCGCAGCTGGCCATGTCCGGTGAGGTCCAGGCAATCTGCACAGCACCGCTGAACAAGGAAGCGCTGCATTCTGCCGGCCACCAGTACCCCGGGCACACCGAGATGCTGGCCGCTCTGACCGGGACCGAGGAGGTCTCGATGATGCTCTCCTCGCCCAAGCTGCGAGTCATTCACGTGACGACCCACATCGGCCTCATCGACGCCGTGGCTAAGATCGAACCGGGCCTGGTTGAGCGCACGGTCCGTCGCGGGAACGACGCTCTCATCAGGGCAGGAATCGAACGCCCCCATATCGGAGTCTGCGCGATCAATCCGCACGCCGGTGAGAACGGACTCTTCGGCTACGGCGAGGAAGCGGAGAAGATCACTCCAGCCATCACTACGCTCAAGGCCGATGGGATCGACGCGGTCGGCCCGCTCTCGGCCGATACCGCCTTCTTCCTCGCTGGACGCGGCGACTACGACCTGATCGTCGCGATGTACCACGATCAGGGGCATGGGCCGATCAAGGTCCTCGGCATCGACGCCGGGGTCAACATCACTGTCGGATTGCCAGTGATCCGCACCTCCGTCGACCACGGAACGGCATTCGACATCGCCGGCTCCGGCAAGGTCGACACGGAAAGCATGAGTGAAGCCATGCGACAGGCAGCCGCTCTGGCTGCAGTTTGAACCGGGTCAACTCCACGATTGCAGCGCACTCACGAGCACTGGACCCGTCGCTGGCCGCTGGACAGGGATTCAACCAGTCGTGATCAATCGCGATACAGTGGCCGCACGGCTAAGAGCCGCCCATCGGAGGGCGGCAGGATTCGACCACTGACAGCAGACATCGGAGAGTGATGAACGCAGGCGATAGGCGCGAGGAGATCATCCAGCGTGTCCGGGCGCAGGGTGAGATGAGTGTCGAGACTCTGTCGGAGATGCTCGGTGTCACCGCTTCGACGATCCGGCGTGACCTCGCGCGACTCACCGACTCAGGAGATCTCGCACGTACCTACGGCGGTGTCATCGCCGTCCCCGCCGAGGCCGAGAGCACTCTGGACGAACGCTCCCACGAGGCACCCGAAATCAAACGGGCGCTCGGCGCGTGGTGCGCGCAGCAGGTACCAGCGGGATCACATGTCCTCCTCGACGCGGGCAGCACGACTGCGCAGATCGCACGTGCACTACGCGAGACGACTCCCCTTTCGGTTGTGTCCACAGGGCTCACCTCGCTGCAGCAGATGACGGGCGCGGAGGGCGTCGAGTTCACCCTCCTCGGCGGCCGGTACCGATCGATCAGCCAGGGCTTCATCGGCCCGATCACCGAAGTCGGGCTGGAGAAGTTCACCTTCGACTTCGCTTTCCTCGGCGCAGATGCCGTCACCGCCGAAGACGGCGTATGCGAGGCCACAGCAGAACAGGTTCGTCTCAAAGAGCTCATGAGCCGACGAGCCACCCACGTCTTCGTCGTCGCCCATTCGGCCAAGCTGGGCCAACGCCCCTTCCATGCCTGGGCAGACCTGGGCAATGGGTGGACACTCGTGACCGATGACACAGCTGACGCTGAGCAGATCAAGGCATTCGAATCCCGCGGCATCCGCGTGGTCACCGTCGACGACATGGGCATGGCCCACAGCTAGAACAACTCGATCACTGACATTCCAGATGGGGTCAGCCCCAGAGCTTGCAGTCGGTATGGACTTGGTCCTCGACTCCCGAGATCCAGTCCTCAGAGAAGACAACATGCCTGACTGCTCGACGCGAACTGTACGTGTAGACGACGTGGATAAGCCCATCGGCGTCAACGATTCCGTGCGGGTACTCCTGACGGCGGTTGCTGCGAAGATTACCGGAGCCGGTGAACCCATCGCCGGGCTCGATGACCCGGCGCACCGGCCAGGTGCGACCTTCGTCGTTGGAGACGGCGATGACTATCCTCATCCGCTCGTAGGGCCACACCACTTCCGCGGGCTCGCGAGTGACCTGGTGCTCGTTCGAGACCAGAGCCAACATTCCAGAAGGCAGCAGGAATGCGCTGAGACCGGCATTGTTATTCGGCACATCGGTTGCCTCTGGCTCGGTCCAGGTCTCGCCTCCGTCTTCGGATCTGCTGATGTAGACCCAGTCGGCGAAGCGCGAGCGGAACAGGCAGACCAGGCGTCCGGGCTCCAGCTCGACGATATTGGGATGGACCCTGCCGCCGGCCTCGGGGAAATCAATCCGGCGCCAGCCACCGCCCTCGTCCTCGGAGATCTGAAGAACCGGCTGGTCCGAGCCATTCTTCGAATCGTCATCGAAACACAGCCATTGAGGATGAACCCATCTGCCGTCGCTGAGGACCTGGATCGGCTGGCGGCAGAATGTTCCCTCAGCGTCGAACAGCGTCGCCGGCTGACACCAGGTTGCGCCGCCATCAGCTGAACGGATCACCTTCACTACCGAGGTGTGCTGCAGGTTGAATGTCTCCGGCACACCTGACTGCCGCGACAGCTGAGAGGTGTAGACGAGCCAGATCTGACCGTCGGGGGCCTCGAACAAACCCGGGTTCTGATCGGAGCGGATCTCGTCGTGAGTGACAGCCGCAGAAGCAGACCATGTGGCAGTGCTCGAATCGAATCGAGAAACGAGCACGTCGATGTCCCTATTGCCCTCATCGCTGCCGCCGAACCAGGCCGCAAGCAATCCGCCGTTGCTCAGCGCCAGTATCGACGGGGCGTGGTTGGAACGACGATCGGTAGGGATGACT
Source organism: Brevibacterium zhoupengii (assembly GCF_021117425.1). NCBI lineage: Bacteria > Bacillati > Actinomycetota > Actinomycetes > Micrococcales > Brevibacteriaceae > Brevibacterium > Brevibacterium zhoupengii. The sequence goes on along the minus strand of NZ_CP088298.1, from coordinate 452,259 downwards.
GCCGCGACATTGTCCGAATCTTCGAAGTGGCGGAGCTTGCCATCAGCGGGGGGCGCCGGGACGTGTTCGAGGCTCTGGTTCGCGAGCAGATTCATGAGTGACTCCTATGCTGTGTGGTCCGGTCAGTGTCGCATCCGATGCAGATCATCCGAAGGCGGTTTCGAACATCGACGGAATCTGCATCGCAATCTGAAAACCGATGATGATCGCAATGACACCGAGAAGTGCCAGCAGCGCGGTCTGCCACTTCGGGTTCACCGCGTAACCGTGCATGTGCTTCTTCCTCGACGTCAGGAGGAGGATGCAGACGACGATGATCGGCAGGCTGAGCACAGTCGAGATGGCAGTGCCGACGATATTGAGAGAGATCAGGTCTGGTGCGCCTGGAATCGTCGAGACCAGAGGCACGATGATGAACACGATCGCCTGGATCCACCGGAAAGCAGGATTCTGCTCATCTCGACCCAGGTACTTGCGCATGGAGGGCACCGAATGGTTGATTCCATTGATGGCCAGCTGCGCGAACCCGCGTGACTGTGGTGGGAAGCTCGTCATCGCAGCGAAGAAGATACACATCCACAGCAGGAAGGGCCCGGCTGGTCCGACTGCAACTTCGAGCATGTGCGAGAGATCGAACTCATCAGCGATCGAGAATCCAGGATGTGCGGCACTGAACTCGGCGGCAACGATCCAGAACAGAAGGTTGATGACGAGAAGTGGTGCCATTCCGGCGATGAGGTCGAACTGCTGAAGGCGCCGGTATTTCGGTCCAACCCAGCCTTTGTCCCGCATGAAGCCGGAATACAGCAGGTTCGGCATATTGCCGGCTATCGTGCCGATGGTTGCCGAAGCGATGACAATGGGGGCGAAGGCAGAGGTGTTCTGCTCCTCAGGGATCTCGAATGCGAGTCCCTGCACGAAGCCCCCGATGTCGAAGGTACCGATCTTGATCAGCGCGTAGACGAACGCAACGATCATGGCCACCGAGGCGAAGCGCGCGAAGTACTCGAGGACGACGAACTGCCTACGCAGCATCACCAGAGACAGAGTCAGAATGACGATGATGACCGCGCAGAAGAAGCGGCCCCAGCCACCGCCCCATTGACCGCCGGTGAGCTCATGCAGTCCGGTCGCCGCCGCGAGAACGAAGGTGGCCTGGGTGATGAAACCGGCTACGATGACGACAGCAGCCATGATCCCCGGAAGTACGGGAGCCAGCCGTGCAAACCCGTCGAGGATCTGCGTGTCTCCGTGCTTGTTCATCAGCGTGTACTTAGCGATGGACGAGATGATGAAGGTGCGAGCAAGCAAGGACAGCACCAGGGTCCACAACAGCGCATATCCGTAGGATGCACCTGAGACCGAGGAACTGACGAGGTCGCCCGTGCCAAGGAAGGACATTGCCAGCACGAGGCCCGGCCCCACCGACGTGACGAGCCCGAGACCGCGTGGCAGAGGAAGCTGATTCGGCTTCGGTGAGCCAGAACTGCCGTTCATGCTATGGACGTCCGTGGCCATGGCGTGCACTCCAGTGTGTAGACGATTGGATGGCTGGCGACCGCGACCTCAGGGTCGCTGACACAGCGTAGCGATACAGCAAACAATCTGCGCGGTCTACGTAGAGACTAGACCATGATTGCGTGTTTCGCGCAACAACGAGTCCAGATGCCGGACATTTGGCTCATTTTGCGCACAGTGATGGAAGACTGTTGACTTGATAAGAGCTCGAGGTTGAGTCCGCGGTCGAGTTCGCGGCGTTCGCCCCGTCTCGACTACGCAATGCGAAGGAGCAGAGTCCCGATGGAGTTGATCCATTACCTCATCATCGGAGCAGTGGTGCTGGGGTCTTCCTGCGTGCAGGGCTCCGTCGGGTTCGGGCTAGGAATGATCACGGCCCCGGTGCTCGTGCTGCTCGAACCGAACCTGCTTCCTGCCGCACTGCTTCTGCTCGCCACTCTCACTTCGTTCACCGCTTTCATCCGCGAACGAGCCGATGTCGACTGGAAGCTCGTCGGCTGGGGCGCGCTTGGCCGATTACCGGGAATCGCCATCGGCACGACTGCAGTAGTGCTGCTGCCAGATCAAGGACTTTCTCTGCTCCTAGCAGTCACGGTCCTGGCCGGAGTCGGCTTCAGCCTGGTGGGCTGGTCGCCTGCTGCCAGCAACCGCAACATGTTCTTCGCCAGCAGCGTTTCTGGCATCTTCGGCACGTCGACAAGCATCGGCGGCCCGCCCATCGCCCTGGTTCTGCGCTCTCTAGATCCCTCTTCGATGCGATCCACCATGAGCGCCTACTTCACCATCGGAAGCATCCTGTCCTTGACCGGACTGACGATCGGAGGCGAGGTTCGGAGCGAACACCTGATCGCGGCAGCCTCTCTACTGCCATTTATGCTTGCAGGGTTGTGGCTGTCGAATCTTGTGATCCGACGAGCGAACAAGACAGTTCTCTATCGTGTGGCCGTCGGCGCATCGATCATTGGGGCGATCCTGGTCATCGGCGAGGTTGCGGCTTCCCTGTTCACACCTTGAGGTACCACGGGAGCATCGACACCGATATCGCCTAAGGGGACACTTATTACCATCATTTCCATCATAGTGATTAAATGACTTAATCACTTTTCTCAGCTCAACGAGGAGCCGCCATGGTCATTCTCCACGCAGTCATTGCAATTCTCGCGATCGTCCTGCTCATCATCCTGTTGAAAGTCGATCCAGTGATCTCACTGGTCATCGGTGCCATGTACTACGGCATAGCGGCTGGGCTCGGCCTGGAAAAGACACTGACGACAATTGTCGAGGGGTTCGGCTCGATCATGGCCGAGGTGGGTCTGCTCATCGGCTTCGGGGTGCTCATCGGGGCATTGCTCTTCAATATGGGGGCATTGCAAAGATTCGTCGAACTGCTGCTCCGGCTCCTGGGACCACGGAAGCTGCCCTACGCCCTGGCAGCAGCACTCACTGCGGTCTTCCCTTCGATCTACGTCGACGTGCAGCTTGTGCTTGCATCGCCATTGGCTCGGAACGCGGCACCGGCACTCGGACGTCGCGGCTTGGGCATCATGGCAGGCTCGGTCACTGCCGGCATCCTCGTCGGATACGTGTTCGTGGTCCCCGGCCTCGGCACGATTTCCATCGCAGGTCTCCTCAACATCCCTCTTGCGCAGATGCTCGGCATCGGACTCGCAGTCGGCGTGGCAACGGTCCTGCTGACCGTGTTCGTCTATTCCTTCCTCGTCAATCGCGGGTTCTGGAATCCCGAGACCGATGAGACCGGAATCGTGTCCGAAGCAGAACAGGACGATTCGTCCGAAGCTGGTGGAACCACCACCGTTCAGACCCGTCAGCCGCACTTGGCTTTGGCACTCAGTCCGGTCTACGTGCCTCTCGTCTTCATTGCCACCGGAGCAATCCTCAGCGCCCTCAACGCCGCCAACTCCGTCACTGATTTCCTCGGCGATCCGGTCTTCGCCCTGTTCTTGGGGCTCGTCATCGCCTATGTGCTCTCCCAGATCTTCAATGGTCGGGAGAAGACGAATTCGTCGATGGAAGAAGGCTTCAGCACCACGGGCCAGATTCTGCTCATCACCGGTGTCGGCGGGTCTCTTGGCGAAGTCATCAGTGCCACGAACCTGGCAGACGTCCTCGGCGGCCTCTTCACAGCGAATTCGGCCGCTCCCGTCATCGTCAGCGTCCTCATCGCGTGGCTCATCGCCGCTGTTCTGCACCTGGCGATCGGTTCCATCTCTGTCGCGGCGATCGCAGCCGCCGGCATCATCGGACCCATCCTCGGTCAGCTCGATGTCTCACCGATCATCATCGGCCTCGCCATCGGTTCCGGTGCTTTGTTCGCGCTGCAGGTCAACAGCAACTTCTTCTGGATGTTCCAGACGATGATGCAGGTGACGACCAAGGGTGCGCTGAAGGCGCTGACCTTTGTCACAGCCCTCGCCTCCTTCATCTCGCTCATCATCGTCTGCCTGCTCACACCGTTCTTCTGACACCGACTCGATCGAGAAGGGCTTCAGCAGACCGGCCGAACCGGTTTCGGACCCAGCGGTTCGCAGCTCTTCCGAAGGAGGCGGGATTGGACTGACTCTCTAGCTCGGTACTGTCCCAGAGACCGCAGGCAGGAATCAGAAATCGTCGCCGAGAAGCTACCATGGGCTGACAACAACGATGTTGCGATCGCCGCCGGGGCCCACACCCAAAGATCCTGCGCTTCGCACCGGAGACTGGGAGGAGCAACCCCGTGGCTGAACCACCGACGCCTCATTCCACCCCGGACCCGCTGCGGTTCTCCACCGCCCAGATACCGTCCAAGAATCGCATCGAATATTGGGAAGCTCATAACGCCAAGGCACTCATCGGCCTCGACATTCGCACCTTAGAGGACACTCCCCTCATGGCGGAGGAGATCAACCTTCACTTCCCTGCCCTCCGGTTCGCTGGAGTCAAGGGCTCATCCCAGATCGTCGAGCGTTCCGCACGAATGATTGCCGAGCATCCCACCGGTGACATCGCCATTTTCTTCGCGATGAGCGGTGATGCCTTTTTCTATCATTCCAAGGGGACGATTCTCCTCAAACCTGGCCAGGCTGTCGTCTACGACGCGGACCGGCCATTCGTCCGCGGTTTCTCACACGGACTCTATGAACTGGTACTCACCGTCCCGCGAGAAGACTTCGCCCACCTGGCAGGTGGGAGAGATCTCAATGAACCGCTGGTGTTTGATTTCGGATCGGATCTGCGCAGACGATTCCCCAACCCCAGCGCCACAGACCTGGTCTCGGTCATCGACTCCGCACTGCGTCGGTCCCCCGACGATCTGTATCGAGTGGAGCAGGAGACCTTCGAACTGGTCGAACGAATGCTCTCGCCCACGGTGGATTCCAGCCGGGAGGCCAGCTATCGACATGCCCTGCAGGAGATCGCGCGCCATTTCGGCGACGGCGCGCTGAATCGCAGACAGGTCGCTGCGGCCATCGGGGTCAGCGAGCGTCAGCTCTCGCGCATCTTCGCTGCACAGGACGAGACCTTTGCCGACCACCTGCAGAACTATCGTTTGCAGATCGCGGAGACAATCTTGGCTTCGGAACCTCACACCACGGTCGCCGAAATCGCACGTCGGTGCGGGTTCGCCTCTCCCTCGCATTTCTCCCGTGTCTTCAAAGCTCGCACCGGGTTGACTCCGCTGGAGCTGCAACGCGCAACCGAGTTCTAGAAGGACTTCCAGAGCATAGATTCATACTCCTCAGCGTCTCAATCCATTGCTCTCAGTTATCGCGTTGGTCTGGGCGGGACAGGCGATGTCCCAATCGGGACGAGCACTTCACATCGCAAATGTGACTCACAACACTGTCTAGAGATAGCTAATCCGACCAATCTCCGGAAGCTGCTCCAGGGAGAGGACACATTCGATGACTGACACCATTGCAACAGATTCGCCGAGGCGGGCGATCGATTCCAAGGATCTTCGCCATGCGTTCGGAAAGTTCGCCACCGGTGTGACGGTGGTGACCTGCCAGGCGCCCGACGGCACACCACACGGGGCCACGGTCAATGCCTTCACAGCCGTGTCACTCGACCCGCCATTGGCCCAGGTGACACTGATCCGCGGCAACAAGGCATCCGAGTATCTCGAGGACCGCCCGTTCGCCATCAACATCATGTCCGAGGACCAGTTGAGCACCTGCATGAACTTTGCCGGAAAACCTTCGAAGACCTCGGTGAAGTGGCGTTGCGAGGGCGAGATCCCCGTCCTCGACGGCAATGCGGCAACCATCGAATGTCGCCCTTGGCGGATCTACGACGGCGGCGACCACGTGATCGTCATCGGCGAAGTCATCGACCTGGAGATCAATGACGTCGATCCTCTGCTCTTCATCTCCGGCAAGTTCCATCATGCCGGCACTCTGCACGGTGGCACGCCGTGGGAGGCATCAGGCGATTCGATCGCCCACGGCTGGTTCGAGGGATCGTCGACGTTCAATCCCGTCTGAACCGATCTTCGGCGTAACGAAGCATCTGAAAACAAGGGCCCCAGCAACTGACTCCCGACTCCCGGAGAACTACCACCAACGAATCCAACTGTCGTCCTGCCCACAAGCAGCAGTCCGACACAACTTTGAAAGGACGGTCGTCATGACCATTGAAGAGACCCAGCAGAACACAATGTCCGAAAGGACGACACCAGCCAACCCGAAACTGCCTATGACAGGCGACGAATACATCGAGTCCCTGCGTGATGGTCGAGAGATCTACCTCCACGGAGAACGCGTCGAGGATGTCACTACCCACCCGGCATTCCGCAACTCCGTACGCATGGTCGCCCGGCTCTACGACGGATTCCACGACGAAGCGACTGCAGACAAACTCCTGGTCGATACCGACACCGGCAGCGGCGGCAAAACCCACCCCTTTTTCAAAGTCCCGAAGTCCGTCGACGACCTCAAGGACAGCCGCACCGCGATCGAAACTTGGGCCCGCATGTCCTACGGTTGGCTCGGTCGCTCCCCCGACTACAAGGCAGCTTTCCTAGGAACTCTGGGCTCGATGCCCGAGTTCTATTCTCCCTACCAGGAGAACGCCCAGCGGTGGTACAAGGAGTCGCAGGAGAAGGTTCTGTACTGGAACCACGCCATCATCAACCCGCCCGTTGACCGCCACCTGCCCCCGGACGACGTCAAGGACGTCTTCATGAAGGTGGAAAAGGAAACCGACAACGGTGTCATCGTCTCCGGAGCAAAGGTCGTGGCCACCGGTTCAGCCATCACCAACTACAACTTCATCTCCCACTACGGCCTGCCGATCAAACGTCCCGAATACGCTCTCATCTGCACCGTCCCGATGGATGCTCCCGGCATCAAACTGATCTCACGGACCTCCTACGCACAAAATGCTGCTGTGACCGGCACTCCCTATGACTACCCGCTGTCATCGCGTATGGATGAAAATGACGCCGTGTTCATATTCGACAAGGTACTCGTGCCGTGGGAGAACATCTTCGCCTACGGAGACCCGGACCAGATCAACGGGTTCATGCCGAAGACCGGGTTCATTCAGCGCTTCACCTACCAGGGCTGCATCCGCCTGGCCGTGAAGCTCGACTTCATCGCCGGACTTCTCCTCAAAGCACTCGAGATCGCCGGAACGCAGGACTTCCGCGGTGTCCAGGCCCGGGCCGGAGAGGTCATCGGGTGGCGCAACATGTTCTGGGCCCTCGCCGATGCCATGATGCTCAATCCTGACGAAGGACCGAACGGGTCCGTGTTGCCGAAGATGGACTACGGCATGGCTTACCGCATGTTCATGGCCCAGGGGTACTCACGGATCAAGGAGATCATCGAACAAGACGTCGCCTCGGGACTCATCTACCTGCCCTCCGGTGCCCAGGACTTCAAGAATGCTGAGATCCGGCCTTACCTCGACAAATACGTACGCGGATCCAACGGTGTGCAGGCCGTGGACCGGGTCAAGTTGATGAAGCTGCTGTGGGACGCCATCGGTTCCGAGTTCGGGGGACGTCACGAACTCTACGAACGCAACTACTCCGGCAACCATGAGAACGTGCGCGTTGAGATGCTCATGAACGCGATGAACAACGGCACCGTCGAGAGCATGAATGGGATGGTCGAACAATGCATGGGCGAGTACAACCTCGATGGTTGGACGGTCCCGGACCTGTTCAACAGCGACGACGTCAACGCATTCATGAAAGGTAACCGCTAAACACTGACCATGGGTGAACCTGGCAACGCCTGCCAAACAAAGCAACCATTCCGCGCAGCCCGGCATGACATCCGTGCCGGGCTGTGCGGCTTGGTTTCCGCTGTGGTGCACGCTGGCTCAGCGCAACTGAACCGCTTTCAGAGTCCTGCGACGAATTCGAGCAGCTTCTCGTCGTTGTGTGGCGCGCCCACGAACTGCACAGAGGTTGGCTTTGCTCGTGACGATGTCCCGGTGGCCGTGTCAGACGCCGTGCCAGCAACCGACGTGGAGCTGTCTAACACCACCCCGATGGGCAGCGTCACTGCCGGCCATCCCAGCACGTTGAACGGCAACGAGAAGCGCATGAATTTCGCTGCAGACTCCGGTCCGAGCTCATCCCACGCTGCCACTTCGCCGCCCATGGCGGGGGTGATGATGAAATCAACGTCGTCGAAGAACGATTCGGCAGCGGCTCGAAGCTCCTCCAAAGAGGCGACATTGGACTGGTATTCAGCTTCGGTAATGTCCTGGCCGGAGAGGATCTTCGCCCAGACGCCCGGCTGATACTGCTCGCCTTGGGCATCAAGGAACTGCTTGTGCAGGACATAGGCTTCGTAACGTCGAATGATGTCGTAGAAGGCAATGCCTCGTTCGATGAGCTCCGTCAGGTAATCGAAATTCGCCGAGGTGGTTGAGGCGAGCACTGAATCACCAAGGCGTTTCTCGGCCCAGGTCAGTACTCCCGCTGATGATTCATCTGCACGGTTCAGCAGGCTCAGGTCGACTGTGGGTGTCTTTGCCGGAGTAGGCGCCGATGCCGCTGAGGATGCTGCTGGAGCTGTACCCGCCCCACTCCCGGATATCGCCTTGAACGCCGCGGTGAGCAACGGCAGATCTCGCGCGAACAGCCCCACCGTGTCGAAGGACGGCGACAGAGGGAACACCCCCTCGACCGAAACGGTGCCGAAGGTCGGCTTGTACCCGATGACTCCCTGACAGGCGGCAGGCACTCTCACGGAACCCGCAGTGTCAGTTCCCAACGCCAACGGCACCACGCCGGCAGCGACAAGGGCCGCAGACCCCGAGCTCGACCCACCGGTGCACAGCGCGGGGTCAACCGGGTTGATGACTCTCCCGAAAGCACTCTCATCGCCGAGGATGCCGTACGAGTATTCCTGACAGTTCGTCTTCACCACCGGCAGAGCACCGGCTCGCTCCCAGAGACTCACCACCGGGGCTGATGCGCTCGGGTCAGGTCCGCTGCTGACGTTCGATCCCATCGTTGTGGGGAATCCCGCCACGTCGATGACGTCCTTGACCGCGAAGGGAACACCCTCGAGGGCGCGTGCGTCTTCACCGGCCGCGGCGCGCTCCGCAGACTTCCGTTCAAGAATGCGTGCCCGGTCGCCCATCACCGAGGTGACGGCATTGAGGTCTCGACCGATTCCTTCGACTGCAGCCAGTGTCTGTTCGAGGCTCTGCATTGAACCCTGCTCCCTTTGCGCTCCGTTGGTTTCGCCCACGATGCTCATCGTGCCAGAAGGCTGAGCGACGCATCGGACGACATGCCCAGCCCTGCGACGCGTCAGCTTGCGGAACAGTACATCGGTTGCAACCTGTGTACTGTTCCGCAGACTGAGTAACCGCGGGCCGGCTGACCGGCGCATCAGCAGCCGCAGGCAATCACCTCGGCGCGATCCCCGTCCACGGCACCAGCTGCTCGACCGCGGCCGCGACGTCGAAGGCCGCGCGGTCGTCGAAGGGATGGGCGATGATCTGCAGACCCGTCGGGATTCCGCAGTCGGCCATACCGCTGGGGACATTGACGATCGGTACCCGATTGCAGATGTTGAAGGGCATCGTCATGTGCGACTGCCAGTAGTGCTCGAGCCGCACTCCCCCACCATCGACTCCAGCTCCATCGCCGCCAACGCTGCCGTCAGCACCGGAAGCCCCCCGGCCCACACCGGTCGAGTCGATCGTGATCCCGTCGAGATAGCTGGCATCTGCTTCGAGTCCCGCCACCGCCGAGGTGGGCGCCAGCAGGACCTCGAATCCCTCCATTGCGGTCGCGAGTTCCGCTTGGATCTGCGCCTCAGCGGCCAGCCCTTCGTAGAACGTATGACGGCTGGCGACCGCCTCGGCGTCGGCCATGATCTGGAGCGTGTAGTCGGCCAGGGTGTCCTCGTGCCCGCGCGTCGCGGCCCGCATCGCGGGGGCGAGGATGTTGCCGAAGTGTGTGAACGCGGTTTCGAAGATCCGCTCCGCTGTCCACGGCAGTTCGATCTCCTCGACGATCGCCCCCGCAGCCTCCAGCGCCGAGGCGACCGCCCGGGTATTGGCGATGATGTCCTGACCGACGGGGAAGTCGCCCAGGCGCAGGCAGAGTGCGATCCGCTTCCCCCTCAAGCCTTCAACCACCTCGGCGGAGGTGGCATCGAAGCCGTTGAGGAAACCAGACGAATCGATCGTCGCATGATCGCTGGGATCGACGCCGACCATCACTCGTGCAAGCAGCGCGGTGTCGGCGACGGTACGCGCCATCGGCCCGTCCCCGCGGTACCAGTCAGCGGCCAGGGGCTGGACGCCGGGAATCCGACCGTAGGGCGCCTTGAATCCGACGGTGCCGGTGAACGCGGCGGGCAGCCGGGTCGATCCGGCGATGTCCGAGGCTGTGGCCAGGGGCGCGAAGCCCGCCGCCAGTGCCGCACCCGAGCCGCCCGAGGACCCTCCGGGTGAGAGTTCGGTGTTCCACGGATTGCGGGTCACGCCCCACATCGGGGAATGCGTGACCGTCGCGCAGCTGAATTCCGGCGAGGTCGCTCGGGCATGGACGAACCCTCCGGCGGCGCGGACGCGCGCGATGATCGCCCCGTCGGCTCCGGCCACGGTGTCGCGCTCGTGGATGAGTCCTTGGGTCAGGGTGCGCCCGGCGATCGCGTGCTTCTCCTTGGCGATGATGGGAAGGCCGAGCAGCGGTCGAGCGGCGGCTGCCCCGGCGAGCTCATCGTTCGACGCGTGTGCGTAGAAGCCTTCGGCCTCCCTCGCCGAGGTGACTGCATCCTCCACGACTTCCGTGACCGCATTGATGCGCTCGTCCTCGGACGTGATCCGTCCGATCTGAGCGGTGAGGTACTCGACCGGAGACAGCTCCTGAGAGCGGAACTTCGTCAGTGCCTCGCTCGCGGACAGCGCCCAGGTTTCGCTGCCGCTCATGCTCGCGCCTCGGCGACGGACTTGCCGACCCAGATCTCGCCGTCTCGTTCCTCGCTGAGTTCACCACCCACCAACTCGGTGACGACGTTGGTGAGGACGCCGAGTCCGCGGATCATGTCGTCGTCGGTGGTGAATTCGCGTTCGCAGTGGGAGACGCCGTCGACGCTGGGCACGAACATCATCACGGCGGGCACCCGGTGGTTCATGGCCACCGAATCGTGACCGGCCATGGTCTCGAGGCGCCGGATCGACAGCCCCTCATTGGCCACGGCCTTCTCGGCCAGTTCGACGCCGGTCTCCGGGAAGTAGAGCTTGCCGCGGACATCGAAGTCCTCAACCTTGATGGTGATGTCGTGGTCCAGGGCGATGCTCGCGATCTGCTGGTGCAGGGAGTCCCGGGCGGCCTTGACGATGCCCGGGTCAGAGGACCGCAGGTCAGCGACCATGTGCACGCGGCGGGGCACAACGATCGGTGAATTGGGTTCGACGACGTGCTGGCCAACCGAGGACACGAGTGCCTCGTCGGCGAACTCGTTGACCACGTCAGCGACAGCGAGGACGATCTTGGAGCCTGCGACGAGGGCGTCGTGGCGATCGGCCATGGCGGTGGCGCCGGTGTGGGACTGTTCGCCGAGGACGTCGATGTCGAGCTTCTGCGTGTACCAGCTGGATTCGACGACGCCGATGTTCGTGGCTTCGCGTTCGAGGATGCGACCCTGTTCGATGTGGATCTCCGCGTAGGAGATCGCCTCGGGCGGGGTGTCTGTGCCGTTGTAGCCGATGGCGGCGAGCGCCTCGGCGACGGACGTGCCTTCGAGGTCCTCCACGGCAAGCATCTGGTCGAGGTCGAAGAGTCCGGCGTAGACGGAGCTGCCCATGATGGATGGGGCGAAGCGTCCGCCCTCCTCGTTGAACCAGTTGACGACGGCGATGTTGAACCGCGGCTTCTGCCCGGATTCGGCGACGTTCTCCTTGACGCGCAGGGCTGCGAAGAGGGCCGCGATGACTCCGTAGGCGCCGTCGAAGCGACCACCCAGTGGCTGGGAGTCCAGGTGTGAGCCGATGAGGACGTAGGGGGCGTCGGGGACGAGTTCGAAGCAGGCGAACATGTTGCCGATCGCATCCACGCGGACTTCGAAGCCGTTGCCCTCGGCCCAGCCGCGCATCCAGTCGCGACTCTGCTTGTCCTGGGGCGTCAGTGCCTGCCGGTCGACGCCGTCATTGTCGGTGGCCCCGAATGTGGCGACGTGGTGGAAGTCGGTGAGGAAGGCGGCATCACTGGACGGTGCCGCGGTCGAAGAGGTCGCGTTCGCGGGAGCTTCACTTGCAGGGGATGCGGTCGAAGTTCCGGGGGATGCTGTGGTCATGGTGCGTCTCTTTCTCTTGCGAGTTTGGTGCTGAAGTGGGAGTCGGTTCGCCGAGGTGGCCGGCGCTCACCCCAGCCGCCCCCGGGTCTCGGGGAGGCGGGTGACGAAGATGAGGACGAGGACGATCACCGCGCAGATGGTCATGTAGAACCCTGGTGCGGTGTTGACACCGGTGATGTCGACGAGCCAGGTGCCGACGAACGGCGCGGTTCCACCGAGGATGGCGTAGGAGATGTTGTAGCTGATCGCCGCCGAGGTGAAGCGGGTCTTCGTGGAGAAACGTTCGCAGAAGAAGGTGTAGCAGCCTCCGCCGTAGCAGCACAGGGAGATGACGAAGATCGTCTGTCCGAGGAATGCCAGGCCCATGTTACCGCTGGTGACCAGGCCAAAGGCGGGGATCGATGTGATGGCCAGGAGGATGGAGCCGGCGATGAGCATGGGTTTGCGTCCGACTCTGTCGCCGATAGCTCCGGCGATGGGCAGGAAGATCGTGTAGCTGGCCATGGCGATGGCATTCGTCAGCAGTGACTGCTCGCGGGTGAGGTCGCCGGTGGTCTGGATGTAGGTGACGAAATAGGCCGAAAGCATGTAGAAGCCCAAGGCGGTGAGTCCGAGGACGAAGAAGACCTGGAGCATTCCCACCGAGTTCTCGCGGAAGGAGTCACGGATCGGGCTGAATTCCTTGGGCCGTTCGGCCGCGGTCTTCTTGAACAGATCGGACTCATCGGTGCGCGAGCGGATCCAGAGTCCGACGGCCGAGAGCGGCAACGCCAGGAGGAAGGGGATGCGCCAGCCCCAGGATTCGAAGGATGCGTCGCTCATCACCGTCGAGAGCAGCAGGATGAGGCCACCGGCGAAGACGGAGGGCAGAGCGGTGGCGGCCAGGGTGATGTTGATCCACAGTCCGCGCTTGCCCACCGGTGCGTGTTCGTAGACGAAGGAGGGTCCGCCGACCGATTCGCCGCCGGCGGAGAACCCCTGGCCCAGGCGGGCGAGGATGAGCAGGATGGGCGCGAACCAGCCGATCTGGTCGAAGCCGGGCAGGATGCCGATCAGCGCGGTGCAGATGCCGACGAGGAAGATCGTGATGGTCAGGGTCTTGCGCCTGCCGACCTTGTCACCGAGGGCACCGAAGAACAATCCGCCCAGGGGCCGCATGACGAAGGCGACGCCGAAGGTGGCGAAGATGACGAGCAGACCGGTGACCCGGTCGCCGTCGGGGAAGAAGTACTCGGAGAGGATGACGGCCGAGAGCCCGTAGAGCGTGAAGTCGTAGAACTCGACGAACTGGCCGATGCTGCCGCCGACGAGCACCTTCTTCTGCATGCTCGTGGTCTTGCCGGACTGTTTCGGTTGTGTCGTGGGCGTCGCAGGTGTCGCGGACATAGAAGCTCCCTTGCCTAGTCCTCAGGTGTGGGAACCATTGTTGCCCGGCTTTGTGCATCAGTCCAACAGATACTTTTTAGCCTGGCCATAGATCGACTTGATGGGCTGTAAATCCAGTTGCGGTGGGGCGCGGGTATGCGCACGAGCACGGTGCCGTGCGAGACTGCTCGCAGGCCCAAACTCGCAGGCTCACAGCTGCGCCAGGCCCCATACTCACAGACCACTCAAGGAGACGAACTATGTGCCGAGCTGTCACCTGCACAACCTGCGGCAAGACGACCTGGGCCGGGTGCGGACTCCACGTCGACTCCGTCAAACGCGAAGTGCCTGCACAACAGTGGTGCGGCGGTCACGAGAAGGAACCGGAGCAGAAAGGCAACCTCATCCAAAGGCTGTTCGGACTCGGAAACTGACCCACGGGACTCAGGCCCGGAGTCGACCACCTCGGACCAGCCGACACGCCCGGTCCCTGATGCCTACTGCTGTGCGGGTCCCAGGATCTCCCTGGTCAGCTCGCTGAAAGCCCGGGCACGCCTACTCAGACGCACCTCCTTGGGCCACACCATGGACAGATCGATGCTCGGGAAATCGTCGAGCAGCGGCACGTCGACCGTCATCGATCCGATATACGTTCCCGAGGACACGCTCTGGCTCAGCAGCGAGTACCCGTGGCCCATCGCGACGAATGATCGGACCGTCTCATAACCGGCGAAGCTGTGCCGCACCTTCGGCACGATGCCGGCGATGCGGAAGAGCTCATCGTAGTACTGCCGGGAGAACGGCAGATCGAGCTGGATGTAATCTTCGTCGGCGAGTTCACGCAGATGGATCGGACGTGGTCCCTCCGCTCCCCCGCCGAGGCGGTGGTCGAGTGAGACGAGCGCGTGCGGTTTGACGACGTCGATGAGGAACGAATCGAACCGGTCGGTCAGTCCCAGCGTGTAGGTGAGCGCGATGTCGCAGAATCCGGCGATGACCGCGGTCTGGAGTTCGTGGAGGTCGGCCTCGAAGTAGTTGACCCGCACATCGGGGTAGCGTTTCTCAAACTCGGCGTGGATGAGCGGCAGTCGGGTCGGGGCAATCGGTGAGAACACCCCGACTGTGAGATTCCCGCTCAGCGACTGCGCCAGTCCGTGGGCGGTCTCGCCGAGCGCGTCGGAGGACTCGAGGAACGGGTTGACCTCGAAGAGGAAGCGTCGGCCTGCAGGTGAGAGGACCACGGAGCGGTTCTTCTGCCGAATGAACAGGTCGATGCCCAGGGTTCGCTCGAGCTGGGCCATGGCCGTTGAGATCGCCGACTGGGTGACGTTGAGATGCTTGGCCGCCTCGGTCATATTCTCCCTGCGGGCAACCTCCTGGAAGTACCGCAGTTGAACGAGAGTGAAGTCGAGAGCCATAAGTGTCATCATCTCACCCGACGGCGCAGACACCTCTCAACCGGTGCACGGCCAGCAGAATGTCTCTTCAGTGGGTCGAGGAAATAGACTGACACCGTGCTTGCCAATCCAGCGGTCGATGACCTGCCCACGCTGCCCCACGATGTTCTTGCTTCTATTCCCAGCCCGAGCGTCTCCAGCTTCTCGCTGGGCCCTCTGACGATTCACTTCTATGCGCTGTGCATTCTGGCGGGAATCGTCATCGCCATCGTGTTGACCAATCACCGTCTGACCAAGCGCGGAGTCGAAGATTGGCAGGTCCTCGACATTGCGACCCTGGCAGTCCCGATGGCCATCATCGGGGCCAGGATCTACCACGTCATCACCCACTACACGGACTATTTCGGCCCCGGTCGCAACCCGTGGAACCCCTTTGAGCCCGGCTCTGTGTGGGCGATCTGGGAAGGCGGAATCGCCATCTTCGGTTCACTCATCGGCGGCACATTGGGCGCCCTGATCATGTGCCGCCGACTCAACATCAAACTCTCCGCACTCCTCGACGCCATCGCTCCGGGACTGATCCTCGCCCAGGCGTGCGGACGCTTCGGCAACTGGTTCAACCAGGAGCTCTTCGGCCAACCGACCACGTTGCCCTGGGGTCTGGAGATCGATCCGAGCAACGCGAACTTCCCAGCAGGACTGCCTGCCGACACCCTCTTCCACCCCACGTTCCTCTACGAGGTCATCTGGAACAGCCTCGGCGCCCTGGTCCTGCTGTGGCTGGGCCGCCACCTGTTCTTCCAGTGGGGACGCCTCTTCGGCATGTACCTCGTCTGGTACGGCGCCGGCCGCATCGTGTGGGAGTCCATTCGCCTCGACCCCAGTTTCGTCGTCCTCGGCCTGCGCACCAATGTGTGGGCAGCGATCGGCGCGGTAGCTCTCGGAATCGCCATCATCGTCATTCAAAGGCTGAGGCACCCCGAACCCGAGAAGTCACCGTTCATCAATGACCGGAAACCTGAGACCGAACCCGCCGACTGACCTGCTCGACCGGCGGCAACTGGGCGCCGGCGATTACCCCTGCGTGACCCAGTCGTGTAAGCGTCCCAGACCTTCGTTGATCTCGTCGACGCCGATGCCGGAGTAGGCCAGGCGGATGTAGCCGCGGTCCTCCCACTCCTGCTTCCGACCGAAGTGTTCGCGGGTGCAGAAGGAGACTCCCGTGTTGTGGAGCGCCGCGGTAGAGAACTCACTCAACGTGGCAATCCCCATGGTCTCCATCGCCTCGGTGACATCGGGGAAGACGTAGAACGTTGAACCCGGCGTCGCCACGCTCATGCCCGGAATCGAGTTGATGATCGAGCAGGTGGCGTCCCGGCGCTTGCGCAGCACTTCGAGCATCTTCCCTACGCCGTCCTGCGGTCCCTGCAGTGCGGCGATACCGGCCCATTGGACGTAATGGGTGGTGCAGGATTCGTCGTTGGTGTTCAACGTCGACATCACCTCGGCGATCTCACGCGGTGCTACGGCACAGCCCAAACGGGAGCCGGTCATCGCGAACTTCTTGCTGAACGTGTAGAGAATGACGGTGCGCTCGCGCATGCCGTCAAGCGCGGCGATGGACTTCGACTTCCCCTTGTAGCGCATCTCGAAATAGGCCTCATCGGAGAGCACCCAGAGGTCGAATTCCTGAGCGATCGCCGCGATCGCCTCACGTTCGGCATCGGTGGATTCGGCTGAGATCGGGTTCTGCAGGTCGTTGTAGATGATGGCGACGGTCTGGTCGTCGATCGAGGCCCGCAGGTGGTCGAGGTCGATGGCGAATCCATCGTCGGTGGGCACGTACCGATAGGGCAGGGCAGTGCCGCCGAGGTACTCGATCTGGGATTCGTAGATCGGGAAGCCGGGGCTGGGATAGAGCACACCCTGACCGGGATCCATGACCATTTGGAGGAACTTCGTGATGACCGGCTTGCCACCGGTGGTCACGACCACCTCGGCGGGGTCGATGCTCATCCCGCGTCGGGAGCCGATGTCATCGGCCAGCGCCGCACGCAGCTCCGGGATTCCCGGGCCCGGGCAGTAGCCGGTCTTGCCGTCCTTGATCGCCTTGTCCATCGCTTCGACGATGTGGGGCGCCATGGGGAAGTTGAGATCGCCGAGGTGGAACGGATAGACCACATTGCCGCGGGCCTTCCAGTCGGCGGCGTCCTGGGCAACTCGGAACGAGGTCTCGGTGCCGAGGTTCTCCAAGCGGCGAGCAGTCTTCATTGTCGGCTCCTTAGTGCAGATGGGATTGCTACGGTCTGCGGTTCGGTTCCAGCGAACTGATACACCGATCGACAGCCGTATTGAACACGATAGAGGACGTGGTCAAGACATTGATCTGCCGTCCGCTGTCGGTGAGACCGCTTCACATCCCGTGCGGGTTCGGCCAGTCTTCGCCCGGGGCGATGTAGAGCTTGCGCAAAGGTGCGTCGTCGACATACCACCAGGTCGTCATTCCCTCTTCAAGACGCACAAGCGTCCCCGGCGACAGATCGATCGGGTCCAGCTTCATGTCATCGAAATCAATCCGACCGTTGCCGCTGATGACGATGAAGACCTCATCGTCTTCGATGTCGCGCATCGTCCCAGCGCTCATCTCCCACAGCCCGTATTCGGCTCCGGCGATCGTGCCGAGTTCGGCGAAGGCCGTGGTCGGATTATCGGTACGACCTCTCGTCGGGACACCGTCATCCAACCGCTGCCAGTCCTCGATGGGCTCATGCTCGAGTGGGAAATCGTGGGTGCTGATCGGCTCCAGTGCGCTCATGGTGCCAGTTTATCGAGACTCCCACCGCCCCATGCGACGGCACTCATGAAACCGTCCCCGGGCTGCACGGAATCCATATGGCAATACGCCGCCCTGCAACCATTTACTTCGCTCCAGCGGTGGGATAGAACTGATTCCATGTCCTACCTCAACGGCGAGGCCTCCCATTGGCTGACCCAGTCCCCTCCCGAGACCACTGTCCCCGCTCCGCTGCCCACCGAGAAACAGGACCTCGTCATCGTCGGCGGCGGCATGACCGGGCTGTGGTCGGCCTACTACGCGAGGCAGGCCCACCCTGACTGGCAGATCACCGTCGTCGAGGCCAAGCACATCGGCTACGGGGCCTCGGGCCGCAACGGCGGCTGGCTCTCCACGCTGATGCCCGGGAACAGAGCCAAGTACACCGAGGCGGTCGACCGTGCCCGCAGCAGTGACCCAAACGGTCCGGTCGGCTCCGCCGGACTGACCGGAGTGGAGTCGGTGAGGTCGTTCCAATCCGCGCTCTTCGACACCATCGACGAGGTCCTCGACGTCCTCGAACGGGAGGGCATCGACGCCCATCAGGCCCGCGGCGGCCATATCGACATCGCCCAGTCCGAGGCCGGAATGACCCGACTGCGCGAACTCTTCGACGGTGACAAGCAGTACGGCTACGGACCCGAGGACATGCAGTTCCTCGACGCCGAGGCGACCAAGGCACACGTCAACGTCGACAACGCCCACGGCAGCGTGTTCTTCCCCGGCACCGCCCGCGTTGATCCAGCACTCCTCACGCGTGGCTTGGCCGCAGTCCTCAAGAATCACGGTGTCACGATCTGCGAGGACACCTCGGCGGGTCACATCGGCAAGGGTATCGTCGCAACGAATCGTGGCCCGGTCACCGGGGACACGATCTTCGTGTGCCTCGAGGGGTATTCGGACACCGTCACCGGTGACCTGCCCGGGCTGGAGGGGCGTCAGGTCATCCCCGTGTTCTCGTCGATGATCGCGACCAACCCGCTTCCCGCCTCGGCGTGGGAGGACATCGGCTGGGACGGTCGCGAATGCTTAGGCGACACCGCGCACACCTTCATCTACGCCCAGCGCACCGACGACGATCGGATCGCCTTGGGCGGTCGCGGGGCACCGTATGCCTTTCGCTCGGGTCTGCCCGGTGACGGGACGGTCCCCGCCGAGGTGGTCGATCTGCTGGCCTCGCGCTTGGCCTCGCTCTTTCCCGACCTCGAGTTTGAGGTCGCCCACGCTTGGCGCGGTGCGCTGGGTGTGACCCGCGACTGGTGTGCGGGGATCTTCTTCGACGCCGACCAGCGCATCGGTGTGGCCCGCGGCTATGCCGGACATGGGGTCACGGCCACGCATCTGGCGGCGAAGACCCTGCTCGATCGGGCGTCCGGCGCGTCGACTCCATTGACGGCGCTGCCGTGGAACGACCACTTCTCCGGCCAGTGGGAGCCCGAACCGATTCGCTGGCTGGGTATCCGCTCGATGTACAAGATCTTCAACATCGCCGATGAGTGGGAGCGAATCACGGGCGCTAAGAAGACGAGCCTGCTCGCCCAATTCGGGTCCCGCCTCGCCGGGCTCCACGAATAGACCCGGCCCAACCAACGTGGCTCCACACAGAAGTACGAGGAATCAATGACACATGAGTACCGCCGCATCTCCCCGATGGCTCAGAACTACCCGGCTTCGAACATCCGGAAGATGTTCAACCTCGCACTGGACTACCCCGATGCCGTGAAGCTCACTGTCGGTGAGCCCGACTTCAACACCCCGGAGCACATCAAGACTGCCGGGATCCGCGGGATCGAGAACAACCAGACGCGCTACGTTGCCAACGCCGGAATCCCACCGCTGCGCAACGCCATCGCCGGCAAGTACGCGAAGCGCTGGGACCGGGAAGTCACCTCGAACAACGTCATGGTCTCCTTCGGCGCGATGGAAGCCTTAACCTTCGCCCTCGACGTCACAGTCTCCCCCGGTGAGGAGGTGATCATCCCCGATCCCAGCTTCCCGAACTATGTCGGTCAGATCCACCGCCTCGGCGGGGTCGCGGTGGCAGTTCCGGTGGAGGAAGAGGCCGGGTTCAAATTCCGCGCCGAGGATGTTCGCGCCGCCATCAGCGACAAGACCGCGGCGATCATCATCAACAGTCCGTCCAATCCGCTGGGCTCGGTCATGGATCGGGCTGAGCTCGAGAAGCTCGCGGACTTGGCCGAGGAGCACGGGTTCACGATCATCTCTGACGAGGTCTACGAAGAGATGGTCTTCGACGATGCCGTCTTCACCTCCATCGCCGAGGTGCGGCCCGGCTTCGATCGCTTCCTCGTCGTGGGCAGCTTCTCGAAGACTTACGCGATGACCGGCTGGCGGTGCGGTTTCGTCATCGGTTCAACCGATCTCATTGCACCGATGGCGCTGCTGCAGGAGGGCCTCACCTCCAGCCTCCCGGGATTCGTCCAAGAGGCAGCAGTGGCCGCGATCGAGGGGCCGCAGTCCGACGTCGAGATGATGGTGAAATCCTACGCGCAGCGCCGCGATCTCATGATGGAGCGCATCAACGCCATCGACGGGCTCAGCCTGTTGCGCCCCGAAGCCACCTTCTACGCCTTCGTCAACATCAAGGAGTGGGGACTGACCGGCTGGGAGCTGGCCACGCAGCTGCTGGAGAAGCACAATCTCGCGACGATCCCCGGCTCGGCGTTCGGTGCTGCGGGCGAGGGGTACATGCGGCTGACGTTCGCCGTTGCCCCGGAGACGATCAATGAAGCGTGTGACCGGCTGGCCGCGTTTGCAGCCAGCCGGTAAGCGGTCATCCGGTCACCGTGCAGCCGTCATTCCACCTCGGTGATCCCGGTGCCGTTCTCTGCGGTGACGCTGACTCCAGACGGCGCAGCACCCGATGCGGTGACTTGAACGCCGTCTGACCTCAGTCCCCGAGCGATGATGCCGCCTGCAACATCCCACGAATCGACGGTGTCGGCGATCTCCACGGTGACGACATCATCCCCGGCAGTGGTGATCGCGCCTCCGACCCGCACTTCTTCAACCGATCCGCCGGGCTTGATGCTCAATGCCACTGCCTTGAGCGTCATCTGCACTCCTTTGACGAGACTGAGTCCGGTCCCGCCCTCGGTGCTGATGTCGCCCTTGACCCGGAGCTTGGGCAGCGGCCTGGACAGTTGGATGCCGATCGACCCGTCCGCGTGAGTGGCGATGGATTCGAAGTTCGCCTCAGCCAGTGAACCGTCGTAGAGGTTGAAGCCGCGCGCCCCCTTGCCGAAGGTCTGGATCGGGGCGGTGACAGTGAGCGTGCCGATATCGCTGAAGTTGACGAACCCGATGCCGCTGGGCCCGTTCGATGTGATCGGGGCCTTCGCAGTCCAGGACCTCACATCGCCCCAGTTGTCGAGGACCATGTCGTTCTGACCATTCGTGGTCACCGGCCCCTCGTTGACCACTTCGTCGACATGGGCACCGCTGATGACGAACACACCTCCGCTGATGAGGTCGGCCGCGCCTGCGGGAATTCCTCCGTCTGTGTGGATCTCACCTGTGACCAGCCGGGTCATCGTCAGGGTGCCGCCGGAGGCTTTGCCCTCGTCGGTGCCGTGGCCTCCGACGAAGACGCCGCTGCCGCGCACCGGGGTCTGCTCGGTTCCGATGGAGATTCCGGTGACTTCGGCAGTGATGGCAGCGCCCGCCTCAGGCTGGCGGTTCCAGATCGTGAGTCCGCCCTGCAGAGCTTCGACGCCGAATCCTCGAGGTCGGTCGAAGCGTCCCCGCAGGTCCGCGGCTGTGACTGCGAGTCCGTCGATGGCGATGTGTCCGGACCTCGCCTGGTCTGTGGCTACGAGGGCAACCTGGCCGACTGTGGTGACATTGCGCAGGTTGAGGGTGCCCCAGTCGGCGACACTCGTGTCCGCGTAGATCGCAACTTCGTGTTCGGGGACGATGACCTCGACGTCTTCGAGAATGTTGTCGCCGGTGAGCATCACACCCTTGGAGCCGAATTCGAGACGTCCGCCCCGCAGGGTGGTCCCTGGGGAGAGAACGATGCGCGGTGATCCCGTGATCGTTCCTGTGACTTCGATGATCGGGGCGCCGTCGGCCACGGCTGACTGCAGTTCCTCGGCGTTCGTGACTGTTCGCGGTTCTGACATCGGTGGCTCCTCACATCGCGTGTCCACAGGACTGCTTACACGACACAATCTATACCTGCCCGATCCGCGTGCAACCGCTCATGCCGGCTTGCCCCTGAGCTTCGGTGGATTTTCTGAGCTAACTCCCGGTCCAGTGCCGTTCGGTCCCGAGGTCGCGGTCGAACACAGTCAGCACCTCACCCCGGCAACAGCACTCTCAGGTCACCCCCGGCCGCGATCTTAGCCAGCAGCTCGCCTTCTCCACGGTCGGAGTCCAGTGCCGCCTGCAGGATCTCATCGCCCGGTCCGTCGGGCGGCAGAACGAGCACTCCCTGGGCGTCACCGAGAACCAGGTCACCCGGTCGGACCTTGACCCCGCCGACCTCGACCTCGCAGTCGAGCACGCCGTCGCCGAGGTTGCCTGACCGTTTCGTCGTCCGCGCCGTGAGTCCGGTGGCGAAGACCGGGAGTTGGTCCTGGACTGCGCGGAGCGCAACGACATCAGTCACGGGCCCATCGACGACCATGCCCGCGGCGCCCTGGGCGATCGCCGCAGCAGCAGTCACTGCCCCTACCGGTGCGTGGAGCCCACCGGCAACTCGGATGACGAGCACATCACCCGGGGCCAACGCATGCAGCGCCCGGTTGACGGCGAGCGCGTCGGGTTCACGCAGATCAAGGGTCCGTGCGACGCCGACCATCTGCGGCCCGGCGTTGATCGGGGCCATAGTCTGGGAGCAGAAGCCGTCCTCGAGGAAGTGTCCGAGCGTAGGCAGCTCGACCTCACGAAGGGCAGCGAGCAGCTCGGCAGAAGGCCGGCTCACGCAACCACCTCGGGCGCAGCAACGTCAGCTACCCCTGCAGTCTCGTCCGCAGAGGCAGCCTCGTCGACGACGGCAACACATTCCACCTCGAGAGAGATGTCCCAGATCGAGACGCACACGGTGGTCCGTGCCGGCTTCGCCTCTGCGAAGAAGTCCGCGTAGACGCGGTTGAATGGTTCCCGTTGTTCGGGCGCGGTCAGATAGGCGTTGACCTTGACGACCCGATCGATTCCGCTGCCCGCGGTTTCGAGCACCGACTTGAGGTTGCTCAGGCAGGTTCGCACCTGGTCCTCGAAGGCCTCAGGTTTCACTCCGTCGGCGGCGAAGGGGACCTGTCCGGTGGTGAACACGAACCCGTTGGCGACGACGGCCTGGGAGTAGGGTCCAATGCTCGGGGCCAGCCCAGGGGCGGTCTCAATCCGGCGGATCATCGACCCTCCTCCCCCACCTCGGCGGGGGCAGCGGTATCAGGCGCCACTCCAGCCTCGGCGGTGTCGGCCTTGTCGATGCTCTGCAGGCGATTGTCGGTGAGCAGGAACAGGGCGATGAGGGACAGGACCGCGGAGCCCGCGATGTACCAGGCCATCGAGTCGGACTTGCCGGTGACGTCGAGCAGCCACACGGTGATCGCGGGGGTGATGGCCGAGCCCAGCAGACCCGAGAGCATGTAGGACACGGAGAGTCCGGAGTAGCGGATCTTCGCGCCGAAGAGCTCGGCGAGGAAGGTCGCGATCGGCCCGTAGTTCGCGCAGAAGGCGATCATCATCAGCCCGTAGGCGAGGAAGACTGCGGCGGCGCTGCCAGTGTTCATGAGCCAGAAGAATGGGAAGGCGAGGATGACTTCGCCGGCGATTCCTGCGGCGATGATCGGGCGCCGTCCGACCTTGTCGGAGAGGCGGCCGAAGACCGGGATGAAGATGAGCCCGATGATGCAGGCGACGAGGACGACCCAGAGCATGAAGTTGCTCGACAGCCCCTTCTCCTGGGTGCCGTAGTTGACGCCCGAGGCGACCATGAGTGTGAACGTGGAACCGGTCGACAGGGTCGCGATGCCGCCGAGGATGACGGGTTTCCAGTAGTGGCGCATGAGGTGGGCGAAGGGCAGTTTGGCCTTCGCGCCCTGTTCGCGGACCTGCTGGAAGCTCGGGGTCTCTTCGATGTTGAGGCGGATGTAGATGCCGACGGCGACGAGCAGCACGGAGGCGATGAACGGGACCCTCCAGCCCCAGGAGATGAGCGCTTCTTCGGACACGAGACCGGTGACGATGAGGAAGGCGAGGTTGGCCAGCAGGGTCCCCACGGGGACGCCCACCTGGACCATCGAGCCGTACCAGCCTCGGCGCTCCTCGGGTGCGTGTTCGACGGTCATGAGAACCGCCCCGCCCCATTCGCCGCCGAGCGCCAGCCCTTGGATGATGCGCAGGGTGAGCAGGATGAACGGTGCGGCGATGCCGATCGTGTTGAAGTCGGGGACCAAGCCGATGGCCAGGGTAGCGCCACCCATGACGAGGAGGGAGACGAGCAGCATCGATTTGCGTCCGAGGCGGTCACCGAAGTGTCCGAACAGGACCGCACCGACCGTGCGCGCCAGGTAGGCGGCGGCGAAGGTGAGGAACGCGAGGATCGTACCCAGGGCCGGTGAGAGTTCGGGGAAGAAGACCTGGTTGAACACCAGCGCCGAGGCGGTGCCGAAGAGGAACAGGTCGTACCATTCCACGGTGGTGCCGATGACGCTGGCGGTCGCGATCTTGCGCATCTTCGTGCGATCGAGGCGAGCGCTGGCGGCGGTGCCGGTGCCTGAGTTGTCGACGGAACCGTCGTCGGTGCGAGTTGGCGAACTCATGGTGGTGCCTCCGAGAGTGCAGATGAACAGGGTTAGAAGTGACTGTCATCACTCTTCCCTGTGTGCACTCCGCCAACAATGAAATTTCACACCGGGGTGGGGCTCAGAATTGTGTATTTGCACATTTCGGCGTCATCGAGCCATCCCGCGGTGGCTTAAAAATTCCGTGCTGGGCCACTGACCCCGCGCTCGGGATACCTGGGGCGCTCACCCCGCCGAGGCAAGTGCCGCGTTCCAACTGCCGTAGAACTTCCGCACAGCGGCGGCCGAGGGCACTTCACCCTTGTGTTCGGCGGCGTATTCTCCGTAGGCCTTGTACGTGGCACCGAGGTCCCGGTCGTCGCAGTCGGCGACGAAGTTGGCGATCGCTTTGTCATATGCGGCCTCGTCGAAGCGCAGCTGGCCTCGTGCTCGACCCACCGAGCTCGTGGCAAGTCCCGCGGCCTTGAGTGCCTCGTTCCAGGAACCGAAACGTTGGACAGCAGTTTGGCTGGTAGGCGGCCAGACGCTGGCGCCCTTAGTCGAGACCACGCCCAGCTGCCCGAGGACTGCGGTGCGTGCCTTCTCGTATTTCGCCGCGGTCAACGCCACCGGGCTGGGTGAGCTGCGCACGCGTGCAATGGAATCAGCCACCTCGGCGAGGGCCTTCTTCACACCACTCTCATCCAACGTCTGATTGTGGAGGGCTACCTCAACCTCGGCGAGGATCTCGCGGTCCTTGGGACTCAGCGCGGACGCGGCAGTCGGGGCCAGGTCAGCGTCGGTCGCGGCGAGGTGGAGCAGCGCCCCGATGAGTGCGGGGGCGGCGGTGTGGGATCTGTCGGTGTCGGAGTCAATCATCGACTTCATCTTACGTGCCGCATCTGCGAAGTGTTCTTCGCTGAAGCTCTTCCCCGCTTGGGCATTGCTTTCCGGCAACGTCGGCTGTGCGTACCAGGCTGGTCACACGATGTGCCGAACCGGGTACACCGATCTCCTCACCTGGCCAAAGGCCGAATCTAGAGTCAGTTGTGTCCCCGGCCGACTGGTCAGGGGCACGACTGCAAAAAGGAGATTGTCGTGAGAATGAAAAGGATTCTCGGAATTGGAACCGCCTCGCTCGTCCTCGCCTCGGTGAGCGTGCTCGGTGCCGGCCCCGCGATGGCAGACACGAGCAAGTCCACGTACGGGTACTACCCGACCCTCGAAAAATGCCAACAAGTCACGGCAGGAAAGGCCCTCGCTCACCAGCTCCAGGGCCGGAAGGTGACCAAGCAGGAGTGCTACGTCGTCCGTCCTGATGAGAAATATTTGGGAGTGGTCATCTCATACGGCTGAGATCAGACGGCCCGCTGACGCCGAGATTCGTCGGCAAACGCATCCCTGACGACTCCGATCCCGAACGGCAGGCTGCAGACGGCCACGGCCATGAGCAGCGAAGCGATCGCCGAGTCGACGATGAGGAAGTAACCTCCGCCGAGGAGCACCATCGACACTCCGGCTGAGACCATGCGGCTGGTCAGCGTCCCGCCGATGTCGCTGCCGTCGAGGATGACGTCGATGAGCCGGGAAATGACGAACCAGGCGACGAAGATGCCGAAGGTCGCCAGCAGTGACTCGGAGAGGGCCAAACGCATCGGCACCTCGAGCGCCCAGCCCAGCAGGGTGGCCGAGAACGGCATGAGCAGGGGAAGGACCGTGGCCACAACAGCGATGGCCGAATAGGTGAGGATCTTCCTGTGGCGGTAGGCGGTGGTCATGGTTCTTCCTTTCCGGTTCAGCTGGTGAACAGGGACAGTGCTCCGGTGGCGATGAGTGTGGTCAGTGTCGTCCAGGCGACGATGGCGATGCC
Organism: Brevibacterium zhoupengii; assembly: GCF_021117425.1. Lineage (NCBI taxonomy): Bacteria > Bacillati > Actinomycetota > Actinomycetes > Micrococcales > Brevibacteriaceae > Brevibacterium > Brevibacterium zhoupengii. The sequence goes on along the minus strand of NZ_CP088298.1, from coordinate 425,749 downwards.
CTGCCAGAGCAGGATCCATGAGGTCTTGACTCCTGAGCTGACCAAGATCGTCGAGGTGATCTGAGTCGGAATGGCAAGGGGTCCGAGCAGGCTCGCCCCCGGGACACCGAAGCGGGTGAGGAAGCGTTTGAACTTGATGCGGCCCTTCGACTCGGGCTTCTTCTGAGCGGGTGGCTCGTCGAGGAACCTTACTTCGCCCTCCGCAGGTCCGCGTTCACCGGCAACGGTCGCGCCCTCATCGGCAAAGGTTGCGTCCGCCCCAGCTCCAGCCACTCCGGCTCCCACGGGAACGCTTTCCCGAGCTCGGCTTCGGCGAGCAACCACGGCCTCACGAGCCCGGGCACCGAGCAGCACGATGACGGTAACGCAGATGAAGTTGCCGATTGCCCCGGCGAGCCCTGCGACGATCGGGTTGAGGCCAGCCCACACTCCGATGACAGCTGAGACCTCGCCCTCGACGAAGGGCACTGCTCCGGCGAGCGCGATGATGAACGGCTGCAGAAGGTCGGGGACGTGGGAGGCGAGGCTTTGGAAGAAGGTGATGAGGGTGTTCATGATGTCCTCTGGAAGTAGTCCGGTTGATTACTTCCAGTGGAAACTGTGTTCTCAGAACAGGGTCAAGCCCTGAAGGTCGAACACCGGAAATTCACAGCTGGGCGGGCTGCCGCACGGTCACCTCGGCGGGTTTCAGTTCGATTCTTTGGCCGCCTGGGCCTTCACGAACTCGATGAAGCGCTCGCGTTCTTCGTCTGAGATGTCCAAGGTCGGGAAGATCTGGAGGAAGGCTCGCTGGATGACATCGACTTGGGCGCTGTTGTAGAGCTCAGTGATCGAACCGGCGATGGCAGACTGTCCGATGCTGATGTCTCCGCGCATGCCGTGTGCTGGTGCAAGCAGCCAGGGATTCGCCTCGAGATGCGCCTTCATGCTCGGCGCGACGACCTCGGCCAGCCGTGCTCGCGTGGCTTCGTCGGCGTCCTCGGCGAGATCGTCGATTTCCCTATCGGCGGGTGAATTTGTGGCCATGATCGACTTGATCTCAGTCATCGTCGTCTCGTCGTAGAGCCGCGAATACAGTGACATCAGGTTGCGGTCGGGAGCTGACATCTTCGCCGCGATGTCGATGAAGCCGGCGGCAGTGTCGATCGGGGCGCCGTACTCAAGCAGCTCCGCAATCTGCCCACGCGCCTTCTCCAGCTCGGCGATGGTCTCGCCGAGTTCGACGTCGAGACGTTTGAGCGTCAGCTGCTGCGCTTCATGATCATTTTGAATGGAGCCGATGTCGGACAACGGAATGCCGATCTCGCGCAGCCGCCTGATCTGCAGGAGCCTGAGCACGTGGGCCGCCCCGTACTGCTTGTACCCGTTACTCATCCGTTCGGGCTGAGCCAGCAGCTCGAGCTTGTGATAATGCCGAATCGTATTGACCGTGGTCCCGGTCAACTCCGCCAACTCGCTCGTACTCCACCCCACGGGTCGTTCCCCTCGCCGCTGCGTCGTCGGTACCAGACGTTACCCAGTCTAGAGCCGAACACACATTTTCTTCGCGCGGACCTCACTCTGGTGTGGAAAGATTCGCTGTCGGCCCATCCACTGTGGCCACCCGCGCATGACCATGGCAGCGGCCTCGGCATGCTTACATTGAGTCATGACTGAGTTCAAGATCGGCGACACTGTCCAAGTCACCTCCGGAGCCATGGCCCACAGCGTCGGCACCGTCGTCTACCTCTATGAGGAGACAGGCAAGTACCTTGTACGCACGGGCGTGGGCACACAGGACTACTATTCCCCGGACGAGATCGAGCTGTTCAAGCCTTGAACTGCCTCCGTGACTCCATGCCGCCACGGACACCGCCGCGCTAAAGTGTACGCATGGTCGTCGAACCACCAGCCGTCGAACGGCGAGAAACGCTGGGTGCCTACCTGATTCCCTTCAGCGTGTGGGCCCTGGCAGCACTTGCTACCGTCGTTATGTGGGCTTTCGCTCCGGCCCACAACGTCAATGGGTCGTGTGAAGGCATTGGTTTCGGCTGCTCTCCATCTCCACGCGACACGATCGCCATGTTCGCCTTGTTCTTCGGCATTCCAGCGACCATCGGCTGGTTGGGATTCTGCGCAATCGTCACGGCCCTCCTGAATAAGACGATGCGGGCGAAGTGGTGGGTGCGAGGTCTGGTGTCGCTGGCTATCTGCCTCACAGTCAGCGCGATCGCCGTCGCTCTCATTCTCGTCGCAGGGTAACGCCACCCCTCGACGGTTCTCAGCGCAATCGATCCAGCGCATCCTCGGCGCGGGCGAGTCGCTTGTCTGCGCACATCTGCCACCAGTAGTCGCCCCGTTCGCCGAGTCCGTGCTTGGCGATATTGACCCGATTGCGGGCCGTGCTCACGTCCTCGTCCGTGCCTGTCTTCTTTGCAGTCCGGACAGCGTTGCGTGCTGTGCCGAGGTGGCTTTTCAGTTCTGCGACCATCTCCTCAGGCAGTTCCGGATCGGTTCTGCGCCATTTCCGGCCCTTGATGACCATCCATTTCTGCGTCTCACTGTATTCGCACTCCCCATCCTGGCCCATGATCAACAGTCTGTTCTCCTTCGATGACTGTGTCCACATCGCGTGTCCACGCGATGTTCGGTGGGTGCTGGGAACCGATGTGTCCGCCCTCAATGAGAAGATGGCACGGTGCCCGACAATGACCATGCTTCGTCCCATCACACCGCCGGTTGGCGTGATGCCTTCGCCTCCCTCGCCGAGGTGGCCCCGCAGGAGTACACGCCCGTGGCCTTGGGATTCGAACTCGTCGAGGTCATCGCCCGGACATGGTTCGAACCGAAGCACTCGGTCGTGCTGGAGAAGCAGGAGGTCTCCCCCGGCTCCAATCCCAGCCTTGCGATCCGCCCGCTCATCCTCAGCGAATCCGGCAATTGGGTGAAGAAATCCCTCACCTGGCGCACCATCGACCGCATGGCCAGGCAGTTCAACGTCGATCCTCGCCACCAAGAGTGGTTCACTCAACTTTCGGGTCTGCGGACTCGGGACAAAACGGATTTCACACCCGATGGTGCGCCCTACAACCTCGGCGACTTTCACACTCCACTGCTGTGGGACATTTTCGCTCAGGCCGTCGAACTTGGGATCGAACTCGTCGGCGTCAATCAGAGCATGGATGTGCACATCGGTCGTGAGGCGAAGGCGATCATCGACGTCAACCGGGTGAAGAACCAGCTGCGAGTGCAGCCACAGGTCACGATCGATGAACGCGAATTCTCACCGGGTCTGACCAAACCCATCTGGACGCACGGGTTCTTCGGCGTCGATCTGTGCACGGGCTTCACCGTAGCCATGGCACCGGCGGCCAAACCGACCGCACAGTCAGCACTCTCAGTATTCCAATCGCCCGGCCCGATCACGATCCCGGCAAGCGAATCCGAGGAATTCTTCGAGGAGTACTACCCGCTGCTGCGTACCTCCGCCGAGGTCGTCAGCACCGACGAGACGGTGAAGTTCCCCCAGTTCAGCCAGCCGCGGCTGGTCCTCTTCATGGTCTACGGTGCGAAGGACCACCTGAGCCTGCAGTGGTATTGGGAGTACTCGGGACCGCGCCGGACCCTGCCCGTGGTGCCCCTGTCGGAGCTTGGGACCTCCGCCATCCGCACCACAGCGGGCGCGCGCAGCACCACTCCGACGCCGGACCCACGCGACAACCGCGACCTAGAGCATGAAGGCGCCGTGCTAGACCAAGTCGCGTCCGTTCTCGCTGAGACTCAACCGCCCGGTCACCCCCGAGACATGGAGCTCTCCGACGTCGACACCGCGGACTTCGTCGTCAATGTCCTGCCCGGGCTCGAGGAGATCGAGCACGTCAAAGTCATCACGCGCGGGAAGAAGCAGCCCTACCGCGAGCTCGGCGGGGAACCGAACATCACGATCACCTCGGTCGAGTCGGAGAAGAACGATTGGTTCGACCTCGGCTTCCAGATCACCATCGACGGCAAGCCGATCCCCTTCGTCAAGCTCTACAAAGCCCTGGCATCGGGGACGAAGAAGATCAAGCTCGTCGATCACACGTTCCTATCGCTGAACAAACCCGCCTTCGACAAGCTCAAGGCGCTCCTGGCCGAGGCCGATCTCATCCCCGAGTGGGAGCCCGAGTCGCCCAAGATCACGCGCCTGCATGTGGGCCTGTGGTCGGAGTTCGAAGAGCTCGCCGATGAGTCCCAGCCGGCCCAGTCGTGGCAAGAATCCGCACAGGCTCTGCTCGACCTCGACCTCGACCACCTGCCCACCGTCGAAGTCCCTCGTCTGAACGGCGTCACCATGCGGCCCTACCAGGTGCAGGGATTCCGGTGGCTGGCTCTGCTGTACAAGTGCCACCTCGGCGGAATCCTCGCCGACGACATGGGCCTAGGCAAGACCCTGCAGACCCTGGCACTCATCGCTCATGCAAAGTCAGAGCTTCCGTTCCTCGTCGTCGCCCCCACCTCGGTGGTGGACAACTGGGCGAAGGAGGCCGCAAAGTTCACCCCTGACCTCGACGTTCGTGTTGTTTCCGAGTCGACGAAGAAGAGGCAGAAGCCCCTCGCCGAGGTGGTCGCCGGTGCCGATGTCATCGTTATGTCCTATGCAATGCTGCGCCTGGACGAGGACCCGATCTCCCGCCTGGACTGGGCCGGCTTCATTCTCGATGAGGCACAGTTCGTGAAGAACAGCTCTTCCCAGGTCCACATGGCTGCGAAATCGGTCAACGCACCCTTCCGGCTGGCTCTGACGGGCACTCCGATGGAGAATTCTCTGCGCGATGTGTGGTCGCTGTTCTCCATCACCGCACCTGGACTCTTCCCCAGCGCGCATCAATTCGAGAAGGAATACGTGCGGCCCATCGAAGGCGGTGAGGATCCGGGACGAATGGGACGGCTGCAGAAGCGGATCAGGCCCTTCATACTGCGCCGCACGAAGGATCTCGTCGCCGCCGATCTGCCGGAGAAGCAGGAGCAGGTCATCAATGTCGAGCTCAACACTGCGCACCGCCAACTCTACGATCGGGTGCTGCAGAAGGAGCGGAAGAAGATCCTCGGCTTCATCGACAGCGAGTATGACAAGCAGCGCTTCATCGTCTTCCGCTCACTGACCCTGCTGCGCATGATCGCCCTGGACCCGCGCATCGTCGACGTCGAACACGAAGGCGTGCCCTCGTCCAAGCTCGCCGCCCTCATGGAACGCCTCGAGGATGTCGTCGCCGAGGGCCACCGCTCAATCGTGTTCAGCCAGTTCACTTCTTTCCTCGACAAGGTGGCCGAGGACCTCGATCGCCGAGGTGTCCCCTACGTCATCCTCGACGGCTCGACTCGCAATCGCGGCCAGGTCGTCGAGGAGTTCCGATCCGGTGCGGCTCCGGTGTTCCTCATCAGCCTCAAGGCCGGCGGGTTCGGCCTCAACCTCACCGAGGCCGACTACGTCTTCCTCATGGATCCGTGGTGGAACCCGGCGACGGAGAATCAGGCGATCGACCGAGCGCACCGGATCGGGCAGACGAAGAACGTCATGGTCTATCGCTATGTCGCCGAAGGCACGATCGAGGAGAAGGTCCTGGCCCTGCAGAAGAAGAAAGCCGAGCTCTTCGACTCTCTCATGACCGACGGCGGAGCATTCGAGGGACGCGGCCCCAACGGTCAGGCATTCAGCCAGACGGTGACGGCCGAGGACATTCGGGGGTTGCTCGAGGGGTAGCCGCAGGTACTCGTTGGTGGACTGAACTCAGCTCTTGAGCAGTCGCTCGATAATTTCTGGCACACTCACCGTGATGGCCTCCCAGAAACGATCATCATTCATCACCGCGTACCCGGCGTGAGCGGCGATATTGCGAGTTGCGCGAATTGCAGCGATCTCCTCCGCTGAAAGCAACTCTGCCCAGGGCGAGAATTCAGATCGTTCGGTCAGTGAAGCCAACCTGATAATCACCATGCTCGCGACATCATAGGCAACAGATCCGTCGGCGAACTCATCACGTCGGCTGGTGGCCACAGACTTCGAGCGCAACAGAATGCGTGACAGCTCTGTGCGAATGTTCTCCTCATCGTGATCGACCGAACTGGACGCTGTCTGACGTGGCTTCCTGACGAACGGAACACCAGGCTGGTCCGATGAAGTCATACAGGAACCGCCTCGCGCAGCGCCTGCCACCCTGAAGGGAAGGGGCCGTCGTCAACAATGACATCGGTCGTGAATCCGGTGATCGTCCGGACGTCCTCACCGAATAGGGCAAGATCAAACAGAGTAGTCCCTTTGTCAGGGGTGACAAGAAGGTCAATGTCGCTGTTGAAGTTGTCCTCGCCGCGCGCCACAGAGCCGAATACCCTCACATTGCGCAGGCCACGCCGAGATGCGGCTTTTCTGACTGCGTTGAAATTGCGTTCCAAGGCGAGCGACGGTCGATAGTCGGCCGCTTCGAGAACTCGATCGAGCATCTCCTCAGAGACGTTTCTCGTCCCAGATTCCATCTGCGCCAGACTTGGTTGGCGCAATCCAGCGCGCCTCGCCAGCTCTGCCTGCGTCAGGCCAGCGTCAAGGCGTGCTTCGCGAATGAGTTCGCTCGGATTCTCTGCATGGAACCGTCCCATACCTCAAATATAGCGCGACGCTATCGACAGCACCAGAGCATATCTTCGCGATCATTGCCTCCGGGCTGGTGCTCGCTGGTGCAACGTTTATCGTCCTCTTCGATCGCAGCAGCAAGGACGAAGGCAGCCAGAGCTAAAGTCACATTACGCTCGAGAATATTTACTTCAGTTTGCCTAAAGTAAATATTGATTGCCAGATCGAAAGCTTAGGCTCGCAACGAACTGCATGCGATGACGGCACCAGCGGGGTCCGCGATGACAGTGTTGCGGTGCTGGTCGGTGTCGAATGGGTCAAGCAGCACTGTTCCACCGAGTTCAGCCGCGCTTCGGGCAGTTGTATCCGCGTCTGCGACCGCGAAATTGAGGCTCCAATGCTGCGGGGTGTCGCCAGCATCGATGAGGAGACCGACTGGCTGATCCGCCAAAGACCAGGCAGAGAAGAGCGTATCCGGAACAGGTCGTAGCTCCCAGCCGAAGACCCACCCGTAGAAGTCCTGCGCCGCTTGGACATCAGAACTGTGCAGTGAGGACATCGCCCACGCACCCGCCGCGCCGGAGGCTTCGACTCCGCCATCGCTGTCTGCCTCACGAATGCAGAAGGGCACACCCGTGGAATCGGCAACGATGCTCATTCGGCTGGTCGAGTCCCAGTCGGACGGGGACATCAGGCTGCTGCCGCCGACCGCGTCCACCTCGGCGAGTGCCCGCGCAAGGTTCTCGACTCGAATGTGCATCAGCCAGGTCGGAGGAACCCCGTCGGGTGACTGGCGAATGCTCGCGACTCTCTTTCCGCCGGCGAGCGCAAGGAGTGGCTCAGCACCATCGGATACACCCGGAGCATTGTCGAAACTCCAGCCGAGCAACGCTGCATAGAATTCAGCCGCGGCGTGGGGGTCCGGTTGGAAGGATTCGACCCAGAATGGAGCCCCAGCCGGGCGCCTGTCATCGTTTGGCATCGTTGCCTTTCGAGAAGCAGTCCATAGTCTCGTTCACTCAGACCGTGATGGTCGAGGAGTTTTGGGAACAGTTCGCCAGCTGAGCGCGGCGATACAGATCAGAATAATCCCTCCACCCGTGAGCACTCCGGGTTCAGCTCCGACGATGAATTTGGGGACGGCCTCGGTGGATATTCCGACTCGACCGATTCCGAAGAGGTCGATGGCGTGCGGTGCGAGGATTCCTCCGATGACGAGGACAACGCCGATGATGCCGGCGACTCGGGCACCACCTCGGCGGTGGATGATCGCCATTATGGCGACAACGACGGCGGCGAGGACCGTGACCACGATTCCTGCCGGACCAGACATTGTGGAAGGCATCATGGCGCGACTCCCTCCGGACCAGGGCCAAGACGTACGGAGCCGTCGGCCCGAGGAGACTGAGTAGCGGGGACACCGCTTGGCTTAGTCACAAATGCCAACCCGATGAGGACAAGACCCCCAGCTTGAAGCACCACACCCAGTGTCAGGACGACCCACTGAACAGCCGGGATGCCGGTGGCCAGGCCCAGCGACAAGCCGAAGGGCATCCAGGCCAATTCGAAGAGCTGACAGAACAACAGCAGTGCGGTGCCGATGATTCCAAGCAATCGGGTTCTGCCGCGTCCGCGCCAAGCAAACAGCGCAAGACCGACGAGGCAACACAACATCGGCGTCACGATCCCCGTCACAGTCCCAAAGAGAAAAGCCAGGTCCATAGTTCGCCAGACTACCAAAGTCGTGTTGCCTGTTCGGCCGTTCTTCAGAGCCACGACAGTGAATTTGAGGCCCACCGCGCCGAACCGACTTGCGACCACTCCTTCGCCGTTGCGGTCGCCTTGAGTCAGCCCTCGAAGTAGTAGCTCGAATGCGCCGCGCACCGAGGGTTTAACGCCGCCGCACACTCGGGACACGCGTCGGTACCCCGGTACGTGTCAATCGTCAGCTCTGCCCAGCACATTCCGCACAGGATGGCAGCCTGATCCCACTTATCACGCGGCCATTGCTGCGCCGGGTGGTCGGCGGTCTCGCCATGGCAGAGGTGGCATGGATAGTACCGGTCGCAGCACGCGAAGCGAATGGCGATGATGTCGAGCTCGGTCGCATAGTGCTCACACCGCGTGTGCTCATCAAAGGTCTTGCCATAGACCTGAGGTGACCGAGACACCCCGCACCTACCTTCCCTTGCTGAACTGCTGCCAGTTCTCACTCTAATTGCCGACGCGACTCGTCCGAGTAGAGTGAAATCCCCGAACCGATGAGGATCCATGCCACAGTCTGCCAAGTTCATCACACCTTTCGCCGAGGTGGCCCTGAGCAACATCACCCGTGAATATCCGTACGCCGCCCACCACGTCGCTTCATCTGCCGCCGACGTCGTCGAACCGCGGGAGAAGAATCCGGCGTTCGCGAACTCCTTCGACTGGCACTCCAGCGTGCACATGCACTACCTGCTCGTAACCCTGCTGAGCACCGAGACCGCCCAGACAGCTCCGTGGCGTGACGAGGCCATCATAGTCCTCACCTCCCATCTCAGCTCGGAGAATCTCACCGCCGAAGCGATGTTCCTCCGCGAGCATCCGACCTGGGAACGTCCCTATGGCTGGGCCTGGGCCGTCGAGCTCGTACGTGCACTTCGGGCCAACGATGAACCGCGACTGCGGGATTTGGCTCCCGGCGCCGAGGTGCTCGCCCAGACGGTCTTCGACCTGACCGTGGCATGGCTTCCGCACATGCCCGAACCCGTCCGCCATGGAATCCACCCGAACACCGCGTTCGGTCTGCGCCGCATTCTGCTCGGCGCACGAGACTTCGGCCGACATGATGTCGTCGATGCCATCGCTGGTGCCGCTCGGCGCTGCTTCGCCGATGATCACGCCTGGAACTTCAGCCAGGAGCGCAGCGGCCACGACTTCCTCTCCCCCGGCCTGTCCGAGGCCGACCTCATGGCCGAGATCCTCACCGCCGACGAGCTCGCCGTGTGGCTGCCGGACTTCCTCTCGGAACTGACGCCGGAATCGCCTGCACTCAAACCAATCGAGGTCCTCGATCCCACGGACGGATACCAGAGCCACCTCTATGGTCTCGGGCTCTCCGTTGCAGCCTCGATCATGCGCCTGGCCCCACGACTCCTGCAGATCGCCGAGGACTCAGGCAATCTGGACCGCGCTGACCGCACCAGGGGCTTCCTCACCAGAGTCGATGACCTCATGGCGACGGGACTCGAGGCTGCCGTGTCCGATGAGTACATGGCCTCGCATTGGGTGGCGACGTTCGCTTGGGAAGCTCTGGAACTCAGGAAGGGGTGAGATTGGTGGGTACGGCAGGTGACTTGCGAACCGCAAAAGGACCGGGGGCGTGTATGTGTCAGCTCTCTACCCAAACCTGGTGGTCGACTATCGTCCAGAAGTTACTGCCACAGGAGCTTGGTGTTCCAACTCGCAGGGAAGCCCATGTCCAACTCCGGCGTGACTACATGATGTCCATCGGGTGTGATTAGCGGGAGGCTGAAGGACAGGATGTGATCTCGAAACCTGGCAGGCCAATCACTCGGTTCAGAATGTGACCTAAGCATGAAGGCCAAGACGGCGGCATTTATATAGAGCCGCTTGCTCTCGGTTGAAGTGCGAGAATATCCAGGGGTTGAGACGTGGTCCAGCAATGGGCCGACTGTGTGTCTGGGCGCGATCGACTGCGCGCGCTTGAAGTGTCGGTTGAAAAGCCGCGAGCCATGGGCGCAGTAGTTGCGTAAATCGGCGACTGCCCGGATGACTTTCCCGAACGGGGCGGGATGCATGAAGCCAAAATCATTGGCCACAGCCCGGGCATCAGCGGACTTCATCAGTTCGAAAAGATACGGCAAGCTCCCGAAACTGAGAAGCTCGGTTACGGCCCAGACCGGTAATGGTTGAGAGGGATATTTCGCTAGGTGATGAGCAACAAAGTCCTCTTCCGGCTTCGCGCTTCTTATAGCTCTGTTGACGGTGCGTTCCCAGGCCTGGAATTTGGTCTGAGGTGGCTGGCTCCTGAGGATCAGCGTATTGCACTTCGCGGTGTCGAGGCAGTTTTGGTCTAAGTGCGCAGCCGGATCCAACCTGGCCAAGGCGTGCGCAATCGAAGCCCGCAAGCGAATTTCGAAGTCCAAAGTCCCGTCTATGCAGATGCGGGCCAATTTCATATCGAACGATTCAAGAGTCATGACATGGTCCATGCTCGCCCCTGCCATGTACGTGGCAGCTCGGTATTCGCGCATTGCGGCATTGATCTGGTCGGCCGGCAGCAGCTCACGGAACACGTAGCGGTATCCTCCAGACCGGTGGTAGCCCACCCGAGTAAGGAAACCGAGGGCGCGTGCGTGATTCGGAATCTTCAGCCCAGCTTCAGCCAGGTCTGTAATCAGATCCTCGCGCTCTTTGAACGCTTTTGTGAAGTGCATGCAGCTTATTATCGCGCAAATGAAAATCGTCTCCTTGAGTCCGAAGACTCAGAGGGAGACGATGTCTGATGCGCCCAGTTTAGCACTCGGCGAAGGAATATTCACTCCGCCCACGGCCAACGCTGGTCACTCTGGAGACGGCACCACCGGCAGCTCCGAGGTCATCTCGTCACGGGGAACCGCCTCGGCGCTGTCGGCCGTGTTCTTGACACCATGATCGGCGGGCAGACCGGTCAGGCGTTCGGGCTTGAGGATCTCCTCGAGCTGGGCGCGGTCGAGCAGACCCTGCGCAATGACCAGGTCAGCGATCGGCTCGTTGGTCGCCAGCGCCTGTTTGGCCAGCTGCGCGGCCGGGGCGTAGCCGATGACCGGGGCGAGTGCGGTGATGACGGTGACGGAACGCGCCACCGTGTCCTCGAGCGCCGCCTCGTTGGCGGTGATGCCGTTGACGCAGTTGACGCGGAAGGTCTGGCAGGCACGCTCGAGCCAGGTGATCGACTGGAACAGGGAGTGGGCGATGATCGGCTCGAAGGCGTTGAGCTGGAGCTGGCCGCCTTCAACGGCCATGGACACGGTGACATCGGCTCCGGCGACCGAGTAGGCGACCTGGGAGACAGCCTCGGGGATGACGGGATTGACCTTGCCGGGCATGATCGACGACCCGGCCTGGCGGGCAGGCAGGTTGATCTCACCGAAGCCTGCCTGCGGTCCTGAGGACAGCAGCCGCAGGTCGTTGGCGATCTTCGACATCTTCAGGGCGCTGCGCTTGAGTGCCCCGGAGAAGGTGATGAAGACACCGGTGTCGGAGGTGGATTCGACGAGGTCACCGGCGGTGACGAGCTCGAGTCCGGTGATGGTGCGCAGGTGCTTGATCACCGCTTCCTTGTACCCGACCGGGGCGTTGATCGCCGTTCCGATCGCGGTGGCGCCCATGTTGACCTCACCGAGGAGGGCGACGGCCTCTTCGAGTCGCTGCACGTCCTCGCGCAAGGTGGTGGCGAAGGCGTTGAATTCCTGGCCCAAGGTCATCGGCACCGCATCCTGGAGCTGGGTGCGACCGACCTTGATGATGTGGGAGAACTCGCGTCCCTTGGCAGCGAAGGCATCGGCGAGGAGCGTAAGTTCGCCGAGGAGGTTCTGCAGTGAGAAGGCCAGCGCGATCTTGATCGCCGTCGGGTAGGTGTCGTTCGTCGATTGGCTGTGGTTCGTGTGGTCATTGGGGTTGATGAACGAGTAGTCGCCCTTCGCGTGACCGCCGATCTCGAGGGCGCGGTTCGTGATCACCTCATTGGCGTTCATGTTCGTCGAGGTACCCGCACCGCCCTGGATCACGCCGACGGTAAACTCGTCGTGGAGTCGCCCGCCCTTGATCTCCTCGCAGGCGGCGTCGATGAGGTTCGCTCGCTGTTCGTCGAGGGCCCCGATCTCCAAGTTCGCCCGGGCCGCCGCCTGCTTCACACAGGCGAAGGCACGCACGAAATCGGGATAGACGGAGACCGGGCGGCGGGCGATCGGGAAGTTCTCCATCGCTCGCGCCGTGTGCACACCCCAATACGCTGACGTCGGGATCTCGAGGCTGCCGATCGAATCGGTCTCAGTGCGGGTGGGTGCAAAAGCGCTGTCGGTCACCGCTGGTGCCTTCTTTCGTCGTGAGGACGTCGATATGTTCGCCGAGGTTGTTCCCCGGTGTGTGCGGTCACTGGGTTCCCGAAGGCACTCAGTGCCCGTCATCATTTACGATACTGCGGCCTCGAGCAGGGCGTTATGATCTGGCTCATAGTCGCGGTACTTCCGCTGAATTTCGATCTGGTCGGCGAGGTATTTCGCGTCGTGCCAGACTCCCCAGATGAAGCTCGATCCGCGACGTGAGAGCCATGGCAGGCCCAGGAAGTACATGCCGGGAACAGGTGTGACGCCGCGCTGCTGGACGGGGTATCCGCGCTCATCCAGGACACCCTCGACCTGCAGCCAGGAGTAGTCGACTCCGAATCCGGTCGCCCAGATCACGGTTTGCACGTCCGCCTCGGCGAGGTCGAGTTCGAGGATCGGGTTGGACACACATTCAGGGTCAGCACCGAGCTCATGAGCCTCGGGTTCCGGCGGCAGGTCGAGGCCGTTGCGTTCGATGTATTCATCGGCCTCACGCAGCAGGGACAGGTAGTTGTCGTCGCCACGGGCGATGTTCTTGCCCAGGTCGGAACCGATCTGCAGCTTGCCATCCGCAAATGAGTTTGCACGTCCCAGCAGGGTGATTCCGGAAGCGGCGAGGTTGCGGAAGTCCACGGTGTGTCCGCCTTCGGCTCCGCTGACGGCGATGGTGACATGGTCAGCGCCTACGGGTGGGGCTGCGAGGTCCCATTTGCCCAGGGCTCCGAGCCACCAGCAGAAGTCGCGGTTTCGATAGGCTCGCGGTGGGCGATCGTGTGGGCCCACGGCCAGGTAGACCTTCTTGCCGGATTTCTGGATCTCGGCGGCGATCTGGACGCCTGAGGAACCTGCTCCGACGACGAGCACGGCGCCCTCGTCGAGCTGCGCGGGGTTCTTGTATGAGTTCGAGTGGATCTGGGTGATCCCGGAACTTTCGGGAATGATCTTCGGGATGATCGGGGTCTGGAAAGGTCCGGTCGCGGCGACGACGTAGTCGGCCTCGATGGTGCCCTGATCGGTTTTGACGAGGTAGCCGCGGGCCTTTTCGCGTTCAGTCACTGTGGTCACGGTGACTCCGGTGCGCACGGGGAGGTTGTTGTTCTCGACGAGGGTGCGGAAGTATTCGGCGACCTGGTTCTTGGTCGCGAATCCGTCGGGGTCGACGTCGGCGAATTCCTGGGTGGGGAACCGGTCATGCCAGGCGGGACCGTTGGCGACGAGGGAGTCCCAGCGCCTGGACTGCCATGCCTCGGCGATGCGGTTCTTCTCCAGAACGATGTGGGGTACTCCCCTGGACTGCAGGTGCTCGCTCATCGCGATTCCGGCTTGACCCGCGCCGATGATGACGACTTCGGTGGTCTCAGTTTCCTTGCCCGACATGGGACACTCCTGTTCTCGAAAACCGTGCCTGACCTGCAGATACGGCACTTGCGTCTTTGCTCGTGGGGCGATGGTGCGCCTCGCCCTCTCGTGATCCAGCAAACCGCAGGTGAGAGTGTCAATGCCAATAGTTGTTGACGGTCAATTGCATCTACTGAATAGATGTAGCCGTCATGAGTCAATCATTTCCGAGTATCTCGAACGTCGGCAGCTTCGCCAGGGTCAGGGAGAATTCTCCGGTGGGGCCGCCTCGGCGAGGATCTCGCGCATCATGGTCGTCACGGCCTTCGCCTTCGCGGTCCCGGCCGCCTGCGACAGAGCCGATACGACGAGGTGGAGGCTAGGTGCGGGGTCGGCAATTTCGAGGATCGAAGTCTTCGCTCCGGTGTAAGTCTGTTCGATGTCGGGGCGTTGGTTGAGGATCGAGAATCCCAGACCCATCGCGACCATCGAGCGCACGGTCTCGTAGTTCGAGGACTTGTACTTGACCTTGGGCGTGATGCCGGCGGTGCGCAGCATGGTGAGGAAGTATTCGCGGCTGTCGGGCAGGTCGAGGAGCACGAGAGGATCTTCGGCGAGTGCAGACAGCTTCACCTTCTTCTTCCCGGCCAGACGGTGGTTCGTATCGACGATGACGTGGGGGCGCACCTCGCCGACTCGCTTGGCCTGGATGCCTTCGGCATCGGTGAGGTCGTAGTTGATCGCCATCTCCGCCCGGCCGCTGCGCAGTGCGGCCATGCACTCCTCGTGATCGCCCTCGACGACCTCGATCGAGAGCTCGGGGTGGCGTTCGTTGAGCCGCCCGATGAGCTGGGGAAGGATGAAGGGAGCCAGGGTCTTGAAGCAGGCAAGGACGATCGTGCCGCGGACCTCGTTCTGCCCGGCCTGGATCGATTCGACCGCATCGGTGATGAGTCCGAAGATCTGCCGGGTCTCGTGGAGCAGCCCCTCGCCGGCGGGGGTGAGAACGAGGCCCTTGGAGTGCTGACGGACGAAGAGCGGGGCACCGAGTGCCTTCTCGAGCTGATTGATCGCAGTGGACACCGCCGACTGCGCAATGTGGAGCTCTTGGCTCGCCGTCGTCATATTCAGCGTCTTCGCGCATTCTGTGAAATACGAGAGCTGAGTCAGCGTGATCGAGAATCTGTGGACCATGGCGACCTCTTCGTCAGTGGAATCGATGATTCAGATTTGGAATCTGTTTTTCAGATGGAGTCTCTAGATAATAACTATTTCACAGATACTCCGATGTTTCCGAGAATAGAACCACACACCCGAACGGCTCCACAACCCGTTCGACATGTTCCGATCAGCTCGAAGAGGAGACCGAAGTGGCCGAACCCACGCACACACGTCTGAGAATGTTCAACACCAAAGAGACCTACCCCGAACAGAACCTCGACAACGATCTGTGCCAGGCCGTCGTCGCCGGCGGTGTCGTCTACCTCCGCGGACAGATCGGCCAGGACCTCGAAACCCGCGAATCCGTGGGCATCGGCGACGTCACCGCGCAGGCGGAGAAGGCCATGTCCAACATCGCCATGCTCCTCGACGAGGCCGGCAGTCGGCTCGAGGACATCGTCAAGGTCACCATCTACATCATCGATCCCCGCTACCGCGAAGACGTCTACCGCACCGTGGGCAAGTGGCTCAAGGGGGTCTACCCCGTCTCGACCGGCATCGTCGTTCAGGCCTTGGCCCGCCCCGAATGGCTCGTCGAGATCGACGCCACCGCCGTCATCAGCGAACCCAAGACTTCCACCACCGCCGAGGTGGCCAAGTGACCTTCTCCCTCCTCCTCCACGATCCCGACACCGGTGAATTCGGATCCGCGATCGCTTCCTCCTCACCTGCCGTTGCCGCTCGCTGCCTCAACCTGGCCGATGGGATCGGCGGAGTGAACTCGCAGAACGTCACCGACCCCCGCCTCGGCGGCGCGATCCTCTCGGAGATGTCGTCCGGGAAATCGGCACAGCTGGCTCTGGATTCGATCGTCGATCAGGTCGAGTCCGATGTCATCGCCTATCGGCAAATCCTCGTCATCGACGGTGCCGGCAATACCGCCGCACACTCCGGCGCCGAGGCTCTCGGGATCTTCGGTGCCCGCACCGAGCAGAACGCCGTGGCCGGTGGCAATATGCTGAAATCACTCGACGTCCTCGATGCCTTCATCGAGACCGCCCTGGAATCGACTGGGCCGATCGAACGTCGCCTCTTCGCAGCCTTCCAGGCCGCCTTCGACGCGGGCGGAGAGGCCGGTCCCGTGCATTCGGCCGGGCTGGCCGTCGTCAGCGACGCCGGGTGGAGGGTCACCGACCTGCGCGTGGACTGGGCCGATGAGGACCCCATCGGCGAACTGGGCGAACTCCTCGACATCTGGATGCCCCAGCGCGAGGACTACATCACCCGCGGCCTCAACCCCGTGGCCTCGCCGTCCTACGGCGTCCCCGGAGACGAGCGATGAGCCAGTCCACCGATGTCGAGCTGACCGTAAAGGATCGAATCGCCGCTCGCCTCGCCGAGGTGACCCCCGCACTCGTGGGCCTGTCGAATTCGCTCCACGACGATCCGGAAATCGGGTGGCAGGAGTTCCGCTCCTCCGCCTCGGTGGCCGGCGTTCTGGCCGATCACGGCTTCACCATCGAACAGCCCTACCTGGGACTCGACACTGCGTTTCGCGCGACGTTCGGATCGGGTGACTTCACCATCGGATTCCTCGCCGAATACGACGCCCTGCCCGGCCTCGGCCATGCCTGCGGGCACAACCTCATCTCCGCGATGAGCGTCGGCGGGGCCATCGGCCTCGCCGCTGCGGCAGAGGACTTAGGGCTCAGCGTCGAGGTCATCGGCACTCCCGCAGAAGAGGGTGGCGGCGGCAAGATCGAGCTGCTCGAACGCGGAGCTTTCACGAACCTCGACTTCGCACTCATGGCCCACCCCGCCCCCGTCGACGTCTCCGAGGCAGAGCCCTTCGCGGTCACCCATTGGCACGTCGAATACACAGGTCGCGCGGCTCATGCGGCCGCCTATCCCGAGCGTGGAATCAACGCCAACGACGCCTTCCTCGTCGCCCAGGTCGCCCTGGGTCTGCTGCGTCAGCAGCTGCCGAAGACCGTACGCGTCCACGGTGTGATGACGAACGGCGGGGAAGCCCCCAACGCCATCCCTGCCAAGACCGAGGGCCGCTGGTATGTCCGCGCCGAGTCCACCGAGGAACTCCTCGAGGTGGAGAAACGGGTCATCGACTGCTTCGAAGCCGGGGCGCTGGCTACCGGTGCCACACTTTCGATCACACCGGAGAGCAAGCGGTATGCGGAGATGCGCACCGACGAGGACGCGCTCGAGTCCTATCGGGCCAATGCCATCGCACTCGGACGCAACTTCGACGTCGACCCGATCGCGGCGACAATGAACCGTGCTTCGACGGACATGGGCAATGTGTCCCAAATGGTCAACGCGATCCACCCCTACATCGGGGTCGGCGGGGAGGCCAGCAACCACCAGGCCGCCTTCGCCGAGTCGTGTGTCGGAGAAGAAGCCGAACGGACGCTGATCGACGGTGCTACGGCGCTGGCCTGGACCGCAGCCGACGTCAGCACCCGACGCTCGGGCACCTGACCAACCGATCCACCAGCTCGGTGAACCGACAACAGCCACCCGCATGGACCGAGCTGTTGTCGGTTCACCGAGTCGAAGCCGCCGGCACACCGCCGGCGCCTGAAGTTCCAAAGGAGGAACTCGATATGAGCGGTGCACACCCTGCCGACGCGAAAGACCTGGCCTACAAGAAGGGTCTGCAGAAGAGCGTCGCAGCCGGATCCATCGGCGTGCTCGTCCACTGGTTCGACTGGGCCGTCTACGCCTATATGGCAACGACGATCGCGGCGATCTTCTTCCCCGAAGGCGACGAGACCGCGGGACTGCTCGCGACCTTCGCCGTCTTCGCGGTCTCCTTCCTCGTCCGCCCGGTCGGTGCGATCATCTTCGGCCGCCTCGGCGACAAACTGGGGCGCAAGCTCACGCTCTCCGTCGTCATCATCGCCATGGCCGCCTCGACGCTGGTCCTCGGAGTTCTGCCGACCTACGAGACGATCGGGATGCTCGCCCCGATCCTGCTCATCGTCACCCGCATCGTCCAGGGCCTGGCCGCCGGCGGTGAATTCGGCAGTGCTGCGGCCTTCCTCGGTGAGTTCTCACCCCGGAAGCGCCGAGGCTTCGGCTGCAGTTGGCTCGAATTCGGTTCCCTGCTCGGGTTCCTCCTGGCCTCCTTGGTCGTCTTCCTGCTCACCCAGGTGCTCAGCCCCGAACAGGTCCTGGCCGGAGGATGGAGGATTCCGTTCCTCATCACCGTTCCGCTTGGCCTCATCGGCCTCTACATCCGCCGCAAGATCGAGGACACCCCTGAGTTCGAGGCACTGCAGAAGATGGAGACCGTCTCCGAGTCACCGCTGCGTGAGGTCTTCAAACGCAACCCTAAGCAGTTCCTTCAGACGTGCGGCATGGAGATCTTCATGAACGTCACGTTCTATGTCGTTCTCGTCTACCTGCTCACCTACCAGGAGACCGAGCTGGGCTTCGATGCCGGTCGGGCCGCCCTGCTCTCGACACTGGCCTCGGCGCTGGGACTCATCATCGTTCCACTCTCGGGCATCGCCTCGGACAAGTTCGGTCGCAAGCCCGTGCTCATGACCGCCGCGGTCTCGCTCACCGTGCTCGCGATTCCTCTGTTCATGCTCATGCAGGTCCAGTCTTCGCTGGCCGCGTTCGTCTCGACTTTCGGCCTGGCATTCATCCTCGCCGTCATCCTGGGAACGCATGCCGTGACCGTGGTCGAACTCTTCCCGACACGGACCAGGCAGACCGGGCTGTCGATCGCCTATGCGCTCACGGCTGCCCTGTTCGCCGGCACCGCGCCCTACGCTCTGACCTGGCTCATCGAGAACACCGGCAGCATGCTCAGCCCCGGCTTCTTCCTGGCCGTGGTCGGCGTCGTCGGCATCATCACCGTGGTCTCGATTCCCGAGACCCAAGGTGTGGACCTGCTCAAGGACGACGATTTCGATACCCCGGCAACCGCCGATTCCCTGACCACCTGAGCCATCACGAACGACTGGAGACTCACTCATGACTGACACCATCTCAGCACCCACCGCTGCCGCCACGACCTGGCATGACAAGGCCGCGAACCTGAGCATCGACGGACGCCCCGTCATCAACGGCGAACGCGTCGATGCAATCTCGGGCCAGACCCAGCCGAAGGTCAACCCTGCCAATGGCGAGACGATCTCGCAGCTCCACCTCGGCGGGCAGGACGATGTCGATGCCGCAGTAAGTGCGGCACGCACCGCCTACGAATCCGGTGAGTGGTCACGAGCCTCGGCCACCGATCGCCGTGAGGTGCTGCTGCGCCTGGCCGATCTCATCGAGGCACGGGCTGACGAATTCGCGTTATTGGATACTCTCGACATGGGCAAGCCGATCGGGGAATCGTCGACGATCGATGCGCCCGGTTCCGCTGCGCTCTACCGTTTCTACGGGGAGGCGATCGAGAAGACCGCCGACGAAATCCCGGTCACTCCGGTGGGATCGACCGCCCTGGTGACTCGTGAGCCGCTCGGTGTCATCGGCATCATCGTGCCGTGGAACTACCCGCTGGAGATCGCGACGTGGAAGATCGCTCCGGCATTGGCTGCGGGCAACGCGCTCGTCGTCAAACCCCCGGTCGAGGCTTCGCACTCGATCCTGCTGTTGGCCGAACTCGCCGCCGAGGCAGGGGTTCCGGCAGGCATCCTCAACGTCGTTCCCGGCCGCGGATCGGTTGTGGGCAAGGCACTGGGCATGCACATGGACGTCGACATGCTCGGCTTCACCGGCTCCACCGAAGTGGCCATGCAGCTCCAGCAGTACGCCGGAACGTCGAACATGAAACGCCTGGCCCTGGAAGCCGGCGGGAAGAGTTCGAACATCATCTTCGCCGACTGCGACGACCTCGAGGCGGCTGCCAACAAGTCAGCGTTCGGTGCCTTCTACAACCAAGGAGAGGTGTGCTCGGCGAACTCACGCATCTTCGTCGAACGCCTCGTGTACGAGAAGTTCCTCGAACTCTTCAAGGCCGCGGCCGATGGCTTCCAGCCCGGTGATCCTCTCCACCCGGACACGGCAATCGGTTCGCTGGTCTCTGAGAAGCACGCCGATCAGGTATGGGAATGCGTCGAGGAAGCTCGAGCCGACGGCACGATCGTCAAGGGCGGCAACCGCCCAGAGATCAACGGCTCGAAGGCGTTCATCGACCCCACGATCGTCACCGATCTGCCGGCCGATCACCGACTCCACCAGCACGAGATCTTCGGTCCCGTCGCTCTCGTCACGCCCTTCGACACCGAGGATGAAGCGATCGAGAAGGCCAACGGAACACCGTATGGTCTCGCGGCCTCGATGTGGACCGGCAGCATGGCTCGGGCCCACCGAGTCTCGTCTCGCCTGGTCGCCGGCACGGTGTCGGTGAACACCGTGGATGCACTGGGCTTCACGACACCCTTCGGCGGATTCAAGCAGTCCGGGTTCGGACGTGATCTCTCGGTCCATGCGCTGGAGAACTACTCGGACTTCAAGACGACTTGGCTGCAGTGGGGATGAAGCCTCTTACGCTCTCCCGCGTCCGGCTTCAGTTGGGCGCGGGAGACCGCCGCAGAACGGCGGCATATCGAGCCTGATCCGCGCGAATGGGTTCAGAGACAATCAGCCCAGAAGTCGTTGGCCACTGAACATACTCGCCCACAACTGGCAGAACCGTAATGCTCCTCAGTCCACTCGCATACGCTTCCGACAGCGATTCCGCGACCGCGTCTTCTGGACGACTCGACCCGCTGTGTTCGCGAAGTGGCCACGACCACTGATCGAATACAGCCAGGTCGATGCCTTCGTCGCTCGCCGTCATGTTTCCCCATTGCGGCATAGGAGCGTGTGAACGCGGCTGTTCTGCGCCGTACTGTGAGTACCAGTCAATGCGTGCATCCCATAGCTGCGACCACTCGTTATTCAACTCCGGCGTAGTCACGTTATTCGGGCGAACAGTCTCGCCGACATCAGGGGCTTGGGAAGGGTCCGGAACATCTGGCCTCGCAGCCAGAGCCCAAGCATGCCGAAGGAACAGGAGCCTCAGCAGCCCGCTCGGCTTCGAATCAATCGCGATGTTCTGTGGGATCGTCAGCGCGTCCGAAGATTCAGTCATCATGGCCCTTCCCAACTCGATATCCGTGTCGGCGGTGGCGGCTATTCCACACTATTGAAACAAGCATCGTTGCCGATAGTCACCCAACCGACACCCGCCATGACCTCCGCATTTACACCGACCCCTGAGAGCCGCCCTTCTTGTCGGCAGCCTGGAATCCCAAACTGATCTGCGGCGGATCCGGCCTCTTATCGATCGCTGCAGAGATTTTGAGCCTTTAAGGCTTCGATATCGGGTTCGCCCGTGCCAATGACGACCGACCGAGACCTTGTGAGCCACTCGGAATTCTCATTGTCATCGTGGGCTTTCGACGATGTCATCTTGATGATTTCAGGCTCGGACGTGGCTGCGGGCCACAGCTGGAGAAGGAGGTGATCCTTTGCTCCGTGGTCGCGCTCGATCAGCTCGTCCGTGTCCGAATCATCTCGTCCGCACAGGTGGATGCGGATTCGGTAGAACTCCCCTTTCTCCAGAGCCGGAGCTCCCGAACCATAGGCGGAGAGTGCACTGCTTTCGCTGAACATTCCAACCAACGTCACCGGCTCGTCCTCGGTAGCTAACGCACTCAGTTCGACGACATCTTCCCAGTCCTCGGCAGAGTTCTCTGGCGCGTGGTCGAGATGTTCAATCGTGACCTCAACGGGTCCGTACATTGCCCCCGTATGCACAGTCACTCCACCCGCACTATCGACCGAGACCGTCCCACCCATTACGGCATCTGCCAGGGATGGTGCTGTCATGGGTATGATGCAGAGCCTCCAGTGTTCGGTCTGTACTACTTGTCTGTGCATGTCTTCCGACCTTTCAGAATTTCGCGCAATGGAGGAATCGACCTCGAGCACTCGTCAGGAGGCAGGCTCATCCGTCACCCAACCGACACCCCGTCATAATCCCGGCGTTGGCGGCGATCATCCGATAGATGTCCTCACCATCAAGCGGTGTCCCGCCCATAAGGTGCAGCCCGTAGGCATCCTCCATCGCGACCAGATTGCTCGCCGCCGTCTCGACCGGCAGCGCCATCGTGAATTCACCCGCCTCAACACCGTCGCTCAGCACATCGACGTAGAGCGAAACCTCGAGACGATACAACTCCGCCATAAGCAAAGCGTGAAACGTATCCCGGTAGGCATGAGTGTGCAGTTCGTTGAGCACTTGGAAATCGATGTCCTCGCGCGACTGTGGAATTCCGCTACGGATGATGCGCCCGAGTCTGGCCCGAGGATCCTCACTCTCGGCCCCCTGCTGCCTGCGGTTCCAGTAGAAACGCGAAACGGCATCCTCGTGCACGTCGCGCACCAGATCGCCGAGGTCCGGATAGTAGTACGCCACCGACCCGGCACCCAGCTCGGAGTAGGCGGCAACATCGATGGCACGAAGGCCGTTGAGACCACGCTCGACAATCGCCTGCTTCGCCGACTTGACCAGCTGTTCACGACGCGCATTCTGATTCTTCGGTCTCGCCATGCTCTCATTATCTCCTGAAGTGATTTAGTTCAACGCATATCGCTATGCCGAAACCGCCACTTTCCTCTGTTCAACACCTGCTGCCCATGCCATTCTTTGTGGTGTAGCCCAAAGAATCAAATGGACGCCCACTCACAAGGAGGTGGATGGTGTCTTCACACGAACAGACCACCGCGTACGCGGATGAGCAGAAACAGCATCTGAAGAAGACGCTCGGCCGTTTCGACATCGTGCTCATCGTCATGTCGGCCGTACTCAGCATCGAAGTCCTCGCCGAAACGGCAGGCTTCGGCGCGGAGACCTTCACCTGGACCCTCGTCCTCGCCGTCTTCTTCCTCGTGCCCTACGCTCTTGTGTTCGCCGAGACCGGCAGCTCGTTCGTCGGCGAGGGCGGCGCCTACCTGTGGGTCCGCCAAGCCTTCGGCCGACCAGCCGGTGCGATCGCGTCGATCCTCAGCTGGGTCACACAGCCGGTGTGGGTCGGCGGATCGATGGCGTTCCTCGCCACTGGCACCTGGAACCAGTTCATCAGCCCGCTTGAGGCAGGCTCCGTCGCTGACTGGATCTTCAAGATCGTCTTCATCTGGATCACGGTGCTCGCAGCGATCGTGTCGCTGTCGAAGGCGAAGTGGCTGCCCACACTCGGCGGTGCTCTCAAGGTGATCTTCATTGCGTTCTTCCTCTTCACCACGATCATCTACGCAGTCCAGCACGGAGTGCAGCCGCTGCACCTCTCGGACTTCAGCCCCAGCCTCGGCGGGTTCCTGGGTCTCGTCCCGCTGCTGCTCTTCTCCTACCTCGGTTTCGAGGCCTCGAACAGCGCATCGGATGAGATGAAGGACCCGAAGAAGGACATCCCAGCCGCGATCGCACGCTCTGGTTTCATCTCGGCCCTCTGCTACCTCCTGCCGGTTCTCGCCATGCTGCTCGTGCTTCCCACCGAGACCATCACTGGCATCGGAGGCATGCTCGATGCAGTCAAGACCGTGTTCACCATCTACGGTCCCGCAGCCGACGTCATGGTCGTCACCGCTGCCCTGCTGTTCGTCATCATCCTCGCCTCGCAGGGCGCTGCTTGGATGATCATGAGCGACCGCATGCAGGCACTCACGGCTGCAGATGGGGCGTTCTTCGGCGGCTTCTTCGGCAAGATCTCACGCGGTCTCGGCACCCCGGTCAACGTCAACCTGCTCTCAGGAGTCGTGGCTACTGTGTTCCTCATTGCGGCCATGCAGCTCAGCGGCGATGCCGGGGCTCTCTTCGGAGTCGTGCTCTCGATCTCCATCTCGACGTTCCTGCTCAGCTACCTCCTCATCATCCCGGCAGCCATCAAGCTGCGCTGGAAGCACCCGGACATCGAGCGCCCGTTCCGCGTGCCGGTCGGCAACGTCGGCTTCACGATCCTCGGCGGACTTGCCTTCCTCTGGGTACTGCTTGGCTCCTGGGTCGCGATCTTCCCCGGCACACTCGATCGATTCTTCGGCCTCGACTATGACTTCCTCGACGAATGGGGCGTCGACCAAGGGCCATTCACCGCACTCACCCTCGGCACTCTCATCGTCCTCGCCGCCCTCGCGATCGTCGGTTATGTCCGCGGCGCGAAGATCCGCGCGTACCGACCTGCCCTTGACCCCGAGACTCTGCAGGCCGGTCTCGACAACAATCTCGACAAGCCACTCACAACCCCGGAAGGTGTCTGAACGAAATGACTACGACCACCTCGACGACGTCAACCGCGTCGACCACTTCGCACCCCCTCGACCGCCTGACCGGCGAAGAGATCGAACTCAACCGCGCCATCATCGTCGACGCCGGCCACGTCAGCGAGCAAACACTGTTCGCTCTCGTCAGCCTCGTTGAACCCGATAAGCGTGACGTGATCGCCGGCGCGACCGACCTCGACCGTCGTGTGCGCTCACTCCTCGTCGAACGCGGCAGCGGCGAACAGACCGAAATCCTCGTGTCATTGACCCAGCGCAAGGTCCTGCTCGCACGCGTCCTCGATGTTGCGACCGAGGGTCAGGCGCCGATCACGATGACCGAATACGAGTCCGCCGAGCAGATGATCCGCAACGACGCCACGTTCCGTGCCGCCGTCGAAGCACGCGGGATCACCGACATCGAGACCGTGCGCATCTGTGCGCTCTCGGCCGGCCGCTTCGACATTCCCGGCGAAGAGGGTCGCCGCCTCGTGCGCGGTTCGTCCTTCATCCAGTCCGACCCGCACGACAACGCCTGGGCACACCCGCTCGAGGGACTCGTCGCCTACCTCGATCTCAACACCGGCGAGGTCATCGATGTCATCGACACCGACATCGTGCCGGTGCCCAAGGAGCGCTTCGACTACCACCTCGACTCGTGGCTGCCTGAGCCTCGCACCACGCAGAAGCCGATCGAGATCTCACAGCCCGAAGGTGTCAGTTTCTCACTCGACGGTGACGTGCTGACGTGGGAGAAGTGGCAGGTCCGTCTCGGCTTCGACCCGGTCGAAGGACTCGTTCTCCACCAGATCAGCTTCGATGACAACGGGCAGCAGCGCCCCATCGTCTACCGTGCCTCTGTCGCAGAGATGGTCGTGCCCTACGGCGATCCGAGCCCCGTGCGCTTTTGGCAAAACTACTTCGACGCCGGCGAATACTCAATGGGCAAGAGCGCGAACTCGCTCGAACTCGGCTGCGACTGCCTCGGCGAGATCCAGTACTCCGACGCCGTGCTCGCCGACGAACAGGGCCACGCACGCACCATCAAGAACGCTATCTGCATCCACGAAGAGGACGCGGGCATCCTCTTCAAGCACACCGATGAGTTCACCGGAGCCGCCGACGTGCGCCGCAACCGCCGCATCGTCATCTCCTTCTTCATCACCGTCGGCAACTACGACTACGGCTTCTACTGGTACCTCTACCTCGACGGCACGATCGAACTCGAGTGCAAGGCCACCGGCATCGTCTACACCGCAGCCTACGGCGACGAGGCTCAGCGTCAGCGCTGGTCATCGCCGCTCGGGGATGAAAATTTGGGCATGCCCTTCCACCAGCACATGTTCTGCGCCCGCCTCGACATGCAGGTCGACGGCATCGAGAACGCGGTCGACGAGCAGGAGGTCGTGCGCGTACCCTTCGGCGATGACAACCCGTACGGCAATGCGTTCACCCGCAAGCAGACCCGCCTCACCGAGGAGGGCGGTCGGCTCGCCGATGGTGAGGCCGGTCGCGTGTGGCACATCGTCAACCCGGAGAAGCAGAACCGTCACGGCTTCCCCGTCGGCTATCAGCTGCACATGCCCGATGAGCCGACGATGATGGCCGCCGAGGGCTCGTCGATCTCGAAGCGGGCAGGCTTCGGATCGAAGCACGTGTGGCTGACCCGGTTCGACGAGAACGAACGGTTCCCATCGGGCACGTACCCGAACCAGAACCCGGGCCAGGGCACCATCACTCAGTGGGTTGAACAGCAGCGCCCGGTCGACGGTGACGACATCGTCCTCTGGTGCTCGTTCGCGATGACTCACTTCCCTCGCCCAGAGGATTGGCCGATCATGCCGGTCGATCGCCTCGGATTCTCGATGAAGCCCTATGGCTTCTTCGACCAGAATCCGGCACTCGACGTGCCCCGACCCAAATCAGGTCACTGCGCGGCACAGGACGGCCACTCCTGCGAGTGCGGCTGAGCATCCACATCGGGGCGGTGTTCGGTCACACCATACCGGGCACCGCCTTTTCCCGTACCCTCTCACCTAACCAGATCGTTTCGACGACGCAGACGACCGATGCCCAAAGGAGGGCGCGCGCAGCATGAGTCCCATCGCATCGCTTCTCATGGTCGCCGCAGCGATTCCCTGCCTCGTCGGTTCAATCACCGCGCGGAGTCGACTGGCGATTGTGGCATCGTCCGTGATGCTGCTGACCATGATTGACCTGGCGTTCCTCGGTGCACTGCCGCCGGTCATCTGGTCGGGACTGCTGCTCCTCGTGGGACTGTGCGTCGCGGTGAGGCTGCGGTCGAGGTTGAAAGCACAAACGAATGCTCCGGCGGTGGCCGCCACACCGGGGAACGTGCTTGTAGGTGCACTTTCCACGCGCACACAGGTCGCGCAGCCGCTTGATCACACCGCCGAATCATCGTCGCCGGAACGCCCGACCGAGTGGCACAAGCCCCGTCCATTCCCTCGGTTGGGGACAACCTCGGCCATACTGTCTGCGGCTGCCTATCCGATCATGGCGTGGCAGGTTCTCAACCATAGGGCACACCATGGCGCCGGTTCAGGCACCGGCGGACCTTCGGCGCATCAGCACCATGGCCATAGCTTCGACGGTTCGCTCGCCAGCGGAGTCATCACGCTCGGCGTGATCATTGTGGCGCTGCTTCTCGCGCTCTTTGCGGTTCAGGCTGCCACTCGCAGACGACCAGGGTTGGCGGCCGAGAACCTCGGCATGGCCACAATGCTCACGGTCATGCAATTCCTGCACTGACCCGAACTCAATCCGGCCCTCGCCGAGGTGGTCCGTCGATATATTTCAACGAACCGCCTCGGCGTTCTTCGTTGGGTGACCAGTTCGCTCCCGAGTCGACGTCCGATCTCGTTGCATTGCCGCGTCGGCCTAGACGTTCTCGACCTTTCGTCGTTCTCTCCGATAACTGATGAACTCCCACACGACAAAGATCGGGACGAAAATGAGGAGGATGAGCACGGGCGCTGGCGGGCTGATGTCAGTGCCGATTCGAAAGAACCAGTACAGCAGAGCAATCGCTCCGACGAGTACGACTTTGAACGCACCCTTCATCAGGTGCTCAGTTCTGATGGTTTGAGGGTCTTTCGGTCCGGCTGCTTCTTCGCTCGCCATCTTTCCCTCCCACTTCCCCTGCCTCGTGCCGAGCTTACGACCAGGCCTCCAATCAGTCCACTGCTGTCCCTTCAAGCTCGACCATCTGACCGGGCACCGCCAAGCGTGTCACGCCGAGCATTGTGGTCGTCGGGGCGACGCCGGCGGCTCCGAGCCGTCCGGAAAGCACACCGTAGTGAGGGAACAACGCGTCCACATCGGTCGTAAAGACATTGAGTCGCACGAGGTTGGTCAATGTCATGCCTGCCTCACTCAAGACTGCTTCGAGATTGTCCGCCGCCAGAGCGAGCTGCGCCGCGATATCACCGTCATGCTCGGGTCTGCCGTCCGCGCTCATCGCCGTCTGCCCCGATACATAGAGCGTCCGGGCGTTGCCGGAGATGAGCTCTCCTTGGTTGAACCCCATCTCCTGTGACCACGTCACCGGGTTCACTGCAGTGCGTTCCATTGCTGCTCCGATCTTCATCCAGTGGAGCGTCCTGGCAACTCGATTGCCGCCATTCTCAACGCCCTTGAAATCCAGCTTTCCAAGAAATCACGACACCTTGTGTCGTGATTTCTGGTAATACTGAAGTCGTGCGCGCCGATCGCTTAGTCTCGCTCGTCCTGTTGCTGCGCCAGCGAGGTCGGATGACCGCGGACGAACTGTCCAGAGAGCTGGAAGTCTCCGTTCGCACAGTGCTGCGCGATATTGACGCGCTGTCCGCCTCCGGAGTTCCCGTCTACGCCGACCGCGGACGACATGGCGGATACTCGCTTCTGCCTGGATTCCGCACCGAACTGACCGGGCTCAACCATCAGGAAGCTCTCGCCCTGCTCACCGCCGGTTCCGGACGCGCAGAGCAGGTCTTCGGGCTCAGCTCGGCGTTGTCATCGGCGATGCGCAAAGTCATCGACGCCCTACCCGAGAGCAACCGCTCCGTACTCGACGATGCGGCCAGCCGCTTTCTCGTCGACCCCGAGACCGATCTGCTCTCTCGGCGAACAACGGCTGAGTCCTTGCCAACCGAGGTGCTACACGAGGTTCGCCAGGCAGTCCTCGACGGTCACAGACTTCATTTCCTCTATAAAGCTCCCGACAAAGATGCGCGCTGGCACACCGTCGATCCGATCGGGCTCGTCACCGTCCGCGATCGCACCTATCTGCTGGCCACAAAATCCGGAAACGATCGCACCTATCGGGTCTCGCGCTTACTCGAGGCCAAGGAACTTCCTGAACCCGCAGACCGTCCCGCCCAAGCCGATCTTGACCGCATTTGGGAGCAGCGCCGCTCCCAGTTCCTCTCTGACAACCATCTCGCAGTGGAACTCAGGATTGACCCCGTTCGGCGTGATGAACTGTTGACCAACGTGCGCGCGGTCATCGCAGAGATCCCAGAGCCCGATGGTTGGGTGCGCCTCGAGGTGACCTTCGAGGATCTCCGTCACGCGGTATGGGCAGTCTGGCAGGTGGACGTCGGCGCCGAGGTGGTCGGCCCCGAGGTGCTGAGGGCCTCACTCCGCGAACGAGCAAAGACCCTGCTCAACCTCTACTCCTCCGTGCCAACCGCACAGTAGTACGACAGCAGTACCGAGCACATCGGCCAATCATCAGTGGTGGAACATTGACCAAAGTACTCAGTCGAGTAATAATTTACTCATGCAAGTAAGCTCGTCCGTGACGAATCAAGCTCGTCGAGCCCAGATCGTCGAGGCTGCGATCGGTGTGATTGCCGAATCGGGCTATCGAGTGGCGACGTTTCAGAACATCGCGAGAGCCGCGGGCGTGAAGTCGACGCGCACGATCTCCTACCATTTCGCGAACAAGGACGACCTCATCGAGGCGGCCGTGGCACATATCTACCACCTCATCGGCACGCACATGGAAAGTGCAGCGCACCATCGGTCCTCCTCCCCCACCTCGGCGCTCGAAGGCTATATCCGCACCGCAGTGGGTCTGACCAAAGAGCATCGGGCAGCGATGAGTGCGCTGATGACGATCATGCTCGAACATCACCCGGCCGAGGGAGACGAGGTCTATGGTGACGCTCAGGAGACCCACGTGGTCTCGGAGGTCGAACGGATCCTGGTCGAGGGTCAAGAGGCCGGAGAATTCGAATCGTTTGACACGACGATCATGGCCACGACGATTCAGCGTTCGGTTGACGGACTTCCCTTCATGCTGCGGACCCGCCCGGACCTCGACCTCGACCACTACGCCGACGAGCTCGTGTCGACGTTCCGTCGCGCCGTCGGTGCGGGCC
This sequence comes from Brevibacterium zhoupengii, assembly GCF_021117425.1. Lineage (NCBI taxonomy): Bacteria > Bacillati > Actinomycetota > Actinomycetes > Micrococcales > Brevibacteriaceae > Brevibacterium > Brevibacterium zhoupengii. The sequence continues at coordinate 395,915 of NZ_CP088298.1, read as the reverse complement.
CCGAAAGGACGTCATCGCCATGACTCAGAGAAGCAATAACAAGAAGGCCGCGTGGCTCCTCGTCATTCTCACCCCGCTCATCGCCGAACTGGCACTGGGCTCAACTCCGATCACCTTTGCCTGGCTGGTGATCCTGTGGGTTCCCGTCTACGGCGCCGGAGTGCTCCTGATCCGCGAACTGACCGTTCGAATGGGACGAGGATGGCCCAGCCTGGTGCTCTTAGGAGTCGCCTATGAACTGCTCGAAGACGGCATCGGCCTGCAGGCACTGACCAGTCCGCATCTCTACGATGCGGCCCAATGGGGCTTGCGCATCTTCGGCTTCAATGTCCCCTACTGGGAGGCCAACGCCCTCTACCACGTGGTCTTCACAGTCCTGATTCCCATCGCCCTCGTCGACCTCATCTTCCCGGCCCACCGCAGGCGCCCTTACCTCAAGACGCGCACCATGACCGTCGTCGTCGCGATTGTGGCCATCCTCGGCACAGGAATCCTTCGCGTGAGCGTGCCCCCATCTCAAGATCCCGGATACCAGGTACCAGTGCCTCTCATCATCACCTTCGCGGTCCTCATCCTGGCCCTGGGGATCATCGCACTCTTTGTGCTTCCACGACGATTCGACCTCGACGGATCGCGATTGGCAGCTCGGACATCGCCGACAAATCGCAGCCTCGCGTCCATAGGTCTCTGGTGGTGGAGGCTCGGAGCCGGTGCGGGGGTCTTTGTCGGCATGTTCCTCACATTTCCGATGTTCAACGCTGACCAGCCGGCTTTCACCCAAGGACGAATGGTCATCGTGCCCTTGGTGCTCGCCTTGGTCTTGGCTGTCGCGTGCGGATATGTCCTCAATGCGACATACGGGTCCCCGCAGTGGAGCGATCGCCATACGCTCGCTGTCATCACCGGGGCACTAGTCGCCCATTCCCTCGGCGGAATCGTGTTCTTCATGCCCGACGCAGTCAACCTCATCGGCCTTGTCGTCATCATCGTCGTGACCATCCTCGCGATGATCGGGCTCGATCGCCGCCTGCAGAAGCGCATCGCGCACGCGGCAGCCGGCGATCACGACCGCTGAACTCATCGGCTCACACCACCGTGTCTCGTTGGTAGACCTCTTCGCCTGCGGACACTGTGGCCTCCACCAGTATGTCTCCAAGATCCTCAGACTCAACCGTGAACGGGTCCCGATCGAGAAGCGCGAAGTCCGCCGACTTCCCCACGGTGATGCTGCCTGAGACGTCGGCATACCCGTTGGCATAGGCGGCATCGAGTGTATAGGCACGCAGCGCCTGTTCGACGGTGATCTTCTCATCAGCGAGCAACGGTTCGTTCTGTGCGACGTGGTCTTGGCCGTGGGGGTCGTTGTGTGGGGCCGTGCGATTGACCGCCACGTGCATACCCCAGATCGGGTCGGGGCTTGAGACCGGCCAGTCGCTGCCGAAGGACAGTCGGACTCCTGCGTCTCGCATCGAGGCGAAGATGAAGTGGTTCGATTGTTGGTCCTCGTTGAGCAGCGGCAGTTTGGTGTCGACGAGAACGGAGTCACGCCGGGCCCACAAGGGCTGGACATTGGCGATGATTCCGGCCTCGGCCATCCGGGCCAGCTCGGCAGGGTCAGCGATGTCGAGGTGTGCGACCTGGTGGCGGCGTTGCGGTGAAGGTCCACCGTTCTGGGTCAGTGCGTCGACAGCCTGCTTGAGGGCCTCGTCACCGACAGCATGGATGTGAATGTTGAACTCATGATCCTCGAGGCCGCCGACGATCTCCTTGAGTTCCTCGGCGTCGAACATGAGGATACCGTGCTCGTGGTCATGACCGCGGTAGGAGCGTTTGAGCGCACCGGTGAGGTTTTCGCAGACTCCGTCGAGCATGATCTTCACAGTGGTGGCCTGCAGAGTGCCGCGCTCCCGTTCCCCCGCGGCCGCATTGATCTCATCGCGGCGGGCGATGATGGTCGTGATCTGCTCGGCATACGGGACTGCACGATCCCACCACAGTGCGCCGGTGACCTTATTGGAGAATTTCTGAGCTTTGACCAGATTGAGATATGGCGGGTACGTGTCATGGGGTGATCCGGTGAGCACTCCGATTCCGGCATCCTGCCACCCGACGATCCCCAGAGATTGGAAGTACGTCTGCGAGCTCAGCAGCGCTTCTTCGACATCATGAGAGGTCGATTTCGGAAACAGATCGGCGACAAGTGCGATCGCGCCCTCGAAGAGCAGACCTGTCGGCTCACCTGCATCGTCCTTGACGATTCTTCCCCCATCAGGATCTGGCGTGTCCCGGTTGATGCCGGCGGCCTCGAGTGCCCTGGTGTTGACCCAGGTTCCGTGTGCGTCGTGGCTGGTGAAGGCGGCAGGGCGGTCGCTGACGACCGCATCGAGATCCCGGCGGTGCGGGAAACCTCCTTCGAAGACGTCTCCGTACCAGCCCGAACCGAAGATCCACTCTTTGTCAGGATTGTTCTCGGCATACGATTTGATCCGATCCAAATATGCCTGATATCCGTGAATGTCATCGAGGTTGCACTGCCTCAGGCCGATTCCGCCGAGGACAGGGTGGGCGTGCGCGTCATGGAATCCTGGGACCAGAGTCCGGCCGTTCAGATCCACCACCTCGGTGGTGGTATCGGTGACTGCACTGCAGTCAGCGTCACCGAGGGCGATGATCGTTCCGTCGTGAACGGCGACGGCGGTCGTGGTGGGTGTGGTCGAGTCCATCGTATGGATGGTTCCGCCACGGTAGACACGGTCGGCAACAGGCATGGGTGCTCCTTGATAGTGGGAAATGGTGATTTGTCAGGCGACGCCGAGTTTGCACAGTCGTCCGCGGATTGAGTAGAGGAAGGCTGCGGTGAGCAGGCTGATCACAGTCATCAGGGCGAAAAAGCTTACCTCGCTGATGGACGAGTACAGCTGCCCCATGAACCCGGAGAGGCTGGCTCCGGCGGCGGTGGTCAATCCCCACAGGGCCATCATCTGAGAATTGAAGGCGACCGGGGACAATTGCGAAGCCACGGACATGCCGATCGGCGCGTAGGTCACCTCGGTGATTCCCATGACGATCATGCCCGCGATGACAGCGACCAGCGGAATCAGGCCGGAGAAGATCAGAGGGAAGATTGCGAAGAGCCCGAAGGTCAGGGTCATGAGGATAAAGCCGAAAGCGAGCTTCGAGGTGGTGCTCGGCACACGGCCTTTGGGTCGGTTCGCAAGCTTCTGTCCGTAGGCGGCGATGAGCGGTCCGACAATGATGCCGGCGATGACTTCAAAGGTGCTGATATAAGCGGCAGGCATCGAGTAGCTGCCGATGTTCAAGTTGACTCGGGTGTCGGCGTAGACGGCGAAGGTGGTGAAGAGTTGGAGGATCATCGTCCAGAAGATCGCACCAGTGATGAAGAGGGGGATGAAGGCTTTGACCTTCAGCCGCTCCTCGGCGGTTACGTTCTTTGACCGCAGCATGGCCACGAAGTACACGATCGCGACGATGAGAATCGTCCCGAGCACGTAGTTGTTGAGGTTGCCGGTCGACATCAGCCCGGTGCTCACAAGCACTGCGATGACAGCGAGCACCGCGATGCCGAATCCGATGGCCTTCCATTTACCTGGCGAACTCACCGGGTTCGGCACGATCCGGGCTTCGGCGGGAACTGTGTTGCGACCGAGGAAATAGGTGATGAGGCCGATGGCCATACCCACTGCAGCGGCTCCGAAGCCATAGTGGAACCCGAGTTCGACCTGGAGATAACCGGTGGCGAGCGGACCGAAGAGGGCGCCGATGAGGATGCCTGTATAGAAGATCGCATAACCGGAATCCCGCCGAGGTGACGGTTCCGCGTACAGCCGACCGACCATGGCGTGGGTGTTGGGCGCGAGGGCACCAGTGCCGACGGTGATGAGTGCCAATCCAATGAGAAGTCCCGCGATTCCAGGCAGCAGGGCAAGGCTGATGTGTCCTCCCATGATGATGGCACCGCCGGCCATCACCATCGTTCGGGCAGGCACGAGACGGTCGGCGAGCCAAGCACCGACAGGCTGTCCAAGATAGACGGCACCACCGTAGGCACCTGCAATGGCCAAAGCTTCGGCTTCGGTCAGTCCCAACCCGCCGTCGCCTGCGGAGTAGTAGATGTAATAGGCGAGGATGACTTGGAGACCGTAGAAGCTGAAACGTTCCCACAACTCGATGGAGAACAGAGTGTACAGACCGATCGGCTGTTTCACCTTTGGTTCCGCGGTCTTCGTGTTATCCGGATTCTCCGCAGCCCCGGCGGCATCGGTTATCTGGGATTCAGACATGACTTCCTCGGCATGTTGGGTGCTCTGACGAGCAGGTTTCGCCCATGAAGAGCGGTCACGCCTGTGGTGACCATCGGCTTCTGGCTCTGTTGTTTTGAGCCTAGTGACGGCGCTTCATCGATTCCAACAGTCGTTCTAGATGGTCTCGGTCTGATTTTCAGATGGACTGTGGTGCCGAGAATCCCCAGGAGACAAGAGAGGTTGTGAACCTTTTCGGGTGCCGGCCACCCGCCTCACCACCACCTCCGGCCGTTCCCGCGGTCGATCCGGTAATCCGGCCAGGGCAGTTCAACCGGTGCTGCGAAGTCGGCAGGCAACAGCGCGGACATCGGCTCGTCTGCGACGCGGCGCTCGAACTCCGCCCGCGCCCGCTCCACGACGTCCGGTGAAGTCAGAAGCTCGAGAAAGGTCCCAGCAATCGCCTTCCCCGCAGTGATGATCGTCGGCGCAATCGTCTCCCGCATGCCTCCCAGAGCGTTCATCACCCAGCCTGGGTAAGGCCCAACCCCCGGCACCGAGGCGAGCGCGGGACGGGAGACGTAGAACCGCACAAGCGGAGCGTAGTGACTCATTTCCACATAGTCGTCACTCGTCCAATTCCGTTGCCAGGCCGGCATCTGCTCCCGCAGCAGCCGCTCGGCTTCTTTCGGCTCAATGAGTTGCTCGGTCTCGGGCAGGAACGGATGCTCGCTGACTTCGATCCCAAGGTTGCTTTGCACCTCCTGGGCAAGTGCCACGGCCTCAGGACCATACGACGGCGGTCCCACCTCGGCGAGGTTGTCGTAAAGAGTTTGGGCGAGCACATGGTTCGCCCTCCCCGGTCGGCTCCTGGCCACCCACCGCTCCTTGACCTCGCAATGGGCCATCATCGCCGCAGCCTTAGCATTCCGGTCGAGGACCGCCAGGATGTGCTCGGCCATCTCAATGTCCGGGGTGCGCCAGGAGAACTGGACTCGTGCCAAGCGTTGGGGCAGATTGTCCGCCGTCGCCTGCCCGTCGTTGAGTATCGCATCGGAGAAGCTCCAACCGCCCGTGGCCGGAAGCATCGAGTCGAGCATCGACCGCGATGAGGTCAGCATCTGGGTCAGTGCCAGGTTGGCACCGGGTGCACGAGCCGCCGAATGTGAGGCCGGTATGGGCGAATGCGGGTCCGCACTTGAGACCTGCCAGGTCTCCGGAGAATCACAGACGAAGGAGTAGACCTTGCTGTAATAGGCTCCACAGTGGGTGTCCCACCGGGCCGTGTTGCACAGCGGCAGCATGTAGAAGGGATGGAATGACACGATCGCGTCCGCCTCATCGTAGTAGCCGCGCAATCCGTGGACGACCTTCGACCCGTGCATCTTCTCCGCAGGTTCCCCTGTGTAGAGGAGGGTGCCGGTGATGCCGTAAGTAAGCATCGCGTGCTTGGTGGCCAGCAGGCCCGCGAGGGTGGAAATGCCCAGTGCCGAGTGCGGATCGGTGTGCCCGGGGGCGAAGCGAGACAGATCCTCCCGCGGCTCTTCCCGGGTCGTGGCTGCCTGAGAGTTGCCCGGCACGGCGTCGTACTCGGCGTAGGTGAGCAGAGTGGGCCCGGGGCCGTTGGACCAGCGCGCGCTGAAGGCGGTGGGCATCCCAGCCGACCCGTCTTCGACCTCGAATCCTTCATCGCGAAGACGTTGCACGTACCAGGCTTGGGAAGCGTATTCGCGCCATGCCGGTTCTCCAAGTTCCCAGATATGCGTGTGCCAGTCGAGGAGCTCGCCGAGATGGTCGTCTATCCACGCCTGGGCCGTCTCCTTGCTCAGTACGCTCGTTTCCTCATTTCTCCCAGCCTGCGTGACGGGCGTGTTTTCGTTCATGACTGCTCCCGCCTCTGTTCGGTTTCCTCGATAGAATCTGCCCGATACCTCCGCACCCCGTCGACCCAGGTCTCGAGCACCGGAATGCCCGCAATCTTTTCCCCTGGCACCGTGAGCGGATCCGCGCCGAGAACAGTGAAGTCCGCGCGTTTACCGACTTCTAGAGACCCGAACTCATGCTCACGTCCCAGAGTGATCGCCCCCTCGAGAGTGTGCGCGCGCAGTGCCTGTTCGGCTGTGATGCGTAGCGCGTCTGGTCCCAGCTTGTGGCCGCGGCGAGTGATGCGGGTGACCGCGGTCTGGATCGCCTCGAGCGGACACGGTTCAGCGACCGGAGCGTCGGAGGACAGGGTGATGGGCACCCCGGCGTCGCGAAATTCGCCGAGCGGGTTGAATCTTTCCCCTGGGGTGCCGATGGCCTGTTCGACGCCTTCGCCCCAATTGAAATAGTGCTGAGTTTGATTGACCGGTCGAATCCCCAGTTGTGCCATCCGAGAGACATCGGCAGGATCAGGAAGCCCACAGTGCTCGATCCGGTGGCGCGCCTCGGCGTCGGGCCGTTCGGCCAGTGCAGTCTCAATCGCGTCGACGACCATTCTGATTGCGGTCGGTGATTGCGCGTGGGTTGCCGTCTGGAGCCCGACTGCATGAGCTCGGCGCAATAGTTCGCGGTATTCTTCGGGCGAGTGGTAGAGCTGACCGGTCCGACAGGGGTCGCCTACGTAGCCTTCGGGGAAGTAGGCGGTCCATCCGCCCAAGGTGCCATCGGCGTAGAGCTTAATGCCGGCTGTGGAGAGGAAGGCGTTGCCGAATGGCCCTGTGAGTCCGAGGTCGAGCACGGCATCGAGCAGGTGGGAGAGGAAGTACATCGATACCCGCATGTGCAGCTCGCCACGATCGGCCATGGCGAGATAGGCGGAGAATTCGCGCTTCGACACTTGGGCGTCACCGAGCGCTGTGACGCCGCCGGAGAGGAATTCCCGCTGCACGATATCGAGTTGCCGTTGGTGTTCGGCCGCTTCATCACCGAGGTGGAAGTTTGGGCCGTGGTGGCCGATCTTCACGCCGTTGAGCCCGGTGAGGATATTGCACGCGGCGTCGGAGAGTTCACCTGTCAGTCCCCCGTCTGCGTCGCGGAAGAACTCCCCACCTTCCGGGTTCAAAGTGGCGCGGGTGATGCCGAACTTCTCGAGCGTGAAGGAGTTGACGACTCCCCCGTGCCCGGAGGCGTTCATGACATAAACCTCACGGTCATCGGCCACCTCGTCGAGTTCCTGCCGGGTCGGATGTCGTCGTTCGGCGAGATTGCGCTGCTCGTAACCGTAACCTCGGATGGGCACACCGGCCGGCAGTTTCGACGACTCTCTCCGCAGGGTCTCGAGCATTTCGGGAATCGATGGCGCTGTGCCCGGCGAGACATCGATCCAGGTGAGCGTCTGACCGTACATGAGCGGATGGGCGTGCGGATCGACGAAGCCGGGAACGATTGTGGCATCGGGGAGGTCGACGCGAATCGGACTCAGGCTGCGGTCTACGGCGACCGCCTCGGCGTCGGATTCCGTTCCCACGGCCAGGATCTCTCCCCCTCCGATGAGTATCGCCGAGGCGATTGGTGCGTTGTCGTCGACTGTTCGGATCATCCCGGCCGTGATCAGGGTGGGGGTGGAGTCGCGAGCGTCGTAGGTCGCCAGGTGCCTCATGAGCGCCTCCTTCGTGTCAGTTCTCGGAAGTGGTGTGTGGTGATGGCGCGGGATCGATCTCATCGTTGTGCTGTGGGGCCAGTGCCGTGGCCATCCACGCGACAGCGGAGAGGAATCCGAATAGGCCGATGACGGACCATATCGATCCGGTGGCGGCCATGAGGGAGGTCGCGACGATGGGCGAGAGTCCACCCCAGACGGCGGCACCGGTGCCATAGGCCAGAGACATCGAGGTGTAGCGGGCCTGAGGGCGATACATCTGGGTGAGGAGAGCAGATAGGGGCGCCCAGGTCGCGCTCATGGTGATGCGGATCGCGCAGACAAAGACGTAGATGAGAGCCACTGTGTGGTTCTCGATGGCGAGGACGAGGGGGATAGAGCACAGGAACGACAGACTCACCCCGAGATACATGAGCATCTTCCCGCCCCATTTGTCGCCGAGGAGGGCCAACGGCAATGTGACGATAGCTTCGAGGAAGGAGGCGAGCGTCATCGCGCCGAGGATGATCGACGCGGCCAGCCCGATGTCCTCACTGGTGGCATAGCTCTGCACGTAGGCGGTGGCCAGATAGTAGCCGCCGGAGGCGATGGCGACCATGCCGAAGCCCAGCAGCACCGGATACCAGTTGAAACGCAGGGTGTGCATGATCGGCATCGATTGGGTGGCCCCGGTTGATTGGAACACCGGTGTCTCCTCGACACGAAGCCGCACCCAGATTCCGACACCAATGAGGATGATGCTGGCGAGGAAGGGCACGCGCCAACCCCAACTGAAGAGCACATCCTCGCCCATCATCGAGAGCACCCAGAACGCGCCGGAGGACAGAAGCGCACCGAGGGGGTTGCCCAGCTGGGTGAACCCGCCGTAGAAGGTCTTGAACTTCGGCGGGGCGCTTTCAACCGCCATGAGGCTTGCCCCGCCCCATTCTCCGCCGACAGCCAGCCCCTGAATGATCCGGAGGACGATTAGGAGCACGGCTGCGGTCATGCCCCAGGAATCGTAGCCGGGAAGGCAGCCGACGAGGACTGTCGCCACACCCATCATCAGCAAGGTTATGGTCAGCGCGGGTTTGCGGCCGAGGCGGTCGCCTACGTGGCCGAAGATGATTCCGCCAAGGGGCCGGACGAAGAAGGCAACGGCGTAAGTGCCAAAGGAGGCGAGAGTGCCGAGAGTGGGGTCGACTTCCGGGAAGAAGACCTGGGGGAAGACGATGGCGGCGGCCGTGGCGTAGACGTAGAAGTCGTACCACTCGATGGTCGTGCCGACGGAGGCGGCAAATCCGGATTTGAGCGCGCGGCGATGAGAACGCTCGGGTGCTGTCGGTGCGGGCGTGGTCATGATGAGCTCCTTTGCTCGGATCGGCTGCGAAAGCTGCAGTGCCCTCGCGGCTGTGGCCCTGGTGCGATGGTAGGCCCGGTGACGGCCGGTGTCACGACCGATGATTCGCATCTTCTGCAGTGATACTGCCGATCTGTTACCTTCTGAGTCCGCATCGGTGAGAATAGACAGTGAAAACGTATTGGCAGCACGCATTTGGAGGCAGAGTGGGACAGACGGAGGATTCTCTCCTCGATACGGCGATCATCCGAACGCTCCAGCTTGATGGGCGAGAGAGTATCCTCGACTTGGCGCGGGCGCTCGGGGTCTCCCGCCACGTCATCGCCGAGCGTCTGCGGATTCTCACCGAACGGGATGGCCTAAGAGTGGTCGCGGCTCTTGATCCGGGAGTAGCCGGGCACCACGTGCTCACGCATTCGATGGTCAGTGTCGACGGACCTGTTGCGCCGATCGCGGCGGAGGTCGCTCGTCTGCCCAACGCTGTGTTCGTATCGATCGCCAGTGGGAAGCGTCCGCTCGTCTTCGAATCGCGACACAGCTCGAGTCATGAACTGCTCGAGACCCTCGAGTCAGTGAGAGCGATCCACGGTGTGCGCGAGATCCGAGTAACAACCTATGTCGATGTGCTGCGTGGATTCTTCGTCGCTCAGAACCGTAATGAGATCAGTCTGGACGAGCTCGACCGTGAGCTCATCACAGCTCTGCAGTCGAATGGTCGAGCCAGTTACCGAGCCCTCGCCGAGGTGGTCCATCGGTCCCCGTCGGCCGTGCGCTCGCGCGTACAACGCCTCATCTCAGCCGGAGTCATCCGCATCGCCGCGATTAAGTCCGGCGGGCTGTCCGCGAATCGCTTCGCGACCGGGTTGGGCCTCAAACTGGCAGGTCGCTCGGAGCCGGTACGTGAATTCATTTTGGCGTCAGAATCTATCGAGTTCGCAGCTCGCTCCCACGGCGCTCATGACTTCGTCGCCACAGCCGTCGGCCCGTCTTCCACCGAGGTGCTCGCTACGGTCGAGGCATTGCGTGGCCTTAACGACGTGGCCACGGTGGAGACGTGGACCCATTTCAATCTCGTCAAGGAGGATTACACGCGAGCAATCGGTCGGGTGGTTGGGACTGATGTCGGCTTAGGTGACACCTGATCTGGAATTTACACTGGCAAGCTTGGAAAGATGGGCACAATACAGCAATCCCGCCCGCAATTGTTCAGCAAATACACCGTCGGCAGTCTAGGCAGGGGCCTGCTGACCCCTATTGCATACGACGCAATCGTTGACTCACACGTCACCCAGCATGGCACTGCGTGCGTCGCCCCTCCTTGAACTACTCTTATATGTTCAGTGCGGGCGCTCGGCCCTGCTATAAGGGCTAGATCGAAAGCGGCGGCCGACTCGCTATCCGGGCACCTCATTGGTGAGTCTGAGCCGTCCGTGTCGAATATTCGGGACACAGAATTCTGTTTGCATCGTCGAACCTGGCAATGAGCCCCAAGCCTGGAACAACCCCGCATGGCCTAGCTTCTCGGAATTCTTATCGCTGATGTGTCAATATTCCTAATTTGAGTAGAGCGAGGGAGCCAGATCCCCTCAGGTTCCCCATTCAATTCCCTGAGCCGCTTTTTGATTCGCGAGAGCTCTGTGGAGATTGATTGTGCCGAAACGTGCGTGGCAGCCCCATAAATTGTCGCGTTTCTAAGTCTTGCGTATTTTGTTCGCGCCGAACTCACAGAGAGGACGATCATCGCAACTAGCGAAATGGTGACTGACCATAGTCCGCTGAGCAAGGAGCTGACGGCAAGGAAAGCACCAGCCGAAAAAATGATGACACTGATGACAGTTCCGAATACTTTATCGAAAGCATCTTGAGTCGTCTGTCGAGATATGACGGCGAAGGCACTGCCTGCAGCGAATCCTCCAGCGACGACGAAGTACATGCTTCCAAGCAACGCCATAATTGAAGGCTGGATTGTCCAACCATTGAAGATGCCCGTGATCAGGGTGCCGATCACAGCCAGTGTCGCTGCATGACAGAAGATCACGGGCATACCGTATCTTCCAGCTCTTGGGAGTACCATCTGATTCTGTCTTACCTGGGACAGAGCCCTTCTCAGGGAATCTCGGCGTTCGCTTTCACTGAAAACTAGGAACGTACCGAGGACAGTCGCCACAACAAATAGAATCGCAGTGGCGGGGAGGAATGCGAATAGTGCGCCGGCCCGCGAAGGGTTCTCAATGCAAGCGATAGTGATGAGACCAATGGCGGGAGCTAGAGTCCCAAATAGAAGTTCCGACGTCAAACTCAGGAATCGCTGAGTTTGGTTCGCCATACGCGACCGATTGATTTGAGCTCCGATTACAACGCCGTAAAAGGCAAGAAACGTGGTGGCGTAGACCCCTAGCGTAACGCCTATGTGTTCACTAGCTACGGAACCGGCGACTGCTGCTCTCTGCCACACCATGCTCAGCTCCACTCCGCCGAGCGGAAAAGCAAGGATGATAGCCGCTAAGGCACAGAATATGAGGCTAAAGAGCATGACTTCGACAGTTGCCTTCCACGGCGACCGGGGGGAGAGTTCAGAGCTGTATTGTTCCGGGCCAGAGTTCATAGCTGGGGACTCTACCGAAAGCCACTGACACGGCTGCACGGGACTACGTAACTACGTCCCTGAGAGGATGGCTCGAAGGTGAATGGCACTAGCAAAGCTCCAATCGAGTTCGCCTGACCGACTGTCACCAACACGTGGCTGTCGACGGCCCGCTGATTGGTGATCGGCTCTCAAACCTCTCTCACATTTGGAACCCCAATAATCGCAGACCAGCTCGAGTCTTGAGCTGCGAACGCATTCTTGGTGGGCTTCCGGTCCTAAATCTAGTCCGCATCGGCGTCCCTTTCAGTGCGCCTCGACCCCCAGATTAGTAGCCGTTACCCGTCATGACGCCCGTGCAGACACCTGCATTATGATCGGGAGGGAGAAGCGTTGAGCCCAGTCCTTACCACATTTATTGTGGGGCTTGGTATTCTGGCGGCAACACCCGCAGACCATCAACGACATGGCAAACCACTCATACCGGGGTCGTCGATCGGGCCCTGTAGCTGCAGAAACGCTGCCGATATTTCAGGCCAAAATCACACGTGTCGCCACCCACTCACGCTAATAGACGAACACTCCGAAAGGTTCTATTGGGTTAAGAGATGCCCCTCCCGAATTTGAATGCGGTCGCTGTCTGGTCTTGTGATGGCGGGTAGGAATACGCGCTATACGAACGTCATGTCGGGAGCGGCACGTCCATTCGACTCAGAACAAGGTAGCGGCAGCCTCCACGCCTGAGGGTCTTCTACTCTGGGCCTTAGGATCTCCCGCCTCAGCATCTGTCTTTGACTCCGAGCCTTGAGCATTATCGGACAACGCCGGGCCCGTCGTCAGATAATCGTAGAGAGCCAGCTCGATAGGGGTATCTAGGCTCAGATCCATGGTGACAACATCGAGGCTTTTGCCGCCATCGCCGGGCATCTTCGTTTGTACAGGTTTCGAAGATACAGCCTGACCCAAGTAATAGAAGTCGGTGCCTTCTGCATCGTCTTTTTTTGCGAAGAGGTAGAGGGGAACATGGTTCCCCACGATCGCCCGGACTTCTTTGCTCAGCAGAGTTCTCTTGCTCCGGGTGAACCAGCGGAGGGTGTTTTCGCTGAGGAACGAATCCTCGTACGAAGTGCTGGCCGAGACCTCATTGTCTTTATGATAGGTAACGAAGATCGGGCAGCTGTTCGAGTACACGTCAACTTTGTACCCATACATCGTGCCCTTTTGGTCGCTCTTCCAATTCAGTAGTCGGCAGACGTCCTTGCGCGAATATTTCTTGCCCACTTCCAGTTGTTTGTCCCACTGGTAGCGATGCCGAGACAGAAACAAACCGGTGTCGACGACGTCCATCACGTGATCGCTGAACATCTGGCTCTCGTCAAGCGATCGAGCGAACTCGCTGGTGAACGAAATTCCCTCCTGGCTCCACTCAAGAATTGGTGATCCGTATTTCTTCTGATCACCCTCGGTGAAGAATTCCAGATTGAACACTCGTGCCAGCGATGCGATGGTCGCTTCATCGGCGCCTGCGCCCGCACTCTCGAGGAGACGTCGGAGACCACTTTCCGACGTGGATGATCGCGTATTAAGGAGGTGTTGGAGGAGAAGCAGCTCATGGGGTCGCTTACCGTTGAGGAACTCAGAGCTGATGAATGTCAGCGCTTTGTCTTCAGCCGGGGTCGGGACTTCGTCGACGACTTTGAAACTATTGAGCAGGTTCCAGTAGTTGCCTCTCGCACCTGCGATGACTACTGGATCAACAACGTCGAACCGAGCGTAATCGATGAGCTGGGGCGGTCGTCCAAGTCGGGTATGCAGATCCCGGAAGGACTGCTTTAGGTTCTTGAGGCTATCGAGTCTCGTCGTCGCAATTGATTTGAAGATTCTCTCCTTGGCGATGGCGTCAAAGTTGATGCTGGAGAGCCCCGAGACAGCGCCCACATCTTGAGCCTCGATCATCTTCTTTCTGATCGAGTCCTTATTGAGGCTGCTGTCGCCGAAGAGTGCAATTGGAACGAGGAAGTTGTTGGCATAGTTGCCGATGAAGTCAATTACGATGAGGTGGCTCTTGCCAGCGGCTTTACGTAGACCACGACCCAGCTGTTGCGTGAAGATGATGCTTGATTGCGTCTGACGAAGCATCACCACCTGGTTCACCGTACGGATGTCGATTCCTTCGTTGAAAACGTCGACCGTGATGATGTAATCAAGCGCCCCCGCCTCCAGCTGGCTGACTACTGACTCGCGCACTGGAACCGGATCGTCGCCGGTCAGAGTCCTCGTGCGAAGCCGGCGACCGTGAACCTCCCGTTGGTTGAGCAATGACGACAGTTCGATCGCTTCGTCTATACGACTGCAGAACATGAGGCCGCAGACTTTGTTCCCCACATGGCCATATGTCTCGATCGCTTTTAAAAGATGGTTGACACGATCTGGAGCGACTAGGGTGCTGAGTTTGCTCGCATCGCTGATGACTTCGCCGTCAACTTCGAAGTCCGTCACCCCGTAATAGTGGAAGGGCGCAAGCATGTCGTCTTCGAGAGCCTTTTGAAGTCGAATCTCATAAGGAACGTTGTAGTCGAAGAGGCTGTAGACGTTGAAGTCGTCGGTGCGCTCAGGTGTTGCGGTAATCCCAAGCATGAATTCTGGCTCGAAGTATCCAATTATGTTTTGGTGCATGGTGGCACCAGCGCGGTGCACCTCGTCGACCAAGATGTAGTCGAAATAGTCTCGTGGTATCTGACGAAGCTTATCCAGCGTGCCGAGGGATTGAACCGTCGCGAAAACGAATCTACGGTCTAGCTCTTTCCGCGCCCCGACAAACTTCCCGATGTCTGCGCTACTCAGATTGAGTACCTTACTGAATTCTCGATCGCGCGATCGAGAATTTGTTCGCGGTGGACGACAAAGAGGACCCTCTTCGGATCAACTGCCTTCACATCAAGGGCAGCAAGGATGGTCTTTCCGGTCCCTGTAGCAGAGACGACCAATGCCTTGTTCTCTCCTGAGAGACGCACTTTGGCGATTTCCTCTAGCGCTTCGGCTTGCATCGCGTTTGGATGGATCTGCGAGAGTTCGCTCTCCCCCGGCGTCGGAACTCCGGAAAGGGGCTGCGCTGTCTGGGGTGGGACGTACTGCTCTTCGTAACGTCGGATCCACTCGTCAGTGAGCAGGGACGATGAAGACAGCTGAGTGTCGATTGCCTCACTCAGCTGCTCCACGATGTCGCCACCGGGCAAAGCGGAGAACCTCAGATTCCATTCATGATTGCGCTTGAGCGCCAATGATGTGAGGTTGGAGCTACCGACGATGGCGGTCGTGCCATGTTCCTGCTCGAATATAAAACCCTTCGGGTGAAAGCCTTGACGCCCGTTTTCATAAACCAGCACTTCCACGCCGAGGTCTCTCAGATTCGCCAGTTCACGAAACGACGCCGGTGAGTTGAACCCTAGGTAGGTGGACGTGATGATCCGTCCGCGTCCGGGGAACTCGATCAACGGCTGCTTCAACGAAGCGATGGCATCTGGACTGACGAATGCGACCGAGAAAGTGAAACTCTTCGACCTTCGCAGTTCTTCGAGAATGGTCTTGTACATGGTGTTCGACTCGAAGTTCGAAACCAGCATTGGGTTGAATAGCTTTTCAGACGAGACGGACTTGTCGAGGAAGCCGAACGACGTGTCGTGCCGGATCTGGTCAGGGACGAGATCCATTCTTAACGTCTCTGTGTCGCGTATGCGGCCATGATTGTCTCAACGGCGGGTACATCGGCAGGAGCCCACTCAACCGAATTCAGATCGGCAGCATCAATCCACCGAATTTCAGAGTGCTCGGTGAGCTGTGGTTCACCGTCGACCAATATCGCGTAAAAGGTTGTCAGAGTAACGAATCCAAAGTCGTACTCGTATCGCGTAGTGGCGACCTCGTCCCCAATCTCCACAGTGCAAAGGAGTTCTTCTTGCATCTCTCTCACGAGAGCAGCGCGAGGAGTCTCTCCTGGTTCGATTTTGCCACCGGGGAATTCCCACATGCCAGGCAAGGACATACTCTCACTCCGCTGAGCTGAGAGTATTTTTCCACGGTCGACCACGACAGCACCAACGACGTTGATTTCCTTCTTCATTGTCAGGACTCCTACTCGTGTGACTAAGACACAGACAGCCTATCTATATATCGCGGAATCGCAGATGCGGGACAGATGCAGGGTTTGGTAACAGGAGACTCGACTTGCATAAAGGCAACACGACAGCACAACCTCGATGAACCGTCTCGACTTCTCGATACCGTTCTTCTATCACGCGAAACTCTCGCGTTGAAACAGAGGCTAGGTTTTCAGTTTGGCCCAATCCCACGCCGACGATTGATGTCACTCGGCATCTCCTCTGATTTCTGAAGAGAGACCATCACACGACCGGCACCACGCGCACGTGGCAGAAGGAACGCTCCCCCGATCCACCCAATGGCCCCCGCCCCTGCGGTTAGAAGCAGGTTCGATTCACCGGTCAGTATGCGCTCAAGGCCGATCTGACCCGCTGAGGAGATTGCGGCCCCCAATCCTCCGCGCGTCACGTGTCCTTTGAGCGCAGTACCAAAAGCCTCGCGCTCGATCTTCTCCTTGACCGTCGACAGCTCATCCTCGACCCTTTGGCTCAAAACGTTCGGTTCGTCGTTCGCCGCATCTCGGTCGATTTTTCGGACTGCCCTACGCCAAGCCTCGAAGCTCTCGCTGTCCTTGCGGATATCGACCGCTGTTCGTGCTGACACGTTGAGGTTAGGCAGTACCACTCGGGACAGCTCGTTGAGCACGGACGACGAAGGCTGGTTTTCCTGCACCCTTTCGAGCGAGCCGACCTTCAATTTCAGCAGCTCAAGGTCGCCCGGATGGTGAGGCACATAAATGGTTGAGTACTGATCCGAGAACGCCAGTTGCTTGGCCATGTGGAAGAACTCAACCTCCCAGTCCCACTTCTGATCCGAGAGCTTCACAGGCTTCGTGAGTTCCGCTCGCATTCCGTGAAGCTGATCCCATAGGGCAATCGGGCCTACCTCTTTCGATATCCGAGGGGCACCGTCCGTCATCATCGGGTTCTTCACGTCGTGTCGGGCTGATGTCATCATCGCGTCCCGACGCTCCTTAAACGTCTTCCACTGAGGACGCGGAACGATCACCCTCGACTTGATCATGGGTGCCAGCTCGAAGACGTAGGGGATCAGACCAGCCAAAAAGTGTCGAACCCGGTCAGGATCGCTTCGCAAGGACTCGTAAGTGTGGTCGTGCGTCCACATCTCAGGATCTCGCTGGAGGATCATCGTTCCATCTGCCGCTCGAATAGGCCGGAACTCGGGAAGCCAACGCGACGACATTCCGAAAAAGTCAGCGACAGGATCGTGGGTGACGATGGAGTCGTGATAGATCAGCGATTGATTGAGCTCAGGGCGCATCACGTCGAGATGCCAATTCCCCGCGATCCATGATCCGGGGTAGATCGATGCTTCGGGAACCGGCTCTGATTCCTCCACGCTCGAGAACTCCATCGTACGATCACGAAGCTCTTCGATGTCTGAGTCAGAGAGGGAGAGTATCTGATCCACTTTCGGAACGTCTCCGAAGAAGTTTTCGAGAACATCAAGGGAGGTGACAGCGGCACTCGGGGTCGTGGTCATATTTCCGACTTCCTCGTCTATTTGCAGTTATCAGCTGGCGACAAAACTACTCGTCATCCGTAGTACAAATCAGTGTCACACATGGGGCTGACACGACAACAGGAAAGTGAAAATGTGCAGCTCGGGTCACCAAACCCTGCATCAGCCCCGCTCAAGGAACCACTGATCGTCTTACCAGTTCTTTATCAATTCAAAGGTGTCACTGAATTCGACGAACTTCCCCCGTTACCTTGGATAAGCCCCAGGCTCCTCATCGACGGGCCAAGGAGTCAAGAGTGCTTCCCTGCCACTATTTCAAGAACATAGGCGCTTCGAGTCCAGGCCCTCATCTCTGGCCAGCCGCCCACTGTTCGAGGTGCATCGGACAGTAGACATCGAAGTGCCCAGTTCCTGACGAGCCATGAGCCGACCGGATAACGTGCAAGATACCAGCGTCGTACCTAGATGTTCTTCCACAGGACGTGCACGGCGCGATTGCCCGATCGTCGACTTTCGAAAATGGTATAGGAACGCTGAACGGTGCAACTTTGCGAAGCTCTTCCTTTTCATCGGACTTCACCGGCGTCAACGCCTTCTCTCGTTCCAGTTGCCAGACTCTTATAGCCTCAGACTCAAGCTCGTCGTAGGAGACCGGTGTATAACCGTTCTGGTCCAGCCAGCGAAGGCCAACACCCGCCAGGTTGCTTGACGCCAGCGAGTGTCGAGGAACGACGAAGTACTTCCACACGCTGATGTCCAAGGGATCAAAGGCAGTTGGGTCGGTCTGATCGTTCAAACACATCACGTAGATGTCAGCGTTGTAGCCGGGCTCCCCGGGATACGCGCCCAAATCTTCGTTGAGAACTTTGCCCTTCAAACCAGAGAATGACGGAGTAGAGAGTTTTCGCTGTCGCCAAGACTGAAGGTAAGCCGAGCTTTTCACCTCTATTCGTACAGATTCCGAGGGTGCGGGATGCCACAGCAAATCGAATGGGTCCCATTCGACCCGGTTGGATTCGATGCCGAGCGCCCGCCCAACTAGAAACTCAGCGAGGTAGCCTCGCGTGTTGTTCATTTGCAGGTCCTGCATGGCAAAACGCCAGAAATCGGCAACTGTCGCCCCACCCGTTCCCTCAAGCTGTTCGTCGCCAGTCAGACGAGGACGCGTAGTTGGATCGGACCGGATGATCCAACCAGCAGAATCACGTGCGAGCTCTTCCGAAGAATTCGTCATGCCCGGCCTCTCTCAAGTCGTGCGTAACCGTCTCTACACTTACCTAACCACATAGAGTGCTGGCTACCGCCCGACTGCATTTAGCTCAGCCACGCACGACGATCGATTTCAGCCCGGCGACCTCATCGGTCGCCGAGCCCAAGCACATCTGCCAACACACTCTCAGTATCTCCGCCCAACTGTGGAGCAGGAACCGCCGCACCCGCAGGTGACCCCGAGAACGCCAACGGCACCCTCGGAGCAATCACAGTTCCGACCCCCGGTTGATCGATCTCGCTGAACAGCGGATTCTCCAGCGAACACCACGGATCGTTATTCACCAACTCCTCGAAGGTCTGGAACTCCCCCTGCAGCACACCCGCTCCGCTCAACGCGGCAGCAGCCTCGGCGGCAGTGTGCGCAGCAAACCACGGACGTACTACGGCGTCGATAGCTTCCCGC
Organism: Brevibacterium zhoupengii; assembly: GCF_021117425.1. NCBI lineage: Bacteria > Bacillati > Actinomycetota > Actinomycetes > Micrococcales > Brevibacteriaceae > Brevibacterium > Brevibacterium zhoupengii. The sequence continues at coordinate 376,835 of NZ_CP088298.1, read as the reverse complement.
GCCTCGAACCGCCCGCCCTCGGTCGACAGATCGACGTCGAGCATCGGCCCAATCATCGCCAACTTATCGCTTAGCCCCGTCGCGGTGCCCAGCCCCCGCCAGTGCTTGTTCGAGATGACTGCGACCATGATCTCGCGCCCATCAGAGGTCTTGAACGACTGACCGTAAGCACCATAGAGACCATTGCCCAGCGGTCCACGAGTCTTACCCGTCGACTGCACCTCTGCGATGTAGCCGAGGTTGCCGACGGTTGCGAGCATCGCATCGGACAGGGCCAAGTTGATCTCCTGGCCCTTCCCCGAGGTCCGGCGATCAAGCTCAGCCGCGGTGATGCCATTGGCGATATAGAGGCCGGCGATGACGTCCCAGGCCGGGATGGCATTGTTCACGGGACGCTCGTCGTCGCCGGTGATGATGGGGAATCCGCTGGCCGCGTTGATCGTGTAGTCCACCGCAGGCTTCCCATCGTGGGATCCGTTGAGCCGCAGCATCACGAGATCCTCACGGTGCTGCACAAGATTCTCGTACGAGAGCCATCCGCGGGCGGGCAGGTTCGTGACCAGGGTGCCCGCCTCGGCGATGAGGTCGGTGGCTATCTTCTGGCCCTCTTCGGATTTGAGGTCGAGGGTGACAGAGCGTTTGCCCTTGTTGAGGCTGGCCCAGTAGATGCTAGTGCCGTCGTCGCTGATCGGCCACCGGTTGGCGTCGATGTTGCCGCCGATAGGGTCGATGCGGATGACGTCGGCGCCCAGCTGAGCCAGGGTCATCGCGCCCAGTGGTGCTGCGACAAACGCAGAGATTTCGACGACTTTCAGTCCGGCCAATGGTGCTGGGCGAGTTTCAGACATGTGTTCTCCTCAGTTTTCCGTGGTCGTCACTGTTGCCGCGATCGCGGTCTTGCCGTCAGGTCCGATCGCTTCGAGTTCGTGGGTGTTCGCTCCGGTGCTGCGACCGACGAGGTGGATCTGCTCGTTCGCGAACAGGGGTGACTTCGCCCGGAAGTCGTAGGTGGCGACGGTGGCCTCGGGGTGGTTCTTCATGAACGCGTCGAGCAGCAGCGTGGCCGTCAGCGGGCCGTGGGTGACGAGTCCCGGGTAGCCTTCGACACCCGTCACATATGGGTGGTCGTAGTGGATGCGGTGGGAGTTGAACGTCAGCCCCGAGTACCGGAAGAGCATGACCTCGTTGGGTCGCACCGATCGCGCCCAGTCCCACCCCTCCGGTGCCGGGGAGTCTGCCCGTGGTGGTGCCGCTGTGGATCCTTCGGGCGCCGAGGTGGCTTCCCGGTAGACGATCGTGTGTCGGTCCGTGGTCGCGAGGTTTCCATCGGCGGAGACTTCGTGGCGAAGGATGACGAAGCACAGCCGGCCGCTGCCGCCGGTCTTCTCGGTGATCGATTCGATGGTCGTCGTCCGTGACAGCTTCTGTCCAGCGACGATTGGTGCGTGGAACTCGAGCTGGCTGCCGGCCCACATACGCCTGGGCAAGCTGACCGGCGGCATGAATCCGCCGAGCTTCGCGTGTCCGTCGGTCCCGAGCTCGCTCATCGGCACATCGTCCTCGGCGAACTGCAGCCAGTGCCCAACGGGGAACAGGCGCTGCGGTCCGGAGCCATCCTGTGGCTCCTGCTCAAGCAGCGTGGCCAGTCGAGCCGCGTTGACGCCGTCGGCAATGTCTTCTTCGGTGCTGGATCGGCCGACCCAGTCCTGCAGGTTGTTCTCAGTCATCTCAACGTCCTAACAGTTCATCGGAAATGATACGCATCTGAATCTCCGAGGAGCCTTCGAAGATCTTCGTCAACCTGGCATCACGCCAATGACGTTCCACCGCGAAGTCCTTCGTATATCCGGCACCACCGTGGATCTGCACGGCCTCCGAGGTGACCTTCTCCGCCATCTCAGCCGCCAGGTACTTCACCATCGCGGCTTCCTTGTCACAGCGTGCACCAGAATCGATCTGCGTGCACACGTGATACATCAACGCCCTGGACGCCTCGATCTGAGCCGCCATGTCAGCAACCTTGAACCGCAGATGCTGGAAATCCGCGAGCGGATGACCAAACTGGACCCGCTGCTTGAGATACGCAATCGAATCCTCCAACGCAGCCTGCGCCAACCCGATCGAGCGGGCCGCAGTGTGTGCACGCCCGACCTCAAGCCCCGACACTGCTTGGTAGAAGCCGCGATCTTCCTCGCCCAGCAATGCCTCAGCAGGCAAGTGGAAGTCGTCGAAGTTGAGATCCCAGGTTTTCCACCCGAAGTACCCGATCTTCTTCACAGCAGTCCCGGACATACCTTCGGGGAACTCACCGCGTTCCTTCTCGACGAGGAATGCCGAGATCCCCCGGTGGCGCTTGTTCTCGTCGGTCGAGGTGCGGGCGAAGAGGATGATGTAGTCGGCCTGGTCGGCGAACGTGCACCACATCTTCGTGCCATTGATGACCCAGCCACCGTCCTCAGCGCGGGTGGCTTTGCAGCGAATGTTCGCTACATCTGAACCAGCTTCTGCCTCAGAGAGGGCGAAGGCGCCGAGGTATTCGCCGGTGGCGACCTTCGGCAGCAGCCTAGCTTCCTGTTCAGGTGAGAATCCACCACCCATCCCGTTGCCACGAGCCAAGAGACCACCGACACTCATCCACGCTCTGGAAAGTTCCTCAGCGACGAGGCAGTACTCGAAGACGCCAAGTCCAAGGCCCCCATATTCTTCGGGGATGAGGATCCCGAAGAATCCCATGTCCGCCATCTGACGCACGAACCAATCCGGGAACTGTCCCTCAACGGGATCAAGCTCGTTGGCGAGTGGTAGGACGACGTCGCGGGCGAACTCGCGGGCGAGTGCCTGGATCTCGAGCCGTTCCTCGGTCATGAAGTGCGGTGTGTTCGGGCGTGGCCTGGGCTTATGCGTCATTGCGGATCCCTTCAGGCCTTGTTGCGGCCGATGAGCTGCTTGGCGATGACGCCGAGCTGGATTTCGTTGGTGCCCTCGCCGACGATCATCAGCGGCGCGTCCCGGTAGTAGCGTTCGACGTCGTATTCGGTGGAGTATCCGTAGCCGCCATGGACACGGATAGCGTCAAGGGCCACCTCGGCGGCCATCTCTGAGGCGTAGTACTTGGCCATGCCGGCCTCCATGTCCACGCGATCACCCGAGTCATAGGTCCTGGCGGTGTGGAGGACGAGCTGCCGGGCGGCTTCGAGCTTCGTGGCCATCTTCGCCAGCTGGTTGCCCACGGCCTGGTGCTTCCAGATGGGCTTGCCCATGGACTCGCGTTCCTGCGAGTACTTCACCGCATCGTTCAACGCTGCCTGGGCCACGCCGAGTGAGCGGGAGGCCACCTGGATGCGTCCGATCTCCAGGCCCTTCATCATCTGCTTGAAGCCGACGCCTTCGACCGAGCCGAGCAGCTGGGACTGTGGCTGGCGCAGGTTCTCGAACACGAGTTCGCAGGTCTCGACACCCTTGTAGCCGAGCTTCGAGAGGTTCTTCGACACGGTGAAGCCCTCGCCTTTTTCGACGAGGATGATCGAGATTCCCTTGTGGCGTGGTTCAGCGCTCGGGTCGGTCTTGACCAGCAGGGCGATGAGGTCGGATTTGCGGGCGTTGGTGATCCAGGTCTTCGACCCGTTGATGACGTAGTCCTCGCCGTCCTTGGCCGCGACGGTGCGCATGGCCTGCAGGTCGGAGCCGCCGCCGGGTTCGGTCAGGGCCATGGTCGCGCGCAGCTCACCGGTGGCCATGCGCGGCAGGTACTGATCCTTCTGCTCGCTCGTGCCGAATTCGGCGATGAGCTTGGCCACGACGGTGTGCCCGCCCATGGCGCCGGCCAGGGACATCCACCCGCGGGCCAGTTCCTGCGTGATGAGCGCGTAGGCCTCGGTCGAGACCTTGCCCGGGCCCCAGGGCTCGTCGATCGCGAGACCGTAGATGCCCATGTCCTTCATGGTCTGGATCCACTTCTCCGGGTATTCGTCGGCGTGCTCGACCCGGTTGACGTGGGGTTTGACGTCGTGGTCGATGAACTCGGCGACCGTGTCGATCATCATCTGCTCTTCGGTGCTGACTGCCATGTCGAATTCCTTATCCTCTGATACTGAAAATTTTTCTCAATGCCACGCCGAGGTGGCCCGGCGTGGCCGTGTTCGTGGTGGCCCGTGCCTGGTTCAGTCCAGGCGGGCGCCGTCCTTGGCTGTGCGTGTGCGTCCGAGTCCGATCGTGGTCTCGGGTCCGGTGGTGTCGAAGAAGTCGTGGCCCTTGTCGTCGGTGATGATGAAGGCCGGGAAGTCCTCGACTGTGATTCGCCAGACGGCTTCCATGCCGAGGTCTTCCATGTCGAGGACCTCGACGGAGGTGATGCAGTCCTGGGCCAGACGGGCCGCGGGGCCGCCGATGGAGCCTAAGTAGAAGCCACCGAATTCCGCGCAGGAGTCTTTGACCTGTTTGGAGCGGTTGCCCTTGGCGAGCATGATCATCGATCCGCCGGCTTGCTGGAACTGCCGGACGTAGGTGTCCATCCGTGAGGCGGTGGTCGGGCCGAAGGATCCCGAGGGCATTCCCTCGGGTGTCTTCGCCGGTCCCGCGTAGTAGATCGGGTGATCCTTGAAGTAGTCGGGAAGCTGCCCGCCCTCGTTGAGGCGCTGTCGCAGGTTGGCGTGGACGATGTCGCGGGCGACGATCACGGTGCCCGTCAGCGAGAGTCTGTCGCCGACTGCCAGCTGGCTCAGCTGGGACTGGAGCTGCGGCATGGGACAGTCGAGGTCTACCTCGGTGACGTTGCCTGATTCGATCTCTTCGACCCGACCCATGGAGGGCAGGAACCGTGCGGGATCGTGTTCGAGTTCCTCGATGAAGACGCCGTCTGAGTTGATGCGGGCGATGATCTGCCGATCGGCCGAGCAGCTGACGGCAATCGCGATCGGCAGTGACCCGTTGTGGCGGGGCAGCCTGACGACGCGTACGTCGTGGCAGAAGTACTTGCCGCCGAATTGGGCGCCGAATCCGAGTGTCTGGGTGAGTTTGAACACCGTGTCTTCGAAGTTCGTGTCGCGGAACCCGTGGCCAAGTGTCGCGTCACCGGTGGTGGGCAGATCGTCGAGGTAGTGGGCGCTGGCGAGCTTCGCGGTCTTGAGCGTGAACTCCGCCGAGGGTCCGCCGATGACCACGGCGAGGTGGTAGGGCGGGCAGGCCGCGGTGCCCAGGGTAGAGATCTTCTCGGCGAGGAATTCGAGCATCGAGTCCTCGTTGAGCACGGCCTTCGTCTCCTGGTAGAGGAAGGACTTGTTCGCACTTCCACCACCCTTGGCCATAAAAAGCAGTTCGTAGTCATCGTCCGGGCTCAAGCCCACCTCGATCTGGGCCGGCAGGTTCGTTCCGGTGTTCTTCTCCTCGAAGAGACTGACCGGGGCCAGCTGGGAGTAGCGGAGGTTGAGTTCCTCATAGGCCCGGTGGATTCCGGCTGAGAGATGTTTGGCGTCGTCACCATCGGTGAGCACATTGGGTCCGCGTTTTGCGGAGACGATCGCGGTGCCTGTGTCCTGACACATGGGCAAGATCTCCCCGGCGGAGACCGAGGCGTTCTGCAGCAGGTCGAGGGCGACGAAGACGTCGTTGGCGCTGGCTTCCGGGTCGTCGATGATCGCACGCAGACTGGCCAGGTGATCGGTGCGTAGGTAGTGGGAGACCTCTTTGAACGCAACCTCGGCGAGGTCGGTGAGCGTCGAGGGCGCCACCTGCAGAAATGACCTCGACTGGCCGGCCACCTCGGCGTGCACCGTTTCGACTCCGCCGATGTCGAGTTGCCGCATGGCCGGGCCATCACCGTGCGTGGGCAGCAGCGGAGTGTAGGCGACGGCAGGCGTTGCGGGTGCAGATTGATCGGCCATGGTGATCAGATGGCTCCTTCACGATGGAGTTCGGCGACCTTCTCCGGGCTGAATCCCAGATCGCCGAGGATGGTGTCCGTATGTTCCCCGACGTCGGGAATCGGGTCCATCCGTGGTTCGACCCCGGACATCTCAACCGGGGGCAGCAGCATCGAGATCGGTCCGACCGGGGATCCGACGTCCTGCCAGCGGTCACGTTCGACCAGTTGAGGATGTTCGGCGATCTCGGTCATGTCCCGCTGCCTCGAGTGTGCAACCTTGGCGGTTTTAAGGAGTTCATCGCACCGTTCACCGGTGAGGTCAGCGAAGACCGACTCGATGATGGTCTGCAGTTCGTCGCGGTGGGCGTAGCGGTGGGCGGCCCGGTCGAAGCGTTCGTCGGTGACCATGTCTTCGCGGCCCAGGACCTGGGTTGCGAAGCTCTTCCATTCGCGTTCGTTCTGGATCGCGAGCATGATCTGGGTGCCGTCGCCGCAGGTGAAGGCCCCGTAGGGTGCGATGGCCGCGTGGGAGGTTCCGGCTCTGGTGGGGCGAGTGCCGCCGCCCTTGGTGAAATAGAGGGGGTAGCCCATCCATTCGACGAGGGAGTCGAAGAGGCTGATCTGGAGTGTGGCTCCCTGTCCGGTCCGTTCGCGGTTGAACAGTGCGGTCAGGATTCCGGAATAGGTGTACATGCCGGCCGAGATGTCCGCCGTTGAGATTCCCGTCTTCGCGGGATGGTCCTCGGTCCCTGTCACGGAGACCAAACCTGCTTCGGCCTGCACAAGTGCATCGTATGCCTTGGCATCCTTGTACGGCCCGTCTGGTCCGTATCCGGAGATGGAGGCATAGATGAGTCGCTCGTTCATGCCGCGCAGCTCTTCGGCACCGAAACCCAAGCGCTCGGCAGCTCCGGGGGCGAAGTTCTGGATGAACACATCGGCCTCGGCGATGAGGTCCTTCAGTATTGCTTTGCCTTCAGGGTTTTTGAGGTCGAGGCTCAGGCTCTCCTTGTTGCGGTTGATCCACACGAAGTGACTCGACATGCCGTTGACGGTGGTGTCGTAGCCGCGGGCGAAGTCTCCGGTTCCGGGGCGCTCGATCTTGATCACGCGTGCACCCAGGTCGGCGAGCTGCCGAGAGGCAAACGGTGCCGCCACGGCCTGCTCGCAGCTGATGACGGTGATCCCGGACAACGGAAGTTCAGCGTGCAAGGGGCCTCCACAACAAGATTTCATAAGCTTTCCCCGACAGAATACATCATTGTCTGAATCATGCATTATTCATGCTGAAACCTTGCAGCGGGATACACTTCACGAAGCGAAGACAATTGACGAGGGACAACGAGCGGCGACGGAAGGCTGTGGAGTGGATCAGGAATCAGCATCGACGAAGCGGGACAAGATCGTCCTGGGCTTGCGTCGGAAGATCCTCGGACGCGAACTCGAACGCGGTGAGCGACTGCGTCAGGACGAGGTCGCCGAATGGTTCAAGGCCTCAATCACTCCCGTCCGCGAGGCCCTGCGCATCCTCGAATCCGAAGGCCTCGTCTCCTCAGAGGCTCACCGCGGTGTCCGCGTGGCCGGTGTCGACATCGACCGCCTCAAATCCCTCTTCATCACCCGGAAGCTGACCGAGACCTTCGCCATCGCCCGTGCCACGACACGCATCTCCCGCCACGAGCTGCGCCAGGCCGAGAAGCTCCTCGAAGCCCTGGATTCCGCCAGCGAAGAGGGCGACGCCATGGGCCGCAACACCCGCAACGAGGAATTCCACTTCTTCTTCTACGATCGGTGCGGACTGCCCGCCCTGCGCGATGACATCGCAACCCGGTGGCGGGCCTTCCCCTGGGATCTCACCCTCGACAGCTCGGACCGACTCAACCAGGTCCACAGCGAACACCAGGCCATCGTCGACGCCGTCAAACGCATCGATCCGGACGCAGCGGCGACCCACCTCGGCGATCACATCACCAATGGATTCCTGCGCCTGGCCGAATCAACCACGGGAGCACCGGTCTCCGACCCCTTCGACTTCGACACGGACTGAACCGCCGACACCCACCTCACCGACGATCACGGTCAGGTCGTGGTCGACCGTAATGTTCTGCCCGAAACTCAGGCACTCTGCTTCTTCAACTTCGAGTTCAGGCGGACGGCCGAGACGAGGAAGAAGATCGCGCCGAGGCCTGCATATCCGGCCGCGCCTGAAATCATTCCGTTGCCCTGGAGCCCCTGAAGCAGGAAGCCTGCACCGGCGAACACGGAGATGCCGCCCGAGAGCATCTGTGCCACTTGGCCGCCGTTGCGGCGGTTGCGGATCGCTGTGATCAACTGTGGGATGCCGACGACGATGGCCCACACGCCCCAGACCGCCAGAGCTGCGGGGATCGCGATCGAGGATGAGATGCCGAGGGCAATTGCGATGGCGACGCTGATAACAACGTTGAGCCACTCGGCGACTTCCGAGCGTTGCTTATCAGGGTCTGCGCGCAGCTGCCATAGCACCGCACCGGCGTCGAAGATGGGGTAGATGACGAGGAGGACCGTCAGCAGTGGGCTCGGTTCGGTTATCTTCGCAGCGGTCGCGAACATGATGCCCACCCACACGGCGGCGAAGATGAAGCGGATGAAGTACAGCTTGCGAAGCGTACGGCCGTACGTCAGCGCGGTGGCTGATTGCTCGGAGGTGGGGTGATCGGAGGTGGATGGCGATGTGGCGGGTTGCGTAGTCATTGTTCTGCTCCTGGTGTATTCGTGAGGTCGCTCAGGCGACGGTTGTGGTGAGGTCAACGGGGAGGTTGCCGCGGGTGGCAACCGAGTAGGGGCACACCTGGTGAGCTGCGGCGACGAGCGCCTCGGCGGCCTCCTGGGTGATGCCGCCTCCGATGTGCACGCGGATCGCTGCGTTGAGGGCGAGTCCGCCTTCATCGGTCTTCGTGATCCAGACATCTGCCGTGACGGTGGAGTCGGTGACAGGTGTCTTCTGTTGTGCTGCGACCATCTTCAGGCCTGAGTGGAAGCACGATGCCCAGCCGGCGGCGAAGAGCTGCTCGGGGTTGGTCGCGCCACCGGGGCCGCCCATCGACTTGGGTATGGCCAGGGTCAGGTCGAGCAGTCCATCGTCGGTGACTGCACGGCCTCCGGCGCGGCCCTCCCCGGTCGAGGTGGCGGTGGTGGTGTAGAGCGTGGCGGACATGCGGTGTCTCCTTCTGGTGGTGGTTGAGGATGCGGTGGCGGTGCAGCGGTGCGAACTATGTAGAGTTACTAGTTCGTCTACTTCAATAATGTAGACTACTTCGTATACCCAGCGCAAGCAGTTCAGGAAAATTCGGAGAGATCTCATGCCGCAGAAGACGTCAGCAGGTACCCAGACCAGGTCGGGCCCCGCCACTCGTGATCGCATACTTCAGGCCGCGAACGAACTGTTCTACGCACACGGAATCCGCGGGACGAGCGCCGATCGTGTCATTGCGCAGGTGGGCATCACGAAGGTCACCTTCTACCGCCACTTCCCCACGAAGAGCGACCTCGTCGTCGCCTACCTGCAGCAGCAGGCGGACGGAGAACGCGCATGGTTCACTTCGATGCGTCAGGTTGGCGACGCCCAGGGCTCCTTGCGGGCGATCGCCTCAGGTGTCGGCAAGGCTAGCTGCAGCCCAGGATTTCGCGGCTGCGCGTTCATCAACGCCGCAGCAGAGTTCGCAGATCCCGAAGATCCGGTCCGCGCGGTCATCAATGAGCACCGACAGTGGATGCTCGAAGAGTTCGCCAACATTGCTGCCGAGGCGAAGGTCGCGGATGCCGATATGACGGCTCGGCAACTCATGATCCTGCGCGATGGAGCGATGGTCAACGGCTACCTCGGCGAGTCAGCCTCAGTCACGGTGTCGCTTTCCGCTGGATTCGACTCGGTGATCGCTGCAGCAATCCACTGAACCACGCGCGGCAGCCAATAGGACACCCTCCACCCAGAGGACAGTGCGCCCGAAAACCCCGAGGATCCTCCTCACATCAGCGATGGATTCCCACATCTCAAGAAATAATGCATTCTTTGACAGATAATATTGGAAAATGTCAGAGTCTCGTCTAAGCTCAAATGGTTTGGCTCCGAAGGTGACCCACCACACGACCAAGGCACGTTGCCGTGCATGGGTGCAGCAAACTGCGATGTCTGCTCTCGTCGCTTCGGAGACTGACATGACACTGGTCTCGATTACTGGAGCTGACGATGACGTCGATACGACGACCCAGGTGGAAACCGCTGGTTGCCTGCCTGTCGATCTGCCTGCTGGCCCTGAGCGGGTGCAATCCCGCGCGCAGCGGCAAGCAGGAGAAGTTCGAACTGCGCTTCGCCCATGTGACTTCGACAAGTACGCCGAAGGGACTGGCCGCCGACTTCTTCGCGAAGCAGATCGAAGAGAAGTCCGATGGTCGCATCCAGGTCGAGGTGTTCCCGAACTCGGAACTCTACGGCGACAAGGACGAGATGCAGGCGCTGCAGTCCAACGCCGTGCAGATGCTCGCCCCGGCGAGCGCGAAGTTCACGACGATCGCGCCGAGTCTGCAGGTCCTCGACCTGCCGTTCATCTTCGATCACCCGGATGAGATCCCGGAGATCGTCAGCCCCGACACCGAGATTGGCAAGGCCATCTACGCCAACCCCGACCTCGAGGCCAATGGGTTGAAGGTCCTGGGCCTATGGGATTCGGGCATGAAGCAGATCCATTCGAACAATGCGACGCTGAACCCTGACGATATGAAGGGCAAGAAGTACCGCATCCAGCCCTCCGATGTGCTGCGCACTCAGTTCGAGACCTGGGGTGGAATTCCCTCTCCCTTGGCCTTCGCCGAGGTCTACAACGGTCTCCAGCAGGGGCTCATCGACGGTGGTGAGAACACGTACTCGAACATCGAGTCGCAGAAGATGCACACCGTCCAGAAGTACGTCACCGAGCTCAACCACGGCTACATCGGCTACATCCTCACCGTGAACAAGCGCTGGTATGACGAACTGCCCGATGACCTGCAGGCCGTCGTCGACGAATCTGCCGATGAGGCCTCCGAGTTCAACCGCAAGGAAGCACAGAAGGTCAACGCGGAATCCAAGCGGCTCATTGAGGAGTCCGGGGGCACGAAGATCGTGGTGCCCACGAAGGAGGAGCGTCAGTCGTTCAAGGACATGGTCGTGCCTTCCGAGTACGAGAAGTACAGCGATGTCATCGGACCAGAGGTCGTCGACGAGCTCCTGCGACGTGACAAGGAACGTGAGTGACGATGAAGACCTTCGACAAATATCTGAGCCGGGTCGAGAACTTCCTGGCCGGCGCCAGTCTCATCGGCGCCACAGCACTCGCGGTCTTCGCCGTGCTCCTGCGCAACATCACAGGAGACGTGCTCTTCTGGTCCGAAGAGGCCATCATCTACCTCATCATCTGCTCGACCTTCTTCGGAGCGGTCGTGACCCTGCGCCACAACGAACACGTGGCCGTGGACATCATGCCGACACTGCTCAAGGGCAAGAAGAAGAAATTCTTCGTCGTCCTCGGCGGCATGATGACCCTCATCTACGCAGGCTTCATCGCCTACCTGTCCTGGGCTCTGATCAGCGAACCATTCTCGCGGACGACGATCACTCCGGCGCTCAAGCTGCCGCTGTGGGTCGTCGAACTCTCGCTGGCGATCGGCATGACGCTGTTCTTCATCCGCGCCGCCGAAATGCTCATCCGTGCGGTGAAGACACCACCGGAGGCACTCGACAAGGACGTGTTCGCCGAAGAGGCCGCAGCCGTCGGCATCGACGTGAAGGATGTCGCCATCGATGACGATCCGTCCACGACGCCGAACAACCGTACGACCGGGGACGACAGCCTCGGCGATGACGACGACACGAAGGAAGGGGATCGCTGATGCTCGAAGCAACATTCGTTCTCATTGCAGTCCTCATTCTGCTGCTCGTCACCTCGGCGCCCATTGCGGTGGCCCTGGGCTTGACCAGCCTCGTCTACTTCTACTACTTCACACTCATCCCGATGACCCAGGTCTCGGAACGGCTCTTCAACGCCTTGAACTCGTTCCCGCTGATGGCGATACCGTTCTTCATCCTCGCGGCCAACATCATGTCCCGCGGTGGAATCTCGCGGCGACTGACCGACTTCGGTGCCGCCATGGTCGGCCACCTGCGCGGCGGCATGGCGATCACCACGGTGCTCGCGTGCATGTTCTTCGCCGCGGTCTCCGGTTCCTCACCTGCCACGGTTGTGGCCGTCGGTGCACTGATGATCCCGGCCATGATCAAGAACGGATACCCGAAGGAATTCTCCACGGGACTCGTGGCCACCTCGGGGTCCTTGGGCATCCTCATCCCACCATCGATCCCGCTCATCGTCTTCGGCATCGCCACCGAGCAGAACATCGGTGACCTGTTCCTCGCCGGCATCTTGCCGGGCGTCCTCGCCGGCGTCATGCTGCTGGGCATGGCCGTATTCGTGGCCTGGAAGAAGGGCTACGGCCACGCCGGAGCCGGCTTCAAACTCTCCACCGCGGACAAGCTCAAGGCCTTCCGGGATGCGATCCTGGCCCTGGCACTGCCGTTCCTGGTCCTCGGTGGAATCTACTCCGGCTGGTTCACCCCCACCGAGGCGGCGGCCGTCGCGGTCGCCTACTCCCTGGTGGTGTCCCTGCTCATCTACCGCGAGATCAAAATCTCGCAGCTGTGGGAAGTCACGCTGTCATCGGTGAAGACCTCCGCGATGGTCATGTTCATCATCGCCAACGGCATCCTCTTCACCTTCGTCCTCGCCAGTGAGCGGATCCCAGGGTCGATCTCGGAGACGATCACAAATTGGGACCTGCAGCCCTGGCAGTTCCTCATCCTCGTCAACATCCTGCTGCTGTTCGTGGGCTGCGTGATGGAGACGTCCTCGGCGATCCTCATCCTCGCCCCGATCCTGCTGCCGATCGCGATGGAGCTCGGCATCGACCCGATCCACTTCGGAATCATCGTCGTGATGAACCTGGAGATCGGCATGATCACGCCGCCGCTGGGACTCAACCTGTTCGTGGCCTCCGGCATGTCGGGCATGAGTGTGATGAGCGTGGCCAAGGCCGCCATCCCGAGCGCGCTGGTGCTGCTGGCGGCGTTGATGCTGGTGACCTTCGTGCCGTTCTTCGCGACGGCGTTCGTGGGGTCGTAGCGCCCGAGGCCGTAGGGTCCGAGGAAGATCGATCACTTTTGGTGCAGGTGGACAGTTTGCGGACTGGTCCCCTGCACCAAAAGTGTTCAGTGGTCATGGAAGCGTTGCGGAGACCGCCTGCCCTTCGCAACGCCTACCCACAGCGCGTTGCCAGCTTTCACCTGGATAATCGTAGTCAGCCGCCTACATGCAGACTTCCGGAAGGACCATGGACGACTATCGAAGTCCCGGCTGGGACATCATTGGCAGTATCAATTCTTTGCAACACCCCGCGCGGGCAGGTGAACGTCGTTGACCTGGGTTCTCTCGCTCCTCATCGGCCTGCTCGTCGTCCTCCTCATCACAGTGGCCACCGGCTACTTCGTGGCTCAGGAATTCGCCTATATGGCCGTCGACCGTTCGCGACTTGCCGCCCGGTCAGCCGCCGGTGACAAAGCCGCCGAGCGCGCCCAATCGATCACTCGCCGCACCTCCTTCATGCTCTCTGGCGCCCAGCTGGGCATCACGGTCACCGGGCTGCTGGTCGGCTATGTCGCCGAGCCCCTTATCGGCACGGCCGTCGGCGAGGCCCTCGGCGGGACATCGATCCCCACAGGCACCGCAATTGCCATCGGCACCGTGCTCGCCCTGGTCGTGGCGACGATCATCCAGATGGTCTTCGGCGAACTTTTCCCGAAGAACCTCGCGATCGCCCGCCCCGAGCCGCTGGCAATCTGGCTGGCGCGGTCGACTGCGATCTACCTCGCCGTCTTCGGCTGGCTCATCACGATCTTCGACAAGGCATCGAACGCTCTGCTGAAGGTCCTCGGGATCGAACCCGTCCACGATGTCGACCACTCCGCGACTCGTCGCGATCTCAAGCACATCGTCGCCGACTCCCGCCAGAGCGGAGATCTCGTCGACGAGGATTCCCTCATCCTCGACCGCATCCTCGACTTCCCACAGCAGAGCGTCTCCCACGCCACTGTGCCCCGTTCACGCGTCGATGTCATCAGCGAGGACACATCGCTTCACCAGGTGCGAACCCTCATGCAGACCGGTCATTCCCGGTACCCGGTGCTCAACGCAGCCGAGGAGGTTGTGGGCACGATCGATCTCCTCGACGTTCTCTCCGCCGCCGATGATGACGAGCTGCGCCGGCTCCTCAAGGCACCGGTCTTCGTTCCCGAGTCTCTGCCGCTTCCCGACGCCGTGCGCACTCTGACCGAAGGTCGGGCCCAGATGGGCTGCGTCGTCGATGAGTACGGCGGCTTCTCCGGCATCATTACGGTGGAGGACCTCGGCGAGGAGCTTGTCGGTGACATCGTCGACGAACACGATGATGCGATCGAGGAGATCGTCTCCGCTGATGACGGCACCTGGACGGCTCCCGGGGCGATCCCCCTCGACGAGCTGGAACGGACTCTGCAACGCGAACTGCCGGCTACGTCGGCGCATACGCTTTCGGGTCTCGTCATCGAACATGCCAAGGGCTTCCCCGCCGTCGGCGATCGAATCGAGATCTCCTTGCCGATCGACCCCGCCGAACTCGCAGACACCGAGTCGCCGAGTCCCGTCCTGCTCACCGTCGATGTCCTCGAGGTGGCCTCCCACGTGCCCTCCTTGCTGCGAATCGGAATCGAGGTTCAGCGATGAGCAACCCTTGGGTCATCGTCACCCTGACCATTCTCATCATCGGCCTCAGCGCCTTCTTTGTCGCCGTCGAGTTCGCCCTCATCGCCGCCAAACGCCACCGGCTGGAAGACGCGGCGGCCGACAGCCGTTCGGCCCGTGCCGCGCTGCGCAGCTCCACCGAGCTCTCCGTCCTCCTCGCCGGTTCTCAGTTGGGCATCACAGCGTGCACCCTGGCGTTGGGCGCAATCACGAAACCTGCGGTTCATCACTGGATCACCCCGGTCGCCGAGGCTGTGGGCCTGCCACTCTGGATCGCTGACCTCACCGGCTTTGTTCTTGCGCTCATCATCGTCACTTTCCTCCACCTCGTCGTCGGTGAAATGGCACCGAAGTCGTGGGCTGTCGCGCACCCAGAACGGTCTGCGATCATGCTCGCCCTGCCGATGCGGGCATTCATGTTCCTCACTCGTCCTCTGCTCCAGGTGCTCAACAACGCGGCCAACGCCTGCCTGCGGATCGTCGGCGTCGAACCTGTTGACGAGGTCGATCAGGGCCACACCTCGGACGATCTGCGGGAGCTGCTGCGGCATTCGGCACAGGCCGGCACCCTTGAGCAGGAGTCCTCGGACGCGCTGCTCGGTGCTCTCGAACTCACTCAGCTCAGCCTCGGCGAGCTCGTAGCCGAACGTGAGAAGCCGACTGCTGTCGGACCGGGAGCGACGGCGGGGGAGGTGCGAAGAGCTTCACATCGCGATCGTCACCGGCGCATCCTCGTGCACACCACGGGAGGGCAGCCGCCGACCCACGTGGTCCACGTCCGCGATGTCCTCAGCCTCGATGAGGGAGCTTCCGTTACCGAGCTGGCGCGCCCGGTCGAGGCGCTGCCGGCAAGCATGACCGTCGTCCACGCGTTCGGTGCGATGAAGGCCGCTGGCACTCAGTTGGCATTGGTCGATCGTGCCAATGGCAGCCATGCCGTGGTCACGGTCACCGACGTGCTCACCTACCTGCTCTCGGCCGGCAGTGTCGACGGTCGCCGGTCATAAGGGAGATACGATCTCGGCCAACACGGCCTACTGAGACGAGCGAGGTGTTGGTCCATCTAGGACGCGGTAGGTGGTCTGAACCATCCCGCCGTCGAGGACCGTGGTTCGAACATGTTCGAGGTCCACATCTCCGCCCAGCGACCCAAACAGTGATGGCCCATCGCCGATGAGTACAGGGACTTGGGAGAGTGTGAGCTCGTCGATCAGTTTCGCGGCTAGGAACCACCGGACGGTCTCCCCACCGTCGACGTAGACGCGCCAGCGACCATCTCGCTGCAGAGCGTCGATGGCGGCCTCGGCCGAGCGGTGCACGGTGATTCGAGAGTCTGCGTCTGCGGCGAGGGTCGTGCTGATCACGTGGATCGGGCGATCGAGATAGGGCCAGTCGTCGTAGGAGGCGATAGCCTCATAGGTCCGACGCCCCATCACCACCGCGTCAATCGACTCCACGAACGGCGTGAAACCCGCATCGCCCGCGGCTGCGCCACGGCTGGTCAGCCACTCCAGGTCCCCATCCGGCCGCGCGATGCGGCCGTCGACACTCAACCCTAGGAAGACAAAGGCACGAAGAGACTGCTGCGACTCGGACATAGGACCAAGATTATCTCGCGCTCGTAACGACTAGCAATGAAAAATCGACGGCACTTCGACCAACCTGACCACGACGTGCGATCCCCAGCAGGTCATTGCCTCGAGTCACTTCGTCTCCGCTGTCGGCCTGGGCGTCGATCCACTTCGGATCTGCCACCATTGGACAATGATGCAAACTGCACCACAGATCGTTGCCTATCAACCGTCATATCGAAGTGCGCTGCTTGACCTGTCCATCCGCGCGTGGGAACCAGTCTTCCCTCAGCTGAAGGACGACGTTCCTGGCTTTGTCTATGAATCCTTCTATCCTCGGGGCTGGAGGGAGCGCCAGTTTGAGGATCTTGCCACGACCCTTGACGAGGAGCCCAGTCATGTCGACGTCGCTCTTATCCAGACGTCTCCGGTGGGGTGGGTATGTACGCGGCTACACCCTGAGGACCGAATGGGTGAGGTCTACGTCCTTGCAGTTGACCCTGGATTCCAACAGCGAGGCGTTGGCCACGCGTTGCTCGAGCACTCAATCGACCGGATACGCAGAGCAGGCATGAACATGGTCATGGTGGAGACAGGTGACGACCGCGGGCACGCCCCGGCAAGGTCAGCATATGAGTCAGTTGGTTTTGAACGTTGGCCGGTGGCCAGGTACTTCAAGAATTTGGACACATGAGCGGAGGAGCCCCATCTGCTTGAGAATCTTCACCGGACTCTTGACTTCGAGTGCACTCTAAGTCGTAGCGTTACTTCCATGGCACAGCAAAGCGCCAATACAGCGACACCGTCCTCGAGCCCCACCGCTCCTACTAGTTCTGCCCCAACTCGTCCGAGCCGGGACCCCCGAATCCGGCGAGCATTGTCGACCGAGTACGGCAGCGAACTGTCCATCTCCGAAGTATGCGAACTCCTCGGCATCACCGCACACACCGCCCGCTACTACGAACGCGCCGGGCTCATCGAGGTGCCGCGAAGCCAGTCGGACCACAGAACCTATGATCAGGCGACTGTCGAACGCCTCGACTTCCTTGTTCGCATGCGCACATCCGGCATGGGCATCAGCGAGCTCCGTCGCTATGTCGACCTCGTCCGCGCTGGTGAAGCGACCACCGAGCAACGTCTGCAGATCATGCTCGACCAACGTGAGCGCATCGTGTCCCAGCTTCACGAATTGGAACTGGCCCTCCTCACGACCGACTACAAGATCGCCAAGTACGGCGGGGCTCCCAATGACAACCACACAACGGCAAACACTTCACCGAACTCCCACCACACTGAAGGAGATCCATCATGACGACCACCCACCTCGGCGACCTCGCAGTTTCCCCCATCGGCTTCGGCTGCATGGCCCTGTCCCACGTCTACGGCGGCACCACCGATGACTCCGCCCGCGCCACATTGAGCGCAGCCGTCGACGCCGGCATCACCTTCCTCGACACCTCCGACGTCTACGGCAAACCTCGCGAGGGCGCCACAGGACCGGCCGGAACCAACGAGGAGATGCTCGCACCGTTCCTGGCCAAGCGTCGTGACGAGGTTCAGTTGGCTACGAAGTTCGGCATCACCGCGCCCAGAGATGGAACGGATGCTTCGACCAAACGCACGGATGGACGACCGGAGTATGCTCGCTCAGCCTGCGATGCTTCGCTGCGCCGACTCGGCGTGGACACGATCGACCTCTACTACCATCACCGTCCGGATCCCGATGTGCCGATCGAGGAGACCGTCGGTGCCATGGCCGAGCTTGTCGAAGCCGGGAAGATCCGCCACATCGGCCTCTCGGAGGTCACATCCGAAGAGTTGCGGCGAGCCCACGCTACCCATCCGATCGCTGCGCTCCAGTCGGAGTGGAGCCTATGGTCACGCGATGTCGAGGACCACGTCGTGCCCGCCTGCGCCGAGCTCGGCGTCGGGTTCGTGCCGTACAGTCCCCTGGGTCGCGGCTTCCTCACCGGCACCCTGACCAAGGAGCAGGTCGCCGGCGACTTCCGCGGCGGCACTTCCCGCATGGGCGAGGCGTGGAATGCCAATCAGAAGATCGTCGATATCGTCGCCGAGGTGGCTCGACGTCACGACGCCACCAACGCTCAGGTCGCACTGGCCTGGCTCCTCCACCGCGCGGACCAGATGGGTGTCTCCGCCGTTCCAATCCCCGGCTCGCGCAAACCCGAGCGTGCGCTGGAGAACCTTGGGGCCGTGGATCTGCGTCTCGACGCCGATGACATGACTCAGCTCGATTCCATCCGGTCATTGGTCGAGGGCAGCCGTAACATCGTCAACAATCCGACGTGGATCAGCTCCGGGAGGGAGTAGTGCCAGCCTTCAGCCCACAGGCCCGGGAAGTTCGAGGACGTGGGAGTTGCGCAGCCGCCACCTGAGCACGCTGATGCCCAACCGGGTTCTGTTGTACCCGGTGAGCGGGTCGTAGCCGAGGCAGCGAGCGAGCTGCTCGACTCTGCCCTGCACGGTGCTGTGATGGAGACCGAGGTCTCTGGCCGCCTGCCTGATCGTCGGTGCCTCGAGGACAACACGCACCGTCGACTCCGCCCAGGGTGCTTCCATGATCTCGTCGATGCGGGCGGCATCGGGGTCGACAGCGTCGGGCGATTCGGCGAGCAGTTCGACGAGGCCGCCGAAGTTCTCCGCGCGCACGAGGCCCTCCTCGGGAGGACGGCTGAGACGCAGTGCCACCACGGCGGCGCGCAGCGAACGGGGCAGGTCGCCGATCAAGCCGACGGGGCCAAGGCCAGCCGGTGTCACGGCGATGTTCTCAGCTTGGTCAGCGACGATGAGGACCTGCAGGGCGCCGTACTCGCTGGCGACGACATCGGTGGGACCGGCGGGACGTCTGTCGAAGACGGCAAACAACGGAGCGACGAGCACCCGGTACCCGTGTCCGGCCACGAGTCCGAGCCGAACCGCCGCGGCAACCCGCTCCTCGGTGGGCGCGGTGGTGTCCAATGCGAGCGCCACGTCCCGCGGAGTCTCCAGCTGCTGTCGTTCGAATCCGAACCTCACCCCGATGGCCAGGCCGAACCGTTCGAGGATGAGGTCGTCGTTCGGCAGGGCTTGCCCCTCTCTCTCGAGCCAGACCTCGGAGGCATCCGGCAGGACCAGTGCGCTCACCTCGGCGGGGCGGGCACCCGCGCCCGGGCTCCCTGACGGATCGATGCGCAGCTGTCTGCTCCTGTCGCCGTTGCGAAACCCTGCCGGGCAGCCGGCAAGGGCCGCGGCGGCCGCGGCGAGGGCACGGGAATTGACCTCGCCGACCATAAGTTCGTCGAAGCAGGCGATGACGCGCAGGCCAAGACTCGCCTGGGGGTCCAGGTTGGCTATGCGACCCAACAGTTCCTGCACGTCATCGCCTCCTTGCGGGTGTTCGTCTCATCGCGGAGTCGATTCGCACCGCGATGCGAATCAGCCCTTCAGAGCATCGTAGACCGCTGTCTCCATCTCGAGGTAGCCCCCGACCGATGCCGGGTCCGCGAAGGGGAAGATCTGCGTCGCCCAGTAGCCGCCGATGTTGTTCTCCCGATCGATCCAGTAGAAGAGGTTGGCAAGTCCCGCCCAGGCTACGGCTCCTGCCGGACGCCCGGTCGGCGCGTCCTCCTCGTTGATCATGAACGTGTACCCCCACGACTTCGGCATGCCGGGGAAGAACTCCGCATCGTTGGACAGACTCGGGATGACACCGGGCAGCATCTTCACCTTGAGATCGCCGAGGTGGTTCTTGGTGGCCAGGTCCACCGTTTCGGGGCGTAGAACGACGGTGCCATCGTCTGCCTGACCATCATTGAGCCACATCCTGATGAACGTGAGGTAGTCGTCGACGGTCGAGAAGAGGCCGTGACCTCCCATCTCCACCTCCGGCTCGGGCAGCATGAAGTCGGTGGCGGCCAGCTGACCGTCGGTGCGCTGGTGCATCGTCGCCTGCCGCTGCCGCATCGACGCCGATGTCCGGAAGCTGCTGTCCTTCATCCCCAGCGGGTCGAGGACCCGAGTCTGCATCGCCTGACCCAGGGTGGTTCCGGTGATGCCTTCGATGACCTGACCGACCCAGTCCATGTTCGATCCGTACTCCCATTGGGTGCCTGGGTCGAAGAGCAGCGGCGTCTGCAGGGCCTGCTTGGTGCTGCTGACGATGCTCGGCTGGCCCTGCTCACGGGCAAGGCGCTCATACTTCTCGTTGAAGAAGTCGTAGCCGAATCCCGCCGTGTGCAGCAGCAGCTGCTTGGTCGTCGGTTCGCTTGCCGGAGCCCGCAGAATCGGGGAGCCATCGACGTCGAAGCCCTCGATGACCTGCACATCGGCCAGGCCGGGGGCATATTCGCGGGCCGGTGCGTCGAGGTCGAGGTCGCCCGACTCCACCAGCTGCAGAGCCACCGTGCCGGTCAGCGCCTTAGTCGTGGAGAAGATCATGAACACCGAATCGGTGGTCATCGGCTGCGGATCGTTAAGCGAGCGGACTCCTGCGGAGGTGAGACTGATCGTCTCCTTGTCGGTGGTGACTCCGGCGACGACGCCGGGGACCCCGCCGCTCTCGACCTTCTCTGAGGCCACACGAGCAACGGCATCATTGACAGCTCGGTTCTGGGACATGGTTGTGCCTTTCGGTCAGTCGGCCAGGACCTTCTCGATCCAGGCCATTCGGGTACTGATCATTCCTTGCGCAAGGTGTGTATGGGCGGCGAAGATGTCGAAGGCGTGGAAGCCTCCGGGCCAGACGTGCAGCTCCGCCTCACTGCCGTCGTTCCACAGCGCCGAGGCGTAGGCAACGGCTTCGTCGCGGAAGATCTCTGCCGAACCGACGTCAATGTAGGCCGGCGGCAGGTCGGAGAGATCGTGGGCGCGTGATGGCGCGATGTAGGGCAAGACGGCTTCTGTGCGATAGTCATCGCCGAGCATCGCCTGCCAGCCGGTCTCGTTGCTCACCCGGTCCCAGACACCGATGCCGTCGAATTGGTTGGTCGAGGCGGTGATCCCGCGATCATCGAGCATCGGGTAGATGAGCAGCTGACCGCGCAGCTTCGGACCCCCGCGGTCGCGGGCGGCGAGCGCCATCCCTGCGGCCAGTCCCCCACCGGCACTGGCGCCGGCGACGATGAGTCGGTCGAGGTCGACCCCGAGACGCTCGGCATTCTCAGCCGTCCACTCCAGGCTGGCGTACATGTCCTCACGGGCGTAGGGATCCTGGAATTCGGGGGCGAGGCGGTATTCGGGACTGATGAGGATGGCCCCGATGCGCTCGACCCAGTCGAGGTTGAGTCCGAGTGCGCTGAAGCGGTCACCGAACATCAGTCCACCGGAATGGGCGTAGACGATCGTGGGGCGGCGCCCCGTGTCACCCGCGCGCCTGAAGACCGACACGGTGATCGCCTCGCCATGGTGTCCGATCACCTGATGTTCTGAATGTTCGACACTGCGCCCCTTGAGAGTCTCCGCGAGAGGCTCGGACGCATAGGAGATGCGCATGAAATCGATGAGAGACGGGGTGATGGTCGGCGGGAAGACCCCACCGACGACGGACAGACTCGCGGCAAGTTCCGCGTCGAATCGTGACCGTCGTCGTGTCATGTCTCTAAGTATGCAGACTCCGACTCGGTGCCGCTACCGCCACGACAACGCGATTACCGATCCTTCACCCGCCAATTGTCGGGTTGGGTTTCCCAGCCTCGCCTCAGCCCAGTAGCCCCATCACCGACTCCTTGACCTGGAGGACGGCGAGGAAGCCGAACAGCAGGAAGCAGATCGTCAGCAGCACATTCGACACCTCCTTGTTCCGCAGCGCCGCCGGCACCGATGAACGGTTGAGGATGACCAACAACGCGGCGGCGAGCACGGGCAGGATGAATGCGCTGATCGCGGCGTAGACGAGGACGAGGGTCACCGGTTTGCCCAGCCCCATGATCACCAGTGTCGCGATGCTGAGGTAGACGATAGCCCCGCGGAACTCGACGGACTTCGCCGACATGTCGAACTCGGACTCGTCCTGATGCGGGTACCGTCGCAGCACTCGGATGCAGTCGGCGGTGACGTAGGCGATGCCCGAGAATCCGCCGAGCACGCTCGTGTAGACGACGGCGAGGAAGCTGATGAGGAAGACGATCCGGCCCGGCTCGCCGATGCGTGAGACCAGGCTGTCGGCGATGGCGAACAGCGAGTCGTTATCTGCGATCGTGAAGCCCTGGCCGTAGAGGATGAAGGCCCCAACCGCGCTCATGCCCACGGCGAAGACAAACACCAGTGCGTAGCTGATGAACAGGTCGATGCGTACGACGGGCTTCCATTCGGCATCGCGCCAGGATTTCTCGCGGATCCAGAATGAGTAGGCCAAGATTCCGGTGGCCCCACCGACTCCGCCGATGAGCGACATCACGGTGATGATCGACCCGTTCGGGAAGGTCGGGGTAATGGTCTCGACGGCCACGGCCTGCGCCTCCTGGCCCTGGAACACGGAGATCGCGAGGGCGAGGATGCCGAAGAACATGATGACGCCGAAGCCGATCATGGCCTTCTCCACCAGCCCGTAGCGTCCGATGCCGACGAGGATCGCAGCGGAGAGGAGGACGACGATGGCGGTCGGCCAGAACGGCAGGATAGGGAAGAGCGCCTGCAGAATGTTCGTCGTCACCGCGATGACCCCGGCGCCGAAGAAGAGGCCGACGAGGAGTTCGGCGATGAG
The DNA here is from genome assembly GCF_021117425.1 of Brevibacterium zhoupengii. Lineage (NCBI taxonomy): Bacteria > Bacillati > Actinomycetota > Actinomycetes > Micrococcales > Brevibacteriaceae > Brevibacterium > Brevibacterium zhoupengii. Next base: position 353,858 of record NZ_CP088298.1, on the reverse strand, counting down.
GAACAGCGTCGGGAAGAGTCGACCGCCGAATGAGGTCAAGTGGGACAGCAACGAGCGGTCACCGCTCATCTGCAGCCGCGAGACCGCCTCAGAGAGGACGAACTTGAGGATGATGCCGACGGTGAAGACCCAGATGAGTGCGAGCCCGTACTCGGCCCCGGAGTTCATCGTCGTGATCATGTCCGAGGCTCCGACGCTGGCCAGGGCCAGGACGATGCCCGGTCCGATCAGCCGCAGTCGTCCGGTCAATGTTGCCGGCGCCGAGGTGGTGGCGCCCTTCGTCTGCGGTGTGCTCTCTGCGGACATAGGCGGGGTGGGGCTCCTTCACGAGTGTTCGTCGACGACGGCACTGGCGTCGTTCGCACGGACGTCGTTCGCTCAGGTGAGTATGGCCGATTTGTGAGATTCCCACGGTCTGGTCTCAGTACCCGGAAAGCCACCCTGCGGCAATGTCGGAGAGGCCTGCTTGAGTCCATTCTATCGTTTGGGCCTGGGCTCCATTGGCAGATTCCGTCTGTATATTCGACGCATGACTGACGCACTCGACAATGGACCGTTCTTCCATGGCACCAAGGCGCAGCTGGAGGTCGGTGATCTTCTGACAGCGGGGTTCAATTCGAACTACCACCCCGAGGTCGTCATGAACCACATCTATTTCACTGCCCTGCCCGATGGCGCCGGCCTCGCCGCGGAGCTCGTCGCACTCAACGGAACCCCTAATGTCTACGAGGTCGAGCCGACCGGTGATTTTGAGAACGACCCCAATGTCACCGACAAGAAGTTCCCTGGAAACCCCACCCGCTCCTACCGAAGCACCTCACCCCTGCGGATTCTTCGCGAGGTCACCGACTGGAAGCGCCTGACCCGAGAGGAACTCCAGACCTGGCGCAACAACCTTGCCAAGCTTGCCCAGGACAAGACTGCCGAGATCATCAACTGAATTCTTCCGTACAAATCTCGAACTCACCACGGCGATCTTGACATGTAGGTTTTTTCCTACCTATTGTGGTGGCATGCCCAGACGCAACAAGAGCGGACCACTCGACGACGTGTTCGCGGCACTCGCTAACCCCACTCGCCGCGACATCCTCGACGCCCTCCTTGACGGCGAGCACACCGCCGGCGAGATCGCCGAGAAGTTCGACATGGCCCGACCCAGCGTCTCCGAGCACCTGCGCGCACTGCGGGAATCGGCTCTCGTCGAGGAACGACAGGAGGGGCGCTTCCGCGTCTACAGAGTCACCGGCGAGCCGATGGCTCAGCTCATCGATTGGCTCAATCCCTACGAACGATTCTGGCGCGGTCGCCTGACCGCGCTCGGCGGAGTTCTCGACACCATGGACGACCAACCCGAAAGAGATGACGACGAATGACTGACACCGGCGACCTCACCCGCATTGAAGTAGAACAGTATTTCCCACATCCGCCAGGCAAGGTCTGGCGTGCCCTGACGACGCCTGAGCTCATGGAGCAGTGGCTCATGCCCAACGACTTCGAACCCGTTGTGGGCCACAGGTTCAATTTCCAGGGGCAGCCGATTGAGCAGACCGGATTCTCCGGTGTCGTCGCCTGCGAGGTCCTCGAGCTCGTGCCCGAGGAGCGCCTGCAGATCAGCTGGGCCGATGCCAACCCGCCGGAGTCTACGACCTCGCCTGCCGACTGGACCATCACCTGGACGCTGCAGGCCGAGGGGAAGGGCACCCGCCTGTTCCTCGAACACGCAGGCTTCGACCCAGATGACGCGACCCAGCAGATGTCTCGGAAATTCATGGGTGGCGGCTGGCGCAGCCACGTCCTACGTCGCTTCGGCGAAATACTCGACGAAGCTGCCTGACCGGTGCGGTCCCGGGCACCGCCCGAACGTATTCGGACCTCTCAAATCCTCTAAGTTGTCGTGCTTGACCCCGACGTAAGGTCATAGTTTTCACTGAACCTATGCCCCTCGTCGCACTTGCCTATTACGCCTCCCACCTGCTGAGCCTGCTCGGCAACGGCATCGCCTCCGTGGCGCTGCCGCTGATCGTCCTGCAGATCACGGGCAGCCCACTGGGCATGTCCGCCCTGGCCACCGCGACCGCGATCCCCTCCGTCGCGGTCGGCCTCCTCAGCGGCGTCATCATCGACCGGATCAACAGGCGCACGGCCTCGGTGGTCTCAGACGTGATCTCCGCCGCGGCGATCGCGGCGCTGCCGCTCGTGAACTTGCTGTGGGGGCTCGACCTGACCTGGTTCATCGTGCTCGGCATTCTGGGAGCCTTCGGCGATGTTCCGGGCATGACGGCCCGTGAAGTGCTCGCTCCCATGGTGGCCCGGCACACCGGCCTGGATCTGCAGCGCGTGGTGGGCATGCGCCAGACTCTGACCTCGGTCGCCCTAGTGATCGGTCCCGCTGCCGCCGGCGTTCTCCTGGCCGCTTTCGACCCCATGGCCGTCCTGTGGATCACCGCAGTGACATCTGCCCTCGCAGCGGTGCTGACCCGAATGCTGCCTCGCCGCCTCGGGGAGGTCGACTCCTCACTCATCTCGCGTCAGCCCCTGATGCGGGGACTCCTCGATGGCCTGCTGGTCGTGGGAAGGAGCCGATTCCTGTTGGGCACCACGATCCTGGTCCTGGGTCTTGCAGTTGCCCTGGGCGGACTGCAAGGGCTGGTGATGCCGGTGTACTTCGACCTGATCTCCCGCCCCGGGCTGTTGGGCCTCGTCCTCACCGCTCTCGCAGCCGGGATGCTGGTCGGAGCTGGAGTCTACAGCGCCGTCGGGACCAGGCTGTCATCGCGGATCTGGCTGTCATCGGGCATCCTCGTCACCACCGTGGGATTCGCGCTGATGGCCTCGCTGCACTCCCCCACAATCGTGTTCGCCGGAGCGGCGACCCTGGGGCTCGGCAATGCCGTGGTCGGTGCGGTCACCGGAGTCCTGCAGGTCCAGCACACCCCTGATAATCTTCTTGGACGGGTGCTCAGCGTCAAGACGGCCTTGCTGACTGTTGCTGCGCCGGCGGGAATCGCGCTGGCAGGTGTGCTCGCCGAACTCGGCTCGCCGCTGCTGGCCGGAGCCGGCGTCACCGGCGTGTGGATTATCGTCCTCCTGGCCGTGATCGGTTCGCGTGCCCTGCGCGATCTGGACCCGAAGGAGGAGTCCGATGCTCAGCAGTGAACTCGCCGACCTGGCCGGCGTCACCGTGCGCACGCTGCGCCACTACCATCAAATCGGATTGCTGGCCGAGCCGCCGCGAACATCCGGGGACTACCGGCAGTACGACGTCGGCCACCTCGTGCGCGTTCTGCGGATTACGCGACTGACGGCCCTAGGCATCCCGCTGTCTGCGCTCCCCGAAGTGCTGGACGACCCCACGGCAGCCGAGGAGCTGCTCGACCAGCTCGATCACCAGGCTGCGGCCGAGATCGAACGGCTCAGCGCCCGCCGCGCCAACATCGACGTGCTGCGCAGAACCGGCGCCCCGCTCGACCTGCCGCTGGAGCTCTCGGCCGCGCACGCCGAGCCGACTCAGGGCGTTCCCGATCACATGGCCCGGTTCGAGCGAGAGCAGCTCGTCCTTGTCGCGCATCTGCTCGGAGAGGATGGGGCGGCGGGCCTGGCCGCCTTGCTCGATGTCCCGGATGACTCCAGAACGGCCTTGACCACTCTGACGAAGCGCTTCTACGCCCTCGATGCCGACACTTCGGACCGCGAGGTCGAGGCACTGATCGAGGACTGGGTTGAGCAGATCCGACCACTCGTCGAGACTGCCGAAGTCATATCGTCCCTCGATCCCCTCGGCGCCGAATTACTCGACCAATTGGGCGCCCGCAACCTCAGCCCGATGCAGCACCGGGCGATGCACATGCTCCAACAACGTCTTGAAACGGATCAGCCGCGCGCACAGCGGCGGCCGCATCCCTAGAGGTCAAAGCTGGAGTTCACGCCACAGGAGAGGTCAAACTGACTCACCTTTCCGTGCGGCTTCCCCTGTCTAGGCGAGCAAGACGCCTCCGGCAGTCTCATACACCGATCGCGGCGGCATTACTATGATTTACCTCACATTTGACCTCTTAGGGGTGGAGTGTGCCGCTCCGGCACAGTGTGTACTCCTTGTTGAAAGCAGTCCTCGACGACATTGCGAAGGAGGCGCACGATGAGTACCGACAAGACAGAAAGCACCACCACTCAGCAGGTGATCGAGCAGATGGGTGGAGCCTGGGGGCTCCTCTTCTCGACGATCCCCGTCATCGCCTTGGTGGTGGCTCAGCTCTTCTTACCCCTGATGCCCACGCTTGCCGTGGCGATCGGAGTGGGAGGCGTACTGTTCATCGTCCGACTGCTGCAGGGAGAGAAGGCAGCCTCGGCGATCGGCAGTCTGCTCGGCGTGGGAGTGGCCGCCGGCCTCGTGGTCTGGACCGGTTCGGTCCGGGACTTCTTCGTCATCGGCATCTGGTTCGCCCTTGCTATCTTCATCCCCACCGCGATCTCCGTCGCGGTCCAACGCCCCCTGACCGGCATCATCTGGAACGCCGTACACGGAGGCACCCACGCCTGGAGGGAGGACCGCCCCACTCTGCACGCGCACCTCATAGCCACCTCGGCCATCGCAGTAGTTCACGCCGCCAAGTTCGTCGTGCAGCAGTGGATGTACGTCTCGGGCAATATCACCGGCCTGGGGGTCGCGGATGTCGTGATGGGCGCACCGCTAACTATCGCACTCGCCCTCGTCGTGATCTGGGCGTTCCGCCACAGCACGAAGCGGCTCCGCGCCGCCGAATCGCGTTACGACGAGACCGCTGCTGGCCACAGATCGGACGATGCCGCCGCCGACCAGTTCGAAGAGAAGGACCTCTGATGTCAACCAACCCGACCAACCCGACCATCACCATCGAAGACTTCCTGCGACCGCCGGAGCGCTCGGGGATCACGATCTCCCCGGACGGCACCCGGTTGGCGTACCTGTCAATGTGGCACGAGCGGCTCAACATCTGGGTCGAGGAGATCGATGCCGACACGGCGCCCCGATGTGTCACCGCCGACGATGCTCGCTCCATCGTTCGGTATCTCTGGGCAGAAGACTCCCGCCACCTGCTCTATCAGCAGGACAGCGGGGGCGACGAGAATTGGCACGTCTTCCGCATCGACCTCGACGAGCCCGGAACCCCGGCGGTGGACCTCACTCCGTTCCCCGGTGCCACGGCCCAGAACCTCGAGCTCCGCCTGGACCGCCCCGGACACGCCACCCTGCAGCTGAATGCCGAGACCGCCACCGAGTTCGATCTCTACGACCTCGAGATCACCACCGGCACCCTGACCCGGCTCGCTCCCAGCCCCGGGGAGGGAAGCACCTGGATGCTCGTCGGCGATACGCTCCTGTGGAGGAGCATTCGGGCGGACGGCTCTTGGTGCCTCTGGCGAGGCCAGTCGCTCATCACCACCTTCGACGGGGATGCCTACCCGATGGACGTCTACCCTTTTGAGGCCACTCCCGATGGGACGGGCATATGGTTCGGCTCCTACCGCGGGACCGATCACCTGCATCCAGCTCGGCTTGACCTGAACACTGGGGAGGAGACGATCATCCATCACCATCCCCAAGCCGACCTGGACTCGCGGCCGCTGGTCTTCACGAACCTGCCGTCCCCGCTCATCCGCGACCGTCGCACCGGCGAGCTGCTCGGGGTGCGCTATCACGGGATGCGCATGCATACCCACCCGCTCGACCCGCATTTCGCGGAGGTCCTGGAGGCCGTGGGGACGCTGTGCGACGGGGACATCAGCACGATCACCAGCGATGTCGACCAGCGACGATGGGTGGTGTCGTTTCTGCACGACAACGATCCCCAGACCTGGCTCTACGATCACGAGACCGGTCGCAGCCGGCTCCTGGCACGAACATTGGAGCATCTGAACGCTGATCTGCTCGCCCCCGTCGAGAGCATCGAGATCAGAGCTCGAGATGGGCTGCGACTGCCCGCCTACCTCACGCTCCCTGTGAACGAGGAGCCGCGGGACCTGCCCCTGGTGCTGATGCCACACGGAGGACCCTGGACACGGGACTGGTGGGGCTATGACTCCACTGTCCAGCTTTGGGCGAACCGTGGATACGCCGTGCTGCAGCCCCAGTTCCGCGGCTCCGCCGGCTTCGGACGCACTCACATGGAGGCTGGCGTGGGTGAGTTCGCCGGACGCATGCACGATGACCTCATCGACGCCGTCGACTGGGCTATCGACCAAGGCTATGCGGACCGGGAGCGGATCGGGGTGTTCGGCGGATCCTACGGTGGCTATGCTGCTCTGGTGAGCCTCGCGTTCACCCCTGAACGCTTCGCTGCAGCGGTCGAATATGTGGGTGTCTCCGACCTCGTCGACTACATGCGATCCTTACCGGAATATGCGAGAGCAGGACTCGCGAACAACTGGTACCGGTACGTGGGCGACCCGTCGGTTCCGGAGCAGGCCGCCGACATGACGGCACGATCACCGATCACCCGGGTTGGTGACATCCGGGCCCCGCTGATGGTGGTGCAGGGCGCCAATGATGTACGAGTGAGACGGGAGAACTCCGACCGGATCGTCGCCGGTCTGCGGGAACGGGGCAACGACGTGGAGTACCTCGTGTTCCCCGACGAGGGGCACTTCATCATCAATCCGCAGAACGTACTGACCCTATTCCACGTGGCCGATTGGTTCTTCGCGCGCCACCTGGCGAGGGTACCCTCGACCGCGCCGGCCGGTTGAGTGACTCACTTATCCGGCGGACAGCAGCTCATGGCACCTGGCCAGCACTCGCAGCTGCGCCGGCGAATACAGTTCGACCAGGGCCTCGCCGATGCTCCGCGTCCCCAGCGTGCGCGAGGTGTCCTCGCCGAACCGAGGATCGCGCAGCTCGGGAGACGCGGCGAGACCGTCGCGGACCGCCTCTGTCATCCGCACTGCGACGTCCTCGCGTACCTCTGCCGAAGCATCTTCAGGCAGATTCTCGAAGTCGGCCACGACCTGGGCGTCAGGGATCGAGTCACCCATTTGCCGCCAGGCCTGGAGCGAGTCTTCGTCCAGCACCTGGGAGAGGACCGTGAGGAAGTCGCCGTCCGCGCTGCCCGTCGTCCCGCTGGACATCTCCCACGCCTCCGGCTCCTCGAGCAGTTGGGCGATCTTGCCTCTGACCACGACCAGCCGGTCGATCTCAGCGGTGGCCTCCGAGGCCAGGAGTTCCAAGGTCTCCCGGTAGCTGTCGGCAGACGGGTCCAAGGTGGGAATGTCGGCCAGCGGCACACCCAGGTCGACCAGCCGTCTGATGTGCATCAGCTGGATCAGATGCCGAACCCCGTAGTGCTTGTACCCGTTCGACGCACGGGGCGGCTCGGGCAGCAGACCCTGGTCGTGGTAATGCCGTACCGCTCGCAGGGACGTCCCCGCAAGCTCAGCGAGTTCCCGCGTGCTCCACGCCATCAGCCGCCTCTTCCTTCCGCTTCGGTCCCGTTCCACGTGCTCCAGGCAAACGCTACCAACCAACGCCAGGCTCCACGATAGAGAAAGCAAAAGCGCCTGGTGCAGCCACGTTCTGCGCCGCTTCGGTGAAATACTCGACGAGACTGCCTGACCACCACCACGCATGTGAAGTGACGAGGACCTGCCCTAGCGAGTTAGCATCGGGCCGCTCCCGGACCGAGGAGGCGACGAAGGCCCCTTCTCAATCGAGAAGAAGCCTTCGTTGCGACGGTTGCCGTCGCGTCAATCCGTAGTCAGATCAGGCGAGGCCGAGAGCCGCAAGGATGGAGTTGAGGATGTCAGGCAGGTTGAGGTTGATCATGATGTTCCCTTCGTTTTGACCCTTCACATTTATGAAGGCACCTTGATTTAATCAGTGATATTTCCCGAGGTCAAAGCCACTATTCTGTCCAATTGCGCATCTGATTTAACATACCCCTTGGTAACAAATAGCAGTCGAAAGCCACCCGTGCTTCGCCGTGTCCGGAGTACAGTGATCCATCGTGAGTGCTGCCGCTGTTCTACCTGGTCCGACGCGTCCCCCGTTTCCTGTCTCCGTGGCGGCGTTCGTCAGCAGCTTCGATCGTTTCGCCATCAGCCCTCTCGTCGTGCTCGTCGCCCACGACCTCGGCGCATCCCTTGCCCAGGCACTGACCATCGCCAGTGCCTACTTCTTGGCCTACGGCATCAGCCAGCCTGTCTGGGGAGTGCTCTCCGACCGCCTCGGGCGCATCCGACTGATGAAGGCAACACTTTTGGCTGCGGCCGCGGCGGGAGTGGTGGCGACATTCGCCCCGAATCTGACTATCCTCGTCATTGCACGCGCCTTGTCAGGTGCGTTCTATGGGGCCGTCGTCCCGACCTCGATGACCTATGTCGGGGACACCGTCGCCGAGGCGCATCGGCAACCGGCTCTGACCGATCTCATGGCTGCGATCGCCGTCGGAACCGCCAGTGCCACAGCATTGGCCGGAGTCCTGGCGCACTTCGCCGATTGGAGAATCGTCTTCGCCATCCCCGCTGTCCTCGCGATCGTCTGCGCCTTCGGACTTCGCCGACTGCCGGAACCACCACGTGAGGAACAGGGCGGAGTCATCGCAACCATCCGAGCCGCGATTACCCACCGGTGGGTACTCATCGTCATCACCTTGGCGTTCGTCGAGGGCGCCGTGGTCCTCGGGGTGCTGACGCTGCTGGCACCGGCGCTGCAGTCGCAGGGCATCGGCGCGGCCGTCGCTGGCCTTGCCACCGCGGCCTATGGGGTCGGCGTCATCATCACCACCCGCATGGTCAAAGCCCTCAGTCGACGATTGAGCATGCCGCGGCTCATCGCCATCGGCGGTACCGCCACGGTGATCGCCTTCGGGCTTCTCACCATCCATCTGTCGACGCTGACGGTCATCATCGCCGCTCTTCTGCTGGGAACGACCTGGTCATTCCAGCATTCCTCGCTGCAGACCTGGGCCACCGCGGTCCTGCCGCAGGCACGCGGGACAGTGGTCGCACTGTTCGCCGGATTCCTCTTCGCCGGCAGCGCGTTGGGCACGGCGGTCGGAGGCACCCTCGGCGAGGACGATCGGTGGGCCCTGCTGTTCGCGATCACCGGCATCGTGGCGCTCGCGCTGACATTTGTGATCGTGTTCAGCCGTCGTATCTATGACGGTCCGAAGAAGAACTGAGTCGCGAACGCCCCGACCGCTGAGGTCACCGTCCGAAGAACTCCTTGCACGCCCGCCGTACACGCTCAATCGCCTCGTCGTCGATGTCGAGATGCGTGACCCAGCGCAGCTTCCCGTGTGCTCCGCCGGTGATGATGTCACGGTCGGCGAGGAATGCTGAGAAGGCGTCCATGTCGACTCCGTCCGGATACAGGAAGACCATGTTCGTGCGTGCCTCCCCTGCTCCCAGCTCGGGGAAGTCCGCGAAGATCTCGGCCAGTCGTTTCGCCCGGTCGTGGTCCTCGCGCATGCGGTCCACATTGTGCTCGAGCGCGTAGATTCCTGCCGCGGCGAGGACTCCGGTCTGGCGCATGCCGCCGCCCAGAGTCTTGCGGATTCGCTTGGCCCGGCCCACCAGTTCCTTCGTGCCCACGAGCAGCGCGCCCACAGGGGCGCCGAGGCCCTTCGACAGGCACAGCGAGACCGAGTCGAACCGGTCTGCGATCGCCGAGGCTTCAGTGCTGGTGGCCACTGCTGCGTTCATGACCCGTGCCCCGTCGAGGTGAGTCGACAGACCGTGGCTGCGCGCCAGTTCGGTCGCGTCCTCGATGTAGTCGGCCGGCAGGGGCAGTCCGTTGAAGGTGTTCTCCAGAGTCAGCAGCCGGGTGATCGGGTTGTGGAAGTGATCGGGTTTGATCGCCGAGGTGATTGCATCGAGATCGATGATCCCATCGGGTTCGTTGGGCAGCGGCTGCGGTTGGACCGATCCCAGTACTGCTGCTCCCCCGCCTTCGTCGCGGTACGCGTGGGCTGTCTGGCCGACGATGTATTCGTCACCGCGGCCGCAGTGAGCCATGATCCCGGCGAGGTTGGCCTGCGTGGCCGAGGGGAAGAAGAGGCCCGCCTCTTTGCCGAGAATTTCGGCAGTCATCGACTCGAGCCGATTGGTCGTCGGATCTTCGTCGTAGACGGCGTCGCCCACCTCGGCGTCGGCCATGGCTTTGCGCATTCGGGCACTGGGTGTGGTGACGGTATCGGAGCGGAAGTCGACTCTCGGGTTCCCTGCTTCGCTCATGTGCTCAGCTGTCCGCGGTGCGGGGGCGGGCGACCGGGTGGTTGCTGGCGATCGAAATGCGGTTGAAGGCGTTGATCAGCGTCACCGTCCATTCGACTGCCGAGATCTGTTCGGCGGAGAGGTACTCTCCGGCCTCGATGGCGATCTCATTGCGATCGGCCGCCTTGTCGAAGACGGTCAACGTCTCGGCCAAAAGCAGTGCGGCGCGTTCCTGACCATCGAAGATCTCAGCCTCACGCCAGGTCGGCAGCAGATCGAGTTTGAGCTCCTCGACTCCGGCTTTCCGGGCTGCTGGGGCGTGGATGCTCAGGCAGGTGCGGCATCCGTTGATCTGGGAGACCCTGACGTTGACCAGTTCGAGGAGTCCATCGCTGAGGCCCTCCGCGCGGGCGGCCTTTCGGGAGGCGGCCGCGGCTTGGATCATGGCCTTGTAGACCTCGGGGTGGACCTTGTCGATGTAGGGACGATTGACGTTGACTCCGGACAACTCTCAGGCCTCCCGCTTGACGAAATCGATGTCTGCTCCGGTGGCCCGGCGGAACTTTCCGCCTTCAGCCAGGTATTCGTCGCCGGCTTCGCTGAGCTTCCGTACGAACAGTGGGCACACCGGCACCACTGTCACGCCCTGCTCCCGGCTGGCTTTGAGCGACTGCGCTACCAGCACCTTCGAGAGTCCGCGTCCGCCGAACGCCTCGTCGACCTCGGTGTGGTGGAAGATCCGTTCCCCGTCGGGTGCAGTGAGGAAGAAGGCGCGGCCGGCATCCGTACCGGCGGCGTCCCGGATGACGTAGGCACCGCGGGCCTCGTCGAGTTCGACAGTGACGGTCTCGCCGGTTTTGTCAGTGAGTGCTTCGCTCATGGTTTCGTCTCCTTGTTCGGGTGGGTTCTGGGTCAGGATTGGACGTGCGGGGGCGGGTTCTTACGCGCTTTGATGCGAACGTCGGGCAACCTCGGCGCGGGCAGCCTGGACAGGCCATCGGCGTTCTCACCGGGGCCTCCCTTGCCGACGTAGCCCTCGACGGCGCCGAAGCGATCACCTTCGGCCTGCCATTCTTCGCGGTACTGGGCGATCTCCTCGTGGGTGCGGCCGATGAAGTTCCACCACATGAGGATCTCTTCGTTGAAGGGTTCGCCGCCGATGACGACGAGGCGGGCGTCGGTCTCAGCCCGGTTGCTGATGCGCATCTCGGACAGGCCCACACCGGTGTAGCCGAGGGCATTGGTCGGCAGTTCGACGTCCTCGACTGTGATGTCGCCGGAGTCGACGAGGACCCCGTATTCGAACTCTTCGTTGATCGGCAGGTCGATGGTGGCACCGGGACGCAGGCACACCTCGGCGCCCATGAGCGGAGAATAGGTGGCAACTGGCGAGCGCGTTCCCCACAGCTCGCCGAGGAAGACGAGCATCTCGCCGCCGTCGAAGGGTGTGACCTCGGGGGCGAAGTGCTCGAAGTCCCTTCCCTCTCGGTTGCGCACGGAATCGGGTAGCGCCAACCAGAGTTGGACGCCGTGCAGGGCTGTGGTGTCCTCGGTCGAGACCTCGGAGTGGCAGATGCCGCGGCCGGAGGTCATGAGGTTGACCTCGCCGGGCAGGACCATGCCCTGGTTGCCGCCGGAGTCGATGTGTTCGATGGCGCCTTCGAAGAGCCAGCTCACGGTCTGCAGACCGGTGTGCGGGTGCGGGGCGACATCCATGCCGCCCGAAGTGGAGACGTCGTCGGGGCCGTAGTGGTCGACGAAGCACCAGGGGCCGATGAGGGAGCGTTGACGCTGTGGGAGGGTCCGGCGCACGCCCATGGCACGTGGTCCGCCCAGGGGAACGTCGCGGGCGGTGAGGATCTCAACTGGGGCTCGTCCCACCTGCGCACAGTCGGGGCCGGGCAGTCCGCCGGTCTTGCACACGACCTCGTCCGGTTTCGTCTCCACATTGCTCATGTCGGTCCCACTTTCGCATTCACGATCAGACTCCCGCCGAGGCGGCGTCCCAGTTCAGACACCGTCAGTCTTCCACATTGTGCGGACAAATCCAGTGGATGCGGATCGACCCGGCCACCGGCGCTGATCGAAGGTGGAACCAACAAGCCGAGGCTGCTCGGCCGAATACTTCAGGGAGTCTGCTTCACGAACTCCACGTCCGCCTCCGTGGCCCAGCGATAACGGCCACCGATGGCGAGGAAATCGTTGCCGTGCTCTTTGAGCCGTGCGACGATCAGCGGGCAGACGGGCACCACCATGAGATTGCTGTTGCTGGTGTCTTTGAGCGTATGGGAGATGAGGATCTTCTCCAACCCTCGCTCCGAGAACCCGCTGTCGACTTCAACGTGATAGATGATCCTCTCGGACTGTGGCCGGGGTCTGTCGAGGTAGCGCGCTCGTCCGGCGACCTCTCCTGAGTCAATTCGGACCACGAACTCCGAGTTCTGCTCATCGTGTTCTACCTTCACCTTCGCGCCGGTGGAATCTTGCACGGTTTCAGACATGTCTCAGCCTTCCTCGAACGTCGATCCTTCTATTGTGCGCTTCCGGAACCTGTCTGCCCACCCGAGTGACAAAGCGGTCTGATCGCTGCCGGAGTTCCCAGTCGGGTCCCTCAGCCGCGCACGGATCATCAGTCTCCTGGAATGCGCTTCCGCCATGGCCACCATACGTTTCGGCCGATGTCGTGGACGAGGGCCGGGACGACGAGTGAGCGTACGAGGATCGCGTCGAGAAGGACGCCGAAGGTGACGATGAAGGCCAGTTGGAACAGGAACATGACCGGGATGACGGCGAGCGCGGCGAAGGTCGCCGCGAGCACGATCCCCGCCGAGGTGATGACCCCGCCCGTAGCCACGAGCCCTTCCAGCACTCCCTTGCGGGTGCCCACGCGCAACGACTCCTCGCGGACGCGGGACATGAGGAAGATGTTGTAGTCGATGCCCAACGCCACGAGGAAGACGAACGCGTAGAGCGGTACCGAGGGATCGGCACCGGGGAAGCCGATGAGGTGGTTGAACACCAGCGCGGAGACACCCAAAGCCGTACCGAAGGAGAGCACCGTCAGTGCCACGAGCAGCAGCGGGGCCACGAGTGAGCGCAGCAGGAGGATGAGGACGATGGTGATGACGATGAGGATGAGTGGAATCGCCAAGGTCCGGTCCGCCTCGGCGGTGGTGTTCGTGTCGAGGTCGACCGCGGTCTCCCCGCCCACCAGAGCTTCGGAGTCGACCTTATGGACAGCGTCGCGGATGTCGGTGACCGTGGACTCGGCGGCCAGGGAGTCGGCCGGGTCGGTCAGTGTCGCTTCGAGGAGAACCTGACCGTCGACCTCGGTGGGTGCCGGGGGTTTCGTTGGAGGCGTCGAGGTCGAGTCGGGTGCGCCCTGGCCCTGCGGTGCTTGGCCCCGTGGCGCCTGCAGCTGTCCGTCATCGTCGATGGCGATCGTCCCGCTGGGTGACTCATCGGCGACGACGGTAATCGATTCGACCCCGCCGAGGTTGCCGACCGCCTTCGCCGCATCCTCGAGCTGGTCTTTCGCTACGACGATCTGTGTGGGTGAGCCGGATCCGCCGGGGAAATGCTCGGACAGCACATCTTGGCCATCACGGGCCTCGGAGTCGCCGAGGACGAAGTCGCTCTGCGCGATGCCTGAGGCCTTGAACTGGGGGAACGCGATGAGCGGGAGGGCAAGGAGGACGACGAGACCGATCCAGATGACGCGCGGACGCTTAGCGACAGCCTCGGCTATGCGAGTCCACATACCCTTCTTCGCAGGTGCAGAAGTGGTGGTGCGGACCTGCGGGCGGAAGGGCCAGAACACGGCCCGGCCGATGATCATCAGAGCCGCGGGCAGGAATGTCAGCGCCGCGAGCATCGCCACCAGAATGCCGATCGCCGCCACCGGGCCGAGCGCACGAGTCGAGGCCAGGTCGGTCAGCAGCAGAACCAGAAGACCGGCGATCACGGTCCCGCCAGAGGCCGCGATCGGCTCGACGACGCCCTTGAACGCAGCCAGTCCGGCTCTGACTCGATCCCGTTCGGTCAGCAGCGCATCACGGAAGCGGGCGACCACAAGGAGGGAGTAGTCAGTGGTGGCGCCGACGACCAGGATGAACAGAATGCCCTGAACCTGGCCGTTGATGAGCAGGATTCCCGCATCCGCGAGGTGCCAGATGAAGAAGATCGAGGCCGACAGTGCTGCCACCGAGGTGAACAGAACGATGACCGGCAGCAGTGGCGAACGGTAGACGATGATGAGGATGACGAAGACCGCGATGAGCGCGACGAGCAGAAGTATGCCGTCGATCCCGGCGAAGGCCTCGGTGAGGTCCGCGGAGAACCCGCCCGGGCCGGTGACGTACACATCCGCCGAGGTGGGCATTGAGTTGGCATCGCCGGTGGGACTATCGGCTGCGGCGGCTATCGGGAAGGTTCCAGCGATGATCGAGCGGATCTGCTCGACGTCCTCGGCGGTGGTGTCGACAGAGACCGGGAGAATGAGCTCGAGGGCGTCGCCGTCTTCGGAAGGGATGACAGGTGAGGCGTCGGCGGCCAACAGCCCCTCGTCGTCGAGTCTTTCGGCCAGATCCTCAAGGTCAGTCGTGCTGCCCTTGCTCAGCCCGTCCGTGTCTTCGAGCACGACGATCGCCGGAACATAGTCGAGGTCACTGAACTGCTCGATGAGCGCCTGAGCCTTCGTCGACTCAGCAGATTCGGGGAGGAAGCTCGAACGGTCATTGGTGGCAACCTCGGAGATCTTGCCGAAATAGGGGCCACCGACTCCCGCGATGGCCACCCAGGCGACCAGAAGGACGGCGAAGAGGGCGATGAGGGAGCGACGGGCGGGGATGGGGGCGCGGTGGCTCGGGGGCTGAGCCAAATCAACGGGAACTTCGGATTCGGGACGGGGCGACTCCGGAGGGGTGCTCGTGAGCAGATGGCGGGGCATGTTCCCAGAGTACGCGGGGATCCACCGAGTCTTGCCTACTACAAACCATGAGACTGAACGAAGTTCTTGAGGATCTGCCGGATCCAGCTGTTCTCGATGAGACCGTCTATCTCCGTCTTCCAAATCGCGGAGATAGTAAATCGAGGCATCTTGATCGGAACGGGCGAGACCTGAACGTCGATGATCTCACCGATCCGCACCGCAACTGGCTCTGGAATCGTCGCAATCACGGGCAGGTCGCGCAGGATCGGGACAAGCCCGAGGAAATGGCTAGTAGTGCACAGAGTATTGCGAGTGCGGCCCATTACCGAGAGCACATCGTCAACCCAACCGCGCTGCGAGTTGTAAGACACCCGCACATGTCGGGTTTCGATGTATTCACTTTCGGTCAGCGGCTGTGAAAGCCGAAGCAACTGCGGATTGTGAAGGCACCGATAATCGCCGGAGAAAAGCGGCTCCGTTTGGACGTCGTTGGGCAATTGAGGTGGTGTCGTGGTGAGGACGATGTCAATAAGCGGGTCGTCGAGGGTGGTTCGCCACAGTTGACTATTTGTCTGGTGAATAGCGAAGTTCACGCCCCAGTTATGATCCAGCTTTTGCTTAGCGATCCATGGGCTGAATAGAACTTCAATGTCATCGGACATTGCCAAATGGAAGGTGCGCGAGCTCTGCCACGGCTCGAATTCCGTTTCCTCGAGGATGACGTTGGCGATGTTGCTCAGGCTTGGCCCGAGGCTCACTGAAAGGGAAAGAGCCTTCGCTGTCGGAGACATCCCACCACGGTTGCGCTCGAAAAGCGGATCGTCGAAGAGCTTCCGCAGTCTGCCTAAGGCCGCGCTGACCGCGCTCTGAGAGAGGTTCAGTTTATACCCCGCCCGGGTCACACTGCCCTCCTGCATGAGGGCTTGAAACACGACGAGCAGGTTGAGATCAACCTGACTTAAACCAATCTTATTAATACTAGTGATTATAAACATTTGTTTGACTGTTTTCTAGTACCGGCAGAGAGTGTTGTCAGTAGCCGAAACCCCATTCGGCAACACGTAATCGACGGAGCTTACACATGGATACAACCTCAGCAGAGAAGCGCACCGACGCGCCTCTGACGACACTCAGCAAAGCCGACAGAACTCGTCGCATGGTGGCAGTCGGCATCGGCAACTTCATGGAATGGTTCGATTTCGCCATCTATGGATATTTCGCCGCCATCATCGGCGCTCAGTTCTTCCCCTCGGGTGACCCCACGGCCGAAATGCTGTCGTCTCTCGCAGTCTTTGCAGTCGGATTCATCTCCCGTCCATTCGGCGCACTTATTCTTGGTCCGATCGGCGACAAGTTCGGACGCAAGACCGTACTTATGATCACTGTTCTCGGCATGGGAACAATCACGGCGCTCATCGGTGTGATTCCCTCCTATGCATCGATCGGAATAGCGGCACCGATCATCATCGTCATTCTGCGGCTAGCCCAAGGAGCCTTCGCCGGCAGCGAGTGGACCAGTGCCGCGGCCTACATCGGCGAGAGTGCGCCCACCCGCAAACGCGCCATCTATGCCAGCATGGTCACGGCTACGGCCGGTCTGGCGTTCCTCGTCGGCACGGTCACCGCGGCGGTTCTCACCGCGGTCATGGACGAATCATCATTGAATTCCTGGGGCTGGCGAGTGCCGTTCCTCGCCTCTATCATCATGGCGGTCGTTGCCATCTATATCCGACGCAAGCTCGTCGACACCCCTGTCTTCGAGGAAGTCGAGCGCAAACGTGCCTCGAACACTCTCGAACCGACATCCGCCTCGGCGAAGGCGAAGGCATTCATCATGACTCTGGCGTTCGCAGGCATCTTCGGAGTCAGTCTCTATTACCTCATCACTTACATGAACAACTTCCTGTCGACTGCAGCAGGAATGGACCGGTTAGACGCACTTATCGTCTGCGGCATCGTCATGGCTATCTACGTGGCATTCAATCCATTGGTTGGGATACTCACCGACAAATTCGGGCGAAGGCCAGTCCTGTTCACCGGGCTCATCGGTCTCATCGTCTGGTCCATCCCAGCTTTCTTGCTGATGAGCACCGCCAACATGTTGCTGTCCGGCATTGCCCTCACGATCTTCGCCTTCTTCGTCGCCTGCACCGCAGTGGTTAACAACGTCCTGCTTGTCGAAGTCTTTCCGGCCTCGATCCGCGCCACTGGATCGGCGATCGGGTACAACGTCGCCTATGCCGCTCTTGCTGGTCCCGGTCCACTCATCGCAGCGGCCCTCGTCGCAGGCACTGGATTACTCATCTCACCCGCCTTCTACGTCATAGTCATCGCGATCATCGCCCTGGCGATCCTTGTCCCGATGCTCAAAGAGACCAAAGGCATCGACATCTCCCATGGTTGAGTCTAGAGAGGACAAACCTTTGTACACCGCAGCAGTCATCCAAGCCGCATCGATACCGTTCGATCCGCAGGCCTCGACCGACAAGACCATCCGTCTGATGAACGAAGCCGCCGCACAGGGAGCCACCCTGGCAGTCTTCCCCGAGGCCTTCATCGGCGGGTATCCGAAGGGAAGCACCTTCGGAGCCCCCGTCGGCATGCGCACTCAGCGCGGCCGGCACGAATTTCAACGGTACTCTGCAGGTGCCATCGAGCTTGAGGGGCCAGAAGTCGCGCGGCTCGTCAAAGCTTCGAAAGACAACGGAATCTTTGCAGTCGTCGGAATCATCGAACGTCTTGGCAACACGCTCTATTGCACGGCGCTCATGCTCGATCCGGAGACAGGGGTCGCCGGTGCCCACCGCAAACTCATGCCCACCGGATCGGAACGCGTCATCTGGGGATTCGGTGACGGTTCGACGCTCGACACGATGGATACCCCTCTTGGTCGGGTCGGCTCGGTCATCTGCTGGGAAAACTACATGCCGCTGTTACGTCAAGCCATGTATGCCAACGGCATCGACGTATATTGCGCGCCCACTGCCGATGATCGTCCCACCTGGGCCGCGACCATGACTCATATCGCGCTCGAAGGACGAACGCATGTTCTCTCCGCCTGCCAACACATCACTAAGGCGGCCTATCCAGACGACCACCCCTTCGATGAGGAGCTGCCACACGGCGACACCGTCATGCGCGGCGGCAGCATGATCATTGCCCCGACCGGAGAGGTTCTGGCCGGGCCGGTCTTCGACGAGGAGACGATCCTCTACGCAGAAATCGATGCCGAGATCAAAACCCGGTCCCACCTCGACTTCGATTCCGTCGGTCACTATTCCCGGCCCGATGTCTTCGAGCTGAAGGTGCACACCAGTCCGCAGAACTCGGTCAGTTTCGACTGACGACTCCAGCAATCGCAAAGGAACGAACAGATGGCTACAACGCTCTTCATCGGACTCGGGCGGATGGGTGCGCCCATGGCTGCCTTGCACGCCAAGACATTCACCACTGCAGTCTTCGATCTCTCTAATGAAGCCACTGCACAGGTGGTCGAGGAGGGAGGAGCCATTCCAGTCACCGACCTGAGCTCGCTCCCTGCCGGAATCGACACCGTTATCCTTATGCTCCCCAGCAGCCGTCAGGTCGAGGACACACTCACCGGCGACAATGGCCTGTTGCGCAGCCTCAGCGAAGGTACCCTCATCATCGATATGGGTTCGAGCGAACCTACGAGCACCCAAGATCTCGCCCGGCAAGCTCAAGAGCTCGGGGTCGACTATGTCGATGCCCCCGTCTCCGGCGGCGTACCAAAGGCCCGGACCGGTGAGCTGTCGATACTCGTCGGAGGCACGGATGAAGCCGTCGCCAAAGCACGGCCCCACCTCGAAGTCATGGGCACGACGATCATCCACGTGGGCAATGAGGGTGCCGGCGATGCGGCGAAGGCCATCAACAACCTTGTCAGCGCCACCAATATCGCCGTGGCCTGCGAGGCCTTGACCATGGCCGATGACTTCGGCATCGAACCGACGAAGATGGCTGAGGTTCTCAACTCAGCGACCGGTCGCAGCCAAGCATCTGAACTCAAGGTCACGAAATACATCCTCCCGCAGAATTTCACGAGCGGATTCGCCTACGACCTCATGCTCAAAGACATGACCATCGCTATGGGACTGGCGCATTCCTTGGAAACACCCGTCACTGATGTCGCCTTCGACAAGCTGAACACTGGCCGCGCTGATCTAGGTGATACGCCTGATCACACCGAGATCAGCCGACTCTACGGACTTGATCGTTAGCCAACACCGCCCAGCCGCCACCGCAGATCACCACAAAGCAGATCAACCCAAAGAAAAGGATGCAGAAATGACCGAAAATACCGCTGAAGCACAGGCCTACATCGACGATATGGCCACCAAAAGAGGCTATGTGCTCGACTACCACAAAATCATGGCCAAACAGGATTTCCCCGTGCTACAGGCAGCAAATCATGTCGTTTCAGCCGCGTACCTGGACCAACGCACCCTCGACCGGCGGACGAAAGAACTCATCTTCATCGTCTCCCTCACAGTTATGCGCGCGTCGAAGGGCCACATCCAGTCACATATCCGCGTAGCGCTCGACATTGGGGTCTCCGAGACTGAAATTTTGGAGGCCATAGAAATTGCTCTGCCCGAAGCTGGGATCGTCGCCTTCCAGACCGGCTTCGAGGCTTGGCGGGAAGTGGTCGGAGCTGAAGGCATCGAACCCACAGTGCAAGCCCATGCCGGCGGCTCCGGAGAATAAACCACCATCACCCTGGGAATGGACCTGTGAATATGAACATCACCACCACCTCGGCGCCGGATGATGATCCCTGGCAGATCGTGATCATCCGACATGGCACGCGTGAAACAGTGCGATCGGATGCGTTCCTCAATTATTCGTTTTACAACGAACCTGACGGACCCCACCGAGTCGACTACTATTTCTGGGTGCTGCGCCGAGGTGATCAGGTGGTGATCGTCGACACCGGGTATTCGGCAGTTGAGGGCAAGCGAAGAGACCGTGAGATCCTCGTCGACCCTGTGCAGGCAGTGCGAAAGCTCGGCATCGACCCCGCTGGCGGCGCGCCGGTGATCATCACTCATGCCCACTACGACCACGTCGGCAATATCGGTGCCTTTCCCAACTCTCAGGTGTACATCTCACGAGCCGAATGGGAGTTCTGGACCGACGAGCTGGCCGAGAAGACACTGTTCGCGCATTTCGGGGATCAAGCTGCAGTCCGAGAACTGGCTAAGGCCGAGCAACAGTCGCGTCTGACGCTCTTCGAAGAAAGTTGCACCGTGGCGCCGGGCATCGAAGTCACGATGCTCGGCGGGCATACACCCGGCCAGGCGATAGTCACTGTCACCACGAGCGAGGGACCAGTAGTGTTGGCCAGCGATGCGGTGCATTTTCATGAGGAGCTCGAGCGGGACATGCTTTTCCTGTCGATGACCGATCTGCCACAGTCATATCGCGCGCTAGACCGGTTGCGTGAAAACACGGCGACGGTCCTGGTCAGCGGCCATGATGCAGGCGAACTCGAACGACACACTCCCCTCACGGGGCCGCTCAATTGCCTGGCGGCGACGATCGGCGAATTATGAAGTATTCAGTCGACCTCCTCGTGCAGTCACAGGAACTCATTGCTCTTGCGCGAGGAGCCTCGGTCGCTTTCGACGTCGTCGGGGACAACTGGAGACGTCGCGTGCGGTTCACCGACGGCGACCTCCACGCCGATGAGTTCGTCAGCCATGGTGGCTGCAATCACCACGACAGTCCTCCTGATTTCGCGCTGCGAGCCACGAACGAGGTCTGGGATGAACTTACCCGCTCGGACCCAGCCCCCGGTCAACAGAGTGTCATCCACCTGGTGCGGACCGGTACCATTTCACTCACCGGTGACTCCATCGCCTACGTCCGGCATATGCATCTTGTCCGCGCCGCGATCGAGGCACTGCGCGGAGATCGGCCGACAGACTTCGTCCCCTGTCGACCCCTGAAAGCTCGTGGAGAATATCACCGGGTGTCTTCGGCGGTGGGCACTGCCGATGTCCACGTTGAACGCTGCGGCGGCGGACCGCCGATCATTGCACTGGCCACCGCCGGCAGTGCAAGCACTCAATGGCACGGCCTCATGACCGAGTCGGATCTCACGGACCGCTTCGAACTCATCACTGTCGACCTGCCCTGGCACGGAAGCTCCTCGCCGACTTTCGGCACGGCCGTCGGCGACTGGATGCTGACCCCGGAGACGTATTCACAATTCATCGCCGACACCGTTCGTGCGATCGGCGGACCTGCGCCGGTACTCCTGGGCGTCTCGATGGCCGGGGCTGCCGTCGTCCACGCCGTGTCAACCTATCCGCAATACTTCGCCGGCGCCGTCGCATGTCAGGCGGGTCCGCGAGTGCGCAACCGGTCAGTCCCTCAGTTGCGGGCGACCGACATCGATCAGACTCACTTCGTCCCAGAATGGACATATGGACTGATGAATCCGGCATCGCCCGCAGAGTTCCGGAAACGCGTGTGGTGGGGATACTCGTCCGGCGGCCATGGCCTCTATGTGGCCGACATCGAGTCATACCAGCAATGGGATGTCGACCCAGTGAGAAATCTGCTGAGACCTTCGAGTCCGCACATCGCTGTGCTCAGCGGAAGCTACGACACGACAGTTCCGCCGGAAGCGTCACGGCGCCTCGCCGAGGCGATTCCGAACTCGTCCTTCTGTGAAATGCCCGAGCTTGGCCATTTTCCTCATGCCGAGAATCCGGCGAGATTTGCCGATTACCTAGAACCCGCGCTGAAGAGGGTGCTCGCGCATACTCTCACTCCCCCGGACCCTGCCGTCGAC
This sequence comes from Brevibacterium zhoupengii, assembly GCF_021117425.1. Classification (NCBI taxonomy): domain Bacteria; kingdom Bacillati; phylum Actinomycetota; class Actinomycetes; order Micrococcales; family Brevibacteriaceae; genus Brevibacterium; species Brevibacterium zhoupengii. Next base: position 331,920 of record NZ_CP088298.1, on the reverse strand, counting down.
ACTCGAGCGCGATGACGACATCGGCCATCGCCTTCGGTTCACTCAGGCGCGAGCCGAGAATGTTCTCGATCTGCGCCAGCCTGTACCGGACGGTGTTCTCGTGGACCTGCAGATGACGAGCCGCCTCAGCGATGTTCGCACCGCAGTCGACGAATGTGGTCAGTGTCGTCCAGGAATCGGAATTCCGGGAGATCCTGTCGAGGTAGCGTTGAACGACGAGGCGGTCGAAACGTGAGCTCATTCGAGCTGCAGCCCAGACCACCGGGCGCATAGAGTCGACGTAGACGAATGCTCCAGTCGCGGCAGCCTCGATGGCCACGTCTGCCGATCGCAACATCTCAGGAACTTGACTGAGTGCAGTGAAGGGTTCGGAGATCCCGACCCCAATGACGTCAGCGGCGAAGTAGTCCTCGAGGACGAAGCCTTCGGCGCACAGAGCAGTGTGCTCCACCGCCGAGGTGGTGTAGCCGGTGTCACTGGCGACGATCCCCTGTATCGGGGTGGGTGACTGCCGTGTGGTCCTCGATGATCCTGCGCCTGTTCGTGCGCGCACGATTCGAACAGGTTGGTAGGGTGCGAACCCGAAGCTCTCCAGCGATCTCCATCGTGCTGGTTCGTTTCCCGGTGATATCCCCGCCTCAAGGTCACGCATAAGTCGTGCGGACTCTTCCCGGCGCGTGCTGATCGAGAAGGATTCGAAGCCCTCAAACGCATTGAGAATCTTGGTCATCGTGTCGAAGACGAGTGACACGTCAGCAACAGTGCCACGCCCAGGACGCCCCGACTCACGGACATTACTACCCGACTCGGACTCCTCGTGGACAGCGATGACGATGACATGATCCCTCTGCCTGATTCGCGCCGCACGGGCCCGCACGACCCACCGTCCGATCTGAGTCTGCGCGGCATCCGCCAGATCGGCAGAAAGGACCCAGTCTGAGATGAGATGACTGGGAGCCGCCCCGACGGACCTGATGACCTCCCCCAGCTCGTTGACGACCAGCCCGGACCCTCCGCAGGCCCTGGCCGCGCGCCGCAGCACCGACTCCAGAGGATCCGCAGCACCTAGAGATGCCAACAGCTCGTCGAACACCCACTCCCGCGATCTCTCCACCACGCCTCCTCGCGCATTCAGGGTTCCGACCAGCTCACCAGCGCCGTTCGACGACTCTTGTAACTTTTACAATATCAGCGAATTTATCCTTCGGTTCCTCCATTGACCCAACACCCGCAACCAGCCCAGGATGTATTCCAGATCACAATCAAAGGAGATCACGTGGCTAATCTGCGAGTCGCTGTCGATGTCGGCGGCACCTTCACCGACATCTGCATTTTCGACGAACCCACCCAGTCAATGCGGGTAACGAAGGTACCATCTACCCCAGACAATCCGATGAATGCTGTCCTCAACGGGGTCAAACGAGCGAACATCGACCTCAGCGACGTCGAACTGTTCTCTCATGGAACCACTGTTGCCACGAATGCGCTCATCACTCGTAATTTTCCCAAAGCGGCGATGGTGACGACGAAGGGCTTCCGCGACGTCATCGAGATCCGCGACGGGACGAAAGACGATCTGTGGGACGCCTACTCTGATGTGTCGGGCCCCTATATCCGTCGGCGTGACCGGTTCGAAGTCACCGAACGCATCGATTACGCGGGCAATATCGTGACCGCTCTGGATGAAGATGAAGCGCGCAAGCTCGGGCGTTTGCTCAAGAAGCGGGGCGTGGACACTGTCGCCATCTGCTTCATCAATTCCTATGCCAATGCCGTGCACGAAGTCCAGATGCGCGAGCTCCTCGCCGAAGAGCTTCCAGGAGCCAGCATTTCCACTTCAGCGGAGATTCTGCCTGAGATCTTCGAACACAACCGCTTCAACACCACTGTCGCCAACGCAGTCCTTGGACCGCTGGTTTCGGGTTACGTCGAGAAGCTGGATAAGAGCCTCACGGACGACGGCTACGCCGGGGAGCTGCTCCTACTCCACTCCGGTGGTGGATCAATGACCTCCGAGATGGTCAAGCGGTTCCCCGTACGGTTGGCTGCCTCCGGCATCGCAGCTGGGGCAATTGCGGCCCAACATGTGGCCGAACAGTGCGGGTTCAACAACGCCGTCGGGCTCGACATGGGCGGAACATCAACCGACATCTCGCTCGTGGCCGACGGCGAACTTCGGGTGACAAATGACTGGGAGGTCGAATACGGTCATCCAATCGTCTTCCCCAGCATCGAGGTCCTCACCATCGGTGCCGGTGGCGGGTCTCTGGCTCATATCGATATTGCGGGATCGCTGCGCAACGGACCTCAGTCGGCCGGAGCTGATCCCGGGCCTGCCTGTTACCGTCGCGGCGGTGCCGAACCGACGAACACCGACGCGAACCTGTGGATGGGTCGGTTGGGAACTGATCTCGCCGATGGTGAGATGACATTGGACCGAGCTAGCTCGAAGGAAGCAATCGAGTCGAAGGTCGCTGGGCCCCTTGGCCTTGATATTGATGCTGCGGCCGATTCGATCATCAAGGTCGCCAATGCAAATATGGCCGACGCTGTCCGCCTGGTTTCCATTCGGCGCGGCCTTGATCCCCGCGATTTCGCGCTCATTGCATTCGGCGGAGCCGGAGCCCTTCACGGTGCGGACGTGGCGAAGGAATTGAACATTCCGACCATCGTCGTTCCGCCCAGCCCTGGCGTCACCTCGGCGTTGGGATGTCTCCTCGTCGACATTCAGCACGACCTCTCTCAGATGTTCACCGGTTCGGCAGAAGACGCCGACGCTGAGGCCGTGGACCAGCATTTCAAAGAGCTCGAACTCGAGGGTCGGGATCGGCTGAGGCACGAAAAAGTTGCCGAAGCCGATGGTGTCTTCGAACGCGGCATCTCTATGCGCTACCAAGGTCAATGGCGTTCTCTGCAGGTCAAGATGGGCACCGGGCCTCACGCATTGCGAGAAGCCGTCCAGCTCTTCCACGAAGAGCACGAGAAGCAGTACGCATTCCGACAGGACGAGACCCCGGTTGAGATCTACCAACTTCACCTCAAAGCCCTGGGCAAGACACCGAAACCAAGCTTCAAGCCATCACCAGTCAGCTCCAAGGATCCTGGAGAGCCGCTAGAGGTCCGTGAGGTCTACTTCGAAGGGAAATGGCACTCCACGCCTGTCTACCAGCGGGAGAACCTTCCCTCGGGAGCAGCATTCATCGGACCTGCCATTCTCAATCAGATCGATGCGACGACAGTCATCCCGCCGGGCTCCTCCGCGGTGATCGACGAATGGTTCAACATTCGCATCACTCTGTCCACCGAGTCCGGTGAACCAGCTCTGGCATCGGCCTCGAACGAATCAACTACGTCCGCGAATTGAGGAGAGAACAATGACTACGATCTCCAGTGTCAGCGACCGCTCGTCCACACTCGACCCCGTCACGTTCGAAGTGCTCAAGAACGCCTTCGCTACAAGCGTTGACCTCATGAGCGAGCAGATCCTTCGCACCTGCTACTCATTTGTCATCTATTCTCGTGACTTCTCCTCAGCCCTGTGCGACAAGTACGGCAACACCGTCATGCAGGGCAGTGCGGACATCGCCGTCCACGTCGGGACGCTTCACTTCCAATGCAAAGCAGTCATGGAAGAGTTCGGCGACGACATCAATCCCGGTGATGTGTTCCTCATCAATGATCCCTATCGTGGCGGCACGCACTTCAATGACGTCAGCTTTATTCGGCCCATCTTCTCCGAAGACGAGATCATCGGCTTCGCACAGAACAAGGGACACTGGGCAGACATCGGTGGGTCCGTACCTGGATCATTCGATGTCTCTGCCAGTGAGCATTTCGGTGAAGGGCTGCGCATCACACCGCTTCGCGTGTGGCACAAAGGGCGCTTCCTCCACGACGTGGCGCAGCTGCTCGTGTCGAATACTCGTGCGCCCGATCAGGCTCTCGGCGATCTCAATGCTCAGGCCGAGGCAACTGCAGTTTGCGAGCGCGAGGTTCTGCGGCTCGTCGACAAGTATTCGAAAGATACTGTCCTCGATGCAATGCAGGAGACGCAGGACTACGTGTGCCGTACTGTTGTTGCCAGCCTCGGCGACCTCCCCAAAGGCGAATGGGAGACCGTGGATTACCTCGATGGTGATCCCGCAAAAGGCGAGGGGCTGGCACCTGTCCGGGTCAAGCTCACGCTGGATGGCAAAGGCATCCACTACGACCTCACAGGTTCGGCCGAGGCCGTGTCCACGTTCCTCAATTCTGGCTACGGAACCACGTATTCCGCGATCTACGCCGGCACCAAGACATTCTTCCCCGAGGTACCTCTCAACTCCGGTTTCTATGAAGCGGTGACGGCAGAGATCGGCGAGGAAGGCACTGTTGTCAACGCCGGTTGGCCACATGCCGTGACCGGCTTCTGTTCGGGCCCATACGAAAAGGTCATGAACGCGATCTTCGAGCTCTGGTCCCACATCATGCCGGAGCGTGCTATGGCCTGCGCGTTCAACCTCGAGTATCTGCTGGTGGGCGGCCACGATGGCCGGACCAAGTCGAGCCCGTACTTCATGTGGTACGACTGGATGGCAGGCGGCTGGGGCGGCCGCTCAACGAAGGACGGGTCGTCCGCTACCTCACCGGTCTTCGGCACGGGACTCGCTGTGCAGCCCGTCGAGGGACAGGAACGCCTCACTCCTGTCATCACCACGCAGCATTCGATCAACACGGATTCGGGCGGACCCGGCAGGTTCCGCGGAGGCTGCGGCGTCAACAAAGGCGGGATTCTCACCGATGCGGCCGGAGCCGTCATGAGCTACTGCTGCGACCGCGGTCGTTCCACCACCTGGGGCATCAACGGCGGGCTCCCCTCGATCCCACACGGCGTGTGGCTAAATCCGTCCTCTGAAGATTCCAAGTACTTGGGCGCAACGTTCTCGAACGTGTCCATCTCCCCCGGTGACACGTTTGAAAGACCAAGCGCCGGCGGCGGCGGTTTCGGAGATCCGCTCGAGCGCCCGAGCGCCGAGGTACTTGAAGACGTCATCGACGGCTACGTCTCCATCGATCGAGCAGCCAAGGACTACGGTGTCGTCATCACAGAGATCGATGCCGAACTCGACGAGTACGAAATCGACGAAGCCGCTTCGACGAAACTGCGTGCACAGATTCGTTCCGAGCGCGCATCGTGGCTCGATTCCGATCCCGCCGAGGTTGCCCGTCGTTATCGCGCCAACGACATCACCGTCCATGATGTCGTCCGGAAGTACGGAGTGGTCCTCGACTGGGGCACCGGTGAACTCCTGGAGAAGTCAACGGGCCAGTTCCGCGACAGCGTGCGGACACGGTCGGCCTCTTACTGGGGCTGATTGACCGGAGCTGCCGACCTCACAAGGACGTCCCGCGACACTAGGCAGTGTCGCGGGACGTCGTTGTCGTGTGACTGATCAATGATCGCTGCCACTCATGACCCCTTGCACTCGAACAATAATCCTATAGGATCTATGAAATAGGAATCAGTTCGAAGGGGAACTCGTGACCCGATTATTCAATGACCCGAATGACTTCGTCTCCGACATGTCACGCGGCTTTGCGCTCGCCTCGTCCCGTTGGGTGCGAGCCGTGGATGGCGGAGTCGTGCGCTCCACCGCAGCAAGCGAACCCACAGTCTCTCTCGTCATCGGAGGCGGCAGCGGCCACTTCCCTGCATTTTCAGGACTCGTCGGCCCCGGCCTGGCCCATGGAACGGCCATGGGAAACGTCTTCGCATCACCCTCGACGAAGCAGATCATGTCCGTGGCCCGCAGCTGCGATCAGGGCCGCGGCGTCCTCTTCAGCTACGGCAACTACGCCGGAGACGTTCTCAACTTCGACCAGGCCCAGGAACAGCTTCGCGCTGAAGGGATCGAGGCACGCACGGTCGTCGTCACCGACGACATCTTCAGCGCATCCAGGGACGAGATCGACAAACGTCGCGGCATCGCCGGAGACCTCGTCGTCTTCAAGATCGCCGGCGCCGCCGCCGAAGCTGGCCTCGACCTGGACGAAGTCGAGCGCCTTGCCCGCTCAGCCAACGACCGCACCCGCTCGATCGGAGTAGCGTTCTCCGGCTGCACCCTGCCGGGAGCCGACGAACCGCTGTTCACTGTGCCCGAGGGCAATATGGCCATCGGTCTGGGCATTCATGGTGAACCGGGAATCGACGAGGTCCCGCTCCCCTCGGCGATCCAACTGGCTGAGCTCCTGGTCTCCCGCCTCCTCGTCGAAGCACCCGATTCGTCACGGCGGGTCGTGCCCATCCTCAACGGACTGGGCACGGTCAAATACGAGGAGCTCTATCTTCTCTACGGCCTTATCGACCCCCTGTTGAGAGAGGCCGGATACGAACTTGTCGACCCCGAGGTCGGGGAATTCTGCACGAGTTTCGACATGGCCGGACTCTCGCTCACCCTCCTGTGGCTTGACGATGAGCTCGAGCCGCTGTGGGGAGCTCCCTGCTCCTCAGCCGCGTACACCCGTGGCGAGCTCGGGACCGCACACCTTCCAACCAGCTTCACAGGACAGCAGCCTCAACAGGAACACGAGGCAATCGCAGTCCCGACTCCCGCTTCCGCGGCTTCACAGCAGTTGGGCAGAGAAATCTCTACCGTCCTCACACGAATCGCCGCAGTCCTCGATGACGCAGCCGGTGAGCTCGGTCGCCTCGACAGCGTCGCCGGGGACGGTGATCACGGAATCGGAATGCAGCGCGGGTCGAAGGCAGCAGCACGCGCCGCCGCAGATGCCATTGCCAACGGCCATGGCGCCGAGGCGGTACTGACCTCAGCCGGTGAAGCCTGGGCCGACATCGGAGGAGGCACCTCCGGCGCCATTTGGGGACGGATCATCAGCACACTGGCGGAAGGGTTCGCCGGTGACTCCCAGCCGACACCTGCTGCGATCTCCACCGCCATCAATGCCGCAGTCGATGAGGTCCGCACGTTCGGCGGAGTCGAGCTCGGAGACAAAACTCTTCTCGATGCTCTCGCCCCCTTCGCCACACAGTTCTCCCACGCTGTCAGCTCTGCAGGTCCCGACTCCACGCCGTCAGTCTTCGCGCGTGCAACCACCCATGCCGCAGATGCAGCTGCTCGGGCGGCCCAATCCACGACAGACCTCGTCGCAATTCGCGGCCGTGCCCGCGCACACGGTGATCGAAGCCTGGGTACACCGGATCCGGGCGCGATCTCCCTGGCGATGATCGCCTCGGCGATTGCAGACCAGTTCACCACTGACACTCCTACGCCAATCATCCAGAGCACCGAGCGAAAGGCAGCCCGATCATGAGCCTGCGAGTGGTCGTCGGATCTGACGATGCGGGATTCGACTACAAAGAGATCATCAAGTCCGACCTCGGAGATGACGAACGCATCACCTCGGTCGTCGACGTCGGCGTCGACTCCGAATCACACACCTTCTATCCCTCCATCGCGACCTCCGCTGCCGAAATGGTCGCTCGAGGCGATGCCGATCGCGCAATACTCATCTGCGGCACCGGGCTCGGTGTGGCGATCGCCGCGAACAAGGTCAAGGGCATTCGAGCAGCCACGGCGCACGATTCGTTCAGCGTCGAACGCTCGGTCCTGTCGAACGATGCCCAGATCCTCTGCATGGGCCAACGCGTCATCGGCCTCGAGCTCGCCCGGCGTCTGGCCAGGGAATGGATCGGATACACCTTCGATCCGGCGAGCGCTTCGAACGACAAAGTGGCACAGATCAGCGCCTACGAATCTCGCTGATCCATGACTGACATGCCCTCGCACATTGCCCCCTCAGCACCGTCGCCGGCTCTCCCGGACCGACTCCTCGGGATCAGCCTGAAGATGTACATGTCCCACGCACAGACAGTCGACTGGGCCACCAGAGTCACCGAGCTCACGCACGCCCACCCGGCAGTCACCTCGGGGACGGCTGAGCTTGTGCTCCTCCCCCAGTTTCCATCGATCCCCGCGTGCCTCGATCTGCGCGGACCCCTGCAGATCGGTGCCCAGAACCTGTCCGCTGAGGAGGCTGGTGCCTGGACAGGGGAGGTCTCCGGGGCCGTACTTGCCGAACTTGGCTGCCGCTACGTCGAAGTCGGCCATGCCGAGCGCCGTCGACACTTCCACGAGACTGACGACATCGTCCATGCGAAGACATCTGCCGCACTGCGCCACGGACTGCTCCCCATCCTGTGCGTCGGAGAGAACACCGCCGGCTCACCGGAATCTGCCGCCGCCGAGGTGGTCGCCCAGATCCGTTCGGCCCTGCCCTCGACTGCCGGTGGCCTGTCACCCGCAGGCGGCGTCGTCCTCGCCTATGAGCCGATATGGGCGATCGGTGCGCAGCAGCCTGCCGCCCCGGAACACATCATCGCCGTCTGCGAAGCGGTGCGGGCACGCACTCGAATCCACTTTCCCAGTCTCGACTTCCGCCTCGTCTACGGCGGAAGCGCAGGCCCAGGTCTGCTCGCTCAGCTGGGTCCCGCTGTCGACGGACTCTTCCTCGGACGCTTCGCCCACGACCCCGATTCAGTGCCGAGAATCCTCGATGAACTCGCCGATGTCATTATGCTGAATTCATGAATGCACAGTCTCCGATCCCCCGCGCAGACATCGAACGTCGTGGACTCCGCGACCTCGTCTACGAACACATCCTCGAAATTCTCCTCACCGGAGAGATCTCACCTGGCGAAAGAGTGTCCATCGACGGGTTGGCCAGGCAGCTCAACGTCTCACCGACGCCGGTGCGGGAAGCGCTCGTCGACCTCGAACGCACCGGCCTCGTCGTCCGCGAAGCCCTGCGCGGCTACCGCGTCTCCCCTCCCCTGGATCGCGGACAGCTCCAAGAGCTCTTCATCGCCCGCGAAACGGTGGAGACGACAGCGACACGGCTGGCGACACCGGCCAGCGAGGACCTGCTCAGCTCACTGGCAGCCGCCCAAGCCGAGCACGAGAAGGCCGGCGACAGAGTACGGGAGACGACCGAACAAGGCGACGAGGTCGCCGGCAGTCCCGAAGACGCGCGCCGAATCCAGGTCAGTGCGGCCCAGGAGTACTTCGCCCGGGATCGAGACTTCCACGACACAATCCTTGAGCACTGCGGCAATCGCTACCTCGTGAAGATGTCACACGACCTGGCTGCCCAGGTCCACCGCCTGAGACAGGCGCTGCCCCACGGCATCACCGACGTCAACGAAGCACTGTCCGAACATCGAGCCATCATCGAAGCCTTCGCCTCACCAGACCCGACCGCACCGGAAGCGGCCATGCGCCACCACGTCAGGATGGTCGCCCACCGCGCGCTCGTCGAAGACCCTCAACCTCCCACCCAAGAGAACCACGAGGACCCATGAGCCCAACCGAGCACACGATCGCCTGCTGCATGCACGGCTTCTCCCCCACCGACCCCAGCGGCCTGCCCCTCCATGAAGCCGACCCTCAGACCTGGGCCGGAATCTTCTCCACGGTCTCCGCTCTCGGCTTCACCGCCCTCGAGATCGCCGACAGCCACATTCGCCCAGCCGATCTCTCATCCGAACGCCGCGGCCTCTTCAAGGACCTGGCCGCCTCGGCGGGTGTCGAACTCACCTCCATCCATGTCCAACGCCAGTCGATCATCGACCCCGACCAGGGCGAGGCCAACCTCGACTACGCTCACCGCACCATCGACGCGGCCGCCGAACTCGGCTGCCAAGTGTTCTCAACCGGACTGCATCAGCCCTTCTCCCAGGCCCAACGCGAGGCACTCTGGTTCTGGACGGCGAAAGGCTGGGAGGATCCAGACGACCCCGAGGTCCGTGCACTGGCAGTCCACCGTCTGCGCGAGTTGGGCCAGCACGCCGCCGAGGTGGGCCTGCCGATGTCCTTGGAGATGTACGAGGACACCTACCTGGGCACCGCCGAGTCCGCCGTCCGTCTCGTTGAGGAGATCGGACTCGACAATGTCGGGCTCAACCCCGACATCGGCAACCTCGTCCGTCTGCACCGCCCCATCGATGACTGGCGAGCCATGCATGAACTCACTCTCCCTTACGCGAACTACTGGCACATGAAGAACTACCAGCGAGATGAGGCCGCCGACGGGTCCTGGTTCACCTCCCATCCGACGACGATGCGCGACGGCCTCATCGACTACCGCGCAATGGTCACCCGCGCCGTGGAACTCGGCTTCGACGGCCCCTTCCTCATGGAGCAGTACGGGGGCGACAGCCTCGGCGTCTGCGCAGAGAACAGAAACTACCTCATCGGGCTCCTCTCCACCGCACAAACGACGAAAGGCACCACGCACTCATGACGACTTCATCCACCCGCGCTCAGTCATCGATCTCCCTGGGCCCGGCCTTCCCTGCCGAACGCACCGCGATTCTCACCGGTGTCGGCAGCGCGAATGGAATCGGTCGCCACACCGCCCACCGTCTTGCACGCTCCGGCTGGAACCTCGGACTCATTGCTCGCCGCAGCGGCGAAGCCCAGGATCTCGCCTCCGAGATCACCGAAGAATATGGTGTGACCGCCCTTGGCAGGGGTGTCGACGTGACCCGATCAGATCAGATCGCCGAGGCGGCAGCCGCCTTCGAAGCAGGCCTGCCCCAAATCGTCGCTCTGGCGAACTTCGCCGGTGTCTCCTCCTCGACGACCTACTTCGAGATCACCGATGACGAATGGGCGCGGGTGATGACGAACAACCTCACCGCGACACACCTCGTCACCCAAGCCTTCGGCAGAATCATGGCGAAGAACGGACTGGGTCGCATCATCGGCCTGTCCTCTGTCACGGCACAGAAGGGCGGCGGAACGTTCTCGAAAACCGCCTACGCCGCAGCCAAAGCAGGAATCGTCGGCCTCATGCGCGGAGTCGCCCTGGAACTCGGCCCGCACGGTGTCACTGCAAACTCGGTGTCCCCGGGGCCGGTCGATACCGACATCATGGGCGGCCCACTCGATGACGAACGCCGCGAGGCGATGGGGGCCGCGACCGCTCTGGGGCGGATCTCGGTGCCCGAAGATGTGTCTGCAACCGTCGAATTCCTCATCAGCGAGGGCGCCGGACACATCACGGGACAGACCCTGAGCATCAACGGCGGCCTCTACTTCCACTGATCTCCTGCACCGACCGCACCGACCGCATCAACGACACGATCCAATGGAGGATCTATGACTGTCAGCGCCGACCACATCACGTTCCTCGGAATCGGAGCCATCGGCCTGCCCATGGCCCTGCGGCTGCAAGGGGCAGGATTCCATGTCACGGGCGTCGATCCGTTCCCGGGGCCTCGCGCTCGTGCCACGGAAGCGGGGCTGCCGAATGAGGAACGACCTCTGTCGGCAGAGTCTGCGGCGACGGTCATCGTCATGGTCGCCGACGGCAGTCAGCTCACGCAGGCGCTCGACGGGAACGAGGAGACAGGAACACCTGGGCTGCTCTCACTCATGTCGCCAGACGCTGTGCTCGTCATCATGTCCACAGTCGGGCCAGAAGCGGTGCGAGCCGCAGCGCAGCGTGCCGAGGCGCAAGGCATCGGAGTCCTCGACGCTCCTGTCACTGGGGGCATCGCCGGAGTCGTGGCCGGCACTCTGCGGATGCTCGCTTCGGGTCCGCAGGAGGTGCTCGAGTCCCGACGGGCGGTTCTCGAGTCGCTCGGGACGATCATCGACTGTGGCGGACGCATCGGAGACGGTCAGTCCTTCAAGGCGGTGAATCAGCTGCTGTGTTCCGTCCACGTCGTGGCCGCCGCGGAAGCACTGTCGCTGGCCGAGCGGCTCGGTCTCGACCAAGCCAAGGTTCTCGAAGCGATGACGGCCGGTGCCGCGAATTCCTGGATGCTCGGTGATCGCGGCCCGCGGATGCTCAAGGATGTCGACGTCGAGGTCGCAAGCGCCGTCGGCATCCTCGTCAAGGACACCACCATCGTCGCCGAGGTGGCCGAGGACGTCGACATCGAGCTGGCCCTGCTCCCGGTGGCGGCCAGAAAATTCGCTGACGCGGCCGACTTGGGTCACCTCCGTCGCGACGACTCACAGGTGATGCGGACCTACGACGCCTGACATCATCGGGCACGCCCAAGCCAGCGACGCGGTCAGCGCCCCCGCCATTCGTAAGGAGTCTTGCTGACGAACGCGTGCACGGCGTTGTGGAAGTCCTGCGAGCCATAGATTCGTTCGACGATGTCCTCGTCGTCAACGGAACCACCTGAATCGGAAAGCCTGCGAACGACCTCCTTGACAGACCACATCGTCAGCGGTGCGTGCCCCTTGAGCGTGGCCGCCCACTCAGCGGTCGCCTCGGCGATGTCCTCGGTGACGAGTCCTACGAACCCAGCGCCCAGGGCTTCATCGGCCTCGATGAACCGTGCCCGCAGCAGCATATCGACTACGCGGGCACGCCCGAGCAGTTCGATGAGCAGACCCAGGGTGTCACCGGAGAGGCAGTTGCCCAGGGTCCGCGCGATCGGCACCCCGAAGCGCGCCCTCGGTGAGGCGACGCGAACGTCGGCACAAGCTGCGATCCCGAGGCCTCCACCGACGCAGTACCCGTCGATCGCTGCGATGACCGGGATGTTCACGGCTCGCAGACGGGCGAGCACCTCAGAGATGCGCTTCTCGTACGCGACGCCCGCGGGACCGTCGAACTCGGTGAATTGTGCGATGTCGGTACCGGCGACGAAGGCCTTCCCACCCGCTCCGCGCAGAACCATGACACGGATGGAGTCGTCTCCATCGGCCGTCTCACACGCCTCGGCAAGGCCCATGTACATGTCCCAGGTCATCGCATTTCGCGCCTCGGGCCGGTTGAAGGTGACGGTGAGGACACCGTCCTCGCTCTCGATGAGCAGGTTGTCCGTCTTTGCCCCTGAATCTGCTGCTTCGGTCATTGTCGTGCCTTTCCCTGTACGCGTCTCATTGTGACTTCAGTTCGGCCAGTTCGTCTGCCGAGAACCCGAGTTCGTCGAGTAGTGAGTTGTCGGCACCGAGGGATGGTCCCGCAGGTCCGCGCCTGGCCGGTGTCCGTGACAATCGCATCGGAGAGCCGATCTGTCGCACGGTGCCGGCCACCGGGTGCTCGGAGTCCCAGAAGAAGTCGCGGCTGGCCAGATGCGCATCGGTGAACACCTGCGAGTAGTCGCTGATCGGAGCGCAGGGTACGCCTGCCTCATTGAGGACCTCGACGATTTCGTCGGTTGTCATCCTCGTCGTCTTCACTTCGATGAGGGCGATGAGCGCTTCCCTGTGCGTGAGTCGGTCATAGGACTCCTGGAATCGTTCGTCATCGAGCAGCTCCTCCAGTCCTAGCCCGTTGCAGAACCGCACCCAATTGCGAGGGGTGTTCGCACCGATGGTCACGAACCCGTCGGATGAATGGACTGCCTGGTAGGGAGCCTGGTTCTGGTGTGCGGAGCCGTTCGGTCGCCCTACCTTTCCTTCGACGAAATACCCTGCGGCTTCCCACACGGCGTAGGAGACTCCGCTTTCGAAGAGCGATACGTCAATGTACTGCCCCTCCCCCGAGCTGTTGCGCTCATAGAGAGCCGAGGTCAGCGCCAGAGCGACATACATCGCCGAGGTGAGGTCGCAGATGGGCACGCCTACCTTGGCCGGCGGCGAGTCGGGTTGGCCTGTGATGCTCATCAGCCCGCTCCGCGCCTGGGCCATGATGTCGAGCCCGGCCAGTTTCGACAGTGGGCCGTCCTGGCCCCATCCGGATGCCGAGGCGTAGATGATCCCGGGGTTGCGCTCACGGACGTCTTCATAGGCGACTCCGAGGCGCTGCATGACTCCGGGCCGCATGTTCTCCACCACGACGTCGGCTGTCTCCGCCAGTCGCATGAAGGCTTCCTGCCCGACCTCGCTCTTGAGATCGAGGGTGATTGATTCCTTATTCCGGTTGATGAGCATGTATGGGGCACTCTCTCCGTTGATGAAGGGCCCTGTGCTCCGTGTCTGGTCACCGCCGATGGGATTCTCGATCTTGATCACCCGTGCGCCGAGGTCGGCAAGCTGCATCGTTGCGAACGGTCCGGCCATGAACACTCCGAGTTCAAGAACGGTCACCCCGGAGAGGGGTCCTTCGCCACCGCCAGTCGAGCCGGATTCGGTTTCATCCATGAGATCCTCCTCTGATATTCATCGATCCTGTAGGAATCGCGTGTCCAACCTTGGACAAACCATTGATTTGCTGGTGTGATCCGCGTTACAGTCTTCACACTACTGTATACAAAAGAGGATCTATCCGGAAGTGGTAACTCTCATCGCATCTCAACCCAGCTTGGCGACATTGGCCAGGCAAGCTCTCGAAGGGACGATCCTGGCAGGAAACTACATGCCGGGAGAACGTCTCGTGGAGGAGCGCCTGTGTGAAGAACTGGGAATTTCACGCCCTCCGCTCCGTGAGGCGCTCAAAGAACTCGCTCATACCGGCCTCGTCGAACACGTGCCGCGCAAGGGCGTGAGGATCATGTCGATCTCCCAGCATGATGTCTTCGAGATCGCCACCCTGCGCCGTGAACTCGAACGGATGGCCATGAGTCTGACGCTGCCCGAGCTCGCTCCAGACAGGGTCGAACGTTGCCGGGAGACGCTGCGCACGATGGAAGCGATCGCAGAATCGGGCTCTGAAGGCGACATGGTCGCGGCCGGATTCGAATTCCACTATGCGGTCGTCGGACTGGCCGGCCACGCGAGGATCGAATCGACGTACCGGGCGATGGCGATGCAGCTGCAGATGTGCATGGCCCTGAACAATCAGGCTCGGCGCGAGATCGAGGACCTCGACGGCAACGTCGCCAGGCATGCGCGCATGCTCGACGTCATTCTGCGTCGCGACCCTGATGAGATCGAACGCGAATTCGACGACCACGGAAACCTGTCATTCCTCGTCGACACCGTCGACCAGCTCGATGGAGCGACTCCGGAATCTGATCGTTGGCTCGAGGAGGTACGCGCTTCGCTGTCTGCGACCACTTGAGCCATCGCCACTGACCCCAGCCGACTACAACATCAGCACAATATCGGGCACCACTGAAGATTCTGTCAAGGGAGATAGAAATGCATTCGAAGAAACTGCTCACCACCGCGGCCGTGACCGGCACTCTCGCACTGGGGCTCAGTGCCTGCGGCCAAGCATCAGGTGACACAGCCGGCGGAGAGTTCGAGCCGAAGGGCAATGTCACCATGATCGTGCCCTTTGCTGCTGGCGGTGGAAGCGATATCGCAGGCCGCGCCACTGCCTCGGGGCTTGAGGAAGCTACGGGCAAGACCATCACGGTGCAGAACATCGACGGCGGTTCCGGCGCTGTCGGCTATTCGGAGTTCCTCGGTCGCAGCGGCGATCCGAACTATCTCCTGGCCACGGAGACTGCGATGCTCGCTCTTCCGGCAACTCAGGATGTGAAGTTCACCTATGAGAGCTTCACTCCGATTATGAAGCTCGGCGACGACTACACACTGATCGTCACGAAGGCCGACTCTCCGCTCAAGACCTGCTCCGATCTCACGGACAAGGGCAAGAAGGAACGCACTGTCGTAGCGATCTCCGGTGCAACCGGTCTCGACAACATCACGTTCACCCTCATGGAGAAGGCCACCAAAGCCAAGTTCGACCGAGTGCCCTTCGAATCAGGAGCCGAGGCCATCACTGCGGCTCTCGGCGGCCAGGTCGAAGCGATCTCGGTGAATCCAGGCGAAGTGTCGGGACAGTTGGAATCGGGCGATCTCAAACCTCTGTGCGCCGCGGCCGACGAGCGCTACGAGTACCCGGAGCTCAAAGACATTCCGACCGCAAAGGAACAGGGCATCGACGTTGCCTTCGCTCAGTTCCGCGGCGTCATCGCTCCCGGAGACATTCCGGAGGAAGCGAAGGAGTACTGGATCAAGAAGGCGAAGGAGTTTGAGAAGTCGGATGCGTATAAGACCTACATCGAAGACAACATGATGCAGCCCAACGCCGCCTATGGCGACGACTTCGCCACCTACCTCGGCGAGAACGACAAAGAGCTTCGGGATGCGATCGGGAAATGATCATGACGCCAGACATCCCCCGAATCGTCCTCGTTCCCGGAGATCTCTCCGGCGTCGGTCCCGAGCTCATGGCCCGGCTCCTCGCCGATCCCGCTAATCGTGCTCGGGCGCGATTGCTTGTCACTGCAACCGAGGCGGAGCTGGACTCTTTCGCGCAGACGGCGGCAGTGACCATTCCTGACCGTGAGGGCATCGAGTTCCTCGGCACTATGTACCAAGGGCCCACCATTCCGGTGGGTGAAGTCAGCATTGCCGCAGGTGAGCGCGCGCTTGCCGACCTGGCCACCGCGCTCGACCTGTGTGCCGGCGGTGGGGCAGACGGCGTCATGTTCTTTCCCCTGAATAAGGGAGCCATGGGGCAGGCAGGTATGACCGAGGAAGACGAGCTGCGCTGGTTCGCCAAGCGGCTCAACTTCGGCGGCTTCACCTCGGAGCTCAACTTCATCGAGTCGCTCGTCACGGCACGTGTCACCTCGCATGTTCCGGTCTCGGAGATTGCCGAGGGCATCAGTGCCGGCAAGGTCCTTGAGACCATTGAGCTGCTCAATCGTGTTGTGACTCAGACCCGCACCCCAACGCCGCGACTGGCGGTCTGTGCGCTCAACCCTCATGCAGGTGAGGGCGGGAAGTTCGGCAGAGAGGAGATCGATGACATCGCCCCGGCCATCGAGTTGGCCCGCTCGCGTGGAATCGATGTTGAGGGACCATTCCCCTGCGACACTCTCTTCGCTCGCGCAGTCGGTGGGGACTACGACGGAGTGGTGACGATGTATCACGATCAGGGTCAGATCGCGATGAAGCTGTTGGGCTTCGATCAGGGAGTCACCGTTCACGGTGGGATTCCGATTCCCATCGCCACACCGGCACACGGCACCGCACATAACATCGTCGGCACCGGAGCGGCCGATCTCGGGCCCAGCTCCCATGCCTTCGACCTCGCTGTGCGGATGGCCGAGAATCGTCGAACCGCGGGATTGGAGGCGAGTCCACGATGAGCACTGCAATCGAAACGGAGAAGAATCCGCCACGGAACAAGCCAGAGCTCGCCGATGTTGTCGGGACTGCGATCCTCGGAGTCGTCGGAGGCGTGGCCGCCATCATGGGATTCGGCTACGGGATCACCGTGGAAGGTGGGCAGGTCGGGCCGGGAATGCTTCCATTCCTCACCGGGACCTTCATCTTCTTGGCTTCTTCCGCTGAGATCTTCCGCCTCTTCTTCGCACGCGTTGGCACCTCTGGAGGTCGCATCATGTCTGCAGTCGAAGAGATCGAAGCCAATGCAGCGGAATCGATGGACGCCGTCGCGGAGTCTCGCCCCGATGACAGTTCGAGCGACGACCTCGATACCTTCGGGCGAACGGAGAAGCAGCGCAACCGCGCTCCGTTCTACATCTTCATCACGTTCGGGGTCGCCCTCGCGCTCATTCCTGTCATCGGCCTCATCATCTCTTTGGCTGCCGCGATCCTCTTCCTGCTTCTCGTCGTGGAGAAGCAGAAATGGTGGACATCAGCTGCCACAACGATCGGCGCAGCCGTTTTCGTCTACATCGTCTTCGGGCTCGTCCTGTCGGTTCCCCTGCCGACCGGGATGCTCGGACTGATCTGAGGAATCTCCATGATCGACAATCTCATGCTCGGGCTGGAAACCGCAGTCAGCCCCGAAAACCTACTGTGGTGCTTCGTCGGCGTCCTTCTCGGAACCGTCATCGGTCTGCTGCCCGGACTCGGTTCCACCACAGGTGTGGCCATCCTGCTACCCGTGACCCTGGCCTTCGAACCAGTCACCGCTCTCATCATGTTGGCCGGAATCTATTACGGATCCCAGTACGGGTCCTCGATCAGCTCGATCCTCATCTCCACTCCCGGAGACTCGTCGAGCGTCGTGCTCACCCTCGACGGGTATCAGATGGCACGCAAGGGTCGAGCGGGAGCAGCCTTGGCGATCTCCGCCTTGGCGTCGTTCTTCGCCGCAATCATCTCACTCATCGGCCTCATTGCCTTGGCCCAACCGATCGCACATTTCGCGCTCAACTTCGGGCCAGCGGAGAATCTCGCGATCATATTGTTGGGCATGGCCACGATCGTGTCCTTTGCCGGTGAGAACATTCTGCGCGGCATCACAATGGCCGCGGCAGGCCTCCTCGTGTCGATGGTCGGAGTGGCATCCGGGTTTTCCACAGCACGGTTCACCTTCGGCAGCGTCAATCTGCTCTCCGGACTGGACTTCGTAGCTGTGATGATCGGAATCTTCGCCGTCGGTGAGGTACTCCACCAGATCCGCCGAGGCGGTGAGAAACCCATCCGTGCACGTTTCAAGGATCTTCTGGTGACGAAGGAGGAGCTCACCCGGTCCGCCCCAGCCGCCACAAGAGGCACCGCCCTGGGCTTCGCCGTCGGTGTTCTTCCCGGAGCGGGTGCCACCTTGGCGACGTTCCTCGCCTACGGCGTGGAGAAGCAGGTCAGCAAATTCAAGCACCTCATCGGCAAGGGTGCCCCGGAAGCCGTTGCTTCTCCGGAGGCTGCGAACAACGCCGCTGCCAATGCGAGCTTCATCCCCACCCTCGCGCTCGGCATTCCCGGAAGCGGCACGACGGCCGTGCTTCTGGGTGCGTTCGTCATCTTCGGACTCCAGCCCGGTCCTCTGCTCTTCCAGCAGGAACCTGACCTGGTGTGGGGTCTGCTTGTGAGCTTCTTCTTCGGCAACCTCATCCTGCTGGTGCTCAACCTGCCGATGGCTCCGGTCTTCGCTCAGATACTCAGGATTCCGTACGTCTTCCTCTACCCCATCGTGCTCATGATGAGCTTCGTGGGCGCCTTCGCTCTGGGAAACAACACGTTCACTCTGTGGATCGTGTTCTTCTCCGGGCTGCTCGGCTACTTCATGAAGCGCTTCGACTTCCCGGCAGCGCCCTTCGTGCTCGGCCTGGTGCTGGGACCGCTGCTGGAGAAGTACCTGGTCCAGACCTCGGCGATGGGCGATGGAAACCTCTTCATCATGTTCCAGCGTCCGCTATCGCTCATCCTCACGGTCGCGGCTCTCATCGCCCTCGCCTATCCCTTGGTGACTGCAGTGCTGCGTAACCTCAAGACACGCAAGGCTGACACCGCAGCGAAGGAGGATGCACTCCGGTAACCGAACGGCTCAGAATACGTAGCATCCACGGCCGTTCATTGCGGTGCGGCGCATCTATCTGATGCGCCGCACTTCTCTGTTTCAGAGCGCTAGTGCACTCACGCCCCCGCACTTTCAGGCAACCGCTTCGCCCGTGCAGAGTGCTCAGCACCCGCGGCCGCTCCGGTCAGCAGCTGGGCCAAGGTCAGTCCCTGCACCTCCGCCAGGTCACTTGCCTGGGTTCTGCACGAATAGCCGTCGGCGAGATAGATCGACTCCTCCGGGGCATCGCGCAGTGCTGGCAGCAGAGCGTTCTCCGCCACGGCGACCGAGACATCGTAGTGGCCGGTCTCCATGCCGAAGTTGCCCGCCAGCCCGCAGCAGCCGGCCAGTTCGCGAATGGTGGCTCCGGTGCGGTCGAGGATCTTTCGATCCGCGGCGAAGCCCATGACCGAATGCTGGTGGCAGTGTGGCTGGACGACGATGGTCTGACCAGACAGATCGGGCACGTCGATGTCCGACTCCACCAGCACCTCGGCGATGGTGGAGGTGCGCGCCGCGATCAGGCTGGCCCGACTGTCATCGGGGAACAGATCCTTGAGATCGCTGCGCAGGACGGCGGTGCAGCTGGGCTCGATGCCGACGATGGGGATCCCCTTCTGCGCGTACGGGGCCAGCACCTCCATGGTGTGATTCAGCTTGGTGCGTGCCGCGTCGAGCTGACCGGTGGAGATCAGAGTCAGACCGCAGCATGCCTGGGATTCGGGAAGCAGGACCTCGAATCCGGCAGTCTCAAGCACCTCGACCGTGGCTCGGGCGCCGGCGTCGGAGAGGTACTCGGAGAAGGAGTCTGCCCACAGCAGCACCTGCGGCCGGGCTCCGCGCCGCACTGTGGAGCTGCGCACATAGTGTTCGCCCACCAGCTCATCGCGCGCCTCGGAAGAGGAGACGTTCTTCTTCGCCCACCTCGAGAAGCGCTGGGCGTTGAAGCTGACCATGCCGCGCCGGGGGTCCATGCCGCCACCGGCTAAGACCAGCTTGGCCAACGGCCGGAACGACAGTGCCGCATTCGCGATCACACTCACACCGGGCACCGCGGTCAGGGCCTTTCCCCATGTGGGCAGCCAGCCCAGTGAGTAGTGCGAGAGCGGCCGGAATCGTCCCTTGTATGTGCGGTGGAGGACCTCGGATTTGTACTGGGCCATATCGACCCCGGCAGGGCAGTCGCTGCCACAGGCCTTGCAGCTCAGACACAGGTCCAGCGAATCGTGGACTGCCTGGTGGTTCCAGTCGTCGATGAGGCCGCCGTTGGTGACTTCCTGAAGCACACGGGCACGACCGCGGGTGCTGTCCTTCTCATCGCGAGTAGCCAGGTAGGACGGGCACATGAACCCGCCGGAGCCCGTGGTGTCGGCGCGACATTTGCCCACGCCCACACACCGGTGGATCGCGTTGGTGAAGCTGCCCTTGTCATGGGAGAAGGAGAAGCCGCCGTCGGTGCTGCCGATCGAGATCGCAGCCGGACGGCGCAGGTCCTGATCCAGTGGCAGCGGATCGACGATGACACCGGGGTTGAGCAGATTCTGCGGGTCGAAGAGGCGTTTGACCTCCTCCAACGCAGTGATGGCTTCATCCGAGTGCTGCAATGCCAGGAGTTCTGAGCGGGCACGACCGTCGCCGTGCTCGCCGGAGGCAGACCCGCCGTACTTGGTGACCAGGCGACCGGCGTCCATGAGGAAGCTGCGAAAGATCTCCGTGCCGCCAGGCTGGTCGAAGGGGAAGTTCGTGCGCATGTGCACGCAGCCGTCGCCGAAGTGGCCATAGGGCAGTCCGACGACCCCGTAGCTGTTCATCAGCTCGTCCTGCTCCCGCAGGTAGTCGCCGAGGATGTCTGGCGGAACCGCGGCGTCTTCCCACCCGGTCCAGGCCGGGTCGCCCGTCTCGGTGCGTCCGGCCAGTCCCCCGGCATCGGCGCGGATGCCCCACAGAGTCGAGGCCTCTGGGCCGGCGGGGATGATGCGGTAGGAGTCTGTGCCGGAGTCGTCGGCGATGACCTGCGCATTCGCGACCGCCTCGGCGGCAGTGGCCCCGGCGACTTCGATGAGCAGCCACCCGGAACCTGCGGGGAGTTCGGGGACCGCGTCCTTGCCCTTGTGGGCGCGGACCATGTCCATGAGGCGGGAGTCGATGCCTTCGACGGCAAGTGGTCCGTGGGGCAGAACGCGTGGAACCGCGTCGGCGGCGACGAACATGTCCGGGTAGCCCAGGGCGAGGACCGTCGGCGAGTTCGGCACGTCCCCGAGCGAGACCACCGCTTCCAGCGTCGTCGTCAGCGTGCCCTCACTGCCGATGAGGAAGCGTGCCAGGTTGGGCCCGTTCTCCGGCAACAGGTGTTCAAGGGCGTAGGCCGAAGCCTGTCGACTGAAGCGTCCGAATTCGGTGCGGATGGCGCCGAGGTGGTTCGCCGCAAGATCGCTCAACCCGGCCACCGGGTCGAGTCCTTCTCCAGCGGTGAAGCGTCGTCCCAGCCCATCGATGACGTCGATTTCGACGACGTTGTCTACGGTCCGACCGGCCGAGATCGCATGTGGTCCACACGAGTTGTTGCCGATCATGCCCGCGATCGTGGCACGGTTCTTCGTCGACGGGTCGGGTCCGAAGCGCAGACGGTGCGGGGCACCGGTCTTCTGCAGGTCGCTCATGAGGACACCCGGTTCCACACGCGCGGTTTTGGCGACCGGGTCGATGTCGAGGACCCGGTTGAGATGGCGGGAGAAGTCGATGACGATTCCGGTTCCGATGGCGTTGCCGGCCTGCGAGGTGCCTCCGCCGCGTGAGGTGATCGGTACCTTGTGGGACCGGGCCACGTCGAGGATGGCGGCGACATCGGCCGTGGTCGTGGGGAAGGCGACGGCCTGCGGTGGCACACGGTAGTTCGATGCGTCGACCGCGTATTCCGCTCTCCTGCGCGCCGATGTGTCGACCGTGCCTGCAATGCTGTCAGTCAGGTCTGCGATGAAGTCGCCCATTGTCTTCTCACCAATCGATCGTGCGGAGGCTGACTCGTTGAGTGAAGCGTTGCCGTGGAAGTGGGGCCGTCCCTCAGGTGTCCCTGAGAATGTCGAGGGCGGCCTCCACGCCCGAGGGATCAACCTTGATACCTGCCAGCTGCAGGCCCATCTGCACACCCGAGAGGGTCCCAGCCAGCGTGAGGTCACTGAGATCGCCGAGGTGGCCGATGCGGAAGATCTTCCCCTTGAGTTTCGACAGTCCCGCGCCCAGAGACATGTTGAACTTCTCGAGGATGACTCTCCTCAGCTCATCGGCGTCGTGCCCCTCGGGCATAAGCACTGCGGTGAGGACCGGTGAGTGTTCGTTCTCATTCGTGCACAGCACCTCAAGACCCCAGGCTTCGACCGCGGCCCGGGTCGCCTCACCGAAGCGGATATGACGGGCAAAGACGTTGTCCATGCCTTCCTCGTTGAGGATCCGCAGTGCTTCTTTGAGCCCGTAGAGGAGGTTCGTGTTCGGGGTGTAGGGGGTCTGTCCATTCTTCCCGGAGGCGAGCATCTCGGTCCAGTTCCAGAAGGACTTGGGCAACGTGGATTTCTCATGGGCTTCGAGAGCCTTGTCGCTGACAGCGTTGAACGACATCCCCGGCGGCAGCATCAATCCCTTCTGTGAGCCGGAGACCGTGACGTCGACGCCCCACTCGTCATGGCGGTAGTCCACGGATCCCAGTGAGGAGATCGTGTCGACCATGAGCAGCGCGGGATGATCGGCGGCGTCGAGGGCGGCCCGAATCGCCGGGATCCGGCTCGTGACACCGGTCGAGGTCTCGTTATGGACGACGCAGACGGCCTTGAACCGGTGGCCAGTGTCTTCGGTCAGGGCTGCGCGGATCTTCTCCGGGTCGGCTCCTGTGCGCCAGTCGCCTTCGATCATCGTGGGTTTGAGACCCCACTTCTCGGCCATGGCCTTCCACAGGCTGGAGAAGTGGCCGGTCTCGTAGCAGAGGATCTCATCGCCCGGGCTCAACGTGTTGACCAGCGCGGCTTCCCAGGCGCCGGTGCCCGTGGCCGGGTAGATGATGACCTGGTTGGAGGTTCGAAAGATATCGGCGACTCCGGTCAGGACGTGGGAGAAGAGCTCCTGGAAGTCCGGGCCCCGATGATCGATAGTCGGCATGGACATGGCTCGCAGCACGGAGTCCGGAACATTGCTGGGCCCTGGGATCTGGAGAAAGTGCCGTCCGCTGTGAGTCATGATCGTCCTTCCCTTTCGCGTGCCTCTCGGCACGGAGTATGAGTCGAGTTCGGCCGAGCGGCCAGGAGGTACCAGAGAGCGGTGGGAGACGGACGCAGAGGAACAAGGCTCGTCATGCGCACGCTGGCGAAACGGTGGCTGATCACTTCTGCTGTCGGGTTCATCGTCGGAGAATCCTCTCTGATTCCACGATGCGATACAAAGGTTTCATTTTACGCTACCACACGGATGACGATCAGAAAATGGTTCATTTGCAGGGTGGACTCCAGCTCTGCCACCAGCGCAGATACACGGCTTACCTACAATGAGACTCGCCGTTTCCCAATTGCCAGGAAACCCTTGACTCGATCGTCCGATAGGGGCAAGCTTTCACAAAAGGTCTATCAAGATTCCGCATCATGGAAAGTACGGGGCGGCAAAGAGGCTGTTCCGATGACTCTACACATCGCATTGGAGCGAATTGTGTCTCTTGAATTAGCGTCCATCCTCGTCCTCGTGGCCCTGTTCGTCATCGCCACCTTCGTCTCGGTCCATATGGGTGCGCTGGCGCTCATGGCGACCTTCCTCTTCGGCACCTTCGTCCTCGGAGAGGATGCCGACACTCTCCTGACCGGGTTCCCGGCCGACCTCTTCCTCATCCTTGTGGGGGTGACGTATCTGTTCGCCTTGGCGAAGGACAATGGCACGGTCGACTGGCTGGTCCATGTCCTCGTCAAGGCGGTGGGAGGCAGAATCGCCCTGATTCCGTGGGTGTTCTTCGTCGTCACCGCGCTCCTCTCGGGTTTCGGCTCCGTCGTCCCCGCCGCCATCGCGATCATCGCTCCGATCGGCATGGGTTTCGCCCGACGCTACGACATCCGCCCGCTGCTCATGGGCCTCATGATCATCAACGGAGCAACTGCCGGCGGCTTCTCACCACTGAGCATCTTCGGAACCATCACCAACCAGGTCGTCGAACGCAATGATCTGCCAGGCAGCCCCGTGCTCCTGTTCCTCGCCTCCTTCGTCTTCAACTTCATCCTCGGCCTCATCTGCTTCTTCCTCTTCGGTGGACGTGACCTGCTGGGCAAGCGGGACTTGGGCCATGGCCTGGAAGACACCCGCCGCACCGACGCCGGTGCTGACGCCGAGGCTGACGGCGAGGCAGATGGCAGCGGCGGATCCGGCACTCAGCCGGAGGTTCCCCGCAATGATCCGCAGCGTCGCGCGGCACGCAGGTCCGTGCAGACGACCATGGTCAAGGACGATGACATCGGCGCACCGGTGACCACGTTGGATCGCAACCGCATCGTCACCCTCATCGGCCTCATCGTGTTGGCGGTCATGGTGGTTCCACCGCTGAACCAAGACGTCGGCTTCACCGCGATCTGCATCGCCGTCATCATCTCGTTCTTCTCGCCCAAGGTGAGCAAGGGTGCGGTCAGCAAGATCGCCTGGCCCACAGTGCTCCTCATCTGCGGCATCGTCACCTACGTCGAACTCATGGAGCGCTTGGGCACCATCGACTGGCTGGGCAACCTCGTTGCCGGTATGGGAGCCCCGCTCTTCGCCGCCGTGCTCATCTGCTTCATCGGTGCCGTCGTCTCGGCCTTCGCCTCGACAACCGGCATCCTCGGAGCTCTCATCCCACTGGCTGTGCCGTTCCTGCTCACCGGCAGCGTCGGTGAGATCGGGCTGATCATCGCCCTTGCCATCTCGTCCTCGGTCGTCGACTCGAGCCCCTTCTCCACCTCGGGTGCACTGGTCGTTGCGAACTCGCCGGAGGAGCAGCGCGATCAGGTCTTCAAGCAGCTCATGAGATGGGGTTTCTCGATGGTCCTCATCGCACCGATCGTCACCTGGCTCATCTTCGTCGTCCCTGGATGGGGCTGATCTGCGGGCAGGAGAACGAACGCCGGACCGAGTGATCTCGGTCCGGCGTTCTGGTGTCACCTGCGGGCGCGCCGCCTCGCCCACAGCGCCAGCACCCCATCAACAACAAGGAATCCCAACAGACTGATCCCCACCATCGGCAGGAATACCCCGATCACCACGGCCGTGAGCCCAACCGCAGCCACCGACCACCAGGGCGCATTGGCCAGCGCACCACGAACAGGTGTGACGCCGAAGCTCCGGCTCGGATCGTGCTTGGGTCGGCGCTGCCACCACATCACATAGCCCCACACAACCATGGACGCGATTCCGATTGCGAGGCCGACGAGCACGATCTGGTTGGCCAGACCGAACATCGTTCCCATGTGCAGGTCGACGCCCCACCGCGCCAGCTTCGAGGCAAGCCCGTAGTCGGAGAAGTCCACACGATCGGTGACCTCCATGGTGTCGGCATCGATCGCGACAGCATCGACCTCGGTGGGGAAGCTGCGTTGGATCTCCTGGACCACCCACGCCGAATCATCATCGGCCGGCGGCAGGATCTCAACGAGCCCGGTATTGACGTTGATATCGCGTGCCATGGTCAGGGTCATGTCGAAGTCCGCGGGATCGACGCCGGAGGAATTCGACGCAGCCTCGCCGCCATGTCCCGCATGAGCACCGTCGTCATGGCGCGCGTGGCCTTCGTGCCCGGTGTGCTCTCCAGCTCCCGACTCCCCCACCGAACCACCGCCGGACTCGGCGGAGCCTGCACCCAGTTCCGTCGAGACCGCTGGCGTCGACCAATCCAGAGCCGCTCGCAGCTTCGTCACATTGTCTCCGCCCAGCTGAGACCAGGTGATGCCGGTCGCCGACAGGAACAGCATCCCGATCGCAGCCCACACGCCGACCGAGGCGTGCCAGGAGAATGTGCGGCGCAGCCCCTTGTGCTTCATCGACGGCCGCAGCAGCGCAGTGGCCTTCCTTGCCCGTCGGGCGCGCATCACCCACAGGCACAGTCCGGCGACCGCGATGATGCCCAGCCACGACGCGGCGAGTTCGCTGTAGTACCGTCCGAAATCGCCGAGGTGGAGGCTGCGGTGCAGCTGATCGACCCAGGTTCGCAAGGGCAGGGATCCCGAGGTTCCGTACACGCTCAGGTCGCCCTTCACCTCGGCGGTGGTGGGGTCGATGAAGATCGCCCGGGATTCGCTTTCGCCCAGGTTCGGGTCATCGAACATCACCCGAGTCGTCGCGCCGGGTCTCGGTGCCGGGCGCACCGCGCTGATACTCTCCCCTCCCCCAGTGTAGGTCGTGGCGGCCGTGACCTGGTCGGCCAGCGGCAGGGCGGGGCCCGTCGCCGAGGTGGTCAGCTCATCTGCGTAGACGACCTTTTCGATCTGCGGGCTGATCGCATACAGGGCGCCGCTGAGTGCGGCGATGAGAATGAAGGGACCGACGAAGATCCCTGCATAGAAGTGGAGTCGGCGCAGGAGTTCGCCGAGCCAACTGGTGCCGCGGCGTCGCGGCTGGTCCTGCCGGTTTTCGGGCAGGGATGACAAAGGTGTGGTCATGGTGAAGCTTTCTGTGAAGAGCGCTCGCCGTCCTGAAATTTGGCCAGGCGAGCGCACGCCAGCGGATTTCCGCCGACGCTGAGGTCAAAGATGGTGGGGTCAGAAAGCTGCCGCTGGTGGTCCCCTGGTCAGGACAGGAGAGCGGAGAACGCCGAGGTGGCGAGGGAGGATCCGGGCGAGGCCGAGGTGGGGCCTCGGTCCGTTCGGAACCGGCATCGGTCGCACCGCAGTGGGCAGGAGCGCGTGGATGACGTGTCGGAGGAAACTGCCGATCTTCGCCGGCAGCGCTTCCGACCAGTAGATCATGGCGATTGTGAGGACAGCGGCGACGAGGTGCGCCAACAGCATTCCCGGTGACGCGTGCGCATGCATGCTCGCCCCGGCGTCTGACGCGGAGCCGGACATGGCCTCCGGGCCGGAATGGTGCATCGCATGTCGCTCAAGTGCGTTCGCAGGACTGTGGCTCCCGGCCATCGGAGTGAACACGGAGAAGAGCAGGTGGAACAGCGACTGGCTGACCAGCACAGATAGGGATAGTCGAAGCAACGACAGTCTGCGACCTGCGAGCAGAACGCAGACCAGCATCGACAGCGCCAAGGGAACCAGGACACCCATGGCTGAAGGCAGCTCACCGCCGCCGATCATGTGAGAGGCCAGCGCCACGAACGTGGCGAAGACAGCGGCTGCGGTCCCCCGCAGAGAACGCCGGTGCCTCAGTCCACGCTGGTACTGCAACGCATGCGGGTTTTCCGGCTCCGAGCTCACAGGGAACATTCTCACACAATCGGCGGGCCCACCTCGGCGATCATGCGTGTTTCGTCACTCCGAGCCCCTCACCTGACGGTACACACGGTGTTCACCGTCGTCGACCGGGTTGTCGGGCGGCAGATCCGCGGTAGCGACGTAGGTGTAGCCGGCTGACTCCAATGCCGACCATGACGCCACATTGCCGGCGACGACGGGCACGACGATCGATGGAGCCTGAGGGCACTCGCGAAAGCAGAGATCGGTGAACTCACGGATCAGCTGCGCGCCCAGTCCTCTGCCCAGCGCATTGCTCTCACCGATGAAATAGTCAATCGTCAATGCCCGATCTGGGACCTCGGCGATCTCGATGAGTCCACGCTGCTCAGTCTCGTAGTCCCAGATCTCGCTGCGCTGGACGAAACCGATCGGAACGTCACCTGCGGCGACGATGTAATCGGCGGAGGGCTCGGTTTCATCGATGCTGCCGCCGAAGTCACGTTCGATCGCTGTGTCTGCGGTCTCGTGGTTCCAGTACCTGGACACATGGGCGGATCTCAACCACCGCTGCAGCAGTGGAAAGTCGGCACGGGTGGTGCGGCGGAAGGTGAGGGCGGAATGCGCCCCAGGGTCGACATCTGCGTCAGCGGCTCCCATAGAGTGCCCATTCTAGTGGAGCACGTTCAGAACCATTACCTGAACGCCGGCTCGTTGGCTTCCAGCCGGGGAACCGCGACTCCGAGACGACGGGCCTCGGCGAGGACATCTCGAGGGTAGTCGGATTGCGCCTTGTAGTTGTTGTGTCCGGTGGCCTGCGCCTGGGTCATGATGAAGGTATACAGGTTGTCGCCGGTCAGCAACTTCTGCATTGCGACACTGATGACGCTGGCGGGGATGAATCGTGTAGCTGCGGCTCCGAGTCGTGAGGTCCCGCCCTTCGCTGTGAGGACGGGAATCATCTCTCGGACGAGGCGCACGACTTCTTTCAGTGCGGGGCGCGAGCGGACGAGTGCGTCGAAACTTCCCATCCGCAGCCATCCGACCATGATTCCGGCGTCAAGGATGAAGTGAAACCAGAGCCAGCTGCGGAAATCCGCGATGTCAGAGATTGAGAATCCGGCGTCCGTGAAGAGTTCACGGACAACGCGGTGCCGGTCCGTGCGGCTCGACTCGTCGATATCGCCGAGGAAGATGCTTTTGACGAATCCGCCATGCAGGGTGTTGACGTCAAAGCCTCCTCCGCCACCAGGGAATCCCCAAGTGACCTGCTCGCGGGGCAACCGCGAGACGGCAGCCGCAGGCTCGACCCAGACGTTGTTGAAGATGAGGATTGTGGCCCCGCCGACTCGGGTGTGGAGGAAGTCGACTGCGCTGTCCAACTGGTCGTGGTTGACGCTGACGATGATGAGGTCATAGTCGTGGTCCGGTTCGAGGTCCTCTCGCAGCGTGATGGGCCAATTCTCCTGCACCGGCTTCCCTTGCCGAGAGGCTCGGCCGTCCCTGATGTCTACGTCGACCGAGAACCCGAAGTCGGCGGCACGTCCGAGGCGGACATAGAAGTCGACCTCGTTTCCTGCTTTCTCCAGGGCCCATCCGTACAGTGTCGAAATGACTCCACGGCCGAACATCAGAATCTTCATGTCTGCGTCTCTCCTCTGCGCCGTTCGGCGCTCGTCTACTCTCCACAATATGTGGAAGGTGGTTTCCACTTACATGTAGATTAAGCAGTGATTCCATCGCCGCATTCCGCTTTTCCGGAAGTGAGAGAAGAAATGGCCGAGACGACTCAGATCGAAACTCAACAAATGCCCGCACAGAAGCTGCGCGCAGATGCTGCGGACAACAGGGCGCGCATTCTCACGGTGGCGCGGGAGCTCTTCGCCGAACGCGGCATCGATGTGCCCATGACGGCGATTGCTCGCCGAGCAGGAGTGGGTGCTGCAACCCTGTTCCGACGCTTCCCTGATCGCCGATCTCTGATCACCGAGGTGTTCGCTACCCAGATCAGCCATTGCGAGTCGGTCCTCACTCAGGCTGCGGCCGACCCTGACCCGTGGCGCGGATTCTGCTCATTCGTCGAAGACCTCGGCCGGATGCAGATCGAGGACCGTGGGTTCACGGAGGCGTTTATCTCGGCATTTTCTGAGGGCCAAGGAATCGATGAGAAGCGCATGCATGCTGAGGCTGTCTTCGCGGACCTGGTAGATCGTGCTCAGAAGTCAGGCAGGCTCCGACCCGACTTCGACCCCAGCGACCTCATGCTGATCTTCCTCGCCAACGGCGGTGTCAGCGAGGCTCCGCCCGAGCATGCTCAGGACCTCTCGCGACGGCTTATCGCCTACCTGCTCCAGTCGTTCGAGTCAGAGGGTCCCCCGACCGCTCGGTCGTTACCGGCCCCGAGTCGAATGGGGCTGCAAGAAGTGTTCTCAGCGGCACAGTCGCACTAGCCGCGGAAACGCTCACATCTCTTCGTGGGTCAGCGGGTCACGGTCCTTCATCCGACCGCGCTCGAGACCAGAGATCGCAGCCACCTCGGCGGAAGTGAGGCTGAAGCCGAAGATATCGGCGTTGAGCTTCTGCCGGTCGGGGTTGGCAGACTTCGGGATCGGCAGGCTGCCGACTTCGAGGTGCCAGCGCAGGACCACCTGAGCCGGCTCAACCCCGTGGACAGCCGCAGCCTCGGCGATGGGGGCCTCGTCGAACAGGCCCTGGTCACGGTACAGCGGTGACCAGGATTCGGTCTGGATTCCAATGGATCTGTGGAATTCGATGAGCTTGCTCTGTGGGAAATAGGGATGGAGTTCGATCTGATTGACCGCCGGGGTGACCCCGGTTTCGTCGATGAGCTCCTGGAGCATGGACTCGGTGAAGTTCGAGACTCCGATCGAGGTCACCAGCCCGCGCTCGCGCAGCTCGATGAGGCCACGCCAGGTGTCGACGTACTTGCCCACGCTCGGGTTGGGCCAGTGGATGAGGTGGAGGTCGAGGCGCTCGAGTTGGAGCCTGGCCAGAGATTCCTCGGTGCTGGCGATCGTTTCGTCGAAGCCGTGGTGACGGCCCGGGACCTTGCTGGTGATGAAGAGTTCGTCCCGGCCGACCTTGGAGTCGATGACGGCCTGGCCGACTTCGCGCTCGTTTTCGTAGTTGACCGCGGTATCGAGGAGTCGGTACCCGTTGTCGATGCCGGAGATGATCGCGCCGACGCCCTCGGCGTCGTGCATGGCGTAGGTGCCGAGGCCGATCTGCGGGATGCTGGCCCCGTCGTTGAGTTCGAGGGTCGGAATCGCTGAGCTGTGCTCTGAATTGGACATGCCCCAACCCTATGACCGCCGAGGTGGTTCCGGCCAGAGCTCAGTCAGACGACTGCGCCCTGTGGAGTTTTTCCGTCGAGGACATCGATGACGGCGCGAGCTGCCGCGACTCCGGCGCGCTCCCTGGCCTCCAGCGTCTGCCCGGCTAGGTGGGAGGTGATGACGACGTTGCTCATCGTTCGCAATGGGTTGTCCTCGACCATGGGTTCGCGGTGCAGGACGTCGAGTCCGGCACCGGCGATCTCGCCTGCCTTGAGCGCTTGGACGAGAGCTCCCTCATTGACGAGGGAGCCGCGTGCGGCATTGATGAGGATCGCAGAGCTCTTCATGCCAGCGAAGCTCGCGGCGTCGATGATCGGGTCACCCTTGCCTGCTCGGCTGTGGAGAGTCAGGTAGTCGGCGGCTCTGATGGTCGTGTCGAAGTCGGCGAACTCGATGCCCGACGACTGTTCGGAATCGGGGTGGGCTGTGGAAACGAGAACCCGCATTCCCAGTGCGACACCGAGCGCAGCGATCGCTTTGCCACTGGGACCGTAGCCGATGACGCCGAGACTCTTGCCCCGCAGCTCGGTGCCGGCCTCGCGCGGCCATTCGCCCTCGGCCACAGCCGGCAGCACGGTGTTGAGTCGGCGAGCACAGGCGAGCATAAGGGCGAGCGCCAGCTCGGCGACGGCGTGGTGGTTGACTCCAGGAGTGTTGCAGACGCGGATGCCGAACTCGGCCGCTGCATCAGCGTCGACGTTGTCATAGCCGACCCCGGCACGGGCGATGACCTTCAGCGACGAGGCAGCTGCGAGCATTGCACGCGTGACCGGTTCACTCGCAGCGATTGCACCGACGGCCCCCTCGAACAGAGCCAACTTCTCGTCATCCGTGCGAGTTCCGCCCGCAGGTAAGTAGACCGGCTCGAGGCCGCGGTCTCGCAGCATCGTGTCGACGGTGTCGCCCGGGCGGAGGTAGTCGGTGGTGATGACGATGCGGTTGCTCATGCCCTCGAGAGTATCCAGTCTCGCAACTGTCGCGTCACGGTACCCAGCAGGCGGACGAGGGGGTCCCTTTTCCTCAGTCCTTCGCGGGCAGTTCTCGGACCAGACCAGCAGGAGCGGTATTCCGGTAGGAGTCGGTGAGCAGGTCGCTGAGGTCGTCCTCGCCGAGAGTTTCGAGTTCCAAACCGATCCAGCCGGTTGGTCCTAAGTACATGGGGACGAAGGCATCCGGTCGCTCCATCAGCACCTCGGCGTCCATCGGATCCGGCAGGATCAGCAGCGCTTGCGGATGCTGCTCCATCTCACCGGTGACAAGCTTCCGTGTGCCTCCGAAGTACGCGAAGATCTTCTTCGTGAAGAACGCTGGCCGCCCATGCGAGACCTTCTCCTGCACCCCGGGAAGGCTCAGCGTGACCTTCCGAAGGCGGGCCAACTGCGGGTCGTCGTCATCGAACATCTGCGGATGCGCCATGAACCCACCCTATTAGCCGTCGCGGTTACAGACCAGGCCCGAATTCGCTGCAGAGCCGGATACCGCGATCGTGGGACTAATACCCTGCACGCATCAGTAGATGCATATAAAACCTTGGACAGCACTACAAACCCTTCCATAGGCTTAAAGCCATCCATTTCACCGAGCACACGGAAGTGCGCGGGAAATTACGAGTCAGGGGACACCGTGAAGCAGGACTACTCGCCGGACACACCTGCTTTGAACAATCCCCCACAGCTTCTCATCAGTTTCAGATACGCACCGCAGCGGCATTCTGCAAAACGCAAACATTCCGAAAGAGGAACACATGACAGTGAATAGTGAGAGCCAGACCGACACCGCACCGAAACGGCGGAGGTTCTTAGGCGGAATCCGCGAATTCGGCCCAGGAATCATCGCCGTCCTCGCCATGATGGGAGCCGGTGACCTGGTCACGGCCTCGGTGTCGGGCTCAAACTACGGCTACAGCCTCATGTGGCTGCTCGTCGCTTCTCTGCTCATTCGGTTCGTCATCGTCAACATCATGGGCCGATATCAGGTTCTCAACCTCAAGGGTCAGACGATCGTCGAGGGGTACAACGACGTATCGAAATTCTATCCATGGGCAATCGGAATCGCCGCACTCATCAGCGGGCACCTGCTCAACGGCTATATGATCAGGGGCGCAGGCGAGGCCGTTGCCAAGATCGTCACTGTCGGCGACCCCTTCCTGTGGTCATGCATTCTGGTTCTGGCCAGCGTCTTCGTCATCGGACGGAACGTCTACAACACCATCGAAAAGGGCATGAAGGTCCTGCTGGCCATGATGACTGTGGTCTTCCTGGGATTGGCGATCTACTCGATCCCCGATATCGGCGGACTCATCCAGGGAACAATCGGATTCGGCATCCCTGACAACACCGGAGCGTTCGGCGTCTTTGCTGTCGCCCTATCACTCATCGGTGCGGTGGCAGGCTCCATGGCGAACTTCCTCTACCCCTATTACGTCAGGGACAAGGGCTGGAGGGGAATCAGTTACAAGAAGCTGCAACGCAATGACATCCTGTTCGGAATTTCGGCCGCCATCGTCATCAGCCTCTCGATCTGGGTTGTCGGTGCTGAAATCCTCCGACCCAATGGGATACAAGTGTCGAACCTGGACGATATCTCGCAGGCCCTCACAATCCACCTCGGCAGCGTCGGCGGAGTCATCTTCTACCTGGGCGCGTTCGGCATTCTCTATAGCAGCGTCGTCGGGTTCGCCAACGGATTCCCGAAGGTGATCATTGACTGCCTGCACATCGTTCGCCCTGCTCGTCGCCAACAGTACGGTTCCAAGTTCGAGGACGATCCTCTGTTCAAATGGTTCAGCCTCTTCATCCTCATCTCGCCGATCCTCTGGTCCGTACCGGGAATGCCCGGCTTCGTGACTATGGCGGTGTTCGTCACGGGTCTGCAGGCCATCATCGTCCCGCTCGTGGCCATCGGACTGCTGATCCTGGCGAATAAAAAGAGCCACTTCGGCAAACACAAGGCCAACCTGTTCGAGAACATCATCCTGGTTGCCACTACGCTGCTCACCATCTGGGTGACCATTCAGGTGTTCATCGGTTGGTTCGCGAGCTGACGCCGAGATAACGGTGGAGCGTCCCTACTTCACAACCCCAAGCACCTCGTTGAGTGCTTCCGTCGCCGAAGGGTGGGTGTAGATCGTGTCGCGCAGCTCGGTGGCCGTGACGTTGTGGCGCATCGCCAGGGCTACAGTGTTGATGACCTCCTGCGAGTGCACGTGGACGAGTGCTGCGCCGAGGATGTGGTCTGTTGCCCCGTCGACGACGAACTTCACGATGCCGCGCGGGTCGCCTTCGATCTTCGCCCTCGGTGCTGCGGCGATGTCGGCCATCGCCTTCGCTCCGACTTTGATGTCATAGCCCTGTTCGCGGGCGGCGTCCTCGCTCAGTCCCACGCGTGCCACGGGTGGGGTGAGGAACATCGTATACGGCACGGCGCTGCGGTCCGCGGTCGTCCGCTTTCCTTCGCCGAGCAGCTGATCGGCGAGGACCCGATTGTCATCAAGGGAGATGTAGGTGAACATCGGTCCGCCGTTGACGTCGCCGACGGCATAGACACCCTCGGCTGAGGTGCGCAGGTGCTCGTCGACAGCGATGAAGCCGCGCTTGTCGGTCTCGATGCCGGCCTTGTCCAGGTTGAGCCCTTCGGTTCCCGACGCACGGCCGACAGCCAGGAGGACCGCCTCGGCGTCGATGGTCTTCTCTTCACCTCCGACCTCATACGTCACGGTGGCCTTGTCGGCGCCATCGGCGACCGCGGTCACGGCAGCTTCGTTGACGATGGTGACACCGTCGTCGGCCAGAGATTTGGCAACCACCTCGGCGACATCGGTGTCCTCGCTGGCCAGGGGACGTTCACCCCGGTCGAGGACGGTGACCTGGGATCCGAAGTGGGTGAACATCGATGCGAACTCGAGTCCGATGTAGCCACCGCCGACGACGACCAGGCGCTGAGGGAACGGGGAGACGTGCTGCAGGGCTTCGGAGTCGAAGATGCGTCCGCCGAGTTCCGCACCGTCGATCGGTGGGATGTTCGCGACCGAACCGGTGTTGACGACGACGGTGTCGGCGGTGATCGTCATCGTGTCATCGCCGCCGGTGACGAGGACTTCGCGTTCGCCGGTGAACTCGGCACGGCCGGAGACCAGCAGAACCGAGTCGAGGTCATCAAGCATGGAGAAGTTCTTCTTCCGCATCGCACCGGTGAGGGTGTCGCGGCGCGAGACGGCCTTGGCGAAGTACTCGTCGGTGTCATCGCCCTCGCGTTTGTTCTCTGCGTCGTGGACGAGGATCTTCGTGGGGATGCAGGCGATGTTGATGCAGGATCCGCCGATCATGGCATCGGACTGCTCGACGACGGCGACCCGCTTTCCGGCCCGAGCCATAGTTCCCGCCAGGGTCTTGCCGCCCTTGCCCCATCCGATGACGAGGAGGTCTACCTGCTCGTGCGAATCGACGTCGTGATTGTTCTCAGCCATGATCAGATCCTTCCAACAGACGATGCGTTTGTCGTGAGCCTACTCCGAATTGGTCAACCTCAGATATCGCCGAGGTTGGTCGACGTCAGGGCCATCGAGCTGGGATTGCCCCGGGTGGAGTTCATGGTGAAGCTGGCCTTCCACGGGAGGTAGCGGTCGTCGGAGGACTCGATCAGTGCACCCGCACCGGTGAAGGCGCGGCGTCGAACGCGCAGCAACGGTGTTCCGACGGGAACTTCGAGCAGTCCGGCGTCGTCCTCGTTGGCGCCGATCGCGTCGATTGTCCGTGAGGTTCGGCTGATATCGACGCCCTGGTCGATGAGTTCCTGATAGATCGAACCGGAGTCG
The DNA here is from genome assembly GCF_021117425.1 of Brevibacterium zhoupengii. Taxonomy (NCBI): domain Bacteria; kingdom Bacillati; phylum Actinomycetota; class Actinomycetes; order Micrococcales; family Brevibacteriaceae; genus Brevibacterium; species Brevibacterium zhoupengii. The sequence continues at coordinate 296,188 of NZ_CP088298.1, read as the reverse complement.
GTGTCGAAGGCGAGGACGTGGCGTCCGAACTCGAGAGGATAGTTCAATCGCTCGACCATCGTGGGGGCATCGTCCATGAGTCGGAGCCGGAAGACGGAGACGACCGGATCACCGTCAGGAATCTGCAGACTCGCGGCCAGCGACTTCTCGGCAGGCCTGCGGGTCACCCACTGGGTGCGCTGACCGGGGACGATGTCAGCATTGTGGCACCACTGGGAGAAGGAGATGATGTCGTCGAAGGACTGGGTGGGCACATTGTCCAACACCACCGTACGGCGTCCGCGCCCCGAAGAGATCAGCCCTTCGGTCCGCAGGGTCGACATGGCCTGCCGGACAGGGCCGCGGGAGGTGGTGAATTTGCGGGTCAGCTCCGCTTCTGAGGGCAGCTCGTCGCCGGGCTGGAAATACCCCTCACGAATCGCTGTCCGCAGGTAGTGGGCGATCTCGTCGTATTGCTGTCGCGTGTGCTGCTGAGTCATGTGTGCTGGCCTCGTCGGGGTCGGGATGGGGACACGTGCTTCCAACTGTGCTGCCGTGATGCTGTACTTGCCGTGATACTGCGCTGCTCGAGGTCTCGCTCTCTCCGATCAGCGGCATCTCTTCCTTCCTATTGGGGGCGAATGAACCGGGAGTGCCGACCGGGAAGCGCAATGTCACGTTCAGGTGAACAGTCGCCAAACTTGTACATACATGTGCTCATCGTACGACAACAAGCGACCAAGATGGGGGAATGTCGAAAACTGATCTCATCATCGTAGGTTCCGGAATTCTGGGCCTGGCCACCGCATTCCGCGCACACCGTCAGGGCCGCAGCGTCCGTGTCATCGACCGTTCCGCCCGCCCCGTGGGCTCATCGATCCAGAACTTCGGGCACGCCTGCTTCACCGGGCAGGCCGACGATGCCCAGGATCTGGCGATGGCGTCTCGAGACGGCTGGCTGGAAGCCGCCGCCGCGACCGGGATCTGGGCGGCAGAGACCGGGTCCTTCATTCTCGCCATGACCGAACCGGAATTGCGCGTCCTCCAGGAGTTCACAGATCACCGAGGTCCGACTCAGGCAACGATGCTCAGTGCCGAGGAGGTGGCTGCGGCCATCGGGAGCCCGAGCCTGGGCGCCATCGGCGGGGCTCATCTGCCCCTGGATATGCGTGTCGACCCACGCGAGGCCGCCCCTGCCCTCGCCGAGTGGCTGGCCGGAGAGGGGGTCGATTTCTCTTGGAATACCACCGTCACCGAGGTGGCCGACGGCACCGTGTCCACCAACCGTGGCGATGTCCACGGTGAGCAGGTTGTCGTCTGCCCCGGCCACCAGCTCACCTCCCTGTTCCCGGGCATCGCCGAGGCGCACGGGGTGCGTATCTGCACGCTGGTGATGTCCCTGATTGAGCGCCCGCAGCGGATCCCGAGCGGGTTCGCCATGCTCACGGGCAGCTCGTTGGCCCGCTACGACGGGTTTGCTGCCATGCCGGGAGCATCGGCCCTGCGTGAGGATCTGGCACAGCGGGAGCCGGAGCTCGTCGATGTCATCGCCAACCTCATGGTCACCGATATTCCCGGCGGACTGCTTATCGGCGACTCCCACGCCTATGATCTCAGTCCCGAACCCTTCATCGACGAACGGGTCGGTGATCTGCTGCTTGATCGCGCCACCAGCATCCTCGGCATCGATGAACCCGTGGTTCGCCAACGGTGGTTGGGTCAGTATGCCGACAGCACCGAGACGAATCTGATCCTCGTGCGCCCTGACGCGCAGACGACGGTCGCCGTGGTCACCTCGGGCATCGGGATGACTCTGTCGTTCGGGATCGCGGACCGCATCCTCGGCGGCCCCCCGGCCGAGACCGACGCACAGCCCTCCATCTGAGACCGACACCACATTCGCGGACCCTCACCCCAACCGCCGATGAAGTTGTCATGTCTGATCGGTGAACAGGGTCGAATTGTATAGACATGTTGTTTCGAGGTGTCGAAGAATGAAGCCAAGCGATCACCCCGACCACTCGAAAGGCAGGCCGCCCATGGCCCTGTTCCCACGCTTCCGCTCCCGTGCCGTCCGTTCCTGCACCTCCCGTTCTCGCACTGCTCGCACCCGCACCGTCCGCTCACTCACGGCGGCAGCACTCGCACTCCCGCTGCTCGCCGCCTGCGGCTCCTCCGGCGACGACGGCGACACCATCACCTTTGCCGCAGTCCCGGCCGAGTCATCGTCCACGTTGGAATCGACCTTCGAAAACGTCACCGCGCTGCTCGAAGAAGAGACCGGCAAGACGGTCGAGTTCCAGAATGCCTCCGACTACGCAGCGGTGATCGAAGGCATGCGGGCCGGCCAGATCGATGCCGCCTCGTTCGGCCCATTCGCCTATGTCATCGCCAAGGACTCCGGCATCGACATGGAACCAGCGGCGGCTCCGACGAGTGATCCGAAGAAGGACCCGGCCTACACCTCGCTGGCCTACGTCAAGAAGGGCTCGGACGTCAAGGGCCTGAGCGACCTCAAGGGCAAGACGGTCTGCTTCGTCGACAAGGCCTCCACCTCGGGCTACCTCGTGCCTATGAAGGGGATCATGGATGAAGGTCTTGACATGGAGAAGGACATGGAACAGGTTCTGACCGGCGGTCATGATGCCTCGCTGCTGTCTCTGGACTCCGGCGAATGCGATGCGGCCTTCGCCCACGACACCATGCTGGGGACCCTCGAGGAATCCGACCAGGTCAAGCCCGGCAGTCTGGAGCCCGCATGGGAGTCCGAGCCCATCACCGAGGACCCGATCGCTGTCAACAACGAGTCCCTGGACCCTGAACTGGCCAAGCAGATCACGACCGTCCTGCGCGAGAAGGCCAACGTTCCGGCCATGGTCGACGCCGGCATCTGCTCCTCCGAGGACGACTGCGTCCTACCTGAAGAGATCGAATACGGCTACAAACCAGTCGAGGACTCAGATTTCGATTCCATCCGCGACATCTGCGACGCCACCCAGGCAGACGCCTGCAAGAACGTCGGCTAGGAGACGCACCCATGAACAGCTATCGGACCACCAGCCACGACAAGACCACTGAACTCCAGCGAGAGATCGACGATATCTACTCAGTCCAGCTCGACCATGTGACCAAGGACTTCGGCGGCGGAGTCCTCGGACTCGACGACGTCAACGTCGGCTTCCGCACCGGTCGGGTCACCGTTCTGCTCGGCCTGTCGGGATCGGGAAAGTCGACGCTGCTGCGCCACATCAACGGCCTGCACTCACCCACCTCGGGCACGGTGCGTGTCCTGGGCCAGGACGTGAGCTCGGTGGGGAAACGAGGACTGCGGGAGCTGCGCCGGAACATCGGCGTGATCTTCCAGTCCTTCAACCTCGTCGGTCCGATGTCCGTGTTGGAGAATGTCTGCGCCGGGCAGCTCGGCTCGCTCAAGGGACCGCGCATCTCGCTGATGATGTATCCGAAGTCGGTGCGCCGCGAAGCCGTTGAGAAGCTCGACCGTGTCGGCTTGGCCGATCGTGCTTATCAGCGTGCGGACACTCTCTCCGGCGGTCAGCAGCAGCGCGTGGCCATCGCCCGGGCGCTCATGCAGCATCCGACGGTGCTGCTGGCCGATGAGCCGGTGGCCTCGCTCGATCCCGTCTCCGCGCTCGACGTGATCAACCTGCTGCGCCAGATCGCCGAGGAGGATGACCTCACCGTCATCGCCTCGCTCCACCAGGTTCAGCTCGCCATCGAGTTCGCCGATCGGATCATCGGCCTGCGCAGCGGCCAGGCGGTCCTCGATCGCACCACGCAGGGCCTCAGCGCCGAGGAGGCCTCGACGATCTATTCGAGTGTCTCCGGTATGGACATCTCCGCCGCCGAGGCTGGGGCAGGTTCCGCATCCACGTCGGCTACCGGATCCGTCCGCACCCCGATGTCGAGTGGTGTCACCCGCTGATGTCCAGGCTCACCGAGGCCCCACCTGAAGTTCGCGAGGCTCCAGCTCGTCCGCGTCCGGCCGGGCCCAGCATCGCCGCCGCGCTCGTCATGATCGCCTTGGTCGTCGGAGGTGCGTGGTCCGTCGGTGCGCTCGGCATCGATATTGCGACGATCGTCGATTCCTTCGATAAGGCGGTGAACTTCTTCGCCCGCATGTTCCCCCTCGACTTCCCACCTGTGGCAGAGACCCTCTCCCTGGTGTTCGAGACCTTGGCCATCGTCTTCCTGGCAACCCTCCTCTCGGTCGCATTGTCTGTTCCCGTGGCGCTGGCTGCGGCCAGACCGACTCGGTGGGGAGTCACCTCGCAGTGGGTCGCTCGCGCTCTGACCGTGCTGGCTCGGGCAGTCCCCGACCTGGTGCTTGCAATCATCTTCCTGCGCATGTTCGGGCTCGGAGCCACGGCCGGAATCATCGCCATGGGCATCCATTCGGTCGGCATGATCGCCAAGCTCTACGCCGACGCGATCGAGGAACTCGACGACGGCCCACGGGAATCCGTGGAGTCCCTCGGCGGCAGCCGCGCACAGCAGATCATGGCGGCCATTCCACAGACCCTTATGCCCCAGCTCATCGCAACGGCGCTGCACAGATTCGACATCAATCTGCGCACCTCGGTGCTGTTGGGCTATGTCGGCGTGGGCGGCATCGGACTGGCGATCGCCGATTCACTGCGGACCCTGGACTATCAGCGGGGCATGGCTCTCGCAGTGCTCGTCCTGCTGCTGTGCATCGGCCTCGAACTCGTCTCCGGCGCTATCCGCGCTGCGCTGATGAGGTCGGCCGGGCAGAGAATCACCGGCGGCACCTGGGTCGATCGTCTGCTCAACCGCGGCCGCGAGTCCGGCGTCAACGATCTCCACCTGACACCACCGTGGAGTTCGGCCCGGATCAGACGCTTCCTCTCAATCGCACTGATCGTGGTCTTCACTGTCGCGGCCCTGTGGCGCGTGGATGTGTCCTGGTCGGCACTCGCGCAGGGGATCTTCGACCTGCCGAAGACTTTGGCGCTGTTCTTCCCGCCATCGGCCGGCGGATCCATGTCCAACCTCTTCGAACAGCTGCTGGTGACGATCCAGATCTCGCTCGCGGCCACGCTCATCGGTGCTGTCCTCGCGATACCGATCGGCATCCTCGCCGCCCGCAATGCCGTGGCGAATGCCTATGTGCACCAGACGTTCAGGGTGATCATCGTGATCGTGCGCGGCATTCCCGAGCTCATCCTCGCGATCATCTTCGTCGTCATCTCCGGCCTGGGCGAGGTCGCCGGCACGCTGGCACTGTCGATCGGAGCGATCGGCCTGCTGTCGAAGCTCATCGCCGATTCGCTTGAGGAGACGGACACCCAGGTGCAGGAGGCTATGCGGGCCACCGGTGCCAGCGAGGCACAGGTGTTCTTCTCGGCCACACTGCGCCAGGCGGCACCGGCCTTCGTCGCCCACACCATGTACCTACTCGACAACAACATCCGCTCGGCCACACTCCTCGGAGTCGTCGGCGCCGGCGGCATCGGATTCCTGCTGCTCAACGCCTCGCGGGTCAACCAGTTCGATGTGGTCACCATGGTCCTCATCCTCATGGTCGCCGTCGTCCTCGCAGTCGAAGCACTGTCGATGTGGCTGCGTAAGGCCGTGCGCTGATGCTTAGCCATTCGCTGATGTCCAACCGTCAGTTGACACTCCTGCGCATTCACACACCCCGTTTCACATACCCGACACCACACACTCTGTCCCAGCTCAAAGGAGAAACAGCATGATTGAACTCGCCATCTTCGACATGGCCGGCACCACCATCGACGACCGAGACGAGGTCTACCGCGTTCTGCGCGAGGCCACGGAACGCGAAGGTGCGAACTACACGGACGAGGTGTTCCAGAAGTGGATGGGCACGGAGAAGAAGTGGGCGATCGAAAATCTGCTCCGCCTCGGCGGTATCGAGGTCGATGACGAACTCCATGAGAAGACCTGGGAATGGTTTCGACAGGAGCTGCGCCGCACCTACACCGACAATCCGCCGAAGCCGCTGCCCGGGATAGAGGAGGCGATGGCGACTCTGCGCGAGCAGGGCATCAAGGTCGCTCTGACGACCGGATTCGCTCGGGAGATCGCCGATCTCATCTTCTCCTCCATGGGATGGAAGCAGGGCGAGACCTTCGACGCCTCCTCCTGCGGCGACGAGGTCGAGGCCGGTCGGCCAGCACCCGACATGATCGAGACGGTCATGAAGGAACTCGGCGTCGAGGACACGGCCGCGGTCGTCAGCGTCGGCGACACCTCGGCGGATGTGCAGTCGGCACTGCGCGCCGAAGTCACCTCGGTGGGTGTGCTCACCGGCCACCTGAGTCGGAAGGACTTCGCTTCCGAAGGTGCCCACCTGGTGCTCGATTCCGTTGCGGGGCTTCCCGATGCTCTGGCCGACTTGCCAGCCTCGGATGCAACCTCGACTGCGGTGAACCAGTGACGGCGGAGGTTCAAACGCAGGCTCAAGCACCGTCACCGGTTCAGGCTTCCCCGGCCGACACCTCGGCGGATGCGGTGGCCTCGTTCGATGCTGGAGTCTTCGCGGACACGGTCGAAGCCGTCGTCTGGCTCGGCGGGGATCAGTTCGAGACCCGGTCCTTCGACCGTCCTGAACTGGCCGAGGGTGAGAGCCTCATTCGCCTGACCACCGCCACCGTCTGCGGCTCGGATCGTCACACCGTGCGCGGGCGTCGCCCCGGAGCATGCCCCTCCGTGCTCGGGCACGAGGGCGTCGGCGTGGTCGAGGATTCGCGGGCTGGGCTCCTACTCGGCCAACGCGTGGTCTTCTCGGTCACCTCGGTGTGTGGGAACTGCGAGAACTGCCGACGCGGGCTCAGCGCAAAATGTCAGTCGGTGGCCAAGGTCGGGCACGAATCCACCGGCAGCGGGTGGGCATTGTCCGGCACCTACGCCTCCCACATCTACTTGCCAGCCGGCGTGGCAGTCGTTCCGGTACCGGATTCGGTGCCAGACGCCGTGGCCGCCACAGCAGGGTGCGCCGTCGCCACCGTCATGGCGATGCTCGAGGCCGCCGGTGACTTGCGAGGCCGTCGAGTCTTCGTCAACGGACTCGGGATGCTGGGTCTCACCGCGGTGGCAGCCACCCAGTCCCGCGATGCCGCCGAGGTCCTCGCCTTCGATCCGACGCCGCAGCGCCAGGATCTTGCCCTGTTCACCGGGGCGAGCACGATCCTGGAAGAGGAGATGCCGACAGACGTCGACGTCGCCCTCGAGCTCTCCGGCACCACCGCTGGCGTGGAGACCTGCGTGGCCAGCCTGGGAATCGGCGGCACCGCAGTTCTCGCCGGAAGCGTGAGTCCTGGACCCAACATCGAGATCAATCCCGAACAGCTCGTGCGAGGGTGGCGCACCATCACCGGTGTGCACAATTTCGAGCCCCACCACCTGCAGGAAGCCGTGGACTTCCTGGCCGCAGACGGCGGGAATATGCCGTGGGAGAGCATCCTCGGCGGCCCGATCGGACTGTCAGACCTGGCACAGGAATTCGCCGAGCCCAGCAAAGGATTGCGGACGGTCGTCGATATCGAGGGGTGAGGGGGCTTCGGTGGCGGATACACTGCAGAACAGCAGCGGCACGAGACCCCGATAGAAATCGAGCGAGCAATGCAGTTCACCCTGGCACAGATCACCGGCTTCATCGCGGTGGCCGAAAATCTCCACTTCGGACGCGCCGCGGAGGAACTCAATATGACTCAGCCGCCGCTAAGTCGGCAGATCCAGAAGCTTGAGAAGTCGATCGGTGTCCACCTCTTCGAGCGCAACAACCGCACGGTGACTCTGACTCCGGCGGGCGAGGCATTTCTGGCGGAGGCCTATGGTCTGCTCGCATCGGTCGAACGCGCACCACGACGTGCCCAGAAGATCGCCGAGGGGTCCTGGGGGCAGATCACCATCGGCTGCACCGCGGTTTCGACCTTTGGGGTCCTCGGTGACTTGGTCTCGACGCTGGCGGAGCGGCTTCCGGGAGTCAGCGTCGAGATCGCGGAAATGGTCACAGCTGAACAGATCAAAGCCCTCTCGGAAGGTCGGATCGACATCGGTCTCGGCCGCGCAGGCAGAATCCCAGAGACCATCGGTGCCGCTCTCGTACTATCCGAACAACTGGTACTCGCGGTTCCCTCGGACCACGAGTTCGCTGCTCTCGATTCGGTCGGCACGAAGGACATCTCCGGGCAGAGACTGCTCATGCACGATGCCACGAAGGCTCGCTACTTCTACGACCTCACAGTGCGCTACATCGACGTCGAAGCCAACGAGGTCGCCCATTCCCTCAGTCAGATTCTCACCATCGTCAACCTCGTCGCCGCAGGCCGAGGCATTGCTGTCGTATCTGAATCCGCTGCACGTCTCGGTGTGGATGGGGTGACATACGTGCCGTTGCGGGGTGCCCCAATCGACATCGTCGAACTGCATGCCATCTGGAATCCGCAGTCACGCAATCCAGCTCTGAAGGAAGTTCTCAATCTCATTCAGGCAACATGAGAGCGATACCCCTAGAGCATCAAAGCATATATAAATAATCTTGGACAGGAATCACTCGACGTTCCTACAGTGGAGTCATCATCCCGACTAACAAGGACGTCATTCCGTGGCCAACTACCTGCCCCAAGAACTTGCCGACCGCCTCAAGGACGGCCTGCTCTCCTTCCCCGCAACCGCATTCAATACAGACCTGACGATCAACGCCGAAGCATATTCGGATCACATCGCCTGGCAGTCAAGCTTCGACGTCGCGGGACTCTTCGCCGCTGGCGGCACCGGTGAGGGATTCAGCCTCACTCCCCCGGAGGCGAAAGACGTAGTCAGCCTGGCCGTCTCAACCTCCCGTCCTGAAGTGCCGGTACTCGCTTCAGCGGGTGGAGCCACCGCTCACGCAGTGCAGAATGCGATCGATGCCGAGGCGGTTGGTGCCGAAGGTCTTCTCGTCCTCCCGCCGTACCTCACCGAGTGCAGCCAGGACGGCCTCTTCGAACACGTCTCAGCCATCTGCGCGGCCACCAAGACCGGTGTCATCGTCTACAACCGGGCCAACGCGATCTACTCACCCGAAACGGTCGAGCGCCTCGCTGACACCCACGAGAACTTCATCGGGTTCAAGGATGCCCTCGGTGACATCGAACAGCTCACCAAGGTCTACGCTCGCACTGGTGAACGCCTCTTCTACCTCGGCGGCCTTCCCACTGCAGAGGTCTATGCCTTGCCCCTGCTCCAGTTGGGAATGAGCACCTACTCGTCGGCGATGTTCAACTTCGCGCCCGAGTTCGCTCTCGACTTCTACTCCGCGGTCCGCCGACAGGATCGCGCCGCAGTCACCGAGAAGCTCAATTCCTTCGTGCTTCCCTACTCCCAGATCCGAGATCGAGTCGCCGGTTATGGAGTCTCGATCGTCAAGGGCGGTCTCAAAGTCATCGGTCGCGACTGCGGTCCGGTCCGTCCTCCGCTCCAGAACCTCACACAGGCAGACCTGCAGGATCTGGAACAGGTCATGGCAGCAGCTGGCATCCGACTCGATCGCACAACCAACGCGGTCGCCTGATCTGCATATTCGCGCAGGCGCCACCGATACAGCAGCTAACCCAGAGATCGGCGCCGATCGGCATGAGCCGGTCGGCGCCGACATCGCTACCAGGAACAGAGGTCACTCATGACGACACAGCTCACCGACACGACAACCGCCACGGGCGTCGAATCATCACGCTCGAGTCTCTCCGGCTCATCGATCATCGCCGGCACGACCACACCAGGGCAGGGCGGCACCGCACACGCCGTCAATCCCGCGACAGGCGAGGAGCTGGAGCCCGCATTCACCCTGCTGACCGAGGAACAGGTTTCCACGGCCATCGCTGAGGCACAGTCTGCGTTCGCGTCCTATCGCAGAATCTCGCCGACGCTGCGGGCGAAGTTCCTCGAAGACATCGCCGCGAACATCGAAGCCGATGCAGGGCGCATCGTCGAACGAGCTGGGCAGGAGACAGGTCTTCCCGCAGGGCGCCTGAACGGAGAGATCACCAGAACCGCCAACCAGCTGCGTCTGTTCGCCTCGGTCGTCGTCCTCGGAGATGCCCACGGAGCACGCATCGATCCCGCGCTCCCCGATCGCTCACCACTGCCGCGCCCTGATATTCGCCAGCGCCAAGTGCCGCTGGGGCCCGTAGCGGTCTTCGGCGCCAGCAACTTCCCACTTGCCTTTTCAACAGCAGGCGGGGACACTGCTTCGGCGCTGGCCGCAGGCTGCTCGGTCGTCGTCAAGGCACACAACGCTCACCCCGGCACAAATGAGCTGGTCGGGGCCGCCATCACCCGCGCCATTGCGGACAATGACCTCCACCCCGGTGTCTTCTCGCTCGTCTACGGCCCCGGCGCGCAGGTGGGACAACAGCTGGCTGCCGATCCCCGGATCGCTGCCGTCGGCTTCACAGGTTCTAGGACCGCCGGACTGTCGCTGTCCGCCACCGCCGCGGCTCGCCCGGTGCCGATCCCCGTCTTTGCCGAGATGAGCTCGATCAACCCTGTCTTCGTGCTCCCGGGCGCCATCTCAGATGACGTCGCCGAGGTGTCCCGAGGCTTCTTCACTGCCGTGACAGGGTCCTCAGGACAGTTGTGCACCTCCCCCGGCCTCCTGTTCATCCCCACGGGTGAACGCGGCGATGAACTGGAAGCGCGCATCGCGAAGGATTTCAACGATGCCGCCGGTCAGACCATGCTCACTCCGGCTATCGCCGACTCATGGCAGCACGGCGTTGACCAGCTTGCGGCTCAGTCTGGCGTCTCAGCACTCGCACAAGGTCGTACCGGGGACACCGCTAACGCACCGGGACCGCGCGTCTTCACGATCTCGGTCACTGACTTCTCTTCGAACGCAGAACTGCAGAACGAGATCTTCGGGTCGGCCGCTCTCATTGTGCGCTACGACTCCTCCGACCAACTGCTCGACGTGGTCTGGGCTCTAGAGGGGCAGCTGACCGCGACTCTGCAGATGAGTGACCAGGACATCGACATCGCGAACGCCCTGGTGCAGGAGCTCGAGCTCACCGTCGGCCGCATCATCGTCAACGGCTGGCCGACTGGTGTCGAAGTCGGCCACGCGATGATCCACGGGGGCCCCTTCCCTGCGACTTCGGCTCCCCAGACCACCTCGGTGGGTGCCACCGCGATCGATCGCTTCCTTCGACCTGTTGCTTACCAGAACATCCCCGATGCGATTCTGCCATCAGCTCTCCAAGCGTCGAATCCCTGGAGCATCGGTCGCACCATCGATGGCAAGTACATCGCGGGGACGGTCGGGGATCGACGAGAGGACACTCCTGCGAACACTGTGAGAGAGTCGATCTCTGACGGAGTGCGTCGTCGCCTCGGCGATCTCGGTTTCGACCTTCCCGAGGCGAATCCTGCCAGCTACAGCTACAAGACAGTCACTGTCGCGGGGCATCTCGCCTTCGTTTCGGGACAGATCGCCAAGCAGGGCGGGGTGGTCCCAGTCCAAGGCGTCGTCGGTGATGACCTGAGTGTCGAGGACGGTATCGCCGCTGCTCAGCTGTGTGCGGTCAACCTCATCGCTCAGCTGGAGACCAACCTCGGTCTTGAGAACGTCGAGAGCATCGCCAAACTCAACGTCTATGTGGCCAGCCCAGCCCACTTCAGCAAGCATCCGATCGTCGCAGAGGGCGCATCTAAGCTCCTCGTCGACGCGCTGGGTGAAGTCGGTCGGCATGCACGGACCGCGCTGGGAGTTCCCCGCCTCCCGGCGAACTCCCCGGTCGAAATCGAAGCAGTCGTCAACCTCAAGGGCTGATCTGCATTGAGCACCAGCTGATCAGCACTCATGCTGCCAGCGCACCAGTGAAGCGGTCCGGTCGATGTGTCGACCGGACCGCTTCATCATTCACCTGCGCCTGCGCCTGCGCCTGCGACGACTGTCATCGCCGTCCCGCACGATCTTTTCAACTGAACGCTTTCAGGGCGGGCGCTCCAGTGTGGAGCGCCCGCCCTGAATGCTTCTCACCACGCGTATTCTGCCTACGCGCGGCCCGTCAGCTTCAGCGCTTCGAGAGGATGTATGTCCGATCGTTGCCGACGTACCAGAGGTCCTCTGTGCCGATCGCGACGTTTCCGTAGCGCCAGGGAATCTCCGCCGCTCCGAAGGATCCGACTTGCAGCACATGCTTGTACCCGGGCCGCAGTTCGTTGGCGAACGATTCCTGCTTGCCCATGAGGTGCCCGACGTTGCGCTTGCGGTATTCCGTGTTGAAGTCCACGTCCTCTCCAAGCATGCCGATCTCAATCATCCGCTCGAGGTGAGGCGCGAGGTAGTCCAATGTCCCTTCGTGGACGTCTTCGCAGACCACTCCAGGCTTCAGCTGACCGATGATGCCCTTACGGACAACATCGAAGAAGAACTCATAAGCCCGTTTCGCACCCTCGGTGCGAGGCAGCGAGCGTGCCATGTCAGATGTCGCCACGGTAATGTCGTCGAAGGTGATGCGGACACCGGCGTCGAGCTGGATGCACGTGGTTTCGTCGTTGATCGGGTAATCGACCGGGGGCCCGGGGAAGAGCATCCGGTTCGAGGAGTGCAGATTCGTGAAATAGGGCTCGATCGCGAAGGGTATTGCATTATCCGTCCTGAATTCGACGATCTTATCGACGTAACGTGCGTAGATGTCGAGTTCGGTGAATTCTTCGCCGGCTGCCAAAGAGTCGGTGGCCCAACTCAGCGCTTCCTCGATGGCGAAGACGCTGCATCTGGCAGCAACGATTTGGAATCCCAGATCTTCGTGGTCGCGGATGTCTCGCCAGTGTCCGAGCGGGGTCGACAGCTCGCTCACGTTGGCGCCTTCGGATTCCAGTTCGAGCAGCAGTCCGGTCGGGATCCATTCTTCTTCCACCCCGATATGTGTGCCGTGTGCAAGCGCCACGGCCCCGGCACCGTATCCGGCGAACCGACCAACCGGAGTCCCTCCCACTCCGTGAACGGTTTCGGGTGCGAGCACATAGAGCTTTTCATCGCGTGCAGACCAGAGGGCCAGCTGGTCCCCGCCCTGCCGAGCCCCGACGAGCTCGCTGAAGTTCGGGGGCGCGGAGATGAGGACGGCATCAAGCCCCTCGTCCTTCGCCAGAGACTGCAATGCCGTATAGCGGGTATCGGTATCCGACTGGATCTCCTTGTCGAGGCCCGAGAGATGGTCGACGTCCTGAATGAGCCTCTTGGCGGTCTCGGCTCCGAGTCTGCGCCACTGTGCGAACCGTTCGAGCACAGCCTCGGTGTCAACCTCGTAGGCAACGACCGGAGTGGTCGGCTGTTTGTCGGCAACAACATCGAGGCTCTCCGACAGGGCTGAGTAGTGCTTCATGACGACATCAGATGCGAGACCGATCTGTTCGCCATCAGCCAGCTCGCCCACCAGGGTTGTCAGCGATGCAGACGCTGGGGTGTCGGCGACGATCCGCGGATCGATCGTCACCCATGGCGCGTAGAACCTCATTCGGTCTTTCGGCACACCGGCGGACAGGGCGTTTCCCTGCTCCTGCTGACGTACGAGCAGCACCTCACCCTCGGCCGTATCAGCGACGATCGGTGCGACCAAGGGACTCGAATCCAGACGAATCGCAGAGAACAGCAGACTTTTCTGGGCATCCAATCCGAAGGAATCAGCCAGGCGTGTCTTGTCTGTTGTCAGTTTGATCATTGCGTTTTCAACTCCATATTTGCTTCGTGAGACCTGTTCGCCTCGTGTGGTGTGTTCATCGGGCTGAGTCGACGTTCCGCTCAGCTGATTCCTGCCGTCACTCCGATGTGTGATTCGATCTCTGCCACGTATCTGGCGAAATTGTCGGAGAATTTGTGTTCCTTCGCACGGGGGCGTTCTATGTCGACCTTGACGTCGGCGACAATTCGCCCAGGACGGTCACCGACGACAACGACACGGTCAGCCAGCCACACGGCTTCGGAGATGCTGTGGGTGACGAAGAGGACGCTGCAGCCGGTGCGGCGCCAGATTCTCTGGATCTCGAAGTTCATAGAATCGCGTGTCATGGCGTCGAGCGCACCGAAGGGCTCATCCATGAGAAGGATCTCCGGACGCGACACCAGTGCACGGCAGATGGCGACTCGCTGCTGCATACCCCCACTGAGTTCATAGGAATACCGAGTCGCCTTCTCCCCAAGTCCGACCATGTGCAGCAGCTCCATTGCGTGGTCCTTGGACTCCGGAGTGACTGCATCGCGGAATTCGAGAGGCAACAGCACGTTGTCGAGGTTGTTGCGCCACGGCAGTAGGACAGGGCTCTGGAACACCATGCCGATGTCTTTGAGTGCCGCGCTGATCTCGCGGCCGCGGATGAGGATCTCTCCCTCCGACGCTTCTTGGAGCCCGGAGATCGTATTGAGCAGCGTGGTCTTTCCACTGCCGGATTGCCCGACGATTGAGACGAATTCTCCCGGGTTGACGTGGAAGTCGAGTCCCTTGAGGACCACATTCTCCTGGCCGTCTCGAGAGGTGTATGTCTTGCCGACGTTGTTGACTGAAATGGCGTAATCAGTGGTCATGGTCGTTCTCCATTCACTTGGTGGGGGCCGCGACGTCTTCGTCGTGGCGAATCGGATCGATGTAGTCATTCGAATAGATGTCATCAACTGTGATCTCGGACGAATCTTCGAGGCCCAGGAAGTCGGTGGCCACGGTGAGCATCTGCTCCACACCTTTGTCGCTCATCGTGCCGAACTGATCATCGGCATCTCCGGTGGCCCAGTTCAGTTCGCATTGAGATTTGAGCGCATAGGTCACAGTATCTGCTTCATAACCCTGGACTTCCTTCGTGAAGTCCTCGGCCGTCTGATCGGGATTCGCACATGCCCACAGGAATCCTTTCTGCATGGCCCTGTTGAACCTCTTGACTCGGTCAGGGTCGTTGGCGAGAGCCTCGTCTGAGACCACGATTCCATTGCCATAGAGATCTATTCCGACATCGGACCACTTGAGTATGTTCGCCTTCTCACCGAGTGCCATCAGCGCCGGCTCATCCGAGACGTAGAGAGCAAGGTTCGCATCCCATCGGTCTGCCAGGAGTCCGGGTATCTTCGATTCACCTGTCGCGTGGACGACGTTGACGTCTTCCTCTTTGAGTCCGCTTCGTTCGATCGCGAGCGGCCACATGGCTGTCATGGCTCCGGCGCCTTCGGTGGCGACGGTTTTGCCCTTCATATCTTCCCAGGACTCAATGCCTGAACTTTCGAGCGCGATCGTTGCATAGGCCGAGCGTGCTTGGAGCAGGTTCACCTGTTTGACGTGCGCTCCTTTGCCCTGGCTGAGGATTGTGGCACCGAAGTCGGCCCACCCGGCATCGACTCGACCCGTTTCGACCGAGGTCACCGTGTTCGTCGAACCCGACCCTGGCATAAGAGCAACGTCGAAGCCTTCTTCCTCAAAGAACCCCTCCGCCTCGGCGGCGAAAAATGGTGCGTGCTTGGGCAGGTAGGCGACATCGACCATGAGGTTGAAGTCGTCGAGACCGTCCTCGGGTGCGCATCCTGCCAGACCGACAACGGAAAGGAGAAGCGGAGCGACGAGAAGTTTCTTCATGATGTGCATAGCGCTGCCTCTCATTTCGTGTAGTTCTTCCACGGCAGCAGCTTCTTCGATACAAGGTCGAGGATGAAGAAGAGCAGAAGCGCGATGGCTGCGAGAACGATGAATGCCGCGAACATGGACGGCAGGTCCACCTGCGCATTGGCGAGGAGAATGACATAGCCGAGCCCCTTGGATCCCGCGATGAACTCGCCGACGACGGCACCGCCGACCGCCAGGGAGATCGAGATCTTGGCTCCCGTGAAAATCGACGGAAGCGCATAGATGAAGTCGATCTTCATCATCTTCTTCAGCTTTGACGCACGGTTGATGCGCGCCAGGTCTCGCAGCTCATGCGGAACGGAGTTCAAACCGTCGAACGTGTTGATGACGAGGGGGAAGAACGCGATGGCCATTGCTACAAAGGCCTTCGATTCGAAGCCGAACCCAAACCACACGATGAACAGCGGTGCCAAGGCAACCTTAGGGATCGTATCGATGGCGATGAGTGCCGGGTAGAGGAAGGGCCGGAGGAACGCGGCGTAGTAGAGCATCGCTCCGCAGAGCACGCCCAGGGCGGTTCCGAGCGCAAAACCTGCCAAGCCCTCTTGCAAGGTGGTGAGAGCGTTGACGGCGAAATAGCCAGGATTAGTGAACAGTTCTTCAAACGCAGAGATAGGGCCGACGAGCAGATACTTCGGGAAATCGAAGATGACGACCATGAGTTCCCACAGCGCGAACAACGCGACAAGCCCGACAACGGCTTTGATGCCTGCGGAAACTGACTCAGATTTGATCAGCGATGGCTTCGGCCGCTTCGGCGGCTTCACTGGCGGCGAGTCGGCCTCCACGGGTTGAACTGCATCGGCTTCGATGCGAGGTGTGGTGGTCATCGGCGATCCCTCCATTGGGTTCTGGTCCATGAACAAAGTTGGCAATGCGTAGGTGACGTGGAACAACTGTGGTGCGTTCCAGTATTCGTGAATTAGTGATGCCTGTCCAAGATTGTTTTCGCATGTTTCAATACCCTGTAGGAATCACTACATATTGACTTCTCACCACGACTGCCGACTGCTTCATTGCCGAAACAGAGGGCCGGGGATCTCGAACTTTTCCTCGAGATCCCCGGCCCTCTGCTGACGTTAGGCATGAGACGTCACTGTGTTCAGCCTCGCGCCGTCGCCAGGTCCTCCCGGAACGCGCGCCCAGCGGCACCGATGTCCCCCGCCGAGGTGATGAAGCGGAATCCCAGTTCCTTCCGAGCCTTGGCTTCCGCACCGTCACCACAGTGGATACCGGGAACGATGCCGGCTTTGTCAGCTGCCGTGCGGATCCGCACGAGCGCCTCGGCGTGGGCGTCATTGGGCTGACCGGGCAGCGCGTCGACGGCGAAAGCGAGGTCGGCGGGACCGACGTACACACCGTCGATGCCTGGGACTTCGCAGATATTCTCGACGTTGGCCAGACCCTCCTTGTTCTCGATCATCACGAACAAGAGCGGACGCTCGTCTCGGGTGTCTTGGACCGCGTTGTGCATGAGTTCGGCGGTCGGGCCCCAGGAACGGTCGCCGCCGCGGCTCGGGTAGTCGAGTGCGGAAACGGCAGCTTCCGCCTCGGCGACGTTGGACACGAGCGGCACGATGACGGCTTCGACGCCGGCGTCGGCGAGCATGCCGATCTCGGTGAAGCGGTTTGCTGAGACCCTTGCGGTGACCAGGGCAGATCCACTGGCCCGGATGGCATCGCTCAGGCGCAGAACGTCAGTCGGACGAGTGAAGCCGTGCTGCATGTCAAGGCACACATAGTCATACCCTGCGGCCGAGCCGATCTTCGCCAGCTCCTGGCTCGTCGACATCATCCACAGTCCATTGTAGATCTCTCCGGCGGCGAGGCGAGCGCGATGCGTTTCCAATGCTTGAGTCATATGTGCATCGAATCACACGCGGCTCGCTGATGCCAGGGATGCCCGGCATCCGGATGAACGCCGGGCTGCCTCAGATTCAGGCCTGATCCACGAGCTCGTCGAGGGCTTCAAGGATGTGGCGATAGGGCTTCCCCGTCGCCCGGGTCATCCCGATCTCACACGTTCTGTTCGTCGACGCGTGAATGTCCGCGCCGATCGATTCGACCTCGGCAGCCTCGTCCTTCGTCGCCGAGGCGGTGAGCTCAGGATGGAGCATTCCCCGATCCCCCGCGAAGGCACAGCAGCCCCAGGAATCGGGCACGCTGACCTCCTCTGCGATGGACCCGGCGAGCGCGCTCAGGTCCTCGTTGATTCCCAGCTGGGTCGACGAGCATGTGGGGTGGAGGGTGATCGAGGCCAGACGGTGTCCGGTCGAGACCACGCCCCGATCCTGCAGTGCAGGGAGCAGAGTCTGCGTGGCGAAGGCCACAGCGTCGATGATCTCGAAATCCTCCGTTGCGTCACCCCTGTCCGTCGCGTCGGCCCCGTCGTTCGCGCCGCCCTCGTCGGTCGACTCCGTCGCGTCACCGAGAAGTACGCGCAGCCCCTCTGTGCAGGAGGACGCGTCACAGACGATGGGGATTCGTCCGCCGTCGGTGGCCGCCCACAGCTCTCTGCGCACATACTTGCGCATCGTGGCATATCCCTCGGCCATCCCCTTCGACTTCCACGGGGTGCCGCAGCACAGAGAGGGAATGCCCCGCGGAGTGCGCAGCGAGATCCCGGCTCGTTCGCACAGGCGGCGGAAGGCACCGGCCACCCCATCTCCGCTGCCACCGTCTTCTGGTCCGAACATCGTGTTCGTGCAGCTGGAGAACCACACGACATCCGGATTCGACGCCGAGACAGCCACACGTTTGGAACCCCCGGCCGGCAGATCAGCAGAGTAGCTGGGCACGGTGTCATCACCCAAGATCTTGCGACCGATTCCCGTGGCCGCTGCGGACACCTGCGTGGGCATCGCCTTCGCGGAGCTCAATGCCACTCCCCCGGCCGAGCTGGCCAGCCCCCACGCCTTGGCGGCAGCGTTCCAGCCGGCTTCTTCGATCGTGTTCGTGTTCTCCTGGCGCAGCCTGCGCACGAGGTCTCCGGTGTTGATGAAGACCGGGCACGCCGTCTGGCACATGCCGTCGACGGCACAGGTCTCAATCCCGTCGTAATCGTACTCACTGCGCAGCGTCCGGGTCAGCTCTTCGTCCCCTGCCGCCTCGGCGCGGGCGACTTCGCGTCGCAGAACGATGCGTTCGCGCGGAGTCAAGGTGAGGTCGCGGCTCGGGCACACAGGTTCGCAATATCCGCATTCGACGCAGCGGTCGACCTCCGCCTCTGTGGTCGGGGTGGTCTTGAGATCGCGCAGATGCGCCTTCGGATCATCGCTGAGCAGGACACCCGGGTTGAGCAGAGACTGCGGATCGACCAGTGCCTTGACCCGCTTCATCACGGCATAGAGATCGTCACCGACCTGACGCCTGACGAATGGGGCCATGATCCGCCCCGTGCCGTGTTCGGCCTTGAGCGTTCCCCCGCGGGAGAGGACGAGGTCGACCATCTTCTCGGTGAATGCTTCGTATCGGTCGAGGTCGAAGTCCTCGCCGCCGGTTCCACTCCCGAATTCCTCGGTGATCATGAAGTGGATGTTGCCGTCCTTCGCGTGCCCGAAGATCACGGCATCGGCGTAGTCGTATTGGTCGAACAGCTCGCTCAACCCAGTGCAGGTCTCGCCGAGGCGATCGACCGGGACAGCGATGTCCTCGAGCAGTGCCGCGGTCCCTGAAGGACGGTTGCCGGCGACGGCTGTGAACAGGCCCTTGCGAGTGTGCCACAGAGCAGATCGCCGTCGCGGGTCGACCGTGAGCTCGGCTGGTCGGCTCAATGAGAATGCTTCGAAGACAGGCAACGCCGTCGACACTGCCCGGCCGAGGCCTTCCTTCGTCTCCTCCTGGAATTCCACGAGCAGGGCGCAGTGGGCGTCCACGTCGAGATCCCGGATCTCCTCCGGGCACTTCTCGTCGCGTTGGGCGACCCGCAGACTCGTGGCATCGAGGAGTTCGACCGTGGCAGCGCCCGTAGCGATGATCTCCGGGAGCACCGAGGTGGCCGCGGGCAGATCGTCGAAGACGAGCAGTCCTGTCGAGGCGTGGGCCAGCAGCGGCACGGTGAGGAAGGTCGCCTCGGCGACGAAGGCGAGAGTCCCCTCGCTGCCGATGACGAGATGTTCGAGGATGCGCACCGGGTCATCGTGGTCGATGAACGAGTTGAGGCCGTATCCCATGGTGTTCTTGATGGAGTGGAGCCGGGTGATCGTCTCGACCGCCTCGGCGTCGGTCCGGATCCGATCTCGGAGCTCAAGCAGACCCGCGTGGAGAACTGGCTCTCGTGTCCGCAGCTGTTCATCAGCGTCCGTCGCCGAGGTGTCCAGCACGGTTCCACTGGGAAGAACGAGAACTGCCGAGTCAAGCGTCCGATAGGTGTTCGCTTCGATCCCGCAGGCCATGCCCGAGGAGTTGTTGGCAACGACCCCGCCGATGGTGCAGGCCACCTCACTGGCCGGGTCGGGACCGAGTTTGCGCCCGTGCCGCAGCAGTCGCGCATTCACAGCCCTGACCACGGCCCCGGGCCCGCAGCGGACCCGGGCACCGTCGTCGAGGACGTCGATAGCCCTGAAATGCCTTCGCGTGTCGACGAGCACCGCATCCGAGACGGACTGCCCGGACAGACTGGTTCCACCGGAGCGGAAGGTCATCGGCACCCCACTGCGCCGTGAGGCCGAGAACAGTGCCGCCACCTCCTCGCGGCTGCGGGGCTTCACCACAGCCTGCGGTGTCAGCAGGTAGTGGGAAGCATCATGTGCCGCGGCCAGACGGTCGCTGGCACGAGCACCGACCTCATCGACTGCGGCCCGCAATTGGTCGATGAGTCCCGTGTCGACAGGAGAAAGCAGGGACATGTGGTTCCTTCCTAAAGCTGCTGAGTGCGCAGCTGTTCGGCGATGTATTCCGCCTGCCGGATCGCGAGCGCGACGATGGTCAGAGTCGGATTGGCCGCCGCACTTGAGGTGAAGACCGAACCGTCGGAGATGAAGAGGTTCTTCACATCATGGGCGCGACCCCATTTGTCGACCACACCGTCCTCGGGTCGTTCGCTCATTCTCGCAGTGCCCAGATTGTGCGTCGACGGATACGGCGGCGTGCGGTGAGAGGTCTGGGCCCCGACCGCCTTGTAGACGCTTTCACCTGCAGCGTATCCGTGTTCGCGCATCGCCAGATCATTCGCGTGATCGTCGTAGTGGACGTTCGGGACGGGCAGACCGTGCTGGTCCTTGACCGTGGTGTTCAGTGTGATCCGGTTGGACTCCTGCGGCAGGTCCTCCCCGACGATCCACATGCCCGCCGTGTTGAGGTAGCGGTCCATGAGTGCGGCGAAGTCAGGGCCCCAGGCGCCGGGTTCGACGAATGCCGACATGAAGGCCGGGCCCAGTGAGATCGTCTCCATGTAGTAGCCGCCTGCGAATCCACGGTCGGGATCGTGGATCGACTCGTCGGCGATGACGCCTGCCATGGTCTCACCGCGGTACATGCGCACCGGCTTGTCGAAGTGGCCCCACACTGTCCCGGTGAGATGGCGCATGTAGTTGCGTCCCACCTGGCCCGAGGAGTTCGCGAGCCCGTCTGGGAAACTCGGTGTGCCTGAGAGGAGCAGCAGCCTGGGAGTTTCGATCGAGTTGCCGGCCACGCACACCAGTTTCGCGGCCTGACGCTGCAGATTGCCGTCCCCGTCGAGGTAGAGGACGGCGTCGGCGTTGCCTTCTGAATCATGGGTGATCTGGACAGCCTGAGAATCGGGTCGCAGATCGAGCAGACCCGTCTCCGCTGCTCGTGGTATCTCCCTGACCAGGGTCGACCATTTCGACTTGTTCTTGTCCCCCTGGAAGTTGAAGCCATCCTGGATCGAAGCGGGACGGCCGTCGTATTCCTCGGCATTGGTGGCATAGGGGCCAGTCGCGTAGTAGCGGTACCCGACCTCTTTCGCACCGTTGGCGAAGACCTTGTAGTTGTTGTTCGCCGGCAGCGGTGGTCGACCGTGGACGTGAGTCGAGCCCATCGACTTCTCAGCTCGGTCGTAATAAGGAGCCATCTCGTCGAGGGTGATCGGCCAGTCGAGGAGATTGGCTCCCTCGATGCGTCCATAGGCACTGCGGGCACGGAACTCATGGTTCTTGAAACGCGGGGTGGCTCCGGACCAATGGGTGGTCGTCCCGCCCACCGCCTTGACGATCCATGCGGGCAGGTTGGGGAAGTCCCTGGAGACTTGCCATGATCCGGTCGTCGTCCGCGGATCCAGCCAGGCCATCTGGTTGAACGCTTCCCATTCGTTGTTGACGTAGTCGTCGTGTCCCAGATAGGGACCTGCTTCGAGGACGACGACCGGGATGCCCTTGGCGGTCAGCTCATAGGCGAGTGTGCCGCCACCGGCACCGGACCCGATGATGACGACCGCTTCTTCGGTCTGGTCAATGCTGTAGCCGGTGACGCTGCCACCGGACGCTGGCTTCGCTGCCATCACTTCTTCACCTCGCCCATGTCTGCCTGCTCGGCACTGGGCTGATTCGTCGATGTGTCGGCCGCGTTGACAATCTGCGGTCCCACGTGAGCGCCGGGACCCAGTTCCGGCAGCTCCTCTCCCTCCGGATAGAGGATGCGCGGTTCGGGCAGCCAGTCGAGATCGTTGAATCCTCGATTGACGTAGCCGCCCTGGTCGAACGATGGTCCTTGGTAGCCCAGGATCTCCCATACCTCTTCATCGTCGTAGAGGCTCAGCGCTGCGGTGCGTCGGACGAATCCGAAAAACTCTGTGCCTTCGACGCGGCGCAGCACCCGCAGGGCTTCGTCATCGTCCAATGAGCAGAAGCTCTTGTCGGAGAGCTGGTCGAGCGACTGCAGCCCTTGGATGAGAGCCACCCGAAACCAGGTCTCGGCGTCGGCTTCGACGAGGATCTTATCGGCAGTCCGCTCGTAGGGGCCATCGGGAAAATTCTCGTGTGGAAATGCCACGCGCAGCACTCTGACAAGAGTCTGTCGGGCCTCATCGGTCATCTCCATCGCGTTCAGCGACGGAAATTTGGCGGGGAATGCCATGTGGGTGCTCCTTTGCTCCTCTGCTGATGCCCCGGGGGTCCCGGGCACCATTGCCGAACCGGTCATAAGCAACCTATGTGATCTGGACCACCGGGCACTATCCTTATTCTCACGAGACGATAAACATGGGAGCGCGAATGTCGAACAGCACCGTCATCAACCGAGTCTTCTCCGTGCTCGAGGCGGTGTCCTCCTCGGGAAGTGTTTCAGCGAAGGCCGTGGCCGATCGTCTCGAGATCCCTCTCCCCACTGTTTATCGTCTGCTCCACGAGCTCGAGGACAGCAGCTACCTCGTCTACCTCAAGGACGAAAAGAGCTTCGAGCTCGGGCCGAAGTGCTTTGAGCTCGGGCTCTCATTCCAACAGCGCCTCATCGCTCCGCAGCCCATCCGTCAGATCACCGATGAACTGCATCGCAGCCTGGGCACGGCCGCCTATTTTGCGATCTACCGAGGGTCGGACATTCTGCTGACCTACTCCTCCGACTGCGAGAAGCACCCCCGCCTCCGCCCGCTTCGGTTCGGCTTCAACGAGGCCGCACATGCCACCGCCTTCGGCAAGATCCTGCTCTCTGCCATGCCGGAGACGCAGCGCACCGAGTATCTCGACGCCCGCGGAATGCCCGTGCTCACCCCACACACGATCGTGCGCCGGGACCTGCTCGACACCCACCTCGACGAGGTGGCCACACGCGGGATCGCCTGGGAACACGACGAGTTCCTGCCGCGCCAGACCTGCGCGGCGGTGCCAGTCCACAACGGCACAGGCATGCAGGTCGGAGCCATCGCGATCAGCACCCCTTCGACCAAGGCGACGGGACGAGCGAAGGCATTCGACACCGCGCTGCGTGAGCACGCGGGGCTGTGCTCGCGGTACCTGCGCGGCGGCTCCCGCTGAGAAGCCGAGACCCACCTCGGCGAGCTCAGTTTCTCGCCACATGAGAAGGACCGTATTTTCCGGGGGTCCCTCGCGCACAGAATGAGCGTACTCACTCAACGACGAGACACGAAGGAGTACAACCATGAGCACGACCACCAGCGTCGCTGTCGTCACGGGATCAGCACGAGGAATCGGACAGGGCATTGCACAGCGCCTCGGCGCCGACGGCCACCACGTCATCGTGGCAGACCTACCCGTAATGCAGGAGGGGGTGCAGGAGACGGTAGCGACCATCGAAGCCGCCGGTGGCAAGGCCACCGGAACCGAGGTCGACGTCACCGATGAGGCCTCGGTCGAAGCACTGGTCAAGAAGGCCGTCGAGGTGGGCGGGAAGCTCGACGTCTTCGTGGCCAATGCCGGCATCGCTCAGGTCGAACCCCTGATCGACTACTCGAAAGAGGATTTCGAGAAGATCCTCAACGTCAACATCACCGGTGTGTTTCTGTCCTACCAGGCCGCTGCCAAGCAGATGATCGCACAGGGCAACGGCGGAAAGATCATCGGCGCGGCGTCGATCGTCGCCTTCCGCCCGTTCGCACTGCTCTCGCCCTATTCAGCCACGAAGTGGGCTGTGCGTGGGCTGACTCAGGGTGCCGCGATGGAGTGGGCGAAACACGGGATCACCGTCAACGCCTACGGACCAGGCATTGTGGGAACCTCGATGTGGGACCTCATCGATGAGAAACTCGGAGAACAGGAGGGACTGGCCAAAGGGGAAGCGATCAAGAAGTACGCAGGAGACATTCTCCTCGGACGTGTATCGGTTCCCGAGGATGTCGCGAACCTCGTGTCGTTCCTGTCCAGCGAGGACTCGGATTACATCACCGGCCAGACCATGCTCGTCGACGGCGGCATGCAGTTCTCATAAACCACTCCGCGCCCACACCAACACCAGAGCTGGCGAAGACACCGCCAACCCAATCAGCTACGAAAGGATCCACATGATTTTCATCGTCGTCAAGTTCCAGGTCAAGCCCGAGAAGGCCGAAGAATGGCCACAGATCACCAAGGAATTCACCGAGGCGACCCGAGCAGAACCGGGAAACAAATGGTTCGACTGGTCACGGAGTCTCGATGACCCCAATGAGTACGTCCTCGTCGAAGCCTTCGATGACGACGCCGCCGAAGCGCACGTGAAGTCCGATCATTTCCAGAAGGCGACCGCAGACGGCGGGCCGATGAACAGCGCTCTTGCCTCAACGCCGAAGATCATCTCGCGCCAGATCGACGGAGACGGCTGGGACGAAATGGGAGAGCTGCAGGTCGGCTGACCTTCGGTCCCTGATAAATGCACTCGGCTGAGAAGCGGATCTCCCGAACATTGGGAGGTCCGCTTCTCAGTCTCGAACATCGTTGACTACGCGGAACCGCCCCCTATTGGTCCTCTGCCAGTGCCCCGACCACCTTGTGCCGGGAGACCACGAACGGTCCCTTCCAATCGACGTCGAGGAGCTCAAGGTCGAGTCGGCGCGGAAGCAGTGGGCGCCCCGATCCTAAGGTCACCGGTGCCGTCCAGGTGATGATCTCGTCGAGGAGTCCCTCGTCGACGAACTGCCCGGCTACGCCACCACCGCCCATGATCCACAGGTCGTGGTCTCCTGTGGCCATGCACATCTCCACGTAGTGGTCGGCGACCGAGCCTTTGGCAAAACGGATGTCCGGATCCTCAGAGCCTTCGTCCTTCGACGGCTTCGGCAGATCTCGATGGGTCATCACCCACGTTGGTATGGAATACGGCCACTTACCCTCGTGATTGCGCAGCAGCCATTCATAGGTCGTCGCACCCATGACCGTCGCCCCGATGCCGGCGAAGAAGTTGTCGTCCGACTCATCGTTGGGCTGCCTCAGCAGCCACTCGAGGGAATCGCTCGGGTCCGCAATGTAGCCGTCAAGGGTCGTTGCGGTGTAGTAGACGGTGCGTGGCAAGGTGGGTCTCCTTCTTCGTCGCCCGAGGATTAGGTATGTCCTCCACCACCACTTTACGGAAGCTCACCTCGTTGACCAGCGCGAACTCGTCCCAATCACCTCCTGCGGTGAGTGATGATCCCATCGGAGACCGTCAGCAGCACCTGCCCCTGCCCCAGATCCTCCGGTGCGGCCGCGAGCGGATCGACGTCGAGGACGGTGAAGGTCGCCGCTCGCCCCACGGCAAGGAAGCCTCCCACTTCTCCGATCGCAGCGTAGGGCTCGGTCGTGTACCCGGCCAGCGCCTCGGCGGGGCTCAGTCCCTGCTCCGGCAGCACAGGCGCAACGTCGGCATCCTCGACCGGGCGGCGCAGCTGGGCATCAGCCATGATCGGCAGTGCTGAGAACGGGGCGACCGGGTAGTCGGAGCCCAGCGCCAGCACTCCCCCGGCGTCGATGACGTCGCGGGTGCACCACGCACGCGCGGCGCGCACCTCGCCCAGGCGCTGCGACCAATCGTCGCTGCCGTCTGCCGCCGTGTAATGGGTGCAGTGGGTCGGCTGCATGCTCGCCGCGATTCCCGCCGCACCCAGCTGGTCGATGACGTCCTTGGCCACGGATTCGATGTGCTCAACCCGGTGCTGCACTCCGGTGTCGGGCAGCGCGGCCAGGGTCTCGACGACCTCACGGATGCCTCGTTCCCCGATCGCGTGGGTCGCGGTAGGCACTCCCGCTGCGTTGAGTTCGCGCACACGAGTCGCGTAGTCACCGATGGCGGCCCATGCCGAGGTGGTCGACTCACCTTTCGAGTCCGGCGTTTCGAGCCAGGCGGTTCCGCCTTCGACCGTGCCGTCGATGAAGAGCTTCACTCCCCCGATGTGCCATCGGTCGCCGCCTTGGCTCTGGGACTCGACGAGCTCGGCGACTTCAGCGTCGGTCGTCGTCGGAGCGCACCAGGGCGAGAACCTGAGTTTCACCGGCAGCGGTCCTCGCGCCTCGGCGGCGGTGAGCAGGTCGACGGTTTCGGGGTCGTTCATGTCCATGACGTGCATGGCGGCGATGCCCTGAGCCGCCATCGCGTTGAGCAGGTCGATCAGGGCATCGACCTGCTCCTTGAAGCTCAGTGCGGGGATGATCGAGCGGATCTCCTCCATTGCCGCGAATTCCAGCAGGTGTCCGGTGGGCCGTCCCGACTCATCGACGACGACCGAGGAGTTCCCGGGATAGGTGCGCGCCTCGAAGATGCCCGCTTCTGCCAGTGCGGGCTCGGAGGCGATTGCCGAGTGGGCGTCGAAAAGGGACAGGAAAGCTTTCGTCTCTGTGCCGAGAGCACGATGGATGACGGCATTAGTGATGGCCTCATCAGCGAAGACATTGGGGTCGAGCCCCCAGCCCAGCACCCACTCATCCGGGCCCCGGTCGGCAGCTTCCTCGCGGAGAGCCTCGGCGACCTGGTCCTGGTTCCGGCAGGCGGAGAGGTCGACGCCCCTGGTCATCGACAGGCTCATGATCGGGTGAGCATGCGCATCGGTGAAGGCGGGCACGATCGTACCCGGAACATCGATGACCTCAGTCGCCGAGGTGGCCAGAGCCTCGATCTCGGATCGTGCGCCCATCGCCGTGATCAGTCCGCCTGACACGGCAATCGCTGAGACACCCTCGGGTGTGTCGTTCTCGCTGTCGTTGCCTGCATTCGAGTTCATCGTGTGCACGTTGTTCGCGCGGACGATGATCTCCGGAATGGTTCCTGCGCTCACTTCTGCTCCTGTTTCGTCACTGCTGGTTCGGTGTCGCTCGGGTCGTCTTCGGTGAAGTTCAAGGTCGGGACGGGTCGGCGGAAGAAGCGGGTCCTGGCGAGCAGGATGGCGACACCGATCACGGCCCAGACGGCACCGATCACCCAGGTGAAGGGCTCCAGCGAGGTCCACAGCCAGATGCTGAGTCCGAAGCCGATGAGCGGCATGACTCCGTAGCGGATGATGCCCCAGGGGCTCCGGTGTGCCTCGCCGGATGCTGGGAAGATATAGGCGCGGACGACGGACAAGTTGACCATGCTGAAGGCGGCGAGTGCGCCGAAACTGATCATGAAGGCCGCCTGGTCGAGGGATAGGAACAGGCAGGACAGAGCAACGATGGAGACTGCGGTGGTTGCGACTGCTGGTGTCTTGAACCGCGCGGACAGTTTGCCGAGCACTCGCGGCAGGGTGCCGTCGCGGCCCATGGAGTACAGGATTCGCGAGACCGAGACCTGGCCGGCCAGTCCAGATCCCAGGCATCCAGCGATCGAGGAGATGACCATCACGACCGCCAGCACCT
This sequence comes from Brevibacterium zhoupengii, assembly GCF_021117425.1. NCBI lineage: Bacteria > Bacillati > Actinomycetota > Actinomycetes > Micrococcales > Brevibacteriaceae > Brevibacterium > Brevibacterium zhoupengii. The sequence goes on along the minus strand of NZ_CP088298.1, from coordinate 268,365 downwards.
GACCGCCCACGTGGTCGGCGAGGACGACGCCGGCCGCGTCGAGGAGTTGCTGCGGGACGCTGGTCCAATCGTCGGGATGATAGGCGAGCGCACCCACCCAGGAGACGATGATGAAGATTCCTCCGCCGAGCAGCGTGGTGAGGAGGATGGCGCGCGGAATGTCCCGCTTGGGATGCTTGGCTTCTTCGGACAGCGTCGATACGGCGTCGAACCCGAGGAACGACAGCGCGAGGATGCCGGCGCCGGTGAGGATCGGGCTGAAGCCCTCGGCTCCGATGGTGAAGGGCTCGAGGAGACCGGGAGCGTTGGGATCGCTGATCGCCATCTTGAGTGCGAGGATCGCGAAGACGATGACCGTGGCCACGGAGATCGCGATGGTGGCGATGTTGAAGCGGTTGGCGAGTTTGATGCCGAGCACGTTGAACACGTAGACGATGATCACGGCGGCCAGGGAGAACACCTGAGTCGGGATGCTCGGGAACTGAGTGCCGACGTAGAGGCCGAGGATCATGAAGTTGATCATCGGGATGAAGAGGTAGTCGAGCAGAAGCAGCCAGCCGGTGAGGAATCCGGCCGTGCCGCCGAATGACTGCTGGACGAAGGTGTAGGCCGAGCCCGCCACTGGGAATCGGTGCACCATTGCGGCGTAGCTCAGGGCGGTGAAGATCATGGTGATGAGGGCGACGACATAGGCCAGCGGCAGGCGCCCGTCGGTGACCTGGTTGACGATCCCGTAGGTGGTGAACACGGTGGCTACGGCCATATAGGACAGCCCGAAGAGGGTGAGTCCGACGAGGCCGAGAGCTCTTCTCAGCTGCGGGGGCGATTCCTGAGACACGATGCTCTCCTTTGAGTCGTTCTGCTTCATGGGTGGTGCTGGGTGCGGGACTGCGGGTGGTGCGGGACTGCGAATTGCGGCGCTTCGGATCTCAATACTAAATCGGTTTAGTGACATGCGCAACAGCAGTAGAAGACTCTGCTACGGTCGGCTCATGACGACTTCGCGGCCCGTGACCCTGCAGCAGGTTGCTGACCGAGCGCAGGTGTCCCGGTCAGCGGCGTCGTTTGCGCTCTCCGGGCGTCCCGGCGTTTCCGAATCGACCCGTTCGAGGGTGCTCGCGATTGCCGCCGAGCTCGGGTACTTCCCGAATCGGACGGCGCAGAATCTCCGCTCGGCTCGGACGGGCATTGTCGCCGTGTATCTGCCGAAGGACGTCAGCGTCCTCAGTTACTACATGGAGGCGACCTTCGGCATCATCGATGAGGCCGAGCTCTCCGACCACACGGTCACATTCGTCCCGCATTCTGCTGAGTCGGTCGCCCGGCTGCGTGCCGACGGGATCATCATCCTCGATCCGACCCTCGACGATCCCGTCATCCCGCGCCTGCTCGAACTCGGGCTGCCCGTCATCAGCGGAGAAGAGATGCCACAGGAGTCTGCCCAAGTGGCCGGCACCGTGACCTCGGATCATGCCGGATCGACAGAGGAGATCCTCGACGCCTTCGCCGCAGCAGGCGCCCACTCTCCTGCCATCATCTCCCCTGAGGAGCGCATGTCCTGGTCAATGGCAATCGAGGATGCCTACCGGCAGTGGTGCGGTGACCACGGCGTCGACGCACGTATCGAGTCCGCTTCCCTCGAGGGCATGGCAGAAACGACCCGGCGCGCAACGAAAAGGCTGCTCGATTCCGGGGAAGTCGATGCGATCCTGGCCCTGACCGACGGATCTGTTCTCACTGTCGTCACCTCTGCCGCCAACCACGGGCGCACGTTGGGTTCTGACCTCCTCGTCGCAGCCGCCGTCGACTCGCCCGTTCTCGGCTATATGGATCCGCCGGTGACTGCTGTTGATCTGCGGCCCCGCGAGTTCGGCCGCGCCTGCATGCGCCTGCTCACTCGCGCCCTCGAACCATCCGACTCACGAGGCGATGGCCGAATCCTTCACGCAGAAGGAATTCACACTGCGGCCGCTTCGGCCGAAGAATCCGATGCACTCCAGCAATCAGTCGAGACCCACGTCATCCACCGCGACTCCACAGCGGGCCCTCTCCACAGACCCTTGGTTCCATAAATCACCATTGACTTATATTGACGCATGCTTATAATTCAGATATGCACGCTTTCGACATCCTCGGCGATCCCGTCCGGAGGAGAATCATCGAACTCCTCAGGGAAGGCGAACTGAGCGCAGGCGATGTCGTCAGCGCGGTCGGAGAGGAGTTCGGCATCAGCCAGCCGGCCGTGTCGCAGCATCTCAAGCTGCTCCGCGAAGCCGGGTTCGCCACCCAGCGAGCCGAAGGCACGAGACGCTTGTATTCCTTAGATCCGACGCCGCTCAAGGCCGTCGACCAATGGATGGATCCTTTCAAACGATTCTGGGCGCCGAAGCTCGACGCATTGTCGACCGAGATCGCGCGCGGCAAGAGGCAGAGACGACTGACCGATCCACCGGGTCGATCCACCGATTCGACAACTCCACCCGCCACCCCAGAGGAGAGATCATGACCGACCAGAATGAGATCATCGCAGCACAGGCCGAGAACGTCGATCGGGGCCTGTCCATCGAACTCGACAACGGCACCCAGCACACGGTCCAGTCGATCAGCCAGTCATACCCGACCACGGTCGATGACCTCTGGGACGCGTGCACGAATTCCGAGCGGCTGGAACGCTGGTTCGCACCCGTCAGCGGGAACCTCGAGCTCGGCGGCCGCTACGACATCGAGGGCAACGCCTCCGGCACGGTGACCGCCTGCGAGCCGCCGCAGTCCTACAGCATCACCTGGGAGTTCGGAGGAGACTCGAGTCAGGTCACCGTGAGAGTCGAAGAGGATGGCGACCGTGCCCGCATGACGCTGGAGCACTCCCATTCGGCCGAGGCCGGTTCAGATTTCTGGACCCAGTTCGGCCCCGGCGCCACGGGGGTGGGTTGGGACCTAGCGTTCCTCGGTCTCGCCCTGCACCTGATGGCAGGAACGGGCAGACCCGAAGACGAAGAGGCCTTCATCCAGTCGGAAGCGGGAGAGACGCTCGTCCGCGAATCCAGCAGGCGCTGGGGCGAAGCATCGGCAAAAGAGGGAACACCTGAGGCCGATGCCGCTGCGGCGGCCGAGCGCACCACCGGCTTCTACCTCGGCCAGCCCCCGGCCTGATCACGCCGCGCAGTCTCAGACGCCGGACTCGCCATAGGCGTCCATGAACATGGGCGAAGGGCCGAGCAGCACCTCATGCCCGGACCACCCCTCATTCAGACCGACGTGCCCCTAGCGCCAACCGCGCGATATCCCGGAGCACTGCGAACTCTTCGCTGTCATCGAGCAGCGCCTTGAGCTCGACCGCGGCCTGGCCCAGCACGGTTCGGTAAGCTCCCGCGACGTTGTCTGGCTCCCGGGTCAGCGGGTAGGACACGCAGAGCGCGAGGATGGCACCCCCTACGGTGAAGGCCACACTCGCCGAGGCGGTTCCCTTCACCCGAGCCTGTTTCGTGGCGTAGAACTCCTGCGGGTTGCCTGGCCCGCACAGTGCCAGCGCGCCAGATCCGCCGTCGACGAGCGGGAGGACGGTGCCGACGCTGCGGGAGACGCGGAGTTCGTGGTCGGCTTCAACATTGCGCACGCACACCCGGTCCTCGCCGACACGAACCCACAGCTGCACCGATTCACTCGTCAGGGTGCGCAGATGCTCGAGCACGGAATTCGTCGTTGCGATGCTGCGTCTGCCGGGGAACGGCCCTAGGCGCAGCAGCCCGTTATTGTCGCGGACGATGAAACGGTGCGTGCGCAGATCTGCCAGCAAGCGGTAGGTCGTGGACTTGGAATACCCCAGCCGACGGCACACCTCGGCAGCGGTCAACGGAGTGTCCTGCAGCGCGGTGAGGATCGCGGCGCTGCGGTCGATGACGCCGATCTCCTTCGCCGAGGCGGTGCCAGACGAGGTGGTGCCACCAGACGCGGCAGACGCACCGGAAGTGCCTGAGGTGTCAGTCGTTTCGGTCATATGGTTCTCCTTCATCCCACACTCACATCGGCGAGCAGCTGGCGGCGACGCACCCACCAGCGGAAGATGATCGGTCCGACGATACCCAGGACCATGAGCACGATGATCGACAGCGACACGGGCCGAGTCAGCAGCGGCATGAACGATCCGCCCGAGATCTGGAGCATGCGCCGGAAGTTGTCTTCCAGCAGCGGCACCAGAACGAGTGCCAGGATGGACGGTGCCAGCGGGATTCCGCCCTTGTCCATGAGATAGCCGATGACTCCGAAGATGCCGAGGAGCATGAGTCCGAAGAGGCTGAACTCGATCGCATAGGCGCCGATGGCCACGAGCACGAGAATCGCTGAGAATAGGATCTCCTTGGGCATCTTCAACAGCTTGACGAAGACACCGACGAGCGGCAGGTTGAGGATGATCAGGGCTACGTTGCCGATGTACATGCTGGCAATGATCGTCCAGATCAGACCCGACTCGTCGCGGAAGATCAGTGGTCCCGGCTGCAGCCCGTACATGGTGAAGACGAAGAGCAGCAGGGCCGTGGTCGCCGATCCCGGAATGCCCAGACTGAAGAGCGGAATCATGGCACCGCCGACTCCGGCGTTGTTCGCGGCCTCGGGTCCGGCGACGCCTTCGATGGCGCCATGGCCGAATTCGGACTTCCGCTTCGAAATCCGTTTCTCCATGATGTAGGACATGAACGAGGCCAGGGACGGGCCGACTCCGGGCAGGATGCCGATGATGAAGCCGAGCACCGAGCCGCGGGCCCAGGGCATGGCCGAACGCTGCCAGTCCTGCTTCGACATCCATTTGTCGTCCCCGAAGCTCTGGATCACATCTTTGGCGCCGCGTCCCAGTGCGAGGTTGCGGATCGCCTCTGGGATCGCGAAGAGCGCCATGGCGAAGATCGTGAAGTCGATGCCGTCGGAGAGCAGACTCATGCCGAAGGTCTGGCGCGGCAGGCCCGTCTGGAAGTCGAGACCGACGAGGCCGACAGCCAGTCCGATGAAGATCGAGATGAGGGCTTTCGCCCGCGAGCCCGACGACATCGTCGAGGCCAACAGGAGTGCTGTGGCCATGAGCAGGAAGTATTCGGTGGAGCCGAAGACATTCGCCAATTGCACCAGCACAGGTGACAGGAACGTCAGCCCGATGATCGCCAGGGTGCCGGCGAGGAAGGACCCGATCGCGGCGGTCGCGAGCGCGGCCTTGCCCCGACCTCGGCGAGCCATTTCGTAGCCTTCGATGGCGGTCACCGCACTGGCAATCTCACCAGGGGTTTTGATGAGTGTGGCGGTGATCGAGCCGCCGTACATCGACCCGTAGTAGATGCCGCAGAGCAGGATGAGTCCGTGCACCGGTTCCATCCCGAAGGACACCGGGATGAGGATTGCGATCGCGGAGATCGGGCCGATGCCCGGCAGCACGCCGACGACGGTGCCCAGTAGGACGCCGAGGAGGGCGAAGGCGAGGCTTAAGGGTTCGAGCGCCGAGGCGAAGCCGCCGCCCAGATCGATGAGTGTGTCCATGCTCGGCCCCTAGCCCAGGATTCCGACGGGCAGGTACACGGCCAGCCCGTAGACGAACGCGACGTAGATGATGACGGAGAAGAGCACCGAGAATATGAGGTTGCGAATCCACCTGTTCGGGGCATAGATGCTGGTCATCGTCATCAGGAAGGCTGCTGTGGAGAGCAGGAAGCCGACCGGGATGAGGATTCCGAGGTAGATGAAGAAGAGGGCGAACTGCAGCACGACCTGCTTCGACTTCGGTTCCTCGGGAGCTTCGAGAACGACCCCCGCGGGCTCGTCTTCCACAACGCCATCCGTCGCACCGCTGACCCCCTCAACGCCATCCGACGCACCGCTGGCGGCCACCTCAGCCTCGGCACCGCCACTCGCCGAGGCGGCCCCAGCGGGGACCACCTCGGCGAGTTTCCGGCTCCGGTACACGGCTTGACCGATGAGGAAGAGGCCGAGCACGATGAGCGCAATGCCCACGATCGCGGGGAAGGTCCGCGGGGTGACGATGTTCTTCGTCTCCTGGACCCAGAACGTCGCGATGTAGTAGACCGCGCCGACGAGAGTGACGGCGATGCCGGTGATGACATCACCCCTCAGCGCCGGAGTCAGCGTTCTCATTTGCTGTTGCCCAGATCGGTCTCTTTGACGCCCTCCTCAACGGTGGCTGCAGCGTCTTCGGCGTACTTCTTGGCCTCGTCGCCGGTGAGGAACTCCGGAGCCCACTGGTTCTTCTCCAGGGTGTCCTTCCAGGTCTTCGTCTCGCTGACCTCTTCGAGGGTCTTGGCCCAATAGTCGACGGCATCCTGTGGCATTTCGGCCGGTCCGTAGACTCCACGCCAGTTGCCCAGGGTCACGTCATAGCCGGCATCCGCTGCGGTGGGAACCGAGTCGTACGGGGCCTGCAGCGGTTTCTTGGCGAAGGTCACGAGCGGTTTGATGTCACCGGATTCCAGTACCGAGCGGAATTCGCTCAGCCCGGCGATGGCGACCTTCGCATCTCCGTTGAGCATGGCGGTGGTCTGCTCGCCGCCGCCTTCGTAGTTGACGAAGTTGATGTCGGCCGGGTCGACTCCGGCTTCCTTGGCGAAGAGTGCGAAGGGCAACGTGTCATCGCCTGAGGCGGCCACAGTGACCTTCTGCGGGTCCTTCTTCAGCGCCTTGACCAGGTCTTCGACCGATTTGATGTCGCCCTTGTCGGGTGTGACGACCATGAAGTCCTCGACGTACATCGTAGCGATGAGGGTGGTGTCCTCGGGACCGAATTCGCAGAGTCCGCGAGCCTTCATCGTCTGGCTGGCCAGAGAGGTGATCGCGATCTGGTCGTCCTTGCCCTTCTCCTGCTGCATCATCGATGTCATCCAGGTGCAGCCCGTGCCGCCGGGCTTGTTCTGGACCGGCAACGGGGTGGAGACGATCTCTTCCTTCTGCAGGGCTTCGACGAGGGCACGCGCGGTGGTGTCCCAACCGGAGCCGGGTTCCGACGGGACGTTGACCGTGACCGGGCCCTTCGGGTAGTCGCTGCCCTCCCCCGGAGGCTGAGCCTTGTTCCCGCATCCCGTGGCCACGAGCGCCAGCGAGGCAAGCACCGCACCGACTTTGAAAGCCGGTTTCAATGCTCTCCCCTTCTGCCTCGCCGAGGTGGCCCGTCCTTGTCCTGTGATCGCCGTTGACCGCATTGCTTCTCCTTCGAATGCAACTGATATCTGCTGTGGTGGAATGACTGTGCTGGTGACAGCGGGAGTGCTGCTGAGGCCTGGGGCGAGCCCGGGCACCGGGGTGTTACTGAGACTGTGTCTTCGATTCGCCGACTTCGGCGTCGACGGGTTCGTCTCTCGGATCCGACTCGAGGCCGGCGTCCGTCGCCGAGGTGTCAGCTGGTCCGTCGCGGTAGCGGTTGTTGTGCTCGCCGGGTGTGGGTACATCGCTGCGCAGTCCGAGTCGACGGCCGCCGAAGGTCAGCGGCAGCAGCGGCACGTCGACCTGGTCGCCGCTGGGCAGGCCGGTGCTGGCCAGGGCCCCGGAGGCGACGAGGTGGGCGTCGGTGGTGAGGTCGGCCGGGGTGTTGACCGGGGCGACCGGCAGTCCGCGGCGGGTGCACTTCTCCTCGATCTCGGCGAGGTCGAGTCGGGACAGTGCCGCCTGCAGTTCGCGGTGGATGCGATCGCGCTGGTCGACTCGTCCCTGGTTCGTCTCGAGCTCGGGATCGCCGGCGAGCTGGCTTAAGTCGAACTCGTCGCAGAGGTCATGCCATTGCCCGTCGCTGACGGCGGCGACGAAGATCTGGTCATCGTGCTTGTCGCGGAAGATGTCGTAGACGGCCCAGGTGGCCCGGCGGGTGGGCATCGGCCGCAGCGGTTCCCCGCTGATCTGAGCCTGCGCCATGTGCGTGCCGACGAGGAAGGCGTTGTTCTCGAACAGGGCGGAATTGATGACCTGCCCTTCTCCGGTACGTTCGCGCACACGCAGTGCAGAGAGCACGCCGATGACGCCGAACATGCCGCCCATGATGTCGTTGACGCTGGCTCCGGCGCGAAGCGGCTGTCCGGGTGGGCCGGTCATATACGCCAGGCCGCCGAGCATCTGCACGACCTCGTCGAGGGCAGTGCGTTGACCATAGGGTCCGGACAGGAATCCCTTGAGGGAGCAGTAGATGAGGCGCGGATTGCGCTGCGCGAGTTCCTCGTAGCCGTAGCCCATGGATTCCATCTTCCCGACTCGGAAGTTCTCGAGGAGAACATCGGCGGAATCGATGAGGGACAGGGCGACGTCACGGTCGGCCGCCTCGGCGATATCGAGTTGCACGGACTGCTTGTTGCGGTTGAAGGCGGGGAAGAGCCCCGAACCCGAACCGGGCAGGTATCGGGTCTTGTCCCCGGCGCCGCGCGGTTCGACCTTGATCACTTCGGCGCCGAGGTCGGCAAGGATCATCCCGCAGCTGGGTCCCATGACCATGTGGGAGAACTCGATGACGCGGATGCCCGCCAGCGGCAACTCCTCCGCGCCCACAGTCGAGGATTCGCCCTGCTCAAGCATGGTAGGCCGCCGGGACGGCGGGGATCGCGGAGAGGCTGGAGGTCAGTTCGTGGCCGACGGCAGAGGTCAACGGCTCCCGGATTGCCGAGAGTGCCTCGACGTCGACGCCGGTGTTCACGCCTTCGCGGTGCAGGAGGTGGACGAGGTCGTCGGTGCCGATGTTTCCGGCCGCGCCCGGGGCGAAGGGGCAGCCGCCGAGGCCGCCCATGGCCGCGTCGAAGTTCGAGATCCCGAGGTCGAGTGCGGCGATGACGTTGGCCATCCCGAAGTTGTAGGTGTCGTGCAGGTGCAGGTTGACCGGTTTGCCCGGGAAGGCTTCGATGACCGCCGAGGTATTCCTGGCCACCAGCGATGGGTTGGCGTTTCCGATGGTGTCTGCGACCCCGACCCCGTGTGCTCCGGCATCGACGAAGGGACGCAGGACCTCGACGAGGTGGTCGGCATCGGTGATGCCGTCGAAGGGGCAGATGAAGCTGACCGCGGTGGCGATGTCGAAGCGCACGCCGTTGTCACGGGCGAAGTCAGCAGCTTCGAGGAGACGCTGTGTGGCCTGGGCGATCGGGGCGTCGGAGTTCGCCTGCGAGTGACCTTCGGAGGCGGAGAGGACGAGTTTGATGTTCTTCGCCCCGGCATCGACGGCTCGCTGGGCGCCCTTGAGGTTGAAGACGAGTGTGAAGAAGTCGACGCCTTCGGCCTCGTGGGCCTGGAGGCGCTGCAGGACCTCTCCGGTGTCGGCCATCTGTGGGACCTTCTTCGGATTGACGAACGATCCGACCTCGATCTCCTTGAGTCCTGCGGCGATGAGCTGCTCGCCGAGTGCGACCTTGGCGTCGGTGGGAACGATGGCGTCCTCGATCTGGAGACCGTCGCGCAGCGTTGTGTCGAGAATCGTGACCGATGTGGGCCGAACCATGGTGAGAGCTCCTTCTTTGACCTGCCTCATTCCCGGACAGCGGGAAGAGATCGGCCTCACGCACCATTGCGTGCTGCCGCCTGCCATCAACATAGCCTTTCGTCGGCCCCCTGTGGTGAGCGCGGACGGAAATTGTTCGCTATGTGAGAAGCGGACGTGAAGTGAAGACGGTCACTCCCGTTTAATGGGACTTATGTTCTCGGCAGTTCGGAGGCACGTATTTGGTCCCGGTCTGAGGCGTCGACCACGACTGTCGTGATTGCTCAGCAGACTGTCGTGACTGTTCAGTCGCGCTCGGGCAGTTTCCCGCCGAGCTGCTCGAGCACTTCGTCGGTGTGCTCGCCCAGATCCGGGCCGAGGTGGTCGATCGGGATCGATGAGCCGCCGATGACCGGGGTGATTCCCGGGAAAGCGACATCACTGAGCGTCTCTTCGCCGGTCGAGACGTCGAGGTGCTGGATCATGCCGCGCGCTGCCAGCTGCTCATCGGCCACGAGGTCTTCGGCGGTGTAGATCGGCCCGGCGGGAACGCCCGCGGCATCCAGAGTCTCGACCACCTCGGCGACATCGCGCTTCGCGCACCAGGCTCCGATGGCCTCATCGAGTTCCTCTCGTCGCTCCCACCGTCCGGCATTGGTCTGCAGGTCGGGGTCTTCACCAAGGTCCGGGCGGTCAACGGCATCCATCAGGCGTTTGTAGATTCCGTCGCCGTTGCCGGCGATGACCACGGACTTTCCGCCGGCGCAGAGGTAGCCGTTCGACGGGGCGATGCCCTCCATCCGTCCGCCGGTGCGCGTGCGAGTCTCGCCGAAGGCGGAGTAGTCAGGGACAAGGGACTCCATGACGGAGAACATGGCCTCATTCAGCGCGACGTCGACCGTGCGATCAGCCAGGGAACCCCGGCCTTCGAAGCTGTGATCGGAGCCGACGACAGCCTCGGCGGCCCCGGTGATCTTCTGGCGCTGACGATCGAAGAGCATCATCACGGCGCCGAAGGCGGCCTGCATGCCGGCGATGGAGTCACCGATCGAGATGCCCACGCGCACCGGGGGCCGGTCGGGGTCACCGACGAGCTCGCGGAAGCCGGAGTAGCCTTCGGCGACGGCGGCGAAACCGGGACGTTCGGACATGGGACCGGTCTGGCCGAAGGCGGAGATGCGAACCAGGATGATGTCGGGGTTGGCCTCTTCGAGGACCTCAGGCCCAAGACCCCATTTCTCAATGGTTCCGGGGCGGAAGTTCTCCAGCACGATATCACTGCGGCGCACGAGCTCAAGGGCCGAGGCTCTGCCTTCCTCCGAGCGGAGGTCGAGGACAACGGACTTCTTATTGCGGTTGATGGTGCGATAGAGCATCGAGGTGGTGCCCTGCTTGAGGCGCCAGTTGCGGAGTTCGTCGCCGCTCTCGGGGCGCTCGATCTTGATGACCTCCGCACCGAAGTCGGCAAGCATGCGCCCTGTGGTGGGCGCCGCGATGTAGTTGCCGAGTTCGAGGACTCGCACACCGCTCAGTGGAAGACGACGTGCTGTCATGTCGATGCTCCTGTTCGTCGATCGGGCTCGGGCCAGTCTGGTCTCCAAGCGATCTGGGCTCGGACCTGGCTGTTCCCGGACCTGCCTGCTGGCCGGTGCCGGTTTCTCCCGCACCACTTATTGCTGCACTAGTCGATGCGGGTTTCTGTCTCTCTGCAATAGTGCCAGGTCAGCACAATCAACGGCGACATTTCGGAAGGTCTGGACGCCGTCGGGTCGGTGGCGGGAGGCGGAAGCGATGACCCTATCTTGTTGAAACGTCATTCACCGCGACTGTTTTCTCAGAGCTTGCTGTGAAGATCGGCAGGAAATGAACAGCCTCTGAGACTTGAGCCAATTTCACGCAATTTTCCTTGTTCCCTCTTGTGTCAGGACTGTTGATGTTTAAGACTGGCAACCAAGCCGCAGGACGCGGCCGTATGTCATCAACCAAGGAGCTAAACATGTCGGAAAACTTTGGACAGGACAACGAGAACTTCGGCGGCGGCGACCAGGAGCAGCAGGGCGGCGGCTTCGGTGGCGGCCAGGAACAGCAGGGTGGCCAGCAGCAGGGTAACCAGCAGCAGGGCGGCGACCAGGGCGGCTTCGGCGGCGACAACGACCAGCAGCAGGGCGGCTTCGGCGGCGACAACGAGCGCAGCGAAGGTGGCCAGCAGGGTGGCCAGGAGTCCGGCGGATTCGGCGGCGGCGACAACGAGCGTGGCGGCCAGCAGTCCGAGCAGGGTGGCTTCGGTGGCGACAACGAAGGCAGCCAGGGCGGACAGCAGTCCCAGGGCGGCCAGGAACAGGGCGGCTTCGGCGGCGGCGACAACGAGCGCAGCGAAGGCGGCCAGGGTGGCGGCGACCAGCAGGGCGGCGGCTTCGGAGGCGGAGATCAGGGCGGCCAGCAGGGCGGCGGCGACTTCGGCGGCCAGCAGGGCGGTCAGGAACAGGGCGGCTTCGACCAGCAGCGCTGATTCCCACAGCTCTAGGCAGTAATCGAAGTGGGGCGGTACTCCCGATCGGGAGTACCGCCCCACTTCTGTGACTCGGCTCTGACTCCGTGACTCGACCCTGGAGCCCGCGACCACCTCGGCGGTATTACGCTTCCGTCACTGAGTGACGGTCACGGCCTGACGGTGTCGACCGAGGCCCTCGATCTCCATCTCGACGACATCATCGGCAGCCAGGAACGGGAACTTCCCCGACATTGCCACGCCCTGCGGCGTTCCGGTGAGGATCACATCCCCGGGCTCGAAGGGCATCGTCTGGCTGAGTTGATAGATGATCTGCCCGACGTCGAAGATCAGGTCACGCGTCGACGAATCCTGGCGGACTTCACCATTGACCCAACTGCGCAGTCGCAGGGATCCGGGATCCACCTCGGCGGCGGGCCTGATCCACGGGCCCAGAGGGGTGAAGCCGGGGAGGTTCTTCCCCTTCGACCACTGACCGCCGGATTCCTCGATCTGGAACCTGCGTTCGGACAGGTCGTTGGCCAGCATATAGCCGGCCACGTGCGAATACGCGTCCTCCGCCGAGGCGACTCTGAAGGCTCGGCTGCCGATGACCAGTCCCAGCTCGACTTCCCAGTCGGCCTTCGTGGCGTAGGGCGGCAACTCGAGCGCATCGTAGGGACCGGCGATCGTCGATGGCATCTTGAAGAAGACGACGGGCGCCGCGGGCGGCTCTGCCCCTGCCTCTCGAGCATGCGCCGCGTAATTCATGCCCACGCACACTACTGCCGAGGGACGAGCGACAGGCGCTCCGATGCGCAGATCCGCCGCTCCCTCGAGGGGTTCGAGGCTGCCTTCGTCCAGTGCGGTGCGGACTCGTCCGATGCCGTCGTCGGCAAAGAACTCTGGAGTGATGTCGGTGGTCAGGGGGCGCAGATCGTAGTGGACGTCGTTGTCACGCACGACCGGGATCTCGTGCCCGATGGGGCCCAAACGCAGCAATTCCATACGGTTCCTTCCTTGTTCACCAGGCTTCCGCATCCGGCCGTCGTTGGACGGACGCGCTATGTGAGCCTGTGGGCCCACGCTAGCGGCGTCTCACATCCTAGGTTGGAATCGTTCAAGTATTGGACATCAGTTTTGTGGACCATCGCACAATCTCTTCCGCACTGCGGAATTGCGGGCGCTCGGCGGACTCAAGCACAAGGCCCACGCGTCAGATCGGCGTGCGGTTGAGAGCCAGAATTGACGACTATCAGCCGCACACCGAATTCTGGCGCCCCTTAGAACGACACGTGATCTGCACCTTTAAGCCCGAGCATCGCCCGAGCCTCGTCTGGAGTCGCAACCTCCATCCCCAGCTCTTCGACGATCGTGCGCATCTTTGTCACTTGAGCCGCATTCGATTCCGCAAGCTTTCCCGGGCCGATCCAGAGGGAATCTTCCAGCCCGACACGAATGTGTGAACCCATAGTTGCCCCCATAGTTGCTAAGGGCTGCTGGTTCTTACCAGCACCGAGGATCGACCATTGAAAGTCTTCGAGGAGTCGCTCTGCTGTGCGGTGCATATGCATAAGGTCCTCCGGATGTCCGCCGATCCCGCCGAGCAGACCAAACACCGACTGCACGAAGAGAGGGCCTTTGGCCAGACCTCGCGCTTGGAAGTGGGCCAGATTGTATAGATGCGAGATGTCATAGCACTCGAATTCGAAGCGGGTGCCATTTGAATTCCCAATCTCGAGGATCCGTTCGATATCAGCGAATGTGTTCTTGAAAACGAGGTCCCGGGAGTTTTCAAGGTGCTCGCGTTCCCAGTCGTTCTTGAACGTTGAGTATTTATCGAGCATTGGGAAGAGCCCGAAGTTCATCGAGCCCATATTGAGGCTTGCGAGTTCCGGCTTGAAAGTTGTGACCGGCTGCATTCGCTCTTCGACGCTCATATGCGGCGACCCGCCAGTGGTGATATTGACGACCGCATCCGTGTTGCTCGCAACTTTCTGCAGGACGGGCTCGAAATGCTCCGGGTTCTGGGAAGGTCGACCATCTTCAGGGTCCCGGGTATGCAGGTGAAGGATCGCTGCGCCCGCCTCTGCAGCACCGATCGCCGCGTCGGCGATTTCGTCCTGAGTGATCGGCAGATGAGGCGACATCGTTGGCGTGTGGATGGCTCCTGTAACCGCCGAGGTGATGATGACTTTTCGTGTCTGTGCCATAAGTGTGTCCCCTAATTCTCAGTAGAGCTTTTCTGTATTACCGTCGACTGCCATGGCCTGGCCGTTGACATGAGAGGCCATGTCGGAAGCCAGGAATACAGCCATGTTTCCAATGTCGTTGGCGTCTGCGAGTTTGTTCAGCGAGGACTGGCCCGTGTATAGACCAGTAACTTCTTCGACGGCCTTCCCCAGCATTTCGGCTTTGGACTCGATAACCCCCTCGATCCGAGGTCCACCAACTGCACCAGGACATATTGCGTTGCAGCGGATGTTCTCACCACCGAGTTCGATTGCGAGGGTCTTCGTCAACCCGACTACTGCCCACTTTGTTGCTGAATAGGGACTGCGGCCAGCCATGCCCAGCCGCCCTGCAGCCGAGGACAAATTGACGATCGCGGCAGATGAGCTGGTTCGCAGTAAAGGCAGAAAATATTTGACGCAATAGAACTGGCTGTGGATGTTCACATCAAAGGTCGCCAGCCACGCTTTCGACTCTAGATTTTCGATGGCACCTGTGGGCCCTGCAATCCCAGCGTTATTGACGAGGACGTCGAGAGTCCCCCACTCTTTCTCAATTTCAGCAGCAAAATCTGCGACCTGCCCTTCATCAGACGCATTCGACACGGAAGCTTTCATCCCATCGCTTCGGGCAGAATCGACTGCGGATTCCACAATGTCGGTCACCCATACTTCTGCACCAGCCTCTGTGAATCGTTGGGCGATGGCCCGACCGATTCCAGCAGCCCCTGCAGTGATCAGAACGCGTCTACCTTCGACTCCGAGCATGCTCATACTTCTGCCTTTCATTTCATTTTTCCGAGTTTGTAGGAGGTTGAGTGGAGCCGGAATTCTGTGCTTCCTCGGCATTGGACTCGTGCCCTTGCTTGAGGAACGGGATGAGGAAGGCACCGATTATGCAAACTCCGACGATCAGCCACAGCCCTGAAACGCCTGATCCGGTGACGTCTTCCATGAAGCCCATGATGTATGGCCCAAGGAATCCTCCGAGGAGCCCAACCGTATTGACGAGCGCAAGTCCGGCAGCCAATCCGACTCCGGAAAGTCGCGTCGCCGGGTACGTGAACAGAATCGGCTGGAGCGCGAAAAAGTTAAATGCCGCCAAGCAGAAGCCGATAAGACCAAGCACTGGCCCACCTAGTGCACCGATGATGAACCCTACGATGATTCCGATCATGGAACCCAGAGCGATCTTCTTCGAGGTGCTGGCTGTTTTGGCGAAACGCGGTAACAGCAATGCACCGACCGCGGAGAACACCCACGGGATCGCGGTCAACAGCCCGATCTGGATTGAGCTCAACTCGCCCCAGCCGCCGATGATCGAAGGAAGGAAGAAGTTGAGCGCATAAACGGCGAGCTGGTGCCCGAAATAGACGCCGACGACCAGAAGTATCTGCGGATCGCGAACGATATCAGCGAGACGATGATTTGATGCCCCTGAGGCTCCGGCTTGTTCTTCCGCGTCAATGGTACTTTCGAGCCATTCAGCTTCTTCGGCACTGAGAAACTTGGCCTGCTTCGGGCTGTCTGGTAAGAATTTCCAAACCAGGAGCGCCAGGAAGCATGCAGGCACGCCTTCGATGAGGAACATCCACTGCCAGCCGTGCAAGCCTAGAAAACCGTCCATCGTCAGAAGCACGCCGCCGATAGGAGCCCCAACTATGTTGGCAATCGAGACTCCCAACAGGAACGCACCATTGGCCTTGGCCCGGTCTTTGACGGTGAACCATTTAGTCAGGTAATACATGACGCCGGGAAAAAGCCCAGCTTCGGCGACGCCGAGCAACATACGCAAAATGTAGAAAGACCACTCACCTTGGACGAACATCATCGCCGCTGAGATCAAGCCCCAAGTGATCATGATGCGCATGATCCACCATCGAGCACCGACCTTGTGCATGATCATGTTCGAAGGGATCTCGCATACCGCGTAGGTTAGGAAAAATAGCCCAGCACCAATGCCGTATGCCGTGGCGGAGATTCCCAGATCAATTTCCAGCCGTTCTTTGGCCATTCCGATGTTGCTTCGATCGAGAAAAGCCAAAATATAAGCGGCAATGAGCAATGGCATGAGCCGAGCGAAGATCACTCGATTCAACACTTCCGGCGACCGCAGCGTCGCTGATTTCGACATGGTTTTCCTTAATATTTCGAGAGTGAGCACACTGGCAGTTCTTGGAACTAGACGCTCAATCTCTGGTTGTACTTAGAGCATTGAATGAATCGGGGTGGCAACCACAGCTGGTTCCTGTGTGAATTTGGTGGCGACAGATCACTTCACGAGTTGGCGCACCTGGGTCCTCGATATGGTCGAGCAGTACGGAGAACGCCGCCTTCGCCATCTCCGCGACTGGTTGAACAATTGTCGTCATCCCCATCAGCGGTGATCGGGAGCGGGCAAGACCATCGCTTCCGACAACGATGAGATCATCGGGAATGCTGATTCCATTGACAACCGAGTGTTCGATGACGCCCAGCGCCACCTCGTCGGAACCGCACACGATGGCCTCTGGCCGGTTGTCTGGATCGCCAAGTAGCTCCTCCGCCGCAATCCTTCCGCCGTTCCGGTGCAATCGAGTGCTCACCTTCCAATCACCGGGGATGGAGATTCCATGTTCAGCCGCTGTCTCTATGAACGCTTTTTCTCGGTCGGCCGAAGCTGTAGAGAAACGTGGGCCGATGACCGTTGCGATCCTCGTAACCCCGTGTCCCAGGACATGTGTCATAAGTTCGCGCGCGGCCAAGGCATCGTCAATGCCGATGAAGCTTGCGCTGGCATGCTCGACCTTACGAGAGAGATTGACTACCGGGATCCTGGCGCTATTCAAAGTCCCGTACGATCGCGCGTCGAGTCGCATACCGCCAGTGGAGATAACGCCGTCGACATTACGGGCTGACAATGTCGACGCAACGTGGTCCAATCGTTCCGGATCGTCTCCGGTGGTGGAAACGAAGACGTCGTACCCTTCCTCCGCTGCCGCCTCGATAATGGCCTGCGCCCAATGCATGTGCATGTAGTTCACCATCGAAGGAACAATCAGTCCGATCACACGCGTCAACGACCGATTGTGCATCGCCGATGTCAGCGGTGACCTGTATCCGAGTTCGTTTGCCTTCTCGATGATCTGCCGGCGAACAGCTGATGACACGCCCGTCTTTCCATTGAAGACGTAGCTGACTGTCGCAGTCGATACTCCACAGGCACGCGCGACTTGGGCTGCTGAAACACGAGGACGAGACAACTCGCCGTGCTCTACCTCTTGCATCATTGACACCTGATTCCTCCACGTCCCTGTGCAGACTGAACACAGCCATTGGACTCCCACTCGGCATCGTTAAGCAACGTTAAGTTTATGGACGATGCTTTCCGAGCACACTCCCGCACAAGTGTCGCGTCAGAACTGTGGCTTCATGCGTCTAAAAACAGGTGCTTTCAGACCCGAAGTCTGCCGGGCTGCCTGACGAACATCTGAACCACGGCCCCCAAAAGCGCGAACCCAGCCATGGTCAGGAAACAATACACATACCCCGCGCTAGCTTCCCATCCGCCTCCAATGGTGACGAGACGACCGATGAGCACGGGGGCGATCCCTCCGCCGATAAACATGGCCGTTGTAATGACACCGTTGGCGGTTGAAGTGCCTCCGTCGGGAGCAGAATCTGACGCTGCAGCATAATAGATTGGCCACACAGCATTTGCTACTAAGCCGAAGATCAACTGAACGATCACAACCAGCAGTGATGTTGTCGCGAAATACAGTGCGGCTACGCTCACCGACATCCAAATTCCGCAGATGATAATAGTAGGTTTCCGCCCGATCTTGTCGGACAGACTCGGCCAGATAATCTGCCCGAATATTCCTGTCAAGGCGAACACGACGCTCAATCCCGCGGATTCTGCGAGAGAAAGTCCCACGATGTTGTACAGGTACGGAGGCAGCACGGTATTCACTCCCATGTACACGATCTGCGTAAGCATCGTTGTCACCGCGGTAATTGTGATTGCGGGAGTCATCACAGTTTTTCTTAGCAGACCCTTGGCGCGGCCCTCCAGGTTCTCAATCGCATCAGGTCGAGTCAGTCCCTTGGCATCGAAATCCTGGTAGAGAGCTACGATCTTGTCCTTCGTCGAGTATTTCGACCAAAAGAGCATCACAGGCACAGCAATGAATACAGCAAGGAAGAAGGCATACGACCATCCGTCGGCACCGAACCAGCTAAGTACGGCCGCCGCCATAACCCCCGAAAGCAGGGAGCCTATTGGGTAGCCAGTGTGGTGAGCACCAAGCGCAAACCCGCGCTTCTCCTTCGGCCACCATTCTGCAGTATTACTGACACCAACTGGCTCGCCCCAACCTGCACCAAGGTTGACTCCAAACCTGAGCGCCAAAAACAACACAATATTGCTGCTGATGAGTTTTAGCCCCGAGATAAAAGACAGGACGGCCATGCCGATCACGAGCGGCACTTGAAACTTCGCGCGCTTCTCTCCACCGCCGTACTTATCGCTCAAGGCCGAACCAGGGATCGGCATAATTGCCAGCGAGAGCATGATTAGAGAGGCAATGATCCCCCACGTGTCGGGAGATAGGTCAAGGGATTCTGAAATAGACGGCCCCAGGCGCAGGATAATCTCACGATCGTAAGCGTTGATAATCCAGATCACCCAGCACACAAGAAGGGAGATCCACGAGTATCGGTGTATGGAGCCAAGGGATTTGAAGAGACCTGATTTCATCTGGCGGTCCTCACTTTCCGTACCGGGGCTCGGCAACACCGGTGACTCCCAGACCTGTCACTGCAAAAAGAGATCCTCGCAGTTGCCCATCTTCGGGGAAGCGCGGAAGCGGCGGCTTAGACATGGAAGTGACGTACAAAACGTCCAGGTTGGGGCCGCCGAAGGTAAGACTGGTCGCTTTAAGTACCGGCATCTCGAGTAGTCGGTCGATTTTTCCGTCTGGCGAGTAGCGAACGATAGTTCCGCTGTAGACCAGCGCCTGCCAAAGATAGCCTTCAGAATCGACAGTGGCCCCGTCAGCAGCCCCGCCGCCACTGGTGTCCACTTTCGTGAACGTACGTCGCAAAGACGCTCCCCCACTCGAGGCGTCGTAGTCATAGGCCCAAATCTCGCCTGTCCAGGTGTCGGAGAAATAAAGAATTGTCCCATCAGGACTGAAACAAGGTCCGTTCGAACAGATGATCCCCGTATCCAGGACAGAGAGACAGCCATCCACGTCATATGAGTAGAGCTTGCCGCTCGGCTCTTCTTCGAGCGTGTCCATAGAACCGAATACAAACCGACCTTGACGGTCCACCTTTCCGTCATTGAGTCGGTTCTTCGGCTGATCGGGTTCAGGATCCACGAGAAGTTCTTTGGCGCCGCTCTCCACATCAATGCGATACAGCCCGCTCTGAAGTGCTGCGAGAAAGTAGCTGTTATCGGCACCAACGGCAATTGAACCAATGGGCTCTCCGACCTCCCACGCTCTCAGCTCTGTCCCTTGTGCCGTGGAACGAAAGATTCTTCCATCTGCGCTGTCGACCCAGTGCAGCCGCTGTGAAGCCGCATCCCATACCGGACCTTCACCCAATTTTGTCTTGACATCTAATAGCACTTCGATCTTTTCAGCCACTCTGATCCGCTCCTTTGTTCACTACCAGAACGCAAAGAAGCGCGGTGCTCGTACCTACTCTGGTCGGCACTACGAATTCGCTTCATTGCGGCGTGGGGCAATCCAATTAGAGAGCGGTCAAAGCGTGTTAAGCAACATTAATAGGAATGTATTCACTGGTGGCGGGGAGCAGAAGTATCGGCTCGGCTGGCTTTTATGAGCATGCCGGTAAGCCATCACAGCGCGATGCGACCACCATGCGGCCCTATGCCTGTGGGGCGATAGCGCCGGGGGCTGGCTGTGGCCGATAACCCAAAAATTGAATTCAGCGCCCTGCCCCGACTCCCCCAGCCGTCAGACGGCCGCTGTCTCCGGAACTCAGACGGCCACCGAGGTGTAATCAGACTTCGCCCGGCGGGGCACGACGACGATGGGCACCGGTGAGTGCTGCAGAATCCGCATCGCGTGGCTGCCCAATGACACCCGCTTGAGCGCCCCGAGGCCGGAGGAACCGAGCATCATGATCTCGGGATCCTCCCACTCGACCGCGGACAGTGCGCTCTCCCAGTCCGATCCTGTCCCGATGGCGACATCGGTCTCGCCGGGCTTGATCTGGAGACGATCGATCGAGCACAGGATCTCGTCGGTGTCTCGCCGGATCACATTGGCCCACTCATCGATCACGCTGGACTCGACATCGAGTCCCACACCGGCTGCCGAAATCACCCGCGACCGGGGTGCGAACGAGGCGATGCGGAAAGGCACACCGGATTCGGCAGAGACCACTGCGGCCCCGAGGATGAGGTCCGCCGAGGTCGACGATCCGCTGTACGCGGCAGTGAGCCTGCGCAGGCGAGCCTCCGGGACAACCCGGTATCCGACCGGGGCAAGTGCCACGGGCAGGCTGGCGCTGTGCAGCAGCCCGGTGGAGACGGAGCCCAAGGCGATCCGTCCCGGCTTCCCGTCAGCGGCGGGACCCACGACGAGGCGGAACGCATTCTCCTTCTGGCACATCTCGAGCAGTCCCCGTCGCGATGAACGGGCACTGTGGACGAGGCATTCGGACTCGATGTCATCGGGAAGGAGCGCCCGCACCTCGTCCAGGGCAGCCTCGGCGACGTTGCGCAGCTTCTTCTGGTATTCGCTTTCGAAGAGTGCGGGACTCATCGGCCAGGCGGCGGAGTCGATGGCTACAGCCACCAGTCTGTGTCCGTATGACCGTGCGAGTACGATCCCCAGCTCCACGGCTGGCCTATTGTCCTGACTTGGTGCGATGCCGACGACGATACTCATAGTTTCCCTCCCGCAGGATCGGATCCGCCAATGCGTTCTTGTTCTGCCCGCTGCTTGCCGAGCACCGAGGACTTGCGACCGAAGATGAAGTACAGGCCGAGGATGACCGCCGTCCAGATGAGGAAGACGACGATCGTGATGACCTGCAGGTTGCTGATGATCCACAGGCAGCCGATGATCGCGAGCACCGGCAGGACCGGGTAGAAGGGCACCTTGAAGCCGCGCTCCAGATTGGGTTCGCGCACACGCAGGATGATGACGGCCATGGACACGACGACGAAGGCCACGAGGGTGCCGATGCTCGTCATCTCGGCGAGGAAGTTCAGCGGAATGAACCCGGCCAGGATGGCGATGACCACGGTCACGACGATCGTGCCCTTGACCGGGGTGAGCGTACGGGGATTGACCTCGCCGAAGAGCTTGGGCATCATTCCGTCGCGTGACATCGTGAACAGGATGCGGGTCTGGCCGTAGATCGAGACGAGCGTGACGGAGAAGATCGAGATCACGGCACCGGCGGCGACGACGGTGCCTGGCCACTGGGCGCCGACGATGTTCTCAAGAATCGCCGACAGCCCGGCCGTCTGCCCCTCGAACTCCTGCCAGGGCTGAGCCGACAGAGCCGCGACGGCGACCAGAACGTAGACAGTGGTGACGATGATGAGGGCGGCGATGAGCGCCCGGGGCATGGTCTTCTTCGGGTTCTTCGTCTCATCGCCGGCCGTGGCGACTGCATCCATGCCGACGTAGCTGAAGAAGATGAGGCCCGAGCCTGCCACCACCCCGGAGAATCCGAAGGGCGCGAAGTCGGCGAAGTTGTCGACGTTCCAGCCGGTGACTCCGACAAGTACGAAGAACAGGAGGACGCCGATCTTCGTGCACACCATGACGGTGTTGATGACGACCGATTCCCCGGTGCCGCGGACCAGCAGGAAGCAGCACATGACCAGCAGCAGGATCGCGGGCAGGTTGACGATCCCGCCTTCTTCCGGCGCGTAGGCCAGGGCGTGGGGGATCTCGAAGCCGAAGAGGTTGAACAGCAGCTGGTTGACGTACTGTGACCAGCCGACGGCGACCGCGGCACCCGCGACCCCGTATTCGAGGAGGAGACAGGCCGCGACTCCCATGGCTGGCAGCTCGCCGAGCGTCGCATAGGCGTAGGAGTAGGAGGACCCAGACACCGGCACACTGCCGGCCAGCTCCGCATAGCAGATGACCGCGAGGCCGGCGACGAGGCCGGCGATGACGAAGGACCAGATCACTGCGGGTCCGGCCACGGGCACCGACTCGGAGAGGATGAAGAAGATGCCGGTGCCGATGGTCGATCCGACGCCGATCATGGTCAGAGAGAACAGGCCGATCGTACGTTTGAGGTCGCTCTCCGGACTCTCGCCCTGCTGCGGGACCGGTTTCACTCGGAACAGCTGCTGTCGCAAAGTTGCCATTGTCATTCTCCAGACTTCGTCGTCTTTCCTGCCAATGAGTACCGGGGCCATCGATCATCGGGGATGACCGCCAGACCTGATCCGGCACTGTCGCTATTGCGACCATACGACAACCAGGGGCGATTGGAGGAGCCGGCGGGAAGGATTTTCGGATAGGAGCACGATCTCACGCCAAGGCCAACAGCCCTTGTCAGTGGCGAACCCTTGTCAGTCGCGAGTCTTCCGGTAGTGCCGCAGCGCCTTGTCGCGACCTCCGCAGGTCTGCATCGAACACCAGCGTCGACTGCGATTGCGTGATGTGTCGAAGAAGAGCCATCCGCAGCTCGGACACGACTTGACCCGATCAAGTCGATCGCCGGTCAGCTCTGTCAGCGCCGAATCCGCGAAGCGAGCAATAAGGTCCGGCACACCCCACGTCTGTGGCCAGGCACGGACGATCGCTCGCCCCGACGGCCGATATCCCCGAACTTTCAGGCCCCGGGCCTGCGCAGCGGCAATGGAGTCCAGACCGTGCTGCGGCACCTCCGCCCCCGAGGCGATCGCCGTGAATGTCGCGAAGACGTCTTCCCTGAAGGCGCGCAGGTCTGCGAGCTCTCGGCTCGACGGCGGAGATGCCAGAGCGAGGTCAAGCGATCGGGCCCATTCGCCTGCGATCTCTGCGGACCTCAGCCAATCTCGTTCACCGGTCTCCTGCCGGTCGGGGATCGAGTTGGCGAGTTCCAAGCAGTGCGCATTGCCGACGTGTTCAAAATCCATTATCTCACTTTACCACCTAACTTCTATTGACAGGTGAGATTTCACGCATAAGACTTGACCTCCTAACTATTGTTCACCGGTTAAGGGTTGATCATCATGAACTCACCATTCCGCTGGCTGTGGACCGGGGCAGGCCTGTCGAACCTCGGCGACGGCATCACCCTCACGGCACTGCCCCTCATCTCTCTTGCTGCGGGCGCAGGACCGGGCGAAGTCGCACTCGTAACGACGGTCGCAACCATCGCGTGGCCAGTCTTCGGACTGCACGCAGGATGGCTCGTCGACCGCCTCTCACCCCAACGGCTGCTTGCCGCGGTCAACGGATTGCGTGCGCTCGCACTTGTCGGACTGTCGGCCACCATCGCCTTCGACTCCTCAGTCACGATCGCCGTCTTCGCAGCGGCCTTCGTCTACGGCCTGGCGGAGACCCTGGTCGACACATCCCTCATCGCCGGCATTCCCCGCACGGTCTCGCGAACCAAGCTCACCGGCGCGAACTCACGCATCGAAGCGACCATCAACATCGCGAATCAGCTCGCCGGTCCACCCCTTGCAGGCCTGCTCCTCGGCGCCACCGGACTCCTCGCCGCAGCATCGGGCGGCGGACTGTATGCACTCGCTGCAATCGCCGGCATCGGTCTGATCCGCTCGATGCACCGCCGCGCACCGGGCGACTGCAACGCCAACCATGACACCGACAGTGGCCGCACGCCCGGAAGCTCACGTTCAAAATCCGCGCGAGACACCTCGAATCAGCGCGGCCTGCAGAGGGTCAGGGAAGGCATGCGTTTCCTCTGGAGGCATCGCCTGCAACGCGAGCTCACACTGCTGACCGCGGCCATGAGCTTAGTCTGGGGCGCATGGACCGCAACATTCGTCCTTTATGCAGTCACTCCTGGCCCGCTCAACCTCAGCAGTGCTGCCTACGGCTGGCTGCTCACCGCAATGGCGATCGGCGGCATCATCTCCTCAGCCCTCACCGAGCGACTGCAGGCGAGATTCTCGACGTCCGCGCTGCTCTTCATCGATGCAATCGGCACGCTCGGCCTCGTGCTCCCGGCCGCGCTCGGCGCGCCCCTGCCGATCATCATCGTCGGGCTCGTCACAGCTGGAGCAGGCTCAACGATCTGGAGGATCCTCGTCGCCGTCATCCGACAGCAGACGACACCCAACCACCTCATCGGCAGGGTCTACTCCGCCTCCCGCGTCGTCAGCTGGGGAGCCCTTCCGCTCGGCGCAGCACTTGCCGCCCTCGGCGTCGAAACCATGGGGCTGCCCGGCGTCTTTTGGATCAGCAGCGGGCTGTCGATCGGGATCTGCGGCTGGCTCACAGCGGCAATGCCACGCATGCAGGCGAGGATCGCCTACGCAGAAGCTGAGACTACGACTACGAGTGCGGGCGCGGGCGCAAATTTATTCAACCCAACGGTTGACAAAGAATCGAACCAGGCCTAGATTTGTAATCAACCACAAAGTTGAATACAGAACGGAGGTCCAGTGGCAGATCAGCTGACAAAGGTGTTCGCAGCCCTGGCCGACCCGACTCGACGAGACATGGTCGCCAGGCTGTCCATCGCCGACGCCACGGTCAACGAACTCGCCGAACCCTACGAAGTCAGCGTTCAGGCCGTGTCGAAACACCTCAAGGTGCTCGAGGACTCCGGTCTGGTCACTCGCACCCGTGACGCCCAACGCAGACCAGTCCACCTCGAAGACAATGTGTTCGATCTGATGACGAAATGGATCGAGAGATACAGACAACAGGCCGAAGAACGCTACCAACGCCTCGACGCCGTACTCGATGAGATGAACGCGGACGAGGACTCAGAGAACACGGACCTCACAGCCACCTCGGCGAGGGGATCCGCACAAGAATCAAGCAAAGGAGCATGACATGACCACCACCAATGACACCGACTATTCGACTCTGCAGCTCGACGTCCCCGAGGGAATTCAGACCGTCTCGATCACTCGTGACTTCAAGGCCACTCCGGACAAGGTGTTCCGGGCCCACACCGATCCTGAGCTCTTCGTGAAATGGTCCGGACCCGACACGATCACGAACACGATTCGCGAATGGGACGCGCAGACCGGCGGGAAGTGGAGCTTCGTCTCGACCGACGACAACGGTGAGTACGGATTCTTCGGCTCCTTCCACGAGGTGCGGGAGAACGAGCGCATCGTCCAGACCTTTACCTTCGAAGGCTTCCCGGATGCCGTGAACCTCGAGATCCTCACGCTCACCGACCTCGGCGATGGGCGGACCCGCCTGCAGTCGACATCGGTCTTCGACTCACTCGAATCGCGCGACGGAATGGTCGCCTCCGGGATGGAGCACGGAATTCGCGAGGGCTATGACAAGCTCGAGAAGATGCTCGCGGAAGGGTGAAGTTCCCCGTTCCAGAACTGCCCCGGCAACTTTGCGGGCGCTGAGCAACCTCGCTAAAGGTTGCTCAGTGCCCGCAATGTTGCTGAGTCGGACTACAGCCGCCGAATCCGAGCAGTTCCGGCAGGGTCTCGCCGCTTAGGCCAACTCGAGGCTTCGCTCCTTCTCCGCGAGGACACGGTCCCGGATGGCCAGGAAGCAGGAGACGGCGTCACCGGCGGCCGCGACGAGCTGCTTCGTGCTGCCGGCGCGAACATCACCTGCGGCGTAGACACGATCCATGGATGTTCCATGGTCGGCTCCGGTGAGGATATAGCCCTGCCCGTCCACTTCGAGGCTCGAAGTGAAGTTCGCACTATTGGCCCGCAGCCCGATGAACTCGAAGACCGCATCGGCGCTCACGCGCGCCGCGAGGCGTTCGGGTCCGTGGACGAAATCCACGCTCACCGAGGCGGCCTCTACCGTGGCAGCCCCAACCGAAGCGGTCCCGGGGGCCGAGGAATCCACCTCGGCGAATCCGGTGATCGCGGTGTCGGTGACGACGGTGATCTTAGGGTCGGCCAGCACCCGTTCACGCAGAACGATGTCGGCGGTCAGCTCGGGCAGGTTCTGCAGCATGACCACCTCGTCGACCAGCGTCGCAAGGTAGAGAGCCTCCTCGCAGGCGCTGTTTCCCCCGCCGACGACGACAAGCGTCGACCGACCCTTGTACGCCGGTCCGTCGCACGTCGAGCAGAAGTGGATTCGGCTCCCCAACAGAGGCTCCTCCCCCGGTGCGCCGAGAGTGCGATAGGTCGTCCCAGTTGCCACAATGACGCTTCTGGCTCGGATCTGCTGCCCGTTCGACAAGGCGAGTTCGACCCGTTCGTCGCCCGCTTCCAGCAGTTCGAGGACAGTGGTCGCCGAGAGCAGCTCCGTGTTCTCCCCCTCGGCGTGCGTCAAGAAGGTTTCAGCCAGGCTCCCGCCGCCGATGCCGTCGGGGAAGCCCGGATAGTTGTCGATGCGCTTCGTCGTTGCCGCCTGACCGCCGAAGCTGGCCGAATCGACGACGAGCGTGGACAGCCCTTGCCGTCCGGCGTAGATCGCGGCTGTCAGCCCCGTCGGGCCTCCCCCGATGACCACGAGGTCGTACTCTTCACGGTGTGCCCAGGGAATGATGCCCAGCTTCTCCCCGATCTCCTGGTGGGTCGGTTCGATGAGGTGAGTGCCATCTGCGAAGACCACGGTGGGAATCCTCCGCTCGCCTCCCTGCAGCCTGCGCACCTCTTCTTCTGCCCCGGGGTCAGCCTCGACGTCGATGAAGTCGAAGCCGACGTTGTGGGTGGTGAAGTAGCGCTTGCTGCGCATGCAGTCCGAGCACCATTCGGTGCCGTAGACGGTGATTGCTGACATATTGTGTTGTCCTTCCATCGGAATTCGAGTTAGTGCGTTCGTTCGGGATACACGGTCGCTCAGCGCTCGGGCGAACCATCACCCACCTCGGCGAGGGGCCTGTAGGGTGCGGACGACAATTCAGGTCCACGCGATAGTCGCGGGTAGCGCCAGGCACACCAGCCGGCTCCCGCGCCGACCCAGATCAGGGCAGAGAGGATCACCGTGCCGGTGAGATCCGAGGTCAGCAGGACGAACTGCAGGCATGAGACAGCGATGCCGACGACGAGCAGGATCTTGTGCACGCCGAGGTTGATGGTGAAGGTCGATGCCGCGTGCAGCTGCGGAAACAGCTTCCGCAGTCGGATGGAGGCGATGAGGATGATCACCGCGTTGATCTGCTGCAGCGCCGAGGCGGCATTGGCGATGTTCGCCATGTCCAGTGACAGCAGGATCGGGGCCACTCCGATGAGGAACACAGAGTCAGCAGCCAATGCGGGGTGCCGAAGCGACGGTTGACGGAACCGAGCCAGCCGGGAAACCATCCGGCCTCGACCGCCGCGAGGATCGCCTTCGTACCCCACAGCATGTTCGAGTTCAGCGACCCGACGAGGGCGAGGACGGCTCCCCCGAAGATGAAGAAGCCAAGCCCTGCCGGATTGAGGATGTGCTCGGCGACGAGAGTCATCGGCTGCCCGGCAACCTGGTCGATGGGCAGTACTCCGGTGGCCGGGATCGCCAGCACCACGTAGAGCAGGCCCGAGAGCAGTGTCCCGCCGAGGGCCGCGATCGGAATCGCCCGACCGGGATTCTTCAGCTCATCGCCCATCTCGGCGATCACCTGCCCGCCGCGGGTCGCGAACGAGAGCAGTGCCGCGGCCTTGAACAGTTCGAGCGCACCATGAGGCATCGGCTCGGCGAAGACCGTCCACTCGACATGGAACATGCCCACGACGACGAACAGCGCGAAGGCGGACATCATCAGCACCCCGATGATGATTCCGACGAAGGACGAGGCAGAGGCTCCCAGCAGATTGACCACGAAGAAGATCGCGAGCATCGCCAGTGCGATGACCACCGGGTCAATGGCCGGAACGAGCGAATGCAGGTACTGCCCTGCCGCCAGACCGTAGATGCTGATGGACAGGTTACCCAGAGTCCACAGCCACATATTTGCGAACCCCGCGACCGGATGGATCAGCCTGGAGGCATAGGTGAAGGCCCCGCCTGTCGTCGGCATCGCGGCACCCAAGGCCGCGATGGGCGCGGTGACCAGCATGACCACTGCCGTGGCGAGGATATAGGCCAGCGGCGTCCCGCCTCCGGTGACGGCGATGGCCGTGCCCGTGAGGGCGATGACTCCGCCGCCGACGATCTGGTTGAACGTGATTCCGAGGGCTCCGGGAATCCCAATGGTCCTCTTGAGATTGCCTGAGGCCGTGGCGTCATTGCCAAGCGCTGACATAGTTCTCCTAATAATTTGAAGATTTCAACTGTGTGTGGAAATCTAAGTGAGCGAATCCACATTCGCACATAATGAAGTGATGTGCAAGACTTCCACTAGAAGTTGAAATTTGCTCACCGCGCAGAGGAGAACACCAGTGACAGCGCTCAATTCGGATCGCTTTGACCAGAAGGTTCGGGAGACCCTCGACCTGCTGGCGGGGATCAGCGAGCCTCTTGCTCGGGCCCTGGGCGAGGGCTGCGAGGTCGTCGTCCACGACCTCACTAACCTCGATAACTCGGTCTTCGCCATCGCGGGCGGAGTCACCGGCCGTGAGGTGGGCGCTCCGCCGACCAACCTGCTCCTGCAGCACGTGCTCAGCGGGGCGCAGGGCGATGTCATCGGCTATCCGACGTCGCTGCCCGGCGGTCGCACCGGGCGGTCGAGCACGATCATCATTCGGGAGCCGGAATCGGGCACTCCGATGGCTGCCCTGTGTCTCAACATCGACGTCACCAACGTCAGAGTCGCCCACGAGCTGCTCGGCTCGCTGCTCTCGACTCCACCTGCGGTCGCCGAGACCAGCGATGAACCCGATACCGGTGAGGTCTTCCCCCACACGGTCAGCGAACTGACGTCTCAGATCGTCGCCGAGGTGATCGAGAGTGCCGATGTCCCCGTCGAACTGATGAAGAAGTCCCACAAGCTCGAGGTCGTCGCTGAACTCGACCGCCGTGGAGTCTTCCAAGTCAAAGAAGCCGTGGCCGGAGTCGCCTCGGCGTTGGACGTCACCCGCTACACGATCTACAACTACATCAACGAGCTCCAAGGCAAAGCTCCGGAAGGACAGTCATGACCGACACCCACGATCACGCGTTCGCCGCTGTCGACGACGACATCGACCGCTACGATCCGCAAGCTCGCCGGTGGCTGGCCGGCGCCATCAGAGCGGTGAAGTCAGATGCCAACAGATCCTCGGACACGCACCTGCTGCATGTGCCGCTGCCTTCCGACTGGGGAATCGACCTCTATCTCAAAGACGAGTCGAGCCATCCCACCGGGTCACTCAAACACCGCTTGGCTCGCTCGCTCTTCCTCCACGCACTGTGCAACGGCTGGATTCGCCCTGGTCGCCCGGTCGTGGAGGCCTCGAGCGGATCGACTGCGGTCTCTGAGGCGTATTTCGCTCAACTCATCGGCGTCCCGTTCATCGCTGTCATGGCTCGATCGACGAGTGCTCAGAAGATCTCCCTCATCGAGTTCTACGGCGGCACCTGCCATTTCGTCGACAACGCCAATGAGGTCTACGAGGTCGCTGCTGATCTGGCTGCGGAGTCCGGCGGTCATTACATGGACCAGTTCACCTATGCCGAACGAGCCACGGACTGGCGCGGCAACAACAATATCGCCGAGTCGATCTTCGATCAGATGTCGAGTGAGACTCATCCCGAACCCTCCTGGATCATCGCCACCGCCGGCACGGGCGGCACCTCGGCGACCCTGGCCAGGTATGTTCGCTACACCGGTCGGGCCACCGGCATCTGCGTGGCCGATCCGGACAATTCGGCCTTCTTCGCCGGCTGGCGCGACCATGATCCAGCAGCGACGACTGATCAGGGGTCTCGGATCGAGGGCATCGGACGACAGCGGGTCGAGGCGAGCTTCATCGCGTCGAGCATCGACCGGATGATGCACGTTCCCGACGCTGCCGCCATCGCATCCATCCAGCTGCTCGAGACACTGATGGGGCGCCGTGCCGGGGCGTCGACGGGCACCGGCCTGTGGGCCGCATTCCGCATCGTGTCGCAGATGAAAGCGGCCGGACAGACGGGAAGCCTGGTGTCGCTGATCTGCGACCCCGGCGAGCGCTATCTCGACAAGTACTACTCAGCCCAATGGCTGTCCGAAGCCGCGATCGACACCACCGGCTACCGTGAACGCCTCGACGAATTCATGACGACAGGAGTCCTCAGATGAGCAGCGAATCGACAATCACACCCGAAGCACGCCTCGACCAGCGCGGACTGGCGATCCCCGATGTTGCCGCGCCCGTGGCCGCCTATGTTCCCGCCGTGCGTACAGGTCAATTCATCTACACCTCGGGCCAGCTTCCCGTGCAGAACGGGCAGCCGATCCACACGGGCAAGGTCGGTGCCGAGGTCAGTCTCGAAGACGCCCAGGCCGCGGCCCGCCAGTGCACCCTCAACGCACTGGCCGCCATCCGCGCGATCACCGGTGATCTGTCTGCGATCAAACGCATCGTCAAGGTCACGGGCTTCGTCGCCAGCACACCGGACTTCACTGCTCAGCCGCAGGTGATCAATGGTGCCAGCGAGCTCCTCGGCGAGGTCTTCGGCGACGTCGGAGTCCATGCCCGCAGCGCTGTGGGTGTGGCGGTCCTGCCGCTGGATGTTCCGGTCGAGATCGAGATGATCGTCGAGGTCTGAGCCCCCTTACACCTAAGACCGCTCTGCTACGACGGCGGCCGACCCGACTAGGAGGGCGACTCGGCCATCATGGCGAAGTACGAGTCGCGACTGCGGCGCACGTGCTGTCCCATCACCTCGGCGGCCTTCGTTTCCTGGCCCGCGTCGATGGCGGCGATGATGTCGCGATGCTCGGGCCAGGCCTGCGGTCCGCGACGGGTGACATTGAGTGAGTAGAGCCATTCGATCTTGCCCGAGATCTGGCGCAGCAGGCTGACGAAGGAGAGGCTGCCGCTGAGTTCGGCGATGGCGAAGTGGAAGCGCATGTTGAGCACCGCGAGGTCTTCGTAGCGCTCCTCCCCGATGACGATGTCACCGGCGTCGAGGATCTCGTTGATCTCCTTGCGGATCGCCCGCCACCGCTCATCCGGGGCCTCACCGTTGCTCTGTAGCGCGGCGCGCTTCGCCGCCCGTTTGGCAGTCGCGGATTCTAAGACGATGCGGATTTCGAACAGATCCTCGGCGTCCTCGACCGGTGACGGGGCGACCATGCTGCCACTGTAGGGCCGTGACTCGACGAGCCCTTCTGACTCGAGGGAACGAAGCGCCTCTCTAATCGGGATCCGTGAGACGTCATACTGCTTCGCCAGCGCCGCTTCGCGGAGCTTGCCACCGGGTGGGTGCACGCCCTTGATGATGTCGTGGCGGATATGCGCCCCGACGGCGATGCTGTTCGAGGTCGAAGCCGCGCTCGACTTCAGGGTCGAACTCGGCCGCTGTGAAGAACCAGGTTCAGGCATTGAGCAGACCGGAACCGGGCACGGCGGCCAACAGCTTCTGCGTGTACTCCGCGGCGGGACGATCAATGACCTCTCTCGTCGCGCCTGCCTCGACGACCTCTCCGTTCTTCATCACTACAACATCGTCTGCCAAGTTCGCGACAACTGCAAGATCGTGCGTGATGAACAGGCAGCTCACACCGAGTCCTGACTGCAGCTCACGCAGAAGTTCGAGGATCTGCTCCTGCACGAGGACGTCGAGAGCCGACACCGCCTCATCACAGATGAGCAGCTCCGGCTCGCTGATCAGTGCCCGGGCGATCGCGATCCTCTGTCGCTGGCCACCGGAGAGGTCAGCAGGTCGACGCTCGAGCATCGACGCTGGCAGAGCCACCTGATCGAGCACCTCGGCGACCTTCCGTCTCCGCTCGGCCTGGGTGCCGATCTTGAACACGTCGAGAGGCTCACGGATGATCCGCTCGATACCCCACATCGGGTTAAGGGAGGAGAACGGATCTTGGAACACCGGCTGACTGAACCGGCGCAGAGTACTCCGTTCGGCCCGCGAGGTGGCATCGACGTTGCGGCCTCCGGCAAGGACCTCCCCGCTGGTGGCCTTCTCGAGGCCGAGCACGATCTTCGCGATCGTCGACTTTCCGGATCCGGATTCGCCGATCACTGCGGTCGTCTGCCCGCGCTTGGCCGTGAAGCTCACCCCGTTGAGCGCGTGCACCTCTCTGCCGCGGCCGCGCAGCTTGTAGATTTTGTGCAGATCGTTGATCTCGAGCACATTCGCCGAGGTGGCCCCACCCTCGGGACTGCCTTCGCCGATTCGTGCGTCCGGAGTTGATCCCACAGTCCCGTGGACAGGGCTCGACTCTCGATCGACAACAATGCTGGGGGCGGCTTTGACCAGGGCTTTCGTGTAATCGTCCTGCGGGTTACCCAGCACCTGCTGCGGTGTTCCCCGTTCCACCACTCGACCGTCATTCATCACGAGAATGGTGTCGGTCCGCTCGCCTGCGACACCCAAGTCGTGGGTGACGAAGAGCAGCGAGGTCCCCCGCTCGGTGACGAGTTTCTGCAGATGATCGAGGATCTGCTTCTGCACCGTCACGTCGAGAGCGGAAGTCGGTTCGTCGGCGATGATGAGGTCGGGCTCCCCGGACAAGGCGATCGCGATGAGAATCCGCTGTCGCATACCGCCGGAGAATTCGTGCGGATAGGACCGTCTCCGGTTCTCCGCTTCCGGGATTCCCGCTTCGGTCATCAGTCGTACGACGTTGCGAGTCACCTCGGCGGAATTCGACATTCCATACGTGCGCAGAGCGTCGGCGATCTGGTCGCCCACGCGCATGCTCGGATTGAGGCTGGCCATGGGGTCCTGCGGCACCAACGCGATCGAACGACCGCGCAGAGTCTGGAGGCGCTGCCCGTCTGCCCGGACGAGCTCCTCACCGCGGTACTTCACGGATCCGGAGCTGACGTGCCCTGCTCCCGGTAGGAGCCCGAGGATCGCGCTGATCGTCGTGGACTTACCTGATCCCGACTGCCCGACGAGGGCCAATCGCTCCCCCGGCGCCAGAGTGAACCCGACATCGTGGAGTACAGGGGCCTCATAGGAGACTTCGAGGCCGGAGACCTCGAGGACGAATTCTGCGAGTTCCACGCTGCTGCTGGTCTCGGTGCTCATCATCGTCCCGCCGCATATCCCTGGGCACCGCGCGGGTTCGCCCCGGCGGTGACTCGGCCGGTGGCAGGGTCGCGGGTGACGCAGGAGAGCCTGCCCAGTTCCCAATCGCCGGCTTTGGTCACCACGTGACCGCGGCTGATAAGTCCGTTGATGACGTCCTCGCCGAGGCGGTCCTCGACGACTGCTCCACCTGGCACCCAGGTGCGTGGCCAGAACGACCCGGCCAGAGCGGTCGTGTGCAGTGCGGGCGCGTCGATCGCCTGCTGCGGTGCGTATCCGCCGATGAGCATCCGCAGGATGAGCAGCAGCTGCCACTGTTCCTGCTGGTCACCGCCTGGTGAACCGAGTGCGATGACCGGTTGCCCGTCCTTCGAGATCAGAGTCGGAGTCAGCGTGGTGCGGGGGCGCTTGCCCGGGGTCAGAGCCGAGGGTGCCGTCTCGTCGAGCCACATCATCTGCAGGCGGGTGCCCAAGCAGAATCCAAGTTCCGGGACGACCGGCGAGGACTGCAGCCACCCGCCCGAGGGTGTGGCT
Organism: Brevibacterium zhoupengii; assembly: GCF_021117425.1. Taxonomy (NCBI): domain Bacteria; kingdom Bacillati; phylum Actinomycetota; class Actinomycetes; order Micrococcales; family Brevibacteriaceae; genus Brevibacterium; species Brevibacterium zhoupengii. Next base: position 234,465 of record NZ_CP088298.1, on the reverse strand, counting down.
GAGATGATGTTTCCCCAGCGGTCGACGACGTCGATGTGGCAGGTGTCGCCGTTGTTGACACCGTTCTTCTGCACGGTGGGTTCGCCGATGCCGGCCTTGGCCATGGCCTCCTTGTCCGCGCCCTCGAGCACGAGTGGCGGGGTGAAGGTCGGGACAGCACCTGTCCGATCGGCGCCAGGTCGGAATTCGAGTGAAGCCTTCTCGGTGATGAGTTCGCGGCGGCTGGCCGCGTAGTCTTCGCTGAGCAGCCAATCGAGGTCGACGTCTGCGTCACCGTAGTAGGTGTCTCGGTCGGCCATCGCCAGTTTGAGTGCTTCGAGGATCGTGTGCGCACCGATCTCTGTCGAGGGGTCGAGTCGCTCGTCGTCGAATCCGTCGAGGATCTTCAGAGTCTGCAGCAGCACAGGACCCTGGCCCCAGGCCCGGATCTTCGCAATCGAATAGCCACGGAAGTCGATCGTCACCGGATCTTCGAAGTGGGCGTCGAATCCGGCGAAGTCGGCGGCCGTCATCACACCCGTGTGGTCACCGCCGGTCGAGTGCCGGTGCGGGGCCGAGATGAACTGTGCGATCGCCTCGGCGACGAAGCCGGACTTCCATTCCCGACGTGCCGCGGCAACTCTGGCGGCACGACCTTCCACGCCCTCGCCTGCATTGATGAGTCTCCTCAGGACCTCGGCATAGGGACGGTTGTAGACGAGGTCACCGGTTTTCGGGATTGTTCCCTCCGGCATCCACTGAGCTGCGGACGTGGGCCAGTGGTCGGTGAACAGCTCTTGGACGCGTTCGATGGTGCCTACGACCCGGCCGAGGACTGGGTGGCCGTTCTCGGCATAGTCGATGGCGAAGTCGAGGACGTCGGCGAGTTCCCAGGTGCCGTGGTGTTCGAGCAGGTTGAGCCAGGAGTCGACGGCTCCGGGGACTGCTGCGGCGAGCGCTCCGGCTCCGGGGACCATGTCGAGCCCTTCACCGCGGTAGTGGTCGATGGTGGCAGCAGCTGGTGCTGGGCCTTGGCCCATCATGATCTGCGGATTCGCGGGGTCTTCGGCGGTGGCAAAGACCCCTGTCATGTCACCGCCTGGGCCGTTGAGATGAGGTTCGACGACGTGGAGGAGGAAGGCTCCTGCCACGGCTGCGTCGAAGGCGTTGCCGCCGCGTTCCAGGACAGCCTGCGATGCCGCTGTCGCCAGCCAATGTGTGGAGGCGGCCATCCCGAAATGTCCCTCCAGGGTGGGCCGGGTGGTGAAGGTGGCGGGTGGGGTGAACGACATATCAGTGTCCCTTCTTCGAGTTGGGGTCGAGGGCGTCGCGCAGGGCGTCCCCGAAGAGGTTGAAGGCCAAGCAGATGACCAAGATCGCAAGACCGGGGAACAGTGCGGTCGACGGTGCGCGGAAGATGTACTGCTGCGCGTCGGAGAGCATGATTCCCAAGCTGGGTGAGGGTGGCTGGATGCCCAGGCCGAGGAAGGAGAGGATTGATTCTCCGATCACGGCGGTGGGGATGATGACAGTGGCCTGCACGATGATCGCCGAGGCGATATTGGGCAGGATGTGCATGCCCAGAATACGTGTCTTCGAGGCGTCGGTGGCGATTGCTGCCTTGACGAAGTCGGCCGATTTCAGCCGCATCGTCTCGCCTCTGACGACGCGGATCATAGTAGGAACCTGAGAGATGCCGAGGGCGATCGCCGCATTGGCCAGGCTGGGCCCGGAAATGGCGGCGAGTCCGACGGCGATGATGAGGAACGGGAACGCCAGGGTGACATCAGTCAGCCTAGAGATGATCGCGTCGAGACCTCTGAAATATCCCGCCAGCAGGCCCAGGGGCGTACCGACGATGACGGCCAATGCAACGGCAAGGAGTCCGACCTGCAGGGAGGCGCGAACTCCGAAGGCGAGCCTGGAGAGGATGTCACGTCCCAGGTCGTCGGTGCCGAAGACGTAGCCGATCGTGCCCGGAACCTGGAAGGGTGCCTGAAAGTTCGTCTGTGCGAACCCATAGGGGGCGATGAGAGGTGCGAAAAGTCCGATGAGTACGACGATGGCGACCATAACGGAGCCGATGAGTCCCATCGGGTTGGACAGGATTGAGCGCAGCAGCCACCAGGCGCGGTTGTTCGAGGTCTGGAATTCAGGGTCGAGCCCTTGCGCGTTCTTGTCGGAGTTCGTGACGATGGGCGTGGTCATGAGGCGTCCTCGCTGACTCGGATCTGTGGGTTGATGACCGAATAGAGGATGTCGACGGCCAGGTTGATGAGAATGTAGGAGGCGGTGATGACCAGGACGACGGCCTGGATGACCGGATAGTCGCGAGAGAAGACCGCATCGAGTGTGAGCTTGCCGAGGCCCGGCAGAGCGAAGATCCTCTCTGTGACCACGGCGCCGGAAATCAGACCACCCAATTGCAGACCGATGATCGTGACGAGGACGATGAGTGAGTTGCGCAATCCGTAGCGGAAGAGGACCCGTGGTCTGGACAACCCCTTTGCTCGCGCCATGCGCACGTAATCGGTGCCCATGCTTTCGATCATCGACGCCCGCGTCTGCCGAGTGATGACCGCAGCCAGGCTGGTGCCCAGGATCACCGCCGGCAACGTGAGGTAGTAGATGCCGCGGATCGGATCGGAGAGGACGTCGACGTACCCCGAGGCGGGGAACCAGCCGAGGATGACGGCCAGACCCATGATCGCCAGGAGCCCGAGCCAGAAGTTTGGGACCGAGAGTCCGAGGAGAGCGATGAAATTGCTGCCCAGCTCCGGCCATTTCCCGCGGAAGCGTTCTGCCACCATGCCGAGGGTGATGCCGACGATGACGGCGACGATGATCGCGTAGAGCGACAGCCACAATGTCACCGGCAGTGTGGTCGCGATCATCTCGGTCACGGCCAGACCTGTCCGTGTGGATTCGCCGAGGTCGCCGGTGATGATGTCGCCCAGGAACTTGAGGAATTGGACGATCAGAGGCTGGTCGAGACCGAGGTCTGCACGGATAGCGTCGAGCCGCTCGGGGGTCGCCTCTTCACCGGCCATGGCCAGTGCCGGGTCGCCGGGAAGCATGCGGACACCGAAGAAGATGACGATGCCTGAGAGCACGAATGTGATGATGGCGTGGAATATTTTGGTGAGCACGAATCGGGTCATCACTGAGCGTCCTTCTTCAGAAATCCGGCTTCGGAGAGATGGACAACACCGTCGGAGAACACATCTATGCCTGACACGTTGTCGGTGAAGGCGGTGAGGTTCTTCTGGCGGTAGAGATAGATGATTGAATTGAGCTCGCCGGTCCGCTGTGAGGCCTCACCGTAGAGCTTCTTGCGCTCATCCATGTCTGTGGCTTCACTGGCTCGGGTAAGCAGATTGCTGAGTTTGTCGTCGTCGACTCCGGTGACGTTGTTGCCAGCACCTGGGTAATGGAAGGTGTAGAGGTTTCCGTGCGGGTCGACGCGACCTGACCAGCCCAGTTGGAGGAGCTCGTAGTCGCCACGGTCCTGGGCATCGAGCAGCGCCGTATATTCCATCGGCTGGACTGTGATGTCGAATCCGGCTTCTTTGGTGGCTGCCTGCACGGCTTGAGCGAAGCGAAGCGTGTCCTGGGTGTTCGAGACCTTCATATTCACCTTGAGCGGAAGGTCGACTCCGGCGTCTTCGAGAAGCTTCTTCGCGGCCTCGGGATCGTAATCGACACACGCGTTGCTTGCTGCGGTGGCGAAGGGACTGTCCGGGGAGATGCCCGAGCATGCAGGGGAGAACCAGCCATTGAAGACTGTGTTGACCAGTGCTTTGCGATCGATGGCCATCGACAATGCCTTGCGCACCTTCGGGTCCTGACCCAGCGGCGTCTCGAAGTTCTCCGGGTTGTCGCCGAAACCCAGGTTCACAGTCAGTCCCTGATATCCCAGCGAGTTCGACTGCAGGATTCCGATGCCCGATTCTTCCTTGAGGGCGTCGACGTCCTGCGGGGAGATCGTGTCCGCGACCTGCACATCGCCGGAGCGGATGTTCGCAGCACGAATGTTCGCATCCGACATGATCTGGTAGGTGATCGAGTCGAGGTGAACTTTGTCGGCATCATAGTAGTTGGCATCTTTGACGACTTTGATTGAGGTCTGCGCGATGCGCTTCTCAAACTTGAACGGCCCGACGCACACTGGATGGTCCCCGAAGTTCTCGCCCGCTTTGTCGAGGGCTGTCGGCGACATGATCATTCCGGCGCGATCGGCCAGGGCCGCCGTGAAGGGTGCGAATGGTTCGTCGAAGGTGACTTCGAGGGTGTGATCGTCGACGGCGGTCACGTCGTTGATCGGACCGAGTTCGGCAGACCGGGAGGACTCTTCGAGGTTGAGCCCGCGTTCGATGGTCGTCTTGACCGCCTCGGCATCGAAGTCGGTGCCGTCGGCGAATCGCACCCCGTCCTTGACCGGGATGCGCACAGTCTTTCCGTCTTCTGAAATGTCTGGCAGTGCGGTTGCGAGCATCGGTGTGATGTCACCGTTCGCATCGATGTCGTAGAGCTTCTGGCACATCGTCTGCATCACGTAGCGGGTATAGAGAGAGGAGGATGTCGTCGGGTCGAGGCGGTCCGGTTCCGACGACAGCGCCATCACCAGATCTCCGCCATCTTCGAAAGCTCCTGGGTCGGCATTGACAGACTTCACGTCGGGTCGCTCGGGTGGTTCGCCAAGCGGCTGGACCGGCGTGCACCCCGCCATCAAGACGACGCTGGCAAGCACCGCCGTTATCCGTTTTTTCACGCGCACTCCTGTGTGAGCATTACATTCAGCTTGATTATTTGCATACAATCTATCCGGTGCATATGGTTTTGTATACAAACTGTCAGGAAATTTCGAATCCTGGGATCGCGAGTGGCCGCGGCTGCCCGATGCCTTGTATCTATTCGGGTTCTGAGACCAACAGGGTTCGCAGGCGAGCTCGATGAAAGGGACGCAATGACACGTCGACTCGATCTGGCCATGCTGCTCGTACTGACTTTCTCAACCGGAATGGTCGACGCGATCGGCTACCTGGGCTTTGACAAGGTCTTCACCGGAAACATGACGGGCAACGTCGTCATCCTCGGCATGGGCCTGGCAGGGGCCGAGGACACTCCCGTTCTGCGACCCGCTCTGGCTCTCGTCTTCTTCATGGTGGGAGCGGCTCTCGGCGGGCGCATCCTCGGCCGGATCGGCGAGGAATGGCACATGCGCACCACGATCATCTTCGCCGGAGTGGCCATCGGCTGTGCGGGTCTGGCCGTCTATGTCGCGCTCGTGCCCAACCCCGAGGTGGGGCTGGCCGGCACCATCTTCACCTCGGTGCTCTCGGCCCTCATGGGTGCACAGGCCTCTGCGGCACGCAGGATGAAGATCGCCGACGTCACCACCGTCGTGGTCACCTCGACGATCGTCGGCTTGGCATCGGATTCGCGGCTGGCCGGCGGCGACAGCGTCCGCTGGATCCGCCGCGCGCTGGCTGTTCTTCTCATCCTCATCGGTGCCATCGCCGGTGCTGCCACGCTGATGATCAATCAGTGGATCGGCATCGCCTTCGTCGCTGCAGCGATCGCCGTCGTGACCGTCATCGGCCATCGTGGGGCAAAGAAGCGGACCCTCGCCGAGGCGACCGCCTCCCCCGTGCACGCCTGACGATTCCAGCCGCGCCCGGGACACTCAGTTCGTCGCGGTGTTCCTCAGACTCCGCTCCTGCGCGCGCTGCTTGCGCGTGGTGAGCAGAATGACGAAGAAGGCGATGACCGCGCCGATCGTCGTCTCGAGTGCGCGGTCGGCGACGAGAGTTCCGGTAGGCCCTGGGGCAACGAATTCGGTCATCATCAGAGCGACTGGGGTCATGAAGACGAGCGCGATGCTGTAGTGGCTGATGACGAAGACCTCACCGGCGAACTGGAGGGCGGCGATCAGGAACGCGAGCCCCAGCGGCGGCCACTGGATGGTGAGCAGGGCAGCGGTGAGCAGGACACCGGCGTAGGTGCCGATGATGCGATAGACGGCTCGGACCAATCCGCCCGAAGCTCCGACGGCAGAGATCGGGGCCGCGGCAGCGACCATGGCCCAGTAGTGGTGCCCCAGGCCGGACATCACTCCGATGGACCCGGCCAACCCCAGAGCCACAACGTAGCGACCGGCTTGCGCGTAGATCCGTGACCAGGCTGGAAGCGGCGCTTCGGTCAGCTGGCGATCTGGTTCGGTCCGGCGCGCCCAGAGGCGGCCCATGAAGCCGAGCACGAGGGCGACACCGACGCTGGCGACGCCGGTCAGTGCGGCCTCCCAGAGCTGCCCGTCGAAGGGCACCGAGGCGGTGGCCATGAAGGCGAAGATGTAGAAGAGCGGTCCCGAGGGGCGCAGCCTGAGGACATCGGCGACGATCGAAAGGACGCCGGCGACGAGGGTGCCGATTCCCACGAGCGCCCAGCCGTTGATGCCGAGGCCGCCGCTGATGACGCCGCCGACGATGCTCAGGCTCATGAGGATTCCTGCGAACGTCTGGTGCTTGAGCCGCAGCCAGTGGGGTTCGACGCGACCGAAGACACCGGTCAGGGCACCGAAGACCGCGAAGATGGTGAGGTCGGTTCGCCCCATGAGGACGAGGATGATGAGTGGGATGCCTATGCCGGCCGCGACCCTCAGGGCAGGTGTGCGGTGTCCGCGTGGGGATGGGATGCGGAAGAAGTCGCGGGCATAGGTCTTCACAGTGTTCGGGTGCCTCCTGGGCTGAAGTGCTGGTCGCGCCGGTGCGGATCCTGCTGGGTCCCGGCGGTATTGGGTGCTAATGGTGCTGAGGCGAGCGCGTGGGCGTCTAGGTGTTCGCGGAGTCTGATTCGATGCTGATGAGAAGTTCGCGCAGGCCGCCTGCAAGCTGGTCCTGAGACTTGGGGTCGAGGTCGGCCAGCAGCCGGTTTTCGAAGCCGAGCACGGACTCGAGAATCGGACGCAGCAGGTCCCATGCCGTGTCGGTCAGCTGCACGAGCGAGCCACGCCCATCGGCAGGGTCGGGAATCCTGGAGACCAGACCGGCACTGCCGAGGCGTTTGAGGCGCTTGGTCACGCCGGCGCCGGAGATGATCAGCTCCGTTGACACTCGCGTCGGGGACAGAGTGCCCCCGTGTCGTGCCAGCAGGGAGATGACGTCGAACTCACCGCGGGTCACGCCTTGGGCGGCGAGGACTTCGTCGCTTCGGACCTGGACGACCTGTGCAATGCGGGCAATCCGGCCCATGACGGCGACCATCGAGGTGTCGAGGTCGGGGAAGATCGTCTCCCACTGGCCGCGCACATCGGCGATGTAATCGTTCGGGGAGTCCGCCGCATCGTCACTCATGCCTGCCTCGCCCCCGTTTCCTCGTCGCACGTTCTGTTTGGTGGTCGGCGTGATTGCCGACATCAATATACTTTACCAGTTAAGTATATTGGGATCGATGGGTTTTCGGATGAGCCTCATCACGCTCAGGGGGTTACCTCACGTCGCCTGGGGCAGTGTCAGTCGAGCGTTCGCCAGCCTGAGGAGAGGTGCTCTTCGAGGTGAACCAGTCGTCGGGGTTCTGCTTCATGTCCCAGAACATTCCGGCCATGATCTCCGCACCCTGTTCAAGGATCGAGGTCAGGGCGTGCTCATCGGGGGCATGCTGATTGCAACCGGGGTATGAATGCGGCACCCACACAGTCGGCAGGCCCAGCACCTCGGCGAAGACATCATTGGGGATGGTGCCGCCCAAGTTCGGTTCAATCGCGGCCTCGAGCCCGGTCGTCTGCTTGATCGACTCAGCAGCGGCTGCGACGACGCGGGCGTTCGGGTCGAGCCGAGTCGCCGGCATGCAGTGTCCAACGAGGACATCGACCCCGTGGATCCCCTGATCGTCCAGATGGGCCCGCACCTTGTCCTCGAAGTCGCCGACGTCGGTGCCGACGACGTACCGAAGCTGCATGTGCGCATCAGCCTTCCCCGGGATCGCATTGACTACCTGGGAGGGGTTGCCGGCGTCGAGAGCGAGGACCTCGATGACGTTGAAGGCGAAAACCTTCTCCGCCGAGGTGAGTTCGGGCTCACCCCAATCGGGATCAACCTCGGGGGACCCGGCCTCGACCACCTCGGGCAGCTTCGCAATGGCTTCGAGCACCGAAGCGGGTGGATCTGCGGGGCGCAGCGCGGGAATCCTGATGACACCATTGCCATCGACGAGGGCGTTGATGGCCGCTGCGAGGACGGTCGCAGAGTTGCGCAGCTTCCCGCCCCAATTGCCCGAGTGATGGTCACCGTCACGATCGTGGACGACGAGCGTGAATCCCAACGCCCCGCGGGAACCGAGAAAGAGCGTCGGGCAGTCGGCGGCGATCCGGGGACCGTCGGAGGCGAGGAAAAGATCGGCGTCGAGTTCTGCCGCGTGCGCGGCAGCGAATGCCTTGAGTCCCAGAGATCCCGCCTCTTCGGCGGTCTCCATGAGGATCTTCACGTTATAACCCAGCGTTCCGGACCCAGCGTCGCTGACGTCGCCGCCCCCGTCGCCAACCCCGTTGCCGTCCCCGTTGCCGACTTCGCCGCCCAGCGTCTCGAGAACGGTCTTCAGCGCCAGGGAGTTCACGGTGTGCTGACCTTTGTTGTCAGCACTGCCGCGCCCGTAGAGGCGGTCGCCGTCGCGGGTGAGAACCCAGGGCTCAAGGCCCTCAGACCATTGCGAGTCGTGGGCGAACTGAACGTCGCCGTGACCGTAGAGAAGGACGGCCGGCAGATCCGGGTCCTCGATACGTGCCGCGATGAGCAGCGGGTGCTCATCGGATTTCGGGTTGTCGTGGATCGTCGTCGCAAAGCCCAGGGTCGCGAGCTCGGGGGCGACCTCCTCGGCGAGGTAGGCATGTGCGGCTGCGCCATTGCCCGGTGCCTGGCTCTCGGTGCGGCGGGCAACTCGGGCAGCCAACAGATCGAAGAAGGCCTGACTGCGGACGAACTCCCCCGCAGCCCGGGTGACGGCCTCACGAGTGACGGTCTCACGTGTCGCGGACTCACGAGTCCTCACCGCCCGAGTGACATCATCACGAATTTCATTGAGTACTGCTCGGTTCGGTGCCGTGTCGCGGCGGACGGGGCTGTGATCTGAGGTCATACATGAAGACTGTCGCAGTCCGGCTCAGATTGGAAGACCGATCCGTCCACATGCCGGTGCGATTCTCGCAAGGTGACTGTGCATAATATGCACCACCTTTAGTAGCATGATGGCATGACCGACCTGCGCAGCCTCAAGACCCTGCTGGCAGTTGTGGAATACGGCTCCATCCACCTCGCCGCGCGAGCTCTGTTTGTCTCCCATTCGACCGCCAGTCGCCAGATCAAAACCTTTGAGGAACATTACGGTACGACGCTGTTCGATCGCTCGGCGAGCGGCGTCGTTCCCACTGGTCAGGGCCTGGCTCTCGCAGATTTCGCACGGCGGATGATCGCCGAATCCGAGCTTCTCTCCGACTCATTCGGCAGCCATTCCCGCGCGACCGAGACCATCACAATCGTCACCAGCACCGGCCTCGGCCAGACCCTTGTCGCCGATGCCATCAACGATGTCATGACCACCACTGACAGAGTGCAGGTCTCGATCATCGACACCACGTCGCTCGAGGCTGTTCAGGTCCTCAAGAACCGGCAGGCTGACCTGTGCGTGAACTTCTCGGTACCCGGTCATGATCTCGTCTCGGTTCCAGGTGTCCGGCGGATCGGTCAGACCCCAGCTCGGAATTTTGCGGTCTTCGACAAGAAGCATCCGCTTTCACAGAGAGCCACCGTCCGCGTCCGTGACCTGATCGATTTCCCGATCGCCACGCTGCCCTCAGGCAACAGTGCCCGGATCAGGGTCGAGCAGGCTGTCCGCGCTCAGGGTCAGGTGTTCTCACCGACGATCGAAGCCACCTGCCCTGTGCTTACGATGAGAGCCATCGCCGGAACGACGATGGTCGCGATGATGGCCGAACGGACGATCCCGGACAACCTCGCCGAGGCGGGCTGCACTGCCGTGGAACTCGACGACCCGGGCCTCGACGACCGTTCCATCCAGATTCTTTCCGCCGATCCGCTGCGGGAGTCAGACGGTCTCGACCTGATGATCGAATCCCTGCGCAGAAGCCTGGCACTGCAGTAGTCCACACCTATCGACGGTCCACATCGTGGATCCAGCTTCTGGCTTCCACCGGCAACAGCCGATAATCGTCAGCATGGGCAATGAAGCGCAGACACACGATCTCGACCGAATGAAGATGCGCGGGCGGATCATGCGCCGTTCCGCATCATTCAACGTCGCTCACGCCGTCGACGACCTGGGACCTGGCACTGGAGCCCAAAGCATCCAGCGAGCGTTATCCCTGCTGGGCCTCGTCGGCATCATCAGCAGCGAGAACCCGGGCGGCGCGCTTCTCAGCGAGATCGTGGCCATCAGCGGACGCCCCAAGGCCAGCGTGCATCGTATGCTCAACGCCCTCATCGCCATGGGATACGTCGAACGATGCGAGGACGGCGGCTACCGCCTCGGCGTGCAGTCCCAGATCATGGGACAGCTGGCCCAGAAGTCGGCAGACCCCGCACTTGAGGAGTCCGAGTCGAGTCTGCTCAGGCTCGCCGAGCTCACCCAGGACACTGCTTTCCTCACGATGCGCACCGGCAGCTACTCGATCTGCGCTCGCCGCGAGGACGGCTTCGGCCCGATCTTCAACAATGCCTTGGCCGTGGGTGATCGCCACCCCTTGGGCATCGGCGCCGGAAGTCTTGCCATCATGACCCAGTTCACCGACGCCGAGGTGGACGCCGCCTTCGATGCCAACTCAAGAATCTTCGCGGACCGCTACCCCGAAGTCTCCGTGCCCAGACTCAAAGAGATCATCGGCCGGGGCCGTCGTGACGGGTTCGTCCAAAATCCCGGACTCTTCGCCCAGGGATCCTGGGCGATCGGTGTCCCGGTCAGGGTCAAGGGCAGGAAACCGCGCGCGGCATTGTCGATCGCCAGCATCGAGGAGCGCATGACCGGGGCTCGCGTGTTCGAACTCGCCGAGCTGCTCCAACACGAAGCGCGCCAGATCGCCGAGGCAGTCAGCAGCATGGAGGACCAGGCATGACCAACGAGGCGCAGCCACACGAGACCACCAGTGCACACACAACTCCCGGCTTCCGCCTCGGCGACCCCGGTGATGTCGTCATCCATGCCGGGCCCCGATTGAGTCCGCGACTCGTCTCGGTACCGACTCGTCATTCGGAGCATCTCATCGATCTCGTCGCCGGTGATGATCTCTTCGATTCCGTGACCGGCCTTCTTAAGACACTCGACGTCTCCGGGCTGATGGTGGAGTTCGTTGCCGGCGAGTTCGGTCGGATCGACTATGTCTACCCGGCTTATGGCCCCGACGCCGAACGCCCCATGTCCTTCACCACCGAGTTCCACCACGCGGGGCCAGCTGTGCTGTGTCATGCCTCGGCGACGGTGGGTGCGAAGGGCGGGGAACCATTCGCTCATATCCATGCTTCTTGGTTGACCGAGGAGGGTCTGGCCGAGGGCGGTCATCTGCTGCCCGGCACGCTCGTCGGGCCAAACGGCATGCGCCTGCGCGTCTTTGCCCTCGCCGATGCGCAGCAGCTCAGCGAGGCCGATCCGGAGACCGGGTTCTTCGCGTTCGCACCGACTGCGCTGCACACCCCTGCCGCCGAGTCAGCTCAAGGTTCGGTATCAATGTCGGAGTCTGCTCAGGGGTCGAGCAATGCGGTCATCTCCCGTGTCCGTCCTGGCGAGCTCATCGATGACGCGATCGTGGCCATCTGCCGTGAGGCCGGCTTCGATTCCGCCGAGGTGCGGGCCAGTCTCGGCAGCACCACCGGAGCCGTGTTCTTTGATGGAACCGCACCGTGGCCGGCCGTGGAGTTCACTCACCTGACAGGTTCTGTCCGTGGTGCCCTGGGTGACGACCCGCGGCTCAGGCTCGACGCGGAAGTCGTCGATGTCGCCGGTGAGGTGCACGCAGGACAGTTGGTCCTCGGCGCGAACCCTGTGGCCGTGACCTTCGAGCTCCTCGTCCTGCCAACATGAGAGGGTCCTGTCAATGTGAGAGGCCGGCCCCACGCATTCGGCAGGCGCACGCGTTCTGCGGTCAGTTGCCGGGTCCGCCGATGACCTGTCCATAGATCCCGAAATGGGGTTCGCCGGCATCGTTTCTGGGTCGGTAGGCGGCAAGTGACTTCAGCAGCCGCGAACCCCGCGCGCCGGTGACGGGATGCAGATCCATGACCGCGCAGCGTGGGATCGGTCCTCCGACCCGAATGCGAGTCTTGCCGAATGTCATCTCGCGGCCGTTCCACGTGTCCTCCATAAAGGGGACGTCCGTCTCGACGAGCAGTGTCGCCCTGAATCTCGCCGCTTCGGCAAGCAGATCAGGATGCCCAGCTCTCTCGCCGAGATCGCGGATGGAGGCCGTGGTCACGATCGTGATCGGCTCCCCGAAGACCACGTCCCCGCGGGGAACATGAGCCAGACGGACGGGCATTCCCAACCACGAGGACAGCAGCCCATCGTGGGGCCCCTGCATCAGTTCCGCTGCGACCGGCCTGCCCCAATAGTCACAGGTCAGCACCTCACCTGAAGGTTCCGGTACCGCGCAGACCGAGCGTCGATCGGGCAGCGTGACCTCCAGCTGGGCACCGTGAAACTGCGCCACGACCGCCACCAGCGTCGGGTTCTGCACGGTTCGCAGAACCCGACGTGTCTCGGTGTCGACGAGGCAGTAGCGCCGGTCCCCCACGGGCCCGTGCTCATCGAACGAAGCCGCCGGCTGCGACTGGTGCCTGGTCCCCTTGATCGGGGTGAACCCGATGGAGCGGACATCGAGTACCTCGTCCAAGGGCGAGGGCGAAGCCGATGAGCTCATGACATCACAGCCCCGCCGTCGATACGCAGGATCTGGCCGGTGGTGAAGGCCGCGCCATCGCTGGCGAGGTAGGCGACCGCCTCGGCGATCTCAGCGGGGGTGCCCATGCGGTCCAGGGCCTGGTTCGAGGTGTCGTAGTCCTGACCTGCGGTGAGTGCGGACTCCACTGGGCCCGGTGCCACCGAGTTGCAGCGAATTCCCTGCCGCCCGTACTCCTTGGCCACCCACTTCGTGAGAGCGATGATCCCGCCCTTGCTCGCCGCATACGCCGGACCCGAACGCGCCCCAGCCTCACCAGCGGAGACTGCACCGCCGTTGATGCCCGAGATCGAGGAGATGTTGATGATCGACCCACTCCCGGCGTTGATCATGTGCGGATGAACGGCGGCCTTGATGAAGTTGAACGTCCCGCCGAGATTGGTGTCCAGATCACGTTGCCACTGTTCGGCCGTGATCTCGTCGATTCCGATGCGTGCCGCCGTCCCCGCATTGTTGACGAGGATGTCGATCCCACCGGAGGACTGAGCGAATGACCCGAGCGCAGCAGTGACCGCCTCGGCGTCGCGGACATCGAGTTCGTACCCGGTGAATGTCTGTTCGGGAAACTGCTGCGCCAGACTCTCGGCAGCCGCTTCGGCACCCTTGAGATCAACGATGCCGATCGAGGCTCCGCGTCTGGCCAGTGAGGTCGCAATGGCCAGCCCGATACCCTGGGCGGCGCCTGTGACCAGGGCCGATTTGTTCGTCAGCAGATAGGGTTCCATGGTTCTCCTTGAAGAGTCGAGAGACAGATCGGGTGGTGTCGTGGACAGAGGATCTAGCCGACGCCGAGGAGGTCGGGCAGCCAGTTCGAGATCGCCGGGATGTAGGTGATGAGCAGCAGGGCGATGATTGCGCAGATGAGGAACGGCATGATGCCGCGCACCACCTCTTCGAGCCTGACCTTGCCGATGCCGGCTCCGACGTAGAGGTTGAGTCCCACGGGCGGGGTGAACAGGCCGATTGCGAGGTTGACGGTCATGAACACGCCGATCGTCGTCATGTCCACGCCGACTTCGAGCAGGATGGGCACGAGGATCGGGATGAACAGGTAGAACGCGCTGATCGCGTCGACGAAGGCGCCGACGATGAGCAGGATGATCGTGATCACCGCGAGAATGACGAACTTGTTGTCCGTGACCCCGAGCACCGCTGCCGACACCGTGTCTGCGATGCCTTCGACGGTGATGACGTAGGAGAAGAGGCTGGCCACACCGACGATGAACATGATGACGGCAGTCGAGACTCCCGATTCGAGGAACACCTTCGGCAGGTCGGGCAGTTTGAGTTCGCGGTAGACGAAGAGCCCCACCAGGAGAGCGAACACGGAGGCCACAGCACCCGCCTCGGTGGGGGTGAAGATTCCGCCGTAGATGCCGCCGAGGATGATGACAGGAATGAGCAGACCCGGAATGGCCTTGACGAGGGCTGCGAGGAACTCGCCGAAGCTGCCCTCGGCAGGTGTGCCATCTGCAGGTGCCCCCGCCGAGGTGGCCGGGCCGCTCGTCGAGACCGACGTCCCAGCCCTGTCCGCTTTCAACAGACGGGTCTTCGTCGCACCGTTTCCTGTTGTCGTCGACGATGCCGTCGAGGAGCCAGCGGTCGAGTTCGAGGTCACGGCCGCCTCGGTGCCGGTGGTGGTTCCGGGCTCATTGCCGGCTGCCAGCAGTCCCTTGCCCGATTTCACGGACAGGCCCGCGAGCTCGCGGACGCGGGGGACGAAGAGTGCGGCAATGAAGAACGCCACGGCCATGATCACGCCGGGCACGATGCCGGCGATGAAGAGCCGCGTGATAGAGATCGATCCGAACTCCGAGGCGACGACGGCGAAGATGATGAACGCGATCGAGGGCGGAACCACGATGCCCATCGAGCCTGAGGCCGCGACGAGGGAGACGGCGTGCTTCTTCTGGTACCCGTTGCGGATCAGGGCGGGGATGAGGATCGCACCGATCGCGGCCACTGTGGCCGGTCCGGATCCGGAGATCGCGGAGAAGAAGAACGCGGAGATGATCGTGACCGCGGCCAGGCCGTGGCTGAAGCGACCGAAGACTAAGAACGCGAGGTCGACGAGGCGCTGGGAGATGCCAGTGTACTGCATGACGATGCCGGCGAGGACGAAGAACGGGATCGCCAGCAGCGTGCCCGAACTCATCGACGGGAACATCACCGAGGGCACCACGTCGAGGACCTGGAGTCCGTCGGTGGTGATGAGGACGGTGACGGCGGAGAGACCGAGGGCGAACGCCACGGGGATGCCCAGGGCGAGGAACAGGAAGAAGCTTCCGAACAGCAGCAGCGTGATCATTTGCGGCCTCCCTGACGGTCGGTGGTGCTTGTGGAGTGGGTGGATCCGCTCAGCTCTGCATCGTCGATGACGGGGGCGGCTTCCTGCGCCATGCGCTCAGCGACCGCCTCGGCGGAGGTGTCCTCGTTCAGCGAAACCCGGGCGGCCTGCAGAGTGCGGACGATTCCGAGCAGCCCGGCCAGCGGAATTGACAGAGTGAACAGCCACTGCGGGATGCCCAGCGACGGGGTCGCACGACCGCGGACGGCCTGATGGATCATCATCTCGCTGCCCCAGAAGAGGAGGACAGCGAGGAAGACGATCATCAGAGCCGCGCCGATGATGATGAGGGTTCTGCGAATTGTCGGCTTCGCGTTCTCGACCAGGTAACTGAACCCCAGGTGCGCGCCGAGGCGGATTCCCACAACCGCGCCCATCATCGTGAGCACGACGAGGAGGTTGATCGTAATCTCCTCACTGAAAGCCAGCGAGGCTTGGAAGGTGTAGCGAGAGACGACATTGACGAAGGTGACGAGCACGATCACCATGAACGAGGCGATGACCACCCAGTCTTCGAACCATTTGACGATTTTCATCTCAGAGTCCTTCCGGAATGAACGCTTCGGACATGTCCTGGCCCCAGATCTTGCGGTACTCGGCGTACAGCGGTTCCAGGGTGGTGCGGAACTCGTCCTTCTCGGCCTCGGTGAGTTCGTTGACCTCCATGCCGCTGTCCTTGAGCTCCTTGATCAGCTTCTCCTCGCCATCGCGGTTCTGCTTGATCTGGAACTCGTTGGTCTCCTTGGCCAGGCGGCTTACAAGTTCCTGATCCTCGGTGTCGAGTGAGTCGAAGAGGTCCTCGTTGACGCCGAAGACAAGCGGGTCATAGGAGTAGTTCCACAGGGTCAGGTAGGGCTGGACCTCCTGCAGGTTCGAGGAGTAGATGACGTCGATCGGGTTCTCCTGGCCATCGATAGCCCCCTGCTGCAGTGCGGTGAACACCTCGCCGAAGGGCATCGTCGTCGGGTTGGAGCCCAGTGACCGGTAGAGGTCGGTGTAGAGGCCGAATCCGGGGATGCGGAACTTGAGTCCGTGCAGGTCCTCCGGGGTATGGATCGGATGGTGGGTGTTCGTGAGCTGACGCATCCCCGATTCGCCGAAGCCCAGGAGGTGGACGCCGTGTTCGGACAGGTAGTCGGCGTAGACGTCGCCGCCCTTGCCTGCCAGTGCCTTCTGTCCGTCTTCGACGGAGTCGAAGATGAAGGGGGCGGTGACGGTGCCGAAGCGCGGGTCGACGGCCGAGTAGATGATCGGCGAGTTGTAGGAGAAGTCCTTCGCCCCGTCCATGAGCTGCTCGACGCCCGCGGTGGCCTCACCAGCCGAGAGCCGTTCGTTGCCGAAGACCTTGAGCGTGATGCGCCCATCGGTCTCCTCTTCAAGGTCCTTCGCAAACTTCTCGGCCGCGATGTACCAGGTGCTCGTCGAGCCGGTCGTGACAGTCATCTTCCACCGGTACTTCTGCTTCCCGTCGTCGGTCGTGCCGAAGTTCGTTCCGCATCCGCTGACGAGCAGGACGAGCGTGACCAGCACGGCGAACCACGCAAGCATGGTCCTCTTCGTCGGTGTTGTCGGCACCCTTGCCTCCATCATTGAGTTGTTCCTGTCTTATCGTGCTCTGTCGCTGGTTGTTCCGTGTTTGTCGCTGGTTGTTCCGTGTCAGTCCTGCGAGTTCAGGTCTTCGGGGTTCCGGCGAAGTGGACGAGTCCGCCGTCGACCGGGATGAGCGTGGAGTTGATGTAGCTCGAGTCCTCCGAGGCGAGGAACACCGCGAGTTTCGCGATGTCCTCGGGGTGGCCCATCTTCCCTGTCGGAGAGAGTGCGTGGCGGGCAGAGAGCATGTCCTCGACCGAGTCGTAGTGGCCGCTGATCGAGTTGTGGATGAGAGGTGTCTCGATGAGTCCCGGAGCGATGGAGTTCGCGCGTATCCCCTCGGATGCGTACTGGGCGCCGACGACCTTCGTGAGTTCGATGAGCCCGGCCTTCGACGCCGCATAGGCCGGGTAGTCATAGCCCATGTAGCGCATTCCGCCCACCGAGGAGACCGTGATGATCGACCCGCCACCGGCCCTGCGCATATAGGGCAGCGCCTGCTTCATCGCCGCGAATGCCCCGGTGAGGTTGATGTCGAGGGCCTTCGAAAACGCCGCGGTCTCCAGGGAGTCGAGTCCGCCGTTGACGACGATGCCGACGTTGTAGTGCAGCACCGTGGGCTCGCCGAGGCTGCTCGCGCAGTGGTCGAACGCCGCGGACAGGGAGTCCTCGTCCCCGACGTCGGCGACGACCGTCGTCACCCGTGAGTCCAGGTCAGCGACAGGATCGGCCTCGCCGAGGTTGTCCGATGCTACATGTGTGGACCCGAGCGCCGCACGCGCGTGCTCGAGAGCCGCCGCGTCCCGGTCGACGATGCAGACCTTTGCACCCGCGGCGAGGAAGGCCTTGGCCGCGGCGAAACCATTGTTGACTTGACCATCGGGGGTGCCGCAGCCGATGGCCATGATGATTGTGTCCGTGAGATCGCTCATCGTGCGCTCCCCCGCCCTGCCGAGTATTCGGCCTTGAGTTCCTTGCGCGCCAGCTTCCCGTAGGCGGTGACGGGCATCGCGTCGACGAAGTGAATCTCTTTGGGCACCTTGTACGCCGCGAGCGTGGACTTGCACAGCGCACGCAGTCGCTCACTTGCTGTCCCGCTATCACCGGTGGTCGACGCCTCGCTGCCTACCTCGGCATGGCCGGTCGCCGGTTCGATGATCGCGATTCCGATCTCTCCCCACTGCGGATCGGGCACACCGACGACGACGGCTTGGGTCACCTCGGCGTCGGTGAGGAGGAGTTCCTCGATCTCACGCGGGTACACGTTCGACCCACCGGAGATGTACATATCGGACTTCCGCCCGGTGAGGAACAGGAACCCGCGATCGTTGAGGTAGCCGACGTCGCCGGTGTGGAAGACGCCGTGGGCGAAGGACTCGGCATTGGCATCGGCGCGGCCGAGGTAGCCGGCGCAGACGGTGGGTCCGGCCACGCAGACCTCACCCTGCTCACCGGGAGCCATCTCGTTGCCGGTTTCGTCGAGGATGACGATGTCGACGCCGGTGCGGGCTCTCCCGCAGGTGCCGATGCCGGCGGAATCGACGGGAATAGTTCCGTGCTCTTCGGGGCGGAGGACGGTGATCGCACCGGTCACCTCGGCGAGGCCGAAGTACTGCACAAGGCAGGGTCCGAGGCGTTCCAGGGCTCGGGACTGGTCGGTCGCGAGCATCGGAGCACCGGCGTAGACGACGCGGTCGAGGCTGTGATCGGCGGGCCCGCGATCGGCCGGGTAACCTGCGACGATGCGGTTGAGAATGGTCGGCACGGTGAAGGCGTTGGTGATCCGGTAGCCATCGATCGAGTCCCACAGAGTGCTCGGATCAACTTTGCCACCAGGATGGATGACCGAAGGAGTTCCGCCGAAGACCTGGGCGAGCATATGGATCCCCGCCCCGTGTGAGAGCGGCGCGAGCACGAGTGAGGCTCCGTTCTCGTCCTCGACGGGGAAGAGATCGCAACGATGATTCATCAGCACCGCGCCGAGGTGGCGATGTGTGAACGTCGCCGCCTTCGGTTTGCCCGTGGACCCGGAGGTGAAGAAGTACCAGCACGGGTCGTCTTCCTCGACCGCGAAGTCTCCGATCTCTGCGGCACTCTCCGCAGCTGCGCTCGAGCGGACCACTTCGCCTCGAGCGGACCCTCTATAGCCTGTCCCCTCGACACCAAGTGGTCCGCTCGATGAGGGTGTCCCGTCTGGCAGCTCCCCGATCCACAGGACGGGCCCGGCGAACCCTGTCTGTTGGAGGGCCTCGACGAAGTCGGCGTGGGCACGGTCGACGATGATCGCTGCCGGGACGACATCGGCGCAGATGCTCAGCAGTTCCTCGGTCGAGAGTGCGGCATTGGGTGGGGCGATGACCGCACCGGCACGGATGATGCCCCAGAAGGACTGGATCACCTCGGCGTGGTTGGCCGAGACGAGAAGCACACTGTCGCGCCTGCCCACTCCCCCGGATTGGAGGGCCAGCGCCAGCGCCTCGGCCCGGGTCTCCAATTCGCTCCAGGTCCAACGCACCGAATGATCGTCGTCGATGACGGCGGTGTGGTCCGGGATCCGACGGGCCGTCTGGGTGAGGAAACGGGAGACATTGACCCCGCGCCGAGGTGTCGGTGTGAAGTCCTTGGCCGGAGAGGCCTGGGAGATGGCCCGCATCAGTGCGCGCGCTCAAGGATCGAGGCGAAGTTGGACACGGCGGCTCCGCCCATGTTGAAGACCCCGGCCAGTTCCGGATCCTGGATCTGGATGCCTGGTGAGCGACCCGTGAGCTGGGCTGCGGCGAGCGCGTGCATGGAGACGCCGGTGGCGCCGATCGGGTGGCCCTTGGCCTTGAGTCCGCCCGAGGCGTTGACCGGCAGGCGTCCGCCGACGGCGGTGGTGCCCTCGGTCAGGAGACGATTCCCCTGCCCGGGTTCGGCAAGTCCGAAGGCCTCGTATTCGAGGAGTTCGGCGATGGTGAAGCAGTCGTGGGTCTCGAGCAGGTCGAGGTCGTAGATGCCGATTCCAGCGGCGTCAAGCGCCTGGGCCATGGCTCGGCGGGCGCCGGCCATCTCCAGTGGGTCACGCTGGGACAGAGGAAGGACGTCATTGGCGTTGCCCATACCGCGCCAGGTCACAGCTTGCGGGGCCGAGGCCGCGACATCCTCAGCGGCCATGACCACGGCGACGGCTCCGTCGGAGACCATCGAGCAGTCGGTGCGACGCAGCGGCTCGGCGACGTAGGGGTTCTTCTCCGAGACCGCGTTGCAGAAGTCGAAGCCGAGGTCCTTCTGCATGTGGGCCAGCGGATTCTGGGAGCCGTTGGCGTGATTCTTCGCAGCGATCCTCGCCAGCGTTTCCGAGTGGTCGCCGTAGCGTTCGAAGTATTGGCGGGCGATCTCACCGAAGACTCCGGCGAAAGACTTGAAGTGCTCTTCCTCTTCCCGGTAGCTGGCACTGAGGAGGACTTGGTTGACGTCGTGGCCCGAGGCCTGCGTCATGCGTTCGGCCCCGATGACCAGGGCTGTCTTGTGCCGGCCGGCCGCAATGGAGTCGTGGGCGGAAAAGACTGCGGTCGAGCCCGTGGCACAGGCATTCTCATGCCGATGGGCTGGGGTGAGAGCCAGTTCGGGGAAGACGACTCCGGGAAGCGCTGCTTCGAAACCCTGCGTGGACAAACCGTTGTTGTAGACACCGACGTGAATGACGTCGATGTCAGCCGGCTCGAGACCCGCATCGGCGATGGCGTCCCGTGCGACCTCACCCATCATCTCGGGAAGAGACGATTCCGCGCGACCGAACTTTCCGTGAGACCAACCGATGATCGCAGGCTTGGGCATGGACACTCCTTTGAGTCCTCCACCGAGGTGGGGCAGTCGACAGTAACTCCTGCTGACATACTTTCGTCAGTCCCAGTCAGCGGTCAACGCAGATCCACCATATGGAACGTCGGGTGCAGACGAGCGCGCCGCGACCCCCGCTCGACTCGATCAATGCGAAGTCTGAATAAGTCGTCACCGGCGACGACTTATTCAGACTTCGCATTGCCTGACGACAGATTCGTGGCCTCACTCCAGCGAGCCGCGCATCGCCTGCGCGGTCCCGGATGGGTCGTAGCCTTCAGGTACGCCTTCGACGAGGATGATGTCGCTGGCGATATGGCGTGAGCGCAACGGCGCGATCCGTCGGTAGGCCGGTGAGTCCCACCACCTCCGCGCATCGTCGATGCTCGGAAACCCGATGATCACCACGTGCCCCGGCCAGCTGCCCTCTTTGACTTCGTGCGCAGCGGCATGGACGAGGAACTGACCGCCGAAAGGCAAGAATGTTTCGGGGATTCGCTCGATGTATTCGGCGATGTCCGGATGTAGTTCGGCTTCTTGGAGATGCGCGATCGCATAGGCAGTCAAGGTGCGTGATTTCCCTTCATCGAATCGTGTCGTGCACACGCGAGGAGGAGGACCGCCCCGCAGGCGAAAGCGGCCGAGATGAGGGGCAAGGCACCGACACCGAGCTCGGCAAGTGCCAGCCCACCGAGTGCTGCGCCGCAGGAGACTCCCAGATAGGTTCCAGAAGTGTTGAGCCCAAGTGCCTGGCCCGCCAGGGGTCCGGCGAACGACGTCAGCCGCACTTGGATCGCCGGGGCATTCCAGAACGCCATGCCTCCCCAGACGGTCGTCGCTACCAGAACGATGGGCAGAGGCACGGGCCGACCGAACCAGATCAGCCACAGCACGATCATCGCGACGGCTATCGTGCTGATTCCGAACAGCAGCGCACGGT
Source organism: Brevibacterium zhoupengii (assembly GCF_021117425.1). Lineage (NCBI taxonomy): Bacteria > Bacillati > Actinomycetota > Actinomycetes > Micrococcales > Brevibacteriaceae > Brevibacterium > Brevibacterium zhoupengii. The sequence goes on along the minus strand of NZ_CP088298.1, from coordinate 212,835 downwards.
CGGCTCCCCATCGATCGGCGGCCGTCCCCCCGAGCCAGATGCCGATGAATCCTGCTGCACCGGCGAGACCGAATGCGAGCGCACGCTCCTCGACATCCGCGCCGGATACTGTCGACAGATAGGGAGCCAGATAGGTGAGCATCATCATCGATCCGGTCATCAGCGAACAATTGGCGATCAGACACAGGCTGATCGGCCGCTGCAGGAGGACGCTCAGCTGTTCACGCAGCCCGAGCATCCCGCCGTGCCCCTCTCCGCGCGGAACAGCGACGACGATCGCAAGCACCACCAGCACGCCGCTCAGCGCCATGAGCGCGAACGTCGCCCGCCAGCCGAAAGTGCCGCCGATCCAGGCGCCGATGGGCACTCCGGCCGCGATTGAGCCCGTCACCCCGAAGGAGACGACGGCAAGATAGCGTCCCGCCTTCCCGGCCGGTGCATGGCGGGCGGCGAAGGCGAAGATCGCGGGAGTCGCAGCTGCCGCCGCAACAGCGGCCAGCACACGCACCGCCATGAGCACGCCGAAGGACGGCGCGACTGCCGCCAGGCCATTCGCCGCAATGAAGACCAGGAGAGCGCCTGTGATGAGCCTGTGTCGTGGAAGACGAGCCAGCACGACCGCCGCGACAGGGGCAACGACGGCGACGGTCAGAGAGAACACCGTCACCAGCTGCCCCGCCTGCCCCTCGGACACCTGCAGATCCCTGGAGATCTCCGGCAGAATTCCAGCGATCACATAGTCATCGGTGTAGAGGACGAAGGCGGCAGCCAGCAGCGCAATCAGCCAGCTCGGCATCGTTCGACCTCCTTTCCTCGGGACGCTTGCGCTCACGGCTGACCAATCACCGCTGTGCACCGCGGCCTCAGTCACGTGTGCGCTCGGTTCTGCACGGCATTGCGCAGATGTCTGCGCAGCACGGCCACACCGTAGACGCTCGCTCCAGGAGTCGCCGCAATGGCGATCGCGACCACCAGCGGTTCGGCGACTCCACCCTGGGCGAGCAGAATCTGAGTCGGCCCCTGGATCGCGGCCACGCAGCACCCCGTCCACGCCAGCAGCCAAGCCGTCCGAGGCATGAACCGGCACAGTCGCGGGACCAGCGGAGCGATGAGCCCTGCCAGTGCGACCACAGCTGTCGCCAGCAGCACCGCCCGCTGGGACAGCTGCTCCATGCCCTGCGGGCCCGCCTCCCCCGGACCGACGACCGCCCAATAGGCCATGGCGCAGGAGAACGGAAGCATGCCGATGGCACCGATCGCGACGACCCACCGAGAAGGAGCCGGCGGAGGAGTCGTCAGCAGATCACCCCAGCGATGAACCACATAAGCGCCGACGACCACCGCCAGCGCAACCGCCAGAACACAGAACCCGGTATAGACGGCCCCGAACACCCATGGAGCCATGTCCTGATCGGCCGGCCGCACGCTCCCGACGGCGATCGCCTCGACGAGCAGACCGACCGGAAGACCGAACAGAATCGGTGCGAGCAGCCCGGCAGCGCCAGCACCGAGCACGAACACCACCGCACCCGGAATCCGCAGGGCCCACCGCCTGGTCAGGAACACCATGAACGTGATGGCGACTGCCACCATCCCAAGCGTCAGGGCATTGCCGATCACATGCCGAGCTCCGACCATCTCTTCGGCGCCCGCGGTCGATGAGAGACCCACCGTCGAGCCGCTCAGCCACAGAAGCTTGAGAATCGAATAGGGCAGCACGGCGGCGATGGCAGCCACCAGCGCGAATCGTTGAACGGTCAGGACGTGCTCGGGACTGTGCACGACGGCCATGTCGACTCCTAATTAGACATCTTTATCTAGAGAACTCTCTCTAGTATGATTCAGAGAGGATAGACGGTCAACCCCGCGATCCAGAATCGACCATCATCTTCCCCTTCAGTGCACGCAGACAACCGCCTGGGGGTGCGTGCATCGCAGCTCCACGACGACGGTAGGCTGACCGACATGGCGAAACGCGCTCTCTACTCCAGCGAAGACATTCTGGCTGCCGCCGTCAGCGCAGTCGCGAATCGCGGCCACGCGGCCACCGTTTCGGACGTGACCACCATCCTCGGCGCACCGTCGGGGTCGATCTATCACCGGTTCCCGACCCGCGAGGCGCTGTTCGCCTCAGCTTGGATCCGGTGCGTTCATCAGTTCCAGGACTCCCTTGCCACAGTCGCGGAGATCGAAGACCCCCTCGAGGCGATCGTCGAAACGGGTCTGCTGATCCCGCGCTTCTGTCGCAGACATCCCGCAGAGGCGCGGACCCTCACCCTCTACCGGCACGCCGAGCTTCTCGCGAACCCGCCGAAGGGACTCCAGGACGACCTGACAGGACTCAACGATGCCGTCGCCGCACACATCACCGACCTCACCCGCCGGCGATTCGGCGAGGTCACTCCGCGCAGGCTCGAACTGATCGCCCTGGCGTGCCGAGAGACCCCCTACGGCATGGTGCGCGGCCACATCGGCGGCCAGATCCCCGACTGGCTCGATCGGCCCATCGCCGCCGCTATTGCCGCGATCGCTTCGATGGAGGAGTCGAGCACCGACTAGTTCCCGTCGCACCCGCTCTCACCTCGACCAATGTAACGGCACTGGAGTCGCCGCTCCTAGCCCTTCAGCCGGGTCATCTCCGGATCGAAGATCGGCTCCGCGGTGACAGTCGCCGGCAGCCTCGTCCCCAGGTACTCGATCTCGACGCCGTCTCCGACACCAAGGGTGTTCGGCAGCCAGGCGTATGCGATGGTCTGCCCGATCGAGTACCCATAGGCCGCCGAGGTGACATAGCCGTCAGCTTTGCCTGCTGAGTTTGCCGCGTCCTCGGCACTCACTCCGACCCCAGCTCTCCCAGCCACATACACCGGCTCGCTGCCCAGGACGACATCTTCGCGCCGGTCCAGAGTCAGGCACGTCAGCTTCTTCGTGGCGGCGGCGGCCCGCGCCTCGAGCGCCGACTTGCCCCGGAAGTCGTCCGTCTTCGAGGCCTTGACTGCGAAGCCGAGTCCCGCCTGGACGGGCTCGTGCTCGCTGGTCATATCGGAGCCGAAGGAGCGGAACCCCTTCTCCAGGCGCATCGAATTGAAGGCTTCACGACCTCCGGCGATCAGCCCGAATTCCCGACCGGCCTCCCACAGCACGTCCCAGAGCCGGTGTCCCAGATCCATCGAGGTGTAGAGTTCCCAGCCGAGCTCACCGACATAGGACAGGCGCATCGCCGTGACAGGGACGCCGCCGATGGTGATCTGCTTGGTACGGAAATATTTGAGACCATCGTTGCTGAGGTCGTCGGTGCTGACCTGGCCGATGACCTCCCGGGCGAGCGGACCCCAGAGGCCGATGCAGCAGGTTCCCTGCGTCGTCTCACGAACGGTAGCCCACTTGCTCGGATCTGCCGCCGACTGTTCCCGTGCCGCGCGGGTGATGGTGGCGAAGTCGATGTTCGAGTTCGCACCCACCTGGTAGGTCTGCTCGTCGAGGATCGCGACGGTGATGTCGCTGGTGATGCCGCCTTCGTGATCAAGCAGCAGGGTGTAGCTGACTGCTCCCGGCTTGCGCAGCATCGACGAGGTGGTCAGCCCGTGCAGCAGCTCGCCAGCTCCTGGCCCCTTGACCTCGAAACGCTTGAGAGCGGTCATGTCATACATGGCCACATTCGTCCGCGTCTTCCACGCTTCGACCGCCGCGATCGGTGAGTGGAACATGTCCGCCCAGCCCTCACGCTCAGGAGCCTTCCATTCCGCAGGCAGTTCATTGAGCAACGCAGCGTTGGCTTCGTACCAGTGCGGACGCTCCCACCCGTTCGTCTCGAGGAAGAATGCCCCGAGCTCCTTCTGTCGGTCGTTGAAGGGGCTGAGCCGTACGTCCCGGGGTGAGACGCGTGGCTGCAGCGGGTGGATGACGTCGTAGATCTCGACGAAGTTCTGCTGGGAGGTCTCGCTGACGTATTCGGGGGTCGTCAGTGCGTCCTCGAAACGGTTGAGGTCGATGCCGGACAGATCTGTGTTCGAGCGGCCAAGTGAGATGAGTTCGGCGACTGCCTTCGCGATGCCGGCTCCGTGGGTGACCCAGACCGCCTCGGCGACGAAGAATCCGTCGACCTCTCGGGACTGCCCCACGAGCGATCCGCCGTCGGGGGTGAAGGAGAAGATGCCGTTGAAGCCGCGCTGGACCTGAGTCTGGCGCAGTTCGGGCAGCAGCTCCTTGGTGGCCTCCCACTCTCGGGCGAAGTCCTCGGGAGTGAACTCGAGGCTCGAGGGCATGACCTCGTCGGTGATCTCATCGGGCGAATAGGTGCGCAGCGTGTCCAGGTCGACTGGCATCGGTCGGTGAGCATAGGAGCCGATCCCGATCCGCTCACCCCATTCGCGGTAGTAGAGGTCCTTGTCCTGGTAGCGAAGAATGGGCGCCGAGGCTCCTGCCGGCTGCTCGTTCTTGCCGACGAGGCTGGGCACCTCGGTCGTCCAGGCGAACTGGTGCCCCAGCGGCAGCAACGGGATCGTGGTCCCGACCATCTCACCGATCTTCGGACCCCAGAATCCGGCGCAGGAGACGACGATGTCCGCCGGGAACCGGTCCTCGCCGGCCAGCACTGCTGTGACCGTGCCACCGGACTGCTCGATGCCGGTCACGGTGGTGCGATCACGGAACTCAACACCAGCGGCCCGAGCGCGGTCCATGACCAGCTGGGTGCCGCGAGCGGCGAGCGCCAGCCCATCGCCCGGAGTCAGCAGTCCGCCGAGGACCTTGTCCGGATTGAGCATGGGGAACAATCGCAGGCATTCCTGCGCATCGACCACCTCGGCATCGACACCCCAGGACCGATTCCAACCGGCACGGCGGTGCAGGTCCTGGAGCCGGTCGTCCTGGGTGGCGATCTCAAGTCCACCGACGGGCAGGAACGAACCGCGACCATCGGGGCCAGTCAGCGAGGTGAGCTTCTCAATCGTGTACTGCGCGAACTCGGTCATCGACTTCGACCCGTTCGAGGAGAAGACCAGGCCGGGTGCGTGCGAGGTCGATCCACCGGGGATATTCAAGGGTCCCTGTTCGAGGACGAGGGTGTTGGTCCAGCCGAGCTGGGCGAGTTCGTCCGCGAGGTTGGCTCCGACGATGCCGGCTCCGATGATGACGACCCGAGGTGAGGAAATCGGCACTGTGTACTCCTTTGTGTTGCAGTGAAAATCAGTGTTGGGTGCTTCAGTTGTGCTGGCGCGAATGGTGCGGTCGGAGCGGGCGGCGAACCCTCCCCTCGGCTCAGGCGTCGATGACCAGGTCGCTCGTCGCCGTCGAACAGCAAGGAAGGAACTTCCCCGCATCGATCTCGCGTGCGCGGATGCCGCCCTGATGGTTCATGTCGACCTCCCCGTCGAGCTTGACGACCTTGCACGATCCGCACATGCCCTCTTGGCAGTTCGCGCCGATCTTCACACCGGCACGACGTGCGGCGTCGAGGACGAATTCCTCCGAGTTCACGCGAACATTGAGTCCGGTGCGCACAAAGGACATCAGGTGCTCGCCGTCGCCCACGGTAGCGAAAGTCGTCGGATCGACAACCGTGACTTCGTCACCTCGTGCCTCTACGTCCGTCGCCGAGGCGGTCGCCGGGACGGTCTCGGAAGCCGAGTCGGACGCAGTGTCCGCCACCGGCTCAACACCAGCCACGACCAACTCGGCCTCCGGTTCGACCGGGACTTCGGCCAAGGCGTCGACGGCTTCAAGCGGCGAAGCGGTAGCCTCGACTGGCCCGTCAGCAGTGTATTCGGGTTCGTACATCTCCAAGGCGGCGGGCTGCGCTTCGTAGTATTCTTCGCTGGCCGATGCGATCTCTTCGGCAATCTCGCCTGCGATCGCAACTTCCTCGGCGTATTCGGCACGTGTCTCTCGGTCGCCGGAGAAGAACTCCATGAACACCGAGGTGTCATCCACACCGACCTCGCGCAAGCAGTCCGTCGCAGTGTTGAGATACCCCTCGGGTCCACATGCGAAAACCTGTCGCCCATTGGCGTCGGGGACGACTTCCTCGATGAGCGCAGTCGAGAGGCGGCCGGTCTTTCCACCCCACACACTTCCAGCGCCGGCCGAGTCGTCTGCCTGTGTCCGATCGCCGAGGGTGTAGATGACCTCGATGCGGAAGTCGGCCCTCTGCAGGAAGTTGAGCTCCTCGGCAAACGCAAAGCGATCCGGTGCCGAGCCGTGATAGAGCAGGACGACGTCGGCCTGGCCAGGCAGAGAGTGGATCGTGCGCACCATCGACATCAGCGGGGTGATGCCGGCTCCGGCCGCCAGCAGGAGGTAACGGGCTCGCCGATCGTAATCGGCCAGGTGGAACGCTCCCACCGGACCCAGCATCTCCAGGACGGTGCCGACCCGAAGGGACTCGTGTGCCCAGGACGAGACGAGCCCTTTCGGGTCGCGTTTGATCGTGATGGAGAACGTCCACGGCTCGGTCGGCGCGCTCGAGATCGAGTAGCTGCGAGACACCGGTTCGGCGTCGGGCCCATGCACCGGGAAGTCGATGTTGATGTACTGACCGGACCGGAATGCCAGTGGGGCACCGTCCATCCGACGGAAGACGAAGACCATCATGTCGCCCGCCTCGGGGATGGTCTCCACACACTCGGCGGAGAACTCCTGTGGGTGCCACGGTCCGAGTGCCGTGGCGGCACCGGCGGGTCCCGTCGTGCTGGAGAGCACCCGGTTCCACGGCATCTCGAGGCCCCGGATCCGCTGCGCCAGCGGAGTCATGGGGTCGGCGAGGCGCTTCATCCCACGTGCTCCCGCATCCGCTGCACGTACCAGTTGATGAAGGCCTCGACCTGGTATTCGCTCTTCATATATGGGCCCTGCTCATAGAACGGACTCGTCGCCCCCTGCTGGCAGAGTTCGACGAAGTTCCTATCCTGCAGATTCGTCTGCTTCCACGTGTGCGTCAGCGTCTCGAGATCGTAGTCGACGCCCTCGACCGCATCGTCGGCGACGAGCCAGGTGGTGCGCACAAGCGTCTGATGCGCATTGATCGGGAGCACCGTGAAGGTCACCACATGGTCGCCGAGGAGGTGGAACCAGCTGTTGGGCTGCAGGTGCATGGAACAGCGTCCCAGACGGAAATCGGGAAGATCGCCGAGGAGCTTCTTCGACAGCCGTCGGCCGTCGGCTGAGAACGACTCCCCCTGCCCATCGAGTGATTCGCGCGAGATCCGGATTCCGGCGATGCGGGTGTCGAGTTCCTCGACGACCTCGTAGGGCAGTCCGTAACGTCGGCACCGGTATTCCAGCGCGGCCTGGGCCTGCTGGTTGCGGTCCCAGACGTCCTCGAGATGGGGTGGGATCGTCTCATCGGTCAGTCCCCAGGTCGGGAACAGGGCGCAGGCGAGCTCGGGGTGGCCATCGCAGTGGTAACACTCGCGGTTGTTCTCCATCACGAGCTTCCAGTTGGCCTCTTCGACGATGTTCTGCTGGTAGGCGACCTTCGTCTTCGTCAGCTCGTGGGGTGCGACATAGGGCTCGAAGATCGCGGCAGTGTCAGCGAAATCGGCCGGTGGCTCTTCTGCCAGGCAGAGGAAGACGAGGCCCGCGGCGATCGTGCCGTGGGCACGCTTGAGCGAATAGCAGGCCTTGTCGAATTCCATCTCGCCCGGCGCCGAGGCGTGGATGAGGTCGCCCTCGGGCGAATAGGTCCACGAATGGTAGCCGCAGACCAGGTTGCCTGTAGTTCCGGTGTCCTCGGTGAGGACACGAGCGCCACGGTGGCGGCACACGTTGTGGAGGACATTGACTCCGCCGTCGTCGGTGCGCAGAACGATGAGTGAGTAGGGGCCGTAGTCGAGCGTGACGTAGTCACCGGGCTCGGGAATCTCCGCGACGCTGCAGGCGAAGACCCAGTTCTGCCCGAAGATCGCCTGCATATCGAGGTTGAAGAGATGATCATCGGTGTAGAACGGCGCCTCAAGCGAGAAGCCGGTGCGGCGGGCGTCGAGAAGGCGTCGAACCTCGTCGAGCCTCTCCTCGCTGAAGCCGGCAGGGAAGCCCTTCAATGTCGGCGCCAGATTCACTGCGGTCAATTCCATCTCCCTTGATGTCTGCTGCTGGTGCATTGCAACCCATGACAACCTCGACTCTTCGCCTGAGTACGTGAGTTGGCCGACGCTGTCACAGAAGACACTATCCACCGAAACACTGCAGAAAAAGCGCGAGATTCTGGCGGATTCCGTGCGGATTCCCTGCATGACCCGAGGCACAATAGTGCCATGATCGATCCTCGACTCATCACACTGCGCACGTTCGCCGCCTGCGGCACTGTTGCTGCCACCGCCGAGCTCACCGGCTATTCCCCGTCGGCCGTGTCCGGGCAGCTGCGCGAGCTCCAGCATTCACTGGGAATGACGCTGCTCGTCAAGGACGGACGCGGGCTGCGCCTGACGGCGACCGGCCAAAATCTCGTGCGCCGATCCGACAGGCTCATCGCCGAATGGGAAGACATCCGTGCCTCCTCCTTAAGCGCCGGGGACCAGACGCCAACGCATTTCGGCATCGGAGGATTCTCGACCGCCTCGGCGAATCTGCTCGCTCCACTTGCAGCCCACCTGCAGAAGTCTCACCCCACGTCCACGGTCCACGTCACCGAAGCAAGTCCCACGAGGTGTTTCGAACTCCTCGTGGCCGAACGCATCGATCTCGCCGTCGTCGTCTCCATGCAGGGAGATGTCCAGGTCGAAGACGATCCGCGATTCGAGAAGGTCGATCTCCTCGACGATCCGCTCGACGTCATGGTGCCCTCCGACCACCCGGTCGCCGCGTTCGAGTCCGTGACACTGGCCGATCTGGCCGCCGAAGATTGGATCACCGCCGCACCCGGGTCGCCCTATCACGCACTGTTCATCGCCGCCTTCACCGCGGCCGGAGTGACCCCGCGGATCTCCCACGAATCTGTCGAATGGGAGACGCAGGCGGCGCTTGTCGGAGTCGGAGTGGGCGTCAGTCTGCTGCCCAGGCTGGTCAGCCTGGCAGGGGAGGACAATGTCACCAGAGTCCGCCTGAGCGGGCCAGGCAGACTCAGCCGGAAGATCGTCACCGCGGTCCGCACCGGGAGCCGCAATTCGCCGTTGATCAAGGAATCCCTGTGGCATCTGCGGGCAACCTCCCAGCACATTCTCGCGACCCGCCTCGGCGAATGATCGTACGATCACCGGACTAGCAACGGCCTATTGACACACCCGCCATCGAAGGGCGAGACTGCAGGCATGTCTGATGAAAGACTGATATTTCAGGAGTCCTCCCGGCCCTCCTGAGGTTCGCCACTTCCACATTCTTTCGAATGGAGACTCAACGATGAGCAATAAGGCAATCAGCTACGCAGGCCCCGGCAAGGTCGAGGTCGTCGACACCGAGTATCCCGAGTTCGTCCTCAAGGACGGACCTGGCGTCCACCCAGCCAATATCGGCCGCAAGGTCAACCACGGCGTCATCCTCAAAACCGTGGCCACGAACATCTGCGGCTCCGACCAGCACATGGTCCGCGGCCGCACCACCGCTCCTGAAGGACTCGTCCTCGGCCACGAGATCACCGGCGAGGTCGTCGAGGTCGGGCGTGATGTCGAGTTCGTCAAGGTCGGCGACCTCGTGTCCGTGCCGTTCAACATCTCCTGCGGTCGCTGCCGGAACTGCATCGAACGCCAGACCGGCATCTGCCTCAACGTCAATCCCGACCGCCCAGGTTCAGCCTACGGATATGTCGACATGGGCGGCTGGGTCGGCGGACAGGCTGAATACGTCCTCGTGCCCTACGCCGACTGGAACGTCCTGAAGTTCCCGGACAAGGACCAGGCGATGGAGAAGATCCTCGATCTGGCGATGCTCTCCGACATCTTCCCCACCGGCTTCCACGGTGCTGTCGGGGCCGGAGTCACGATCGGCTCGACGGTCTACGTCGCCGGCGCAGGTCCGGTCGGAATCGCGGCGGCCACCTCGGCGCAGCTCCTCGGTGCATCGGTCGTCATCGTCGGCGATCTCAATGAGGACCGCCTGGCTCAGGCGCGCGCCTTCGGCTGCGAGACCGTCGATGTGTCCAAGGGTGACCCCAAGGATCAGATCGAGCAGATCCTCGGCACCCCAGAGGTCGACTGCGGCATCGACGCGGTGGGCTTCGAGGCCCGCGGCCACGGCAAGGATGCAGCCACCGAGGCTCCGGCGACCGTGCTCAACTCACTCATGGACATCACCCGTGCAGGTGGCAGCCTGGGCATCCCGGGCCTCTACGTCACAGGCGATCCGGGTGCAGCCGACAAGGCGGCCCAGGAAGGATCACTGTCGATGCGCTTCGGGCTCGGCTTCGCGAAGTCTCACGTCTTCGTCACCGGCCAGTGCCCGGTCATGAAGTACAACCGCGGTCTGATGCACGCGATCCTCAACGACAAGGTCACGATCGCCAAGAACGTCAACGCCACCCCGATCGCCCTCGAGGATGCTCCGAAGGGCTACGCCGAGTTCGATTCAGGTGTGGCCAAGAAGTTCGTCCTCGACCCCCACAACATGATCAGCGCCTGAGGCAGGACACAGCCCTCCGCCCAACAACGGTTGGTAACTCCTGGTCGAAGAAATGGAATATTTCGACCAGGAGTTACCAACCGTTCGTCGTTATTCCATCGAGTCTCGGGCTCTACGTCGAGACACGTGGGTGCACCCGCGCGGCGACGCAGCTCCCGCATTTCGGTGCCGAGCGCCCCTCACCCATTTACCTCACCTTTGTTGCATGGCAGATACTGGTGAGGCGCGAACCAATAATTTCTACCTATTCCCATGACTGAACAGCGAACCGGAAGAGACGAAGGCTGCAGATCATGCTCGCCACAGCTACCCTTGACCTCTAACATGTATGCAACATACGATCTGGAGCATGCATACAGACCCTACTGGTCCAGCGACGACACTCCTGGAACGGCTTCGCGCGAAGATCACACGCGGTGACCTCGAGCCCGGGAGTCCGCTCTCCGAGGTCTCACTTGCTCATGAGTTCGACGTCTCCCGAACCCCCATTCGAGAAGTTCTCAAGCAACTGCAGCTTGAGGGCCTCATTGAGATTCGCCCGAAAGTCGGCACGTTCATCCGAGAGCCGACTCGCCGGGAGATCGTCGAGATGTTCCAGCTCAAAGAAGTTCTTGAAGGATTGGCCGCGGCCCTTATGGCTCGACGGGGGCCCTGTCACCAGCTCGATGTGCTCGAAGACAATGTCGCTGCTTCAGAGGTGACATCGCAGGCCGGGGACACGGACACTTATGCCAGCCAGGTACAGGGATTTCATCAGACGCTCGTCGATGGGGCCGACAACAACAAGCTCGTCGAACAATACGGCCGGCTGATGAACCAGTTGTCGTTTTACACGCTGGTGCGCAAGACCTTGGATCACCCCGGTCGCGCAGTCAACTCAAGCAGGGAACACCGCCAAGTGCTCACCATGATCCAGAACAAGGACCCCTTCGGCGCGGAGACTACGATGAGATCTCACGTGTTCGCCTCTACTCAAGAACTGCTGGTCCCTCGCACTCGCACGACACTATCCATCGACCGGGAACCCTGAGAACAACCACGATATTCAATCACCGCTGAAAGCAATTAGTCGCAGCTGAAGGCGGGCCTCAGACTCCGGTTGAATCCGAGACCCGCCTTCTTTCACATCCCGGCTGGTCTGACGCAATCCGGCTGATCGACGGCTCGAGGTTCCTCGCCTCCGGGACCGGGCACCTCGATGACGTATCAGCGGAAGTTGGGGACGACCTCGTCGATGAAGAGCTGCAGTGAGGCCTTCTTCTCTTCGTGAGTCAGTGCATTGTCGGACCAGAAGCTGTATTCGTCGTAGCCGAGGTCCGCGTAGTGGCGGATCCGCTTGGTGACCTCGTCAGGGGTACCGATCATCGCAGACTTATGCAGCGCTTCGAGCTCGAATTCGGGGCGATCAGCGAAGTTCTCCTCCGGAGTCGGATCGAGGAAGCCGTTCTCGTGATCCTTCTTCCCGAATGCCCAAGAGGAGAAGGTGCGGTAGTACTTGTTGACGCCGGCCGCGCCGACCTTCCAGCCTTCCGGATCCTGAGGCGAGTGAAGGTAGGTGTGTCGCAGGACCATAATCTCGGGACGTTTCTCGACCTCCGGGTGCGCGGCGATCGCAGTGTTGAACTTCTCCATCAGGTCCTCGACCTCACGGTCGTCCTTCATCAGCGGTGTGACCTGGACGTTGCACCCGTTCGCGACGGCGAAATCATGAGTCTCCGGACTCCGCGCCGCCAACCAGATCGGCGGAGTAGGCTGCTGGATCGGCTTGGGTACAGCCGTCGAGAGCGGGAACTGCCAGTGCTTGCCCTCATGAGCGTAGTCGCCCTGCAGCAGCTTCTGAACGGCCGGAACCAGCTCTCGCAAGTACTCCCCGCCGTCGGCTGCGGCCATGCCATCGGCCAGTCGGTTGAACTCGAACTGGTAGGCACCGCGAGCGATTCCCACCTCGGCGCGTCCGCCGCTGATGACATCGAGCAGTGCGATTTCTCCGGCGGCGCGGAGCGGATGCCAGAACGGCGCGATGATCGTTCCGGATCCGAGCCTGATCGTCGAGGTCTGAGAGGCCAGGTATGCCAGCTGCGGCATCGGACTCGGAGAGGAGACGAACTCCATCGAGTGGTGCTCGCCGATCCACACCGTGCCGAATCCGCCGGCTTCAGCCAGTTTCACCAACTCGACAAGGTTCTTCCAATGCTGTTCCGGACTGATCGAGTCGTCCCAGCGTTCCATGTGCAGGAAGAGTGAAAAGCGCATGATGTGCTCCTTTGATCTCAAGCGTTCTTGATGTGTGTTCTCTATTTCGTGGTTTCGCGTTCGGCGATCGTCGTATTTGTGCGCGACCAGAGGTCCTTCTCCACTTCGCGCACGATCACCGTGATGTTCTCTGCTGCGGCTCCGGTGGTCTCTTCGGCCACCCGGTGCACTCCTGCGATGAGGTCGCGCAGCTGCTGCGAATCTCGGCCTTTGGCGATTGAGATGTCGATGAGAGGCATGTCAGCCGGTCACCGCCCCAGAACGAACGGGTCGGCCATGGCATCTTCGTCAGTATTGATCCAGATGCTTTTGAGCCTCGTGTACTCGTGCATCGACTCGATTCCGTGTTCGATGCCGACTCCGGAGTTCTTGAATCCCTGTCGCGGTGACATCGGAGACATCGCCCGGTACATGTTGATCCATACGGTGCCAGCGTCGATGCTCTGCGACATCCGCATCGCCCGCTGAAGGTTCGAAGTCCAGACGCCCGCAGCCAAACCGTAGTCTGTGTCGTTGGCCAGGCCCAGTACTTCGTCTTCGGTGTCGAAGGGCATAATCGCGGCAACGGGCCCGAAGATCTCCTCACGGCAGATCCGCATATCGTTTGTCGTATCCGTGAGCACCGTCGGCTGGAAGAAGTAGCCGGGGAGGTCGACCTCGGGGCGCTGCCCGCCGTAGGCGATGCTGCCTCCTTCGGACACTCCGATGTCGACGTACTCTGCGACCTTGTTCAGTTGGCTTTCGAATGCCAATGGGCCGAGTTCGGTTTTCGGATCCATCGGATCGCCGATGATGATCGACGAGGCCCGCTGGGTGACCTTCTCGAGCAGTTCGTCGTAGACGCCGCGCTGAACGAAGACCCTGCTGCCGGCGATGCAGGTCTGGCCACCCGCTGCAAAGATGCCTGCGATGACGCCCATGGCGGCATTCGACACATTCGCGTCGTCAAAGACGATGTTCGGGCTCTTGCCTCCCAACTCGAGGGTGCAGCCGATGAATCGTGAGGCCGCCGCACCGGCGATCGCGGAGCCCGTTCCAGTCGATCCGGTGAAGGAGATCTTCGAGAGCTTCGGCGAATCCACGAGAGCCTGACCCGCCTCGGCGCCGATCCCGGTGACGACGTTGACCGCGCCGTCGGGGAAGCCTGCCTCATGAGCGAGTTCGGCTAAACGCAGGAGCGTCCGTGATGTGTACTCACTCGGCTTGATGACGGCAGTGTTGCCGGCAGCCAGGGCTGGTGCCAACTTGGAGATCGTCAGAGTCATGGGCGAGTTCCACGGGGTGATGAGCCCGACGACGCCGAGAGCCTCTCGCTGGGTGAAGTTGATGACCTCAGGGGAGTTCGTCGGAATCTGCGAACCCTGGACCTTGTCGGCCAGGCCGCCATAGTAGTAGAGGTATTCGGGGAGACCTTTGAGCTGTCCCTTCATCTCGCGCAGAAGTTTGCCGTTGTCTTCGCTCTCGAAGCGAGCGAGGTCGTCGGCGTTCTGCCCGATGAGATCGCCGAACCTGCGCAGCAGGTGACCTCGCTGTGTCGGTGTCGTTCTCTGCCACGCCGCCGATTCGAATGTCCGGCGCGCGGCCTCGACGGCGTGATCGACGTCAGCGGCGGTCCCGCGGGCGAACTCGTAGAGTGTTTCGAGCGTGGCCGGGTTGGTGCTGTCCAGGTAACCTCCATCGGCAGGAGCACTGTGGGTGCCTCCGATGAAGTGATCGAGTCTGAGAGTCACGGCTGATTCCTTTCTGGCTGGTGGAGGAGGTGGTCGAGATGGCCGGCGAGCACCTCGGGATGGGTCACGGGCAGCATGTGCCGGGCCCCCGGGACGATGACGACTTCGGTGTCGGGAATCCGTGCCGCGATCCGGTGGCTCATCTCCGGCGTGGAACCGGGGTCGAATTCTCCGGTGATCGCCAGGGTCGGGGCTGTAATCGCAGGCAGTCTGTCGGCGAGTTCTCTGTCGGCTGTGGCGAAGACGGCGTAGGCATGCGCATAGGAAGCCGGATCGTTGGCCATGAGAACTGGGCGCGTCTCCCCTCGCTGGGCTTGCCAGTCGGTTCCGTCATCGTCGGGGAACCAGCGTCGCAGTGCGGTTTCCATGCTGGCGGGCAGATCCCGGTGCGCGTTCTGCAGCCGTGTGGCTACAGCGGCCGATTCGTCCTCAGTCCGAGCGCACACCGAACTCACACAGGTGAGGGTGCGCACTCGTTCGGGGTGGTCGAGCGCGATCTGCTGGGCGATGAGCGATCCGAGGGAGAAACCAACGAGGTGGACCGGCCCGGATGGCATCCGGGCCGCCACATCCGCAGCCATCTCCGTCACCGAGGTCGGCTCATGCAGCGGTGGCCGAGTTCCATGTCCTGGCAGATCGAGCGCAACGCTCGGAGGCCTCAGCAGTCGTTCCACCCGTTGCCAAACGGTCCTGTCGAGTCCGACTCCGTGGAGCAGGACGACGGGGACGTCATTGTCATCCCGCATGATTCGGCGCCCTACTTGTCAGCCGATAGCGGCGCGAGCCGCTGCTGCGGGCGTCCGCCCGTCGATCCCGCGAGCGCAATCAGGATCTCATCGGCATGAGGTGCGTCCGCAACTCTCCATTCGAAGGTCTGGTGGTGCGAGCGGATCGTCGCGTCGGTGAAGTGCTTGAGCGGAATGTCGAAGACCGCTCCCGCCTCGCCGCGCTTCTCGACGGCCGGAAGCAGGGTGGACGCCTGAGCAGCATCACGGAAGTGGTTGCCGAACTTCAGTGTGTGGATGAGTGCGGAGCCGTGCTCGATCTCACCGTTGAGGCCGATGATTGCGGCCTTGCCGTAGGCTTCGAGGCTACCGCCGAGTGCTTCCATGACACGGGGAGCAAGTTCGGCACCGAGGGCGCTGGCGGTGGCGTCGATGCCGGGGTTGAGGTCCTCGACGAATCCCTGGCCGGCCCAGGGGTTCTCGATCACTGCGGCAACTGCAGCCACGGTGATGACGGGGCTGGTCTCGCGGCCGCCTTCGGTGAGGATCTCTTCGACGACGGTGGTGAGTTTGCGAATCTTCATTTGACGAGTCCTTTCAGGATCTCTGTGGTGACTGTGCCATCGGTTCTGCGATCGCCGATGCGGGCGAACGGCCGGGGGCCGGTCGACGCGGCGGCGATCACGCAGATCTCATCGGCTCGTGGTGAGTCCGAGAGGTGGATGTCGATTGTCTGGTAGTGGTCACGTGAGGTGGCGTGGGTCTTGTGCCACATCGGCACCCGAATCGACGACGATGGGCCCGATCGGCCGTCCGCGAAGCAGATGACCGAGGTGCCTTCGAGCATTTCCCGCAGGATATTGCCGAAGTAAGGAGTGTGGATGAGTGCACCGGCATGTTCGATCTCGCCGTCGACCCCGACCACCGCGCCTTTGCCGAAGGCTTCGACGTTCTCGGCGGATCCGAGAATCGACAGAAGTCGATCGGTCAGCACCTTCGCCAGCACCGGAGCGATCCTCTCGGTCGCCGGACCCAGATCACTGTGTGGATCGATACTGTCGATCCACGGGTTCCTCAGCACGGCCACCGCGGCCGCCTGCTGCAGCGGTTCACTGAGGCCGATACCGGCCTCTGCGAGGATCTCTTCTCGCTGAATGGTGATCGAACGGACACCAAGTCGCTGTGCCAGTTCATCGAAATTCGCCGGAAGCTCATCGTGCTCGCCGAGGCGGCCGATGCTCTCATCCTGCTCGCGTGTAGTCATCGTGCTCATCGTGTCAAAACTCCAGTCTGTTGCATGCAAGAAATCTACTTGCATGCAAAGATGAATGTCAATAGCCCAGGAAACTCCCGATAAATCACGGTTTCAAAAACCTATTGACTAATACATCACAGTGATTCTACGATCTCTAGTATGCAACAGAGCAAAGAAGCACGTCCTTACGACGACGTTAAGACGACCATCATCGGAACCTGGCGCGAAGCATGGGACATCGGAAACACCGATGCTCTCGATTCACTCTTCACCGACGACTACGTGCGCGTCTCCGCGAACTCCGGCAGGGAGAGAAGCGTTGAGGAGACCAAAGCAGAGATCAGTGAGATCCGCGCAGCTTTCCCAGATCTCACCACCACGATCGACCGCATCCTCATCGAAGGCGAGCAGGGAGCCATCTACTGGCACTCCACCGGCACTTTCACCCAGCCCCTCAATGATGTCCCTCCCACCGGGCAGCAGGTGACGACACACGGTTCGAACCTCATCACCTTCGATCAGGGAGTCATCAGCCGAGAAGAGGTCACCTGGGATGCACACGCACTGCTGGCCGACCTTGGACTCAAGTCCCTGTCGTCGGCATTCGAGTCGTACGCAGGAGACGTCGTCACCGACGATCTGTCGGGCCAGCCCTCCTCCGAGAATCTCAAGGCCTTCAACCGACAGTTCATCACCGGGGTGACAGTCGTGACGACTACGGACGAAGACGGAAAGCCTCGTGGCCTGGCGGTGAATTCCTACAATTCGATCTCACTCGACCCGCCGCTGGTTCTCGTATGCGTGCAGAAGACATCCTCGACCTACCCCGCACTTTTCCGCTCCACCCACATGGGAATCAACATCATGAGCCGCAATCAGCGAGGGACCATCGGTACCTTCGCATCGAAGGCGACAGACAAGTTCGCTGAGCTCGACTGGCATTCCGGATCCCATGGATCACCACTTATCGACGGTTCGGCAGCCTCAATCGAAGTCGAGATCAAGGAACGCTTCCAGGCCCTGACCCATACGATATTCGTCGGACGGGTGCGCAGCGCGGAGGCCTCCGAGGACGAGCCGATGATCTACAAGGCCGGCAAGTTCTTCGACAGCCAGGATCTCTCCCCGCTCAACTGAGCGATGCGCACAAGCCCGATTCACAACGAAGTGGAGTTCCCATGAACGACGATTCCGAGCAATACCCCGATGCGGATCGGGATGGCCCCCGCCACTCCGCAAGTGCCCGAGCACAGCTGCCCGGCCACGGCATGGAGTCCGAATCCGGTCCGACACCGGAGGTCGCCTACGCCGTCGCAATGAGACATCGCCCCGGTCGTGTCCTTTGGATCTCCATCGTCGGAGTCGCCGCATTCACTCTGTGGGGAGCCCTGTCGCCCGACGGCATGGCAACGGCTATGACCGCCGCGATGGACGTTGTCGCGGCGAAGGTCGGCTGGGTCTACCTGGTCCTCACTCTCGGTTGCATCGGACTCCTCCTCTATCTCGGGTTCAGTCGGTTCGGGCGGGTCCGCCTCGGCGCCGATGACGATCGCCCGGAATTCAGCACCTGGGCGTGGCTGACCATGATCCTCTCCGCCGTGATGGGCATCGGACTCATCAGCTACGGTGTGGCTGAACCGATCAGCCATTTCACGACTCCACCGCACGGACTCGCCGACCCTGGCACCACCGAGGCCGCGGTACGCGCACTCCAGTTCTCCTACTTCGACTGGGGACCGCACGCCTGGGCGGTCTTCGGAGTGTTCGGCCTCGCCATCGCCTATTCGACCCACAGGCGAGGAAACACCGGACTGATCTCGCCCATGCTCAAGCCGGTCTTCGGCAAAGCCATGGACGGATGGTTGGGCAACCTCATCGACATTCTGGCGGTCATCGCCACGCTGTTCGGGACGACCACCTCGCTGGGACTGGGTGCATCACAGATCACCGAGGGCCTCAACCGGGTCTTCGGGATCCCGAACGAATTGTTCGTTCAGATCATCATCATCTTGGGCATCACGGTCGTGTTCACCCTGTCTGCGCTGTCGGGAGTCAACCGGGGCATCAAGTTCCTCAGCCAGACGACGGCAGTACTGTCGATCTTCCTCGGTCTCTTCGTCCTCATCGTCGGCCCCACAGGCTTCATCGGAAATCTCTTCTTCCGCTCTACGGGCGAATACCTCAATGACTTCTTCAAGACCAGTCTCCTGACCCCACTTATGGCCGGCGACGTCGAGTGGTATCAGTACTGGACGTACTTCATGATGGCATGGTGGCTGAGCTGGGGTGCCTTCGTCGGCGTATTCCTTGCCAAGATATCCAAAGGTCGAACGATCCGCGGATTCGTCCTCGGCGTCATGGGCATCCCCAGCCTTGTCTTCTTCGTCTGGTTCACGATCTTCGGCGGAACGGCGATCAAGATCGACATGGAGGGTAACGGCGGCATCGGCAAAGCCGCGGCCGCGGATGTGAATTCAGCGTTCTTTGAAACTCTGGAACATCTTCCGATGGCCGGTCTTACCTCGGTGATTGCGATCATCCTTGTTGTCCTCTACTTCGTTTCAGGCGCTGACGCGAACACTTTCGTGCTCAGCATGCTCACCTCCCGCGGAACCCTCGAACCAAGCCGCTGGGTACTCACGGTGTGGGGAGCACTGACAGGCACAACGGCCATGGTGCTCTTCTTCGCCGGGGGGCTCCCAGCGCTTCAACAGGCGGCAATGCTCTCAGCCCTGCCGTTCGCGGTCATCGTCGGCATCCTCGGCTACTGCATCGTGAAGACGCTGCATGAGGATCACGACTTCGATGCCTACCGCAAAGTCAGGCGGAAGGATCTGGAAGAGCTGGAGTCCCGTGCCGGGGCCACCATCAAGAAGGAGATCTGACCAAGGAAAGTACCGACGTTGGGCCCGCTGCATCAGCAGCGGGCCCAACGTCATCTTCAGCCCAGCTCATCCACCAGCCGCGCGAACGCCAGGTGGGCCAGGGCTGCAGCCTGATCCCCCAACAACCCGTCGTCGAAGACAACTCGGGGCGAATGGTTCGTCTCCGCATTCGGGTCCACACCCTTTGGAGTGGCTCCGAGGAACACGAAGGTGCCCGGCACATTCTGAAGCACATAGGAGAAGTCCTCGGACCCCATCCGCGGGGCGGCCATCTCCTCGACGTGCTCGGTTCCAAAGACCTCGCCGAGGCGGTCGATGACCGTGCTTGTCTCGGCGGGGTTATTCACGGTAACAGGGAAGCCGATCCGGAAGTCCACCTCGGCGGTGCACCGGTGTGCCCGGGCGATGTTCTCGGCGATCTCGGGCACACGTTCCTGCAGCAGAGCGATCGAGTCGGCCGAGAGATAGCGGACCGAGGCGGTGAGCTTCGCGGTGTCAGGGATGATGTTGCTGGCCTGCGATCCTTCCAGCTGAGTCACGGAGACGACGACCGGGTCGAAGATGTCGAAGGACCGGGACACCATCGTGTTGAGGGCGAGCGCGATCTCGGCGACGGCGGGCACGGGGTCGCGGGTGGCCTGCGGCTGGGAGCTGTGACCGCCAGCGCCGTGGACCTTCAGGTTGAGGTCGGCGAACCCAGCCATGAGCGGCCCGCCCTTTGTGGTGAACCGTCCGCGCACATCGGCTTCGACGTGGATTCCGTATGCGGCGACAAGGGGCACGCCTGCTGCCTCAAGGAGGCCCTCGGCGATCATCGGCTCAGCGCCTCCTTCGACTTCCTCGGCGGGCTGGAACATGAACACGATGGACCCGGGCAACTCCTCCCGGTGCGCGGCAAGCAGACGAGCGGCGCCGACGAGACCAGCGGTATGCATGTCATGGCCGCAGGCGTGCATATTGCCGTTCGTCGAGGCGTAGTCGAGGCCGGTGTCCTCGGCGACGGGCAGGGCATCCATGTCCCCACGCAGCAGCACTGCGGGTCCGGGGCGTCCGCCCTTGAGCACGGCGACGATCGAGGTCAGCGATTCTCCGGTGGTGATTTCGAGGCCCAGATCGGCGAGTTCATCGAGGACGGTCTTCTGAGTGAACGGCAGCTGGTAGCCGAGCTCGGGATTGGCGTGCAGGGTGCGACGCAGTCTCACAAGATCGTCGTGCAGACTCTGAGTCTCGGTGCGGAAATCTGGGACAGGGGCAGACGACGAGGCAGATGATGAGGCGGACATGGAACTCCTTCGGGCCGGATGAGCTATGTGTCGAACTCTACTGAGAAAGCCGCGGTCGTGCGTGAGGAAATCCGTGAGAGGAAGTCATCGACGGTTCACTCCCATAGCTTCCGAGGGTCCACCATTTCGCGGGCAGAAGTATATGAGGCACCGAGGTGGCATCCGCACTGTTGACCCGAGCCACAGCCTGACCATGGACGGCGGGTCTCGTCGTGCGTACCGTGGTCAGTGACGCCACCACTCGACGAGGAGCCCGCCGTGCGCATCATCATCACCCAGAACATGACTCTTGACGGCCGAGCCGAGATGCTCGATGACTGGTTCGACCCGCAGGCTCAGGACGAGGAGCTGTCCGCCGAGCTGATGCGGCAGTCTGCCAATGAGGATGTGCTGCTGCTCGGGCGGCAGACCTTCGAGGACTTCCGCGGCTATTGGCCGTTGCAGACCGATGACGTCACCGGGGTCGCCGATCATCTCAATCAGGTCGACAAGCGCGTCGTCTCAACCACGCTGACCGGCGACCCGGGGTGGGAGAACACGAGCATCATCAGCGGCGATCCCATCGATGCCGTCGTCGCTCTGCGCGAGGAGCCCGGGCGCGACGTCATCGTCACCGGCAGCATCACCTTGGCACATGCGCTCATCACCGCCGAGGTGGTCGATGAGTTCCGGATGTTCACCTATCCCGTGTGGCAGGGTCGCGGACGGCCCTTCTTCCCTGATGACGCTCGGCCGCGACTGCAGCTCCTTGACTCGAAACCGTTCCCCAGCGGAGTCGTCTACTCGGCCTACGCGCCGAAGGGCTGAGCCCAGCTTCCTCGACCCTCGGGCACCGTTCAAGCGGTGCCGAACATGACCTTTCGACCGTCGGGGTCTTGAACGGTGACGACAACGTCATCGACGTCGATCAGCGGTGCGCCGACACTTCTGACATCTTCGAGGAAGGCCTGCTGATCCTCAATGCGGAAGTACAGATGAGTGAGGTTCGACTCGCTGTTCGGGGGAAAGCTGTAGTCGGCGAAGGCGTGAGCATCGTGGAGGGCGATCTGGATCCCGTCAACCTCGAGCACATAGTAGGTGTACTCATCGTTGCCTGCCTCTTCAAGCGGCACACCGGCCAGATCTCGGTAGAACGCCGCGGTTCTCACGCTGTCCTGACATGTCAGGAAGACTCCTCTGAATCGTGCAGTCATGATCGGGCTCCTTCGCCGCTCGAGTCTTCTCAGTGTCCCCGTGTTGCCAAGCGACGGTCAAGGTCCACTCAGGCTCCGAGGACGTCAACCTGTTAGCCTGACGGGCTGATGCCGAAAGCAGGAGTGAGTGTGCAGAAGAGCAAATGGCTATTGGGCCTCGTCGTCGCGACAGCAGTGGGATCACTGGCAGCCTGCGGCTCAGCCGAAGAAGAGCCGAAGGCCCAGGAGACATCCGCCTCGGCGAAGCAGGAGGCTGGAAGCGACGCGTCCGGCCAGGGCCAGGACCAGAGCGGAAAGCCGAACACCGACGGCATCCCTGATGTCGTCGCCGAGGTCAATGGCGAGAAGATCACCAAGGATGACTTCGTCCCCCTCTACGAGACCCAGTATCAGCAGATGCAGATGCAGTCGCAGCAGTCGGGCCAGCAGGTCGATGAGAAGCAGCTCAGGACGCAGACCGCTGAGAACCTGGTGAGCACCGAGCTCCTCAGTCAGGAAGCCGAGAAGCGCGACATCAAGGTCTCGAACAAGGACGTCGACAAGGGTCTCGAAGAATCTGCGAAGTCCAGCCAGATGAGCAAGAAGGACTTCCTCGCCGCCATGAAGAAGCAGGGCATGGACGAGAAGAAGGTCCATGCCGAGTTGAAGACCCAGCTGGCGATCGAAGGCCTCATCAAGGACGAGTACGGCGAGTTCAAGGTCAGCGGCGAAGACATCGGGCAGGCCTACCAGCAGGCGAAGACTCAGCAGGAGCAGATGGCCCAGCAGAGTGGTCAGCAGGCCCAGGAGGTCCCGTCACTTGAGGAGATGCGCCCGCAGCTCGAGGAGCAGGTGAAGAGTCAGAAGTCGACCGAGGCGACCCAGAAGTTCGCCAAGAAGCTTCGCAAGCAGGGCGACGTCACGATCAACCTCTGAGTGCTGACCATCAACCTCTGAGTGGTGACGGTCCACCCCAAGTCCCAAACTTGGGGAATTTCTGAGAATACCTCGCGAAATCCTTGCGTGCGCCCTAATCTGTAGGAGAACAAAAGCGTGTTGTCCTGACACGCTCGTCCTCACAGCACGTCCGGCCATTGATGGCCGCACGCAGAGCACACCAATCGAAGGATCCATCCATGGCCTCCGTCCTCACGCGATCGGCGATCGTCGCGCCGAAAAACTTCAACCGGTGGCTGATCCCGCCGGCCGCGCTTGCCATCCACCTGTGCATCGGGCAGGTCTACGCGTTCAGCGTGTTCAAGATCCCCTTCATGTCACATTTCGATGCCGGTGAAGTCTCGATCGGCTGGATCTTCTCTATCGCGATCCTCATGCTCGGCATCTCCTCGGCCGTCTTCGGCCCCTGGGTGGAGAAGAACGGCCCGCGCGCATCAATGGTCGCAGCGGGCACCTGCTGGGTGGTCGGCTTCTTCATCGCATCACTGGGAATCATGACCGGTCAGCTCTGGCTGGTCTATCTCGGCTACGGCGTCATCGGCGGCATCGGCCTGGGCATCGGCTACATCTCCCCGGTCTCGACCCTGATGAAGTGGTTCCCGGATCGTCCTGGCCTGGCCACCGGCCTGGCCATCATGGGCTTCGGCGGCGGCGCACTCATCGCCAGCCCGATGTCGAACCAGCTGATGAGCCTCTACGGAGGCGGCCCAGAACCGGAGAATCTCGTTGCCGGACTGACTCCGACCTTCGTCACCCTCGGCATCGTCTACGCCGTGGTCATCGCCGCCGGCGCCTTCGTCATCCGCGTCCCCCACCCCGAGTGGACTCCGAAGAACTTCGACCCCGCCAAAGCGACGACCAAGCCCATGCAGACCACGGGCAATGTCTCCGTGCGCAATGCGATCCGCACACCGCAGTTCTGGCTGCTGTGGGTGGTCCTCTTCCTCAACGTCACTGCCGGCATCGGCATCCTCGAGAACGCCGCTCCGATGATCCAGTCCTACTTCGGCATCACGGCGGCAGCTGCCGCCGGCTTCGTGGGGCTGCTGTCGATCGGCAATATGGGCGGCCGATTCATCTGGTCGACAACCTCGGACTACCTGGGCCGGAAGAACAACTACATGATGTACCTCGGTGTCGGACTGCTGCTCTACTTGGTCGTGGCACTCTTCGGGGGCAACTCCATCGTCCTGTTCATCCTCGCGACGCTGGTCATCATCTCGTTCTACGGCGGCGGATTCTCGACCGTTCCTGCCTACCTCAAGGATCTCTTCGGCGTCTACCAGGTCGGCGCGATCCATGGTGCTCTGCTCACTGCATGGTCTGCCGCGGGTGTGGCTGGCCCCCTCATCGTCAACTCTGTCGTCGAGGCAGGAGAGAAGGCCGGAAAGACAGGCCCCGAGCTCTACACGCCGGGCATGTACATCATGGTCGGCGCACTCGCCATCGGCTTCATCGCCAACATCCTCGTCCGGCCCGTCAAGGAGAAATTCTTCGAACGGGAAGAGGACGTCAAGGCCAAACAGGCCGCCGCCCTCGAAGGCGACAACTGAAAGCAGGGAAGGACATCATGAGCAACTCCACACCCACAGCACACGTCCCGCCCGAGGGTTCACCTCAGTCCCCTGTCGGCGGCACCTACAAGGCGGTCGGCTCAACCCTGACGGTCGTCGTAGTCGGCGGCCTCCTCTGGGGACTGTCGCTGACCGTGATCAAGGCTGTCGCGATCTTCACCGGCTGAGACCAGCTCAGCAGAACACCCTCGCCGAGGTGGCCCGTCGACTCCGTGTCGGCGGGCCTCTTCGATTCACCACCCACCGAGAGTGACACGTAGGATCGGGAGCATGTCGAACGCCGAATCCTCCCCGAACCACTCGAGAACACACGAGGGATCACGGGTGCCCTGGGGTTCGATCCTGCGCAATGTGGCATTGGCACTGGCGGTGCTCGCCGGATTGTGGCTGGTATTCAACGTGCACCTGCCCTCGCTCGACGGCATCCAAAAGCAGATCGCCGATGCCGGTTTCTGGGGATTCGGCATCTTCATCATCCTCTATGCACTCGTCGCGGCCACGCCGATCCCGGTGACCATCATGGCCGTGGCCGGTGGTCTCGCCTTCGGCCTCATCTTCGGCACGATCCTGTCGATGATCGGAGTCGTGGCCGGCTGCGTCGGCGGCTACTGGGTCGCACGCGGCCTGGGTCGCGACACCGTGATGAAGCTGTTGGGCAATCACGCAGCGGCGATCGAATCACGACTGACCAACGGCGGGTTCTATGCGGTGTGCATCCTTCGCCTCATGCCGGGCTTTCCCTACTGGCCGGTGAACTACGGCAGCGGGGCAATGGGGATCAAGAGCCGCACGTTCCTCATCGCCACTGTGATCTCAGCCCTGCCGGGTCAGCTGTCCCTAGTCGCGGTCGGCGCCTTCATCGGCAACCCCGGCATCATCACGGGCACCGCCGTCGGCATCTCGTGGGCCCTGGTCATCGTGCTGACGATCCTCACCTTTCGCCGCTGGAAGTCAGAGCAGAAGGACTCGGCGACACCAGAGACCGAAGACGGACACGAGGTCGACGCTCAGAAGACTGAGGTCGAACAGCAACCCGAGATCGAGAGCAAGCCTGAGGAGAAGCCCGAGAGCTGATCAGGCCCTGTTGCCCAAGGCTTCAGATCAGGAGAGCCGCAGGTCGGTGATGCAGGTCGCGGCGTCTTCTGCAGTCGAGAAGTCAACAGAACCGGACTTCCCCTCGTGAGTGATGTCGATGGTTCCTTCGATGCCGCTTGGAACCCAGAAGCCAGCGAATCCATTGTCGAACGTGAACACCTGGTCGTCGATGACACGATCACCGGTGGCGCTGTCAGTGATCTGCACGTCAAGCTTCTCGTTGGCGAGCTCACCACGACAGGTTGTCAGACTGTGATAGAAGCAGTCGTGGGTGGTTTTCACGTACGGAGCAATCGACACGTACGACTTCTCCTCCGGCAGATCTAAAGTCACTTCTTGCGCTTCACCGGCCAGCACCAGCTCGTCGGGGTAGACCGATGCCATGAGATCACTCGGTCGATCATCCACCGCCTGCTGGTCGAGATGGTCGATGGCTTCAACGGCGTCCATGCCACCCAATCCGTGCTCGGAGAGGAACTCCTCCGTCGACATCGGATCACTCCCCGACCCGGAGCTCGATTCCGCTGCTCCACAGCCCGCCAACACCAAGGTCAGAGCCGCTATGGCGACCCCTCGCCTCAGGTTCACTACACGCTTCGTACCCGTCTCAATCACGTTGACAACTATACCCCCTCTAGGTATAGCGTCGACATCGGGTGCCTTCGTGCAGCCCGTGTTCGAACCGCCATTGCCACGGATACCCCGGGAGAGAAATGAAGACATCCAAATCATTGACGACCATCGCCGCAGTTGCCACCTCATCCGCACTGCTGCTGTCGGGATGCGCCAGCTCTGAAAGCGACAAAGCTGCTCAACATTCACAACATGAGACACCGTCCGAGACGGCATCGAGTGAGGACCATGGCGAAAGCCATGAGCACGCCGCAGATGGCGGTCAGCCCCCAGAAGGCATCAAAGAGGCCTCTGACCCGAAGTACGCCGTCGGAGACGAGGTCACTCTCTCCGCTGACCATATGCCCGGAATGAAAGGGGCGAAGGCGACGATCTCTGGCGCCTTCGAGACCACCACGTATTCGGTCAGCTACACGCCCACCGATGGCAGCGATCCGGTCAAGGACCACAAGTGGGTCGTCCACGAAGAACTGAAGAGCCCCGGCACGGCTCCCCTCAAGGACGGAACGAAGGCGACTCTCAACGCAGACCACATGCCCGGAATGAAGGGAGCCGAGGCAACGATCGACAGCTCGACCGAGGACACCGTCTACATGGTCGATCTCGACATGGATGGCATGACGATGACGAACCACAAATGGGTCACCGAGGACGAGGTCCAGTCTGCCGAGTGATCACAGCGTTCGGTGCAGAGCCCAAACGCCGGATCTGCCCCAACGCCGGATCAGCCGAAGTTCGGTGCTCGTCGCTCCTGGAAGGCTGTGAACCCTTCAGCATAGTCCGGGGTCTGACGCGCGGTCTCCTGAAGATTGGCCTCCTCGGCAAGCACCTGCGCCAGGGTCGGGCGGTCGTCGGCGAGTTTCTGCACGAAGCCCTTCTCCATCGCGAAGGCCTCGGCCGGGCCAGTCACGATCTTCGCCAGCTTCGACTCGACGAATTCGGACAGCTCCTCGGCCGGGACCGCACGGGACACGATGCCCGCCGCTGCCGCCTCGGCGCCGGTCATGAAGTCACCGGTGATGATGAGGTCCATCGTCCGGTGGTAGCCGACCCGGTCGAGGAAGACGTGGTGGGCACCGGAATCGAGCATCGCCCCGATCGCGGCGAAGGGAGAGCCGAACTTCGCGTTGTCGGCTGCGATGATGATGTCCGCGGCTGCCGCGACTCCGAAGCCCAAGCCCAAGGCCGCCCCCTGAACCTGCGAGATCACGGGGATCGGCAGGGCGCGGATGGCCTGGAAGACAGGCGTGAAGACCTCGGCGAGGAACGCATGCGCGTCATCGGTCTCGACGTCGACGGCCGAGATGTCGCGACCGGAGCTGAAGACCTTGCCCTCTCCCCTGATCAGGAGGGCACGGACGCTTGGGACCGCCTCGGCGACTTTGGCCACCGCTGCCGCTAGGTCACGGAGGTTGTCCGCGTCGAGGGCGTTGCGGGAATCGGGGCCGTCGAGGACGATCTCGGCGATGTTTCCCCGGTTGGACAGTCGGATCTCGGTCACGTGTGCTCCTTCGCAGATGACGGTGTTGCAGCTGACATTACAGCAAGTTGGCTTGGGGCCTACTTGGTCACCAAGTATAGAAGCCCTGTCCGGACTTTCGACCCAGCTCACCTGCGGAGACCTTGTCTTTGAGCAGCTGAGGAGGCGCGAATCTGGGTCCCAGCTCCGCCTCCAGATGTTCGGCGATGCCGAGGCGGACGTCGAGGCCGACGATGTCCGTGGTCTTCAGCGGCCCGGCCGGGTGGCGGTAGCCCAGGGTCATCGCGTTGTCGATGTCCTCGGCGCTGGCGACCTCTTCCTCGACCATCCGCATGGCTTCCAGGGCCAGTGCCACGCCGAGGCGGCTGGAGGCGAATCCTGGTGAGTCCTTGACCGTGATCGCCGTCTTCCCCAGACCCGCGACCCAGGACTTCGCGACCTCGACGAGCGCGGGCTGCGTGTGGGTGCCGACGACGACCTCGACGAGGTCGGAGACCGGGACAGGGTTGAAGAAGTGGAGTCCGATGAGGGCCTGGGGCCTGGGCAGTGCGGCCGCGAGCTCATCGATCGACAGGGCCGAGGTGTTCGTGGCGATGCTCGCGGCCGGCGCGTACTTCGCGATGGCGGCCAGGATCTCCTGCTTGAGTTCGACGATCTCCGGGACTGCTTCGACGACGAGCAGTGCCTGATCGAGCAGCGTGGGGTCGCGCACGACCTCGACGCTGCCCTTGACGTCGAGGCCCTTCGACTTCGACTTCTCGATCGATGCGTCGACGCGTTCCTTGGCTGCTGCCACGGTCTCATCGGTGTTCTCGATGATGATGACGTGGGCTCCGGCACTGGCGAAGGCGTGGGCGATGCCGGCACCCATACGACCGCCGCCGTAGACGCCGACGGTCTCCGGGACCTTGGCGTTGCTGCTTGCGTCCGTTGCCGATGCTGGGGTGTGCACGGCGTCGGGTTCGTGCGGTGTCTGCGCGCTCATTCTGCGGTGCCTTCCTGTTCAGCCTTCTTCCGCTTCTTCGCTTCCCGTTTGGCCAGGAACGCATCCATGCGGGTGTACTTCTCCTCGGTCTCGAACAGCACGGCCTGAGCGAGATTGTCGATGAGCGGGTGGGCCTCACGAGGTGCGTGGAATGCCGACTTGCTCAGTCGCACGGCCAATGGGGCGAAGCTTGCGATCCGGTCGGCAAGTGCCTCACCGGCGAGTTCGAGGTCCTCGGGGTCGACGACGTCGTTGAGCAGTCCGATCGATTTGGCTTCATCGGCCTGAAGCGTCCGACCAGCGAGGATGATCTCCTTGGCTCGTGGTTCTCCGACGAGTTCGCGCAGACGCCATGCCGCTCCGGCAGCGGCGAGGATGCCGAGTCCGGCCTCTGGGTTGCCGATCTTCGTCGTCGGTGTCCCGATGCGGAAGTCACAGGCGAAGGCGAGTTCGGCTCCCCCACCCAGGGCAAAGCCTTCGACCAGGGCGATGGTGGGCATCGGCAGTTCTTGGATGCGGGTGAAGACCTTCGAGTTGATGCCGGCCAGGGCTTCCTCGCGGCCGCGATTGCGCAGCTGCCCGATATCAGCTCCGGCGGCGAAGACGCCGTTCGAACCGGCGAGGATGGCAACCTTCGGATCGGCTTCGAGTTCGGCACACACCTCGTGGAGGGCATCGGCCATGTTCTGGTCGATGGCATTGCGAACCTCGGGCCGATTCAGGCGGATGATGACCCGATCGGTGTGGCGTTCGATGACGAGCGGGGAGTTCGACGCTGCGGTCTCGGCGCTGTTCGCTGCGCCCTCGGCACCGCCGGCGCTCATGCCCGCTCCAGCAGGAGGGCAGATCCCTGGCCGACGCCGACGCACATCGTCGCCAGTCCGCGTTTGGCATCGGCCTGTTCGAGGCGGTTGAGCAGGGTCAGGGTGATGCGTGCTCCCGAGCAGCCCAGAGGGTGGCCCAGCGCAATCGCACCGCCGAAGCCGTTGACGGTCTCCGGGTCCAGGCCCAGGTCGCCGATGCAGGCCAGGGACTGGGAGGCGAAGGCCTCGTTGAGTTCCACGGCCTCGAGCTGGTCGACGGACCAGCCGACACGATCGAGGACCTTGCGGGTGGCCGGGACCGGGCCGATGCCCATGATCTCCGGAGAGACGCCGGCACTGGCGCCGGTGACGACGCGTGCACGGGGGCTCAGTCCGTGCTTCTCGGCGTAGCGTTCGCTGACGAGGATCGTCACGGCGGCACCGTCGTTGAGGGAGGAGGAGTTGCCGGCGGTGATGACGCCGCCGGGACCGTGGATCGCGCGCAGCTTGGCGAGCTTCTCCACGGTGGTGTCCGCCCGTGGTCCCTCATCGGCGCTGACGTCGCCGATGGGCAGGATCTCGGGATCGAACTTGCCGGCTTCCTGCGCTGCGAGTGCCTTCTGGTGTGAGGCGTAGGCGAAGGCGTCGAGCTCTTCGCGGCCCAGCTTCCACTGCTCGGCCACACGCTCGGCGGTCTGGGGCATCGACAGGGTCGTGTCCTCGCCGAATGCGGGGTTGGTGAAGCGCCAGCCGATCGAGGTGTCCCAGGACTTGCCTGGTTTCGCCCACGGACGCTGGGGCTTCTCGGTCACCCAGGGTGCGCGGGTCATCGACTCGACTCCACCGGCGACAACCACATCGGCGTCACCGGCCGCGATCATCTGCCGGGCCGTCGTGATCGCGGTCAGCCCGGAGGCGCAGAGGCGGTTGACGGTGAAGCCGGGAACGGACTCGGGCAGACCGGCCAGCAGCACGGCCATGCGGGCGACGTTGCGGTTGTCCTCACCGGCCTGGTTCGCCGAGCCGAGGATCACCTCGTCGATGTCGGTCGGGTCGATTCCCGACCGTTCGACGACGGCCTTGAGCGTGGTCGCAACCAGGTCATCGGGTCGCTGATCTGCGAGGACTCCCCCGTAGCGGCCGATGGGTGTGCGCAGTCCGTCCAGGATGAAAGCCTCGGGCATGGGTCTCCTCAGGTGTGATGTGTGGTGCAGCGTCGGCGCTTCTCAAGCCTAGCGACCGAAAGCGCCAGACGCTTGGAAGTCTCGACGGTCACGAGTCGCAGTCGACCGTGACTACGAGTCGCAGTCGACCGTGACTATGAGTCGTAGTCGACCGTGACCTCGTCGCTGACGGGGAAGGTCTGGCAGGTGAGGACGAAGTTCGCCTCCACCTCGGCGTCTTCGAGTGCGTAGTTGCGCACCATGTCGACCTCGCCGCCGCAGATCTTGGCGCGGCAGGTCCCGCAGACCCCGCCTTTGCAGGCAAAGGGCAGATCCGAACGCGATTCCTGTGCGGAGTCGAGGATCGTCTGACCCTGCGACATCGCCGAGGTGGTCCGTCGTCCGTCGAGGACGATCGTAACGTTGCTGGTGGCGCCCTCGACGACCTTGTCCGCGTGGACGACTTCCGGTGGCGGTTCGTCGACGTAGAAGAGTTCGAAGTGGACCTTGTCCTTGGGCACGCCGAATTCCGCGAGGACCTTGCGGGCGTCGCTGAGCATGCCGAAGGGTCCGCACAGCCACACATGGTCCATGTCGCCGATGGGCACCAGGTTCGTCAGCAGCGCGCGAAGCTTCTCCTCGTCGAGGCGACCGGAGAACAGGTCGACCTCCCTGGGTTCGCGGGAGAGGATGTGGATGAGGTCGAGCTGCTGGTTGCGGGAGTCCTTGAGGTCGGCGAGCTCTTCGGCGAACATCACGGTGTTCGTGTTCCGGTTGCCGTAGAGCATCGTGACCGAGGCCTCTGGGTTGGACAGCACGGTCGTGGCGATCGAGAGCATCGGGGTGATCCCGGAACCCGCAGCGATGCACAGGTGCCGTCCGCCGAGTTCGGCGTCGGCCTGAAAACTGCCGCTGGGCGGCTGCACTTCGATGGTCTCACCAGGGCGGACATCACGGACGAGCCATTGGGAGAAGAGTCCGTCGGGGATCTCGCGAACGCCGATGCGCGGATTCGTTCCGGCCGGAGCGCAGATGGAATAGGAGCGGCGGTGCTCGGCCCCGTCGATCATCCGGCGCAGGGTCAGGGACTGGCCTGCGGCGAAGTCGAAGAGTTCCGCGTACTCATCCGGAACGTCGAAGGTCACGGCTGCCGAATCTTCGGTGAGGTGGTCGACGGACTTCACGGTCAACGGGTAGAAGCTCGACCGGGAGGCGCCCTCACCCTTGACGGCCGGGTCGCTCGGCTGGGTTCCGTTGGTCGGCTGGGTCGTGGAAGCCGCCTCGGCGCTCTGATTGATCGTCTCGGTCATCTCAGATCTCCTTCACGTGTTCGAACGGTTCGAGGCAGTCGTTGCATTGGTACATCGCCTTGCACGCGGTCGGCCCGAACTCGGAGGACAGCTTCACATTCGCCGATCCGCACAGGGTGCAGACCAGGGCTCGCTTCGTGGGCATCAGGGTCAGTGCCACGGGCCCCTGATTCCTGGGCGCCTGCCCGGGTGGGGAGATGCCGGCGCCCTTGAGTGCTTTCCGCCCTTCCTCGGTGATCCAGTCACTGGTCCAGGCCGGAGTCAGGGACACCCGCACCTCGGCGTCGGGGAAGCCCGCGTCCTGGAGTTCACGCTGCAGGTCATCGCGCATCGTCGCCATCGCCGGGCACCCCGAGTAGGTGGGGGTGATCGTCGTGACGACGTGTCCGTTCTCGATCGTGACATCACGAAGCACGCCGAGGTCGACGAGCGTGAGCATCGGCATCTCCGGATCGGTCACGCGAGCCGCGGCGACGCGGGCACGATCGAGCGCCTCGGCGTCGGTGGCGTTCTGGGCTGACCCGCTGTCCTGGGTGGCGGACATCCGGGTCTCGAGTGTTGCGGTCACCATTGTCCTTTCGGGTACTGGCGGGCGACGACCTGCATGTCGGCGAGCATCTTCGACAGTGCTTCGGTGTGCAGTCCGTCGCGGCCCTTCTGTCCTCGCACTCCGGCCAGCGCGCCCCGTTCGGGGCGGTCGATGCCGGCTGCGGCGAAGACCTGGTCGAGGATGACTCCGGCCTCATCGGCCACCTCGGCGGGATCGACACCGATTCCGGCGGCGGCCACCGAGGCTTCGATCGGGTGGGTCTCGAAGAGTTCGTTCCACAGGGGCCAGAGCCCATCAAGTGCCTTCAGGAGGCGGGTCTTCGACTCTTCCGTCCCGCGGGCCAGAGTGAGGACCCAGCGGCCGGCGAAGTCGCGGTGGTAGGACATCTCTTTGACACCTTTGACCGCGATGGCTGAGAGCACGGAGTCGCGGCTGGACTGGAGGCGTTCGAAGATCGCCAGGCGCCAGGTGGAGTAGATGAGGATCTTCGCGACCGCCTCGGCGAAATCACCGTTGGGCACCTCGGCGAGGCGAACGTTGCGGAACGCCAGGTCCTCGCGGAAGTACGCGAGGCGGTCCTCATCGGGAACCGGTGAGTCTTCGGGCAGCTCGGGCACGAGACTCGGATCGGCGGCCGCCGTGCGGGCGAGCAGGAGCCGGGACTGGCCGAGCAGGTCGAGGGCAATGTTGGCCAACGCGATGTCCTCTTCGAGGTCGGGCGCGTTGGAGCACCATTCGGAGATCCGCTGGGAGAAGACGAGGGCGTCGTCGCCGAGCATGAGGCAGTAGGCGGCGAGGTCCTTCGGGTCGACGCCGGAGGGCACGGTGGTGTCGACTCCGGCCAGGGGGTCTTCGAAGTCGGTGCCGAAGGCCCAGTGTGCGTCGTTGACGAGCAGGCCCGAGTAGGCGTTCTCGTGGTCACCGTGCTCGATGTTGGCGCCGGCCTCGTCGTGGTCGACGTTGATGGAAGGTTCCTTGCTCATCGTCAGACCCTCCTCACATGTGGGGGACATCGTCGGGGATGTCGTAGAAAGTCGGGTGGCGGTAGACCTTGTCGCCCGCGGGAGCGAACATGGGGTCCTTCTCATCGGGGCTCGAGGCCGTGATCGACGAGGAGCGCACGACCCACAGGCTCACGCCTTCGTTGCGGCGGGTGTAGACGTCGCGGGCGTGGCGCAGGGCCATCTGGTCATCGGGAGCGTGCAGCGATCCGACGTGGACGTGGTTGAGTCCGCGCTTGCCGCGCACGAAGACCTCATAGAGGGGCCATTCGCCGCGGACGCTCGGGGTCCCTGCGGTGCCGGAGTTGGTGTCTGCGCTCATTTGGCGGCCTCCTCGGAGGTGGTGTTTGTGGTGTCAGCGGCGGCGCTTTCGGCGTCGGCCGCGGAGTTCTCGGCGAAGGCGAGCGCGGCTTCACGGACCCATGCTCCTTCGTCCCAGGCGCGCTTGCGGTGGGCCACTCGCTGTTCGTTGCAGGGGCCGTTGCCCTTGACGACGGCCCAGAACTCGTCCCAGTCAGGGGTCGAGAAGTCGTAGTGGCCGCGCTCTTCGTTCCACTTCAGGCCCTCGTCGGGGAAGGTCACGCCCAGGGCCTCGGCCTGCGGGACGGACATGTCGACGAACTTCTGGCGCAGCTCGTCATTGGTGTGGGTCTTGATGCCCCACTCCATCGACTGCTCGGTGTTCGGTGAGTCGTCATCGGGTGGGCCGAACATCATCAGCGAGGGCCACCAGAAGCGGTTGACCGATTCCTGCACCGAGGCGCGCTGCTCTTCGGTGCCGCGCATCATGGTCATCAGCAGTTCGTAGCCCTGGCGCTGGTGGAAGGACTCTTCCTTGCAGACGCGGATCATGGCGCGCCCGTAGGGGCCGAAGGAGGTCCGACACAGGGGCACCTGGTTGCAGATGGCCGCACCGTCGACGAGCCAGCCGATCGTGCCGACGTCGGTGTAGGACAGCGTCGGGTAGTTGAAGATCGAGGAGTACTTCTGCTTGCCGGCAATGAGCTTCTCGGTGAGCTCGTTGCGGGTTGCGCCGAGGGTCTCGGCGGCGGAGTAGAGGTAGAGGCCGTGACCGGCCTCGTCCTGGACCTTGGCCAGCAGGATCGCCTTGCGGCGCAGCGAGGGTGCACGGGAGATCCAGTTGCCTTCGGGTTGCATGCCGATGATCTCCGAGTGAGCGTGCTGGGCCACCTGCCGCACGAGAGTCTTGCGGTACTTCTCCGGCATCCAATCGCGCGGTTCGATCCTGTCCTTGGCTTTGATCGTCGCCGCGAACTGAGCCTCGAGCTCTTCCGCGTCGAACTGGTTCTCATTGATCTGCGTTGTCATGACCACTCCACCCTTGGATGTGCCCTTCCGGCTTCTGCGTTCGGTCCGCCCATCGTATGTCCGACGCACCGGCGAAACCATTTACTGACCATTTGTTCTGTATTGTTCACTATCAGTGTGGCACACCGCACGCCGAGGTGCAACGCACAGGATGGTGGGCGACGGCCCCGCTCACCCGGGTGCACTCCGCCGGACGTGGGATAGGCTCGGCACATGAACGGCAAGGAAGCTGATGTTCTGGTCAGTTCATTCTCCACCCGGGAATGGCTCATCTTCGGCGTCTTCATCGGAGCGCTTGGAGTCGCGGGCCTCGTCACCGGAGTGATATTTCCGAACCCTTTCCTCTTCGTCGCCGGCGCAATCCTCCTCGCCGGTGCCGTGATGCTGATCCTCAGACTCTCCACCCGACTCCGGACCGCCTCGGCGCTCATCGCACTCGCCGTGGCTACCATCCTCATTGCCACTCCGGCACTGGTCAGGGCGGGGCTGACCGCGAGCTCCGTGGCCTGGACGGCAGAGGTCAGCACCGAGGATTCTGCGGTCATCGACGGCCAGATCTACAAGTTCTCTCTCGACCAGTCCGACGGGGAGAGTCGGCGCACGATCCGTCGCCTCAACGCGGACGACGGATCCGTGGAGCAGACATGGAACACCGATGCGCGCAGCCGCCCATCAGTCACCGCCGACGGCGGCATCGTGTTCGCGTCGACGACCCCAGCAACGCACGGCGACTGGCTGACCATCACGATGCTCGATTCTCAGGGCGACCGATTGTGGCAGACCACCATCAGCAGCGGGCCAGATTCCGAGCCCCACATCACGGCTGCCTCGGGCGGATCTGCTCACGTGGTCACGTGCGAAGAACCGGAGGAGGAGACGGGGTCGACAGATGACCGAAAGTCGTGCCGCATCAACACCATCGACGACTCCGGTGAGGTCATCGACGAGCGCAGAGTCGACGGCGAACAGCACTTGACCAACAATAAGATCTGGACCGAGCTGCCCGGCGCGGGGCTGCTTCGGGTGACTCTGGTCGCCGACGGTCTTGGCGGGACCGATATGTATTCACCGACGAGCATCGGCCCGATCGCCGAACTGCCAATCAAAAAGGGCACTGATCAGCACACTTCGCAGCTGACTCGCGACCTGCTCGTCACCGCTGAGCAGCTCAGTGATCGGCGGTGCCGGGTGGTGTCCACATCCCTCGACGACGGAGACCAGGCCTGGTCTATTGCCGTGCCGTGCACGTCCGATACATGGATGCTGCTCTGGGAGAACATCGAAGGGGCTGGCCCGATCTACCTCGGAATCGACGAATCCGGCGAGGCCAGCACCCTCCAGGCACTCGACCCGACAACCGGGGAGCTGACGCCGTTTCCCGATGCAGCACCGCGGCACAGTGACCTCTTCGATTCGGGGGCGCGGAGCCTCGTGGAGGAGGCCACGGCTGGTCGCTTCGTTCTCGCAACCCGCGACGGGCACGTCACCGTACGGGATTCGACGTCCGATTCTCCGCCCGTCGAATTCGAGGTCCCAGGATCAATCAACGCCCCTGCTGCCGCCAACGGAGATGTGCTGTCGGTCGTCTCGAGAACCGGCAGGAGCACCTCGTACCCGGCGGTGGTGCACAATCCCTACCTGGTCTCTCGCCTGCCCGGCGCAGATCGCTCGGAAACTCTGTCCTCCATTGCGCCCGACGCCAACGACCCGATCTACCCCCAGCTCGTCACTGTCGTCGATGCCAGTACCGGCGAAGAGCGCTCGTCAACAGTCTTCACGTCACGGATCGCCGACCTCACCGTTCTGCCCGAAGGCCAGACGGTCGTTTGGACCGACGATGGAACACTCACCGTCATCAACGGCTGAATTCCTCGAAACACCACCCGCATTCGACCTCCGACTTGACAGAGACGCCGATCACAACCATATTTATTGACCAGATGGTCGTTTATTCTTCGAAGGTGCCGCGACCGGGAACTTCGGACTGCTGACAGCCATCGTCCACATAAGGTCACCACTGCCCAGCCAGTGATCACCACAGCAATCAGCGACTCGAAGGGGAGCCTGACATGGGAGAGCCCAGTCCCGAGGCAACGACAACAGCTCGCACGGCGACGTCTGTCGACAGCACGAGCGCCGAACCGGGCACGGACAGCGAGCAGCTGACCGGCGCCGCGGCGATGTTCGCCAACGACCGTGCCTCTCAGCACCTGGGCATCACCGTCGATGATCACGGCCCTGGCTGGGCGCAGTGTTCTATGACGATCACCGACATCATGGCCAATGGGCACGAGATCACCCACGGCGGCTACATCTTCCTCTTCGCCGACACCACCTTCGCGATGGCCTGCAACTACCCCGGTTCGATCACGGTCGCCTCGGGCGGAGACATCGACTTCCTCAAACCCACCTACGTCGGCGACAAACTCATCGCCCGCGGCAAAGAGATCGTCAAACAGGGCCGTTCCGGCATCTACGACATCGAAGTCACTCGCGGAGAAGAGATCGTTGCAACCTATCGCGGACGCTCCCGCACCCTGCCCCCACCGAAGCCTGCGACACCATCAACCTGACCCACCCCAGAACCCCCTCACCCGGCACTCCCCCGAAACGGCGCCCCACCTCGGCGCCCCACGAATTGCGAAGCACAACAGGATTGACCAAGGAGACAACGATGACTGACACCGAACTCGACGCCGGACAGCGCATGAGCCTCGACGAGCTGCGTGCCGACCAGCTCGCGAACCTCAAATCCACGGTCACGAAGGTCTACGAGAAGGTTCCGTTCTACAAAAAGGCCTTCGACGACCTCGGCGTGACTCCTGCGGACATCACCAGCCTCGACGACATCTCCAAACTGCCATTCACGAACAAGCAGGACCTGCGCGACAACTACCCGTTCGGGATGTTCGCCGTTCCGCGCGAAGAGGTCGCCCGCGTCCACGCATCCTCGGGCACGACGGGACTGCCGACCGTCGTCGGCTACACACTCGGCGACCTCGACAAATGGGGCAGCCTGATCGCCCGTTCGATCCTCGGCGCCGGCGGCAAGCGAGGCCAGATGATGCACAATGCCTACGGCTACGGCCTGTTCACCGGCGGCCTGGGCGTCCACGGCGCCGAGCGCCACGGCTTCACCGTCATCCCGATCTCCGGCGGCCAGACGCAGCGCCAGGTGCAGCTGATCCAGGACTTCAAACCCGACATCATCACAGCCACGCCGACCTACCTGCTCACGATCCTCGACGAGTTCCACAAGCAGGGCATCGACCCGACCACGACGAGCCTGAAGACCGCGATCTGCGGCGCCGAACCGTGGACCGATGAGATGCGCAAGGAGATCGAGAAGTCCTTCAACATCAACGCCGTCGACATCTACGGCCTCTCCGAGGTCATGGGGCCCGGCGTGGCCTGCGAATCCGCCGTGACGAAGGACGGACCGACCATCTGGGAGGACCACTTCTACCCGGAGATCGTCGACCCCTACACCGGTGAGGTCCTGCCCGACGGCGAAGAGGGCGAACTCGTCTTCACCTCGCTGACGAAGGAAGCTCTGCCGATCATCCGCTACCGCACCCACGATCTGGCGAGTCTGCTGCCGGGCACCGCGAACCCGAACTTCCGACGCATCTCACGCATCACCGGCCGCTCCGATGACCTCATCATCATCCGCGGAGTCAACGTCTACCCGGCCAACGTCGAGTCCGTGCTCTTCGAGTTCGCCCACCTCAGCCCCCACTTCCAGCTCGTCCTCACCCGCCCCGGCCGGATGGACGAGGTCACCGTCGAGGTCGAGTGCCGCGAAGGCGTCGGCGCCGCCGAACTCGACGGCTTGGGCGGATTGGTCGCCGCTCGGATCAAGGAGCGCCTCGGCGTCTCGTCGACCGTATCGGTGCTCCAACCCGGCGAGCTGCCCCGCTCGGTCGGCAAGCTCAAGCGCATCATCGATCGCCGCGAAGGCCTGCGGTGAGCAGTCCGGTAAAGGCTGACTAGACTGATGCGCATGCCTGAAACAACCTCACCTGCGCAGACACCGGACCTCGAGACCGGTGTCGACCCCGATTCGGGCGCTGAGTCCGAGGCCGCAGCACCCAAGCGCACCCGTCGCGGACGGCCCGGCTACGACCGGGAGACGCTGATCAACAAGGCCACCGAGGTCTTCGTCACGCGCGGCTATGACGGCACGTCCATGGATACCGTGGCCCGCGAGCTCGGCATCACGAAGTCCGCGATCTACCATCACGTGAAGTCGAAGGAAGAACTGCTGCATCTGGCGATCAACCGTGGCATTCGCGCCCTTGACTCCGCGGTCGAGGCTGAAAGTCAGCGCCCAGGGCTGGACGCCCTCGAGCGTCTGCGTGCCGCCGTCCATGCCAGCGTTGTCATCCTCATCGAGTATCACCACTCCGTGACTCTGCTGCTGCGGGTGCGCGGAAACTCGGCCGTCGAGGTCGAAGCTCTCGAGCAGCGACGCAAGATCGACGACAAGATCCGCGTCCTCGTCGCCGCAGCAATCGAGGAGGGCGGGCTGCGTTCGGACTTCACCCCAGGCCTGGTCACACGCCTACTCTTCGGCATGGTCAACTCCATCACCGAGTGGTATCGCCCCAGCTACCCAGTCGACCCCGAGAGGATCGCCGACGCCGTGACTTCGATGGCGTTCAACGGCCTCGAGGTCTGAGGGTCAGCCGACTGAGAATCGGCCAGCTGACAGATGGTCAGTTGGGAGCGACCGTGTCTCCTAACCCGCGAACTCGCGCAGCGGCAGCCCGGTCACACCCACCTCGGCGACGAACAGGGCACCCGCCAGTGGATCTGCCGCGGTGTCCACATTCTCCTGCGAGGTGGTGATGAAGAGCCGATCGAGGTTCTCCCCACCGAACGTGCAAGCAGTGACCTTGCCGGCGCCGACTTCGATGATTCCGTCCAGGGTTCCATCGGGTCGGTAGCGGTGAACTGCGCCTCTGTTGACCACGGCTGTCCACACACAGCCTTCGCTGTCGACGGTGAGTCCATCGGGACGACCTCCGTCGGGGAGTTCGACGAGGATCCGACGGTTGCGCAGTCCCTCTTCGGGGTCGAAGTCGAAGACGGCAACCTGGCCCGTAGGCGTGTCGTTGTAGTAAGCGAGTGAACTGTCGGGACTCCATT
The DNA here is from genome assembly GCF_021117425.1 of Brevibacterium zhoupengii. Taxonomy (NCBI): domain Bacteria; kingdom Bacillati; phylum Actinomycetota; class Actinomycetes; order Micrococcales; family Brevibacteriaceae; genus Brevibacterium; species Brevibacterium zhoupengii. The sequence goes on along the minus strand of NZ_CP088298.1, from coordinate 172,953 downwards.
CGAGGCCGTTGGATACGGTCACGCCCTCGAGCATGATGTCGACTCGGCCTTCGGGACTGAGACGATAGAGCGATGCCGCGCCGGGGCTCTGGTCGTAGGCTATCGATCCGCACCAGAAGTTCCCCCGCGGATCGCAGCCGCCCTCGTTCATGCGAATGCTCGGCGAAGTCCAGGCCTCGGGCAGGGGATCAATCTGCCCGTCGGGATTTTCGAGGGCGAAACCGCGCTCGATTCCGATGACCGCGCCACCGCCTCGGCGAGGGCGGACTGCTGCGGCGACCTCGGCGACGTGTCTGCGTTCGATCCGGTCATCACGCAGCGTCAGGATGTCGCCGGCGAGCATGTCGACCCAGCGCAGACCGCCCCAGGTCGGCGACCATGCGGGGCCTTCGCCGTGATAGGCGATCGGATCGGTGATCTGCTCGGCCCTCATGGCTGCTGCCCTGCATCTGACGACTGGTCTTCGTCTGACGACCGCTGCCCTGAACCTGGCTGCGGTCCAGGCGGCGGTTCCGAATCCGGGCCAGAGCTGCCCGCGGGATAGTCCTCCATTGGCACGGACCCATCCGCCCAGGCCTCGAGGACCGGGGTGAGGATCTGCCAGGCCAGTGTCGACTCCTCCGGCCCTGCCGCCAGATCCGCCTCACCCTCGAGGACGTTCTTGAGCACATGGCCGTATGGGGAGAACGCTGGCTTCGGCTGCTCACCGGTCAGACTCATCGGGGTCAATCTGTCTCGAGAGCTGCTTGTAGTGAGATCGAGTTCGACGTCGAAGGGTCCGTCGAGGCCGATCCACAGGCGCGAACCCTGCTGTGCAGCACCGACGGGGCGGAAGAGGATCTCGACGCCCTTGCGTGTTCGGTCGATCGCCTTTCCCGTGCGCAGACGGAACCGGGTACCTGCCCAGCGGGGAGAATCGATCTGCAGGACAACCTCGGCGAAGGTCTCGGTGTCGCGTTTCCCATCGACACCGTCTTCGTCGATGTAGTCAGGCACCGTCTTCCCCGCGGCCTCCGGTTCGTCGGCGAGCGTCCCGGCGGTGTAGCGGGCGCGACGGGTGGAGGTCAGAACGTCAGCGGGCGACAACGGTCGAACGGCGGATAGGAGTTCGATTGTGCGGGCCTGCAGTTCTGCCGCGCTCGGCCACCCCGATTCGATCCCCTCGGGCCGCTCCATGGCGCTCATCGTCAGCACCTGCATCAGGTGGTTCTGCAGAACGTCCTTGAGGGCGCCCGTGCTGTCGTAGAACCGGGCTCGCCCCTCGAGCGCGATGGCTTCATCCCACAGCAGCCGGAACTCCTCGATGTGTTCGCCGTTCCAGACCGCCTCGGGCAGGGGATTGGCGAATCGCAGTGCCAGCATCGCCTGCAGCGGAGCCATCCCGAGTGCATGGTCGACGTTGAAGACGATCGTGGCGGCCTCATCCCCGAAGAGCTCGCCGAGGAGGTCGTCCAGTTCCTCGGCTCCGCTGAGGTCATCACCGAAGGGCTTCTCCATCGCAATCCGACTGCCCGCCGGAAGGTCCGCTGCCGCCAGGGCTCTCAGCGCATCGGGCATGAGACCAGTGGGCAGTGCGAGATAGACGGTCACCGGGGAATCCTGTGCGTGGCCGGTCGCCGCGATGAGTTCGGCCATATCGGCAGGGTCGGTGACGTCCGCGCGCCTGTACCGGGTTCGGTCGAGGATCCAGTTGCGAGCAGTCTCCGGGTTGTCGGCGCCGTGTTCGGTCAGCTTCGCCTCGGCGTGGTCACGGTAGTCTTCGTCGCTTAGGTCCCGAGTGCCCGAAGCCATGAGCGAGAAGCTCCGCGGCAGCGCATCGAGCGCGGCAAGCTCCGCCAGCGCCGGCAACAGAAACCGCCCAGCAAGATCACCGGTGGCTCCGCAGATGATGAGGTTGGCGTTCACTGTGCTCTCCTGTCGACGGGCTTCTCTCGACGATACCCGCCGAGGCGCGCCCCTGTCCTCGCTGCAGTCTCTTCAGCCCAGAGCCGCCAGCCCGGCGGCCAGGACCCACCCCAGGGTCGCATCCATCTCATCGAGGAGCTCATCGCGTGGGGGCTGATAGTCGCTGATGACCCAATTGACGACCATCTGCACACCGGCTCCGACGAGCACGTCGCCAAGGACCTGCTGCTGGCTTACTGTGAGTTGGGGACCATCCACCGTCGCAGACAGACGACCAGAAAGTTCGTCGCCGATCCTTCGCCCCTGCCAGCGATACAGTTCGTCGACGCGCGCACTGACTCCCAGCACCTCGAAGAGGTGGACTCGTGCCTGCACCGGGTTCGCCTGTGCCCAGGTGAGGAAACCTGACATGAATCCACGCAGCACCGCTGCGGCATCCTCGCCGCCGCCAGCGAGGACCGAGACACGCAGATCGGCGACCACTCGCCCGTAGACCTCGCAGAGGAGGTCTTCCAAGGTGGCGAACGATTCGTAGAAGTAGCGTTTGTTGAGACCAGCCTCCGTACACACCGCGCCGACCGTTGCCGACCGATAGCCCTGAGTGCCGAACAGCGAGATTCCTGCCGTGACGAGCTGCTCGCGACGAGCACTTTCGCGCTGTTCGCGGCTGGCCCCGGCATACGGACGTCCCTGATCATTCACACTGTGATCTTGACAACAAAGCCCAGCGAATGCAAACTGGTACGACTTCGTACCAGAAAGGTCGGGCATGACATCCAGCACGTCAGGCAACACCGCACTCAACGCCGAACGGCGTGCGCGGGACATCGCAGAACTCGCCGAGGCAGAGGCATCGGACGCAGAGGCCTTCGACCTTGTGGTGATCGGTGGCGGAATCACCGGCGTCGGCGTCGCACTCGACGCAGCCTCCCGAGGTCTCAGCGTCGTGCTCCTTGAGCGCGGAGACCTCGCCTCTGGCACCAGCGGCTGGAGTTCGAAACTGGCCCACGGTGGCCTGCGCTACCTGGCGAAGCTCGACGTCCCGATTGCGTGGGAGTCCGCCGTCGAACGCGGCCACCTGATGAGCCGCATCGCGCCGCACCTGGTTCACCCTGTCCAGATGCTCCTCCCGCTGCACACCCACGTCGGCCATCTGGATGCCACGCTGATCGGCACCGGCTTCCTCGCGGGGGATGCGCTGAGAATGCTGGCGCGCACACCGAAATCACTGCTCCCTCGCCCCCACCGAATATCCTCCGCCGAGGTCCGTCGACTCGCGCCGGCCACGACCGCCACCGGGCTGCGCGGTGGGCTGCTCAGCTGGGACGGCCAGATCGTCGACGATGCCCGGCTCGTGGTGACCATGGCCCGCACCGCCGCGGCCCACGGGGCGCGCATCATCACCTACGCCTCTGCCACCGGCATCGAATCCGGACGCGTCCACGTCACCGATCAGCTCACGGGTGAGCCTCACACCATCCGTGCGAAGCAGATCATCAACGCCGCGGGCGTCTGGGCCGACGCCCTTTCCGACGACGTCGAGCTCGCTCCGAGCAAGGGCTCGCATCTGCTGGTTCGGGCCGAAAGCATGGGCAACCCGACTGCTGCCATCACCGCACCGGTTCCCGGCCACTTCGGCAGGTTCGTCTTCGCCGTGCCCTGGGACGACGGACTGGTCATGATCGGTCTGACCGATGATCCCCATGACGGGCAGATTCCTCAGCGGGCCCGACCGGACGCTGATGAGCGCACATTCCTGCTCGACATCATCAACGCCGTCCTGGATGATCCGCTCTCACCCGAGGATGTCGTGGGCAGCTACGCCGGGTTTCGGCCGCTGCTCAAAGGCAAGGCCGACTCCGGCGCTGACCTCTCACGCAAACACGCGCTGCTGCGCGACCCGCAGACCGACCTCCTCACCATCGTCGGCGGAAAGCTCACGGCCTATCGACGCATGGCCGAAGACGCAGTCGATGCTGCTGTCGAAGACGGTGGGCTCAACGCAAAGCCCTGCCGCACCAAGACGCTCAGCCTCGTCGGAGCCGGTGCACCGAGACCACGTCTTCCCGAACACCTGATCCGCCGCTATGGCACCGACGCCGAAACGGTTGCAGCATACGGTGCCGACAACTCTGCACTGAATGAGCCTGTCAGAGACGGCATTCCATTCAGCGGCGCGGAGATCAGGTTTGCCGTCGAACACGAACTCGCCCTCACCGTTGAGGATGTGATCGACCGCAGAACACGCTGGGGCCTCGTCGACGCCGATCGCGAGGACCTTGCCGCCGCCGTGCGCAAGCACGCCCCAGAGCTCGTTGAGAACTCAGACTCACCCGCGAGCACTGCCTCACCCGAGAACACTCATCACAACCAGGACGAAGGATGACACCTATGGACAACATCAAACCGAGGATGCGCTGGTGGGGCTGGGGCGAGGACGGGCATGACGGCCCGGTCAAGCCCGGCGCCAAGAAGATGCTGGCCGCGACATGTGGCTGGCCCGCAGGCGTCAACCTCCCTCCAGTCGAACTCGCTGATGTCCAGCTTCCCGAAGCTGAACTCTCCGCCGGCGCTCGTGTTCGCTTCGAAGCACTTCTGGGCGCTGAATACGTTCGCGATGATCACGCGACCCGTGTCTCGCACTCCGCCGGACGCAGCGTCCCCGACCTGCTGCGTCTGCGCAGCGGCGAGGTGCCGTTCGCTCCGGATGTCGTGCTCTACCCGGCCTCCGAGATGGAGGTCGACGAGCTGCTCACCATCTGTCAGGACGAGCGCATTGCGGTCGTGCCCTTCGGCGGCGGGACAAGCGTCGTCGCCGGTGTCGACGCGTTTCGCAAGGATTTCAGCAGCTGCGTCTGCATCAGCCTGGCCCGCCTCGATGAGATCCTCGACATCGATGAGGAGTCGCTGACGGCGACCGTTCAGGCGGGCGTATTCGGTCCGGATCTCGAGCAGAAGCTGCAAGCCAAGGGCTTCACACTCGGCCACTTCCCGCAGTCATTTGAGTTCAGCACCATCGGCGGTTGGGTCGCCACACGTTCAGCTGGTCAGCAGTCCACCGGCTACGGTCGGATCGACGAGAACGTGTTCGGCCTGCGCGCCTCGACTCCCAGCGGCCCGATCACACTGCGCTCGACTCCCGCCACCGCGGCGGGACCCAACCCACGTCAGCTCCTCGTCGGCTCCGAGGGCACGCTGGGCATCATCACCCAGGCAACGCTGCGCATCAAGCGCGTACCCGCGGCGACCCTGCCGGATGCCTGGTTCTTCCCCGACTTCCATTCGGGCGCGACGGCACTGCGCGAGATTGAGCAGAGTGCCGTACGCCCCGACATCGCAAGACTCTCTGACCTCAATGAGACAGAGTTCGGTCTGGCTCAGCTGGGCAGCGACGTTCAGCGTAAGGGCCTTCTCGCCTATCTTCGCGCACGCGGCGTCACGACGCCGTGCATGCTGGTGCTGCGCTACGACGGCCGCAAGTCGGATGCGAGATCGCGCCGGGCTGCGGGACGGGCGATCGCCAGGAAGAATAAGGGTGTCACCATGGGAGGCTCGCCCGAGACAGCCTGGGAGAAGCATCGCTTCTCGACCCCGTACCTGCGCGACCAGCTGCTGACCGACGGTGTCATGGTCGAAACGATGGAGACGGCCGCGCCGTGGAGCAAGATCGAGTCCCTGCACGACACAATCAAACAGGACATCGAGAAGTCTCTGGCCGACCGCGGCACGCCTGCCCTAGTCCTGTGCCACATTTCGCACCTCTACTCCGCCGGATGCTCGCTCTACTACACCGTTTTCGCCAAGCGGCAGCAAGGCCAGGAGATGGAGCAGTGGAAGGCGGTGAAGACCGCGGCCGGCAACGCCATGGTCAGCAACGGCGGAACGATCACCCACCACCACGCAACCGGAGCGGACCACGCTCCCTGGCTCCCTCAGGAGACCGGCGAGCTGTGGGTGCGGATGCTGCGCGCCGCCAAAGCCGAAGTGGACCCGGAAGGCATCATGAACCCCGGCAAGCTCATGAACGGTCCGGAGGCACTGTGAGCAGCGCACCGCCGCCGCTGTCGGTGCCCGTCATCCTCAACCCCGCCGCCCGCCATGGTGCGGTCCGGGAGAGGATCGAACCGGTCAGAGCAGCCTTCGCCGCCCACGGGATGACGGCGCTGCTGGTCGAGAGCACGAGCGAACAGCACGCCGGAGAGCTGGCCGCCCAATACGCGGAACAGAATGCACCGATCGTCGTCTCCTTGGGAGGGGACGGAATGGTGCGCGCGGTCGCTGCCGGACTCATCGGCACACAGACCGCTCTGGGCATCGTCGCCGGAGGACGAGGAAACGACCTCATCGGCAAACTCGGCATTCCGAAAGAAATCGAAGCCGCTGTCGCCATCATCGCCGAGGGACGCGACCGGTCCATCGATGTCATCGACTTCGACGGACGGATCTCCGTGGGCAATATCTGCCTCGGTCTGGACTCCGCGGTCCAGATCTATGCCGATTCGGTGAAACGAATCAAGGGGCACTGGGTCTACCTGTACGGCATCATTCGCGCAATCCTGCAGCCGCAGCGCATCGATCTGGCACTGACCATCGACGGAGAAGAGGTCGAATTCCGTGGGTACACGGCGGGATTCGCCAACTCCGGCCGCTATGGAGGCGGACTGAAGCTCTCCCCGAAGGCGAAGCTCGATGACGGCCTCATCGATGTCGTGCTGCTGCGGGACGTGTGGCTGCCTCGGCTGGCCGTCGAGCTCGTGGCGTTCACACTGGGACAGCGCGCCCTCCACCCGCACATCACCTTCCGCCATGCACGCGAGGTGACCATTGCGGCACGCGAGGGAGCCGCGCCGGTCGAGATCATCGCCGACGGTGATGCCGTCACCCACACCCCCGCCACGCTGTCCATCCGACCAGCGGCGCTGCGGGTGCGCGTCGCTCCTGCTCCTTCGCGACGAGGGTGAGCACGTCGTACTTCGCGACGGGTTCGTCATTCTGATTGACGACTTCCGCATCCCAAATGGTCCTCAAGATCTTGGCAAATGAGTACTGATATTGGTGCTCTCTTGACTCACAGGGAGAGATGGGGTCATGAGCTATCGACACGATCTTTGGGAGATCGCCGCAGAACAGCACGGTGTCGTCACGATCGCCGACGCCGAGAATGCGGGTGTGCCTGCCGAGGAAGTGCGCAAGCTTGCGCACCGTGGCGCGCTGAGAGCCTATGGCAATGGCGTGTACCTACACCGTGACATCCCAACGACCGATCTGACGCAGTACGAAGGCATCCCGGCAACGACTGCCCACCGTGCGCTGGAGGACCTGCGCACAGAGATGCCGCCCGAACGCTGGCGGTCGCTGGTCGAAGAGGCGAACCGACGTGAGTTGATTGGCGCCCGCGAGGCCCGACTATTAGACATGGCATAGCGTGCACGATGAGCACACCACCCAGCCGCTCGATGTCACATTGAACTCATCGGCCATGTTCGCCCTGTTTCACGCACTCACAGCGCAAACGGTTGGTAAGTTCGCCTCGACCGCTTGCAAAATTTCGAGACGAATTTACCAACCGTTGGCCTCTGAGCGCGAAACCGGGCGCCCGCGGCCACCCTGCGGGTGCGTGTCGCTCCTACTCCTTCGCAACCAGGGTGAGCACGTCGTACTTCGCGACAGGTTCGTCGTTCTGATTGACGACTTCGGCATCCCAGCGGACCTCGCCGTACTCATCGGTCTCACGTGGGGTGATGCGCTTGGCAGTCAGCGTGACCTTGAGCGAATCTCCTGGTGAGACCGGTGTGATGAAGGTCAGTCCCTCGAGGCCGTAGTTCGCGAGGACCGGGCCGGGGTCCGGCTGGACGAAGAGGCCAGCGGCGAAGGACACGATGAGGTAGCCGTGCGCCACGCGTCCGGGGAAGAACGGGTTCGCGGCCGCAGCCTCCTCGTCGGTGTGGGCGTAGAAGGTATCTCCCGTGAACTCCGCGAAATGCGAGATGTCCTCGAGCGTGACGGTGCGCCGCTCGGATTCGAGGGCATCGCCGACTCGTAGATCGGCCAGGGTCTTCGTGAACGGATGCTGACCGGTGCGGCGCTGCGCTCCGGCGACCCATTCGCCACCGATGGCGGTGAGCATGTCGGGCGAGGCCTGGATCGCGGTGCGCTGCATGAAGTGCTCGACGCCGCGCAGTCCGCCCATCTCCTCGCCGCCGCCGGCGCGCCCGGGGCCGCCGTGGATGAGGTTGGGCAGGGGTGAACCGTGCCCGGTCGACTCGCCAGCATCGTCGCGGTCGAGGACGAGGATGCGTCCGTGCCAGGGGGCGACCTGGCGGACGAATTCGGTGGCGAACTCGGCATCGTGGGTGACGACCGAGCCGACCAGGGAACCGCGCCCGCGAGCGGCGAGTTCGACAGCCTCGGCGGTGGAGGAATAGGTGATGAGCGAGGTCACCGGCCCGAAGGCCTCGACGTCGTGGACGGCATCGGCCCAGGGGTCGTCGGCCTGGAGCACAGTGGCGGCGACATAGGCCCCGCCGAGGTTCTGCGCCAGTTCGTCGGAGGCCTCGCGACCGCCGGTGAGGACGTGGGCCCCCGCCGAGGTGATCTCATCGATGGCATCGAGAACGTCGTTGCGCTGCTTGTCGGACACGACCGGTCCCAGCCGGGTGGACTTCTCGCGAGGATCGCCGACACTTTGGGTCTCCAGCTTGGCAAGGAGTGCCTCGGCGACGGCTTCTTTGTGCTGTTCGGGCACGAAGGTACGGCGGATCGCGGTGCACTTCTGGCCGGCCTTGATCGTCATCTCGGCGACGACGCCGGAGATGAAGAGGTCGAATTCCTCGGTGCCGGGGGCGGCATCGGGTCCGAGCAGAGAGAAGTTCAGTGAGTCCGCCTCGGCGAAGAAGCGAGTGCCGCGATCGCGCACGCAGTCCAGGCCGCCGAGGTGCTTGGCCGTATTCGCAGACCCGGTGAACGCGATGGCGTCCTGTTCGGCCAGATGATCGAAGAGCGGGGTGACGTCACCGGCGATGAGCTGGATGGCACCATCAGGCAGGAGGCCGGATTCGACCATGTCGGCCACGACGGCGCGGGTCAGGTGGGCGGTGTCGGTGGCGGGTTTGACGACGACGGGGACACCGGCGACGAACATGGGGCCGAACTTCTCGAGCATGCCCCAGACGGGGAAGTTGAAGGCGTTGATCTGGAGTGCCAGACCCTGCCGGGAGGTCAGGATGTGACGGCCGACGAAGGTGCCGTTCTTCGACAGGCGCTCGATTCCTCCGTCAAGGTGGACGGTGGAGTTGGGCATCTGCCTACGGGCGACTCCGGAATAGGTGAAGAGGGTGCCGATTCCGCCTTCGATGTCGACGAACCCGTCACGCTTCGTGGTGCCGGTGGAAAAGGAGATCTCGTGGTAGTTCTTCGCGCGTTCCATGAGGTAGGCGCCGAGCTTCTTCAAGATCACGCCGCGCTGGTGGAAGGTCAGCTTCTGCAGTTCGGCGACGCCGGTGGTCCGGGCAAATTCGTCGACGGCGGCGAAGTCGATGCCCGACGAGGAGACGTGATGGGTCAGCTGCCCGTTCGTCGCGTCGTGGACGGCTCGGGCGCCTTCGGGGCTCCCGCTGGGGGTGTGCCAGTCGCCTGCCACATACGAACTGAGAATCTCGGTCATATCGTCTCTCCCTGGTCGAACTGGGTCTCCCGGTGCACGGCGGCCATCATCGGCCCCGCTGCCGCTTCCTCACAGCAATACTAACCAATCGGTCGGTTATTGTCATTGCCCGGCCTGGCAGGTGACACCGATCACCATGTGCACTATGCTCGAAGACAATTACTGACCATTCAGTCACCTGCCCGAACGCGCCGGCGATCACTCAGAGTCGAGGACCACCGCGTACGCCGCACCGTGTCGCACCACATCACCCCCGGGAGAGATCTCTCATGTCCACAGCTTCGCCCGCAGCGGCAGCCCCCTCCTCGATCACCCGCGAGGAACGCCGGGTCCTGGCCGGAACCCTCGTCGGCACCACCATCGAGTGGTACGACTTCTTCATCTACGCACAGGCCGCCGGCCTCATCCTCTCGGTCCAGTACTTCGGCCCGCTGGCCTCGGACAACCCGGCCCTCGGACAGATCATGGCCTGGGCCTCGCTGGGGATCTCCTTCCTGTTCAGGCCACTGGGCGCGATCATCGCCGGCCACCTCGGCGACCGCATCGGACGCAAGAAGATGCTCGTCCTCACGCTCATCCTCATGGGCCTGGCCACCTCACTCATCGGGCTCCTGCCCAACTATGCGGCCATCGGAATCGGCGCACCCATCCTGCTCACGCTGCTGCGGATCCTGCAGGGCTTCTCCGCTGGTGGAGAATGGGGCGGTGCCGCACTGCTCTCGGTCGAACACGCACCGGTGAACAAACGCGGACTCTTCGGCGCCTATCCGCAGATCGGCGTGCCCGTGGGCATGATCCTCGCCACCGGCGTGATCTGGATCCTGACCACCGTTCTCACCACCGAGCAGTTCGCGAGCTTCGGCTGGAGGATTCCGTTCCTGTTCTCCGTCGCCCTCGTCATCGTCGGCTACTACATTCGCCGCCAGGTCGAGGAATCCCCTGTCTTCGCCGAGCTCGCCGAGCGCCGTGCCGAGTCCTCGGCTCCGCTGTCGACGCTGTTCAAGAAGAACACCAAGGAAGTCATCCTCTCCGCCCTGATCTTCATCGGCAACAATGCCGTGGGCTACATGATCATCGCGTTCTTCGCCGCCTATGCCTCGCGGCCCATCGACCAGGGCGGCACCGTCGGCCTCGACCGGGCACCCGTGCTCCTGGCCACGACTCTGGCGAGCTTCGGCTGGCTGGTCTTCACCATGTGGGGCGGTGCCCTGTCGGACAAGTTGGGTCGCGTGCGCACCTTCCAGGTCGGCTACATCCTCCTCATCCTGTGGCTGGTCCCGACGTTCCTCATGATCGATATGGCCAATATCTGGATGTACGGCATCGGCATCTTCATCCTCACCGTCGGCATGGGCCTGTCCTATGGCCCGATGTCTGCGATGTACGCGGAGATGTTCCCACCCCAGGTCCGCTACTCCGGCGTCTCGATCGGCTATGCCCTGGGCGCGATCCTCGGTGGTGCGTTCGCTCCGACGATCGCCGAGACCCTACTGGCTCGGACCGGCTCCTCGCTGTCGATCGCGGCCTACATGATCGTCGTCTGCATCATCTCGCTCATCGCCGTCAGCCTGGTCAAGGAGACCAAGGGCGCGTCCCTGGGCATCGTCAAGCACACGAGCTGAACGCGCATGCCCGTAGGGTGGAGTCGAAACCGATCACTTTTGGTGCAGCAGGCCAGTCTGCAGACTGGCTTCTTGCATCAAACGTGATCAGCCTGTCCGTTCTCAACCAGCCTGTCCATTCTCAACAATGAGAGTGCACAATTTGAGGAGGCTCCGATGACGCAGTTGGCCTATCCCGATATCGAAGCGGCCGCAGCCAGAATCTCCGGAAGGGTGCGACCGGTCACGGTGGCCTCCGCTCAGCCTGGCCAGGCGCCCGCAGCACCGACTCCGACGGCCGCGACCTGGTCTGCCCCACCAGCCAATGACCCGGCGGGGTCCGGGGTTCATTTCGCGCTCGAGTTCATGCAGTACACGGGATCGTTCAAGGCCCGCGGGGCACAGAACTTCATCCAGACCCACTTGGCTGAAGGCACCCTCCCCGAGGCCGGTGTCACGATCGCCTCGGGTGGAAACGCGGGTCTGGCGTGCGCGTGGGCTGCCCGCGATGCCGGTGTTCCGGCGACAGTGTTCCTGCCCGAGAATGCGCCCGCCGTCAAGGTCGAGCGGCTGCGCGGCTATGGCGCCGAGGTGCGTCTGAGCGGTTCCGAGTTCGCCGAGGCGGCCCTGGCCTGCGAAGAGTTCGTCAAGTCTTCAGGGGCGCTGGCTTCACATGCCTACGACAATCCGCTCATCGCCGCCGGTGCCGGGACGATGATGACCGAGATCCTCTCTCAGATTCCTGACCTCGATACGGTGGTCGTCTCCGTGGGCGGTGGGGGTCTGTTCGCGGGAGTGGCCACGGCTGCGACGTTCCATGGGGTGCGCACGGTCGCCGTCGAACCGCGGAACTGTCGGGCGTTCAATGCCGCATTGGAGGCGGGCGAACCCGTGGACGTGTCGGTCGATTCGGTGGCCGCGGACTCTTTGGGTGCCCGGCGAGCCACTCCCCTGGCGGTGGCTGCCGCGCAGAGTGAGCTGGTCACCTCGGTGCTCGTCGACGATGAGCAGATCGTCAGCGCCAGGCGTCACCTGTGGGGTGAACATCGTCTGGCGCTTGAGCATGCGGCGGCGACGGCGCTGGCGGGAATCCACGGATCTGAGGACTCAGGCGTCTACGTGCCGGGGCCGGATGAAAAGGTCTGCGTCGTCCTGTGCGGGGCGAACACCAGCCTCGGCGATCTCTGAAGAACGCAGAGTTCGGCGCTAGCTGCGCTGTTTGTCCTTCGACCGGAAGGCCTGCTTGATCAGGGCGAAGATGGCGACCGCGACAACGAGGGCGATGATCGCCTTGACGAGGAACCAGGCGATCGAGAACGCGACGTTGACGACCCACCACGCGATGATGATGGCGAGGATCGCGCCAACGATGCTCCATACGGTACTCATCTTCATGCTTCAAGACTAAGCCGCGTGGTCTGAGCGCGCAATGACGCGAGACACGGAGCAGCTCACACAGCCACGGCGCGCTGCCGAATTGCGCGGGCCGACCAGCGTCCGTCGGCGTAGCCGACGTCGATCGGATGTTCGAAGGCCGCACTGACCTGGTCCGTTGTGAGCACCTCGGCGATTTCGCCGGAGGCAGAGAGGCGACCATGGGAGATCAGCATCGCGTGCGACGTGGACTCCGGGATCTCCTCGAGATGGTGGGTGACCAGCAGCGTTGTCAGCTGTGGCGAGGTCACGGAGAGCGAGTCGATGGTCTCGAGCAGCTGCTCGCGGGCGGCTACGTCGAGGCCGGTGGTCGGTTCGTCGAAGAGGAGCAGCTGGGGATCGGCGATGAGCGCCCGGGCCACCAGGGCTCGGCCTCGTTCCCCTTGTGACAGGATCTTCCAGCCCGCGTCCGCACGGGAGGTCAGCCCCACCTCGGCGATGAGATCATCGGCCTTCGCAATCTGCTCGGCACTCGCCCCCCAGCGGAAGGGGCGCTCGACCGTGCCGGTCAGTCCGGTGAGGACGACGTCGCGCACGGATAGGTTCGAGCGCAGCGGATGGCGCGGATTCACGTGGCCGATGTGGCGACGCAGAGCCTGAAGTTCGACGCGGCCCATCCGCTCGCCGAGGATGTCCACGATCCCCGAGGTCGGGAAGACCTGCGCGGAGGCGAAGCTGAGGATGGTTGACTTCCCGGCTCCGTTCGGCCCGATGAGGACCCAGTGCTCGCCCTGCCCGATCGCCAGATCGATGCCGTGGAGGATCTTCGTCTCCCCACGCCGGAACGTCACATCGTCCAACTTCAGGACCGTCTTTGCCACGTCGTCCACACTCTCTTCCCACATCAAGATCGCTCGGCTCCGCTCAGGAGCCGGCTCCGTCAGGGAGCCGTTGTCGATTCTAGATCCGGGCCTCGCCGAGGTGGTCCTCCCCGGGCACAACCATGTTCCACATCCTGGATCGCTGAGTCGCGACCCAGCATGACGAGAGCTCAGTGCAGGGTCGGCCGGTAGACGAGTTCGTGGGTTCTTCCGTCGAGCACTGTGGATTCGAGAAGTTCGAGGTCGAAGTCCTGCGTCCCTGCGAAGATGGGCTGGGCGCCCGTGCGACCGGTGATGACGGGGTAGATCGTGACCTGCACTCGGTCGACGAGCCCTGCCTCCATGAGCGCCCGGTTCATCGACAGGCTGCCATGCGAACGAATCGGGACCTCGGACTCTTCTTTCATCCGCTCGACCACCTCGAGAGCGTCACCGGCGGCCAGGGTCGCTCCCGGCCAATCGAGCGGTTCACTCAGCGAGTTCGAGACGACGGTGGTCGGGCAGCTGCGCATCGCGGTGACCCATGGGTCGAGCACATCGGGGAAGTCCTCGGCATTTGCGAGCATGGCGGTGAACTCGCGGAAGGTATTCGCGCCGAGGACGAGCCGGTTGGGTTCGCTGTAGAGTTCGAGTCGGTGGTCGAGGAGTTCAGGCCCCTGTTTGCCCCAGTACCCTCCCCAGTCGCCGTCGGGACTGATCGAGGCGAACCCATCGAGGCTCGAGAACACGTCGAATGTGTAGGTGGCACTCATGATTGCTCCTCACAGAGCGTAGGCAGTAAGTTCAGTGTGCGCTCCGCAGTCGGCGATGGCCAGACCCACCTCCAACAGACGAGGCCGAGTGGGACCATAATGGAGGCATGCACAACGGCGGCGACCCTCAAGACGAACACCGGATGAAGATGCGTGGGAAGATCCTGCGCCGCTCCGCATCGTTCAACGTCGCCCACGCCGTCGACGACCTCGAACCCGGCACCGGCGCCCAGAGCATTCAGCGAGCGCTGACGCTGCTCAACCTCGTCGGCCTCATCGCCGGCGAGCGCAGCAACGGTGCCAGCCTGTCCGAGGTGGCCTCCATCAGCGGCCGTCCCAAGGCCAGCGTCCACCGCATGCTCCAGGCGCTCATCGCCATGGGCTACGTCGAACGCCTCGAGGAGGGTGGGTACCGCCTCGGCGTGCAGTCGCAGATCCTCGGTCAGCTCGCCCAGAAGTCGGTCGACCCCCTGGTCACAGAGTCGGAGTCGAGCCTGCTGCGCCTGGCAGAACTGAGCCAGGACACGGCCTTTCTGACCCTGCGCACCGGCAGCTACTCGATCTGCGCCCGCCGCGAGGAGGGTTTCGGCGAGATACTCAACAATGCCTTGTCCGTGGGTGATCGCCATCCACTGGGCATCGGCGCCGGCAGCCTCGCGATCCTCTCCGAGCTCTCCCCCGCCGAGGTGGACGCCCAGTTTGAGGCCAATGCGCAGATCTTCGCCGAGCGGTACCCCAAGGTCTCCATCGCAGCACTGTGCGACATCATCGACCGCGCCCGCGTCGACGGCTTCGTCCACAATCCCGGCCTCTTCGCCCAAGGGTCATGGGCCGTGGGTGTGCCGCTGAAGGTCCGCGGCAGCCGACCTCGAGCAGCCCTGTCGATCGCCAGCGTCCCCGACCGCGTCACCGGCGCCCGCGTCGAACGGCTCGTCGCCCTGCTTCGCCGCGAGGCTAAGACCATCACCGAGGCCCTCAGCGACCACGCGGATCCCTGAGCCTTCCCCTAGCCATCGAGCGGACCACTTAGCGTCGAGCGCGCAGGTCGCGACTGACCCCGTCGACGCCAAGTAGGCCGCTCGATGAAGCCGACAAGGCCACCCCAGCACATCACTCCGCCGGGGCGGCCCCCACTCGCGCGGCCACCGCACCGAGGATCTCGCCCAGCCACCCCACCGCGGCCGGGTTCGGTCCGGGCCTGGTCACGAAGGAGACCCGACGCTGGCCCAGGTCCTGCTTGGCCGGACGGAGGACGACGTCGAAGTCGGTGTCCACTGCCACCTCGGTGGTCAGGGCGCAGCCGAGTCCTTCGGCCACGAGCCCGTGGATCATGTAGAGGTCATCGCTGCGCATGAGTTCGCGCAGTTCGTATCCCAGTCCCCGGGAGATGCGCCGAAGCACTCGCACCGAGGCCTCCGCTTCGTTGTGGCTGAGCACCCAGTCGATGTCGCTCATCGTTGCGAAGTCGAGGACCTCGTGGGCGGCGAGTTCCCCGTCGCGGGCGACCATCACCCGGTAGGGCTCGTCGAGCAGGGTCCGCAACCGCAGCTCCGGGCCCGCGAATTCGGGCAGTTCGGGGATGTCGTAGATGAGCCCGGCGTGGACCTCACCACTGTGGAGCATCCGCACCACCTCGCTGGGCTCAGCCTCGACGACCTCGACGCGCACGGACGTGCGCTGCTGGAGTTCGGCGATCGCAGCGGGCAGCAGCCGTGAGCCGATCGAAGAGAAGGAGCCGACGCGCAGGGTCACGACACCGGCATCACGCTGGGCCGTGACAAGCTGTTCGGCGCGGTCGATGCGGGCAAGGACGGGTTCGATCTCCTCGGCGAAGGACTCCCCGAGCGGTGTCAGCCTCGTCCCGTTGCGGGAACGGTCGACGAGCTTGATCCGCAGATGGGATTCGAGGGTGCGCAGATGATGGGTCACGGTCGGCACCCCGTGGTCGAGCACCTCGGCGGCCCGATTGAGGCTTCCCTCGTCTCGGATGGCCAGGAGAACCCGGAACTGCTGCAAATTCATCATGATATAGACACTATGACACTGTGGACGATTTCTTGCTATATCCTAGGCGGCCAATGATCCCTAGTGTGGGACACATGCTCGCTGACACACATCTGCACCCAGACTCCGCGACCCGCACCGCGACAACCCCCGCGCCCACGCAAGCGAACACGTCCACCGACCCCCGCCAGCGCACCGCACCCTATGCCGAAGCCCTGCGCTCCCTGGCTGCCGAGGACTGGCAGCGTCTGCACGTGCCCGCTCATCAGGGCAGCCGTGACCATGCTCCGGGCCTGGCCGAGGTCGTCGGAGAGGCCGGCATGAGCATCGACTTCCCCATGCTCTTCAGCGGCGTCGACCAGGACAACTGGCGCATGATCAACCACGATCGCGTTACGCCGATCATGGCCGCCCAGCAGCTCGCCGCAGAGGCCTGGGGTGCTTCGCGGACCTGGTTCATCACCAACGGAGCATCAGGCGGCAATCACATCGCCACGACCGTCGTGCGGGGCCTGGGCCGCGAGTTCGTCCTCCAGCGCAGCGTCCACTCCTCCGTCATCGACGGCGTCACCCATGCCGAACTGCGCCCGCATTTCGTCCACGGCCGCGTCGATCCCGGGCTCGGCTCCTCCCACGGCGTCACCCCGGCAGAGGTCGATTTCGCCCTGCACGAGCACCCGAACTCCGCCGCCGTCTACCTCGTCTCCCCCAGCTATTTCGGTGCTGTTGCCGACATCGCCGCCATCGCCGAGGTGGCCCACCGCCACGATGTTCCCCTCATCGTCGATGAGGCCTGGGGCTCCCACTTCGGCATGCACCCGAAGCTGCCCGTCAACGCAGTGCGCCTGGGCGCCGATCTCGTCATCTCCAGCACTCACAAGGGTGCGGGCTCCCTCGCTCAGTCGGCGATGGTCCATCTCGGTCACGGACCACAGGCCAAGCGCATCGAGACCCTCGTCGATCGGGTCGTGAAGTCCTATCAGTCGACCTCCTCGAGTGCGATCCTGCTGTCCTCCCTCGACGAGGCACGTCGCCATCTCGTCACCCACCCGGAGGCCATCGAGGCGGCCCTGGACACGGCCGAGGAGATCCGCACCCGGGTCAAAGACGACACCCGGTTCCGCGATGCGACTCCCGACATCCTCGGCGGTCATGATGCGATCGACAACGATCCGTTCAAGGTCGTCATCGACACCCGCGGTGCCGGGATCACCGGGTCCGAGGCCCAGTATCAGCTGATCCGGGACCATCGGATCTACTGTGAGCTCGCCACGCCCTCGGCACTGCTGCTGCTCATCGGGGCGACCTCACCGGTCGACGTGGATCGCTTCTGGTCGGCGATTCAGGAACTGCCGCGCTCGGAGGCCGAACCGGAGCGTCCCATCGTTCTGCCCGGCAGCTGTCAGAAGCGCCAGGACATCAGCGACGCCTACTTCGCCGAGTCCCAGACGGTTCCCTTCGCCGAGGCGGTCGGCCGAGTCTCCGCGGATTCCCTGGCCGCGTACCCACCCGGTGTGCCCAATGTCCTCCCTGGTGAGGTGCTCAGCGCCGAGGTCGTCGACTTCCTCCGAGCGACCGCGGCAGCGCCCTCGGGCTATGTCCGAGGGGCCCAAGATTCGCGGATGGACACATTCGCCGTCGTGGCCGACACTGTCGAGGCTGAGACAAGCTGAACTGAGCTGAGCTGAGCTGAGCCGACACCTTGGGCGGCAGTCCCACCAGCGAATACGCGTGTGGCACTGCGGTACCGTGGAGACCATGCCCGCCTCCGACGATTCGCCCACCGTGTCCCTGCCCGCGACCGAGCTGGAGCGCCTCTGCACCTCGGCGATTCTTGCCGCGGGAGGCTCCTCAAAGTTGGCGGCATCGCTGGCAGCTGCCACGGTGGCGGCCGATCGGCGCGGCAAGATCCAGGTCGGCACGGCGCACCTCTTCGACTACCTCGACGGACTCGAGGCCGGGCGGATCAACGGTGCCGCCGTTCCGCACTCGGTCAACAGGCTGCCGGCGGCCCACCTCGTCGACGCCGACGGCGGCATCACCCAGCTCGCCTTCGACGAGGTATTTGAGCGCTTCGCGCAGTCGGCGACGGATCTGGGCATCTCGATCCTCAATATCATGAACGCGTTTCCCGCCGGTGAGCTCGGCTACTACACGATGCGCCTGGCCCATCGTGGACTCATCGCTCTGGCCGGAGGAAACTCACCGGCGCTGATGTCACTCTTCGGCAGCCGCGACACGGTCACCGGGACGAACCCGCTGTCCTTCGCGCTCCCCCACCCGCAGGGGCCGCGCATGTTCGATCAGGCCAGCAGCGCGACGGCCTGGGTCAACATCCGTGATGCGGCCGACCGTGGCGAGTCGATCCCCGAGGGGTGGGCGCAGGCTCCGGATGGGACGGTGACGACGGACTCCGAGGCGGGCCTTGCCGGCGCGCTGCTCCCCTTCGGTGGGGTCAAGGGCAGCAACCTCGCCCTCATGATCGAACTTCTCGCGGCCCACGGGGGCGCGAACTTCTCGGTGGATGCACCACCTATCGATGAGGGAACGTCGACTCCCGGGACCGGTCTCTTCGTCGTCGCCATCAGCGCTGATGCCTTCGACCCGGAGTACACGCACCGGGTCGAAGAGCACCTGGCCAGGCTCGATCGCGACTTCGGCATCGACTTCGGACGCAAACGCGATGCCGAGACAATCGACCTGCCCCGGCACCTCCACACAGCACTGCTCGAACGCGCTCGGCGCTGAACCACCGGACAGGCGATTCAGCGCCGAGCTCACCTCACACCAGTTCAGCCGTTCAGTGCGGCCAGTGCGGCCTTGATCCGTTCAACCGCATCGGGGTCGGTGTCGGCCATCGGTCGCCGAGGTGAACCGACAGGTTCGCCCTGCAGCTCGAGTCCGGCCTTGACCGACTGGATGAAGGGTTCGGAGATCATCGCGTCGATGACCGGGTAGAGCAGGTTCCATTCGTCCCTGGCTCCGTGCAGGTCACCATCGGCGATCTTCTTCGACACGGACACGATCTCGGCCGGGACTACGTTCGCCGCGCCTGCGACCATGCCGGCCGCACCTTCGACGAGGCCGGAGTAGATGTAGCTGTCCCAGCCGATGAAGGTGCCGATGACATCACTGTGGTGGTGGATGAGTTTGAGGGCCTGTTCCCAGTCCGCGCTCGAGTCCTTGATGTAGCGGATATTGGCCACATCCTCGGCGAGGGAACGGACGGTGTCCGGGTCGAGGTTGATGCCTGTCGCTCCGGGAATGTTGTAGAGCATGACGTCGATATCGACAGCTGCAGCGACCGTCTTGATGTAGTCGACGGTCTCGGCCAGTGTCAGCGGCTCGTAGTACGGTGTCACGAGCATGAGCACATCGGCTCCCGAACGCTGCGCAGCGAGAGAATGGCGAATGGCCTCCCTGGTCGTCGTGGCCCCGGTCTGGGCGACGACGGGGACGCCACCGGCGGCACGATCGACGACGAAATCGACCATGCTCTGGCGCTCCTCGGCGCTCATGGTGGCGAACTCGGCGGTGGATCCGCCGACGACGAGGCCATCGACTCCGCCATCGATGGAACGGTCGACGACCCGTCCTAGAGCATCGAAGTCGATGTTCTCTTCTGCGTCGAAGGGGGTGGTCAGTGCGGTGAGGACACCGCGGAGGCTGTTGGTCATGGTTTCTCCTGTGAAATCAGTGGTGCTGGTTGAAAGTCTGTGTTGATGGAACTCAGCCGTGCTGCGGAGGTGCGTCCTCGTTCGGGTGCTGCACGGGATGGTGCCTGCGGGTCTGGCGGGCGGTGGCGAGGATGTTCGCCGCCTCCTGCGCTGCGGTGAATCCGGAGCTGATCGCCGTCTCCGTGTACAGCGTCCCCAGGTAGTCCCCTGCCAGGAATACACGACCGGAGAGTTGGTTGAATGTCGGTTGGAGCTTTCCGCGGCCCGGGAAGCAGTACGGTGCGCCGGTGCGCCAGCGTTGGACCTGGGCCTCTTCGATGATGCCGGCGAATCCGGGCAGCACCTGGTCGAGGTCCTTGATGTAGGTGTCGAGGATGTCCTCGTCGTCGAGGTCGAGCAGCTTCCGAGCCAGGCTCGCCGGGGAGAAGGTCATGATGCTGCCGCCGGGTTGGCGTTCGGCCTCCGCACCGCGGACGATGTTGCCCTGGTTCATCACGACGTTGAACGAGCGCTTCGGCGTCGCAATGCCATAGGCGTTGTCCCACGGCTGACGTTCGGTCTCGTTCGTCAGGAAGGCGGCGGAGACGTAGGGACCGTAGACGATCTGGGACAGGGCCTCGCGCTTATCGGCCGGCAGATCGACTGCGATCTTGTGCGCCACAGTGGCCGGTGTCGCGAGGACGACTGTCCGCGCTTCGATCTCGTGGTCGACGTCATCCTGACGGTAGCGGACGACGACGTGATCCTTCTTGTGCACGATCTCGTAGACCTTGGCGTCGAGCTGAATGCTCTCCTGCAACGGTGCGGCGATCGATTCGACGAGGTTGGAGGGCCCACCGCCGATGCTCCGATTGAGTCCCTGACCGATGTTCCACACGAGGCTGAAGTAGCCGATGCCGGCACCGGCGGAGAGTTCGTCGGGATCGGCCGCCGAGCGGGTGATCGTCGGGCGGAACATCGCCTCGGCGTCCTCAGAGAGCTCCCCGATGTAGTCGGCGAAGGAGCGGTCGTTTTCGAAGTCGTAGATCCGCTGCTGGCGCATCTCCGCGCTTTCGTTGGGTCGCAGTCGCACGGCCTTGGCATAGCGGAGCACATCGGCGCTGACCTTGGCTCCAGCCTTGATCATAGACGTCCGATCCTTCATCGCCAACGGAATCCGGAACGGGTAGGACTGGACGGGGCCGCCCATAAGCAGCTTTCCGTTCATCGAGATCGCCGACAGCGAGCCGGGGATCTCCGTGGACCGGGTCTGGGTCTCGGTGATGAGGTCGTTCGTCGCGGTCTTTCCGCCGGCGAACATGTGGCCGCCCCAGTTGAGGAAGTAGCGCCCTCGGTTCTCCGACCGGATTCGTCCGCCGACGCGCGAGGTCGACTCGAGCAGGGCAATATCCCAATTGCGCAGTCGCCACGCTGCAGACAGTCCGGCCAGTCCTCCACCGACGATCACGGCATCTTTCATGGGGTGATACCCCCTCTCTCCTACGAGTGCCGACGCGTCTTCGCGCAGGCTTCTGCAAGAAGCGTAAGATGTGATCACATTTGATTGCAAGCGATTCGGCCACTTTTCTTCTGGCTATTTTTCAGCCCCAGAACGGCGGTGGCTCGACCGGGCGGAATCAGCTCCGTGGCCGAGGTCCGGCTACTCCTCGAGCGCGCTGCGAATCCGAAGGATCGCTTCGTTCAGCGACTCCTCGGTGACCCGACCGGCGGCTTCCGGATCGCCGTCATCGATGGCTCTCATCAGCTGCCGTTGGTGCTTGAGCAGCGGCGAGACATCGTCGGAGGCGAGCACTCGGCGAGCGCCGACGAACTTGTACGCCCGGCAGCGCAGCCACAGCACGCGAATCGTCTCGACGAGCACGGGATTGCCCGCCGCACCGTAGATGATCGCGAGGAGCTCTTCGTCGTGATCAAGGTAGTCCGCGGCGTCACCGGCGGCCAGCGCAGCTTCCATGGCCGCGAACTCATCTTCGAGTCGCGCACGCGAGTCCGCGTCGAGTGTCGTCACTCCCTGGACTGTGGCTTCGACCTCGAGCATGAGGCGCACGGAGTAGATCTGGAGCAGCTCCTCGGCGGTGAAGACCTTTACTGCGGCTCCCCTGTGGGGGCTGGTCTCGACCAGCCCGACCTCTTCGAGGCGGGCGATCGCCTCCCGCACGGGCATTACGCTCGTCCCCAGCGAGGACGCAAGCTGCCGAATCCGCAGCCGCTGGCCGCTCCGGTACTCGCCGTTGAGGATACTCGCCTGCATGGCCTCGAACACCTGGTCTACGATGCGCATGCCGGTCTCGGTCTGGCTCTCACTCATGCTCGTCAGTCTATCGTCGCCGAGGTGGTGCCCAGCGATGCACTCGACCTCGCCGAGGCGGTCGGCTCGCGGACCTCGTCACCGGCATCATGGCACGACCACGACCACGACCGGAGCCGGGGTGTGCCGGATGATCCTCGCAGCGTTCGATCCCAGGAACACCTTGGATCGCCGACCCTCGGACGAAGACCCGATCACGAGGACCTCACCGGACATCCAGTCGATCGCACCCAGCGCGGCCTTCCAGTCCTTGCCGATGCCCACAGCCTCCTCGACCGGTATGTCCTCATCAACCTTGTCGACCGCCCGGGCCTGTATTGCTTTGAGGTGTGCCGCGTATTCTCTTCGGCGAGAGTCCTCCTCGAGCGAGGACGGCTCGACGGTGCGTCCGCCGACGCCGAAGGTCGCGACCCTCAACGCCGCGTCGACGGACTGGGAGATCTCCGCCGTCTTCGCCAGCACTCGATCGGACCCGCTGTCGCCTCGGAACGAGCAGGTCACGCGCGCGATCTGCGCGCCCGGTTCGGTGACGAGTCCCTTCGGGGCGAGCGCCACCGGCACGGGCGACGAATGGAGCAGACGGTCCGAGGTTCCACTCACGCGGATCCGACCACGCGTCCCCTCGGTGCCGGACCCGACGACGAGCATCGACGCATTCTTAGCGACTACCTCGGCGATGAGGCCTTTGGCCCGGGATCGGTGCGGCACGGCCACGGATTCGGTCTCAATATCGGGGCAGATCTCGGCGGCGGCGCGCTGCGCCTCGGCAACGGCCTTGCGTCCGCGTTCGCGCGACCAGGCAGCGAACTGGAGGTCGCTGCCGCTGGGAATCATCGACCTCCCCTGCTCAGGGACGATGCTGACGATGCGCACATCCTCACCACTCGACCGAGCGAACAGCCCGGCGAGATGAAGTGCGGAGCGATCCTTCTTTCCATATGGGAATGCGGCAATGATCGTCATCTCTGACCTTCCTGTTCATCTCTGTGTTCTGATCCGTTGACGGGCGAAAGTTCCTCCGCATCGCGCAGCTCTTCCCAGAAGTCTGCGTGCTTGATCCCCAGCCTCCTGGGGTCGAAGACCGGATTGAGTCCGAGCTTGCGCTGCTGATCGAAGTCCTTAAGTGCTTTCAGCGCGATTCGGGAGAGGAAGATGAGGGCGAGGAAGTTGATGACGCCCAGGGTCGCATATCCCATGTCGCCCACGGCCCACACGGCTCCGGCGTCGACAACACAGCTGACGAAGCAGACGACGAGAATCGAGATCTCGAGCAGACGGAGATAGATCTTATTGCCCTCGCCGACGATGAACGAGAGGTTCGTGTCAGCGATGAAGTAGAAGGCGACGATCGTTGTGATCGCGAACAACACGACCGATATGGCCACGAAGGGGGAGCCGAAGCCCACTGCCACGGTGTCGACGGCGGCTTGGGTGAAGTTCGTCCCGGCCTCGACACCGGGCAGGTTGACCATGATCTCCTTCCCGTCCTCTGTGATGACGTTGTACTGGCCGGTCACGACCATCATCAGCCCGGTGAGCATGCACACCGTGAGCGTGTCGATGTAGATCGAGAAGGTCTGCACGAGACCCTGCTTGGCGGGGTGGCTGACCTCGGCGGCGCCAGCCGCGTAGGTGCCTTCGCCGACGCCGGCGACGTTGGAGAACAAGGCACGGCGCACGCCCCAGGAGATGGCTGCGCCGACGATTCCACCGAACATCTGGTCCGCGCCGAACGCTGAGGAGAAGATGAGCCCGATGGCCCCGGGCAGGGCCGTGATGTTCACGCACAGGACGATGATGGCCGCGCCGATGTAGCCGACCGCCATGATCGGGACGACGATGTTGACGACCTTGATGATGCGTTCGCGGCCGCCCCAGATGATGGCTCCCAACAGCACGGTCACGACGATGCCGGAGACCCAGCCGGGGATGCCGAAGGCGTATTCGGCGCTGACGGCGATGCTGTTGGCCTGGATGCCGGGGGCGAGGAAGGTGTAGAGGATGAGTGCGATGACCGCGGCGATCATGCCCAGCCAGCGCTTCTGGAACACCTTGTGGAGATAGTAGGGGACGCCGCCCTTGAGCTCGTTGCCGACACGCTCCTTGTAGATCTGGGCGAGTGTGGACTCGATGAAGGCAGTGGCTCCGCCGCAGAACGCCATAGCGCCCATCCAGAACAGGGCACCCGGTCCGCCCCAGCCGATCGCCGTGGCGACGCCGGCGATGTTGCCGACGCCGACTCGGTTGCCGATCGTCAGCGCCAGCGCCTGGAAGGGAGTGAGGCCACCAGGTGCGACACTGCCGTCGCCCTTGAGCTCCCGCAGCATCTGCGGGAAGAGTCTGATCTGCAGCACCTTGGTCCGCACGGTGAAGTACAGACCCATGATGATGGCCAGCACGATGGTCGGCAGCCACATGGCGTTGGCGATTTCCTGCAGCTGAGTTGTGATGTCCATGAGCACTTCCTCGTGGTCGTGGTCAGTCCCCGCAAGCGTCGCGGCGAGGGATCTCGGGCAGTTCCTTCGAGCAATTCCATTGCATGCTACATGAATTTCGGGATAATGTGATCACATCCGTCACGGCTTGTGATCGGATGATCGTCTGCCGTCCCAAGGAAGCGAAGGCCCCATGACCACCAATCCGACCACCGAAGTCGTCCGCGGCGATTCGTCGACCTCTCTGGTTGCCGAGGGTGAGTTTCCACCACTGACTCACTTCATCGACGGCGCATTCGCCGACAGCACAACCAGCTCGGCCCCAGCCGCAGGATCCGCGTCGACGACCCTGATCAATCCTGCCGACGGCACCACCATCGCCGAGGTGGTCGAGGGAACCGTCGCCGACGTCGATTCCGCTGTGGTCGCGGCCAGGCGCGCCCTGACCGCCTGGCGCGAGTCGACACCGAAGGACCGCGCCGACATCCTCTACAAGATCGCCGATCGCATCGAAGACAACGCGGATGTCCTCATCCGGCTCGAGTCGCTCAACGCGGGCAAGCCGACCGTCGTGTCCGAGGACGACATCTCCATGGCCGCCGACACCTTCCGCTTCTCCGCCGGAGCCGGCCGTGCCTTCACCGAGATGGGCTCGGGCGACTACGTCGAGGACCACACCTCGATCGTTCTGCGTGAACCGGTCGGTGTCGTCGGCGTCGTCGTGCCCTGGAACTACCCGCTGCTCATGGCTGCATGGAAGATCGGCCCGATCCTCGCGACCGGGAACACCCTCGTGCTCAAACCCTCGGAGCAGACTCCGCTGACGACGCTCAAGCTCGTTGAGCTCATCGCCGATCTCCTCCCTGCCGGCGTGCTCAACATCGTCACCGGTCTGGGCCCCGAGGTCGGGGCGAGGCTGTCGAGCCACCCCGACATCGATCTCGTGGCGCTGACCGGCAGCGTGGGCAGCGGCAAGGCAGTGGCCACCAGCGCCGGCGACACGCTCAAGCGCGTTCACCTCGAGCTGGGCGGCAAGGCCCCGGTCATCATCTTCGACGATGCCGACCTGCAGGCGGCCGCCGAGGGAATCCGCAACGCCGGGTACTGGAACGCCGGGCAGGAGTGCGGGGCCGGCACCCGGGTGCTCGTCCATTCGTCTGTGGCCGAGGAGTTCACGAAGCTCCTGGCCGAACAGGTGAGTACGTATGTCGTCGGCGATCCTCGTGGTGGAGACCAGGTGGAGCTGGGACCGATGATCTCGCAGGCCCACTTCGAGCGCGTCACGAGTTTCCTCGAGCGCGCGATCGCCGAAGGCGCAACCCCAGTCGTCGGTGGGAGGGCGCTCGAGGGGCCCGGCTTCTTCGTCGCCCCGACGGTGCTCGCCGATGTCGCCCCCGGGTCTGAGGCCTCACAGCACGAGATCTTCGGTCCGGTCGTGACGATTGAGACCTTCGAGACGGAAGACGAAGCACTCGAACGCGCCAACGAAGTGCCCTATGGTCTGGCTGCATCGGTGTGGACGAAGGACTCGGCGCGCAGCCTCGACATTCCGCGCCAGCTCGACTTCGGCACAGTGTGGGTGAATTCGCACCTCGTGCTCGCCGCCGAGGTTCCCTGGGGCGGGTTCAAGGGCTCGGGCTATGGTCGCGACCTCTCGATCTACGCCCTCAACGACTTCTCCCGCACCAAGCACGTCCAGATCAACCACGCCCGCTGAGCCTGCGCTACACGGCGCCCGAGGGAGCAGGCCAGCGGCGCCGTGTAGTCGCCCGGTCGCCGAGAGTCGAGGCTGGCTTCGAGAGCGCACTCCCTACAGTCTCCCCTCGAAGCTAGAGTCGCCCCGCGATGAAATGAAGCGACATCGCACAGCGACCCGAAACCTCACAAATGGGGCCCAACACTCCTCAGCCGCCCGCCCCTCAAAAGAGGCAACTCCCTCACCGCAGGACGACAGTCCTCTTTCCGGAGAGGAACACGCGGCCGTCGCAGTGCCACTTCACGGCATTGGACAGAGCCTTGCACTCGGCATCACGGCCCGCGGCCACGAGGTCCTTGGGACCGAAGGAGTGGTCGACCTCGACGAGCTGCTGGGCGATGATCGGTCCCTCGTCGAGTTCGCTGTCGACGAAATGTGCGGTAGCACCGACGGTCTTGACTCCACGCTCCCATGCCTGATGGTAGGGCTTGGCGCCCTTGAACGAGGGCAGGAATGAGTGGTGGATGTTGATGGCCTTGCCCGTCAGCTCCCGTGCCAGGTCATCAGAGAGGACCTGCATGTAGCGGGCGAGGACGACGAGGTCGACTTCGAAGCGGTCGACGAGCTCGAGCAGCTTCGCCTCTGCCTCCGGCTTCGTCTCCTTGGTCACCGGGATGCGGAAGAACGGGATGTGGTGCCATTCGACGAGCTCGCGGTGGTCAGGGTGGTTGGACACAACAGCCGCGATCTCGATGGGCAGCTCACCGATCTGGGCGCGGAAGAGCAGATCGTTGAGGCAGTGCTCGAACTTCGAGACCATGATGAGGACCCGACGCTTCTCCCCCTGCGGCCACAGCTTCCACGACGCCTCGAACTCGGAGCCGATGCCTTCGAAGTCCGTGCGCAGTGCATCGATCGAGCCTTGCGACTCGTCCTGGAGACTGAAGTCGATCCTGAGGAACAGGCGCTCGGCGAATTGGTCGTCGAACTGCTTGAGCTCCTTGATGTCGCCCCCATGAGTGAGGAGGGCTCCGGTGACGGCATGGAGAATTCCCGGCCGTTCGTCACATTCCAAGGTGAAGACGTAATCCTGCATATCCACTGCTTCCTTGCTCGATGGGGTGTACCTAATCATTGGCTGTAGCGGCGCTGACGGTCAACTTCACCCTCGCCTCGTCAACATTCGATGACGTTGACGGCGAGCCCGCCGCGCGAGGTCTCTTTATACTTCGACTTCATGTCGGCCCCGGTTTGGCGCATCGTCTCGATCGCCTGGTCGAGGCTGACCCGGTGGCTGCCGTCGCCGTGCATCGACAGCCTGGCCGCGTTGATCGCCTTCACCGAGGCGATGGCATTGCGTTCGATACACGGAACCTGCACGAGCCCTCCCACCGGGTCACAAGTCAGACCCAGGTTGTGTTCGAGACCGATCTCGGCCGCGTTCTCCACCTGTTCGGGACTCCCGCCGAGGATGGCGCACAGTCCGGCGGCGGCCATCGCACAGGCGGAGCCGACTTCGCCCTGACAGCCGACCTCGGCCCCGGAGATCGAGGCATTGCGTTTGAACAGAATGCCGATCGCACCTGCGGTGAGCAGGAACTTCACGATTGCATCGTCGTCCGCTCCTTCCACGAACTTCACCATATAGTGCAGGACTGCCGGAATGATCCCCGCAGCACCATTCGTCGGAGCCGTGACGATGCGACCTCCGGAGGCGTTCTCCTCATTGACTGCAAGGGCGAACAGGTTGACCCACTCGAGGGCATCGAGCGAACCGGTTGCCCGATACTCTGCCGCTTCGAGAGTGGCACGCAGCTCGGGGGCACGCCTGCGGACCTTCAGACCGCCGGGCAGCTGCGTCTGAGTTCGGGAGCAGCCATTGTCGACGCATTCCTGCATCACCGCCCAGATCTCGAGCAGCTGCCTGCGCAGTTCGACATCGGACTGCCGAACCGCCTCGTTGGCGGCCATGAGTTCGGCGATGCTCAGCCTATTCTCGCGGCAGAGGTCAAGGAGCTCATCTGCGCTGTCGAAATGGAAGCGGTCGTGTGAGACGTCGGCCTTCTCTCCCATCTCGTCCTCGGTGACGACGAACCCGCCCCCGACCGAGTAGTACTCGCGTTCGATGACCGCCCCGTCCACCTCGGCGCTCAGCCGCATCCCGTTCGGATGTCCGGGCAGGGATTGCCGCACATGGAGTGTGAGGTCGGTGTCCGGATCGAAATCGATGGACCGCAGGCCGCCGAGGTTGAGCTTACGGTCCGTGCGCACCTTCGCAACCAGCGGCGCCAGTTCGTCGGGGTCCAGACTCTCCGGTGCGTGTCCGCTGAGGCCGGCGAGGACCGCGGAGTCCGAACCGTGTCCGATTCCGGTGGCGCCCAGGGACCCGTACAGACCGACCTTGACCCGGGCCACCTTCTCAAGGAGATCATCGGCATCGAGTTCGGCGACGAACCTCAGCGCCGCCCGCATCGGCCCGACCGTGTGGGAGGAGGACGGGCCGATGCCGATGGAGAAGAGGTCGAGCACGCCCAGCGCCATCAGCCGCTGCTCTCGGTGATGAACTCGGCCATTCCGTCGAGCAGCCAGCGGACCGTGAAGTCCGCGAAGCTGGCGCGCGGGAACACCCGGTACTCGAGATCCGCGGAGTGCTGGAGGATGACCGGCACGGGACCCAGCTGCGTCACGATCGCCGAGCCGACGCCGAAGGCCCGCGGGTGCAGGTCGGCGCGGCAACTCTTCTCGAGGACCTCACGGGCCTTCGAACCGGTGAGTTCGAGGATCGTGCGGTTCGCCGAGAGATCGACGGCCTGTCCCGGCAGTCCCTCCAGGGCCGCCTCGGCGACGAGGGAGTCTCCCGGCTGCTGGGCGCGTGAGACGTCGACGGCGAGGAATTCGTCCGGCCCCAGCCAAAGGGCGTGCAATCCGGCAGCATCTCCGGTGACTTCACCGACGGCACGGGGCAGGTCGATGCCCAGAGCGTCTTCGAGTGCCTGCCCGGAGGCGGAGGCAGGTCGGCAGCGGAGACCGAGCTGCACGGCGAAGCGATGTTCGCGCAGTCCGACCGCACGGCCGCCGGCCTCGCTGGCGGCAGCCATCTCATCGGCTAAGTGAGCAGCGGGTGAGATGCGCAGTTCGTCGAGTTCTTCAACGGTGGTCTGTTTCGGCATTGTCTGTGTGGTTTCAGCCATCACGACGGTTCCCTTCTGGATCATAGAAGACAGGCGAGGTGATCTCGACGTCGACGAGGGTGTCGCCGAGCGGAGACTGGATGATCCCACCGATCCGATTGCGGCCGTTCTCGATCATCGCGAGTCCGAACGGACGCTCGAGGCTCGAGGACATGTACGAGGAGGTGACGTGGCCGATCATCGGGACCGGTCCGGCCTCTGGGGTCACCGGGGTACCCGAGGTGATGAGCTGCGCTCCCTCGGCCAGGCGCGTGGTGCCGTTTACGGGCAGGACTCCGACGAGGTGCTTCCTGTCCTCACGGACCGTGTCCTCGCGGGTGTAGGAGCGTTTGCCGATGAAGTCCTTGAGCTTCGACACGATCCAGTCCATGCCCGCGTCGGCCGGGGTAACGGTTCCGTCG
Organism: Brevibacterium zhoupengii; assembly: GCF_021117425.1. Classification (NCBI taxonomy): domain Bacteria; kingdom Bacillati; phylum Actinomycetota; class Actinomycetes; order Micrococcales; family Brevibacteriaceae; genus Brevibacterium; species Brevibacterium zhoupengii. Next base: position 143,065 of record NZ_CP088298.1, on the reverse strand, counting down.
GTGTCCTGACCGACGATGATGAAGCCCTTCTCCGCGCGGAGAACGTGCATCGTCTCGGTGCCGTAGGGGGTGATGTCGAACTCGGCCCCCGCCTCGGCGACGACCTCCCACACGGTCAGTCCGTAGAAGGTCTCAACATTGATCTCAAAGGCGAGCTCTCCGGAGAAGGAGATGCGGGCGATGCGGGCGGGAATCCCGTTGGCCAAGGTCGTCTCACGGAAGCCCATGAACTCGAACGCCTCATTGGAGACGTCGAGGTGCGGGGCGACTTTCTCAATCACGTCGCGGGACTTCGGCCCGGCCACTGCCACCGTCGACCATTCTTCGGTCACCGAGGTGAAGACGACGTCGAGGTGGGGCCATTCGGTCTGGTGCCATTCCTCGAGCCATTCGAGCACTTTGGCCGCACCGCCGGTGGTCGTGGTCATGTAGTAGCGGTCCTCGGCCACACGCAGGGTCACGCCGTCATCGAAGATCATGCCGTCGGGGGTGCACATGAGACCGTAGCGGCCCTTGCCGGGCTTGAGCTTCTTGAAGCCGTTGGTGTAGATGCGGCCCAGGAACTCTCCTGCATCGGTGCCGCGGATCTCGATCTTGCCCAGTGTCGAGGCGTCCTGGAAGCCGACCGATTCACGCACGGCGCGGCATTCGCGCAGCACCGCCGCGTCCATGTCTTCACCGTCGTGTGGGTAGTACCAGGGGCGTTTCCACTGACCGACATCTTCGAACTCAGCGTTGTGAGCCACATGCCAGGGGTGGATCGAGGTGATGCGGGCGGGGTCGAAGAGCACGCCTTTGCGGCGTCCGGCCAAGGCGGCGAAGGGCACGGGAGCGAAAGGTGCGCGGAATGTCGTGTGCCCGACCGTGCTGAGATTGTTCTCCCCCAGCACCTTCGCGATCGCGCCGATGGCATTGACCGCACTGGTTTTGCCCTGGTCGTTGGCCGTCGAGATCGAGGTGTAGCGCTTGATGTGTTCGACAGAGCGCATGCCCGCGTTCATCGCCCGCCTGACATCGGCGACCGTCTGGTCGCGCTGGAAGTCGATGAAGTGCGTCGAGTACGAGTCCTCGTTATCTGTCGGAGTCGTCACCAGCCACAGCGGACGCGCCGGAGCGAAGGACATCGCCGTCGCCTGCGGGACAGTCACCTGCGCGGGGAAGCCCGAACGGTTGGCCGCGGAGTTTCCTGCTTCCGCGCCCTGCCTGAGTGCCGCCGCAAGGGAGTAGTCGCCGGTGATCGCACCGACGGTGAACTGGTTGCGGACCGGTGTCTTCGGGACGAAGGCGGCGATGTCCTCGCGCCATTCGATGGCGCCCTTGCGCTGCCCGTGCAGATGGATGACCGGTGAGTGGCCTCCTGCGACGGCGAGCACGTCGGCGTCGATGACCTCGCCCGTCTCTGCTGCCACGCCGTCCTCGTCGAGGGCGGCGACCGTGATCGCGCTGACCCGTCCCGCCGGGCCGTCGCCGGCCGTGTCGGTGACCGCGGACCCGAGGACGACGCGGACTCCCGTGCGCTGCCGGACTTCATTCGCCACCGCCGAGGCGGTCGTACGGGAATCGATGACGACAGGGACGTCGATGCCTGCCGCATGCAGATCGGAGACGAGTTCGTAGGCCGAGTCATTCGTCGTGGCGACCGCGATGGACTGACCGGTGGCGACGCCGAACTGGTTGAGGTAGGTGCGCACCGCAGAGGCGAGAATGATGCCCGGGCGGTCGTTGTTCGCAAACACGATGGGACGCTCATGGGCGCCGGTGGCGAGGACGACCTGTCTGGCTCGGATGTGCCACACCCGCTGGCGGGTCCCGGAACGGTTCGAACCGGTGTGGTTGCCATCCTCGTCGTGGCCGCGACCATCGTTGTCGACGAGGGTCGTGGTGCGGTCCTCGAGGGCGACGAAGTAGTTGGAGTCGTAGCTGCCGAAGACCGTGGTGTTGGGAACGAAGGTGAGTTCCTCCACCTCGGCGAGGCCGTTGACGGTGGTGCGGATCCAGTCCGCAGCGCTGGATCCGTCGATCGTCTCTGTGCTGTGAGCGGGCAGGGACCGCAGGGATCCGCCGGCGAGGCTGCGGTCGTCGAGCAGCAGCGTCCGGGCACCGGACTTGCCGGCCTCTCGTGCGGCGGCCAGCCCGGCGGGGCCCGCGCCGACGATGAGGACATCGGTGTGGACGTGCTTGTGTTCGTAGACGAGTTCGTCCTGCGCCGGGTCGAGGATGCCGAGTCCATCGAGGTAGTCGGCTTCGAGACCCTCGGTGATGGGCACGCGTGTTGCGGGCAGCATGGATTCGCAGACGTCGCCGGACAGGCGAGGCTTGATCCGCACGAGCGCGTTGGACTCTTCGATTCCCGCGCTGAGGATGCCACGCGGGCGTCCCAGGTAAGTCGAGTTGCCGCAGTCGATGCGACCGGCCGCGATGAGCGCGCTGGCAATCGTGTCTCCGGCGAACCCGGAGTAGGTCTGTCCGTCGACGGTGAAACTGATGGGGCGATTGCCGTCGATACCGGTGGCGCCACTCAGGCGTTCCTGGCTGCGAGCTTCGTAGGCCGAGTGGTTGTCGCCGCTTGGGCGATCATCGCCGATGTGTGTGGAGCTCATTGTCCGCCCTCGCCTTCGAGTGTGTTGGGGCGCGGATCGCCCATCGGGTAAACGGATGTGAAGTCATAGGTCACGGTGTCGCGGATGGCGTTGAACCATTTACGGCAGCCGAGGCTGTGGCTCCACCGTTCTGCGTAGAGACCGCGGTCGTTGTCGCGGTAGAAGAGGTAGTGGGCCCATTCCTTGTCGGACAGGGTGTGCGGATCCTCGGGGTAGGGCACATGAGCCTGTCCGCCGTAGGCAAATTCGGTTTCGTCGCGCGGCCCGCAGTTCGGGCAGTCGATGAGAAGCATGGTCGTCCTTCCTTGTCGATCCGGCTCAGTGGGCCACGGCGGCTGCGCCGTGCTCGTCGATGAGGTGACCGGTTTCGAAGCGGTCGAGCGCATAAGGTGCGTTGAGGGGGTGGGGTTCGTCGTTGGCGATGGTGTGGGCGAAGGTGAATCCGGCTGCCGGAGTTCCCTTGAAGCCGCCGGTGCCCCATCCGCAGTTGGCGTAGAGGCCCTGAACCTCGGTCTTCGACACGATCGGTGAGGCGTCGAGGGTGACGTCGACGATGCCGCCCCAGGTGCGCAGCACATGGGCGCGGGCGAAGATCGGGAAGAGTTCGACAGCGGCCGCCAGCTGCTCTTCGATGACGTGGAAGCCGCCTCGTTGGCCGTATCCGTTGTAGGAGTCGACGCCGGCGCCCATGACGAGTTCACCCTTGTGTGCCTGGGAGACGTAGACGTGGACGTGGTTGGACATGACGACCGTGGGGTGGACGGGTTCGAAGAGTTCGGAGACCAGTGCCTGCAGCGGGTGGGACTGGATCGGCAGGCGGATTCCTGCCATGTCGGCCAAAACTGAGGAATCACCAGCCACGCACATAGCCACGCGTTCGGTGGCGATGCGGCCGCGGTTGGTCTCGACGCCGACAACCTTGTCGCCGATGCGCTCGATGCCGGTGACTTCGCAGTTCTGGATGATGTCGACGCCCATTTCATCGCATTTGCGGGCGAAGGCCCAGGCGACGTGGTCGTGCTTGGCGATGCCGGCACGCGGCTGGTAAGTACCGCCCATGACCGGGTAACGCAGGTCGTCGCCGATGTTGATGATCGGGCAGACTTCCTTGACCTGCTTGGGGTCGAGCCATTCGGCATCGATGCCGTTGAGCGCATTGGCGTTGACTCGGCGCTGGGACTCGCGGACGTCCTGCAGGGTGTGGGCGAGGTTGAGGACTCCGCGCTGGGAGAACAGGAAGTCGTAGTCCAGTTCCTCGGGCAGCTGCTCCCAGAGCTTGAGGGAGTGCTCGTACATCGCCGCGGATTCGTCCCAGAGGTAGTTCGAGCGGATGATCGTCGTGTTCCGGGCCATGTTGCCACCGGCCAGCCAACCGCGTTCGAGGATCGCGATGTTCGTCATGCCGTGGTTCTTCGCGAGATAGTAGGCAGTCGCGAGACCGTGTCCGCCACCCCCGATGATGACGGCTTCGTATGACTTCTTCGGCTCCGGATTGCGCCAGAGGAAGTCGGGGTGTTCGGGGAGTTGGTCAGCCATCAGCGTGCTCCGATCTCTGTCATGGTGGGGTACAGCGGGTGGTCGGCAGCCAGCGCGGACACGCGGGCGCCGAGTTCCCTGATGGTCTCGGGGTCGGCTCCGCCTTCTGCGGTTCCGGCGACGAGGACACGGGCGATGATGTCGGCCACCTCGGCGAATGCGGCGGAGCCGAATCCACGGCTGGCCAGGGCAGGGGTGCCGATGCGCAGTCCCGAGGTGACCATCGGCGGACGCGGATCGTTCGGGACGGCATTGCGGTTGACCGTGATCCCGATCGCGGCAAGCAGATCTTCAGCCTGTCCGCCGTCGAGCACGGAGTTGCGCAGGTCGACGAGGACGAGGTGGACGTCGGTTCCACCGGTGAGGACGGTGATTCCCTGTTCCGCGACATCGGATTCGCCGAGGCGGCGCGCGAGTTCCGCGGCCCCGGCCAGTGTCCGAGTCTGCTTGTCGACGAAGGTGTCAGTGGCTGCGAGGCCGAAGGCGACGGCCTTGCCTGCGATGACGTGTTCGAGGGGTCCTCCCTGCTGCCCTGGGAAGACCGCGGAGTTGATCTTCTTCGCAATCGCCGCGTCATTGGTGAGGATAATGCCGCCGCGAGGACCGCCGAGGGTCTTGTGCGTGGTGGAGGTGACCACGTCCGCGTACGGAACGGGCGAGGGGTGGAGACCGGCTGCGACGAGTCCGGCGAAATGAGCCATGTCAACCATGAGGTAGGCGCCGACCGAGTCGGCGATGCGCCGGAACTCCGCGAAGTCGAGCTGCCGGGAGTAGGCGGACCAGCCAGCGACGATGAGCTTGGGCTGGCTCTCCTGCGCAAGGCGCTCCACTTCGGCCATGTCGACACGGTGGGTGTCGTCACTGACTCCGTAGGCGGCGATACTGTAGAGGCGTCCGGAGAAGTTGATCTTCATGCCGTGGGTGAGGTGCCCGCCAGCTGCGAGGTCGAGGCCGAGGACGGTGTCTCCCGGACGGATGAGTGCGTGCATGACTGAGGCATTGGCCTGGGCTCCGGAATGGGGCTGGACATTCGCGAACTCGGCGCCGAAGAGGGCCTTGACACGGGCGATGGCGAGGAGTTCGATCTCGTCGACGTGCTCGCAGCCACCGTAGTAGCGCCGGCCTGGATAGCCCTCTGCGTATTTGTTCGTCAGCACCGAACCTTGCGCCTGCATAACGGCAGCGGCGGTGTGGTTCTCGGAGGCGATCATCTCCAGGCCATCACGCTGGCGGGCGAGTTCGGCATCAATGAAGCCAGCGATCTCCGGGTCGAGCTCGGCGATGGGGGTGCCCAGTTCGACCGGTTCCCTGCTGGCGAATTCGGCACCGAAAGCTGCCCCAGGTGTCGGTGCGTCAGTCTGCCGGGTGTCACTCTCCTGCGCGGCGGATTCCGAATCCGAGCCCGTGCGCTCGACGAGCTGCTCTGTCATGTGATCTCCTTCGACCTATTGATCGTCAACTAATATATCAGACGTGTTCCTGTAGTCTAGGCCCAGGAATCAGAAGATTGCAATGAATTTCTTACAGGAGTCAGCACATGCGCAGTTCGGCCGGCGAGACGTCACAGAAGATGTCACTTGCCGATCGCGCATACGAAACCCTGCGCCACCGCCTCATCATGCTCGACATCGCACCCGGCGATGCGATCAATGAGGCAGCCCTGAGTCAGGAGCTCGAAGTCGGCCGGACGCCGATCCGGGAAGCCCTCAAACGCCTGGAGAGCGATCACCTCGTCGTCTCCTACCCTCGACGCGGAACATTCGCGAGCAATGTCGACCTCACAGACCTGTCGACGATCTCGGAGATGCGCGAGGTCCTTGAACCGATTGCCGCACGGAAAGCCGCCCGGAACATCTCATCTGATCGACGCCGGGAGTTCGAGGCCACGATCGCCGATCTGCGCGCACTCGACGCCACCGACGAGCAGCGCGCGCTCATCGAGCGCGACCTTGAGGTCCACCGGCTCATCTACAGCTCAGTCGACAATCCACATCTGATGGAGACCCTCGTCCGCCTCGATGACCTGGCAACCCGGATCTGGTGCCTCGTCATCCCTCGAATCCCGGATCTCATCGGACACATCCGAGAGCACATCGACCTGCTCGAAGCAGTCCTCGACGGAGACGAGGACGCCGTGGGCGAGCTCGCTGCAGAACACGTCCGCGACTTCGACACAACCCTCCGCGCGGCCCTGCGCTGACCCCTTCATCGAGCTCCTCACTCGACGTGCGCACACACCTCACCAGCCCTTGCACTGAACCGCCCCTCAACCCCTCGCCGCCTCACGGCATGAGGACCACCAGCGGATTCGCACAATGTTGACGTGATCACATTTCGACTATATTGTTGCCGACTGACTGATGTATCAGTTGTTGATCTGTATTGATTTAGGCCACTCACGCGGTCTCACCACCCGCAGCCACGCCCCTCAACGAAGAAGGAATACATGGCAGACGACACTTCTACAAGCGCACCGTCCACCGATCTGAAATCGGCCGAGAAGACGAGCGTTCTGCGCGTCATAACCTATGCGGGAGCGATCATCGCCTTCCTCATCGGATCAGGGTTCGCCACCGGTCAGGAAATCCTCCAGTACTACGCCTCGTACGGATACTGGGGCGTCTTCGGTACCGGACTCATCGTGCTGGTACTCATCTCCTATGTCGCGGTCGAATTCTTCCTCACCGGTCGCAGGGAACAGTTCGAGAAACCCTCCGGCGTCTTCTACTACTACTGCGGCAAGTACCTCGGCACATTCTTCGACTTCTTCTCGATTCTCTTCGTCTTCCTCAGTTTCACGGTGATGATCGCTGGCGCCGGAGCAGTGTTCGAAGAGCACTACGGGCTTTCGAAATTCATCGGCGGAATCGCCCTGGCCGTAGTCGTCAGCCTCACCGTGTGGTTCGGGTTGTCGAGCCTTGTCGATGTCATCGGAAAGATCGGACCGGTGATCGTCGTCATCGCCATTGCGCTGGGGATCTTCGGCATCCTCCGCGACCCCGATGGAATCTCGACCGGAAACACAATCCTGCCGAACCTCGACGTGACCCAAGCTTCGTCGAACTGGTTCCTCTCAGGGTTGTCCTATGTCGGATTCTGCATGCTGTGGCTGGCAGCCTTCCTCGCCGCCCTCGGCAAAACTGTGAAGAATCGTCGTGAAGCCACCGCTGGAGGCCTCCTCGGAGGAGTTCTGTTCTCGGTCGCCTGCATGGTCGTCGGCCTCGGCCTTCTGGCGAATATGTCCCGTGTCTTCGACTCAGAGATCCCCATGCTCGTGCTCGCCGGGGACCTCGGCCCATGGGTTGCCGCTGTGATCTCAGTGATGATCCTCGCAGGCATCTACACCACGGCCATTCCCCTGCTATGGACAGTCTCGGCCAGGTTCTTCGACGACAAGACGAAGAAGTTCAAATACCTCACGATCGCCCTCGCCGCCCTGGGTACGATCATCGGACTCGTCCTTCCGTTCTCTCAGATGGTCAACGTCGTCTACGTCATCAACGGTTACGTCGGGATTGTGCTCCTCGCACTGATGCTCGTCAAGACCATCCGTCACCTCACGTCACGCAAGAAATCCTGAGCTCGGTTCTTGCATGACTGCCCTCTTCCCCACACCTAGCCACCTCCCACACCTGAACGGCACCCACACCAACCGGGGCGCATCCTCCAAGAAGCTCGCGGCATAGCGAATGCCCCTGTACGACGGGGCGGTCTCGTCGAACAGGGGCATTCGCGCGCTCTGGCGCTGGTTTCGATCTAGCGGCTCGACACTCGTCCGAATGCGTTCGCGATCGGTGCCAGGAGCATCGGTCTGGCGGCGAACCAGCCGCCGATGACCACGACCAGTGCCACGAGGAACCAGATGAGGCCGGCCCAGCCCAGCGTATTCGTCCCGGCGAACATGTAACCGAGGTTCTGCCGCAGTCCGGTCGTGAACACGAGGAACACGTGGACGAGGATGAAGAAGACGAAGAACAGCATCGTCGGGAAGTGGATCGCCCGAGCCAGCGGTGCCGGGTAGAACTTGTTGAGCGTCGCGGCATCCTTCGGCCACCACTCGCTCATCCGCACGCCCGTGATCGCAGCCAGAGGAGCGGCGATGAACACGACGATGAAGTACATCAGCTGCTGGAGCGCGTTGTAGTTGACCCACGCGTCTTCCATCGGCCATTCCATGGTCATGTACTGCAGCATCGCCGAGACTGCGTTCGGGAAGACCTCCCAGCTCGTCGGAACGATGCGTGCCCAATGTCCTGAGATGAACAGCAGGACGACGAAGACAACACCGTTGGCCAGCCACAGCAGGTCAAGGCTCGTGTGCAACCACAGATTGATGCTGACCTTCTTGCCACCCTTCTTCGGGGTGTAGAAGGCCGGCGGCTTCTGCTGGTGGCGCACCTGCAAGCCGGAGCGGATGATGAGCACCATGAAGAAGATGTTGAGGAAGTGCGTCCAACGGACCCAGCCGGGGAACCCTGGATCGACGAACTCGGGCTGGTGGTATTCGCCCGGGTAGCGCTCGAGGAATTCCGGTACGCCCGGCAGAGTCGTGACTCCGCGAGCCGCGAGGATGATGATTCCCGCGATAACGATGAGTCCGCCGAGTCCGAGGCCACCAAGCTTCGCCCACTGCCCCACAGACTTCGAACCGATCATCGTCGGTTCCTTCTTCTTCGTTGCAGCAGGCTTCGCCGCAGCCGAGCTGGAGGCTGAACTCGACTTCGCGGCTGCGGAGCTCGACTTCGCGGCTGCGGAGCTCGACTTCGCGGCTGCGGAGCTCGACTTCGCGGCAGGCTTATCGGCCTGCTTGGCTACAGGCTTCGCGGTCGGCTTGTCCGTGGCCTTCGCCGCAGGCTTGGCCATAGGCTTGCGCTGCGCCGGTCCCGTGGACTTCGGCAGTCCGGATCGGGAAGGCTTATCGCTCGCCGAGGTGGCCGCTGGCTTCTCGTCCTGCGCGGACTGATCTGCCGAGTCGGCCGTCTTGGTCTTATCGTCCGAGCCCGAGGCTGCAACCGCGGCACCGGCTGCACCGGCGCCAACGGCAGCTGCTCCCGCTGCGGCAGCCGGAGCTGCCGAAGAGGAGTCGGAATCCGACTGTGCAGACGTGTCCGCTGCCGGCTTCTCAGCCGAGGCAGCAGTATCCGCGTCCGTGGCAGCGGGCGTCGAAGCCGCTCCGGTCGACGTGCTGTCGGCCGAGCCTGCATCGGTCGAACCTGAAGCGGTGCTGGCCGATGCTGGAGCGAAGCCTTCTGGCGGCCATGGATCGCCGCCGGCAATGCGAGGCAGTCCACGGCGAAGCGGTGTGTCGCTGAGTTCGCCGGAGGACTTCTTCCCGGACGCGGCAACCGCCGCACCAGCGCCGACAGCTGCACCGGCGGCGCCGGCAGCTGCCGCAGCGGCTGGAGCTTCTGATGACTGTTCCGTCTCGGCAGGCTGCTCACCTGTTGCTGGAGCTTCTTGATCTGTCGATGCGCTTGAGGCTTCGACGGTCGGAGCAGCAGCTGCTGCCGGTGCCGACGAAGATGCAGAAGTCGCCGAGGCGGCTTTCGCGCCAGCCGGAGCCAGCCCTTCTGGTGGCCACGGATCTCCCCCGGCAACGCGAGGCAGTCCTCGGCGCAGAGGAACGTCGCCGGCAGGTGCAGACCCAGCCCCGGCGGACTCGGTCGCCGCGGACTCAGCCGCTGCGGGCTCAGCTGGCGCAGACCCTGCCGCAACTGGTTCTTCCGAAGCGGCTTCATCCTGAGTATCTGAGCCTGATGCCACTGCGGCAGCGCCGACAGCGGCTCCTGCACCTACACCAGCGGTCGCAGCGGCGGCGGCCGGGGCAGCAGACGAGGAGTCTGATTCCGAGGCCTCCTCGGAAGGCTCCGGTGCGGCTTGCGCGCTGGTGACAGGGGCAGAACCTGAGGCGCCCGATGAACTCGAGGCGGCCTTCACACCGGCGGGTGCGAGCCCCTCGGGTGGCCAGGCTTCGCCGCCTTCGACGCGGGGCAGACCCCGGCGCAGCGGAACTTCGCTGCTCGCCTCGGCGACGGGCTCGGATGATTCGCTCGGCTGCTCCGGCGTCTCAACGGACGCCTGGTCCTCGACGGACTCCGAATCTTCAACGGATTCCGAGCCCTCATCGGGCCTTAGGTCCGCATCAGATTCCGAATCGGAGGCAACAGCGGCTGCACCAACTGCGGCACCCCCGGCAACACCGGCCGCGCCGATTGCCGCACCGGTTCCGACAGAACCGGATTCAGCCTCGGTGGATTCCTGCTCGAGGGAAACCTCGGGCTCCACCGACTCTTCCGGCGCGGCGGAAGCACCCGGCTCGACCGGCTCACCGATGACACCCTCCGGGGGCCATGGCTCACCGCCCGGAACTCTGGGCAGGCCCGAGCGCAGCGAACTGGAGTACGTGGCCATATCAGGACTGTTTCGCTTTCAGGGCCTCGATCGACTGCGGGACGACCTTGAACAGGTCGCCGACGACGCCGTAATCGGCGATGTCGAAGATCGGAGCTTCGCCGTCCTTGTTCACAGCCACGATGGTCTTCGATGTCTGCATGCCGGCCTTGTGCTGGATCGCGCCGGAGATGCCGAGTGCGACGTAGAGCTGCGGCGACACGGAGACACCGGTCTGTCCGACCTGGTGGGACTGGGCGATGTATCCGGCGTCGACGGCCGCACGTGAAGCACCGACGGCAGCACCGAGGACATCGGCCATTTCGCCGACGAGCTCGAAGGACTCTTCGGAGCCGACACCGCGACCACCGGAGACGACCTTCGAGGCACCGCGCAGTTCGGGACGCGAGGAGGTCTCGACAACGGCTTCGAAGGAGTCGATCTGAGCCGAGCGCTTACCGGAATCGGCAACCTCGAGGGCCTGGGCGTTCGCCGACTGGGCTTCCCCGCGGGTCTCGATGGAGCCCTGGCGGACGGTGATGACGGGGGCGCCGAAGGTCGGTGCCGACGAAGCGGTGTAGCCGCCGCCGTAGACGGAGTGGTTGGCCACGATGCCTTCGCTGTCACGCTCGACGCCGAGGGCATCGACGGAGAGAGCCGAACCGCTGCGCACTGCGAAGCGTCCGGCGATGTCACGCCCGTCGATGGAGTGCGAGATGAGAACGGCGTCAGGGGCAACGAGATCGCTCGCCGCATTCAGGGCGTCGACGGCGAAGGTTCCGAGCGCAGAGTTGCCCTCGGGCACCTCGGCGGTGAGAACTTGAACTGCACCGAATGATGCGGCCTGCTGCGCAGCCGCGTCACCCTGACAGGCAGGAGCGAGGACCAGCGCGATGGGCGAACCGATCTCACCGGCGCCGCCGAGCAGCTCGGCCGAGGGCTTCTCGAGCTGACCTTCGGCATCGACGGTGAGGACAGCGAGAATGGAGTCTTGTGGGAATTCGGACATATCGATTCTCCTTAGGCCAGGCGGTTCTTGATGAGGTATTCGGCGAGCTCTGCTCCGCCGTTTCCTTCGTCGACGATCTTCTCTCCGGCCTCACGTGGGGGCTTCTCGGCCACCGTGACCATGATCGATCGTGCTGTGGAGTGGTCGTTGGCGTCGACCTCGAGGTCGGAGAGCGCGATGACCTCGAAGGGCTTCTTCTTCGCGGCCATGATGCCCTTGAAGTTCGGGAAGCGGGCCTCGGGAAGCGCCTCGGTGATGGAGATGACGGCGGGAAGCTCTGCACTGACTTCCTGCTTGCCGCCCTCGACTCCGCGGGTGCCTGCGACCTTGCCGTCGCTGATCTCGACGGAGGTCAGACCGGTCACGTGAGGGAACTCAAGGTGCTCGCCGAGCATCGCTGGAATCATGCCGCCGTTGCCGTCGGTGGAGACGTTGCCGGTGACGACGAGGTCGAAGCCGCCACGGCGAACAGCCGCTGCGAGAACTTCTGCGGTGAGGCCGAGGTCGGCGCCGAGGAGCTCTTCGTCGGAGACGTGCACGGCGTCGTCCGCGCCCATGGCCAGGCCCTTGCGGATCGTCGCGGTCGCGGTGTCGGGTGCCATCGAGATGACGGTCACCTCGGTTCCGTCGCTGCTGTCCTTATAGGAGAGAGCAACCTCGAGAGCACGCTCGCCGATTTCGTCGAGGACCGCCTCCGAAGCGGAACGATCCGCCAAACCGGTCTCCAAATTCAGTTTCCGGTCTCCGTATGTGTCCGGGACCTCTTTGACCAACACCGCGATCTTCAACGATGACTCCTATTCCGTGAGGCAATTCATCTGCAAATGAGACTTCTGCCTCATAATCTACAGTCAGCACGTTCTCATCCGACACCCGGGTCCGCGAGGAAGCCCGGAAAAGTACTCAGTCAGACATCTTACTTCCTGTGTGCCCTAGCTAACATATCTATTGTACGAACGTTCGAACAGATTCTACCTGCTGGGAGTCGTGGTGACCTCATCGTCGTGGACGAGGTCGGGCACGAGTTCGAGTGCGAAAGCGGTGAGGAGCACGGCGTCGGAACGAGCCCTAGAATAGAGACACCGACCGTGACCAGGCGCTGATCCTGAGCTCACGCGTCAGACGCCCGCATCAACGGTGAAGGAGCGCTTCGTGGCATTTGACCTCGACGACATCGACCGCAGCATCATCGCCGCCCTCGTCGACGACTCCCGCCTGAGCGTGCGCCAACTGGCCGAGCGCGTGCACATCTCCCGCTCGGCCGCCCATAAGCGCTTCTCCGTTCTCATCGAGTCCGGTGCGATCAGGAAATTCACCGCCGAGGTGGACCGCAGTGCCCTCGGCATGACCGTGACTGCGGTAGTCGTCGTCAAGATCGGCGATCGTCCCTGGCCAGAGGTCCGCGATGAGCTCGCCGAGCTGCCGTTCGTCGAGAAGGTCCAAGCCGTCAGCGGTGACATCGATGCCCTGGTGACCGTGAATGCCCCTGACAACACGGCCCTGTCTCAAGTCATCCTGCGCAGAATCCATGAGGTTCCGGGTGTGGTCTCTTCCCGCTCGCTGCTCATCCTCGACGAGGCCGAAGGTCACCGGCCCGGCTCCGGGCACTGAGCAACTCGCTCAACCCTTCTGGTATTCCCTGATCGCCTTCTCGGCCATCTCGATCCCGTACTTGGCGTCGGAGTATCCGGCGATCGTGGCTTTGCCGTGCGGGTAGACATGCCCGGCCTTGACCGCGGGCAGGTCCTTGAAGACCGCCGAATCCATCATCGTCTTCGTCAGCTCGTCGTACTCGCCGCGCATGTTCGAGGTCACGAAGATGATGTCGGCATCGGAGAGGCTCTTATCGAGGACCTCCATTGAGATCTGGGCCTCGGGCTCCTTGATGCCCGACTTGTTGCCGCCCTGGCTTGCCTTCGCGTACTTCTTGATAGTGGCGTCCTCGTCAGCTGACCAGTCGAGGCCGAGCGGAGTGAACAGGGAGCCGACCATGTTCTCACTGCCCCAGAGGTAGGCGGAGTTGTCTTCGTAGGAGGAGACGACTCCAAGCTTCGTGCCCCTGGTGACGTCACCGTACTCTTCGGCGATCTCCTTCTGCTCCGCCTGGAAGTCGGCGTCGAGTTCCTTGAGTTCATCGGTCTGGTTGATCGCCTCGGCGACCTCCTCGACCCGCTGCTGCCAGTTCGCCCGGTCACCTCCGCGCAGTGTGAACTGGTAGACCGGCGCGATCTCCTCCAACTGCTTGATCATGTCCGGCTCGTAGATGTTGGGGGCGAGGATGAGGTCGGGTGACACCTCGGCGAGCTTCTCCAGGTCGGGCTCCTCCTGGGCTACGACAGGGATGTCACTGAGTCCATCCGCCCAGTCCTTGGGAACGGTGGGCTCTTGGTAGCTGCCCTGCCCCACGGGAGGCATTTCGAGGTCCATGAGGGTCTCGGTCGCAGCGTAGTGCAGGGTCGCCACATTCTTCGGGTCGGCAGGGACTTCGACGTCGGCGCCGCTGGAATCAGTGACAGTGCGGGTCTCGGCGCCGCCAGAGGCCTCGGAGTCACCTTTTCCTTCGACTGAGCACCCGGCGAGGAGGCCGACGCTCGCCACTGAGGCGATCACAGCTGTGATGATGCGATTGAGTTTCATGTGTTCCTTTCAACGCCGAGCCTGCGGCTCGCGACTGATGAACCCTCTAGGGCAGAGGGAAGATTCAGACTCTGTGGGCGATGACGGCGCTGCGGAAGCGTCCGAACCCCCACCCGATGTCGACGACCTCGACCGCCGCGACGCCGAGATCGCTGAGACATTCGCACAGCTCCTCGCTCGTCCATGACGCATTGCCTGTCATGGCGTACGTTGCGACGAGCTCTTCTGCCTGATGATCGTCGAGCTCGGCCTCGTCGGTGAGGGGTTCGACGATCACGAGGCTGGAGCTGGACTCGAGGATGCGCGCCAGGAGAGCATTTGCTTCTGTGCGCGAGCGTCCGGTCAGCCCCGCGAGCATCAGGGTGCAGTCGACGACTGGCCAAGGTTGATCGCCGGCAACGCTCGCACCGCCGGGAATGTGGACGCTCCGGCCGGACTCCGGTGCCTTGCGCGTGAGGGCGGCCGACACCTCGGCTTCGGCATCACCTGTCAGGGCAACGCTTGCAGCTATGGCAATGGGCTCCAGCTCGAGGATGATATCGAGGACGTACTGCAGGTGCTCGAGGGTGTGAGATCGGTGGGCGGCGTCGAGGGCGGCATAGACCCCACGCTGGGTCCACCAAGTGGGAGCCTTGCCCGCCGAGGTCAGAGCCTTGCCCGCCGAGGTCAGAGCCTTGCCCGCCGGGGTCAGAGCCTTGTCCGAGGCGGGTGCGGGCTTGGCGTCATGTCCGTTCCTGAGAACGTCGAGCAGACTGACGATCGAGAAGAGATCTCGAATTGCTGGATCGTCGAGATTGAGTCCGTCGCCCGCGCGGTCGCCGATGAGCACGGCGCCGGCCTGGGTGTTGCTGTAGTTCGCACCCTCGCGCTCGAGGAGGCCGAGGGCGCACATGGCGGTGAGGACGACGCGTGTACCTTCGGCATCGATGCCGGCCTCCGTGGCGATCGCCTCGGCGGTGGTGATTCCTCCTGCCACTAGGTTGCCGATGCCGAGGGTGACTGCGATGCGGGTGATGATCGGGGGCAGGATCTCGGTCATCTCGTGGACGTCTTTGACAATATTCCGGCCGTCGTCGGAGGCACCCGGGGACTCGTCCGCAGGCTCCACGGCGCCCGCGGCGTCGACGATTTCGCTCACGGCAGTCCGAGCAGATTCGGCAGTCGCGGTCTCGGGCTTCTTCGCAGCGGATGCCCTGCGCCAGTAACCGATGACTTCGACATCCTCCTTGGGTAGACCGAGATCGTGTCGCAGGTGCCGCCGGATGGGGGCAATGGTCAGCGCCTCGCCCGCGCACCACGCGTAGGTTCGGCCTGCAGGACGATCGATGTTCTTCACTGCCTCGTACAACAAGACAGACTCCCCCGGCGGAGTGGATCCCCGGATCAGCCAGTCGATTTCGACCTCGGCACCCGTGGCGATCTCTTGAATGTCGTCGGCACTCTGCACTTCGACGATGACGTGTCCCCTGGTGCCCGCGGGAGCGGTCTCGAGCCAGCGTCCCACTGCGGGCAGACCGGTTTCGTCGGCGATGAGCAGGTGGAAGTCGATGCCTTCGCTGATGCCTGCACAGGTCTTGGGTCCGGCAAAATTCAGCGTGTCACCGATGGTGGCGTCGAAGGCCCAGTCAGAAGCAAGTCCAGAGTCGTGACGGACGACGTCGAAGGTGAAGGAATTGGTGTCAGTGTCGACACTGCGCACCGTGTAGTCGCGAGTGAGGTTGAGGGCTTCTCGATTCCAGTTGAAGCGGAATTCTCCCTGTTCACCAATGTCGAGCGCTGCAGTTTCGGGCGTCGGGATGACGAGTTTCACGTGATCGTCGAATCCCTCGGAGCGGAATTGCGGCCGTGGCATCCCGTTCACCACACCTGCCGACAATTGATCGCCCGCTACTGTCAGGCGCCGCATGTTCGGCGTGATATCCGTGATGCCAGTGACTTCCACCTCGCGCAGGACGATCGGCAAGACCTGCATGGGCCTGGAAGAACGAGGCATGAATTCAGCTCCGAGGGTCTCTTGACGGATGAAACGTCGAGACCAGGGGTTCGCAACGTCAAGCAGGCGTGTCAACCACCTTCAGGCACACGAATACCTTTTTGTCTCATAGGTCAGCCTAACCTAAGTTCAAAGGACCCACAACTGCCCGAGGCGGCTCTACGTTGGTCTCAGCGTCTTCGTGATCGCCCGGATCGTCAGGTCAAGAGCTGCCGCACGATTGCCTGGGTCGCGACTGCCCGAACGAGAGCTCACGTCGTACAGGTGCCCCGAGCCGATGGTCAGGAAGACGTACATCGCGGCCCACTCAACGGGCACGTCCTGGGCTATGGAGCCGTCACCCTGCCCCCTGCGGATGATCACTTCGACCGGGTCGCCTTCGTCCTTCGCGTCGCCCCCCGGATCTACACCCGACCGGTCGCCGCCAGCAGAGACGTCGGCGCCTGCCGCCTCAATGCGCCGCTCGCGCTCCACCTCGGCGAATGAGTCGTCGGTGATGATCGGATTGTCGGCGAACATGAGAGTGAGGACATCGGGAACGGTGAACAGCTGCGCGCAGATCCGCTCGACGGCCTCGAGCCCGAGACCCGCATGTGGGCGAGCGCCCAGCAGAGCATCGGTGAACATGCGCGCCCCTTGACGGGCCACCTCGGCGATCAGGGCCTCACGGTCACCGAAGTACCGATAGAGAGTCGTCCGCCCGACGCCGATCGCACTGGCGATGTCGGCCATCGACGCCCTCGAATTCTCGGCGAGCACGGTCATCGCCTCTACGATCAGGGTGCTCTTCCCCAGGCGCCGCATACCGCTGCTCACCTCGCTCACCAGAGCCTCCCGCTTCTTCGATACGTCATTCCTGCAGTCAATCATGCCCGATCACATACATGGTGGTACATAGCTGTTCCACTTTGATACACTTTCATTCCAGAGGGATCATCGAAACTCCACGCAGGCCATTGACATCGGCACGAACACCCGACGATTCCCCAACGACCGTCGCCGCAGCCAAGTTTGGAGACACCATGGCAGACAGGGAACACAGCACCGCCCATCCGAACGGCATCTCGGGGGCGAGCTCCTCAGCCAACGGTACTGCCGCAGTGTTCACCCTTGGCCGGGCCGACGTCGCTGTCATCGGCGCCGTCTGCGTGGCAATCGGCGTCGCACTCGGGTTCTTCCTTCCCGCTCTGGGTTCATTCGCCGCGAGATTCCCGATCCCCTTCGGAGACGTCGTTGAGAAACTCAGCCAATTCGACCAGGCATGGGTGGTCATCGCTCGCCCGTTCATCGGCGCGGTCCTCGGCGCAATCGCCGCCGTTGTCATCACTGTCTCGACCACACCCCTGCGCGTCGGCGATGACGAGATCCTCATCGGCCGAGACGACGACCAACCGCTGAGGATCTCCAGGTCCTCGTTCTCCACCGCCTATTACGACGGAGGCAAACTGACGATCCTCACCGCGGGCGGGCATCAGGCGTACAAGGGCGACGTCGAAGGCAAGAAGGACAAGGTCGCCGAGGCGTTCACCTCACGCGGCTACCGGTGGGGCGAGATCTGAGACCGGGCCAAACGTCCCTCCGCCCACGCTGTAACCGAGCACTTCGTCCATGCTTCGCGACACAAATGCGCGCCGCGTCCGGACCTGCTCGCAGACCCTGGATCGGTGACGCGGCTCACGCCACTATGGGGCCATGACCATTGACGTTCCCACCTCTCGCCGCGCACTGCCCCAGCTGCAGCCAGTCAGCTTCATCGGTGCAGACGGTCAGCCCACCGATGTCCCCACCGATGGGCTGACGATCCCGAGCGATCGCACCCTTCTGGGTCTGTATCAGAAGATGGTGCAGGTCCGTCGGTTCGAAGCTCAGGTCACCCACCTGACCAGGCAGGGACGGCTCGCGACCTATCCGTCCGCCGCCGGCCAGGAAGCCATCGAGGTCGGTGCCACCACCGCACTGGCACCCAACGACTGGCTGTTCCCCACCTACCGCGATTCCGCGTCTCTGCTCACCCGCGGGGTTCCTGTGACCGAGATCCTCTCCGCCTTCCGCGGCGACTGGCACTGCGGGTTCGACCCGAACGAATATCACACCTCACCTGCGGCGACACCGCTGGCAACGCAGACCCTGCACGCCACCGGCTTCGCCATGGCCGCCAAGCTCAAGGGCGAAGACGCCTGCACCCTGACCTTCCTCGGCGACGGCGCCAGCAGCGAGGGCGACACCCATGAGGCCTTCAACTTCGCCTCGGTATGGCAGACCCCAACCGTCTTCGTGCTGGCGAACAACCAGTATGCGATCTCGACCCCGCTGCGCGAGCAGGCCAATGCCACGATGCTCGCCGATCGTGCCGCCGGCTACGGAATGCCCGGCCTGCGCGTCGACGGCAACGACATCGCGGCCGTGTTCGCCGCCGTCACCGCCGCTCTCGAACGTGCCCGCAACGGTGAGGGCCCGACCCTCATCGAGTGCCTGACCTACCGGATGGAGTCGCACACGAACTCCGACGATCCCACGAAGTACCGTGACGCCGAGGAGGTCGAGCATTGGAAGCAGTTCGATCCCATCGATCGCCTTGAGAAGCACCTGCGCACAGCCGGAGTCCTCGATGACGACGTCGCCGCTGAGATCACGGCGAGCGCGGAAGAGCTTGCCACCTCGGTCCGTGACGCCATGAACACCGATGCCGAGGTCGATCCGAGCGAGCTCTTCGCCTACGTCTATGCGAATCCGCGTGCGAACCTCATCTCTCAGCAGGAGAAGCTTGAGGCCGAGCTGGCAACGGCGGCACAGTCATGACCGTCACCGCTGCCACCACGGCAGAAGGCGCTCCGACACCGGTCTCGGTGACGATGACGAAGGCACTCAACCAGGCCCTGCGCGACAGTCTGAGCGACGATCAGAACGTCCTTGTCTTCGGTGAGGACGTCGGTCGCCTCGGCGGGGTATTCCGTGTCACTGAAGGCCTGCGGAAGGAATTCGGACCCGAACGGGTCTGGGATTCCCCGCTTGCAGAGTCGGGGATCGTCGGCACCGCGATCGGTATGGCGATGGCCGGGATGCGTCCGGTCGTCGAGATGCAATTCGATGCCTACGCCTACCCTGCGTTCGAGCAGATCGTGTCCCACGTGGCGAAGATGCGCAACCGCACGAAGGGCAAGGTCAGCCTGCCGTTGACGATCCGGATTCCTTATGCGGGCGATATCGGCGGCGTCGAGCACCACTCGGATTCCTCCGAGGCCTACTGGTGTTCGACCCCGGGCCTGACCGTCGTCACTCCCTCGAATCCGGCCGATGCCTATTCGCTGCTGCGTGAGTCCATCGCTTCCGAGGATCCGGTCATCTTCATGGAGCCGAAGTCACGGTACTGGATGAAGGACGAGCTTGCCCTGCCCGTGCAGACCGCGCCGATGGATCGGGCGCAGGTTGTCCGCGTTGGATCGGATGTGACCCTGCTGGCCTACGGGCCCACCGTGCGCACGGCCCTGGCCGCGGCCGAAGAGGGCGCGGACCACGGACTGTCGATCGAGGTCATCGACCTGCGATCCCTGTCTCCTTTCGATGATGAGACCGTGTCGGCATCGGTGCGCAAGACCTCGCGTGCCGTGATCATCCATGAGGCCGCCCAGTTCGGCGGCTACGGCGCCGAGGTGGCTGCCCGGGTCACCGAGGACAACTTCACTCATCTGTCGGCCCCGATCCTGCGGATCACCGGGTTCGATGTCCCCTACCCGTCCCCGAAGCTCGAGGAGTACTTCTTGCCGACCGCCGAACGCATTCTCGACGCGCTCGAATCCTGGGATTGGGAGCTGTGATGAGTGCCGAGACGAGTTCCGCGAAGACGACGAGCGCCCGTGATTTCATCCTCCCCGATCTGGGCGAGGGCCTGACCGAGGCCGAGCTCATCAGCTGGATGGTCAATGTCGGTGACGAGGTCCACGTCGACCAGATGGTCGTTGAGGTCGAGTCCGCCAAGTCCGTCGTCGAGCTGCCCTGCCCGTTCGCCGGTCGGATCGAAGCGCTGCATGCAAACGCCGGTGACACCGTATCCGCAGGTCAGGCCCTGCTTTCCGTCGCCGAGGTGGGTGCTGAGTCGGGTGCGAACGAGGGTTCCGATTCCGACAGCGGTGGTGCCAACCTCATCGGGTACGGCACCTCCGAGCCCAAGGCACGGTCGACGAAGAAGCGGTCCTTCGGTCCGAAGACCAGCGACTCGACGGCTGCTCCCGTTGCAGAGGCGGCGGCCACTCCCCCGGCTTCCGCTGCCGAACCTTCGGTCTCCCCTGTGTCCTCGCCCATCGTGCGCAAACTGGCGAAGGACAACGGACTCAGCGCCAAACATCTCCCGGGCACCGGGCCTGGAGGCATCGTCACCAGGGCAGATGTCCTCAAGGCCCTCGAGTCGGGCGCGACAGCCTCGTCGGCGACAGCCTCGGTGTCGGACACTGCCGCTCAGGTCAGTCGGGCGCATGCCTCCACCACCACCTCGGCGAGTGCCGATTCAACCAGCCGCGATACCCGGACTCCGATCACGGGGCTGCGCAAGGTCGTGTCCGAACGTCTGTCGAAGTCGCGGCAGGAGGTTCCCGAGGCCACGATCTGGCTCGACGTCGACGCCACGGAGCTGCTGAACACGAAGCGAGCCCTCGAGGCGCGGACCGGGGAGAAGTACTCTCTGCTCTCGCTCGTGTCCCGCTTCGTCGTCGCGGGGCTGAAGAAGCACCCGATCATCAACTCCTCGATCGACACCGAGAACAACGAGATCGTCACCCACGCCGACATCAACCTCGGCCTGGCTGCGCAGACACCCCGGGGCCTCATGGTCCCGGTCGTCCACAGCGCCGATCAGATGAGCCTGCGGCAGCTGCGCGACTCCGTGTCCGAGACCGTCGGCAAAGCGTCGACCGGCAAGTTCAGCACTCAGGAACTCACCGGCGGCACGTTCACGCTCAACAACTACGGCGTGTTCGGAGTCGACGGCTCGGCACCGATCATCAACCTGCCAGAGGTCGCGATGCTCGGCCTGGGGCGGATCAAGGAACGCCCGTGGGTCGTCGACGGCGAACTCACCGTCCGCAAGGTCATGTTCCTGTCATTCGTCTTCGACCACCGCGCCTGCGACGGAGCCGAACCGAGCCAGTTCCTCACCTTCATCGCCGACTGCATCGAGAACCCGATCTCCCTGCTGCCGGAGTTGTGACGGACCACAGATTCCACATTTCGGAATGACCTCCACCTCCCGTGACACACACCATTAACGTGGCGCAGGCCGCTCACCTGCGGTATCCATTCGATGGGGAAGAGGTCGCGCATGTCGGAAGTCCACGATTCACCATCGCCGTCGAGGCCACCTCGGCGGCGATACTCTTTGCTGCTCCTCATCGTTCCGGTGGTTCTCTACCTGCTCACCCCGTTCGTCGCGAACTCGATCGAGCCGCGCATCTTCGGGCTGCCGTTCATCCTCACCTACACGATCGTCGTCACGATCCTCACTTGGTTCTTCGTGTGGATGGCCGCCCGCGGTGACCACTACTACCGCCGCGACAAGGCCGAATACGTTCCTGCCGATGTCGCCTTCGGTGAGGACTACCCGATCGAGGAGGCCTCTGGGGCCGATGGACAGGAGGCCGACAAGTGAGCACCTCCGCCATCATCGCCTGCATCATCTTCGGCATTGCCATGCTCGCGACCATCGGCATCGGAATCTGGTCGGGCCGCGGTCGGGAGAAGTCACTCGACGAATGGTCGGTCTCCGGCCGTGGCCTGGGCTTCGTCTTCATCCTGCTGCTCATGGCCGGCGAGACCTATACGAGCTTCTCGTTCTTAGGCACCGCCGGCTGGTCGTATTCCTACGGTGTGCCGATCCTCTACCTCATCGGCTACCTCAGCGTCGGGCTCGTCGTCGCCTACCTCGTCGGACCCCTGTTCTGGACCTATGCGGCCAGGCACAAGCTCGTCAGCCTCTCCGACATCGTCGAGCACCGCTTCCGCTCGCGCGGTCTGGCGATCCTCGTCGCGGTGCTCGCGACCGTCTTCATCGTTCCCTACATCCAGTTGCAGATCCAGGGTATGGGTGCCGTCGTCAACGCCATGAGCTATGGGGCGATCGACCTCAAGGTCGCCGCCGTCATCTCCTTCATCGTCGCCGAGGCGTTCATCCTCTTCTCCGGTCTGCGCGGTTCCGCGTGGGTCAGCGCCCTCAAGGACGGCCTCGTCATCCTCGCCGTCGCCTTCCTCGCCGTCTACGTGCCGCTGCACTACTTCGACGGGTTGGGCGAACTCCTCGACCGGCTCGTGAGTGAGAAGTCTCAATGGCTGACGTTCCCCGGTGCCGGCGAGGGAACATATGGAAGTGCCTGGTTCATCTCGACGATCATCCTCAACGGGATCACGATCACCGTCTTCCCCACGTCGATCGCCGGATACCTGTCGGGCACCTCGGCGAACACCCTGCGCCGCAATTCCATCATCCTGCCCTGGTATCAGCTGCTGCTCCTCGTGCCGATGATGGTCGGCGTGGCCGCGCTCTTCGTCATACCGGCTCTCAGGGACGCGGATCTGGCGCTGTTCTCCGTGGTCATCGACTCACTGCCCGCGCCCCTGGTCGCGCTCATCGGTGTCGCTGGTGCCCTGTCGGCCATCGTCCCGATGAGCGTGTACATGCTCTCGATCGGTTCGATGTGGGGACGCACGGTTCTCGGCGGAGGGCTGTCTGGCCCGGAGAACTCCGCGTCGATGACTGCCGAACAGCTGACCGCTCGGGGCTTGCGGCAGAAGACTCTGTCCCAGTGGGTGTGCCTCATCGTCGGCGTGATCGCCCTGGTCATGAGTCTGCTCATGCCCGATGCTCTCGTCGAGCTCTCGGTGCTGAGCTACGAGGGCCTCGCGCAGGTTGTTCCCGCCGCTCTGCTCGCCCTCTACTGGCCGCGGATGAGCAAGCAGGCCGCTGCCGCCGGTCTCATCGTCGGCTCGGTGACCATGGTGGCCCTGCACTACACGGGTCACGATCCGCTCTTCGGCATCAACGGCGGCCTGTGGGCGGTCGCGGTCAACCTCATCATCGTCGTCCTCGTCACCCTGGCCAAGCCGGACCCGCGCTGGATTCCCGCCGCCGAGCGGGAGAAGGTGGCAGCTTGAGGCTGGACTGTGGCACCGGCACGCAGGTCGACGGAAGCCTCAGGCAGAATACACCGCGTCCCCGCCGACATATGTTGCGCGCACGTCGATGCCTGCGATCCCATGTGGGTCGATGGTCAGTGGGTTGTCGCCGAGAACGGTGAAATCGGCAAGGTATCCCGGCGCCAGCCGACCCTTGTATGACTCCTCGCCTGAGGCTTCGGCTGATCCGAGGGTGAAGATCGACAGGGCCTCGGCGGCCGTGACCTTCTGTGAGGCTCCGACAGTGATCCCGTCGTCGACTCCAGTGCGGGTGACCAGGGACTGCACTCCGAACAGCGGCTGGTAGGGCCCGCAGGGATAGTCCGAGGACCCGGCGACTGTGACACCGGCGTCGAGGAATGCTCGGTGGGCGAACATCCGACCCATCCGCTCCTCGCCGTACCAGGAGTTCAGCGCCCCGCCGTGATAGCCGGGGTATCCGGCGAAGGGGACAGCAATAGCACCGAGGCGGTGCATCCGCTTCAGGATGTCGTCGTCGATGAGGCTGCAGTGTTCGATCCGGTGGCGCAGTCCCGGGCGCGGGTTCCGGGCAGCGACGTCTTCGAGGGCGTCGAGGACGAGACGGATCGCGGCATCGCCGTTGGCGTGGACGCCGATGCGGTTGCCGTCGGCATGGACACGTTCGACGTTGGCCCGCAGCTCCTCGGTCGAGGTGGTCTGCACGCCTTGGCAGTTCGGGTCGGTGAAGGGTTCGGAGAGCAGGCAGGTTCGCCCGCCGATGGCTCCGTCGAGGAATGCCTTGACGCCGATGAGCTTGAGCCGATCATCACCGAATCCGCTGCCCACGCCGAGGTCGACGGCCTTGTCGTAGTGGTCGATGGACAAGAGCATGCCGATGCGCATGCTCAGATCACCGGCATCGCGCACGGCCGAGAGGATCGCGATGTCCTGGGGGCTGATGAGTGCGTCGCAGATCGAGGTCAGGCCCGCGGCGTTCCACTGCGCGATGGTCCGTGCGGCTCCGAGCTGCAGGTCCGAGATCGTGTCGCCGGGAATGAACCGATCCCCGCGGGCAGTGGCAGGCATGAGCACATTCATCAGCGCCCGTTCGATGAGCTTCCCGTTGAGCCGACCATCGGAATACCGGTCGTAGCGCCCGCCGTCCGGGTCGGGCGTTGACTCTTCGATGCCGAGGAACCGCAGTCCCGCGGAGTTGACCACACCCCAGTGTCCGGCGACATGGCTGACGACCACCGGGGTCTCCGGCGCGATCCGATCGAGGTCATCGCGGAGGACGATCCCGGTCTTCTCATCGTCATAGCGGCTGCCCTTGACCCACACCCCCGCCGAGGTGGCGCTCACCTCGGCGGCGATCGTGTCCAAAAGTACGGGGACCGTCCCCACCGCCGCATGCGATAGGTCGAGGTGGAGGGCATCGCCCGCGGTCATCGCCAGGTGGATGTGGGCGTCGTTGAGACCGGGGATAATGGTCGAGTCACCGAAGTCGAGCACCTCGGCGCCGGGGAACCTGTCTCGCAGGTCTGACACTGCGCCGGTGGCGGTGATGGTCTCACCGGTGATGGCCAGGGCTTCCGGTTCGGGGCACGATACTCCAGGTGTTCCAGACGTGGAGTTCTGAGCTCCCGGGGTCTTCGCCTGTGCCACGATCGCCTTCGCGCGCACGATCGTCGGTGTTCTCTCCTCCATGGGATGCTCCGTCTCTGCAGCTGGTGTGGGTTATCCACCATCGTGTCACGCCACCGCACACGACGCTGGTGGACACCGACCGCCGAGATTCCCGGCCGAACGCTCCTCAGTCGTCGAGCAGGGCCGCTGCATACATGGGGCGGGCGGCATCGGCGCTGGGTGGGTGGAACAGCCCGGCGGTCGCATCTCGGTAGAGGCGTGAGAGTTCGTGGCTGTTGTCGAAGCCGCTGCCACCGGAGCACATGAGCGCGGTCTCGGCCGCGTGACGGGCCGCGTCGGAGGCTTTGATCCGCGCTCCCACCAGGCGCAGTGGCCAACCGGAACCATGGTCGATCAGGGCATCGAAGTCCCTGGTGTAGGCATCGAGCATGGCGGGAACGGACAGGTAGTCGAGGTGCGCGTCGGCGAGGCGTGCGCGAGTCTCGGGCACCTCGGCGAAGGTGGTTTCGGCCTTCGCCGAGGTGCGCTTCTTCAGTCCCGCGGCCCCGAGTTCCAGGGCGCGAGCGGCCACACCTGCGTAGACGGAGGCGATGAGCAGCTGGAAGTTGCTGGTGATCGCGAAGGTCAGTAGGTCGGGGTGCTTGCCTGCCGGGATGGTGCGGGCGACGCGTTCGGGGCGCATGGGGACCTGGTCGAGGATCGTCGCTCGCGACTGCGAGGCCCGCATGCCCATGACGTCCCAGTGGTCGGAGATCGTGATGCCTTCGGCACTGCGTTCGACGAAGCCGTAGACCAGCTGTCCCTCAGCGGGTTCATCCGCGTCGGGGCCGGCGAAGTTCCCATCATCATGCTCGATCGCCCCATGGACGATGAGTCGCGTCCACACAGGTGAGAGTGAGGTGAAGATCTTCACGCCAGTGAGCAGGAAGCCGCCGTCCGCGGTCGGTTCGGCGACCGTGTTCGAGCCCTGCATGACCCAGTCGTTGGAGGGCTCGGAGATGCCGAAGGCGAAGATCTCCCCGGCCATCGCCTCTTCGAACACCCAGTTCAGAGAGGCGTCGCCGCGGTCGTTGAGAGCCTTGACGACACCGGTGCACATGAGGTGCATGTTGATGGCCAGCGCGGTCGCAGGTGCTGCCGAGGCCAGGCGCTGCTGGAGTCGGGAGACCTCGTGCAGGCTCAGTCCTGGCCCCCCGTAGGCGTCGGGAACGAACAGGGTGAGGTAGCCAAGGGACTTCAGTTCCTCGAGGTCTTCGTCGAAGAACCGGTTCTCCCTGTCGTAGACGCCGGCGCGTTCGCGGAAGCGCTCGAGCACCTCGGCGGGGAGGTATTTCTCGGCCAATTCGCCGAGGTGGGTCTCACGGTCCGTCATCATGTCTCCTCGTTCACAGGGTCGGGTGGTTCAGTGGGGTCTGCGCAGAATGATGGCGCCGTTGTGCCCGCCGAAGCCGAAGGAAGTCGACAGCACAGAGTTGATCGAGTCCCCAGCGTCACGGGCTTGACCTGCAACGATATTCCAACCGGCGAATTCCGGATCGCCGAGGTTGAGCGTCGGCGGCAGTCTCTGCTCCGCCATCGTGCGGATCGCGATGATGGCTTCGACGACTCCGGAGGCGCCGAGGAGGTGGCCAGTGGAGGACTTCGTGGCACTGATCGGAATCGAGCGCGCGGTCTCCCCCAGTGCGGCTTCGAAGGCCTTGAGCTCGGCGGCGTCCCCGGCAGGAGTGCCGGTGGCGTGGGCATTGATGTGATCGATGTCGTCGGCTCCGAGGCCGGCATCAGCCAGGGCCTGGATCATCGCCGAGGCGGCACCTCGGCCCTCGGGGTGCGGGTTCGTCGGATGGTGGGCGTCGCCGGCGGCGCCGAATCCCGTAAGCTCGGCGAGCACGCTCGCCCCGCGAGCAGCGGCGCTGTCCTCGGACTCGAGGAGGATCGCCGCGGCACCTTGGCTCATGACGAATCCGTTTCGGTCCTTGTCGAAGGGTCTGCTGGCATGGGTCGGATCGTCTTCGAAGCCGGCGGCGAGGGCCCGCATGTTCGCATTCGAGGCCAGGTTGACCGGGTTGAGGCAGTCCTCCATCCCGACGACGAGCACCGCGTCGGCGTAGCCGTGGCGGATGCGCCGCAGCCCTTCGCCGAGCCCGATCGCCCCGCTGGCGCAGGTGGCCGAGACTCCCTGACCCGGTCCGCGGAAGTCGAAGCGCTGGCTCAGCAGTGCCGCGGCGGAGTCGGGTGCACCGTGGATCGCCAAGGTCAGAGGCACCGAGCGGGGTCCACCGTCGAGGAGTGAACGTGTGGCGTTCTGCATGGAGTCGACCGGTCCGGAGCCGGTGGCGGCGATGACGGCGACTCGGGATCGGTCCCATGGGATGTCGTCTGCCTCATCCGGTTCCGCCGCGGCCTCCGTCCGTGTTGCCCCTGCCTCCGGCCGCGCGATCCCGGCCTGCCCCAGTGCTTGGTCGGCGGCGGCGATGGCCCAGTGCTGCACCGGGTTGAGTCGGCGGGCGAGCGCTCGGGGCAGCACCGCCTCGGCGTCGAAGTCCCTCACCTGACCGCCGATGCGCACGGTCAGATCCGCGAATTCTTCACCCTCGAGCACACTGATCGCGCTGTGACCATTGACAACGGATTTCCAGAGGGACTCGACGTCATTGCCGCTGGGCGTGATTGCGCCCAGACCGGTGACGACGACGCGACGGCTTGCCGTGCTCTGCGCGTGCCTGGCCTCGGGTTTCGATGCGCTCACAGTCGCTGTCCCTGTCCGTCCATGATGAGGTCAACGGTCTCGGAGCGCCGAATCTTCCCGCCCACGGTTCTGGGCAGCTGCTCGAGCCGATAGATGCGACGCGGAACGAACTGGGGTGCCAGGTGAGTGCGCGCATGCTTGAACAGCGCAGCCTTGTCGATAATTGGTCGCGCTGCGCCGGCAACTAGCCCCGCTGTGTCGGTGCCGGTTTCGATCACGAGGACGATGATGCTGCCCAATGCGGGGTCGTCGAGAGCGATCGCGCAGACCTCGCCGAGGTTGTCATAGGTCTCGAACGCCCGCTCGACCTCCGGCAGTGAGACCTTGTGCCCACCGGTGATCGCAATGTCCCCGGCCCGCCCCGCCAACTGCAGCATGCCGTCCACCATGCGCCCCTGGTCATCGACGGTGGCCCAGCCGTCCTTGCCGCGCAGCACCGCGTCGGTGGTGCCGGTGACGTAGCCATAGGAGCAGGCCGCGGCGTGGATCCACAGGGTGCCGATTTCCCCCTCGGGGACCTCGCCGCCGGACTCGCTGCGGATCTGGGCGCCGATGCTCGGATAGATGGTGATCCAGGTGCCGTCGCCGTCGCGGCTGTCACCGATGAATCCGATCTCCGCGGCACCGTAGTAGCTGATCAGGCGAGTGTTAGGAAGGATCTCGCCGAGGCGGTTGCGAATTCTCGCGGGCAGGTTGGCTCCGCCTGTGACGACGAGGTCCAACCCGGTGAAACGTTCGGGGTCACGGCGGGCTGCCTCGGCGAGGGCACGGACGACTGCGGGGACGGCGACGACGCGGGTGATGGACTCAGCTGCAATGCGTCGGCCCATCGTGATCGGGTCGAACTCGTCGGCGACGTGCACGCTGCCCCCGGTCGCGAGGCTCTCGATGACGGCGTAGAGCGTGAGACTGTAGGACACCGGACCGGGCGCCAGGGTCGCGACGCCGGGCAGCGGTTCGAGGTGCGCCGCGGAGACGGCGACGTTGTCGCGGTACTGCTGGCGGGTCTTGATGAAGGCCTTCGGGTTGCTCGTCGTCCCCGAGGAGAAGAGCATGAGGAAGGGCTCGGACGCATCGCGGACGGTGGGTGCTGGGGCGGGAGGTGCAGCCGCGTCCGCTGCGACGGCGGCTTCGCGGGTTCGGAAGTCGGCGAGGCTGATGACTGTGCCGGTCCAGGTGGAGGCGGCGAGCGCCTCGGCGAGGGCGGTTGAGTCGCTGATGACGAGGCCGATTCCAGTGGTCCGGATGATGCCGAGCTGGTGGGCCATGGGCCAGCGCGGATCGATGGTCGCGGACACGGCGCGGTAGCCGGCAAGGCCTGCGATGATGCGCGAAGTGTCGAACGCCGAGGTGGCACTGATCGCGGTGATGGGAATGCCCTCGGTCTCCGGTGCGGGAGTCGGCGGGTCGGACTGTGCCCGATGCAGTTCATCGACGACGGCGAACATCGATCGGGAGTCCTCGAGGAGCTCGGAGTACGTCAGCGCCTCGCCGGAGCCGACGAGGGCAAGCTGCTTGGGGTGGCTGCCTGCGACATCGAGGATCGTCGAGGTGATCGGCACGTGTGACCTCCAGATATTCAAGGTCCGGCTGGGTCTGTGGTGGGTGTCCTCAGTCGGACTGCGCGCCCGGTCTGAGCTGCTTTCCCAGTATAGGAGAGTGACGTATTGAGGAGGCGATGCGGCTTCACACCTTGACCTATCTCATCTCCGCTAATCCGTAATGATTCAATTCCTAATCTGTAATCATTCAACTATTGACCAAGCTTAGCTGGCGTGAAAATACGCGATCGCTTAATCAGGTATCGTAAATCTGATATTTCGGACACGATTTCCAACATACATCTCACCTGCAACGATGGCTTGAGATACTCAACCTGCCTTGGCCTCGATAAGACCGGAACACGACCCGCCCAAGTCGGCAAATTGACTTTTCACTAATCGCCGTTATACGTTGTCCTCGCTCGATTGAAATAGAGTTTCCATATCGTGGAATCTATGCAGATATTGCCCCGGATTCCATCACCGAGCTGCTCGATCATCGCTGACCGAGTCACCAATACCGAGATACCAATGAAGGGACTCAGCGTGGAGCCTCAACCCCAGCCGAGCGGTGCCGATCCGGACGAGCTCAAGTTCACCCCCCAGGAAACCCACACTCCAGGAGTGAAACCCAACCGATCGGGCATCGGCAAGATGCGGTGGGCGATCGCCATTCTGCTGTTCTTCGGTGTGCTCATCAACTATATCGATCGCAGTTCGATCGCCGTGGCAGAAGGCCACATCCGGGAAGACTTCGGACTGACGGCTGGTGAGATGGGTATCGTCCTGTCCAGTTTCGGTTGGTCGTATGTGCTCATGCAGATTCCTGCGGGCCTGCTGCTCGACAAGATCGGGATCAAGTGGATCTTCCGCGTCGCAACAATCATGTGGAGCGTCTCCTGCTTCATCACGGCGATCATCAGCGGTACGGGCCTGCTGATTCTGGCCCGCATCGTCCTCGGCATGGCCGAGTCGCCGATTTTCCCCGGGGCGATGAAGGCCACGGGTTATTGGTTCCCGCGTTCCGAGCGCGGAACGGCAACGGCGATCTTCGACTCCGGGCAGCGCCTGTCCAATGTCATCGGCTTCCCCCTTGTGGCCATGGCTGTGGTGTCTTTCGGTTGGCGCGGTGCCTTCGTGGCCATGGGCATCCTCAGCCTCGCCTATGTCTTCGTCTTCTTCTGGAAGTACCGCGACCCCAAGGAGATGAACCGCCTCGGCAAGCTCAAGGACTCAGAGCTTGAGTACATCCGTGAAGGCGGAGCGCAGGACGAGGACGCACCTCGCCCCAACCCCCTGGCCAACCTCGGCTACATCCTCAAACAGCGCAAGGTGTGGGGAATGTCCATCGGACTCGGATGCGCCGGCTATACGCAGTGGATGCTGCTGACGTGGCTGCCCGGCTACCTGCAGTCGGAGATGGGAATGAGCGTGATGTCCTCGGGCATCTTCACCGCTCTGCCCTGGCTGGTGGCCGTGGCCGTCGAGTTCATCTTCCCCGGCTGGATGCTCGACCATCTGATGCGCTTGGGCAAGTCGGGCACCGCTGTTCGCAAAGCCTTCATCGTCTCCGGAATGCTCCTGGCCATGACGGTCATGGGTGCGGCATTCACCGACAATCCCACGTGGGCTCTGTTCTGGATCACCTTGGGTACCAGCGGCATCACAATCTCCTTCTGCGTCACCAACTCGCTGCCGGCGCTCATCGCCCCTGAAGGCGGAGTTGGAGCGACCGGCTCGATCATGAACTCGGTCAACAACCTCATCGGCGTCTCAGCTCCGATCGTCACCGGCTTCGTCGTGCAGGCCACCGGCGGCTTCGGCGCCGCGTTCATCGTCTGCGGGGTCATCTTGGCCATCGGCATCTTCTTCTACACAGTCGTGCTGGGCCCGATCGTCCAGATTCCGACAGCCGAGGAGCGTGCCGCGGCGAAGGCCGCCGTAGGTAGCTCGAAAGTCTGAACACGCGACAGATCAAGGGGTCGGGCACTTGTTGATATCGCAGGTGCCCGATCTCCGTGGACATTCGAAACCTAGACGCGGCCTCTGACCTCAGCTTCGACATCGCCACTCGACAAAGCCGGTCTGCTCCTCCGCGACCAGCGCTGCACTCCCAAGCAGATGAACGAGGCGGCGAGCATCACGACACCGGCGCCTGCCATGAGGATTCCTGTGTCGACCGTGTAGAGAGCGGCGAAGACCGTCACGCCCACGGCTCCTCCGACGTTGCGGGCGGTGCTTCCCGCCCCCGAGGCAAATCCCGGTCGCTGTGGCAGGGCATGCATCGCCGCCGCCACGATCGCCGGGGTGAGGATCCCGACCCCGATGGCCCACACAACCAGCGCAAGCCACAGCCCCCACAGGCTCGGTCCCGACACAGTCAGCCCCATCAGCCCGAGCCCCACGCCGGCGATGATGAGCCCGAGTGCGCTCGTCCTCCATACGCCGAGGCGGTTGCTGATCTTCCCCGACAATGCCCCGAATATCGGCATCGGCAGCAGTGCGGGAAGAGTGGCCAGCCCCGCTTGGAGGGGGCTCAGTCCGCGATCGTCCTGGAAGAACTGGGTGAGCAGGAACAGGGAGCCGAGGACACAGACGTTCATCAGTGCGGCGACGATGCAGGCGAGCAGGAGTCTCGCTCGCGATGACCCCGAGTCGGCAGCGTGATCTGGCCGTGTATCGGAATCCGAGGTTCCGGCGGCACCCGGGTCCCGCCTCGGCGAGGAGAACGCGACGATGGGGATAAGGGCTACGAGGATGATGGGCAGGTTCAGCCAGAACACGGCCCGCCAGCTGTCCAGCTCGACGAGCAGCCCGCCCAGCAGGGGCCCGATCGGCAGCGCGACCCCGCCCAGTGCCGCCCACAGTCCGACGAGCTTGTTCCGCTCGCGGTCGTCGGCGGCCGACTCCGAAAGCATCGCCAGGGTGCCGGTCATCGTTGCGGCGGCGCCAACACCCTGCAGACCACGTGAGGCCACGAGTGCCTCGATCGTCGGCGACAGCGAGCAGGCCAATGATCCGGCGAAGAAGCAGAGGAATCCGAGGATCACGATCCGGCGATGGCCCCAACGGTCCCCGATCGCGCCGAAGGCCAGCAGCAGGGCGGCGAGGACGAAGGTATAGGCGTTGATGACCCCGGCCATCCCGGCCTGCCCTGCCTGCAGATCAGCGTTGATCTGCGGCAGCGCAACGTTGACGACCGTCACGTCGAGGAGGACGAGGAAGTACCCGGCGCAGAGGCCGAGGACAAGCAATTTCGGCATCCAACGACGGTATCCACCCGCTGGTCGGGAGTCGAGGGTCGGACGTGACTCACACCAATTGCCCGCGAACCTGCGAAGCGAAACAGCACGGAGCAGCAACACAGAGAAACGCGGGCGCTGCGCGGAGAAATCGGGGTCTACCCGTCATCCTCGACGCAACGCCCGCGTCTCGATGTCGCCGTCAGTCCTGCTGAGTCCGACTCAGCTCGGCTCAATCCGGCTCAATACAGCTGAGTCCGGTTCAGTCCACCGGCAACCGCCCGAATATCAGTCAGCGACGTAGTACATGCGCTTGTTGACGAACTCGTCCATACCGTAGGGGCCCAGCTCGCGGCCGAAGCCCGAGCGCTTGGTGCCGCCGAACGGAATCTCCGCACCTTCGCCACCTGGGGTGTTGACGTTCGTCATGCCCACGTCGAGACGCTGAGCCAACTTCGCCGCACGCTCGGGGTCCTTCGCGAACACGGCGCCGCCGAGGCCGAAGCGGGTGTCATTGGCCAGCTTCAAAGCGTCATCGTCGCTGCCCACCTTGTACACGGTGGCCACGGGGCCGAAGAGCTCCTCGCGGTAGGCGTCCATGTCCGAGGTGACTCCGGTCAGCACGGCAGGCGAGACATAGGCCGAACCGTCGGTGGCGAGTTCGCCGCCGACGAGGGTCGCACCCTGCTCGACTGCACGGTCGAGCTGCTTGCGCAGGTTCTCCGCGGCACCGCGCGAGGACATCGGCGAGTACTTGCCGTCGCCCGCCTCGTCGGGGGTGCCCTTCGTCCAATCCTGGGCGCGCTTGGTCAGCCCGGACACGAAGTCCTCGTAGATGTCGTCCATGACGATCATGCGCTTGTTCGCGTTGCAGACCTGGCCGGTGTTGTAGAGGCGGGTGCCCCATGCGGTGTCGACGGCCTCGTCCATGTTGTCCGTGTCGAGGACGATATAGGGATCGGATCCGCCGAGTTCGAGGACTGCCTTCTTGAGGTTCTTGCCTGCAGTCGCGGCCACGGCCGAGCCTGCCCGCTCGGAGCCTGTCAGCGACACACCCTCGACGCGGTCATCACCGATGATGGTTTCGATCTGCTCATGCGTGGCGTAGATGTTGTTGTACACGCCTTCGGGGATGCCGGCTTCCTTCATCATGTCGGCGATGATCGCCGATGACCGGGGGCAGATCTCCGCATGCTTGAGGATGATCGTGTTGCCCAGAACCAGGTTCGGCGCGGCGAAGCGCGCGACCTGGTAGTAGGGGAAGTTCCAGGGCATGATGCCCAAGAGTGCCCCGACGGGACGGCGCTGAATGAAGGCCTTGCCGCCCGACATCGATTCGATGGGCTCGTCCGCGGCAAACTTGGGTCCGTTGTCCGCGTAGTAGTTGAAGATGGCCTCGCAGAACTCGGCCTCTTCGATGCCTTCGGCGACGGGCTTGCCCATCTCCAAGGCGATGACCGTTGCGAGTTCTTCCTTGCGCTCACCGAACAGGGCGGCGACCTTGTTCACGATCGCGCCGCGCTCTTCGATCGTCTTCTCGCGCCAGGCCAGGTAGCCCTTGTGAGCCGCGTCGAGGACCTCCTCGATCTGCGCATCGGTGGCGTTGTCGAACGATTCGACGACCTCGCCCGTGGCCGGGTTCTCGACACGGTAGCCGCCTGCAGCACTGCCTACATTGCTCATTCCAGACTCCTTTGACTAGCGGCGCCCTTGTAGCGCCGGATAAGGCGTTTGCATCGCTGTTGCCGTCGAAATCGACGGATCACGTATGCCTGCCTCTCACGCTATCAACACGTGACGTGTGCAACAAGTGCCGGAACCTGGGGGAATCATCAGTGCTCGAAGACCTGGACCGCCCCCGCCGAGGTTGTGCGGATTTCGTGGACAATGTCACGAAATCCGCACCCTCGGCCTGCAGTGCTCACGGTTTCTGCAACGCACCACGGCGCTCGTTCACCGCCGCGGCGTGACCAAGCGCCTCAGAAGATCGAGCTGTAGGCGTTGAGCGCCAGCTGTCCGCCGAGGTGGGCGTAGAGGACCGTCGAATCCTTCGCCACCGTGCCGCTGCCGAAGAGGTCGAGCAGTCCTGCCATCGATTTGCCCTCGTAGACGGGGTCGAGGATGACGCCTTCGAGTTCGGCGGTGGTGCGGATCGCGTTGACGGTCGAGTCGTCGGGGATGCCGTAGGCAGGGCCTTCCCAGCCGGCGCGGATGTCGACGTCAGCGTCGGTGATCTCCCGACCAAGACCGATGAGCTCAGCGGCATTGTTCGCGATGCGTTTGACCTGTTCACGGGTCTTGTCCAGGGTCGCAGATGCGTCGATGCCGATGACCTGGCGCTTCGGGCCTCCTGCTGCCTCGAGCGCGGCGAAGCCTGCGATCATTCCCGCATGGGTGGAGCCGGTGACCGTGCAGACGATGATCGTGTCGAAGAAGACGCCGAGCTCCTTCTCCTGCTCGGCGACCTCGTAGGCCCAGTTGACGAAGCCGAGTGCACCGAACTTGTGCTCCGAGGCACCGGCTGGGATGGGGTACGGCTTGCCGCCTGCAGCCTCCACCTCGGCGATGGCGTTCTCCCAGCTAGAGCGGATGCCGATGTCGAATCCAGCGGAATCGAGGTGCACATCGGCGCCCATGATGCGGGAGAGTTCGATGTTGCCGACCTTGTCGTTGACCGGGTCATCCCAGTCGACCCAGCGTTCCTGCACCAGCCGCGACTTCAACCCCAGATGTGCCGCGACGGCCGCGACCTGCCGGGTGTGGTTCGACTGGTAGCCGCCGATCGAGACGAGTGTGTCCGCGCCGGAAGCGAGGATGTCGGGGACGATGTATTCGAGCTTGCGGGTCTTGTTTCCACCGAACGCGAGCCCAGAGTTCACGTCCTCACGCTTGGCCCATACCCGGGCCCCGCCGAGGTGGTCGCTGAGTCGCTTGAGTTCGTGGACCGGGCTGGGCCCGAAGGTCAGTGGGTAACGTTCGAAATCGGTGATTGCCATGGTGCCCTCTTCGTCTGGTGAAGCCGGTGTCGTTTGGTGAAGCTGGTGTCGTCTGGTGAAGCCAGTGTCGTCTGGTGAAGCCAGTGTCGTCTGGTGAAGCCAGTGTCGTCTGGTGAAGCCGGTGATGAATTCCAGCGATATGCAATATATTGCATTCTGCGAAGGACTACAATAGGTCGAGCACGATATCCCACATGCCAGGACCGCCGAGCGGATCACCCCGACGCAAGCATCGAGAGAGGTCGAGAGTGCCGATTCCCACGAATGCACCGATTCCCCAGCGCAGACTGCTGCGCGACGACGTCTACCGTTCGATCCGCGACGCCATCGTCCGAGGACAGCTGGCACCCGGGGAACAGCTGCGAGATCAGGAGCTGGGGTCATGGCTGCAGGTTTCGCGCACTCCGGTCCGCGAGGCGCTTCAACGACTGGCACAGGCTGGGCTGGTCGTGGCAGAGCCCGGGCGCATGACCCGCGTGGCACTGGAGAACCCCGAGGCAGTCGTCCACGCCCGACAGGTCGCGGCTCAGCTGCACGCCCTGGCCATGAGCCTGGCCTTCCCGAACCTCAACGCATCAGATGTCTCCGCCATGGAAGCCGCCAACGACGACCTGAGATCGGCGCTGAGAGACTCCGACATCGACGCGGCTATCGCCGCCGATGACGCGTTCCACGAGGTGGCCCTGATTCGCAGCGGCAACCCCCTCATTCCCGATCACCTCGAAGTCGTCACCGCAACGCTCCGACGAGCCGAATATCTGCACTTCGACTCCATCAAGGGCTCAGCCTCCCCCGAACAGCATGACCAGATCATTGCCGCCGTCCGCGCGGGCGAGGCCGATCGAGCAACGGCCCTGACCTGCGAGAACTGGTCGACACTGACCAGCCGCAGCACTGACTGACCGAGCCTGCTGACACCCCCGCCACTTCCGCCTGCAACACAGCCCGATGACGTCCCTGGGTCAATCGCGCCCACAATAAGTCATCAAGTGATTAGATGTCTCGTGTAGAGTGGCGCCCACGATCACCGACGATCAAAGGAAGATCAATGCATTCGACGACGACACGCATACTGTCCATCGGCCTGACTCTGGCGCTCCTGCTCAGCCTGGCCCTCGCTCTCACTCCGCGAGTAACCGCGGCCGCTTCCCCGCCGAACCAAGCAGATCCCCGCCCCTCACCCGGGTGCGGAGTCGAGCAGAAGCCCGGAAACGACCAGGGAACAATCACCTCGGCGGGAGAGGATCGCACCTACCGGATCAACATCCCCCGCGACTACGGCATCACCTCGCCGATGCCGCTCATCCTCGGCTTTCACGGCCGCGGCTCCGACGGGGCGGAGCTTCAGAACTACACAGGACTTCCCGGGCTGCCTGCCATCACGGTCTTCCCCGACGGCATCGCCGAGGACGGAAAACGCTCCTGGCAGGGCGCGCCCTACGCCAGCGGCGCCGATGACGTCCGCTTCGTCGCCGACCTCCTCGACTCGATAGAGGACGACCTCTGCATCGACCTCAACCGCGTCTTCGCAACCGGAAAATCCAATGGCGGCGGCATGGTCTCGGTTCTCGCCTGCCAGCTGCGGGACCGATTCTCCGCCTTCGCCACGGTCGCCGGCGCCTACTACCCGCAGTCCTTCGACGGCTGCGACTACTCCGAACCGACGCCGATGCTCGCCATCCACGGCACGGGCGACGCCACCATGCACTACGAGGGAGGCGAGCGCCAGGGCGAAACCTACCCATCGGTGCGCACCTGGCTGGAGCCCTGGGCAGAGGCTGCAGACTGCACGAGCTCGAAGGATCGGAAGGTCGGCAAGAAGGGTGAGAAAGTCGTGCGCACCCAGTGGCAGAACTGCCAGAACGGAGTCGATGTCGAACTCTATTCTGTTGCCGACGGCGGTCACGTCTGGCCAGGTGAGACCATGTACAGCGGTGGCGGATATGTCACGCAGGACTTCTCCGCCACGGAGACCCTGTGGGAGTTTTTCAAGGACCACCCGAGGGCCGAACCTGCCCACGAGTGACTCTTGACACACGATTCACTAAGTGATTAGATGACTTAAACACTTGAAGGAGAGTGCCATGACAGCACCCATCGGACTCGTCGAACGACTCACTCGCGAGATCGTCGACACGATTCGCACCCAGAACCTGCAGCCCGGTCAGACTCTGCCCTCGGCAAAAGCCCTGGCTGAGCGCTTCGAGGTCACCGTCCCTACCGTCCGCGAGGCCCTGCGCCGACTCGAGGCCACAGGCTCGGTCGAGCTCAAGCACGGTTCCGGCACCTATGTGCGAGAGGCGATCAACCGTCGCATCCTCGACAATCCGCACTACGTACCGGTGGACCTCGCCGCAGCCATCGAGCTGCTCGATGCACGCATCGCCATCGAACCCGGCATCGCGGAACTCGCGGCCAGCGTCCAAGGTGACAGCGCTGTTGAGACGATGGAGACCGCGGTCGACAACGCCCTGCAGCTGCACACCGAGGTGCCCGCGGGTCACTTCCACGTCGAGTTGGCCAAGGCCTCAGGGAATCGGGCGCTGCACGAAATGCTCGTCTCCCTCCTGGCCATCCACTCCCGCACTCAACAGGCGGCCCGTTTCACCTACGACCGCCTCCGCGACCACGACGAGCACGCCGACATCCTCGATGCGATCAAGCGCGGCGACGGCCTCGAAGCATCGCACCGGACTCGCAAACACCTCGAGAGCATCAAAGCCGCGGTCCTCGCCGACTGGTCGGAACGGTCCGCCGCCGATCGGTCGGAGCCCACCACCGATGGAACCGAGCAGTGACCCGGCAGAGCGTGGCCGAGATCCGACCACAGGTCCGCAAGTACGGAGAGCTGACCTCGCTCGAGGTCGAGGTCGCCAAGGCGAACGACGCCCTCCTCATCCTGCCGGTCGGCGCCTGCGAGCAGCACGGCGACGGGCTGCCACTGAGCACCGACAGCATCCGAGCCGACCACGTGGCCATGGCCGTGGCCGAAGAACTGGCGGTGGCCGAAGATCTGGCCGACAGTGACAGCACCGTGCCGGGCAGGGCCTTCGTGCTCCCCAGCATCGACTACGGGGTGTCTCCTCATCACGGGAACCTGCCCGGCACGGTCAGCCTCGACCCTCGTACCTTCGTCGACATCGTGACCACCGTCGTCGGTCAGCTCTGCGACTCCGGTTTCACCCGCATCCTCGTGATCACCGGCCACGGGGGCAATATCGCCGCCCTCGGGGTCGCCCAACAGGTGCTGCTGAGCTCCCACCCGGATCTCACCTTCGCCTACTCGCCCGTCAGCGGCCTGGCCACCGACACGACCGCCCAACTGCCACGCACCGAGGTCAGCGGGCATTCGGGTGAATCGGAGACCTCGCAGATGCTGGCCATCGACGGCAGCCTCGTCGACTCGCCTCGGCTCACTGCCGGTGCCACGGCACTCGACGAGCTGTCTCCACGGGCACGCCTGACCCGGACGAAATCACCGTCCAGCGCGGTCACCTTCGACCAATACGCCGACAACGGTGTTCTGGGAGACCCTCGCACGGCCACGGCCGCGGCCGGGGAGGACATCCTCGGCGAGATAATTGCGAAGCTCGTCTCCTACTCCAAGGAGATGCTGCGTCTATGACAGCCGCCCGCACCTGATCCCACCTTTCAGCTCAACCACACCCTCCCTTCCGCCACACCTTCCCCACCACAGTCTCATCTCTCTGACCAATGGAGTTCACGGGTCGCGCCGAGTCGTGCCCAAATGCTCCTTCATCACCTGGACACACAGGAGCCAGACATGGAAACGACCACCACGGATAAGCCCACTCAGGAACGCCTCCCGGCAGTCATCCGCTTCCTCAACGTCATCGAGAACGTCGGCAACAGACTCCCGCACCCCTTCTGGCTGTTCTGGATGCTGGCCGGAATCCTCGCCGTTCTCAGCCTCGTTCTCTCGTCCTTGGGAGTCGGGGTCAACGACCCCGGCACCGGGGAGTGGACGCCGGTGAACAATCTGCTCAGCGGCGACGGGATCGCGATGGCCGTGAGCACCTCGCTCGACGCCTACCAGTCCTTCCCGCCGCTGATCACGATCATGGTCGTCATCATGGGCGTGGCCCTGGCCGAGCGCACCGGGCTCCTGTCCACAGCGATGAAGGTCTCGATCGCGAAGGTTCCCGCGTCCCTCATCGTCTTCACCGTCGCCTTCATGGGCACGGTCTCCCACGTGGCCTCGGCCGCGGCCTACGTCATCCTCGTCCCCTTGGGCGGCATGGTGTTCAAGGCGGTCGGGCGCTCCCCTGTCCTCGGCGTCATCGTCGCCTACACCTCGATCGCCTCGGGATACGACGCCAGCCCCATCCCGACTCCCAATGATGCGATCTTCGCAGGAATCACCTCGGCGGCGGCGAACATCATCGATCCGGACTACATCGTCACCCCGATCGGCAACTGGTACTTCAACATCGCCAGCTCCATCCTGCTGGCCATCGTCATCACCATCGTCACCGAACTCGTCCTCACCAAGCGGCAGAATCTCGAAGCTGACGAGGACGCCGAATACGAAGATCTCGTCATCACCGCCAAGGAGAGGTCGGCCCTGCGGTACTCGATGTTCGCAGTGATCGCGATGCTCCTCTTCGTCGTCGTCCTCGTCGTCCCGGACAACGCTCCCCTGCGCGGGGACGGCCCCATCGGCGAATCCCCGTTCCTCACCGGCATCGCGTTCATCATCGCCATGATCTTCGGCGTCGGCGGAATGGTCTACGGGTTCCGTGAAGGCACGATCGAGAAGTTCGCCGACGTCCCCAAACTCATGAGCCAGGGCATCGTGTCCATGGCCCCGGTCCTCGTCCTGTTCTTCGCGATAGCCCAGTTCCTCGAGTACTTCGCGTGGACGAACATCGGCATGCTGGTGTCCGTGTCGAGCTCGGAACTGTTCACCGGCCTCGGCCTGCCGACATGGGTGATCTTCATCCTCGTGCTGATCGTTCTCTCGATCGTCAATGTCCTCATCACCTCAGGCTCGGCGATGTGGGCGATCATGGCCCCGGTCATCGTGCCGATGCTCATGCTCCTCGACGTCCCACCCGAGACCTCGCAGGCACTCTTCCGCATCGCCGACTCGGGCTCGACTTCGATCACCCCGATGAGCCCCTACTTCATCCTCGCGCTCGGCTTCATGCAGCGCTATCAGAAGTCGGCCGGCATCGGCACCCTCGCCTCCCACACCCTGCCGCTGGCGGTGTGCATGACGATCATGTGGAGCCTGCTCTTCTTCCTCTGGTGGGGCCTGGGCATCCCGCTGGGCCCAGATGCTCCGGTACGGTGAACTTCGCCCAGGCTGTGATGTACTCACCTCGCTCGTCACGGGTCCATGACCTCGTCACATGTTCTGCATCCTGGGCGATCAGCTAGAGTTCAAGGTCCTTTCAACAGATCTCCGTGAAACTATGTGAAGAAAAAGTTATTGACTCGACACAATTGACCGATATACTCGTCGGTAATACCCCGCAGTAACATACATCACAACGCGACGAGATACGTCACGATGCGATGCTGACATAGCTGTCGGCATCCGGAGGAGGATCAATGAAGTTCCCAAAGCTCGCAAGCAGCATTAGCGCGGTCGGCAAATCCCACGCAGGCCGGATCGCTTTGGTAGCGATTCCTACCGGCGTTGTTTCCGCCATCCTGATGGGTGGGGTTGCTCAGGGTGCAGTACCTGTTTCATTCGCCATATCGGGAAGCCAGTTCAAGATCAGCTCCACACAGCTCGAGGGAACAGATTTCTCCCAGTACAGCGGGTTCGCCAAGGACGCAGAGGGTGCAAAGCACTCCGTCGTGACCGCCAACATCGGCAACGCCACGCTCGAAAATCTCTGCCAGTCTGCAGTCGCGGACACCCCGATGGGCAAGGTGGGCGTTCTCATCAAGGCTGGCGGAAAAGGCGAGCCTGCATCGGCCAAGAACCTTCAGATCGGCATGACGGGACTCAAGGGCGACGCCGAGTTC
Organism: Brevibacterium zhoupengii; assembly: GCF_021117425.1. Lineage (NCBI taxonomy): Bacteria > Bacillati > Actinomycetota > Actinomycetes > Micrococcales > Brevibacteriaceae > Brevibacterium > Brevibacterium zhoupengii. Next base: position 101,609 of record NZ_CP088298.1, on the reverse strand, counting down.
AAGAACATCCGCATCGGCGTGGATGCTTCCGACGTCAACACCAAGGAAAAAGGGACCAAGGGTGACTTCGCCCAGGACGCCGACACGGTCTCGATCAAGGACTTGAAACAGGACTCGTGGAGCACCACGGCCTCGGTGTTCACCCTGAAGGACATGGAGCTGAAGCTCACTGACGGATCCGAGAAGTGCTTCTGATGAAGGAGGCCGCAATCAACGACCAGCAGACCGACAGGCAGGAGGACTCCGAGCAGCGTACGAATCTGCTCGCGTTGTCCCGCCGATCGCGCCGCAGCAGTGAGCGCGTGGAGGCCCAGCCCGAATCGACCGTTGAGACGGCCGAATTCGCCGCTGCGACATCCGGTCATGACGATGCCAATCGTGAGGATGCCACCAACAAAGCTGCCGGTCACGAAGAAGCCGCTGACGAAGCTGCCCGTCGCAAGGGAGCCGGTCGCGAGGATGCCCCGAAGCGTCACCGCTTCCGGAACTGGCGTCGCCAGCGTCCCTTCATCGGCGGAGTCCTGGCCGCACTCGGCGGTGTCGAGCTCTTCTTCTCCGGGCAGCTCGACACCGGCAACCTGCAGATCCAGTTCGGCATCGAAGGATTGCAGGCCACGGTCATCCCGATCGCTCTCGTGGTACTCGGACTCTTGGCGATGTTCAAGCCCACGCATCACGTGTTCTACGGGATCATCGCTCTCGTTCTTTCGGTCTACTCGCTCATCGGGGTCAACCTCGGCGGGTTCATCCTCGGAATGCTGCTGTCCTCCATTGGATCGATTCTCATTGTCGCCTGGATGGGACCTCGGAAGCCGAAGTCCGACGCTCCAAGCTCGGACGCTCAGGCACCAGTTGCCGGGCGGAGGGAAGACACTCAATCCGCAGGTGAAGAGGGCGTTGCATGAGGGCGCCCAGCCGCCGCACGGCGTCGCTCTTGGCGGCAGCTGCCCTCATCGTCCCGTCTGCTGTGGGAGTGACTGCGGCAGCACCGGCTCACTCTTCTCCGCTGTGCAATCCGCTGTTCGGATGTGAGGATTCGGATTCGACTGAGCCGAGTCCGGCCACGAAGCCCACAGCACCGATCTCTCCGGAGGTTCCGGTGAAGCCGACGGTCCCGACATCGCCTGGACCAACCGACGGTCCCACCGACGAACCGACTGAGACGCCGACGGATGAACCCTCCGAGTCGCCTACAGACGAACCGTCAGACGATCCCACCGACCCAGGTGGGTTGGGGGTCAAGGATCCTGATGAGAAGCCGGATGAGGAGCTGAACGGCGATTTCCCGAAGGATGCTCAGCTCGATGAGAACGCTCCGATCTTCACGAAGACTCCGGCGGCAATGGGCTCTGAGTCTCTGTCCTTCAAGGGGCTCAGCGGGATCTCGTTCGCAGCTGTTCCGACCGCCGACGGCGGGAAGATCACCACATTGAAGATCCAGGCCGAGGAGATCTCGATCTCCGGGTTCTCACTCACGGTGCGTCCGCCGGAGGAGAAGGAAGGGCTGTTGACCACCGCTGACACGATGACGCTCAAGGGCGATGTCACGGTGTACATCGGTTCGATCACCGCCACCACGAAGAACGGCGATTCGCTGACCCTGGGTCCCGAAACGCCGCCGACCATGGACGATGTCGAACCAGGACTCCTGCGCGTCACGATGGGATTGGTCGGTTCCACAGCCGATTCGATCAACTACTCGAACACCGACCAGGAGCTCAAGAAGGCCTGATCACAACCGCGTCGACTCGTTCGTCGCACACGCTTCACCCACAAGAGGCCCGTCGTTTCCCAGCATTGCGTACTGCTGGGAAACGGCGGGCCTCTTCGGTCGCCCTTCTTCAGTCGCCCCTCTTCGCACGCTCCAGCTTCTTGGCTTTGAGCGAATCCCGCACCTCACGCAGCTTGTCGCGCTTACGACGACGGCCCGCCTCGGCGGCTCTGATCTGTTCGGCGGTCGGTTCATGATCACCCATGCCGACCTGCAGCTCGGCCGGTGTGATCTCACGCATCACGCCGACGTCGATGCGCTTGCGTAGCCGCAGAATTTCAAGGCGCAGAATCCGGGACAGGAAGTACAGGCCTAGGAGGTTGGGGAAGGCCATGAGGAAGAAGATGGCATCGGAGAACGCGATGACGGATTCCAATGACATGGAAGCACCGACGATGACAGCCAGGATCCAGAAGATCTGATACGCCTTATCGGCCTTCTTCGAATTCCCCGTCAGGTATCCCAGGGCCTGTTGGCCGTAGTATCCGTACGCGAGGATCGTCGAGAAGGCGAAGAGCACCACGCAGATGGTGAGCAGGATCGGGAACCATCCGGCCACCGTCGCGAACGCCTCGGAGGTCAGACCGATTCCATCCTCCGAGCTCGACCCGTAGAGACCGGTGGTGATGATCGCCAAGGAGGTCAGGGTGCAGATGATGACGGAGTCGATGAGCGGCTCCCACATCGCCACGAAACCCTCGGTGGCAGGCTTCGTCGTCTTCGATGCCGCATGGGCCATGGCCGCCGAACCGATACCTGCGGCGTTCGAGAACAGTGCCCGCTGAATACCGACGATGGCCACACCGATGACTCCGCCGGTGAGACCATCGGGGGTGAAGGCACCGGTGAACATGAGGGCGAAGGCATGCGGGATCTCACCGATATTCATGATGAGGATGACGATGATGCTGAGGAAGTAGAGAATCGCCATCATCGGAGTCAGCTTCGACGTCCACTGGCCGATCTTCTTGATCCCGCCGAGGATGACCAGGGCCGTCAGCGCCGCGACGACGGCTCCGATGAGCCACAGCTTGTCGGCGAGGAAGCTGCTGTCCCCACCCGTGGCTTTGACTAGGATCGCCGCGGCCTGGTTGGCCTGGAACAGATTGCCCGCACCGATGACTCCGATGACGGTGGCGATCGCGTAGAAGACCGCGAGGAACTTGCCGAGCTTGGGTCGCCCGATTTCGGCCAAACCGTCGCGCAGGTAGTACATCGGCCCGCCGGAGACGGTGCCGTCCGGCTGGATCTTCCGATACTTCACGCCGAGTGTTGCCTCGGCCATCTTCACGGTCATGGCGAAGAAGCCGAAGATGATGATCCACAGGGCGGCACCGGGTCCACCGACGGTGATCGCGACAGCGACGCCGGCAATGTTGCCCAGCCCCACCGTCCCAGAGAGTTCGGTCGCGAGGGCCTGGAAGCTCGATACCTGGCCCGGGTCCGTTTTGCGGGTGAAGCGCCCGCGAATGATGCCGACCGAGTACTTCAATCCTCTGATGGGCTGAAAGCGCAGGTAGACGGTGAGGAATACTGCGGCCGCCATGAGCCAGACGACGATGAGGGGGATGCCGACTCCGCCGATGGAGAGCTCGAAGAACACGACGTTGCTGAAGGCTTGGGCTATCGGACCGACGAACGATTCGATCGCCTGGTCGATGCCCGAAGCGGCCGTGATGTCTGCGGCCGCCGGGCTTTCGGCCACGGCGTGGGAAGCGGTGGTCATCCGGTCGGCATTGATCGGGATGGTATCCAGGACGGCGATGTCGTGGATCTGGCCAGAATTTTCAATTATGGAGTTCATTCTCACGGGCGCTAGGTTGCGATTCGTCCGGAGGATCGGTCCGGCACCGGCGCCTGAAGACAACCTAGCAAGAACACTGCGAGCTGTCAGCTAACATTCAGTTTTCAACAAACCCCGGAATCGCCGAGTTCATCCAGTAGTCACCGGGCTTTCCCGAAGTCACCGGGCTTTCCCGAAGTCACCGGGCTTTTCCAGAGGTCACTGGCGACGGCGCAGGAAGTCGACGAAACTGTGCGCGAGTGCCCGATTGATTCTCACCAGCTCGGCGTCCGCCTCGGCGACCTCGGCCCTGATCGACTCGTTGGTCTTACCCTCGGGCAACTGGAGCGGGTCCGAGCTCAGCCACTGTGCGACCTGCGCGGCATCGGACTCGGGGTGGAACTGGGTGCCCCACGCGAATTCGCCGACCCGGTAGCCCTGCACCGGTGCGTCGGAGCCGGTGAGCAGAAGTTCGGCGCCCTCGGGCAGCTCCATCTCCTCCTGGTGGAAGAGGACCGCGGGAATCGTCTCCCCCGGTTCGCCGGCGATGGCCGCGAACACGGGATCCTTCTCCCCCGCCGAGGTGGTGTGCAGATCGTAGATCCCGATCTGCGGGCGATCCCGTCGGAAGATCCGCGCCGAGGTGGCCGCCGCCAACAGCTCCCCGCCGAGGCAGATGTTGAAACTGGGGAACTCCCCCGCCGCCGAGTCTCGCAACAGGCTCCTGACCTTGGGCAGCCACGGATTGACCGTGTCCTCAAGAGGCCCTGCGGATCCGCCCAGGACGAGAAGTGCGGCGTAGCCGTCATCGGCAGCTGAGCCGTCATCGGCAGCTGAGCCGTGAAGCGCGGCAGAACTCTGGAGTGCTGCAGGGCTCTGAAGCACTGCAGGGACCTCGTCGCCGAGGTAGGGGCGAAGGACATCAACCTCGGCGCCGGCTTCACTCAACCAGTCGCCGAATCGCTTCGGGCCCGCGCCGTCTTCGTGCTCGATGACCAGGATTCTCAATTCGCTCATGGAGTCATTGTCACCGATGCGAATCGTTTCCGTCGACGTAGTCTCGAATCCGGCTCTGGGCTGATGCAGGAGGAGCCGTGAACTGGCGGAACCGTGAGTCTGACGACGTGACGGGTAGGAACACGAAACGGGGCCCGTATTCAACGATGACGTCGTTGAACACGGACCCCGGCACCACCTCGGCGGCGGCGTCTGAATGGTTGTTCTGAACTGAGATATAAGGAGCGGTCAGCTGGCGATTGACGAAGCTGTGGCCGTGGTGACGGCCTTGTCGGCGACGATGGCTTTGCGCAGCGACAGGAAGAGCAGGACCATCCCGACGGAGAGCGCGATGTGGCCGAGTCCGGCGATTCCGGAGATCATGGCGCTGGACTCCTGGCCGAGGACGGTGAGCATGCCGTGCCAGACCATAGTGCCGGCGGTGAGGATGATGCCGGCGTTGTAGGTCCAGAAGAACCAGGAGAACATCTTCGTGCCCGAGAGGCCGAAGACCTTGTCGAGGACGAGGACGATGAGCAGGACGATGAAACCGAGCGTGAGCAGGTGGGTGTGGACGACGCTGAGCTGGGTGAAGCCTCCTTCTGGGAAGTCGTTGGCCTTGGTGAACTCCCGGTAGAACAGGCCGGAAAGGACGCCGATGATCATGTATGCGAATGCCGCGTTGAATATTTTCTTCATGCTTCTACTTCATCAAGATCCGGCATTCGAATCCTGACCCAGAGGATTGAACTCTTTTCCCAACTTTTGATTGATGTTCGTCCTCACACCCTCAAACCTCCCTATTTCGCAGGGATTCCGGGTCGAGGACGGTTAGCCTGAAGGCATGTCCATGGAGAATCTGTTCGCAAAGATCGATCGCGTCGCCGGTGGCAGCAAAGCAGGACTCATCGTTCCCGCCGAGGGGCTCGCCCACCCGAAGACGAAACGCGCGTTCGCGTGGATCACTGGGCTGCTCGCCTTCGAACTGGTCCTCGGCGTCGGTGCGGTCGTCGTCGCTGTCATCATCGCCGGCAACGGCGAACCCGTGCCGTTCGCGGTCTGGATGCGCACCGTCGTCGTCCTCGCCATGACCGCCACACTGTTCTACTTCTTCTGGCGCTCGACGAAGGGCTACTACTGGGGCTACCAGCGGCTGCGCCTCTTCGCCCAGATATTCCCAGTCATCACCCTCGTCATGGCGGCCATCCCCGGCCTCTACCCGATCTGGATGATCACCGAGCAGATCGTCTTCAGCCTCATCATGATCGGCGTCGGCGACTTCCTCACCAGCGATCACATGCGCGAGGTGTTCCGGAAGCCCGAGGCCTGAGGTTGGGGCCGTGGTCAGGACGTGGCCGTGGTCAGGACGTGCCTGGGGTCAGGACGTGCCTGGGGTCAGGTCTCGGCTGGGAAGTGCCGGTCGGGTTCGGCTCGGGGACTGAATCTCAGCCGGCCACGAGCTTGCGGGCCTCCTCCTGGTGAGCCGCGATGAGCGCCTCCTTGTCCAACTGTCCACCGTTGCTGCCGATCGCATTGCCGTCGAGAACGCGCCACTGACCGGCGACCATGACCTTGTCCGCCTTCTCCGCTCCGCAGAGAACAAGGGCAGGAATCGGATCGTGTGAGCCGGAGAAGGCGAGGCCGTCGAGGCGGAACATCGCCAGATCGGCCTGCTTGCCGACCTCAATGCGTCCGATGTCTCCGCGACCCAAGGCCGCAGCCGAGCCGCTGGTGGCCCAGTCGAGGACGCGAGCGCAGGTGACATCCTCAGAACCGTAGCGCAGACGCTGAATATAGAGTGCCTGCCGGACCTCGCGGATGAGGTTCGAGGCATCGTTCGACGCCGACCCGTCGACGCCGAGACCCACGTTGACGCCGGCTTCCTCAAGTTCGACGGCCCGGGCGATGCCCGAAGCCAGGCGCATGTTCGACGTCGGGCAGTGCGCCACGGAGGCACCGGCCTCCCCGAGGCGGATGATCTCATCCGTATCGAAGTGGACACCGTGGGCCAGCCAGGACCGATCACTCAACCACCCCACGGACTCGAGATAGTCGACGGTGCGCAGCCCGAATCGTTCCCGGCAGAACTCCTCTTCATCCAAGGTCTCCGCGAGGTGGGTGTGGAGTCGGACGTCGAGCTCCTCGGCGAGGATCGCGCTGTCGCGCATAAGTTCGGTGGTCACGGAGAAGGGTGAGCAGGGGGCGAAGCCGATCTGGACCTGCGCTCCCTCTCCGCGCTCGTGGTAGGCCTCGACCAAGCGGCGGGAGTCGGCGAGGATGACGTCGGCATCCTGCACGGTCTGCTGCGGCGGCAATCCGCCGTCCTTCTCCCCCAGGGACATGGATCCGCGGGTGAGCATGGCGCGCATACCGAGTTTTCTGGTCACCTCGACCTGGATGTCGATTGCGTCGTCCATGCCCGTCGGGAAGAGGTAGTGGTGGTCGGCGGCTGTGGTGCACCCGGATTCGAGGAGTTCGGCCATGGCCACAGTGGTGGCCAGTTCGAGGGCCTTCGGCGTCAGTCGGGCCCAGACCGGATAGAGGTTCGTCAGCCATCCGAAGAGCGGCAGGTCCGCTACGGGAGCCCACGCTCGGGTCAGGGTTTGGTAGAAGTGGTGGTGGGTGTTGATGAGCCCCGGAGTGATCACGTGCGCGCTTGCATCGACCACCTCGGCGACGGACTGCGCCCCACCGGTGGGCTCACCACCTCCAGGGACGAGCTCAACGATCGTTCCGGACTGTTTGTCGATGACGATGCCGCCGGAAGCCTGCGTCGGATCGACGTTGCGCCCAAGATGGACAGCCATGGGATTGCGCAGCCACAGCGTGGAGCCGGTCGAATTGGTCGTCGCCGCTGTGGACCTGGTGCCTGGGGACCTGGTGCCTGTGAACCGGGTGCCTGTGGTCATTCTTGTCGCCTTTCAGTGCTGGTATCGATCGAATCATCCGATCGACTGCTCTGTGGCGACATCACTGGGGGCGAAGCGCCACCAGCTCAGGTTTATCGGCGTCTGCTGCTCCGCCGTCCGGCGTATGCGATGACGAGCAAGTCACGAAGCGGATGTATCGGCAAGGCGTCTTTCCGACCCCGTGCCAACAGCGCTGCGACTACACGTCAGACACTTCAGGAGGCACCGATTTGCCCCCGAAGAATGTACCGGCAAGACTGCACTCTAGCATGTGTGTGAGATCACGAAACGGGTTTGCCATCCTCAATTGATTCACCTAGCATTTTGCGATAAGGAAAGATACTTTCACATACCGGAAGTATTAAACCGCCCCCTCACATACAGTCGACCACCCATATCGCCCACCCGGGCACGGGGCCCGAGGCTGTCACTCAGGGAAGAACTCAACGGAGAGATAGATGTCGACATCAAAGCAGTCGCCCAAGAGCAAGCAGGCGAATTCAGCTCGCCCGGAGGATGAACGACTCCCGGTCGGCACCTCATTCGCCTACGGTCTTCAACACGTTCTGACCATGTACGGCGGCATCATCGCCGTGCCCCTCATCATCGGCAAAGCCGCCGGACTCGATGGTGCGGGAGTCAGCATACTCATCGCATCATGTCTGTTCGTGGGAGGACTGGCCACGATTCTGCAGTCGTTCGGCGTTCCGTTCTTCGGCTCCCAGCTGCCGCTCGTCCAGGGCGTATCCTTCGCCGGCGTTGCCACCATGACGTCGATCCTCGCAGGAGGTGAAGGACTTCCGGAGGTCTTCGGCGCAGTCCTTGTCGCTTCGGCGATCGGGCTCATAGTCGCCCCGGGCTTCGCGCTCATTGTGAAGTTCTTCCCACCTGTTGTCACAGGCACCGTCATCACGACGATCGGTCTGTCCCTCATGCCGGTGGCCGCAGGATGGGCCATGGGCGGAAATGCCGAGGCCCCCGATTACGGCAGCGGTCGCAATATCCTCATCGCCGTCGGCACCTTGGCCGTCGTCCTCATTCTCAGCCGGATTCCGGTGGCCGCGATCTCCCGCCTGTCCATTCTTCTGGCCATCGTCGTCGGAACTGTCATCTGCCTCATCTTCGGCTGGGCGGACTTCTCTCACGTCCTCGATCGCGGCGTGTTCGCATTCCCTGAACCGTTCGCCTTCGGAATGCCGACCTTCTCTGCGGCGGCGATCATCTCGATGTTCATCGTCATCATCGTCACCTTCGCAGAGACCACTGCGGACATCATCGCGGTGGGTGAGATCGTCAAGACCAAGGTCGACTCCAAGCGGATCTCGAATGGTCTGCGTGCGGACATGCTGTCCTCGGCAGTGTCACCGATCTTCAACTCCTTCACTCAGTCGGCCTTCGCCCAGAACGTCGGACTTGTGGCGATCACCGGAGTGAAGTCCCGTTTCGTGGTCACCGCCGGCGGTGTCATCCTCGTCGTCCTCGGCCTGCTGCCCGTCATGGGCGGCGTCGTTGCCGCGATTCCTTCCCCCGTCCTCGGCGGCGCGGGCATCGTCCTCTTCGGCACCGTCGCAGCCTCGGGCATCCGCACCCTGTCCAAGGTTGAGTACGAGGGCAACCTCAATATGATCCTGGTGGCAGTGTCTTTGGCGTTCGGCATCATCCCGGTCGTCCAGCCCGACTTCTACAACTCCTTCCCCTCGTGGGTCGGAATCATCCTCCACTCGGGAATCTCCTCGGCAACCCTCATGGCCGTGCTGCTCAACCTGGTCTTCAACCACATCGGCGTGCGAAGCAAGGACCGCACCGAACGCTCGGTATTCGTCGCAGGCACCGGTCGAGTCATCCGCAGGGACGAGCTCGAGCGCCTCATCAACCATGAGGCACTGCTGGCCGAGGGCGACACCGTCAAGGACGGGAAGATCGTGGACTGCAACGGTGAGGAAGTTCCAGTTGTCTCGGAGCACCAGCACGACAAGGTCGTGGAGGCGATCAAGAACGGCGAGGCGCAGACTCAAGACGATGTGCGTCGAGTGATCAAAGAGACCGAAGACTGACCTTCATCGGTTGACGGCCACTGAAGACGGTCGGACCTTCTCGGGCGAAGCAGTCAGTTCCAGCCGCCGGTGGTGGTGCACACGCACACATCACCGGCGGCTGGCTGTTTGAGTCAGCAATTTGGCTCCTGTGGTCTGAAGCTGCCTGCTCGAATCGGCGGCTAGCTGGTGGGCTCCGAAGCTGATGGCTGTGGCCGGGGCCTCAGAACGGCGGTGGGCCGCCGGAGTCCCAGATCCACTCGTTCTCATTCTCAGTTGAGCGCCCGCCGAGCATGGGGGTGTTCTTCACCCAACCGGCTTGCCCATCGGCAGCGGCTGGTCCGGGGCACTCTTCAGAAGTCTGCTTGTCGCCGTGCCATCTCTCGCCTGCTGGGCGGGTGGTCGACTTCGGCGGGTCAGATGTTGGGCCCGCCTGTCGTTGCAGTTCTTCGAATACCTTCGCGTGGGCAGCGTTGATCGGATGGTCGCCTGCCGCCACCTCGGCGCTCAGTCCGTGTCGGAAGACGTATTGGACGAATCCCGCGCGGTTCATTCGCACCGAGTATTTGCGATCCGTCTTTGCTTGATGGTGCATTTTGCAGAGCGGGTGGAGATTGCCGAATCGCGTCAATCCACCGTCCGCCGGATGATCATGGTCGAAGGGCACGACATGGTCGATCTCCGTGGTCTCCGCTCTGCGTGTGCATCCGGGAATCGTGCAGGCCTGCCATTTCGCGATCAATGTCTGCCGGACGTTCTCGGGTATCTGGTAGGTCGCCGCCTTAGCGTCGACCGGTGTGCCCGTTGCTGGATCCGTGAGAATCCGCGTCCAAGACTTTGCATGCCTGGCAACGCGCCTCGCGGTCTCCGCCGGGATTGGAGAACCGTCGGAGAAAGTGCCGGAGAGTTCTGCGGAGCCCGTCAACGTAAGGAAAGGGACTGTGGTGATCATTTTCGCCTGCGAGTCCAACCACTGCTCATGAGTGGGCATCGTGAGAACGACTTCCGGCTCACTCGCGTCCTCGTCGGTGTCCGTTCCACCCACGCCGGCGCTGCCAACGCGAGCCCCAATAACGCCTTCCTGCACGGCATTGACGACAGCAGCTGGGGTCATAGTCTGTTCAGCGGGCACATTGAGCGGAATGTCACGCGTCGAAGTCACCCCTGTCGTCGTATCGGTCGAAGTGACCTGAATGCTCAGTTGCGGGATGGTCCGCGTGAGGATGTCGAACATGAGAGCATCGATTCCACGGTCATCGTCGATCGCGGTGCCCGGCTCCAACTGGTCGCTGAAGGCTGCGATGTTTCCCGAGCGGATCGCCCGGGCAAATGCCGCGATCCGCAGGTAGCAGGCCTGCAGTTCGGGAGCGGGTCCGGCCAGAGTGAGGTACGCGGTCCCGTCGGGAGTGGTCGTGATGTCGACACGTCGACGTTTGCTGGCCTCTTCCACACGTTCTTCGAGGGGTTCGAGGACTGCGATCTTCATGCCCAAGGACTTCTTGAAAGTTTCAATCGTGATGTCTGCGCGACGTTGCGCAAGGTAGTCATCGACGAGTGGAAGGTTTTCGAACTTCACGTCGCGGCAAGCATGAGCAGTGGCATGGACGTGCTCGATGGTGAACTCGCCGGCAACGCAGCGGGCAAAGAATTTGGGCAACCCATGTACGAGGGTCATCGCCGAAGTTATCTGCACATATGCTCGTGCAGTTGTCGCCCCTAGAACTGTGGTGAATTCCGCGATGTCTTCGGCCTGCGAAAGTTCATGCACCCAACCGTAGAAGGTCTGATCCAACCTGAAACGGGGAAAGGACGGAAGCTTGCTCTTGCGCTTCTTGCGCTTAGCGGCTGTGGAAGAACGGCGCTCACGGTGGTATCTGCGGACGGTTTCGGCGATCGTCGCGTGGGCATAAGGCTGACCGGGGTGGGGATTGTAGAGCCGCAGATTCTCGACGGTCTCATTGAAGAACAGTTCTGCAGAGACGTCCAACGCCGACAGTTGCGCCTGATCGCTGGCGGCGAAAACCTGTGCCGCCTCAGCGAATGGAGAATCTGCATCGATGCGAAGGCGGCGAGCGGAGTGTGTCGGCCCCGCTTCCGCCCTGCCAGTCCCTGTATCTGCTCCGCCAGTCTCGGCATCAGCTCCTCCGACATCAGCATCGCGCGGCTGTCCGGTCGCGACGCCTTGCGCGGTCTTGTCGGACTCCGTGCGACCAGCGGAATCGCGACCAGGCTCGGGCCCAGTGCTGTCGGAATCGGAGGGAAACTTCACTGGTGGTCACCTGCTCTTCACGTCGCTGTGAGTGCCTACCTCAATTCTAGCCGCAAACCCTAAATTTCAACATCACGATTGGATAACAAACGCCATTCTTGTTCGATCTCCAATCGATCAAACAATTAGTATGAAATGAATGAGATCATGAAAACGGCAGCAGGAGGAGGGGGACGAGGGATATCGGCACTCCGCCCCACACTCGACTGCTGACCCACGCTCAACTGCTGACGGGCGCTCGACTCCAGGTCTGTTCTCGACTCCAGGTCTGTTCTCGACTCCAGACCGGTGCTCGACGGCTGGTCAGTCACAGTTCACCGAATCAACAGTCCCGGCAGCTGATCCATCGCGGTGAAGATCTCATGGGCACCCACGACTTCCAACGCCTCCGGCCGCTGGTGCACTGGCGAGTCAGGACAGAATCCAAGGACGTGTGCACCCGCGGCCACGCCTGCTGTCACACCGGTCGGCGAGTCCTCGATCACTGCGGTCTCGTTCGGGTCGACGCCCAGGGCGGCAGCCGCCGCCAAGTACACGTCCGGAGCCGGCTTCGAATGCGGCAGCTCCATGCCGGAGAAGATCCGGCCATCGAAGACGTCGAAGAGGCCGATCTTCCGCAGCTGCAGGTTGATCTTGGGACGGTCAGCGCTCGATGCGCACGCAAGCAGGCCGGGGTAGACAGCGTCCAGGTCACGGACCGCCTCGGCGATTCCCGGGATTGCTTCCAGCGATGCCTCGAGCGCTTCGTTGCGACGCTCGCGAAAACCGCTCAGCCATTCGGCGTCGATGCGCACACCGGCGTGCTTCTCGATGACGTCTACCTCGTCGCGGAGCATCTTCCCCACGAACCGGGATATGCATTCCTCCCGCGAGATCTGCCACCCCAGCTCATTGAGCATCTCCCACAGGACCGTATTCGTGAGGCGCTCAGAGTCGACGAGCACTCCGTCGCAGTCGAACAGCACAGCAGCATATTTCGGGCTCGAATCCATACTCTGATTCTGCCACCCGGTACAGACGCAGCAGCGTTCACCCTAGGCCGCACGCCGCCCGAAGTCAGCGCAGATCTGCCCGAGGAGATCCACGCCGGCCCAGTGCTGCCGGAATAGCCCGAGATGATCCCCGGCCAACCAGCCGCAGGTCAGCCGACCGAGATCGTGGATGCCGAGTACAGGATGTAGGCGGAGAAGAGCGCGCAGCCGATGATGACCAGCGCGAACAGGCTCAGCCAGGCACCAGCTGGCAGGCTGGAACCCTGGGCGAGGATGTAGGCGTCAGACTGCTGGATGTGGCGCCTGCGAGTGTGCACGCGGATGACCTTGACGAGGTCCTTGAGCGAGCCGATGGCCAAGGCTGTTCCCAGGCCGGCGACGAAGATGGAGATCGATTCGGCCGGCAGGAACACGACGACGAGCTGCGCGGCCACAGCAGCGACCACCGCAATCATGGCCCCAGCGAGGTTCCGAATGAAGATGAGCGCGACCAGCAGAATGAGCGCACCGACCGAGAGGGCCAGCGGCGCCCACCCCTGAGTCGCCGAGGTGATGAGGACCACCCCGAGGACGCCGGGTGCCGGATATCCCCAGAAACCCGACCACGTCGCCGAGAATCCGACCTTGCCGAAGGAATTCATCTGCCCCGAATGGTCGAAGTTCAGCGAAATCCCCTTGACGACCCGACCGGTCATCAATGCCGCGAAGGCGTGGCCGAGCTCGTGGACGAAGGTGACGAACATGCCGAAGAATCGCCAGATCCCGGGCGTTAATGTGACGACCAGCGGGATTCCGATGACGAGGAGCAGCTGCACGGCATCGGGTTCGAGTCCGTCCTGACGTCCGAATCCGGCCGTGATGGCTTCCCACCAGGTTGATACGCCCTGCTTCAGGTCCATGCACGCACCTCCGCCGATTCCTCTCCCGCTGCCGACACCTGTTCACTCGCCGCCGACACTTGCTCGTTCATAGCGGCCCAGTCTATGAACCGACCCTGAGTGGCATCTTCAGGGTCCAGGAAGTCACCCCTATAAGCAGTCACCCCGACAAGTAACCACCCCTCTACCAAGCCGCCCAGACCACGCCATGTGATCGAAGTCTCCGCGTCAGTCTCTTACCCGCGCCTCAGCCGCGCTCATAGAATTCTTCTGTGCCGACCACCGACGCTCTTCTCGCCTTTCTCGCCGCCGCCCTCGTCATCATCGTGATTCCCGGGCCGACGGTGCTCTTCGTCGTCGGCCAATCACTCTCACACGGTCGACGTTCGGGCCTGACGAGCGTGCTCGGCGGCAGCGTCGGCATCATCCCGATCATCGTGGCCGTGGCCTTCGGTGTGGGCACCATCGTCGCCCAATCGCTCGTCATCTTCACGATCGTCAAGATCCTCGGCGCCGGCTACCTCGTCTACTTAGGCGTCCAGGGCATCCGGCATCGCAAGATCGGCAATGAGGTGCCCGAGGACCCAGCCCTGTCACGAGACGCCGACGCCGAGGTGGAATCGTTCGTTCCTGCCGGACGCGAACTCAGCTACCGGTCGATGTTCATGCAGGGCTTCATCGTCGGCATCTCGAACCCGAAGACGATCATCTTCTTCGTCGCCGCCCTCCCCCAGTTCGTCTCGATCGAGGCCGGGCATGTGCCGCTGCAGATGATCGTCCTCGGCCTCCTCTTCCAAGCTCTCGCCCTGTTCTCGGACGGATCGTGGGCCTTCATCGCCGGCACTGCGCGCAGCTGGTTCGCTCGCTCGCCGAGGCGGATGTCACGCATCCGTGGAATCGGCGGCGGCATGCTCATCGGCTTGGGCGGAACGCTGGCCTTCGCCAGCCAGTAGCTCGCCAGCCGGTAATCCGAGATCGCTCGACGCTCCGGCCGAGAAATCGGACCCACCAGCCCGAGAATCCGTGCTCACTGATTGGAGAACGCGGCGTCAAAGGACGTCTCGGGCCGCTTCCACAGCAGTTCACGGATCCGCACAACCGCCTCGGCGGCTCCGTGGAGACGATCCATCCCGGCATCTTCCCATTCGATCGAGATCGGCCCGGTGTAGCCGATCGAGCTCAGCGCTCGGAAGGCATCCTCCCAGTGCATGTCCCCGTGCCCTGTCGACACGAAGTCCCACCCTCGCCGAGGTTCGCCCCAGGGAAGATGTGAACCGAGGATGCCGCTTCGTCCGCTTGCAGGCCGAAGTCGTGTGTCTTTGCAGTCGACGTGGTAGATGCGGTCGGCGAAGTCGGTGATGAAGCCGATCGTGTCCAGGCCCTGCCACAGCAGGTGGCTCGGGTCCCAGTTGAGACCGAAGGCTTCCCGGTGGTCGATGGATTCCAGGGCCCGCACGGTCGTCCAGTAGTCGTAGGCGATCTCGGAGGGATGAACCTCGTGAGCGAAGCGCACGCCTTCACCGTCGAAGACATCGAGGATGGGATTCCACCGATCGGCGAAGTCCTCGTAGCCGGCATCGATGACCTCGGCCGGAACTGGTGGGAACATCGCCACATACGGCCAGACCTTGGACCCTGTGAACCCGACGACCGTATCCACACCGAGCTTTCGGGCCACCCGAGCAGCCCGCTTCATGTCCTCGGCGGCGCGCTGCCGCACGCCTTCGGCCTCACCGTCGCCCCAGACATAGTCGCGCACGATCGCCTGATGGCGGAAGTCGATCGGATCATCGCACACCGCCTGGCCAGCGAGGTGGTTCGAGATCGCCCAGACCTTGAGACCGTGTCGATCGAGCACATCGAGACGTGACTGCAGGTAGGCGGGGTCCTCGTCCGCTCTGGCGAGGTCCAGGTGGTCACCGGAACACGCGATCTCCAGCCCGTCATAGCCCCAGGAGGCCGCCAGTCGAGCGACCTCCTCGAACGGCAGATCGGCCCACTGACCCGTAAACAGGGTGACCGGATGAGATGAGTCTGTCATTGCTTCTCCTTCGCAGTTCGTTTCGCCGCCCAATCCGCCGAGTCCCCGTCCGTACCGAAAGCCCCGTCCGCAACGGAGTCCCCACCCTTGCCGGAGTCCCCGTCCGCACCTGAAGCCCGGCGTCGTTGGTGGTCGGTGAGGAATTCGGCACTGGCCCGGGCGAGCTCGTCTTGGCTCGGTGCCAGCGGACGCCAGATTGAGGCGGCCACGGCGATGGTGTCGTTGTCGGCGGTGAAGCTCTCCACTGTCAGAGGTCCCGCGTAGGCGATGTCGTCTAGGGCATCGAAGAAGGCGTCCCAATCTGTGTGGTCCCCGCCCACCGGGCCCCGATCGTTGCCGCAGACTTGGACGACCTTGCAGTGGTCTCCGGCGGCTCTGATCGCGGCCGCAGGCGAGCGCTCCTCAATATTCAGGTGATAGCTGTCCAGCGCCAGTCCGATGCCTCGATCCAACAAGGGGTCGAGTGCCTCAAGTGCTTGGTCGACCGTATTGATGATGCTGGTCTCGTACCGGGTGAGAGGTTCCACCGCCAGGGTCACGCCGCGTTCGGCGGCGTAGTCGGCAACGGGGCGCAGCGCCTCCCGAAGTGTCTCCACGACCCGGCTCCGCTCGCCCGCATCCATCCGCCACACCCGCCCGGTCGCGGCCGTGAACGGACCGGCCACGGTGGGTGAACCCACGGCGAGCGCCACATCCACGCAGTGCCGGAGATAGTCCTGGGTATCGGCACGGTACAGCGGGTCGATGAGGTCACGACCGGGACCCATCGCTCCGACGATCCGGGCACCCATGCCATACCCAGCCAGCACCTCGGCGGCGGTGGCCGGGTCCCAGTCACCCGGGTTCTCCACGGGCAGCTCCAGCAGACCGAACCCGAACCCTCGGGCTCGGTCCGCCAGATCACCGAGGTGCTGCGTCGTCAGCGGCGAGGTCCACACCCAGGTGTTGACCCCGATCTCGCGAACGATGCCCGTGCTTCCGCTACCGTCGGTCATGACTTCACTCCCCGATCAGGGGATGACTCGGTCCTGCCACACCTGCGGGAATCCGGCCATGTCCTCACCGCCGAACTTCGCATAGTGGCCATCGGGCATGCCCTTGTTGCGGTCAAGGTAGTCATCAAGGTCCTCGGCCGTGATCGGGCTCTGCGGCAGCACCCATTCGGTCGGGACTTCCTCGCCCTTGAAGATCTTCTCCGCGGCCAGCAGCGGGGTCCGCCACTGGAAGTTCGAGTAGACGGGAGCCAGTGCGGTCATCTCGGTGTCCTTCCACTTCCGCAGGAAGCTCAGCTCGTCCTCTCCGGTCATCACCGGATAGTCCTTTCCTGCGTCTTCGAACGCTTCGATGGCGGACACGGCACCGTCGCCCGCATCCATCCAGATGCCCTGGACGTCGCCCTTGGCAAGCTCATCGGAGACGACCTTCTTGATCTCTGCCGGATCGCCCTCGGTGAAGTAGTCAACAACCTCGATTCCGGCCTCGCCGAAGAGTTTGTCCGCTGCTGCCCACCGCTGTTCGAGCACGTCGACGCCGGGCAGGATCCGCAGGGCCACGACCTTGTCGCCTTCATTGAGGTTGTCGATGAGGAACTGCGAGGTGTCGATGCCCCAGGCGAAGCCGCCGATGGGATGGATGAACGTCACGGCGCAGTCGGTTTCGACTCCGCGGTCGAAGACGATGACGGGTTTGTCGGTCTTGCACGCCCGCTCGACCGCCGGTGTGATCGCGGCCGTCGAGTTCGGGGAGATGATGAAGCCGTCGCAGTCGCCCTCGGAGATGAAGTAGTCGATGTCCGCGATCTGCGTATCATCGTTGTCCTGGGCGTCACGGGTCTCCATCTCGGTGATGACGCCGTCCTTCTTCAGCTCCTTGAGCTGCTCGTTCATCGAAATCCACCCGGTCTGGCGCCAGGGGTTCGAGATCGAGGCGTTGGCGAAGCACATCTTGTTCCCGCCATCGGATTTGAACTCCGAGGTGTCCCCCATCTTCGGGTTGATCATCTGCAGGTAGGGCTTATCCTCCGGACCGTCCGGGACGACTTCACGCTGCTTGAACTGCTGGTCATAGACCTTCTGGTCGAACCATTCCTCGGCCGGCGCTTCCTCCTGCGCCCCGTCACCTTCGTCCGCCGGTTCCACGGACGGGTCGGTGGTGCACCCCGCCAATGCGATGAGAGCGGCGGCACTGGCAATGCCGAGCGCGCTCCTCAGTCCTCGTTTCATGATGTAATCTCCCTTGTCATTTCCGTGCGGCATCGTCGCCGCCGGTGAGTTGGATCGGCGAAGATGCCCCCGCCGAGGTTGTGCTTGGGTCCCGCGGCTCAGTCGAGCCGGTCGGATCGGTTGGGTCGATCGCCGAGGTGGTCGGTCGTTTGCGCTTCTTCGCGAACACGACACCGGAGTACGCGACTGCCGCGATGATGATGGCTCCCTGGATCGCATCACGCATCGTCGCCGGCACCGAGGTGAAGTTGAGCAGCGTGAACAGGGACTCGAGGGTGAAAGCTCCGATAAGTGCCCCGATGACGGTCCCCCGACCGCCGCCGAGGACGACTCCGCCCAGGACCACTGCCGTGATCGCGGTGAATTCGTAGCCCTGACCGACGGAGGGATGGACGCCGGCATAACCGGCGAGGAGCACCCCGGCCACCGTGGCGGCAAGGGAGGACAGGACGAAGGCGAGAGTCTTCGTCCTCCACACGTTCGCGCCGGCGAAGGACACCGCCTGCGCGTTGTCGCCGATGGCGACCACGGTCCTGCCGAATGGCCTCCGTGAGATCCAGACGGCGAACACGATCGCCGCGATCAGGATGAGGACGGCGTAGGGCAGGAGGCCCAGGACCGGTATCCCTTCGATTCCTCCGCGGCCCAGCTGTCGGAAGGATTCGGCGGGGTTGCCCGTCGCCGCTCCTCCCGTCCACCACATGACCGCCCCGTGGATGACGAGCATCGTGCCGAGGGTGACGATGAATGAGGGGACTTTGAGCAGCGTCGTGGCCAACCCGTTGACGATGCCGACCACGACGCCGATGACGAGCATGATGATGAGCACCGGCACCGTCTTCGAGTCGTCCTCGCCGATGAGATGGCCCGCGGTCATCACCTGTGCCGTGACCACTGCGCCCATCGACAGGTCGAACTCACCGCTGACGATGACAAAGTACTGGCCGATGGCGACGATCGCGACCGGCGAGACCCTCTGGATGAAGCGCATGAGCGCCCCGGGCTCTGCGAAGCTCGGATTGAGGACGACGATGGCGATGAGAATGACGATGAGGAGGACGACCACGGCGCCGCGCGGATCCGCGATTCGCTCGATCAGTCGACGAAGTCCTCCATCGCCGAGGTGGGTCTCGGGAGTTCTCGAATTCATCCCAGGCTCCCTTCCTGGTCGCTTCGCGCGCCGGTTTCCCGTGGACCGCCGATCGCCGCCGAAGCGGACTCCGGAGCGGGTTCGGACCCTGCCGCGATATTGGGCCCCGTGGGCACATCAGCGAAGCGGATTCTGCGGGCGATGACTCTGCGGCGAGCATAGAGCGCCACGGCGATGATGATGACGAGTCCGCGGATGACGTCCTTGAGGAAGGGGTTGAACTGCATGACGCTCATGAGATTATCGAGGACGGCGAAGATGGCGACGCCGCCGATGGTGCCCCAGATCGAGCCGCGTCCGCCCATGAGAACCGTTCCGCCGAGGACGACTGCCGCGATCGAGAGCAGGTCGTAGCTGCCCTGTGAGCCGACGGTCGGGCTGCCCACACCCAGGCGGCTGGCCAGCAGCAGACCCGCCAGTCCCGCGAATACGGAGCTGCCGATATGGGCGCCGATGAGAGGCAGACGCTGCCGGACACCGGAGAGTCGAGCGACCTCCGAGTTGCCGCCCACAGCGAAGAGATGATGCCCGAAACTGGTTCTGACCAGGATGAATGCCACCAGCCCGGCCAAGGCGAGCATGACGATCGTCGAGATCGGCACGGGGCCCACGCCGGTGGCGCCGAAGAGTTGGAAGGACCAGGGAACGCTGCCTTCGGTGCCCTGGTAGTTCGTATCCAGATATCCCTTGAGCATGAGTCCGACCCCAAGGGTCGCAACGAATCCGTGAACTCCGAGGACGGTGACGATGAGACCGTTGGCCAGACCGATGCAGGCCGTGACCACGAGCGTCAGCAGCACCGCGGGCAGCACCATCGCATCGCTGCCGTTCATCGTCTGCGCCGCGATCAGACTGGCCAGGCTCATCACATAGGGAACCGAGAGATCCAGGGAGGCGCCGAGGATCACCAGGGTCTGTCCGATGGCGACGAATCCCAACACGCTCATCCCGGTGAGAATGTCGCGGATGTTGCCGGGGCTGAAGAAGTTGCGACCGGTCGTGGCGACGAGCACGGCACCGATGATGAGCACGCCGACGAGCGCGAGGTAGACAAGGGCCGTCGTATCGAGGCGACGCAACTGTGTCCTCATCGCTCCCCCACCTTCCGCCCATCGTCATCAACCAGCCCATCGTCACTGACCACCTGGGCCTCGGTTCCCGTGGCCAGGGCCAGCACCTCTTCCTCGGTCGAACTCGGGGGAAGCTCCCCGGCGATGCGACCATCTGCCATGACAAGAACCCGATCAGACATGCCCAGCACCTCGGGAAGCTCACTGGAGACGAGAAGGATCGCGACACCTCGGCGAGCGAGACTGCGGATCAGACGGTAGACGGCGACCTTGGCGCCGACGTCGATTCCTCGAGTCGGCTCATCGAGCAGCACCACGCGTGGTGAGGTGGCCAGCCACTTGGCCAGCACGACCTTCTGCTGGTTGCCTCCCGACAGAGCCCTGACTTCCTGATCCGCGCCGCGGCTGATCACCTCGAGGGATTCGAGGATCCCGGGAATCTTGGCCCGCATCCCAGACGTGCGGGAGGGGAAGACCGCGCGGATCGCCAGCAGCGCATTGTCGAGAATGGATTGGGAGAGCACGAGACCGGTGCCTTTGCGGTCCTCTGTGACCAGTGCCAGGCCGCGCCGGACTCCGTGCCTGGCGGTGGCGATGCGCACTGCCTCACCGTCGAGGCGCACCTGACCACGAGTGAAGGGCTCGGCACCGAAGATCGCGGACAGCAGCTCCGACCGGCCGGATCCCTGCAGTCCCGCGAGTCCGAGGATCTCGCCGGCACGGAGGTCGAGGGTGATGTCATCGAGCTGCTCGTTTCCTCCCCCGCTCACCGAAAGCACGGTGTCACCGATCTGCGTCTCCGGTTCCCGTTCGGGGAAGAACGTGCTGATGGGCCTGCCGACCATGGCGCGCACGAGGCCTGCCTGATCCATCTCTGCCGTCGGCTGACTGGTGACGAGGGCGCCGTCCTTCATCACGGTGATCGTGTCGCAGAGATCGAAGACCTCCTGCAGCCTGTGTGAGACGTAGATGATCGCCACGCCCTTGGACTTCAGGGTCGCGATGACCCGGTAAAGAACAGCGACCTCATTGTCCGACAGCGCCGCGGTGGGTTCGTCCATGGAGATCACCCGGGCATCGACGGAGAGTGCCTTGATGATCTCGACGATCTGCTGTTCGGCCACGGTCAGCCAGCCGACCTTCGCATCGGGCGTGATGCCCTCCACGTCGAGGTCATCGAGCAGGGTCTGTGTCTTGGCTCGCATCGTGGCCACATCGACGAGACCACGGCGTCGGGGTTCCCTGCCTAAGAAGACGTTCTGTGCCACGGTGCGGTCGGGCAGCAGATTGAATTCCTGGAAGACCGTGGCCACCCCTGCCCTCCCGGCCTCGACCGGATGGGAGAAGTCGACGACCTGCCCATCGATTCGCACCTCGCCCCCATCTCTGCGGTGGACGCCGGCGATGATCTTCATCAGGGTGGACTTTCCGGCCCCGTTCTCTCCGACGAGGCCGTGGACCGTGCCGGCGTACACCTCAAGCGAAATGTCGTGCAGGACTTCGACTCCGAAGAACTGCTTGCGGATCCCTGTGGCGCTGAGCACCGCTGCCTCGGTCATCGCGCTTCGACCTCGACCCATGAACGATCGGCCGCCGATCTGAGCACGGCCTCTGTCACGAGCGCCGCGCGCACACCGTCGTCGAGAGTCGGCACGCCTTCGCGCACCTCACCGGCGAAGACAGCATAGGAGTCGTCGATGAACGCGTTGAACGCGTCCTGATAGCCCTGCGGATGACCGGGCGGGACCGTGCACAGACGAGCGGCGTCGGGAGACAGCGCGTCCGGGTCACGATCGAGAAGCAGACTGCCGGCGCGACGACCGACCCACAGCTGCTCTGGCTGCTCCTGAGCGAACCGCAGGCTCTCCTTCGAACCGCCGACCTCGACGACGAGTCGATTCTTGCGTCCCGGTGCCAGCTGGGAGACCAGAATCGAACCGATGCCGCCACCACTGAGCTCGACCGTCATCGCAACTGTGTCCTCGGTGGTCACCTCGGCACCGCCTCGGCGAGGGTGAACGGTTCTCGTCGTCGCGACCACGGACATGATGTGTTCGCCGGTGATGAATTCGATGAGGTCGACGAGGTGGGAGCCGATGTCGGCGAAGGCTCGGGAGGGTCCTCCGGAGCTGGCATCGACGCGCCAGTTCTCGTCCTCGGCGCTCAGCAGCCAGTCCTGGAGGTAGCTGGCGTCGACGGTCAGCAGTGTTCCGGCGTCTCCTCGGCGAATTCGGGCGCGGGCCTCGCGGACCATCGGATGATAGCGGTAGACGAACGGAACGGTTCCGCCCAATCCGAGTGATTTCGCCCGGTCGCGGATGGCGGCCGCAGCGGAGGCATCGGTGGCCAGGGGCTTCTCGCAGATGATGTTCGAGCCCGCGTCCAGGGCGCGCAGCGAGTGTTCGGCGTGGGTGCTGTTCGGGGTGCAGACGTGGACGACATCGAGATCGTGGTCGAAGAGATCCTCGCCGTTCGCGGCCGCCTCGTAACCGAGTTCAGCTGCGGCTCTTCGACTGCCGGCTGCGCTCGAGGTCGCGATCACGCGAAGCTGAGCTCCGGCGGCGCGGGCGGCCCGAGTGTGCGTGCGGGCCATGAAGCCACCACCCACCATCCCGATTCGAGGTGGAGGGGCGAAGGTCTGGGCAACGGTGTCCATGACCCATTCTGATGTCGGCTTCACCACTTTTGTCAAGTACTTTTTAGAAGTCTGTAGTCAATCGTCACCTTCTGATAATCCCCTTTACCGAATGTGCTTTACTGAGGGAATGAGCCAGGTGACCGTTTCGCACGCCCTCGATCTGTCGCATGCCGGCGGGCTGTTCCAGCTGCTGCGCGACGGACTGCCGCGAACTCGGGCCGATCTGGCGAAGTCGACCGGCCTCTCACGTCCCACCATCGCGCAGAGGATCGACCAGCTCCTGGGCCTCGGACTCATCACTCCCGTCAGTGACGCCGCCTCGACCGGTGGTCGGCCCAGCTCGCAGTTCGCGTTCAATCCCCAGGCCAGGGTCGTCGTCGCCGCGGACTTCGGCGCCTCTCACGCCCGCCTGGCCGTGACGGACCTGACCGGCACCGTCCTGGCGGAGCTCGGCGAGGAACGCGAGATCTCCGACGGCCCAGTCAGTGCCATCGAGTGGCTGAGATCTTCGGCCCTGTCCCTGCTCACCGAAGCCGATCGCAGTGCCGACGACGTGGTCGGGGTGGGCATCGGCCTGCCCGGACCGGTCGAGTTCTCCACCGGGCGCCCGATCAATCCGCCGATCATGCCCGGCTGGGATCGCTTCGATCTGCCCGGTGCCCTCAAGCAGACCTTCTCCGCCCCGGTTCTCGTCGACAACGACGTCAACATCATGGCCCTCGGCGAGCAGACCTCTGCCTGGCCGGAGACCACGGATCTCATCTTCGTCAAGGTTGCCACGGGAATCGGCGCCGGCATCATCTCCGGCGGCTCGCTTCGTCGCGGCTCGCATGGCGCCGCAGGCGACATCGGCCACGTCGCCCTGCCGCGGGCCGCGGACATTCCCTGCGCCTGCGGCAATCGCGGGTGCCTGGAAGCCGTGGCCTCCGGCAGATCGATCGCCCGCGAACTCTCCCGGGCCGGACTCGAAGCGAGAACGCCCGGCGATGTGATCCGGCTCGTCAAGGCCGGTGACCTGCAGGCGATACAGGCTGTCCGCCAGGCCGGCCGGGACCTCGGCGAGGTGCTGACCACGTGCGTGAGCCTCATGAATCCTTCGCTCATCCTCATCGGCGGCGCCATGGCCCAGGCGGCCGAGCACCTCGTGGCAGGCGTCCGGGAAGTCGTCTACGCACGGTCGATCCCACTCTCGACCGAACATCTCACGATCGCTCCCTCCAATGCAGCGGGCAATGCCGCCATCCTGGGGGCTGCCCATCTGGCCATCGACGCGGCACTCTCACCCGAACGCATCGCCGCCGCCCTGTCCCGGCAGTGAGGAACGTCCCACACGCCCTTAGCGTCCCAGGTGACTGATCTGCGAGCTCGCACCATTATCATAGGAAGTGCGCACCCCCAAACGGCGGCGCCCTTTCTACGAAGGAGTCCCCCACTTGCCCCATAATCGAGCATTCGCCCAAGTCGACGTCTTCTCCGCGGATCCCTACCGCGGCAACCCCGTCGCGGTCATCCTCGACGCCGAGGGACTGAGCGAGACCGATATGGCCCGGATCGCAAACTGGACGAACCTGTCCGAGACGACCTTCGTCCTCCCTCCGACGAATCCCGACGCCGACTACCGCCTGCGGATCTTCACCCCCGCCCGCGAACTCCCCTTCGCCGGACACCCCACCCTCGGATCGGCGGCGGCCTGGCTGGAAGCCGGAGGCGTCCCGCGCAGCGAGGGGACGATCGTCCAGGAGTGCGGCCTCGGACTCGTCACCCTTCGCCGAGGCGGCCAGACCCTGTCCTTCGCCGCTCCCGAACCGATCCGCTCCGGTGACCTCGACGAAGACTTCGTCGAGCAGATCGCCGCCGCCCTCCACGTCGAGCGCACCGAGATCCTCGGTCACCAATGGGTCGACAACGGCCCCGGCTGGGCCGCAGTCAGACTCGCGAGCGCGCAGCAGGTCCTCGACCTCGAGCCCGACTTCTCGCAGATCCCCGACACCAAGCTCGGCGTCCTCGGCCCACACCCCGACGACAGCGCCCACGAGTATGAGATCCGGGCGTTCGTCCCCGGCACGGCCATCGGCGAGGATCCTGTGACGGGCAGCCTCAATGCCTCGGTCGCGCAGTGGCTCATCAAATCCGGCCTGGCCCCGGAAAAGTACACCGCCACCCAGGGCACGGCGCTGCGACGAGCCGGAGTCATCTCGATCTCCCACGAGGACGATGAGGTCTGGGTCGGCGGACCCACGACCGTATGCTTCAAAGGGACGGCATTCGCATGAGCCGAACAGAGAAGAAGCCGGTCACCGGGATCAGGCACAACAAGCGCAATGCCCCGGACAAGCCCCTGCGGATCTTCCACGGCCGCATCTACTTCGCCCTGCAGGCTCTCGCCGGGGCCGCCTGGTGGCTCGGGATCATCAATCTTCCGGGACTGCGCGATGCGACGCTCGGCGGCCTCAATCCGCTGCTCGTCTCCGCCATCCACATCCCGCTCTTCGTCATCGGCTCCGCCCTGGCGGCGCTGAACTTCCGGTGGGCCGTGTGGGGAGCCGTCGCCTGGACCACCCTCGTCGCCGTCTTCATGGTCATCTACGCCACCGTCACCACCGAGGGTGGGCTGGGCGCCGTCCTCATGGTGTTGGCCACGGTCGGCAGCCTCATCGCCGGGACACTCATGATCCTCGGCAGGATCCCGTCCGAGCGTCTCGTCACCGGCCCGTTCGCCTTCCGCAGTTCTCACACACGCGTGAGGTCGCAGCTTCTGATCAGAACCACGATCCAGATCGTGGTCTTCTGGGGAGTCTTCCTCATCGTCATTCCGGCGATCATCAATGCGTTCGAGGAACGCTGGAACCTGTCCGTGAAGTTCCCGATCCTCGTGATCGTCGCCGGCTTCGCCCTTCTCGCCTTCGGCACCGTCCTCGGCGTGTGGTCCGCACGGGCGATCGCGAACTTCGGTTCCGGTACTCCGCTGCCTTCCGCGATGGCCCACCATTTCGTCCAGAGGGGACCCTACGCCTTCGTGCGCAATCCGATGGCCATCGCCGGCATCGTCCAGGGTGTGGCGATCGGACTCTTCATCGGTTCGTGGTTGGTCATCGTCTACGCCATCGTCGGTTCGCTGCTGTGGAACTGGCTGATCCGTCCGCACGAGGAGGCCGACCTTCGTCAGCGCTTCGGCGCCGAGTACGACGAGTACGCCGCTCGAGTCTCCTGCTGGATTCCGACGTTCTCACAGTCCGACGAGGACTATGACGATGAGGACCGCGACGAGAACGAGGATGAGGCCGCGGTCGCTGAGGGTCGCGCTGACGATGCCAACGCCGACGGAGCCCGCGCCAAGCGCGACAACTCCTAGAGCTCCTGCTCGGCCCGGCCAGGACCGGAGTAGGATTCGGCCATGGTCACCTTCAGCACGACTCTCCTGCAGCTGGGCAACAACGTCGGCATCGAGGTGCCCGAGGACATTGTGCTCGGCTTCGGAGTCGGCAAGAGGGTCCCGGTCGTCGTCACGATCGCCGGGTACTCCTACCCCTCGACCACGGCGGTGATGGGTGGGAAGTTCCTGCTGCCGTTGGCCAAGGAGCATCGCGAGGCGAGCGGCGTCTCCGGCGGCGAGACTCATGAAGTCACGCTGACCCACGACACCTCGTCCCGCGAGACCCCGGTTCCCGATGACCTCGCCGAGGCGCTCGGCAGTGCCGGTGTCCGTGAGGTCTTCGATGGGCTGGCTCCGTCGAAGCGCAAGGAACATGTGCGGCAGGTCGAATCGTCCAAGGCCGAGGCCACACGGGAGCGTCGGATCGCGAAGATCGTCGGCTCCCTGGGGTGAACAGCCTGAGGCGAGTGAACACCCCGACCTGAGAGAATATCCGACGCTGACCGATCGACGTTCCTGAGTCTGTCCGGCCTCGAAATGTCCGGCCTCGAAGACTCAGCCCGCGTCGTGCATGGTCACCGCATAGCCATCGGGATCCACGAAGGTGAATGTCAGGCCGAAGGGGCTCGGTGCTGGTCCCCGCAGAATCTCCACACCGGCCGCGACGAGGCTGTCGTGCAGCGCCTGTGAGTCATCGCAGTTGAACCACAGCGCCACCCCGGTGCCGGGACGATCGATGGAGTCGAGGTCGACGTCGGGCAGCGGCTCACGCACGGCGAACGGTATCGGCGATGTCGCGAAGACCACCGCTCCGGGTGGCCCCGCCGGCGCCCGCGTCAGCCCGATCGTCTGCTCGTAGAATTCGGCCGCCTTCTCCAGGTCTCGCACCTGCAATGCGAGGAAATCCGGTCCTGTCACGCTCATGGTCGTTCCCATCTCTAGCTGCTGATTTATATGTCAGTGTTCTGACATAAACAATGTATGTCAGAATACTTACATGAGTCAAGAGATGCAGTCGCAGCAGTCCCGGTCACCCCAGGCGCTGGAGGCGATGATCGGATATCAGCTCAAGCACCTGCAGTCGGTGCTGCGCTCACGCATGGACGAGTCGCTGCGACCCTTGGGCCTCTCAACGCCGCAGTACGCCTGCCTCGAACTGCTGCGCCGAGCCCCGGGTGCATCGAACTCGGAACTCGCCCGCGGCGCCTTCGTCACGCGACAGACGATGAATACGCTGCTGAAGGGCCTGCAGGATCGTGGCCTGGTGACAAGAGCAACGAAGGCCGAAACCGGCAGGGCCCTGCCGACGACCCTGACCGAGGAGGGAGGCAAGGCCCTCGATCAGGCGGTCGAACGAGTTGAACGGATCTCAGCACTCATGGTCTCCTCGCTCGATGAGGAACTGAAGAGCCACCTCGGCGAGGCTCTCGATCTGTGCGTCGGTGCCCTCGAGAGCGAGGACACGAGGGGCACGGAAGAGGGCTGAGGTCGCCGAGGTGATCGGCACCTACCGTACGACGCGATCGACTTCTTCCGGTTCGTCGCGCGCGGGCAGCAGAAGCATGACGAGAAGGGCGAGGACGGCACCGATCCCGGCTCCGAGCGTGTTCGTGATGAGGTCGCTGATCGTGCCGTAGCGGGTCGGCGACAGCAGGGTCACCTGGGCTCCCTCGATCAGGCAGGTGAAGGCCGCGCCCGCCGCCCAGCCGACCCACCAGCGCCTACGCCCCATATGCAGGGCGAGCAGGAACCCGAACGGGACGAACATGGCGACGTTCGCCAGCTTCTCGACGAGCGTATAGGTCAGCCATGACGTCACCTGATGGTCGGCGAAGAACTGGAGCATCCTGCCAATCGGACCTTCTGGGCTGACGTCGAGCTGGTAGGGG
Source organism: Brevibacterium zhoupengii (assembly GCF_021117425.1). Classification (NCBI taxonomy): domain Bacteria; kingdom Bacillati; phylum Actinomycetota; class Actinomycetes; order Micrococcales; family Brevibacteriaceae; genus Brevibacterium; species Brevibacterium zhoupengii. The sequence goes on along the minus strand of NZ_CP088298.1, from coordinate 73,595 downwards.
GTCAGCGTCATGAAGCCGATGAAGACGGTGTAGAGGATCAGCAGCACCAGGAGCATATCGCCCATTCGTCTCTGCCCACTCGTCATGCGTTTCAGACTACCGCCGATACCCCATAACAGCGCCTGGATTGCGGTATCCCGCAACCCGGCTCACAGACCGCTCAGCTCGCAAATCGAGCACACGACTGCCGATCGAACCCATGACGAGGGGCCGCCTCGCTGCTTCAGCGAAACGGCCCCTGAACCTCACCAGACGGTCACATAGATCGTCGGTCAGTCCGGCTGTCGGTCAGTCCGACTCACAAACGAGAGCGGTCACCTCGGCGCCTTCGAATGTGGCGGTGTCGATGACGGCACGGAAGTACACGTCACCGGCGACGACGCGATCGTAGGTCTCGTCCGCCTTGTCGATGCTCACGGTCTCGATCTTGGCGGCGATGTCGTGCTTCGCGCAGAAGTCGAGCATCTCCTGGGTCTCGGCGATGCCGCCGATCATCGATCCGGCCAGCACTTTGGCGCCGCCGATCACGGAGGCGAAGGACAGCTGCTGCTTCTCCGGAGGCATACCGACGACGGTCATGACCCCGCGAGGCTTGAGCAGGCTCAGGTACTTGTCGACGGGAATGTCGGCGCTGATCGTGTTGAGGATGAGGTCGAACTCTCCGCGGTGGTCACTGAAGAAGTCATCCTCAGTCGTCGCGAGCATCTGCTTCGCGCCGAGCTCGAGTGCTGCCTTCTCCTTATTCAGGGTGCGGGAGAGGACGGTGACGTCGGCGCCCATGGCGACGGCGATCTGGACGCCCATGTGGCCGAGTCCACCGAGCCCCAGAATGGCGACCTTCTTGGGTGCGCCGTCCTTGGTCTCGCCTGCGCCCCAGCGGTTGAGTGGTGCGTAGGTGGTGATGCCGGCGCAGAGCAGCGGGGCCGCGACATCGAAGTCGAGAGCGTCGGGGATACGGCAGACAAAGCGTTCGTTGACGACGACTTTCTCGGCGTAGCCGCCCTGTGTGATGGTGTCGTCGACGTCGGTGGAGTTGTAGGTGCCGACCTGGCCGTTGAGGCAGTTCTGCTCCTGCCCAGCCCGGCATTCCTCGCACTCTCCACACGAGTTGACCATGCAGCCCACGCCCACGCGGTCGCCGACCTTCCAGTCGGTGACATCGGAACCGACGGCCTCGACGACGCCGGCGATCTCGTGGCCGACGGTCAGGGGGAAGTGCGCCTCGCCCCATTCGTTGCGGATGGTGTGGATGTCGCTGTGGCAGATTCCGGCGGCCTTGATGTCGATGACCACGTCATCGGGCCTGGGGTCGCGGCGTTCGATGTTGGCAACCTTGAACGGCTGGTCGGGGCCGGTCTTCTGCAGTGCCTTGACGGTGAAAGTCATGAAAACTCCTCTGTGCGGTGACGACTCCGGATGCTGCGGCGGCTCCGCTTCGGTGCCGCCGACACTTTACATGCAGCACCGGTTATCTGTCGCTTATTCCGGGACCTCCCGTGATCTCTGCAACAGCCGCTCTTCTAAGACCGGCCGCAGCCCCGTCGCCGTCCCCTAGTCCTTGGCCGCCCGCTCGGAGATCGTGAGGTCGAGGGGAAAGTCCACGGGCGCATTGCCGAACAGGAGTGTCCCCGCCGAGGCGGCCGCTCCCCTGATCGCCTCCGCCGCGGCTTCAGCATGCTGGGCGGGCGCGTGCACGATGACCTCATCGTGGAGGAAGAACACCAGGTGAGCGCGTCGGGAGAACACCGGACCCGAGGCATCGGCCACGTGCCCCATCGTCTCCCCCGCCGAGGCGGTTCTCCCATCACCATCAACCGCCGAGGTGGTCCCCGGGTTTCCGTCGTCGATTGCCGGCAGTTGTGACAACCGCAGTCTCAGGTCGGCCAGCCAGGCCAGAGCCCATTCGGCCGCAGTGCCCTGGACGACGAAGTTGCGGGTGAAGCGTCCCTGATCCCCGGCGGCGCGGCGGGCCCGGTTCTCATCGGCAGGCGTGGCATCGAACTGGTTCGCCGCCGACTGAACGCGGCGCCACCCCTCACCTGGCACCGGTGAGGTTCGACCCAGCCAGGTGGACACGACCTCTCCGGCGGCCCCCACCTCGGCGGCGGAGTCGACGAGGCCCATGGCGGCGGGAAAGCTCGTGCGCAGGCGCGGCACGAGTCGACCGCTGTCACCGGTCGTGGACCCGTACATGGCGCCGAGCACGGCGATCTTCGCCTCCTGCCTGGTGGCGACGATGCCTTCGTCGACAAGACCCGAGTACAGGTCGCGGCCTCGTCCGGCTTCGGCCATGGCTCGATCCCCCGACATGGCGGCGAGCGCCCGCGGCTCCAGCTGGGCGACATCGGCTGAGATCAGCCGCCATCCGGGGTCGGCGCGCAGGGCGGGTCGCAGTTGGCGCGGAATCTGAAGTGCACCTCCGCCGCTGGCCGCCCAGCGCCCGGTGACGACTCCCCCGGGGACGTAGACGGGACGGTAGCGGCCCTCGCTGACCCATTCGTCGAGCCACGCCCACCCGTTGGCGGAGAGCAGACGGGACTGCTTCTTGTACTCCAGCAGGGGCGCGATCGCCGGGTGTTTGCTCTCCTGCAGCTCCCATTTCGAGGTCGAGGCGACGTTGATTCCGGCCGCGTGCAGGGAGTGGAGGAGTTTGACGTGGGAGTCGAGATTGGCTCGTGGGTCGCCGAGGGCGGCCCGCACCTGCTCGGCTACGGCGAGCATCTTGGCAGGCTTCGCGTCCCGCGCCGGACGGGGTCCGAGCTCCTCGGCGAGGATCCGATCGTGCTCGGCGATGTCCCAGGGCACCCCGGCCGCCTGCATCTCTGCGGCCACGAGTCCACCGGCTGACTCTGCCGCCAGCAGCAGCCGCAGCCGGCCGGGGTCAGTGGCTGTCTGCAGGGCGGTGGACTGGCGTGCGAATTCGGCGAGCGCGGACTCGATGTCGTGCGGGACCGTTTTGATGTGGCTGCGTCGTTCGGTGACCTCGAAGAGCGCCTCCGCCTCGGGTGCTGTCGGTGCGCTCACCGGGCCCGCATCCCATTCTTCGGCGCTCGCGACGGCATTCCGGTCAGCCACGAGTTCCGAGCGCATGAGGATCGCATGGGTCAGACGCAGGTCATAGCAGCGCTCGATCGCCACACCAGCAGCCAGCAGGGCCGGGTACCAGTTGGGTGTGTCACTGAAGACCCACCTCGGCCGGCCCTGTGCTTCCCGTTCGCGGACGAAATCGGGCAGCTCATCCGCGCCGAGGTGGTGGCTGCCGATCCGCTGTGTGGCGTCGTCGAGGTCGACGACGGCGATCATCGAACCCATGCCCCGAACGCCGCCGAGGGCACTGTCGGGAGCACGCCCGATCACGCACCACGCAGGCACGGCAGCGCTTGGGTTGGTCATACCTCAACACTACTGCGAGGGGCGGACGTGGCCGCGCTCTCCCGAGACCGGGACCTAGACCGAGACCTAGCTCCGGCTCGCGTCGAGGGCCGCTCGCACGATCGAGTCGACATCGATCCCGTGATAGCGATAGACGTCGTCGATATCGCCGGACTGCCCGAAGCTGCTCACCCCGAGCGCGACATGGTCGACCTTGTTGATCGTGGCGAGGAACGACAGCGTGTGCGGGTGCCCGTCGAGGACGGTGACCATCGGCACCCCGCGCTCGGAGGGGAACACCTGGTCCAGGATCCACTCGGATCCCGGACCGGCAGCAGACCCCGCAGAGGCACCAGCTCCTGCAGCAGCGGGCGATCGATTTCCCTGGGCGGCCCGCAGCGCCCGGTAGAGCAGACCGGGGCTGGTCACGCACACGACATCGGCGTCGATGCCCATGGCATCGAGGCGGTCCGCAGCAGCCAGGGTCTCCGTCATCATGGCGCCCATGCCCACGAGCTGGACTCGGGGTCGCTGCGTCGCCCGCAGCCGGAATCCTCCGGCGATGACCTGCTCCCGACGACGCCGACGCGCCACCGGGTCGCTCGGCACCTCGGCCAGGGACTGGTCGATCGCCCGAGTCGACAGCCGCAGGTAGGCTGATTCGCCATCGGGCCTGCCCAGCCGGGTGAGGGAATGAAGCAGGGTCCACTCGACGTCCTGGGCGAACGCAGGCTCATAGGTCACCAGACCCGGCACCTCCATGCCGGTCGAGGGAGTCGTGATCGACTGATGCGCACCGCCTTCGGGTGCCAGCGTGACCCCGGACGGAGTGCCGACGAGGATCGACTGTCCACCCGCATACATGCCGAAGGTCCACGGCTCGAGGGCACGGTTGACGAATGGGTCGTACATGACGCCGATCGGGAAGAGCGGCTCTCCCCACCTGCTCCATGTCGCTCCGAGCTCCCCGAGCAGACCGACCAGATTCGTCTCGGCGATGCCCAGCTCCATGTGCTGGCCCTTGGCCGATTCGTTCCACTGCAGGATTGTCTCGGCGTCATCGGCGAACCAGTTGCGGCCGGCTTCCGAACTCCACACCCCGACCTTGTTGACCCAACCGCCGAGGTTGGTCGTCGATGACACATCGGGACTGACCGTGACCACCCGGCGGGCTGTCTCCGGTGACTGCCGACTGAGGTCCATGAGCACGCGGCCCAGCGCGGCCTGCGATGAGGAGGTGCCCTTGTGTGCCCGCTCGAGATCCCGCGGCAGATCGCTCTCGGCAGCGCGAGGGAATTCCGGTCGCGCCAGTCGCTTCGCACTCGCCTCGATGATCTGTCCGGCGGCAGAATCGTGGTCGAACCGGGCCCAGGGTGCCTGTGTGTCCTGGCCGCTGCGCCGGGCCAAAGCCGTGTATTCCTCATCGCTGATGAGCGCGGAGTGGTTCTGCGGATGTCCGGAGCTCGGCAGCCCGAACCCCTTGATCGTGTACGCGATGATGGCCGTCGGCTTCGAATCGTCGATCCGCGCGAAGGCGTCGAGGAGTGCGGGAATGTCATGCCCGCCGAGGTTTCTGATCGCATCCGTCAATGTGGCGTCATCGAGGCTGCCCACCAGATCCCGCAGGACCTGGGCGTCCTCCCCCTCACCGGGCAGCCGCTCGCGCAGCTCGGCGGCCGTGCAGCGCAGCAGACGCTGGTATTCGGGGTTCGACATCGTCAGGATCCGCTGTCTCAGCTCAGGTCCGCCGGGTCGGACGAAGAGCTCATCGAGCAGGCGTCCGAACTTCACGGTGATCACCTGCCAGCCGGCGGCGTCGAACATCGCTTCGATGCGCCCGGCGGCGATGTCGGGGATCACGCGGTCCAGTGACTGGCGGTTGAGGTCGACGATCCAGACGATTTCGCCGAGGTGTTTGACATCGGGGTCGATGACGGCCTCCCACACGGCGCCCTCGTCGAGTTCCGCGTCTCCGACCAGGGAGTACTGTCGCCCGAGGCCGATGGGTTTCAGCGTCGAGTCGACGTAGCGTCGGGCGATCGAGCCCCAGATGGGTGCCGTGGCTCCGATGCCGACGGAGCCGGTGGAGTAGTCGGCTGGAACCGGGTCCTTGGTGCGGCTCGGGTAGCTCTGCAGCCCGCCGAAGGCCCGCAGGGAGGTCATGTCCGATTCATCGAGTTCACCGAAGAGGTAGTTAATGGCGTGCCAGACGGGGCTGGCATGCGGTTTGATGCTCACGCGGTCTTCGGCTCGCAGTTCGTGGAACCACAGTGCGGTCATGATCGTGGCGATCGAGGCGCATGAGGCCTGGTGTCCGCCGACCTTGAGCCCGCTGCGGTTGGGACGCACGCGATTGGCATGGTGGATGATCGAGGTCGACAGCCACAGAATCCGATCGTGGATCTCATCGAGGGTCTCGAACGTCGAGGCTTCTATGTCTGTGTCTGTATCGATGCTCACGGTAGTCCTCCCGAGGTGTGCGCGCATGGAATATGCCCGCAGATCCGAATTCGCGGCAGGTGCCCTGAACCGGTTGGAACAGGAGACCTACCGCCGCAGGGCGGGATCGCCCTGTGGGTCGCCGACGGGATATGTCGAACGTGACGCCAGTCAGGTTGATGATCGACGGTGAACCCATTCCAACTCAGTTGACAGAAATGCTCAATAGTGAGTTTTGAGATTGCGCAGATTGCTCAGATTCTTTGATTCGCCGGTAGAGTGGGCTGAACGTTTCGAGCATGTAATGGGGGTCACAGACGATGGCGGAGAAATCACGCAGGATCGCCGACGCCCTCGATGCGCGCGTCCTCCTCGAACTCGTGCGACAGCCGCGATCAACGGTCGCCGGCCTCGCCCAACGGCTGCAGGTAGCCAGAAACACCGCCCAGGCCAGACTCACGCGCCTCGAGGACGAGGGCCTGCACTCGTTCGACCACCGAGTCGACACTGCTGGGCTCGGCTATCCCCTCCGGGCACACGTCCTGGCGAACCTCAAGCAGCGCAAACTCGATCAGGTCGGCGCCGAGCTCGCCCGAATCCCGGAGGTCCTCGAGGTCATCGGAGTCTCGGGCACTGCCGACACCCTCATCCAGGTCGTCGCCCGGGACACTGATGATCTGTATCGCATCGCCGGACGGATCCTGTCGATCCCCGGCGTCAAACGCACACGCACACTCGTGTCGATGAAGCAGATGGTGGAATATCGAGTGACTCCGCTGCTGCGCCGCACGATTGCGAAGCACTGAGGCCCTCACCCACCGGATGAATTCCACCCCTCGGCAGCACGAATCTCACCCACTTCGACGAATTCCGGCAATAATTGTTCTCAGACGTGTCGAATCGACGTGAGCTCGGTCGTCTCAATGATGAGCGATCGAAACGCGATCGCACCTGAGATGAACGGAGTTCAATCATGCGCTACTCACTGGTCTTCCACGCACCCGAACCTCAAGAAGGCGGACCCCAGCCCTCGGCCGAGGTGATGGCCGAGATGCAGAAGCTGATGTCCGACTACGCCGATGCCCTCTATTCCGCGGGAGTATTCATCGCCGCGGAGATGCTCGAACCGCAGCAGGCGACAACCACCGTCACCCGCCGAGGTGGCTCTGTCGTCATCGAGGACGGTCCCTTCGCAGCGGCGAAGGAGGCCCTGGCCGGAGTCTTCGTCATCGACGTCGAGAGCCGCGACGCGGCTCTGGCCTGGGCAGAGAAGTTCCCCGGCACGAGCTACGGGGTCATCGAGGTCAGAGCGGCGGCAGTCTCCTATATAGACGGACGTTGGGTGCAGCCCTGAACGAAAGTCGGGACCCGATCGATCGGGCGATGATCCTCTCCCAGGACGGCTGGGGGCGGATCATCGCCCTCATCGCTGCCGCCGACGGGGACTTAGCCGGCGCCGAGGATGCCCTGAGCTCGGCTCTCGAACGCGCAGTTCGCGTGTGGCGGGAACGAGGAGTGCCGGACAACCCCGAGGGGTGGCTCTACCGGGTTGCCCTCAATGCACGACGCGACGTGTGGAAATCGGCCGCGGCCCGCACCTCGGCGGTCTTGGATCCTGAGGTCCATGATGGTGCCGCCGATCCCGGTGGCCACGACACGGCCGCGTCTCACGGCGCAGGACAGCCGGCCGCAGCCCACTTGGTCACCCCAGCGGATCCCGATGCCCTTCCCGATCGTCGTCTCGAACTGCTGGGCGCCTGCGCTCATCCGGACATCGAGCCGGGAGTCCGGCCGCTGCTCATGCTCTCTGCGGTCATGGGCATGACCGGGAAGCAGATCGCGGCGGGAATGACCCTGCCTGCCGCGACGGTCGCTGCTCGGCTGACTCGGGCGAAGAAGCGCATCGCCGCCCTGGGCATCGGTTTCGGACTGCCGGATCGCACCGAGCTCGAGGCCCGCCTGCCCGACATCCATGAGGCGATCTACGGTGCCTTCGCCATCGACTGGGTGCATGCGGCGAGCGAACCACGCGATGGCATCATCGGCGAGACTCTCTATCTCTCCCGACTGCTCGCCGAGCTGTGTCCCTCCGATGGGGAGTCACACGGCCTCGCCGCCCTCATCCACCTCTCTGCCGCCAGGTTCCCGGCCCGCCGCAGCCAGGACGGAGAGTTCGTGCCCCTCGGCGATCAGGACCCGAGCAGTTGGGATTCCGTGCTCATCGCCAGGGGCGAAGATCATTTGCGGGCAGTGCAGCGCAGCGGAGCGATCGGTCGTTTCGGTCTGCAGGCTGCGATCCAGATCCTCCACATGTCCGGTGTGCGCAGCGGAAGCACCGATTGGCCGATGCTGCTGCGCCTGCACGACGATGTGGAGCGGATGGCGCCCAGCCTCGGCGGAGCTGTGGCGAGGGCCGCGGTGCTTGCTGAGATCGACGGTCCGGAGGCTGGTCTGGCTGAACTCGATGCTCTGGACGGCGCAAGTCATGGTCAGCCCCCTGTCGGAGAGAATGCGTTCTCCTCCGAACGCGTCGATTCGTTCCAGCCGACGTGGGCACTGCGCGCACATCTGCTCGCCCGTGCCGGACGGGAGCAGGAAGCCCAACGTGCCTATCGCCGCGCCATCGAGCTGACCACCGACCCTGCCGAACGCGCCCATCTCGAGGAGAGATCACTCGAGGCCCGAGCAGATGGGACGCGCTCAGACAGCACCCGCTCAGACAAGTGATCCAAAAGTCCTGCAACGTGACAGACCCCGCGACCATCAGGCAACCGTGCCTGTTCGACTTCATCAGAAAAGGTCAGCATGTACTGTATAGTCAGCGTATGCTGACCATTGCTTCGCGCGTCGACGTGATGAACCGTCTGGGTCGCGCCATGGCCGATTCAACCCGATCACGAATCCTGCTCTCGCTGTTGGACTCTCCCGGGTATCCCGCACAGCTCGCGCGCGAACTGGGTCTGACAAGGACGAACGTCTCAAATCATCTTTCCTGCCTGCGCGGATGCGGGATAGTTGTGGCCGCAGCAGAGGGGCGACAGACCAGATACGAGATTGCCGATCCCCACATCAGCTCGGCCCTCAACAGCCTGCTCGACGTCACTCTCGCAGTCGACAGCAGCGCCCCCTGCCTCAACCCCTCATGCACCGTGCCTGGCTGCTGCGATCAAAGAGCTGCCAATGACCAGGGCAGCGGGAGCACGGCATGAGCGTCACAGCTTCATCGCGCGTGCAGGTTCTGCGTCGACGCATCAGGATCGTTGTGGCCATCACCATCACTTGGAATGTCATCGAAGCCTTTGTGGCTCTGATCGCAGGTGGGGCAGCCTCGTCGGCGGCTCTCGTCGGGTTCGGACTCGACTCGATCGTCGAAGTCCTCTCTGCGGCAGCCGTGGCTTGGCAATTCGCAGCGCCCGACCCAGAGCGGAGGGAAAAGACCGCTCTGCGCGTGATCGCGGTGTCCTTCTTCGCCCTGGCGATCTACGTCAGCGTCGATGCGATCGCCTCCCTGACCGGTCTGCGCGATCCAGAGCATTCCACCGTCGGCATCGTCATCGCTGCCCTGAGTCTCCTCGTCATGCCGTTCCTCAGTTGGTTCGAACGTCGCACGGGTCGCGAACTCGGCTCTGCTTCGGCAATTGCAGACTCCAAACAGACCCTGATCTGCACGTATCTCTCTGCCGCTCTACTGGCAGGGTTGCTGCTCAACAGCATTCTCGGGTGGGCATGGGCGGACTCCATGGCCGCGCTCGTGATCGCCGTATTCGCCGTCCGAGAGGGAGTCGAGGCATGGCGCGGCGATGCCTGCTGCGCCGCACCCGTGTCTGTGCTCACCGGCGAGCGCGATGCTGGTTCTTGCGCCGACGACCACTGTCAGGATTAACCTCGGCAGACTGTGTTCCCAGGACTCAGGGCTGCTTCTCAATTCACCGACAGCGCTACCCCGGTCAGCTCCTCAGAGATGGACCAAATCTGGCCGGCCTCCTCTGGAAGGCGGAGCCGAGAATACAGGCTCTGCTCCCCGGGGGCGCCGCCGAGATGGCCGGGGCCGCGCGGCCCGTACAGCCGCCTGCCCTCCGCATCCGGCGAAGTAGAGGCATGCAGAGCAGGGAGACCTGCGCTTTCAGATGTACCTAAGAGGATGCCTCGCCTCGAGAGTGCACCGATGAGCTTCCGGGCTCCCGTGGCCTCGGAGCGGCCTATTTCGGCGCGGGCACTGAGAAGGTTGGTAGGGGCGACGCCGGGATGGGACAGATTGCTGCTGATGCCCCAGCATTCGGCCTGACTGCGACGATCGAGCTCGAGACCGAAGAACCCGAGCGCGATCTTCGACTGGCTGTAAGCCCTCATTCCGTCATAGGACGTCTCCCAGTTGAGGTCGTCCCAGTTGATGGCTCCGCTGTTGGCCGCGATGCTGACCTGCGAAGTCACTCGCGCCCGCCCCTCTCTGAGCAGCGGGAGCAGATATCCGACGAGTGCGAAGTGGCCGAGGTGGTTGGACCCGAACTGGAGTTCGAAGCCGTCCTCGGTCGTCTGCCGCTCGGGTGGCGTCATCACCCCGGCATTGTTGATGAGAATGTTGATCGGCAACCCCTCGGCTGCAAGGGCCTCACCGAGGGCAGCCACCGACGCGAGAGAGGACAGGTCGAGGTCCCGCAGAGAGATGAGCGCCCCGGGAACCTGCTCCTTGATCCTCGCCACCGCCCTCTCACCCTTGCCTCGATTACGCACCGGAAGGACCACCTCGGCGCCGGCTCTGACCAACCGTGCGGCAATGCCGAGGCCGATGCCGTCGCTTCCTCCGGTGATCACCGCGCGCTTGCCGCTCAGATCGGGGACGGTGATGTCGATGGGCTTTCGTGCCATGTGCTCGGCTCCTCGTGAATACGCTGTCGAAACGGCTGCGCTGTGTTGATGTTCCTCGTCTCGCCCAGTCTCGCGGTTCGACGCCGATCTATTCAGGGACTATCAGTCCGTGGCTGCGAATGACCGCAGGTGCTAGAAAGGACAACAAGGGAGAAGGAGACACCCATGGACCTCGATCGAACCGGCTTGGCGCAGTTCCTGCGCCGTCGCCGAGAGTCACTGCAACCTGAGGATGTGGGGCTCCCTCGCGGCAGTCGCCGTCGCACATCCGGCCTGCGCCGCGAGGAGGTCGCCACCCTGTGCCACATGTCCTCGGACTACTACTCCAGACTCGAGCAGCAGCGCGGGCCACGACCCTCTGAGCAGATGATCGCGTCCATCGCCCAGGGACTTCATCTCACCCTCGATCAGCGCAACCACGTGTTCCGCCTCGCCGGCCACCCGGTTCCCGAGAGGGGCGCCGCAAGCGAGCACATCAGTCCCGGTCTGCTGCGCATCTTCGACCGTCTGCACGACACTCCGGCGGAGATCGTCACCGAACTCGGTGAGACACTGCGCCAGACCACCCTCGGCGTCGCCCTCACCGGTGACCTGACTTCGCTTCGCGGACCTGAGCGCAGCATCAGCTACAGGTGGTTCGCCGATCCTTCGACACGGATGCTCTATGCTCCCGAGGAACACGAATTCCTCTCGCGCCTGTGGGTCTCAGGTCTGCGGGAGGTGGCGACGCTGCGAGGCACCAAGTCCCGTGCGGCTCATCTCAAGGATCTGCTCTTAGACGAGAGCGAGGAGTTCCGCCGACTGTGGAGCGTCCACGAAGTAGGGCTGCGACCGCACACGGTCAAACACTTCGTCCACCCTGCAGTGGGCGAACTCGAACTCAACTGCCAGTCGCTGCTCGACCCGAACCAGTCGCTCTCGCTCCTCGTCTACACAGCCGAGCCAGGCAGCGAGTCAGCTGAGAAACTTCAGCTGCTCTCGATCATCGGGGCATCCGGGGCATCTACCCGAGAGCCATTCCCGCAGTGAAGCAGGCGAGCGCACCGAGGCTGGTGAGAGTCCGAACATGGTTCCACCGATTCCAGCGGGCCTCGAAACGCTGACGTACCTCGTGGCTCTGCGCGTCGTGGCTCTGCGCGTCAAAGTTCTGCGCGTCCTGGCTCTGCGCGTCAAAGTTCTGCGTATCGCGACTCTGCGTCTCAAAGTTCGGCGTCGCGGCGCCGACCGTTGACCTGTCCAAGGCGTTGTTGAGGGGAACATTCACTCCGGCCGTGATGGCGAAGGTCAGCACCGAGCAGAGAGCCGCGACCACCAGCCACGGCACTGGCTCCGCGCCTCCGGCCTAGAGCCGAACAACCGCAGTGGCCACGGCCGACAACGGTGCCAGACAGAAGACGAGGAGGAACACTGGATTGAGGATCGCCGTGTTGATCGCCCGAAAGGATCGGACATAGGTACCGTCATCGACACGCCGGAAGCCCGGGATGATCGCGATGCTGAAGGCGAAGAACAGTCCGGCCAAGAGTCCGTTGAGGACGATCGTGATGAGAAGACAGATCGTGAGAACGCTTGGGAGCATGACATCCACCCGATGATCGATGTGAAAGAGACCAGTCGATCGCAGTATCTCATGCGTATCTCATGTGCGAAGGCAGCACGCCGCGAGCTCGGGCCCGCGATCGCAAACGTCTATCTCAGTCAGCGGTCGCTGACCTGATGAGCTCGGCGATGGCCTCCCAGGCAGCCTCACTCGGGTTCTGCAAAGCGTAGGAGGTGGGCCAGAATCCATCGGGGTTGTCGAGTGCGGCCTGCGGGCTGAACCCGAAAGTCGAGTAGCGTGCCTTGTCCATCTCCCCGCTGCGGAAGAAGCAGATGACCTTTCCCTTCTGCGCATATCCGGGCTGTCCGTAGTAGAGCTTCGGCGCCAGATCCGGTGCGACGGAGGCGACGATCGAATGGAGGCGTTCGGCCATTTCGCGATCGCCGGCTGGCATCTGCTCGATCTTCGCCAGCAGGTCGGCCTCATCTGCCGCGGCCTTGGCTGCGGCCTTCTCCCCAGACTTGCTTCGCTTCGCCTGTGTCTTGAGCTCCTTGGCCCGGTCTTTGATCGCTGCGCGCTCCTGCTCAGACAATCCGCCGTCTGCGGTGCTGGTGTCTGCCGCCTTGGGGTCGTTTGTGGGGTTGGGAGACATTGCGCAGTCCTCGCTTCGACTTGGTGTGGGCTATCCGTACCCCCCACAGTGCTGATGTCCGAGGCCCGACCGCTTCTCGATTCCTGATGGATCGGACAGAACCTGCCCACTGTTGCAAAACCTACCGACGGCCCCGCGGAACTCAGCCACGGCGACCGGCGAGAGGGTGGAAATCCACACTCGAAGTCAAACTCCCCTGGTTCCAACGTACTCAACGTGATTTCGACTGCAGATGAGGGCGTAGAGACCTCGTGGTGCATCAGTCCCCGCGTACAGACGGGGTTGTGCGAAAGGGATCGATCGAAGTTATATAGCCCTGCTTTGAAGTGGGGCTATATAACTTCGATCGATCCCTTAACTCCGAGGCCGTACGCCCCCGCACCGGCGCGGGCACGACCCAGCACCCAGACACGAAACAGCCCTCCACCTAGGCCTCGAAGGGTCCCGGTGAAGGGCTGTTGTTCACTGTGCGCGAGGGGGGACTTGAACCCCCACGACCTTGCGATCACTGGCACCTGAAGCCAGCGCGTCTACCAATTCCGCCACTCGCGCGAACAAGAGAAAACTCTAGCATCGCGGCCGGGAAGAATGAAACCGAGCTCGGCCGAAACACCCGAAACGTGTCGACGCTCACACCGACCACCCCCTGAACCACCTGCCTTTCGTGACCCAGCACTCATTTCCCATGGCATCGGCGCTCGTCACAGGCTCATGGAGTACTCAGCGACAATCCCTAAGCTGGGCGACTGCCGGGAATCCGAACAGACCTCGGCCCCGAAATACCTAGTGACGTGAGTTGAGAGCCTCACCGCGTTAGGATTGGGTGTTGGTGTCTCCGTTTCGGTGTTCTTTTCCGAACTCGGATTCACCAGGACAGACTCGTTCGGACGCACGCGTCCGGGCTGGTGGCGAACGGTTCGTCACGCGCACGACACCTGGAAGAGGAGGTGCCATGGGGATTCTCGATCGTTTCGAGAAGGGATTGGAGAATGTCGTCAACGGCGCCTTCGCCAAAGCGTTCCGCTCACAGGTGGAACCGGTCGAATTGGCCGGCGCACTGCGACGCGAGGCCGACAACAAGGCCGCCGTCGTCTCACGCGGACGAACACTGACGGCGAACCACTACAGCATCGAACTGTCTCCCACTGATTACGACCGTCTCTCCGGTCTCGAGAACGAACTCCGCTCCGACCTGCGACAGGTCATCGGCGATCACGCGGTCGAACAGGCCTACAGCTTCGTCGGTCCCGTCTCCGTCGAATTCGTCGAGGCAGACGACCTCGACACGGGAATGTACCGTGTCGTCTCCAGCACTCAGCGTCCCGATGGGTCTCCCGCAGCACAACCGGCCAACCGCGGAGGCTATGACCCCGTGTCGCGCTCGCACAACATCGTGGGCGAAGGACAGGCCAACTCCGGATCGCGTCCTGTCCCGCCCAGACGCACACCCGAACCGGCATCGGCTCCGGTGCGCCAGGCAGCACCGGCACGGTCGCGCACGATCAGTCCCAGCGTGACCATCCACGGTCAGGACTATGAGCTGCGCCAGGGCACGAACGTCTTCGGACGGTCCTCCTCCAGCTCCGACTACGTCATCGATGATCCCGGCGTCTCCCGCCGACACTTCGAAATCACCGTCGAACGTGACCATGCGGTCGCCAACGACCTCGGATCGACCAACGGCACCCTTCTGCGCGGACGCAAGCTCACCTCGGCGAACCTCTCCGACGGTGATGTCCTCATGGCCGGAGACGCAGAGGTGCGCTACCACGAGAACGAACAGGACGCCCAGTGAGCGAGTTCACCGTCACCGTCTTCCGGTTCGCCTTCTTCATCATCCTCTGGCTCTTCGTGCTCGGTGTTGCCGGCGTCCTGCGTCGCGACATCTTCGGGCCCAGGAAGGGCCCGAGGAAATCTCGCCGAGGCAGCAAGGCCTCCCGGAATGCAGCGCCGACTCCTGCCCCGAGCAGACCGGCACCGGCTCCTGTTCCTGCCCCTGCTCCGGCACGACAACAGGCGCATCCGGGCTCCATCCGGGTCACCGGTGGGCCCTTGGCCGGAACCTTGGTCACGCTCTCCGGGGCACCAGTGACCTTCGGGCGGGCTCCGGACAATACGATCGTCATCAGTGACGACTTCGCGTCCAGCCATCATGCGCGAATCGTGGCATCGAACGGCTCCTGGGTCCTCGAGGACCTCGGTTCGACCAACGGCACGATCGTCGACGGCTCGCCCATGCATTCGCCCATCAGTCTGCGGATCGGCACCCAGATCACCATCGGCCATACGACGTTGGAGACCCAATCGTGACGACCGACGGTACGATCACCCTCCGCTCAGCAGCCCGGTCTCACACCGGGCTGGTGCGTAAGAACAACCAGGACTCCGGCTATGCGGGTCCGAACTTCTTGCTCATCGCGGATGGAATGGGCGGTCACGCAGGCGGTGACGTCGCCTCGGCGATCACCGTGTCTCGGCTGGCCGACCTCGATCGTGAACCCAGCGGCGAGGACGCCTTGGAGATCCTGCGCACCTCGATCCTGGAGGCCAACGACCGCATCTGCCGCGGCGTCGCCGAACAGCCCGAGCTCGCCGGCATGGGCACCACGGTCACCGCACTGCTGCGTGCTCCCGGCAACCGCTTCGCCTTAGCCCATATCGGCGATTCCCGCGGCTACGTGCTGCGCGACGGCGAACTGCAGACCGTCACCCATGACCACACCTTCGTCCAGATGCTCGTCGACGAAGGCCGCATCACTCCAGATGAGGCCGAGACCCACCCGCAGCGTTCCGTTGTCATGAAGGTCCTCGGCGATGTCGGGGCCTCCCCCGACCTCGACCTCACTCTGCGCGAGGCTCACGTCGGCGACCGGTGGATGCTCTGCTCCGACGGTCTCACCGGCTTCGCGGACATCGACGACATCGCCCGCGTCCTCACCGAGGTCTCCGACCCCGACGAATGCTGCCGTCAGCTCATCGATCTGGCCCTGGCCGGCGGCGGCGCCGACAATGTCACCGTCGTCATCGGCGATGTGCTCGAGGGCTCCCTCGACACCGTGCAGGGCAGCTCCGTGGGCTCCGTCCACCTCAACCCGAAGTACGCCGCCATCGGCATGAACGCCGAAGTCGACGAGGCCACCGCTGAGACTCAACCTCACTACGGCAATGGCGACATTCCCACCGACACCGTGCCCCTGCAGGCAGTGTCCGGTTCCGATAAGCAGGAGCCCACCGCCGAGGTGGTTCCCCCTTCCCAGCGCACCGACACGGAGTCGTCCGACAGGGACGCACCCGCCGAGGAGGATGACCTCGACGCTGACGACGACGAGGTGGAAAAGCGGTCCTACCTGGGCTGGATCATCGCAGCGATCGTCATCGTCGCGATCGCGGTGGGCGGGTTCTTCGCCTATAACTACGTGACCAACCACTACTACCTGACGAACCAAGATGGAAAGGTCACCCTCTACCGGGGCCTCGACACAACTCTGGGACCCATCGAACTCAGTCAGCTCGAAGACACGACCGACATCGAGGTCGGGACCCTCAACAGCTTTTCGCAGGACCGTCTGCGCGGCTCCATCCAGGCCGATTCCCGTGATGAGGCCAATCGCATCATTGAGAACCTGCGACAGGAAGCCGATAAATCCGGCACCGTCTCAGGCAATGTCGAGGACGCCGCGAGTCCCAGCGATCCCGCGCCCTCACCGCCGAGTTCCCAAGCGGTCGATCCCAGTGATGCCATCACTGAGGAGTCACAGTAATGTCCGAGAACCCCAACCAGGGCGCACGGCCACGGCCTTATCGCTTTGCTGAACTCGGCCTCCTCATCCTCGCGATCGCGGTCTCCACGAGCGCCTATGCACTTGTAGGGCTCGGCACCGAGGACACGATTCCCTCCAACGTCTATCAGTACGCGGCGTGGTTGGCCGCGCTGGGCCTCATCATCCACGTCGTCGTGTGGTGGAAGGCCAAGTACGCCGACCCCGTCCTCGTCCCGATCGCCGTCCTGCTCAACGGCTTGGGCCTGGCCATGATCTACCGCGTCGACCTGGGCCGGGATGAATATCAGAACAGCGGAGTCACTCAGCTGATCTGGATGACCTTGGGTGTCGCCCTGGCCGTCGGCATCATCATCTTCTTAGGTGACCACCGGTGGCTGCGCCGCTACACCTTCGTCTCGGGCTTCGCTGCGCTGATCTTCCTCCTGCTCCCGCTGATTCCCGGCCTGGGCAAGACGGTCAACGGCGCACGCATCTGGATCGGCATCGGCCCGATGTCATTCCAGCCCGGTGAGATCGCGAAGATCCTGCTGGCCATCTTCTTCGCCGGCTACCTCGTGTCCTACCGTGACCAGCTGGTTTTGGCCGGTCCGAAGATCCTCGGCATCCGCTTCCCGCGCCTGCGAGACTTCGGCCCCATCGTCATCGCCTGGGTCGCCAGCGTCGGCATCCTCGTCTTCGAAAGAGACCTGGGAACCTCGCTGCTGTTCTTCGGCCTGTTCGTGGCCATGCTCTATGTGGCGACAAGCAAGGTCTCCTGGATCATCCTCGGACTCGGCTTCTTCGCCGCCGGCGCAGTCGCCGCGACCTTCCTCTTCGACCACGTCGGGCAGCGCGTCGACGGGTGGCTCAATGCCCTGACCGCTGAGGAGTACAACAAGACTCCTGGCGGGTCATATCAGTTGGTCCAAGGCCTGTTCGGGATGTCCAACGGCGGTCTGACCGGCACCGGCCTCGGCGAGGGTCGACCCAATATGGTCCCCTATGCGGAATCCGACTTCATCTACGCCAGCCTCGGCGAAGAGTTGGGCATGGCCGGACTCTTCGTCATCCTGCTCTGCTACCTCTTCATCTTCCAGCGCGGCATCAAGACCGCCCAGCAGCTGCGCGACGGCTTCGGCACCCTGTTGGCCACGGGCTTGAGCTTCACGATCGCCCTGCAGGTCTTCGTCGTCGTCGGCGGCGTCACCCGCCTCATCCCGCTCACGGGTCTGACCACGCCGTTCCTTGCCCAAGGCGGGTCGTCTCTGATCGCGAACTGGATGATCATCGCCCTGCTCCTGCGCATCTCCGACAATGCCAGACGCCCAGTGGAGGAATTCCACACCGGCGTCCTCAAGATCACGGAGGATCCCGACGAACCCACCGCCTCGGCGCGGGGAGCCGGGAACCGCAACGACACGAAACGTGTCGAGGGGGCGCGCGAACACGCGGCGGGCAACCTCGCGACCGACCGGACCACCAGTGACGACGCACCGACGACCAACCTCGGCGCCGCCGATCTTAAGACAACCGGGTCCGATGAGGACCCGACGACGAATCTGGGCACAACCGGAGGTGAACGATGAAGAGACCACTGACACACATCAGCATCGTCGGGTTCGTCATGTTCGCGCTCCTGTTCGGTTCCACGAGCTGGGTGCAGTTCGTCACCGCCGACTCGCTGAACAACAATGCGCTGAATAACCGCAAGGTCCTCGATCAGCTGGCCCGCGACCGGGGTCCGATCCTCGTCGACGGCAAGCCGATCGCCTACTCCGAACCGGTCGATGACAAGTACAAGTTCCAGCGCAAGTACGGCGCGGAGGGCCTCAATCCCCGCGCGTACGCC
Organism: Brevibacterium zhoupengii; assembly: GCF_021117425.1. Lineage (NCBI taxonomy): Bacteria > Bacillati > Actinomycetota > Actinomycetes > Micrococcales > Brevibacteriaceae > Brevibacterium > Brevibacterium zhoupengii. The sequence goes on along the minus strand of NZ_CP088298.1, from coordinate 55,116 downwards.
TCAATGACCGGGTACTACTCCATCGTCTCGGGAGCCTCGGGCATGGAACGCGCGTCGGGGGACTACCTCTCCGGCGATTCCGACGCCCTGTTCTACGACAAGGTCGGCAGCCTGTTCACCGGCGAGCAGCCGCGCGGAGCGGCCGTGGAGCTCACGATCGACCCAAAGGTGCAGCAGGCCGCGTGGGACGGTCTGGGCAACCAGAATGGTGCCGCCGTGGCATTGGACCCGAAGACCGGCAAGATCCTCGCCATGGCCTCGACGCCGGGCTGGGATCCCAACCCTATTGCCAGCCATGACTCGGAGACGGCGCAGTCCGCCTTCGAAGAGCTCAACAACGCTGAGGGCAAGCCTGCCTACAACCGCGCCATCGGCGGCAACCTGTACCCACCGGGCTCGACTTTCAAGGTCCTCGTGGCCGCGGCCGCACTGGAATCAGGCGACTACAAGCCGGATTCGACCCTGAACGGTCCGGCAGAACTCGACCTGCCCCAGACCACCTCCACCATCGGCAACTCCCATCCAGGAGCCTGCCGCAACGGAGGGCAGCCGACGCTGGCCGATTCCCTCGCCGAATCCTGCAACACCTCCTTCGCCTCACTCGGCATGGATCTGGGCGAGGACGCGATCAAGGAGCAGGCGGAGAAGTTCGGCTTCGGCCAGGACATGGAGATTCCGCTCAAGGTCAGCCCCTCCACGTTCCCCGACAACCTCAATCCGCCCCAGCTGGCGCAGTCCTCGCTGGGTCAGTACGAGGTCAGGTCCACGCCGATGCAGATGGCGATGATGACCGCGGGGATCGCCAACGGCGGCAAGATGATGAAGCCTCAGCTTGTCGACCGGGTGCTCAACGCGAACACCCTCGAACCCATCAAGGAGATGCGTCCGGCGCAGAAGTCTCGGCCTGTCTCAGGCAAGACCGCCGATCAGCTGACCACCATGATGGAAGGCGTTGTCGAGGACGGAACCGCCTCGGTGGCCAAGATGGACGGAACGAAGGTCGCGGCGAAGACCGGTACCGCACAGCACGGACCCGGTGCGGCCCCGCACGCCTGGTTCATCTCATTCGCCCCAGCCGATGATCCGAAGATCGCAGTGGCGGTCGTCGTGGAGAACGGCGGAAACGCGGGCAACGAAGCTTATGGAGCGACGGTCGCAGGACCGATCGCCAAGAACATGATGGAAGCGGTGGTCGAAAAATGAGACCCGTCGAAGGCACCCTGTTGGGAAACCGATACAAACTCACCTCTCGCATCGCCGTGGGCGGTATGGGTGAGGTCTGGAAGGGCGTCGACTCCGTTCTCGGTCGTGAGATCGCGGCGAAGATCCTCAAGGACGAATACCTCTCGGATACCACCTTCCTCGCGCGATTCCGCGCCGAGGCACAGAACATGGGCCGCGCATCCGACCCCGGAATCGCCGGCGTCTTCGACTACGGCGACGAGCAGGGATCCCCCTATCTCGTCATGGAGTACGTACCCGGCGAGGCACTGTCGGCGATCATCGAACGCAGCGCACCCCTGTCGGAGACGGACACTCTGAGCATCGTCTCCCAGTCCGCGCAGGCGCTGGGTGCGGCCCACAAGGTCGGCGTCATCCACCGCGACATCAAGCCCGGCAACATCCTCATGACCCCGGACTTCAGGGTCAAAATCACCGACTTCGGCATCGCCCGAGTCACGGACCAGGCTCCGCTGACGAAGACCGGTCAGGTCATGGGCACGGCCCAGTACTTGGCACCGGAACAGGCCACGGGCAAGGGTTCGGGTTCCGGTTCCGACCTCTATGCCCTGGGCATCATCGCCTATGAGGCACTGGCCGGACAGCGTCCGTTCACCGGTGATTCGCAGGTCGCGATCGCCATCGCCCAGGTCAATCAGCAGCATCCGCCGCTGCCGGACACTGTGTCCGAACCCCTGCGTCGCTTCGTCGACTGCCTCCTGGAGAAGAAGCCCGAACGCAGGCCCTCCGATGCCATGGCCGTGTCCCGAGCCGCCGATGCGCTGGCTGCCGGCGATGTCGCCGGCGCCGAGGAGATTCTGCCGCAGATGCGACTCGGCAGCGCCGCCTCCGAGGCATTGACCCAGGTCTTCAACAACCCCGAACCGGTACCGACGACCAAGGCGATGCCGGTCACGGCGTCCAACGAGGAGACTCGTGTCTACCCGGGCGCCGCTGCCGCTGGAGTGGCCGGTGCCGGTGCGGCGGGAGCCGCTGGCGCCGCTGCGAACGGCAGCGAACTCGATGCGGAGAACGCAGAGGACAAGGAACTCGACGAGAAGCAGTCGAAGAAGGGCCGCGCTCTCATCTGGATCCTCGCGATCATCGCACTCATCGCCGTCGGTTCGCTGCTGTGGTTCTTCCTCGGCGGGGGCAATGCCGAGCCCGAGCCGAACCCCAGCACCAGCGCGCCCACGACCTCGCAGGCGGCGAAGAAGATCGAGATCGACAAGAGCGATTACATCGGACTCACAGAATCCTCGGCGACGCAGAACCTCGAACAGCAGGGGCTGGAAGCCGAGACCCAGACCATCGAGTCCTCCCGCGCTGCGGGCACGGTCGCCGATGTGGGTGAGGGCGAGAACGGCTACACCTTCGAAGAGGGCGATACCGTCACCCTCTACATCTCCTCAGGCCCGGCCGAGGAGCCGGTGGAGACAGAGGAGCCTGAACCAAGCAGCACTCCCACACCGTCGGAGACCAGTGGTGACAACGGTTCGAGGTCCGACAATGGTTCCAGCTCTGACAACGGCGAAGAGAACAGCAGCTCCAACGACAGCGGCTCTTCGAACTCCGACAACGGGTCGAACAGCGATTCCAGCAACGGCTCGGACCAGGACAGCGGCAACCAGAATGACTCAGATCAGGACAGCGGCAACCAGAGCGGCTCTGATCAGGGCAGTGATCCGAACGGTTCGGACAGCGATTCGAGCAACGGATCAGACGCCACTGGCAACGGCGGATCGAACCCGTCCGACGGCAACAACGGGAATTCGAGCGCCGGAGCGAACCTGGACGAGTCGATCTTTGGTTGACACCATGCGCTGAGAAGACGAGTAATCTACATGACATGCGGAGTACTTTCCCACGACGTGGGTGAACCAAGCGGAGGACCAGAATGAATGAACCCAAGGTGCTGTCGGGGCGATACGAAGTTCGTGCGCTCCTCGGCCGTGGGGGCATGGCAGAAGTGCACGAGGGCGTCGACAACCGGCTCGGCCGACGCGTCGCGATCAAACTTCTGCGGTCCGATCTCGCCCGCGATCCTTCGTTCCACACTCGTCTCAAGCGCGAGGCTCAGTCCGCTGCAGGGCTGAACCATCCGGGTATCGTCGCCGTCTATGACTCCGGCGAAGAGGACTTCGTCGAAACCGGCGGCTCCTCGGTCTCCGTGCCGTTCATCGTCATGGAATACGTCGAGGGTCAGACCCTGCGCGAGGTCCTCAACGAGCACGGCACCCTGACCATCGACGAGGCGCTCAACGTCGTCGCCGGCGTGCTCGCTCCGCTCGAGTACTCTCACCGCAACGGCATCGTCCACCGCGACATCAAACCCGCCAACGTCATGCTCACCCCCGAGGGTGACATCAAGGTGATGGACTTCGGCATCGCCCGCGCGCTCAAGGACAACAGCGGCCTGACCCAGACGCAGTCGGTCGTGGGCACCGCCCAGTACCTGTCCCCCGAACAGGCCCGCGGTGAGGTCGTCGACGCCCGCTCCGACCTGTATTCGACGGCGTGTCTGCTCTATGAGCTCCTCGTCGGCCGTCCCCCGTTCGTCGGTGATTCGCAGCTCGCGGTCGCCTACCAGCACGTGGGTGAGACGCCGAAGCCTCCGAGCTTCTACAATCCCAATGTTCCTCCCGAGGTCGACCGCCTCCTCATGCATGCCCTGCTCAAGGACCGCGACGAGCGCTACCAGGACGCCTACATCTTCCGTGAAGATGTTCTCGCGGCCCGTGACGGCCGTCCTCTGAGCTTTGACGACGATATGGACCGCACCCAGGCGTTCCCCATGGCCGGGGCCATGATGGGTCCCCCGCAGTACGCCCAGGACTCCGAGGTTGACCCGGAGACGGGTGCCGTGTCGACGATCATGGCCAAGCAGGACGAAGCACCACCGCCGAGGCGGTCGCGCGCCTGGATCTGGATCGGCAGCATCTTCGTGCTGTTGGCTCTGGCCGCGATTGCACTGTGGGTCTACGAGATCAACAAACCACCGGACATCATCCAGGTCGAAGTCACGAACGTGGCCGATATGAACGCCGATGAGGCCGAATCCGCCCTGATCGAACAGGGTCTGAGAGTCGACCGTGATGAGGCGTACAGCGAAGACGTCGACGAGGGCAAGGCCATCAAGACGGACCCCGCCGGCGGTCAGCGTGTGGAGCAGGACAGCGTCGTGAAGCTGATCATCTCCTCCGGACCTGAGAGCGTCAAGGTCCCCGATGTCTCCGGCAAGTCTGAGGAAAGCGCCCGCAAGGTCCTCAATGACGCCAAGCTTCAGGCCGGCACACACATCTCCCAGAACTCCCCGGACGTCGAGAAGGGCGTCGTCATCGAGACGAAGCCCGGCACCGGCTCCGAGGTGGATGTGGACTCCAACGTCGACCTCGTCGTGTCCTCGGGAATGGTCGAGGTCCCCGACGTGACAGGCAAGTCCGCGAAGGAAGCCTGCGAGATCCTTGAGGGCGATGACTACCAGCTCGGGTGCAAGACCGAGGAGGTCGAGACCGCCGACGAGGCGGCCAAGAAGGTCTTCGAGCAGTCGTCCAGCGGCGGCAGCGAAGTCAAGCAGGGCACCGAGATCACCGTCAAGGTTGCCAAGAAGCCGCCGGAGGAGCCCTCGTCGCCGAGCATCCCGTCGATCCCCGGTGGAATCCCCACCGCCCCGACTGATGACGGCGGCAGCGACACCGACGGCAACGGCGGCAATGGTGGCAACGACAATGGCGGCAGCGACGACGGCAAGGACGACGACAGCTCCATGGGTCCCGGCGAGGTCGGTGGCCTGTTCGACGGTTTCTCAGACGCCAGCTGAGCTGCCAGCTGAACCGTCAGCTGAGCTGAGAACCAACGTATCCGTCTGCGTTCTGAGCACTCACCCTCAGGACAGGGTGATGAACAGGTCCGTACGCAGGTCTGCGGGATCCATCTCGGGGTTCGGTTCGGTCACATAGACCTCGAAGAACGGCAGCCCGGGGTGATGACCCGCATCGACGGCAGCCTTCGTGAATACCGCCCAGGCCTCACCGAGGCCGTCGTATCCCCCGGTGTGACTCATGGCGGCGATCGACCCTCCGGGCAGCTGGGAGGGGATCGCGATGAGGTCCCTGCTCAGAGGCAGGGCCTGGGTCAGTCCCGAGGTCAGCGGGAGCCCGATCTCCAGGTCCACCGTGTCGCTGGGCTGACGCGTGTACAGCGCGAACGCGGGACCGGCGATTTCCATCTCGGCCTCCTGCAGGGCTGGAATCAGCCCGGTGAACGTGGCATCGAAGAGTGCCGGAAGATCCTCCATGGCGACGTTCCTGGCCTCCACGACGGCCGTGGGGATCTCGGTCGCCTCGAACACGGTGAGTTCTGAGAATGGCTCGGTGCGGTTGAAACTCGACTCTGACATCAGTGGTCCTCTCGGTTCCGCCTGCCGGCCCAGGCCCACCTCGGCGAATCTGACGGGTCTCCCGGGTATGGCCAGCGGTGCTGGATCGCTTAGTGACTCACGATCCTAATGGGGCGAGGCGGCCACAGGAAGTACTTGAACGCAGATGCCCTGTCGCGACGGCCTATTCGGAGGTGGCTTAGGCGGTGGTGCCGGCCGGCACGGACTTCGCTGCAATCGCCGAAGCCATGGGCGACATCGTTGCGGCCTGTGAGGCCGCGCCCTCGATGCCGCAGACCTCGAGCCAGTTGCCCAGCATCAGGTAGCCGCATTCGGTGAGCACCGATTCCGGATGGAACTGCACCCCGAACAGGGGCTGTTCACGGTGTTCGATGGCCATGACGACGCCGTCTTCGGTGCGGGCCGTGACCATGAACTTCTCAAGGTCGATCGTCTCATCGACGATTGCCAGCGAGTGGTACCTGGTCACGGTCAGAGGATTCTTGCAGCCGAAGAAGATGCCCTGGCTGTCGTGGGTGATGACGGAGGTCTTGCCGTGCATGAGGACTGGGGAGTGGGTCACCGTGGCGCCGAAGACCTCGCCCAGGGCCTGATGGCCCAGGCAGACTCCGAACACCGGAGTGCCCGAGGTCTCCGCCCACGCGATGAGAGCCGGGCAGACACCTGACTCGGCAGGCACACCCGGTCCTGGGGACAGGAGGACTCCGTCGTATTCGGCTGCCAGGGCCACGACAGCCTCGGCGGTCATATCGTCATTGCGGATGACATGAGTATCGGCGCCGAGCTCACGGACGTAGGACACGAGCGTATAGACGAAGCTGTCGTAGTTGTCGACGACGAGGATCTTTGTCATTGGCCACCGCTTCCGTCAGTCACTGTTGCGTTGTTGAAGGGCATGTAGGGGGCGACGACCGGGAAGACGTACTGCATGAGCAGCAGCACCACGGCCGCGATGAGGATGAGGGCGAAGATGAGTTTGACGAACCAGTTTCCCGGGAGCAGTCGCCAGATCAGACCGTACATTCTCAGGCACCACCGTTCTTGCTGACCTTGTCGTAGGCCTTCGAGTCCTTGATGTTGTCCGGCGCGCCATCGCCAGCCGGGGTCCAGTCGGTGAGCTCGGCGTAGGCGACGTAGCGCTCCCTGGCCGAGAACATCGGGTTGCAGGCCGTCATCGTGAGAATCCGGTCCTTGCCCTTGAATTTGGGTTCGCTGGGAACCGGGGCGAGAACCTCGACGGCGTCGGGGAGGATGATGTCGAAGTTGCGGAACGTGTAGGTGTAGAAGCCGTCCTTGGTCTGGACGATGATCTCGTCGCCGGGACGCAGCTGCGCGATCTGGTTGAGCGGCTTGCCGTAGGTGACGCGGTGGCCGGCGATCGAGAAGTTGCCGACTTCGCCCGGCATCGCCGAGTTCGGGTATCGGCCCACGCCCATCCGGTTGAGGACGGGTTCGAGATCGACGCCCTCGGCGACGGTGCGGTAGTAGTCATCGCCGAAACGCGGAATGTAGAAAATGCCGAAGGCGTTGTTCTTCTCCACCGGATCAGCCACGACAGGTTCGTCCGGGTCATCGGGAAGCTCGTTGGGATCCTGGTTCTGCCAGTCCTGGGCCAGTTTGTCGGCGAGCTGCTCGTTATCGCGGTTGGCCTCGATATCGGTCCACCACAGCTGCCAGACCACGAACAGGATGAGGACCATTCCGGCCGTGATGCAGAGTTCGCCGAAGGTGCGGATGGTGCCGCGAACGGGGCCCAAGGGCTCACGTTCCGGCTTCTGCCTCCGCCGATTGGTACGTCGACTTCCGTCATTGGGTGCGCTGTGGTTCTGTGCGCCGTAGCCCGCAGCGGCCGCTCCTGCACCCGCATGGGCGCCGAGGTTGGGGTTCGTTTCGCTGCTGACCGGCTGCTGCACCTGGGTGGAGTCCGGGTACGCGGGCGGGGCGTCGGAGTAGACGGCAGTCGGGGCACCGTTGGCCGCGGCTGCTTCGGCTTCGCGGCGCCGAAGTTCACGCCGACTGGGAAGTGGCTGATCGGTCCCTGGCTGTGAGCCGGTGCCGGGATGCGAACCTGCTCCGGAGTTCTGCCCTCCGCCAAGCTCGGGTGCGGTGTTCATGGGTTCGGTGGCCGGGCTGGCTTCGCGTCCGCCGTACCCGCCCTGAGCGGGGTACTGGTCGAGAGCCGGGTGATGCGCTGAATTCTGCCTCTGAGCAGGACGAATAGTGGGTCGCGATGACGCATCCGCGTCTGATTCGTTACCCGAGGAGGGACTATTCACCACTGCTGCACCGTGCCTAATGTTTCGAATCCGGGGCTTGCCCAAAGGACAAGCGGGGACACCGTATTGCACTTTATCGTATGAAACTGCACAAACAGGTCGTTCTCAGGGTAGTTGGAGTTTTTAAAACTGCCGGATGTCACGAGTAGACTGATGTGCGATTGTCCCTATTCATCAATCGGTGACCCCAGCAATGGTCGGCCGTAAAAGGAGTACTCGTGGCCAAGTCCAACGGACGGACCCAGCGCCCCCAGCGCACTTCTCGCAACTCGTCGAAGGCCAAGGTCGAAACTAAGGCCCAGTCGAATGACGATGTCGAGGTAGTCGAGGATCCGCAGACCGTGCAGGCCGAGGATCCGAAGGACGAGCGTCTCGACGGCGATCTCCTCGACCTGGATGATTCCTCGGACACCTCCGATGTGGTCGCCGACGACGCTGATGCAACCGAGAAGTCCTCCGCCGCCACGGCTGCAGCCGACAAGAAGTCCGCGGCGAAGAGCTCCGTGGACAAGAAGGCTGACGCAAAGGACGCTGACGCAGCCGTTGAGGACGACGCTGATGACGTCGATGACTCCGACGATGCCGAGGACTCGGTCGAGGACTCGAAGACGGCCACGAAGCCTGAGAAGGCCGCCAAGGCGACCAAGTCCGACAAGGACGGCAAAGACAGCAAGTCCGCGAATAAGAGCGAGTCCTCCAAGGCTGCGACCAAGGGTTCGTCAGCCAAGGGCTCCTCGGCCAAGCGCACTTCACGTTCGGGCAACCCGGCCAAGCGCCCCCAGGGCCGCAAGACCGCCTCGTACACTTCGCAGTCCGGTCAGCAGACGATCAAGCCGAACCCGCGCTGGTTCCTGCCGGTGCTCATCGGCCTCCTGATCATCGGCCTGATCTGGCTCGTGACCTTCTATGTCTCGCAGGGAGCATTCCCGGTCGAGGCGTGGGGCAATTGGAACATCCTCATCGGCTTCGCCTTCTTCGTCGCGGGTCTGATCATGTCCACGCGCTGGCGGTAGTCAGCAAGCCGCGTTTCGAGAAACGGGCGTTGTGTCGACACAGAGGGTGAAAGCCCGGTAGTCGACGCAGCGCCCGTTCTTCGCTGCTGTTCGACGACCGCGGACCAAGCTAGCAAGCGGCTCATCTGCGGTTGCGCCGAGGACCCGATATTGACGTTTCAACCGTCTATCCATTGCCTCGCCAATGCCGTTGTCCACAGGGGCGAAGTTATACCCAAGCCGGGTGCGTCGCTTGTGTATAACTTATTTTGGGCCTGTGACCAGGCGAAATACACCTATGTAAGTTATCCACCATGTGGATAAAGGTTGTGGACAAGTAAATTCGAGGCCCGCGGGTGCCAATTTTCCACGGAAGTCTGATATAAGCCTGAGAACCACCTATCACCCGTGGTCGACACCCTGAATACAGCGTCGCTCGGAGTCCATCACATCGCGGCAATCTGCCAAGCGTCGTTGATCCTCCAGGCCCCGGCGACAAGCATGGCCAGCAGCAGACCGAGGGCTGTCAGCACAAACACCAGCGTCGACTGCTTCCTCGGTACGAGAAGAGCACCGCACCCGAGCACGAAGCCCGCTATGAGCCCGCCGAGGTGGGCCTGCCAGGACACTCCTGCGACGAGGAATCCGTATCCGAAGTTGAGAGCCACGAACAGCACGACTCCGGCGATGTTGCGATCCAGCTTCTGCGTCGGCACCAGCAGGACGCCGACGATGGCGAAGACCGCACCGGAGGCGCCGATGTTGTTCGTCACCCAATCCACCGTGAACGGCTTGGCGAGGACGAGGACCATGACTGAACCGCCCACCGTGCCGAGCAGATAGATGGCGAGGAATCGCCAGCGGCCCAAGGCACGCTCGATAAAGGATCCGAAGAAGAACAGGCCGATCATGTTGGCCAGGAGATGGAACGGTGACGGCTGCTCGTGCACCAGCGCCACGCTCAGAACCCGCCAGGGCTGTTCGAGCACGAGTGCAGGAACGAAGCTGAGTCGATGGACCAGGTCCAGGCTGGGCAGCAGCTGAGCCAGGAAGACCACGGTGGTGAGGACCATGATGATGCTCGTAACGAGGGGTGGAGACACAGAAGGGGCTCGGCCGGTCTCCCGGGCCGAGCCCTCCTGCGGTGTGTCCATCACACCATGGTACTCAGTTCAGTGAGTCTCAGTAATCCGCACTGGAAGTCTGCTGCTCACCGATGAAGCGGTCTCAGGCGCTGATCTCGACCGATTCGAGAACGACTGGTTCCACTGGCTTGTCCATAGCTGCGGTGCGAACGCTGTTGATCTCGTCGACAACCTTCTGTGAGGCTTCGTCGGCCACCACGCCGAAGATGGTGTGCTTGCCGTTGAGCCATGGGGTCTCGGCGGTGGTGATGAAGAACTGCGAACCGTTGGTGCCGCGTCCCATCTGCTTGCCGGCGTTGGCCATAGCCAACAGGTACTTGCGGTCGAACTGGAGCTCCGGGTGGATCTCGTCGTCGAAGGTGTAGCCGGGTCCGCCGGTACCGGTGCCCAGCGGGCAGCCGCCCTGGATCATGAAGTCCGCGATGATGCGGTGGAAGTTGAGACCATCGTAGAAGGGACGCTTGGTGGGTTCGCCGGTGGCGGGATCGGTGAACTCACGCTCACCTTTGGCCAGTTCCACGAAGTTGGCAACAGTCTTCGGCGCGTGATTGCCGAAGAGGCCGATGGTGATGTCACCGTGGTTGGTGTGCAGGACTGCTGTATGCGTAGAAGCTGTAGTCATAGCTCCATTCTTCCACGCCCTCACTGCTAATGCAGATTCCCGTGGCTCGGATTGTGGACTCTGTCAGCGTTTCTGCAGACAATTTCATGACGACCTGGTGACCAGCGGCTTGCGCCTAGGCCGTAGACTGAGACTGATCAATTGACCCCGACAAAGAGGATTGGGAATGTTCATGTCGAAGAAGTCAGCTCGAGATCCGTTCACTTCGAAGCTCGATTCCGCGAAGAAGACGTCACTCCGAGTCCTGGCCGATGCCAGCGGGGCCGCAAGTCCGAAGCTCCGTGAAGCCGCTGACAAGGCACGCCCTCAGGTCGAAGCCCTTGCAGAGAAGGCACGCCCTCAGGTTGAAGCACTTGCCGATCGGGCCGAAGGTCTTGCCGTCAAGGCTCGCCCACAGGTCGAAGCATTCGCTGACAAGGCGAATGAGCAGGTTCACGCCTGGGCAGACAAGCTCGACGCCTACCGCCCCGAGGCCACAGAACGTGCCGGCAAGTTCGCGTCCAATGCCGCCAACTCACTGGCCGCCGTCGAAACCCCTCAGCTTGTCGACGATCTCGCTGTGCGCCTGACCGGTGACAAGAAGGCCGTGAAGAAGGCCCGCAAGGCCCTGACGAATGCCGGCAAGCGGATTCAGAAGGACACCACTCGCAAGTCTGGTGGTGGCAAGGCCGCCGTCGTGTGGACCCTGGTCATCGGTTCGGCAGCCGGAATCGGCTACTACGTGTGGAAGAAGGCGCAGCCGGTCGAGGACCCATGGTCGACACCGCTGCCCAACAACCGTCCGCAGGATGCCCGTCCGGTGGGCTCGACCCCGGCTTCACGCCAGGGAACAGCACCCGAGGTCTCGCAGACGGCAGTGCCAGAGTCGAAGACCGCCGAGGCGGCCACCACGACAGCACCGACCCCAAAGCCTGCAACCGAAGCCAAGGGAACTCAGGCAACGCCGGCCAGCGTCGTCAAGCCTGCAGAGGGTTCGAACTCGGCCGCCGAAACGGCCGAGGACAAGAACGCCAAGCACTGATCTGTTCTGACCCGCCGGTCAGCTGACCGGGGCAGACAGATCGAACGGCCCCCGTCGTCGAGGTGCTCACTGATTGAAGTGAGCGAACCTCAGCGACGGGGGCCGTTCGTCATTCATCCAGAACCTCACGCCTCGTGGCCGGTCCACCACCCCGGAAACGCCCGGAGATCCGAACCGCCAGCAGACCGGTGATCGTGAACGCCAGAGTCGCGGCGAGGATGAGCAGGATCGGGGCCGTCCACCCGTCGGTGACATTGCCCAACCAGCCCGCGAACGGCGGAGCCAGGGTGGCTGCAAGGTAGCCGCCTCCCTGCACCCGGGCCGAGGCCGAAGCTGTCTCCCGGTCACTCCCTGCGGTGCGGGCGATGATGGAGAAGATCGCGGTGAATCCGCCGCCCTGGGCGATTCCACCGGTGATCGACCACAGTACGAACGAGCTGGGAGCCAGCAGCAGTCCGACAGGCAGCGAGAGCCACAGTGCGGCGATGATCGCCACCGGCACCCACGGTTTGGTGCGGGCCGCCAGCAGCGGCACTCCGAATGCGCCGAGGATGGCCGCGATCTGGAACAGCGAGGCAGTGCCGCCCGAGGCTGTCGCGCTCAGTCCTCCGGTGTCTGCCAGGATCGACGGCAGCCACGTCGTGGTCGTGTAGTAGGCGATCGACTGTCCGCTGAAGGTGACCACGAGCAGTGCGATGATGGCGCGGAATTCGGGCGGTGCCTCACGCCACGGGCGACGTTCCTGTGTGGGTGCGGGCATCGGCGGCGTCTCGGCCGCGGCTGCGACGATCGCATTGCGTCGGATCCGCAGCCGGATCGCAAACAGCCAGTAGACGAGTCCGAGCACGGCCATGCCACCCCAGATAGCCACGGCCCACCGCCATCCGACGGCCGCAGCCAAGGGACCTGTGCCGAGGAGGGTGATCATGGACCCGACATTCATCGTGGCCGAATACAGGCCGGTCACCATCGACACCTGGCTCCAGGGGACCTCGCGCCGGATGATCACCGGGACCGCGATATTGCCCAGAGTGATGGCGAAGCCGATGATTCCGGTGCCCACGAGCACGAGCCAGGGCGGCCCGAGCGAGCGCAGCACCGTTCCCAGCAGCACACCGGTGAGGCAGGACAGCACGGCCGCCTCGGCGCCGAACCGGCCGATGGCTTTGCCCGCCACAGGCGTGACGAGGGCGAACAGCAGCACCGGCAGGCCCGTGAGGAGGCCCACCCCGGCCGCGCTCAGACCCGTGTCGTCCTGGATGTCGCCGAGGACGGCCGTCGGTGCGATGATCGGTGCCCGCAGGTTGATCGCCAGGACGACGATGCCCACGACCATCCACGGCAGCATCCGCCGGGCGACGGAGGGGTCCGACTGGTTCACATGCGCTCGGGTACGCGGATGCCCAGTACTCCGAGTCCGGCTTCGAGCACCTCGAGGACGGTCTGGCTCAGGCGCAGCCGAGAATCGCGCACCTCGGCGGTTTCTGCGATGAGAACCGGGCACTGCTCGTAGAACGACGTGAAGGACTGGGCGAGGTCGAAGAGGTACGTGCACATTCGGTGCGGCGCGGACCCGGCAACCACCTCGGCGACGACATCGGAGAACCCGAGGAGCGCCAGGCCCAGGTCACGTTCGGCAGCCTCGCCGAGGTGGATCGGCGCGGCCGTGAACGCATCCCCGTCCGCCTTACGCAGGATCGAACGGATCCGTGCACCGGCGTACTGCAGATAGGGGGCGGTGTTGCCGATGGGGGCGAGCATACGGTCAAGGTCGAAGGTGTAGCTGGTGTCGTGGGCGACGGAGAGGTCGGCGTACTTCACGGCTCCGATGCCCACGGTCTTAGCCACGAGGGCCTCCTCTGCAGCACCGAACTCGACGTTCGACTCCTGGAGTGTGGCCTTCGCACGGGTGACAGCCTCGTCGAGGAGCTCAGCCAGACGCACCGGGGCTCCGCTGCGCGTACGCAGGATCTTGCCGTCATCGCCGAGGACATTTCCGATCTTCACGTGCTCGAATTCGACGCCCTCAGGCAGCCAACCGGCGGCCCGAGCGATGGAGAAGACCATCTCGAAGTGCATGGCCTGCGGGGTGCCGACGACGTAGAGGACACGGTCGGCGTTGAGGTTGCGCACGCGGTGGCGAACAGCTGCGAGGTCCGTCGTGGCGTAGCCGTAGCCGCCGTCGGATTTGCGGATGATGAGTGGCAGCGGTTCGCCCTCACGACCGGTGAAGCCTTCGGGGAAGACGCACAGGGCACCGTCGCTGATGCGCGCCAGACCCGCGTCCTCGAGTTCCTGGCAGACCGCGGCGAGATCATCGTTGTAGATGCTCTCACCTGCGAGGTCGTCATCAGTCAGGGTGACGTCGAGGAGGGAGTAGATGTGGTTGAAGTAGGTCTTGGAGAAACCGACGAGCCGCTCCCACAGCTCAAGGGTCTGCTGGTCACCGCCCTGCAGTTCGACCACGCGGGCCCGAGCGCGGGTGGCGAAGGCCTCGTCGCTGTCGAACTTCGCGCGCGCTGCCTGGTAGAAGGCATTCGGGTTGGCCGAGATGTCCTGGGCCGTCTCGGATTCGATGCCGACGTCGAGGAGGTGTTCGATGAGCATGCCGAACGGAGTGCCCCAGTCGCCGATGTGGTTCTGGCGCACGACGGTGTTGCCGAGGAATTCGTGCGTGCGGGCGAGCGCATCGCCGACGACGGTGGTCCGCAGGTGACCGACGTGCATCTCCTTGGCGACGTTGGGCGCCGAGTAGTCGATGACGATGCGCTGACCGGCAGCGGTCGTACCCTCGGTTGCCGCACCCTCGGATGTCGCAGGCGACTGCGCAACAGCCTCGGCGGCGGTGCCCTGGTTGAGGGTCGAGGCCAGGAAGTCGGAGGTGAAGGTGAGGTTGATAAAGCCGGGGCCCGAGATCTCCGGGGTCTCGCAGATGTCGACGAGGTCCAGGTTGCTCACGATCGTGTTTGCGATGTCACGCGGCTTGGACTTCAGCTCCTTGGCCAGGGGCAGCGCCACATTCGCCTGAAAATCGGCGAACTGGCTGCTCCGGATCACGGGGTCGCGTCGCTTGAAGTCCTCGCCGAAGGACTGTTCGAGGGCGAGTGCGAAACGATCGTTGAGAAGCGAAGTCAGAGATGGCATGACACCATTCTATTGGTCAGGGGCCGACCGCGCCGCATGGGCCGCGTCACCTCGCCGCACCAAGCTCAGGCGCCTGCGCCGATGAGATCTCGCAGAGCGTGCAAATTGGCTGGGCATCCTCGTCCTTCACGGCACCGCGTCCGTGCATGCTTGTAATGTGGGTCACGTGAATTCCAACACTTATCTCCGGTATCCGCACATCCACGGTGATCTCATCACCTTCGTCGCCGACGATGACGTGTGGCTCGTCGCCGCCGAGGGAGGTCGTGCTTGGCGCCTGACCTCGGATCATGCACCCGCACGCAGCCCCAGGTTCTCCCCTGATGGGTCCCGAATCGCCTATGTCTCACACCGCGACGGCCACCCAGAGCTCATGCTCGCCGAGGTGGCCTCCGGTTCTCTGCACCGGCTCACCTGGCAAGGGTCGACGGCGATGACGATGCTCGGCTGGGCCGACGATGAGCACGTCCTCATCGGTTCCAATGCCGGCGAGTTCGAGTCACGCAATCACGTCGTGAGGTCTGTGGGAATCGACGGCAGCGTCGAACGCCTGTCCTGGGGTCGTGCCTCGGGAATGGCCCGCCATCACTCATCGGTGACGGCACTGGCCACTCCCTACAGCCGTGAACCCGCGCACTGGAAGCGCTACCGAGGAGGAACCGCGCCCCGACTCTGGCTTGATCGCAGCGCAGACGCCACAGGCAGCGGAGTCCAGTGGCAGCGGCTGCTGCGCGAAGAAGAGGCGTCGCTGACCGACCCGCTGTGGGTGGGCGACTCCCTGGTCATCACCTCTGACAGGGCCGCAAGCTTCCCCCACCATGCCCATGAACAGGCCAACCTCTGGATCTGGGACGGTCTGGCCACACGCAGCGGTGGAGGTCCGGGTGAGCCTCGACAGCTGACATTCCAGACGGAGGCCGAAGGGTACGTGCGCAATGCCACGACCGACGGGACGCGCATCGTGTGGCACAGCCGCGGCGAGATCCGCATCCTCGACAGCCTCGATGCCGGCATCCGGACCCTGGCAGTCCAGCTTCCCGGCACCCAGGTGCAGCCGCTCAACCTCGACTCGAAGTCCAGGATCGGCGCTATCGCCCCAGATCAGGAGGGCAACGCCTCCCTCATCGAATGGCGGGGAAAGACCTTCTGGTTGGCTCATCGTGAAGGTCCCGCACGAGCATTGTGCGCGGACTCGTCGATCCGCACACGTCTCCCGGTGGTGCTGGGACAGACCGGGCAGGCGGCCTACATCACCGATGTCGAAGGTGAGGATGCCATCGAAGTGCGTGCCACCTCGGCGACGGCGTCGGAACGGCGGATCGGGGCGGGCGCTCTCGGACGGGTTCTGCACATGACCTCGGATCCGTCCGGAAAGACCTTGGCCACGATCTCCCACGACGGAAGCGTCCGACTTGTCGAGGTCGGAAACGGCAGGACCCGATTGGTGGGGCATTCGGGCTTCGGTGAGGCCAGGTCGCCTGAGTTCTCGCCCGACGGGCGCTACCTCATCTGGTCACAGCCCACTCAGGGTGAGGAGCAGCTCGCGCAGCTCATGCTCGTCGACACCAAATCAGACCGTGAGGCGCTGGAGCTGACCAGTGGGAAGTACAACGACTACTCCCCCACATTTTCCTCCGACGGCAAGTACATTGTGTTTCTGTCTGACCGGACCTTTGATCCTGCCTACAATCAGCACTCCTTCGATCTGTCATTCAACGGTGTGACCAGGCCGTGGCTGTTGCCCTTGAGCGCCACTGAGCCGGCTCCGTTCGGACCGACCTCGAGTGGTTGGGCGATCAGCGAACTGACAGATGAGGCTTCAAAGGCAGAGAAGACCAAGGCGGAGAAGTCCAAGGTCACTACCGTCGAGCTGGATGTCGAGGGAGCCGAAGAGCGGATCCTCGCGTTCCCCGTCTCTGCCGGTGTCTTCCGCAAGCTTGAGTCCGCTGTCGGCGGTGTTCTGTGGATCCGTGCCGGGGAATCGGAGGACGGTGTGCTCGGCACCGACCTTGATGCCCCTCCGACAGAGTCGATCCAGTACTTCGACTTCGCCAAACGCAAACTCGTCACCATCGTCGATAAGGCGGATGCCTATTGGGTGAGCGGGGACGGCAAGCTCATGGTTGTCTACGATGACGGCGATGTGACCGTACGCCCGAGCAACCGCAAGGTCGAAGACGACGACGATGAGTGCGTCTCGGTGGATCTCTCCCGGCTGCGCTTCGAACTAGACCTCCGGGCCGAGTGGCTGCAGATGTTCGAAGAGAACTCACGCATCATGCGCGATCACTATTGGCGTGCAGACATGAACGGCGTGAACTGGGAGGGAGTCACCCTGCGGTGGCGCCGAGTCGCCGCGAAGGCACTGACCCATGACGATCTCGTCGACGTGCTGTGGGAGACGGTCGGGGAACTCAACACCTCTCATGCCTATGTCACTCCCTCGACTGCCTTGGGCAACCCCTCGAAACGGCTCGGCTTCCTCGGAGCCGACCTGGAACGGACACCGAGCGGATGGCAGATCGCACGGATTCTGCCTGGTGAGAGCAGTGAACCCGCGGCCAGGTCACCATTGCGCCAGGCGGGTGTCGGAGCTCAGGAGGGCGACATCATCCTGGCTGTCGATGGTCAACGAGTCGATGAGGTGCGCGGTCCCGCAGCTCACCTGCAGGGGGCCGGCAACAGGATCGTCGAGCTCACCCTGCGCCGCGGCCGCAAGGACCGTGTGGTGGCAATCGTTCCGCTGACCAGCGAGGAGAAGCTGCGGTACCAGGACTGGGTGCGCTCGAGGCGAGAGTATGTGAGGGCGAAGACCGAGGGACGCGTCGGCTATGTGCACGTCCCGGATATGATGCCCAACGGTTGGGCACAGCTGCATCGCGACCTCAGACAGGCGATGTCGGCCGACGGCGTCATCGTCGATGTCCGGTTCAACCGCGGCGGTCATACCAGTGCCCTGGTGGCCGAACGCTTCGCCGATCGCGTCATCGCCTGGAACGCCGTGCGCAACTACGATGCCATGATCGCCGACCCCGAAGACGCACGCCGTGGACCGGTGGCCTTCGTCGCGAACGAGTTCTCGGGCTCCGACGGTGACATCATCAATGCCCGTGCTCAGGCAAAGGGCTTGGGCCCCGTCATCGGCGTACGCACCTGGGGCGGAGTCGTCGGCATCGACGGCCGCTACGACCTGGTCGACGGCACCGGTGTGACCCAGCCGCGCTACGCCTTCTGGCTTGAAGGCAAGGGCTGGGGTGTGGAGAACTACGGTGTCGAGCCTGATATCGAGGTTGAACATGATCCCTCGCAGCTGTTCAGCGAAGACGATCTGCAGCTAGATCGGGCCATCGCCGAGGTCCTGTCCGGTCTGGAGAAGACCCCTGCGGCCACGCCTCCGGAATTCCCGGCCCCGCGGGTGCAGGCGCCGCCGAAGGCCCAGGCTCCGGGAGCTCCGTCGGAGTAAGCGCTCGGAGCGACGGCTCCCGCGGACGACAGTCCCGGGGCCTCAGCCTTCGGGAGGTCTCAGCCATCGGGACACCTAACCAGCCGAGTTCGAACTTGGGACCGGCGTATTGAGAAACTTTTGGTGTGCTTCTCAGGTCCGAGAGCACACCAAAAGTTCCTCAGCGGCCTTCGAGCGGCACGAGCGCCCACAGGCCGAAGGCGAGGAGCACGAAACCGGGGATGATTCCGCCTAAGACGGGGATGAAGTCGGGGGCACCGGCGAAGAAGGCGATGAAGCCGGCGATGCCGCACAGCGTGACGACCGTGGCGAGAATGTGGAAGCGACCGAGCTTGAAGACAGAGCCGAGGGCGAAGAAGTGCGTTCCGACGACGAATGACACCCAGGCCACACCGAGTTCGGGATGACCCATCCCGCTGAGCAGGCGAATGCCTCCGAAGAGCGCGACCGCCTCGATGGCGACAATGATCCAGTAGCTGCGCCCGACGGTGCCAGCCGCGTGCACCTGCGAGTCTGCAGTACGAACCTGAGCACGCTTCATCCGCCCTAACCCGCGAAGCGCGAGAAACGCGATGGCGGCGAAGGCGGCTATGCCCACGATGAGCACCAGCGTCCGGCCCAGGGTTGAGAAGTCTGTGCTGTTGACGATGAGGAAGACGAGCCCGAAGGCTCCGCCTATGAGCGAGCCGATCTCCGCGCCCGCGGCGGGCTGCGGACTGGTGTGCACTGCGTGGGTCATCATCGTCCTGTCGGGAGTGCATGGGCACCACCACCTCTTCGGTGGTGACTCGGTGGACCCTGAACCTGCCGCCGGGGCGCCGGACTCGGGTCTGTGCTCACATTCTTACACCTGAGACCATCTCATTCCCACATCTGAGGCCGCCCCTTGCCGTGAATGCCCGGAACTTTCCTGCCGCCTCTCACCGTCTACGCGCGAAACTTCCGGTCGTCTAAGGTCTTGACCCCGTGAATGAATTGATGTTCACTAGTGGTGAACATTGATTCATTTTCCTTTGAGCGAAGAGCTTTCGCCCTAGAGAGAAGCCGATCGAGGAGGCAAAGATGCCAGATACACACGAATCTGCGACCGCTGCGCAGGAGTTCGACGACATTCTCTATGAGGTCGAGGAGTCCTTTGCGGTCATCACCATCGACCGTCCCGGCTCGTTCAATTCCTTCCGCTCGCAGACCGTCGACGAACTCATCGAGGCACTGACTCTGGCCTGGGGTGACAATCGCGTCCGCTCGATCATCCTCACCGGTTCGGGACAGAAGGCGTTCTGCGCCGGTGGCGACGTCAAGCAGAAGGCGAAGACCGGAGACTACGGTCCCAGCCGATATGGCATGTTCCGCATCTCCGAACTGCACAAGACCATGCGATCGGTGCCGAAGCCCATCATCGCCGCCGTCAACGGTGTCGCCATCGGTGGAGGCAACGTCCTCAACACCCTCTGCGACATCACGATCGCGGCCACGCATGCTCGCTTCGGGCAGGCCGGGCCGAAGGTCGGATCCTTCGACGCCGGATACGGGACGGCCTTCCTTGCCCGGGTCGTCGGCGAGAAGCGGGCTCGCGAGATGTGGTACTTCTGCGAGCTCATCGACGCCCAGAAGGCCGAGAGCTGGGGATTGGCCAATGAAGTCGTCGAGGCCGAGGAACTCATGCCACGGGCCAAGGAACGGGCCCGAGCGCTGGGACTCAAGGCACCCACAGCGCTGCGCTTCCTCAAGCAGTCGTTCAATGCCGACAGCGAGATGCAGACCGGGTTCACCAACCTGGCCATGAGCGCGCTCGACCTCTACGCGCACTCACCGGAATCGCATGAGGGCGCGGCCGCCTTCGCCGAGAAGCGCGATCCGGATTTCAGCAGCTTCGACAACGCGTACTGAACCAGCCCACCAGAACAGAGGATCACAGTGGACTTCGCAATCACCCCAGAGACACAGGGACTGCTCGACACGGCAGCGACGTTCGAGGATCGCCTCATCTCCGAGGCGCGTGACCGGGAGGCCGTCGGGCAGATCGGAGCCGAGCTGACCCAGGAGATGGGTCGCGCCGGGCTCATCGCACCCGAACTCTCGACCCACCTCGGCGGGCAGGGCCAAACGAAGGTGAGCGCAGGACTGGTCACCGAGGCGATCGCTCGGGGCGATCTCAACGTGGCATATCTGCAGGTGGTGGGCTCGCTGATGGGTCAGGTCATCGCCCGCAACGCCAGCGCCGAGGTGGCCGAGCACTATTGCCGGCTCATCACCTCGGGTGCCGAGACAGTGGCAATCGGGCTCTCCGAACCCGACGCCGGCTCCGATGCAGGCAACCCCCAGACCACCGCCACGCGCGATGGCGCCGATTGGATCATCAACGGCACAAAGTCCATGTCACTGGCCATGACCTCGACGGCCACGGTCATCTTCGCACGCACCGATCCTGATGCGAAGCGAGGCAAAGGCATCTCCGCCTTCCTCGTCGACCTCGATGCCCTCGGAGTGACCCGCGCTGCGATCACCGATATGGGGCAGGACGCGGTGGCTCGCGGTTCCGTCGACTTCACCGATGTCAGGGTCCCGGGCGATCACCTCCTCGGCGCCGAAGGAGCAGCATTCTCCCAGGTCATGCAGGGATTCGACTTCTCCCGTGCCCTCATCGGACTCCAGTGCACAGGCAGCGCCACCCGAGCGATCGAAGACACGTGGGGATACGTGCGGGAACGCGAGGCTTTCGACCAGCCGCTGTCGAAGTTCCAAGGAGTATCGTTCCCACTCGCCGAGGCGGAGACAAAGATGGCTGCCGCAAGGCTGCTGTGTCTGAATACGCTGTGGCTCGGCGACGAGGGTCTCCCTCATACTTCGCAGGCGGCGATGTGCAAATGGTGGGCCCCGCTCGAGGCCTACCACGCCATCCACCAATGCCTCCTTCTGCACGGCCAGAACGGCTACAAACAGGATCGGGACGTGGAGAAGCGCCTCCGTGACGTCCTCGGGATGCAGATCGGGGACGGAACCGCGCAGATCATGAAGCTCGTCATCGCCCGGGAATCGGCCGGACGCGCCTACGCCCCCTGAAACACACAGCCACTCATCCGACCAAGACACCTTCCGAAGGGATCACACACCATGTCTGCACTCGACAACCGCATCATCATCGTCACCGGCGCCGCCTCAGGGATCGGCAAGGGCATCGCGACCCGACTGGCCTCCGAGGGCGCCACCGTGGTCGTGGCCGATCTCGACGAGAAGAAGTCCCAGGAGACCGCCTCGGCGCTGGGCAACGGATCGATCGGCATCGCCGTCGATGTCACCGACCGGGCCAAGGTCGATGCCATGACCGCGCGGACCATCGAAGAATTCGGGCGCATCGACGTCCTCGTCAACAACGCCGGCTGGGACAAGGTCGAACCCTTCATGGAATCGACTGCCGACACCTGGGACCGCGTCATCGCGATCAACTTGATCGGGACCCTCAACTGCACCCAGTCGGTCGCCGCGCACATGATCGCCGCTGAATCCGGTGCAATCATCAGCATCGGCTCCGACGCCGGTCGCGTCGGTTCCAGCGGTGAAGCCGTGTACTCCGCGGCCAAGGGCGGCATCATCTCGTTCACGAAGACCTTCGCCCGAGAGGTCGCCCGACACAACATCACCGCAAACTGCGTGTGCCCCGGCCCTGCCGACACCCCGCTGTTCGCGGAGATCTCGGCTGACAACCCGAAGCTGCGCACCGCGCTGGAGAAGGCGATTCCGATGCGTCGCCTCGCCCACCCCGACGATCTGGCCAACGCGGTCGCCTTCTTCGCCCAGCCCGAATCGGCCTACGTCACCGGTCAGACCCTGTCCGTCTCCGGTGGGCTCACCATGGCCTGACCCACCCACCCCGTTCAGTCCCCACCCCGATCAACCGAACAGTCCACCCGCACGATCAGCAATCAATGGCACGCACACAGCGCAAAGGAGCCCTGACATGCCC
This sequence comes from Brevibacterium zhoupengii, assembly GCF_021117425.1. Lineage (NCBI taxonomy): Bacteria > Bacillati > Actinomycetota > Actinomycetes > Micrococcales > Brevibacteriaceae > Brevibacterium > Brevibacterium zhoupengii. The sequence continues at coordinate 32,869 of NZ_CP088298.1, read as the reverse complement.
ACTCGATTCGACACGATCCTCACCGAGTCCCTCATCGCGGACCACACCTCGACCGGTGCGTGGAAGAACAGAACACTGCTCGACCACCTCGATCATTGGACAGCGGAGACTCCCGATGCGATCGCCTCACGCGACCCCTACGGGTCCCACACCTATCGGCAGCTGGCCGAGGACTCTCAGCGGTGCGCCCGCGCCCTGGTCGACCTCGGAGTGGAGCCCGGCGACGTCGTCGGCATCCAACTGCCCAATTGGTACGAGTGGCTGGTCATCCACCTCGGCGCGATCCGGGCAGGGGCCGTGAGCAACGGCCTCATCCCGATCTACCGTGACCGCGAAATCGGCTACATGGCGAAGAAATCGGGAGTGTCCGTGCTCTTCGTCCCGCACACGTTTCGGAAGTTCGACTACACGGAGATGGTCGACCGCCTGCGGACGCAGCTGCCGGATCTGCGCCACACGGTCGTGCTCAACACGCCCGGGGAATCCGACTTCACCCCACGTGAGGGATTCGAAGAGTGGACGGACTTCCTCGGCCGCGGCGACAGCGCCCCCGCTGCCGACGTCGACTGGGAAGCGCGTCGACCCGACCCCAACGACGTCGGTCTCATCCTCTTCACTTCGGGAACGACGGGCGACCCGAAGGGCGTCATGCACACCCACAACTCCGTGCTGGCGGCTGCCCTGCCCTGGCCGGACCACCTGGGACTCGGAGCAGGATCGGTCATCCACATGGCCTCGACGTTCGGCCATCTCACCGGGTTCATGTACGGAGTGTGCCTGCCCCTGCTCATCGGCGGAACCGGGGTCTTCCAAGATGTCTGGAACGGTGAGGAGTTCGCCCGTCTCATCGACGAATACAAGGTCGAACACACCTCGGGCGCCACACCGTTCCTCCACGACCTCATCGAGGTGGCGAAGACGACGAGCCATGACCTATCCAGCCTCCGGCATTTCTGCTGCATGGGTGCACCGATCCCCCGTGTCATGATCCGCGAGTCGAAGGAGCTGCTGCCCGAGCTCAACGTCTTCGGCGGCTGGGGTCAGACCGAGTGCGGTCTCGTCACCATGACCGCTCCCGGTGATTCCGAGGAGAAGGTCGCCAGCACGGACGGACGTGCCCTCGGCGACATGCAGCTGCGGGTCGTCGATCCTCTCGGCGAGCCGGTACCTGCAGGAAGTGAAGGAAAGGTCCAGGTCAAAGGCCCATTCCTGTTCGTCGGTTACCTCTTGGAGCCGAAGCTCACCGAAGACGCCTTCGACGGGGATTGGCTGGACACCGGCGATATCGCCGAGATGGACGCCGAGGGCTTCATCAAGATCGGCGGACGCTCCAAAGACATCATCATCCGTGGTGGGGAGAATATTCCCGTCGCCTACGTCGAAAACATCCTCTACGAGCACCCGGCGATCACCCAGGTCGCTCTCGTCGCCGTTCCTCATCCGCGCCTGCAGGAGATCGCCTGCGCCGTGGTCTCCCTGCGCGAAGGAGAGACCTTCACAATGGACGATCTGCGTGAATTCTTCGCCTCGAAGGGGGTCACGAAGCACTACTGGCCCGAGGTTCTCCAGATCCTCGACGAGTTCCCGCGCACACCGAGCGGTAAGATTCAGAAGTTCAAACTGCGCGAGGAAGTGGTCGTGAAGCATGACAAGTGAGACCGAAGATCTCAATGCCATCGTTCGCGGTGCTCGAGCCGAGTTCCGTGAACGGCAGATCGTCGACGCCGCGATCGGCCTGATGCAGAAGAAGGGCGCGCACTCCGTGTCCATGCAGGCGATCGCGAAGTCGACCGGGGTCAGCGTCGGTCTGCTCTACAAGTACTTCTCGGACAAGGAGCAGATCGTCCTCGCCGCGATCACGCGGGTGCTCGAGGACTTCCGCATCCGCGTGCCGGCGGCCATTGAGAAGACCGACGACCCCGTCGACCGCATCATCGCGGCCTTCACGGAGTTCTGCCAGGTCGTCGACGAGCATCGGCAGGCGGTCGTGCTGACCTACCAGGTCTCACGGTCACTCTCGCGTGACGGCCTCGAGTCTATCCAGACTCAGGAGCTCGCAACCCTGCAGCCGCTCATCGATGTCGTCGCCGAGGCGGGGGCACAGGGCGATCTCCATAACGTCGATGCGAATACCCTCGGCCACGACCTCATGACGATGGCGCACATGTGGGCACTCAAGCATTGGTACTTCCAGCAGCGGGAGGTCAGTCTCGAGGAGTACATCGCCCAGCAGGTCCGCACGGTTGTGATGAACAACCTCAGCGAGAGCGCGCGGAAGCGAGTGGATAAGTCGGCAGTCGGGTGAGCGCGGCGAATCAGCCTTCGCGGTGATAGAGCAGGTAAAGATAGCCGTCGTCGGTGCCGTACAGGGACGCCAAGGAGAGTTCGGCCGGCGGGTCGAACTGCGTACCGCGGAGAATGCTGGTCCCATTCCCTGCCACCAGCATGGGGCTCCTCGTCAGGCTGAGTTCGTCGACGTCCCCGGTCCTCAGCAGATCGGTGAACAGGCGAGGTCCGCCTTCGCAGACGATGCGGGACAGACCACGGGAAGCAAGCTCAGCGATCGCCACGCTCAGGTCCACCATTGAGCGCCCGGCCACGACCACCTCGGCGACCTCAGCCGCCTGCGCACGGGCCTGCGCGGGTGCATCGGCACACGTGATGACGATGGTTCGGGCCGCGTCCGGGGCCTCGGTGAACAGTGGGGACGAGAAGTCGAAGTCCAGACTGTGTGAGACCACGGCCATGGGCGCAGTCGGGGTTCGCCCCTGACGCAGGTGACGCCACTGCCGATCATCTTCGGCCGAGCCGTAGCCCTCGACTCGAGCCGTACCCGCGCCCACGAGGATGACGTCGGCCAAGGCCCGGTTGAGCGCGAATAGTCCCTTGTCCGTGTCGTTGCCCAATCCACCGGCGCGACCGGCGATGGTCGCAGCGCCATCGACCGACGCCACGAACACGGCCCGCACCCACCGCTCGACACCCTCGGGGAAGGCAAAGGCCTCAGGAAGAGTCACCGTCTGCTGCGGTGCGGGCACGAGCCTGTTCACACGCGGGCCACCATTCGAGGCATCACTCGGGGCACTGCTCATCGACCGTCCCTATCGCCGATGAGAGTCTGGTCAGCGATGCAGGGGAACACTGGATTCGTCCGTCAGAGCAAGGAATCCGAAGGTCTCCTGAAGGTAGAGCTCGACGCTGTCGCCGTCATGGCTGTGATAACCGATCGAGAGGTCCTGGCCGAGGTGCAGCTCGTAGTCTCCGCCACGCACCGAGACAAGGAGCGCCCCTTCGAGCGCCGGGGCCCAGATGATCTCTCCGTCGCCGAGCAGGCGGGAGAAGTGATCGCGGACCGGGTAGCCGTGGTCGGTCGATTCCGAGACCTTCGTATACTCCTCGGAGGACAGCAGCAGGCTGTAGGGGCCGTCGACGCCGGCCTTGCGCAGACCGCCGAGCGCTTGGGCCAGGGAGTCGGCGAAGTCCTCGACGGCATCGGGGATCGCCACCGGGGTATTCGAGCTGCCGGGCATGATTCCGCCGATGCCGGCCGAGTCGAGGCCGTGGAGGATTGCACTGTCCTCAGCCATCGCGATCGTGGTGGCGGCATCTTTGACGGGTTGCCAATCCGAATCGCCGGACCCGCGTTCGACATCGTCGATGGCCTGCCGGGTGACTGTGAACGGCACTCGCAGCTCGATGAATTCCTGCGAGATGCGCTGCTTGATCGAGATGCCGTGGCCGGTGCTCCCGAGTGTGCGGATGTGGCCGGTGCCTACGGACGAGGTCTCGAAGCCGGTGGGGCCCTCGACGTCGACGATACGGCGGCCGGCGATATTGCGCTTGAAGGTACGGCGGGCTTCCTCTTCGATCTCGGCCCAGGCGGAGTCCGTGACTGGGGCGAGGTCGCGATAGAGATTGTTCACTGTCTACTCCTTTTGAGACTTCCTATTCCGAGGCTGCCGTCGGACGTATCCCGAGCGGCATCCACGGCTGTCTGATCTGCGGGTTCGGTGGAATTCCTCGCCGAATCGTCGGCGGGACCACCCGTGTCATCGGTCTCAGCAGCTGCATCCTCGTCCGCGGCTGCATCCTCGTCATCGCCCGGATCCTCGAGGAAGTCCTGAGTCGGGACGTAGAACAGATTGCCGGTCTCCGCGGTCGAGAAGTCGAGGATGCGGTCATAGGTCCCGGGAGGGTCTCCGATGAACATATTCTCCAGCATCTGCTCGGTCACCGAAGGATCGCCGGCGTAGCCGATGAAGTACGTTCCGTATTCGCCTGACTCGACGGACCCGAAGACCATGTTGTCGCGCACGATCTTGTGTTCGGTCCCGTCCTCATCCTCGATGGTGTTGAGGATGAGATGGGAGTTCGCGGCCTTGTCATCGTCGTCGAACTCCATGTCGGAGAGCTTGTGGCGCCCGAATGCCGCCTCCTGGGCCTCGACGCCCAGCGACTCCCACTCCTTCATGTCGTGCGTGTACTTCTGCACGATGACGTAGCTGCCGCCCTCACAATCGGGGTCTTCGGGACCGACGTAGGCCGAGTCGATGGCCTCCTGATCTTCGGGATTCTCGGTCCCGTCGACGAAGCCCAAGATGTCGCGTTCATCGAAGTAGCGGAATCCGTGCACCTCGTCGACGACATCGACAGACGAGCCGAGCTCTCCGATGATGAGCCGAGCGAGTTCGAAGCACAGGTCGATGCGTCGCGCGCGGATGTGGAAGAGGATGTCGCCTGGGGTCGAGGGGGCTGTGTGGGTGTCGCCGCGCTGTTCGATGAAGGGGTGCAGCTGAGCGGGTCGCGGTATCGAGTACATGCGGTCCCACAGTGAGGCGCCGATGCCCGTGACACAGCTCAGGTGGTCTTCGCGGGAGCGGAATCCAACGGTGCGCACGAGTCCGCTGACATCGCCGAGGAAGTTCTTGACCTCTCCTTCTGCACCCGGGTGGACGGTGACGACGAGGAAGATCGCCGAGGGGGCAGGCGGACCCAGGACGTGCTGCGGAGTCCTCCCGTTCGGAAGTGCCACGTTCTGTACCGTCACGCCATCATCTCCTCGTTCGCACGAATGATCATCGAGGTGCACAGCATCATCGCAATGGTGCTTGGCTGGTCAGTATACGCCCCCTCTGACAACGGGAAACAGCCGTTTTCGACAACCGCGAACGGTCCCCCTTGCCACCCGCTTCGTCTGTCCTACACTGGGGTCAGGACGACAGCATGGAGGTCGAGCATGACGCAGAAGCATCAGGTTCAGGTTCGGCGGGCCTATGACGACCCGGCTCAGAACAACGGCACTCGGATCCTCGTCGATCGGATGTGGCCGCGCGGGGTGAGCAAGGACAAGGCCGAGCTCGACGACTGGCTCAAGGAGCTCGCCCCCTCCAGCGACCTGCGCAAGTGGTACTCCCACGACCCCGATAAGTTCGAGGAGTTCTCGCGGCGCTACCGTGATGAGCTCAAGGACGATGACCATGCCGAAGCGTTCAAGCAGCTCAAGGAGTACGCGAAGAAGGGCAAACTGACCCTCATCACGGCCTCGAAGCGCGACGACATCAGTGACGCGACGGTGCTCAAGCACGTGCTCGACGGCAAGAAGTCGAACTGAGGGGTCAAGGGCGGACCATGAACGAGATCAAACCGGACACACGCGATTGGGCAGATGTGATCGAGGCCGGATGCCGCGAATGCGGGTTCACCGGAAACGAGGACGTCACGAGCGTCCCTGACTTCGCGACAGCCTCGGCGAAGGCGTGGGACGAGGTGCTGACCAGGCCGAATGCGCGCGAGCGTACTCAAGCGGATCGCTGGTCCGACGTCGAATACGCCGCTCATGTGCGTGACATCCTCGACCTGTTCCGCGAGCGCACGCACCTGATCGTCACGCAGGAGTCACCGACCCTGCCGAACTTCGACGGTGATGCTGTCGCCATCGAATCCGACTACCGGAACCAGGACCCCGCCGAGGTGGCCGCGGACCTGCGAGCGGCAGCCCTGGCCTACGCTGCCGACCTGTCTCAGGTCTCCGGGGACCAGTGGGATCGGGTCGGCTACCGCGCCGACGGTCGCGAATTCACGGTCACCTCACTGACCCGGTACGGACTGCACGAACTCAGGCATCATCTCCACGATGTCAGCGCGTGAAGCCCTGAGCACCTCGGCCCTGTTCACAAGTGCTCGCGCGAAAACTATCGTTGACTCATGGCACTGGAATGGGAGCAGACCGTCGTTGATGCCCACGACCCGCAGGTCCTCGGCCGGTGGTGGGCCGACGCCCTCGATTGGGTCGTCGTGGGCAATGATCCGGACGAATTCGAGATCCGCGAGACTAAGGACAGACTTCCGGGCATCCTCTTCGGACGCGACGATGAGACGAAGTCCGTGAAGAACCGGCTCCACTTCGACTTCCGACCCCAGGATCGCGACGCCGAGGTGGAGCGACTGCTGCGTCTCGGCGCCGTCCGCGTCGACGTCGGCCAGACCGGTGAGGAGCCCTGGGTGGTCCTCGCCGACCCGGAGGGCAACGAGTTCTGCGTCCTCTCACCCCACGATCCATGACTTGGCGCGAGCTACGATCTGGCGCCACCCAAGATCTGATCAGTCCTCAGCCGGTATTGGACAGAAGTGTCCAAAATAACCTACTCTCGTTCCATGGGCAGGAAGAAGAGCTTCGACGAGCAGACGGTGATCAACGCCGCGATCGCCGTCTTCAGCGAGCATGGCTACACCGGCACCGACGTCGGCCTCGTGTGCGAACGCGCGAACATCGGCCGCTCCAGCTTCTACAACACCTTCGACAGCCTCGATGCACTCTTCCTGCGCGCACTGCGCGAATACACCGCGTCCGGAATCCCGCTCCGGGAGGAACTGGAGACAGGGACAGCACCGGCACCAGCACTCATCATGCACCGCCTCGGCGGAGAACTGGCCAAGCAGTGTGAGGACGATCAGCGCATCGGGTGCCTGTCTGCCAATACCGCGGCCGAACTCGGACGTGAGGTCGACGCGGTGTGCACGATCCTCGATCCCGATCGTCAGGCCTGGTTGGAGACCTATAGCATCGTCTTAGAACGCGGCCAGGTCGAGGGCCATCTTCGCTCCGATCTCGATGCAGGGGTGCATGCGGAGCTCATCCACAGTGTGCTCGCGGGATTGAGAGTCGCCGCTCGGGTTATGCCCGCCGACAACGTCCAAGCGCAGGCGACCGCGTTCATCGAAGGGCTGTGCACTCCTGCGGGGCTTGCGGCACTTCACGACCACACGGCGGCCCACACAGACACCCGCTCACCCGGACTTCCCGTCTCAACCGAAAGCAGCCCCCAGTGACGACTTCGACTCACGCGAGAGTCCGTGTCCCGGCCCAGGTCTACCTCCTGGCAGCGGTGATCTTCTGCCTGGGCACCAGCGAGTTCATGATCGCCGGGATCCTCGAACCCATCAGCGCTGACCTGCAGGTCAGCATCCCCCAGGCTGGTCTGCTCATCACCGGGTTCGCCGTGGGAATGATCGTCGGGGCACCGGCGATGGCGCTGCTGACCCTCAAGCTGCCACGGAAGGCGACGATGATCATCTCGATCGTGGCCTTCTCCGCACTGCACATTGTGGCCGCTCTGTCGCCGAACTATTCGATCCTCATGGTCACCCGTGTCCTGGCGGCCATCGCCTGCGGCGGGTTCTGGGCCGTCGCCGCCGTCCACACGACCCGCATCGCCCCCGCCGAGGTGCATGGTCGTGCCCTGGCCAGCCTCGTCGGTGGCCTGACCGTTGCAAACCTTATCGGTGTGCCCGTGGGCACGTGGGTGGGCACCCAGTTCGGTTGGCGAGCGACATTTTGGGCCGTCGCGATCGTCACGGCTCTCGCCGCCGTCCTCATTGCGCTCACTGTTCGCAGCGCGTCCGGCGAGAACAGCGGGTCGAGTCAGCATCTGCCCACTCTCTTCAAGGCCGAGATCCAAGCATTCAAAGGCCCACGAATCTGGTTGGCCCTGGCCACCACCGCACTCTTCCAGGCTTCTGTCTTTGCGGCCTTCTCCTACTTCTCGCCCCTGCTCACTCAGGTGGCGGGGATCTCCCACGACCTTGTGCCCGGAGTCCTTGCCGCCTTCGGCATCGGCGCATTCATCGGCGTCGTCGTGGGCGGGCGATTCGCCGATCGCAATATCTTCGGCAATATCGTCGGCAGCCTCATTGCCCTGGCGATCAGCCTGTTCGCCTTGTGGCTCGTGGCCGGAAACGGCTGGGCGGCGATCGTGATGATCGTCCTCGTCGGCGCCAGCGGCTTCTCCATCGCCGGGGCGCTCAATGCCCGCGTCTTCCAGATCGCCACCCAGGCACCGACCCTGGCAGCCAGCGTGAACACCTCGGCGTTCAACGTCGGCAATGCCATCGGACCGGCGTTGGGTGCGGCGGTCATCGCTTTGGGCTGGGGATTTACGGCACCGGTCGTTGTTGCCATCGTCCTCGCACTAGCTTCCCTGGTCGTCGTCGCAGTTGCGATCCGGGTCGAACGGGTCTGGAGTACTCGTATCGGCGTCGCAACGCCCGAAGAGGCCTCAGACGCTGTCGCCTGACGTCGCCGATTCGGAGTATTCCCTGAGCAGCTCCTGAAGCCGATTGGTCATGAAGCGGTAGTACTCTTCCATCTGTTCGACTCGCCGACGCTGGACAGATGGCAATGTTCTACCTTGATCCTGCACCGACTCTGCGAAATCGAGCAGTTGAGTCGTTGCTCGATACTGATGGCCAAGACACCCGATCCACGCGTCTGACCTCCAGCGATAGACGAATTGCCGCTGTCCCGGTTCCTTGAACCGTTCGATCACGCCGTTGTCGATGAGCAGCCTCGTGGTCTCTGAGACAGAGCCTTTGCTCGCATCGAGGGCATCTTGAAGCTGGGCCGTACTCAGCGGTGAGTCGCTGAGCATGAGAACTCCCGCTGCACGACCTGCCATCGGGGGCCAGTTCATGGCCTCGCCGATCCGACGACTGAAACTCTCGATCAGCGACGCCTTCGCTTCCCGATCGTCTGTGTCTGCGAGCGCCGCCACGTCGAACTCCTTCATAACAATTCATTTTCCAATGAACATTCACTATTGACTGAATGTTGTGACCTACGTCATTGTATTGGAAGAGCGGAATAGTCCGCCACCCACTCCCAAGCTACCCGTTCTCAAGGAAGATGTGACGTGAAAGAAGACAACTGGGACATCATCGTCATCGGTGCCGGCTCCGCCGGGGCGGCATTCGCGGTTCGATCGGCGGAGAAGGGCAAGCGTGTCCTCCTCATCGAAGCCGGGCGTGACTATCGTTCAGCAGAGATGCACGAAGCGTGGAGATCACCGAACCCTGCAGTCGCAATCATGGAGCCCGACGCCACAGCAGGAATGATGTGGACCGATCTCAACGCAACTCGCACCGATACTCAGCCCGAAGCAATCTACTGGAGAGGAAAGGGCGTAGGAGGAAGCTCATCGGTCAACGGGCAGATTGCGATCCGACCGCCACTGGAGGATTTCGACGAATGGTCGACATCCGGGTGCGAAGGCTGGTCGGGTGCGGAGGTCCTGCCCTACTTCTCAAAACTCGAGAACGACGAAGACTTCGGCGCCGCCGAATTTCACGGCGACTCCGGGCCCACTCCCATCTACCGCGCGCCGCGCAACAGGTGGGGCGCAGTGGACACGGCACTGGCCGACTCAGCGTTGGCCGCCGGCCACCCCTGGGCCGCCGATGTCAACGCACCGCAGGCGACAGGAGTCTCTCCCTACCCCATCAACTCTCATGAATCGCGCCGAGTCAGCGTCAACGATGCCTACCTCGAAGGCGCACGAGGGCTGCCGACTCTCACAATCCTCGGTGAAGCGACCGTCGACCGTGTCCTCTTCCAGGACTCACGCGCGGTCGGTGTCAGCCTACTCACCGGCACGAACTCCGAGTCCCGGTACGCGGACACCGTCGTCCTCAGCGCCGGGGTTATCCACTCACCGACGATCCTCCTACGATCTGGCATTGGCCCACACCACCAGCTCGAGTCTCTGGGCATCGACGTCCTCGCCGACCTTCCTGTGGGACAGGGTCTGCAGGACCATGCGATGGCGTCTATCACCCTTCCGCTCAATGACTCCTCGGGCATCTCGTCACCGGACGATCGCCACACGAATGTGTGCGTGCGCTGGTCCAGCGGCCCCGAAGAGGGAACCGAGATAGTTAGATACAACGATCTGATGTTCGTCTCGATGAACCAGAGCGTGATCTCCATGGCGACGGCGAACACAGGTGCCGAATACGGCGCCTTCGGGGTCTGGCTCAACCAGGCTGACTCCCGCGGCACGGTCACTCTGACCTCGACTGACCCCCACGCGCAACCTGCAGTCGCAGAACGGATGCTCTCCGAGATTGGCGACCGTGCCCGGCTGCGTGCCGGCATCCGAGCCGCAGTGAAACTGCTCGACCAGGACGCGACGCAGGCCATCCTCGGCGGATCCGTGAAGGACTGCAATCAGGAGCTCTTCGCTGTTTTGGATGACGATGACGCCCTGGATGCCCACCTGTTGGCTACTGTCGCCGATGCTCAGCACGGAACAAGCACCTGCCGTATGGGACGAGCCGATGATCCAACCACCGTCGTCGATTCCGACTGCCGAGTGCACGGGACCGAGAACCTCTACATCGTCGACGCATCGATCTTCCCATCGGTGCCCCGCGCCAACACGAACCTGGCATCGATCATGGTCGGCGAGCTGATGGCCGACCGCATCAACTGACCAGGGCACAGGCCGACTCCGGCACAGCCACCGACCATTTCCCATCTTCAGAGGAGACGCGACAATTGTGAAGACACTGCAGAACTACATCGACGGCACCTGGACCGACTCCCAGGACCCGAACCGATTGACGGTGATAAATCCATCGACCGAGGAGCCAGTCGCCGAGTTCCCGCAAGGGGCGGAAGCCGACGTCGACCTGGCAGTCATCTCGGCGCGGACAGCCCAATCCGCGTGGAGGGCACTGACGGTCGAGGACCGCGTGGCCCGGATCATCCGCTGGGCGGATCGGATCGAGGAACACAACGACGAACTGGCCGAACTCGAATGCCGCGAGATGGGCAAACCCGTGGGCATCGGCCGCAACTTCATCGCGGCCGGAGTTGGAGGGCTGAAGGCCTCCGCACGGGAAGCGCTGACATACGCATTCGAAACCTCTGCCGACGATCCCGACGGAGGTCGCACTCGAATCATCCGCCAGCCGGTGGGCGTGGCCGCCGTCGTGACACCATGGAACTTCCCCGTCACGATGGTTTTAGGTGCTCTCGGCCCCCTGCTTGCGGCCGGAAACACCGTAGTGATCAAGCCCTCCGAACGCTCACCGCTGTCGACAGTGCGACTGTTCGAGCTGCTCGACCTCCCCGACGGCGTCCTAAACCTCGTGCTCGGCGACGTCCACGCCGGTGAACCCTTGGTCGGTCACGATGACATCGACCTGGTTCACTTCACCGGTTCCGTGTCCGCCGGGCGGAAGGTCGGTGCCGCATCAGGAGAGGCACTGCACCGTGCAGTTCTCGAACTTGGCGGAAAGGATCCGGTCATCGTCGACGAAGACGTCGATGTTCGGGCGACCGCTGAGGCGGTGGCCTTCGGCTCGTTCGTCAATACGGGGCAGATCTGCACATCAATGGAACGCATCTTCGTGCATCAGGCCATTTCTGAGGAATTCGTCGTCGAGCTGGTCAAGGCTGCCGAAGCGTACGCCTTCGGCGATGGCCTGCAGCCGGATGTGATGATGGGACCCCTGGTCGACGAGAGACAGCGGCACATCGTCGGTCACCAGGTCAGCGATGCCGTAGCGAAAGGTGCCACGGTGCAAACAGGAGGTGAAGTCCCCGATGGTCACGGGTTCTTCTATCCAGCAACTGTCATCACCGATGTCGACTCTTCGATGTCGGTCATGACTGAGGAGACCTTTGGTCCTATCGCTCCGGTCTCGGTCGTGTCGTCATTCGCTCAGGGGCTCGAACGGGCGTCAGAGTCATCATTCGGACTGGCTGCCACGGTGTACTCGCGCAATGCCGATCACATCGATCTGGCTGCCAGCATCCCCGCCGGTGTCGTTTGGGTCAATCAGTGGCAGGGCGGTAGCGGCGTGCGGACCTATGAGCCGGCCCGAGCCAGCGGCATGGGAGCCACCGGAACGACGGCTGCCTATGACTCAGCTACGCGACCATTCACGGTGCACATCGCCCCGGACGGATCTTAAGTCAGCTCAGCCGACGACCGTCTCTCAGACGTTCTCAGTCGTTGAGGTTGCGTTCGAAGCGCAGCAGGGTCATTCCACCGGGGTAGCTTGTGGCCTCGGTCCGAGACCAGACCTCTTGGTTGAATCCCGCATCATGACCCCAGAGTGGAATTCCCGAGCCCAGGGTCACGGGCCCGAGTTTGATGATCATTTCGTCGATCTCCGATCGCAGGCTCGCAGCAAGTCTGCCTCCACCGACAAGCCAGATGCCCTTGCCCGGTTCGTCCTTGAGCTGCCTGATCCGCTCGATCGGATCGCCGCTGACGATTTCGACGTCTGAATCGGAGGGAGACTCCAAGGTCGATGAGAACACGAGGTGGCGCAGATGAGGGTAGGCATCCGGCAATCCAGCGGCCAGGCCGATTTCGAAGGAACGACGCCCCTCGACCACGGTGTCGAAGTGATGACCGGGGTCGGTGACGCCCAAAGCCTGACGGGCGGGACCGGGCAGAGTCTCGGGGTATTCGGTGCGGATGAAGTCGAGGTAGTCATCGGTCATGGGCCACCAGGAACTCGGATCGCTCCCATCGGGTCCTGCGATGAAGCCGTCGAGGGAGGAGGCCACGAAATAGCTCAGTCTTCGTTGAACGGGCATCTTCGCAGTCTAAACCAGCGAACCCGCCGGTCCGAGGGTGACGCGAACGTTCTTCCACGGCTTCACCCAGGTCATCGCTTCGGCCACGAGCGTCTGACCACACGAGCTGCACACTTCACCGTGTGTGGTCTCCTCACCGCAGACTTCGTGGATCATCGCCATATGTCCGCCTGCAGCGGGCATCGCTGTGTGCTTCTCTCCCCAGAGCGCAAGCTGCTGGAGGATCGGCAGGAGATCGGCCGCGGCTTCGGTGGCAGCGTATTTCTGGCGGGTGCGTGCACCGTCCTGGTAGTCGACCCGCTCGAGCAGACCGGCCTCGACCATCGCATGCAGACGCCTGCTGAGCACCGCTTCTGAGATCTGCAGTCCCTCACGCAGCGCCTCAAAGCGACCGCGTCCATGGAGGACGTCACGAACGATGAGCAGCACCCAGGGGTCGCCGAGCACATCAAGCGATCTCCCGATGGGGCACAGCGCCTCGGACCAGTCTGATCTCAACGGCATGAGCCCTTTCCTTTCTTCAGCGAAGTCTGTCTATACTTCTTCAAGCATAACTTCTTTCAAGAAAGTGTGAGGGATCGATGTCGACCACTCCTCGAGGCACCACCGGACCACAGGTTTCCAAGCGCCGCCGCATTCACCCGGCCTGGTGGGTGGCGGCCGTCGCCTTCCTCGCCCTGCTCGCCGCGGCGGGATTCCGGGCGGCTCCGGGGGCGCTCATGGTGCCGCTGCACGAGGACTTCGGGTGGTCGACGAGCGTGATGTCGCTGGCAGTGAGCATCAATCTCGTGCTCTACGGTCTCACCGCCCCCTTCGCAGCCGCACTGATGGACCGCTTCGGCATCCGCCATGTCGTGGCCGCGGCACTTGTTCTCGTCGCCGCCGGCGCCGGCGGCAGCGTGATCATGACCGCGTCCTGGCAGCTTCTCGTCTTCTGGGGTCTGCTCATCGGCCTCGGCACCGGTTCGATGGCCCTCGTCTTCGCCGCAACCATTGCCAATCGTTGGTTCGTGCACCGGCGCGGATTGGTCATGGGGATGCTCACGGCCGGGTCGGCCACCGGGCAGCTCATCTTCCTACCTCCGGTGGCCGCAATCGCCGAGTCCACCGGGTGGCGACCGGCTTCGCTGCTCATCGCCGCCGCGGCTCTCGTGGCAGTTCCGGTCGTCTGGTTCGTCATCCGCGACTACCCAGAGGATCGGGGAGTGCTGCCCTACGGGGCCGACGCCGAGTCCTCATTCGAGACTCGTGCTGCGGCCGACCGGCTCACCGGCGGTGCCACCCGACGTGCCATCCACGGGTTGTTCTTCGCAGCACGCCACCGGTCATTCTGGGCTCTGGCCATCGCCTTCGCCATCTGCGGGGCAACGACCAACGGGCTCATCGGCATCCACTTCATTCCGTCTGCCCATGACCACGGAATGCCGTCGACAACAGCTGCGGGCCTGCTCGCCGTCGTCGGCGTCTTCGACATCCTCGGCACCGTATTCTCCGGCTGGCTCACCGACAAGTTCGACCCCCGCATCCTCCTCCTGGCCTACTACACGTTCAGAGGCGTCGGCCTTCTGCTCCTGCCCTGGCTGCTCTCCGATGTCGTGCACCCGTCGATGGTGGTCTTCATCGTCATCTACGGGCTCGACTGGGTGGCGACGGTTCCGCCCACCTCGGCGCTGTGTCGTGAGGTCTTCGGCGAGCAGGGGACGATCGTCTTCGGCTGGGTCTTCGCCGCACATCAGCTCGGTGCCGCAGCTGCGGCCTTGGGCGCCGGACTCATCCGCGACACCTTCGGTGAGTACACCTACGCCTGGTGGGGCGGTGCCGCCATGTGCCTCGTCGCTGCCGGGCTGTCGTTTGCCGTGAAACGCAGCAGGCAATCCTCTTCCCGGACCACCATCATCGCCGAGGCGGCCCCCAGTTCCGCATCTCGCGCCGAGAACTGAGGCCCGAGATTCGGATCAGCGGTGGGCAAGGCGTGAGACCGACTTGCCCCAGCGGAATGCGCACGTCATTCTTCTTGTTGACCCTGTATCGCCGTTTCCTATGCTCGAGAGGACGTTCATGAGCAAGTTCGCAGTGACAAATGCCAATACCGGTGAGATCGAGGAGGAGTTCGCCTCCGTTCCCAAGGAAGAGATTCCCGGTTACATCGATCGCGCCCACGAAGCCCACCTGTCGTGGAAAGAGACTCCGCTGCATGAGCGCGCGACGATCCTGCGGAAGTTCGCCGACCTCGTCGATGCCAATGCCGACGAGATGACCGACATCATCGGCCGTGAGATGGGCAAGATCAAGAAGCAGGGACTCGGCGAGGTCGACAAGGTCGCCCGCACAGCCCGCTGGATGGCCGACAACGCCGCCACCCACCTGGCTCCCACACATCTGGCTGCCGCAGGTGCGGCCAGCAGCTACGTGCGCCACCAGCCGCTGGGCGTGCTGCTGGGCATCATGCCCTGGAACTTCCCCTACAACCAGATCGCTCGCTTCGTGCTGCCCAACCTCATGGTCGGCAACTCGATCATCATGAAGCAGGCCTCCATCTGCCCGAAGTCCTCACAGTACTTCGAAGATCTCCTCACCGAGGCGGGTCTGCCCAAGGGCGTGTACCAGAACATCTACCTCGACAGCTCCCACGCCGAGGAGGTCCTCAAGGACTTCCGCGTCAAGGGCTTCTCGCTCACCGGGTCCGAGGGTGCCGGTGCCTCCGTGGCCTCAATCGCCGCCAAGTACTACAAGCGTGCCGTCCTCGAACTCGGCGGCAATGACCCCGCCGTCGTCCTCGACTCGAAGGACGTGCCGGCACTGGCCCAGAAGCTCGTCGGACTGCGCCTGGCGAACGCCGGTCAGGTCTGCACCTCGCCGAAGCGCATGATCGTCGTCGATGATCTCTACGACGAGTTCCTCGCCGAGGCCGTCAAGGCCGCCGAGGCGACGAAGGTCTCGACCTTCGACGACCCGGATGTCGGCATGGGACCGGTCTCCTCCGAGGGCGCACTCGATGAGGTCGTCGCCATGATCGACAAGGCTGTCTCCGATGGTGCCACTCTGCACACCGGCGGCAAGAAGCTCGACCGTCCGGGTTGGTTCATGTCGCCTGCAGTGATCTCCGACATCGACCCGAAGTCGGACCTCGGCTGCAATGAGCTCTTCGGACCCGCAGTCATGATCTACCGGGCCAAGGACGAAGAGGATGCTCTGCGTCTGGCCAATGACACCGAATACGGTCTCATGAGCTCGGTGTGGACCGATGACCTCGAAAAGGGAGAGGAATTCGGTGCCAAGATCAACGCCGGAATGACTCTCATCAACGGACACATGGAGTCGGGACCGGAGTACCCGTTCGGCGGCATCAACCGCTCGGGCTACGGCCGCGAGAACGCCCAGTGGGCCTTCCAGGCGTTCACCAACGAACACCTCATCCGCGTTCACGCCTGAACCTGAGACACGCATAGAGAAACAAAGATCCCGCCGACAGCGTCCATATCGCTGTCGGCGGGATCTTCTTTTACGAGTGCTGTCTCAATAGCTTCTCGAGTGGAGGTAAGGGGACTCGAACCCCTAACCCCCTGCTTGCAAAGCAGGTGCGCTACCAATTGCGCCATACCCCCGGAGTACAGGCCGATATTACCCGCTCATACACTGACTGCGCAATCGCAGGGGTGAGTGAGGGATCCGCTGCTCACGCGGACTCCAAGCGCATCACCACACGCCTGGCACCGCCGATCACGGACTCGGTGTCCGCGACCTTCGTGAAACCCTCCTTCTCGAACATCGAACGCAGCCCGGGGTAGGTGAAGATCGGCGCTGTCTTCTCCGTCGTATCCAAGGGATATGCCTCGATCACCTCGGCGCCGTTGTCCCAAGCGAAATCGATGGCTCCCCGCAGAACCTGCTGCCCGATTCCTTGCCGTCGCTTCCCTCCGCGGGTGCGCAGACAGAAGATCGACCACGGTTCGACATCATCGACTCTCGGATACGTCGCAGCATCGGCCAGTTCCGCAACCTGTGAGCGGGGAGCCACCGAAGACCAGCCGACGACCTCATCCTCGAGATAGGCAAGAATCCCCGGTGACGGCGAATGGGAGCACAGATCGTGAACGGCAGCCTTCCTCGCGGCGGCATCGAGCTTGCCTGATGCTCTGCTGCCGAGCCGATAAGTCAGACACCAGCAGGCGATGGCATCGGGGCCGCGCTTGGGCCCGAGCATCGTCTCGACGTCAGCGAAGCGCTCTGCTGTGGCGGGGAGGATCTGAGTGTCCATGAGTCCTTCCTCAGTCCGAACTGTGGCAGACACATTACTCCCGCACGCCCACCCTGACTACAGCGCCGTGTCGCGTCGACCCCAGGATCCACACGCGAAACCTAAGCCTGGACCACCTCGGAATGCAGAGCGTTGACCAGGGGCCCGAGTTCCGGGACTTCGCCGGCCTCGGAAAGCGCAGCTTCCAGGACTTGATCATGTGTTGGTCGGGCAGCTTCGAACAGCTTCCATCCAGCATCGGTGAGTTCAGTGTAGATGCCCCGACGGTCGTCATCGCAGAGGATCCTCGTCAGCAGTCCGCGGTCCTCCAGACGGGTGACAAGACGCGTCGTGGCACTGCTCGACAGTGCGGCTGCTCGGGCCAGCTGCCGCATGCGCATGTGCCAGCCGTCTTGCCGGCTGAGTGCATCCAGGACGGTGAATTCAACGACCGAAAGCTGATGCTCGCGCTGGAGTGAACGCTCCAATTCAGTCTCGATCAATGCGTGCAGAGCCGCAAGAGTGCGCCAGCCACGAGACCGGATCTCGACTGCGTCATCCCTGATGCCCATGTGTCTCTCCCTCACAATCGTCTTCATCACAGAATACACCACTTGCGCCGATAGACCGCGTGTGCAAGTATTTATATCGTTGCGTTTGCAACTACTGCATACGCCTTCTATTGCACACGCGCCGAGGTGGTCCGCCGTCCTGACGCAAAAGGAGATACACACCATGCCACTCGCACTTCTCGCTCTCGCCATCGGCGGGTTCGGAATCGGACTCACAGAGTTCGTCATCATGGGCCTGCTGCCCGAAGTTGCAGCTGACTTCGGCGTCACCGAGACCGTCGCCGGCTATCTGATCTCGGGATATGCCCTCGCTGTCGCCGTCGGTGCCATCCTCATCACGGTGGCGCTGACCCGGGTCAACCGCAAGACCGCCCTCATCGGACTCATGGTCCTCTTCATCATCGGCAATGCGCTCTCCGCCCTCGCACCCAGCTACGAACTCATGATGCTCGGGCGGATCATCGCTGCACTCTGTCACGGTGCCTTCTTCGGCATCGGCTCTGTCGTCGCGGCCGGACTTGTCGCGCCCAACCGTCAGGCGGCGGCCATCTCGATGATGTTCGCGGGCCTCACCACGGCCAACGTCCTCGGCGTTCCCCTGGGAACGTTCCTCGGCCAGGCCGCGGGATGGCGCTCGACCTTCTGGGCCATCAGCATCATCGGCGTCATCGCCCTCATCGGGATCGTTGCCCTCATCCCAGCCGCAGCTGCACAGGCGAAGTCGACCGGAAACATCCTCAGCGAGTTCCGCATCTTCACATCCGGACAGGTCTGGGCTTCGATACTCATCACAATCCTCGGCTATGGCGGCATGTTCGGCGCCTTCAGCTACATGGCATTCACTCTCACCGGGGTGACCGGGTTCGCCAGTTCCACCGTGCCATGGCTGCTGGTCCTGTTCGGAGTCGGACTCTTCATCGGCAACATCCTCGGCGGCAAAGCTGCTGACAGGAACCTCGGGCGGACACTGCTCGTTCTGCTCAGCGGGCTCGTGATCATCCTCGCGGTGTTCTCGCAGCTCGCCGACAGCAAGGTCGCCACGATCATCGCTCTGATCTTCATGGGCGGGTTCGGGTTCGCCACGGTGCCCGCGATGCAGATGCGCATCATGCGCCATTCTCAGGCCACCCCGACCTTGGGCTCAGGAGCGAACATCGCAGCGTTCAACGTGGGCAATGCCTTCGGCGCGTGGATCGGCGGGCTCACCATCGCCGCCGGCCTCGGCTACTCGTCTCCGCTGTGGGCCGGTTCCCTGGTCACCGTCGCCGGCCTCATCGTCTTCCTCATCGGCGCCTTGGCACGCGGTGGAGAACTGCGGCGCGCTTCGCAGACGCAGGGGAACTCCGACGATGCAGATGACGGCATCTCGGGGACGCTGACGGCACCGACCGGACACTCGGTCTGAAACCGGTTCGCCACAGCACGGTCACGGGCTGAGTCATCAAGACCCTGAGCCATCCCAAGACCCGATGTACTCGAGGTCCAGAGTTGCAGAAAGCCCCGGGGTGCACCAGTTCACGGTGCACACCCGGGGCCCACTGTCCCTCAGATCACTCGGCGGGTGACTTCGGGGCCAGGTCGACCACCTCGGCGGGGGCATCTTCCTGGTCTTCGGGCTTCTTGATGAAGAACGAGAGCACCACGGGCACGAGAGCGATGATTGCTGCCAGGAGGAACGCGTTGTGTGCTCCAGGCTGACCGGACTCCGCCACGGAACGGCCTGCCGCCTCACCCGAATGCAGGGCAGAGGAGTAGATGGAGATGAGCAGCGCTGTTCCGGCCGCTCCGGCTACCTGCTGCATGGTGTTGAGGGCCGCGGAACCATGCGAGTACAGCTTGCGCTCCAACGAACCCAGCGAGGCTGAGAACAGAGGTGTGAACGACGCGGCCAGTCCCAGCGACATGACGGTCTGGATGACGACGAGCACCCACGTGGGTGTGCCGATGCCGACCATGGAGTAGGAGAACATCGACGCGGCGATCATGATCGACCCTGGGACCAGGAGAGTCTTGGGTCCTCGTGCGTCGTAGATGCGGCCCATGACGGGAGCAAGGACGCCCATGAGGATGGATCCCGGCAGCAGGACGAGACCCGACTGGGTGGCGTTGAGTCCGGCGACGTTCTGCAGGTACAGCGGGAGCAGGGAGAAGGTGCCGAACATGGCCAGTGAGACGACGGCCATGATGATGACGGCGATGACGTAGTTCTTCGCGGAGAAGACTCGCAGGTCGAGCAGTGCCCGATCCTCCTTCTGCAGCACCAGCTGTCGCCAGGCGAAGAGGGCGAGGAAGACCAGTCCGGCGGCGATCGCAGTCCATGCGAAGCCGGTTGAGGAGCTTCCTCCGGCGTCGCCGCCATGTCCTCCGCCGAACTGACTGAGGCCGAAGACGATGCCGCCGAAGGCGAAGACGGAGAGCACGATGGAGACGTAGTCGATCGGTGCGTGGGTGCTCTCACCGAGGTTGGTCATCCACTTCGCGCCGAGGCCGAGTGCAATCAGGGCGATCGGCAGGACGATGGCGAAGAGCCAGCGCCACCCGAGGGAGTCGAGCACGATGCCCGACATCGTCGGACCGATTGCCGGTGCGAGGGAGATGACGAGGCCGACTCGACCCATCATGCGACCGCGCGAGTGGGCAGGGACGACATTCATCATCGTCGTCATCAGCAGGGGCATCATGATGCCGGTGCCGGCCGCCTGGACGACGCGTCCGACGAGCAGGACGGCGAATCCGGGAGCCACGAGGCAGATCAGGGTGCCTGCGGAGAACAGGATCATCGCCGCCAGGAAGATCTGGCGGGTGCTGAAACGCTGCAGGAGGAATCCGGTCGTCGGGATGACGACGGCCATGGTGAGCATGAATGCACTGGTCAGCCACTGGCCGAGCTCTGGAGGAATCCCCAGCGAAGCGTTGAGTTCTGGGATTGCAATGGCCATCGTCGTTTCGTTGAGGATCGCGACGAAGGCGGCCACCAGGAGCAGCCAGATCACCCGCATTCCGGCGGGATCGATCGAGTCAGCCTGTGAGTCGTTCGCACGTGAGTGGGAGGTGTCGCTGGACAAAGAGGTGCTCCGATCGAAAAGGTCTGTCATCGCCCGGACTGGGCGGGAAACTGCTCACAGCAGCCAACTGTGCGTGCAGACAAAGGGGTCAACGAGAATACACTTCAGCTTATTCCGTCGGCGTGGAATTGTCGGTGGGGAAAACCTCAATCTGACGGTATCGTGATTCAACTCTCTTGTGGTCCTCGTTGCCCGTCTGCAGAACTGAAACGGCGACCGGACCCTCCCTGCTTACGACGCTGAGAGCGACGCATATCTGGGTTGCCGGCGAGGAACAGCATTCGACCATGAATTGTTCGGACGTATTTCACGCCGGGTCCATATGCGCGACTGCACTGACGGCGCAGATCTCCCGTGACTGGTCTGTCACAGCGCCTCAGATGAGCATCAGTGTCTCGGAGGTCGTGGCTCACTCGGCAACGGGTCCGTTGTGGTACGCGCTGGATCTGTGGTCAGGTCGCGGTGACGACGCCGCCTTCGAGGTCGGGGTTCGGGCGGGCTCCACCAACTCTGCCCTGGTCCGAAGACCTGGGACGCGACTGATGGTCTGGGGGTGGGTTTTCGGCCGGATGCGACAATTGCCGCCACAGTGCTGCGGCGTCTGTTCCCTGAAGTCGAGCTCGGCACCGATCCTTGGCTGTCGCTGCTCTGGGCGAACGGACGGATCGAATCAGGCGGGGCCGGCCGCAGAACGGAATGGAAATGGCATCCGTCTCCACTGTGACCACACACCCCAAAGATGCCACTCTCATCCGGGAGAAACTATGAAGGCTCCGAACCATATCGGTTCGGAGCCTTCATCATCTGGTGGAGGTAAGGGGACTCGAACCCCTAACCCCCTGCTTGCAAAGCAGGTGCGCTACCAATTGCGCCATACCCCCAGAAGGGATTCACCTTCACACCGAGTCGGTGTGTTCGGACCATTCGGCCTGGGCACTCTGATTACCGTGCCGCCACCGGAAGAAAACTCCGAGTCCCACAAGTGTGAGACCACTGAGAATCCATTTCTTCATGATCCTCCTCGAAAGGATGTGGGCCTACCTGGACTTGAACCAGGGACCTCTTCGTTATCAGCGAAGCGCTCTAACCGCCTGAGCTATAGGCCCTTTTCAGGGGGTGAACCCGAAGTAAAACGATACCCAACGGGTCATTCCAACACAAATCGGCTGACAGTGACTCGCCTCACATGCCCTCATCATACGCACCGAACGGGCTCCCAAACGTCTGCCGGCGACCCGGAATTCCTGTGGAGGGCATCCGAGCCGCCGGTCAGGCAGCGAAACCGATGAGAAGCTCGTGAGCGCCGAAACAGGCGGTCACAGGTCTCAGGCGTTGGTCAGCACGAGTCAGTCGTCAGTCAGCGTCAGGTGGAATCCACCAGCGATGAGGGAGCCGATGTTGTAGATGAACGCAGCCAAGGTGGACAGGGCTGTCATGAGGACGATGTTGATGACCGCGATGATGAAGCCGGCCGCCACGACTCGGCCGAAGCCGAAGATCCCGACGATCTTCTCTGCCGACTCTGCGCCGGCAACCTCGGCGATCGTCGTTTCCAAACCGCTCATGACGCCGGTGGCTTGGAGGACGATCCAGAGTACGACGAAGGCCACGATGGTGGCGATGCCGATGGCCACGGACATGAGGAACGACATCTTCATGACCGACCACGGGTCGACAGCCGAGACGGTGAGACGGACCGTTCGCGGGCCCTTCTTCTTTTTGTTGCCCTTGCCGCTGTCGACCATGTTCTTGACACCCATTTTCACGCTGCCGGAGCTGGCGCGAATGGTGTTGGCTGCGGCTCCCATCGCCGAGGTGGACTGTCCGCCACCCGAGGACTGCTTCTGTGAGCCTGTAGCTTGGCTGGAAGGTGCCGATCCGCCAGTGGCGGTCCCTGCCGAGGACGACCCACCAGGTCCGCCCGAGGTCTGTCCGGGCGAGGACTGCCCGGCTGAAGGGGCTCTGTTGGGCTTCGGTGAGGCTTTGGGAGCCGGAGGGGTCACCACCCGGGTCGTATCGGGTGTCTTGCCCGAATTGCCGGAGCCGGCGGAATTGCCCGAGCCGGCAGCACCAGCCTTGTCTTCGTTCTTCGCCGATCCTGCTGTCAAGCGGGTGGATCCACTGGACGTGCGTATGATCTTGCCTGAGCCTGGCTGTTTGTTGTCGCTCACTCTTCCACATCCTCGCTGCCGGTCTGAGGCTCCACGTCCTCGCCCTCTGGTTCGTCAGCTTCTTCGTCTAGCTCTTCGACCACAGTCTCGGGTCCACGCGTTACTGCGATAATACGGTCATTCTTGCCCGGTTTCGCGAACACCACACCCATGGTGTTGCGTCCCTTTGCCGGAACTTCATCGATATTCGACCGTACGATCTTACCGCGCTCCATGACGACGAGGACTTCTTCTCCCTCGTCGACGATGAGTCCTCCCACCAAGTCTCCGCGCTGTTCCGTGATCTTGGCAACCCGGATTCCCAGGCCGCCACGACCCTGCAGGCGGTATTCGTCGACCGGGGTCCGCTTCGCGTAGCCGCCCTCAGTCACGACGAAGACGTATGTGTCGGGCTGGATGACATCCATGGTCAGCAGCTCGTCGTCACCCTTGAACTTCATTCCGGTCACACCGCCGGTGACGCGGCCCAGGGGACGAATCGAATCGTCGTCGGCTGCGAACCGGATCGACATTCCCTTGCGGGAGATCATGAGGAGGTGGTCTTCGGAGCTCACGATCCGCGCCGAGACCAGTTCATCCGGCTGACCCTTGTACTCACGGAGGTTGATCGCAATGACCCCGCCCGTGCGATTCGAGTCGTACTCGCTCAGACGAGTCTTCTTCACGACACCGGACTGCGTGGCCAGGATGAGGAACTCTGCTTCCTCGTAGTCGCGGATTGAGAGTACCTTGGCGATCGTCTCGCCCGGCTGCAGGGCAAGCAGGTTCGCCACGTGCTGACCCTTGGCATCCCGTGAACCCTCGGGCAGCTCATAGGCCTTTGCACGGTACACGCGACCGGTGTTGGTGAAGAACAGCAGCCAGTTGTGTGTGGAGGTGACGAAGAACTGCTCGACGACATCGTCGCCGCGCAGGTTTGCGCCCTTGATGCCCTTGCCGCCACGGTGCTGAGCGCGATACAGGTGATTCTGGGTGCGCTTGGCATAGCCGCCGCGGGTGATGGTGACGACGACCTCTTCTTCCGGAATCAGGTCTTCCATCGATACATCGCCGTCGAATCCGGCCAGGATCTTGGTCCGACGATCGTCGCCGTAGCGATCAACGATCTCTTCGAGTTCTTCCGACACGATCTCGCGCTGCCGGGCGGGAGTCGCAAGGATGTATTTGTACTCGGCGATCTGCTGCTCGATCTTCTCGGCCTCTTCCTGGATCTTCAGACGTTCCAGGGCGGCCAGACGGCGCAGCTGCAGGTCAAGAATCGCATTGGCCTGAACTTCGTCGACCTTGAGGAGGTCCATCAGCCCAGTCCGAGCCTCATCGGAAGACGGCGAGCGACGGATCAGTGCGATGACCTCGTCGAGGGCGTCGAGTGCCTTGAGGTAGCCGCGCAGGATGTGAGCGCGCTCCTCGGCCTTGCGCAGACGGAACTCGGTGCGACGCACGATGACTTCGACCTGGTGCTTGACCCACAGACGCAGGAAGGAGTCCAAGCTGAGGGTGCGCGGGACGCTGTCGACGATCGCCAGCATGTTCGCGGAGAAGTTCTCCTGCAGCGAGGTGTGCTTGTAGAGGTTGTTGAGGACGACCTTGGCTACCGCATCGCGTTTGAGCACGATGACCAGACGCTGTCCGGTTCGTCCCGAGGACTCGTCGCGGAGATCCGCGATGCCTGCGACCTTTCCATCCTTGACATAGGAGGCGATCTTCGCGGCCAGGGTGTCGGGGTTGACCATGTAGGGCAGCTGAGTCACGACCAGGCAGGTGCGTCCCTGGATCTCTTCGACCTCGACGACGGCGCGTTGTGTGATCGACCCGCGACCGGTGCGATAGGTGTCTTCGATGCCCTTGCGACCCAGGATGGTTGCACCCATCGGGAAGTCCGGGCCCTTGACGATGCCGAGCAGCGCTTCGAGAGCCTCTTCCTTGCTGGCCTCGGGATGCGACAGCAGCCACTGCGCTCCAGCAGCAACCTCGCGGAGGTTGTGCGGTGGAATGTTGGTCGCCATACCCACGGCGATGCCGGACGAACCGTTGACCAGCAGGTTCGGGAACCGTGACGGCAGAACCACTGGTTCCTGGTTGCGACCGTCGTAGTTGTCCTGGAAATCGACGGTGCCCTCTTCGATGTCCCTGACCATCTCGAGGGCCAGGGGAGCCATTTTGCACTCGGTATAACGTGGCGCAGCCGCACCATCGTCACCCGGTGACCCGAAGTTTCCCTGTCCTGCAACCAATGGGTAGCGCATGGTCCACGGCTGGACGAGGCGGACCATGGCGTCGTAGATCGCCGAGTCACCGTGCGGGTGGTACTGGCCCATGACGTCGCCGACAACGCGTGAGCACTTGGAGAAGTTGCGGTCCGGACGGTAACCGCCGTCGAACATCGCGTACAGCACGCGCCGGTGAACGGGTTTGAGTCCGTCACGGACGTCGGGCAGAGCACGACCGACGATCACGCTCATCGCATAATCGAGGTACGACCTCTGCATCTCGAGATTGAGATCAACCTGTTCGACACGGTTGATGTCGGTTCCGATATCGTTTTCGTCAGCCAATGTGGGCTCTTCCCTTGTGTCTTAACCCGCGCATGAGGGCGGTGCTTGAGTTCATGAAAGTCTGTGTGACCGTCCGCTCCCGGTACAGGCCGGGAACCGACGGTGAGAATCAGATATCGAGGAAGCGAACGTCTTTCGCGTTCTCCTGGATGAAACGTCGACGCGAATCCACGTCGTCACCCATGAGGACCGTGAAGATCTCATCCGCGACGATCCCGTCGTCGAGCGACACCTGCTTGAGCAGCCGGTGGTCGGGATCCATCGTG
This sequence comes from Brevibacterium zhoupengii, assembly GCF_021117425.1. NCBI lineage: Bacteria > Bacillati > Actinomycetota > Actinomycetes > Micrococcales > Brevibacteriaceae > Brevibacterium > Brevibacterium zhoupengii. Next base: position 7,114 of record NZ_CP088298.1, on the reverse strand, counting down.
GTCTCCCACAGTTCCGAGTAGTTCATCTCGCCCAGACCCTTGTAGCGCTGAATCGCCATGTCCTTGGGCAGGCGTTTGCCCGCCGCACGGCCAGCTTCCAGCAGACCGTCGCTCTCCTTCTCGGTGTAGGCGAACTCGTGAGGAGCATTCGACCATTTGATCCGATACAGCGGAGGAGTGGCCAGATACACGTAACCATGTTCGATGAGCGGCTTCATGTAGCGGAAGATCAGGGTCAGCAGCAGCGTCGTGATGTGCTGACCGTCGACGTCGGCGTCCGCCATGAGAACGATCTTGTGGTAACGCAGCTTCTCGATGTCGAATTCTTCACCGATACCGGTACCGAAGGCGGTGATCATGGCCTGGACTTCATTGTTGCCCAGTGCCCGGTCGAGTCGCGCCTTCTCCACATTGAGGATCTTGCCGCGCAGCGGCAGGATCGCCTGAGTGTTCGGGTTGCGGCCCTGAGTCGCGGAACCGCCTGCCGAGTCACCCTCGACGATGAAGACTTCGGAGATCGTCGGGTCCTTGGACTGGCAGTCCTTGAGCTTACCGGGCATACCCGAGGACTCGAGCAGTCCCTTACGCCTCGTGGCTTCGCGGGCCTTGCGGGCCGCCAACCTGGCCTGGGATGCCTGGAGTCCCTTGCGGACGACGTCCTTGGCCTGAGCCGGGTTGGACTCCATCCAGTGTCCGAGTTCATCGCGGACAACGCGCTGGACGAAGCCCTTGACCTCGGAGTTGCCCAGCTTCGTCTTAGTCTGACCTTCGAACTGGGGATCGCCGAGTTTGACCGAGATAACTGCGGTCAGTCCTTCACGGATGTCATCACCGGTGAGGTTCGCATCCTTCTCCCGCAGGAGCTTCTGTTCACGAGCGTAGTTATTGATCAGCGACGTCAGCGCAGTGCGGAAGCCCTCTTCGTGGGTGCCTCCCTCATGGGTGTTGATGACGTTGGCATAGGTGTGGACCGACTCACTGTAGGAAGTCGTCCACTGCATGGCGATTTCGAGCGACAGCGTCTCTTCGGCTTCCTCGGCTTCGAAGACGATGACGTCAGGGTGGACGAGATCGGCCTTCTTCGTCGAATTCAGGTACTGCACGTAGTCGAGCAGACCGTGTTCGTAGTGGTAGGTGGCCTCACGCGGTTTGGCGTCGTTCTCTTCGTCTTCGTCGATCTGAACATTGTCGTCATCCACCTGGACGTGGCGTTCGTCCGTGAGGCTGATCTTCATGCCCTTGTTGAGGAACGCCATCTGCTGGAAACGGGCGCGCAGGTACTCGTACGAGAAGTCGGTGGTCTCGAAGATCGTCGAGTCCGGCCAGAAGGTCACCATCGTTCCGGTCTCGGAGGTTTCAGCGCCACGGGTGAGCTCACCTGTGGGAACACCCTTCTCGAAGTTCATGTTCCAGAAGTAGCCGTCACGGCGAACCTCGACCTCAAGACGCTCGGAGAGCGCATTGACCACTGTCGAACCCACACCGTGGAGACCGCCGGCCACTGCGTAGCCGCCTCCGCCGAACTTACCGCCGGCGTGCAGAATCGTCAGGATCACTTCGACGGTGGGCTTGCCCTCGGTGGGGTGCATCGCCACCGGCATTCCGCGCCCGTCATCGACGACTCTCACGCCGCCGTCGGCGAGGATCGTCACCTCGATGTGGGAGCAGTATCCGGCCATCGCCTCATCGACGGAGTTGTCGACGATTTCCTGTACCAGGTGGTGGAGACCGCGTTCCGAGGTCGAACCGATATACATGCCAGGTCGTTTGCGAACTGCTTCGAGACCCTCGAGTACCGTAATATCCCCGGCATCGTAATGGGGCAGATCCTCGGTCGTCATATGACTCCTTGTAAGGGTGGGCGCTATCAGCTTCCTATTCTACCGCGCCACGACCGGAAATGCCCGTAAGCGGCCCTTTAAGGTGCATTTCCGGATTTTCTAAGCCTCGGATGTACCCCCGGGCACGAACGGGACCGGCTATCGCCGTTTAAGGCTCTCTATGGTTTTACGGATCTGCCGCTGTGCAAGCTCAGAAAATCCTCAGCCGAAGGTGTCCCGAGGTCCCCGGCCGGATACGCTGCGCCGTCCCTTCTTGAAGCTGCGCCCTCGTGGTCCGCGGATCTCGATCTCTGTGATCGTCTGCGAGCCGAGGCCTGCCTCGAGCGCCCTCAAAATCGTCGGTTTGAGCACTCGCAGCTGAGTCGCCCAGGTCGTTGAGTCCGCGGCGATGATCAGCAGAGGAGGGGAGAAGTCGACGGGTTTGCAGTGCATCGCCACCTGCTCACCCACCAGGTCCGGCCACCGGCCCAGCACCTTGCCGATGTCGATCGACGAAGACCAGCCTCGGGCGGATATCAGCTTCCCCAGGGCCGATGAGATCGCTGCTGGATCTCGTTTGTCCTTGCCTGCCCCGCTGTAGACGGCTTCACCGCGCAGACGCGAGCGGCGTCGGCTGCGCACGAACTTCGCCTCGGTCGCCTCCATCCGTCGAACCCGGTCGAGAGCCTCAAGCGACGCCACCGGAGTTGAGGTGTCCTTCTCGATGCCGCTCATGACACCAGACGATCCTGCCCGATCCTGCGGCCTTCCAGCCCTTCGGGCAGATCTCCGTCCACGGCCGCGGTGATGAAGACCTGCTCAGCCTCGGTGATGCGCGATGCAAGTCGATTGCGGCGCCCGGTGTCGAGTTCAGCGAAGACATCGTCGAGGACGAGGACCGGCTGTTCGGCAGCGGATCCGGCATCAGAGCTGAGCAGATCCCATCCAGCCAGCTGCATGGCCAAGGCCAGGGACCAGGTTTCTCCATGAGAGGCGTAGCCCTTAGCCGGGTGGTCTCCGATCGTCAGCGCCAGATCGTCACGGCCGGGACCGTGCAGGGTCAGACCGCGTTCGATCTCCGTGGTGCGCCGACGTTCGAGGGCGGCCAACAGCAGCTCGCGGCATTCGGCGGCCGACTCGGCTTGCGAATAGTCGATGCGCGAATCATAGCGAGCTTGGATTCCCTGACGTTCCAGACGAGCATCGGCGGCGATATACGCAAAGTTCCTCTGCAGAGGCTCGACGATGTCGGCGAGGATCCGCTGCCTGCCGTAGACCAGTTCCGAGGCAGAGTCGGCATAGGCCATGTTCCAGATGTCCAAAGTCGCTTCGAGCCCGGGGTCACGATCCTCACGCAGACGTTTGAGCAGGGCATTGCGCTGTTTGAGGGCGCGTTCGAAGTCTGTGATCACCGAGGAGTAACGAGGGTTGCGCGAGACGACCAGGGTATCCATCCACGAACGTCGTTCAGCTGGTTCGCCACGCACCAGGCTGAGATCCTCCGGCGCGAAGACCACACAGGACACGAGTCCCAGGATCTCCTTCATCTTCACTGGAGATCGGTTGACTCGTGCCCGGTTGGCGCCCTTCGACTGTATCGAGACTTCTACGGTCGCATGACGCTGATCACGGTTGACGAGAGCAGACACGGTTGCCGTCTGCGCATACTCGTTGACCAAAGGTGCATCGAAGGCAACTCGATGAGAACGCAGATGGGCCAGATACCCGATAGCTTCGACGATATTGGTCTTGCCCGTACCGTTGTCGGCCACGAAAGTGGTGACCCCGGGCTCGAACTCGAGATCGAGTTCCGGATAGGACCGGTAGTTACGCAGCGAAAGTCGGGATATCCACATTCAGATACGAGTTGGCATGAGCAAGTATCGATACGATTCGTCGGCCGACGACTCCAGATCTCTCTGTCCCGAGATGATGACAGGTTTCATCGGCTGAGTGAACGAAAAGTTCACGTACGGGCTCTCGATCGCGGCCAGTCCCTCGGCGATGTAGTGCGGGTTGAAGCCCACGGTGATCGGGTCACCCTGCAGCACCGCTTCGAGGGCTTCCGATGCCTGGGCATCGTCACCGGTACCGGCGTGGAGTGTGAGCATTCCGTCGCTGACCTCGAAGCGCAGCGGAGTATTTCTCTCGGCAACGAGGGAGACACGACGAACTGCCTCACGCAGAACGCCAGTCTCGACGATCGCGTGGATCGGCACAGAGTCAGGGAACAGCGACCGTACTTTGGGATATTCGCCTTCGACGAGCAGCGAGGTTGTGACTCGGCCCGCCGAGGTGAAGGAGATGAGATCCTTGCCCGCATCGTTGCTCAGGCCGATCGTGACATCTCCGCCCAGGGACTTCGACACATCGGACAGTGTCCGTCCACGCAGAAGAGCAACGGCGGAGACATCTGGGCGGCCAGGATTCCAGGTGAACTCACGAACAGCGAGTCGGTAGCGGTCGGTGGCCAGGAGTGTGACCTTCTCGCCCTCGATCTCAACGCGAACACTGGTCAGGATCGGCAGAGTGTCATCTTTCGATGTTGCGATCGTGACCTGCGAGACGGCGTTCTGGAATTCCCCGGCAGAGACCGTTCCCGAAGCATCGGGGACCTGCGGCAGCGAGGGGTATTCGCCGACCGGCATCGTCATCAGCGAGAAGCGAGACGAGCTGCAGGTGACGTCAACCTTCGAATCGATCTGCTCCAGGGTGACTTCCTGGTTGGGAAGGGCTTTGGAGATGTCTGCGAGGAGTCGACCGGAGACGAGGACCGTACCGGCTGTGACCACGTCGGCCGCGATCTCCACTCGGGATGAGACTTCGTAGTCGAAGACCGAGAGACGGACTGTTCCACCAGCCTCGGCGGTGATGAGGATGCCGGTGAGAACTGGTGCGGAGGGACGACTGGGGAGGGTCTTGGTAGCCCAAGTCACCGCATCGGCAAGGACATCGCGGTTGACTTTGAACTTCAGGGGAGATGCTTCGGCGTTCACTTTACTCCTTCGGGGTGGCCACCCGACGTACTCAAGACACTGGCTTGACGTTGCTCGGAAAACTTTACACAGCCTATCGGAAATATCAGCGTCCCGGCATTGGGCAGCCAACATCATGAACGACCACAGACACCGAGGCGACCGGGAAGCAGGTGATCTCGTATTCGAGAATCGACTGTGACAGTGTGTTCGAATAACTGGCAGTGCTGAGAATCGGTTCCGAGCTCTCATTCGAGAGCTCCCCAACCAAGCCGATGCAGTCGGTGGCGGTCACCCTCTTATTACTTCCATTCAATGAGTAGAAGTATTAGCACCTGTGGAGTTTGTGGATAACTGGCAGTTACGCCCTAGTAATCAAGGGCTGAGCGATCTCCGAGGGTGTGGATCCCCTGTGTACGCTCACGCATGCTTCGGTGGGCGCTTGGGTAAGCACATCCATGTAGTTCACATCCGTCCACTCACTTCGTGAAGTTATCCACCATTCTATCCCCAGGATACGTCGTTTGTCCCCATGGTTATCCACAGATGTGTATACCGCGATCTATAGGCGATGTTGCTGTTTAATGCGGTTTGTTAACTCGGTGACCTGAGTGTAGACCGCTCGTCGTTCGGCCATCTGAGTTCGAATCTTCTTGTTCGCATGCATCACGGTGGTGTGGTCGCGGCCGCCGAAGGCCTGACCGATCTTGGGCAGCGACAGCTCCGTGAGTTCACGGCACAGGTACATGGCGATCTGTCGGGCAGTGGTCAGTGTTCGTGACCGGGAGGTGCCGCAGAGGTCGTCGAGGGTGAGGCTGAAGTAGGCAGCAGTCTGTCCCATGATGTCGGCGGCGGTGATGGCCGGGGTGTCATCCTGGGTGATGAAGTCCTTGAGCACCGTCTCGGCCAGGCTGACATCGACCTGCTGGTCATTGAGATTGGCGAAGGCAGTCACGCGGATGAGTGCGCCCTCGAGCTCCCGGATGTTCGACGAGATCCGTGAAGCGATGTATTCCAAGACGTCGTTGGGAACGTCGAGCTGCTCGCCGGCGGCCTTGCGACGCAGAATGGCGAAGCGCGTCTCCATGTCCGGAGGCTGCACGTCGGTGAGGAGACCCCATTCGAAGCGTGAGCGCAGCCGCTCCTCGAATCCCTTGAGCATCTTCGGCGGCTGGTCCGAGGTGATGACTACCTGTTTGACCTCATTGTGCAGCGCATTGAATGTGTGGAAGAACTCTTCGACCGTTGCATCCTTGCCCTGCAGAAACTGGATGTCATCGATCATCAGAATGTCGACCTCGCGGTAGCGACGCTGGAACGCGGGACGCAGCGAGTTCGAAGTCTTCGACGAACCGATGGTGTTGATGAAGTCGTTGACGAATTCTTCGCTCGAGACGTATTTCACGCGGATCTCGGGGAACAGCTGTGTTGCGTAGTAGCCGATCGCGTGCAGGAGGTGCGTTTTTCCCAAGCCCGAATCGCCGTAGATGAATAGTGGGTTGTAGGCCTTGGCCGGTGCCTCGGCCACAGCGAAGGCAGCGGCATGCGCGAAGCGGTTGGATGCGCCGATGACGAAGGTGTCGAAGGTGTACTTCGGGTTGAGCTGGGCGACTCCGGGAACCTCGACCGGCGGAGTCGACTGGGCGGCGGTCGCCTCGGCGATCTTCATCTCTCGCGTCGTTCTTTCCACAGGTGCCCCATTGCTGGGCGCCGGCCCGGCGTCTTCGTACCTGGGTGACTGCGGCTGCGGGTGAGGTGCGCGGTTATAGGGAGAAGGGATCTGAGGCTCGGGCGCCGGGGCCTGCGTCGGCGCATAGTGAGGAGATCCCGTGGATTCCATCGCCGAGGTGGATGTCTCCGGATCGATCTCGATCGGTGATCCCGGTGTGGGTTCTCCGATGAGATCTTCGAACCGGATCGGTACATCGAGTTCCGGGTCGACGACGAACCCGAAAGTCACCTCAAAGCCGAGAACATGGGAGAACTCTCTGGTCAGAGGACCGAGGAGGCGAGTCTCAATGGTTCTGCGCGTGTGTTCGTCACGGACGGCCAGAAGGACCAGTGCATTGTCGACGAGAGCCTTGGGCAATGCAAGAGAGAGGAAGCCCCTTTGGTGGGCGGTCAGACTGGGGTCCTGATCCAGGGTCGAGACCACCGTCCGCCATTGGCTGATGAGCTCATTCTTGGAATTCGACACCGTCAATCTTCCTCCGTTTTCGTCGTTTGTTCTTGGCACGGTCCACACCTGTGTATGACTTCCACATAGTTTTCCACAGTTTGTGGAGAACTGACGAGTCTGCCCAGTAATCCTCCACACTG